>NZ_LPUT01000032.1 GCF_001563475.1 Sporosarcina sp. HYO08 | reverse complement strand
TGTCACGTTGGATAGCGACGTTAGCTTTGTCCTTCATACTTACCAAGTGTACAAAGTTCGGATAAATACACATGAATACACACCAACGCTTACCCCTTTTTAGGGGTTTTTCTTTCTTTCTTGGCCGATATAATTCGAACAAAGCTTTTCACAATCCGGATTAAAGTGAAAAAATGAGCACATTACTTCGGATTTCCCACTGGATTACTGTGAAAATGAGTAGCTGTAATAATGTGCTCGTTTACACCACTGGGGAGGGGCTACTGATTCTTCGTCTTACAACTTTACATGGAGAGGCGGGCATGATAGCCTTGACGGGCCAAGCCAGCTACGTGTTGCTGGTTTCATGGCTTGGAACTCATGCCCGTAGAGGCTCCGTGTCAAGTTGTTATCAGTACACACTGGCTTCACAATATGTACCGTTAAAAGTGTGTTATTCCCCGGCGGGCATGCGTTTCAACGGGGTGGTACATCTAGTGTCATTGTGTGGTAAGTTTCTTGGCGCTATGTGGTAAAAAAGATGTCACGAGTGGTAAAATCACGTGGCCGTAATCAACTGAGTAGACCAACCGGCTCCTGTAGGATTTGGGATCGCATAGGAACCCACGTTTGTATCACGTACCCAAGGTCCAGACACAACACCGTTGCTCCCGCCACCAAGTGCACGAGTATCAAGTTTATTGTTAACCGAGATAGCAGAAACTATTAAATCAGATGAAGCATTTGTCCTAGCTTTTGTTTGTGATGATGTTGATGCCGAACCATTTGTACCTGGCACCCAACTATGTTGAGTACCACTCCATGATGTTCCTGCTTCGGCAGCTAGTCCACCAAAAAGCAATAATCCCGCCAATGTTAATACCATTGTACCCTTTTTTAAATTCATAAATAATAAACCTCCCTCTTGCAATTTTTTACAACAATCTTCCAGTAATTGCGTGAATGCCCGTCTGCCTATAACTGGAACGCCCAACATGGTGTTTTTCTTGTATTGCTCTAAAAATCTTTATCCTTGCCTTGACTTTCAAATCAGTTATCAATCATCCCCATTCATTTTTTCAAACACCCTTGCGGGATCTACGTTCCTGCAAGGGTATTCTATTCCCACGACTTTCTTAAACACTATCAAAGCACAAAAAAGAAGCCAGCATCGCCAACTTCTCCTTACCTCTTATTCTTTCCCCAGCGACCGCATAGACAATAATCCATGCTCTTTTGCTTTCATAATCGCTTCCGTCCTTGAAGTCACCCCTAATTTTGCAAAAGTTTTGGTTAAATGATATTCAATAGTTCTTTGACCCATGGATAGTTCAGATGCAATTTCCTTATTTGTCAAACCTCTTAAGACACCTTCCAAAATCTCTTGTTCTTTCCTGGACAAGGTCATTTTCCCTAAATTAGGCTCTCCGACATTTACTAATGATTCAGTATTCACTCTTCTTAGCTGTTTTAATAACTGAAGGGGAACTACCACTTCTCCCCTTAATGCACATCTAATCACAGTGATCAGTTGTTCCGGTGAAGCTGTTTTGCTAACGAAGCCCGTGGCACCGGCATCCATTAACAAATTATAATGGGGCGCAATGTCATAACCCGTGTAGATGAGCACTGTAGCATCCGGGTCAATTTGCAGTATGTTCTTTGTAAGTTCGATTCCGTTAGTCGTCGGCATATGTAAGTCTATTAAGTACACATCGTACGTTTTTTCCATTATAACTTCCGCAACCGTGTTCGCATCTGCGATAAAAGTTGCTGCCATATTCGCCTTTTGCTCAATAATTGCTCGGGTCCCTTCTCCAACCATCGGATGATCGTCCACAATTAATATATTAATCATACAAACTAATTCCCTACCTTTACTTCGATCATTACTTTTATCCCCTGCCCGGGTGCAGATACCATATCGATTGTACCGCCAACACTTTTAATCCGTTCTTTCATACCTAAAATCCCAATTGTTTGAAATGTATTATGAAGTTGCGTCATTTCCATTCCTTTCCCATTGTCTTCATAGGTCAAAAGGATTTTTTGATCGTGCTGACATAGCGACAAATTCACTTTAGATGCAAGTGAATGTTTCATCGCATTATTTAACAGCTCTTGTACGACACGATACAAAACTAATGCATATTCTGCATCCATGATTTGAATGGATGGATCCAATTCCGTTTTAAGTAAAAAGTTGCAGCGTAGTTTGACTTTATCAATATAGTTTTGAATAGACTGTATCACACCTAGTTCAGTCAAAAACGGCGGCAAAAGTTCGTGACATGTTTCTCTGATTAAGTGGATATTATCCAGCATAAGTTCTGTCACATCATTTAGCTCTTGTTGAACAGATGCGTCCTCCACTTTCTTTTTGACCATTTCAACTTTCCTTAAAATATGCAACTGATCTTGGAGCACTGAATCATGTAAGTCGGTCGCAAGCCCGGCTCTTTCTTTTTCAGATAAAGAGAACGTCAATCTTGCAAGCCAATGAGGATAATGCCCGTCCTTCGATTCCAATTGTTCTTGATAATGTTCAATTTTATCAAATAACCCTTCAATGAGCTGGAAATTTTCCAGCAAAATACTTGAGAAGTATGCCAATGTTTCTAGCCAAATTTTTTCTTGGACATTCAAATTGGTTTTAGAATTCTTCATGCCGAATAAAATGATGTCTTTACTCGTGTGATCCCCACCAATGATGATTCCAAAGCCGTCCATTATTTCATATAAAGAACCTGCATCATAACCTTCCCATTGAATCGTCTCCAATCCATCAGCAAGACTATCGGGGGAATGCGCGCTATTTTTTAACACCCAGCGATCCTCTTCGACCGCCTTTTTCACGACAACATGACGAACCTTTTTCACCGCTAACACATCTTGGATTTCATTCATCAAATGCGTAAGTAAACTTTCTACCTTTGTCTCGTACCTTGCCTTTTGAAAAAATTTGTATAAACTCATTTCAAAGTCATTTTTCTTTGAAAAGAGATGGTGCTTCACTTTGTAGTCAATGACTTCTTTTACATATAAAAATAAGGTCGTGCACACATACAACAGTAGAAAAATCATAGCTGTTACACTAGAAAAAAGCTGAATCGGTGTAGTAAGACTTAACAAAATAATGATGAAAATCGCGAAGGGAAAAGCGAGTAAAGAATAGTATCGTAACCGCCCGATGATATATTCGATATCGAATAGCTGTTCTGCCAATTGTAAGTAAACAAATGCAATTGGAATGATGATTAAGAATATGGCTGTAACTTCCGCTGAAACAAAATTCTTATCAAAAAAGACATTAGGAAGTACGTAGAGCAAAACAAAAGGACTAAAAGCTGCCAGTAAAGTAACCCCAAGAAGTTTTAAAATGGCTCTTCCCTCAGAATCCCTAAACTTTAAATATAACTTGATCAGTTGAAAGAATAAAAATCCTAGTAATAAGAAAAAAAAGAACAACACTACTTTTGTATTAAAATCGATAGCCATTAGGACTAACACGATAGAGTAAACTACGTACAAGGATGCGAGTAATCTGTCCTTTATAAACAATAGGTTAAATCTAAGTAAATAGTTTTTCAAAAAGTGAATAAATAGGATTAAAGAGCCCAATAACGTTATTATATTTAAGGCCCTTCCTACAAGATCTCCCCGTGCTGAAACTGAGGCACTGAGATAAGTAATTCCCATCGACAATAAAAAGTAAATTAAGATTCTGGCAGCCTTGTCATTCTTTCTTTTGCGGTATAAAAAAAGACTTAATGATAACGTAGCAGCATTAAATATAAAAGGAATTATTAAATAAATTATATATTGTGTCCCCAAATGATCATATGAGATTTCTATTGTTTTCTGTTCTAAATTTTCATCCAAAATCGTCATGGACTTCGCCATTTCTACTCTATTAAATAAAGTTACAGTAGAATGTTGCTCCGGCCTTTCACCATCTACTAACTCTAATACATCTCCTTCTTCTATTGATTGATTCGAAGCCCATCCATTTTTATATACTTTTTCAACTATCCATTGATTATTTGCTTCCTTTACTTCTAACCCAATCAATGGGGATTCCCAAATCTTTATGGTGAAATAACCTGTTAAACCCAAGACAATTAAAATGGGTAGGTGTATTAGTCCAATAGCTCTTGTAGCCTTTTTCATTTAACCTCCAGAATCAAGCCCAATAATACGCGGGTTGAACAACAGCTGCATCGAGGAACACGTCCAGAATCGCCGTAAGCTCCTCTGCGCTTACTCCGATCAAGCACGCCTGTCCTTCTTTTATTTTATTTAAGACATCCGAGTTTTGGACTAAAAATTGAATAACTTCTTGCATATTGACCTCTCCTCATTAATGAATATATTTTAATAGAAGATCCTTATAAAGTGAATCTACCTGCAACTGCTTTACCGCCGCAATTGCTTTGTTTTGATATACTTTCCTCATGACTTCTGTATACGTAACCGCCCCTGTTTGAACAAACTTCTCCGAAATTAGCTTCTGTTGCGTTAAAATTACGTCCTTGTCCACTTCGTTTTCATAATAATCGCGAACAAATCCGAGCTGTGCATCATTGCAATTTAATAAGTAAATGATTGGAAGACTAAACTTTTTATTTAACAAGTCGTTCTTTTCTCCCCATATTTCGATATCCGCTAAATCATTATTGATTTGCCCAACTAGACCAATGTACCCGGCATACGTTTCTACTTCACTCGGAGCAGAATCCGTCGCCAAAGCAGTACCGACTAAACAAGCGAGCGCAACTAATGAACCAGACTTTTCCATCGTCATTTGTACATAATCTTCCTCACTTCTGCAACGATTGAGCAAATCTTGATGTTGACCATGAATCGACCGAAGTGCATACTCTTGTAAAATCGCAATCGCTTTTCCCGCATTCTTGAAACTTGTCTTTCTTATTACGCTTGCACTCAAAAAAAGTAACGCCGTTGTTGCATTGAGTGCTAGATTCGATTTAGCAGACCATGGCTGGTCTTGAAAATCATCGTCTTCAAAATCATCTAATATATCAAAGGATAAGATTAACATCTCAACCGCAGCTGCAACTGTGTAAATCTCTTCCGTTTCTTCCCCATTAAACATCTTGTAGTGCAAAATAAGCAATTCCCCAAACGGAAACCCCTTCTCTGACTGAAAATCAATGAACGACAACAACTTTGTTTTTAGTTCATCTTGCGTAATATGCACGTTGACCATGTCATACAATGACTTTTTTATCACTTCGGGTTTCACAATACTCAAATACTTGCCTCCTTGAATGCTACAATATGCCCTCCCCATCATATTACCGCATCCGCCTTAAAGTTTCACCGTAATCTATGTTGCGGTTTTCCGCAATTGCTATTGCGGTATGATGTGCTATTACCGACAACGCAACAGCTTTCCACTTTCAATAATACCGTTACAATATTGAAGCTAGTAGGTTTCCAATGCCCGCAAAACAATTGCGGAAAATACTAACTTGATTCACGGTGTAATTTTGGTGAAAGTATGTAAAGATTGTATACAGTGTTTGGCGCCGAACACTCTAAAACAATAATAACTGCCGAACACTCTAAAACAATAATAACTAGGGAGTAGATTCAAATTATGAAAAAGTTTATTGCATCTGCATTCGTAGCGACTACAGTATTTGCTTCATTGGCTGCTTCGGCGGGGACAATTGGACCAGTGAATGTTGGTGGGTTCGCCTCTCAAACAAATTATGCACACTTAGGATCTGGTAGTCATACTTTAAGCGGAACAGGGATAGCTGGTTCTGGGACTGCCAGAGCAATGAAAATCATACCAAACAGACCTGATGAAGCAGTAGCAACAACTTCTGTCACTTCACCACGGACCACAACAACGAACTTTCATGCCGTTGATAAAAATGCGGATGGTGTGAATCAAAGCTATTACATTCGCTGGACAAGTGCTAATCCAGCATCAAAGGCATCGGTATCTATTTATTAATAAGAACAGGAATCCCTAATTTAAAATTGGGGATTCTCGTTTTATATGATAATCTCCTAGAAAGAGTTTACCAAGGAGCGAGTATAATGCTGAAATCCAGCCTCTTTTATACAAAAGTTAGCCTTAAAAGTATTTACTTTATAATAGCAATGGCAGTGACCTTTTTGGACATTTTCACCAGACTCATTGATACGCTAGATATCTCTATTTTTTTATATACAAAATACTTTTTAATTCCATTTATCTTTTTTCATATTTACCTACTAATTACATCTTCATCTATGATGTACCAGGAGTTTAAAGTTCTCTCTTTTCTAGAAAAAGAGAAAGGGAGAAAAATGATCGCAGTTGTACTCGCCAATATTTTTGTAACCATTGGCTTTGGTTTACTTTCTGTACTTATTATGCTCATTTTTAAAAATTCGTTATTTAGTTTCTCAACTGTTGTAAGGGGCATCGGACACTTTTTAATCATCTTACTGACGGGAAGCGTATTGGCCATATCCATCGGCATTAGCACGGCAGCCTTTATTAAAAATGAACGATCGATTGTCGTTTCACTAGCTATTTACGGACTACTTATTGCAGTCACTTTTGGGGACTTATCTGATAATCTGATCACAAATTACTTACGAGCATTTCTTCCGGATGATACATTTATCGTTTTTAACGAGATTGCAGGAGTGTTATTGACTAAAGAGTATTTTGCAGACAAACTGGTTGTTTTATGCATGAGTGTTTTTATTTTATCAATGACTTATCTCTTGATCACTACTACAAAAAGAAAAAGATATTTTATTGTCCCAACGCTTGCCTTATCAGCGTTTAGTTTTTTAACGATTTATGGATTTAGTCACCAATATGATTTCTATCATGCAATGGACGTTGATAAAATCACGTTCGAAGAATACGAAATTGAGGATTACAATATGAAGTTGGATTTACGCCACAAACTAGAAAATAAGGCACAGATCAAAATAGCCATCTATGAAAATAGCGATACACTTTCGTTTCTTTTAGATTCTAATTTTAAAGTCGAGCATGTATTAGTAGATAATCAAGCTGCAGCGCACACATTTGGTAATAATTTACTTGTCATTCATGACGACTTTACAAAGGGCTCCACCGTAAATGTAGAAATTCTGTATAGAGGAAAAGTAGATATAAAAAAAGATATAGGTTCCGATCTTTTTTATGTTAGCCCGCATGCAATTAATTTAGTCGGCGGAGATTTCTTTTGGTATCCATCGCCTACGATTGCCGATAGTATCAAATTTAACTTGAATGTTACCGCGAATACAAATCTATATAGTAACTTGCCAATATTGGATGGTCATTTACAAGGATCTGCACGCTATGTATCCATTTTTGGAGGAATCTACAACGAACATACCGATGGGGATATTCGTTACATTTATCCTTTCACAATGTCCGTGCAAAATATTAAGCATGTAATTTCTACCGCAATTGATGAGCAAAGTGCAGCCGATGCGAACTTTGAAACTTTAAAAAACAAACAGTATCGTCAAGTCATTGTGGGAGCTCGGCCAATCCACAAGGACTTATTGTCAGTGGAAGGCTCTACTCTTTATTTTAGATTAGATTAGTATGATGGAGTGAAATTTGATGCAAAATCAATTACGTGTACAAAATTTATGTTATCAAATTGGTAAGCGAGAAATTCTTAAAAATTTCTCGTTCAATTGCACGAATGGTATTATCGCATTACTCGGCAATAATGGTGTCGGAAAATCAACATTGATGAATATTTTAGCGGGAATTTTATACCCTCATTCGGGCGAAGTGTATTTGAATGAAGAATCACTACTTTCACATCGTTCATATCCAATTGAGAAAGCCGGTTATTTGCCTCAAATGTTCGACATGTATCACAATGTGACGGGTTATGACTTTTTGTCTTATGTATATGACGTAAAGAAATTGCCGCCGCAAGATAAAAAACAACATTTGCAACAAATTGTTGAAGACTTTTCTTTACAAGAAGTGATTCGAAAAAAAATCGGAAAATATTCCGGTGGCTATAAACGACGTCTAGGAATTGCACAGGCTGTCATTGGCCATCCCGATTTAATCCTTGTGGATGAACCTACTGTAGGATTGGATCCCGAGCAACGGATCGCGTTTAGAGAGTTATTATCAAGAATTAGTCTTCATTCAATTACAATTATTTCCACTCATATTATTGAGGATGTAGAGCTATATAGTGATAAGCTGATGATTATTGGAAACGATCATACATTACAGTTTGATGGAACAGTCAATGAACTGATAGATCTTGCCAAGCCTCATCTTTTAATGGCTGTTATTGATAAGCGGGAGCTTAATGAGGTACGCAACAAAGTTCATATTATCGAGGAAAAGAGAATGGCAGATCATTTAATACAAATTAAATATATATCGCGCAACAAAACAGCAACTGTTTTAGATAATAGTTGTCAAGTAAGGGAAGTGAGTCTGGAAAATGCCTATATTTACTTTCAGCACGCTCAAAATCTATAAGCAGCACTTCTTTACAATGTTCGATCATAAGGGAAAGTTACTAAAAATTAGCATTGGTTTACTTTTTTTATTATATATATATTGTGTTGTTTTTCCTGTCCCAAACGAATACATAAATATATTAAAAAACTATGGGAAGTTTCAAAGTATAGATAATTTATTTGATTATGCGGTGCCTTTGCTGGCAGCGCTTGTCATTTTCTACGCTTTTCTGCCAGATTACAAAGAGAAAATTTATGTGTTTTTCCAATTTTACACCGATAAAACTTATAGCAGTATGATGATTTGTAGATGGTTAACGTTTGTAGTTACCTTTTCAATTGGAGTGCTTTTCAGTCATATGATGTATTTTCGAAACGTTGCTTTTTTAGACGTACAAAGTGTATGGATGGCTTTAGCGAAACTACCTAATCTATTTATGTTATGCGCGGTTGTTCTATTTTTCATGCATCAGTTTAAAAATGCTTACATAGGCTTATTTGTTATGTTGGCTTACTATGTCTTTGATTATATCTCTGCGGGAAGAACGTTAGCATACCTTTCATTAGGAGCCCACTCCAATAACTTTTATTATCAGTATTCCCCGACACTCTACATCGTTAACCGTATCGTGCTTGTTGTAGTGAGTATTATATTATTACTGTTAACTTGCAGAAAACATCCCCTTATTAACATAACTAAGTGGTTTAGAAGATAATCTGGCGTTTAGCTTTTCAGTCGTAAAATCCGCTTTATTATTTAATGCATGTATTGAAACAACTGGCTTGGACCAGCAGCAATTGATCAACTACACTTGGTCGAACTCCCTTCCAGATAATTGTCGTGTTCTAAATAAAACTACGTAAAGCATATATCAACGCCCACCCGTGGAATAGGTGGGCGTTGATATATGCTTATTATGATAAAAAAGCGGGGGATTCTTATTTGAAAAATAAAAAAGGCTTGAATATATTTCTATTTGTTATTTTGGTAATTTGCTTCTTTACCATCGCTTGGCTTTACCCTTATTCTCTTTTCAGTATCCAAAAAAGCTTTACCTATCATCCTGATCATATAGTCGTCCAAGAATATACAAAAGATCTAAATGAATTCAAAAAAATTCATGAAGAAAGCTTACGAGATGATTTGGTATCAAGTAGAACAGCCGGCGTCCTTACTATGTATGAACAGGATTGGTTCATGAGCGATAAGAAAATAAAAATTCATTTTCAAGATTTGGATGTTATTTTAACGGAGGTTAGAAACACACGAAATACTTTGTTAGAATTAGCCTTGAATGAAGGGTATTCCCAAGAAGCAAAAGAATATCTCAAGATGAATATTCAGCAATTAGTAGCGATTGAAGAACGTATAGTGGGATTAATGAACTCCAAGCATCACTCAAGATCCACCCTGATCCTACAATTTAAAAATCTGCAACAGGCTTTTATGGAGAGTCTTGATATTTATGTATCCTTTTATAAAGATTATTTGTTGAATTCGTCAAACATCGGGTAATCATCAAGGGATTTTTCGAACCTTGCCCCCTCTTTCATGACAGCATTACACTTAAAGTACAAAAAGCCAAGCCAGTCATCTATGTGCATAATGACTGGCTTGGCTACAATTAGTGCAAGTTAGTTCCTAAAAAACGATAGTCAAACATGTTAGGAAAAGATTATCTTCTTAGATGATGCGTACACCTATTATTCAAGCATCAACCTATCTCCCACTTTATTTTCTGCCAATTCAATTATAAAATAGGGAACATACGCTTCTTTATAATTCCTTTCCGATCCCGCCAGAAACATTTTGGATAAAGGCTTCATTACACATTTTTAACTGTATAACGGGCATAGTAAATGTAAATCAAAAATACCTTGCTATCCAAATATAGGTATTGTTTAATTAAGAAATATGGAAAAATATTGATTGGAGATTGGTACATGAAAAAGAAATTGAACGCTATTCCTTTGTTGCTTATTTTTGCTTTGATCTTGTCGGCTTGTACGAAAAATGAGCCCGTGAATAAACCGAAAAGCGAGCCATTGAAAGATGCACAAAGCAACTATTTGTCAAAAGTAGATACGGAGTATGCTTATAACTTCACAAAAAGCCTTGAAGAATTTAAAACGAATGAAAAATTAGGGTATCGCACGGCTGGGTCACAAGCAGAAATTCAAACAGGCAATAAAATCTTTGAGGAAATGAAAAAAATCGGTCTATCCGAAGTAACAAAAGATGAGATTACCGTTGATACATGGGAGTTTGAAAAAGCGGATTTCACTTTCACGGATGAAAATGGACAAGCGTATGAAGCTGTTTTAGGAAGTTACCAAACGAACTTCGATACAAAAGGTGTAAAAGAGTTTGAAGTTATTTACGCTGGAAAAGGTACGAAAAACGACCTTGCAACACTAGACGTGAAAAATAAGCTCGTTTTAATCGACATTAATCAGCGTGAAGAATGGTGGGTTAACTACCCTGCCTATCAAGCGTATTTAAAAGGCGCTGCTGGAGTCATCGCTGTACAAGATGGCGGCTATTCAGAGGTCGATCCAACGGCTTTGAACGCGCAAGATATTATTGGACCGGACTATGCGCCTGCCTTTTCGATGTCACAGGCGGATGCGAAGGTGTTGAAAAAAGCACTTGATAAAAATGGAAACGCTTTGAAAGTAAACTTTGACGCGAAATCGACAGTTGCCTTTGATGGGAAAACGTATAATTACTACGGAAAAATCATCGGAAAAGACCCAGATTCGTACATTATTTTATCCGCACATTATGATTCCTATTTTTTAGGTTTCCAGGATGACAATGCCGCAATCGGCCTTATGATGAGCATTGCAAAAGGACTCATCGATAGTGGCTACAAACCGGAAAAAACGATTATTTTTAACGCACTTGCTGCAGAAGAATGGGGCGTTTCAAACACGCGCTATGATTGGTCAACCGGTGCTTACAATCAAATCTTTAGGGTCCACCCGGAATGGGTAGGAAAAGCGGTTGCCAATCTAAACTTTGAGCTTCCAGCTTATGAACATACGTCAAGCGATGAAATCCGTGCCATCTATGAATTCAAAACGGATCTTGAGAAATTTGCCAAAACCGTGCCGCATGTCGAAGGTGTATACAAAGACGGGATATCCGTTGTTTCGCCGCTTCGCACATGGTCGGATGATTTTTCATTCTCCATTGCAGGTGTTCCGGCACTTCGAAATGATTTTCAAGACAGTGAATTTATGAGAACACATTACCATTCACAATTTGATAATGAAGACACGTATAACGAAAAAGCATTATTGTTCCACCAGCAGCTCTATGGTTTCCTGACAATGCATTACGATCAAACAGCCGTTACACCGCTCGACTTTACGGTTAGAATGAAAGCTTTAAAAGAAAGTGTGAGCGAAGAGATCTTTGAAAGTGCATCTGTATCTTCAAAAGAGATTAATGCAGAAATAGACAAGGCAATTGCTGCAGCGGAAGAGATTAACAAAAAAGTAAATGAAATCAATGATAACTACTTGCAAGCATTGATGAAAGACGATACCGAAACGGCCAAAATGCTCTATAAGGAAAGCAGAGAGCTTAACGCAGGTCTTTTGGAAACATTTAAATTTGCCCAAGACCATTTTGTGAAGCTCACATGGGAAGACGAGCCAATTTTCCCGCATGAACATGCGCAAAATAACATTGAGCAATTAGCTTCTTCTATTGACGCTTTGAAAAAAGGTGATATTGCCACGCCGCTTGATGAACATTTATGGTTAATCGACAATAACTGGTACACTTATGATTTTGACAAAGAAACAAACCAATATTTCACAGACTATGTGTTAAAGCAACCTGCCGACAGATTGCTGTGGGGCGCAGGAAGAATTGTAGGTCATGAAGACTTATATGACACAACGAATGCTTTGTTAGAAAAACGCGATCAAGCCAATCCTGATTTGAGCGCAGAGATCGAAACGCTTACAAAGACTTTAGAAAATCAAAAACAACTCCTCCAAACAACTATTGACGAGGAATACGAAAGTGTGAAGACACTTTCTGAAATGCTAAACGCATTAAAGTGAATTTGCAAAAAGAACCGGGTAGCAGTAGGAGCTACTCGGTTCTTTTCATCTCTTCTTACTTTTAGACTAAAAACGTCCATAGAATCATTGAGACAGCAATCGTCGTAATTCCTTGCAACAGCGTAGCCATCGTTTGTGCCTTGTAGGCATCTTTTAATTTCATCTCGCTAAACTGTGTCACAACCCAGAAGAAGCTATCGTTCACATGGCTGATTGCCATCCCCCCTGCCCCAATTGCCATAACAACGAGTGCAAGCGGAATGGCTCCGTCAATGCCCATTAAAGGAAGTAATGGGGCGACTAAAGTCGATGTAATGAGAATCGCCGCTGTCGTAGAGCCTTGTGCAGTTTTCAAAGTAGCCGAAATCATAAATGGAACGAGAAGGAATAATGCTCCGCTTCCGAATACATCCATATTCATATTTTTGATCAATTCCGCAACGCCAGAGTTGGAAATGACTTTTCCAAATGCACCGCTTGCGCCAATTCGGCTCCAATATTACCCGTTGCAGCCATTGGACCTGGTCCGGGAACAACTAATGTATGCGTTGCATATAAACCAGTGGCAAGCGCAATAGACATCGATGCAATAGCGACTTTTCTAAAATGACACCAATAATCGTACCGGCAACAATGACAATACTTTTCATAATACTGCCGTAACCGTCGTTCACACTCTCAACGACTTCTAATAATGGCATTCCAGAACCAATACTTACTGGAAATGCACTAAATAGTAAAGATGAAAATGGATGCACTTTGAAAACAGCCGTTAAGATAACTGTTAAGACAACTACTATTGCAATAATTCCAAATAACATTACTTTACGCTCCCTAACGACTTATCATCTTACATATTTTTTTAATACTTGATTTGTTTTTTGTCTTAAATAGTGAAAAGCATTTTTCATAGAATCATCCGTAGAAATTGTTTCATCTGATATGGCATGTAGTTCAGTAAAGATCGAATTCAAATCATCTCTACTTTTTTCATCCAATGCACCTGAAATTAGAATGACTGGTTTTCCTACCTCTTGTGCCACTTTCGCTATGCCAAATGGCGTTTTCCCGGACAACGTTTGGCTATCCGTTTTACCTTCACCAGTAATAATAAGATCCGCATCTTTTGTCTGTTCATGAAATGAAATTGCTTGTAACACAACTTCAATCCCTTGTCTCATTTCCGCGGGAAAGAATGCTTGGAATGCCCCGCCGGCTCCTCCGGCAGCGCCGGCCCCTGTTTTCTCGTGAAGTGATATTCCTGTTTGTTCTTCAACGACATTCGCAAACTTTGTGAGGTTTTGATCGAGATGCTCTACCATTTCAGGCGTAGCCCCTTTTTGTGGACCAAAAACAGCGGATGCGCCGACCGGGCCAACAAAAGGATTTTCCACATCACAAGCAATTAGGAAATGACTCTCCTGAATACGTGGGTCGAAATGCGAACAATCAATTTCATAGAGTTCAGTAAGTGAACCTCCTCCTGGATGCAATTCCTTACCTTCTTTATCGAGAAACTTCATCCCGAGTGCTTGTAACATCCCAGTCCCAGCGTCATTTGTAGCGCTTCCACCGAGCCCAATGACAAACTTTCGAAACCCAGCATCAAGTGCGTGCCGGATCAATTCCCCTGTTCCATACGTTGACGTAATAAGTGGATTTCTTTCAGTTTCCTCTAAAAGCATGAGTCCTGAAGCTTCCGCAATTTCGATCGCACATGTTTCCCCATCACCGAGTACGCCAAAGCTTGCTTCAACATTTCTGCCAAGCGGGTCCTGCACAACGAAAGGTACTTCTTTTCCTTTCGTAGCACCTACCAAACTTCGCATGGTGCCTTCTCCGCCGTCTGCCGCTGGAAGTAAAACAGTTTGAATCGTTTCGTCATACTCACTAATCCCTGCGGCCATTGCTTCGGCTGCCTCTAGCGCAGTCAAACTCCCTTTAAATGAATCCGGTGCCACTATAACTTTCATTACTCTCACCCCGTTATTTAAGCGTTTACAAAAGTATAATGACATAAATTCGAAAAGTCATTATACTTGATGTATAAAAAAGTACGGAGTATTTGTGAATTTCTATACAAAGGGGTAGTTTTTTTGTTGACAAAACAGCTTGCGGAAGAAATTGTCGCACCCACAATGGTCAAATTAAACCGTAATTCAGGTAAGCATTCGGCACTCATCATATTATTCAAAAATAATAATATTTTATATCAAGGCCATATTTCAGCATACTATTAAAGAGAAGGGGGTTATCAAGAGCAGGGAAAGCGATATCCAAGTAAACGTCATTATATTGCGGAAAACCGACTAAGCACTGGGTATACTTAGATAGGCAGGAATGATTATTAAGTATTGTAAAATAATAAACACATGATAAATAAGTGATTCTTTATGACAACAGAAAAAATAACCATCCCTTTTCAACTCATAGACGGGATGGTTACTATTCATAAACTTTTATTTTGATTGAATATATTTCTCGCCAAGGATGCTATCCAACTGAAAAGCAGCTTTCGGCAATTGTTTCTCCAGAAATATCTCTAATTCTTCTTTTTCGATTGAGTAGTATTCTTCAATTTCACGTGAGAATAACAATTTCTCCTGCTGCAATAGTTGATCTAAACCAGGCAGCTGTTTCGGCTTTAGTAATTCATCTGGCAGTAATTGTTGCAGTGCATTCGTGTAATCTTCTAACGTACGCGCACCAACGATTCGAACGCCTTTTTGTTCTTCGTCGACCATGACGATTGTTGGAAATCCGCGGACGCCTAACTTACGGACAAGCTGGAAGTCTGCATGTAAAGATAGGTTAGCTTCTGTTTGCTTTGATTGACTAACGATTTCTTCCCCATTTAGCCCAATTTGATTCACAAGAGTAATTAACAGGTCGTCTTGTGCAATGTTTTGATTGAACGCAAAAAGTTCTTCACGTGCACGACGTAAAAAAACGTTTGCGAGCTCCGGACTTTCTTCTTGAATGACTTTGTAAACACGAGATGGAATGAAAGATGATTCGATTGGGTTGTCGTACCAAACGGTTCCATCGATTGGCATACGGGAGTGTTCTCCTACTTCCCTCCAGTGACCCGCCACATCGGCTGGACTAGAAATACCGTTACTTACATCCGCGAAACCGTCCCATTTCTCAAGCAATCCTCCCATAAGCGTGTGCATATTAAAATATTGCCCATATTGACTGACAAATTTTCGAAGAACCGGCTCCAATGCCCAGCAATGCGAGCAGATTGGATCCGTTACATAATATAGTTCAATCTTTTTCTTCGGTGCTGTTAAATCGATGAACTCCATTGGACTTGTGTCTTCTCCAGCAGGTCCGCAAATACCTGTTTGCAAATCACACATCATAGGATTCTTCGTACCCATTATACATTCCCCTTTTATATTATTTTTTTCCTTCCCCAAGCTCAATATACTTCACAGCCCATTCATGTACAGGCTTTAAAGCAATTGCTAGCTGTTGGCCTTTTTCGGTCAGATGATACGTAATCGCGACGGGCGTTCCTTCTGTTACTTTTTTTTCGACTAATCCGAACTCCGAAAGTTCCGTCAACTTCAAAGATAGTGAACGTGGTGTAATATCATTTAAATCACGTTTCATCTGAGAAAACTGGGACATGAAATGTGGACAGTTCGATAAATAATGAATGATCAGCCCATTCCAGCGCCTTCCTAATATCTCAAAGCAAGATTCTAAATAAGGACATACTTGAATAAAGATCACCCTCACACTTCATGATATAAATATTATACCAAGTATAAATAGTATACTCAACATCTTTATAAAATGTTCAATAAATTTCATATCAACTATTATCATATCGTAGTAAAAGAAAGAATAGATTGATAAGGTATTGTGATTGCTTACCAAAAGAGGACAAACTTTGAACTACCCACCACTTAAAACGTTCCGTTTTTGAAGCGGGCGATTCCTAAGAACACCAGTGCGCTCACTAGTTATTGATTAGGCTAACCCCGCAGTCCCTGCGGTTACTTGTATAGCTTCATTACGAATATTGATACTTGCGTTTAGATCTCGATCATGATGTTTGCCACATTCCGGGCAAGTCCATTCCCGCAATGCAAGATTTTTAACGTCTTTATTACGGTAATGACAATTTGAACAAAGTTGACTGGAAGGAAAATTCCTAGCAACAGACAAAACCTTCTTCCCATACCATTTTGCTTTATATTCAAGCAATGTTCTAAATTTTGACCACGATACTTCACTAATCGCTTTTGCTAATTTACGATTCTTTAGCATATTCGTTACTTGCAAATCCTCAATACCAATGACGTCGTGGTTTTTGACAATCTCAGTAGAGGTTTTATGCAAGTAATCTATTCGTGCATTCGTGATTTTTTCGTGTAGACGTGCAACTTTAATACGTTGTTTATGCCAATTAGAAGATTCTTTCTTCCGCCTGGACAATATACGTTGTGCTTTCGCCAACTTCTTTTCCAATTTACGAAACCATTTAGGATTTCCATATATTGTTCCATCAGACAAAACGGCAAAGTCTTTTAAGCCAACATCAATTCCAATAGAAGAATCTGTTTGGGGCAGTGGTTTCACTTCTGTTTCGGCAAGAATGGACACAAAGTATTTGCCACTCGGATTCCGTCTAATTGTAGCGTTAAGGATACGGCCCTCTACTTCACGACTTTTTGCAAATTTAACGAAGCCAAGTTTGGGTAACTTCACTTTATTGCCAACGATGGAAATATTTCCGTTGGTATGTTTTGTTGTATAGGATTGTACTTTATTCTTTTTGGATTTAAAACGTGGTATTCTGTTTTGTTTCTTGAAAAAACGTGAATAGGCATCAGCAAGATTTTTAAGCGAGGATTGGAGGGCAATGCTGTCAACTTCTTTTAACCATATTAATTCCTTTTTTAACTGTGTGAGTTGTGAAGAACAAAAATTGTAAGTTAATCCTTTTCCGGTTTCTTGGTACGTTTGGTTCCACTTTTCCAAAAAGTGATTGAAGACAAAGCGACTACAACCGATTGTTTTAGCAATTAGTATTTCCTGCTCTTTGTTTGGATAGATGCGGAATTTATACGCTTTATTGACTAACATTAACCTTCACCTCACCTCTAGGAACATTTGTTTCATTGTAGCGCAACAGAGAAGGCTTTGACTATCGCCAACCGACATTCATCTCCCACTTACTCATTGGGCTGCGCCCTACACATTCCTTGAAATGGGAGTATTCTGTCAGAAAATGATAAAAAACTAGATGATTCCTATAAAAACATTCTTTTTACTTTTAGTATTGAAAGGAGAAGCGAATGACAGAATATCATCAACAATCAGTAGTTGAAGTTATGCAAGGATTAGGTGTGACACCTCACGGCTTAAGTAATGATGACGTCCATAAAAGACAAGAATTATATGGATACAATGAATTGGTGGAAGGTAAAAGGACAAGCTCATTCGCCGTTTTTTTAAGTCAGTTTAAAGATTTATTAGTCATTATTTTAATGGCCGCTGCTTTCATTTCATTTTTAATCGGTGAAGTGTCAAGTACGATTGTTATACTAATTGTCGTTATTTTAAACGCAATCTTGGGAACAGTACAGCATGTGAAAGCAGAACAATCTTTGGATAATTTGAAAGCTTTGTCCTCCCCTGTTGCAAAAGTTGTTCGCAATAATCAAATTGTGGAGATTCCATCAGAAGATTTAGTCGTTGGAGATCTTCTTTATTTGGAGGCCGGCAATTATATAAATGCCGATGGAAGAATACTGGAAAGTCATAATCTGCATGTAAATGAAAGTTCATTGACAGGTGAATCATTGGCTGTAGCGAAAAGTACTGAGCCCATCGAAGAAGATCATGTATCCCTTGCCGATAAAAAAAATATGATTTTCACAGGAAGCTTTGTCACCAATGGACGAGGGATCGCAGTTGTCACGGCTGTTGGGATGGAAACAGAAATTGGAAAAATTGTTAATTTGCTCGATACCGCAAAAGAGAAAAAAACACCTTTACAAGTAAGTCTTGATCAATTTGGAGAAAAATTGGCTTTGGGGATTACAATCATCTGTTTAGCCATTTTCACGATCGACCTTTTCCGGGGACGCGAGCTAGTAGACTCGTTTATGTTTGCTGTTTCGCTTGCAGTCGCAGCCATTCCCGAAGCATTAAGTTCGATCGTTACCATCGTGCTTGCTTTCGGGACTCAAAAAATGGCAAAAGAAAATGCCATTATCCGAAAACTCTATGCTGTTGAAAGTTTGGGCAGTGTGTCTGTGATTTGTTCCGATAAAACAGGAACATTGACAGAGAATAAAATGATTGTTCAACACGTCTTTGTTGATCAAAAAGTTGTCCCGCATGACGGGCTTCACATAGAAAATCCAATTGAGAGAAACTTACTTTTAAAGGCGCTATTATGCAATGATGCATTCGAAAGAGACGATAAAGAAATCGGTGACCCTACCGAAATTGCACTCGTCAAATTAGGTAAGCAGTACAATTTTGATGAGTTGCTCGTCAGGAAGCACAATCCAAGATTGGCAGAACTTCCTTTTGATTCAGATCGAAAGCTAATGAGCACTGTGAATACATTCAATCGTAAAACGATCATGGTTACAAAAGGTGCATTAGACGTTCTTCTGCCCAGAATTGTAAGGATCGATACTTCCAAAGGAACCATTGAGATGACGGAAGAAGACCGTAAAAAAATCGAAGAGGCAAATAACAATTTTTCTAGTAATGGTTTAAGAGTATTGGCAATTACTTACAAAGAGATACAAACAAATGAAACAATCGATGTCAGAGCCGAAAGAGATTTAATCTTTATTGGACTAATCGCGATGATGGATCCTCCGAGAAGGGAGTCAAAAGCAGCGGTTGAGAGCTGTATAAAGGCTGGCATTAAACCTGTGATGATTACAGGGGATCACAAAATAACAGCCACCGCGATCGCCAAACAAATTGGCATTTTAACGGATCCCTCAGAGGCAGTCGAAGGATATGAAATAGAACGATTAACAGATCAAGAACTTCAGGGATTGGTTCAAGATTTTTCCGTCTATGCCCGTGTAACGCCGGAGCATAAAATCCGAATCGTGAAGGCTTGGCAGGAACAAGGACATGTTGTTGCGATGACAGGAGACGGCGTCAATGACGGTCCTGCCCTAAAACAAGCTGATATAGGGGTTGCGATGGGAATCGCTGGTACTGAAGTGGCGAAAGATGCCTCCTCTATGATTTTAACGGATGACAATTTTTCGACAATTGTCAAAGCGATTGAGAATGGAAGAAGCCTCTATACGAATATTAAAAACGCCATTCTCTTCTTATTATCAGGGAATGCAGGCGCTATATTTGTTGTGTTATATGCAACTGTTTTAGGATTACCCGTTCCCTTTGCACCTGTGCACTTATTATTTATCAACTTGCTAACCGATAGTTTGCCTGCCATTGCGATTGGATTGGAACCGCATAATAAAAAAACGATGAAGGAAAAACCACGAGATATTCATACGCCATTGCTGAATAAAAGATTTACGATCCAGGTAGTTCTAGAAGGTTTATTAATTGCGATCGTAACAATTATCGCTTTTCGAATCGGGTTACAGACGGGGGATACGTTAACAGCAAGCACAATGGCCTTTACAACATTATGTTTATCGAGATTAGTCCATGGCTTCAACTCGAGATCCAAAGAATCAATCTTCACAATCGGCGTATTTTCAAACAAATATACGTGGCTAGCCTTTTTAATTGGGTTTTTATGTTTACACGTTGTATTACTCGCTCCATCGCTTGCAGGTGTGTTTAAAGTTGCCCCTTTAAGCGGCATGCAATTGGCCCTCATTTATATTCTGGCGTTTCTGCCATTTTTGGTGAACCAATGGGCTAAAGCTTTGTTTGTAAGGAGAAAATAATGCTATTTCAAATGAATGCAATATGTATGGATCAATTCAAACTCCGTCACAAATTTGTGACGGAGTTAATTGATTGTTTACTATAAAAGTAAAGCCCTTTATCACTCAAAGACGCTTATCGTTTTTACCTGCTACCATTTTGAAGCTCTTCGTACAGAGCGTGTGCTTTTTTCTCTGCTACTTTCTGGTCTTTGTCGAAAATGGTAATCAGTTTGTTTCCGATAATAAAGTTCCACTGTCTTGACATGCCATTCTCCTCCCCCTGATACACACCACATTCTCTTTGTGTTGTATTATTAAATTTTTCAAAATTTCTGTATTTTTACTACATTATATCATATTTCTTTTTAATATGCTTTCATTTTGTAAAATTCTTTGAATTTTTATATAGTTTCAGATAATAAAACAAACACGAAGGTTTAAACAATCGTGTTTGTTGAAATGAATTTGTTTATTCAATTGATCAATGCCAATAACACAACATTCCAGCCAAAGTTACTTTTCACTTTTTTTGCTCCACCATGTAGCAAGCAGCGAGCCGGAAATATTATGCCATACACTAAAGATCGCACTCGGTACAGCGGCTAGCGGTGAAAAATGTGCTGCTGCCAATGCCGCGCCTAGCCCGGAGTTTTGCATGCCAACTTCAATAGCGATCGCTTTACGGTCAGCATAATTTAATTTTAATAAACGAGCAACTCCATAACCTATCAAATAGCCTAACCCATTATGAATAATGACAACTAACAAGATGAGCAAGCCTGTTTCAGCAATTTTTTGCTGACTGCCACTGACGACAGCCGCGACAATCGCAACGATTGCAGTAACGGAAACGAGCGGCATTGCTTTCACACTTTGTTCTGCTTGCTTACGGAACAGAACTTTTGCAATCAAGCCTAGAATAATCGGGATCAAAACAATTTTCACAACCGACCAAAACATAGCCCCTGCCGAAACCGGCAGCCATTTACTCGCTAATAACAAAATGAGCCCGGGTGTCACAAATGGCGCCAATAAAGTTGTGCAAGACGTAATCGCAACGGATAAAGCAACATTTCCCCGTGCTAAAAAAGTCATTACGTTTGATGACGTACCACCTGGACAACAGCCAACAAGAATAACGCCAGCAGCAACTTCGGGCGGCAATCTAAATCCGACTGCTAATCCAAAAGCAAGCAATGGCATAATCGTAAACTGTGCAATAATCCCAATCGCTACTTTTTTCGGATGCTTTCCAACTTCCTTGAAATCATCTACTGATAAAGTCATACCCATTCCAAACATAATGATGCCAAGCAATATAGAAATATATGGGGCGATCCACGTAAAACCATCTGGGACAAAAAATGCCAGCGCCGCAAAAAGCAATACCCAAAATGCAAAAGTATTCCCCGCAAACTGGCTAATTCTTTCCAATACTTTCATCTTTCAAACAACTCCTTTTAAACTATGAAATAACTATACAGTATTTACAGAACTTTGCAACGGCAAAATAAATTTTTTGTCGAATCGTGAAAATACTTCCAAAAAAATCAAAATAGGACCAAGTGATCACTAAAGCAGCTGATCGACCTGGTCCTATTTTTCATTAACTTAAGTTATTTTCACGCAAACTATTATCATGTAATATCAATTGCGCCAATGCTTCCATTTCATCTGAAATCGCCCGATCTCCTTCTAATGGCGGGCAGATTTCCCTCACCTTTTCCAAATACGCCCTTGTTGCCGGTGCCAATTGATTTTCTGCACCTTCCAAATAAATAGCTTGTGATGCACAAATCATTTCAATCGCGATGACTCGAGCAGAATTATGGATAATATCGCGTGCTTGGCGTGATCCAATAGTCCCCATGCTGACATGGTCTTCTTGATTGGCCGATGTAGGGATCGAATCGACACTTGCAGGATGCGCTAACACCTTATTTTCAGAAACGAGTGAAGCCGCCGCATATTGCGCAACCATTAAGCCGCACTCAAGCCCTGGATCGACTGCCAAGAATGGGGACAGTCCACTCAATTGCGGATTCACGAGTCTCTCTGTTCTTCGTTCGGAAATATTTGCCCATTCTGCTGCACCGACTTTTAAAAAATCCATAGCCAGCGCAATCGGCTGACCATGGAAATGCCCGCCGGAAAGTACTTCGCCATTCTCTAAAATAATAGGATTATCCGTTGTTGAATTGATCTCAACTTTCAATCTTTCTTCAACATAATTAAATGCCTGCCAGGAAGCCCCATGTACTTGCGGGATACAGCGAATAGAATAGGCGTCTTGCATCCGGATTTCACCTTGATGTGTGATCCGCTTACTCCCCTCTAGCCATTTCCGCATGCGTGAAGCGACAAATTCCAGTTCCGGATGTGGACGAACAGCCAATAGATCACTATCAAAAGCTGAAATAATTCCTTGCAGGGCTTCCATCGTCAAACAGGCCGCCATATCTGCTGCTAATCCGACTCGCTCTGCTTCATTAAGTGCAACAACTCCCACACCGGTCATTGCCTGCGTTCCATTAATAAGCGCAAGTCCTTCTTTCGCTTCCAATGTAACCGGTTTCAAACCTGCTCGTTTTAGCGCTTCCCCACCGGAAAGAATTTCTCCCTCATATTCTGCCTTTCCTTCTCCGACTAAAACAATGGCGACATGTGAAAGTGGCGCCAAATCACCGCTCGCTCCAACCGAACCTTTACAAGGTACCACTGGATGGACGCCTTTATTAATCATATCGACTAACAAGGATAGTGTATCTTCTTTAATGCCTGAAAACCCTTTCGCAAGCGCATTGGCACGCAACACCATCATCGCTCTTACAACCGGTTTGGGTAACGGCTCGCCAACCCCTACGACATCCGCGCGTAGTAAGTTCAATTGTAATTTTGCAATATCTTCTTTTTCAATTTCAATATCACTTAATTTACCAAATCCTGTATTGACACCATAGATCACTTTTCCATCTTTCAGTTGTTTTTCAATTCGATCTCTACTCGCACGCACTCTTGCTAATGCTGTTTCAGGTATCACGACTTTTGCCTGTCCATACACAACGCTTTCTATCTGCTGCCGATCTACTGTAAACCCATCCAATTCAACTAGATTGTTCACGATAGGCCGATCCATTTCTACTAATTTTCCACTTTTCATGCCTGACCACCCCTTCTACATTATAAAATCATAGCTGCCAATATCCCAAAAACAAATAAGGGAATGTTGTAATGGATAAATGTTGGTACGCATGTATCCCAAATGTGATTATGTTTACCATCTGCATTTAACCCGGATGTCGGTCCAAGTGTGCTATCAGATGCAGGGGATCCCGCATCTCCTAACGCCCCTGCCGTTCCAAGCAAAGCAATGGTTGCTAATGGACTAAAGCCCATTAACATACATAATGGAACAAAAATCGTCGCTAAAATTGGAATTGTCCCGAACGACGTACCAATCCCCATTGTCACTAAAAGTCCAATGAGCAGTAAGACAATAGCTCCAAATAATTTACTATCACCGATCACAGAGTCTACCGCATTCACTAGATCTACAACAGCCCCAGTTTCTTTCAGGATCGTTGCATATCCAGAGGCGATGAGCATGACGAATGCGATGGCTCCCATCAATTTCACACCGTCTTGCACGACAGCTTCCCCATCCGCTAACGTGACAATTCTTCCAGCAAACATCACGATAATCCCTGCCATAGCACCTACAACAAGAGAACCAACGACAACTTGTGTCGCAAGTGCGACAACGATAGCTGCAAGCGTAATAAAATCTTTTGGCTGAAACTTGCGTGGACCTTCGTCACTCGATGCACTCATCTCAGCCAAAGCCTCACCCAACCGGACTTTTTGTTCTTGTTCTTGCTCTTGTCCTTTGTCATAATCCCTTGGCTTACGATACGTGATGAAAATCGCAATCGCTAACCCGACAAACATTCCAAGAGCTGGAAGTGCCATAGCTAACGGAATTTGACCGAGAGAAACCGGCATACCGTTTGCCTGCATCTCATTCGCAATAATCCCATGAAAAATGAGCCCATAGCCAGCCGGAATCAAAATATACGGCATCTTCAATCCGAATGTTAATGCACAAGCCACCGCTCTTCTATCAATCTTCAAATAGTTAAAGAAAAGCAATAATGGTGGAATTAAAATCGGAATAAAAGCAATGTGAACAGGTATAAGGTTTCCTGACAAACAAGTAAGCCCTGCAATTATTAATAGTAGCACAAATTTACTTGTCTTTTTCATTGCTAATAACTTATTAATTAGAATCGTTGTAATTCCGGAATAAGCAATCATCGCTGCAAACACACCGAGTAAAATGTAACTCAAGGCCGTTTCTGATTGTCCGCCCATCCCGCCAATAAATGTGGAAACCGTATCTGCTAAAGATAGATTGGCTGCTAGACCTGCGACAACGGTAGCCATTAACAAAGCAAAAATTACATGTACCCTAGCTAAACTTAAAACCGTCAGGACAATGACGGAAATGACTACTGGGTTTGTGAGCATTAAAACCCTCTCCTTTATATTAGGATAGATACAACGCCTGCTCTATTATTTTTCCGTCAATGATTATGCTTGTTTGTGGTTTTCGTACCATTGTTCAATCAATCCAGCAGTGAGTCTGCCAGTATTTATTAAGTTTTCTATACTAATACACTCTCTAAATGAATGGATATTTTGGAACCCAAGCCCTAATGTGAGGCATGTTAGTCCATTTTCATTTAACACATTCGTGTCAGCGCCGCCCAACGTTTCCGTTAGATAAGGCTGTACTTGTATGTTTCGAGCCGCTGCTTCGACTGTCTTCGTTAAGATATGATCTTCTGGAATATCAAATCCACTATACTTTTTCTCAATTCTCACATCTACACTGCCGCCGTTTTTCTCTGCTGCTTTTTGCATCGTTTCCTGCATATGTGCTAATTGCTGATCAAGCTTTTCTTTTGAGAAACTCCGTACCTCCCCCGCAACCGTTATGGCACCCGGTATAATGGACGTTAACTCCCCACCTTCTATAATTCCGATATTCGCAAGCGTCTCTTCGTCAATTGACCCTAGTTTCATATTTAACAATCCTTCAGCGGCAATCAAAAACGCACTATTCCCTTCTTCCGCGTTAAGCGCAATATGGGCAGCATTCCCTTTCACTTCCATCCAAATTCGACTGCTGTAAGGGCCTTTTAAAATAATTTGACCGACGTCACCACTGCTATCGAAAATATACCCCGTTTTACTTCTTGCTTTCGTATAATCCATATAGGTTGCGCCAACAAGCCCAGGTTGTTCATTGACCGTTAAGATCAATTCAATCGGCCCGTGTGGCGTCCCACTTTCAATAATTGCACGAATCGCCTCTAGATAGGCAGCCAGTGCAGCGCGATCATCTGCCCCTAAAATCGTTGTTCCATCAGAATAAATGACACCATCTTTAATCACTGGTTTGAGTCCTTCTGTCGGTAACACAGTGTCCATATGGGTTGAAAAGAAAAGCGGTGGAATGGAAGGATCCGTTCCTTCTTTCCATGCAATTAAGTTACCTACTTCGCCGTTAAAGTTTTTGTGGGCATCATCAAATTCAAATGTAAATCCCAGTTCAGGCAGCACGTCCGCTAAATAATTCGCAACAAGCTGTTCTTTCGTACTTGGTCCGTTGATTTTTGCTAATTCAAGGAATAAGTTTAATAAACGTTCCTCATTTATTTTAGATGCAGCAATAGATGTCTGTATGGACATTTCGGATCCCTCCATGAAAGTTTATATTCTTACCGTGACACAACGACTTTCCCTTTTTTAATAACCGTTTCAACGAGATTAGTTCCAAGTTCATAGGCGATGTGCTTATAGGAAGGTACATCCCAAATTTGCAGGTCAGCTAGTTTGCCTTCTTGGATCACACCACGATCATCCAGATCAAGCGCTTGCGCTCCTCCAAATGTAGCGGCTTTGATCGCTTCCTCTACGGAAAATTTGTATAGACGACAAGCTAAGTTAATGACAAACTGCATAGATTCGGTATAGCAGGCCGGGCAAAGATCGGTAGCAAGTGCTACTTTTACGCCAGCATCCAACATTTTACGTGCGTCAAATGGCCGCTGATGTCCAACCGCAAAGTCTAATGCCGGCATAAGAACAGCTGTCACTTCTGAGGCCGCAAGCTTTTCAATCACATCATCCGGCGTATAATTCATATGATCTACGGATACCATGTTCATCTTCACGGCTAAGTCCGACCCGCCAATATAGGAATACGCATCCGCATGTAATTTGGGCTTCATGCCATACGCTAAACCAGCTTCCAATATGCGTTCCGATTCTTCCGCCGTAAAATAGCCATCATCACACCACGCATCACAAAACTCTGCCAGTTTCTTTTCCCCAACTTCTGGAATCATTTCATCAATGATCAGGTCAACATATTGACTTTTCGTCATGCCTTCTGGAATTCCGTGCGCGCCAAGGAATGTGTTGAGAACATCTACAGGCGTTTCAGCATTCAGCCTTCTTCCTACTTCTAAAATCTTCACTTCACTTTCTGTCGTCAATCCGTATCCACTTTTACTTTCAACTGTCGTGATGCCAAATTCCAGCATTGCCATCATTCGTTTTTTTGCTTGTTGAAATAATTCCTCTTCGGTCGCATCCCGCGTCAGTTCAATGGTCCGATTTGGTCCCGTTGTGATACCAAGCTCTTTTGGATCTTTGCCGATTACTTTTGCGGCATATTCCTCGACACGTGAACCGTTAAACACAAGATGCGTATGGCTGTCCACAAAACCTGGAGCGACGACTTTTCCAGTCGCATCGATCATACGCGTTCCGTCCATCACAAATCTTTCAGTTATTTCATCTTCATGACCAACTCCAACAATGGTTTCTCCTTTCAATGCAACCCAGGCATTCGTCAACACACCGAGATTGCCTGCGCCATCTCCAACACACGTAATCACCTCCGCTGCATTCGAAATGATCGTATCTGCTTTCAATTTTTCTTTGACATTTACCATATCTAAAGCCTCCATCTCCCCTTACCAAAAGGCATTTCTTCATAATATCAACAACGCAATCGGGGTCATAATAAGTAGTGACAACACTGTTCGTATAAACCAAATCGACAAAATATGGCTCATCTTAATCGGTATTTCGGTTGATAGAATACAAGGTATGAGCGCAGAGAAAAACAAGATCGTCGAAATGGACAACGAACCGATGATGAAACGTGTTTCCAAACTTGCCTCCAGTACAACAAGAGAAGGTAAAAACATATCCACAAGATTAATAGCCGCTGCCTTCGCTGCAAGAAAAGGTTCTGGTATTTGCAGTAAAGTTGTTAATGGATAAAACAAATAACCAAAATAATCGAATACTGGCGTATGATTGGCCAATAGTAAACCGATTAAACCGATAGACATGATGGAAGGTAATATGCCCATCGCCATAACAAAACCATCTTTCACATTGTCAATAACATTGCGCCTCAATGACGGAGCACGATCTGCTGTTTGCATAGCTAATTCCCATGCTTTTTTGACTCGGTTTTTTCGAATGATCTCTTCTGGAAATCCAACTTCCGTATAATAGTCATCTTTTATTTTATTGATTGGCCATATGCGAACGGTAATGGCGGTTACAACAAAGGTAACGAAGAACGTTAACCAAAAATACAAATTCCAAATATGCATCAAGTCTAACGTTTTCGCTACGACAATCATGAATGTCGCGGATACTGTTGAAAAGCCGGTAGCGATAATGATCGCTTCTCTTTTCGTATACTTTCCTTCTTTATAAATTCGGTTCGTAATTAATAAACCGATTGAATAACTTCCTACGAAGGATGCCACCGCATCGATAGCGGATCGCCCGGGCGTTCGCCAAAGCGGCCGCATAACCGGCTGCATAAAAACACCAATGAGTTCGAGTAATCCATAACCAACGAGCATCGCAAGGAAAATCGCACCAATTGGAACGAGCATGCCAATTGGCGTCAATAACTGGTGAAACCAGTATGGACCCATATCTTCAGCAAGGAGCCAAGCAGGACCTATGTTGAATAATACTAAGAATGCAGAGATGGCTCCGAACACCTTGAACAAGCTGATGACAAGATTGACCTTGTCTTTCTTCCACGATTTTGTATAAAACGGATAGATGGCTCCTAATAACACAATGATCATCGTATAGTAGGCTGCGCCGATTCCAATTGACCCGCGAATCCACGTAACTAAGTGATCCAATGGAATGGAGTTTTTACCGTTTACATCAATTGGAACGAAAAACATAAAAATTCCAATGGCACTAAAGATACTAAACTTAGATAGATTCTTAACGGAATAAACGGTCGACCGCTGCTCTTTTTCGTTAAAAACTCTTTCCAATCCTTGTTCGGGAACATCGCTCATCGTATTCACCTCATCATCCACGATTCTCAAGATTCATACCAAACTCCCTAAAGAATTGTAGAGATCCATACATATGGATCTCTACAATTGTCAGACTCACATTCTAATAAGCGGCTTGCGTTACGCTTTCACTTCTTCTTTCTTTAAATCCTTCGGGCCAAATGTCGCTTCAGGTGTCCACCAAAGTGGAATTTGAATGCTTTCGTCCGTCAGTTTTCCTTTTCCATTCGCAACGTCACGGGCAATTTCATAGCCTGCTTGCGCATGTCGAACGACCCCAATACCTGAATCGACCGTCATCGCAACTTCAAGTCGCATATCAGATTCTGCTGTTCCATCCGCTACCATTGTCACGCCCGTATGCACCGCTTCACCCATTGAATAGTTCGCTTGGATCGCGATTAGATCACACATCCCGACTGCGTTTAATAGACCATTCAACATCGGCCAGTCCGAAATCAAGTCACTGCCGTCTTTCATATCTTCCGATTCGAATGTCGGATTCACAATGGAACCAGAGTCCAAGTTGTCACGGGAGAACGCAACCGGACCTGACAATTCCCCGCGGCGGATCATGTCGTTGACTTCCAGCGCAAAAGCTTTACGCTGACCGAAGCCCATGTAACAAATACGTGCCGGTAACGCTTCAATTGGAATATGCTCTTTTGCGAGTTTAATCCAACGTGTGACGAGGTAATCATCACTGAATTTCTCCAAAATCATATCGTCGATTTTGCGCAGATCTTCTGGATCTCCAGACAAACACACCCAACGGAACGGTCCGCGACCTTCACAGAATAGTGGACGGATGTATTCCGCAACGAAACCTGGCAGACGTTTCGCTTCTGCTGGATCCATTCCGGCATCGACACATTCTTTTCGGTGGCTTGTCCCGTATTCAAATGAATGTACACCTTTATCCATAAATTTAATAAGCGCTTTCAATTCACGGATCATCGTTTCGCGTGCTTTTTCTAAATACAATTCACGGTTCGTGTCACGCAGTTCTTCCGCTTCTTGTACCGTATATCCTGCCGGCAAATATGAAATCGGGTCATGCCCCGGTGTCATGGAAGTCGTAATATCCGGTAGCCATCCTTTTTCAAGCACTTCTTCAAATACGTCCGCTGCGTTCCCAACGACAGCGATGCCAAGCGGTTTTCCTGCTGCTGCGTATTCTTTCGCTTTCGCAATGGCTTCATCTAATGAACCTGCAAGCTCATCGATGAATCCTTTATCGATACGGCGCTGGATAATTTCTACGTTGGAGTCACACAAGATCGCTACACCGCCGTGCATTGTCATCGCACGCGTCTGGTTACCGCCCATTCCGCCCGCTCCGGCCGTTAACAAGATTTTCCCAACAAGGGAGTCGTTATAATGCAAGCGCGCAATGGCAGAAAGTGTTTCAAATGTCCCTTGGATAACCCCTTGCGTTCCGATATACTCCCACGGAGCCGCCGTATAGTTCGCATAGATTGTTAAGTTTTTATCTTGTAGATCATAGAATGTCGGCCAATCCGCCTTCATAATATTCGTCGTCGCCATGACGACTGTCGGCGCATATTTATGTGTTTTGAATACCGCAACCGGCATTCCCGATTGAACGACCAGCGTCTCGTCATCTTCCAGCTCTTTTAATGATTTCACAATCGCATGGTAAGATTCCCAGTTACGCGCAGCTTTCCCAATTCCGCCATAAATGACAAGCTCTTCCGGTTTTTCCGCGTTTTCCATATTATTTTCAAGCATGCGCAAGATTGATTCTTGTCTCCATCCTTTACAACGTAATTCCGGACCTCTCTGCGCTTTTACTGAGTATAAGATTTCTGGTTTTGTCATGGATGATTCCCCCTAAAATAATATAGTTGCCTTTCTTACTCTTCTATATTGCAAGTGTCATGCCGAAACTATCGAATTAGATAGAATAATTTTATATCAATTCAAAAAAACGCTTTATCTTAACGTTTCTTTCAACATTTCCAAACTGCTGTAGGCTTTATTATTTTGAATCTCGTGGAAAATAAACAGAAAAAATGCAGATAAATTTTGCAGGTGCAGTGCAAATAAAACGAAGCTAAAAACCTGTAGAACCACCATCATTCATGATTTTCTGATGGCGCAGAAAAGATAAAAAGCAGGTGCAGATACTTTTTCAATAATTCCCAAGAATCAAAATTATGTTATACTACAAGTGATTCATTAGACAAAGGGGGAAGCGTTCCTTGAAGGCTGAAACAATTGGGGCAATTATACGAACGTTCTTAGATGGGGTAATTGTTTTAAACGAACAACATGAGATCCTTTGGTACGACATCACAGACAACTTCCCTATTGAAGTGACAAAAGGCATTCCTATTTCTACCGTTTTAGATTGTGAAGATCTAAGTTTCACGAACAATGAAGCAACGATCTTCTCTAGAAATGGAAAACTTTTTTCAATAGAAGTAAAACTCTTTTCGGCTACGCATCATTCTATTTTCTTATGTATAAAAGAGCTGACAAATACAATGACCGATTCTGAAGAAAGATTGTATTGTTTGGAGAAAATCATCGACTCTCTCGATGAAGGTGTAATGATGAGTGACCCGGAAGGAAAAATTACATTATATAACCATGCACAAGAAAAAATGGAGGGCTTAAACAGTCAGGACATCGTCGGCAAACATTTATGGTCTGCCTATAATTACAATCCACAATACTCAGAGCATAAGCATACATTTAAAACTGGAAAGCCTATTTTCTCAAGATATCGAGCACACTCTACGGTAAACGGCGTGCCTAAATACGTGAACTATAGTACCTTTCCTATTCAAAAAAATGGTGAAACCATTGCCGTTTTTTCTATCAGTACGAATGAGTCAAAACTAAAAGAACGACTTCATCAAACCATCGAAATTAAAAGACAAGCGAATGCTACAAATCATGAAAAAAACGATTCAAAAAATGGAACCGCTTTCACATTTAAAGATATCAAAGGTAAAAGCCTGGCACTCAAAACACTGATTCAGGAAGCACAAAATGTTGCTTTACACAATGCAGATACATTGATTGTTGGAGAAACCGGAACTGGTAAAGAATTATTTGCACAAAGCATACACAATCATAGTCCAAGGGCGGAGCATCCTTTCGTTGCGGTCAACTGCGCTGCAATCCCTGAAAACTTATTGGAAAGCACATTGTTCGGCACCGTCAAAGGTGCATTTACAGGCGCAACGGATCAAATTGGACTGTTTGAATACGCACAAAATGGGACTCTATTTTTAGATGAGATTAACTCCATGCCTGTGACATTACAAGCAAAGTTAATGCGAGTTTTACAGGAACGGCTCGTTCGAAAAGTAGGTTCAAATGAAGTGACACCGGTGAAATGTACAGTGATCAGTGCATCTAATGAAGATCCAGAAGTGTTAATTGATGAAGGAAAAATGCGGCTTGACTTGTTTTATCGCATTGCCCACACAAGCTTGCATATTCCGCCTTTGCGAGAAAGAACAGAAGACGTTCATTACTTTATAGACTACTTCCTACAAAAATATCAAAAAAGGCTTACGAAATATGTTCCAAAGTTCTCTGAAGCATTACAGACGGCCTTGCTTCATTATCAATGGCCTGGCAACACGCGAGAATTAGAGCATTTAATCGAAAATATCGTCATTCGTGTTCCAGAAACGGCAAAAGAGATTGAAATCGACCATCTTCCTTCCTACATGCGAAGAAAAATATTTACGGGACGGGAAAATGTACAAGCCGAGCAACAAGAGAGCAGCAAAAGACCACTCAAAGAAATCTTTACAAACTCAAAAAAGAATTTTATCGAAATGACGTTAACGCAAACAAACTGGAATGTTTCACAAGCTGCAAAAAAACTTGGCATCACTCGGCAAAGTTTGCAATACCATATTAAAAAACATGGTCTAAAAAAACCCCAGTGAGTAAAATAAAAGCAGAACAGGGCTACAATGGATAGCTCTGTTCTGCTTTTGGTTGAAACCCTCAATGTTTCATTAGAACATATTATGCTTTCACTTCTTCTTTCTTCAAATCTTTCGGGCCAAATGTCGCTTCAGGTGTCCACCATAGCGGGATTTGAATGCTTTCATCCGTTAGTTTTCCTTTTCCGTTCGCAACGTCGCGAGCAATTTCATAACCTGCTTGCGCATGTCGTACGACACCAATACCTGAGTCAACCGTCATCGCAACTTCAAGGCGCATATCAGATTCTGCTGTTCCATCCGCTACCATTGTCACGCCCGTATGCACCGCTTCACCCATTGAATAGTTCGCTTGGATCGCGATCAAGTCACACATACCGACTGCGTTCAATAGACCGTTCAACATCGGCCAGTCCGAAATCAAGTCACTGCCGTCTTTCATATCTTCCGATTCGAATGTCGGATTCACAATGGAACCAGAGTCTAAGTTGTCACGGGAGAACGCAACCGGACCTGACAATTCGCCGCGGCGGATCATGTCGTTGACTTCCAGCGCAAAAGCTTTACGCTGACCGAAGCCCATGTAACAAATACGTGCCGGTAACGCTTCAATTGGAATATGCTCTTTTGCGAGTTTAATCCAACGTGTGACGAGGTAATCATCACTGAATTTCTCCAAAATCATATCGTCGATTTTGCGCAGATCTTCTGGATCTCCAGACAAACACACCCAACGGAACGGTCCGCGACCTTCACAGAATAGTGGACGGATGTATTCCGCAACGAAACCTGGCAGACGTTTCGCTTCTGCTGGATCCATTCCGGCATCGACACATTCTTTTCGGTGGCTTGTCCCGTATTCAAATGAATGTACACCTTTATCCATAAATTTAATAAGCGCTTTCAATTCACGGATCATCGTTTCGCGTGCTTTTTCTAAATACAATTCACGGTTCGTGTCACGCAGTTCTTCCGCTTCTTGTACCGTATATCCTGCCGGCAAATATGAAATCGGGTCATGCCCCGGTGTCATGGAAGTCGTAATATCCGGTAGCCATCCTTTTTCAAGCACTTCTTCAAATACGTCCGCTGCGTTCCCAACGACAGCGATGCCAAGCGGTTTTCCTGCTGCTGCGTATTCTTTCGCTTTCGCAATGGCTTCATCTAATGAACCTGCAAGCTCATCGATGAATCCTTTATCGATACGGCGCTGGATAATTTCTACGTTGGAGTCACACAAGATCGCTACACCGCCGTGCATTGTCATCGCACGCGTCTGGTTACCGCCCATTCCGCCCGCTCCGGCCGTTAACAAGATTTTCCCAACAAGGGAGTCGTTATAATGCAAGCGCGCAATGGCAGAAAGTGTTTCAAATGTCCCTTGGATAACCCCTTGCGTTCCGATATACTCCCACGGAGCCGCCGTATAGTTCGCATAGATTGTTAAGTTTTTATCTTGTAGATCATAGAATGTCGGCCAATCCGCCTTCATAATATTCGTCGTCGCCATGACGACTGTCGGCGCGTATTTATGTGTTTTAAATACCGCAACCGGCATTCCTGATTGAACGACTAGTGTCTCATCATCTTCCAGCTCTTTTAACGACTTAACGATTGCATGGTAAGATTCCCAGTTACGCGCCGCTTTTCCGATTCCGCCATAAATGACAAGCTCTTCCGGTTTTTCCGCGTTTTCCATATTATTTTCAAGCATGCGCAAGATCGATTCTTGTCTCCATCCTTTACAACGTAATTCCGGACCCCTTTGTGCTTTTACTGAGTATAAGATTTCTGGTTTTGTCATGGATGATTCCCCCTAAATTTTTTTATGCCTCTCACTTTTCTAATAATGCAACTCCCGTGCCAACTTCATCGAATTCGTTATAAAAATTCATTTTTCATTTACAAACCGCAAGAAATCAGCAATTTAAGTTACCAATTAGAAGATCAAAATTATTTCTCCAACACTTTTCCGCATTTTAAAAACGGATAAATGCAGATATTTTTTGCGGTTAATTGGATTAAATAATTCTTAAGCTTGTAAATCCATTAATAAGAGTAGGTGGGTCGGTGCATATAAATTTTTCAGTCTGCAAGGAGACATGCAAATCCAATATGCTAGATCACCGGGACTACTACCAGCGCTTAAAAACTCACGTTTATTGAGCAATTGGCACCACACGCTGTAAAACAAAAAAAGCCGACCCATTAGGATCGACTTGGTGCCACAGGCACCCAAACAAACATGATTATTAAAAAACCACCTGTACCACAACATTTGCTGTTGGGTGCAGGTGGTTTTTGTTCTCAGGATTTATTTAGTGTTATTTTGGTTAGCGTTATTTTGCTTTTGGAAGTTTTGTGTAATTTCGCCAAAATCATTGGCAAATTCTGTGTTGTTTGGATTTTGCCTTCCCTGTTGGTTATTTCTTTGATTGCGTTGGTTCTGCTCTTTGTTCTGATTTTGCTGATTCTGATTGTTGTTTGGCATGCTTCTTCACTCCAATAATTTTGTTAAGTGAATTTCACTTACAACAGTAAATTGCGCTATTTAGCAGAAATAATACTCCCCTTTAATTTCCAAGCGTTTTTTAAACGTGGGAATTTGGGATATTTTACTTGCGTATCGGTCGATTGGTTGATAAATTGATGAAGTCTACAAAATCGATCATAAGATTTTTAGGGATGACTCAACTCAATTGTAGTTTCAAAAAAACAAAAACATCTTTAAAAATCCGTGAAACAGAGGGAATAGAATGTATTTTTTATTCCGATAATATACATTCAGTCAATACAAATACCCCTTTACAGTGAAAATTTAAAAAGTAAAAGGATGGGATGACGTGGTAAAAGTAGGTATTTTGGTCGGTAGTTTACGTAGAGAATCACTTTCCAAAAAGATTGCAGCTAATGTAGCTTCATTATTTCCAGATGGATATGAAACAGAATTTATCAAAATCGGCTATATGCCTCTTTATAATCAAGACAATGATAGTGATCACTATGTTTTAGGGGAATTTAATGCATTTCGTGACTCAATTAAAGATATTGACGCCGTTTTGTTTGTAACACCTGAATATAATCGTTCTATTCCAGCCGTATTAAAAAATGCACTCGACATAGGCTCCCGCCCTCTTGGCAAAAGCGTGTGGAATGGGAAACCTGCTGCCATCATCAGCCAATCCCCTGGAAATTTAGGTGCATTTGGTGCAAATCATCATTTACGGCAAGTACTATCTGTTTTAAATATGCCGGTCGTTCAACAGCCTGAAGTGTACATTTCCGATTCAGCAAATTTATTGGATGAAGAAGGTAAAATTGCCAATGAAAAAACCGTTCAATTCCTACAATCTTTTGTCGATACTTTTGTTGAATTAATTGAGAAACATCACGAATAAAACGAAGAGCCCAGCACTTCTAGGACAATCCTATAAAAACAGGTATGAAACAGGTGGAGAAAAACGAGTCGTTTTTCTCCACCTGTTTCGTTTCAGAATATGAAGTAGTTTTTGCTATACTATTTTTGAAAGTTATTAATGGAAATTGATAAGTCGGAGGAAAGTATGAAGAAATTTTAAAAAACGATGAAAGGACTTATAATCTTTTTATTAGTCGTGGCTGCCTTCATCTATCTAAATAACAGTTCTCTGTTTACTAAGGTTAAAGATGAAGCCCCCCTGTTACTAGCGCACAGGGGAATGTCACAAACTTTCCCTATGGAGGGAATTGCCAGTGACACATGCACAGCAAAGGGGATCTATGAACCAGAACATCCTTTTTTAGAAAATACGATTCCTTCCATGAAAGCTGCTTTTGAAGCTGGGGCTGACATCGTTGAATTTGATATTCATCCTACTAAAGACGGTCAGTTTGCCGTTTTCCATGACTGGACGCTGGAGTGTAGAACGAATGGCGAAGGCGTTACTAGGGATCACACAATGGCAGAGCTCAAACAATTAGATATTGGTTATGGTTATACAGCCGATAATGGGCAAACCTATCCTTTTCGCGGCAAAGGAGTAGGCCTCATGCCTTCTCTTGAAGAGGTCCTGTCCTTTTTCCCAGAAGAATCGTTTTTGATTCACATTAAAAGTGATGATCCAGAGGAAGGAATTCAGCTCGCGCAATTTCTTTCCAAACTGCCAAATGAACATTTAAAGCAACTAACTGTTTATGGTGGAGACCAGCCGATTCAATCATTAAAGGAAAAGCTGCCAGAACTTCGCGTAATGTCTATGGCTACTTTGAAAAGTTGTATGATTCCTTATATTTCCGTCGGGTGGACAGGTTATATTCCCTCGGCTTGTTACCATACACAAATTCATATTCCGGAGAATTATGCGCCATGGATGTGGGGATGGCCGGATAAATTTATCAATAGATTAGGAAATGTAGGCACCCGTGTGATTCTTGTTGCAGGTGACGGTGGATGGTCAGAAGGTTTTGATACACCCGAGGATATGAGGCGACTGCCTTCTCGTTATTCCGGTGGTGTTTGGACGAATCGAGTAGATATCATTGCTCCTTTATTACAAGATTAAAACGATAGCTTTGGATGGGATATAAAAGTACACACCTATACCACAATAACTTTATTGGGTACAGGTGTTTTTTATTTATCGTTATTTTGATTTAGGAAGCCTTAAGCACCTAAGTTAAAAATCATATGCAGCTTCGTTCTCTTCTCGAATCTTTGTATACGTCTTTGTTAAATCTACTGTATCCTCTACCAACCGCTCAATTCGGAAAAGCACATCATCATTTATGATTTTTTTTCGATGAAAATCTTTTTCTTCGATAAATACATACGTTTGAACGATTTGCGCCTTCATATAGGCCAAAATTGGTTTTAATTGTTGTTCGATCATTAAGTAATGCTTAGCCGTGCCCGGCGGTAATTTTCTTTTTTGGCTATACTTGTGCACCCGTGTCATTAGTTGATACAACGTCTTCTCTTCTTCTTTTGTTAATACATCTTCAAAAAAAGAAGTTTGAAACGCTAGTTGGGCAGGCATCGCCTCTGCTAAAACTTCTTCGGCCTTTTTAGTTAAGCTAATTGTTTTCGTTTTCCAGCTTTGTTTCCGTAGAATGTAACCCTCTTTTTCAAGCCGTGCAAGCATACGAGAAATACCGCCTTGTGTAACCGTCACTTTTTTAGCCAATTCACTTTGCGTAAGCGGCTGGTAAAGTTGAATTTGAACGAGTACATCAAATTGCGCTGTTGTCAGATCAAAGCGCTTTAAAAAATCATTTGAAAGTTGGTTACTTTGGTTTGTAAAACGCATTAAGCGTAACCAAATGAGTGAACCAATCGTGTGATTACGCATTCCCGTTTCCTCCTCCCCATCGTTTATCTTGTCATCAATTTACCGCGCAAATGATAAAGATTCAAGATTAATATCTCGAATTCTAGCTAAATACATGCTTTTATATCACATATTAAGGTGCTAGAAAAGTAAAAGAGACAGTCCTGGAAGTGCTTGGCTCTTCGTTTTAGGACAGTCTCTTTATAGAAATTCACTTACACGAGTCTTATTTACGTATTGTGTTTAATGCAGTTGTCCAAGGGATCACTTGGTCTAGCATTTCGTTCACTGAATTCGCTTGAACAGCGGCTGGTTTGAAGTCCGTTCCATTCTCGAAGTCTGTAAATAATGATAATGCCGGATGTACACGTACATGTGCAACGAGTAATTCACTTAAAATACCACGTAAATGTTCTGCCGCACGAGCTCCACCTACTGAACCATATGATACGATCCCCGCTGCTTTGTTGTTCCACTCTTCACGTAAGTAATCCAAAGCATTTTTTAATGCTCCTGTGATAGAGTGATTGTATTCTTGAACGATGAATACGAATCCGTCTTGTTTTGCAATGATTTCTGACCAAGCTGCCGCACCTGATGCGTCGCCGCCCGCTTCACCTAAAAGTGGTAATTTGTAATCTGCGATATCGATAATCGTGTAGTTTGCATCCCCACGTTTATCTGCCAATTCTTTTACCCATGCCCCTACTTGTGGACTTACACGTCCTTCACGTGTTGACCCTAAAATAATACCTATATTTGATTTTGTCATCGTTTTTTCCTCCTCTTGTTTTGATCCAAATAACTTACTTAAAAATCCCATTTGCTCAATTTCACCTCCCTAAAAAGTACTTTTTTCAATTTCAATTGTGCCCATTCTATACTTTTATTTTTCACTTCGTACTTATCAAAATGTATCAATTAGACTTTATTTCCTTTGCAGATCCGAAAAGCTTTTTATCTAAAGCGAACAACTGGCTTCCGCTAATCAAAAGTACTCCTGCAATTGATAATAAAGCTACATCTAATTCATAGCCTGCTGCTTCACTTCCCATGAAACCCAAAGATAATTTTGCTTTAAAGATGGCCCCAAGCAACACCAAAGCGATTAATACCGAGACAACTCTAGTTCCAATCCCAAAAATTAAAGCGATTCCTCCGAACAGTTCAATGAAAGCAACAACATATCCCAAGAATCCTAAAATACCAATACTTTCAAACCAGCCTGCTACATTACCAAGCCCCATTTGAAATTTTGCTACACCATGGATTAGGAACGTTATTCCTAAAACTACTCGAAGAATTAACAAACTCCATTCATATCTTGATCCCATCATTCATTCTCCTCTATTTATGATTTCTTGATTTTCTACTTAAGATTTCCAGCTAAAAAGTCAGATTCCATCTACTCAATCTTTATTTACTCGTTGCCTTCCTGACAATTGGAGCCACCTCTGTAGCAAATAACTCAATAGCTTCGGCAACTTTTTTAAATGGCAAGCCACCTATATCGATCTGTGCCATAAAACGTTGATGCCCAAAGAGTTCGTATTGGTAAAGGATTTTCTCAACGATCTGTTGTGGGCTTCCTACGAACAAAGCAGTGTCAGAAGCAGTCATTTGTTCAAAATCTGCTCGTGACATCCCTCCGCCGCTCATCCCTCGCTGACGGTTTACGTATGACCAATAATTTGAATAATACGGATAGAATTCATCTTTGGCTTGTTGAGTGGTCTTTGAAAAATATCCGTGACCAGTTACACCAACCTTGAGATCTTCCAAAACATGTCCAGCCTCGATTCCAGCTTGACGATACAATTCAACTAGCGGCTCAAATCGCATGGGATCACCTCCAAGAATTGCTATCGCCATCCCGACACCCAACCTACCAGCGCGGGCTGCACTAATTGGAGTTCCTCCAACGCCAACCCATATTGGTAACTCTTTCTGCAAGGGGCGGGGTGCAATTTCAGCATTTCTTAATGACGGGCGAAAGTGTCCGTCCCATGTAATTCTTTCGTTTTCATTGAGCTTTAATAACAAATCGATATGTTCCGAAAACAAGGCATCATAGTCATTTGTGTCATAACCGAAAAGAGGGAATGATTCAACAAATGCACCACGACCTGCAATTATTTCTGCACGTCCATCCGATAGTAAATCCAATGTAGCAAAGTCTTCAAACAAACGAACTGGGTCAACCGTGCTTAACACTGTCGTTGCACTTGTCAATTTGATTCGTTTGGTAATTTGGGCGATGGCGGCTAAGACAACAGCGGGTGAGGATGTGGCGTAGTCTAATCGGTGATGCTCGCCTATCCCGAAAACATCCAGCCCTGCCTCATCGGCAAGTTTGGCTGCTTCCATTATCTCCCTAGTTCTTTGTCCTGCACTGATTGCTTTGCCAGTAACCGGATCTGGAACGATATCTCCCAGTGTATATAAACCAATTTCAATTCCTGAATTTTTAATTCCTTCAATTTCACGCATTGTAGTTTTTATCCCCCCATCTATTCCTTAGACTCACTCTTAACCGAGCCTTCTATTGATATTCACAATAAACAAATTGTTAGTTGGTTACTTTACGTAAGTTAGTATATAATCAAAGTTAACGGTAGTCAAGTAAGTGATTTGTAAAAAGCTATTTAATTATTTATTAATGATACTTATACTATAAGTAAGGAGCTGATTAAATTGGGGAAGTCGATTTGTCCTAGGTTTGAAAAGGCTATAGGTTTATTAAGCCAGAGGTGGACAGGTTTAATTGTTTACCAACTACTACCTGGCCCACAGCGTTTTTGCAGTATTGAATCATCAATCGGTATAAGTGGCAGAGTTCTATCCGAAAGGTTAAAGGATCTTGAAAGCGAAGGGATTGTTAATAGGGAGGTTTTCCCAGAGACACCCGTTCGAATCGAATATTCTTTAACAGACAAAGGCAGATCGCTAGAGCCTCTTATGCGAGAAATGGAAAAGTGGTCACAGAACTGGTTAGAGGCATAAGGTTCCGTTTAAATAAAAGTGTCCCCAGTAATGATTAAAACCGAGGACGCTTTTTCGGTATTTAGACATCTTTAACAGAGAACCAAACGTGTATATCCATCATTAGTTTCCAAGGTGGGTCTCGTACGTGAAGACGAGCTTGATTATTCCGCAAAAAACACTGTCGATTTTTGCGATCTCGTTCCCTGCGAATTGAACGTATAGATACGCTAGAAACTTCTGCATATGCTATGGCTACAGTGAAAATAATAGTTGCCGCTGCCCCCATTTTTAAACTTAGCACACAATTTTCTCCTCATTGTTTGCTATCATAATAATGAATGTAATCCAAAGAGTATATTCACCAACGAATGATTAAGTATGGTAGAAATGGTGGATTATGAACTTGGGCTTACATTTTAATATTTGTGATATTTTCAGTAGTAAGCTGCCATAATCTACATGACAGCTCACCAATTTACGCAATAACTCCAATTTAAATAAAAGGAATGATTTTATGTTACATGCAAAACTGGAACAGAAAGTTCTTGATGTCTTAAAGGAAAAAATTCAATTGATTGAAACAGATCGAGGTGCCACCTACTTGGTGGGTCCCATTCAACTACCCGTGAATCTTGATGGAGAAACGGTTATTTTCCAATGGTATTGTTGGCTAAACCAATGCCAAGTAACGGATAATTACCAAGAAATTATTGATCAACTGGCGTCTGCCAATTTGGCGGAGTACCAACAATCGAGCGTGCTTGTCTATGGTGATTTTGAAAACGCGGACGATGCACTCATTCGGATGCATTCTATTTGTCATACGGGCGACATATTTGGCAGTAAAAGATGTGATTGTGGTTATCAGTTAAAGCAGTCGATGAGGAATATTGTAGTGCGTGGGACAGGTGCTTTATTTTACTTGGCGAACCATGAAGGTCGTGGAATTGGCTTATTCAGTAAAGCGATGGCGTATGTGCTTCAAGAGAACGGTTACGATACCGTAGAAGCAAACGAAAGCCTTGGCTTTGTCGATGATGCGAGAAATTACGAGGATGCCATTCGTATTTTGAAAACACTTCGAACAAAGCCGGTTACACTTATGACAAATAACCCCAAGAAACTGGAGGCGATGCAAAATGCTGGTCTTCGACTGTCTGGAAGAGAACCGCTATGGGGTGACAAATCAGCGTTCAATGAAAATTATTTGCAAGTAAAAATTCAACGTTCTGGCCATATTGGAGAAGAAGGGACAAATCTAGATGACCAACCATGAATTTTATATGAAGTTAGCTTTGGAAAACGCGCGGGCCATGAAGGGACAGACTGACCCGAATCCACTTGTCGGTTCGGTGATTGTCAACAACAATCGAATTGTCGGAATGGGTACGCATTTGAAAGCCGGCGAACCACATGCCGAAATCCATGCGATTAGAATGGCGGGTAAGCAGGCGAATGGCGGTACAATTTACGTCACTCTTGAGCCTTGCTCTCATTTTGGGCGTACAGGCCCATGCGCTAAAGCAATTATTGAGGCGGGCATTCAAAAAGTCGTCATTGCGACACTCGACCCAAATCCGGTTGTTGCGGGGAATGGCGTGAAGATGTTAGAAGAGGCAGGCATTGAAGTGATTGTCGGTGTATTAGAAGAACAATCCCGAAAGATGAATGAGGTATTTAATAAATTCATCGTCGAACAAAAACCTTTTATAACAATGAAAGCCGGCAGCACATTGGATGGAAAAATTGCCACACATACAGCGGACAGTAAATGGATTACATCTCTCGAAGCGAGAAACGATGTACATGTTTTGCGAAATGAAAATATGGCCATTTTAGTCGGTGTGAATACGGTCATTGAAGATAACCCGGAACTGACGACAAGGATTCCAAATGGCAGAAATCCGATTCGTATTATTTTAGATTCCTCCTTGCGCATCCCTCTCGATGCAAAAGTTGTGACGGATGGGCAGGCGGAAACATGGATTTTCACTGCAAATACGTACAATGAAGAGGCTAAGAAGACGTTAGGGGAACGAGGTGTTTCCATTTTCCACACTTCAGGCATTCGTCATGTCGATCCGCAGGATGTTATTCGGATGCTTGGTGAAAAACTTGTTTCGTCCGTCTTAATTGAAGGCGGTGGTTCAATTCATGCTGCTTTCCTAGAACAACAGCTTGTTGACAAGGTGGAAATTTATATTGCGCCAAAACTAATTGGCGGCGCACAAGCGCCGACATTCTTGGAAGGTGCAGGTGCTGCACTCATGCGTGATGCCGTAGAATTAGAAGATCTCCACATTACGCCAATTGGGAAAGATTTTAAGTTTACGGGCTATCCAAAATACACAACGAAATCAACTGAAGGTGTTTAATATGAAGTTTGGATTTGATATCGACGATACGTTGATTAATCTAAGAGAGCATGCTTTTCATTTATACAACAAAAAGCTCAAACAGCAGGTGGATCTAGATCTTTTTCATGCGCTGGACAAAGTGGAAATCCACGAGCTTTTTGGCATGACAGCTAAAGAAGGCGCCAATATGTGGAAAAGTTCGCTGGAGGAAATCTATTACACATCGTGCCCGCCGTATCCTAATGCGGTGGAAACGTTGCAAAAACTTGCGCATGAAGGACATGAAATCTACTATATTACAGCAAGACCGAAAGAACATGGCGAGCGTACAAGAGAATGGATGATTGAACAAAAATTTCCGGTACACAAGGATCGCTTTTTTTACGGCATGAATGATGAGGATAAGGTTTACATTATTAAAGAGTTGGAACTAGACTATTATTTCGATGATAAGCCTGCGGTTCTTGATACATTGGGAGACTGTCAGCTAAACTTGTTTGTGAAAAACCAATCTTATAATCAGCATTTAGCAATTCCACGAATTACAAACTGGTCTGAACTATTTGATCTACTAGGCAAAGAAAAACAATCTTCGACGCAAGCTTAAATGAAGCGTTTTGCAGACATAGGAGAGTAAAATAAGGGACTGTCCTAGAAGTGCCTGGCACCACGATACACTTTCAAAATGTAGTATCATCTTTCAATTTTGATACTATATTTAGTGTTCAATGGTGCCTGGCCCTTCGATTTAGGACAGCCCTTACCTTGGTTGGACATGTGTAATTGTGAATGGGCCTCTGAACGGCTGTGCATGATTTTTCGCTTCAAGTTTTGCAACAATACAAATGGCCCCTTTGATTAGTTAGTAGTTGTGAAATAGAATTCCCCTAGAATTTCCTTTGCTTGATAACGTCCTGGCGAAAGCTCTTTTTCAATAAAAGCGTGTACTTCTGATTGTTCAATGTCATACATAACTTCAATTTCTTTGGAAAACAAAAGTTTTTCTTTTTCAAGCAAGCTAGAAAGGGATGGTTGTTTTTGGGGTTGAAGGTCCTACGAGGATACAATTGCCCGTATTATTAGGGAACAGCTTGAAGTTATTTTTTATAAAATGTTATTCAAGCAAAATCCAACTGAAAACAAGCAAGTGCTAAAAGTTACTGCTGTCATGTTAAGTTGGGGAATTTACGGAACTTCTGTGGAATGAAGAAGAAGTAGTCAGGGGACCCTGCCGGAAGAATTTATCAAATTGGCAATTCCTTCTTTACTTTCCGGGATCAATTTTACGTCTACCGACGATTGGACATGAGCTTCTATTGAATCAATCCAATAAGCGAAGGAACTGTAAGAGTATTTGTCAAAACAGTTCCTTCGCTCATCTATTATCTATCTACTTACTTAACCCCAAATCTCTTTTGATAAATCTACAATAAACTTCAACTTTTCCCACTGCTCTTCTTCTGTCAACTTGTTTCCGTGATGCGTTGAAGCAAATCCACATTGTGGACTTAAGCAAATTTGTTCAAGTGAAACGTATTTCGACGCTTCTTCAATCCGTGATTTAACGAGCTCTTTCGCTTCAAGTTCTCCCCTTTTAGAAGTAATGACACCTAAAACTACTCTCGCTCCGTCTTTTGGAATATGTTGAAGCGGTTCGAAGCCGCCTGAACGCTCATCGTCATACTCCAAGAAAAATCCGTCCACTTTTTCTTTTGCCAAAAATCTTTCCGCAATTAAATCGTAACTGCCTTCAAAAGCCCAGTTGGATCGGTAGTTTCCGCGACATAAATGAGTTGTCACAAATAAGTCTTCAGGTTTCCCTTCTAATACTTCATTGGCAACACGAAGCGCTAAGTCAATTAAATACTCTCTTGAATATTTACCGTCATTAAATGGAATATCCGGTGAAGAAAGCCCAGCAATATACACATCATCCAGTTGTAAATAGCGAACGCCCGCGTCATAAAAAGCCTTTATTGCATCACGGTATGTTTGAATAATATCTTTTGCATACTCTTCAATATCCGGGTAAATATTTTCATCTCTAATCCCAATGTTAAACAATTGGTTTGGACTTGGAATGGTTTGTTTCGCAACTGCACGTCCGCCAACGATCTCATTAAACTCTATGAAGTCTTTAACATGCGGATGATCATGGTTGAACGAAATTTTTCCGATGTTACGAATATTATAGCGTTCTGTTTCTTCATCTCCGTTAAAAATATAACCTTGTTCCGGTACATACCCTTCAATTCCGTTTAAGTGCTCTAAGAAATCCGTATGCCAGAAACGCCGCCTGAACTCTCCGTCTGTCACAAGCTCCAAACCAACCTCGATCTGTTTATCAACAATTCTTTTAATTTCATCTGTTTCTACGTTGCGAAGCTGCTTAGCTGTAATTTCTCCCTCTTTAAACAACCTTCTAGCTTCATGCAGATTTTCCGGTCTTAATAAGCTCCCTACGTGATCCGCCCTAAATGGTGCTGTAATGATTTTAGTTTTTGTCATTGCTGATTTCCCCTTTTCTCATTTTTTCTTAATAAGGAAAAAACCCTTCTTATAAATAAGAAGAGTTCAGCAATTTCGGCATCTACTCTTCTTATCTCCAAGCTTTTCGCTACTGGAATTAGCACAGTTCTGTACAAGTCTGTTGCTGAGGTTTCATAGGGCCAGTCCCTCCACCTCTCTGGATAAGAAAGTCGCTTATTAAGTTAGTCACCACTTTACACGTGAAATAATTGAATGTCAATCATAATTTGAATGTTCCTATAAACAGAAGAATCAAATTCAAAAAAAATGACGATCCGACTTTGTCCGTAAATAGAAAACCACTCCCATCTATGCGATAATAAAAGAACAAATGTTTTATTACTAGAAAAAGAGGTGCACTGATGAAAACAGTTATCCTTGCCGAAAAACCCTCCCAAGCAAAGGCCTATGCCGAAGCATTTACCGTCAAAAGCCGTCAAAAAACACATATTGAACTAGCGCAAAGCCAGCTTTTTCCAAACGGCGCAATTATTACTTGGGGCATTGGGCATCTCGTTGAGTTAAAAGAGCCAAAAGCCTATGACGCGCGTTGGAATCGGTGGACACTTGGTAGTTTGCCGATTTTGCCGGAACGGTATGAGTTCCAAATTGCGAAAGGGAAGTATGCACAATTTCAGGCTGTGAAGAAATTGATACTTGCGGCGAATGTTGTCATTAACGCCTGTGATGTCGATCGAGAAGGTTCCAATATCTTCTATAGTATTTACAACCAGACGGGGGCGAGGGGAAAAACGATTAAGCGGCTTTGGATTAACTCCCTTGAGGTGGATGAAATCCGAAAAGGCTTTGCCAATCTACAAGATAACGGGAAAGACCTGCTCATGTATGAGGAGGCAAAAGCTCGTCAGATTAGTGATTGGCTCGTTGGGATGAACGGCTCACGGCTCTATTCGCTACTTTTGAAAGCGCGCGGGATTCAGGAAGTGTTTCCAATCGGGCGTGTTCAATCACCGACGGTTTACTTAATTTATCAACGACAGCGAGAAATTGAAACATTCATATCAGAACCCTTTTTTGAGATTGAGGCAATGTTTACGGCTTCGCATGGGACGTATAAAGGGAAAGCAAAAGTGAAGGTGCCAAAACGTGAATTGGTTCAAGAACTACTAGCGAAACACCAAATTCGTCCGGATTCACCGGGTACAGTCGTTTCCATAGACAAGATGGACAAACGAACACCGCCCCCGCAGCTTCATTCTTTGTCAACGTTGCAAGCGACCGCGAATCGGCTTTGGAAAACGAGTCCTGCGAACGTGTTAAAAACGATGCAAACGCTCTATGAAAAAAAGCTTGTCACGTATCCACGTACAGATGCGAGGCATATTACCCCAAATGAATTTGCTTATCTTGCGGATCAGGTAACTGGATACCAACAGCTCATTGGCCATACTTTCCCAGTCGCTTCCCTTGCACCGAAAAAGCGTTATGTCGATAGCACAAAGGTTGCCGAGCACTATGCCATTATCCCGACGAAAAAAATCCCGTCACAGGCAGTTCTTGGACGGTTATCTCCCCTTGAGCGGAATTTGTATGAGGAAATCGTCCGGACGACCCTTGCGATGTTCCACACCGACTATTTATATACGGAAACAAAAGTGACGACGGATGTAAACGGGCTCCCTTTCTTCACTGTTGGAAAAACGGAGCGGGATAAAGGTTGGAAGGCACTTTTCGTTCGTCAAACGAAAGAAAAGGACAAAGAAGAGCCAACATTACCGCCCCTTTTCATGCACGAGACGGTCCAAAGCGATATCGGGATCAAAGAAGGCAAAACAATGCCGCCTAAACCGTATACAGAAGGACAACTTATTGCGATGATGAAAACATGCGGCAAGCTCGTTGAAGATCAACAGGAGACGGAAATTTTGAAGGAAGTGGAAGGACTTGGTACAGAAGCGACCCGCAGCGGTATTATCGAAACCATTAAGCGGCATGGCTATATCACTGTTACTAAAAACATTGTTTCGATTACAGACAAAGGACGCATTCTTTGCCAGGCCATTGAAGGTAATCTACTTGCTAGCCCATCCATGACTGCAAAATGGGAGGCATATTTGCGAAAAATCGGCAATGGTGAAGGTACACCGCAACGTTTTCTTGATGGTATTGCCCAGTTTATTCATAAACTGTTAGCAGAAGTTCCGAAACAACTAGAATCGCAACAAATTGACATTACGTTACCTGCGGCGCCGTCCCGAGGATCGAAATCATACGCACCACAAGAAATCGCACCGTGCCCAACCTGTAAAAAAGGCATGATTGTTGCACGAAAAGGGTTTTACGGTTGCAGCGAATACAAAAATGGCTGTAAACAAACCTTTCCCGGTCTGTTCTTAAAAAAGAAACTCACGCCCCACCAAGTGAAGCTACTTTGTACAACAGGCAAAACAAATGTCATTAAAGGATTTACCGCCAATAATGGCAATCAGTTTGCCGCGAAGCTGGAGTTAAAGGAAGGAAAATTACAATTAGATTTTAAATCGTAAAAAGATGCCATGGTTGTCCCAGAAGTGTCTGGCTCTTCGTTTCGGGATAACCCCTAGCATCTCTGATTCATTCACCAGTTTTCGCAAAACGCTCAATCCTTGCGCCAATTTCATCGCGCACACGCTGGAAAAACACCCATTTTTCTTCATCTGTTCCTTCTGCTTTTGCAGGGTCGTCAAATCCCCAATGAGCGCGTTTGATATGAGAAGGTGTGATCGGACATTTGTCGGCAGCATCACCACATAGTGTGACGACAAAATCTGCCTGACGTAAGATTTCCGGATCGATCACATCTGAGGTCTGATCTAAAATGTCAACACCAGCCTCTTTCATCGCTTTCACAGCATTTGGATTGACGCCGTGCGCCTCAATTCCTGCACTATAAACTTCCCATTCTTCCCCAAGAAGCTTTTTGCCCCATCCTTCAGCCATTTGACTGCGGCATGAGTTACCCGTACATAAGAAATAAAGTGTCTTTTTTGACATGCTGAAAGTCCCCTCTTCTATGTTTGATTAGATGATTAATAACCACAAATACAGCCCGATTAGTGTAATAAGAAGTGTAGGCACTGTTAGAACGATACCGGTTTTAAAATAAGTCCCCCAAGAGATTTTCACACCTTTTTGAGAGAGGACATGCAACCACAATAAGGTAGCCAAAGAACCGATCGGCGTGATTTTCGGTCCTAAATCTGAACCGATCACATTTGCATAAATCAACGCTTCACGAATCGTCCCTGTTGTATTCGTATCCGCAATGGCTAGAGCGTTGATCATAACAGTTGGCAGATTATTCATGATCGATGACAAAATCGCCGCAATAAAGCCCATAGCAATCGTCCCGATAAACAGACCTTGATCTGCCGCCATTTGGATGAGATCACCGAGCACACTCGTCAGCCCAACATTCCGCAATCCGTAAACAACGACATACATCCCTATCGAGAAAAACACGATCGCCCAAGGAGCGCCTTTAAGGACTTGTCTCGTATGAACGGCTGGACTTCTTTGTGCCATAAACATAAAGAAAATAGCCATGATCCCAGCAACAATCGAAACAGGAAGCCCCGTAAATTCACTCGAGAAATACCCAATGAGCAATATCCCTAATACGCCCCAAGACAGCCGAAACATCTTCCCATCTTTCACAGCATCTTTCGGTTGCTTTAAATCTGATACGTTATAGTCTTTCGGAATACTTTTACGGAAGAATAAAAACAACACTACAATACTCGCAACTAAAGCGAATAAATTCGGTACAATCATTCGAGATGCGTATTCAGCAAAACCAATTCCGAAAAAGTCTGCTGAAACAATATTCACTAAGTTACTCACGACTAACGGAAGCGAAGTCGTATCCGCAATAAAACCGCTAGCAATAATATACGGGAAAACCATTTTTTCGCTGAAATTCAAATTCCTTACCATTGCAAGTACGATTGGTGTTAGGATAAGGGCTGCCCCGTCATTTGCGAATAAAGCCGCAACAATAGCTCCAAGAATGCTGACATAAACAAATAGGCGAATGCCGCTGCCTTTCGCAAATCTTGCCATATGGAGTGCAGACCACTCAAAAAATCCAATTTCATCTAAAATCAAGGAAATAATAATAATGGCAATAAAAGTAAGTGTCGCATTCCACACGATTCCCGTTACGTCTATCACGTCTTGAAAGTCTACTACTCCGACTAACAAAGCGACACCTGCCCCAACACAGGCGGACCAGCCAATGGATAAGTTTCGTGGCTGCCAAATAACAAAAATAAGTGTCATAATGAAAATCAATGACGCTGTAATAACTGAAACCAAACTGCCTTCTCCCCTCTAGTTACAACAAATTCTAAGTCCTTGCGCTTCCAGCTCAGCTATCGATTTGTTTTGATCTGGAAGGTGTTCAAGGATGTTTTGGATAAAAGGAAAGTCTTCATGATTTTCATTGATCGAATAGAAAATCCATTGACCCCTGCGCTCTTCTTTCACTAATTCAATATCTCTCAGTTTCCGCAAATGTTGGCTGATTGCGGGCTGACTCATCTTAAAAATCTCGACAAATTCACATACACAGCATTCATGTGACTTGAGAAGTTTCATCATCGTTAAACGAGTTTGATCTCCGAGCAATTTTAGTAACTGTGAAGCCCGTTGCATATCAATCGTACCTTCCGTATTCATATGCGTCCCCCGCCTTTCTTAAATCATCATATAACTATGTACTTATATTGACAAGTAGATTTTTTACTATTATTCTACCCCCTAAAGTATAAATCCCTATTTTGTTAAGAATGCATAAATTTTCTTATTTTCACTTGGAGCAGTTGATGATCAATGCTATATTTGCGTTGTTTGTCCTTAGTTGAAAACAAGAAGCATAACGAACGAACTAGGAGATGAAAGACTTACAGGAAGGAGTAAAATTATGAATCAAAACAACTCGAATAGGGGATTTAAAAGACTTTTAGAAATTCTTTTCGTATCAACAAGGCTTGGTTTGACATCGTTTGGTGGACCAACCGCCCATTTGGGATATTTTCACGACGAATATGTCCGTAGAAGAAAATGGATGGATGAAAAAAGCTATGCTGATTTAGTTGCTTTAGCACAATTTTTACCTGGACCGGCAAGTAGCCAAGTAGGAATTGGGATCGGTGTCATGCGGGCGGGAGTATTAGGAGGCATCATTTCCTTTATAGGGTTTACCCTTCCTTCGGTAGTTGCACTCATTCTCTTTGCTTTGCTACTGGAAGGATTTGATATCGAAAATGCTGGATGGATTCACGGATTAAAAATTGTGGCCGTCGCTGTCGTTGCACATGCCATTCTAGGGATGGCAAAAAACTTAACGCCAGATCTGAAAAGAAAAGCGATTGCGTTATTTGCCCTCGTCAGTACACTTCTTTTTCAAACAGCTTTTACACAAGTTATTGTCATATTGATTGCTGCGCTTTTGGGATTCATTCTGTATAAATACCATCAAGAAAACGAAGAGACGATCTCACAATTCCCAATTACGAAGCGTGTTTCTGCAATCTGTCTACTGTTGTTTTTTGGTTTACTATTTCTTTTACCGATCATTCGGGAAGTAACTGGATCATACTGGGTTGCTCTATTCGATAGTTTTTATCGATCAGGTTCTTTAGTTTTTGGTGGAGGACATGTCGTTTTACCTTTGCTAGAACAAGAGCTTGTACCAAGGGGCTGGATTAGCGAAGAAGCCTTTTTAGCTGGATATGGTGCTACCCAAGCTGTACCTGGTCCCCTCTTTACATTTGCGGCTTATTTAGGAGCTGTTATGAATGGCTGGCAAGGTGGTTTTGTCGCCACAATCGCAGTTTTCTTACCTGCATTCCTTCTCATTCTCGGTGCATTGCCTTTTTGGGATCATTTAAGAAACAACCCTAAAGTAAAAGGAGCGATTATGGGTGTAAACGCAGCAGTTATCGGTATTTTAATTTCCGCGTTTTATCAACCCATTTGGACAAGCTCCATTCTGGCACCGATTGATTTTGCGTTGGCCGCAATTTTGTTTAGTATGCTTGTCTTTTGGAAGCTTCCCCCTTGGATGATTGTCGTTTCTGGGGTTATAGGTGGCACTTTATTAACATTATTCTAATGATCCACGTAAATATTAATTTTACAAATTATACAAACCATGTTACACTGGCGAAAGTCAAATAAGAGAGCGCGTTTTGGAGGAGTCTGTCACCAAGGGGTATCTATGCCCTTTGGTTGGCAGGCTCTTTTTGCATTTGCTCATTCTTTGACCAAAAGAAAAAAAGAGATATAAGATTTATCGTGACATGGCGAGAATTTTATCATTTGGAAGGAGGATTCCCTTGGAATTTGTGCTGTTAATTTTTCTACCGTTAGTTGCAGCTCTATTTGTTCCGCTCCTGTACAAGCGGATCAAAAATATACATACTGGATGGTTCGTCTTTGTGATTCCGGTCATTTTATTCATCTATTATTTACGATTCATTGAGATGACGATGAATGGGAATGTGACAACATCAACGCTTTCATGGATTCCATCGCTCGATATTTCATTTATCGCAGTCATTGATGGGTTAAGCCTTCTTTTTTCCTTACTCATCACTGGAATCGGATCGCTCGTTGTGCTCTATTCAATTTTCTATCTCGATAAAAAACAAGAGAAATTGAATAACTTTTATGTTTATTTACTCATGTTTATGACTGCCATGTTAGGGATCGTACAATCAGATCATGTGATTTCTCTTTATTTATTTTGGGAATTAACGTCCATTTCATCATTTTTACTGATCGGCTATTGGTTTACGCGTGATCGTTCACGATTCGGGGCATTAAAATCAATGATGATTACCGTATTCGGTGGACTGATGATGCTTGGTGGTTTTGTACTCCTTTCTATTATGGGTGATTCGTATTCCATCCGAGAATTGATCGGAAACGCAGATTCCATTATCGGACACGACTATTTCACGCTGGCTCTTGTCCTCATCCTACTCGGTGCATTTACGAAATCCGCACAGTTCCCATTTTACATTTGGTTGCCGGACGCAATGGAAGCGCCTACACCAGTAAGTGCCTATCTTCACTCGGCAACGATGGTCAAGGCTGGACTTTATCTAGTCGCCCGCTTTACACCACTTTTTGCATTTTCCGAAGTTTGGGTTTGGCTCGTCACTGGCATTGGACTTCTCACCTTGTTCTGGGGATCATTCTTTGCTGTTAAACAAACTGACTTGAAAGCGATTCTTGCATTTTCAACGGTGAGTCAGCTTGGGCTAATCATGTCATTACTTGGTGCGAGTGCTGTTGCGTACCATGTAGACGGCCCAGACGCAATCATTTTTAAAGTTGCTGCATTCGCTGCAATCTTCCATTTAATTAACCATGCGATGTTCAAAGGAAGTTTGTTCATGACTGCGGGGATTGTTGATCATGAAACAGGAACGCGGGATATCCGGAAACTTGGCGGCTTAATGAGTATTATGCCTGTCAGTTTCACAGTAGCATTTATCGGCTCTATGTCGATGGCCGGCCTGCCGCCTTTCAGCGGATTCTTGAGTAAGGAGCTCTTCCTCACTTCCATGTTGGCGCTTCGCGATTTTGAATTGTTCAATTTTGCTACATGGGGCATTCTGTTCCCAATCATCGCTTGGATTGCGAGTGTCTTTACGTTTGTTTATAGTTTCTATTTTGTCTTTAAAACGTTTGCAGGGAAACGAAAACGTCAGCCGCTTCCAAAACAGCCGAAAGAAGCTCCTGTTGGCATGCTTCTGTCACCTGTCATTCTAGCTACACTCGTAGTTGGCATTTTCTTTATCCCTAATATCGTTGGGAAAATGTTTGTGAAACCGGCAGTCGTTGCAATGCAGTTCGGTTTGTACAATCATCCAAATGAAGTTGCCGTTCACGTGTCTGCTTGGCACGGTTTGACGCCTGAGCTGCTGATGACGTTAGGAATTATCGCCGTTGGTGCTCTCTTATTCTTAACGATGAAAAGATGGCAAAAGCTTTACGAGATCCAGCCACAATATTTGTCTTTAAATGCGCTATATGATTCGTTAATGATTTTCGGAGAAAGCGGCATGAATCGATTGTCTCGCTTTTATATGACGGGACTGATCCGCACCTATCTTATTTATATGTTTGCTTTCATCGCGGCAATCACAACCATCATGCTATTTGTACAAGATGCATTTGTTGTGGATATGGATAGCTTTTCTGCGCTCAATGCCTACGGGGTCATGACGGCGATCATACTTGTTCTTGCTGTTTGTATGGTTTTATTTGCGAAAACAAGATTAGCAGCCATTATCGCGCTTGGGGGCGTCGGCTATTCTGTTGCTCTGTTTTTCGTTATCTACAAAGCGCCTGATTTAGCGCTCACACAGCTTGTCATTGAAACAGTATCTGTTGCGTTATTCTTATTAGCTTTTAAGTTTTTGCCTACTCTTAAAAGACATGGTGAAAGTACAGCATTTCGCTTTGGAAACTTCGTGATTGCAGCTGCTGTCGGTGTTACGATGACACTTGTCGCCCTATCAGCGCATTCACAAAAATTAATTCCTTCTATTTCCGAATACTACAAAGAAACCGTATTTACGGAAGCTGCAGGTGGGAATATCGTAAACGTCATTCTTGTAGATTATCGTGGATTTGATACGTTGTTTGAAATTGCTGTTCTGGCAATTGCCGGAATCGGTGTATATGGCATGATTCGACTACGACTCGCTAGAAAGGAGAACTCAGATGAAAACAAATGATGTGATTTTACAAACAGGGACGAAAGTTGTCTTTTTCATCATCTTTCTTTTCTCCATTCATATATTCTTTGCCGGGCATTTCGCGCCTGGAGGGGGATTCGTAGGAGGACTTCTGACAACGGCAGCAATCGTTCTCCTGCTTCTTGCTTTTGACCTAAAAACCGTGCAAAAAGCTTTGCCATTCAACTTTATGATTGTTGTGGCCATCGGCTTATTACTTGCTTTAGGCACAGCAGCAGGCTCCATTATCTTTAATGTGCCATTTTTCACACATGCATTTGGCGATTTTTATTTACCGTTATTCGGCGAATCCGCACTGCATACGGCAATGATTTTTGACGCCGGCGTTTACCTCGTCGTTGTCGGCTCAACGATTACGATGATCCAAACGATTGGAGGGGATTCGTAATGGAGTTTGTCATGTCAATTATTATTGGGATTCTATTCATGGCAGCTGTCTATTTAATCTTATCAAGAAGTTTGCTGCGAATTATTCTTGGGACAGGTCTTCTAAGTCACGGAGCGCATTTGCTCATTTTAACAATGGGCGGACTTGGAGGTACATCGCCGCCTGTACTTGCGGAAGGTGTGACAGACTACGCAGATCCCCTTCCTCAAGCGCTTATTTTAACGGCGATTGTTATCAGCTTTGGTGTCACAGCGTTCATTCTCGTTCTCTTTTACCGAACGTATGCGGAACATCAGACCGATAATATGAATTTAATGAAGGGAAATGACGAACATGATTAATCTATTATTACTGCCGATCATTTTGCCGTTTTTCTTCGCGATTATTCTTTTATTTTTCAAAGAAAAAATCCAGATCCAACGGGCATTGACGCTTATCGGTTTAGTCATTAGTTTCATCGCTTCGGTCGTTTTAATGTCAGTGGTGAAAGACAATGGCGTTCAATCGCTCACACTTGGAAGCTGGCCAGCACCTTTTGGGATCACGATGGTTTCGGATATGGTGTCTGTGTTACTTGTCACGACTTCCATTGTGATCACTTTCTTCATCGTCATGTATAGCTTTATATCCATTGGGAAAGAGCGAGAGCGATTCTATTATTATCCTTCTGTCCTTTTCCTATTAACCGGTGTCAATGGTGCGTTTACGACAGGTGATATTTTCAACATGTTCGTATTCTTCGAAGTCCTTCTCATGGCTTCCTACGTACTCATCGTGCTTGGCGGCGAGAAAAAACAGTTGCGCGAGTCGATTAAATACATACTCGTTAACGTCATTTCATCTGCTTTGTTCGTTGCAACAATTGCGCTATTGTACTCGGTCATTGGAACGGTCAACATGGCGGATATTTCCGTGAAAATTACGGAGATTGGTCAACCTGGCATTATTACGGTTATTGCGGTTCTGTTCCTCCTCGTGTTTGGGATAAAAGGAGCTCTTTTCCCGCTGTATTTTTGGCTGCCAGGATCTTATGCAGCTCCACCGATGCCCGTCCTTGCGCTATTTGGTGCTTTGTTAACAAAGGTTGGTATTTACGCGATTACGAGAACGTATACGTTGTTTTTCATTCACGATTTGTCCGTTACGCATGAACTGCTTTACGTGTTATCGATTCTGACAATACTTGCGGGCTGTATTGGCGCGCTTGCTTACTTCGATTTAAAACACATTATGATTTACAACATCGTCATTGCAGTTGGGGTCATTTTGTTCGGCGTTGCGCTGATGAATGAATCCGGCATGACAGGTGCGATGTTTTATTTAATCCATGACATGATTATTAAAGGCGCATTGTTCCTCCTCATTGGGATCATCATCGCGATTACAGGTACGTCAAACTTACGCCAAATGGGCGGTTTAATGAAGACACATGCTCCGCTCGGCTGGATGTACTTAATTGCGGCATTTGGACTAGCAGGAATTCCCCCCCTTAGCGGATTTACGGGCAAGCTTCTTATTGTGAAGGGTGCTTTTGAAGCCGGACACGTATGGGGAAGCATTATTATTCTTGCATCTAGTTTAATTGTCCTCTTATCTGTCATTCGGATTTTCATTTATGCATTTTGGGGTGAACCGGTTGAATTAAAGACGACAAATCGAAGGGCTTACCGCAAAATGATAATTCCTGCCACCGTACTCGTTGTCCTTTCAATTGTGTATGGGGTTGGAAGTGAGTGGTTCGTTCCCTATATGTCAGACGCCTCAAAAGTATTACTAAACCCATCTCTTTATATTGATGCGGTTCTAAAGGAGTAGATGACGATGGCTTTTCAAATACTGTTGAACTTTTTCATCGCGCTCGTCTGGATGTTCTTAAGCTCTTCGTTAACGGTGACGAGCTTTGTCGTCGGGTACTTGATCGGGTTTATTCTCCTTTTGATGATGAGGCGTTTCTTTACCGTGAAACTGTATACGAGACGACTTTGGGCTGCGATTAAGCTCACACTACTTTTCATTAAAGAATTGATCATGTCTAATCTATCTGTGCTGTTCTTAGTGATTCGTCCGAAATTAGCGATTCAACCAAGGATTTTTGCACTTCCGACCGACCTGAAGCATGATTGGGAGATCACTTTACTTTCGAGTCTGATTACGCTGACCCCGGGAACAGTTGTCATGTATGTTTCTGATGATCAAAAGGTTTTATACGTTCATGCCATTGACGCAGGCGATGTAGAGGAAGCCGTTCATTCCATTAAAAACACGTTTGAAAAAGCAATTCGGGAGGTGAGTCGCCCATGATGACATTTATTTGGGTATCTTTACTAATTGTCATTTTATCGATGCTCGGCGTCTTGTATCGAATCTTTCGTGGACCTTCCACTCCGGATCGACTCATTGCGCTTGACGTGATTGGTGTCATGTTTATTTCAGCGACAGCCTTGGTGTCTATATTGTTCCATACAGCCTTTTTCTTTGAAGTGATTTTGCTTCTTGCAGTTCTCTCGTTTATCGGAACGGTTAGCTTCTCTAAATTCATTGAGAAAGGAGAGATCATCGAACGTGACCGTAATCGCTAATACGCTCATTGTCTTTACGATCTTAACAGGGCTTATTTTCACTGTTGTCACAGTGATTGGTGTCCTGCGCTTTCCCGATGTGTATACGAGGGCACATGCCGCTTCTAAGAGTGCCACATTGGGCGTAATCGGTATTTTGTTAGGTACATTCTTTCACTTTTGGTTAAATGAAGGGCTATTTAGTATAAAGCTTCTTCTTGGTATTCTCTTCTTATTTATCACCGCGCCAATTGGCGGGCATTTATTAAGCAGGGCTGCCTATCTGTCAGGTGTGAAACCAACGAAACATACTGTTGGTGATGACCTTGCGGAAGTTGTGAAACAATCGAAACGTGATTGAGGAAGAATAAGCTGCTTTATACTGCCTGAGGGGCCAGACACTGCTGGTATTTGCGGAGCTCGCGAGTATGTGCAATGTCTGGCCTTTTTAAAATACCCCAAAAGCTCTCCCCCCCTTTAGCATGCCGCTACCACTCTAGTAAAGCTCTTTATCATCAGTCTGCAGGTGCCCCCTACCACCTTTTCAACTTTTCAGTAAATTTTATGTGATTACTATTGACTTTCTCATGGGCACGCATTAATATTTAAAGTGAGATTGAGAATCGTTATCAGTCGAATTTAAAACGTTTGGAGTGGGAAATATATGAAAAAGAGTTTTGGGCTGCTACTCATCGCTTTGCTACTTGTCCTCGCAGCATGCGGAAATAGTACGAAACAAAGTAGTGACACTACAACTACAAAAAATGAAAAGAACAACGAAAAATCTGAAGTGAATTTGTATACGAGCCGACATTATGATGTTGATGATGGGTTATATAAAAAGTTTGAAGATGAAACAGGCATTAAAGTGAATGTCATTAAAGGAGAAGCCGATGAGTTAATCGAGCGGATTAAACGTGAAGGATCAGCGACGAAAGCGGATCTTTTCTTAACAGCTGATGTCGGAAGATTGTACCGTGCAAAAGAACAGGGATTACTGCAAGCCGTGTCAAGTGACATTTTGTCGAAACAAGTTCCCGAAAAATTCCGTGATTCCGACAATATGTGGGTGGGTTTGACAAAACGTGCGCGTATTCTAGTGTATAATAAAGATAAAGTGGAGCCTGAAGAGTTATCAACTTATGAAGCGCTCACAGAAGATGTGTGGAAAGGACGCGTACTGATCCGTTCTTCCGAAAATGTCTATAATCAATCACTATTAGCTTCTTTCATCAATATTGACGGTGAAGAAAAAGCGAAAGAATGGGCACAAGGAATCGTCAATAATATGGCACGCAGTCCAGAAGGCGGAGACCGTGACCAAGCAAAGGCTGTCGCTGCTGGTATTGGTGACATTGCAATCATGAACACTTATTACCTAGGACAAATGCTCAACTCACAAGATCCTGAGGAAGTAAAAGTGGCAGAACAACTTGGGGTTTTCTTCCCGAACCAAGAGACGACAGGCACACATGTTAACATTAGTGGTGCTGGCGTCGTAAAAAACTCAAAAAATGCGGACAATGCATTGAAGCTTCTGGAATTCTTAACTGATGAAGAAGCACAATATACATTTGCAGAAGCAAACTATGAATATCCGGTCAATCCGGATGTTGAACAAGCAGAACTTCTAAAATCTTGGGGTGACTTTAAAGAACAGGATATCCCACTAACAACTCTTGGAGAAAATAGTGCGAAAGCGATTATGATTTTTAACGAAGTAGGTTGGAAATAAAGGTTTACCCCCTATTGCTTTTGCAGTAGGGGGTACTTTGGGAAATGACAAAGGATGGGTTTGGCATGATGAGGCGAATTTCGAATGTAAATGGTTGGACGATCGGTTCAGTACTGATTATTATTTTATTATTTGTACCAAATTTATCGATAGTAACAGGTATTTTTACACCTCCAAGTGAAAATTGGGCGCATATTCAGGAGTTTATGCTGCTAGGATACATTAAGTCATCACTCACACTTGTTTTTTTTACAGCCATTTTCACTATCGTAATTGGCTTAAGTCTTGCTTGGCTCATCGCACAATATGACTTCCCGCTTCGCAACTTTATGAAATGGGCATTGATCTTACCTTTGTCGATCCCGCCATTTATTGGTGCTTATACGTATCACGGCATCCTGAACTACACGGGGATCATTCAAAAGACGCTGCGCAATCAGTTTGATATCACGCCGAATCCGGCCTTTTTCGATATCATGAATGTCCCAGGCGCTATTTTTATTTATACATTATTTCTTTTTCCATATGTTTATATGATTACTAGAATTTTCTTATCCAATCAAGCAGCCTCCCTCATTGAAAGTGCACGAACACTTGGAAAAAGCTCGGTGGACATTTTCTTCAAAGTCGTCCTTCCGATCTCACGTGTTTCGATCATTGGTGGGGTAAGCCTAGTTATATTAGAAGTGTTAAACGACTATGGTGTTGTAAAGTATTTCGGCATTCAAACTTTCAGTACTGCTATTTTTCAAACATGGTTTGGTTTAGGGGATCTAGATTCGTCGATCAAACTTGCTGCGTCCTTAATGGGCATCGTTATTTTCCTTCTCGTTATCGAGTGGGTACTCAGAGGCGGGAAAAAATATAGTTTCGCATCAACGAAAGTGAGACCGCTCCCGCTCGTTAAATTGACGGGGAAAAAGGCGGTTATCGCAACGTCTTATACGCTATTTATTTTTACGGTAGCATTTCTCATACCGGTTCTACAGCTACTGGATTGGTTTGTACTTACGTTCGGTAAAGTTCCAATGGAAGAAGTGTTAACGTATACCAAAAACTCCATCATTGTTGCTGGAACAGCCGCAACGCTCATTATTTTATTCTCGCTCGTTATTGGCAATTTCAGCCGAATTACGAAGCATAAGTTTGGAAATGTTTTACCGAAATTAACGATACTCGGGTATTCCATACCTGGAGCGGTCATTGCGGTGGCAGTTGTGACAACATTTATTGCCATTGACCGGTTTTTAGCACCTCTGTATCTCTCTATGGGCCTAGATTCCGCGCTTATCTTAAGTGTCAGTCTCGTTATGCTCGTCAGCGCGTACATTATTCGCTTTTTCGCAATTGGTTACAACTCCATTGAATCAGGATACGCTAAAATCGGCACCGATTTCCGGGATGCTTCACGTATGCTCGGTGTCAGTGGTTTCCGAACGTTTTTCAAAGTTGATATTCCGATGATGAAAGGCGCCATTATTAGCGGATTTATCCTTACATTTGTCGATATTTTAAAGGAAATTCCATTGACGCTCATTTTACGCCCGTTTAACTACGACACACTCGCAACAAAAGCATTTCAATATGCAAGTGATGAAAAGATTATGGAAGCGTCACAAGCTTCCTTGCTCATAGTCGGTGTTAGTGCAATTGCAATTTTCGTTTTCCATAAGTTGCTACGAGAGGAGCCGGAATAATATGTTTATAGACATTCAAAATATGTGTTTCAACTATACAAATTCGTCAGCAAAGGCAGTCGAGGGTTTTACATTTTCGGTACAAAAAGGTGAGGTCATCTCCATACTTGGGCGAAGCGGCAGTGGAAAAAGTACGATTCTCCGACTAATTGCTGGACTTGAGATGCCGAAATGCGGTTCATTTACATTGGCAGGTAAAAAAATATTTGATGATTATACATTTGTACAGCCTGAAAAGCGCGGGATTGGGATGGTGTTTCAAGATTATGCACTGTTCCCACATATGTGTGTAGCAGACAACATTTTATTCGGCCTTCCTAAAATGAGCCGACATGAAAAAATGAAACGGTTGAAGGAAGTCTTGGAACTTGTTGAACTAGAAGGTTTTGAAAAAAGATATCCGCATCAATTGAGCGGAGGTCAGCAGCAACGTGTTGCACTTGCACGTGCGATCGCACCACAGCCTGAACTCATTCTTTTAGATGAACCATTTAGTAATCTAGACACGGATCTGCTTGTTAAAATCCGTGAAGACCTTCGCCGCATCTTAAAGAAAGCGAATGCGACTGCAATATTCGTAACCCACAATCAAAATGATGCCCATGCACTTGCGGATCGAATTATTAAGATCAAAGATGGTCGAATTGATCAAGTTGGACGTCCTTGCGACTTATTAGGGATTCCGACAAATGATGAAGTTGAGCTAGAGTTATTACCCGAAGAATCTCAAAAGGAACTTGTCAGTGTATGAAGAAAAAACTTGTATGTACATATAAAATGTACATTCTCTACTAATTGAAGATAAAAAGAGTTATCCATGTAGCTAGACTTCTACTACATGGATAACTCTTTTTTATCGCTCCTATTGTGTTTCTAAGCTTTCCACTCGCTGTTTCTTCGCCTTCCTGAAATGAAACAACTCATAAATGACCGGTATTATGATCAACGTCAATAACGTTGAAACGGTCAATCCCCCAATGACAACAACCGCTAAACCTTTTGAAACTAAGCTGCCCATCTCCTCTTTCCCCACTAGTAGTGGAATCATGGCAAAAATTGTTGCCAACGCCGTCATGATGATCGGACGTAGACGAGCGGCCCCCGCTTCGAGCAATGCTTCTCGAATCGACATTGTTTCCTCATTTTGTCTGACCCGATCCAATAGAACGATGGCATTCGTTACGACAATACCGATTAACATTAACGCACCAATCATCGCTCCAATATCAATAGGCGTTTTCGCAATTAATAATCCGAGAACGGCCCCGATGACCGCCAAAGGCAATGTGAACAAAATGACTAGCGGGGCGCGTAATGTTTTAAATGTCATCACCATAATTAAGTAAACAAGTCCGATCGAAACTGCCATGAGCTGAAACAGTTCTGCGAATTGATCCGCTTGTGCACTTGCCGCCCCGCCTGTTTCAATCGTAACGCCTTCCGGCAATGAAAGAGTAGTTGTTTTCTGTGTAATTTCTTGGGAGATTTTGGACAAATCTTTCGAATCTACCTCGATTGTCACCCGTACGTATTCCTTGCCATCTTTCCGTAACACACTTGTCGGCTTATTTGCTTTTTCGATTTTTGCAATAGAGGAAAGCGGAACGAGTTGTTGATTAACAATGACTTGGATTTCTTTCAATTCAGCATCTGTCTTTGGATGCATGGAACTATCCAAGTAGACCATCGTATCTTTGTCCTCCAGTTTAATCGTTCCTAGTGGGACTGGATTTAACAACAACTGCACTTGTCTTGCAACTTCTTCTGTATTTGCTTTTTCTTGATCAATAACGATGTCGTAAACTGCTTTGACATCACTTTGATTACTCGTCACTTTTTCAACGCCGGGGATCCCCTCTACTTCATCCATGACCTGATCCGCTGCCGTTACTAATTCGGATGCATCTTTTCCTACGATATCAAGCGAAATGGTCGAACCGCCTGTTGGCATCATCGAAACGAATGAAACTTCCATTTCGGCATCAGGATACTGCTCTTTTTGCTGATCGATCTTTTCGATCAATTTCTCCGTGCTCCCACCGCTTTTCATCACCACATGAAAACGTCCGGTATTTTGTGCGTTTACTTCACTAAATTCGGCATCTTCCGGGTTGGATCCGAGGAAGAGAATGACTTCTTCTACAGTGGATTGCTTCATTAAAAATGTTTCTAATTGTAAAACTTCTTCTTTCACTGTCGTAAAAGGCACTTCATCTGGATACGCGATCGATAGGACGATGTCTTGATCCGTCGCATCTTCGGTCCCTTTCGGCATTGCAAAATACAAGCCAATTGACCCAATAAAAACAATGATTGTTGTCACAAGCGGTACCCATTTATGGCGAAGACACCAATCCAACATCCGCATATATCGTTTTGACGTCCTATACGCTGGCAATTTTCCTTTTTGCAGCAGGCCTGAGCTCATTAACGGTACGACGATCAATGCGACGAGTAAGGATGATAAAAGTGCATACGTAATCGTCAAGGCGAACGGCAAAAGGATGTCTTGCATCGATTTGACAAGCCCCATTGGTAAAAACACAGCAACGGTCGTTAACGTGGAAGATGTAATGGCAGACGCCACTTCTTTTGTCGCCTCGACGATGACAGGCTTTGAAAAATCCCTATTTTGTGCTTTCCGGAAAATATTTTCAATGACGACTATGCTGTCGTCGACTAATCGTCCGACTGCGACCGCAACTGCACCGATCGTTAAAATGTTTAATGTAATGCCTGAAAGCGACAGCAATAATAATGTTAATCCGAGTGACAATGGGATACTAATGACCGTAATTGCCGTCATGCGGATATGGCGCAAGAAGATGAATATGATGATCGTTGCAAACAATGCACCTAGCAGAACTGCTTGCATCATACTGTCTACCGAGTTGACAATAAAGTCAGAAAACGAAATGAGCATGGACGCTTCAATGGCTGATTTGAAGTCCACATTCACTTGCTTGATCATGTTGTCCACTTTTTTACCAATTGCGACCGCATTGGCATTCGGCTCTTTATAAAGCACTAAGGCAACGGCCTCTTTGCCATTCACCCGTGTAAAAAATGTAGAACTAGAATCTGCAATGTCGACAGTAGCAATTTCTTTTAATGGAATGCCTGGAATAATTTCTAATGCCTCTAATGCTGCTACCCCGTCGATTTGACCGACAACTTTAATAGACGTCGTTTTGTTGTCAATCGTCTCTTCCGCAACCGATACAGCAAGATTTTTCCCATGAAGGATGCCCATAAGCGCTTGAAGCGGAATTTGATGCGCTGTTAGCTTTTCTTGATCCACCTTCACGTTCACTTGTGTTTGTTGGCTGCCGTACACCGAAACATTCGATACGCCCGAAATTCCTTGAAACTTCGGAATAACTTCATTGTCGACTTTCTCCATGGCATTGCGATCTATACCGCCGGGAAAAGATAGCCCGATTTGCCATAATGGAATCATATCAAGATTAAGTTGTGAAACGATCGGCTTCGAATAGCCTTCTGGTAATTGAATGCTGTCGACCGCTTCCTGCACTTGTGCTTTTGCTTCTTTCATATCAATCGATGCATCCAGTGAAATATCTACAGACGTGAAGCCATCTGCAGCAGTTGAAAACACATCTTTTTTCCCTTTCACAGTCCCGATCGCTTTTTCAATCGGCTTTGTCACTTGCTCGGTCATCGTTTCCGCATCGGTCCCTTGCCCGATGACAATGACCGTCACCATCGGATTATCCGCAGGCGGCAAAAACTCCTTTGGCAATGTGAAATAACTAACAATCCCAAGCCCCAGCGACAAAACAACCATCAAAATCACTGCAGCCTTGTTTTTTAATGCCCAGTTTGTAAACCGAATCACAGCCCCACTCCCCATTCCCTGAAATTGGTTAAACCTTCCACATTAAACGTATTGCAATAAGAGGGCAGTTATAACAGGCTGGAGGATGAACTTGGATTGACCTAAAGTCGTAGATTAAAAAAGGTGCCAGGGAAAGCTACAATTCGCGGAAATATGCGAGTTGTGACGATCACTAGGCACCTATATACAAATCAATTATTTTATTCTAAAAGGTAACTTTTCGTTCCCTCTCTTCACTTATAATTCCTGGTAATCCCGCTGATACGTTCCACCGTCTTTTACATCCGAATGGTATAACGCTTTTAACGCGAAACTTTTCTCCAAGTCATGTTCTTTCATCACCTGTTTAAGACGTTTTGTCAGTTCGGCATTGTTTTTCACGAGTTGCTCCATCTTCGATTTCGAATATTGCACGTTTCATTACCTCCCTGCCGTAAATTGATCTTCATAGTATACCACTGATTCGTTGCCTTCCTGTAAAAAGAGTGATTGACAGTAGAATTATTTTCTACATCAACCACTCTTCTCATTATTTCAACAACCCAACCATTTCAAGTCCGTATGCAATACCATCTTCGCTAACGTCTTTCGTTACGTATCTAGCAACTTTCTTCACTTGTTCAGGCGCATTCCCCATCGCAACGCCATGACCGACATATTGTAGCATTTCAATATCGTTTAAATTATCGCCAAAGGCATAGACATCGTCTTTCGAATATCCGGCCTTTTCGATGAACTTTTCAATACCCACTGCCTTTGAACCGCCAAGCGGAAGAACGTCCACTGAATATTCATGCCAACGGATAAAATTCAAGTCTCGTATATTGTCTTGATAATAAGACTCCTCATGATCTTTACAATAGAGCAATGCCTGGTAAATATCGGCTTCTTTGAAATAGTGCTCATCAAATAGAAGCTGTGACGCGTCTATTTGCAGGGAAGCGAGTGATTCTTCGATATCAGGATGACTTTCAACATTCGCACGCATATGCTGGTCGCCCAAAAAGACCATCGGATGCTCCCGAGAAATCGAATACTCCGCTAAATGCGCCAACAATTCCCGATCAATTGGATTTTTATAAATCACCTCGCCCGCAATCTCCACATATTGCCCATTAAAACAAACGAACGAGTTGATGCCCAATTCTTCGCGCAAGTCCTCAAAGAAATAAGTCGGGCGCCCCGTCGCAATCGCAACGTCATGACCAGCCTCTTGCAAAAGCTGAATCGATTCCTTGGCCGAGGCAGGTAATTGTTTATCATGGTCCAGTAATGTACCATCAATATCAAACATGATCATCTTTTTTGTCAACAATAGTTCCCCCTATACAAAAGAGCATAAATGCAAACCTTAATTCAAGTGTAGCACAATCCTTATGTAGATTTTGTACGGTACTTCACTGTTCTTGATATGCCCAGAAACAAATAAATCACCCCTCAATTGATGAGAAGTGACTTATTATTTCAATTTACTTCAATGTCGGCCAAAAACTTCGTTTACCGAGCAACATTAATATCGCTGGAATAAGCAAAGGCCGAACGATAAATGTATCGATCAAAATACCGAGTGCCATGATGAATCCAAAATGCTTCAGCTCATTAATCGGCATTGTCGTTAAAACGAGAAAAGTGGCCGCCAAAATAATCCCCGCAGAACTAATGACGCCGCCTGTTCGTTCAAGTCCATTTCGCACCGCATCCTCAAATGACACCATTTTCATTTCTTCCCGAATTCGAGCGATGAGCATAATTGAGTAGTCGACACCTAAAGCTACAAGAAACACAAATGTATAAAGTGGAATTCGGTAACCAATTGATTCTAACCCTAAAAAGACGTCAAATAAATATAAGGAAAGACCCAATGTTGCCGTGTACGATAAGACAATTGTGCCGATCATCAGGAGCGGAGCGATAACAGAACGTGTCTGCAACCCAAGCATAATGGTAATAAGGATCGTCATTAATCCCATCACAAGCCACGAATCACGGCTATTAATATCCCGTAAATCCGCGTACTTCGCACTTTCTCCTGCAAAATAAAGTTCTGTCTTCGTAAGCCCAGCTTCTTTCACAATGCTTTTTTCTTGATCCCGCAAGGTAAGTACCGTGTCGAATGCTTTTTCGTCATATGGGTTTCCTGTGAAAATTATAGAAAATTTGGCACTTTTTCCATCTGCAGATAAAGGATTTCCTTGCGTTGTTACTTTTTCAACACCCGGTTCACTTTCCACTTGGTCAATCATCGCTTGCAGTCCATCCATTGTTAACAGTTCTTCAGAAACGATCAGTAATGTTCCCGGTGCTAAGCTTCCTTTTGAAAAAGCATCACCGAGGCGTTCATATCCAACCCGAGACGAAAGATCTTCTGGAAACGAATCGATTAAGTCATAGCTCTTCCCAAGGCTTAGTAAGTTAGCGGAGCTAATGATTAATAACAACATGATCGTTATGAAAAAACGAAGTGGTTTTGTCGTCACGGTAGAAGCAACTTTACTCCATACTGTCGCCTTCTCAACACTCTCTTCACCATATTTCGGGATAACCGGCCAAAACGCTTTTCTGCCGATCAATGCAAAAAGGGCTGGTAGTAACGTTAAACCCGCAATCAGCATGGCACCCGCCGCAATTGCAAAAACAGGAGCGAAATTTCGGTACGGTTCGTACACTGTGAAAAATAACGTTGCAACAGCAAGTACGATTGTACTGCCACTGTAAAAAATAGGCTCTTTTACGTAGCGCATCGTTTCAACCATTGCCGCATCCACCGACTGATGGCGCTTCAATTCTTCACGATAGCGCGAAAAGATCAATAGGGAATAATCCGTCACAACGGCAAACAATAAAATGGTCATAATCGACAACGCCTGACTATCCGTCATAAACCAGCCGGCTGATGCGAATAGTCCAATAAGCCGGTCAACAGCAGCATAGACAATTGCAGCTGCAACGAGCGGAATGAAAGTAAGCAGCGGTGAGCGGTAAATGATCAGCAACAGTACAAGAATAAGTCCGACTGTCGAAAGAAGTAAGACCACATCCGCACGGCTAAATAATTCTACTGCATCTGAAGCGATCGCAGCCGGTCCAGTCCACGACAATTCGATTGATTTATCTACTTGTTGAGCCACCTGTTCTTTCATTGAAGAAATGATTGCATTTAAATCATTTCCTTCCAACTCCTCCGAAGCTGTTAGCGGCATGAAAAATGTTTTCTTGTCTGCTGACCAAAACGTTTGCCTTATTTCCGGTTGGAGCTTCGTAATAGGCAGTGCCTCCACAGCCCCTTCTGTATCGACGGCTTCAATCGCCGTTGCTATCTGAAGAATCTCTTGTTCTGTTAAGCCCTCTTCTTTAAACAGAACGGCAAATAACGGGATACCGCCTTCCTGTGGAAAATACTGCTCTAATTGTTCGTCTGCAATAATGGAAGCAGCATCATCTGGAAGACCTGCATTTTTATTCGCCTCTGTAAATTCTTTTGCCCCCGGTGCGACTGCTGATAAAATGATTGTCACTAGCAGCCAGCTTATAACAGCTATCCACCATTTCCTTTTCATACACGTTCACTCGTTTCCGTTAGGAATGTCAGAATGACAAATAACGCAAAACTAATAAGCAAAATTGTACCGCCGACGATATACAAGATCAGCGCCAATGTTTCGTTAACGCCAAATGGACGCATAAATTGCAGCCACATTCCTGTCGTTAAACCAACTGCACCAATGATCGCCGTCCAGCCATGAAATGCCACGAGCTTTTTCGCGCGCACTTTGAATAAGCGATAAAAGACACCCCAAGCAAATAATGACAGCCAGCCAACCAGAAGAATATGCGCGTGAATCGGTCGAAATGCATACGATCCTGCTCCTGCCATATGTGAACCTAACACTGTCCCAATCAAGCCAAAAATCGCGGCAATACGAATGAGGCGAATACTCCATTTTTCGTTCATTTTTTACATTCCTCCTTGATATTCATACGATACGTATATCATAAGAAATGAACATGAACGGAAGATGAACGGAACGTTACAGTTTTGGCAAGAATACCGTAAAACAAGTTCCTTTGCCGAGTTCACTATGCACTTCAATCGTACCCTGATGGAGGCTGATTACTTGTTGAACGATGGATAACCCTAGACCGGTGCCGCCCGATTCTTTTGTTCTTGATTGATCTGCCCGGTAAAAACGATCAAATACATGCATCCTTGTTGCTTCAGCCATACCGATGCCATTGTCGCTAAAGCTAATTTTGACACCGTCGGCTTGATCCGTCAGCGACAGATCGATTGAGCCCCCAACTTGTGTATATTTAATTGCATTGGATAACAGATTTTCCCAGACTTTTTCAAGAAAAGCAGGATCACCTGTGTAACGTACATCCTCCATGTCCATCGACAGCGAAAGCTCTTTTTCCTCCAACAGCCACCTTACTTTACGAACAGTTTCTTTTAGCTGTGCACTCAAGTCGAATGTTTTCATAACTAGCGGAGAAGTAAGTTGATCCAATGAAGTTAATAGCAATAATTGTTTCGTCAGTGATGACAGCCTTTCCGTTTCTGACTGGATGACAGACGCATAGCTTTTTCTCTCGTCCTCTTTTAACTCTTCCTTCAATAAAAGCGCTGAATAGCCTTTAATATTCAGAAGCGGTGTTTGAAAATCATGAGATACATCACTTATAAACTCCTTACGCATCCGATCATTTTCCCGTAGTTTTTCTGTCATCCGTTGAAAGCTTTGTGCCAACTGGCCGATTTCGTCCTTCCTTTTAATTTGAATTGTTTCAGAATACTGCTCCTCGCCAACCTTTTTCGTTGCAACCGTCAGCTTCGTAATCGGCTCTATTAATTTTTTAGCAACAACGAGCATCGATAATAAGCTGAAAATAGCCATGACAATTACCATTCCACCAAGTATATGATGCACTTCAGTAAATAACATCTTAATATCTGGGCGAAGAAATAAGGCATACTGCTCATTTTGATGCTTAAAAGGAACGCCAACCGTATTCGCCGATTCATTCGAGAAAAAACCCGTTACAAATGTTTCACTCGGCAAATCACGCATCCCATGATAAATTTCTCTATTTAATACTTGTTCCACCGCAGCCGGCGACAAATTGTCCTTTCGAAAAGGTTCTCCGTATAACTTCGCTTCCCCTTTAGAATCAATTACCAAAAGTCTATAACCCATCGCTGCTTGCGTCCTGAGATACTCATTTAAATCCAGTGATCCATTCTGTTCGATGAATGATGTAATGCTAAGGGCGATGTTCATATTCTTCCAGTCATTCTTCTCTTTTAGCACTTGATGATAATATGTATTCACGAATAAATAAGCAACAAGACCGCTTGTAAACATAATGCCAACCGTAAAAGCTAAAAACTTTCCATATAATGATTTCATGCCAGAACCTCTAACTTATACCCCACGCCTCTTACCGTTGAAATAACGACATCTTTCGTTAGTTGATCCAACTTACCTCGAATTCGCTTAATATGCACGTTTAACGTCTGTTCGTCCCCTTCATAATCGAAACCCCATACACGTTCTAAAAGGATGTCTCGCGTAAATACTTGATTGGGACGTGATGCAAGCAGCGATAATAACTCAAACTCTTTCAACGGAAGTAATAATACTTTATAGCCGACAGAAACTTCATAGCTCTGCCGGTTGATCATCAATGAGCCAGCTTGAATGAGGTCATCCGCTGCCTTATCATACCTTCGTAAAATCGCATGGATGCGGAAGAGCAACTCTTTTGGCTCAAACGGCTTTACAACATAATCATCTGATCCCGCCAAAAAACCTCTTTCTTTATCCTCCAACTCTCCTTTTGCTGTCAGCAATAATACGGGGATGTCTGTCGTCCTCTTAAACTCTTTCGTTACTGTAAAGCCGTCCATTCCTGGCATCATAACATCCACAATCGCTAGATCCGGTCGATCGTTTGCTAAAATCTCCAAAGCTTCATAGCCATTCGTTGCCTGCAAAACGACATAACCGGCATCCTGTAATTGGATTTTAACCAATTGCAAAATATTTGGATCATCGTCCACGACTAATATCTTTTTCATACACACACCACTGCTACTAAAAACATAGAAAAATGTCCTTTTTCTATGCCAGACTATTCCTGCTTCTTCGTACCCCGCCTCGCCAATCTCACGCTACTACGGTTGGTTTAGCACTCCACAGGCGTAAATTCGGATGTAGCCCACCCTACTTTTGCAAGTTGTTACTTTGAGGTAACAATCGC
>NZ_LPUT01000031.1 GCF_001563475.1 Sporosarcina sp. HYO08 | reverse complement strand
CGCTCGACTTGCATGTATTAGGCACGCCGCCAGCGTTCGTCCTGAGCCAGGATCAAACTCTCCATAATAGAAGAAATTGATTTGCTCAATTCTTGCTGACTTTGAATCCGAAGATTCTTGTTTTGTTCACTTCACCGACGGGGTCGGATCCGTAAACGTATTTGTTAACGTTTTGCTGTTCAGTTTTCAAGGTTCATTGCGCAGTCGCCTTAGCGACAGCTTTTATATCTTATCATCGACAACTCTTCATGTCAACAACTCTTTTTAAAGAAGTTGTTTTTTGTTGTCGTTTTTTGTCGTCGTTCCCGACTGCTTACTTAATATATCATTCTAAAATTCCAAAGTCAACACATTAGATTAATTTCTTTTCAAAAACTTTTTTCGGCTCGTATGAGAATGACAATAGCCTTCCCGCCAATCGAGAAGGCTATTGAAACACTTTCTATTTAATAAATATGAAATACAACAAGAAGATTACCCATAGGCCATACATAATTGGATGAACCTCTTTTTTACGGCCGCTTAAAATCATTGTGATCGGATAGAAAAGGAATCCCATTGCGATCCCGGTAGCAATGCTATACGTAAGCGGCATTGCAATAATTGTAAAGAATGCCGGTACTGCTATTTCAAATCGTTTCCATTCAATGTTTCCAAGCGTAGACACCATCAATACGCCGACAATAATAAGTGCTGGTGCAGTCACTTCGGCTGTGATGACAAATAATAAAGGTGAAAAGAATAATGCAAGTAAAAACAAAAGACCCGTTACCATAGAAGCAAACCCGGTTCTTGCACCCGCTGCAACTCCCGCCGACGATTCAATGTAGGAAGTCGTTGTAGACGTTCCGAAAATCGCACCGGTAACAGTTGCAAGTGAGTCTGATAACAATGCTTTTCCTGCGCGCGGTAATTTATCATTTTTCATTAAACCGGCTTGGTTCGCCACAGCGACAAGCGTTCCAGCCGTATCAAAGAAGTCGACGAATAAAAAGGTAATGACAACAACTAAAAATTGTGTCGTAAAAAGGGAGCCTGGATTATGGATAAGTGCGTCAAAGGCTGCTCCAAATGTCGGCGACACATCCGGTACGCTTGAAACAATTTGGGTCGGTTTGTCAATAAGACCTGCGATCATGCCAATAATCGTCGTCACGATCATACCGTAGAAAATTGCCCCATTGATTTTTCGTACCATCATAATGACAGTAATCACGAGTCCAAATATCGCAAGCAATGTCGTACCTTTAGATAGATCGCCCAGTGTGACGAGCGTATTCGGATCCGCAACGATAATTTTCGCGTTCTGCAGTCCTAAGAAAGTAATAAACAATCCAATACCTGCACCGACTGCAAATTTAAGTTGTGCCGGAATAGCATTAATAATGATTTCCCGTAGTCCGGATAAAGAAAGGATAATAAAGATAAGACCTGAGAAGAGTACCCCCGTTAAAGCTGTTTGCCATGGGAGTCCATAACTTAATACAACTGAAAATGCGAAAAATGCGTTAAGTCCCATACCCGGAGCCAATGCAATCGGATATTTCGCGATCAATCCCATAAATAAAGAACCGACTGCCGCAGCCAACGCCGTTGCTACAAAGACGGCACCTTTGTCCATTCGCATTGCGTCCGGTAAATCTGGTATGGCTTCCAAGGATAGCATGATCGGGTTGACGACTAAAATGTATGCCATGGCTAGGAACGTTGTGATCCCGCCAATAATTTCCCGTCTATAATTTGTTCCCAACTTGTCAAATTCAAAATAATTTTTCATTCGTATAATGACCTTCCTTTGAATATAGATTGATGAAAGTGATAGGCATATAAAAATAAGGGAAGCAACGAAGTTACTCGTATGCTTCCCCAAAACTAGTCCAAATAAAAGAAATGAATATCTTTTACGCGGAATCGTAGTCGAAGCATTTAAGGTGCTCCGGTAGAAACTTCCAGGCCATATTCCCGGTATTATACGACTTACTATATGCTATTTTATTCCCACTCAATTGTTGCTGGTGGCTTGCTTGTTACATCATAAAGTACACGGTTAATATGCGGAACTTCTTTTGTAATCCGAGCGCTAATTTTTTGAAGTACATCCCACGGGATTTTCGCCCAGTCAGAAGTCATTCCGTCGACTGATGTAACCGCACGGATTCCAATTGCATAATCGTAAGTTCGTTTTTCATCTCTTACGCCTACACTTCGAATATCCGGTAAAACCGTGAAATATTGCCAAATATCACGTTCAAGTCCAGCTTTTTTAATTTCATCGCGAAGGATCCAGTCCGACTCGCGAACAATTTCTAGTTTTTCTTCTGTAATTTCGCCAAGTACACGAATCCCAAGACCAGGACCTGGGAATGGCTGACGCCAAACTATTTCTTCTGGAAGTCCAAGCTCAAGACCTAGCAGGCGGACTTCGTCTTTAAAGAGCGCTGTAAGAGGCTCGATCAATTGGAACTCCATATCTTCAGGCAAACCACCGACGTTATGGTGCGACTTAATCACTTCATTCGTCGATGTTCCACTTTCAATAACGTCCGCGTAGATTGTTCCTTGCGCTAAGTAATCAATGCCGTCAAGCTTCGCCGCTTCATCATCAAATACGTAAATGAACTCGTTCCCAATGATTTTACGTTTTTGCTCGGGGTCGGAAACGCCTTTTAATTTGCTTAAGAAACGTTCCTTCGCGTCAATTTTAATGAAATTCATATTGAACTTTCCGCTAAATGTTTCCACTACGCTATCCGCTTCACCTTTACGAAGAAGCCCATGATCCACAAACATACATGTTAATTGATCACCAATTGCGCGATGAATTAAAGCAGCTACTACTGAAGAGTCAACACCGCCGCTTAAAGCACAAAGTACTTTTTTATCCCCAACTGTTGCACGGATCTTCTCTACTTCAATATCGACAAATTTCGCCATCGTCCAATCACCTTTTACGTTACAAATCGTCATTACAAAATGACGCAGTAATTCTTGGCCATGTTCAGAACTTGCGAATTCTGGATGATATTGAACACCGTATATGTTCTTTTCAGCGTGACCGATTGCAGCAATCTCGCATGCTTGGCCGCCCGCATAAGCTCCAAAGCCTTCTGGCAGTTGAACAATTCGATCTCCATTACTTAACCAAACGCTTTGCTCTACAGACTGTCCGCTAAATAGCGGTTTCGTCGCGTCGACTTTAATCGACTCTTGGCTGTAATTGCGTTCTGCCGTTTTTTCGGACTGTCCGCCGAAATGGTTGGATACAAGATGCATCCCTTGGCAAATACCCAAAACTGGAATGCCTAGCGAAAAAATTTCTGGATCGATTCCAAATTTCTCTGGATTTTCCGCCGCAATTGGACCGCCAGATAAAATAATTCCCGCCGCGTGCATATTTTTAATGTCTTCGGCAGTGGCTGTGTGCGGATGAAGTTCACTATAAACATTCAACTCACGGATTTTTCGTGTAATCAGTTGGTTATACGGACTACCTAAGTCAAGCACAACAATTTTTTCCTGTTCAATAAATAAAGGAGTTGCTGACAATCGATCCACCTCTTCCTTTTTTTTCGATTATCCCCCTAATCAAAGGAGAAAAACGCGTTAGAAAGTCAGCTTCCACGCGTGTCGTTCTTATTTCTTTTTAAATCTTACTGCTAAAAAACGTAAAAATCAACCAGAAGTCCTGTTGATTAAATCTTCCCACACTTCTCGCAATTTCTTCCAATTATGATCCACAATATTCTTGCCATATATACCTTTCTCATAAGCGTCTGTAAGTATACGCATTTGATCACCGCCGAAATAATTGTCGATTTCCTCGGCATACGCCCTGAGCGTTTGTCCAGGGGCACGTGGATAGCCGATACGATCGAGCTGGCGCAGCAAACTTTTATATTGCTTTTCAAATGCGTGCCAATCCAGTTTTCCTGTTCGATGCATGCGAACGAGCACTGCTGGCAGCCATTTTCTCCGCAAATGATAAACCAACCAGCCAAAAATTAATATGGCTAAAATGATAACGACTGATTTCCACTTATTGCCACTCATCCACTTGCCTAAGTCAAATGTACTTTCGTTCTTAGTAGTCTGTGTTTTTTTCTTTTGCTGCTCTGGCTTCTTTTGTTCCGTTACGTTCGATTCAGTCGTATTAGCATCTCGCTCAACATCATACGTAACGTCCGCCGTGCTGCTAAATCCAATCGTCGGTTCAAATGGCATCCACCCAACATTCGGCATATAGGCCTCAACCCATGAATGGGCTTCGTTATTCGTAATCTGATAAATGCTTTTCCCGCCTTCATTTTTCACGATTTCACCGGGAGCAAACCCTTTTACCCAACGTGCCGGGATACCCGCAGCGCGCAGCAAGACGACCATCGAAGTTGAAAAATTATCACAGTATCCTCTTTTCGTTTCAAACAAAAATTGATCCACATAATCTTCATCTTCTTCTGGTATGGCAACATCATGACGTGCGTATACAAAGCCGCCTCTTTTAAAATACCGTTCAATAGCCATCGCCTTGTCGTAAACACTCTCTCGTTCCTCGGTTAAGGAGTTGGCAAGCTCGCGAACACGGTCAGGTAATTGATCCGGTAATTGTAAATAGGATTGAAATTCATCCCCCAGCGACTCGAGGTCTTTCATAGAAGTAGCTCGCAATTCCTTCAAGCTGTATGTCGGTTCACCGAATTCAATCGTCACATCTGTCAACGCTGCTTCTTCGTTCCCCATCATCGTTCGATAATGTCCCGATGATTGCAATTGATGAAACTGAACATGCGGGTCGTCCGTAAACACTTTTTGCATTCCATAAGGGTAGAGAAGGAATGGATACGTTTCAGTCATTTTCAACTGAGCTTCCTTGGTCTCATTTTGGGAATTTTCGATAGGCTCTCCCATTACATCTCCAGGTACGAAAACAAAGACTTCCTCGTCTTCCGGAAACTCCTGTTCCCAACCTTTTGAAGTATACGTATTTTTCGTTTCGATTTTCCAATATTGCCGATTGTCGACTTTTGCTTGGAAGACCGGTGTATCATCCTCTGTAAATGATCCGCCTAACCTTGTGTCATCCGGATCATAGCCGCTCGTTGAAACGGCGCTTTGATCGCCGTTTGCAGTTCCTCCCGCCATCGTTTTAATATACGGAACTGGATCTGGCCATACAGGATCATGCTGGGGTAGTACGCTTGATAACAAACCACCTAAAATGACAAAGAAAAGAAGTGGCAGAGAAATCGCAGCAAAGACACCACCCGGTATTACTTGCTCATTTTCAGCTGCGAATTTTGAAATGAACAACAAACCAAGCAGCAGTAAACCTACAATCATAATTCGTAGAATAGAACCTTCCGCCGAGTAAGCACTAAACGTATCAATAAATGAGATAAATAATATCGTCAGTACGTAAAAAAGTAAAATGCTTTTTCTTACTTCAATCCAATGTTGGATTAAATACGTAATCATCCAAAGGAGTAAGAAAAATAATACCGTTCGAAAGGAATCTGTAATTCCTTGCCAATCTCCTGCGACAATTGCTGCTCCATTTGAAAAAACATCTTTTAGTAAATGATGCAGCGTTTCTGTTGATAGTAAAAGTTGGTCTGTCGCGGTATTATGTAGCGCCCAGATGATATAGATCACTTTAATACATCCAGACAACCACCATTTGCACCGCAATAACGCAAGGACAAATGATAATACGATAAACAGTAAAAATAATGGCAAATAGCCAGAATCAGTTAATGCCATTACTGGAAGGAGCCATTCCCATAAAAGTAAAAATGCAAGTAAATAAAGAAAGGCAAGCAGCCGTCGATCCATACGTACTTCATTCACATTTACCGCCACCTTACTTTTCTATCCCAAATGCTTTTGTAAATTGCTTTCTTTCTACTACTACAATCTGAACACCTTGCTTTTTGGCATATTGAATAGACTGCTTGATCTTTTCTTGCAACTGTTTTTTGGATTTTACGACGACAAAACAATGAATCCGTTGTAAGTCGACGTCGCTCTGCAGTAATGTTTTGATTAAATGCTCATCGGGATTTCCAGTGACAACGACTGTGCTGCGGTCTTGTCCTTGCCTTCCTCCCGCAAATAGAGACGAGTCAAAACGCTCTGTTGCGGCAGGCTTTATTTTCGCTAAATGTACAAGCACTTCGTAAAATTCATTTTTCGATTGGACCTGAGGAAACTGTCCCCACTTTGAACCGAATGTGATCAATGCGAGATCTGCCTGCTGATCCACTCCCGTCTTCACCATCGAGGCAACAAATTCCACTTGCTCTTCAAATGTACTGGACTGTCTTCCATCAAACAGAATGACTGTTTTTTGTGAACGCGTTTCCTCAAACTCTTTCGTCATTAATGATTGTGTTTTCGCAAATGACTTCCAATGGATCCATGTGACACGGTCTCCCGCTTGGTAGTTGCGAACACCCGTCGCCATCGTTGTATCTTTCTGTGCCGCGAAAGGCGATACAACGGCTCCTTGGTCAAAGTCTGTAGATAATGGTGCAAATTGGACTGGCATGATTTTTGGATACACAAGCACCGTATCTTCAATAGGAAAAAACATTCTTTTTTTCATCCATCCAAAAAAATCTGTTATTTCAACTTCGATCCCAACTAATCGGTGCTCTCCGCGCGGCATTCGATCCATCCCATATTGCCATTCAAACTCTTTTTTCCATCCATAAACGAATAACTGTTTTGATCGATTATTTGCGATTGTTTGCACACTGCTATCCACCCACTTGTCCTTTACTACAGTGTAAAGTAGCGGGAAACGGTTTGTTCTTTTCATGCGAATCGAAATCATCAGGTTCCCGCCACTTTCCACACGCGGCGTTCGGATGGTTCGATCTATGGAGAGCCCCGAAAGTGGATAAAAGAATAAAAGAATCGAATAGATCACGAATGGCAAGATCATATAAAAAATTGTCCAACTTACTTTCCCGCCCTGAAACATCGCAAAGACAAAGGCGGAAAGAAGAATGATTACAACAAAAAGAAAACGTCCCCAAACGGCGAAAAGGTTTTTAACATTCGTCATTTTTTAATGAATCCTATCAATCGGTACACGCACTTTAGTGAAAATCCGTTCAATAATCTCGTCTGTTGTAATCCCTTCAAGCTTCGCTTCTGGCTGCAAAATCATGCGATGGCTAAATACAAATGGTGCTAAATATTGGACATCATCAGGCGTTACATATGTTCTGCCTTTTACCAGGGCATAGGCTTGGCAGGCTCTCATTAGTGCCAATGACCCTCGGGGGCTGACACCAAGGTAAACATATGGGTGCTCTCTCGTTTGTGCGATACAGTCGATCATATAGGACTTCACTGCTTGATCGACATTCACATCTAAAATAGCATGTTGAAGCTCAATGAGCTCGTCCAATGACACGACCGATTCTAGCTTTTCAAGCGGGGTATTTTTTTCAGCCCGTTCAAGCATTTCAATTTCCTCATGCCTTGACGGATAGCCCATTTTTAATTTAAATAAAAAGCGGTCTAATTGCGCTTCCGGCAATGGATACGTCCCTTCATATTCAATCGGGTTTTGTGTTGCCATGACAAAAAATGGCTGCGAGATCTGAATGGTCCTACCATCAACCGTTACCGACGATTCTTCCATTCCTTCCAATAGAGCGGACTGTGTCTTTGGAGATGTTCGATTAATTTCGTCCGCTAGAATAATATTTCCAAGGATCGGACCCGGCCGAAATTCAAATTCCATTTCTTTCGGGTTATAGATCGAAACACCAAGAACATCGGACGGCAGTAAATCGGGGGTAAATTGAATACGTTTAAAATCTGCCCCAATTGATTTGGAGAGCGCCTTCACCATCATCGTTTTACCAACGCCGGGAACGTCTTCTAGTAAGACATGTCCACCTGCAAGCAGCGCGGTAACGCTTAGTTCAGCGACCTCTCTTTTTCCGATTAATACTTTTTCGATGTTATTCAGGATTTCTTGAATTTTACCTGCAATGTTCATCTTAATCCCCCCGTTAAATGCACGAAATTTCAATCCTAAAAAATGTATCTTCATCATACAGGAACTGAACATTCGCCACAACAGCGGGCAACGATAATTTGATGGGCAATAGTTGGAAACTGGAGTAGGTTAATTGCAACACACGAAATTCGGGAGAACTCACATGCTTTAGGGGCAACTCACGACAAGTTCAGGGAAACTCGAGAGGCCATCAGGGAAACTCAGGGTGCATTCAGGGGAACTCGCAGCTTGCGGGCAGCTCACGACAAGTTCAGGGAAACTCGAGAGGCCATCAGGGGAACTCAGGGTGCATTCAGGGGAACTCGCAGCTTGCGGGCAACTCACGACAAGTTCAGGGAAACTCGAGAGGCGATCAGGGGAACTCAGGGTGCATTCAGGGGAACTCGCAGCTTGCGGGCAACTCACGACAAGTTCAGGGAAACTTAGGGTGCGATCAGGGGAACTCGCAGCAAGCCCCCCATTTCACACAAAAAGAGCCCCAAACGGAGCTCCTTGTTATTTCCAGAAATCATCAAAGATCGTAATTGGCATATGACGTTTATGCTGTGAGCGAAGATAATGATTTTCGATGGCCTTTTTTGCTTCTTCGGGAATTTCTTTTCCTTCCAAGTAGTCATCGATATGTTCATACGTCGCACCTAGCGCTTCTTCATCTGGTTGTGCAGGCTTCTCTTCTTCTAGATCGGCGGTCGGCACCTTCTCGTATAAATGAGATGGACAATCAAGCGCTGCCAGCAGCTGTCTACCTTGTCTTTTATTTAACCTAAAGATTGGCATAAGATCCGCGCCGCCATCTCCGAATTTTGTGTAAAATCCAGTGACGGCTTCTGCAGCATGGTCACTGCCGAGTACGACACAACTTTTCATCGCAGCGACGGCGTATTGCACTTTCATTCGTTCCCGCGCTTTCTCATTGCCTTTCACATAGTCGGAAAGGGTGATGCCCGCTTCTTTTAAGGAACGAACGCTGGCGTCTACTGCATCTTTAATATTCACCGTCAAAATGGTTGAGGGTTGGATGAAATCCAAGGCATCTTGGCAATCCTCTTCGTCAAACTGTTTACCGTAAGGCAGCCGGATTGCGATAAATTGATAACGCTCTTCTCCGGACTCCCCATTCAACTCATCCACTGCAATTTGTGCCAATTTGCCAACGAGCGTGGAATCTTGTCCACCAGAAATCCCTAGTACAAAGCCTCTTACAAAAGTATTTTTCTTCGCATATTCTTTCATAAAATCAACGGATTTCCGAATCTCTTCGTGTGGATCGATGACCGGCTTCATTTTAAGCTCTTTAATAATTTCTGCTTGCAGTGTTTTCATAGCTGCACCTCACCCGTTAATATATTCTTCCACTTTCTCCTGCGCTTCTCGAATGTTGCGCATTTTATTGTCCCAACATTTTTGGCTAAGGTCGACTGGATACTCTTCAGGGTTAAGTGATCGTTTATATTCATCCCATAGAAGAGCCATATTTTCTTGCGCATACTTTTGCATAGATGCAAGTGGTGGATTATCATAAATAACCGTTCCATTTTCAATCACATGAACATGTAAATCTTTTGCGATGAAGTTCGTCACAAACTTTGAAATGAAAGTATGGATGGGATGGAACATTTTAATGCGTTTTTCAGATTGCGGGTCTTCGTCGTGCAGCGTAATATAATCGCCTTCAGCCATTCCATTTTCACGATCGATAATTCTATACAGTTTTTTACGTCCCGGCGTTGTCATTTTTTCTGTTGTAGAGGATATTTTAATCGTATCTTCCATTTCACCTTTTTCATTTTCAATCGATACAATTTTATAGACCGCACCAAGTGCCGGCTGATCATACGCTGTAATAAGCTTTGTGCCAATTCCCCATATATCAACTTTAGCCCCTTGTGCCTTCAAGTTAAGAATCGTATATTCATCTAGGTCATTTGAAACGATAATTTTAGCATCTGGGAATCCAGCTTCATCCAACATCCGACGCGCTTCTTTGGATAAAAAGGCGATGTCGCCGCTATCCAATCGCACACCAATAAAGTTAATACTGTCGCCTAATTCTTTCGCTACTTGAATCGCTGTTGGAACGCCAATTTTCAATGTATTGTAAGTGTCAACTAAAAATACGCAGTCTTTATGGCGTTTGGCATATGAATGAAACGCCTCATATTCACTTTTATATGCTTGCACCATTGAATGCGCATGCGTTCCGGCAACCGGAATGCCGAATCGTTTCCCCGCCCGGACATTGCTTGTCGCCTCCACACCGCCAATGATGGTCGCTCTTGCTCCCCAAATAGCTGCGTCCATTTCATGTGCCCGTCGGCTTCCGAACTCCATGACAACTTCGTCTTTAACGACTTGTTTAATACGGCTCGCTTTTGTCGCAATAAGAGTCTGGTAGTTGACAATGTTCAATAATGCCGTCTCAATAAGTTGCGCTTCAACGAGCGGTGCCTCCACTCGCAGAATTGGTTCGTTCGCAAATACGACTTCTCCCTCAACCATTGAATAGACATCCCCTGTAAAACGCAGGTCTTTTAAGTAGGAAAGAAAATCCTCCTTATAACCAACCTCTTCACGCAAATACTCGATATCACTTTCACTAAACTTAAAGTTTTTCAAGTAATCAAGAACCCGTTCAAGTCCCGCAAATACCGCATACCCGTTCCCAAAAGGCAACTTACGGAAAAACAATTCAAAAACAGCTTTTCTCTCATGCATATCATCTGCCCAATAAGATTCTGCCATATTAATTTGATATAGATCCGTATGTAAAGCTAAGCTATCATCTGCATATTTCAAACCCATGAGTATCTCCTTCTTCCACAAGCTAAGTTATTAATAGTATACACTATTTTCAAAAACTTCGATGTTGAACGTTACGAATATCTCCTTTAATGTTTCACACAAACTTCACTTCACTAAAAGAAACCTTGTTTTATTCCCCTAGTCATGGTAAAGTTGGATAAATTGTTTTATTCGCACAACTTTATACTTTCACTTATCAAGAGAGGCGGAGGGATTGGCCCGAAGATGTCTCAGCAACCAGCCAAATAGGTATGGTGCTAATTCCATTAGGCAAACAATGCCTTGAAGATAAGAAGATTGAATCTGTAAACTTGGGAACCTTCTTCTTACACGAGAAAGGTTCTTTTTTATTACTCTCATAAAGGATGATGATCATGGGGAAACGTAGCTTGGATACGAGACTGGTACAATTAGGAAATCGCAGTGATGCAAAAACCGGAGCGGTCAACCCGCCTCTTTATTTGTCTACCGCTTATCACCACGAAGGATTAGGACTTTCAACCGGGTATGACTATACACGGACAAAAAACCCTACGCGCGCGATTTTAGAAGAGGGGATTGCAAACTTAGAATCCGGTGATCAAGGTTTTGCCTGCAGTTCCGGCATGGCAGCAATTCAATTAGTATTATCTTTATTTAGACCTGGGGATGAACTCATCGTTCCGGAGGACATTTACGGCGGTACTTATCGATTGCTTGCACAATATGCCGATGTCTATTCTATTCAAACGAAATACGCCGATTTTGCCAGCGTAGAAGAGACGGAAAAGTTGATTACGAGCAATACAAAAGCGATTTTCATTGAGACACCGACGAATCCACTTATGCAAGAAATTGATCTCGAACAGTATGCGGCTCTTGCAGAAAAACACCAGCTTTTGCTGATCGTTGACAATACGTTTTTAACGCCTTACTTCCAACGGCCTTTAGAGCATGGCGCACATATTGTTGTTCATAGCGCGACAAAATACCTTGGCGGACATAACGATGTACTTGCAGGTCTTGTTGTCGCAAAAGGCGGGGAGCTTTGTGAAAGACTTGCCTTTAACCATAATTCTATCGGGGCGGTTCTCTCTCCTTTCGATTCGCTCTTTGTCATTAGAGGGTTAAAAACACTTCACCTACGCATGAAACAGCATGATTCGAACGCTAAAAAGATTGTCGAGTACCTAAAAAACGAACCTTGCGTCACAGATGTCTTTTACCCTGGAAAAGGCGGCATGCTTTCCTTCAGACTGAAAGATAGTGCCTGGATCGGAACGTTTCTTGAAAATATACAGCTCATTTCTTACGCAGAAAGCCTTGGGGGCGTAGAAAGCTTTATTACATACCCGGCAACGCAAACGCATGCTGACATCCCACAAGAAGAACGTACGCGCCGCGGTGTTTGTGATAGACTGCTAAGATTCTCAGTTGGTGTAGAAGAAGCCAACGACTTAATCGCAGATTTACAACAAGTCTTCTCAAAACTACACGTTCCCGCTTTGTGAATAAAAAAACCTGTCATCCAAACTTGGATGACAGGTTTTCTTTTATGCTTGATAAAAACTAGTTGGGATCGCACCCATTGTTCGTTTATGGTACAAGAGTGGTGCTTTGTCCGCTTTTTCAATTTCAACGACTTCCCCGATTAAAATCACATGGTCGCCCGCTTCAACTTGCTTAAACGTTTTACATTGTAAGACAGCAAGTGAATCCTCTAAAACCGGCAAGTTCAACTCAGATTTCTCCCACTTACATTGCCCGAAACGATCCGGAGTTCTACTCGCAAATAATGAACAAAGTTCCCTTTGATCATCCGCTAAAATATTTACTGCGAATTGATCTGCTTTTAAAAACTGCTCATATAAATGAGCACCTTTGTCGATTGACCATAAAACAAGAAGCGGATCCAATGAAACAGACGCAAATGAATTGACAGTCATTCCCATCGGCTCTCCGTTTTCGTCAAGTGCTGTCACAACAGTAACACCAGTTGGATAGTTCCCCATTACTTCTTTATAATGTGCAATTTGCTCCATCTTTTTTTCCATTGTAGCAACTCCAGTATTCATATTTTTCTTGTTTACTAACAAGAGCATATCAAATCTTCACAAAACTTTCATATGAATTGTCTTTACGGTTGTGATGTACCTATACTTGTAGATTTTTTCCAGTGGTGACAGTCCGTTGCACACCATACACTAATACAAAAAGGGAGAATATGATGTATTTCTTGAAATCAATTTCGTCTGATCCGAAAGATTTGCATCGATTTATGCAACATTGGTCCACCGTACAACAATCACTATTTGCAGCTTTAATGGCCGCAATTGCTGCCATTTTGCAAGCAGCCGGCACCGTACTTCCCGGAATCGGCATATTCTTTAGCCCTTTTGCAACATTGCCCCTATTATTAAGTGCATTGCTTACATTTCGATTAGGGCTTTTAACGTATGTGATTACGGTTTTTCTTCTTTTCGTCATCGAACCGAGCGAACTGTTTATTTTTCCATTCACGACCGGATTACTAGGGCTCGGACTCGGCTGGACGTTCCGTAAAATGAAGCGCCGCTTTGGGATTATTTTGTTAAACGGCGTTTTACTGACGGTCGGAATTTGCTTCCCTTTATTTGTACTAGATTTTCCAGTTTTAGGCCCCACCTTTACAGCAGCATTCAATTTGAAATTCATTGGAAGCATTTTTGCTTTCTCTTTCATTTATAGTTGGATCTGGCTGGAACTTGGCGTGTTTTTCACTCGAAGAATTAAAGCTTCTTGGAGATGAATAAGAAAAAGCTAGTCCAAATGAGAATATTCATTGAACTAGCTTTTGTTTATATTATAAATAATTACGTTCCGCGGAATATGCGAGTGCGTCAACAATGCTAAAGAAGCACAACTCAACTTGTTGACTGCCCTTAATGTTTTTCACTATACAATAATGGTTATCCATCTTCTGGATTGTTAATTGTTCATTAATTTTAATTTGTTCCATGCTAAATCACTCCTTCACGTTCTCATATAATATACTGCCATAAATACTATATAAAAGTCAATCGTTAGTAATAATTATTATAATTAAGGTGAAGATTTAGTGAACACAAAGACAGCCCCAAAATGCCAGATGCTTTTGGGACTCTCTCGCTCTTCTTTACTATTTGTGTTAATCTTCCACGGCATCGTTCCTTTTCAACTCGCTAAGTTCCGCCGCAAGTTCATCTAGTTTTTCTTCCAAATCATTGACAAGAAGAATCTTGGCATCTAGTTTCTCTTCGTATTCGAATGATTTTGCTAATAATGTTTTAATTTGTTGTTCCAATTGAATCACCAGTTCCGAAGGCTCATCGGACTGTTTGGCATTTAATGTTTCAAGTTCCCGCAGTCGATTACTGCTTTGTTCAAGCTGGTTACGCAACTGATCGCATTGTTCTTTCAAATCTTTGACATTTTGTTCAAGTTCTTCGATTTTACGATTTTTCCTATCGATTTTACGACGCAACTGCTCTTTTGCCTTTTCAAATTGCATTTGGTTTTCTTTAGATAACCGCAGTGTACTCATTTGCTTACGGGCTTGGGCCATCTTTTCATGAATGAGTGTGGTAAGCTTCTGTTCGAATTGTTCAATTGTTGCTTGTTGAAGGATTAGTTGTTCATGAAGTGAAGATACTTGCGCGTCTTGTGTTTGGCTTCGATGTTCTTCAAGCTGATCGCGCAAACGTTCACTTTTTTCTTTCAAGCTTGATACGTCGCGATGAAGCTCTGCTATTTCCACATTTTTCACTGCTATTTCTTCGCGGAGTTGATGCTTTTCTTTTTCATGTTGGATTTGATCTTCTTTAGAGTTTTTAAACGTATCAATCTGTTCATTCGTTTGTTCCAGCTTGTCATGAATAAACGAGAATAGCTTCCCTTCAAATTGTTCAATCGTTGCTTGTTGAAGAGCCAGTTGTTCTTGAAGTGACAAAACTTGCGCGTTTTGTGCTTGGTTTTGGTTCTCCTCAAGTTGATTGCGTAAACTTTCACTTTGTTCTTTTAAGTTAAACACATCAATCTGAAGCTCTTCTATTTTCACATTTTTCCCTGCTATTTCCTCGCGAAGTTGCTGCTTTTCTTTTTCATATTGGATTTGATCTTCTTTAGAGTTTTTAAACGTATCAATTTGTTCATTCGTTTGTTCCAGCTTGTCATGAATAAACGAGAATAGCTTCCCTTCAAATTGTTCAATCGTTGCTTGTTGAAGAGCCAGTTGTTCTTGAAGTGACAAAACTTGCGCGTTTTGTGCTTGGTTTTGGTTCTCCTCAAGTTGATTGCGTAAACTTTCACTTTGTTCTTTTAAGTTAAACACATCAATCTGAAGCTCTTCTATTTTCACATTTTTCCCTGCTATTTCCTCGCGAAGTTGCTGCTTTTCTTTTTCATATTGGATTTGATCTTCTTTAGAGTTTTTAAACGTATCAATTTGTTCATTCGTTTGTTCCAGCTTGTCATGAATAAACGAGAATAGCTTCTCCTCGAATTGTTCAATTGTTGCTTGTTGAAGAGCCAATTGTTCCTGAAGTGACGAAACTTGCGCGTCTTGTTTTCGTATATGATCCTCTTTCAATTGTTCGCTTTGTTTTTTCAAATTCGAGATGTTTCGCTCAAGTTCTTCTATTCTCTCATTTTTCGATGCAATTTCATGACGCAACTGGCGTTCGTGTTCATATTGAACTTTTTCCTCATTAGATGCCCGCAACGTATCGATTTGTTTATGGGTTTGTTCTATTTTGTTATGAATCAGTAAGAGCAGTTTCTCTTCAAATTGTTCGATCGTTGTCTGCTGTTGGCTAAGCTGTTCACGAAGCGCTAAAACTTGCTCATTCTGTTGCTTACTTTCACGATTTGCAAGCTGATCGCGCAATTGGTCATTTTGTACCTTAAAGTTTGTAATATTGCGTTCAAGTTCTTCTATTCTTTCGTTTTTCAACGCGATTTCCTGATGTAGTTGTTGTTCTTTTTCAAATTGAACCTGTTCCCCATTAGATACCCGCAGCGCATCAATTTTTTCATTAGTTTGTTCTAACTTGCTGCGCATCAGGAAGATTAGCTTCTTTTCGAATTGTTCAATTGCGGTGGATTGCCTGCTAAGCTGTTCGTTAAGCGTAGAAACTTGCTCATCTTGTTTCCGTGTGCGGTCATTTTTAAGTTGCTCACTTTGTTTGCTTAAGTTTGAAATAGTCTCTTCAAGTTCTTCTATTTTACGATTTTTCAACTCTATTACTTGGGACAGTTGTCGGTCTTTTTCAATTTGAAGTTGCCCTTCATTGGATAGTCGCAGCGTCTCGATTTGTTCATGTGTTTGTTCCAACTTGTTATGTATGAGTAAGAGTAGCTTGTTTTCAAATTGTTCGATCGCCGTATGTTGGATGTTCAGTTGTTCATGAAGTGAAGAAAATTGCTCACCTTGATTTTCTCCCCGATCCGCATTGCGTTCTAGTGCAACTTCCACCTGTTTCGTAAGTTCCGCCAACTGTTTGTGTATTAGTTGTACATCGTTTGCAGAATTTCTTAATTTATGAATCGATGTGATATACTTTTTTCGCTGCACTTCATAGGTCTGAATTTTTTCTTGATACGCATTGGCCTCTACTTTAAATTCCTTCATAGACTTATAATATTTTTGCTTCAACACTTTTTGCTCTTTTTTTAATTGGCTATTTTCTTGTTCGAGTTGTTCAACTAGTGAATAGTAGTAGTCATCGTCTTTGTGCTTTTTCACTTCGTGTTTGTACTTTGCCAATTCCGCCCTTAAAAAAATGATCATTTGTTGCAGTTGAATGGGGTCGCTATTTTTAATGTATTCACTATTCACGTCTGTTCCTCCCGTCACAGAAGTTCCCCAAGTATTAGATACATGTTAACTGTTGGCTACAAGTTGATGACTACTACGGACATCAATTCTCTTTCAACAACGTGTTCAACTCTTCAAATTCCTTTTTGTGCTCCGCAATGACTTGTTCAAGTTCATTCATAATTTTCAAATGATCTAATGTTTCATTCGCTGAAGCTTTTTGTTCGGAAGCTTGGCTTTTCCTATCCACTAAAAGATAGCGCAGCAAAGTTTTCAACGTGTCACTTTCTAAAAAAACAAAACTCTGATCTTTGTCCTGTTTTCCTTCTTCCCGACCCTCAAACCGGTTTTCTATTAACTGGCGGACCACATTCGTCGCCGCTTGTTTTTGCTCTCTTTCCGATGATTCACCCATTTTCACCCTCCCGTATACGTACAGTCCCATTCAGACTAATCGGATTCATAACAGCGATGCCTTCTTTTATCTCATCACAATAGGTATAAGCCATAACACTTCCGGCATACGATTCTTTTGGAGACCATCGAATTTGAAAATCAGAGAAAGAAATTCTTTCACCTGGTTCAATAGATTGCTTCCCCAACGGCTTTAGCCAAAATTCCTCCTGATCTTCCTTGGCATTCATCCGTTCCCATCCATTTGCTGGCTTTAACGATTGTTTAAAATCTCCATATACATATTTTCCAGAAAAGGAAAACGGAGATTCTTTAGGCAGTTGAATGAGTATAACAGGATTCGTAATAACCTGATCCCCCATATTATGTATATGAAAAGTGCCAAAGCATATACTTTCCTCTTCTCCATCGTGTGCAATGTCTAGTGAGTACGTAAAATAACAGATGATCTGTGAGCGCTTAGACTGTCGCTGTTCAATGATCCATTTTTTCAGTTCACCAAGATAAGCCATCGTCTGCAGATGGAGCTCTGTAATCTTCCCTTCTATGTCATGTCCAGACATTTTCAACCTCTTTTCTAAAAAAATAAAGAGAGGGATTATCCTCTCTTTAAGATATGCTTGGCAATTCAACTCTATTCTTTTAGCGGCAATGGCCGAAGTCTGGAAAAACATGAGGACATTGCTCTGGACGTCCAGGTGAAGGGCAAGCCGTTGGTAAATCTTCCCTTGGCTCGCAGTAGTTAGCATGAAACTCAACAGTGACTGGATATGTTGATTGAATGCTCTGGCACGTTGTAACCGAGATGGCTAGGCCTGTAAAGTCAATCGCCCCGCCTCCAGTAACCAAAGTAGCAGTACCGACCGAGCAAATAAAGCACTCAAGCGACGTATACGTTACCTCAACGCTTGTTCCTTCTGGTGCACATAAGACGACTTGTTCGCAACGTGTAACTGGGATTTCTTCACTACTTGTATACGTTACGCCATTCGCCAATGTTACTGAAAGCGTAACGACAAAATTCTTTTGAATATGAAGCTGTTGTAACACGACAGTTCTTCCATTAATGGATAATGTGCGATCTTCGCGGCTTAAAATGACAACAGGAAAATCGTCAGCAGGAGTTACTTCACATTGGTACGTTGCGCCAGCGAGTTGTGCATCAGCTGGAAGTCCAGTAAACCCAATCGTTTCTGTCAATGTAATATCGAATGATTTTTCTTTGACAATCCAATCATAGACCTGATCAACATTTATACAAATCAACTCTCTGTCACCGTGATAATATTTTTCTTCCATGGTTTTAGACACCTCCCAAGTTTCAAACTTATTCGTAGCGTATGATGTTAAAAGTTTTGTGTCTTGGCGATTGCTGATCTTTTAAAAAATATTGTGTTTTTCCCGTAAAACAAAGAGTCACTTAAAGAGATGTGCACCAATAGAATAATAATGTACTGTAAAGGGGTGAAATCTAATGGCTAATGCCAAGTTGAATTTCGAAAATGACATAGAAAAATTAAAACAAAAAATCACTTCCTATAAAGAAACTTTAATATCGTTAAAAGCGGGAGATATCATTGATGATTATTTGTTAATGAAAGATGAACACAGCAGCCTTAAATCGAAAGCGGGAAATTTGGAGGGACGGACGGAGAAGATGGATGAAAAACAAATTATGCAGCATGAAGATTACGAACAAAAAGCAGAACATTTTTCAGTCCAATTAGAACAGCTAAGTCATGCAATTGGTCAATTAAATGAGGGGCTTTCATCGTTCACGACAAATTTGAACAATAAGGACAATCAGATTCAGCAAACAGAACGAACAGAATTGGGTATTACCCAAGATCCTTCTAATTTTAATACATCAGAAAAAAATAGGACGCCAATCAAATTACCAAAAACACCTTCTTTTCAATCGGATACATTTTTCACTTCCTATAATGAACTAAGGGAAGTTGTCAATTCCGCCAAAAACGTGAATGAGATTTCAGCTAGTCAATCACTTGACCACAATCTAGATTACAAAAATGAGCAGCAATCGTTACCCAACCATCGTTTCCCTTCTGCAAGCAATCTCCCACACCATACATCCAATAGATCTTTTAGAAACTTTAACGCACCTACAAAGAAACACATCATTCAGGCCGCCGCTCCACAAAACTTTTCACAGAACAATCACACCCAACACGCAGATGTTAAGACGAATCACACACCAAAAACGACTGTTGAAACTTTCAATAAAGTACATGCGATTGTTGAAAATGAAAAAAAGATCAATACGCCAAACATTTCGGATACAACGAAAAAGAAAGACAATGATGGCTTATCATTCTTCAAATTCTTTTCGAAAATGAATTACTTTAAAACACCTAAAGACTAATGCACAGATTTCTATAAAAAGTCGGGTATTCATCTAACCCTCGACTTAATAGATCATTAGGCGCCTCTGTTACAGGGGCGTTTTTTCTTTTTCAGGAGATTAGTTGCACTAAGTTCTTCGTTTCACAACTCAATTTACGGGATTTTCAACAGAAGAGACTAAATAAATGGAAAAAATTACTTTTTCAAAGTCGAATGCCCGTCCTTTTTTCCACTTCGTGAATGGATTAACAAAGAAAGGAGGTGATATTATGAATTTTCGACATCATGGATGTGGATGTAGCAGTAGACGTAGAAATATTAGCGCCATGGGCAATGGATCACTTGCTTGTAATCGCGGACCAATTATAGCGGTTGACGTAAATTGTCTTCCCCCATCGAATGGTAATGGTCCTACTCCTCCGGCAGTTGCTGGCTCCATTATTCCATTTGCATCCGGAGGTCCAATGATTTTAACTTCCCTTTTGGGAGGAGCTTTGGCAAGTCTGGGAGGGCTTGTTGGGTTCGGCAGTAACTTTGTCACGGCTAGTGCCCTAGGGCTGACGATTGACCTAGGTGCTGCTGGACTTGAAAACTTTGCTTTTGCTGTTCCTAGGGCAGGCAACGTGACAGCCATCTCCGCGTACTTTACAGCAGCGGCAGGTATTAGCATTCTCGGGCCAACAACGGTAACTGCTGAAGTTTATCGTGCACAAGCAGGGAGCAACACCTTCAGCCCTACAGGTGTTGCTGTGGATTTGGCACTTCCAACTGGCTTAGTTGTAGGTAATCCACCTGTTTTCGATAGTGCTTCGGACTTCAACGTTCCGGTAGCTGCCGGGGAGCGACTATTGATGGTGTATTCAGTGAATACAACTGGTCTTAATGTTTTGACGGTCGTGGCCGGAACTGCTAGCGCAGGAATTACGATCGAATAACGCAATAAGTCGACAGCAAAAGAATGTTCAATTCCTGGACAACTGTTTAGGATAATCAAACCGACTGCTTTCACATTGTGAAAGCGGCCGGTTTTTTTACGTGCATAAGCAATAACAAGTTCCAATAAGCTTAAAACTGTATTAGTATTTGTAATTTACCCCTGCATTTTTAGCAATCAATAAAAATAAAGAGAGGATCTTCCTCTCTTTGGAATATGTTAGGTACTGACGTTCATCATCATTAGTCTGTTTCAGTGGCGGCGATGATCAGTATCCGGGAAAATGGCTGGGCATTGTTTGGGATGAGTCGGCGCAGGACAAGCAGCAGTCGGAAAATCTTCTCTTGGTTCACAGAAGTTCGCTGAAAATTCAACAGTGACCGGGAATGTTGATTGAATGCTTTGGCAAGTTGAAACTGAGATATTAAGATCAGTGAATCTGATTGAATTTGGCGTCACATTTGGCGTACCCGCAACAAATTCGAGAGCTCCCGTACTGCAAACGAAACAATCTAAATCGGTATACGTAACTTCAACGTCTGTTCCCTCAGGTGCGCATAGTGTAACTTGTTCACAACGTGAAACTGGAATCCCCACACTTCTGAGTGTTCCGCCTGCCACCGTGACGATCACCGTTAGAGTGAAATTCTTTTGAATGGTGAGTTGTTGAAGACAGACCTTTTTCCCATCAATGCAAAACTCTCGATCTTCACGATTTAGAATGACGACAGGATCCATTGCCGCAGGCGTTACTTCACAGGTTACGACTGCGTTGGCAAGTGATGTGTCTGAGTGCAGGGCCGGAAAAGCAATAGCTTCCGTTGGGGAAATATCAAATGACTTTTCTTTTACAATCCAGTCGTATACCTTGTCAACATTTATACAAATCAACTCTCGCCCATGCCCTTCATTACATCTTTTGTCTTGCATGCTTAAAAGCACCTCCAAAGTTTTCTCTTTCGTCGTATCATATGATGCAAATGAGTTAGCGTCTGGGCAAAATTAGATTTGAGAAATTTATTAAAATGGAATCGTCTTACTATAGATGCTCATTGTGGATGATAATAACGACTTTATATAAGATCCCACGAATCAACAAATCGTGATCAATAAATTTATCGGATGTCCTGATAACCTGTCAGAACAGCCGTTTTTTCTTATTCTTCCTTGAGTTGATAGCCCGTCCGAGCCGTGATTCCTTGAATAGTATAGCAAGGAAAGGAGGTGTTATAATATGTCAATTTTTCACCGTAATGATGGATTTGGCGGCTGCAGTGGATGTGGTAGACGTAGTAGACGTCAGGAAGATCACCAGTGCACACCTGGTTTTACTTTTAAACCAATTGGTCCATTTACTGCGATTGACAGGAGGTCTACACAGAGTCCTTGTCCGCCGGCATGTGACATTCAAACAAGAACATTCACAAATCCTGCTAACATTGTTATACCTGACAGCGGCCCAGCAACGCCTTATCCATCACCAATCACCGTCTCAGGGATGACAGGTAATATTGTTCAAGTTACTGTGAGACTTATCAATTTAAGCCACGAATACCCAGACGATATCGATATAATGCTTGTCGGACCGAGTGGACAGAATGCAACCATTATGTCGGATGTAGGGGGCAGTGATGATGTTACCAATATAACTCTTACACTTGATGACTTGGCACCAACTGCAATGCCGGGTAACAACACCCTGTTCACGGGCACATTCAAGCCAACCAACGCCGGCGCTGTATTTGATAACTTCCCAGATGCCCCATCGCCATCTGGAGGCTCAATGTTAAGCTCCTTTAACTTTACAGATCCAAATGGGACATGGAACCTTTATGTCATCGATGACGAAGGTTCGGACAGCGGGAGTATTGCTGGCGGATGGGAGTTAACCATCACAACAAGCAACTGTACTCCGTAATATCTTCGCTCCGTACCTCTGCCTAGCCTTTCAAAGCATCTTTAACCTCCCAATCGAATAGAAAATTATCCTACTATTCGATTGGGAGACATACATAAATTGAACATTCAAATCGATTCTATTTACCAACAACGCTACCTGAATCTGCTAAGTCGTAAAGATCTAACAGGTTTCAAGAAATAAAAATGACCCACCATTGTACGCATTATACCGTTGCGTAACAAGGTGGGTTCTGTTGTTTTAACTATTCAGTATCGGATCAACCACAAATACCGTTCGATCCTTACCGGCAGAACTTCTACACATTTCATTGTGTTCTGAACGTATTTGTTCTACGCTAACTTTAAAATCACAATAGAGGCGCTGTCAACTGGGATGCCGTTGTTGTCGCTTGGCGGGACCCTATGATTCAGGTTAGTCGCGCCATCGATATTAACTAGCGTGAGAATATCCCCTTGATCTAGAGGCGTGATCACCTGACCACTGTACGTTTGATTACCAGATTCTGCTCCATACGCGGAACCTGGTATTTCAGTGTTAGTCATACCATCATTCCGAAATAAAGCAAATGCAGAAGTTCCTTGTTTAGCAAATACTTCATAAGTGATAAGATACGTACCGGATTCGTTAATTATCATTGCTGATGTGTTTACGGCATGTGATAAAAACGGTGGCAGTGGAGTATTCCCGTTATGATCAAAAGTGACTGCCTCATTTTGATCAAGATCTTGGTTGGTAGTGTCGTAAAGAAAGGCAAAGCCAAGTGAGCCTCCTGGTGGGCCTTGGTTTCCTGGTGGGCCTTGGTTTCCTGGCGGGCCTTGGTTTCCTGGCGGGCCTTGGTTTCCTGGCGGGCCTTGGTTTCCTGGCGGGCCTTGGTTTCCTGGCGGGCCTTGGTTTCCTGGCGGGCCTTGTGGTCCTTGTTTACCTTGTTTCCCTTGTTGACACGGGTTGGAACTGCATGGGTGAATTCGTCGTTTACGTGAGCTCAAAAAAATCATCTCCTTTGTTCTATCATTGGTAGTCTATTCGGCTAATGATCCTTTGCTTTAGGTTATGCCCCGGATTCCTTTATTAAATGCATTTCTAAGAAACTTCAATAGATCGATAAGTCGTTAAACTGCCGATGTTTCCCCATACAAAAAGTCGAACGACCTCCCCCATAAAATGCAAGGATGGTCGTTCGACATTCATTTTTTTCTTATTCCAATTCTACGCCCTACTTCCTTAGGCATTGTCCAATTCGCATGCATCCCTTGCAAATCCGTGACATTTTTTTGTATAGGTGCTGGAAATGGAGCTGGACGCCCCCCGGCTAGATTCATTCCCATAAGCATTTGCTCGCTCGTTGCGATCCGATTGCCGTTCGTGTCTTCCATGATGAAAAATACGTGTAATCGTTTTTCATCTGCGTCTAACAGCTGCAGATTGACTTTGAGCAGTTGCCCTTCATGTGCTTCATCCAAATAACAAAGATGCGTTTCTAAAGTAAAGATTGAGTACTGAAATTGTTCACGGAATGGCGCGTCAATCCCAAGGTCAATCATGAACTGATCGACTGCCATACTAAATACAGCCGCATAGGCAGCATCGTTCATATGACCATTGTAATCTACCCAATCTGTACGAACCTTTTCTTGAAGAATGGGATTTTGAATGATTGACACCGAATCCACCTCCAATTAATCAATTTCGCCTATACGAAGAGCCAGGCACTTCTGGGGCGACCTTTAAATCGGTCCGTTCAAATTAGCTGCCGGCCAGTATTTTTCGAGTATTTGCGTCAGTTCGATTAAAAAATCATCTCTTCGTTTTTCCAAGTCTGAAATGGCGTGTCCAATTGTTTGCTGTTCACAACCCGCGATGACTTTTTCTTGAAGTTCTTCCGTCAGTTCCGGTGCTACGAGTTTTGTCCATGGAAGTTTTAAAGCAGGTCCAAATTGCGCGAGCATATGCGCCATTCCTTTTTGACCGCCAGCTAAGTGAAGTGTTAAGAACGGCCCCATGAGTGCCCAGCGCAATCCCGGTCCGTAAACGATGGACGCGTCAATTTCTTCCGTCGTTGCCACACCATCATTCACAAGATGCAGTGCCTCGCGCCAAACCGCCTCCATCAAGCGATCCGCAACATGACCATCTATTTCCGTAGAAAGAATAAGTGGTTTCATCCCAATGGAATGATAAAATTGCTCCGCCCTCTTCACGACTTGCGTGGATGTTTTTTCACCGCCGACCAGTTCCACAAGCGGGATTAAATAAACAGGGTTAAACGGATGTGCAACAATAATTCGCTCAGGATGCGCGCAGTCTGCCTGTAAAATACTTGGCTTAATACCCGAAGTACTTGACGCAATAATCGCATCTTCCTTCGCATGCCGGTCAATTTCCGCCAAGATCAAGCGTTTCATTTTTTCTTGTTCTGGCACGTTTTCTTGAATCAAATCAGCCTCTGCAACCGCCTGCACAAGATTTGCTTCAAAATGAAAGCGGTCTTTTGAAGATCCGTCGACTATCCCCTGTTTCACTACCGAAGGCCAAGCACGTTCAATTGCATGGCGGACCCGCCCTTCCGCATTCGGTGCAGGGTCAGTCGCAACGACGTCATATCCCTGTGATAAAAAACGAATAATCCAACCGTTTCCGATCACGCCTGTTCCCACTACTGCGACACGCTTAATAGGATCAGCAGTCATGTTACCCTTCCCTCTCGTGCGGATTTCTTAACCCTAACTGTACACGTGCCTCTGCTGGCGTCATTGGCGTTGCATTTAAACCATTCATAATAGATACAATTCGATCAACTAGCTGGGCATTGGTTCCCAAAACGCCCCGATCCAAATATAAATTATCTTCTAATCCTACTCGGATATTTCCACCGAGCAGCATGGATTGAACAGCCATTGGCATTTGCTGACGCCCAGGTCCGAATGCTGACCAATGAGCATGGGTCGGAAGTTTATCATGCATATATAGCATGGTTTCCGCATCCGCATCAGCCCCCCAAGGAAGCCCTAAACAAAATTGAAACATTGGATCCCCATCGATTAGACCCTCGTCTACTAACTGTTTAGCGAATCGCAAATGACCTGTATCAAAACATTCTAGTTCAGGTTTTACACCGCTTTTTTGGATAAGGCGGGCATGCTTGCGAAGCCATTCCGTCGGGCTAATATATACCTGATCGCCGAAATTTAGACTGCCGCAATCCAGCGTACAAATCTCAGGCAACAAGTCGCCAATCGGTTGGTGTCGTTCTTCTGGCGTTTGCATAAAAGTGCCGGGGCCTCCTACTGCTGGATCATCCAAACTTGGGATCCAGTCACCGCCGCCACCAGCAGTCATATTAATAATCACGTCTGTTTCCGATGCTCGAATTCTTTCAACGACTTCTTTGTACAAGGCCGGATCGTGGCTTATACCACCAGTTTCGGGATTACGAACGTGAATATGGGCAATAGATGCACCAGCTTTTGCAGCTTCAATTGCCTCATTTGCAATTTCCTTCGGTGTAATCGGTATATATGGGCTTTTTTTTGCCGTATCTGCCGCACCAGTTACAGCACAAGTGACGATTACTTTGTGGCTCATCATAACTCCCCCCTTCTTTGCATGTTATGTCGGACGAGTAATTTCATGATTTTAAAGTGGGGATAAAATTAAATTTCCGGGTTAAAGTTTTTCTGCCCACTGTCTAGGGAAAACTAAATTGAAAAACACGTATGCGGAACAATCTTTTATGAAAAGTTTTGGGGCAATACAATGGCAAAACCTTTCATCGATTGTCAATGTATGTTAATTTGGATAAGTATTTACCATGCGGACGTTTGACAAAAAAATACTAAATTGGCAAATCGTGTAGTTTATTTTTTAAATTTGAGGTGCATTGATTTTCCACAAAAATAACTAATTTCTCATCAATTACTATTCATAAACAACGGAGGTGCCTTATATGCTTAAATTCGAAAATGTATCGAAGGTATACAAAGGAGGAAAAAAAGCGGTTAATAATATAAATTTGCATTTTAAAAAAGGCGAATTTATTTGTTTTATCGGACCTAGTGGCTGTGGTAAAACGACGACGATGAAAATGATTAACCGACTGATTGAACCGACTTCAGGAAGTATTTATATTGACGGTGAAAATATTTTAGACCAAGATCCTGTGAAGCTGCGCAGGGAAATTGGCTACGTTATTCAACAAATCGGCTTATTCCCGCATATGACGATCCAAGAAAATATTGGGCTTGTGCTGAAATTACTCAATTGGCCAGAAGACAAACGGAATGCCCGCGCACGTGAACTGATTAGCCTCGTCGATTTGACACCTGATTATTTAGATCGTTATCCGCATGAGCTAAGCGGTGGCCAGCAGCAGCGAATTGGTGTTTTACGTGCATTAGCCGCGGATCAGCCGCTTATTTTGATGGACGAGCCTTTCGGAGCGTTAGACCCCATTACACGCGATTCCTTGCAAGATGAATTTAAGAAGCTTCAACAAAAGCTAGGGAAAACAATTGTTTTTGTTACCCATGATATGGACGAAGCATTGAAATTGGCGGATCGAATCGTTATTTTACGTGATGGCGAGTTAGTTCAGTGCGCTACGCCGGATGAAATATTACGCCATCCAGCCAATGAATTTGTTGAGGAATTCATCGGTAAAGAAAAATTGGTGCAAACAAAACCTACCATTCAAACGGTCGAGCAAATCATCAACCCGAATCCAATTACCATTACGAAAGATCGTACGCTCTCAGAAGCCATTCAACTGATGAAGCAAAGTCGAGTCGATTCCCTTCTAGTTGTTAACGAACAGCGCGTGTTGGAAGGTTTTATAGATGTAGAAATGATTGACCAAAAACGAAAAAAATCGACATTGGTCGCGGAAGCTTTCGAATCAGAAATGTTAACGGTAGCAGAAGGAACGCTCGTACGTGATGCGATCCGCAATATTTTAAAAAAGGGCATGAAATATGTGCCTGTCGTCGACAATGAAAATCGTCTTGTCGGTATCGTTACGAGAGCAAGCCTTGTAGATATTGTCTACGATTCTATTTGGGGCGATGAAGATGACAACAATCCAACTAATGGAGGGAGATGAGATGGACAGCATTACGAGTTTTTTAAGTAGTAATGGTTCCGAGATGTTAGTAAAAACATGGGAACATTTATACATCTCCTTAGCCGCCGCTCTATTAGGGATTGCCGTTGCCGTTCCGTTAGGTGTCGCTTTAACGCGACTGCCAAAAATCGCCGGCGTTGTAATGGGGATTTTAGGGATTGTTCAGACATTCCCTAGTTTTGCGATCCTTGCCTTTTTCATCCCGCTATTTGGGGTTGGTAAAATCCCAGCGATCATTGCCTTGTTTTTCTATTCCGTTTTGCCGATTTTGCGCAACACTTATATCGGGATCAACGGTTTGGATAAAATATTGCTGGAAGCAGGCCGCGGGCTTGGCATGACCGGATGGGAAAGAATTCGTTATGTGGAATTACCGCTGGCGGTTCCCGTCATTATGGCTGGCATTCGTTTATCGATCGTCTATTTAATCGGTTGGGCGACGCTTGCTTCCTATATCGGTGCAGGCGGGCTCGGGGATTATATTTTCAGCGGACTGAATTTATATCAACCTGAATACATTATTGCCGGGGCGGTTCCCGTAACCATTCTGGCTTTATTGACAGACCTTTTATTAGGCCGAATTGAAGATTGGGCGATCCCAACTGGTATGAAAAAATTAAAAGAAGCGAAATAGGAGGGACTCTACCAATATGTTGAAATTAAATAAAAAACTAATCATTTTAGCTGTTTCGTTGGTCCTCCTGTTAAGCGCTTGTTCGCTGCCTGGATTAGGAGGTCCTTCCAAAAACACAATTGCAGTCGGTACACTTGGCACTTCTGAATCTCAAATAATGGGGCAAATGGTTCGATTGCTCATTGAACACCATACAGATGCAAAAGTGTCGATGGTGAATAACTTAGGATCATCGATTGTCCAGCATAAAGCGATGCTGAATGGCGATGTCGACATTACGGCTACCCGCTACACTGGGACCGATTTATCAGGTGCATTAGGCATGGAGCCGATGAAAGATCCACAAAAAGCGCTTGAAGTTGTTCAAACAGAATTCCAGGAAAGATTCGACCAAACTTGGTTTGACTCGTATGGATTTGCGAATTCCTATGCGTTCACCGTTCGGAAAGAAGTTGCCGAGCAAAATAATTTGCAAACCGTTTCTGACTTACAACCGCTTGCGACTAGTTTGAAATTCGGTGTCGATAATTCGTGGTTAAAAAGAAAAGGTGATGGCTATGAAGGTTTTGTCGAAGAATACGGCTTTGAGTTTGGCGAAACGTTTCCGATGCAAATCGGCTTAGTTTACCAAGCGGCTGCCAGCGGAAAAATGGATATTGTCCTTGCTTACACAACGGATGGTCGTATCAAAGCTTTTGACTTAAAAGTATTGGAAGATGACAAACATTTTTTTCCGCCTTATGACACTTCTTTAGTCGCTCGAAATGATGTGTTAGAAAAATATCCCGAACTGCGTGAGATCCTTCAAAAATTATCAGGACAAATCTCGACAGAAAAAATGCAAGAAATGAACTATGAAGCAGATGGATTGATGAAAGAACCCGTGAACATCGCGAAAGCATTTTTAGAGGAAAATAATTACTTCGAATGATGGGAGGTGACCCGCTATGAAAACAACTGAAGAGATTTTAGTTTATTATTCCCATAACGCTTGGTACGTATGGGAACAATTTTATAAACATTTACTGATGTCCGTATACGGCGTATTGTTTGCAGCGATTGTCGCCATACCAATCGGCATCTTAATCGCGCGGTATCGAAAACTTAGTCCTTGGGTACTTTCTTTGGCCAACGTAATTCAAACGATTCCTGCTTTAGCGATGCTAGCGGTGCTTATGCTTGTGATGGGACTTGGACCCAATACGGTCGTATTTTCACTTTTCCTCTATTCCTTATTGCCAATTATAAGAAACACTTATACAGGCATTTTAAATGTGGATCAAGCCTTGCTTGAATCAGGGAAAGCGATGGGCATGACGAAATTCCAAGTGCTGCGCATGGTTGAATTGCCGCTTGCCTTATCGGTTATTATGGCTGGGGTTCGAACTGCTCTTGTCATTTCGATTGGGGTCGCAACGATTGGAACATTTATCGGCGCAGGTGGGTTAGGCGATATTATTTTACGCGGGACAAACGCGACAAATGGAACGGCCATTATTTTAGCCGGCGCCATTCCAACTGCGCTCATGGCAGTCATTGCGGATATTGTCATGGCTTGGGTAGAACGAAAGCTGTCGCCGAATAAAAAGCGGAAAGGCTTTATTCCAAAACCAGAAGAAAACGCAGCATAAGAAAATAGAAAAATAACGACCTCCACCATTACAAACGTGGAAGGTCGTTATTTTTTTCGGTAAATGTTTTACTATCCGTTCACTGCTCGCGATCGGCAATTGTTCTTAATTCGTGTAATGCATCGATTAAATGCCTCATTAATTGTTGACAAATATGTTTGTCTTCCATATGGCTAGAAATGTTAATGGACATCGAATTTTCCAATAAGATGTACGCGACACCGAAGCCCCCTTTTACGACAGGGGCAAACATTCGGTATTTCACATTGTCATAGGCCATTCCGCTCGTTGAGATGGAATCATGACGCAATGTGACATATCCTTCGTCCTTGAAAATCTCTGGCAACGATGGAATACCAAGCTCTGCGCCAAACAAATGATAGATTTTTTCTAAACCGTACATATGTCTTTCAACACCAAAGCCTTTTTGACAATCATGGATCCGCGCGGAATGGGCTGCGCCGGCTTTATTCATGAGTGCATATAGCCTATCAACCGTTTCTTGACGATCATCCAACGCTTCTACAAATCTGCTCTTTTCCATACTTGTTGCGCGTGCGCATTCTGTTCTTCCTTCGTAGAAGTAACGAGTTGCCACTGGCTCATACACACTTCTAAACTCGCCAAATGTTCGGTATTGCGCCACTTGCAATGCGATATGGAAAAAGGCATCGGGACTAAAACGCAAACTTTTAATCTTCTCTGCTCCAAAGTCCATGAATGTTTGGGAATGAAGAAAATAGCGTTTCTTTCGCTGTTCATGGTCTTCGTGAAATTGAATGAATAAGTCCTGAAGCTCTTGCGTCAATTCCCATTGTTGCTTTTCAATATTTGGCTTTGCAGGCAGCTGAACCAGTTGTGGGGAAGGATCCTTTTTCAATCCTTTACTGATGTGTCGAATGACTGAATAAATCGATGTGCCGTCTACGGCAGAATGTTCAATGTTAAAGCCTAATTTTCCGGCCTTTGTAATAATGATTTGGATCGTTTTATCAAAGTATTTATTGTCCTCATGTAACATTAAGTTTTGGATTGCTTCTTCCGCATTTTCACTTTTTTCGTCAATTGAAATAACAACAAGCGCATCGGCAATCGTTTGCAACGTTTTTGCGTTTACTTTGGACAGCTTCAGCTTATCATAAGCTTTAGCAGCCTGATCCCTTTTAGCTGTCGTGAAAATCCCAACGTTGACCCCTTCCTCCCGCTCATTGCGGAACATCTCCTCAATCACTTTAGCAATGGCTTCGCCTGGATAGAGGTCGCCTTCTTCATTCGTTACATCTATTTTATATACGTTGTTTTGATAAAGAAGGATGACGTGGTTATTTTTCTTTTCATACTCCGCAACAAAAATCTCATCTCTTTCAGGACGTGGAATTCTAACTGAGCGGAAGAATTTCTTATATTGGCTCATATCGAGCGGCATCCCTCTCACAATTGCCGGCTCTATTTCCTCGTCGATGATCATGTGATAATATTGCGCGCTTAAATAGCAAACTTGCCCAATCATTTCCGAAAGTGCATATCGTTCTTTATGGTTATTTGTTAATAGGACATTAAAATTCATACTCGATGGCAAGGAATCACGATGTTTTAAATACAAATCATCCCAGAAAGGTTTTAACCAACTGCCTGACCTATTTTCTTGCCACTCCAGCAATTTTTCTTGGAGCTTTTCCGCTTCTCCATTTTCCACAAAAAAGCGCTCGATCACTTTCGTTGTTTGTTTATATTGATCCACGCTTACTAAAGGCTCAATCCATTCTAACAGCTTAGATTTTGTCATTTCTAAGGGTGGGATTGGTAATGTTGGTAATTCGTTTTGATAAGTAAATGTCTTTTTCATAGCTCATCTCGTTTTCTTTACATAATAGTTACGATTGTTATGCCGTATCCCCTATTATATCAGCATTTGTTGAATATGGCTTGCAAATACAGGGGCGCTGCGAATAGGTATAGTGATAACTTTACGGTAAAGCAGAAGGTTTTAGCTAGCAAATCGAGAAGTAGTACAAAACAGTACTGGGGATTTAATTTAATAATAATAAGGGGTTATGCCTAATGACTATTGATGAATCAGTAAAGTACATTCTTGAATATTTGCCCGATTATCCCGCAACATTGACACCGGAATTGATCGTTCAAATTCGAAAGGATCAGTTACTGCTCCTTCCCGAAGAGGCTGATCGGCCAAAAGTGAAAAAGATTGAAAATCAGCTGATTGATGGACCACACGGCGATATTCCTATACGAATTTATACACCTGATGGACAAAGGGAGATATTTCAAGCGGTCGTCTACTTTCATGGCGGCGGCTGGACAATTGGAAGCGTTGAGACACATGATGTCGTATGTCGAAAGTTAACAAATGCAACCGGCTGCAAAGTCATTTCCGTCGACTATCGACTCGCACCGGAACACCGCTTTCCAAAAGGGTTAGAAGACTGCTATGCTGCAACACAATGGGTGTTCGACAATGCTGATTCATTGCAAGTGAGTCAGCACCATATTTCGATCGGAGGAGATAGCGCGGGCGGCAATTTTGCAGCGGCCATAACGTTAATGGCGAAAGAACGGAAAGGACCAAAACTCAAATCTCAGCTATTAATCTATCCCGCGACGGATGCTTTGCGATCCATTACGGATTCACCCTACGCATCCATACGTGAAAATGCCGCCGCTCCGATCTTAACAAGTAAGCTAACAAAAAGCTTCTGGGATTACTATCTTTCAAATGAAAGTGACGCAGCAAACAAGTACGCCTCACCGATCAAAGCCGAAGATTTAAGCGGATTACCGCCGGCACTCATCCTCACAGCCGAATGTGACCCCATTCGGGATGAAGGAGAAGCATACGGAGAACGATTGCGAGAGAGCGGTGTTGACGTCAAAATGATCCGATACGATGGTCTTATTCACGGCTTTGTTCAATTGCCCCTGCCGATAAATGAAGAAGTCTTTCAAAAGATGGGCATGTTTTTGAAAGAAAGCGTGCTGTCTATCCCTACCAAGTAAAACACATCCCCCTAACCGGAACACAGCCGATTAGGGGGATATTGCATTTGGGTGCCTGTTTGTTATTGAAGATACTTCTTAATATCCTCTACCGTTTGAGAATCCCAAATATCATCAATTAAAAGCTCTAAAGCTATAGTGTCTAACTTAAAGATCCCTTCTTTGACCTCTTCAGGAACAGTATAGAATTTTTTTGTCAACAATCGAATGGCTGTTTTGGCCAACGCTTTGGTCCCACCTATTTCCAGGCCTTGTTGCATACCTTGTTGCATACCTTGTTGCATACCCTCGTCTCTCCACATATCAGCTAATGTCATTGCTATTTCACTCCCTTCAGGATAGGTCTTTTCAAATTTTTTGATGATTTTTTCCACATCCTTTTTCGTCAAGTCTTTTGCGGCACTAAAGATATATCGCATCATCGTTTCAAAATATTCCACGCCTGTTTGCTTATCTTCCAATTCATTCAAGTAGTGGATAGAGCGCAGGATAGATTGTAAAAGTTCATTTTTATCTTTCGTGAATATATCTCGAAAAAGTGTCAATAAGATCCGTGTTTGTGCTTTTCCTTTGATATCTTCGTCGTCATAGGTGGTTAAGTCATAGATTAAGTAGTCGAAGTTTGGCACATAAATTTTCAATTCTTCCGGAAGATCTTCGTATCCATCTAGCATGGCGCCCAAATTAGAAGGTATGCGCCAGTTGAACCTGCTATGGTGAATGACGAGCGGAATGATAATTGGCAGTTCCTTCGCTTCTTCTTTGTTCATTTTAGCTTCCCAAATTTCAACCATGTATTTTAATAATTGAAATGCAATTCCTTTGTCTGAGTAACTTTTATGTTCAAAAAGAAAATAAAGATAGCCCTCTTTGTTACAAATATCGACTTTGAAAAGTAAATCAGAGAAACTTTCTTCCAGTTCTACGTTGATGAAACTGTCCATTTGTGGATCTAAGGTGTCCACATCGATGACGCTCATGATGTTTTCTGGTAAGTAATGGGTGAGGAAATCCTTTGCTGTCGATACATTGCCTAATGTTTCTTTGAAAAATTTATCGTGTGGATTTTGTATCTTCATGAATAATATTCTCCCTCCTCTACCTATACTTTCAGTCAATTCTTCTTGCTTTACATTATACAATCTAGCCATATTCTTTTCCAATCATGTTGGGATAGGATCCATTTGAGCTTTCTTGCCATAGCCGCCAATACCAACACAAAAAAGCTCCTCGACCGATTCCTCGATCTTGATCCGATACGATGGTCTTATTCACGGCTTTGTTCAATTGTCCCTGCCGATAAATGAAGAAGTCTTTCAAAAGATGGGCATGTTTTTGAAAGAAAGCGTGTAATTGCATGAGTGATTGTCACTAATAATATTAGACTTTCTGGGTGCCTTCTCCCTTGTAATCTTTAACAGACAAGTAGATACTAATAGTATAGTAGAAATCTAACCACTTTTTAAATGAAAATTCAACATGAGGGGCATTGTTTTATATGGAAGCAATCACAGAATTCTTCAAAAGAAAAGAAGTAAAGCGAGTTATTATTTTCGCGTTGATTATCTTCATCCTTTTTAGTGTCAGAAGCATGATGAATTTACTCTTACTCACTTTTATTTTTTCATTTTTAATGAATCGACTCGTCAACTTTGCAGCGAAGCGGGTTCGGCTTAATCATAAACTAATTGTCATAATGCTTTATACATTGATCGTTGGCATATTGACGGTCGGGCTTGTAAGATACTTGCCGCTGATCACATTGGAAATCAGTCAACTGATTAAGCAAATGACGAATTTCTTCACGCAACCGCATGAAAATCCATTGCTTAGTATTGTCGAATCGATTATCTCCGGTGAGCAGATCAAAGCTTACATCGAAAATGCTTTTTCATTTTTACTAAAGTATTTTTCAGATATTAGTAAGATCAGTATCCAAGTACTCATTGCTTTGATTTTAAGTTTGTTTTTCCTTCTTGAAAAACCACGCTTAATCGAATTCACAAGCAAATTTAAAAACAGTAAAATTGCTCCGTTCTATTATGAAATTGAGTTTTTCGGAAAAAAGTTTTCACGCACGTTTGGGAAAGTGATCGAAGCACAGTTCATCATTGCACTTGTCAACACATTTTTAACTGTCATTATCTTGATCGTACTTGGCTTCCCACAAATTATTGGATTGGCGATTATGATTTTTTTCTTAGGACTTATACCCGTCGCCGGCGTCATTATTTCTCTGATTCCACTCACAATTATTGGTCTGACAATTGGCGGGTTCTTGACTGTCATCTACCTGCTCATCGCCATTATGATTGTCCATGCGATTGAAGCGTACATTTTAAATCCGAAGCTGATGTCATCTAAAACGGATTTGCCGGTTTTTTATACATTCATCGTACTGATCTTCTCGCAAAACTTTTTTGGCGTCTGGGGCTTGATCATCGGAATTCCGGTGTTTGTCTTCCTGCTAGATATCCTCGATGTAACAGACAAAGATCCAAATCAGACACAATCCATTCAAAAAGACAAGGTGGATTACTAATGCCCCTCCAATAAAAAAAGAAACCTTGAATGGTATATTTGAACTGAACCCTAAAAAGTGGACACTTTAAAAAAGTACCCTTTTTAGGGTTCAGTTCATGGCAACTAATCAAGGAGATATTCTAATGATTGTTAAAACAAACGAGATGTTGTGTTTGTCTCGTTACTAGTACTAAATATGACCATAGTTGAAAGGATTGGAAGTCATTTACGCAAAACTACTAGCGAGACTTTAGTTTTAGAGGTTCCTTTCCTCATTACTTATTTTTACTATTTACATAATCCTGTACAAACTTTCTGTTCCTCTCATTTTGAGGTAGTAATCCTAAAAATTGATATTCAAAAATCATTTGACGTTCAGTCGAAGAAATTGATGAATTTATTACATCCTCATAATCATAATGAATTTTTATCTTTCCTGGGTATCTTAAAATTAGGGTTAAATTTGTCCAAGGCTCTTGACCATTCTCAATAAATATTTTTCTTAATTCATTAAATTTCTCTTGTAGTTCTAACAATAAATCATCATAAATTTTTTCACTTACATTATATTCTTCAGGTATATCATGTGAATATATAAAATCCTCATTCTCGGAGGTATTAAAATAAAAGTATACTTCCCTAGAACCATCTAATATTTCGGCATACAAGTAAATCTCATACCATTCATCTTCAGGTATCATATCTAAAACATGTTCTGCTATCGCAGGGTATAACTGGTCCATCTGTTGTTCCATAATTTTACTAACCCCCAATTTGATTTTTTATTGTTACCTTTTTTGTCCTTCCGCCGTCTATTGCATACTCGACCATGAAACTATCTGGTCTTGCAGAATTACCAGTGTATTGAGGCTTTATTTTTACTTTTGCACTTCCTTCTTCCCTATTTAAGGCAGCTGCCCACTCCTGTTCCATCTGATGCCATTTTCCGCCTGCTTGATTTATTTGTGAATTCATCGGAACTAAATTATCAATATCTCCAGAACCTTTGAATTGACTACCAATTAAGTGCCCACCGTCATCTCTCTCCGGGTAATTACCTCGAATGCGGTCCGTTTCTCCTACATTGCTTTGAGCATACGGATTTCTTTTTCCTTTTCCAAGTTGTAAGTCGGCATCAACACTTTCAATACGGCCAAACTCGTTGGTTTCATAGGTATATCCTTCTTTTGTTTTATATCTTACATTCGATTGTAATACTTTTTTATTACCTACCCTACCAATATGCGTTCCATAAGCTACCTCAATTTTAGTTCCTTTACCCATTACCATATCCTTAGATTCAATCGCCTTCGCCTGCTGAATCACCTGTTCTTTAACAACAGGCCCATTCATCACATTAAACGGCACCGGTGCATCCCCCGCCATGGCAAACTGCGTGCGGGGATTGTAAGGCATCAGCCTCAACAAATCCGATGACTGTAGCGCGTTTTGCACAGTTGCCGTGCCTTTGTTAATGGCAGTCCCTGCCCTAACAGCACCTGCTTTTCCAAGGTTGCCCGCGCCCTTTGTTCCTACAATGGATGTCACTGCTGTCCCGGCCGCGTATGAGAACCAGCGCGAACGAGAATAGGAGTCTCCATTGATGACATCCCTTTCATAGGATTCAACAATGGCATTTTTCAAATACGTATACGTTTCTACCGGATGTGTGACGGCATGGACGACGCCTTCAATCGACTCTTTGGGATTGGTAACGAAATCCCAGATCCCCGATACAAAGTCTTTTCCTGCATCCCACAGGCCTGCGCCAATTCCTTTGGCAACATTGGCGCCGACATTGCCTTCAACAGCTTCCTCTTCAGAAGACGTACTGACACCCATCAGACCTCCAGCAGCCGGGACGTATGGAAAGCCCAGCGAGCCGTCTATTCCTTGCATTGATTGAAGACTGCCAAGTGGCATTGTACGGTGGATCAAATCTGTCCATAATGTATTGGTAGCAGATAACATCGCCCAGCGATCCGCTGAGAAATTGACACCTGTTAATCCTTCCTTAAATAACCCTTGAAGATCCGCCAGCCACATTTCCATCGTGGCGAGGTCTTGCTCGATCGTTGTCAAGGCATATGTTTGACTTGCGTCAAATTCGTATAGTCCCGTGTTCGTATCATCTCGTTTTATTTTAGCATGCCGGACCCCCTCTTGCACTTCGCCGTCGTCTAAATGCGGCAAAGCAACGATGTCTGAAACTTGATCCATAATCCCATTCGCTTCTAGTGTCAAACTGTCAGTGAGCTGTGCGATTTGCTGTAATCCTTGTTCGATTTCCCCCTCCAAGAAGCTTTCTCGGATGAAGCCTGCAGCATCCGGTTCAAACCCTCGAAGGGCTGCTTCCATAGCTTTCAAGACTTGTGTAAAGCTCTCCTGAAATGTCATCAGAAATTGAAGAAAGGGCAAGTGGCATTCTTCATAAAATGCCCGGATCGCATCTCCGCCTTGCCCTTTTAGCGCTTCTTCCATCGCAACAAGCGCACTGATCGTATTAGAAACTGCCTCTATTTCATTCCGTTGACGACTAAGCATCGCGACATTTCGCTGAATTCCTTCTTGCAATAAATCGACATCTAATACTTTCATAAGTATCTCTCCCATAATTCCCCGACATGATTGATACCCAAGTCCTTTTTATCTTCTTTAACATAATACTAGTAGACTTCTTTGATCAGCATAGCAACCGATCAAGGAGATATTTTGTTAATCGTTGCCATTTCAAAACTTTATCTTGGAAAGTAGCGCTTTTTGAAAAAATATCCCCCGACTAGCGTAATAGCTGATCAGAAGGATATTGAATTTACTGGACAAAAACAACTATGAGTATTTGAATGACGTTGGTGCCCAGATGCGATTAAACTTTATTAAATTTCAGGAGACTATTGTGATAGTAATTCTTTATTTATTTTTTCAGCCTTATGCAGTTCTTCTAGTAACGGGTTTAGATAGTCGCTATAACTATCCATATAAGCACGTACACCGCCAATAATATTCATTTCTTTAATATCTTTATTATTTTTCAATATATCCAATGCATTTTTATATCTTATATATATAAGTTGTAAGACCCCACTATTGATTTCCGTACCGTAATCTTTTTCAAGATAATTGATCACTATTTTTATTTGTTCGATTAACTGCTTTTGCTTATCCATTTTATCCTCCTATCGGCTCGGAACTTCCCTTATCTCTTTAATCCACTCTGAAGGCCATCCTTGAGGTAATAGTATTTGATCTCCATTCCCTTCTAATAATGCCCCTGTTTTTGTAAATTGCTTTTCAACCCTACCAATATTTAGAATTTGTCCTTCGGGCACTTCAATAACAGCTTCAAATTGTCTGGAATTTTTCCAATCTGGTACTAGAGCCGTACTTATTTTTGCATTTATTCTATTTCCAGCTGGGCTAGTAGACACAAATGATCCATCAATTTTTGCGCCACCACCGTAAGTTCTATACAATGTAACATTTTCTTTTGTCATTACAGTTCTATAATTTCCATCAGTAAATGACTCGCTAATCCAATTCGGTAAATCCACTTTTTCAATTACTTTTACTTTATCATCAATTTTAGTTGAATACTTTCCAAAGTTTTCAACTTTCCCCGTACCTTTAGCTTCAATGACCTTCGCTTTGGAAATTAATTGTTCTTTTATAACAGGACCATTCATCACATTAAAAGGTACATCGCCTGGCATTGCTACTTGCATTCGCGGACCGTAAGGAAGAAGCTGCGCCATTGATGACTGTATCGAATTTTGCGCAGTTGCTACACCTGTTTTTAATACGGGCTTCGCCGCTGCCACAGTTGTTTTAGTAAGCGCCCCTGCACCTTTCGTTCCTACGACAGAACCCACTGTTGTGCCAATAGCGTAAGAAAACCAACGCGAACGTGAATAGGCATCACCATTGATGACATCTCTTTCATATGATTCAACAATGGCATTTTTCAAATACGTATACGTTTCTACCGGATGTGTGACGGCATGGACGACGCCTTCAATCGACTCTTTCGGATTGGTAACGAAATCCCAAATACCTGATACAAAGTCCTTACCAGCATCCAAAAGACCTGCGCCAATTCCTTTGGCAACATCAGCCCCGACATTCCCTTCAACGGCTTCTCCTTGAGATGACGCACTGACACCCAACAGGCCTCCAGTAGCCGGGACGTATGGAAAGCCTGGCGAGCCGTCTATTCCTTGCATTAATTGCAGGCTGCCTAAAGGCATTGTGCGGTGAATCAAATCTGTCCATAATGTATTGGTAGCAGATAACATCGCCCAGCGATCCGCTGAGAAATTGACACCTGTTAATCCTTCCTTAAATAAACCTTGAAGCTCCGAAAGCCACATTTCCATTGTGGCGAGGTCTTGCTCGATCGTCGTCAAGGCATATGTTTGACTTGCGTCAAATTCGTATAGCCCCGTGTTCGTATCATCTCGCTTTATTTTAGCATGCCGGACACCCTCTTGCACTTCGCTATCGTCTAAATGTGGCAAGGCAACGATGTCTGAAACTTGATCCATTATACTGTTCGCTTCGTCTGTTAAACTTTCAGTGAGCTGCGCGATTTGCTGTAATCCTTGTTCAGTCTCCCTCTCCAAGAAGCTTTCTCGGATGAATCCAACAGCATCCGGTTCAAACCCTCGAAGGGCCGCTTCCATAGACTTTAAGACTTGCGTGAAGCTCCCCTGAAATGTCATCAAAAATTGAAGAAAAGGCAAATGACATTCTTCATAAAATGCCCGGATCGCATCTCCACCTTGCCCCTTCAGCTCTTCTTCCAGTGCAACAAACGCATTGATCGTACTAGAGATCGCTTCAATTTCTTGACGCTGACGACTAAGCATAGCGACATTTCTCTGAATTCCCTCTTGCAATAAATCGACATCTAATACTTTCATAGCAATCGCCCTGCCATTCCCCAAATATGACCGACGTCAAGCCGACAACTCTCTTTTTCTATAAAGAACTTTCTGTAACTGAACATCTAATCCCTCCCCAAGAAGAAACCCGCATGATTTTACCGGATTGGCCGTGGGCCGCCAGAAACAGCTCTGCCAATCCCCGAACCAATTTCCTCATCCGATTCGCGCAAAAACTGCACAGAATTTTCAGTTGTTTGAATGTTTTGTTGCACTACTTCTTGGTATTTCGTCAACAGCGTTTCCAACTGTGTAGAAAGTGTTGTTAATTTGGTCACTACATCAAGCACATTTCCCGTAATAGGCAGCTCTGCCTTTGGATTAAGTGCTTCGACCGCACTTTTCATTTCACCAAGTTGGCTTTCAACATCTGCATAGATCACTTTGATTTCTGTAGACACGTTTTCCCCTCCCCGTCATTATGATTGAGTGGCCCTTGCCCTCCTTGCCGCCTGTTCCGCCAACAAACGATCGATCGTTTGCTGAATTGAAATGACTTCAGCTTGAAGGGCTGCAATTTTTGTGGCAATTGCATCATAGACTTTCGCAAATTGTGCACCGGCAATTTCCAAATAAGGCGTATGAATTCCGGCTTCACGTATATCTTCAAATTCAGACGCATGCTGACCATGCCAAGTAGCCGTTGTCAGTTCTGGTTCCAAGCATTTATGCTCATTGTCATTAAATTCCCCTTGCTTCGACTGTAATGAACTTTTACAGGCATTGAGTCGTTCAATTTCTTTTAACTTCTTTGCTTTCAGATTGATATAATAAGCGATCATGGTCTATTCCCCTCCCACTTCCTCTTAAGGGTTCCTTTTTCTTGTTTTAATTGCAGCCCGGGACTCCACTGCCAATTTTGGTATAAAAAATGTAAACAAGACGATTAACACAATGACAATCATACCGATAAAGATCGTTGTTCTGATCGATGTGCCAGCCGGCTCGTCTGCCGGCATTTGCACACTGTCTTTCTTCTTTAGATTGATTTCATTCTTAAACAACCCAATTTCCCGGGATTTGACTGCCACCGTACTTGCTTTTTCACGATTTGACGATTGAAAAAGATAAGAACGATCGCTCCGATCCGGCAGCTTCTGACTTCCATCAAATTGGATGTCGAATTGCCGAACGGGAATGGTATTCTTCATTTCTATTTTCTTTTGATCATGCAAATAATCGGTGTTCTTCTTAAACTTTAGCCTTTCATAAAGTAAAGGCTCTAGATCTTCTATCGATTCATTTGAGTCGGCTTTCCCAACGATTGCTGTCAGCGTCCATCCGAACATACTTATGAATAAAGCGATACACATGATCTTTATTTTCATACGTTTATTCCACCGCGGAATGATCGATCATTCGATTTCGATTGATAAAATAAGAAATGGTCAGCATGACAATAGCGATCGCACCTGTAATTGTCACTCCCCAGCCAAATAGTGTTTCTGGGTCATATTTAATCGATAGGAAGACTTTTGAAAGCACATCTGGCATATTGATTTCCGGAACACCCAGAATGAGCAACGGGCTAATATACACACACATCAATACGATGCTTGCAATCCATCCCGCAGTCGGACTCATATCGAGCGCTGTCCGGATCACTGCTGCGCTTGCCAATAGCAACAGTACTGTGAAAATCGTCCATTCGATGGCACGATCATCTCGTAAAATGTACATATTGACACTGTACAAACTAATGACTAATCCAACGAGCAGCGATAGCATGGCAACCATCCCTAAACGAATGCCAAGCGATCCTTCTTTGAACCTGTGGCTAAAGAAGCCTATTAATAGACTGCTAATGAGTAAGATGATAAACAAAATCATCGGCGGCACTTTTTTCATTTCAGCCGCCACAGCAGCCTCGCCTTTTACTTCGAGCGGATTGACAAAATGGTTGAATACATAACCGTTTTCCTGGCCATCTACATAAGTGTTGGCTAAAAATGACTGGATGTCTTCTGCAAATGCAGACATCGCTTCTAAGTTGGTGTTCCATTTTGTATCAAATTCATTTGACGTGTTTTTGATCCCATTCGCTTTTCCGTGAAGATCAACTGCATAACTAACCAGTTCATTTTGCCGATCCGATAACGATGTCATCAAGGTGCTAAGTGACAACAGCTGATGACCGACATTTTGTTGTCCCGCCGTAACTTCCCCTTCTCCGACAGTTTGAGCAGGCTCACCTGATGCAATCATGTTCGACGGTGTTCCAATCTGCGCCAGTAAAACTGCCGCCTGGTCATTAATCGAATCTAGGTCTGTCATCAACGCAGAATGTTGTTCTTGCATCGATGCCTCGTACCCGGACATAATAGCCGCAAATGTTGAACTTAAGTTACTCATGCCCAGCTTCGTTTCCGGAATCCCTTCTCCGACAGACGCCCAGCCTTTAAGTTCTTCTTCATTGATTTCTACAACGTTTGCCAAGAGCGTTGTCAAAATCTCGTCTTTTAACGTTTCATCCCGATGAATCCCTGCTTTTTGTTCATCCAGCATGAAGCCTAGCTGCTGCAATTTTACGTAGTAGGCTAATAGTGCATCAGCTTGCTGGCTTGCGGGGCCTTGCGCAAAAAGCTTCTCCAACTGTTTCCGCTTATCGGTTGATAGCGCCGCATGCTGCAATAATGCAGACTCTTTAGTACGTATTTCATACAGTAATTTTGCTGTGTCATGTGAATAGTTCTTCAAAATATATTGGATAGATTCATACTCTGCATACAGCGATGCAAAACCTGCATACAGATTCTGGTATTCCGTCGCAGCTTTTGCATAATCCTCACGATCCGCACTGACCAATCCGTTCCAACTACTTGCCGCTTGCGTTAGATTGTCCGACACTGTTCGCAACGCCGCCTCAAGTTGGGTCAGCTCATTTGCCATTTCGGATTCAGGATCTTCTTCCGTCACTTTCAACTTTAAAGCCGCGACAGCTGCCGCCAATTCCGTCATTTTCGTCTGCTCGACTGATAGATCCGGTAATGCTCTCGCAGATTTTTCTTCTGTTTTTTTCTGCAGTTGATCGCTGGTCGCTTGCGCGTGCTGGCGATCAAAGAGGTTCGTATTTCCAACTACCGTTTGAGAAGATCCGCCTTTTCCTTCTGCGATTCCTTTTTCTAATCTCCTCAAAATGGATTCGTTATAACGGTCAATCGCAGCACCCTGTACGGCGATCAGTTCTTCTAATTGTCGATTGACTTGTTGTTTTCGTATCGCAGTCAGTGCCTCAAACTTTTCTTTGTTGGCGTCAATCACTTCATTCACTTGTTGAATTTTCCCATTGAGTTGGTCATTACTTTCTTCAAGTACAAGCACAGACTCATTAAATTGCTGCATCTGGGTAGCAGCGGCAGCTTGAATTTTTTCTAAACTGTTACTCTGGACTTCTAATAGTATTTCTTTTTGAAGTTGTTGGAAGTCTTTGTACTGTTCAACATATTGGACAAAACCGTTCAGCTGCTCTTCAAATGTTTGCGCATCTTCAATTCGGGCATCATGCGTGCTGCTGGCAGTTCCAATTGTCGTTCGGAGCTCTTCCATTTGATCTTTCTGTCGCTTCATCTGTTCCGCAAGCGTTTCAGACTCCGGCTTATAATACGAAGTCAAGGCATCAAGAAATTCCGTTTCTTTTGTTAAAAGATTCGAGAATTCCTTTTTAATATGATCCATTTCTTGCGCAACGTAACTCCAATACAATGTAGAGATTTTTTGGTTCACACGCCCTGTTGCTGATTCGATTTCTTGCAACACTTTCTGTTTTGCAGAACCATTACCTTGACGTTGAACTTGATAAGAAAACTCCGCTTTCTCCGGATTTTCCTGATCATAAGACATAACGTTTTCCGAAAAATCGGATGGAATATAGACAATCGCATCATACTGATTGGCTTTCAATCCATTGACAGCCGCCCCGCGCGCCATTACTTTCCATTCGTACGGCGAGTCTTCCGATAAAATGGAGACGACTTCTTTCCCCATTTCGATCGTCTCCTCATCCTTTGCATCGCCAAGGTCTTCATTGACAACGGCAATGACCCGCTTCCCTGAACCACCGAAGAGGCTCCCCCCTACTAATTGAAAAAACAATATAGGGACAGCCAATATCAATAGAATGCCTGCTATGAGTTCAATGACTCGTTTTTTACTGCTGTTCATTGCATAATCTTCCTTTCAACCTTGCATAACGGTGTTAACACTTTTGTATCATTGCCATTCAACAAGTAATGGGCATACCCGATCGGAAGTTCTTGTTCCCTTCGTTCGTATGCAACTGAAAAAAGTGTCTGCTCGGACTTTTTCATAAAAATGAGCGCTTGACGAACGAGCTTTAGCTCATTTGTAAATGCGTCGTAACCTTTCGTAATTTCCGCGTTATTGCCGGAAACAATGACATTGAAGCCTAAATGTGTGTAGTTTTTCATCATCTTACTGAGTCGATCCTGAATGCCAATATCCGCCACTTGTAAAAATCTTGAATAACCATCAATGACGAAATACGAAGGAACGATTTCTCCCGCACCTTCCCCTCTCTGCATTCGTTCCACATAGATTTGTTCCATTTGACTAAAATACTGCTCCGCTACTGTTAACCACGCGGTCAGCTGCTCTTTCGTTTCTAAGTAGTCAATATTTTCTTCATGTGCAAATGCAGACAAACCGCGCTCAAAAGAATCAAAAATCACGACGAAAGCTTTTTCCTGCTCCACGATCGTTTGAATCATCCATTTCAGCATATTGGTCTTTCCACGCTGCGCTTGTCCAATCAGTAAACAATGACGATTTTTTTGGAAATCGATGGCGATGGGCTGTACGGTTTCCTCATCCAATCCAATTGGAATAAGGCCTGCTTTTTTCGGTTGATCAAGATACGTCACAAAATTGAGGGTTGTCAATTCATGCGGCAACATCGGAATTGGCTTCGGTGAATCAATTTGGTAATATTTGCGCTTCATTGTTTGGACGATTTTCTTCACAGATTCCAACACTTCAAAATCGTTGTCACCTTCTGCCGGCAAGTATATTTGTGAGAAGAATGATGCTTCTTTCTTGATCACTGCCCTGCCCGGGAAAGGTTCCTGATCAAACGGCACGCGCCCAACTACCGTAAATGCTTCCGATGCATCCATTAAGTAATGGACAATTTTCGTCTTTAAGTTATTCATTAGTGATTGCCTTACAGATAGCGCTCTTGTTGCGCTGATAAACAAGTAAATCCCAAGCGATTGTCCGTCTCGGCCCAGTTGATTCATCTGTATTTCAAAGTCTTCCATTTCTTCTCGGACGATATCGTAATTATCAATGACGATATACAATAGCGGGTAAGGGATAGATGCCACTTCGTTATACATGTTAATATTGCTGACTTCCGCTTGTTGGAATGCCATCTTTCTTTTTGCGATTTCCGATTTTAACAATTTCACTAATTTATCTCTTTTTAGTTCTTCGTCTAAAGTGAAGTAGTCTGCCGTATGCGGAAGTTGACGAAGCGGCAGTAGAGAGCCGTTACCATAATCAAGGATGTAGAAATTCGCTTCAGCCGGAGAGAGATTGTCTGCTATACCAAGTAATGCGGTAAGAAGTGTATAAGATTTTCCATATCCAGAAGATCCAAACACCCCTAAATTCCCGTCACTCATCAGGTGATACATAATCGGTGTTTGACGCTGTTTCTCTGGTTCATCAATCATGCCAATCGGTACTTGTAACTGATCCGTAACCGTCCTTTTATGGCTGGCAATCCTAAACGGCAATGGCGGTAACCATGGACTCGGTAATCTTTGAATGTCCATATCTCTCTGCGTTTCAGCGATTTTAGCCGTTACCGCTTCAATTTCCGTCAATTTTGTTTTCTTTTTCCCCGGATTCGCCTCGATTTCGGAAAGTGGATCGTATCCAAGATCTGTCACAATCGCAATTTCATCTTCTCCATCAACTGTCTCTTCCATATAAGGGGCCCCACTCCAAGCCGATTGGAAAAGCTCATACACTTCATTGTTGCCGACTTGTAAGTAACCGCGGCCAGTTACCGTAATGGAAGCCGCATCAGCGTTTTTCAAGATTTCTTTACTATCCGATGCGTCCTGCACTTTTAATGCCACTCGGAAACGGGCGTTACTCCAGATCTGGTCATCGATAATACCGCCGGGCTTTTGCGTTGCCAAAATAAGATGTACACCAAGACTTCGGCCAATCCGCGCGGTACTGACAAGCTCCCGGATGAAGTCTGGTTCCTCACTCTTCAGCTCAGCAAATTCATCTGAAATAAGGAAAAGATGCGGCAACGGTTCTTCCGCCTTCCCTTCTTTATACAAAGTCGTATAATCATCGATATGTGTAACTGTATACGTATCAAAAAGACGCTGTCTTCTTTTTAGTTCACTATTAATAGAAGCAAGCGCACGCATACTAAAGTTCTTACTTCCTTCAATATTCGTAATCGTGCCGAGCAGATGCGGAATATGTCTGAACGGCTGTGCCATTCCCCCGCCTTTATAGTCAATTAATAGAAAAGCAACTTCATGCGGGTGAAAATTGACGGCAAGTGACAAAATGTATGTCTGCAGAAATTCACTTTTCCCCGAACCGGTCGTTCCGGCTAAGAGCCCATGCGGTCCGTGTGCCTTTTCATGCAGGTTCAGTTCGACAAGATCCGTTTTTCCTTTAAAGCCAACGGGTACAGCGAGTGACTTCGCCGACTCATTCGTTAACCAATTCTGTTCAATTGGCAAGTCTTCTACTTCGTTTACGTCAAACATTTCCAAGAACCCAACGGAATTTGGAATGGAATTTGTAATGCCGACTTGGTGATTCAATGTCTTTAGCATTCTTGCAAAACGTTCATTCGTTGCACGTTCGTATGGATCCAATCTAAAAGGAATGCGGACTGCTTTTTTAGCATCGATTAAGATTTCTCCTTCTTGCTCATTCACATACTGGATCAGTGTATGGACATTTTCGGTCATTCTCTCTTTGGCAGAAGCTGCGAAAATCACAGATATCCCGAGTTCTGCATGATCTTTTCCTTCCAAATACTCTAAAATGACGTGTTCGGCGAGTAATTGATAGTCAGATACGATAAAGACAAGATGCGGCGTGAAAACAACTTTTCCTTTATTTTCATCGACATCGCGCTCTCGAATCATTTCGTAAATCCTCGATAAAAGCTGATCCCTTGTTTGCTCATTATGGATGAGCCCTTTCGCATGCATATGTGGCAATGTAAAATGTGGAAGCCATTTCATCCATTCCATTTGTGCATAATGCGTATGGTTAAAAATATGGATCATGCGAACATCGTGATAACTGTGGAAAAAAGCAAGTTGACCAATGAGCTGATGGAGTTCGCGCTTAATGACAGCCTCTTTACCGATCAGGCCAACGATTCCTTGGGACAAGCCAGCTGTGATGGGTGCATCAGGAATTTCCTTAAATGCAGTTTCCATTCGTTGAGATTGTTCTAACAGATCATCCACTTCCCTGTTCGCCAAATCATTTGTGGCTAACGAAATGTCATAACTTGACGGCACATTGCCGGTTCCCAATCGAAACTCGAGAAGGTCATGACTATCCATCGTCTTTTCCCAAATCCTGCCCGACAACTGGTTTGTCATATGCTTCATCCGTTCGAAGGATGGAAAATGGTAGTCTAGTACATCCTTCTGCTGTTTGGAAAGCGCATAGAGCTCCTCACGCATATTTTTAAGATAGGCTGTATAGACACGCCTTCTTTTTTCCTCATTCAGTTTTCTTCTTTTTTTCTCTCTAAAATATTGTACAGTTGACGTGACAAGCGTCATCATAAACATCGTTAACGAAATGATGATGAAAACGCCTCGGGGGATTAAAAATGCTACAAGTCCTAGAACAATTAACATGACTAGGGGTGGAGTAATGATGAGCCAGAGCCCGCGACCGGAATGTTCACTTTCTTGCGAAGGAAATGTAATGGAGACTTTTTCCTCCGGCAAGTCATAAATCATTCGGGGTGTACGTCTATAGGCCGGGTACACTTTTGCCGTTTCGGATTGGGGCACGTCAAATTCAGGAAGCTTTGAGTGAAAATTAGCAACAGACAACACTTCCAGCACATCTTCGTCTACTAATTTCACTTCCATAAATGCCCATTGAATGACATCGCCCTTTTCTACTATCGGGTTTCCCTCCTGCTGTTCCCCATTCAAATAAAGTGGACAATGAGGCGGCATCTGCACCTGCCAGCCTGCCGCAGTTTTTAATAATGAAAAACTGCCTGTTTCTCGATGATGATTGGCATTTTCATCTTGACTAATGGATGCTGTTGGATCACTTAGTCCGAATGTTATTTCGTTTTCAAAGCCTATATAAAAAGTTTCCCGATAACGCCAAGCCGATGTTAAGTAAAGATGTAATACTCTTCCTTTTCGTGGTACGGATATTGGCGTTTCTTTTGTCAAAAAACCTAGTCGCTGATTGTCTTCTGAAACAAAAAAACCATCCTCTCCAGCGTCAATTGTCATCGGACCCCGCGGAAATGGGAACGTCAGCATTGTGATATCATCGGCAATATCGTTGCCAATGGATAATTGTTTCTTCTCGTACTCGTTAAATTCGAGTCGTTGATAATGCCGATCATAAAATAGCCAAAGTTGTAACACGGCATTCACCTTCTTCTATTAATCAATTACGCCTCGGCGTTCCGCTGATTTACGTTAAATCTATTTTAAGTAGCCGGTTGCCCCTCTGTGATCTGTTCTTGTTCAGGCTCCGGCTCTTTTGTTTTCGAATCGTCTTGCACTTCTTCTGGCTGCTCCGTTATTGTTTCCTGGGGAGCAGTGGTTTCTTGTTTCTCTTGCTTTGGTTCTTCTTTTGTTTCCATTTCACTTTCTTGTTCTAGCAGTTTTTTGTACTCGTCGACTTCATCATCGATTTCTTTCAGCAATTGCTGCTTCTTTTCGCCTGATAGTTTCTTTTCAGCTTGTATTTCTTCGCGCCTTTTCAATAGGCCATAGGTGATCAGTTCACCATCTTCCATCGAACGGGCTAAGTCAACTGCTTTCGCCGCTTCTCCCCGTCCTATGTAAATCCAATATTTTAAGTAATCCTCATCTGTTCGAAGGGTAATATTCATCAGCACATTTTTCTTTTGTTCTTCTTCCAGCCTTTCATTCACCACATAGGAATGGGCAAGTTCATACAAAACAATGTATGGCATGCTTTTCACGCTTTGCGGTGATAGTACTGTAACGACTTGACTGTAGTTGTGTTCTAAAAAATGTGAATGACTTTGTAGATACGCCTCGTGTTTCGGCTTGTTGTATATAAAGTAATAAATGGTAAATAAAAGTGCGGGAATAAGCAATGCCCCAAGACCAATTGTGACAAGCTTAAAAATTTCCCACTTTTTATTTGGAAGCGCTATGTGCTGTTTCTCTTTTTCCTCAAGCAATTTAATTTGTTGTTGAATATATTGCAATAATGCTTCATGGTCGGTCATTGACATAATTGCCGCTCCGACTTCATTTAACTTCAAAGCATCACTGTATTTTACATATTCATCGAATGCAACGGCTCCATCTACCACGGCAGCAACTGTTGCTCTGGATTCCAGCCAAACACGTTCTTCATCTTTTACGAGCGGCGGCAATCGATCCACTACCCCATAATGAAGAAAATGAGGTGTCATACCGGTGCTATAGACGATGTTTTCTGGACAAACAACGAGCGTCAAACGGTCATACACATGCGCTCTTACTTTCTCGATCAGTTGATACGCAAAAATCCATCTCGACTTCTCGTCTTCCAACTGGAGTTCATCGAACCTTTTCAATGATTCAGGTATTTGTGCGGTGATAATTAACTCATCCTCAGACATATGAGTTTCTTTTCGGATGGCTGTTTCTACTTCTTTCAAAAAATTAATTTCCGCTTGATTTTTTAATCCGATCCGCTCATTTTGAAATATGAAATTGGTTGTATGTTGTTCTTGATGGATGTCTGCGTCAAGAAGGCTTTCTAAATAGCCGATCACTTTTTTGGACATGATACGATTTCTCCTTCAAATGATTTCAAGCCGATCCCCTGTCGTGATCCCACAGTGTGCCAACGTCAAATCTCCTGGGAATAGTTTGTCTTTATTGACCACACGAATCCAATGTCCTTCACGCTGTTTTTCTGTAATTGACTGCGCTTGTCTAGCAATATCAATCATTTTTTTGATCGTGTGGTAATCCGATAACCTAAGGTCAAATGCATCCCCGTCGTAATTTGTAAGATCGACTGTAATTTCTATATACATTTTTCCACCTCATTATTTTTCCACCTCATTAAAGGAAGGAGCGTCTTCTACTTGCGAGAAAGACGCCCCTTAAACCGATAGTATGATTGGAACTTAACCGCGAATTTGGCTAGCAACTTGCTGGTCTGCATCTTGTAATGCTTCTCCAGCACGATTCAATTGAATGCCAACTTCACTTAACAGTTCACGCATTTCATTAAAATTTGGCTTTAGGCGCTCGTACTGCTCCGCAAATGCAGCACTTGAAGCCCCTTCCCACGCTGATTGCAACTCACCAATCATACCGTCCAGGCGGCCGATTTGAGTAGCAACCTCGCCTGATTCATGTTGGTAACGATTGGCCATTGCTGCCAGTTCTGCTGGTGTAACGCGAATAATTCCTGACATTTGCCCCATCTCCACTTCACAAATAAATTTTATAAAATAACTGAAAGAAACGGATTGCCTAGCAACCATTCCTAACCAGATATTTTCAATTAAAAATCTCTTCCTTAATAGGATTATCACACCCATTTTTTGGTGTCAAAGCAGCCAAGTGACATGAACAGGCAGTTAGACACCATGCCATTTGACATAAAACTTCCAATTCCCCAAAAGAAATATCATTCTTTTCATTATGTAGACATAAAACCGGGAATTCCCGACTATAAAACTATGTTTTAACAATCATTTATTTAGGAAACATATAAAAAAACAGGATCTTAGATGCATTTTCCAAAAATATGGATATTTCCGATTGAAAGTACCTATATTTTTTATTTAGTCACTTCTTAAATCCTTCACATCTAGACTACGAAGATGCGGGCGATTATAAGGTAAAACCGAAAAGACTGTGAACCTTTTGTGAATCCAATTAAATACTCCTATAGTTATGCTAAAATTTAGGAAACACATTAAACAATGACGGAGCGAATGCAGTGATAAATTATAATACTAATCGAACTAAACATGTTAAACGCAATTACAAACCGGCCATCATCACAATCTCTGCCATTTTAATCGGGGCGATTGGTGTTCTTTCCGGAATGCCGGGTGTTGAAGATTTTGATGCATTTGATGTGACCATTCTTCCACTTATGAATGCTATTTTGAACAGCTTCACATTTTTGTTTTTAGTTGGGGCGCTAGTTGCTATTTTGAAAGGGAACGTTACAGTCCATCGCCGTTTTATTTACGCAGCTTTTGGGACGACATTCTTTTTCCTCCTCACATATGTCACTTTTCACTTCTTATCTCCATCTACGCCTTACGGAGGAGAAGGCATCATGGCAGCCATTTATTATTTTATTTTGATCACGCATATCATTTTGGCAGCCGCCATTGTTCCACTTGCGCTTACGAGTGTTGCGCGTGCTTGGAATATGGAAAATGAACGCCATAAAAAAATTGCGCGCTGGACAATGCCCATCTGGCTGTACGTTAGTTTAACCGGCGTTTTGGTCTATATTTTGATCTCTCCGTATTACTAATCAATGAAGAAAATGAAACGAGCTCCCCAAGCCTGTATAAGGAAAGGGAGCTCGTTTTTATTGATTAAATTTTTTCAACATCAAAACATGAGGAATCCCGTCTTCGAGAAACTCTTCTGATGCCGTCTCGTACCCGAGCTTGCGATAAAATCCTTCTGCATGTGTCTGACCGTGAAGTTTCACACTGCTCATGTTATTTTCTACCGCAAGTTCTTCTAACTTCTGGATAATAATCTTTCCAATCCCTTTACTTCGAAAAGGCTTCAAGATACAAATCCGTTCAAGTTTCCCGACTCCTTCAACAAAACGCAAGCGGCCTGTGCCAACTGCTTGGTCTTGATCAACGACAAGCACATGTTCACAAGGGGCATCTAGTTGATCAAATGCGTCGAATTCATCTTCAAGCGGGACCCCTTGCTCGTGGACGAATACTTCTTTTCTAATGTCAAATGCTTGGTTAAGTTCAGTCTGAGTGGTGATTTTTTTAGCTTGCATCGTTTTCTCTCCCTACTTACACTTCACTTTTTATTATTTAAAATATCATGCTCCCGTTCCAACAGTAAAGAGGAAGCCTCGGCTGATCTCGGCTTCCTCTTTTGCATCGTTTATTTTAAATAGGAAAGATCAATAAGACCTTCGATATCGTTGCTTGAGATGTAACCTGCTTCTTGACTAATATCCGCCATTTCTTGAATGACTTTTTCATTTACTTCAGTCGTGACTTCTAGTTTCGCGAACGCCGCCGCTGTTTCTTCTTTATTAATTTCTTTACCTGTCAGCCCTTTAATATGTTGAATGACTAACTCCTGAGCTTCTTCCGGGTTTTGTTGGATGAACTCAACTGCTTTTTTATGCGCTGTTAAATAGGCCTCTACATGCTCTTTGTTTTTTAAAAACTCATCGCTGGCCGCTACGACTGTATTCGTCGATTCTTTCCCCCAAGCAAATTCATCCCAATCAAGGATCAACTTTCCTTTTGCTTGTGATTCAAGGATATTTCCCCAAGGCTCTTGTGTAGCCGCTGCATCTACCGAATTTTGAACAAAAAGTGTTGCCGTATCTGCCGGAGCCGCTGCAAAAAGTTCGACCGTTCCCCCGTTGCTTGTCGTCGTTAAATTGACGGCTTGCAGTGCCTTTCGAAGCATAACATCTTGTGTACTGCCAATTACCGGAATGGCTACTTTTTTACCGTCAAGATCAGCAAGCTTTGAAACACCGCCGCCCTCACTAGCGACAAGTACTGCTCCCCCATTGACCGCACCCGAAATAAGGCGGAATGTTGGGTTTTTCACGTAAAAGTTTAGCAATGGCCCCGGACCAACTGTGCCGACATCGATTGATTTTGTCGTCATTGCTTCCATGAATAGCCCACCATTGCTCACCGTTTTTGTTTCAATTTTAACCTCTTCCCCAAAGGCTTCTGTAAAATAGTCATTTTCAAGCGCAACGATGGTCGCAATATGGGTTAGATTCGGGAAATACCCGATTTTGACTGTTTCGCTACCGGACGATGAAGAACCTTTTTCTCCGGCGCAAGCGCCGAGAATTCCGATGATGAAGATGAAGATAAAAGTGAAAATGATTCGTTTTTTCATTGCTACCTACTCCCTTTTGATAAGGATCACGCTAGACCCCATTTTTTCTGTACGGATCGTTCTAAACGGATAAATACGACATTATCCATAATCGTTCCAATGACTGCGATGATGATCATCACCGAAATGACAAGATCCATCTGCCCAAGTGAGCGACCCGTTTCCAGCAGTTGACCTAAACCGCCCCCCGCGCCGAGCAGTTCACCTGCCATTAGCGCTCGCCAAGAAAATGCCCAAGCGATCCGGAGTCCGGATAGTAATTGCGGAACAGATGCCGGTAAAATAACTGTTCGGATAAAATGAAAGCCAGTGGATCCGAATGTTTTCGCGACCCGTTGATAAAGCGTCGGGACATTTCGAAATCCGCTCGTCGCGCTGACAGTCATCGTCCACGTCGCGCCTATGGTAACGATAAAAAGAATTGAAAAATCGTTTAATCCAAACCAAATGATCGCAAGCGGAAACCAAACGATACTTGGAATTGATTGCAAAGCGGTTACGAGAAAACCAAGTGTATCTTCAACCAGTTTATAGCGCCAGATGAGATAACCCATGATTAATCCTAAAATAATCGCTACTATAAATCCGACGAGAAGACGGCTCATACTCTTCCCAACGGCTGCCAATATTTGACCATTTACAAGACCATTGAATAGCGTCTCCAGCACTTGCGTCAAACGAGGAAACATAAAATCCGGAAGAACCGAAAGTCTAGATGTGACTTCCCAGATCACCGCTATCATCGCGATGAAGACGATTCGTCTTAAAGCTGTAGTCATCTCCCATTTCCTCCTTCAACACTTTTTCAATTTCCGCTTCCAATATTGATAAAATCCTTTGTTCTGTACGAAATGTGACGCTATCCGGCGACACGCCATCTGTCGTAGTCGGCACTGGAATGATTTCTTTTATTTTTCCAGGGCGCGTACCGAACACGATCACTTTTTGTGAAAGTAATACGGCTTCCCGGATGTTATGGGTGACGAAGAAGATGGTCACTTTCGTCTTTTTCCAGATGTCCAATAACTCCTTATGAAGTACCATTCTCGTTTGTTCATCCAAAGCGGAAAAAGGTTCATCCATTAATAAAATATCTGGCTCCATAACGAGTGCCCTAGCGATGGATACGCGTTGTTTCATTCCCCCTGAAAGTTGATGGGGATAAGCATGGATATATTTGCTGAGATGCACCATTTTCAAAAATTCGATCGCTTTCGCTTCCGCCTCTTGTTTCGGCATCTTTTTCAACAGTAGACCGTATGTGACATTTTCCAGGACAGTGAGCCACGGAAAAAGACCGGCTTCTTGGAATACGACAACCCGATCAGGCCCTGGCTTTTCTACTTTTTTTCCGGAAATGGTAATGTTTCCTTTATCGATTTTCTCCAAACCTGCAATCATATAAAGGAGCGTCGATTTACCGCAGCCGGATGGACCGACGATGGAAACAAAACTCCCTTTTTCCATTTCAATATGAATGCCATCCAGCACTTTGGTACTTTCCTGTTGATCATTGCTAAAACTTTTTTCAATCCCATCGATTGTTAAATACATCATCCCACCCCATACTTTTCTAATCTATTTAGTCGGAATTATATGCAAGGAAGTGAGAATATTCTCCTCTTCCCATGTTAAGCATTTCAGATATCTCATGCTGAATGATCATATAAACAAATCACTAGATAAATAACGTTCTCCTGTGTCAGGCGCAATGCAGACAACCGTTTCGTCCGGGGTCAATCTTTTTGCAACTTGCAATGCGGCATACACGGATGCCCCGCCGCTTGGACCGAGGAGGATGCCTTCACGTGCAGCTAAATCTCTAACAGTTTGATAGGCGTCTTCGTCTTCAATTTTAAAGATTTCATCGTAAATCGTTGTATTTAATATCGACGGAATAAATCCTGGGCTCGTTCCGACAAGTTTGTGCTTCCCTGGTTTTCCACCGGATAATACAGGAGATCCCGCTGGCTCAACGACATGCACTGTAATGGCTGGATCGTATGCTTTCAACGTTTCTCCCGTTCCTGTAATTGTTCCGCCAGTACCTGCCGTTCCAACAAATGCTGTTAGTTTTCGATCCAGAGATTCGATTGCCTCGATGATTTCTGTCGCTGTCGTCGTTCGGTGAATATCGGAATTTGCTTCATTTTCAAATTGCATCGGAATGAAGCTATTTGGGATCTCTGCTGCAATTTCTTCCGCCTTTTGAATGGCCCCTGGCATTTTCAAATCACTCGGCGTCAGAACAACTTCGGCACCGTAAGCCTTTAATATATTAATCCTTTCAATGGTAGAAGAATCTGGCATGACGATAATAGCTTGATAACCACGCGCCGCTGCATTCATGGCAAGACCAATACCCGTATTTCCGGAAGTCGGCTCGATAATTGTATCTCCTGATTTTAACAAGCCATCCTTTTCTGCTTGGACGATCATATTATAAGCCGCCCGATCTTTCACGCTGCGACTCGGATTAAAATATTCAAGTTTCACATAAACTTCCGCACCCGTTTGATCGGGAAGACGGTTCAATTTCACTAAAGGTGTATTGCCAATCAACTCTGCAATATTATTTACAACGCGCAAGACGCTCATCCCTTTCATCGATCTTGATGTTTGATTGATTATATCACATACAATCCCAATAATACATACAAGATTACAAGGAATTAAGGAGTTAGATATAAAAAATCCCCCTGACCGATCAATCGATTAAAGGGACTCATTCTCCGTATTAAATTTTGTGGTAGGTGCCAACATCTCGGAATCACTCATCCATCTAAAATCACTACCCGCTGGATTTTGAAATATACGGAGCCCGAATTCTCCTGCCACCGCAAACAGATGATCAAAAATGTCAGCTTGCACAGTTTCATACACCGTCCATTTCACGTCATTCACGAAAGCGTAAATTTCTAACGGCAGTCCTGTCTCCCCCGGTGCTAACTGCCGAACCATTAACGTCATTTCCTGATGAATGCCAGGATGTCTTTGAAGATATAGAAGTACGTACGCCCGAAAAACGCCTATATTCGTTAATGCGCGCCCATTCACAGCATTATTCAGGTTAATCTTATGCCTAATATTATATTCCCTAATTTCACGTTCACGTCGGTTAATATAATCCGAAAGAAAATCGATCGTTTTGAAATACTCGATCATTTCTCTTGTACAAAATGTAATACTTGTTGTGTCAATATATAATGAACGTTTAATACGCCTTCCCCCAGATTGCTGCATCCCCCTCCAATTGATAAAGGAATCCGAAATGAGCGCATAACTAGGAACCATCGTCAATGTACGGTCAAAGTTACTGACGACTACCGTATTTAAGGAAATATCAACAACATCCCCATTCGCGCCATATTTAGGCACTTCAATCCAGTCACCGACCCGAACCATATCGTTGGCCGATAATTGAACACCTGCCACAAGCCCTAAGATCGAATCTTTAAATACTAACATAAACACTGCGGAGAGAGCACCGATCCCACCTAGCAGGATGACAGGACTTTCTCCCATTAAATTGGCAATCACCAAAATGGCACCTATAATGATGACAAGTATTTTAGTAACTTGTATATATCCTTTGATTGGCTTTGTTTTTGAGATTTCGTACGTTTGATAAACATCCTGAATGACACTTAAAAAGCTATTGATGACATTTAATGCGACCAGAATTATATACGTAAGCGCAGCCGTTTCAATGAGCTTCTGATACACTGGAAAAGTAGCAGCAAAGTAATAAATAATAAGAGCTGGTACAAAATGAGATAATTTATGGAACACTTGTCTTTCCAACAAAATATTATCCCATTTAAAATTGTTCTTTTTCAAGATGTGAGTGATCAATCGAATGACCACTTTTTTCGTTATAAAATTAGCGATGATACAAATGGATGTGATCACAGTAATCATGATTGCGATTGAAAGATAGTCAACCCAAGCCGAATTCATACCGTAACCTATAAGCCGGTTACGAATAAAGTCCATTTTCGATTCCCTCCGCACGATTTATTTCGGTTCTTATGATAATTTTATATGCATTCATCATGTAGTGTCTATTATAACAAAATAGAGAAGTTAACTCTTTGATGAACCATCAGATGGACGAACGTTATTCCCGACTCTTTAATATTTTAGACAAACAAAAAAGGCTTCCCAAAAGTCTAGTAACTTTTGAGAAGCCTCAATTATATCCTCAATGGTTAGCAAAATGTTAGCATTCCACTCTCGTCTTACCCACAAACCTTTGTAGATCAAGGCTGGCAAGAAGTTATTACATCATGCCGCCCATTCCGCCCATGTCAGGCATCATTGGTGCTACTTTGTCTTCTGCAATGTCTGCTACAACAGCTTCAGTTGTCAGAAGCATTGCTGCAACAGATGCTGCGTTTTGAAGTGCGGAACGTGTTACTTTTGTTGGGTCAACGATACCCGCTTGAACCATGTTCACCCACTCGCCGTCTGCTGCGTTGAAGCCTACGCCGACTTCTTCGCGTTTTAGGCGGTCAACAACGATTGATCCTTCAAGACCAGCGTTGTTTGCGATTTGACGAACTGGCTCTTCTAGTGCGCGAAGAACGATTTTCACACCTGTTGCTACGTCGCCTTCTGTAGAGTTGAGAAGCTCTTCTACTTTACCGTAAACGTTAACAAGTGCTGTTCCACCACCGGAAACAATTCCTTCTTCAACTGCTGCACGCGTTGAGTTCAATGCGTCTTCGATGCGTAGTTTACGCTCTTTTAGTTCTGTTTCAGTCGCAGCCCCAACTTTGATCACCGCAACGCCGCCAGCTAGTTTCGCTAGGCGCTCTTGAAGTTTTTCTTTGTCGAACTCAGAAGTTGTTTCTTCAAGCTGTGTACGGATTTGGTTCACACGACCGCTAATGATCTCAGAGTCGCCATTTCCTTCAACGATTGTTGTGTTGTCTTTTGTAACAACAACTTTTGCAGCTGTACCAAGCATTGTAATATCAGCAGTTTTCAGGTCTAAACCTAAATCTTCTGTAATCACTTGACCGCCAGTTAGGATTGCAATGTCTTCTAGCATTGCTTTACGACGGTCACCGAATCCAGGTGCTTTTACCGCCACTGCGTTAAATGTACCGCGCAATTTGTTAACAACTAGCGTTGCAAGCGCTTCACCTTCAACGTCTTCAGCAATCATCAATAGCGGCTTCCCTTGTTGAACAACTTGCTCAAGTACTGGCAAGATTTCTTGGATGTTCGTAATTTTTTTGTCAGTAATCAAAATGTAAGGGTTATCTAGAACCGCTTCCATTTTGTCTGTATCTGTTGCCATGTATGCAGATGCATAACCACGGTCGAATTGCATTCCTTCTACAACATCTAGCTCAGTTGTGAAGCCTTTTGACTCTTCAATTGTAATAACGCCGTCGTTGCCAACACGCTCCATTGCATCTGCGATCAGCTTACCAACCTCTTCATCGCCTGAAGAAATAGACGCAACTTGTGCAATTTCTTCTTTGCCTTCGATTTCATCAGAAATGTCTTTCAGGCCTTCTACTGCAGCTGCAATTGCTTGTTCGATTCCTTTACGAATACCAACTGGATTTGCACCTGCTGTAACGTTTTTCAATCCTTCACGGATCATTGCTTGTGCAAGAACGGTTGCAGTTGTTGTTCCATCGCCAGCAATTTCGTTCGTTTTAGAAGCAACTTCTGCCACAAGTTTCGCACCCATGTTTTCAAAAGCGTCTTCTAATTCGATTTCTTTCGCAATTGTTACACCGTCGTTTGTAATAAGTGGTGAACCAAATTTCTTCTCAAGCACAACGTTGCGTCCTTTTGGTCCAAGTGTTACTTTAACAGCATCTGCTAATGTATCTACACCACGAAGCATTGCGCCGCGTGCGTCTTCATTAAATTTAATTTCTTTAGCCATTTAAACGTTCCCTCCTGAATTTTCGTGTATTTGTTCATTAATCGATCATCAATTCGAATTAACCGATGATCGCTAAAATATCACTTTCACGAAGGATCAAATATTCGTTTCCTTCATACTTCACTTCAGTTCCTGCATATTTTGAGAAGATAATGTGGTCGCCTTCTTTAACTTCTAGCTCAACGCGCTGACCGTTTTCAAGAACGCGTCCAGTGCCTGCCGCAACTACTTTCCCCTCTTGCGGTTTCTCTTTCGCAGAATCTGGTAATACGATACCGCTTGACGTTTTTTCTTCCGCTTCGATTAGTTCGATTACGATACGGTCACCTAATGGTTTCAACAAGTGAAACAACCTCCTCAAAGTTAATCATCTTTTTAGCACTCATCTAACAAGAGTGCTAACACAATTTCTATATTAATGAACATTAGTATGAATTGCAAGTGAAATCACTTTTTCACCTTTTCATTTTGCTAATCTCTTTCAAAAACGATAAAATAGACGTCAGCCACAATAGAAAGGGTGGATTTGTTGAAAAACGGAAAATTATATTTTTATCTCCTACTTACATACGTTGCTTTTCAAATCGTCAGTGTTTTTCTAGCACAACCTTTAATCACTTTTTTTGAAGGTTCAACGGATGATGTGAAAGAAGCAGCATACAAAGGGGTAGCTTGGTCGCTTTTCACGACCAATTTCATCACGCTCATTATTTTCCTGCTGCTCATGCGGACAAACAAATCGTTCTTGAAAAATGTCTTCGATGGGAAAGCGGTCTCCTTTTGGACGTCGGTACTCTGGGGATTTATCGGATTTTTCCTTGTGATGGGCGCTCAAATTTTGGGTGCGATCATTGAGCAAAGCATCGGGATTGAACCAGGATCGGAAAACACTGAGCTTGTTTCTGATATTGCCAAAGTGGCACCGATCATGATTTTACCAATCGCATTGTTCGCCCCTATCCTAGAAGAAATCGTATTTAGACGTGCGATTTTTGGAGGCGTCTACCGAAAGTCTAACTTTTGGATTGCTGGGGTCGTTAGTGCTGCAATTTTTGCAGTTGTGCACAATGATTTTGAACATATCATCATTTACTTGTTCTCCGGGCTTGTCTTCTCTTATTTGTACTACCGAACGAAACGATTAATGACTTCTATGATTGCTCACTTATTGTTAAATAGCTATGTAACGGTCATCCAGCTAAATTACGATAAAATACTAGAACTTCAAAAACAGTTACAACAGACATTTATACTATTTCTCCAATAAAAAAAGTCTTCCTGCATTGGAAGACTTTTTTTATTATTGTTTTTGCTGCCCCATGACCTCATCAATTTGTCTTTGTTGCTCCGCCCGAATCTCTTCCAATTGACGTTGCTCTTCCGCTTGCAAGTACTTGCGGTAGCCGAAACGCGAAATGAAAATACTAAGTTCATACAGAATAAATAGTGGAACTGTTACAAACAAATGTGAAAAAATATCCGGCGGTGTAATGAAAGCTGCGATGACGAAGAGTACAAAGTAAGCGTACTTCCGCATCTTCACCAATGTTTTAGGATTCAAGATCCCGAGTCTCGTTAAGAACAATAAAACGACTGGCAGCTGGAATACAATTCCAAAGGGAAGGAGCAGTTGGAATAGAAAGCCAAAATACTCATTAATCCCAATCGTTTGGACGATTTCAAGGTCTGTTGACAAATTCATCATAAACTTCATGACGTATGGAAAAAGAACAAAATAAGAAAACGCGATTCCCGCCACAAAAAGAAGAAATGTGAAAGGAATGTAGTTTAATGTAGCGCGTCTTTCTGTTTCATGTAGCCCCGGCGAGACAAAAGCCCATAGCTGGTACATGATGACCGGCGAGATGACAACAAAAGCGATAAATAGGATCACTTTTATATAAATCATGATCGGATCAAGGACATTAAATGCGTTTAATGTTACATATTCAACTTCACGATTATACTGCAAAAACTGAATTAGCGGTTTGGCCACAAAAAAGGCCCCGATGATCGCGACAATAAAGAAAACGACGATTACCATCAGCCGTTTTCTAATCTCATCTATATGTTCAATGACTGTTAAGTTTTTTTCATGCATCGGACAGACATCCTAACGTACTTACTTCACTTCTTCTTTCTGATCTTTCTTTTTTACATCCTCGTCTTCGACAAGGCCTTTCGTTGCGTTTTTAAATTCACGCAATGAAGAACCGAACGCCTTTCCGATTTCCGGCAACTTCTTTGGACCAAAGATCAATAATGCAATGACAGCAATCAGTATTAAACTTCCTGGACCTGGCATATCGGACACCTCCCTCGTAATATGTCTATTTTACACGAATTTTGCTTCAATTACTATTCACAAACTACGATAATTGTGAATCCTTTTCATCATTTTTCATGAAATATATCAATGTTTGCAATTCTACAGACAAGTCGATTGTATGTACACGGACATGGTCGGGGACGGAAAGTCGAACAGGCGTGAAATTTAGAATGCCTTTAATACCAACCTTCACCAAGCGATCTGTCATTTCCTGTGCTACTTCCGAAGGCACGGCAAGAATGACTAACCGAATGCCCAGTTCATCGATTTTTTGTTCCATCATATCTGAATGCATAGCTAAAGTACCGCTTTTCGCAACACCTTCAATCGGCAATTTCGGGTCAAATGCAATCACAATCCGGGTATTATGGTTTTTATGAAAATTATACTTTAAGAAAGCGGTTCCAAGACTTCCAACACCTACAAGCGCAACATCAGTTTCTTCGTCTTGGGCAAGAATGGAACGGAAGAATTCAACGAGATAGTGAACTTCATATCCATAGCCTTTTCGACCAAGGGCACCAAAATGAGAGAAATCGCGCCGAATTGTCGCCGCATCAATTTTCATTGTTTCACTCAATTCGCCTGATGACACCCGCCTCTTTCCTGCATTTGCCAAATTTTGAAGAAATCTATAATAAAGAGGTAATCTTTTCGATGTTGCATCCGGAATTTTTGGAATTTCTACTTTCATCTCTATCCCCATCCTTCCTAAGCCAATTCTATCGTACAGTAGATGTCGAATGTTGTAAAGTCGGCCATTGCGGAGTCTGACGCATTCGATTAAACTTAAGGAGAATGAGGTGTTAAACATGATCGTTTTACAAGTAAATGGACTAACCAAGTCATTTTCAGGTACTGATATATTAGAAAATGTTCGACTAGAAGTACAGCATCGCGACCGTGTAGCACTTGTTGGTCGAAACGGAACAGGCAAGTCAACACTACTTAAAATAATTGCCGGCGAAATGGCCTATGATGCCGGCGATCTGATCATTCCAAAGGACGTCCGAATCGGGTATTTGGAGCAGCATAGCGCCATTGATTCGAGGTTAACGCTTTGGGATGAGATGATGACCGTCTTTGAACCTTTGCAACAAATGGAACAACGGCTTCGCTCTCTCGAAATGCAAATGGCTGATCCCGCGGTCTATGAAAATCAGACTGCTTATGATCGGGTAATGAAAGAATATGATGCCTTGCAAATGACGTTTAAGGATGCTGGCGGCTATCAATTTGAATCCGATGCGCGTTCTGTTTTACATGGCATGCGGTTCTATCCAGAGGATTATGATAAGCTGCTCGACCAGTTTTCAGGCGGTCAAAAGACTAGACTGGCGCTTGCAAAAATGCTGTTAAGTAAACCCGATCTGCTCATTTTAGATGAACCGACAAACCACCTGGATATCGAAACACTTAGCTGGCTTGAAAAATATCTATCTTCTTACGAAGGTGCTATTCTCATCGTGTCGCACGACCGTTATTTCCTTGACCAAATTGTAACGAATGTCTATGAAGTATCTAGAAAAAGAGTGACGAAATATGTTGGAAATTATAGTGCCTACTTAGATGAAAAAGCGAAAAATTTTGAGCGTGACCAAAAGCTATACGAAAGGGATGTAAGTGAAAAGGCAAAGCTTGAGCAATTTATTCAACGAAATATTGCACGAGCATCTACTTCAAACATGGCGAAAAGTCGTCGTAAACTGTTAGAGCGAACGGATTGGATGGATGTACCCGAAGGAAATGAAAAATCGGCAAGCTTCTCCTTCTCAATCGAACGTGAGAGTGGGAATGATGTATTATCCATTGACGATCTTTCAGTCGGTTATGACAATGTACCTGTTTCATCAAATATTACATTACGTGTATACAAGCAGGAGCGGATTGCCATTATTGGGCCGAATGGAATTGGAAAGTCGACATTACTGAAGACCATTGTCCGCAAAAAAGAACCAATCGTCGGGCATATTCGATATGGCACCAATGTTCAGTTTGGTTATTACGACCAAGAGCAAGCAACGCTCATTGGATCGGGCACTGTTTTAAGTGAGATTTGGGATGACTGGCCAATGATGAACGAAAAAGATGTGCGTACTGTACTCGGTCGATTTTTATTTTCCGGCGAGGATGTAGAGAAACCTGTACAGTCATTATCCGGGGGTGAAAAAGCTCGATTGTCGCTGGCGAAACTGATGCTGCAACAATCGAACACACTTATCCTTGACGAGCCAACGAACCATCTCGATTTGGACAGTAAAGAAGTGCTTGAAAATGCCCTAGATGACTTTCCTGGCACAATTATCTTCGTATCTCATGATCGGTACTTCATTAATCGGATTGCCACTAAAGTCATCGAGGTGGGTGAAACTGGCGTTGTGGAGTACATGGGAGACTATGATTATTATATTGAAAAGAAATTAGAACAAGAAGAATTAGCTATTGTGTCAGAAAGCGGAAAAACAACACCTGCTCCTACTACTGATCAAAAAGTTGTGGATGACAAAGCTTTTAAAAGACAAGAACGACGCTTAGTCCGAGCCATTGCCGAGATCGAAAAACAGCTGGCAGAAATGGATGAACAAATGATATCTCTTCAAAATGAGCTTGTTCTTCCCGATTATGCAGACGACCATATCAAATTGATGGATTTGCAAGCCGAAATTGATGCGATCCAGGCCGAATATGATACAGCTTCGGAAAAATGGCTGACGTTACAAGAAGAACTCGAAGAATTACACTAACTGGGTCATTCACCTTGGGAATCCTCCCAAGGTGTTTTTTGTCGCACCTTGTCGGTAAATGATCCACAAACCTTTTTCTTTTCCACAATCTTATACACACCATGAAAACCTATAACATCGGATATGAACAATGTTATCCACGTTATCCACATCAATACCTGTCTTTATTCACATTAATTTTCCTTATTAAAGAAGTAGATATGAACAACTTATTTCCTTATACACATGTTATCCACAGATTGTGCATAAGTACGAATGTTCCGTATTGACAAATTATAAATATCTTGTTCTAAAAAAACAAGAAAATCGTCAATAGCTGACAACTTCCGTGTTTACCTTGTGTCATTATTCTGTTCTGTAAAGAAGAAGAAAGGACAAACTGATTAGTAGCTTTTCTATCTTCCCCTACATAGATATAGAAAGAACGGCTTAAACGAACAAAGATGGATTGAAGCTGTCTTCATCGGCATGCGTTTCCGCTCCGAACGGATTGGCACTGATACGTTCATTAAGAAAAAATCATTTGTACCCAAAGGTATAATAAAGTCAATGTTACGATCGTTGATATCGGGATGACGATTAACGATACGCTAAGGTAGTCCTTCCAGCTGCATTTAATCTGATTTCTTCTCAAAATATGCATCCAAATGAGAGACGCTAGTGTACCGATCGGCAATAATAGTGATCCGATGTCGCTGCCAATAATATTCGCAAGATAAATCGTTTTCAATGTAGTCGGATCCAACCCCATCTCCGTTAAGGTAATTGTTCCGATCATTAACGCTGGATGGTTATTAAAAAAGTTGGACAAAAATGATACTACCCCCCCCATAATAAAGCTCGCTTGAAACAATCCCTGATTTACAATCGGTTCACATAATTGAACGAGCAAAGCAGTGAGACCCACGTTATGCAATCCATAAATGATCACATACATCGAAAAGGCAAAAATAAGTATGTGCCAAGGAGTCTTTTTCAGGATGTCCAGTGGATTCGTCCGTAAAAGATACCATCTCCATATGAGCAGCGTAATTGACCCAAGCACTGCAACAATTTCAATCGGAACGTTGATAAATGAAGCAACAAAGAGTAAACATCTCATCAAAAATACAAAAAGTAATATTTTCAACATAAATTTTGTGCGTTTTTTCTTTGATTCAACAGGTATCGATGTCTTCAATGGATGAAAGTTTTTAATGAAAAAAGAGTCTTCGATATCCAAGATGGCATCAGGCAATTTTTTTGGCAGCCTATGCCTGAGTACCATGTACATGAGGTACGACATGAACAACAAACCTAACGTTGCCGGAACAAACATCATGGCCGTATGCATCCATAATGACATTTGCACGATTTCCAGAGCGATTAGATTGACGATATTGCTAACTCCGATTGGTGCACTGGATGCTGTGGCGATCAATGCACCGCTTAATAAATAAGGGATCCTTTGGTGGGTTTTCAGTTGAAAGTTTTTTAAAAGTAATATTAAGATCGGCGTCGTTATTAAGATGCTCCCGTCATTATTAAATAATAAAGTCATCAAAAAACAAAGTAACTGGATGTACCAATAGAGACGATGACCTGACCCTTTCGATAGATGCGCAAGTTTTGCTGCTGCCCAGTGGAAAAAACCGAAACTTTCCAATATAACTGCCATGACAATTGTGGCTATGATCGTAATAGAAGCCCCGCCTATTTTACTGATGATATCCATAATATCAGCCTTTGACACGAGCCCTATTAATAAGATCAAGCCTGCGCCAATCGAAGCTGGCCATGCCTCGTTCAAACCTCTAGGTCTCCAAAATATGACTAACATAGTAGTCAGAAATACCAAACCCGTGATGCCTATTTGAACACTCATACATATACCCATTTCCTTTCTTATTATCTCGCTATAGTTCGTCCGTTTCTTTGTATGTATATTCACCTTCATTTTCATGTGACGGGTGTATGTCCATGCTTGGTAAATTATGCATGTCTATAATAGTGCCATCATAAAAACGCCAATCCAATGGACAGGCGTTTTTTCATTATTTGGTAAGTCAGTGAATTAAAATAGGCCGTCGATCTATGCTCGTCAGCCTAAAAGGGTTTCATCTTTATGAATACAGGTTTTATAAACATCCTTCACACCTGGTGCACCGTTTTAATATGATCAATATTTAATAAGATCGAGTTTGCTCTTGTGGTCTGAAGTTCTGCGACTTGAAGATCGACATTACTTACTTTTCCAATACAACTTTTATGACTACCCACGTTAACTACGATGAGTTGATCCTTTAACTGATTCATTTGTTTTGCAAAGCTCTTGGCCAAATCTTCATACTTCTGTTGCCCCAATGGATTTTGTTGATCAATGTCGTATAGTTTTTCATTTTCCGCATAGGGAATTAGCCATTTGAGATGATTCATTGAAACATACATTGTCTTATAAACGGGCGAATCGAAAACAAAATAGTCATCCATGACGCACCTAATCTGTCCGTGCAATGATTCATGTCCTGCGACAAAGACTTCAATATATTTTCCAATCGCTTGTGAAATTACTTCCTTAAATGATAGTTCTTTAAAAGCTTTCCCTGTGATGATACTGGGGAACTCTGTTGGCGGAGTAATATCATTTTCGTTCTGGCGATCGATGATAAGGTTTTGAATATGTCCTAAAGGGATGTACACAAACTGTTTTCCATTGTAAATTACGATAATATCGCTGCCAATATCAATAACATTCCCATGTAACTTTTCCTTGCCTGAAACTTCTATTCGTACATACTCATTTACTAGACTCTGAACAATATGTTTCAAGTCTTCCTCTCCTTCTTCATAGCATATTCGTCGCTTCTAATGAGAAGCGACGAATGCGTCCAGACCCTTTATCTTATTTTTATTTTTTCCCCTTGCTGTTACCTTTGTTTTGCTTTTGCTCCTTTTTTTCGACTTTGGCACCATAACTAATATTTCGGATATGATACATTGCAACATGAATAATTTCTTCGTTTGCGACAATGGTAACAAAATCATCCGTCACTGTTTCCAAAACACCCTCTAAAGTTTCTGGTCCACCACGATTGATCTTTACCCAACGAAGTGGCAACTGTTCTAAAACACCTTTAAATTCTTTTGCTTGAATTAATTTTATATCACTTGGCATTTCTATATTAAGTGCCGCCTGCTCTTTCGAATTATACGTTAAGCTCTTAATATGCCTTGTATGATAATAAATGACCCCTTCTTCATCATGGAAAATTGTAATATGATCGTTGTCTGCTGCTAGTAGCCTTCCGATTCGTGATTCTGGTCCACCTCTATCAATTTTGACCACTTTATTAATAAGTGTGTCTAGCATTTCTTTGTTCATATGACTTCCCTCCTTTTATAGTTTCCTACTATCTATATGAGTTATGTATTCATATAGCCATGGATAGAAGCCTACATTTGATTATTAGAGTAAGTACATTTGACGAATTAAATTGATAGGCGTAAAAAAACCTTCTTAACGGCTTTCTATCCGTCAAGAAGGTATTCGCTGCGAGTTATTTTTTCCAAGAAGTCAGCGGCATGCCAGGTTTTCCGTTCATCGTAAGATCTCCACGGATTCCATCGACAAACATGGCAGACCCAGCTGCTGCAATCATAGCAGCATTATCGGTACAAAGTGAAATCGGAGGTACGTAAAAAGGTATTTCAGCTTCATTGAATACTTTTTCAAGTGAAGATCGCAATCCCTTATTTGCCGCAACACCGCCTGCTGCAATAACTTGCTTGACGCCGTATTCTTTTGCCGCCTTTAACGTTTTTGATGTCAGCACATCGACAACACTCGCCTGGAATCCGGCCGCCACATGTGCCCCGTTAACGGATTGCCCTTTTTGCTCTTGGTTATGTTTATAATTAATGACAGCAGATTTTAGTCCGCTAAAACTAAAATCATAGGAATCTGGCTCCAACCATGCCCGTGGAAACTCAATTTCCCCATCACTTTCATGAGCAAGTTTGTCTATATGAGGCCCCCCCGGATAAGGAAGTCCTAACACACGTGCCACTTTGTCATACGCCTCGCCAGCAGCATCATCCCGTGTTTCACCAATCAACTTAAACGATCCATGCTGCTCCATTAAGACGAGCTCTGTATGTCCCCCTGAAACAATTAATGCAAGCAATGGAAATTCCATTCGCTGCACGAGTTCATTCGCATAAATATGACCCGCGATATGATGCACACCAATAATCGGCCGCCCATTCGCGAACGCAAATGCTTTCGCCGCATTAATGCCAATCAATAACGCCCCGACAAGACCAGGTCCTTCCGTCACTGCAACAGCATCCAAATCTGAAGGTGTTAAATTGGCTTTTGCAAGTGCTTCTTCGATTACAAGTGTAATCTGTTCCACGTGATGTCTTGACGCAATTTCTGGCACAACACCCCCAAACCTTTGCTGACTCGGGATTTGAGAAGCAACGATATTCGAGACGATTTCCGTTCCATTTTTAACAACAGAAGCTGCGGTTTCATCGCAACTCGTTTCTATTCCTAATATAAAAAGATCTTTCTTCATTTAAATTCCACCCACATGACGAGCGCATCTTCGTGGTCGTCTGTATAATAGTTTTTTCTAATACCACCATCTTGAAAACCAAGCTTTCGATAAAGGTTCTGCGCGATCTCATTTGACACCCTCACTTCAAGCGTCATTAAACGAACATCGTTTAGCTTACAAAGTTCAATTGCTTTTTGCATAAGGGCCTCGCCAATCCCCTTGCCCCTCCACTGTTGAAGAACGGCAACATTCGTAATATGGCATTCATCTAATACGACCCACATGCCGCAATGGCCGATAATACGTTCCTGATCGACCGCCACAATATAATGTGCATAATCATTTCCAGTCATTTCATGCTCAAATATTTCTTTTGTCCACGGCGTTGAAAATGCTTCTTTTTCAATTTGCACGACGGAAGCGATATCCTCTTTAGTCATTTTTCGATATTGAATTTCTTTATTCACTTGCCGATTCCTTCCCTTGACGCTTTAGCCAATTCGCTTCAGCTTCGGCAATTCGCCGATATTGCGGCACGAATGTATGGACTTCTTCTTCTTTGTTTGTTCGCTGTGCAAGATCGATCAAAGCTGAAGCACGTGGAAGATTATACTGGGTTGACGCAAACAACGCTTGATTTTCAAGCTTTTCCTTTAGCACCTCTCCATGAAGAGCAACATCTTTTCCGATAAATAAAACCGGGCTTTCATGCTCTTTAAGCATTTGTGTGAGCGCCTCAATTGAATAATGCCCATCTTTAATCATTGAAATCCATTTTCCCGCATCATAACGGTAAACACCTGCGTAAACATTGTTTCTTCTTGCGTCTACGATTGGACAAATTAGCCCAGTGAAGTACATTGCGTTTGCAGCGAGTACTTGTAAACTGGATACACCTATAAGCGGCTTGCCCAAAGTCCAAGCAAGTGTTTTCGCAATGGTCACGCCGATTCTTACCCCCGTATACGAGCCAGGCCCTTCCGACACCGCAATGGCGTCAATATCAGCAGGTAATAATCCCGCTTTTTTACAGACTTCTTCAATCGTCGGCATGGCCCGCAGCGAATGATTGATCGCAAGTCCAGAATTATACTCGACCAAAATATTACCATCCTGAACGATGGCAACTGAAAGCGGCGTATTTGATGTGTCAATGCCAAGCCAAATCATAATGCTATCTCCTCACAAATCATTTCATATCGCTTGCCAATCGGGTGAAATGTAATTTTTCGTGTTTCCACACCGTCGTGATGAACAATGCGAATTTCCAGCCGCTCGCTTGGCAAATCTTCCTCGATAAGATGCGCCCATTCAACGACAGAAATCGCATCCCCATAAAATAATTCATCCCACCCAAGATCTTCATCACTATCCGCTAACCGATAAACATCCAAATGGTTGAATGGATGCGTTCCTTCATATTGTTTGATAATGGTAAATGTCGGACTATTGACTGTCCTCGTTATGCCTAAGCCTTTTGCTAATGCTTTTGTGAACGTCGTTTTACCAGCACCAAGATCACCTTCAAGCGTGATGACATCGGGTGGTGTAAGAAGTGTTGCAAGTTTAGCTGCAAGCTGCTCTGTTTCCTGTACAGAATGAACGAAAAATTCCTTAGTCATTTGAATTTCCTTTCTTGATGCGATGCATGTTCGATTATCTATAGTGTACCTAAAATGTTTCTTCTCGGAAAGTATGGAGCTTTTTCCCCACGTACAAAAACAATAAAAAACCGATTCTGGAATGATCCAAAATCGGTTGTGAATGTCATATAAATGGCGGTCCCGACGGGAATCGAACCCGCGATCTCCTGCGTGACAGGCAGGCATGTTAACCGCTACACCACGGGACCAAATTATGTAGTTCACTTCGAAGTAAGTGGCTCTTAGACTGTAAATAAATTAATAGTGAGCAGTTATAACCAAACCAATCGAAGTGAATAAAGTGCCTGGCGACGTCCTACTCTCGCAGGGGGAAGCCCCCAACTACCATCGGCGCTGAAGAGCTTAACTTCCGTGTTCGGTATGGGAACGGGTGTGACCTCTTCGCCTTCGTCACCAGACTATGAGCTTATTCGCTCAAAACTGAATAAAACAAACATTGGATGCACAATCGTAATCATTTACATACTGTCCAGCTACGACTCCCTGACGCTCGAGGTCATAAGCCCTCTTGCCTCCGTGGCTATCGCCACTACCGCAAGCCGTCTTATGCTTGTCGCGTCAAAGCGGTCGTCTCCGCTTTTCTTATAGGTTAAGTCCTCGATCGATTAGTATCTGTCAGCTCCACACGTCGCCGTGCTTCCACCCCAGACCTATCCACCTCATCATCTTTGAGGGATCTTACTTACAAATGTAATGGGAAATCTCATCTTGA
>NZ_LPUT01000030.1 GCF_001563475.1 Sporosarcina sp. HYO08 | reverse complement strand
CGCTCGACTTGCATGTATTAGGCACGCCGCCAGCGTTCGTCCTGAGCCAGGATCAAACTCTCCATAATAGAAGAAATTGATTTGCTCAATTCTTGCTGACTTTGAATCCGAAGATTCTTGTTTTGTTCACTTCACCGACGGGGTCGGATCCGCAAATGTATTTGTTAACGTTTTGCTGTTCAGTTTTCAAGGTTCATGTTGTTGTCGTTTCTTAGCGACAACTTTTACAATATAACATTTTTCACTTTCTCTTGTCAACAACTTTTTAGTTATCTTTTTTCCGATGTTACTTACCACTTCAGAAAAGCGACTTCTATAATTTACCATCTTTCGACATGAGAGTCAAGAACTTTTTTGAGGAACTTTTTCAATCGAAACCGTTTGATGTTTCGTCTCCCCTCAAGCGACGTTTATTATACTATCATGCCTATTTTGTAATGTCAACACAATCCACAAAAATAATAGGACGAATGATTCCGTCCTATTAAGCACTTCGTTATTTAACTTTATAGTCCCTGTGAAAGATCTTTTCATTTTTCGATTCGCTTTGTATAACTTGGATAAAACCTTTTTCGACAAGAAATTCAACAAACATTTCAAGTTCTATCGAATACATCCGGAGCTCCTTATGCTCGTGAAGTTCCTGAATGGTCCAAAGACCTTTCCTAGCCATTACTTCTATAATATGACTTGCCCCATCGGCTGTTCGATTATAGATGAAGAACTCGCTTGCTAGAAATAGAAGTTCCAGTCGTTTCTCTAAAGGTTCTTCGCTCATAGTCAATTCTTCATATAACTTACAAATTGCTGGATCTATTTTTCTCACTTGCGACCAAACCGTCACTTCGGGGAATAGTCCATTTTCAATTACGGCAAGCCTTGCTAAATGATGAAGTGATTTAACAACATGATGATAAGCATCCATATAATTCCCTTGTTCAAAAAATGTTTTACCTTCTGTATAATCCCTCACGAGTTTTGAAAACTCTAGCCCCATTTTCATTTTACGTCCATAGAAGGGATATTGCTCTAACTCCTTTTTAAGTTGTTCTACAAATTCATTTCGATCAAAATAAATTTTTCCATAAAACAACCAGTCCACTACCTTACGCCTAGAGCCTAATAGCAGCCATTTTCGCAGTTGCTTTTCACTAATGACGTGCATGGCGGACTTTTCTGCCCCATTCGTGTAATGCTTTGTATATATTGGATTTTCTTCATCAGATGTTATGATCAGTAAAATCGAATCGAAGGTATCCGTAATTGGATCACCTTTTCGTCTTTTTTCAACTAGAATAACGCCGAGTGTTTCAGGAGAACTCGCCCGTTCCTGATAAATTGGCCTAAGCACTTGTTCCATCACTACACCTCCCTAGCGTAATCCTTTCGACAGAGATAAAAGGTATTCCTTCAATGCGTGTAGGAAAAATAACGAGAAGATCAAAAAATATGCTATAGTAATTGAGGATAGACGAGGAGGATCGTAGATGAAACCATATAAAAATAAGATTAACCGTGTACGTTCTTTTGCACTTTGGCTAATTTTTCTTGGGATTGCTATTATGTACTTAGGTATTTTCTTTAGAAAAAATGAAATCATCATGCTCCTATTTATTGTTCTGGGTATGTTATCCATACTTGCGAGTACAGTTGTATATGTCTGGATTGGATCTTTATCCACGCGGGCCGTACAAATTGTATGTCCAAGTTGTGGAAAGCCAACGAAAATGCTTGGACGTGTCGATATGTGTATGCATTGCCGCGAACCGCTTACATTAGATCCTTCATTAGAAGGGAAGGAATTTAACGAATCCTATAATCGAAAAAGCAAACGCAAGGCAGCCCGCGGTACAAAATAAAACGAACCACCCCATAATACACTCCCTTGCCAATAAAAAAATCCGCTTCCTCCTAAAAAAGGTAGCGGATTTTTTATTATTGCACGTTCACATTGGAACAAGCTGGACATGTTCCATAAACTTCAAGGCGATGCGAGTTTACTTGAAAACCTGTCATGTAAGAAGCAAGCCGCTCTACCTCTTCAAGTCCCGGATGATGAAAATCAACAATTGTACCACACTCATCACAAATAATATGATAGTGATCGTGGGTAACAAAATCGAATCGACTTGATGCATCACCATATGTCAATTCTTTAATAAGCCCAACATTTCGGAACACACGGAGATTGTTGTAAACAGTTGCTACACTCATGCTCGGAAAATCACTTTCAAGTGATTTGTATATTTCATCGGCAGTCGGGTGTAAATGAGAAGAAATTAAGTATTCTAAAATTGCATGCCTTTGCGGAGTAATTCGCACTCCATTTGTTTTTAATGCGTCCAGCGCGTCTTTCAATTGTACTTCAGACATCGCTTTGCACCCCAGTCCTTAAATATTGATTACTTCATTGTAATCATTATAATTAGTTTACTTAAAGGTCCATGCAAATGTCAACTATCGTACTACTTGTCAACCTCAATACCGTTTAGATCGTTTAGGAATTGACAAGTTGCTCTAAAGTCTCAAGCGCTTCTTGAATATGTCCTTTTACTTTCACTTTTCGCCATTCCTTTACGACTTTACCTGATGGATCAATTAAAAACGTCGAACGCTCAATGCCCATGTATTCCCTTCCGAACATCTTTTTCAATTTCCAAACACCATATTTTTCGGCAACACTATGATCTGCATCTACTAGTAAATTAAATGGCAAATTATGTTTGCCAATAAACTTTTCATGTGATGCTTCACTATCAGGACTCACGCCTAAGATTATGGCATTTAATCCGCTAAAGTCCTCATATGCATCACGGAAATCGCACGCTTGCGTTGTGCAGCCCGGTGTAGAATCTTTCGGATAAAAATAAAGTACAACATATTTTTCTCCCGAGTAATCTTTTAGGGAAACCATTTCTCCTTTTTCATTCGGTATTGTAAAACCAGGTGCCTGCAATCCTTCAAGTTGTGTCATTTATAATTCCTCCAGTTCTTCCTTTTCCTCATCGTACCGAACGGGAAGTGCCTTTTCAATTGTTTGGCGTAATAGAGTTGTTTTGTTTACAATAGGAAATGACTGATGAAATCGGAGGAATTGAGATGAATAGAATGAAATCAGAACAAATTTATAAAGAGGCTTGTGAACATATTGTTGGCGGCGTCAATAGCCCCTCCCGCGGATACCGAGCTGTCGGCGGTGGTGCACCCGTTGTCATGAAACGTGCAGAAGGCGCATATTTTTGGGATGTCGATGGCAATAAATATATAGATTATTTAGGGGCATACGGACCCATTATCGCCGGACATGCAAATCCACATATTTCCAAAGCAATTGCCCATGCGGCAGAAACCGGCGTACTCTATGGTACACCGACCCCCCACGAAGTGAAATTCGCAAAAATGTTAAAAGAAGCAATGCCAGGTATGGATAAAGTAAGGTTTGTCAATTCCGGAACAGAAGCGGTCATGACGACGATCCGTGTTGCCCGCGCCTATACAAACCGAACGAAAATCATGAAATTTGCCGGCTGTTACCATGGACATTCTGACCTTGTCCTTGTCGCTGCCGGATCAGGGCCCGCAACACTAGGCACACCCGATTCAGCAGGGGTTCCTGCATCCATTGCAAAGGAAGTTATTACGATTCCTTTCAACAATCCAGACGCCTATAAGGAAGCAATGGAAAAATGGGGAGATGAAATTGCTTGCGTTCTTGTCGAACCGATTGTCGGCAACTTTGGAATTGTAGAGCCAAATGAAGGATTTTTACCGCTTGTTCATGACCTGGCAGCGAAGCATGGCGCCTTAATCGTTTACGACGAGGTCATTACTGCTTTCCGCTTCCATTACGGCGGGGCGCAAGATTTACTTGGCTTAACACCGGATCTTACAGCACTCGGAAAGATTATTGGTGGTGGGTTACCAATCGGTGCATACGGCGGTAAAAAAGAAATTATGGATAAAGTGGCACCATTAGGACCGGCTTACCAGGCAGGTACAATGGCCGGAAACCCGGCTTCTATGCTTGCCGGAATCGCATGCCTTGAAGTTCTGCAAGAACCCGGCATTTACGAAAAAATGGATCGTCTTGCTGCTCGTTTAGAGTCCGGCATTTTAGAAGCGGCTAAGAAACACGGAGTCACTTTAACAACGAACCGGCTTGGCGGTGCATTAACGCTCTTTTTCACCGATCAAAAGGTTGAAAATTACGAGCAAGCTGAGGCAACAGACGGGGATGCTTTTGCGAAGTTCTTTAAACTAATGTTGAAAAATGGAGTGAACTTGGCGCCATCAAAATACGAGGCCTGGTTCTTAACAATTGCACATACCGAACAAGACATCGAGGATACAATCGATGCTGTGAATCGTTCATTTGAAGAATTGGCCTCAGTTTTGAATAGTTGACCGTTAGGGTCAAGTAGGATAAGGTACAATAAGAAAAATAGTGATCACTTAGAAAGGAATTCTTACATGAAACTTGGTGCCCGCATTTTTAAAACGGGCATTGCGATTGTATTCGCATTGTTCCTTGCTACAATTTTACAATTGCCACATCCTGTATTTGCGGGAATCGCCGCGATTTTTGCGATTCAACCTTCAATTTATCGATCGTACTTAACAATCATTGAACAAATTCAAGGTAATATTATAGGCGCAGTCGTGGCAGTTACTTTCGTTCTGCTTTTCGGTCATCAGCTTGTCATCGTTGGCCTCGCCGCTATGATTATCATTTTAATCATGCTGAAGCTAGGCCTTGAAAAATCTATTTCTTTGGCACTTGTGATGATGATCGCGATAATGGAAATTCAAGGTGAAGAGTTTTCAGCTTTTGCTTTAACACGTTTCATAACGATCGTGATTGGTGTACTTGCGTCCTTTACCGTAAACTTACTATTTATGCCACCTAAATACGAGACAAAGCTATTTCAATCCGTCCAAAAAACGCAGGATGAAATCATACGCTGGACTCGTCTTGCGGGAAGACAGGCATCTGAGCACATCGCAACAAAGAAATCATTAAATCAATTAAAAGAACAGCTAACACATGTAGAACATTTGTATTTACTATTTAAAGAAGAACGAAGTTATTTTCAAAAAAAACATCTTGCAAAGGCAAGAAAGCTCGTCATTTATAGACAAATGTTAGCAGCGTCAAGAAGCAGTTATGACGTTTTGAAAAGACTTCATCGATTTGAAAATGAATTAATTAATTTACCAGAGCATTTTCGAATGATGGTACAAGAACGGCTCGATACATTGCTCACTTATCATGAACAATTACATTTAAAGTTTACCGGCAAGTTAAAATCGGAAGTAGCAAATAGCAGTCTCCAAGCAGAATACGTCCAACGACATGAGGTGCTTGAGATTTTCGCGAAGGAGATTGCACTTGCAAAGGAAGAAGAAGAGTTTTCTGCGTACCACCTTCTTCATATCCTCTCATCCATCTTAAATTACGAGGAGCAATTGGAGCATTTAGATAAGCTAATTGTTTCCTTCCAAAAGCATCACTATGAGGAATTAACCCAAGAATAATGAAAGAGCGATCCAATTTTCAATACGGATCGCTCTTTTTTGGATTCCATTAGCTACTCATTACTTCCCTAGTGATTGCACTTGAAACAATCCATAATAGATGCCTTGTTTCTCCATAAGCTGTTCATGTGTGCCGTATTCTTTTACTTCACCCGTGTCGATCACGAAAATTTTGTCTGCATGTGTAATGGTGGATAATCGATGTGCCACAACAAGTGTTGTTCGATCACTGACCAATCTTTCCAGCGATTCTTGGATCAGTGCCTCGCTTTCCAGATCAAGCGCGGATGTCGCTTCGTCCAGAATTAAAAGTGGAGGGTTTTTTAAAAATACGCGCGCGATGGCAATTCTCTGTTTCTGTCCTCCTGATAATTTGACGCCGCGCTCTCCTACCTGCGTATCATAACCGTCCGGCAAAGCTTCGATAAATTCATGCGCATTCGCCGCTTTCGCCGCTGCGAACACTTCCTCATCCGTCGCATCTGGTTTCCCCATTAAAATATTGCTTTTGACTGAATCACTAAAAAGAATTGTATCCTGTAAAACCATGCCAATTTGATCGCGTAATGAATGGATCGTAACATCCCTTACATTATGTCCGTCAATTGAAATTGCACCGCTCGTGACATCAAAAAAACGAGGTATTAGACTCACTACTGTGGATTTCCCTCCGCCGCTCATTCCGACAAACGCAACAGTTTCTCCTGGGTTCACTGTAAAGCTAATATTGCGCAACACAGCCTCCCCGCCCGCTTCATAGGAAAAACTTACATCGTCAAATTGAATTTCCCCTTGAATCGGTGGTAACTTTCGTGCGTCTTTTTTATCCGTAATATCATATTTCTCTTCCATTAAATCAAAAACCCGATCCATGGAAGCAAATGATTGTGTCAAGGAGGTAGATGAATTGACCAATCTTCGAAGCGGGCTATACAAACGTTCAATATAGGCGATAAATGCAACCATCGTTCCGACTGACAAATGCTCATTAATCACTTGGTAGCCTGCGTAACCAATCACAAGTAAAGGCGCAATATCTGTAATCGTATTGACGACAGCAAACGCTTTTGCATTCCACCTCGTATGATCCAATGCCCGTTCCAAAAAACTATCGTTTGTTTTATTAAATCGCTCACGTTCCGTTTTTTCTAAGGCAAAACTTTTAATAACGCTAACCCCTGCAATCCGTTCATGCAAATAACTTTGCACATCCGCAAGCGCTTGTGATCTTTGACGAGTTAACTGCCGCAGTTTACCGAAGAAATGCTTTACACTATAGGCGTAAAAAGGAAATGCCAATAGCGTCACGATCGTAAGCGATATATCCATCGTTAACATAATAACAATGGCGATCAAAATCGTAGCCAAATCTAACCAAACATTCATAAGGCCAATCACGACAAAGTTTTTTGTTTGCTCTACATCATTGATGATGCGAGAAATGATTTCACCAGCCCGCGTATTCGAATAATAGCGCAAGCTTAACTTTTGTAAATGTGCATATAGATTTTGCCGAATATCATATAAAATTTTGTTGCTGACATATTGGGCAAAATACTGTCTATAATATTCAACCGGCGGACGAATAAGGAAGAAAACAAGTATTGTTCCACCGAGCCAGTAAAATAAGTATTTTGTTTTTTCATCGGCAGTTAATGTTTCTTCACCGATAATATCATCGATAACAATTTTCATTAGTAATGGGATAAATAGTGGAATCGCAAACTTTATAACACCTATAATGATCGTGAAAATGATTTGCCAGTTATACGGTTTTACAAATTGTAAGTACCTTTTAATGCTGTCCCCCATATCTACTCTCCTCATACGAAAAGCCTGCCACCTTTGCCTTGGGCAGGCTCAATCATTGCTTGTGTTAACTTGTTTATAAAATTCATATCGGGATGTCCATACTTCGATAAAATCCGGCGCAAAAGGTCCTTTTCGCTTTTTTATCCAACCTAAGAGCTTATCTAAATTACGCTTTAATATTTGATCGATCACTTCTGGATAACCCATTTGTTTTTTATGCTCCACATATTCGTCTTCATCCAATATCATATAGCTCATATCTGGAAAAACTTTTACATCCAGATCGTAGTCAATGTATTTTAATGATTTATTGTCATAAACGAATGGTGAACTCATATTTACGTAATAATAAACGCCATCTTCACGCAACATACAAATAATATTAAACCAATGCTCGGCATGAAAATAACAGATCGAAGGCTCCCGCGTTAACCAAGTGCGTCCATCCGCTTCCGTTACAAGCGTACGTTCATTTGCCCCAATAATAATATTTCTTGTTCCTTTTAAAACGACCGTCTCTTGCCAAACACGGTGAATGCTGCCGTCATGCTTATAACTATGTACTTGAATCGTGTTTCCTTCTTTTGCGATTGCCATTAATAAAACCACCTTTTAGTTGCCCAAAAACAAAAATATCAGTATTCCCCCATTATACCAACCGAGTGGTGAAAATTGAAACTTTTCAACCGAAAAGAATAATCAATTACACCGAAGGCTTGGGCCAACAGGACGTGGCGACCTTAACCTGCGTTCCCCTATTTAGTGGGCTTCTGAACATCCGCTAAATAAAATAAAAAAGAACCGGCAAAGGCAATGCCTTTGCCGGCCGGTGATGTCAATCCATTACTTCGTGCTGTTTCCGAATCGGTTCGCGTACGGACCGGAAGCTTTTATTTTACCAGCTTCTGCTTGTTGGTTTTGTCGCTTCACTTGATTCACATCAATTTCCGTACCAAATTCAACTTGTGCCATCGGATTTGCACCCGGGTTTTGTTCGCCGTAAATTCTCGCGTTTTTTGTCCTTCTTAGCTTTTCTGTCATGGATCTTTCACCTCCGTGCAATTATCGTGTGCACCTATTTCTTTTTTATTCGAAAGAATAATCAATGACGCCTTGGCGTAATTTTACCCGTAGGATACGAGTATGCAACTGTTGCCAATCGAACAGCGAAGGGTTCGATTGGCCTTAATTTCTGCGTACTTTGAGGATATGGCGACCTTAGCCTGCGTCCCCCTAACTAAAAAATAACCGGCAAAAGCAATGCTTTTGCCGGCCGGTGATGTCAATCCATTACTTTGTGTTGCTGTTTCCGAATCGGTTCGCGAACGGACCGGAAGCTTGCGCTTTCCCTCTTTCTGCTTGCTGAACTTGTTTTCTGACCTGATTTACATCAGTTTCAGATCCAAACTCAGCTTGTGCATTCGGATTCATCGCATTTTGGTTTTGCTTACCAAAATTTTTCGGGTTTTTTGTCATGGACTTTTCACCTCCGTGCAATTATCGTGTGCACTTATTATTTTTTTATTCAAAGGATTCATTTACCTATTCATCCATGCATCTTTGTTTTTTAATTTCTTCCCAAATTTTCAACATCGGTACAGGCATTGGGAGCGCATTTACTTCTTCCGCCGTGAACAATTGATAATTCGATAGCAATTTAATCGGGTCGTTTATTCGAGCTGTGAAACTTTTCAGATCCCATGTTAAATGGGTGAAAATATGTTTAAATGACAACAGTTCTTCCATGTTTTTCGGAACAATTTCCATTTCTTTTTCAATCTGTTTTTTCGGTGATGACCCGCTCGTTAATTCTACCGTCGGAAATTCCCATAAATTTGCGAGTAATCCTTTAGATGGACGTTTTCTTAACAACCATTTACCTTCCTCATTTTGAAGAGCATAAGCTGCGATTGGAATCGTTTTATTCGCTGTTTTTTTTGTTTTGATCGGCAATTCATCTTGTCTTCCTTCGTGAAAAGCCGAACAAAAGTCCATAACTGGACAAAGTAAACATTTGGGGTTTGGCGTACAAATCGTTGCACCAAGCTCCATAAGTCCTTGGTTGAAAGAAGATGGATCTTCCGGGTCAATTAAGTCCATAACCACTTGTTCAAATATTTTTTTATTGCGCGGAATGGCGATATCTTCTTCAATGAGTAGAAGCCTAGAAATGACGCGCATGACATTGCCGTCAACTGCATGTTCGGGTATGCCGAATGCAATACTTAAAACAGCCCCGGCTGTATAAGGTCCAACTCCTTTTAACGTCGATATGTCTTTTCGATTCGCAGGGATTTTACCACCGTAGCTCTCGATTACTTCTTTAACACCTGTTTGTAAATTTCGTGCCCTCGAGTAGTAGCCAAGTCCTTCCCATAATTTCAACAGATCATGCTCGTCGGCTTCGGCTAGTGCTTCCATCGTTGGAAAAGCTTTGATAAAACGCTCATAATACGGAATCACTGTGTCAACTCTTGTTTGCTGGAGCATCACTTCAGATACCCAAATATAATAGGGATTATTCGTTCTTCGCCATGGTAAATCTCTTTTTTCACGGTTATACCAAGATAGGAGCGCCTCGCGAAATTCGACTTTTTTCTCGATTATTTGCATCACTGACTCCTTTTCGCATATGCTTATTGTTAATAGAAATGGGTATAGTTAAATGACAGACGACCGCCCCACCTTTCAGCCAAAAGGAGTGATTGACCATGGACACAGGTACACATATTGTGATGGGCGTAGCACTTAGCGGGCTCGCACTTGCAGATCCAGTCGTTTCGGCTGATCCAGTGATTACAAGTACCGTGGCTGTCGGTGTCATTGTCGGATCATTAATACCCGACATTGATACTGTATTAAAATTACGAAACAATGCGGTATATATTCGAAATCATCGTGGTATTACCCACTCGATTCCTGCTGTTTTATTATGGCCTCTTGTCATTTCAATTGTGTTGTCATTATTTGAACCTAGTGTGAATTTTCTCCATTTGTGGGCTTGGACGTTTCTAGCTGTTTTCTTACATGTGTTTGTTGATATTTTTAATTCGTACGGAACACAGGCATTGCGTCCATTTTCGAAAAAATGGGTTGCCATAGGCGTTATTAACACATTCGATCCTGTCATATTCGTTTTACATATTATTGCCCTGCTCGCTTGGTGGATTGGTACGGACCCAGTCCCTACGATCATGGTATTATATGTGGTGATTTTCTTTTATTATTTACTTCGCTTTGCAGTCAAAGCCGCTGTCAAACGAGCCGTTTACAATACAGTGCCCGATGCAGTTGAAATTTTTATTGCGCCAACGATTCGTTTTTTCCAATGGCGTGTAGCTGCTTCCTCCGAAACATGCCATTACGTTGGACGAGCATATGGAAGATCCGTCAATATTTACGATCGCTTCGAGCGGGAACCGATGCCTGTCTCTCCGGAAATAGAGGCGGCCATGACAGATCCGAACATTGCTGCATTTGTCTCCTTCTCCACCATTTATCGATGGTCTGTTTCATCGGTCGGAGACCTTTACGAGGTGCGTCTCATCGATTTACGCTATCGCAGTAAAGGATATTATCCTTTTGTGGCAGTTGCACATATTGATAAGAACTTAACCGTTATCAATTCTTATACAGGGTGGATTTTCTCTGAGGATAAACTAAGAAAAAAATTAAATTTCATCCCCAATTCCTAAAGAGAAGCTGCATCGCACCCGCGAAGCAGCTTCTTTTTCTTTTCACCTACATCCCAGACTTCACATTTTTTAACATTGCCAAAGGAAGTGCTTCCTCTGCACGTTCACCACCTAAACGATAGCCCCACGCAAAGCGCCCTTTCAAATAATCCACATGGAAATAGACGCCTTCATCGCCATCGATTCGGTAAATTTCACCTGGTTCAATGGATTCCGGATCTATCAAATACGACTGTGCCATGACAGCTTTGCGTTGATAAACCGCATACTCGTTTAGATAACCAAGTTGCTCCGCCTTTCGAGCTTTCTCCATGAGTCGACCTATTTCAGAACGTAATTCATATTCATTCATTTCACTGTACATTTTTTCATTCGTCATACTCTTCACCTTCTTTTTGTTCGATAAATTGATCAATCCGATCCATCGGAATGCCCTTTTGATACATCGCTTGCTTCACTCGACTGTTTCTATTAAACCCACTAAATTTACTACTATAACGACGCCAAGCCTTCTCGCCGATCGATTGCGTAATGGCTGTCCATTCGTCCTCGTCCCTTTCAATTTCAACAGATTCCAGTGCCTGTTTGACGATGTCAAATGAATATCCTTTTCGATGAAGCGCATTTTGAATTCTTTGTTTCACTTGGGCGGGAGACAACCCGCGATTAGATTTTGCTGTTTTTGCTGCAAGTTCCTGGGCAATTTCCAATTGTTCTTCCTCGGAATAGGCTTCCAATACTTGTTCTTGCAGCTCTTTTTCAATACCTTTTTTCTGCATTTCTTGCCGAATCGCACGTGGCCCTTTTCGAAATGCATTTTTCTGTGTTTGTAAAAGCGCATTTGAAAAAGCATCATCATTTAAAAAGCCTAGGCGTTTTAATTTTACAATCGCCTCTAAAACAACGGCTTCCCCGTAACCCGATTCTAGCAGTTTGCTCTTCACTTCGTATTCACTGCGCATTCGAAAGGCAAGATAATGGAGAGCCCGATTAAAAGCTTTTTGTATTTCATCATCATAAACCATGTCTTCAATAGCCCAATCATCGAGAGACATTCCTTTTGTAAGTCCAAATTTCACTAAAACTGATTCATGGACACTCATTGCATATTTTTCATCAATATATATATTATAACGTTCCGCATCCCGCTTCTGCTGTGTAATTTTCGTGATTACAGGCAATCATCCATTCCCCCTTGCCCTACCAGTATACATGTTCTACAAGTTTTGTTCAGTTTCCGAATTCATATAGTAAAGTATAACATTTGCGATCTTGCACATCCTATCCGAAAAGGAGGGTGTGTTTTATGCTGAAACAGCATAGTATCGGTGTTGCTCTTGCTGCTTTCATTATGCTTGCCGGGTTGATCTTTAATCCATTTGTCGCAGATGCAGAGGAATTCCATTGGGGATTTAAACGGGCGACGAATGGGGTTCCACCAAGCGCAGGTGCTGCACTCGATCAATTATTAGACAAACACGGTGCCATCTATAAAGGGAAACCTGATGAAAAAATTGTTTATTTAACATTTGATAACGGTTATGAAGCGGGATACACGGAAAGCATTTTAGATACACTACAAAAAGAAAAAGCACCTGCAACTTTTTTTCTGACCGGACATTATTTAAAAAGTGCCACGCCGCTCGTTAAACGAATGATTAAAGACGGTCATGGAATTGGAAATCATTCTTATGATCATCCAAACTTAACAAATTTATCCGATCAAAAATTAACAGCAGAATGGACTAAATTTGATGATCTTCTTCGTGAGTTGACAGGTGTCAAACGCACCGTCTACACACGACCTCCAGAAGGAGTTTTCAATGAAAAAGTTTTGGCGAAAGGAAATGAACTTGGGTATCGTCACATTTTTTGGTCAATCGCTTATATTGATTGGCATAAAGATAAACCAAAAGGACGTGACTATGCCTACAATGAGCTGATGAAGCAATTGCACCCCGGCGCTGTTATTTTAATGCATACTGTCTCACCCGATAACGCAGAAGCACTTCCTTTATTCATAAAAGATGCTAAGAAAGCGGGTTATTCTTTCCGCTCTCTCGATGATCTCGTTTTGGAATATGAAAACATTAACTCCATCTTGCGATAAGAAAAAAGCGTCTAAAAATGGACGCTTTTTCCTATATAGTTTGATATTGACGTGTTTTTCCAAAAAGGCAGGCAAGAAACAAGATCCCAAGAAAAATTGAAATAATGATCAAATAACTAAAACTTGTCGCCAATTCCAGAAAAAGACCACCTAAAAATGGACCCGTTAAGCTCCCGATACTAAAAAAGATACCACATAATAGGTTTCCTGCCGGTAGAAGGTTTTTAGGTGTCAGGTCTGTCATATACGAAATGCCAAGAGAAAATGAGGAACCGATACATAAACCCGCAACAAAAAACATTGCTAAGATAGCGATGCTAGAAGCCTCTAAAAAACTAGCAATGAAAAACGACAAGGATCCTCCGCCAAGTGCCAGTAAAAAAACAGGTCTTCTGCCAATACGATCCGATAACACACCAAGCGGCAATTGAGACACAATTCCACCGATCGAAAACGCTGATAAAATGAAAGATACAAGTGTTAGTTCAATACCGATCCTAAGTGCATAGACAGGGAACATAGCATTGAGCGATGATTCTAAAAAGCCGTAGCCAAATGGACCGAGAAAAGCAATCCACGCAATCCCCATTAGCGTTTTGAACCGAGTGAAAAACTGCTCATTATTAGTATTCCCTTTCATAACATCAGGAAAATCATTCTTTAATCCGAATACTAGTGACCATGCCAATAGACAAAGAAATCCAGAAACGATGAAAGGCAATCCTTCAAATATATTGACGAGTGGGACAAATAGTGGCCCCGCTGCAAATCCTACTCCAAATGACAATCCATAAATTGCAATGTTACGCCCTAATCTTTGCTGGGAAGAAAAGCTTGTAATCCATGTTTGTGTTGAAAAATGAAGGGCATGGTCTCCAATCCCAATTAACAACCTAAGGACAAACCAAAATACAATGTTTTTCCATAACGGAAACAAGAAAAGGGAGAGAATGACAATGAATCCACCCCACACAATAATTGGCTTATAACCGTATCTTCTTAACGGAGCTTCCATGAAAGGAGATATTAAAAGAGTTCCTATGTATAATCCTGTTGCATTTAATCCATTTAGCGCACTAGAAATGCCGTCTCTTTCAAAGATTGCGGAAATGAGCGGAAGCAGCATTCCTTGAGAAAACCCCGAGATGGATACGATAATGACAAGAATCCAAAAACGCTTTTTCTCACTTTGCATTGCTTCATCCCCTTTCGTCTTTGCTGTTAGACGATTTTACCATAGGATTAATACGGTGAGGAAAAATATTAACTTTAACAGATTTCAAACGATGACTAAGCCTTCTACTTATCGCGCTGTTCTCCTTCGTTGAAAAATTCCATTTTTTCGTATACGCTAGTAGTATAGAAAGAGGTGTTCTGATGAACGATAAGTCAAATGGTTCTCATGTCGAAGGATTGAAAATTAGGCTTCACCAATTCCTCGAATCGCTTGATGCAATTGAACCCGAAACAGCTGATCTGCAAGAAATTGATCGCCTGATTGACATGATTGATGAGCTTGAAGAGCAAATGGAAAAAATAAAGAAAACTGATCAATAATCCTTAGGGGGAAATTTGAGAATGTACATAGAACAAATTGAAAAAAGTATGTATGACCTCATTTGCGAAACGTCGACAAATCTTCCAAAAGATGTAAGGCGTGCAATTCGTGCTGCAAAAGAACAAGAGAACGCCGGCACTCGTGCTGCAATGAGCCTAGATACAATCGCAAAAAACATCAACATGGCGGACGATAAGCTGTCGCCAATCTGTCAAGATACCGGACTTCCTACTTTTAAAATTAAAACACCAATTAGCGTAAATCAGCTAGAGATTAAAGAAGCTATCCACCGAGCGCTCATTCAAGCTACACAAGATGGGAAGTTGCGTCCAAACGCCGTTGATTCGCTAACAGGAGATAATAGTGGTAACAACATTGGCACTGGCATCCCGGTTATCAAGTTTGAACAATGGGAAAAAGATTATATTGAAGTAAAGCTTATTTTAAAAGGCGGCGGATGTGAAAATAAAAACATCCAGTATAGTCTGCCTATGGAACTTGAAGGACTCGGACGTGCCGGACGTGACCTTGATGGGATCCGTAAATGTATTTTGCATTCTGTTTACCAAGCACAAGGATACGGCTGCTCGGCAGGATTCATCGGTGTTGGTATTGGCGGCGACCGAGCGTCGGGCTATGAACTCGCAAAAGACCAGCTTTTCCGCGAAGTTGACGATATCAATCCAAACCCAAAGTTGGCAGATCTTGAAAAGTATATAATGGAATCTGCAAACAAACTAGGCATTGGAACAATGGGCTTCGGCGGCGAAGCAACGCTCCTAGGCTGTAAAATCGGCGTCATGGACCGGCTCCCTGCAAGTTTTTATGTTTCAGTAGCCTATAACTGTTGGGCATACCGGAGAACGGCTGTCGATATCAATCCAGAAACAGGTGACGTCATCAAATGGCATTATGCCGATGGTGAGAAAATTAGATTCGAACAAGATGAACAGCAAGCAGCTGAACAGCAGTCAACTGCTCGTACGGTAGAGCTTACTGCTCCCGTTTCAGAAGAGCAAATCCGGGATTTAAAAGTAGGAGATGTCGTAAAAATTAATGGCTTGATCTACACAGGCCGCGATGAAATTCATAAACACCTAATGGATCATGATGCACCAGTGGATTTGGATGGTCAAATTATTTACCACTGCGGCCCAGTTGTCTTAAAAGACAAAGAGGGCAATTATGAAATTGTCGCTGCTGGACCCACTACGTCTGCACGAGAAGAACCTTATCAAGGCGATATTATGAAAAAGTTTGGTGTTCGTGCTGTTATTGGAAAAGGCGGTATGGGTCCAAAAACCCTTTCTGCACTTCAAGAACACGGCGGCGTTTACCTAAATGCGATCGGCGGCGCTGCACAATATTATGCAGATTGCATTCAAGCAGTCGAAGGCGTGGATTTGCTTGAATTCGGTATTCCTGAGGCAATGTGGCATTTACGCGTTGAAGGCTTCACTGCTGTCGTCACCATGGATTCACATGGAAATAGCCTGCATGCTGACGTTGACAAATCTTCGTTAGAAAAGCTTGCACAATTCAAAGAACCAGTGTTTAGCTAAGTAAGTGGAATGCCCTGCCGATTTGGCAGGGCATTTTTTTAGTTAAAGAATGTAGCCCATCAAAATTTTAGAACTCTCCATGAGCGTTCCATTACCGCTGTTAAACGTTCGAAGATAATTCTCCAAGATCCATAATGGTATCTCCAACTGTCACATAATCGCTTCAATTCCACAAGCATATTAGTCACCAATTGAACCTTCTAATGGTATACTACATTTAATAATAATTATAATTTATTTTTCATATCCCTTAACCCCTTGAATTTGTCGATTCCCCACTAGGAATCGACTTTCGTATTTTCCACGACGTTTTGAAACTGAAATTCATTCTCAATTAAGGAGGCGGAAATGATGACTATTATCAATACGTACCAACAAAAGAAAACAGTCAACTGGATGGAACAATTGGAACTAATTGCTGCCATTAGCTCGGGGCTGCTCATTGGAACGGCTTGGATGATACAAAAAAATGGTGCTGAATCTTTTTCTGTTGCCATCTATATTTTGGCTTTTCTCATTGGCGGTTACGCAAAAGCAAAGGAAGGCATTGAGGAAACGATCAAAAACAAATCTCTCAACGTTGAAATGCTAATGGTATTTGCTGCGATCGGCTCAGCATTCATTGGCTATTGGGCAGAAGGTGCTATTCTTATTTTCATATTTGCAATAAGCGGGGCATTGGAAACTTATACGCTAAATAAAAGTCATAAAGAAATTTCTTCACTAATGGAATTACAACCAGAAGAAGCCTGGCTACTCGAAAATGAAGTAGCAACAAAAGTGCCCACAGCTTCCCTTGAAACTGGTGCCATTCTTTTAGTTAAGCCCGGAGAACGTATTCCGGTTGACGGTCGGATTACGGTCGGCACGACTTCAGTCGATTTGTCGGCAATTAACGGAGAATCCATTCCGGCGACCAAAACTGTTGGAGATGAATTGTTTGCCGGTACTGTCAATTTAAACGGCGCAATTCAAATGCAGATGACGAAGCCTAGTTCTGAAACTTTGTTTCAAAAAATTATTACGCTTGTTCAAAATGCACAAAGTGAGAAATCGCCTTCCCAACAATTCATTGAGAAATTTGAAGGTACTTACGTAAAAGCAGTTATTGGAACCGTACTCGTCATGATGTTCCTTCCGCATTTCATATTTGGGTGGGATTGGACGACGACGATTTACCGGGCGATTGTTCTTTTAGTTGTCGCTTCGCCTTGTGCGCTCGTCGCTTCCATTATGCCCGCAACGCTTGCGGCTGTTTCGAATGGTGCCAAACGCGGAGTACTATTTAAAGGCGGGGTTCACTTAGAGCAACTAGGAAGTCTTCAAGCAATTGCTTTTGATAAAACTGGGACATTAACAAATGGCACTCCAGTTGTTACAGACTTCATTGTTCGAGATGGTACAAATAAGGATGAGGTATTAGCGGTCCTTGCGGGAATCGAATCTCGCTCGAATCATCCACTCGCGATCGCCATTACAAAATACGCTTCTGTAAAAAATGTGGAACTGACTCTTCCGAAACATATTGAAGATGTCCCAGGGCATGGCATTCGGGCATTAACGGAAAGCGGAACAATCCTTGTGGGGAACCCTCGTTTCGTAGGTACTGAAAAAGTAGTGGATTTTCAAAATCACGTTGCGGAAACACTAGCAGCGCAAGGGAAAACAGTCATTTTCATGAAAGACAATCAAGGGATTTTAGCAGTTGTTGCCTTAAAAGATACTGTACGCTTCGAAGCTGCTAAGGCAATTCAAATTTTACAACGTACAGGACTTCACACGGTAATGCTAACAGGAGATAATGAAAGAACTGCTGCCGCTATCGCAAAAGAAGTAAACATTGATAATTTTGTTGCAGAATGCTTGCCTGAGACTAAAGTTGGTCAACTCAAAAAACTACAAGGCATCTATGGACAGGTTGGAATGGTGGGAGATGGGATCAATGATGCACCCGCACTGGCAAACGCAACAACTGGTATTGCAATGGGGGAAGGGACAGATATCGCACTTGAAACAGCTGATGTTGTCCTCATGAAAAATGATTTAACACGTATTGCGTATGCGGTGCGCTTATCCAGAAAAATGCAGCGTATTGTGAAGCAAAATATATTTTTCTCTATTGCAGTCATTATCTTGCTCATCATTTCAAATTTTTTACAAGTCATCGATTTGCCTTTTGGTGTGATTGGTCATGAAGGAAGCACAATTCTCGTTATATTGAATGGCCTTCGCATGCTCAATCCAATTGATTAACCTAAAGAAGCAATGCGGGTAGATGATTACACCGCATTGCTTTTTACCTTCTCCACTTTTTTTCTCTTTTCGTATCTCTCCGTCATTACAGCATTAACTTGACCACCGATCATAAGGATGATTGCTGAAAAGTAAAGCCACATCATCAGCACAATCACTCCACCTATGCTTCCATATGTGTTTGAATAACTTCCAAAACTACCGACATAAAACGAGAACGCAAGAGACGTTAAAATCCATCCGATCGTTGCAAAGATTGCGCCTGGAATCACACTCATTAAATGTATTTTAATATTTGGAACGATCCAATAAATGACCGAAAAGACACTAAAGATTAAAATTGGTGGGATCCCCCAACGTAATACTTTCCAAATTGCTGCAAAACTTTCCTCCATGCCCAAGATTGAAAAAGCAATCACGCCAACCTGATGGCCAAAAACTGGTAGTATAAGTGCCACGATCAAAACAGCAATTAACATAATCGTAAATACGATTGACAAGCCTCGTGTTATGAAGAAAGAACGATTCTCTTCAGTTCCATAGGATCGATTTAACGCCTTTGTTAAGGCATTCATCCCTTTTGAAGCAGACCAGATCGTTGCAATCGCCCCAATAGACAATAATCCGCCATTTCGGTTGCCGAGTACTTCGCCAAGCGTTTTTTCAATAAGTGCCGCTACATTTGCCGGTGCATAATCTCGAATGAATAGAAAGATCTGCGCTTCGTCAAGATTTAAGAACGGTAATAGCGTTATTAAAAAGATTAATAGAGGAAAAAGTGACAAAAGGAAAAAGAAAGCGAGCTGGGAGCCCAGCCCTGTGAGATCAGCCTTCTTAATCCGAATAACCAATTCCTTTAAAAACCCTTCTGTCGTTAAAACATCAAATTTCTCTTGTTTTTCCTTAGTGACATCTTCCCAAAATTTCATCACGGCTGTATCACCTGCGATACGATCTATTTTAGTCCATACTTTTTCTACATGCTTTTTATCATTTGATTTTTCTTTCACAAAGTTTTTGGCGCTCCTTTCGAAGGATATTAAGCCTTTTCTTCAATAATTGCTTTGTATTCATCTTTTGATTCAATAAAAGCATCCTTCGTATCCATAACAAGCGATTTTACCTGGGGTGTTAAAGCTTTCATATGGTTAACCTGTTCTTTAATGTATGTGAGATCCTCGGCAATCTGCTCATAAACTATTTTATATTTTTCTTTTTTCACTTGAATTTTGTTCATTAAAATTTCTGGATTTTTAGAGTAATAACGAATATCCCAAATCATTTCTTTGGATTTTCTTGTCACCTGATATCTTGTATGACTGTCAAACAAGCTGACAACAGCGCCGATTACTGAGCCCAAAACGATAAATTTTCCAAACTTATTATTCCCCATTTGATGTCCTCCAATTTTGACTAATCTGCATAATTAATTATACCCATTACAAAAAAAAACAAACAAAGATTTTTTTGTCTAAAAAAAAAGCTTGACGAAATCAGTTAAATTTCGGAATATTAAACTAACTCTTAAAAAAGAGCCCTCGAAAGGATGTGATGATGAAAATAGAAAAAGAGAATGTTGCATCTGTAAAAAAACAAAAGGGGGTAAAGAAATGGAAGCTATTCAAGCGATTTTAGATAAGATTGGCGGTGTTATTTGGGGACCACCACTTCTTATCCTGCTTGTCGGTACAGGTATTTTTCTTACAGCAAGGCTCGCTTTTATTCAAGTACGCTTATTGCCATATTCTTTAAAGCAAGTTTTCTCAAGAAAACATGATAAACAAGCAGATGGGGATATTTCACAATTCCAGGCATTAATGACAGCGATGGCTGCAACAGTTGGGGTTGGTAATATTGTTGGGGTTGCAACTGCTGTTGTTATGGGGGGACCAGGTGCAATTTTCTGGATGTGGTTAGCAGGATTTTTCGGAATGGCAACAAAGTATGGAGAAGCTATCCTAGCGGTTAAATACCGTGTCAAAGACAACAAAGGACAAATGGCCGGCGGACCCATGTATTATCTTGAACATGGATTGAAACAAAAATGGCTCGGTGTTGCTTTTGCACTTTTTGGCGCATTGGCTGCTTTTGGAATCGGAAATGGTACACAGTCGAAAGCCGTTGCTGATGTGATGAATTTAACGTTCAACACGCCTCACTGGGCTACAGGAATTGGACTCGTTATTTTCGGAGCACTTGTTATCTTAGGTGGAATTAAGTCCATTGGACGCGTTACAGCTTTCTTCGTTCCAATTATGGCACTTTTCTATGTCATTGCAGGTGGTATTGTCGTTGTTACGAATATTAATCTTGTTCCCGCTGCATTCGGTCTCATTTTTACAGATGCATTTAGCGGACAAGCATTAGCAGGTGGAGCTATCGGTACAGTTATCCGTTTCGGTGTTGCACGTGGACTGTTTTCTAACGAGGCTGGTCTTGGATCCGCGCCAATTGCGGCAGCGGCGGCACGTACAGATATGCCTGGCAGACAAGCACTTATTTCAATGACACAAGTATTTTTTGATACACTTATCATTTGCTCGATTACAGGTGTTACAATAGTTATGTCTGGTCAATGGAAAGACACTGCCATTTCCGGAGGCAACTTAACAGCTGCTGCATTTGGACACTTCCTAGGCGCAGCGGGACCATATGTTGTCGCAATCGGACTTATATTCTTTGCGACTTCTACAATATTAGGCTGGAGCTATTATGGTGAAAAATGCTTCCAATATTTAGTTCCTAATGGAAGCGCTGTCATTGGCTACAGAATCGTATTTGTTCTCTTTATTTTCGTTGGTGCAACGGCATCACTCGATGTTGTTTGGGCTCTTGCAGACGTCTTAAATGGATTGATGGCCATTCCAAACCTAATTGGTCTACTTGGATTGTCAGGTATTATTGTCCTTGAAACGAAGCGATTCCAAGCGAAAATTAAGGAAGAACGAGCCGCGGAAAAAGCTGCTAAATCTGGAATTCCAGTTGACACTCCTGGTGATTAATGAAATGATATGACCGTATCTAACGAAAGGCGGTCGGGACTCATGGATCTAACAAAACCATCACCAGAAAACATTGTGTTCATGATTGAAGAAATAAAAGAAAAACTTCGTATGGTTAATGTTGATGCATTGAAATCAGAAAACTTCAATCCTTCAAAGTACGAAGACTTGCATTATATGTATGAGATGGTTATGAAACGAGCACATATCTCACCGAATGAAATGCAAGCCATTGCGGCAGAACTCGGGTCACTCAGAAAATAATAAAAAACGAAAAAGATTCGCCTTTTACAATGATGTATCGGCGAATCTTTTTTATTGGTTAATAGTCCCATCTTTCAATACAAGTGGTTCAATCAGAACTTCTACACGGCGATTTTTACTGCGTCCTGCTTCAGTGTCGTTGGATGCAATCGGTTGATATTCTCCAAAACCTTTTGCGCTATAATAAATCGGATCGATACTTTCATTTTCTACAATGATCTTTAAAAAGTTGACTGCTCTCATTGCGCTTAACTCCCAATTGGAATCAAACTCGCTCGTTTGAATCGGTACATTGTCCGTATGGCCAGTTACAACAATATGACGCGGTGGATCGAATACGAGCAACTCGGCAATATCATCGGCAAGATCTGCGTGTTCAGCTGACACCTTGGCTTCCCCCGTTGAAAATAATATATTATCCCTAATTGTCACGAGCAGCCCCTCATCTGTCAGTAAAGTCTCGAATTGATCTTCCAGCTGATGTGAAGAGATGTAGTCATTTACACGATTTTGGATTTCTGCAAGTGATTTTTGGTCTTCAAGAAATGTGAATTCTTCATGTTCAATGACAATATTGGGATTCGTAATCGGCTGCATGCCCCGAGCAGAATTGTCCATTATACCCGTTCCCCCGTCAAAAACTTCACTAAAAACAGTTGACATTTTACTAAACTTATCAGAATCAATTGAACTAGATGAAAAAAGAACGATGAACAGGGCGAGCAGCATCGTCATTAAATCAGCATATGGTAAAAGCCAAGATTCATTAACTGTATGATCTTTTCTTTTCCGCTTACGTCTCCTCGACAATCTGTCCTGCCTCCCTGTTCAGTTGATTTTTCGCTACTAATTTCCGTCTTTCTTCAGCAGATAAATATGCCGCAAGCTTTTGTTCGATCACTCGTGGGGCTTCTCCTTCCAAGACGGATAAAACACCTTCGATCATCATCAATTTTTGTCGTACTTCCTCATTCGATTTACTTCTTAATTTATTGGCAAAGGGATGCCATAATACATAACCGGTAAATATCCCTAGTAATGTAGCGATAAATGCGGCGGAAATAGCTTGACCAAGCGCGCTAATATCATTCATATCTTTCAAAGCAGCAACGAGCCCAATTACCGCACCTAATACGCCTAGTGTAGGGGCATATGTACCCGCTTGCGAAAATATTAAGGCCCCAGTAGCATGCCGCTCCTCTAATGCGTCGATCTCCTCTGTTAAGACATCTCGAATATAATCTGCATTTTGTCCGTCGATGGCGAGTCCAAGACCATTTTTCAAAAATGGATCTTTGACATCGCTTGTCCGGGCTTCCAAAGCAAGAAGTCCTTCACGGCGAGCGATATCGGCCCAATTGGAAAACATCTGAACGATTTCCGCATCAGATGCAAGCTTTTGATTTTTAAATACAATCCCAAAGAGCTTCGGAACACGCTTTAGTTCCGACATTGGAAATGCAATAATGACGGAGGCCGCCGTCCCTACGACGATGATGAGTATAGCCGCTGTATTCAATAACGTGTCCGGCATAACGCCTTTCATCGCCATCCCAGCAAAAAGAGCTACAATTCCTATGATCAATCCAAACACTGTCGATACATCCATCGGTTTTACCTCCATGTATTTCATTCTTCTTCTTACTTCGGCAATTTCGCGCAAAACTTTAGAAGTTATCATAGGATTTAATTGGATTTACAGAAATTCGGTTAAGCTTTGTAATCCATTGCACGGTTTGGTAATGAATTGGTAGTATTAAGAAGTAACAATGAAAGGAGTTAGGTTTTATGTCCACTTTTGAAGTACAGCTATCCCGCTATGCAGAACTTGCAGTTAAAGTCGGTGTCAATATTCAGCGGAATCAAATTCTTTATGTGAACGCCTCAACTGATGCCATCCCTTTCGTTCGCTTAATTACTGAAAAAGCTTACGATGCTGGTGCGCGCGAAGTGATTGTCAATTGGGCAGACGATGTCGTCTCTCGTCTTCGCTATGAAAAAGCCCCGCAAGACTCATTTTCCGAATACCCAGAATGGCTTTCTATGGAACGTGAAAAATTAGCAGAACAAGGCGCAGCTTTTATGAGCATCGTGTCACAAAGTCCTGATCTATTGAAAGGCATCGAACCAACACGAATTAGTGATTTCCAAAAAGCCGCTGGACAAGCATTAGATGTCTACCGCCAATACATTATGTCTGACAAAGTAAGCTGGACGGTAATCGCAGCTCCATCTGCGGATTGGGCAAAGAAAGTATTCCCTGAACTGCCACAGGAAGAGCAAGTCCCTGCACTTTGGAATGCGATTTTCAAAGCTGTCCGAGCGGATCAACCAAACCCAGTTCAGGCTTGGATCAATCACGACAATAACCTACATCAAAAAGTTGACTATTTAAATGAAAAAAAGTACAAAAAATTACATTACAAGGCACCTGGCACTGACTTAACGATTGAATTGCCGGAAGGACATCTATGGTGTGGAGCAGGTAGTGTGAATGAAAAAGGACATACTTTTATGGCCAATATGCCGACAGAGGAAGTGTTCACGGTACCTTTGAAAACAGGTGTTAATGGATATGTGTCTAGCACAAAACCATTAAGCTATGGCGGTAATATTATCGATGACTTTAAAATCACTTTTGAAAACGGTGAAATTACACATGTCACCGCTGAATCAGGCGAAGATGTACTCAAACATTTAATCGAAACGGATGAAGGTGCAAAATATCTTGGAGAAGTCGCCCTAGTCCCACACAAGTCGCCAATTTCCCAATCCGGTTTATTATTTTATAATACATTATTCGATGAAAATGCATCGAACCATCTGGCCATTGGGAGTGCTTATGCATTCTGCCTTGAAAAAGGAAAATCGATGACCCGGGAAGAACTGATTGCACACGGTTTAAATCAGAGTATTACGCATGTTGACTTTATGATAGGATCTGCTGAAATGGACATTGACGGCATCCATACAGATGGCACAAGCGAACCAATCTTCCGAAATGGTAACTGGGCTGTCGAATAAACTTCACAATTTCTTAAAACATTTTGCGAACCCCTTAAAAACACTAGCTTTTTAATGTATAATAAAAAAGAAAAGATCATTTAGTGATAGAAAGGGGTCTTAACATGGGCTTGATGTACTCAACAGTAATTGGTTACATGGTTGTTCTCGGATTAACGGCAGGGTTCATTATGTACTATCTTTCTAAAGTCGCTCTACATGCCTCTGATGCAGAGACAATTGATCCAAAACCAGAAAACAAATTTTAAGAGTTGCTAAGATGCAACTCTTTTCTTTTTGTCTGCAATTCGTTAGAATGGAATGAACTTACTCAGGCATCAATTTTCTTATGATTAAGTTGTAACCTTAAACCTGGAGGGTATGCCCATGTCAATGCTATCTGACATTCTAAACTTCAATGAGACATTCGTAGAGGAAAAACAATATGAAAAGTATGAGACAACAAAATTCCCAGACAAAAAAATCGTCATCTTAACTTGTATGGATGCCCGGCTTACGGAGCTATTACCAAAAGCAATGAATTTAAAAAATGGCGATGCCAAAATTATTAAAAGTGCTGGCGCAATCGTCAATCATCCGTTCGGGGGCATTACGCGAAGCATTGTCATCTCCCTTTATGAGCTGCAAGCGGAGGAGGTCTATATTATTGGCCATCACGATTGCGGCATGAGCTCAATTGACACAACGCAACTTATGGACAAAATGGTTGAACGTGGAATTGACAAAAACCACTTCCATACACTGAAATACTCGGGGATCGACATGGAAGAATGGCTGCGCGGCTTCAACGACGTTACCGAAAGCGTGAAATCGAGTGTAAATGCAGTTAAAAATCATCCATTAATTGATCGTAGAGTACCTATTCATGGACTCGTTATTGATCCACAGACAGGAAAACTTGACACGATCGTGAATGGCTATGATTGTTTAAAGAAGTAAATAACGAGCCGCATAAAGACAAATTTCCTGGGAAATAGACAAAAGCCGATTTCTTTTACAGAAATCGGCTTTTCATTTTCGCTATCATTTTCCCGAGGCCGGTCTTACCCTTTCAAAAATCATCTTCGAGTATGGCATATAAGTAATGGTCCTCCCACACGCCGTTAATATAGAGCAGCTTCCTCAACAACCCTTCTTGCTGGAAACCCGATTTCTCTAATACTTTGACTGAACCATGATTCCGCGGCGAGACAAAGGCCTCAATTCGATGAAGCCCAACTTTCTTTAATGCAAATTGGGTTACAAGCCTAACAGCTTCTGTGCTATATCCTTTTCCAGCTTCTTTTTCATCAATAGAATAGCCAATAAAGCCACTGGAAAAGGGTAATCTTTTTATACTGTACAAGGATATATGCCCGATGATTCTGCTTGTTTCCGAATCGAAAACACCGAAATTATATTCACGACGATCCCTCATTTGATACAGTGCCTCTCTAATTTTTTCACGTTGGACTGCAACTGAGAAATAACTTGCTTCATGCCTTGGTTCGAATACAGACCAATAGTCTTTATTTGCAATGAGCAAGTCAGTAAAAATCCCCGCATCATCCTCTGTCAAAATACGCAAATAACATGATCGTCCTTCAAGTAAAAACATTCCAATTCACCCTTTAGCCAGAAGTTAGTTCTAGAAACTCCTCAACATCTTTTATACATAATGCGACGCCTTGTTGCCAAAACTCTTGTTTTGTTACGTCTTCTCCTAAATGCTTCATAGCAAGTTCTTCCACACTCATAACTGCTGTATCCTGCAGGAGTGCAATATACTTTTCTTCAAAACTTCCCCCTTCTTCTAAAGCTTTTGCATAAATGCTTAATGAGAATAAATAACCGAATGTGTACGGGAAGTTATAAAATGGGACATCTGTTAAGTAAAAATGTAATTTTGATGCCCAAAAATGTGGATGAGTTGTATCGAGTGCATGGCCAAACGCCTCTTGCTGGGCTTCCGTCATCAATTGGTTGAGTCTTGTTGCAGGAACAATCCCGTTTTTCCTTTCTTCATAAAACCTTGTTTCAAACAAAAATCGAGCATAGATATCCATGAAAAAGGCGACACTTCTTTGAATTTTATCTTCCAGTAAAGCGAGCTTTTCCTCTTTTGTTTTTGCTGCCTTTACTGCCGCATCCGCGACGATCATTTCGGCAAATGTTGAAGCGGTTTCTGCAACCCCCATCGCATATTGTCGATTCATCCAATGAACGGGACGAAGTACGTGGGAGTGAAAGGCATGACCCAGTTCATGTGCCAATGTCGCAACATTGGACATCGATCCGCTATAGGTCATAAAAATTCTAGATTGTTCAGACAACGGCATGTCCGTACAAAAACCGCCTGGACGTTTGTTTGAACGATCCTCCGCCTCAATCCAACGATCTTCAAATGCCTTTCGTGAAAATGCCTCGAATTTCGATCCAAATTCACCAAAGTGATTTAAGATGAATTCCGCTCCTTCTTGATAAGAAATCTTTTGCGTAGAAGCAGTAACTGGTGCGCCTATGTCATACCAATGTATTTTTTCCGTTCCAAGGATATTCGCCTTTTTGTTTAAATAACGAACGAATGGGGCTTGGCTTTCCCGAATAGCCGACCACATCGCCTGCAATGTTTGCTCACTCATTTTATTCATGAATAGGGGTTCTTGTAAAACAGAATCCCATCCGCGCTTTTCATAGACAGCTAATCGAAAACCAGCGATATGGTTCAATGTCGAGGCGAAGAAATCTTCCTTTTCTTCCCACACTTTTTCCAATTCCTCAAATGATTGCTTACGTACTGCGGCATTTTCGTGAGAGCTTAAGTTATTTGCTTGGCCGACTGATAACGTTTTTTCTTCACCTTCTATATCAAGCCGAACCGATAGATCTCCAACAAGCAAATCATACAGCTGACTCCACCCGTGATAACCGTCAACACTTAGGGCGGTTATCATGCTCTCCTCTTCCGCTGACAATCGTAACGCGGCTTCCTCCCGCCACTCATTTAGCTTAAATGAAAACTGTTGTAACAGCTTCGATGCGATCAACGCATTCCACGTTTCACCTTCTATTTTCGCAAGCATTTGCTGAACTTTTAAAAGCACTGTTGAAAAACGTGCACTAAGAGATCCGATTTCACTTTCTAAAATAACGGCATGTCGATCGGTCGTATCCTCTGCAAGTAAACAACCTATAACTGCACCCGCTTGCTCAATGTAAACAGCTGTTGAAGCAATTGTTTCAATTAGTTGAGCAATTTTATCCGCATCATCAATAGATGAAGGAACGGCAAAATTGTGAATGTTTTTCTCTAACACCGAAATCATTTTTTTTACTTCATCCATATGTAAACGGAGCGTTTGTGACTCGCTTCCACCTTGGAAAAATACATCAAGATCCCAAACTTCTGAGTAGCGTTTTTCACCCATTGTACACTTCCCCCTCACACCGTCTAAATTTTCTAAAAAACGTAACTTCATTATAACATGAATATTTGGTTCGCGAATTTTTTCAATTGTGACGTAAAGTTCACATTTCCCTGCGCAGTCACTACTTTTCCTATGTATACTGTTCATTAGGAGGGCTTTTATATGCTTAGATTTTTGTTTATGGTCTTTTCACTTGTGGCAGTCATCACTGTGAACGCTGCGGCTAATCTTATACCATTTAACGGAAAAACAACATGGGAAATTGCTAGCAGACTTCCTGCACTATTCATGCCAGCGGGTTATGTTTTTTTAATCTGGGGGATGATCTATGCATTGCTTTTTATATGGGTCTACCGTTTTAAGAGGGAAAATATGCAGATAGAGCATGGAATGAAGGCATATCGGTCATTTTTATTTATCAGCGCATGTCTTCTGAGTATATTGTGGATACTTTTTTGGCATTATGGATTATTCGGATGGACAATCGTCGCAACAGTTATCCTTATTCTAACTTTACTTGCGCTCCATTTTACCTATCCTAAAAAATCAAGTGCTCTTTATGGCAGATTGCCAATTTCTGTATTTCTAGGCTGGTCATTTCTTTTACTGCTTGCCAACATTAATTATGTGCTTACTTTACATGAATGGTCAGGTTTTGGATTAAGCAATCCACTTTGGACGGTGATCTATTTAACGATTGCTACTGCGTTTGCGCTCCATTTTATGTATCATCACCATGATGTGCCATTAAACATCGTATTTATATGGACATTTGTAGGCATTGCTGTGAAAAATGGTACTGAGGAGTTATTCGTCTCTGTTGCCGCACTTTTCCTAGCCACCGTTATCAGTGCCTGTATTTTTTTATTTAGAAAAACATAAAATCGCCATTCCTCCTTAACACAAGAGAATGGCGATTTTTTTGTCCCACGCTTAACGGGCAGTAAGACCCCCCACCTCAAAATTCTAAATTAACAGATGAAGATAAGTGGAGGATCAACTGCCCGTAAAGGTCCGATTGGTGAGATAAGGTTTTTCTTTGGGCTTTAGCCCTTAGAAAAATCAATCAGGCTATGCGTGACTAACCATCAGTAGGGATGAAGCTCCTACTGATGAAAGTTTCACTTTATGTTCTTTCAAGTAGCTTCGGTGCTGTAGTGAATAAAAATGCTGCCACAAATGCCGACAAAATGATTGCTGGAATCATATAGCTTCCGTTGTAAATTAAGGAATACAACCAGACTGGCTGATCTTTCGGTGCATAGGAAGCGAAGAATACAATTCCACCGATAAAGTGAATCGCATAGCGGAAAAGGCCGCCGATAATCGTTCCGACGACAATCGCCAGAATCATTGACCCTTTATGGCCTTGCGCTTTGCTCGTTAATAGCCAATTCAACGTCACTGCCGCAATGCCAACTAGTGCGTATGCAACAAAATAGTCTAGCGCTGCCTGGATCATATTAAATACGTAACCACCCATGACAAGCTGTAAAATGCCTGAAACAAAACCTGTCAGCATTCCGCCCGCTATTCCCCAACGAAAAGCCATGATAATGATCGGGAGCATCGATAATGTAACCGATCCACCTTGCGGCATCGAAAAGCCAATCTTATCCAAAACGAATGAAATAGCTCCTAAAATTGATACTTCCAATAAAAACTGTAGTTTTTTTCTATTCATTTTTATTCTCCCCTACTTCTATTCTTCCAGGGATTTCCGGAAATAAAAAAATATTCCGGCAGACGGAATATTAGCGATACTTTTCCATCCACATCCCTACGCAAGTATAAACTTACAGGTTCGAAGGGTTAGGACACAGCAGTCCACTCTCAGCCAAAAGGCCCCCCTTGTGGTGTTAATTATTCAATTTTCTCTCTTATTGTATATGATCCCTCTCTTTTAAGCAAGATGATCTTATATAGATACAAATTGGAGGGATTTTTTTGGCGAACCATAGATTATTATCTTCACTTTGTTATTTCAGCGTTTTTATCTCACCATTATTATTACCTTTTATTGTTTACATCGTTTCGGACGACACGCTTGTGAAGACGCATGCAAAGCGGGCTTTTATTTCCCATATCATCCCGGTCGTTATTTTAATTGCAGGTTTTTTCATATTTTCGTATTCAATGATGTCATGGGATACGCACATGCTAGGGATTGGGATGAATCCAATGTCGTTATGGAACTATGGCCCTTTTCTGTTCATGATGCTTTACAGCTTGCTATTTCTGGCGATCATTGCCTGGAATGTCTTTCAAGGCGTAAAAATCATGAAATAATTGGTGCGTTTATAATATTGCATCTGGGGGAACATATTTCGTAAGGAGTGACGACGAATGAGATTAGGAAAAATCATAAAAACAATGATCAAATGGGCACCTGTTATCTATCCAATTGTAAAAAAGATGAGAGATGGTAAAAAGGCATCACATGCGACAGTCTCGCGAAAATAATTGAAAACCTGCAAACTTTTCGTTTGCAGGATTTTTTGTTTTTGCATTATGCTATAGTAAGGAAGAGTAAAACGAACGGAAGAAAGGACATCTACACATGATTGCAAAAACGACACAAGATATTGAAGCATTAAAGAAAATAGGTAAAATTGTTGCTGAAATTCGTGAAGAGATGAAAGCCGCAACGAAGCCTGGCATGACGACGAAAGAACTTGATGAAATCGGAGGACGATTATTTAAAGAAAAAGGTGCGATTTCAGCGCCAATCGATCAATATGACTTTCCAGGCTATACGTGCATCAGCGTCAATCACGAGGTTGCACACGGCATTCCAGGATCACGTGTCATTCAAGATGGTGATCTCGTCAATATCGACGTATCCGGTTCTTACGGCGGCTATTTTGCGGATACTGGCATTTCATTCGTAGTAGGAACGCCGGATGAGAAAAAACAACTGCTGATCGACGTCGCAAAAAGTGCATTTGATCGTGCAATGACAAAGGTAAAAGCAGGTTCAAGTCTTAACCAAATCGGGAAAGCTGTGGAGCGTGAAGCAAAAAGCAATGGTTTAGCAGTGATTAGAAACTTAACCGGCCACGGCATCGGAAAAGCATTGCACGAGGAACCCCAACATATCTTGAACTACTATGATGCTTGGGATAAAACACTATTGACAGAAGGCATGGTATTAGCCGTAGAGCCATTTATCTCCCAAAAAGCGGAGAATATCGTTGAATCAGGTGATGGCTGGACATTCGTGACACCGGATCGTTCTCTTGTCGCTCAAATTGAACATACAATTATTGTCACAAAAGGTGAGCCGATCATCTTAACGGAAATCTAAAAAAGTGGTTCGAGACTGCGTCATGCGTCTCGAACCACTTTTTATTTTCTTTTTCCCTTAGCAACTGTTTTTGAGTTCCCTTCGATCAACTGACCATTAAACCAAACTTTTTGGACCGGCTTCAGTCCTTTCGACAGTTTGCGATAATCACGTTCTTCTGGGTAAGAAAGTAAAGTAAGAACTTCACCATTATTGCCCGCGCGGCCAGTACGACCTGAACGATGCAAATACTGCTCAATCGTATGAGGTACATCGACATGAATGACATGTGTGAGCCCTTCGATATCAAGGCCACGCGCCGCCAAATCCGTTGCAATTAAAATACTGATTTCTCCTTTACGGAAACGATCCAGCGTTTCTTGCCGCTCAAATTTCTTCATATCCGAATGTAACACAGCAATGGGCGCATCTCTGTATGATAATTTCATTTCTTTCATTCGAAGCTGATCGACATTATTCATAAAAGCCAATGCATGAATCCCTTTTAAATGGGCCATCCCTCTTAATACATCCGTCTTATCACGAGCGTCTGTCTTTACAAATGAATGGATGACATCACCCATTTTAGGTATTTCACCCAACGTTACACGAATTCGAAGCGGATCATTCATAAATCTTTTCGCAACAATTTCAATTTCCTCTGTCAGTGTCGCTGAAACGGCAATCACTTGGCGATCTGGATTCGCCGCCTCAATTAAATTCTTCACCGCCACGCGATGATCACGCGACAATAGCTGATCCGCCTCGTCTAAAACGATATGACGAATATCAAACATTTTTAAACGTCTTGCTTTCACAAGTTCAGTTACCCTTCCTGGCGTCCCGACAACAATTGTCGGCTTCTTTTTTAATCGCTCAATTTGGCGTTGAATATTCGCGCCGCCGATGAGTTGTGTAACTGTAATATTTGTCCCTTCCACCCACTCGCGAATTACATTCACAATTTGCATGGACAATTCTTGTGAAGGCGTCATAATGAGTGCCTGCGTTTGTTTTAGGTCTCCTTTAACAAGCTGTAAAATGGGTAAAACGTAAGCTAACGTTTTACCAGAGCCAGTCGGTGATTCCGCTACAATGTCTTTTCCTGCAAGAAATTGTGGTATGATTTTCGTTTGTATTGGCATTGGTTGTTCAAATTTCCATTTTGCTTGAAACACGTCATCTATATTTTCTAAGAAAGACATGTCATCCCCACCTTCGTCTCTAGTCGATTTAGTTTATCACAATATGATTTCAAGGTCTCTTTCTTGCCCGTACAAGTTGCTCAAATGCATAGGCATATCCAATAAGCTCTGGTTCTGCAAATGCCTTTCCAGCAAAAGTAATCCCGAATGGTTCGCCTTCTTTTGAATACGCTGCCGGAACAGTGACTGACGGATAGCCAGCCGCTGCGCCAAAACTACATCCGTGATCTTGCGGGAAAACAAGCGCATGTAACCGATGGTCCTCCAAAGCTTTTCCAAGTGCGATCGATCCCGCTAAATGATGGTTTCTCAGAAGAGCTTTTAAATACGCGGGCTCTGTTAGCGTTCCGCTCGTTCTTTCACATTTTTCTAGTAAAATTTGTCCGTAGCGCAAAGTTTCGTCTACATGCGCATTGTTAAACGCAATAATATCTGCCAATGTACGAATTGGATTCGTCGCCGGGGTATTTCCCAAATAAGCATTCAGAGACGATTTGAATTCATACATTAGGACATTGTAGTCAAGATCATTTTCCATCACACCAAGGTCGATCGGGTCTAGTATAACCGCACCGCAAGCTTCAAGCTGTTGAATTGCTTTCTCAAAAAGGTCTGCCCTTTCCTTTGACACTTCATTGACGAAAATATTTCTAGCAATGCCAAGACGCACACCTTCTAACGCATCACGATTGAAGATAGAAGGCCAGTCGACCCCATCAAATTCCACTGCTTTTTCTGTTACCGGATCTTTTGCATCATATCCCGTCAATAAACTGAATGCGATGGCCGCATCTTCAACGGATCGGGCAATCGGCCCCGGTGTATCTTGCGTAATTGCTAATGGAATGATGCCTGTCCGACTGATCGCACCGACAGTTGGCTTAATCCCAACGACTGAATTTTGTGCAGAAGGATTGATAATCGAACCGGTCGTTTCAGTACCGATCGCGATCGTAGCTAAACTCGCCGCAATCGCAGCGGCAGCTCCTGAACTTGACCCCCCTACATCAAAAAAGCCATAGGGATTTTTCACTTGTCCGCCGCGTGAACTCCATCCATTCGTCATTTTATCCGACATAAAATTTGCCCATTCCGTCATATTTGTTTTTCCTAAAATAACGGCTCCGGCAGCCCGTAGCTTTTGAACGAGAAACGCATCTTCCGCTGCATAAAAATCTTTCAATGCAAGGGATCCACAACTCGTATGCATCATATCGTTTGTTGCCATATTATCTTTTAATAGCACCGGAATGCCGTGGAGCAATGATCGGATTCCTTGCGTCTCGCGCTCCGTGTCAAGTGCTTGAGCAATTTGTACAGCTTGCGGATTGATCTCCAATATGGCGTGAATGTTCGGATTTTTTTCTGATATTTCATGTAAGTAAAAAAGCGTTAGTCTCTCCGCTGTCAGCTCGCCTTTTTCCATTTTTTCTTGTAATGTAACAATCGATGCGCTGTCCAGCCATTCGCTGTTCAGTTGTTGTAAAACGTCATCCATCGGGCAAGCGCCTCCCTGAAAAGAAATTCCCATTCTCTACAGTTTACCTCTTTTTATCCAAAATAAGCTATAAAACCCCCTATACTTTACGTATAGAGGGAATTGTTACCATTGACTATTTTTATACTTACGATAATAGTTAATTTGTCTGGCGAATAAATAAAGTTTTCGCTTCAAATGACGGTCGTTTTTATAAAATAATGGATTCGCAAACTTTTTCTGACGAAGTAATGATTTTACTTCATTACGAATTTCACGGTTTTTGACAAATTTTTTCAATACGATTTTCGGCACAACTGTAAATAAGAACTTTTCTTTCAGAAGGGTCAGCGGCTTTTCCTGATCGTAAACTAAGTCATCTACGAAATACTTCGCCATATTGTGACCACAAGACGTAATATAATAGCTCGAACGGCCTTGTCGAATATTCACTTCAAATACCTTAAACTTCCCGTCACGTTCGTCGTATTTCAAGTCGAAATTCGCATAGCCTACATAATTGACGGCTTCCAAAAAACCTTTTAGTTTCATCATCACTTCCTCATTGAAGCGCGTAATTAAGGCTGTGTAGTTGCCAATAGCTGTCATCGTATGCTCCTGCAAGACGACTTGTGCAAACGTAATGAGCTCTGTTTTCCCTTTACTATTGATGTAAAATACCGAGTCCCACATATATGTATCATCGCCGGGGATGAAATCCTGAATGATTAAATCTTCCCGATAGCCACTAGCTTTAATCGTTTCGATGACGCTATGTATTTCTTCGTATGAATGGACTTTATAAACCTTCTGCATGCCTTCAAACGGATTTTTATAATATTGTACACCGTTGCTCGGTTTAATAATGACCGGAAACATCACTTCATCCTCAAACAACTCATCGCTTTTACATGAATAGTAGTAAGTTGCCGGGGTATCAATGCCATGCTCTGCACAAAGTTGATAAAAATTCGATTTCACTAACAAGTCGTTCATCAGAGGCTCGTCTATGTAATTAAAGACAAAGTCTTCTTTTAATGCATCTTTATTTTCGATAATCATTCGAACATACAGATCGTTTGTCCCAATGAGTATGAATTTCTTGCCATCCTCTCGATACTTTGCTGCAATTTCTTTTAAAAATGAGACAAAAACCTTGCGATCCGGTAAATTTTTGTTTAATTCTATCGTTGTTGTAATTGAACTTAATCTTGTAAATGATAAAGGTTCTTTTCCTACTAATATAGGCCGGATTCCATATTGTTCGTGAAACGAAATGGCCATATTATAAGCGTTCATATCTGTACCGATTAGGATCGGTATGAATGGATGATTTGTCATAATGTCCTCCAACTTTTTTTCTCTATATAAGTGTAGAGCTGTTGTTTTTTGAAGTCAAGAAAGGGGAAACTAAAAAAAACCGAACGATGACTTTGCTTCTTCATCGTTCGGTTTCTATTTAGTAGGTATTTAATGTCGCTCTTCCCTCGTCTGAGATCATAGCAGGAGTCCACCTCGGCTCCCAAACGACATCAATTTCTACTTCATCCACATCTAATCGATCCTTTAAGATGAAATCTACCCCGCCTGTAATCATGTCATGCATCGGACATCCAGGCGTTGTTAAGGTCATTTTGACATAGACCGTCTTACCTTCCCATTGAACGTCATAGACAAGTCCCAAGTCAATAATACTAATGCCAAGTTCAGGATCATATACAAGCTTCAACAGTTCACGTATTTGTTCAATTTTATCCATTTAGATCCTTCCTTTTTTTATCTTGTAAATACACGTCCAATGAGGATCATGTAAGATATAGCAGATAAAGAAAATGCAAATCCCGCGACAGCGATTAGGACATTTGATGAAATGATCAGGGCGACTGTCAGTAGAAGTACACTTCCCACAACTACTCTCATGCCATTATTCACTTTTCGATCATTTAATAGGTCCGCCATTAAGGGGGTACCTGGTCTGCCTGCCTGTTTTCCATACTTCTGTGTCCACCAAAGAAATGGAATGATTTTTGAAGCATATCCAAGAATTGTTAATGTTACCCATCCACCAAGATAAATCCATCCGGCAATAAGCACAAGCTTTGAATGCATAAAAGTATTCGGAAAGATTACTGTATAGAGTACGATTCCTATAGAGCTTACTAACAAAGCACGTGTAATCGTAACCGACCATAATATTCCATAGCCAGGATTCGGTTTTACACGGTGTTTTTGTATTTCATACAAATGGAATGTATACAAACTAATGGCAATCGTTAACAAAACAAGCGACGCCCAAACGGTCCAATATGAACCGCCAAGTAAAAATGAAACTGCGCCCCAAATAGCTGCTGCATTCCAAGTTATTAAAGTTGCCCATTGGAGACGTAATGGGTAATGATGCGCCAAATAAAACATCGGAAGCATCTTAAAACTAAATCCGACGATAAGGAGACCAAACCAGCCAATCGTTCCAAGCCATATATGAGCGCCAAATAGCTGTTCGTGGAAAGTGCCTCGATCTCCCGTCCAAAAATGAATGCCCATCCACATGCCAAAAAGCCCTGTAAGCACTAGGTACAATACCGCACATGCCACACTAATCGTAATTGGATCCCATTTTTTCGCAGAAAACAACGTTACGAAAATGTTTATGGCAAAAAGAATGACTCCGACAAACGCAAGTGTTGCAAAAAGGCCAATCCAAACCGTTTTGAAGGTTAGAAATCCGTATAGCAACCCGATCAGGCCAACTGTAAAAAAGGCATAGTGAACGTAGCCCAGCTTTCTGCTATAAATATCTTTTTGTAAAATCACGTTAATCAGCTGATAAAATGCACCCATTGCGAGCATCGTTGCCCATCCAAGAACGAATAAATGCGTGTAGAACCATCCTTCGGGCCCCCGGATATCTTGGAAAAGCCAGTGAAATGTTGAAATCATTGAAACAAGATGAAATAGCACAAATCCGATCATACCCGTTGCGATAAATAAAAATGGGAGTCGAAACATTTTTCTTCCCCCTTATGTTTTTTGAATCTTTACCTTGGCCGAACCATCTTGCTGTTCTTCAACCGTAAAGGAGCAGCCCATTTGATTTAATTCTTCAATGAGAAAAACAGGAACGCGGTCATTATGAATATGCACTTCATCGCCAGGCCGGCTGCGGTCCAATGCGGCTAACGTTCGCATCATCGGCTGTGGTGGTTCTAGTCCACGATTGTCTAATGTGATCGTTTGGCTTTCGCGATGAACCAGCGCTCCACTTTCTTTAGAAGGCTTTTCATCATTTTCTGCATGCTCACCATTTAATAAATGTTTGTGCTTTTTATTTACAAAAGTCACGATCCAATGATCATTTGCTTTTTTCTCAACTTTATTGACAAAACCCTTCATTTTCAGTACGCCTAATAACGGAGTTGGCTTAAATGTGGCATGCAGGATGAAAATATCTTCTTCCTCTAATGCTTTTACCGCATCCATAATGAGTTGAAAAGGCTCTATTTTTTTCTTCAAATGGGGCCGAACATCTAATTCAACAACACGTGACGTTTTCAGATCCATCTTGCTGCCCCTCCATCGTTATATATTTTTCGGCTTGTTCATATAGCCCCGCCAAACCACCGTATAACGAATAAAAAAAGGAATCCGGCGCATCCAATGAAAAGGATTTGTAACGTTTTGGATCGACACTTAGCATTTTTTCGAATAACCCTGCGCAATTGTTAAAGGCATAAAAACAAAAATGCGTATATTGAAAAATTGGCATCGCATCATAAATGGCCATTATTTCTTTCGCGTATTTGCGAATGTCCTTTGCGGCCTCTTGCACCATTGAAATTGCGTCCGATATTGACAACTCGATCTTTAACGTCTTCTCATCGATAATATGAACTTTAGCCATCTTCTCCCCACCTTATGATAATTTTGTAACTTTCACTTGAAACGTGGAAGGACCTTGTTCGATATACTCCCATCCATAATTTCCCTTGTGCATCGATTCCAATTGAAAGCGAAGCGGTACTGGGTCATGGTCATTAATGATCAACATCGATTCTGATGGATTCAGCCCATCAAATGTTTGAAAAATTGTTTGATGTTTAAGGTGCGGTGGATACTCTGGCACTTTTACAATTGCAGCGTATTCAGTCATATTAACTCCTCCTATTTTCTTAATTCATTATGGATTTATTATAAAATGGGGCAAAGATAATTTCTGTGATACAAATCACTTCTTTCCGTTGTCGGACAATTCTTCACACATAATTCATACAAACTCGGGAAGTGTATAGATGAGAATTGATATTATAAAGATTGGAGTGTTTTAGTAATGGCTAAAATTGCAGTTGAGCAACCATTTGAAGATGTTAAAACAGCACTGGAACAAAAAGGACATCTAGTTCAAATGTTTGAATCGGATGAAAATGTCTCGGGGTTTGATTTAGGTATTGTTCGGGCACTTAATGAAGGAAACAATGATGAATTTGATTTTCCAGTTGTCGTGATGAAAGGAATGACCATCGACGGCGTCATAGAAGCAGTCGATAGTAAATTAAGCCAAATGCAATAATACAATTTCATGCAATGGGGCTGTCCTAGAAGTGCCTGGCACCACTAAACACTGTCAAAATGTAGTATCACTTTTCAATTACGATACTCTATCTAGTGTTCAACGGTGCCTGGCTCTTCGCTTTGGGATAGCCTCATTTTTTTCATATGGGGCGGCATTTGTCACCCAACTTCACGAACTGAATACTTTATAGAGAGAAAGGGGGCTACTAACTATGGCCATCAAACCGCCGCATTTACAATCGGGCGATACAGTCGGAATCGTCACATTAGGTAGTCCGTTGGAAGCTGGCCGTATCGATGAAGGCATTCAAACGTTAAAAAATATGGGATTTAATGTAGTTGTCGGCGAACATGTCTATTCATCAAATGGTTTTTTGGCAGCTACTCCGCAGCAAATGGCGGCCGATTTAATGAAGATGTTTGAAAACACATCCGTGAAATGGATTTTGCCAACTCGGGGCGGCGTAGGTGTTGCCAGCATTCTCCCCTATTTAAATTTCACTACGATTGCACAGAATCCCAAAATCTTATCTGGCTATAGCGATATTACAGTCCTACAAAATGCCATCCTTGAGTATGCAAATATCATTACCTTTCATAGCTTACTTCTACTCGACTTCAATTCACGCACTCCACAATACAACTTTAACCAATTTTTCAATGCTGTGACGAATACTTCTTCCCCTTGGGAAATCCAAAACCCGCCCGGAATCCCTCTTGAAGGGTTAGTTGCCGGCAACGTCACGGGACCGATCGTTGGGGGAAATTTAACATCCTTCCTTGGGACAGTAGGAACATCTTACGAAATTGATACTCGCGGAAAAATTATTTTTCTGGAAGAAACACACGAACCGGTGAATACGATATTTCGGTACTTAAATCATCTGTACATGGCAAAGAAATTTGATGAATGTATTGGAATCATTATGGGCGATTGTACAAAATGTTTAGATGCGTATGGCAAGTCGTATCGTCAATTAATACAAGACTTTCTTGTCCCATTAGGCAAACCACTTATGATAAATTTAGCATCGGCCCACGGAACGTATAAGGCAACGATTCCAATTGGCGGAATCGTTAATATGAATACCATCAATCGGACATTGACTGTTATGGAACCTGTCGTCAGCTTATAAGCATAAAACCCGACTCCTAATGAGGAATCGGGTAGTCATTGATTGGACGAGAATTCCAAGTTAACAAAAATTGTCTTGCGCGAAATCTTCCCATTTCAAGCAACTGTTCTTTTTGTTGATCTTCCATACTAAATTTCGTCGTTAAATGTTTATCGACAGGAATAAAAATGATATCTTTTTCAAATTTACTTGATATATGTTTCGTGTCATGCGCATCTTTCATCGTATCAAACAACGCTTCAAATAGATTCAATCCATTTTTTATAACATGCGCTTGTTGTTCTTCTATACTTTGACTTAGTTTCATGCCAATGACAGGTCTTTCTTTTTTTTGATTTGGCTTATCGAATAACCACATGGGGAAATTGCTAAGGACACCGCCATCGACAGCGATTGTTTCTCCATTAAAAGTGCGAAGTCTGACGGGTTCAAAGAAGAAAGGAATGCTGCAACTCATACGTAAAGCCCGAGCGATCGGAAAGTGCTCAGCTGGAATCCCGTAGTTCTCCAAATCATCTGGCAGGACAATCATTTTGCCGTTTGTAATATCTGAAGCAACGAATTTTAATGATCCTGGTGTAAGGTCTGCAAATGTATACAAACCTTTATTACCCAAAATTTCATGGAACCATTCTTCTAATGCATTCCCTTGATAGAGTCCGAGCCCCCAGTACAATTGCAGCCACTTCATAAAGGAAAAAGGAATGATCGTTTTTCTTCGATCGAGAAATGATTGGAAATCTTGGTGAAACAAAATGTCCTCCATTTCTTTTCCTGTATATCCCGCCGCGATTAAACTGGCGACGATCGCACCCGCACTCGTTCCGGCTACCCGCTCGAAACGGATACCTTTCTCTTCCAACACCTGATAGGCCCCAACGAGCGCCAACCCCTTCATACCACCTCCAGAAAATACCCCATCGACTAACATTTACGGATCTCTCCCTTTTCTTAGTCTTGATATACTGTAAGTGAGCAGGGGATAAAGTAGAACTTGAATGGTAAAATTTTGTCGCTTACTACTTAGATATAAAACGTGTAATCTTCAGGCAATACTCTTTTTAAAAACTTTTGCGTGCGTTCTTCTTTTGGACGAATAAAAATATCGGTTGGTGATCCTTCTTCCACGATAACACCATCATCCATAAAAATTACCCGATTGGCGACATCTTTGGCAAAGGACATTTCATGCGTCACGACAAGCATCGTTGTTCCTTCATTGGCGATATCTTTCATAACAGCAAGGACTTCCCCAACCAATTCTGGGTCTAAAGCAGAAGTCGGTTCGTCAAATAAAATAATATCTGGGTTGAGTGCAACAGCCCGCGCAATGCCGACTCTTTGCTGTTGTCCACCTGAAAGCTCACTAGGGTATGCATTGTATTTATGAGATAGCCCTACTTTATCTAACGCCTGTTTGGCAATCTCTTCGGCTTCTTTTTTCCGCACTTTTCGTCCAATAACCAATCCTTCCGTTACATTTTCCAATGCGGTTTTATTAGCAAATAAATTATAATTTTGGAATACGAATGCAATTTTTTGTCGGATGTCATGGATTTGTTTTTTGGAAACTGTATTAAAATCAATATGAACATCATCAAAGCTTGCTGATCCTTTATTTGCTCGATCTAAAAAATTGATGCATCGTAATAATGTTGTTTTTCCTGAACCGCTCGGACCTAAAATAACGACAACATCCCCTTTGTCGATTCGAATATCGACACCTTTTAATACTTCATTGTCGCCAAATGATTTATGAATATCTTTAATTTCTAACATGGTCATTTCTCCCTTCAAGCACTTGCAGGTTTATACCGGGCGAGACGTTGCTCGTATCGTTTAAAGGCAAATTCAACAAGACTGCATAAAATCAAATACACAATGAAAATATCAATATATGCTTCTACATAATTGTAACCAGCATTTGCAGCTACTTTTGCTTTTAAGGTGATTTCTTGCAAGGACATTGCATACCCTAAAGATGTCGCCTTTATCAAGTTTACGGTCGCCGTACAAATATTGGGCATTGCAACGACGAGTGCTTGCGGGATGATAATTCGCCGATACGCTTGAAAATTAGTTAACCCTACCGAATGAGCTGCCTCCAATTGACCCTTAGGCACCGTACCTAAAGCAGAACGGAAAACTTCAATTAAAATAGCTGTCGTATTAAATGAAAAAACGATAAACGCATACCAAATCGGATTCACTTCGTAAATTTTCATATTAATGCTGTTCGCTTTAAAAAAAGAGTCCAGCAACAGCGGCACACTGCTATAAACGATAAATATTTGAATAATCACCGGTGTTCCTCTGACAAAAGAAACATACACTTGTGCAAGACGGTTGAGAATTGGTATTTTGTTTATCCTCGTTAATGCAAGAAGAAAGCCTGCCGGCAGCGCGATCAACAAAGCGACGACTGTCACGAACAAGGTGACGGGAACACCTGATAATGCAACAAAAAATGTGTCCCACAAAAATTTATAATTCAAACTTTCCGACATGTTCCCGATCCCCCTATGCTGTCTCTAATGTTCTTTTCCCCCTACTAAATCGCTTCTCCAACATCAAGAAAAATCGTTCAATGAGTATTGAAAGCACCCAATAGATCACCGCTAATGCCAAAAAGATTTCCAATGCATGGGAATTATAGTTGGAGGCAATGATCAGCTCTGCTTTTCCAACGACGTCGATTAAACCAATTGTATAAGCGAGTGCGCCTTCTTGCAGAAGGGCGATGAGTCCATTGCCAAAATTCGGTAAAGCGACGACGAACATTTGTGGGAAAACAATACGTCTTAAAGTTTGGAATGGACTTAAACCGACACTAACCCCCGCTTCAAATTGACCTTTATCAATCGATTGGTAGGCGGAGCGAATGACTTCCGACATAATGGCAGCGAATTGAAGCGAAAAAGCGATAATGACAAAAATGGCTCGATTAATATCGTTCAAATTGATGCCCACTTTATTTCCAACATACGGAATACCGTAATACACTAAAAACAACAGAACAATGGAGGGCGTACATCTTAAAACAGTTGTATATCCATTGGCGAGTTTCTTTGCAATAAGACTTTTTCCAATCTTTGCAACTGCCAATAACAGCCCGAAAATTGTTCCGAACAGAACAGCCGCACCGGCCACAAGAAATGTCACCTTTAAAAACGGCAGCAGTTGAGGAAAAGCCCCCCATATATACGACGCGTCAAAATATTTTTCCACACTCACCACTCCAAATTAATACACTATTCGTTTTAAAAAGGAGACGCCCAAAACGAAGTGCCTTGGACATCCCCTTTCGCACCTTTTACCGATCAACAGTTTCTAATAATTCGAATAAGTCTTTGCCGTAGAACTTTTGACTGAGTTCATTCGTTTTCTTTTCTTCCATCACTTTTTTCATCGCGACGTCAAATGCATCCGCAAAATCTTGCTCTTTTTTATTGAACAAAGGCCATGTTTTAATAACCGCAAATTCCTGATAGATGACATCATCTTTTAAATTATGATAGGGACCATCTTCAGCAATCACCTGGCGGTCAAAACTCGCCTCAATGATGACGCCACCGTCCACTCGACCTTCGTTTACCCATTGGACAACATCAACTGTAAACGCATCGCCAGCTTGTAACTTTACCTGGTTATCCGGGTTTTCCTTATTGTATTCATCAATGACTGTGTATTGGGCATTATTCGCGGCAATAGGCGCTAACGTGAAACCGGCTGACGCAAAATCTTCGAGATCTTGAATTTGATCGTTTTCTTTTTTCAGCACAAGTCCTGTGCTGCTAAGTCCGCTAAATTGTTTTGGATAAATAAATTTTTTCGTTCTTTCTTCCGTGTAAAAAGCATTTTTCACGCCTACTTGGTATTTACCTTGCTCGACGCCAAGCAACAAGTCATCGTCGGAAGTGCCAACAAATTCAAATTCATATTCCGGCAAAAGTTCATCTACTGCCCGCAATACTTCCACGTCATAGCCTGTTGCATAGCCCTTTTCGTCCGTATACGTGACAGGTTTTGAGGATTGTACGTAAGCGACTTTTACTTTTCTCACACCCTCTTCATTTTCAGTTGTTTCTCCAGAACCGCATCCCGCTAAAATCCCTCCAATTAGTAATCCAATTACCGACAGTTTTAACGTGTTTTTTATTTTCATCTTGGCATTCCCCCTTTAATTTTTTATATCGATTTATTGCTTTCTTTCTCAATGGCAGCTACGGCCAATTGCTTAATTGTCATATCATCGATCGGTGGATTATGAAGTCCAGCTCTCACATCCCGATAATAGCGCTGCAACGGATTCGTACGTTGTAAGCTCTTTGCACCAACGATCCGCATCGCTTTATCGACAACTGCAACTGCCGTATTCGTGACGGTATGCTTCACAGCTGCAAGCTCATTCGTCAGCAACGCTCTTCGCTTTGGATCATCGTACGCTTCCGCCACACTGTAAATTAAATGTCTCGATTGAATAAGTGCCAAATCGATTTCTCCAATTAGCTGTTGCACGTTCGGCAACTGACTAATCGGACCGTTGAGACTGTTCGGTTTATGTTGATTAGCAAAATGTACGGCATAATCCCGGGCGGCTTGCGCAATCCCTAAATAACAAGCCGGAATATGCAAAATCCATCCTCTAAGTTTCTTGCCGCCTTGAGGCGTTTCGGGGAGTTCCACTAGCATCGATTCATCTACTTTGACATTTTCCAATACTAAGTCATGGCTTCCCGTCCCCCGCATTGAAATAACGTCCCATGTCTCATCAATCGACAATCCTTCTAAATCTTTGTGTAGAAGAAAAAATCCAACTTGCTCTTTTTCCTCAACCCAGGCCGATGTTAAAAAGTACGTTAACATTGGTGCACCCGTTGTATAAGCTTTACGGCCATTTAACACCCAATTGCCGTCTCTTTTAGCTGCCTTCGTTCCTGGACGACCGCCTCTTGAAGGGCTGCCCGTCAATACTTCACTAGCTGATCGATTAATTGTTGCACCTTTTAATAGTTCCACCGCCAAAAACTGTAACTGGCTTCTCTTCCATTCCTTCTTCTCAAATATTTCACCCGCTACGCCTAAGTTCCAACCAATTGTCAATGCCGTATTGCTGTCGTAACTGGCGAGCGTCTCCTGAAAAAGCACCATGTCATAAACAGAGATTTCCTCTCCTCCGAACTTTTTTGGAACGGCCAAACTCGTATAACCGATCTCCGTCAACTTCTCTATATTTTCTTGCGGGAAAATCGCTAATTCATCGACTTGTGCAGACGTTTTTTTAAATGGCTTTTCTACTTCTTTCAATTTCTTCAACCATTTCTTTTGCAATTCAGTTTTGATAAATAGGTCCTTCACAAAATCTCCTCCACATAAAAACAATTTATTACTTCTCCCATTCTATTCAATTCCTATATGTTTTATTGGGATTAATCGTAAATGATCTTTGGGTAGATTGTCAAGGTGATTTCAATTTATTTGCAACATTTTTTCATTTTAGGTAATGAATGAATAAAGGATATTAAAAAGAATTTAGAGAATAACAAAGGAATAGAGACAAATGGAGAAACGAGTGGATTCCTATAAAACAGAAAAGTAAAATATTCCGACTTATAAAAGTGCTCTCTTTAACACTGGGAATTATTTTCAAATTCCATTGGTATAAGACTTTTAGACGCCGAGAAGAAGACTGGGAACTTTTTTGGGAACACACTGGGAAAAAATTTCGTAAAACGCTTTTTGATCTGCAAGGGATACTTATTAAAGTAGGTCAAATGCTCAGTACACGAGCAGATTTACTGCCTCCAGCGTTCATTCGGCAAATACAAGATTTAACGGACCAAGTACCTGCCTCTGATTGGAATGACATTAAGGAAGTTTTAGAACAAGAATGGGGAGGTTCCATCGACCAATTCGTTCATTCAATCGAGCCAAAGACGATCGCATCGGCTTCGATAGGCGAAGTTTACAAAGGGATATTGAAAAATGGATCTAAAGTGGCCATTAAGGTTCAACGCCCCCATATCGGCTCCATTGTTCGAACGGATTTTCATATTTTACGCATTGTCGTTTGGATCGTTAAACATTTGGCCCTCGTTCCGAAAAGTTTCATTGATTTGCGAGTTGTCGCTAAAGAAGTGATGCAAGTAATTGGACGAGAGCTTGATTTTATCAATGAACAGCAAAATTTACTGACATTCAAGGATCGTTATAAAGACGATGATTTTGTAATGATTCCAGAAGTTTATCCGGAACTGTGTACAAAAAAGGTTTTAGTGATGGATTGGGTCGAAGGCATTCGGATTACAGACGAAAAAGCATTGGCACAATTACCGATTGTTCGTCGCGAGCTGGCACAGCGGCTCCTATCTATATTTTTGTCCCAATGGCTAGAAGCTGGACTATTTCATGCCGACCCGCACCCTGGAAATGTACTTGTTTCTAAAGATGGAAAAATTATTTTAATAGATTTTGGAATGATGGGTCATCTCTCCAAAAAAGATGCTACTCTTTTTCAAGGACTGATCGAAAGCTTTTTGGCGAAAAATTATCCGAAAGTAGTCGAGTATTTAATGGATCTTGGCATTTTATTCGCTATAAATGATTCAAGGGCATTGGAAAATTTACTAGCTGAATTACGCGCATTTCAGCCCGATCAACTACAACAGACGGACATGCTGTCATTGAAAAAAGAAATGAACGAGCACATTCAGAATTTCCCCTTTCAAATTCCCATTCGCTTCATCTTTTTGGGACGTTCAGTCATTACAATAGAAGGAATTCTACATGAGCTAGTACCCGATGAGGAACTGATGACACTAGGTAAACCCGTTTTTATCAGGTGGCTGAGTAAACAATCGGAAAATAAATGGTCTTTCCTCTGGCATTGGATTCAATCACAGCCCATGTATAAAATGGTCCACTCAATTACGGAATTTCTTGAAACCCCTAAAAGGCTAGAAAGGCTGAAGAAAGTTGAACAAAGAAGACATTTTGAATTTACAATATATGAAAATCAAAAAAAGCGATATTATCAACTGCTGCTAATCAGTGTGATTGGGATAATCCTCGGGTTGTCGATCCCACTCCCCATTCTTTGGGAGCTTTCCATTATCCTATTTGCTGTGTCTGTGTTTGGCTACTCAAGGTGTACGGTTCGGCAAAAAAAATGGCTGAAATTCATGCAGGAATGTCGTAGATAGCGAACAATCCACCCCTTCTTTCTTATTGTTATTTGGCACTTATTGTCGAATAGCAGAATAAATTAGAGAGATGAATGACCAAATGGAAAGAGGGGTACGGTTGTCGAGAAGATTTCATCGAAAACCTCGGTTTTGTATTTTTCCCGGCTATAATTGGTGCGGCCCCGGATGTAATGGACCCGGTCCTCCGATCAATGAACTTGATGCGGCGTGCAAGGCGCATGATAAATGTTATCAAAGAGGAAGATGCGCTTGTGAGTGTGATCAAGAATTCCTCTGCCGTCTTCGCCGCTTATGCGATAAAATCGATCCGTGTACGCAGGAAGGACGACACACTCGTTTTCTTTATCGCTACATGAAGTTGCAAACGCTTATCACTTGTAAATTGAATCGATTTTAATAGATAAGCGTTTAAAAAAGCGTTGTCCCAAAACGAAGAGCCAAGCACTTCCGGGATAACGCCTTTGTCATTACTACATCTATTTCTCACTTTTATTGAACCGGATTCAGCGGTTTTTTTCCTTGTAAAACAGCTACTAAATTTTCAGCCGCACGCATCGCCATGGCCAATTCTGTTTGTGCCGTTGCCGATCCGATATGCGGCACTGTCACAACGTTCGGCATTTTCAACAGAGGATGATCAGGCTCGATTGGTTCTTGTTCAAACACATCGAGTCCCGCCGCCGCAATTTCGCCATTTTGTAAAGCTTCGACAAGTGCTTGTTCATCGATCGTTTGTCCGCGTGATACATTGATAAACATGGCCGACTTTTTCATTAGTAAGAATTCTTCTTTTCCAATCAGCTTATATGTATCAGGTGTTAAAGGCGTCATCATAAGGACAAAGTCGGATCGTTGTAAAAGCGATGCCAAGTCGCAATATTCAGCGCCGTATCGCTCTTCTGCTTCCGGCTTCCGACTGCGATTATAGTAAAGTAGATCCATATCAAAGCCAAAACGTGCTCTTTTCGCAATGGCTTCCCCAATACGCCCCATTCCTATAATACCGAGTGTAGAACCGTGTACATCTTTTCCATACGTATCGCTATATTTCGTCGTTGTTTTCCAACTGCCTGTCTTTACAAACCGATCTAATTCTGGAATCCGCCTCGCAGTTGCAAGAAGTAATCCAAAGGCTAAATCTGCAACCGTTTCATCCAATACATGCGGTGTATGGGTTCCGATCACATTTCGTTTTTTCAACGCCTCCAAATCAAAGTTATTAAAGCCAACAGAGACATTGCTTACGACTTTGAGATTAGGTGCATGGTCAAGCAGTTCTTGATCAATCATACCGGCCATCGTACCGCCAGCTGTATACATTCCTTCTACATCGTTTAGTTCACGAAGAAGGACTTCCCTTGGAATACGCCCTTCCCCACCCCATTGTTTTATTTTACAATGCTCTTCTAAAAAATGCTTTACTTCCTCTGTTAATGGGTATGTTGCATAAATTTTATGTTTCATTGGTGAAATCTCCCCCTATTCTTTTCTCCATTGTGCCATAGTTCCGAATACTTTTCCTGACGATTGCAATTAAAATTGTTAAGAATCATCTAAAAAAACGGAGCTGTCCTAGAAGTGCCTGGCACCACGATACACTTTCAAAATGTAGTATCATCTTTCAATTTTGATACTATATTTAGTGTTCAATGGTGCCTGGCTCTTCGATTTAGGACAGCCCCGTCTTTTGTGATCGATCAGCGCGTTGGAATTTCTGCTTGGAATTTCTGTTTCGCTTCGATTCGGCGTCTGTGTAAAATAGGCTCTGTATAGCCATTCGGCTGCTCCCGGCCTTCAAAAACTAGCTCGCAAGCCGCTGCAAATGCAATTGAAGCATCAAAATCTACTGCCATTGGACGATAATTTATATCTCCTGCATTTTGCGCATCTACTACTTCCGCCATTCGCTTCATCGTTTCCATCACTTGCTTTTCTGAACAAATTCCGTGGTGGAGCCAGTTCGCAATATGCTGACTGGAAATACGCAATGTTGCCCGATCTTCCATCAGTCCAACATTATGAATGTCTGGAACCTTCGAACAGCCAACCCCTTGGTCAATCCAACGAACGACATAGCCAAGTATGCCTTGTGCATTGTTATCAAGTTCTTGTTGAATTTCCTCCGGTGACCAGTTTGGTTTTTCTGCCAATGGAATTTGCAAGATGTCATCCTGCAGATCTTGTGATGATGTAATTCCTTTCTGAACCGCTTGAACATCTACTTGGTGATAATGCAGTGCATGCAAAGTCGCCGCTGTTGGGGAAGGAACCCATGCTGTATTCGCTCCCGCTTGTGGATGTGCAATTTTCTGCTCAAGCATTGCTGTCATCATATCTGGCATTGCCCACATTCCTTTTCCAATTTGCGCATGACCCGGCAAACCACAGTTAAGGCCGACCGCCACATTGGAAGTTTCATAAGCTTGTAACCAGCCAGCTGTTTTCATGTCATTTTTTCGAATCATTGTTCCTGCTTCCATGGATGTGTGCATTTCATCTCCAGTACGGTCTAAAAATCCTGTATTAATAAACGCTATTCTTTCTTTCACCTCACGAATACAGGCTTTCAAGTTGAGAGATGTCCGTCGTTCTTCATCCATCACACCAATTTTCAACGTATATCGTTCAAGCCCAAGTAGATCTTCTATGCTGTTAAATAGTGTATTCGCAAATGCCACTTCTTTAGAGCCATGCATTTTTGGCTTCACAATATAAATCGAATCATGTGCGGAGTTTTTGAATTTCACATTTTCCCCGAAGTTATGTGTGGCAATTAAACTGGTAATAACGCCATCTAAAATGCCTTCGGGAACTTCTTGCCCATCTCGATCAAGTACGGCACTATTCGTCATTAAATGTCCGACATTCCGGACAAACATAAGCGAGCGACCCGAAAGTGTCACCGTTCCCCCGTTAGGTGTTGTATAGGTACGATCTGGATTTAATGATCGGGTAACCGCTTTACTGCCTCTTTCAAATGTTGCCGTTAAATCCCCCTTCATCAGCCCTAACCAATTTCGGTAAACGCCGACTTTGTCCTCTGCATCGACAGCCGCAATCGAATCCTCACAGTCCATTAGTGTAGAGAGTGCTGCTTCTAACACAACGTCTTTCACACCCGCACGATCCTCTTTACCAATCGGATGATTACGATCAATTTGAAGTTCAATATGAAGTCCATTGTTCACTAGCAAAATAGCTGTTGGCTCAGCTGGTCTGCCATGATAGCCGACTAACTTTTCCGGTGATTGTAATTGGACAGTCGAACCGTCACCAAGTGTTGCGTATAATGTTTGATCATTTATTTGATAAGATGTCGCATCACGATGGGATCCATTTGTCAGCGGTAACGCCTCATCTAAAAAATTCTTGGCAAAAGCAATTACTTTTGCACCGCGTTTTGGGTTATATCCTTTACCCGCTTCCGCCCCGCGGTCATTTGGAATAACATCCGTACCGTAAAGTGCATCGTATAAGCTTCCCCACCGTGCGTTTGCTGCATTTAATGCATAGCGTGCATTATCGACCGGCACAACCAATTGTGGCCCCGCTTGCCTAGCGACCTCACCATCGACATTTTGTGTGGTGACAGAAAAATCTTCACCCTTTGGTTCTAAATAGCCAATCTTCTGTAGAAAAGCTTTATAAGTATCAAAGTCGAAGTTCTTTTTATGCTCTTGATGCCATTGATTAATTTGCTGTTGCAAAGTTTTTCGTTCTTCCAGCAGTTGGCGATTAACAGGCGATAGGTCATGAATCAGTGCATCAAAACGAGACCAAAATTGTTCCTGCTCAATACCAGTGCCAGGGAGTGCTTCCTCATTCACAAAATCATATAGGATTTGTGCAACTTTCAAATCACCAATCTTCACGTACTTTTGCATAAACGACATCCCTCCAAATTAAATGATCCAACCAAAGAAGTGATTGATAATACAGAATATTAAACCTAACATCTATCATTTAATCATATAGTACAGTTTTAATCAATGGGTTCGTGTTATATAACTGTTTTAGACTAATAGATTTTTTACTTTATGATTCTGCCAAAGGAATATTGCGTGTTGACGGACTAACTTTTGAAAAATAAAAAAGAAGCAGTTCCCTTAACTACTTCTTAAAAATTTTGTCTCTTTCAGTCACATTCTTTCGGACATTGCGGCAAATTTTCCTGCGATAAAATGGCGATTGCTTTTTTGATATTTGAAACATTGATATAAATGATATTGTCTTCACCCACGTAAAATGCTTTTAGCTCTGTCTTACACCATAAACTGCCTATGACTCTATTGTAGCCACCGGGAATACCTGCTGGGATCGATGAAAGGGCAATTACTTTCTCTTCTTTAAATTTAACATTGAAACATTTAAGCGTGTTCAGTACGACTCGGAGTTCTCTCATGTTTTCTGCTGCGGATGATCCTACAACAAGCCTTACAAAGTTTTTGTCGTGGATGTCTCTTGTTGTGAAAAAGGCGGCAATATTCACCGAGTTTTCTGCGATTCTGCTTAAAATACAACTGAGCATCTTGTCATTAACAATAAAAGTAAACTGTGTTCGTAATTTGATGGCCGGATCTACATTAGACGATTTGTCCATATTTGATTTCCCCATTTTTCCACAACCTTTCTCTCTCTCTGTACTAAGGTATGGCGTTTGTAGAAAGTTTGTTTGGACAGATATCTATATTTCGGCAAAGTTTGTTTCTTCCACTTTCAAATGCCTGTATTTCTAAATTACTACAAAAAATTACTTAAAGTTACGTGACTTTATCACCCAACAGCCTTATGATTACAGAGTAATTATTTTATGAAAGCGGGAAAAACGATGTCATTGCTTTTAGACTTAATTGACTTTATTTTGCATATTGATCAACATCTGGTAGACATTATTCAAAGATTTGATGTTTGGTCGTACGCCATTTTATTTTTCATTGTATTTGTTGAAACAGGTATTGTCATATTTCCTTTTTTGCCTGGTGATTCTTTATTGTTTGCTAGCGGAGCGCTTGCCGCGATGGGAGCTTTTGACATAGTCCTTCTCTTTCTTGTCTTTTTAACGGCTGCGATCATTGGTGACACGGTGAATTACCATATTGGTCAAAAAGTTGGAACGGCAATTTCACCCAATCGGTTTATCGGGAAATTGATTAACAAGGATAAAATGAAAAAAGCAGAAGACTATTTTAATAAGCACGGTGGAAAAACAATCGTCATTGCCCGATTCATGCCGTTTATACGGACGTTCGCCCCGTTTGTTGCGGGAGCAAGCCGTATGAACTATCGCCATTTTATTTTTTACAATATTTTTGGTGCAGTTCTTTGGGTTTCGATTTGTACAGTGGCTGGTTATTTTTTCGGGAATATCCCGATTGTTAAAAATAACTTTTCAACTGTTTTACTCGCCATTATTTTTCTTTCTATATTGCCTGCAATCATAGGGATTGTAAAGAATCGTTTTTCAGTTAATAGGTAATTGCTCATAATATCATCGAAAAGGGATGTCCAGAAAATCAGTAAAAACTGATTTTCCGAACATCCCTATTTATATTCTAGTGTAAAACATGTTGTTTACTGTAACAGAGATCTTTTATCAATGTTGAAGAACGCCTAATTGAGAGCGAACCTTTTTCGTTGCTGCAACCATATTTTCTAAGGAAGCAACCGTTTCTTCCTGCTTTCTCGTTTTCAGACCGCAGTCAGGGTTAATCCAAAATTGTTTTTTATCTAACACTTCCAGCGCTTTTTGAATGATCCCTGTCATTTCATCTACAGTTGGAACGCGCGGACTATGAATATCATAAACGCCTAGTCCAATTTCTTTATCATAATGGAAGTCTTTGAACACTGAAATTAGTTCTCCATGGCTTCTAGACGTTTCAATTGAAATGACATCTGCGTCAAGATCGCTAATAGTATTGATAAAATCATTAAAGTCGCAGTAACACATATGCGTATGAATTTGCGTTGTATCTTTCACTGTAGCAGTTGAAATACGAAATGCATTGACAGCCCAATCCAAATACTCAGCCCACTCCTCCTCTTTTAACGGAAGTCCTTCGCGAAGTGCAGGCTCATCCACTTGAATCACAAGAATACCTGCAGCTTCTAAAGCCTCAATCTCTTTCCGTAGCGCAAGTGCAATTTGGTAAGTGACTTCTTTTCGTGAAAGATCATCACGAACGAATGACCAATTTAACATGGTTACTGGTCCAGTGAGCATTCCTTTCATCGGCTTGTCTGTTAATGATTGGGCATAAACAGATTCTTTCACTGTCATCGGTTGAATGAAAGCAACATCCCCATAAATAATTGGCGGCTTTACACAGCGGGAGCCATAGGATACGACCCACGCTTTTTCAGTAAACACAAAGCCATCCAACTTCTCTCCAAAGTATTCCACCATATCTGTTCTTTCAAATTCTCCGTGCACAAATACATCCAAACCAATCTCTTCTTGTAATTGAACCCACTTTTGAATTTCATTATTGATAAAATTCGTATATTGCTCGTCGGTTAGTTCCCCTTTCCGCCACTTTGTTCTCGTTGCGCGTACTTCTGGCGTCTGAGGGAAACTGCCGATTGTTGTCGTTGGCAAGATTGGCAGTTGGAATGCTGCGTTCTGCTTCTCATATCGTTCAGCAAACGGCGTAGGTCGCTGACTCTTTTTCTCACCAATTGCTTGGACCGCTTCTAATACATCTTTTCTGTTCCTTTCAGGCAACCCAGCAAGTTGTCGACAAGCATTGACGCTTTCTGTAATTTCCTCATGAACATGATCTGCACCAAATCGAACCGCCTTCACAATTGACACGACTTCTGCAAGTTTTTCATCCGCAAATGCAAGTGCTGATTTTAACGTTGGTTCAAGTTTTTGTTCTGGCGCCAATGAAACCGGCACGTGTTGTAAACTGCATGACGGTTGAACCCATAAGCTTTCCGAAGATACGACTTTCAGAATATCGGTAACAAGCTCTACTTTTTCTTCCAAATTCGCTCGCCAAATATTCCGCCCATCGACGAGTCCAGCCCCAAGTATTTTATCCGCTGGGAACCCTGTTGTCTGGAGCGCTTGTAAATTCTTTTCTTTTCCGTGAACAAAATCTAGACCAATTCCATGCACTGGCAGCTTGATTGTCTCTTCATACCATTCGACAGCGTCAAAGTATGTTTGAAGGAATATTTTTATTCCCGGTACTGCGGCTGTTAGTTGGGCGTAAATGTTTTCAATTGCTTTCATTTCTTCAAACTCAATGGAAGTTGCTAAAATCGGCTCCTCAATTTGTACCCACTCGATACCTTCCTCTTGTAATTCCGTTAGAATCTTTTCATAAAGCGGGACTAGTTGTAAAAGAAAAGCAGGGATGTCTTTATGCGCATAGCCTTTAGATAGTTTCATAAACGTATAAGGACCGATCAATACTGGCTTCCCTTCGATGCCGAGCTCATCTTTTGCTTCGCGGTAAGCAATCAGCGGTTTGTTCTCTGTTAACACTAGTTTTTTAGTTCCATACTCTGGAACGATATAATGGTAGTTTGTATCAAACCATTTCGTCATTTCGCATGCAACTGCGTTTTGATTGCCGCGGGCCATTGAGAAGTATGTAGCTAATGGAACTTCCCCTCCTTGCCAATTAAAACGATCCGGGATCATGCCGAACATAACGGCTGTATCCAGCATACGGTCATAGAGTGTGAAATCTCCTACAGGAACCTGCTCAATCCCTGCTTCTTGCTGCTTTTTAAGCCGTGATAGCCGAATTTCCTTCAATGTATTCGTCAATTCCACTTCTGTAATCTTTTCTGCCCAAAATGCTTCTAGCGCTCTTTTCCATTCCCTGTTTTCACCAATATACGGATAACCAATCGTGCTGCTACTGATCGTCATTTTATCTTGTCTCCTTTTTTCATTCCCCTAATTTTTTTGCTAAAAATAAAAAAACATTTCTAACGAAAATGTTAGAAATGTACGTATATGCCCTATGAAAGGAATTAGCATGCCAAACCTAGCATGCGAATCATGTGCGCATCCATCTAACACCTCCCTATTCACCGTAGGTTTGCAGCGTTGTTGAAATAGGCTGGTGTCTGGCTTCAGCATGGAGCTGTCACAGTGGCGGGACCGCGCCGGACTTTTGAGTCATCACCGGCTTCCCATTTAAGATCTGATGAACATCAGATTACCTATTTCCATTGCTATTCGGTTGTAAGTGATGCCTCAATTTAGCATATTACTAATAGTCTGTCAAATTTACCTTTTCCAAAACATTCAATTTTAATCTGAGAATCGATGTTTATTTTCACAAAAAAAAAAAATGCAAAGCTGCCAGTTCGATTGATGCTGTGATTACGTTTAATGAGACGACAAGAACTTGAAAGATCGTTCTGATTTAATTCTGTGACAAAATAGGATATACTAAAAAAGTCACACTACTAATCGGAGGTACCTAAATGAAAAAATTACTTGCGGCATTTCTTGTCTTAACCCTACTAGTATCGCCAATCGGCAACTATGTATTTAATGATCATCCAACGGCCGAGGCAAAACGGTATAAGTCAGGAAAGAAAACGTACAACCCACCAAGTCATAGCACGAATAACACGAATAACAATTCAAACATTCAAAAGAAAAAAGAAGACACAACGACCAATAAAGCGAATACAGCAACACCAGCTAAAAAAGGCGGCTTCATGTCTGGCGGTCTGATGAAAGGCTTAATGTTAGGCGGGCTGGCTGGTTTACTGTTTGGCGGCTTGTTTGCTAACATGGGGATGTTAGGGTCTATTCTTGGCTTACTCATCAATGTGATGGCGATCGTTCTGTTAATCGTAATCATTCGCAAAGTTTTCGCCTTATTGAAAGCTAAAAAGGATAAAGAGGATGCTAACCCATGGAGAAGCTAATGATTCCAGAGCAAGATATTTGTAATGCAGTTTGCGTATATATTGCACGTGAAAAACATGTAGAACCAAGTGAAGTAGAAGTGGAACTTATCTATGATGATGAAGAAGGATTTTCCGCCGAAGCTTTTATAAACGGGCAAAAACAAGTATTGTCACATTTAAACTTAATACAAGCATTGCGCCTATGGATCGACGAGTTTTTAAACCGGGATCCTTTCGCTGCAGGTATTGAACTGCATCTCGATGATGAAGAAGGAATCTTCGCTGCAATTCGATGAACAATAAAAAACACCCCCTGACAGATCAACGTTTGGATCGACTCAGGGGGTGTTTACTTTCATTTCAAGTTTTTATGATTGCATTTCTTTTGTAGGACCCATAACACCTGGTACTGTTAAACCTGCTTGTCGAAGTAGAACTGTCATTTGGCCGCGGTGATGTGTTTGGTGATCGATGAGTCCGCGGAGAAGCTTTCCACGCGTAGTAGGTCCTGTGAAACTTGTTACTTCTTCCAAAAGATCTTCATCTGTTAGCTTTGCCGCTTCTTCCTTGATCGCCTGAGCGATTGTCTCATATGCTTTTGAAATGTCTTGGACATTGCTTGGCTGCGGCTCATTGACATCTGGTCCTTGAACTTGGAAACCTGCAAATTGCCCAAACGCACCAGCTGCGCCGACTAAATGCCAAGCAAGCCAACCAAGTGAGCTATGGCCTTCCACAATTGCTTGGCCAAGCTTATCATCTGTTATTGCATTTATCACATTTGCTGTACCTCCGGAAGAAATTGTCCATTCTTCTAAAAAATCCTCAACTTTACGGTACAAATCCATTCACCTCTTGTATTATTAATTGAACAGCTTCATCATACACCGTTTCTCAGTGGTTTTTCTACTAATTGAACTGTTGCATTGACTTTTCAATTAAACAATATCTTTATTTTTCGAATGGGATTATTTCAATGTACGTCTTAAAAATTCTCTTGTACGCTCTTGAGTCGGGTTATTGAAAATTTGCTCTGGACTTCCTTCTTCTGCAATAACGCCTTTGTCCATAAAAACGACACGATCCGAAACTTCCTTAGCAAATTCCATTTCATGCGTAACGATTAACATCGTCAAACCTGTTTCAGCCAGTTCCTTCATTACTTTTAGAACCTCTCCAACCATCTCTGGATCCAAGGCAGAAGTTGGTTCATCAAACAACATTACATCCGGCTCCATGGAAAGCGCCCGAGCAATTGCTACGCGCTGTTTTTGGCCACCTGATAGCTGTCTTGATCTTGCATTAACATATTGGTCCATGCCAACAACTTTCAAGTATTTCATCGCTATTTTTTCGGCTTCTTCTTTTGAACGTTTTAGCACTTTTACTTGTCCGACAACACAATTGCTTAATACATCGTGATTATTAAATAAGTTAAATTGCTGAAATACCATGCCTAACTTCGTTCGGTATGCGTGGATATCATGCTTAGCGTCTAAAATATTTTCACCTTGGTAAATGATTTGGCCGCCGCTTGGTTTTTCTAAAAGGTTAATACAACGAAGAAGGGTAGATTTACCGGATCCAGAAGAACCGATGATACAGACAACTTCTCCTTTGGATACTGAAAAATCAATGTCTTTTAATACTTCATGCGTGCCAAAGGATTTTCTAAGGTGTTGAATATCAATGACTTTTTCCATGTGAACGCCTCCTTCGCTTTTAGCTCTCTTTTGTATTTGTTGCCGTCACTTGCGCCGGTTGACCGATCATACTGTAGTTTTCAGGACCCTCTAATTTTCGTTCAAAATAACGCAAAATGAGCGTGACGGTAAACGTCATGACGAAATACAAAATACATGCGACGAAGAATGGTTCAAAATATTTAAAGCTGATTCCCGCAACTGTTTTAGTCTGGAAATATAATTCCGTTACACCGATTACGTTCAGTACGGACGTATCTTTAATATTAATAATAAATTGGTTTCCTGTCGCCGGTAAAATATTACGAATGACTTGTGGTAAGACAACGTTAAGCATTGTTTGAACATGGTTCATACCAATCGCTTGCGCTGCTTCAAACTGTCCTTTTTCAATCGATATGACACCGCCACGAACAAATTCCGCCATATAAGCACCTGTGTTAATAGAAACAATAAAGATGGCTGCAGCTGTTCGGTCCATGTCTACGCCAAAAGCCAAGGCGGACCCGTAAAATATGACCATCGCTTGTACAATCATCGGTGTTCCACGGAAAAACTCTATATAGGCAGTAAGGATCATATTCACTGTTTTTAATAACATTCGCTTTGCCCGGCGTTCTGGGACGGGGATCGTACGGATGACCCCCGCGATTAACCCAATAATCCCTCCAAATATCGTTCCAATGATAGAGATTAAGAGCGTCATACCTGCTCCGCGAAGGAACATCGGCCAGTTATTCATGATCATTTGCATCGTCCACTCAAGGCTCATACATTCCATCCTCTCAAATAATTGACGTTAAAAACCGGCTGCCAAAAGATGCAGCCGGGATCACTTCATCCTTATTGTGCTGCTGGTTGATTTTTAATCGCAGCATCCATAATTTCTTGTCGTTCTTCTTCTGATATACCCGATAAGATTTCATTAATTTGATCCGCTAATCCGCTGCCTTTTTTCAAGCCGACTGCAACCGCGGTTTCTTCTTCATCCGCAACAAATCCATCTGTAAATTCAACCATCGCAAAGTGATCGTTGGCTGAAGTGGCACTGATGCCTTCCGGACGTTCTGATACATACCCATCAATTACACCCGATTCCAATGCAACACGCATTGCGGAGAAATTATCCGACGCTGGTTGTTTCTTGACACCATTAATTTGATCGATTACGCCATAGTGGGATGTGTTTAACTGACCCGTTATTTTCGCCCCGCTAAAATCTTGGATAGAAGTAGCCCCTTCATAAGGACCGCCTTTTTTAACAATCATGACAAAGTTCGACGTGTAATAGTTTTCCGAAAAGTCAATGGACTTTTTGCGCTCTTCTGTCGGTGACATGCCCGCAGTAATCGCATCAATTTTGCCTGATTCCAATGATGGAACAAGACCATCCCATTCTGTTTTCACAATGACTAATTCTTTTCCTAATCCTTCGGCAATCCTTTTGGCAATTTCTACGTCATATCCACCTGCATATTCTGCATTGCCTTCGAGTTTTACACCGCCGTTGGAATCATCCAATTGCGTCCAGTTAAACGGTGGGTACCCAGCTTCCATGCCGACTCTGAATACGTCTTTTTCTTTTTCTGTTTCTGATGAATCTTTATCACTTGAATCCTTCGAACCACAAGCTGCTAACAGCAACATGGCTAATAATGACATTACGAGGACTAATGTACGTCTTTTTCTCATCATTGACTCTCTCCTTACTATTTATTTAAGTCTGAAGATACAAAAAAGGACAAGCTGTACAAAAAAAGACCTGAGGTGAACTCAGGTCGCATCTGTAAAGTTGCCCTAAATCCTCATCTTTTCCCCATTTGAGATAGTACACCTCAATAAACCGGGACGTTTATTGAGACAGTCCTGCAGTTATTAGCTGCAGACCCAGCAAGTAATACCGAGAAATATTACTCACTTCGGCGACATTTCCTTCTCCTAAGAATCATAGCTTCTCAAACTCCCCTTAGGACTGTTAAACATCGCGCCTCTACCTCACCTGAAAAGTGAGGTTGTATTCAATTGATATGATTACTCTACAATACTATTTTCTATCTGTCAAACCAAAGTTATATTGACAATAGCTTTTAAAAATGAAATTACATTACATCAATGCCATACCACTACAAAAGTAGCACAGAATGGGATACCTTATTCTCCGACAATACGAATCGCGTCTTCATGCTGAATGACTTCCCCTTTTTTAAACGCAAGCCTTGTTTTAAATCTATATGACACGATGTCAGACGATGGCTTTACTCCTTCCGGCAATTGAAATGCAAAAGGAATTTTATTGCACTCTTTTGCGTGAATGTATTCAGTCGTTAAAATGGTAACAAAATCGACAACTTCTTCACGTTTCTCCTCACGATTCTTCAAAACAAAGTCGCAATCGATTCGTTTCAGTTGCTGTAACTTTGCTCCCCCTTTAATCAGAAAATAGCCATCTACCTGCTCCCCGGCCCTATATGTTTCCTTTTCAAGGATGAGATCGATATGTGCAGAGCCTATTCCTAATCGTGCGATATATTCTTTTAAATTCATGAATAGCCTCCTCGTCATAGTGAAAGACCCAACATACCTGTAGTCTAAAGACTCCCTTTTATGAAGTCAACGTTTTCTTTGCGACAAATTAAATCATAGACGAACTATATAAAAATGCAATTCATCGCAGTTCACTTTCAACAACTAAAATCGCTTTTCTCAATTGTCACCATTTCTTCAAAACATCGTCTCAAACCATAAAACTTTCCTATAATGGGTAGATTAGAGAGTAGCCTTTACGTTATGATGAATCGATTGGAGGGGTAATTGCATGAAAAACAAAATGAATTGGTTTTTCGGATTCTTATTTGTTGCGGCTATCGTCATGGTTGGCCTTTTGGTAGACCAAATCATTAAAGCTGAAAACGAAATGAGACAAGCGCCGCAAACAAATACATCTGAAGTTCTAATAGAGCAAGAATGATAAAAAGCAGGCTTGTCCAAAAATAAAGCATCAGGTAACCTTAGAACAATCCCGTAGTCACTGTAATTCCAATAGAGACTCCCGCTCGCTTGCGCCAGTGGAAGTCTCTATTTCTTTTGGCTAAAGTTCACCCCCGACAATACTGCAAAAAAGCGTTCAGGAAACAGCCCTAGTTAAAGAAACCATCTTCTATAAGGCGGGATGCTTTGTAGGAAGGTAAACACATTGAAAGGATCATATTCAGTTTTCACTTTTCGAAGCCTTTCAAAGTTTTCACCGTAGTACGCTGTTGGCCAGTTTCTAATGAAACGATCTGGCCAATTTACATAATCCCCAACTGTATATGGCAATAGAGCATTCCTTAAGGCTTTGATCCAGCGGAGGTTTTGCTGCTCTTCTGAAGGACTTTTCCAGTTGGTAAGATATTCTTGGGCGATCAAAGCATCCCGGTAAAAGAACGCAGTTTCACTTGGAGCGATGCGACCTGCTTCTCCTCCTAGGGACTGATGCCAAATGCTGGCGTTTTTATTTGGTGCGTCTGCTAGAAATTGTTTCATGATTTTTATCGCTTTCTTCGGAAAGAGCTTTTTAACAAATGAACCCGATCGTTTCCGATAGGCTGGTATGTTTCCACTTGGTTCGTCAAAAAAACGAACCGCTTTAATGTAAGGAACTTCTTTAACCATTACATTTATGGGGGAACCTGCTTCCAACAATGGCTGTAGCAGCTGCTTTAACCTGGATGCCGAACCAACAAATTCACCTTGTGCAATAATTTCATTTGCAGCCTTTGACTTACACTCAATTTCTGAAGTAAGGCGTTCATCTGTTACAGGTGCCCATTTTTGCCATGCATCAAAAGCAGCTTCAAAATCTTCCCATTCCCACGAAACCGAGAATATTGATACTCTCGAGACCGGATGCACTTTGAATGTAAAAGATGTGACGACACCAAAGTTTCCGCCACCTCCTCCGCGGCAAGCCCAAAATAAATCGCGATTGAGATTGTCGTTGGCTTTGATGAGTTCGGCACCTTTATGACCGCACGCTCTTACCATTTCAATTTCAAGTAGATTGTCACAAGTCAGTCCAAAAATCCGGGTTAGCATACCAATCCCCCCGCCAAGCGTAAGGCCTGCAAGACCTACACTACTTTCCGTGCCTCCTGGGATCGTCGTGCCGTATTCCCATAACTTGTTATATACTTGCCCTAGATTCGCACCCGCTTCTATCGTTGCCGTCATTGTTTCTAGATTCACTTGAATGCTGCACATTTCACTAACATCAATGATCAGACCATCATTGACCAGCGAAAAATTCTCATAACTATGCCGGCCGCTTCTCACCCGAAACGGGATATGATTTTCCCTCGCCCACTTTAGCGCATTTATTACATCCGTGTCTTCCTGACAAAACACTATTTTCTTAGGGCATTTTAGAGGGGTCAAGTTATTATTAGTTCTTGACTGCACATAATCGGGGTCACGGCATGTTACGATTCTTCCTGTCAGCTTTGTCTTTTCCAAAAATCCAACTCCTTTTCGATTCCTGTAGAAAGGATGTTATATACTATGAATCTCTTTTAGATAAGACACATACATTACTTTCATATCTTTACTCAGTGTGAAACATTCCTAAAACAAAAAAATAAGACTTCATTCACTGTCGAATGAAGTCTTATTTTTTTAGTAATTCACGATAGCATCAACGGTATTAAACAATTCAATCCGCTGATTGCTCTTCACCATTCAATACTAATTTATAATTGATATTCGCTTTTAATGAATCGGAAACGGAGCAATATTTTTCTTCTCCCAAGTGGATCGCCCGCCATACTTTTTTCGCATCAATTTCCCCATCGACAATAAATGTGACATCGATGTCCGTAAAGCCTTTCGGTGCTTCTTCCTTTCGGGTACCGTCCGTAATAATGTCTATTTTAGTGATTTGATCGAGATGGGGTCTTAAAATCATCGTCACATCAATCCCAATACAACCGGCAAGTGACCCTAAAAGCATTTCCGTCGGGGTCGCCCCTTGCTCTAAACCGCCATATGCAGGCGTTGCATCCATATTGATCGAATAACCGGAATCTCCTACCGCGGTAAATGCCCTTCCGCCTGTCCATGTTGTTGATACGCGCATATTTACAGTCCTTTCAAAGTTCCTCATATTAGTAAGTCAAACTTGTACCAGGTCCTACTGGAATGCCTATAAAATACCATATCGCAAAGAAAAGCGTCCAGCAAATGAGAATCGCAATTGAATAGGGCAACATAAGTGAAATAACCGTTCCGATCCCGTTTTGCTTTCCATAACGTTGCGCAAAAGCTACGACCAATGGAAAGAATGGCATTAATGGGGAAATGATATTCGTTGAGGAATCACCAATTCGATAAGCCACTTGCGTGATCTCCGGGGCAATCCCCATTTGCATGAACATCGGCACAAATACAGGCGCCATAATGGCCCATTTGGCCGAGTCTGCTGCAATAAACAAATTAATAGTCGCTGTAATGAATATGAATACGACGAGTAACGGAATTCCGTCTAGGTGAATCATTTGTAAAAACCCAGCACCCTTTACCGCTATTAACGTCCCTAAATTCGTGTAGTTAAATAAAGCAATAAATTGCGCGGCAAAAAAGATCAGCACAATAAATCCAGCCATTGTCTCTATTGAGGCTGTCATTGACTCTGCAATATCTTTGTCGTTTTTAAGTGTCTTCGTTACGATCCCAAAGACAACGCCCGGAACTAGAAAGATCACCATCATTATAAATATAATACTGCTCATAAAAGGCGATTGGATCAATCCCCCGCCTTCACCGCGCAATACGGCATTTTCAGGCAAAACAAGTAAGGCAATCCCAATGACTGTGACGAGTAGGGAAAGATTTGCCCACAAAATCCCCTTTTTTTCTAAACCCGTGATGGTATGATTCTGATCCAACGGCTCACTTGGTACATATTTTCCAAGGCGCGGTTCGATTAGCTTATCCGTCACGATCGTACCAATTAAAACAATAAGAAAAGTGGAAGCAAACATAAAGAACCAGTTATCAGTAGGGTTCACAATATAACCTGCATCTAAAATACGGGCTGCTTCGGTTGTCATTCCGCTCAAAATCGGATCGTTTGTCCCTAAGAAAAGATTCGCCGAATACCCGCCGGCAACACCGGCGAATGCTGCCGATAAACCGGCTAAAGGATGGCGTTTGAATCCCAAGAATATAATGGCGCCAAGCGGCACGAGTACAACATAACCGACGGATGCAGCCACATTGGACAAGACCCCCATTAGAACAACAATCGGCGTCACAAACCTTTTCGGCGCTTTTGTGACCGTATGCGTCATCACAGCACGAATGTAACCAGTTTTTTCAGCTACACCGACCCCTAACATGGCAACCAACACTGGACCTAGCGCGACAAAAGAGGTAAAGTTCGCCACAACATTGGAAAACATAAAGGCAATGCCTTCCGGAACGAGTAAACTAACGATCTTTACTGTTAACGTTTCAGTTGCCATCGTTTCACGGTTGACCCCTTCATATGTAACGCTCGTCCCCATTACATAAAAAACATGAGATAAGACAATAACTGCAAGTGTAAAAATGCTAAATATCGTAATAGGATGCGGCAGCCTATTCCCTTTTTCTTCAATAAAATTTAATATCCCCAACGATTTAGCTTTATTCTTCTGACTCACCATTTTTTCCCTCTTTCTAAATTCACATAAAGCCCAGTATACAGACGAGGTTCACTTAATTCCAGAATAAATTAGACTTTTATTCTTTTTCCTTATTTGTATAAAAAATGGATTTGTTATTTCCTGTTTAGGATTGCCCTTTTGATTGAATAATATCAGTATCATTTGCGTAAATAATCCTATTTTCTTATTTAAAAAGTTCATTTCATATTCATTGACATCAGAGCATGAAAGCGTATACTAAACTAGTGTTTAAATTACAAACAGTTGTAATGAAATTTCTAATAATTACATGTAATCTCTCATGAAAAGGAAGGATTCCCTTGAACTTTATTTTCTTACTAACAGGCCTATTGCTTGTTTTTGCTATTGCTTTTTTAGTGAGCAATGATAGAAAAAACATAAAATACAAACGTATTCTCATTATGTTAACGCTGCAAATTGTATTCGTATACATATTGATGCACACGAATGCGGGGATCGTCGCAATTACTAAAGTAGGTGTGTTTTTTGAAAACTTACTAGCCATTGCGGATACCGGAATCCAATTTGTTTTCGGCGGTATGGTCAATGAAGGTGCAACGACATTTTTCTTTGTAGCGTTATTACCGCTTGTGTTTATGGCCGTTTTAATCGGTATTCTGAATTACATAAAAGTGTTGCCGATCGTTATTAAGTATTTAGGTTTACTATTAAGTAAAATAACCGGAATGGGTCGGCTTGAAAGTTACTTTGCTGTTTCAACGTCTGTTCTCGGACAACCTGAAGTGTTCTTAACGATCACAAAGCAAATTCCACATTTGTCTCGGAAAAGACTTTATACGATTTGTACTTCAGCAATGAGTGCTATTAGTTTAGCCATGGCTGGTGCCTATATGACAATGATTGAGCCGAAGTATGTTGTCACGGCCGTTGTGCTCAATATATTTAGCGCGTTAATTGTTGCGAATATTATTAATCCATATGATTTAGACGAAGATGAGGATTTACCACAAGATGAGGAGTCTAAACGCGTCCCTTTCTTCCAAATGATTGGCGACAGCGTAATGGATGGATTTAAAATTGTTATCGTCGTTGCCGCTATGTTATTAGGTTTTATCGCCTTAATGGAATTGATAAATGTGATATTCCAAAGTATTTTCCATATTTCCTTCCAAACGGTTATCGGTTATATCTTCGCTCCGATCGCTTTCTTAATGGGTGTTCCGTGGGCAGAAGCTGTACAAGCTGGGGGCATTATGGCGACAAAACTCATTACGAATGAATTTGTAGCAATGTTGAATTTCGGGGGCATTACAGAAAATCTGTCTGATAAAACGATTGCAATTGTTTCTGTTTACTTAGTAAGCTTCGCGAATTTTGGTACTGTAGGAATTGTTTCAGGCTCTATTAAATCCATTAGTGAGAAACAAGGGAACCATGTGTCAAAATTTGCTTTAAAACTGTTATTAGGTGCAACACTTGCCTCTGTTATTTCAGGTACAATGATTGGTATTGTAATGTAAGTGAATACAACGAGGGGGAAAAGTTATGACAACGAGAAAAATTATTATGGATTGTGATCCAGGACATGATGATGCAATTGCGATTATTTTAGCGGCTGTACAACCAAAGCTGGAAATTTTAGGGATTACAACTGTTTCTGGAAATGCTGAAATCGAAAAAACAACAGATAATGCGTTAAAGATTTGCGATTTGGTTTCCTTACATGATGTAATTGTTTCCAAAGGAGCAAGCGAACCAATCGTGAGGTTACGAGAAACTGCACCGGGAATTCACGGTGATTCGGGGCTAGATGGTCCAGAATTGCCCACTCCTTCCCGCAGTTGGAGTGACGAGCACGGTGTCGATACGATCATTCGATTAGTTAAAGAGTCAAAAGAACCTGTAACGATTCTTCCAACTGGGCCATTAACGAATATTGGGTTAGCGTTAACAAAAGCACCGGATATTAAAGACAATATTGAAGAGATTGTCCTGATGGGCGGCGGAACATTTGGTAACTGGACGCCAACCGCTGAATTTAATATTTGGGCGGATCCAGAAGCAGCTCGTAAAGTATTCGAAAGCGGCATTCCGACTGTTGTAATGGGACTGGATATTACACATCAGGCACTAGCGACAACAGAGGTCATCGATCAGGTGAATCAAATTGATAATCGTGTTTCTAATATTGTCGGTGAATTACTAGTATTCTTCGCATCAACGTATAAAGAAATGTTCGATTTTGACGGCGCACCGGTACATGATGTATTAACTGTCGCTTACCTAGTCGCACCAGAGTTGTTTAAGATGAAAGATGTGAATATCGTAGTAGAAACGAAAGGCGAATTTACTGCCGGTACGACATCGGTTGACCTGCACGGAGTTACTGGCCGTGAGGTGAATGCAAAATTTGGCGTGGGGCTTGATGTTGAAGGCTTTTGGAAATTAATGATTGACGCGCTGAAGAAGTATTAATTTTTTAGATATAAAATAAGCCTGGCTCTCAAACAGTTCCGAACTGCAGAAGAGCCAGGCATTTTTTATATTAAATTAAATGAAAGAAATGGACTACTCCAAAACGAAGAATTCGACTTCTCGTTTTGGAACAGCCCAAATCAAATTAATCATTGATTCCATCCTTGCTCATATAACCGATAGATAACCGCGGCCATTTGTGCTCTTGTAATCGGTTCATTTACCCCAAAGCGTCCGTCGGTATACCCCGCCATCACGCCCTCTTGCTTCATTGTTTCAATGGCCGTATAAGCCCAGTGATTCTTATGTACATCTTTAAATGAATTCATGTGAGGATTCATCTCACGATGATAAAAACCCGCATTATAAAATATCTGTGCCATTTGCGACCTAGTTAAATTCGTATTAGGTGAAAACTCTAAATGACTCATACCATTCATTAGTTGATGTTGCGCCACTAAAACAATTGAATTCACTCCCCAAAAATCATTGGGTACATCGTTAAAATGAATGTCTTCGGTTGTTGACGTCAACCCTAAAAAACTACTGATCATTTTGGCTGCTTGTGCTCTCGTTACCTCGTCGTTCGGCTTAAATGTCCCGTCCGAATACCCACTGATCCAACCCTTTTCTACTAAAAACTCGATTTCTTTTTGAGCCCAAGTTCCCCGTATGTCTTTAAAGCTGTTTTGATCATATTGATATAAATCCCATTCCGTCATCAATTTCCCAACCAAGTTTCGGTAGTATTCCCCGCCCAAATGGTTATAACCTGCATGTGCAATTTCATATACATATTGTTTGGACGCCTGTTCATAACTCCATCCATTTTTGAGATTGCTCTCATAATTTTTTTTCGCGAAATTGTATCTTTGATTTACAAGCAAAGTCCCGGCTAAATAATTGACCGCCTCTTCATAAGAAGAGAACATACGATACCAATTATCTCTTCTTTTGGTTTCATCATATACGATTCTGTCTACCCCGTAATTCGCTAGAACAGGAATTTTCTCATAATCTTCATCAGGTTGTCCTTTCAATTGCCACGCATTGACCGGATGATTCCCCCATACTTTTATTCCAAAAATATTGTTTGCGTTTACCGCTATTCTGGTCGTTCCGTACCCGCTCTCAATTGCTGCCATTCCAATGATCGCACTGGCAGGAATACCCCATTTTTCATTTGCCGCATTGGCATAAACCGCAATTTCTTGAATAAAATCTGTTTTTGATTCAATCGGAAATGACTTGTATATTGATAAATAGGCATTACTGTTTCGGCCTAACTCCTGATCTTCAAAAGGCAAAAAATTATCCGAACTCGCGCTTGTGATCAGTGGTGTTTTTAATGTAAATAACAATAAAACAATGATCAGCCATGATGTTATTCTTGTTGTCCTTGCCATGATGTTTCTCCCTTACTCGTAATCTTGGAAAAGAATAGATAGCAAAAAAGTCTTCTATTAATCTAGCTACTCTTTTTCCAACGATTTCAATTATAGGAGAAAAACCGATCCTATTCCATGAGGGATTCCTCTCATATTTTTAAAGTCGACCGTTATAGTGGAATTTCAAATTAGGCAGACAGTCACATCCCCAAAAGATAAAAGGAGTCATTCGTCCTGTATAGAACGAATCAACTCCTTTTGCTTTTTCCTCTCATTTAGCCATAAAACTGTGATAATCCTCACAGCTTCAACTTCTTTCTTTATGATAAAATTACTCCTATTGAGTTTTAGATTTATGAAAAGAGGTTTGTGAATGATTGAACTAATTACAACTGCGGAGTCAGTTGACCAAGCGAAATTGTTGGTTAGTGCCGGGGTTGATACTTTGTATATAGGAGAAGAGCAATTCGGATTGCGCTTACCTATAGCATTTTCTCAAGATGAACTCCAAGAGATCACAGCATTTGCACATGCGCATCAGAAACGCGTTTGTGTAGCGGTAAATGCGTTAATGCATAATGACATGATTGAAAAGGTTGTTCCGTATTTGGCGTTTTTACAAACTGTCGGCGTTGACTCCATTACGGTTGGTGATCCTGGTGTGATTCATTTAATGAAAAAACATGACATAACAATCCCTTATGTTTACGATGCCCAGACATTGGTCACAAGTGCTAGACAAGTTAATTTTTGGGCAAAACGTGGTGCAGTGGGTGCCGTTCTTGCAAGGGAAATACCATTTGAAGAGTTAAAAGCAATCGGGTCCCAAGTAACGGTTCCAGTTGAGGTATTGGTCTATGGGGCAACATGCATACACCATTCCAAGCGTCCGCTCCTTGAAAATTACTTTAACTTCACAAAAGAAACAGTGCCTTCGGAAGACCTTTACATTTCCGAACCTAAAAAGCCTGATACGCATTATTCGATTTTCGAAGACAGTCATGGAACGCATGTTTTCGCAACGAATGATCTCAATCTTCTCCCTCATTTAGCATCATTAGTGGAAGCGGGAATCACACAATGGAAATTAGACGGCATCTTTACACGCGGCAATAACTTTGTTGAAATTGTGCGTCTTTTCATCGAAGCAAAACGGGCATTAGCAGGAGACGGCTGGACAACGGCATTACAAGAAAGCTTAAATGAGCGAGTGATTGCTCTTCATCCGAAAGAAAGAACATTGGATACAGGATTTTTCTTAAAAGATCCAAACAATGTTAAATAGTTAGGGGTAACGAGATGAGAAAAATAACACAAAAACCAGAAGTGTTGGCACCAGCGGGAACACTTGAAAAGTTGAAAACTGCCATCATCTACGGCGCGGATGCTGTTTTTATTGGCGGGAATCAGTATGGACTTAGAAGCCGTGCAGGAAATTTTACTTATGATGAAATGCGCGAAGGCGTAGAATTTGCCAAAAAGTACAATGCAAAAGTATATGTGGCGGCGAATATGGTGACGCATGAAGGAGATACGGAGGGTGCAGGCGAATTCTTCCAAACATTGCGTGATATCGGCATTTCCGCAGTCATCGTATCTGACCCAGCATTAATTGAGATTTGTGCAACAGAAGCCCCAGGATTGCCAATTCACTTATCCACACAAGCTTCTGCGACGAACTACGAAACGCTTAACTTTTGGCATACCGAGGGATTAGAGCGTGTTGTATTAGCAAGAGAAGTAAGCATGGAAGAAATTAAAGAAATACGCCAAAAAACGGATGTGGAAATCGAGGCATTTATTCACGGGGCCATGTGTATTTCCTATTCAGGACGCTGTACATTATCGAACCATATGGCCGATCGTGATGCGAACCGCGGGGGCTGCTCACAATCTTGCCGCTGGAAATATGGATTATTCGAAATGCCTTTTCCAGATGAACGAAATTCGGTCTTAGGCGGCGATCCTGAAGAAGACTTTTCCATGAGTGCGGTCGACATGTCGATGATTCGCCACATTCCAGACTTGGTGGAAAATGGCATCGATAGCTTGAAAATTGAAGGACGTATGAAATCGATCCATTATGTATCAACAGTTTCCAATGTTTATCGGCAAGCGATCGATGCTTATTGCAATGACCCGGATAACTACGAGTTCAAGCAAGAGTGGGAAGACGAGCTCTGGAAAGTGGCACAGCGTGAACTCTCTGTAGGGTTTTATTACGGCACACCGACTGAAGACGAGCAATTATTCGGCAAACGCCGAAAAATCCCTGCTTATGCCTTCATTGGCCAAGTGTTAGCATATGATGAAGAAACAGGGATCGCAACGATCCAACAACGCAATCTGTTTAGCATCGGAGACGAAATCGAATTTTACGGTCCCGGTTTCACCCATCTGCATCAAACGGTTGAAGCTCTTTGGGATGAAGATGGAAACCCAATTGACCGTGCACCAAATGCGATGATGACTGTTAAAATGAAAGTAGATGCGCCTGTTAAGCCTTTTGATATGATGCGGAAAAGAAAATAACTAATATGAAAAAAGCTGGATTCGATTGGAATCCAGCTTTTTTCATATTATCCTTTTAAATGATCTAGGAATGTTTGAAGGAACTTTTCATGATCCACACCGACGCAAATATTGACATTCGGTTCTTTTTTCAGGAGATTTCTAAAATCACAGATCGTTTGGCCATAGCTTAATTCGCTTTGTGTCTCTACATCAACATAATATTTTTCTCTTTGAACGATGTCCGGATCTAAAGCAACACCAACTGATAATGGATCGTGCAACGCACAACCATTTATGCCGTAGAGGTTAATAGAAAAATTTCTGTAGTCGACAGTACTGTTCTTAACAAAATCATAATACTTGGAACCCTGTAATTCCTCAATATGCTCTTCTGTCAATAACACTTGTCTCGTTACGTCTAAACTCACTAACGTAATATTCATCCCTGAATGGAAAACAATTTTTGCCGCTTCTGCATCCGCAAAAATATTAAATTCAGATGTTGGGATTGTATTTCCTCTTCCCGCTGATTGGACTAGGCCGCCCATAACGATAACTTCTTTTAGCCACTCCGCTAATCTTGGCTCTTTACGAACTGCTAGCGCAACGTTTGTTAGCGGGCCAACCGCAATAAGTGTAAGTTCACCTTTATATTTTTTTGCTTGCTCAATGATAAAGTCCGGAGCAAACACTTCATTTTCAGGTATATCTATGTCAATATGGTCAAGTGCCCCGCCGATACCGTCATTTCCATGTACTCTGAACTCATGATAAGGCTCTTTTAGAAGTGGACGGTCTGCGCCTTTATACACTTTAATCTGGTCTTCTACTGCTAATAACTTTAAAACTTTGTTTGTATTAATATTCACTTGTTCTAGCGGAACGTTCCCAGAAACAGCCGTAATCCCTAGAATGTCTAGCTGCTTACTATTAACTGCATATAGAATGGCGAGTGCGTCATCCACACCCGTGTCAACGTCTATAATGACCTTTTTCAAATCACTCACTCCTCTTACTTTACGTTCGTATGGTTAATAAATGCTGAAACTTCACCTTTAGTAGGCATTCCAGTTTGCGCGCCAAGCTTTGTTGTCGAAAGGGCTGCTACTGCATTTCCATATTGACAAGCAGCTTCTACAGTTAAACCTTTACCTAGTGCAACGGCAAATCCAGCATTAAACGAATCACCAGCACCAGTCGTATCTACAACATCAATTTGATAAGCCGGAATATTTATTTCCTTGCCTTCCTGAAAATAGGAAACACCTTCACTTCCCTTTGTGAGGATCACTTTTCCAATGAGTGCTGCACGATTTCCCTCAATGTTTAAATGCTGAAATTCATGTTCGTTCGGTGTTAAATAATCAACTTTTTCAAGTAAATCAGCCGAAAGCTCACAAATAGGCGCCGGATTTAAAATGACAGTTACGTCATTTTCCTTTGCAATTTCAACTGCTTTTTGTACACCTTCCAATGGAATTTCAAGCTGAAGGATGAGAATATCGCTATTTGCGATTGTCTCTCTCTTCGCTTCCACAAAGGAAGCCGTCACATAGTTATTCGCACCCGGTACAACAATAATATTGTTATCTTTATTTGAAACAACAATGGAAGCAGTTCCCGTCTGATCTGGAACCCGTTCCACATTGCTTACATCAATACCTTCGTTTTGAAGATGTTGGAGCAACTCTTCTCCAAAGAGATCCTCTCCAACGCAACCAACCATTTGAACTGCCGCGCCAAGTCTTGCGGATGCGACCGCTTGGTTGGCACCTTTTCCGCCGGGATTCATTTGAAACTGTTGTCCAAGAATCGTCTCACCCATTTTGGGCAATTGATCGGTAATCGTAACGAGATCCATATTAATGCTGCCTACGACCGTTATTTTAGGGGCTTGTCCCATGATGATTCCACCTTCCTTACGTTGATTCTCTTTCTACTAATTGAACATCAAACTGATGAAATGATTTTTCTATTTCTTGCCCTTCAATTAACTGAATGAGCACCTTTGCGGCCTTCTGACCTAACGCATATAAAGGCTGTTCGATCGTTGTCAATTCTGGGATCGATGCTTTCGCTAATGCAATGCCGTCAAATCCAATGATCGAAATATCTTCGGGCACCTTTAATCCGTGCTGATAGGCCGCTTTCATCGCACCAATCGCCATCGTATCGTTCGCAGCAAAGATTCCATCAACTTCGGGGTGTGATTGTAAAAGCGCAAGCGCTACCTTTGTTGCTGTTTCCATATGGTAGTTTCCATTGATAATATAACTTTCTGTAAACCAATCTTCACTTGACACTATGCCTAAGTAACCTTCGCAACGCTCATTGGCATTTGATACATCGAAAGGTCCTCGAATATGCGCAATTCTTTTACGCCCTTTGTCTTTTAAAAATTGAGTGGCCGTTCGCGCACCTTTTTTATTATCAACGACGATCGTTGGGATATCTTTACTAATCTCCCTATCTATACAAACGACAGGTATATTCAACTCTCGAATCGTTTTTTCCCGTATAGTGTTGGAGGCAAGAATGATACCGTCAACATATTTCTGAAGCAAAATGTCCAAGTACCGCTGTGCTTTTTCCTCATCTTCATCAGAATTGCATAAAATGACAGTATACCCTAGTTTGGCTGCTGTATCTTCAATCGCTCGGGCTAATTCCGGGAAAAATGGATTCATAATATCCGGCAAAATTAACCCAAGCGTTTTCGATTGTTTTTTAAAAAGGCTTCTTGCCACTTCATTTGGTCTATAGTTTAGTTCCGCGATGGCGGCCTCTACTTTTTTCCGTGTTTCTACACTCACATACCCTTTGTCATTCAACACTCGGGACACGGTTGCAACGGATACACTTGCATGTTTCGCAACATCTCTAATCGAAACCATTTCAATTCACTCCATCTTTTCAGTAACCGGTTACACATAGTTTGCATGACAAAAGGTCGTAAGTCAAGATGATCCACTGTTCAGTTGTTTAGACGAAGAACAATCCCACAATCGCTCCATTTAGCAAGTTGGCTAAAGTTGCGGCAATCAGTGATTTAAAAGCCATATCTTGAATATCTTTTTTACGGTTCGGTGCTACGCCGATCATAATCCCTAAAATGATTCCGATTGATCCAATATTCGCAAAACCAGATAGTGCGAATGTTAAAATTGCAATTGATTTTTCGGAGAATTGATCAATCATTGTCGAAAGTGATGTAAAAGCAACAAATTCATTTAAAATCATTTTTTGTCCAAGTAAGTTTCCAGCGGCTAGCGCTTCACTCCAAGGAATACCGATGATGAGAGCAATTGGTGCAAAGATGTATCCCATAATCGTCTCAAAAGAAAGGTCAGGGAATCCAACTAACGATCCTACTCCGCCTAAAATTCCATTTAACAATGCAACAAGTCCAATAATGGAAATTAAGATGATACCTGCATTGATAGCAAGGCTCAACCCTTCTCGGGAACCAGTAATAATGACATCCATAATGTTCGTGTCTTTTTTAGATTCACCCATGTAACCGTCCATCTCTTTCCATTCGTTTGGATTGAGTGGATCTGTTTCGGGAATGACTAGCTTTGCCATCATTAAACCTGCAGGCGCGGACATAATCGCCGCGGACAGCAAATATTTGATTGGAATACCCATCGCAGCTAAACCGATTAATACGGCTCCTGAAACGGAAGCTAATCCACCAACCATAATGGCAAAGATTTGTGATCTTGACATTCGACTAATATACGGTTTAACGGAAATCGCGGATTGTGTCATCCCTAAAAAGATATTCATCGCTGCATTCGTCGATTCTACATAGCCCGTCTTCATAAACTTGGAAATTAGTCCACCTAGCACTTTGACAAATAATTGCATGATGCCAAAATAATATAAAAGTGAGATAAGAGCTGATAAGAAAATCATAATCGTTAATACATTAATCGCAAATACAGATCCAACCGGACCGTTTTTATCTGCTAAAGATCCAAATACGAAGGATAGACCTTCTCCCCCATACGCCATAATTTTCGTTACGCCATCAGAAACAAACTCAACAACTGCCATTCCAACTCCCCATTTAAGGACGATAAATCCTAAAAGGACCTGCGCAAAGAACCCAATTAACGCTGTTTGAACATTTATCAGCTTTTTGTTTTCAGACATAAGATATGCTAAAAATATAATCACTGCACATCCGAATATTCCCCAAAGTATACTCACAATAAATCCTCCTCATTTTTCAGAAAATAGGTAACCGGTTACACATTATCGACAAAAAATATTGCAATCGCATTGTTTACTTGTACATTTTCTTTATATTTAAGCCCTTTTTCGCGTGTCAAAGTCCTCCCTCAATGTGTAACCGGTTACCTACATATGATAAAAAAATATGGCTTACCGGTTTCTAAATTTCAAAGAGTTACACTAATAATGATTTTCTAAAGTAATAGTGTAACCTATTACTCCAAAAGTGTATTCTACTGAATTTAGATTGTCAAGATGAATTTTCATATCGCAGAGTGACAGTTAGTCGAACGATTGTTACTGGGGGATTTAAGTGAAAAACAAAAACTCCCCAAATCTACTAGGATCTTTAAAAAGTAGACTTGGGAAGGTACACGTGTATATTTAAAAAATATTACGTTAGCTGCATCGTTGTGACACAAGTGTCATCGCCTTCATATGTGGAAATTTCGGATTCTGTTGTTTTTCCATCATGCTCGATTTTCACTTGAAATGTTTGATCGCGCGGCAACCAAAGATCGATAAATCCATTTGCCGGGGTCGTCATGATTTCATCGACAACGACATTGCCTTCTTCATCTTGAATAAAAACATTGAATTCTTGTCCAACTAATTCTCCTTGGCAGCCTGTTAAACTGTGAATTGCGCAAGGATGTGTCGTCTCGACAAATGGTGCGATTGAAATAAAAAATTCTTCCTCTGGCAGTTGAATTGACGTTTCTTTACCATTATCCGTCACGATCAGTTCGTGTGATGTAATAGACGCGGTTACATCGTCAAAACTGCCCGTACTGTATTCATGAACCATTTCTTTTATATCTTGTGTATCTTGCTCGTCTTGTGCATCTTGTTCATTAGATGCACTGTTGTTACAAGCCGCTAACAGTAATAGTAGCGATAAGCCTAGTACTGCGAATAAACCCTTCTTCCTCAATGAGTCCACTGCTCCTTGTCTGTTATCATTTTGAAAGCTTACTATAAGAATATTTTATCATATTAATCGAATATCAATTTGTCGATATCCGCACAAATTCCTGTTTATATGTGGTAAAGAGTAATTTAAAAATAAAAAAAGACTGTCATAGAAGGTCCGTTTTACAGACTTTCTAGCCAGCCCTAATGATCAATATGAATATAGTCCATTTTCCCTCCTTATCTATGAAACGGATTTTTCCACTCCATTAATAATGCATAGTTGTGTGATTCTTCGTCTTCAAGATAATTTTCAATAAGCGCAAGCGGCATCCTCCCACAACGCAGTAAAAATGTAACAACCGGATCGTGAATGTCGCCTTTTACAACTGCCTGCACATATTGTTCTACAGTCATCTCATCTGCAAACCGATGATACCCCGGCATACGTCCCCCGCCCACTAATCGTTCAAGCTTTAGCGCTACGACCGTTTGATACATCGCTTGCATCATCTGTTGGCCAAGCTTTAATTTTCGATACAGGGGGCTAGTACAAATGTCAACAACGTACAACGTATTGCCGTTCGGATCATGGTTCCAGATATACCCATTGTCCGTTATCTCTTCCCATGTATGCATCGGGTTTTTCGGGTCGAACTGTACCTGAAGCCCTGTCATCGAACCAACTATTTCCCCTTCAACTTCTACACAGATTGCCCCTTCTGGAAAAAGAGAAACATGGTTTTGAAGCTGCTTTTCATTCCACCAAAGATCGGTAGGAAAAGGCGGTGGAAAACATTTTGCCTGTAATTCGATCATCCCTTCGAGATCGGAAGCCATATAGTTGCGAATTATAATTGGAATCGGTTTACCATCATCGAATACAAATTGCTCCTTATAGTAGGCCATCTTTTACTCCATTTTTCCAGCCTGCATACCATCTAGTTTTCAAATATTCCCCCTCCTATTACGCTAACTATTCCTTCAACTGCCACAACAAAAAAATGACTCCATACCAATAAGATACGAAGCCAATTTAAGTTTCATTACAAATTTTATTTATTCATCAATTTTAGTAAGTCCCGTTTTGACTACACGAGGCAAATCAAAGAAAGGCTGAATATCTTGGACATATTCTAATACGCCTAAAAATTCACCTTCCTCATTAAAAATCGCTTTATAAGTTATGTGGATGTATTGATCTTTCTTTTTGAACCACATACTTTCAGCAGTTCGTTTGCCTGTTTTAAAATCACGGATTAATGTCATCACCTTCTTCAAGCTTTTAGGAGGATGACAATTCGCCACATTGCGCCCAATCGAAATCGGGGTTCGCACGAGCATCATTTCCGATGCTTCTGTTATATCATTGAAGTATTTAAAAAGATCATTTTTATCTACAAATGTGATTTCCAGTGGCAAATGGTTTAAAACGAGCCTAGCTTCTTCTGTTGTTAAGTAACCACCGCCGCCCAAAACGAGGTTTTGAGTTGCTGGTGTTTCACTAACTGTCTTATTAGATGCAGCTATCCATTTTTCCTTAGGAGTTTCGATGATCGCATAGCCAAATGCAGCACTTTCATTTGCGATCGCCAACCAATCCTCTTCACTAAAAATCGACTGAACAATTGGCAAAAGTATTGCTTCTTCTTGGAATATCATTGCTTTAAACTTTTTTTCAAATGTATCATATCTTTTCCGAAAACGTGTAAAATCCATCTCTGAAAGTGAATCGAATTGTTTTTTTACAGCTTGATATAGGACACGAACTTGATCATCCACCAGCCACATCGTCCGTATGGGCGTATAGTGACCATAACGTTCCATCAGCGGGAAAAAGAGCTTTTCTTTACGATTATAGTGGTTATGAAATTCACCTAATCGAAAAATATGGTGCTTTAATTCATTGATCTTATCTAGCTGCCCCTCTTCAAGCAATTTCAAAAGATACTGAATTTGATTCAAAACGACTTGAAATGCAGTATTCTCTTCTTTAAAAATTTGAACTGGATGACCTGGATGATAAATTTCCTTTTCATTACGATGTAAATGAGGATAGAGACTAGAAAACTTCTCAACGTCTTCCATCATAATCCCATAGTCACCATTTAGTAATTCGAGTTGTATGAGCAAAACGTCAATAACACGCACATTTTTAAAATAGTGATCAAAATCCGCTTGGATCAAATCCGGCGATTCTCCCTGCCGCAAACGAATGAATAGTTCCTTCAACATGTGAATTCTTTTTATATCAAATTGTACATTCCACATTTTTTCACCTCATCAGAAATCTGCTTTTAAACTTTCCTATCTACTAAGTATAATTTGTCATGGGGATTTATTTTGTGATCTTTGTCACCTTACCTATATAAAAAATTGAGGTGAAATCCTTCGAATATGAATGGATTCCACCTCAATTAAATGGTTATTGATTCAAATCATAGATCTGGCCTTTGATCAAATAGGCTGCACTTTCGGCGATGTTTGTAATGTGATCAGCAGTACGTTCAAGGTAACGATTGATAAATAACAATTGGACCAGCTGTGTTGTTTCTTCTGGATGTATACGTAAATATTCAGTGATTTTTTTATATGTTTCCATATAGTGGTTGTCGACTTGATCGTCTAATGCCCCGACTTCCTTTGCAAGTGTCATGTTTCCGTCGATAAACGCAGAAACCGCCTTTTTCAGCATATTCATGGAAATCTCATTCATTTGCTCAAGATTTGTAATTGAAATGAGTGATTCTGTTATTCCGATTTTAGCTGTAGATTTCGCGATGTTTACTGCAAAATCGGCGATCCGTTCGATGTCAGAAGTGATTTTTAATGACGCAATAATTCTTCGTAGATCCGTTGCAAATGGTTGCTCTTTTGCAATAAGCCATACCGCAAATTGGTTGATTTCTTGGTCTAGATTATCAATGGCTGTGTCTTCATCAATGACTCGTAAAGCTAATTCAACATCTTGTGTTTTAAATGCATTGAAAGCTTTCTCAAATGCAGATACAGTCAGTGCGTTCATCTCATTCATTTTGTTTTGCAATTCTTGCAAGTTCTTGTCAAAATTTCTCCTTACGTTCATTAAAGTCACCCTTTCATTTACTTAACCGAAACGACCCGTTACATAATCTTCCGTTCTTTGGTCTTTCGGATTTGAAAAGACGGAATTTGTGACATCATATTCAATAATCTCGCCACTTAGGAAGAAAGCTGTTTTGTCCGATACCCTTGCAGCCTGCTGCATATTGTGTGTCACTATTACAATTGTATAGTCTTTTTTCAATTGTGCAATCAATTCTTCAACCTTTAAGGTTGAGATTGGGTCTAGTGCCGAAGTGGGCTCATCCATAAGAATAACTTCCGGTTTCATCGCAATAGCACGGGCAATACATACTCTTTGTTGCTGACCGCCTGATAGACCGAGCGCCGATGACTTAAGACGGTCTTTTACCTCATCCCAAATCGCAGCACCACGCAAGCTTTCCTCAACAATTTTGTTCAATTCTTTCCTACTTTTAATCCCTTGCGCCCGAGGTCCATACGCAACATTGTCATAGATACTCATCGGGAATAAATTCGGCTTTTGGAATACCATTCCGACTTTTGTACGCAGTTTAATGACATCATTCGATTTATAAATATCTTCGTTTTCGATGACAATATCTCCGTTGATTTTCACCCCGTCGATTAGGTCATTCATCCGGTTTAGCGTTCGTAGAAAAGTCGATTTTCCACAACCGGATGGTCCAATTAATGCCGTCACTTTCTTTTCTTGAATATCTAATGATACATTAAATAATGCTTGTTTATCTCCATAAAATAGATCCAAGTCTTTCACGCTAATCTTCGTTGTTCCTTCTGACTGCTTCATAAGTGATCCATTTTCCTCCTTCGCTTCTAAGTGCGCTCAAGTAACTCTCTACCCTAGTCGTGCAAAATTAATAATCTGCTTTATTTAATTTCTTAGATATAAACGTAGCCGAGAAGTTCAAAATCAAGATAATAATGATTAACACAATTCCAATTGCAGCTGCAAGCTGAATATCTCCTGCCTCCTGTGTCACTAAATAGGAGTGAACCGTTAATGTCCTTGCAGAGGAGAATATGCTTGCGGGCATCGCTGCTACTGTTCCAGCAGTTAAAAATATCGCAGCCGACTCACCGATAATCCTTCCCATTGAAAGAATGATTCCTGATAGTATTCCAGGCATCGAACTTGGCAAGATGACTTTGATCAGTGTTTGAAGTTTCGTTGTTCCTAAAGCTAAAGAACCTTCACGATACGCCTTGGGCACTGTTTTCAATGCTTCTTCTGTTGTTCGGATGACCACTGGCAATACGATAATGGTCAACGTTAATGATGCAGCGATGATTGACATACCGAGCTTTAAAGTCGTCACAAAGAATACCGCTCCGAACAATCCATAGATGATTGACGGGATCCCTGTTAAACTTTCTGTCGCAAAACGGATTGTTCTGACAAGCCGCCCTTGCTTTGCGTACTCTTGAAGATACACTGCTGCCAAAATTCCAATAGGCGTTGCAATCACCAGTGAAATCACAATTGTATACACGGTTGTAACAATCATTGGCCAAATGCCACCGCCGCCTGTTGGTGAATAATCGCCGAAGATGAATTCGAAATTAATGAGAGGGAACCCTTTATAAAAAATATATCCTACAATAAGCACAAGAATAGCGACCGTTATGAATGCTGAAAACCATAAAAGCCCGCGCAATAAGTTATCCTTAAAATTTCTCATCTTATTTGGCACCCCTTGCGCTAATTTTTGCTAAAACAAAATTTAAAATCAAAATAAAGGAGAACAATACAATACCTGTTGCAAATAACATTTCTTGGTGTACGCCAGCAGCATACCCCATTTCCAAAGCAATATTAGTTGTCAACGGGCGGACACTGTCTGTCAGGCTTGTAGGCGTGATTAAACTGTTTCCTGCTACCAAAATAACCGCCATCGTTTCCCCAATCGCTCTACCTAAACCTAAAACAATGGCTGCCATAATACCGGACTTGGCTGCCGGTACGACCACTTTAAAAATGGTGCCGATTTCAGAAGCCCCAAGTGCCAAAGAGCCCTCTCGATACGTTTTTGGAACCGCACGGATTGCCGTTTCAGCCACCGTAACAATTGTTGGAAGCATCATGATCGCTAATACCAAAATGACAGCCAATAAGCTTTGCCCTTTCGCTAAGCCAAAATTGTCTTGCAAAAATGGCACGATAATAGCAAGTCCAAAAACACCATATAGAACAGATGGAATCCCGGCAAGCAACTGGACGGCCGGTGAAATCATTTTTGCAACTCGTTTAGGTGCGATTTCTGATAAGAAGATTGCTGTAAATAATCCGATGGGTACCCCGATGATTAATGCGCCAATTGTTGCATAAATAGAAGCGACAATCATTGGGAATATCCCAAATTTATCTTCACTTGGCACCCAATCTACCCCGAAAATGAAGTCGAAAAAGCTATAACCTCCTGCTATAAACGGATGAGCACCTCTGTAAAATACAAATCCGACGATTAACAACAAACTCAACACTGATAGAAGTGCACAGATTAAGAAAAGTTTTGATGATAAACTTTCCAACAGATATTTTCTTTTATTTGATTTACCGTTACCTATGTTCGTTTTTTCAATAGGTGGGCTTGTCATGGCTGCATTCCTCCAAGATTCCTTTTACAAGACAGACGTAAATTCGATTCACCATTTAGTTAATCGGTATCGCACCGGTTTCAGAAACAATGGCTTGTCCATCCGGACTTAAAATGTAATCGATGAATTGTTGTCCTGCATCCGTTAGATTCTCTTCTTTGTTGACGAATAAGAATGGACGCGCTAGTTTATATTTTTGCTGTAGAACATTATCAGCTGTTGCCTCCACTCCATTAATGTCAATCGTTGAAATGGACTCATCGATATATTCGAAGGAGATGAAACCTACGGCATGCTTATTTGTTGCAACAGTCGTTTTAATATTTCCGTTTCCACTTGCAATAATAGCGCTTCTCACAAGCTCCCCTGATGAGAAGTCAACAATTTCCTGGAATGCATCACGGGAACCTGAGCCGTCCTCTCGAGAAACAACCACAATCTCCATGTCATCACCGCCAAGCTCTTTCCAGTTTGTCACCTCACCAGTGAATATTGTCTTCACTTGTTCCAGTGTAAGATCTTTCACCTTATTTGTTGGATGAGTTACGACGACAATTCCATCATAAGCAATGACTATTTCTTTTAACCCACTGTCGATCTCTTCCTGTTTTAAATCACGGGAAGCCATACCGATTTCAGATACGCCATTGATTGCATTTGTGATACCAGCCGATGATCCAATCTGGTTAATCTCTATTTTGACATCGTTGTTTTCTTCATATTTAAAGGCTAATTTTTCAGCCAAAGGCCCTACGGAAGTAGACCCAGAAATAGCGATTGTAGCTAAACCTTCTTTTGACGATCCGGTGTCTTCTTTATTATTATTACCGCATGCAGTGAGTATGACTGCTAAGGAAATAACCAATAGCCCTTTCGTTATATTCCTAATAAATTTCATAGTTGTACCTCCAACATGATTTATTAACCTTTGTAAATAATAATGTCGAATTGTAAATTTAAATAAGGGTTTTTGTAAAGGTTTTGTAAATTCTCTTTACACGTTTTAAATTTTACGATAAAATAATTTTCTGAATCTTAAAAACAAACTTCATGCCTATTAAGCGCTTTGAAGATGGAGCTTGCTGATCCTTCTTGAATGAGGGATCTTTATTTGTTTTAATTTCCCCTTTTCAAGAGTCTATATACGTTAAACAAAAAACTGCCAGCACTTTAGTTAATAAGTAGCTGGCAGTTGTAATTGTTAAATTAGCAGTCGTAGATGCAAAAAAAATGAAAGGTGCCTACGCAATAATAAACGAACACAGGCACCTTTCAAATTATTTCATGTTATTCACTTTTCCCCAAACTGATCAAGCATCGCACGCACTTCATCTGTTGATGATGTGCTCATCAATTGATGCCTTAATTCACTCGCTCCACGGAAACCTTTCACATAGATCTTAAAAAAGCGATGAAGTGGTTTGAATGGACGGGGCTCGCTTTCTTTTGAATAGCGATCGTGAAGGTCGAGCTGCAACCTTAACAGATCGAGCAATTCCTCACTGCTATGTTCCCTTGGCTCTTTTTCAAAGGCAAATGGATTTTTAAAAATACCGCGCCCGATCATAACCCCGTCCACACCATATTTCTCTACGAGTTCCAGACCGGTTTGGCGATCTGGAATGTCTCCATTAATGGTCAAAAGGGTATCCGGTGCGATTTCATCGCGAAGTTTTTTAATTTCCGGTATCAGTTCCCAATGCGCAGCGACTTGGCTCATTTCTTTTCGTGTACGCAAATGAATGGAAAGATTGGCGATGTCTTGTTGCAATATGTGTGTTAACCAATCACGCCATTCGTCTACATGACTATAACCAAGCCTCGTTTTCACACTGACGGGCAATCCTCCTGCTTTTGCTGCCTGGATGATCTCCGCTGCAACTTCCGGACGAAGGATCAAACCGCTTCCCTTTCCTTTTACTGCTACATTCGGCACGGGGCACCCCATATTAATATCGATCCCCCGAAATCCTTGTTCTGCCATCCCAATGCTCATTTGCCTAAAGTATTCGGGCTTGTCTCCCCATATATGAGCGACAATTGGCTGTTCGTCTTCTGTAAAAGTCAAACGGCCACGCACGCTTTCGTTCCCTTCTGGATGACAATAACTTTCCGTGTTCGCAAACTCCGTAAAAAATACATCCGGTCTCGCTGCTTCACTTACAACATGACGAAAAACAACATCCGTCACATCTTCCATAGGTGCCAGTACAAAAAACGGCCGTGGTAACTCATGCCAAAAATTATCTTTCATCTTCAAATTCGAATCCTTTCATTCATGGGACACTTGATAAAATAAAGTTCCCCTATTCATGCTATTATAACCAATTGTATAATTAAGGATTTCCCGGAATTGCTTGTTTCACATTCCAACTGACTTAATTATAAAACAAACCGCCGTTCCTACAAAAATCCTCCAACGTTCTGACGACACTTAAATTTACAAGATAACTAGATTTCCTATTCTCAGGCGATGGTTTGTTTTCGAATCTAAAATAAAGATTACCGAAGTTTCCCGTTGCCTGAATTTCATGCGTATTCATTTCAATATGAGGGCTTGCAATGATGTTTACCATCGTTCGTTCAGGTCCGAGCCCCGCAAGACTTAAGGCGGCCGCTACGTTTAAATTCTCCGGAAAAGCACTTGCCGCCTCAAGCGCACTTCCCCGAAAAAGTACAAGATCCTCTGTTAGATGGTCCATGTCAATTCCATTTTCTATAATATAAGGCGCGCCTGTTAAAGAGTCGGGATGTTTCTTCGTTGTGAGTTCAACTGAACGTAATTCGCCCATCGCAGCATTTCGGATGGCGTCAAGTCCCCCGATCGCTCCAGAAGGAAGTAGAATTTGGCTTCCAGACTTTTTAGCCTCTGTATAGACAGTTTGAAAAAAGTCTTGATCCACTAAGGCGCCAATACTAATCACTAAAACATGTTTCCCTTTTTTAACAAAGGTCAGCAAATGATCTTTGACCACTTGTTGTCCCGCAGCCTCGATCATTACATCAATTTCATCCCATTCCAAACTGTCAATATCCGTTGTCCAATGACAGTTAGCATGGGCTGACAGTTCCTGTAGATAGTCTGTTCGACGAGGTGTGCCGACAATTGTATGTAACTTTATCCCTTTAGTCTCTCCATTTACAATTGAATTGACAACATAAGTTGCTATATTTCCACATCCAATAATCACTACATTCAATATGATCACCTCTTAGCATTTTAACATATAAAAAAGAACAAACTTCAACAAGGAATTTGTTCTTTTGAATTTAATTGGTGATAGTCACTTACACAACTTCCTAGACAAAATCCAAAAGCCTCTCACCACTTTTATGGGTGAAAGGCTCTTATTTTAGGGATGGCGCCTATTATGCTTGTGGAGGTGTTCCTTCAGCATTTGATACAACTGCATCGATTTGGATTAAAGCATCATGAGGCAAAGCTGATACGCCAACTGTTCTTCGTGCAGGAACACCGCCTGGGAAAAATGTTGTGTAAACTTCGTCTACCGCATCCATATCCTCGATATTTTCAAGGAAGATGTTTACTTTAACTACATCGTCCAGATCGTGGTCGATACTTTCTACAATTGCCTTCATATTTTTCAAGCACTGTTCAGCTTGCTCTTTTACACCACCAGCTACCAATTCACCAGTTTGGGGATCCAAAGGTAATTGTGCTGAAAGGTGATTGTAATGAGAAAACGCTACAGTTTGTGTAGATAGAGAACTCTTTGGTGCATTTTCAGTGTTGTTTGCCCAGATAACGATGCCATGTCTGTCTTCAATAGCTTGTGGAGGTGTACCATCTCCATGTGACACCACTGCCTCAATTTGTACCAAAGCATCCATCGGTAAAGCTGAAGCTGCAACTACTGTACGTGCAGGGACATAGGCTACGGCTCTTGCGATTGCCGAGTCTGGGAAAAATGTTGTATAAATTTCGTCTACGGCTTCAAGATCTGAAAGGTTTTTAAGGAAGATATTAATCTTCACAATATCGTCAAAAGGAACGTCGATACTTTCTAAAATTGCCTTGATATTTTTTAAGCACTGTCCAGCCTGCTCTTTTACACCGCCAACTACTAATCTACCCGTTTTAGGATCGATCGGTAATTGAGCTGAAAGGTTATTGTAATGAGAGAATGACACAGTTTGTGTAGATAGCGCACATATTGGTGCATTTGCCGTGTTATTTGTAAGTTTTATGAGATCGCCTGCTTGTGGGGCGTTTGGAATTGTACCTTCACCGTGTGAAACAAGTGCTTCGACTTGCACCAAAGCATCCATAGGTAAATCTGCCACTGCGACTACCGTCCGTGTAGGAACATAAGTTGTGAAGAATGTTTTATAAACTTCATCTACAGCGTCAATATCTTTGATATCCTTAACGAATACAGTAATTCTAACAACATCGCTCATCACATGATCAATACTGTCTACAATTGCCTTGATATTTTTAAAGCACTGTTCAGCCTGTTCTTTTATACCACCAGCTACCAATTTACCAGTTTCGGGTTCGATAGGTAATTGAGCTGAAAGGTTATTGTAATGAGAGAAAGCTACAGTTTGTGAATATAGAGAACTTATTGGTGCATTTTCCGTATTTCTTGCTAATACTGCGTTATAGTCGCTCATGATCTTATTCCCCTCTTAGATGAATTCCAATTCTCACTAGACACAGACTTCTTTTTTGAGTAAGTGATGTTTTGGTTTAACTACGCAGCCTAATTATATGAAGGCTTGAATGCCTGATTTCTGCTACGAAGCTTGAAGGAGTAACCGCTCAAGTGGTTACTCTAGGGGCAATTATAGCAATCTTTCTTCTTTTTCACTACATACTTCTTATGTATAATTGGTGACAGTCATTCACACAATTAAGACAATTTTTCGCCTACCAAATTTGACAAAAGTGATTCTTGCAACAAATTGCAAAATATTGGTGTATCCCACTTTTCTTATGGGAACGCTTTTGTCCATGTGGCAGAACCCCCCCGCTTCAAAACGGAACATTTTAAGTGGCGGGAGGTTCAAAGGTTTATTGCAAAGTTACAAATCATTGTCCATTTAAAATAATCTCCTGCACCTTCACCCCACCCAAACCCGCATTCCACCGTTGCCGTTTAAAATAAAGTCTTTCATCTTTCCCTCATTTTCACACTTTTTTGGTCACGTTTTGACCACTTTTCACTGCTTTTCTCACGCTTTTTGGTCACGTTTTTCTCGATTTAAAATAAAGATTTTTACGTTCGAGAAAGAAGAAATAGAGTAGTGACAAGGGTTTCAAGGATTTTGGGTACAGAACTTTGTTTTAAACGGCTGGGACAAGATGTTGCGAGTTTATTGTAAAGTGCAAGGGTTTATTGCTGAGCTACATTTTTGTCCATTTAAAAAATACTCCTTCACCTTCACCCCATCCAAACCCGCATTCCTTCGTTGCCGTTTAAAATAAAGTCTTTCATCTTTCCCTCATTTTCACACATTTTTGGCCACGTTTTGATCACTTTTCACGCCTTTTCCCACGCTTTTTGTTCACGTTTTTCTCTGTTTAAAAAGAAGTTCTTTACGTTCGAGATTGAAGAAAGAGAGTAGTGACAAGGGTTTCAGGGATTTTGGGTACAGGACTTTGTTTTAAACGGCTGGGACAAGATGTTTCGAGTTTATTATAAAGTAAAAGGGATTATTGCTGGGCTACATAGAAGAGTTAAGGATTAAGGATTTAAGGAAACTTACATAAACTAAAAAGTTATTGCCTTAAATCAAAAACTAATCTCTCCAAATTTCTCCGATGACTGATTCATCTTTTGCCAAAAGACCAGGTAAAAGAAAGACAAGCTTACTTCTTTTTATACTTTTTATCCGATACACTCTTCTAAAAACATGCTTATTTCTCGGAAGATATCACCCGATGGTTGAATAAGAGATCCTCAAGTGAACTATTAGCCAAATTCAACAATTGGATCTACGTCAATATATTGGACACAAAAAAGTTAAGTCTGTTTCAGAACAACATCCATTCATGGAGTGTCCTGTATCCAGCGAAACCAGTCAAGTGAAAGACCGCACTTGACAGCTTTCGCTAGA
>NZ_LPUT01000029.1 GCF_001563475.1 Sporosarcina sp. HYO08 | reverse complement strand
CTCAAGATGAGATTTCCCATTACATTTGTAAGTAAGATCCCTCAAAGATGATGAGGTGGATAGGTCTGGGGTGGAAGCACGGCGACGTGTGGAGCTGACAGATACTAATCGATCGAGGACTTAACCTAATTGAAATGCCGAGGTGGTCGTCTAGATGCGACAGGCATAAGACGAACCGACGGAGTGGCGCTTTATGCCACGCAGTCGGGTTGGCTTATGACCCGAGCATCTGACCACCGAGGCTGGACACCATTTAAAAAGGTACTTGTTTTCAATTGCTTAATTGTGAACTTTATGTCGATTTTATCCAGTTTTGAGCGAATAAAGTTAAAAACTTTGTAAAAAACGCTTGCAATAATTACCAAACCTGATATAATAGTAATTGTCTTGTGAGAAAACAGTCTAGTGCTGATGGCGAAGAGGTCACACCCGTTCCCATACCGAACACGGAAGTTAAGCTCTTCAGCGCCGATGGTAGTTAGGGGCTTCCCCTTGCGAGAGTAGGACAACGCTAGGCTGTTCACGCAAAGCTATATACTGAGTGTATCAACAACTTATGATGTTATTCCGCAGTAGCTCAGTGGTAGAGCAATCGGCTGTTAACCGATCGGTCGTAGGTTCGAATCCTACCTGCGGAGCCAATTGGAGAGCTGTCCGAGTGGCCGAAGGAGCACGATTGGAAATCGTGTAGACGGTTTACGCTGTCTCAAGGGTTCAAATCCCTTGCTCTCCGCCAGTTAACTTATATTTATTAGATGGCCCCTTGGTCAAGCGGTTAAGACACCGCCCTTTCACGGCGGTAACACGGGTTCGAATCCCGTAGGGGTCACCATTTTTTAAAAAACAAGAACGAATGAAGTTAACGCAGTAATGCGAAGTTTATCAAAATTCTATATGGAGGATTAGCTCAGCTGGGAGAGCACCTGCCTTACAAGCAGGGGGTCGGCGGTTCGAACCCGTCATCCTCCACCATATTATCAAAATGATACTATTATCGCGGAGTGGAGCAAATCACATCACGAAGAATGTGATTTGGATAATTTCCCAAAGGGGAATTATCATAAAGGCCACAAAACAAACTTAATGCGTGGTATATCAAAAATACCAACAATACTATTATCGCGATTTGGGTAATTTACCAAAGGGAAATTACGAAAAGATCCACAGAACAAACCAAATGCGTAGTATTCAAAAATGCTAACAAATACTATTATCGCGGAGTGGAGCAGTGGTAGCTCGTCGGGCTCATAACCCGAAGGTCGCAGGTTCAAATCCTGCCTCCGCAACCAAAAGGTCCCGTGGTGTAGCGGTTAACATGCCTGCCTGTCACGCAGGAGATCGCGGGTTCGATTCCCGTCGGGACCGCCATTTTTTTCAAAGATACATAATGTGGCTCAGTAGCTCAGTCGGTAGAGCAAAGGACTGAAAATCCTTGTGTCGGCGGTTCGATTCCGTCCTGAGCCACCATTTTAATAAGCGTGCCGGTGTAGCTCAATTGGTAGAGCAACTGACTTGTAATCAGTAGGTTGAGGGTTCAAGTCCTTTCGCCGGCACCATCTTGGTGGGGTAGCGAAGTGGCTAAACGCGGCGGACTGTAAATCCGCTCCCTCCGGGTTCGGCGGTTCGAATCCGTCCCCCACCACCATTACATAGGGGCATAGTTTAACGGTAGAATAGAGGTCTCCAAAACCTTTGGTGTGGGTTCGATTCCTACTGCCCCTGCCATTTTACTATTAATTTAATATGATGGCGGTTGTGGCGAAGTGGTTAACGCATCGGATTGTGGTTCCGACATTCGAGGGTTCGATTCCCTTCAGCCGCCCCATTACTTTCATCAAAATTTCTTTAATAAAATTATATTATGGCGGTTGTGGCGAAGTGGTTAACGCATCGGATTGTGGTTCCGACATTCGTGGGTTCGATTCCCATCAGCCGCCCCATTTATCATTGGGGTATAGCCAAGCGGTAAGGCAACGGACTTTGACTCCGTCATTCGTTGGTTCGAATCCAGCTACCCCAGTTTTTGCGGAAGTAGTTCAGTGGTAGAATACGACCTTGCCAAGGTCGGGGTCGCGGGTTCGAATCCCGTCTTCCGCTCCACTTTTTTATAAGGCGGCATAGCCAAGCGGTAAGGCACGGGTCTGCAACACCCTTATCACCGGTTCGATTCCGGTTGCCGCCTCCAATTACTTTTATAATTTAAAAAATGAATATTTGCCCGAGTGGTGGAATGGCAGACACGTCGCACTCAAAATGCGATGCCGCGAGGCGTGCCGGTTCAAGTCCGGCCTCGGGTATATCAAAAGACATAACCTTTGTGTTATGTCTTTTTTGTATTTCAATTGTTATTAGAAGTAGGTCCAACATCCTTTTGATTTCTTTCACTTGTTGTGTTACTTTTAATAGGTACAATTAACAAACTCTTCGGGGCAAGGTGAAATTCCTTACCGGCGGTGATCGAGCTTGGCTCGTCAGTCCGTGACCCGTCCTTCCCTTATGGAAGGCGGTGGAGCTGGTGTAAATCCGGCACCGACAGTGATAGTCTGGATGGGAGAAGTTGTTTGGCAGCTTGTACGTAAAGCTTGATAAAATCTTTTTAAGTGCTACTTCTATCAATGGGAAGAGGTATGCACTTAGATAATTGTTTCTGCCCTTTTTCAATTTACTGAAAGGGGGAATGCCGATGAACCATAGACATTACATGAGAATTGCACTTGATCTTGCACGTCATGCTAAAGGACAAACTTCACCGAATCCTTCTGTTAATAAAACAGGGATTGGTCTTCTTAGAGTTGCTGGGATTGATGTAGTGACAGGCATTTTACCGGAAGAGGCAGAGCAATTAAATCGAGTATTTTTTTATTTTTAGCAAAAACGGTAGACCGTACGTGATATTGAAAGCAGCCGCAACCCTTGATGGCCGCCTTTCAACGCGGATTAGGGACAGCCAATGGATTATATCGTCTGCTGCAAGGAACGATGTCCATTACCTCCGGCGCACCCATGATGCGATTTTAGTCGGCGTACAAACCGTACTTCGTGATAACCCTTTCCTCACCACCCGTTTGCCCCATGGTGGAAAGAATCCAATTCGAATTATTTTAGATCGGCATCTTAGGACGCCGGAAACAGCAAATGTCGTGACAGACGACGCTGCTGAAAAAATTATTTTTACACTTGAATCTGCGGCATCAATACCTTCACTTTTGGAAAAGGAGGACAAATAAATTTGTTTACTGGCATTGTCGAAGAGGTTGGGACTATTTTAGCAATAAGACAAGGTGCCAACTCGCTTACTTTATCAATACGTTGCAGCAAAGTGCTTAGCGATGTCCAAAAAGGAGACAGTATTGCAGTGGATGGCGTCTGCTTGACGGTTGCAACGTATTCGGATGAACAGTTCACGGCGGATGTGATGCCTGAGACGGTAAAAGCGACAACAATTCAGTCATTGCGGACTGGAAGCACTGTCAATTTGGAACGTGCGATGGCCGCGAATAGCCGTTTTGGCGGTCATATTGTCAGTGGGCATGTTGATGCTACAGGAGAAATTATTGCACGAAAACGTGAGAGCAACGCAATTTATATGGAAATTATGCTATCGCCCGACTTGTTGAAGTATCTCATACCGAAAGGATCGATAGCGGTCGATGGTACTTCATTGACTGTTTTTGGTGTGACAGACAATAGTTTTATCATTTCTTTAATCCCAGTTACGCAAGATGATTCTATTATTGGTCATAAGCAAATCGGAGATCGTGTGAACATTGAATGCGATATGTTAGCAAAGTATATGGAACGGTTAATGACAATGGATAAAAGAAACGCGAACAGCGGTATTTCAATGGAAAGCTTGGCCGCCAGCGGATTTCTGGATTAAGGAGGCATCTTGGATGTTTGCAACTGTAGAGAAAGCGGTTGAAGAATTAAAAAAAGGAAAGGCCATTATTGTTGTCGATGATGAGGATCGGGAAAACGAGGGAGATTTCGTTGCGCTTGGCCGTTATGCGACTCCTGAAATGATTAACTTTATGGCGACTGAAGGACGAGGGCTCATTTGCGTTCCAATTGAAGAAGAAAAAGCAGCTCAGCTTGAGTTGCATTTAATGACAGATCAAAATACGGATACGCATGGAACAGCATTCACAGTGAGTATTGATCATGCAAATTGTCATACAGGAATTTCTGCATTTGAACGTTCGGAAACGGTCATGAAAATGCTTGAGGAGAAGGCAGCAGCATCCGACTTCAGAAAACCAGGGCATATGTTTCCGTTGATCGCAAAGGCAGGGGGGGTTATACAACGGCCGGGTCATACAGAAGCAGCAGTCGATTTAGCAAGGCTCGCGGGTGTTGAACCGGTTGGTGTCATTTGTGAAATTATGAATGATGATGGAACGATGGCACGAGGTCACCAGTTGAAAGAAGTAGCGGAAAAACATGATCTTGTCATTCTGACGATCCAAGATCTTATTACATTCAGGCGGCAGCAAGAAAAATTGAACGATCATGCTGTAGGCAGTTAGTTACCAACAGATTTCGGATTATTCCGAGCCAGTACTTACGTAGAGAAACTGACAGGTCGTGTTTAGTCAAAGGCGACGTCACTATGGCGGACGATCTCCTTGTAAGAGTCCACTCGAAATGTTTAACAGAAGGGTGCCGATTCAAATGCCGGTCAAGGCTGAAAATAAAGTATATATGGAAACAAAGCAAGAAAAATTAGGACATTTACTGTATAGCTAAGGGGGAAGTTGTAATGGGAATTGTTTATGAAGGTCATTTAGTTGGAACAGGTTTAAAAATTGGGATCGTTGTTGCACGTTTCAACGAGTTCATTACGAGTAAGTTAGTAGGCGGTGCGCAGGATGCGCTCCGCAGACATGGTGTCGCGGACGAAGATGTGGCAGTTGCATGGGTGCCTGGTGCGTATGAAATTCCGCTTGTCGCAAAAAAAATGGCTGCTTCCGGAAAATATGATGCCGTCATTACACTTGGAACGGTCATTCGCGGTTCGACGCCGCATTTCGATTACGTGTGCAATGAAGTGGCAAAAGGTGTCGCTGCCATTAATATGCAGGAAGGTATACCTGTTATCTTTGGTGTATTAACAACGGATACGATTGAACAGGCGATTGAACGTGCAGGGACAAAAGCAGGAAACAAAGGTTGGGATGCAGGAGCTTCCGCGATTGAAATGGCGAATTTATTGAAGGAAATAGAAGGATAAAAGTAGAGAAAACCCCGATCCATTGGAAGTGGATCGGGGTAATTTTTTGGGTAGTGATGTGCTAAATTCTTGCTGAATATCTTCATTTCGTCTTTATCGATGTTTGCCCTTCGTGTAAAACAAACGATTGAACATCTCCACCGCTAATACTTGTAAACATCTTTCCAGTGGCGGTTGTCATTTCCAGTGCGTCTTCTGTCTCCATTGATGGTCTAAGGAAAAAGACATGAAGCGCTTCTGTTGTTTCTTCGGTGACCGCTGTGCGGATGGAATCGACAAACGGACTGCCGAATGGGCTATAATCGTCTTTTAACAATAAAATATTGTGTAAGGAGTTAAAACGCCCGTTTAATCCCTCATAGCCATCCTCTTCACCACCGACTGTAATGTGTACATCTCCGATGATTTTATCGGCATCATAAATGCCTGCTGGAATGACATGTTGCAATGAAAAGAAATTATTCAAATCGACGGCGCTGTGGAATGGTGAAAGATAATTTTGTTTTTTGATCCTCCGCATGAGTGCCTCAGTAGAGTGGCGATAGCGATTTGGATCTGCGCCGAATGATTTCCAAACAGATCGCCATTCTTGGATGCCTGGGAACTCTGTCAAAGGCTTGTCTTCTAGTTCGAAAAAGAGCTGTTCTTGAAAAAGTTGCAATCGTCCTTTTAGCATTTGAGGAGATTCTGATACAATAATTTTGGTATAATAGTTAATGCCCAATTTCAAGTTGGGGAGTGTTTCAAATAGCTTGGGATCGATTTCAAAGTTCAATGACATCATCCTTTTTATACATGTTTTACCTCATCTTAGCATAAAGGAGTTGATACTGCGTGAATGCTGTTCGGTTACAGCGGGAACTTCGAGAATATGCCCAGTCTATTGGGATCGACAAAATTGGATTTACAACGGCGGCACCTTTTCGGGAATTAAAAAATCGGTTGAAACGGCAACAGGAGCTTGGCTATCAATCTGGCTTTGAAGAGAAGGATTTAGAGAAACGAACAGAACCAGCACGCTTGCTTGACCAGGCGGAAAGTATTATTGCGATCGCCATTGCGTATCCAACGAAGATTGAAAATGCGCCAAAGGGAAAGAAAAACGAGCGGCGGGGAATTTTTTGTCGGGCTTCTTGGGGAACGGATTATCATATCGTTCTTCGAGAAAAATTGGCGCTGTTGGAGCAGTTTATCTATGAGCGGGTTCCGGAGGCGAAGCTTCGTTCGATGGTAGATACAGGAGAACTTTCCGATCGTGCGGTGGCGGAACGGGCAGGTATTGGTTGGTCGGGAAAAAACTGTTCCATTATTACACCGGAATTTGGCTCTTATGTTTATCTAGGAGAGATGATTACAAATATTCCATTTGCTCCTGACGTTCCTTTGGAAGATGAATGCGGGGATTGTAGGCTATGCCTAGATGCTTGCCCAACAGGGGCTTTAATCCAAGGCGGGCAAATCAATGCACAGCGTTGTATTTCATTTTTAACACAAACGAAAACAACGATTCCAGAAGAGTTTCGCGCAAAAATCGGCAATCGAGTGTATGGCTGTGATACGTGTCAGACCGTTTGTCCAAAAAATAAAAGAAAACATAACTTGCATCGTACGGAAACGTTTGAGCCCGATCCAGAACTTGCGAAGCCGCTTCTACAGCCAATCTTGCAACTATCGAACCGTCAGTTTAAAGAGCAATTTGGACAAGTGGCGGGGTCTTGGCGTGGAAAGAATCCGATTCAGCGGAATGCGATTATTGCAATCGGACATTTTAAAGATGAATCTGCCGTTCCAATGTTGAACAATTTGCTGCAGGAAGATCCAAGACCCGTGATTCGTGGAACGATTGCGTGGGCACTGGGAGAAATAAGCAGCGAAGCGAGTAAACAAGCAATTGATGCAGCCTTGGTGACGGAACAAGAGCCAGACGTACGTGCCGAATTATTGAAAGCGCGATCGAATTGGAAAGAAAAAGTAGGGGAGTTACGGAAATGACTATTCACGTCGCATTATTTGAACCGCAAATTCCAGCCAATACGGGGAATATTGCACGAACTTGTGCGGGAACGGGCACTAAGCTGCATCTCATTAAGCCGCTCGGTTTTTCGACAGAAGACAAAATGTTAAAACGAGCGGGTCTCGATTACTGGGAGCACGTTGATATTACGTATCATGAAAATATAGATAAGCTGTTTTCCTCTTATCCAAATGCAGATTTTTATTTTTTAACGAAGCATGGGAGAAAGCCACATACGTCATTTAATTATGCGGACGAAGAAAGGGATATTTTCTTCGTTTTTGGGAAGGAAACGACAGGTTTGCCAGATGATGTATTGAAAGCGCACGAAGCACATTGCCTACGGCTGCCAATGAATGACAAAATCCGCTCGCTTAATTTATCGAACACGGCCGCGATTCTCATTTACGAAGCGTTAAGGCAGCAAGATTATCCGAATTTAACATAAAAAAACGGGATGGCCTTTTCAGGTCATCCCATTTTTACAATTATCGTTTCGCACCAGGCTTTTTAACTTGACCAGGCTTGTCTTCATAAGCACCTGTTAAAATTGCCGATAAGAATGCGAAGCTTACACCGATCATTAGAAGTAGTTTCATTAGATGTACCTCCTATAAAATCACTGATACCACTATTAGTATAACCTATACCAAGTAGAATTGAAATGCTATTGAATAAATTATGACAATGTTGGATGTTTGAAACTTCCGTGCACACTATTCGTAAATAAAAGAAGAAAGAAAAAATGGAGGAAATCACATGAACTTTTCAACAGGCATGAAATGGATTACGGGCATTGCAGAAGGATTTTTGGCGATTCCGATTATAGGCGGTGCCTTCGTCATTAGTTCAGGTTATTCGGCATTGGGTGTCATGTTTGTCTTGCATGCCATTACGCTCTTGCTTTCTATTCGTGAAAGGCAAGGAAGATTCGCCTCAATTCTTGGTCTTGTGACAAGCGTTGTTAGTTTTGTTCCGCTCATTGGCTGGTTGTTCCATTTGTTAACGGCGGGCGCATTATTTATCTCCGCGATCATGTCGAAACGATCCTCTGCTTGATGAAAATCTAACCGCAATCCCGGACTTCCTTTACAATCAATTTGCCAGGTGACAGAAAATTCATTCTTATTTTATGATACAATAGAAAGGAATTGGATTTTGGGGGAGGGGGTCGCATCTTGGGAAAACAGGGTAGGGGCGGTTGGTATTATGGTTGGAACATTGTCATTGCGTCTGTAGTCCTTACACTACTGACAGTGGGGATGAGAATGGGGATTGGACCATTTGTATTGCCAATGACTACGGATATTGCCATGACACGAACAGATTTTTCAACGATTGTTGCTGTTGGAATGTTTGCATACGGTGTCGGGATGCCGATTGCTGGATATATGGAAAAACGTTTCGGAACACGTCAGGTTTTAATGATTGGCGCTTCGATCGTCTTCATTTCATGTATAGGTACAATGCTATCGAAAACATTCGTAGGCTTGCTGTTTACTTTTGGAATTTTTTTATCATTAGGTTTGGCGTTTACAAGCCCCGTAGCAATCTCGCCGCTCATTGCCCGCTGGTTTGTGAAACGCAGGGGACAGGCACTTTTTTACTTGGCAACGGGTTCAATGGGGGGAATTGCTATTATAACGCCTGTCAATTCAATGCTTATCAATACATTTGGATGGCAGCTTACAATGTTCATTTTTGCGATTGCTTTTATATTGGTCGTCGTGCCAACAGCGCTTTTCATCGTACGGGAGGATGTGCCGGAAGGAGCCGATGAAGGACCAAATGCGGTCAGGGGTAAAGTAAAATCACAAGATCCGCACCCACAGCTTACGGTACAAGAAGCGATCAAAACATTGCCTTTTTGGCAAATTAGTATAGGGCTATTTGCATGTGGATACAGCATGAATCTATTGGGAACGCATGGTGTTCCTATGTTGATTGATCATGGTTTTTCTGACATGACCGCTTCCTTTGGCATTGGGTTGATTGGATTGGTGGCAATTCCGAGTACAGTCGTATTGGCCAGATTGGCGGATCAAATTCCAAGAAAAAATATTTTAGCCACCATTTATCTAGTTAGAGGTTTGGGCTTTGTTTTTTTAGTTTGGGCTGTGGCTGTTTACCAACTTTACCTAATTGCCTTAATTGCCGGTGTTGTATGGGCAGGCAGTATCGCACTGTCATCTGCTCTTTTAGCCGATCTTTATGGCGTTCGTTTGCTTGGTATATTGTATGGCTGGGCTTATTTTGGCCATCAAATTGGGGGGACAGCTAGTTCGTTATTAGGGGGATGGGGGTACGACCAATTTAATACGCATTGGATTGCCTTCGGGAGTGCAGCCATTATTTTAATCATCGCAAGTACAGTTTCTTATTTAATTCCATCTCAACTAACACTTAAAAAGATAAAAGGAAAGCAAAAAGAAGTGCTTGCATAATGAGACGTTTACGGGGAAAAGGGGGAAGCATCATATGACAAAACGATTTACTGAAACGAAAACACTTGTCAATGGGGTGGAAATGCCCAAACTTGGACTAGGTGTATATAAAATGACGAATCCGGCAGAAACGATTGAAGCGATTACGTATGCGATTCAAGCCGGTTATCGTGCGATCGATACAGCGCAACTTTACTATAATGAGACAGAGACAGGAGAAGCGGTTAGATTGTCGGGAGTGCCGCGCGAGGAATTATTCATTACGTCAAAAGTTTGGAATTCCGATCAAGGGTATGATGAAACGCTTCGTGCATTTGAACAGTCATTAGAGAAGCTTGGTCTCGATTATTTAGATCTCTATTTGACGCATTGGCCGGTTGAAGAAAAATTTGTTGATACATACCGCGCGATTGAGCGGCTTTATGAAGAAAAACTACTTCGTGCAACCGGTGTATCCAATCATCATGCGCATCATCTGGAAAAAATATTTGCTACCGCGAATGTCCAGCCAATGGTAAACCAAATCGAAGTTCATCCACGTCTAACACAAGAGCCGCTTAGGAAATTTTGTAAAGAACATGAGATCGCTGTAACGGCCTGGTCGCCTTTGGCTAGAGGAAGGCTGCTCCCAGAACCATCCATTAAACATATTAGTAAAAAATACAATAAAACACCTGCACAAATTATTATTCGCTGGCATTTACAAAATGAGTTAATCGTTATTCCAAAATCGGTAACACCAGAACGTATTCAGTCGAATATTGAAGTAGCAGATTTCGAACTAACGTTAAGTGAAATGAAAACGATCGATGCCTTAAACTTAAATGAGCGAACAGGACAAAATCCCGACACTTTTTCTTTTGATTTTTGATCTGAACGAAAAGAAGAGCCATGGAGCATTTTATGCTCCATGGCTTATTTTTATATTTCAATAGTTGCGGGCTGTTCTGTAAACGGGTGTCTGAAAGAAATCTTTGTAGCTGTGAGTCGGTATTGACCGTCTTCCGTTATGCTGCCTTCGTACACCGTATCTCCTTTAACAGGATGACCGATGTGAGAGAAGTGCACACGAATTTGATGGGTTCGACCTGTTTCAAGTGATGCTTCCACAATCGTCGTGTCTTCTGATCGCTTGATCACTTTAAAATGAGTCACCGCCCGTTGTCCAGAGACAGAAACACGGCGTCTCGTTGGATGCGAACGATCCCGACCAATTGGATAGGACAAAGTCCCTTTCGACTTTTTCAAGTAGCCATCCAGCTCAGCAGTATACATTCGTTCAATTTCATTGTTTGCGAGCATTCGGTCAAATAATGTCTTGGCAATCGGATGCTTCGCGATGAGGATGAGTCCCGCTGTTCCTTTATCCAGGCGATGGATATGTTCTGCGTAGTCACTGCCATTGTTTCGTACATAATGCATGATCCGGTTCATGACGGTGCCTGTACCGCGCTGACCATCCGGATGGGTATCCATTCCAGCAGGCTTATTGACGACGAGAATATGTTCATCTTCATAGACAATTGGAAGATTGTTCTCCTCTTCAACATAGTTGGAAACCGCTTCGGGCATTGTAAAGTGGAGCATTGTTCCTTGCGGCAGCGGATCACGCCAGTCAATGGGTTCACCGTCCGTATCCGTAACACTTTTCGCCATTCTCATTAGGTGGACCGTCTTTTTTCCAGCTTGCCATTTTTGACGCAAGAGATGTTCAATCGTCTCATCGTTTGCTTGTGTTTGATAATGAAAGGAAGTCAAAGGTATGCTTCTCCTTTACTGTTGTACTTCTGTGAAAAACGCACGAATATTTTCTTCCGGCTGCGCGCCAACCGTTTTAATCACTTCTTTTTCATCTTTGTAATAAACGAGTGCAGGCCATGCATCAATGCCGTATTTTTCGAATGCTTCATCGCCAAATTCCAACATATTGTACTGCAGTACATCAACGCCCATTTCTTTTGCAATTGGCATCATGACCGGTGTCATTTGCATACAGTATTGGCATTCAGGGTGAAAATAATAAACAACGGTTGGTTCGCCAGCATCAATCTTGGAGAACACTTCATCTGGAAGAGCGATGTTGCTGTAATTTTCATTGCCAATTAATGCAATCGTTGATTTATGTAATTTGTCCGTTCCATAAGGATTGTCCTTTAATTTTGCTTCATCCGATTTATTAGAAAGAACAATGATCGCGATGAAGATGGCTACGATGACGCCGCCAATGATGAGTAGTTTTTTCAATTAATTCGTCCCCTTTTGCCATTTCAACATGAGCAGGCTTGTAATAAAAATAAGGATGAAAGCAACAAGCGCCATGAATGGGATGGTGATAAATCCTAAATAATTCACATATTGCCCCGTGCACGGGACGCTCCCGCAAGCCGGCGCTGAGTCACTTAGAAAACTTAGCTTTTGAATGCCATAATGATATAGAGAAATTAATCCGCCAATACAAGCAAATAAAGCGGTCGTTAAAGCAATTCGCGCATTTTTTTGGAACAATGCAATGCCTCCGATTAAAACAATGGGGTACATTAAAATCCGTTGGTACCAGCAAAGCGTACACGGTTCAAACCCGCGGACTTCTGAAAAATACAATGATCCAAGCGTTGCGATGAACGACGTTGTCCAAATGAATAGGAGGGCATTTTCCAGCCGCTTCGTCATCTTTATCAACTCCTTACCTCATAATTGATTATAAAGTGAGAAGATAGGCAAGTAAAATATTATATACTTCATCTTTTGTTCGCTATAATGAAAGGAAAGAAGCTTGGAGGGGTGATAGGTATGGGAAAAGAATTCGATGTATCATCATTTGAGATGAATATGGTCATTCGGCAAATGGAGTTTGACGATATTAAAAAGCTGCTCAAAGTGCAGGCACTTTGCTTTCCTGGAATGGAACCATGGGAGAAAAGTCAATTAATGAGTCATTTAGAAATCTTTCCGGAAGGACAAATTGTCGCGGAATTAGATGGTGAAATTATCGGATCCTGTTCAAGCTTAATTATTAACTTTGATGAATATGATGACCGACACACATGGGATGACGTGACGGATGAAGGCTATATTACGAATCATAATCCAGACGGCTACAATTTGTACGGCATTGAGGTAATGGTGCATCCGGATTATAGGCGGATGAAGGTTGGACAGCGCTTGTATGAGGCAAGAAAAGAACTGGCACGCGAGCTCAATTTAAAGTCAATTATTATTGGCGGCCGTATTCCGAACTACCATAAACATGCGTCAAAAATGTCACCAAGGGAATATGTCGATTCTGTATCGCGTCATAAAATTTATGATCCTGTTTTAACATTCCAACTCATAAACGATTTTACGTTGATGCGGGTCAATCCAAACTATTTGCCGGATGACCGCGCTTCGAAAAAATATGCAACGCTCATGGAATGGAATAATATCGACTACAAACCATTGACGAAGCGCCATTTTAAAACGAGCTATCCAGTGCGTATTTGTGTCGTGCAATATTTTATGCGAAAAATATCTTCGTTCGAAGAGCTGGCGCATCAATGTGAGTACTTTGTCGATGTGGCAGCGGATGCCAATTCCGATTTTGTTGTGTTTCCGGAAATTTTCACAACACAGCTTATGTCATTTCTAGATGAGCCTGTACCAAGTCAGGCGGTGCGGAAAATGACTGAATTTACGCCGCAGTATATTGAGTTGTTTACGCATCTTGCTGTTCGCTACAATGTCAATATCATTGGCGGCTCGCATTTTGTGCAAGAAGAGGACGAAGAAATTTATAATATTTCTTATTTGTTTAGAAGAGATGGCTCGATTGAAAAGCAATATAAAATTCATATCACGCCGAATGAGCGAAAATGGTGGGGGATCAGTGCAGGTGATTCCATTCGTGTATTCGATACGGACTGTGGAAAAATTGCGATTCAAATTTGCTATGATATCGAATTTCCTGAACTTGCACGAATTGCAACGGATATGGGTGCCAATATTATTTTCACACCATTTTGTACGGACGACCGTCAAGGCTATTTGCGCGTACGTTATTGTGCACAAGCCCGCGCCATTGAAAATCAAATTTATACTGTTATTTCAGGTACAGTCGGCAATTTACCACAAACCGATAATATGGACATCCAATATGCTCAATCTGCAATTTTTTCACCGTCGGATTTTGAATTTGCAAGAGACGGCATCGTAGGGGAAACGAATCCGAACTTGGAAATGGTCTTAATTGGTGATGTTGACCTTGAAGTGTTACGTCGCCAGCGGCAGGATGGCACGGTCAAGCAACTGAAGGATCGGCGTCATGATGTGTATCATATTGAGTATAAGAAAGATTAGAGAAGGTTTAAGACACGGTAAAACGGGACGATCCTAAAAGCTAGCATTTACTAACTTTTAGGATCGTCCCGTTCTTTATGGATTATGATTCTACTGGTATCCCGGAATGTTCGTCTTGTTCTTCTTCTCTATGTCTCATGACTTCCAAGTAAAGAATATGATGGCCCTCCATATCTTTCACGGTAAATTCATATCCTTGTTCCACAATTTTTTCGCCAGGCATCGCTTCAAAGCGCTGTGTCATGAACCAGCCGCCAATGGTATCGATATCTTCTTCATTGATGGAGATGCCAAGGGTGTCATTGACATTTTCAATGAGCATTTTTGCATCAAAAATATAATGATCTTCTCCAATATCTTGGACTTCTGGAACTTCGTCTATATCGAACTCATCACGAATGTCACCAACAATTTCTTCCAAAATATCTTCGATCGTAACAAGGCCGGATGTGCCGCCGTATTCATCGATGAGCATGGCCATATGAATACGTTCCCGCTGGATCTTTAACAGCAAGTCACCGATTGGCATCGTTTCAATGACACGAATAATCGGTTGCATATAATTAATGACGGGTTCATTGCCTGTAGATGGGTCTTTAATGTATTCCGTTAATAAGTTTTTCATATTAACGAGCCCAATGATATGGTCTTTGTCGCCATCCGTGACAGGGTAACGAGTAAATTGCTCTACCCCGATGACGTCAAAAACATCTTGCAAAGTCATATCTTTTTCGATGGTCATCATTTCTGTTCGAGGTACCATAATTTCTTTGGCGATTCGATCGTCAAACTCGAAAATTTTATTAACGTATTTATATTCGGCTTGGTTAATTTCACCGCTTTTTAAGCTGTCTGATAAAATCATGCGCAGCTCTTCTTCCGTATGTGCCACTTCAGATTCTGAGATTGCATTGAAACCAAATAGTTTAATAATCGAGCGCGCAGAACCATTCATCCCTTTAATAACAGGGTACATCATACGATAAAAAATAATGAGTGGTTTTGCAAACAGCAATGAGATGGCTTCCGCTTTTTGAATCGCCATCGTTTTCGGAGCCAATTCACCTACAACGACGTGTAAAAATGTTACGACCGTGAATGCGATGATGAATGAAAGTAATGTAGAAACATTCGGTGCCAAATCAAAACGAGCGAATAGAGGTGTGAGCATTAATTTCACAGTAGGCTCACCTAGCATCCCTAATCCCAAGGCGGTAATCGTAATTCCCAATTGACAGGCGGATAAATATTCATCCAAGTTTGTAATTACTTTCTTTGCATTGACAGCCCGGCGATTTCCTTCTGCGATAAGTTGATCGATCCGGGTTGTCCTTACTTTCACTATTGCAAATTCACTCGCAACGAAAAATGCGGTGAATGCGATCAAGGCAGCAAAGGCTGCCAATCGTATGGCAATTTCCAAATAGTTACTTTGTTCTGTGCCCAAATGAGGGGCAGAACAAAGCGTACACCTCCTAAAGTCCGTAAAATAGTTAGATAAGATAATAATAATTTATTTACAAGAAAAAAACAAATAGTTTTATCTAAAATAGATGAAATGCCCTACGCATATTTGCGCAGGGCATAAATTTACTCGCCGTATTTAAATTGTGTCTCTTTCCAAGCGTTTTGCTCATTTGGTACTCTGCTTTTGTCTTCAAAAGTATTTTCGGTTTTTTGGTTCTGTGCTTTCCGCATATCCTTTTGCCTTAAAAGCTCTTCAGGTGATTTTTCTTTGCTCATACTATACCTCCTTTATTCATGCAGACATAGTATTAACAATTTAAGCAAAATCACTCATAAACATGGTAGGTCATCAACTCATGAATCATTTTTTTGACGTTGTCTTCGTTAGGAGGTGTCTTTCCAACCCAGGTAATGATGCCGTCAGATGCGTATTCACCTTCGTAGCGTTCGTTCTGCAACATAAAGGTAAATGTCCATCCAGGTAATTTTGTATTGATATACATAGGCTGATAACGAAAATGCTGTAGCAACGATATTGTCTCCTTTCTTCATAAGACGCAGCCTGTACGCATAAAAATGAAAGAAAGCGATAGGAAAGGGTGCTGTCTTGTTTATTCACAAATTAAGAGAAGCGATCGAGGGTGAGTACAAAGATTATTTTTTTTATAAATCCATGTACGCATTGACAGATGATCCTCTTTGGCAAGATTTCCTTAAACATATGTATGAAGATGAAAAAAGCCATTACGAAATGTTTCAACAACTCTATTATATGATGACAGGCACTTTTGTTCAAAATCCGAAGAAGCCTGTCCCTTGTTATGATTTGAAGGAATGTGTAAAAAGAGCACTTCTAAATGAATTAGACGGAGTGGAAATGTATAAGGAAATGTTATTGACCATTCCTATTCAGCAAGCCTATAATCCATTATTCATCGCCATGCATGATGAAATGGAGCATGCCATCCGCATGTCGACAATGTTCAACGCCCTTCGCTAAGACTACTCAAAGTCTTCCCATTTTTCCGTGACGTTTCATTCTGCTATAATGGAAACGAAATGAAACGGAAATAGGTGAAGAGATGGATTTTATATGGACATTGCTTTTCATGGCGCTCATCGGTGCATTAATCGGCGGATTTACGAATCACTTGGCGATTAAAATGCTCTTTCGGCCCCACGAAGCGAAATATATTGGCTCATGGCGATTACCTTTTACACCTGGTCTGATCCCCAAAAGGCGTGATGAGCTTGCCAAGCAATTTGGCAAAACAGTGACGAATTACTTGTTGACGCCAGAAACTTTTAGAAAAAAACTGCTAACGTCTGCGATGGAAAAGAAAATGGAGTCATTGATCCAACAAAAGTTGGAAGCGTATATTTTACATTCAGATCGATCATTGAATGATTGGCTTCAACTCGCAGGCGCGGAGAAAGTCGTTTCGCAAACGGAAAAGAAAGTGTTGGAAGTGCTCGATGCTCAGCTTCAAGCCATCCGAACGCGACTCACAGGGGGAACGGTAGAAGAGGTGCTACCTGCTAAGTGGCAAGCTGAAGTGACCGAACGCATTCCATCAGTTACAACCTATATACTGGGACGCTTAGAAAATTATTTTTTGTCATTTGAAGGAAAGTCTTTGTTTCGGCAGTTGATCGATGATTTCCTGGCTTCAAAAGGCACACTTGGCAGCATGGTTCATATGTTTTTCGGTGAATCGGAATCTCTCGTTGGGAAGGTTCAAAAAGAAGCGGTAAAATTTGTGACAGCGCCGGGAACTGCCGAGCTCATTAACAAAATGTTACACAACGAATGGGAAAAGCTTCAAAAAAGGCCCGTCGAGGAGATAACTTCAGAATTCGATTGGGAAGGTCTCAACGAATCAATTAAAGACTACGCAATGAAAGAGTTAGCACTGCAAGATCGGCTTGACCGCTCCCTTTATGACTATTGGCCAAAGGGCGATGAGTGGGCAGCTGCAAATATAACCCCACGATTCGTGTCATTTATATTCGACCAAGCAGAAAAACAATTAGAAAAATCGCTCCGCAAATTGAAATTAGATGATATGGTTAAAGAGCAAGTCGATTCGTTTCCAGTGAAGGTGCTGGAAGATTTAGTCCTTGGTATTTCGAAACGAGAGTTTAAAATGATTACGGCGCTAGGTGCTTTACTCGGCGGCTTAATTGGAATCGTCCAAGGCATCATCGTATTTGTAACAAACCTAACGTAGGAGGAATGGCAAATGACAGTAAATATTTACGACGATTTAAACAAATTAGAAGCAACATTCCGTAAAACAAATGAATTTATGGACGTTCAAAGAGCAGTCGAGGAAGTGAAACAAGACGAGGAAGCACTGAATCTTTTCAAGAACTTCCGTAAAGTCCAATTATCGCTGCAGGAAAAACAAATGAAAGGCGAAGAGATTTCTCCGGAAGAATTAGGGTACGCGCAAAAAACTGGGCAGCTCGCTCAACAAAATCCTAAAATTATGAGCATGCTTGAAGCTGAAATGAAATTAAGCGGCATACTGGAAGAAGTGAACCGCGTTTTAATGAAACCAGTTCAAAACTTATACGAATCTATGTAAAATAAAATCCCAGGTACACTGCAATTGAAGATGCAGGCCTGGGATTTTTTTATCTTTTAGGAAGCGATGATTCGTTTTCGAGATTCACATGAAAATTTGCTACAATAGACTGTATGTTCATTTGAAACTTCCACTAGTATATAGTGATCTTTATAGAAAGTTGGTATATCAAACATGCAAAAAATTGTACTAAAGGAGCAATTTCCTCAAGATTGGATTCGGATGTTTACACATCTTGCGAATTTATTTTTCGAGCAATCGAAAGTCACGATGACAGAAGAACTTGATGCAATTCAAGCGAGCTTTTCATTGGATCATCATTCTGATGGACAACTTGTAGGAAAAGCAAGCATTATTTACGAGGACAACCGATATGAAGCTCGATTTTCCGAGCAAGCGGAAAATACGGATGAGCGGGGCAAAAATCGTCAGTTAAAAAGAATTTATTCTCATGTTTTTCTTGAAGCGCTTGAACAAGCAACGGGAATGGAGCAGTCTTGGGGCATCTTAACAGGCATCCGTCCGCTAAAGCTTTATCATAAATATCGTCAACAGGGGCATAGTGCTGAAGAAGCCGGCCAGCTATTAATGCAAAAACACCGTATTTCTTCCGAAAAAAGTAAGTTGCTTGCTGAAATTGCTGACGTTCAACTGCGGGCTGTGCCAGATTTGTATGATCTTAAGTCCGAGGTGAGCATTTATATCGGCATTCCGTTTTGTCCGACGAAATGTGCTTATTGCACATTTCCTGCTTATGCCATTCACCGAAAAAATGGACGCGTCGAGTCGTTCTTGGACGGTTTACATGAGGAAATCCGTGAAATGGGGAAATGGTTAACGGAACGTAACATGAAAATTACAACCATTTACTTTGGTGGGGGAACACCTACGAGCATCGAAGCGGATGAAATGGATGCGCTGTATGAAACGATGTACGCTTCTTTCCCCGGAATGGAAAATGTCCGTGAAATCACTGTAGAAGCCGGTCGTCCCGATACGATCACACCTGAGAAAATCGAAGTCTTAAAAAAGTGGGGGATTGACCGCATAAGTGTCAATCCGCAATCTTATACAGATGAAACGTTGAAAGCGATTGGGCGACATCATACTGTACAAGAAACGATTGATAAGTTTTGGCTCTCTCGTGAGATGGGCATGAAAAATATTAATATGGATTTAATCATTGGTTTGCCAAATGAGGGAATGAATGAATTCGAGTATTCGCTTGAAGAAACGGAAAAAATGCAGCCAGAATCGCTTACAATTCATACGCTGTCCTTTAAACGTGCCTCAGAAATGACACGCAATAAAAACAAATACAAAGTCGCTGATCGCGAAACCGTCGAGCAAATGATGAGGCTTGGTGAAAAATGGACAGCGGCAAATAACTATGAACCGTATTATTTGTACCGCCAGAAGAACATCCTTGGTAATTTAGAAAACGTCGGCTATGCGAAGCGAGGCGAAGAAAGTATATACAATATCGTGATCATGGAAGAGGTTCAAACGATTATCGGCATTGGCTGCGGTGCTTCTAGTAAATTTATGGATCCCGAAACGGGGAAAATCATCCAATTCCACAATCCGAAAGATCCCGCGGCATACATTTTGACATATGATGAATCCATTGAGAAAAAACTGGATCATTTAAACGAGATATTTCCGAAAAAGAATAGATCATAAACTAAAAAGGTCTGTTAAGTCATCATGCTTAACAGACCTTTTCATTTTACCCAAGGGATGTGGGCAGCTTATCTCATTTTCTCTACCGCTTTCCGCCAGTCGAAAAATCCTTTATCAACAGCTCGGAGTAAAAGCTCCGCAGTTGCAATGTTTGTTGCGAGTGGAATGTCGTGAACATCACATAAGCGCAAAAGTGCACTGACGTCCGGCTCATGTGGTTGTGCAGTTAGTGGGTCTCGAAAGAAAAGGACAAGATCCATGTCACCTTTCGCAATCATAGCGCCGATCTGCTGGTCACCACCTAAAGGTCCAGACATCAACCGCTCAATCGAAAGATTTGTATGTTCCATAATGCGTTTTCCCGTTGTGCCCGTCGCATACAATGTATGGTTTGAAAAAATAGATTCGTAAGCGATTGTGAAATTGATCATTTCGTTTTTCTTTTGATCATGCGCAATTAAAGCGATTTTCATGATTCGAAACACCTCTTTTGTTCTATTGGTGATAAAATGTCAGTAAGTGGAAAATGAGTAATCAAGAATGAAACAGCAATAACTTACCAGTAGGTGATGCAAGGCGGTGGGTTTGCCCGAGAAGATTTTTCTCTTTAAGCAAAGCATGTCCCATCTCTTTTGCCTGCTCATCCGACTCCGCTTCAAAAGTATCCTCTACAATTAACTTGCCGGAGCTTTCATAAGCTGTCAGTTTATAAGCTTTCACAACATTCACCCTTCCCATTCATTTCATTATCTATTATACATGAAACTTTTAAAAAAGAAATTTGTCTTTGTTGGAAGTAACAAGCATGAAGATGAAACTTTCACATAGCTTCCTACGTAAAGTGATTAGCCAGAAATCAAAGGAGGACCTGATTATGCTGCGATTGGAAAGCGTAACCAAACGTTTCGGTAATTTTACCGCTGTAGATGATTTATCATTGTCAGTAGATGAAGGAACGATGTATGGATTTTTAGGAGCAAACGGGGCGGGTAAGACCACAACATTCCGAATGATATTAGGGCTTCTTAATGCGAATGAGGGACAAATTACGTGGAGCAATTCACCAATCCAGTCTACTGCAAGTTCGGACATCGGCTATTTGCCAGAAGAACGAGGATTGTATCCCAAAATGAAAGTAGAAGAACAGCTCATTTTTCTAGGTCAGCTTAGAGGAATGAGCCGCAGTTCGGCAAAAAATGAATTAAAGAAGTGGCTTGAACGAATGGAAATTTCTCATTATGCGGGTAAAAAAGTGGAGGAGCTGTCAAAAGGGAACCAACAAAAGATTCAAGTAATTGCGTCATTACTTCATCGTCCGCGTCTACTCATTTTAGACGAACCCTTTTCTGGATTAGATCCGGTAAATGTGGAGCTCCTAAAAAATGCGATTATCGAATTTCGAAACGATGGCGCAACGATCGTTTTTTCAAGTCACCGAATGGATCATGTCGAAGAGCTTTGTGAACAGCTCAGCATTATTCATCACGGCAAGCAAATTGTGAATGGAACGCTACGTGACGTCAAGCGTTCATTTGGCAAACAAAATGTTCGGATTCATTCGGATTATGATTTGTCGGCTTTGGAAAAAGTGGCAGGTGTTGGATCTGTTCAACGTTCCATTGAAGGTGCCGTCTTCCAAGTAGAGTCGGAAGACGTTGCGGAAACACTTCTGATGGAAGCGCTAAAAGCAGGGCCTATCCGCCATTACGCCATTGAAGAGCCGTCATTGCAAGATATTTTCATTGAGAAGGTGGGGAAACAATATGCGTGAATTTATGATTATTTTCAGGCAGGCCTTCATAACGAAAGCAAAATCGAAGTCTTTCATCATTACAACGATTATTATGGTTGCTGCATTGTTTTTATTTGCGAATATATCGAAGTTAACGGGCACGTTCAAAAGCATTACAGGCGGTGGGGATGAAGCGGCTGTTATACAAGTAATTGATCAAAGCGGCAGGCTGTTTGAACCATTTAAGCAACAGTTCGAGGCGAATGAATCAGAGATTACGATTGAAAAATCTGATCAAACCGAACAAACATTGGCCGAGCGTGTGGAAGCAGAAGAAATTGACGGTTTTTTAACGTTAACGCTCAATCAAACGAATATGATTCACGCAAATTATACATCAAAGAGCATGCTAGATTACATGTATCCTATGATGATTCAAGATGCCCTTCAATCCGTGCAAACAGCACTAAAAGCAGAGGAACTATCATTATCAGGCGAGCAAGTTTCAACATTGTTTGCCCCCATTCAATTTGACCAACATGCGGTCTCGTCTTCTGCAAAATCTCAGGAAGAACTGAATCAAGCAAGGGGTCTCGTTTATGTACTAATGTTTCTCATCTATTTTGCTGTTATTATGTATGCGAGTATGATCGCCACCGAAGTAGCAACTGAAAAATCTTCACGTGTCATGGAAATTTTAATTTCCAGTGTTTCACCAGTGAAGCATATGTTTGCGAAAGTGGCGGGGATTGGTACGCTTGGATTATTACAGATGATTATCATCGGCGCTGCGGGCTTCACTGCCTTTAAAATGGCGGCTTCTGATTTAACAGAAGGCTTTTTCTCGGCGTTTGGATTTAATGACATGAATGTCGGCACATTATTTTATGCGATTGTGTTCTTTTTGCTTGGCTATTTTCTGTATGCCACGCTGGCGGCGTTGCTCGGTTCGCTTGTTAGCCGTACGGAAGATGTGCAGCAAATGATTTTACCGATGACATTGCTCATTGTGGCTGCTTTTCTGATCGCTGTCACAGGTCTTGGCAATCCAGAAATGACCTACTTAAAAGTGGCTTCATTTGTACCGTTTTTTGCGCCGCTCGTTATGTTTTTACGTGTTGGTATGTTAGATTTGCCAGTTTGGGAGCCCGTTTTGTCAATTGGCATTATGTTACTGACGATTTTAGTCTTAGGTACATTTGGCGCACGGATCTACCGAGGCGGTGTACTTATGTATGGACCTTCGCGCTCACTGAAAGACGTTAAAAAAGCCATACAGCTTGGAAAAGAATAACCCAAAAAGGGATTGTCCTAGAAGTGCTTGGCACCGCGATACACTGTCAAAATGTAGTATTATATTCCGATTTCGATACTATATTTAGTGTTCAATGGTGCCTGGCTCTTCGTTTTTGGATAACTCCTTTTTTTATGATAAAATAAGAACAGATATTCGTTGTGAGAGGGGGCTGTAAATTGTCGACGATTCGCTTTATCCATACGGCTGATCTGCACTTAGATAGTCCATTTAAAGGGGTTACAGAATTACCTGCCCGGCGTTTGCATGCATTGAAAGAAAGTACTTTCAAGGCGTTTCAGAATGTAGTCAACTACGCTGTTCAAACAAAGCCTGATTTCGTTTTAATCGTAGGCGATATTTACGACGGGGAAGATCGAAGTTTACGCGCGCAACTGAAGTTTTTTGAAGGAATGAAACAGTTGCATGAAGCGGGGATTCCAGTCATACTTTCATACGGTAATCATGATCATTTAGATGGCAAATGGACAAGATTTGAGCTGCCGGAAAATGTACATACTTTCGGTCCTGAAGTTGAAACGTACACCTTTGACGTGAACGGCAAACAAGTGTCCATTCATGGCTTTAGCTATGGGAAAAGACATATAAGAGAAGCGATGATTGCACATTATCCAGTCGCAGAAATGAATGAAGTCATTCACATTGGCATGTTGCATGGTAGTATCGCCGGGGATGAAAGTCACGCAGTCTATGCACCATTTACAAAAAGTGAACTGCTTTCTAAGCATTATGATTACTGGGCGCTCGGTCATATTCATCTTAGGCAGTCGCTTCATGAGTCACCGCCGATCATTTATCCAGGCAACATACAGGGAAGACATCGTAAAGAACAGGGCATGAAAGGGTTTTACGAGGTGGAGTTGTCAAAAACGAATGCAACACGCCAATTTGTTCCTGCATCTTCGCTTGTATTTGATCGATTAGACGTGTCTTGTGAAGGGATTCGACATGTAAATGAGTGGCTCGCAGCTTGTGAACTTGCTGTTGAAACATTTCAACGACAAACTGGTGCGGGCATTGTGGAATTACGGATGATCGATGTGGATGAAGAAGCAATGCAGCTTTTTTCACAACATACAAAGGATGTATGGCTCGAAACGATAAGGGATTATATAGAATCTGCAGAACCCTTTGTATGGATTGAACAATTGTCCTTTTTCGAACAACATCCTTCACAAACGACTTTAAGTCCTTTAGCAAAATCAGTCCTGCAAGTGATGGAAGACTGGAATTCAGATGACTGGAATGACGTTTTGCATGATGTGTATCAACATATACACGGCGTGAAGTATTTGCCAAATTTACAAGAAGAAGATCTAGAGGCTGTTCAAATGCAGGCAAAGTCTTTATTTATAAAAGAATTAGCTGAAATGGATAGAAGGTGAGTCAATGCGAGTTGAAAAAATCGTTATCTATGGGTTTGGCCAACATGAAAACGTAACAGTGAATTTTGAACGAGGCGTAAATGTCATCTATGGTTTGAACGAAGCTGGAAAAACAACGATTCAACAGTTCATTTTGCATACATTGTTTGGCTTCCCGCAAAAAAATAGTGTTTTTTTACGTTATGAGCCGAAAACGGGCGGGAAATATGGTGGACAAGTGCATGTCATTGACGACGTGCACGGGAAATGGATCGTCGAGCGTGTTCGGGGCAAATCGGCTGGAGATGTGACGGTCTACTTTGAAGATGGCACCGTGGGGGATGAGGAAGACTTAAAAGAACTGCTGCGCCATTATGACCGTTCATCTTTTGAGGCCATTTTTTCTTTTTCATTATTACAGCTGCAAGGCTTTGAAAAGATGGATGAAAATACGTTAAGCCGGACACTTCTAGCATCTGGAACGACCGGTGTCGACAGCTTAATGCAGCTTGAAAGCAAAATGGAGAAAGAAATGAATGAGCTATTTAAGATGAAAGGCCGCCGTCCGGACATGAATGTAAAAATAGACGAACTGCGTCAGTTGGAGGCCGACTTGAAAAAAGAACAGGAAAAAACCGAAGAATATGCTCCTGCTCTGAAAAAAGTTGAAGAAATTGACGAACGATTGATAGATCTGTACGAACAATCCGATCGCCTGCAAAAAGAACAGCGAGAGATCGCCCTTCTTCAGCAGCTGCATCCCCTTTTCGAACAAAAGCAAATCGTGGAAAAGCAACTTTCTACTCGTCATGGACATACATTTCCAGTAGACGGTATTCGCCGGTACGAAATAGCTTCCAGTCAACTAACAGAAATAACAGCAAGGAGAAATCGAATAGAAAAGGACTTAGCGGTATTAACAAAAGAGCTGCCTAGCGAAGATCATTTAGAACAGCTGAAAGAGCTCGAAATAGTAATGGCCAAGGAATCAGAGTGGCATCGATGGCGCTCGATCCAAACTGCATTGGCAGATGAAAGTGAGCAGTTGGAAGAAACAATTGTACGTCTTTGCCACAGAATTGGGGTCAATGAGCAAAGTAACACGATTGTGACGGCAGATGTTTCCCTTCAAAAGGAAGAGGAGCTTTACGCGCTATTAAAGCGTGTTGAGGAAAACGAACAAAAGCAAGCGTATACATTGCATCAGATCGAGCAATTAGAAAGTGAACAGATCACTTTGCAAAATGAGCTTCAGGCACTTCATCAAATGGAACCATCCGAGGAAGAATGGCAACGTGTCCGCGAGTGGCCGCGTATTCGTCAGCAATTGGCAGAAGCGAAAGCTTTTTTATCGTTGAACAAACAATCAGAACCGAAGACGAATGTTCTATTTCCGCTCCTTGTTTTGTTTGCGCTAGGCTGTCTATTGTTCGGAACGATTCAGCAACAATGGCTCCTCACAGCCATCGGCGTCTTACTGGCAGGTGCCGCTTATTTTTATAAGAAGGGGAACCAGGCAGATCAGCCCATGAACCTGCAAGAAATGGAGCAGCTCGTTGCCGCATATGATGGGAAAGAACAGCAAATGGAACAGTTAACGATTCGGGTGGAAGACTATACGAGAAATATTGAAGCGAAAGAAGTATCAATTCACTCGCTTGATCAAAAACGCCAAGCAGCCCGTTTGGAACAAGAAAAAACGAAGCGATCTTTACAAGTGGAACAAAAAGCCCTTGCACAATTTTTACTACAATATGGGATTACGAAACAACCATCTAGGCCGCTTATTCCTGAATTGTTCCGTATGGTCCGGGAACTGCAAGAGGCAAGGCGTGTAATGGACAAGAACGATGCAAGAAAACAAGAACTTGAACGGCTAATGGAAGAGAGAAAAGCAAATGTTGAAAAGCTGTTGCAAAAAAGTGTGCCAGAAGATGCAATCTATGAAATACTTAGAAGTGAATTTAAATATTTAACGGAAGAAACGGAGGCGGCGAAGTCGAACGAAGCCGCTCGGAAACGATTGAAAACGGAATGGAAAGAAGCGACGGAGCTGCAAAAAGCTTTAGATAAGCAAGTGAACGTGTTGTATGCCGAGGCGGGTGTTGAAACAGAGGAAGCATACTATCATGCTTTTCATTTGGCGCAAGAGAAAGAGACGTTAAAGAGGCAGTTAAAAGAGCTTATCATTCAGCTGGAACCGCATCAGTTACATGATCAGCTTGAAAACAATTCCAAAGAAGAGCTGAAGCAAAGGGCTGAAAGAAATGAGGAAGCCCGTTTAGCGAATGAGGAAGAACAACGCAAACTTCGGGAAGAAAAGGCTGCGCTTGTCCATCAAACGGAGGCTCTGTTGTCGGATGAAACGTATGGCAGTCAATTGCAACGATTTGAAATGAAAAAGGCGGAGCTTGCAAAGCTAGCCGGTCAATGGTCTGAACGAAAAGGGATCGTAGCAGCGATCCAACAAACGATGAGGGAATTGAAAGAGAAAAAGCTGCCTAAAGTTTTGCGTATTGCTGAACGGTATTTTGAGCGGTTAACAGGCGGAAAATATGTCACCTTGAAAATCACCCCAGAAGGTCGATTTGAAGCGATTACAGCTTATGGCTTGGCGCATCCGATCAGTGAATTGAGCCAAGCGACGAAAGAACAGGCCTATATTTCACTGCGGCTTTCATTGGCAAGTACCATGATAGAAACCGCGCCGTTTCCATTGTTAATGGACGATCCATTCGTTCATTTTGACCATGAAAGAATCGCACAGATCATTACATTAATTGAAAGTTTACAAGATCAACATCAATTTTTATATTTCACATGTCACCAAACAATGAAAGAGAAATGGGAAGACGCAAATATTCTTAACGCTTCTGAATTTGGAAATAAGCAGGGGGTAAGGACGCATTGAAAAAAATTTTAGAACACCAGGTTGGTGAAACAGTCGATCTTTATTTATTGATCAAGCAATCCACAAAAGGCGTAACGATGCAAGGGAGTCCGTTTATGACATTGATCTTGCAAGACAAGAGTGGGGATATTGAGGCGAAGCTGTGGGATACGACAGAAGAGCATGAAAAAATGTATGCAGCCTCATCCATCGTAAAAGTAGGCGGCGAGGTCCATGATTACCGTGGGAAAAATCAGCTGCGCATTAAAAGTATTCGTCCGATTAAAGAAAATGAAGGCGTGTCGATTGCTGATTTAGTACCGTCAGCCTCTAAAAGTAAAGAAGTATTGTTTGAAGAATTGACCCAATACTTTTTCGAGATGAAAAACCCAGCGATTCAGCGAATTACACGACATTTGTTGAAAAAACATCAGTCGGCATTTATGACATACCCAGCAGCCACGCGCAATCATCATGACTATGTTTCAGGACTGATCGATCACGTTGTTTCCATGTTGAAGCTAGGAAAAGCACTTGCAGACTTATATCCATCTTTGAATAAAGACTTACTCTATGCCGGCATCATTTTGCATGATATCGGAAAAGTTGTGGAACTGTCAGGTCCTGTAGGTACACAATATACAGTTGAAGGGAATTTGCTTGGCCATATTTCCATTATGGTCAATGAAATTTCAAAGGCAGCAGACGAGCTTGAAATAAGTGGAGAAGAAGTCATGTTGTTGCAACATATGGTGTTATCTCATCATGGTAAAGAAGAATGGGGAAGCCCAAAACGTCCAATGTTAAAAGAGGCGGAAATGCTGCATTACATTGATAATATTGACGCGAAGATGAATATGCTTGATCGTGCACTTTCGAAAGCGGCACCAGGAGAATTTACCGAAAGAATTTTCCCGCTTGATAATCGATCATTTTATAAACCAACGATTTAAAGTAATCGCTAGGTTCCGAATAAAAACGGTACCTAGCGATTTTTCTTGTTATACTAGTGGCATGACAAATTTAACAGAAGAACAGATGAAACAATTAACAATGTATAGTGTTTATACTGAAGAGCCAGCACATCGCTTGTTTACATTGGAAACCATTCTTCAAGCAGATCAGATGGAGGCAATCCTTCAAACGATTCAAGTCATTAGTGGCAGTCCAAATCGAACAGTCACGGCCTCTTATTTCACGAGAAGATTTGGCATGTTTACGGCTATGCAGTTTACGAGTTTAGTCCAATCTAATATTACGTGGAAAGGAGAAAGCAACAATCTAGTTTTTGGTGTGAATGAGGAATACGGAAGAAAAACAGTGAGTACATACACTCGAGCCGAAGATTGGAAAGTTATTTCAAATGGGCGACGAGAAGAGGAAATTTGGCATATTTTACACAATGAATGTGCGGCAGTCTTTCACCAAATGAGATCAGTAACAGCTATTTCACCACTGATAATGTGGGAAAATATTTTTGGTTTCTTGCTTTGGCAATACCATGTTCTTTTAGCAAATCCATCGACGGCTCAAAATGCCCGAAAGGATTTAGAGCTCTTAAAGGCGGATCGGCTATGGGAAGGAATTGCGCCGAAGTCATTGTTTGCTTCTTACTTAAAAGGGTGCGAGCCGTCTGAACTGCTCAATACAACGGTCAGAAAAACATGCTGTCTGTCAAAGGACGTGCCGGGTTTGATGCAATGTGGGTTTTGTCCATTAAAAAACGCCAAGGGCTAAGTCCTTGGCGTTTTTCGTATTATTTTTTTTCTTCTCCAGCATTCATGAAGATTTCTAATGAGTCTTTTAAGTCATTGTCTTTAATTTTAATATCCGCATCTTTTAACAGCTTAGATACTTTTTTCATTAAAGCTTCTTGGTCTTCGCCTGCTTTTTCAAGTGCAACATCTTTTCGTGCTTCTTCTTCTGTTGCTTTATCTTTTTCAACTTCACGCTTCTCTGTTACTTCGATAATATGGAAGCCATGTTGAGATTGAACTGGCTCACTAATTTTATTCACTTCTAATGCGTAAGCGCCTTGCCAAAATTCAGGAACCATTTTACCATAGCCGAACCAACCAAGGTCGCCGCCAGATTCTTGTGCGGCAGGCTCTGTAGAAAATTCTTTCGCTACTTCAGCGAAATCAGCTCCGCCTTCAAGCTTTTCTTTCACTTTCAGAGCTGTTTCTTCATCTGCTACAAGTACATGACGTGCATGCAGTTCTGTATTCATTTCTTTCAAACGTTTTTGAACTTCTTCATCTGACACTTCGACGCCATCCATTTGTGCAGCATCTTGTAGCAGATTAATGCGCAAAATTTTCTTATAGCTTTCTTCTGTTTGTCCATTTTGCATTAAGTACATTTCAAAGCTTTCTCCGTAAAGCTCTTTTTCACGGTTGAACGCTTGGTCAACGTCTTTATCCGATACTTTATATTTGTTTTCAAGAACTTTTTCAATTGCCAGAATTTGGAATGTTTGTTCACCTGCAACATCTTTCAGTTCTTCGTAAAATTCATTTTTCGTAATATCTCCAGCTTTGGATGTCATAATGACTTCATCGCCTGCATTGTTATTGCTACATGCAGAAAGTGCAAGAATGGATGCAGCCATTGTCAGCGCTAATATAGATTTTTTCATGTCTTTTTCTCCCCTACAGTTAGTGTACGATAGTTGCTACTATAACATATAAACGAATTGAAAACAAAAAGGTTTCCCCTACCCCAATAATTTGCCCAGAAACTAAAAAGCAGATTGCATACGATACAAAGAGAGAGGGGGTGCTCCAATGAGCGGATATAATCATGGCTCTTCAGGCTTTGCTTTGATTGTGGTGTTGTTTATCTTACTCATCATCGTCGGTGCAGCCTTCATGTACTAAATCAAAAAGAGTCCATTTCCCAGTTTGGGACAATGGACTTTCCTTATGCTTTCAATAAAATTTCAACAAAAAAAGACAAAATTAAAATCGTCACGAGGATATTGACCGTTCGATAGATTTTGGGCTGTTTTTCCTCTGGAATTTCTCTTGATTCGCAGAGAGCATATGTCATTTTATTGATTTGATACAGATAGAATAATGAGAACAGAACTGTTATTACAAGGATCAAATCCATTCCTCCTCTTCGGCGTTCCAAAATAATCATAGCAGAAATGTACGCGAATTGGAATTAAAAATCCTTACCAATCGGGTGATAACGTTCTTCCCTTTTCTCAGATTTTTTCTCTCGATTGACTGCGATCAATTCTCCATTTTCCTCATCATACGCTTCTTCAATGTTTTTGAAACCTTTCTCGAAAATTTCCATAAAATCATCTCCATAAATGTTGCGAATGACAGACATGACCTCTAGAAACTCTGGAAATTTACCGTACAGTTCCTTAATTGGAATTGTTCCTTCCAGCACACTATGTGCTGAACCATAATAATTGCGATTCATTTCTAGTAGTAGATTTTCGCCTTTCTCTGTGACGGCAACGTATGTATTTCGGCGATCATCATCTTTCTTGAAAAAATGTAAATAGCCTCGTTGCTCCAACTTCTTTGAAAAGTTGAATGCGGTCGAAACGTGCATGACGCCAAACTTTGCAATATCTGAAACTGTTGCCTTTTCAAGATGATAAGCAATCCATAAAATATGGTGCTCATTAATATTCAAGTCATAAGGTTTTATCCATTGTTGCCAATCTTTTTCGACTGCTTTCCAAAGCGCTTTAGACATTTGTGCAATGCGCTGACTAAAGATCATCGCTTCTTTTGGGGAAAATTTTTGCTCAATCATCGAACCCACCCGCTTCCTAAAATTCATATTCTTTCATTATAGCAAAAAAGCAACAAGGTGAGAAGTCAGAATTTAAGAAACTTTCCCTAAGATGGTAAAAAGAGACCGTCTCACATAGGATTGGCTCTGTGACGGTCTCTATCATATACTTAGTTTTTCTGATGTACGGTAATGGATTGTTCAAGTTCTTCTAGTGCTGCTTGAATCGCTTCAATTTCCTGTTCTAGGGACACTTTGTTTGGCTCGGTTGATTGTTGCCATTTACCAATTGAATCTTTAATACCGCCGATTGCTGAGGGAATCGTTTCTTTTGCCTCTTTTGTTAAGTGAGAAATCGATTCTTTTAAATCGTCAAACTTCACATTGACCTCTTTAAGTTTGTCTTTCATATCTGTCGATGCGTTTTTGACGGTTGTTCGAAGCTCACTTCCAGATTGTGGTGTTGAATACAGAACGGTAACAGCGGCCGCAATAGAACCGGCTGCTAGTCCTAAGAAAAACGTAGATGCTTTCATTTGTTAGAGCGCTCCTTTCAAAGATGGATCATACAATCTTGCGTAATTTTATTTAAACATGTGTTAAGCAGTTTCACAAATTAAATACTTTGGCATTTTGAAAATGCTGTGGTAAAAACTACTAGTTTGTTAGAAGGCAAAAAGGGGCCGTCCCCAAACGAAGAGCCAGGCACTTCTGGGACAGCCCCTTTATTCTTTAACTGGATAACGCTGTTTTGAAATTTGTACGTTTTACCAATCCAAGAATGATTGGATAAATAATGACGAATGCAATGCAGTTCATCGCGACTGCTGGAAGGACGACTGTTAAGAACAATGCAAAAAATGGTAAGTTGACACCTAACACAAAAATTGCAATGGATAAAAAGATCGTACCTGATAAAATCGTTCCAAGGCCTGCAAGAACTGTTGCGCCGATCAAATGCTTCGAGATGTTCTTTAATGTTACAAACGCTGCGTAAATAACAAATGCAGTAATGAATTTGTCAATGACGTTCGGCAGGAAACCGCCCGGGAAACTTGAAAAAATACCCGAAATCACACCAGTTGTGACACCAAGTAAAAATACACTGCGGCGATCAGGAAATAGGAAAATCCCGATAAACATCATCGTCAACATGAAGTCAGGCTTCATGCCGTTTCCGTAACCTGGAATCACCAAATATAAAGCAGCACCGACGGCAACCAAAAGCGCCATTAACACAAGATTTTTCGTATTCAATTCTCATCTCTCCTCAGCTAAGTCTAAGCTATTTTTTGCTTTTCCTATCGTATCCTCGTGATCGATAGCGAAAAACATTATGTGTATAATACACCGAATTCAGAAAATAAGCAAGGTGATTATAGGAGTTTTTTACGAATGCCGACTGCGATTTCTTTGATGCGTTCCACTGTAAAAGTATCTGTTTGTGGATCCCATTGCGGCTGGAAACCGTCAGATCGATCATAACGTGGGATCAAATGCATATGAAAATGGAATACAGCTTGTCCCGCAGGAGCGCCATTATTTTGCAATACGTTTAATCCGGCAGGGGCAAACTCTTCTTTTAAGGCATTTGCAATTTTGGGCGCAACGGAAAATACCTGCGCTGCCTCCTCTGAGGTCATTTCATATAGATTTTCCCGATGCGTTTTTGGAATGATAAGGACATGACCTTTTGTGACAGGCATAATATCCATAAATGCCACTACATGTTCATCCTCATAAATTTTTTCACTCGGAATGCTTCCTTCGACAATATTACAAAAAATACAAGAAGTCATTTCGGCACTTCCTTTCATTTTTAGGACAAGTGTAGCATATAATCGTTCGACAAAGGTGTATTGGACAAGGTATTCAAAAGAGATTTTTGATAAGATAGGAAAGGAATGGAGGATGAAGATGGAAATTTTAGAACTACAACATATAACGGGCGGGTATACAAGAAGACCCGTCCTGCACGATGTATCTTTTACAATTGGCCGCGGAGAACTGATCGGATTGATCGGGTTAAATGGTGCGGGTAAAAGTACAACGATCAAACATATTATTGGTCTAATGAATCCTCATGAAGGTGACATTCGACTGAATGGTGTAACATTTCGTGAAAACCCAGAACAATATCGGAAAGCCTTTTCATACATTCCCGAAACGCCTATTTTATATGATGAATTGACGCTGCGCGAACATCTTGAGTTGACGGCTATGGCATACGGACTTGAGGAGGATGTGTTCGAAGCACGCTCCGAGCAATTACTGAAAGAATTCAGAATGGAAAAGCGATTGAAATGGTTTCCTTCCCATTTTTCCAAAGGAATGCGCCAAAAAGTGATGATCATGTGTGCATTTCTTGTCAATCCTTCCCTTTATATCATCGATGAACCATTCGTCGGTTTAGATCCGATCGGCATTAAGTCATTGCTCGATCAAATGGAAGAACGGAAAAAGCAAGGGGCTTCGATTTTAATGTCGACGCATGTGCTCTCTACTGCGGAAAAATACTGTGATCGCATCATCTTATTGCATAACGGCCAAGTAAGAGCGAGTGGAACAATGGATGATTTGAGAAAAGCATTTGGCCGGCCGAATGCTTCGTTGGATGATTTATATATTGCGATGACTGAGGATACAGACGATGAAAAATTTGCGTGACATATGGGGAGTACGCTTCGTCCATTACATGAACGAATTTCAACGGTATATGAAATATGTTTTTACGGGCCATTTGGCGATTGTTTTAGTCTTTACAATCGGTGCTGGGGGATATGCTTACAGTGAATGGCTGAAAGAAGTGCCCGAACATTTTCCGGCCGCGCTCCTTACGGCAATTGTCATTGCAGCTGCACTCTGCTATTCGCCGCCCGTTACATTGTTAAAGCAAGCAGATAGTGTGTATTTTTTACCGTTAGAACAGCAGTTGGGAGAGTATATGAAGCGTGCATTGCGCTGGAGTTTCTTTTCGCAGCTGCCGTTGCCGTTCATTCTTTTGATCGTTGCCTTACCGCTATTGTCGGCGACTGGGACAGGCTCAAATAGTAGCTATCTAGGCATTGCTGTTTTTATCGTAGTACTTAAAATGATCTTTGTTCAATCCGAGTTTAATGCCAGGTATGTGTTGGAAGGAAGAAAAGTATGGTTGGATCGGACAGTTCGATTTTTATTGGCTTCGATTCTTATTTGGATTGGACTGCATGGATCCCCGCTCATTTTACCCATCATTGCAGTGATGATCGGCCTTTATGCACAATATTGGAAAAAGCGAACAGCCGAAAAGCCTTTTCCATACGATCATTTCATTGCACTCGAACAAAATCGAATGATGCGATTTTATCGTTTTGCCAATTACTTTACAGATGTTCCACATGTGAAAGGCTCTGTCAGTCGAAGAAGATGGCTAAAATTTCTCATGACTCAGCCGAAATTCGGCAACAATAACGCCACGCACGCTTATCTCGTTCGTCGTACATTTCTTCGGACGGATGATATTTTTTGGCTATGGCTGAGATTAACGATATTGTCTGTACTTGGCGCGTTGTTCATTCCATTCCCGATAGTTGTATTTATTTTCGTAGGATCGCTCGCATTTGCATCAGCAGTACAAATCGTTCATGCGCTTGGAGCAGGGGATGAATTTCGAATGGATATGTTGTTTCCGGAAAAAGAAGATCGTCGTTCTGCAGCCGTTCAAGAAACAGTTCGTACTGTTCAATGGATTCAAGTGATTGGTGTGATGATCGGGGCAGTTGTTCAATTTGGTCTATCACTTACACCGATCTTAATTGGAGCGATCGTGCTAATCGTTTCCGAAGCCACCATCCGTTTAACGGGACAAAGAAAAAATGTTGAGTAAGACTGTTCAATTAGGGACGGTCTTTTTTGAAAAAAGAGGTTGAATTTTCTAAAAAGACTTGCAACTTGCCACTGGAAATCGATATACTATATAAAAGGCATTAGGGGTGAGTAAGATGGAAAACAACTATTCATATGCCGAATTCTTAAAAGCCGTTGGAAAAAACAACACGACATTGCAGGCCGAAAAGATGCTCAACGAAATTTATATGGACCTGTTTTTAAATCATATTCATTGGGAACAAACAAAGGAACGATTGCTCATGTTGATTGACCATGCACTCGATCGGCGAGATGAAAAAGCCTTTAATATGTATACAGACAGTTTGAACAAGTTAATTGAAAATGACTAAAGTGGGGCGCTGCATGAAATATGCAGCGTTTTTTTTTTATATGCCGGGAAATGAAAAGCACCCTTCACTTCTTCTTAAAACGTACGTTCTCTTTTTGCTCGTGAAAATGGAAAGGTTATGCTAAAATGAAGATCAATTCTTCTTGGAAGTGAGTGGAGACGATGGACCAAAAGAAATTTGAATTGCATGCGCCATATTCACCCGGGGGCGATCAGCCTTCAGCGATTGCCGAACTTGTAAAAGGGCTTGAAAAGGGAGAAAAACACCAAACATTACTCGGCGCGACGGGAACGGGGAAAACGTTTACCGTTTCCAATGTTGTGAAGGAAGTCAATAAACCAACACTTGTCATCGCTCACAATAAAACGTTAGCCGGGCAATTGTATAGTGAGTTTAAAGAATTTTTTCCTAACAATGCCGTTGAATATTTTGTAAGTTATTATGATTATTTCCAACCGGAGGCGTATGTGCCGCATACAGATACTTATATTGAAAAAGACGCGAGTATTAATGATGAAATTGATAAGTTGCGTCACTCCGCTACATCGTCGTTATTCGAACGAAAAGATGTGCTAATTGTCGCATCCGTTTCATGTATTTACGGTCTCGGTTCACCGGAAGAATATCGTGAGCATGTCGTATCTTTACGAACAGGTATGGAAATCGAAAGAAACGAATTGCTGCGAAAGTTCGTTGACATTCAATATGAGCGAAACGATGTGAACTTTATCCGCGGAACATTTCGGGTCCGCGGCGATGTTGTTGAATTGTTTCCAGCTTCAAAAGATGAACGGTGCATCCGCATTGAATTTTTCGGCGATGAAATTGACCGAATTCGCGAAGTTGACGCATTAACCGGCGAGATTATTGGAGATCGCGATCATGTGGCCATATTCCCGGCATCCCACTTCGTGACAGGCGAAGAAAAGATGACGAAGGCCATTGCGAATATCGAAAAGGAACTTGAGGAGCGTCTGATAGAATTGCGTGGCCAAGAGAAGCTGCTCGAGGCACAGCGTCTCGAACAGCGTACACGCTATGACTTGGAAATGATGAAAGAAATGGGTTTTTGTTCGGGCATTGAAAACTATTCCCGCCATTTAACGTTACGGGAGGCAGGAGCGACGCCTTACACACTGATTGATTATTTTCCAGATGATTTTTTAATTGTTATTGACGAAAGTCATGTGACACTTCCGCAAATTCGGGGTATGTATAATGGTGACCAGGCAAGGAAAAGTGTATTGGTGGAGCATGGCTTTAGGCTTCCATCGGCGCTGGATAATCGTCCATTGAAATTTGAGGAGTTTGAAAAGCATGTTCATGAAGCGATCTACGTGTCAGCGACACCCGGTCCCTATGAAATTGAGCATACACCAAAAATGGTCGAGCAAATTATCAGGCCGACTGGCTTACTCGATCCAACAATCGACGTCCGCCCAATTGAAGGACAAATAGACGATTTAATCGATGAAATTCACGACCGCGTTCAAAAAAATGAACGGGTACTCATTACAACGCTAACGAAAAAGATGTCCGAGGATTTAACGGATTATTTAAAAGAAATTGGCATTAAAGTACAATACCTTCATTCCGAGATTAAAACACTGGAAAGAATTGAAATTATTCGAGAGCTTAGGCTCGGAACGTTCGACGTGTTGGTTGGGATTAACTTATTGAGGGAAGGACTAGATATTCCGGAAGTATCCCTCGTCGCCATTCTCGATGCTGATAAAGAAGGTTTCCTGCGTTCACATAGGTCATTAATCCAGACAATTGGACGTGCAGCACGAAATGCTGAGGGGCATGTCATTATGTATGCCGATCGCATGACAGACTCTATGAAAATCGCCTTAGAAGAAACAAAGCGGCGTCGTGCGATTCAAATCGCCTACAATGAAAAACATGGCATTATACCGAAGACGATTACGAAAAAAGTGCGGGATGTCATCCGGGCTACACATGCCACGGATGAAACAGTCTCCTATGTAGATCAAGTGACACAAGGGAAAAAACTGTCCAAAGAGGAAAAAGCAACACTTTTAGTATCTTTGGAGAAAGAAATGAAAGATGCAGCTAAAGCACTTGACTTCGAACGTGCAGCGGAGCTCCGGGATACGATATTGGAATTGAAGGCGGAAAGGTGAAGCAAATGAAAAACAAAGAAATCATTATACAAGGTGCCCGGGCCCATAATTTGAAAAATATTGACGTCAATATTCCGCGCGACAAGCTCGTTGTGATCACTGGCTTGTCAGGGTCAGGAAAATCATCGCTTGCTTTCGATACGATTTATGCAGAAGGACAGCGAAGATATGTTGAGTCGCTGTCTGCCTATGCAAGGCAGTTTTTAGGGCAAATGGATAAGCCTGATGTGGATGTCATTGAAGGTCTTTCACCGGCTATTTCAATTGATCAGAAAACAACGAGTCGAAATCCACGTTCAACGGTTGGAACTGTAACGGAGATTTACGACTACTTGCGACTTCTGTATGCACGGATTGGGAAGCCGATCTGTCCGATTCATGGGATTGAGATTTCTTCACAGACGATTGAGCAAATGGTAGATCGCCTGTTAGAGTTGCCAGAAAGAACACGAATCCAAGTGTTAGCCCCAATCGTGAACGGCCGCAAGGGAACCCATGCAAAGCTCATCGAAGATATTAAGAAGCAAGGCTATGTAAGGATCCGCGTGAACGGAGAAGTCATCGATTTGGATGACAATATTGAGTTAAATAAAAACAAAAAGCATACGATCGAAGTCGTCATTGATAGAATCGTTATAAAAGAAGACATCGCTGCAAGACTGAGTGATTCGCTTGAATCTGCACTTCGTCTTGCGGAGGGCACAGTGGTTATTGACGTCCTCGACGGGGAAGAATTGTTATTTAGCGAACATCATGCGTGCCCGCAATGTGGTTTTTCGATCGGTGAGCTGGAGCCGCGAATGTTTTCGTTCAACAGTCCATTCGGGGCCTGCCAAGAATGCGATGGTTTGGGGACGAAACTTGAAGTGGACCCGGAGCTTGTCATTCCGGATCCATCTCGCTCACTCACTGATCATGCGATTGCCCCATGGGAACCGACAAGTTCTCAATATTATCCTGAATTGCTAAAAGCAGTCGCAACGCATTTTGGCATTTCTATGGACGTGCCAGTGAGCGAACTTGCGGATGATGAACTAGACAAAATTTTGCGCGGTTCTAAAGAGGAAAAGATTCGTTTCCGCTTTACAAATGAGTTTGGCAATACACGCGATACGAATATTTACTTTGAAGGTGTACTTGCCAATATCGAACGTCGCTTTAGGGAAACGAGTTCAGACTACGTACGAGAGCAGATGGAGAAGTATATGGCGCAGCGGCCGTGCCCAAGATGTGATGGTTATCGGTTAAAGGAAGAGTCGCTTGCTGTAAAAGTAAACGGCGTGCATATTGGAAAAGTGACAGAGCGGTCTATTGTGGAAGCGGATCAGTTTTTCAAGCACCTTCAACTGTCTGAAAAAGATGCGCAAATTGCCAAGCTTATTTTAAAGGAAATTGAAGAACGGATTGGCTTTTTGATTAACGTCGGTTTAGATTACTTATCGTTATCGAGAGCGGCTGGAACATTATCAGGCGGAGAGGCGCAGCGCATTCGTCTTGCCACGCAAATTGGCTCAAGACTAACAGGTGTGCTCTATATTTTGGATGAACCGTCTATCGGGTTGCATCAGCGGGATAATGATCGTCTTATCGGCACTTTAGAAAGTATGCGGGACATTGGCAATACGCTCATTGTCGTCGAGCATGATGAAGACACAATGATGGCGGCCGATTATTTAATAGATATCGGCCCTGGCGCAGGTGTCAATGGCGGTCAAATTGTTTCCGCTGGGGCCCCAGAACAAGTGATGAATGATTCGGCTTCACTGACAGGACAATATTTGAGCGGGAAAAAATTCATACCTTTGCCGACAACAAGACGAAAATCGGATGGTCGAAAAATTTCGATTAAAGGTGCGTCAGAAAACAATTTGAAAAATGTCGCCGTAGATATTCCGCTTGGTCAATTTATCGCCGTCACGGGTGTGTCTGGTTCCGGTAAAAGTACACTAATCAATGAAGTGTTATATAAAGTATTGGCGCAAAAGCTAAACCGCTCCAAGCAAAAGCCGGGACAATATAAATCCGTTACAGGATTAGAAGAATTGGAAAAAGTGATCGACATTGACCAGTCACCGATCGGACGGACGCCAAGATCGAATCCGGCGACATACACAGGGGTATTTGACGATATCCGAGATGTCTATGCAGCAACAAATGAAGCGAAAGTGCGCGGCTACAAAAAAGGCCGGTTTAGCTTCAACGTCAAAGGCGGACGCTGTGAAGCTTGTCGCGGCGATGGGATTATTAAAATTGAAATGCATTTCCTGCCTGATGTGTATGTACCATGTGAGGTCTGTCATGGAAAAAGGTATAATCGTGAGACGCTTGAAGTCCGATACAAAGGGAAAAATATCGCAGATGTACTCGGTATGACAGTAGAAGATGCACTCGTGTTTTTCGAAAACATTCCGAAAATCCATCGCAAGCTTCAAACAATTGTCGATGTAGGTCTCGGTTACATCCAATTGGGGCAGCCAGCTACAACGCTTTCGGGCGGGGAAGCACAGCGTGTGAAGCTTGCATCAGAGCTTCATAAACGATCGAACGGCAAATCGTTTTATATTTTAGATGAGCCGACAACTGGGCTGCATGTCCATGATATCGCGAAGTTGCTTGTCGTCTTGCAGCGATTAGTTGATACGGGCAACACTGTCCTAGTTATTGAACATAATTTGGATGTCATTAAAACAGTTGACCATATTATTGACCTTGGCCCAGAAGGCGGCGACAAAGGTGGACAAATTATCGCCACGGGAACGCCGGAAAAAGTGGCAGCGAATGAAAAATCATATACGGGTCACTATTTAAAATTAATCCTTGATCGTGAGCAACAACGCATGGAAGAGACGATGCAAGAAGCAGAAAAAGCAGCCAAGTGAAACTTTTCGGAATGGGAATCGTATATATACCTAAACGCAGAAACGAGGAGGCTTTATCATGCAAAATGAACGAAAACGAATTTTGACAATGTTGGAAAATGGAACGATTACAACAGACGAAGCACTCACGCTTCTAGAAGCACTTGGAAAACCGGAGCAAAAGCAATCGTCTGAAAGTGTTGCGCCTCAAGAAAAGCCTTTTGAACAATCCGAGTTTAGTCAAAAAACGAATCGTCAAACATCACATTCTATGGATGAGTTCTTGGAAGATTTACGGAAAGATTTTACCAATGTTGGAGATCGATTTATGCATTTCATGCAATCTACCGTACAAAAAGTAAAGGAATTTGACTTTGATTCTCCATTTGGTCATTCGGTCACTTTTACAGAAACAATGACAAAATCTGCGGATAGCCTGGAAGAATTGCTTATTACGATTGATAATGGCAAGGTAACCATTCATGCTGGCGAAGAGGAAGAGATTCGGGCAGAGTTTACAGTTAAGGCTTTTAACAATGAGTCCGAAGAAAAGGCTCGAAAAGATTTTGAACAAAAGCTGCTGTTCGTCTTGGATGAAGGAAAACTCCATTTATCAAGCGATTTAAAGATGATGCAAGTGAATGTGGAGTTGTATATCCCTGGTAAAGTTTACGAGCGAATTTCCACGCGGCTGCTAAATGGTGCCTTTAAAATGAAGGATATTGAGGCAAAGAAAATACGTGTCAAAACCGCAAACGGTAAAATTGACGTTTCTGGACTCACGTTTGAAGATGCGGAAATTGAAACCGCAAACGGTGGGATTGACCTGCATCATTTGACAGGGAATACACTTGAAGCGGAAACGTTAAATGGTCGTGTCTATATTGATGGTGCGGTAAAAGAAGTGGAAGCCCAATCGCTTAACGGACATGTAGTGGTTACGACGACCGATACCGCTCCTAAAAAAGTGGATGCGAAAACGGTCAGCGGATCGGTTGAAATTTACATCCCATCCGACATCTCACTGACGGGGGAGATTTCTTCCAATATGGGCCGACTCGAATTACAGTTAAACGACGTTGATCGAACTGCCGAGCAGGAACAAGTCTTACATCGATCCATTCGATTTAAAAAAGATGCAGGAGATCACCAATTCCCACTCCATCTATTTGGGGAAGCGAAAACAGGATCGGTGCTCGTCTGCTATAATGCCAAACATCCGTCCGAATAAAAACTGCTCCAATCCCATTTTATTATTGTGGGATGGAGCAGTTTTTTCTGTATTTATATTAACTTTTCCCTCTATACTTCCAAGAAAGAATCGCAAATGCAATGGCTTTCGCACATTGCTCTCGATACGCTTTTTGCATTAAAAGTGTGGCTTCCTCGCGATTTGTCATAAATCCACATTCAACGAGCACGGCGGGCATTCGCGTCTCCCTAAGGACTGCAAAATTAGCTGTTTTTACGCCGCGGTCGACCCGGTTACACGCAATGATCATCGATTGCTGGATCCCTTTGGCAAGTGCAAAGCTTTGTTTGCTTGCTGTTGGATAGACGAACGTTTCAATGCCCTTCGCATCATTCCATGTCGTCCCATAAGCATTTGCATGTATTGAAACGAAAGCGTCAACATTTGTTTTGTTGGCCAAGGATATGCGATTTCCTAACGGTACATCCCGCTCGGGACGATGTGAAAAGGTAACGGACATTCCTTCAAAGGTTAAATATCTTGCGACGCTTACTGCGACAGCTTGGTTGAAAGAAAATTCCCGCAGCCTTCCGTCTGGCGATCGTTTACCAGGCGTTTCGGGTCCATGACCAGCATCAAGCAGTATTTTCATAATGCATGCCTCCTTTATCACCTATATAGCATAAAAGTGCTGAAAAGTAGACGAATTCGGAACGAAATCATTTCATTTGAATGTGGTCGTGGTAAAATGGGGCATAGATAAAAGGAGGAGAGGGGGAGGCCGATGGGCGGAGTAACAGTTAGAGATGTGAAGGAAAGATTTGGTCTGGAACTGATTGCGGGAAACATTGAAAACGATTATCAAATACATACGAGTGACATTTCTCGACCTGGCCTTGAAATGGCTGGCTATTTTAACTTCTATCCAGCGGAGCGTGTGCAGTTGCTCGGTATGACTGAGCTGTCGTTCTATGCAAAGCTTAAGGTGGAAGAAAAAATAGATCGAGCGGAAAAGATTTGTACGCCCGCAACGCCTGCAATTATTATTGCGCATGGAATGGATGCGCCGCATGAGTTAAAGCTAGTCGCGGATCAGAAAGGAACGCCTGTATTTAAAACAGACAATCCAACGACTCGTTTTTCAGGGATGTTGACGAACTATTTAGAAGGGCAACTTGCGCCGATGACTGCCATTCACGGTGTCCTTGTCGATGTGTACGGAATTGGCGTGCTAATCACTGGGAAGAGCGGCGTGGGTAAAAGTGAAATTGCACTCGAACTTGTGAAAAGAGGTCATCGCCTCGTTGCGGATGACTTAGTAGAAATTCGCCAAGTCGCCAAAAACGTACTGATCGGTAATGCACCAAAATTATTGGAGCATATGTTGGAAATCCGCGGCGTGGGGATCGTGGATATGATGACATTATTCGGTGCGAGCGCTGTCAAAAGTGACAAACGGATCTTGCTCGTTGTCGACCTCGAAGTATGGGTGCCAGAGAAAATTTATGATCGCCTCGGAATTGATGAAGAGAAGATGAAAATTATGGATTCTGAATTGACGAAGTTAACGGTCCCTGTGCGCCCGGGAAGAAACTTATCCGTCATTATTGAAGTTGCGGCAATGGATTATCGAATGAAACGCCTCGGTGTCAATGCGGCAGAGGAATTTTCGAGAAAACTAAGTACAGCTATACAAGAGAAATCCGAATCGAATTGATACATAGAGGGGAATGATGTATTTGATGTACCAAAACTTAGCGATCAATCCTGTCGCTATTTCACTAGGGCCATTCTCGATTAAGTGGTATGGTATTTTGATTGCCCTTGGAATCATTCTAGCTTTTATTGTTGTTCAAAGGGAAATGGTGAAACGGGGAATGCATCCCGAATTTTTAACGGATTTATTAATTTGGGCAGTGCCGATTTCGATCATTACGGCACGTATTTACTATGTTGTTTTTGAATGGGATGTTTATAAAAATCATCCCGAGCAAATTATTCAAATATGGAATGGCGGTATCGCCATTCACGGTGCATTGATTGGTGCATTTTTAACGACGTACTTTTATACGAAACGTCGTGGGGTTTCATTCTGGAAAGTCGTCGACATCGCGGCGCCTGGTTTATTGATCGGTCAAATTATTGGGCGCTGGGGAAATTTTATCAACCAAGAAGCGCATGGTGGACCGGTTTCCACGCACTTCCTCGAGACAACAATCATTCCAGATTGGATCATGAAACAAATGACGATCGATGGTGTGACGTATCACCCGACTTTTTTATATGAATCGCTTTGGAATGTTGTTGGACTCATTATCATTTTGTTGCTACGAAAAGTAAACTTAAAGCGCGGTGAAATGTTCTTATTCTATCTGACTTGGTATTCGCTTGGCCGATTTTTTATCGAGGGAATGCGAACAGATAGTTTGCTCATTGGCGGATTGCGTACAGCACAACTTGTGTCGATTACGACGATCATCATTGCCGTTGTTATTTTTATCATCAGACGTTTTGTCCAGAAAGTGGATGTGAATTATAAAGATGACTAAACAAAGGGTTGGGGAAATAGGAACATTAAAAAATGGGTTGAAAGCTGGTTTTGGTACAACTTGGACACTTGGGAAAATTATTTTTCCAATTACCGTGCTCGTTGTGATTTTACAACACACACCCGTGTTACCATGGCTTGTACAATTAATCGCGCCTTTTATGGGGATTTTCGGCTTAAGTGGAGAAGCGGCAATTCCACTTGTGCTTGGAAACGCACTGAATTTATATGCGGGAATTGCAGGTGTTTTATCACTGGAATTAACGGTGAAAGAAGTATTTATCATCGCAGTGATGCTGTCGTTTTCACATAATATGTTTATTGAAACGGGTGTCGCTTTAAAAGTTGGTGTGAAACTTTGGATCGTTTTAGTCGTACGTTTCGGACTCGCGGCTTTTTCGGGAATCGTTATTAATCTGTTCTGGAAAGGCGGTGGGGAGCTTGCGCAGTATGGCATCACACCGACTGTTACAAAAGATCCGGAAGGCTGGTTCCAAATTGTTTTACTAGGCTTGCAAAAAGCTTCCTTTGGTGTGCTGCAGCTTGCTTTAATCGTCATTCCGCTCATGATTTTTGTCCAGTTTTTAAAAGACCGACAGTACTTACAAAAGTTTTCCAAGCGTTTAGCGCCTTTTACAAAAGTCATCGGTGTTCAGCCAAATGCATCTTTAACACTTGTGGCAGGATTGGTGATCGGTCTTGCATATGGCGCAGGTGTTATGATTCAAGCTGTGCAGGAGGATGGTGTCAGCAAAAAGGATGCCACATTAGCGTTCATCTTCCTTGTCGCTTGTCATGCGGTGATTGAGGATACATTGCTTTTTGTTCCGCTCGGCATTCCGGTGTGGCCGCTCCTGCTCATTCGCATCATTACCGCATTTGTGCTAACGATACTCGTTGCGTTTTTCTGGAAGCGTGCGGAGCAAAGAAAAGAGAAAGAAAAAGGGGCGCCGATTATTGATGGATAAACAAATTACTGCATTATTATTTGATTTTGATGGTACTTTGGCAGATACGAACGAATTAATCCTGCAATCGTTTGAATATGTTTTAAATAAGTATTTTCCGGGACAGTATGCAGACCGCCAATCGATTTTACCATTTTTAGGACCTACGCTAAATGAATCTTTTGGTGAACTGGATCCAGAAAAAGAGGAGCTGCTTGTCGAGGAATACCGCGCGTGGAATTTGGAAATGCATGATCAGTTAGTTGCGGAATATGATCAAGTAACAGAAACAATTAAACAGTTAAAAGCAAAAGGTCTCAAACTTGCAATCGTTTCTTCCAAGCGTACCGATATGATTGAAAAAGGGATTCGCCTATTGAAATTGGAAGGGCTATTTGAAGTCATTATTGGCCAGGATAGTGTGACAAATCCAAAGCCGAATGCGGAACCGATTTTACTTGCATTGCAAAAGCTTAACGTGTCAAAAGATGAGGCGCTCATGATTGGAGATAATTATCACGATATCGTCGGCGGACAAAATGCAGGCGTTCGAACAGCGGGTGTTGCTTGGGCTTTGAAAGGGGAGGCATACTTACAGTCGTTTGAGCCAGATTATATGTTAGGACATATCACAGATTTGCTTGCAATTGTGGATGGGGAAAATCAGTGAGACGGACTGAGCGATACCCTGCAAAAGGGGATGCCAATTCGTTGTGGCATATGTTTCAAACCGTATCCTTTTTTAAAGTCGTCAAAAACTTTATCATTATCCAACTGGCCAGATATATGCCATTTATGCCAGTGAAAAATTTTCTTTACAGAGTATTTTTAAAAATGGAAGTTGGTCACCGAACTTCATTCGCACTTATGGTCATGCCTGATACGATGTTTCCCGAACGCATTAAAGTGGGAAGCAACTCCATTATCGGTTTTAATACAACGATTCTTGCGCACGAATATTTGATCGACGAATATCGCATAGGAGATGTCGTCATAGGTGAAGATGTATTGATCGGAGCGAATACGACGATTTTACCGGGTATTGAAATTGGCGATGGGGCAATTGTTTCAGCGGCCTCCCTCGTTAATAAAGACATTCCTCCCGGGGTGTTTGCGGGCGGCAATCCGGTGAAAATCATTTTTACAGCGAGTGAAATGGCAAAACGACGTGAGAGGGATCCGTTGGAAGGAAATCGGTGAAAACCAATTGACCGGCTAGAAGTTGTGGTATAATAGGCTCAATACGAGGAGGAACGTTTCGTACGTTCCTTCTTATTTTTTCGGGGGAATAAGGTTGGATAAAAAACGTATTTCACAAAATAAAAAAGTCATATCGTTCATTCCAAATGGACAGTTTTATTTTAATAAAGCGTTGCAAGCGATACAACGGGATCGCTTACAAGATGCGCAAAAATACTTGAAAAGAGCAACGGAGCTGAATCCAAAAGATCCCCGCTATCTTATGCATTACGGCGTTCTCGTAATGGAAGAGGGGAATTTTGAACAAGCATACGAGTTGCTAATGAGAGCACATACACTTGATCCACAGGAGGACGAAATTGTCTTTTATTTGGCGGAAGTACATGCGCATCTTGGCCTCCTTCGCGATGCAAAGGCGTATGCGGAAATGTATATTGCCATTGCACCTGAAGGCGTTTTTGTAGACGAAGCATTAGAAATCATCGACTTTGCAGAACAAGAAGCCGCGGAATATACGGACGAGGATGCCCCGGACGGCGAAGTATACTTTCTACAAGAAAAAGCGCGTCGCTTGATGGAGACAGGAGAGTTCGGTACAGCGGTCGAATTGCTGGAGTCAATTATTGTGGACTACCCTGAATTTTGGGCGGCGTATAATAATTTGGCACTTGCCTATTTTTATACCGGAGAAACGGATCGGGCGAGAGAGCTGCTCGATGATGTGCTTAAGAAAAATAAAGGCAATATCCACGCCTTATGTAATCTTGCTATTTTTTATTACTACGAGAAAAAAGATGAAGAGCTAACGTCATTACTGAACTTACTTTTGAAGATCAAACCTTATCAAATCGAACACCGCTATAAGTTAGGCGCAACATTTGCATTAGTTGGAAAGCATCAAGAGGCGTTCAATTGGCTTCGAAGTCTCCAGAGACGTGGCTTTGAAGGAGATGCGGGCTATTATTTTTGGCTTGCCCATTCAGCCTATTTTTCTGGCTATTCCACTATTGCGAAGGAAGCGTATGCTAAACTTGTGGAAATAGATCCAACGAAAAAAGGATTTGAGCCATGGGAAGATGGCAACGATGAAATATCCATTACTTCCGTTGAGCAAGATCGCGAATTTTTATTAAATAAGATTAATAATACTTACCATAGCGAAAGACTATTTGGGTTTTATTTGCTTGGGAAGTCTATGCATAAGCAAGAGATTATTTCTCATCCTTCTTATATTCATGTCGATGAGTTAAGTGATATAGAGCGTCTTTTTTTAGCGAGCAGTCTAGACTATGAATTTAAGCCAAACACCCCATTTGACAAAGCTTTTTTGCGGGCACTCCAAACGGCTGATTTGCTTTATGAAAAATATGGTCCACTGGATAAAGAAGCCGCACATTTGTTTCAAATGTGGTTCACATTATGTGAGACGGCTTTAACACGTGAGTATCCATTTACCAATCCAGCAGCACTTGCAGCAGCAGCTGATTATATGTTCCAATCCTCACGTTATGCGGGTGTTACAAAAAAAGGAATTGCCTTGGAATTTGGAATATCCGTTCCAACTTTAACAAAATACGTTCAAGAACTAATAGATTTTTTACCGCTTTTTGATGAGTAACGTTCATGGGAAATTACGCCGTATTGGGATGAAGCAGATTAGTTGAAGCTACGCGCCAAATCTTATACGATTTGGTTAGCAGTACTATGTGGAGGAGGAAGTACGCATGTCAACTGAGAAAATTTATGATGTCATTGTAATCGGAGCGGGACCGGCAGGAATGACAGCTGCTGTATATACATCTCGTTCAAATATGTCTACATTAATGCTAGAACGCGGGATTCCCGGCGGACAAATGGCAACAACAGAAGATATTGAAAACTATCCAGGCTTTGACCATATTTTAGGGCCAGACCTATCAACCAAAATGTTTGATCATGCTCGTAAGTTTGGTGCTGAATATGCTTACGGAGATGTAAAAGAAGTGATCGACAACGGCAATACAAAAACAATCATCGTTGGTGATAAAGAATATAAAGCGCGATCAATCATTATCGCAACGGGTGCAGAATACCGTAAAATTGGTGTGCCAGGCGAAAATGATCTAACTGGGCGCGGTGTCAGTTACTGTGCGGTATGTGATGGTGCCTTTTTCCGCAAAAAAGAGATTGTCGTCATCGGCGGCGGTGACTCCGCTGTTGAAGAAGGCGCGTACTTAACGAGATTTGCAGATAAAGTAACGATCATCCATCGCCGTGACGAGCTTCGTGCGCAAAAGATTCTCCAAGACCGTGCATTTGCCAATGACAAAATCGAGTTTCTATGGAATTCAACAGTTAAACAAGTGAATGAGAAAGACGGTAAGATTGGTTCCATTACACTCGTTTCAACGGTGGACGGTTCAGAAAGTGAATTTGAAACAGACGGAATGTTTGTTTATGTCGGTATGGACCCACTAACAGCACCGTTTAAAAACTTAGGTATTCTGGATGAAAACGGCTATATTCACACGAACGAAGATATGGAAACATCCATTCCGGGAATTTTTGCTGCTGGAGACGTTCGTGAAAAGCTATTGCGTCAAATTGTAACGGCTACAGGGGATGGAAGTATTGCTGCACAAGCGGCCCAAAGGTATATTGAAGCATTAAAAGAGGAAATCGGTACAGAAGTTTAACTTATTTCTCCTACACTCAAACAAAAGCGGTGAACTTTGAGCAATGACTCGCCTGTATTGTTTAACAAATCTTTAATGTAGCCGTAACAGAAATGCAATGAGGCAGAGGTATAGTTAAAAGTATCAATTGACCCCTTTTGATATAGAACATGATTTAGGTCATCCAGCGGAAATCCGATTGGATGACCTCTTTTTGTATTTATATTCAGATGACACATACTGAAAGTGAATTGCCTGTACAATAGACAAGGGATTGTCAAGTTTCTTTATGTCGTTTTTTGAAGATACAATGTATAATAAAACTATGCGTAAAAAAGTGGGGTAATGTATATGCAACGGATCGCGAATCTTCTCGTTATAAAAGATGGCCATGTATTATTGTTAAAAAAACCTCGTCGTGGTTGGTATGTGGCACCAGGCGGTAAAATGGATCCAACAGAATCGATTTTTGAGGCTGCCGAAAGAGAATTTCAAGAAGAAACAGGTACAACACCAATCGGCACCCATTTAAAAGGCGTTTATACGATGGCGATAATGGACAATGCTGGGCAAACGGTGAAAGATGAATGGATGCTATACACGTTTATTGCCCATGACTTATCAGGTACACCTTATGAAACAACGACAGAAGGTGTACTGGAATGGCACCCGATCGAAAGCCTGCAAACGCTTCCGATGGCGGAAGGCGATCGAACAAACTTATGGTTTGCAACGCAGGAACCTGGGATGCAGTATGGAACGTTTTTTTACACGGAACAATTTAACCTGTTGAAAGAAGTTCTTCAAAAGTCTGTAGAGGGTGATGAATAATCATGACGGAAAACAAAGCACATGGAGAAATTGAATTAGTCATTATAACCGGGATGTCAGGCGCAGGACGTACAGTTGCGATGCAAAGCTTTGAAGATCTTGGTTTTTACTGTATCGATAATTTACCTCCGGAGCTATTGGCAACCTTTTTAGACTTGATGACCAAATCTGAGAATAAAATGAGACGCATTGCGGCAGTTATGGATACACGCGGCGGGGATTTGTTTGACTCTCTTATTGGAGCGCTTGATGATGTCAGACAGATTGACGGTGTATCGTCCCGCATTTTGTTTTTAGATGCAGACGATGAAACGCTTGTGCGTCGCTATAAAGAAACAAGACGCTCCCATCCGCTCGCGGCAGGACGACTTCCGCTTGATGGGATTCAAAAAGAACGGCTGCTGCTTTCCGATATTAAAGGAAGAGCGCGATCAATTTATAATACATCCAATTTAAAACCTCGAGAATTACGAGAAAAAATTATGTCCGAGTTTTCCACGAGTGAAGACGTAAACTTTACGGTGAATTTTATTTCATTCGGTTTTAAGCACGGTATGCCAATCGATGCGGATGTCGTATTCGATGTTCGGTTTTTGCCTAACCCTTTTTATCTCCCGGAATTGAAAGCAAAAACAGGACTTGAAAAAGAAGTGGCTGACTATGTGCTCAAATGGAGCGACACGAAAATGTTAATTGATAAACTAACAGATTTGTTTAAGTTTCTCATCCCCCAGTACAAAAATGAGGGGAAATCACAAGTCGTCATCGCATTTGGATGTACAGGCGGCCAGCATCGATCTGTTACGCTAGCGGAATATTTCGGGACGAAATTTGAAGATGAATATCGGACATTTATTACCCACAAGGATATAGAGAAAAGGAAGGGGTGACGCAATGGTTAAACCCCAAGAAAAGAAAAAAATAGTAGTCCTTGGGGGCGGAACCGGCTTATCCACCCTTTTGCGTGGCTTGAAGCAGCATGATGTGGATTTAACGGCTGTCGTCACAGTGGCAGACGATGGAGGCAGCTCGGGACGTCTATTGGATGAATATAGCATTCCGCCGCCCGGGGATGTCCGAAAAGTGATGGCAGCGCTTTCAGATGTGGAGCCGCTCATTGAAGAAATGTTTCAGTACCGATTTGAAACAACAGATGATTTGAAGGGGCATTCCCTTGGCAATTTAATGCTTGCGGCACTGACGGACATTACTGGTGATTTTGCACGTGCTGTTGAAACGATGGGACGCGTGTTAAATATAAAAGGGCGCGTACTACCTGCTGCCAATCAACGGATTACGCTGCATGCAGAGCTTGAAGACGGTACGATCGTAACGGGAGAGTCAAAAATTCCGGTCTATGAGCGAAAGATTCGAAAAGTATATTTGTCACCGCAAGAAGTAAAGCCCCTGCCGGAAACAGTCCGGGTCATTCAGGGGGCTGATTTACTTGTGTTTGGCCCTGGCAGTTTATATACAAGCATTATGCCAACAATATTAGTACAAGCAATTCGAGAAGCGGTATTGTCGAGTCATGCTCAAAAAGTGTATATTAGTAATTTGACAACGCAGAACGGCGAAACGTATCGTTATACAGCATCCCAGCATGTTAAGGCATTATATGATCATGCGGGGAAACCATTTATCGATGCGATTCTTTTAAACGGTACCGATTTTAATGATCTATTACCCGAAAAGAAAAAGTCAGAGCCGCCGTGGCCAGTCAAAAATGATTTAGAAACGCTGGGACGTCTTGTTCCCAAAATAGCTATTAGGGAAATTGCTACTGTCATTGATGGGTTTGTATTTCATGACTCTTTAAAAGTGGCTGACTGGCTCATCAATTATCTAGAACAACTTGAGAAAACGAATCAGACATGATCGTTCGGAGAGGGGGAAACGGCATGTCGTCTTTTGCTTCGGTCGTTAAGAAAGAATTGACACAAATTGAAGCGGATCAATGCTGTATTAAAGCAGAGATTGCAGCATTCATACGGATGAACGGCTCGTTGTCTTTTTCAAACAAACAACTAAGCCTTGACGTTCAAACAGAAAATGCGGCCATTGCAAGACGACTTTATACGAATCTAAAACAGCTCTATCCGTATAAAGTCGAATTGCTCGTACGAAAAAAAATGCGATTGAAAAAGAATAACGTGTATATTTGTCGAGTGCGAGAAGGTGCGAAATCATTATTAGAAGATTTGTTAATACTGACTGGGACATTTCAATTTAAAAACGAAATATCAAAGCCTTTAGTGAAAAAGAAGTGTTGCCAGCGGGCTTATTTACGAGGTGCTTTTTTAGCGGGAGGATCAGTGAATAACCCGGAAACATCTTCCTATCATTTGGAGATTTTCTCAATTTACAAAGAGCACAGTGAAGCACTTGTTGACTTGATGAATAACTATTATCTCAATGCGAAATCGATTGATCGGAAAAAAGGGTATATTGCCTACTTAAAAGAAGCAGAGAAAATTTCCGATTTCCTAAGCCTAATTGGCGCGCATGTGTCACTCATGAAATTTGAAGACGTGCGGATATTAAGAGATATGCGTAACAGTGTCAATCGACTTGTCAATTGCGAAACGGCCAATTTAAATAAAACAATTGGTGCCGCACAGCGCCAAGTCGAAAATATCAAACTGATTGATCAAACAATCGGACTGGATCAATTGCCGGATCGATTGCAAGAAATCGCCCGCCTTCGATTAGAAAACCAAGACATTACGTTGAAAGAGCTTGGGGAACTTGTGTCGGGTGGAGCCGTTAGTAAGTCAGGTGTTAATCATCGCCTGCGAAAAATAGAGGAAATAGCCGGAAATCTCCGCAGTGGAGGTATTTGATTTTTAGACGGGAGTTGGATGAACATGGTTGAAAGAACAGTTGAAGTGAAAATGAAAACTGGCTTGCAAGCAAGACAAGCTGCCCTTTTTGTACAAGAAGCCAATCGTTTTATCGCAGATTTGTTTTTACGAAAAGACGAGCGCCAAGTGAATGCAAAAAGCATCATGGGTATTATGAGTCTTGCGATTGCAAGCGGTACTTCCATTACATTAATTGCGGATGGGACAGACGAAGAGCAAGCCATTGAGTCATTAACAAAACTTGTACAAAGTGAAAGCTAAACAAAAAACCGACCCTTCACATGCGAGGTCGGTTTTTGTTTGTTATTTATCGTTTTCTTTCATGTCGCTGCGTGTAATGATATGGTCAATTAGGCCATATTCTTTTGCACGTTCAGCAGTCATGAAGTTATCGCGATCTGTGTCTCTTGCAATGACTTCAATAGGCTGTCCTGTGCGATCAGCAAGAATACCATTTAACTTTTCACGTAAGAACAGAATACGTTTCGCTGCAATTTCGATTTCAGTGGCTTGCCCTTGTGCGCCGCCAAGTGGCTGGTGGATCATCACTTCGGCGTTTGGCAGTGCATAGCGCTTACCTTCTGTTCCAGCTGCTAGAAGGAAAGCACCCATTGATGCTGCCATTCCGATACAAATCGTTTGAATGTCTGGCTTGATAAATTGCATTGTATCGTAGATTGCCATTCCCGCTGTAATACTGCCACCTGGGCTGTTAATGTAAATGGAAATATCCTTTTCTGGATCTTCAGCTTCTAGAAATAATAATTGTGCGACAATTGAGTTGGCGACATTATCATCGATGCCGCTTCCAAGCATAATAATACGGTCTTTCAATAAGCGGGAATAAATATCGTATGCACGTTCTCCCCGATTCGTTTGTTCAATAACTGTAGGTATGAGATGCATTCCATTTCCTCCTTTGAAATCAATTCTTTTTCACCATGTTGAATCGCATTGGATCAACAGTAATCCTATCATACATAGCATGGTCAACAAAGGTCAAATTTAACGCTTGAAATTATAAGGTTGCATAGTCAACTTATTAGTAGTATAATAACTCTTGTCTGCTGTGAATAATTAATATGTCATTTGCCCCCGTGGTGTAACGGATAACACGCAAGATTCCGGTTCTTGAAATATGGGTTCGATTCCTGTCGGGGGCGTACGGAGACGCATACTTTGAAAAGTATGCGTTTTTTTATTTCATTTTTTGAATTAGATAACCCAATCTTCTCATATTTCTTAACAGTATGCGAACTTTTCATCCATAATTTCAACAAAATAGAGTGAATGAGAAAAATTTAGCATTTTTTTAGTTTATTGCTTATACTGAAGAAAGAAAAAATGTGAGGTGTCTTCCATGCATGTAATGTTTTATACAAAACCCGGCTGTTTGCTTTGTGAAGAAACAGAGCTCATGATGCAATTATTACAAGAAGACTATTCGTTAACCTGGACTAATGTCAATATCGAAGAAGATGATACCATTCATGAAAAATTTATGTTCAATATCCCGGTCATTGAAAAAGATGGGGAAGTTTTATTATCCGGTAACTTTAGTGTAGATGATTTGGTGAGTGTATTAAAATCAAATGTATGAAGATTGAAAATTTGTTCATCTTAAAGGTACGTAATTTGAAAAAAAGATGGAAAGGATATATACTAAAGTAGAAAATATTTTTTTATTCTATGTGGGACGTTTTTGTTTGGGTGGGTCGATATTGATCCATCGGATGAATGGAGGAACATTGTGGAAAGAATCATTGAAGCACAACGAATGCTCATTCCTGAAATGATCGACACGCTGGAGCAACGGTATCGATTAGTCAAGCTTATTAAAATGGCAGGCCCGATTGGCAGGCGGCCGCTTGCTCAATTGGCTGAACTATCCGAGCGTGAAACGCGAACCATTATGGATATACTAAGAACCCAGCAAATCATACGTGTTGAAAAAGAAGGTGCCACGATTACAGATCAAGGCGTTGGTGTGTTGGAAACGCTTGAAATAATGATGGAAGATTGGTCAGGGCGTGCTGCACTTGCCAAGAAATTGGCAACATTTCTTGGGATTCGTTCTGTAAAAGTGGTTGCTGGAAATAGCGACGATGACAAAGCTGCTAAACAAGCAATTGGTGCAGAAACTGCAAAAAAATTCGCTCAAGACCTTGGTAAAGGAAAGATTGTGGCCGTTACGGGTGGAAGTACAATGGCTTCAATCCCCTCCCATCTCGATCAAATGAATAAGCACGACGATTTACTTTTCATTGCAGCGAGAGGCGGTGTTGGGGACGACATTGGTTTACAGGCAAATGTCATCGCGGCATCATTTGCGAATGCATGCGGCGGAAAGTACAGCACATTGTATTATCCGGAGTCGCTAAGCCCCGAAGCGCATGCGGCGTTTCGAAAAGAGCCATCCGTCCGAAAAATGTTAGCACTATATGAAGCCACTGACTGTGTTTTACACGGAATTGGTGATGCCCATACGATGGCTGCTGTCAGAAATACGGACAATACCGAAAAACAAATGCTGCTAGATAACGGTGCAAAAGGCGAAGCGTTTGGTTATTATTTCGACCAAGATGGAAACGTTGTTCACCGTATCCTAACAGTGGGCATTCAAACTGATCACCTGGATCGCGTACCGCTCATTATTGCGGCAGCAGGCGGAGCAAGTAAAGCGGAAGCGATTTTATCTTATATGGCGAGTGCACCTAAACAAACGATCTTAGTAACCGACGAAGGTGCGGCAAATGAAATGATGAAACGATTGATCAACAAATAATTGAACGTCGATTGGGAGGGAGTCTCCTAGCGGATATAAGGAGTCCGGACTTCCCTTTAAGATAATATAAAAATGCGGAGGAATTTCCTATGACATTAAAATTAGCAATTAACGGATTTGGACGAATTGGACGGGTTGTTTTTCGAGAGGCGTTGCAGCAAGAAGAAATCGAGATTGTGGCAGTGAATGATTTAACAGATGCGGCGATGCTTGCGTATTTATTGAAATATGACACTGTACACGGTGTGTTTGATGCAGATGTTCAATCAGACGGTGATATGCTAATCGTGAATGGGAAAAAAGTAAAAGTCTACGCGGAGAAAGATCCTGCGGCATTGCCATGGGGTGAACTTGAAGTAGATGTAGTTGTCGATTCAACAGGGGTGTTCCGTGACCGTGAATCACTCAGCAAACACTTAGAAGCAGGAGCGAAAAAAGTGATTCTATCTGCACCGGCGAAAGGTGAATTGACAACGCTTGTGATGGGGGTCAACCATGAATCGTATGATCCTGAAAAAGACGATATTGTTTCTAATGCATCTTGTACAACAAACTGTTTAGCGCCGGTTGTAAAAGTGCTTCATGAACAATTTGGCATCAAACGTGGTCTTATGACGACCATTCATTCTTACACAAATGACCAGCGTATTTTAGATTTGCCGCATGCTGATTATCGAAGAGGACGCGCAGCGGCAGAAAATATGATCCCGACTTCAACAGGTGCGGCATCTGCTGTAACAAAGGTGATACCAGCGTTAAAAGGGAAGCTTGATGGCATGGCTGTACGCGTTCCAACACCAAACGTTTCCCTTGTCGACTTCGTAGCAGAGGTCGAAAAGGACGTTACGGTCGAAGAAGTGAACAATGCACTAAGGGAAGCCGCAGGTGGCGAACTAAAAGACATTTTGTTCTATAACGATTTACCGCTCGTTTCAAGTGACTATAACGGAAATACATCATCTTCAACTGTCGACGGACTTTCCACAATGGTGCTTGAAGACAGTATGATTAAAGTGCTGTCATGGTACGATAATGAATCGGCGTACTCCGCTCGTTGTATTGATTTGGCACTTTATATGTACCGAAAAGGACTTTAAATGGCATAGTATTTAAAATAGTAATAATAAAATTAGCCAATCATGAAGAGACCCCTTATAATGATTAATGGGTATTGGAGGAACGGGGTACCCCGTTCCTTCTTTTCATTTAAAGCAGATCTGAATAGATCGAATAACCGTGGAGGTGGGCCTGCTTCATGAAGTCCAAAATGACAATGAAAGATGTACAACTAGAAGGAAAACGTGTTTTTTGCAGAGTCGATTTTAACGTTCCGATGGAAGACGGAAAAGTGACGGATGATACAAGAGTTCGCGCTGCGATTCCTACGATTCAATACTTAGTAGATGAAGGTGCAAAAGTTATTTTAGCGAGTCATCTTGGTCGTCCAAAAGGAGAAATCCATGACAGTATGCGTTTAACAGCTGCGGGTGAAAAGCTGGCGGAACTGATTGGACAACCGGTTAAAAAATTGGATGAATCAATTAGTGCCGAAGTTGAGGAAGTCATTTCCAACATGGCAAATGGTGACATAGTGTTGCTTGAAAATGTTCGGTTCCATGCAGGTGAAGAGAAGAACGATCCGGAACTTGCGAAAGCATTTGCCAATTTAGCGGATCTCTTTGTCAACGATGCATTTGGAGCCGCACACCGTGCACATGCATCAACCGCTGGTATTGCCAATTATTTACCTGCCGTTTCAGGTTTATTGCTAGAAAAGGAGCTAGATGTTTTAGGGAAAGCCCTTTCAGATCCAGAAAGACCTTTTACAGCGATTATTGGCGGTGCAAAAGTAAAAGATAAAATCGGCGTGATTGAATACTTGCTTGATAAAGTTGATAACTTAATTATTGGTGGCGGGCTATCTTATACGTTTAGTAAAGCCCAAGGTTATGAAATAGGTAATTCTTTACTAGAAGAAGATAAGATCGAATTAGCCAAGTCCTTCATCGAAAAAGCGAAGGAAAAAGGCGTGAATTTATATTTGCCAATTGATGCGGTTGTGGCAAATGAATTTTCAAAAGATGCAGAAACGCAGAATGTTTCCATTAACGCCATCCCTGAAGGTTGGATGGGGCTTGATATTGGACCAGAAACAGCGAAAGTTTATGCGGATGTTATTCGTAATTCAAAACTTGTCATATGGAACGGCCCAATGGGTGTATTTGAAATGGCGCCGTTTGAAAATGGAACAAAAGTTGTCGCAGAAGCGATGGCAGAGACTTCGGCTTATACAGTCATTGGCGGCGGAGATTCGGCTGCAGCTGTAGAAAAGTTCAATGTCGGGGACAAAATGGACCATATTTCAACCGGTGGCGGGGCTTCTTTAGAATTCATGGAAGGAAAAGAACTTCCCGGCGTGACAGCATTGAATGACAAATGATCGGAGGAAATAAGATGCGTAAACGAATCATTGCAGGAAACTGGAAAATGTTTAAGACAATGGCAGAAGCGAGCAGCTTTGTTGAAGAAGTACAAAGCCAAATCCCTGTTTCGGAGAAAGTGGAAGCGGTCGTATGTACGCCGTCCCTTTATCTTTCCGAGTTAGTGAAGATGACGGAAGGTTCAGCCCTTGGCGTCGGTGCTCAAACGATGCATGAAGCGAAGGAAGGAGCATTTACGGGAGAAGTAAGCCCGCATATGCTCGCGGATCTCGGTGTTGGTTACGTCATTTTAGGTCATTCCGAACGCCGTCAATATTTTAATGAAACAGATGCGTCAGTCAACAAAAAAGTGCATGCAGCATTCGAATACAATTTAGTGCCGCTTGTGTGTGTGGGCGAGTCATTGGAACAAAGAGAGAACGGTCAAACGGTTGAGATCGTTTCAGAACAAGTGGAAAAAGCCTTTGCAGGTATATCTCCAGAACTTGCCGCAAAAGCAGTCATTGCCTACGAACCGATTTGGGCGATTGGTACAGGAAAAACAGCAACGGCAGAAGATGCCAATGAAGTGTGCGGAGCGATTCGGGAGACAGTTCGTTCTCTATACGGTGAAGAAACAGCCAATGGGATTCGCATTCAATACGGCGGCAGCGTGAAACCGGACAATATTGCAGAGCTCCTTTCTATGACACATATTGACGGTGCGTTAGTTGGCGGCGCAAGTCTTGAGCCGCAATCTTTCCTAGCGTTAGTTGAGGCAGGGGCCAATGAGTAAAGGACCTGTTGCACTTATTATTTTAGACGGTTTCGGTTTACGTGATGAGCGGCTTGGAAATGCTGTTGCACAAGCGGATAAAAGAAATTTTGACATTCTTTGGAATAACTATCCTCATGCCACGTTAACAGCTTGTGGGGAGGCGGTTGGTCTTCCGGAAGGCCAGATGGGAAACTCTGAAGTAGGGCATTTGAACATCGGTGCCGGCAGAATTGTCTACCAAAGCTTAACACGTATTAATAAATCGATTCGTGAAGCAGGTTTTTTTGACAAGGAAGCGCTACTCCGTTCAATTGACCACGTGAAGCAGCGAGATTCTGCATTACATGTGATGGGTTTACTTTCGGACGGCGGTGTACATAGTCATTTTGAGCATTTATTTGCATTGCTGCGTCTTGCAAAAAACAATGGGATTGAAAAAGTATATGTCCATGCGTTTTTAGACGGACGCGATGTGGCGCCGCAATCGGCACTCGATTTTATCGAACAAACAGAAAAGGTGATGGAAGAGATTGGCGTCGGCAAAATTGCGAGTGTTTCGGGACGTTATTACGCGATGGACCGGGACAAGCGGTGGGATCGTGTTGAACGAGCTTACCGTGCGATTGTCGACGGTGTTGCACAAACTGCAGCGACGCCGACAGCTGGTGTCCTTGCTTCTTATGAACGCGAAATTCATGATGAATTTGTCGTTCCTTTCATCATTGAAGAACTCGGTAAGCCGGTTGCAACGGTTGAAGACGGGGATGCCATGGTATTTTTTAATTTCCGTCCCGATCGTGCCATTCAATTGTCACGTGCACTTACAGAGACTCATTTTGATCACTTTGAACGGAAGCCGATCAGGGATTTGAAATTCGTGACATTTACGCATTATAGCGATGAGGTCGTGTCGGACGTTGTGTTTGATAATAGTAATTTAAACAACACGATCGGAGAAGTTATTGCCAATCATGGACTAAGGCAGCTGCGAATTGCGGAAACAGAAAAATATCCGCATGTTACTTTTTTCATGAGTGGCGGAAGAGAAGAATTATTTGAGAATGAAGATCGCATTTTAATCGATTCGCCCAAAGTGGCAACATATGATTTACAGCCTGAAATGAGTGCCTATGAAGTAACGGATGCACTGCTTGAAGGAATCGCTGCGGACCGTTACGATGCTATCATTTTAAACTTTGCAAATCCCGACATGGTCGGTCATAGTGGTATGTTGGAACCGACAATTAAAGCGATTGAAACCGTCGACTCATGTCTTGGAAAAATCATCGATGCTTTGCTTGCGAAAGGCGGTACAGCGATCGTTACAGCGGATCACGGAAATGCCGATGAAGTGACAACAGAAGACGGCGCGCCGATGACTGCACATACGACAAATCCTGTTCCTGTCCTTATTACAAATCCAGATGTCGTGTTGCGGCAGGACGGTATACTCGCGGATCTTGCCCCAACAATGTTAAAATTGCTTGGACTCGAACAACCGGAGGAAATGACCGGTACACCATTATTTTAAAAGGGGAGACTGAAATGCCAATTATTACGTTAATTCAGGCGAGAGAAGTTCTTGATTCACGAGGAAATCCAACGGTTGAGGTAGAAGTGTTTACAGACAGTGGTGCATTTGGACGGGCGATCGTACCATCTGGCGCTTCCACAGGTGAATATGAGGCAGTAGAGCTGCGTGATGGAGACAAAGACCGTTATCTAGGTAAAGGTGTACTGAAAGCAGTTGAAAATGTTAACGAAATCATTTCTGAAGAACTAGAAGAAAGCTATTCGGTGCTCGATCAAGTCGTAATTGACAAAGCATTGATCGAACTAGATGGCACACCGAACAAAAGCAAACTGGGTGCCAATGCGATTCTAGGCGTGTCTATGGCAGTTGCTCATGCAGCGGCAGACTTTTTAGACATTCCGCTGTATCAATATTTAGGCGGTATTAATGCAAAACAGTTGCCGGTTCCGATGATGAACATTTTGAACGGCGGCGAGCATGCGGATAATAATGTCGACATTCAGGAATTCATGATTATGCCGGTTGGCGCAGAATCATTCCGCCATGGTTTACGAATCGGGGCGGAAATTTTCCACAGCCTAAGAGCAGTGCTCCAAGCAAAGGGCTTAAACACAGCTGTTGGCGACGAAGGTGGATTTGCACCAAACTTATCTTCGAACGAAGAAGCATTATCTACAATTATTGAAGCGATCGAAAAAGCTGGCTACAAACCAGGTGAGGAAATTCTGCTTGCAATGGATGTTGCAGCATCTGAATTTTATAATAAAGAAGACGGTTCTTACAATCTATCCGGAGAAGGTGTTGTCAGAACATCTGAAGAAATGGTGAATTGGTACGCTGAGCTATGCGACAAATATCCAATCGTTTCAATTGAAGATGGCTTAGATGAGAACGACTGGGCAGGTCATAAACTGTTAACAGATCGAATTGGTAAGCATGTTCAATTAGTAGGCGACGATTTATTCGTTACGAACACTGAAAAGCTTGCGCGTGGGATTGAAGAAGGTGTCGGCAACTCTATTCTCATCAAAGTAAACCAAATCGGTACGTTGACAGAAACCTTCGACGCAATCGAAATGGCAAAGCGTGCTGGCTATACAGCTGTTATTTCACACCGCTCAGGCGAATCTGAAGATACTACAATCGCTGACATCGCAGTAGCAACAAACGCTGGTCAAATTAAAACAGGCGCTCCTTCACGTACGGACCGTGTCGCGAAATACAACCAGTTGCTGCGCATTGAAGATCAGCTAGATGATACATCGGAATATTTCGGCGTGAAAACTTTTTATAACATTAAAAAATAAGTAGAGATTGTCCCAGAAGTGCCTAGCACCGCTAAACATTGTCAAAATTTCGTATCAATTTTCAATTACGATACTGTATTTAGTGTTCAATGGTGCCTGGCCCTTCGTTTGGCGGCAACCCCATTCAATTTTCCAAAAGGTTGTCACAACAAACTGTCTTTGGTAGAATAAAACTGTTGTGATGTTTCATTTGGAGGTGGAATTTAGTGTATACATTACTGATGACACTGCTCATAGTCGATGCATTGGCGTTAATTGCAGTTGTTTTATTACAATCCGGAAGTAGTGCAGGTCTTTCAGGAGCCATCTCCGGAGGGGCTGAACAACTATTTGGTAAACAAAAAGCGCGTGGGCTCGACCTTATTTTACAGCGGGTCACGATTATTTTAGCTGTTTTATTCTTTATCCTGACTATTGCCGTTATGAAATATTAACGATTGAATCGCCTGACCTTTCGATGGGTCGGGCATTTTTTTTAGTATTGGAAGCGTCCTGTGTATACATATTGAAAAATAACCTTAGGGGAATCCACTAGCTTGCGGGCAACTCATCGCTGTTTGAGGGTAACTCGAGACGGAATCCGGGCAACCTGTGGTGCTTTGGGGGCAACTCAAGCAGGATTCAGGGCAACCCACGGTATGTTGGTGGTAGTTTACTGACTTTCAACCTATATATATTATTAAGAAAGGATGTTTACATTGAGAATTTCTATTCCGAAACCATTCTTTTTTGAAAAAGGAAAAAGAGCTGTTTTATTACTTCATGGCTTTACAGGAACGTCAGCGGACGTCCGTATGCTTGGTCGTTTCTTAGAGAAAAAAGGATATACATCGCTTGCACCGCATTATAAAGGACACGGGGTGCCGCCGGAAGAATTGATCCACACGGGGCCGGACGAATGGTGGCAAGATGTGATGGATGGATATAACCAATTGAAAGAAGCCGGCTATGACGAAATTGCGGTCGCTGGTTTGTCACTTGGTGGCGTATTTTCTTTGAAATTGGGGTATAACATGCCTGTGAAGGGGATTGTCACAATGTGTGCACCGATGTCAATGCGCACAACAGACCTCATGTATGAAGGCGTATTAAAGTATGCATCCGATTATAAAAAATATGAAGGAAAAGACGCGGAAGAAATCGAAAAAGAAGTGAATGCCTTGCGGGATCAAACGATGCCTTCATTAAAAGATTTGAGAGAACTTGTTTACACTGTTCGTGATCACGTCGACCATATCTATGCGCCGCTGCTTGTCGTACAAGGTTCATTGGATGACGTCATTGATCCGGACTCTGCCAATATTATTTACACCCATGCAGAATCGACAGATAAGGAAATTAAATGGTACGAAAAATCTGGACATGTTATCACATTAGATGTTGAAAAAGAACAGTTACATGAAGATATTTATCAATTTCTAGAATCACTTGATTGGAATGTGTGAAAGCTAAGATAGTAGATCATGCTGTTACCAAAAAGGAGTGCTGCAATTTGGATAAATTCGAGGAAGATTTACAGCAGCGATTGCTGTCTTTAATGAGAGAAGAATCGTACAAACCGTTGACAGTGCAAGAGATTCAAGAACTTATGGGCATGGAGCAGGCGGCAGAATTTAAAGAGCTTGTGAAAATGCTCGTTCAATTAGAGCAAACAGGACTCATCATTCGTTCCCGTACGAATCGCTACGGTGTACCGGAGCGGATGAATCTTGTGCGTGGAAAGTTTGTTGGCCATGCGAAAGGCTTTGGATTTGTGGTGCCAGAAACGGAAGGCATGGACGATATTTTTATTCCGCCTCACGAAGTAAATAGTGCAATGAACGGCGATATTGTTCTTGTGCGTGTGGCAAATATGAGTGCGGGCGATCGGCGCGAAGGTGCGGTTATTCGGATCGCCGAAAGAAAAACAACAAAGATTGTCGGTACGTATCAAGACAACAGAGGTTTCGGCTTCGTTCTTCCCGATGATAAAAAGTTACCGATGGACATTTTTATTGAAAAAGGCAATTCGCTGGATGCAGTCGATGGCCATAAAGTTGTCGTCGAAATTACAGAATGGCCGAGCGAACTCAAATCCGCAACGGGTATTGTCGTTCAAATTTTAGGGCATAAAAATGATCCGGGCGTCGATATTTTGTCGATTATTCATAAGCATGGCATTGAAGTGGAATTTCCACCAGAAGTACTTGAGCATGCGAATCGTGTTCCGGATGAAGTGCAAGAGGAAGATTTGTTCAAACGTCGAGATTTACGCGAAGAATTGACGGTTACAATTGACGGCGCAGATGCAAAAGATTTGGATGATGCCATTTCGGTTACGAAAAATGATGATGGCAGCTACCAATTGAACGTTCATATTTCTGACGTCAGCTACTATGTGACAGAGCATTCTCCGATGGATGCAGAAGCGTATGAGCGGGGGACGAGTGTTTATTTAACAGATCGTGTCATTCCAATGCTGCCGCATAAGCTGTCTAACGGCATTTGTTCATTAAACCCTGGCGTCGATCGCCTGACGTTGACGTGTTCCATGACCATCGATCGAAATGGAAAAGTCGTGGATCATGAAATTTTTGAAAGTGTCATTCGCTCAAAGGAACGGATGACCTATACGGACGTCTATAATCTTATCGAGCAGCGAGATGAAGAGCTAACCGAAAAGTACGCACATATCGTGCCGATGATTATGAATATGGCTGATTTAGCAGCGATTTTAAGACAAAAACGGATGGATCGCGGTGCCATTGATTTCGACTTTAAAGAATCTAAAGTGTTAGTCGATGAAAAAGGCTGGCCGACTGACATTGTCATTAGAGAACGTACAGTTTCCGAACGGCTCATTGAGGAATTTATGCTCGCGGCGAATGAAGCAGTAGCGGAGCACTTTCATTGGCTTCAAGTACCGTTCATTTACCGTATTCACGAAGATCCAAAGGCGGAAAAACTGCAGCGTTTCTTTGAGTTTTTAACGAATTTTGGGATCGTTGTAAAAGGTACAGGCAACAAAGTACATCCGCGTGCATTGCAAGAAATTGTAGAATCGATTCACGGATTGCCGGAAGAACCTGTTATTTCTACAATGCTTCTGCGTTCCATGCAACAGGCGAAATATTTGGATGAAAGTCTCGGTCACTTTGGGTTATCCACCGAATTTTATACCCATTTTACGGCACCAATTCGACGTTATCCGGATCTGATCGTTCACCGGTTAATTCGCACATATTTAATCGAAAAAGATCTATCCCCTCAAACGGTCGCGCATTGGGGTGCACAGCTACCTGAAATTGCGGAGCATACATCGGAACGCGAGCGCCGTGCGGTAGATGCGGAGCGGGATACAGAGTCGCTAAAGAAAGCGCAGTTTATGTTGGATAAAATTGGTGAGGAGTTTGAAGGCGTTATTTCATCGGTCACAAACTTCGGCATGTTTGTTGAGTTGGAAAATACCGTAGAAGGTCTTGTGCATGTCAGCTATATGGTCGATGATTATTACCGATTTGACGATCGCCAAATGATGATGATTGGCGGGCACACTGGAAAGCAATTTAGAATCGGGGACGAAGTGACGATTCGAGTTGTGTCTGTGAAGCCGGAAGAGTCAGCCATTGACTTTGAAATTGTCGGGATGAAACAATCGTTCCACCGGACGAAAAAAGAGAGTCCAAAGGTCATTCATGCCAAAGGACAAAGAGGGGAATCCGACAAGCCCCGCAATGACAAAGACAAAAAGAAATCTGGCTCGTATAATAAAAAGAAGAAGTTTTATGAAGGTGTTGCGAAGAAATCGAAAAAGCAACGGCCGAGAAAAAGAAAATAATGCCGGAGTGGCACTTGCCTCTCCGGTCGCTTCGTTCTGTATCGGAAAACAGTTTGTAGAATGAAGCGGAAGCCGCAAGCTAAAAAAGGTGGCGGTGTATAATAAGATACAGGGGGAAAAAGCATGGCAAAAGGCCAAGGGAAATCTGTTGCAATGAATAAACGAGCAAATTTTGATTTTGCCATTGAGGAGACAATTGAGGCAGGAATTGTTTTGCAAGGTACAGAAATCAAATCAATTCGTAATGGGAAAGTTCAATTAAAAGATGCATTTGTACGGATTCGAAATAATGAAGCGTGGATTTCCAATATGCATATTAGTCCGTACGACCAAGGAAATCGTTTTAACCACGATCCGCTTCGTTCTAGAAAATTATTGTTGCATAAAAGACAAATCAATGCGTTAATTGGCAAGGTGAAAGAGCAAGGCTATGCCATTGTACCAATAAAAATGTACTTAAAAGATGGCTTCGCAAAAGTCTTAATCGGCGTCGGAAAAGGGAAGAAGCATTACGACAAACGAGAGGATTTGAAGAAGAAAGAAGCGAAGCGTGAGATGGAACGCGCATTCAAGGCAAAACAGCAGTATTGATTTTTTCATTAAAATCCTGTACAATAGATTTAGAAACTTGTTCAGAAGCCTTTTCATTAAGGCGATCCTGACATCCTCATATCGGGGACGTTACGGATTCGACAGGGGTCGTCTGAGCTTGAGTTGCGCGTCGGAGGGCTCGGCTCCGTCAGAAACGGCAGTTTATAATAACTGGCAAAACAAACAACAACTTAGCATTCGCAGCTTAATAGCTGACTGAATCTGCCTTTCAATTCCATTGCCCACGTGGCATTGTAAGGCTCAACTTTAGTGGGATACGCCGGCTGTTGCCTCCTGAGGCAGACGGAAGAGATTCGCAGGATAGCGTACAAGACGCCCTGATTGTCGGCATAATGCTACGCGAATCGCAAATAGACGATCTACACGCGTAGATGCTTGAGTGTTGGAGCCTCTGGACGCGGGTTCGACTCCCGCCGTCTCCATAATTTTATGGCTGATAAATGTAGTCGTAACAATGATTTAAAAGATAGGGGTATTGAACGGGAGCTAGACTCTTGGGCAATATCCCTATTTTTAAGTTATAGGATAGATAAAATGATTATTAATAAAAGTTTTGCTCGTTCATCTAAAAGTGCTAAGCACATTGGAATGAAAGTTCCTACACCATCAATCAATACACTACTGGAGGTAAAAGGTATACTTCAGTAAAATAAGGTACATTATATTTGTTGAGTAGGTTCTCTTTGAAGACGAGGAAAGAAAAGTAGGTGAACAAAGTGGGGAAATATCAATTGGATAACAAAGGTAAAGCGGCTGTGACAAAGTATCATGAAAAAAACAAGCCAACCAAATTTGATAAAAAGCAGCACCTTGAAAAAATACGTGCGGAGTATTTGAAAAAAAAGCAAAAACAAACAGATAAATAGTATGAATGAAAACATAGGAAGACCAAAACCTTCCTATGTTTTTCTTATTCGGAGTTTTTTGTTCAATTGATGATAGCGTTTATTCAAAATAATAACGTTGTAACAGGAGGCACTAGTTACAATGAATAGTATCTAAAATGATGAGTTTTTTGTCGTTCGAAATTTCGGCTTTGCGAGAAATGATAGGGCCCATTGGATTTCAAAAGACATCGTTTAATAAACCATTTATAATGATTTTATCTGACGAAGGAGAAGGGGCAGGGGATGGGGCATGAACAAGACAATTGATACATTAGCTAACTTATTAAAAAAAGATGTGACGTTTGTTCAAAGTGAAGAGGGGGACGATGCTTTTAAGGGGATTACGTACGAAATCTATGAAGAGGGCAATGAGGATCTGCTAGCGGTTTGTGTACTGGATCTAGCCGGAAATCTTGTCAACTACTACCAAATTGATTCGTACAAACAAGGGGATTTTATGAGCGGGGATATGCAGTCAATTGCCGAAAAGTTTATCAAAGCATTTTATCCGCAAGGGCTAGAAGAATATCTGCTTCAATCAATTATTGACTTAGATGAAACATATATCGTGACTTATGGAATAAAGGATGAAAAGTATGGCATTCAACTTCCGGGTATTGGGTTTTCACTCACCATTTCAACAGGTGGGGAAGTTGTACAATTTTGCTATGACCATGATCAGGTAGATATTGTGTATCCAGCACAAATGATTTCTGAAGCGGAAGCAAAAGAAAAATATGCATCCCTCGTTGATTTTGAACTGATCATTCGACAAACCGATACCGAAATTTATAAAAATGGGGATAATGCGTATCGACTTGTTTATGCACTAAAGAAAGCTGCCGTAGATATACCGACTTCAGGAGAAGAACCTGTCGTTGTGGAAGAAGGCAATTGCTACGAACCGATTCAGCAGCAAGATGGGCCAAGTGTATCTATCTATGAGTTGATCGGCATGACGGAAAACTACGTAAAGCTTGGAGAGCATGTAGATGAAGATCTTGTTATTAAAAAATGGAGGCATGTATCAATCCCACAACCAGAAGAAATTGATTTTACAGAGGCGTATGCGGAACAAATGATTACCATCCATTTTGATCGTGAAACGAACATGCCGACATTTATCTACAATGGTGAACAATGGCAAGGGGAACGAGTGCAACAAGCAGATAATGTTTTGCAAAAAAAAGCACTGGATTTCCTATTTAAAATATTTCCTGAAGCACACGAGCATTTCGTTATGGAAATAGAAGAAACGGAAGATGAAGAGTGGGCAGAAGCAATCGATGATGAGTTTGAAGGTAACGACGGGGAAGAATGGAATGACTTGGATGAGGGAAGTATGGAGGAAAATGAAGAAGAGGAGAAATCAATCGCCTTTTATTTTCAGTACCATGCAAATGGGGTTCCTGTTGAAAAAGTAACATGTATCCAAGTAGGGACCTACTCGGGAAATATTGTGAGTGCATCCATCGAACCTGTAAATCAAACATTCCTCGCGCAAATAAACACAAAACCAATACTCTCAAAAGAAGATGCAAAGAAACAATTCATGCGTAAATTGCATATGGAACTTTCCATGACATTGGCATATGACGAAGATGGAAAACCATTTTATCATCTAACCTATTTGCCTTCATTTCAAGAAACGATTGGGCATATCCAAATGATTGATGCTGAAAATGGGAAAGCATACTTTGTAGACATAGGAGACACACAGTTTTTTTAAAGGGCATCCTTGGAGGCCTTCCGATTCAACGATTGAATTGGAAGGCTTTTGCTGTGTCAAGAAGTAGAAAGCATTCGTAGAATAAGTTTTAACAGAAGGTCTAAGGACAAAATCTCTTAATAACCGCCTACATTAGCTGTTTTCTTGCCAAATACTTTTTTCTCTGGATTATCGAATGATTTTCAAATCTTTTTTCGAACTGGAATTTTTAAATCAAATATAGTACAGTGTTAATTCGTAAAAAATAATCAAAGATGCAAGTGATCAAGTTAGTGCTTTTTAAAAAAGTGAGGTTGAAATCATGTTGAATATTCCACTGCAGGGACCAGTTTTGATATTTGGTTTAGCTGTGTTAATTTTTTTGTTCTTTCCGATCTTAATGACAAAACTAAGGATGCCTGCGATTATCGGACCGATTGTGGCGGGAATTATCGTTGGTCCAAATGGGTTCGGACTCTTAGCACTCGATTCGACAATTGAGTTGCTTGGAACGGTCGGTTTATTGTTCATTATGTTTATAGCGGGGCTGGAGCTGGACTTTGACGGTTTTAAAAAGTACCGGAACCGCAGTATTTTCTTTGGAACACTTTCCTTTGGGATTCCTTTCATTCTTGGAATCGTCGTAGGGTTGTGGTTGGATCTTGGTGTCCTTCCAGCTATCTTATTTGGTACGATTCTTTCTTCCCATACGCTGCTTGGTTATCCTGCGGTGAGCCGCCTCGGGATTAGCAAAAATACAGCTGTCACGACGGCGATTGGCGGGACACTGTTAACAGATAGCTTGGCTATGCTTGTGCTGGCAATCGTAACGGGTGCATCCGCAGGCAATTTAACATTGGGGTTCTGGACATATTTGCTCGTTGCAACAGCTGTTTTTGCTGCTGGCGTTCTCGTGATTACGCCTTATTTGACGAAGTGGTTCTTTAAGAAATCCAATAATGAAGGTGCTTTAGAATTTAACTTTGTCATGGCAGTCCTATTTGTAGCTGGGGCCATCTCATTGTTTGTTGGCTTGGAACCAATCATCGGTGCATTCTTGGCCGGTCTTGCGCTCAACCGCTACATTTACGATCATGGACCATTAATGAATCGCATCAAATTTACAGCGAATGCATTGTTCATTCCTTTCTTCTTATTATCTGTTGGGATGATGATGGATCTGCGTGTGCTTGTATCTAGTCCTGATGCGTTACTAATTACGGCGTTAATTACCATTGTAGGGATTGTCGGTAAAGTGGCCGCAAGTTGGATTACAGGAAAAGTATATGGCTATTCCAAAGTGGAAACCGGTTTGATTTTTGGACTTTCCATTTCACAGGCAGCAGCAACATTAGCAGCGACGCTCGTCGGATTCCGTCTTGGATTGATTGACCAACAAATTGTCAATGCTGTTATTGTGATCATCTTATTAACTTGTATTATGGGGCCTTACTTCTCTGAAAAATATGCGAAGAAGCTGGCCATTTCACAAGATAAGGCGGTCCTGGATGAAACACTTTCTGAACGGATCTTAATCCCGCTTGCGAATCCTAATACAATGGAATCACTGATGGATATGGGATTTGTTTTAAAAAAGGCACTAAAGACGGATGAACCGCTGTATCCATTAACGATTGTTCAAAAGGATTTAAAAGAGGCCAGCAACGAAGTCACACATGCGGAAAAAATGCTCGGGCATGCTGTGATGTATGCAGCAGGAGCAGAGGTTCCTGTTAAGCTGGTAACACGGGTCGATCAAAATGTTGGTTGGGGGATTGAACGTGCGGCTACAGAAGAACAAATCACGACGATCATTGCAGGCTGGGATGGTGTGACTGAAGGCAACAACAAGACCTTCGGAAAAGTGATTGATAACTTTCTTGAACATACGTATCAGCGCTCGCTTATTACAAATATTAGCCAACCGCTAAATACAATGGATCGGGTCATTCTAATTCTGCCAAATAATGTTGTCTATAAACCAGGGTTTGAAGATGCAGTTGCCATTGTTAAGGACATTGCTTCCCAGTTGAGTACAACTGTTAAGGGTCTTGTTCTCCGTGACGACTTAGCGATCTATGAAAAAGTTTCTGGACGCGTGCAACCGAATGTGAAAATCGAGTTCGAATCCATTGACGGGTGGAATTCTCTTTATGAGCAGGGATTGAACAACCTTAAATCAACAGATCTTGTGATTGTATTAAGCGCTAGAAAAGGCACCGTGGCGTGGAATCAAGAATTGGAAATTTTGCCTAAGAAAATAGCTTCTTTGAATCACGGTAACTTTATCGTGTTCTATCCGACGGAAATGAAAGAAACTGACATTCGCGGATCGCGCGATACTGAAATCTCGACAGAATAGTTAAAGATGGAGCTGTTGTAAAACAAAGTGCCTGGCACCATTGCACACTAAATATAGTATCGTCATTGAAAAATGATACTATATTTTGACAGTGTTTAGCGGTGCCAGGCACTTTTAGAGACGCTTTTGGGACAACCCGATCTTTCGGTGATTAAACCGTCACTTCATCATAGTTAGTCAAAGTCTGCTTTAGCGAACGAAGTTGTTCATCGTTCAACGGAAGCATTGGCAAGCGGACGCCGCCAACCGGAATTCCTTTCAGGTTCAGTGCCGCTTTTACAGGCGATGGGTTTGGAGCCGCGAAAAGTGCGTTCATCGCTGGCAGTAGTTTGCGATGGTCTTTAGCTGCCTCATCGAGATGGCCGATTTTGAAATTTCGCATCATCGTTTGCATTTCATTTCCAAGAATATGGGACGTAACAGAAACGATGCCTGCGCCGCCGATCGTTAGGACTGGTAATGTCAAACCATCGTCACCGCTGTACAAAGCAAAACCTCTTGGCGTCCGTTCAATAATTTCGGCCATAGCATCCAAATCGCCGCTCGCTTCTTTGATGGCAACGATGTTTGGGATTTCGGCAAGGCGTACGACTGTGTCGACATCAATACTTGCGACCGTTCTTCCCGGCACATTGTAGAGCATGACGGGTAAAGAAGTGGACTCCGCAATTGTTTTGAAGTGTTGGTACATTCCTTCCTGGCATGGCTTGTTATAGTATGGAACGACAAGCATCACTGCATCGACACCCGTTTCTTCCGCTAACTTTGTTAGTTTGACGGATGCTCTTGTGTCATTCGAGCCTGTCCCCGCAATGACCGGCACTCTTCCATTTACAACATCTACCGTGAATTTGAATAATTCCACTTTTTCCTCGGTCGTTAATGTCGGAGATTCCCCTGTTGTGCCTGATACGACTAAACTGTCTGTCCCGTTGGCGATCAAATACTCAATCAAGTTTCTTGTCGCTTCAAAATCAATGTCTAACTGTTCATCAAAAGGCGTCACCATAGCTGTTACAATTTGTCCGAAATTCATTTTTTCTCCACATCCTATTCGTTTATTTTTATAAATAAAATAGAGGGAGAAGGGCAATTTGTAAATGAACGCAAAAAGCAACAACGAGGGGTCGTTGTTGCTTTGAAATAATCGTTTATTTCTTAGCGTAAGATAGCCCTCCATATAGTTACCTATATGACAATCCTGAGCTTATTCAACCCAGAACCAGCTTCGAGACAATGAGGTTCTCTCCACTTCGGCAAATTCCCCTTTCTACAACCTTCACAGGATCTCATCATCCTCTAATTGTGTACTAATGGTCTTTGCGCCTCTATCCTTACTTCAAAGTTTTGAAATAAGTATATGTTCAATTACTATGACTGTACATGTAATTCGGTATAATTGCAAGTTGAAAATGTTCAGAAGAACCTAAATAACAAGATGGGTCGTTTTTTTTTGATGACAACCGTACCCAAATCGGGGAGCAGCTGTCATCAAAAAACTATTTAATTTTTCTTCGCTTTTCATAAGGGCGTACCATAAGCCCTAATTCTTTTCTTTCCTTATCGAGCGCTTTATATAGTGAGATCATCATTAAGATCATGATAAAGGAAAAGGGCAACGCGGCAATAATGAGTGCGTTTTGCAATGCTGTTAGTCCATTGGCGGATAAAAGAATCATGGCAATGGCGGCTTGTGCAACACCCCATGTTAATTTAACAGTATTTGGCGGCGTCAATGAACCGTACGTTGTCTGCATGCCAAGAACAAACGTTGCGGAGTCAGCAGATGTAATGAAGAAAATAGCAATGAGCAAGATTGCAACAATCGACAGCAGCATAGACATCGGCATTTCGTGGAAGACCGCAAATAACGTTTCCTCAGTCTTCAACCCAGAAAGGTCTGTCCCTTTTAGTTGTACATCCATTGCCGTGGCGCCGAAAACGGAGAACCAGAAAAAGCTGAGTAACGTTGGCAATAGTAAAACACCAACTAAAAATTCACGAATCGTTCGACCGCGTGAGACGCGTGCGATGAAAATCCCAACGAATGGCGCCCAAGAAATCCACCAAGCCCAATAGAAGATTGTCCAACCATTAATCCAAGCACGATTAACATCATCCAATGGCGCGGATCTAAAACTCATGCGCGGCAAGTTTTGCAAATACTGACCGATCGTATCGGTAAAAGTATCAAAAATTAATAACGTAGGACCAAGGATAATGACGAGCATTAATAAAATAACGGCCAGCACCAGATTCGCATTTGATAAGTACTTAATCCCTTTTCCTAACCCGGACCATGCAGAGATAATGAAAAGGACTGTTACAACGCTAATAATGATCATTTGAACTGAAAAGCTATTAGGGATGCCAAATAAGTAAGCAAGTCCACCATTAATTTGAATGGCACCAAAGCCAAGGGTAGTCGCAACACCGACGACTGTGGCGAAAACTGCAAGTACGTTAACAGTCGTTCCGAATGGTCCATTGATTTTATCACCGAAAATCGGTCGCAGGGTAGAGGAGATTAACCCCGGTGCGTCTTCGCGGAATTGGAAATAGGCGAGTGACATGGCAACGACAGCATAGATTGCCCATGCATGGATACCCCAGTGGAAAAATGTGAAGCGCATAGATTCGCGGAACGCGGCCTCTGTGCCCGGTTGCTCAGTTGCAGGGCTAATCGCAAAATGCGAAAGCGGTTCTGCAGCACCCCAGAAGACGAGTCCAATGCCCATGCCGGCGGAGAAAAGCATTGCAAACCAGCTTGTTCGGGAATATTCCGGTTTTTCGTCCGGTTTCCCTAGTGTAATCTGCCCAATTGGACTCACAATAAAGAAGAAGCAGAAAAAAACGATACCAGTAACTACTAGCAAATAGTACCAACCAAATGCAGACGTTATAAAGTTTTTCATGTTATTGGTCACAGCTTCAAAGCTTTGGGGTGCAAATACACCGTACAACAAAGCGAGCACCACAAGCCCAGCTGCGATCCAAAACACATTTGAGACTTTTTTCATTTCATCACCTAAGTTTCATTAAGATAATTTACACTTTTAACCTAATGTGTCCAATATTATAAAAAGCATGCCAAAGTTCTATACACTGCTCATTCCCATCATGCAGTCGAATCAAACGCATCCACAAATAAAAAATCGAATCCTAGTACAACGGATTCGATTTTTACTTGTTTCAGTCAAAAGTGAATAGGTACTATAATACATGTTCCCTATATCAAGAACAAGTGAAACGAATAATTTGGTTCAAATCTATCCCTGTATATTCCCATCTACGGCGGCGGCTATTCCAACGATAACCGGCAACAGATCTGCGGCCTACAAATACGGGATAAAACCAAAAACCGTTCCGTCTGGATAACCAAACATACGTAAACCGGTATAGACATCCGCGAATAGCACCCGGATCTACCGCAAAGGTTTGGTGAGTTGGGAAACTAGGTGTATGGAACGGCGGCGGTGATGAAGGCGGTTGTGCGTGTTGGCCATGTCCTCCATGTCCCCCCTGCCCATGCCCTCCATGCGGCGGTCCAAATCCAGGCCCTCCATGCATTGGCGGTCCAAATCCGGGTCCCCCATGCGGTGGTCCAAATCCAGGCCCCCCATGCATTGGCGGTCCGAATTCGGGTCCCCCGTGCGGCGGTCCAAATCCAGGTCCTCCGAACGGTGACGGCGGATCGGGGTTACCATGCCAACGTGGTTGGTTAACCATTTCCATATGTTCCATCCCATGCCAATTCGACATTTCAGGCATTTGCATGCCAGACATCTCTTCGTGCGGATAAGCCGCTGCCATTTCCATACCAGGCATTTCCATTCCTTGCATGCCCATTCCCGACGGATCCATATCAGGCATGCCGTGCCATTCTGTCATTGCCATGCCGGGCATTCCTTGCCAATTTGCATAACTATGCATCATCTGCTCCTGCCTTTCCTCATATCCTTCTGGTAACTTAGGGAACCACATCTGCCCATCTTGCCCAGACGGCTGCATATTAACCATTCGCTCACTCCTTCTAGGTGGTTCGATGTAGTGTATGCATGGGGTATTAAAAAGGAATGGGTATACCTATTGATGAATGGGGGAATTGAAGGAAGTAAATATGCGCAGTGCATTTAATCAGATCAGATAGAGATCAAATTAAAAACAGTACTTTCTTCACAGTGAATTATCTCCTAATATACGTATGTTATTTGAAATTTCTGGATAAGTAATATCTGGCTTAACTATTAAACAATCGTGTATGCTAAAATAAGGATAGAGGGATGCGACGAGATATTGGAGGAATTTTAACAAATGACACAAGAGAAACCACATATTTTACTCATAGACGGAATGGCACTCTTGTTCCGTTCTTTTTTTGCTACGTCTGCGATGGGGCATTATATGCCAAATGAAAAAGGCGTACCGACAAATGGCGTACAAGGATTTGCCCGACATGCGATGACGGCGGCCTCTATTTTTAAGCCGACGCATATGGCAGTGTGCTGGGATATGGGGGCTCATACATTCCGGAATGATTTGTTTGACGGATATAAAGCGAATCGTCCTGCCCCTGCACCGGAACTCGTACCGCAGTTTGATATGGCGCGGAGCGTGTCGGAACTGTTGGGATGGAAAAGTTATGGGATTGAAGGAATGGAAGCGGATGATTTAATTGGTTCATTCGTTCATACGTGGGGTGGTAAGGCAGATATAACGATCGTGTCTGGAGATAAAGACTTATTGCAGTTATTGAGACCGGGCACTCAGATTGCTTTTACGAAAAAGGGGTATACCGTTTATGATCTGTATACAGATGAACGATTCGTGGAGGAGTATGGCATTCAACCAGTCCAATTTATTGATAAAAAAGCGTTTACCGGAGATGCAAGCGACGGCTATCCGGGTGTCAAAGGCATTGGTCCGAAAACGGCTTTAAAGCTCATTAAAGAATACGGTACAGTGGAAGGGGTATTAGCTGCACTCGAACAATTAAGTCCAGCGATGCAAAAGAAAATTGCCCAGGATCAGGAGATGCTTCTGTTATCTAGAAAACTTGCCGAGATTCATTGTCAACTGGATTTGAATGATTCACTGGAAGAATTGGAAATCCCGACATTTGACGGAAGCATAAGAGCAGCTATAGAAAAAGAAGGATATTCTCTAATCGTCAGACAGGCAGATTCACTATTTGGCCGAAATATTTTAGAAGTGTAAGATTGTTGTTTTATCGGGATTGGAGACGACAGACACGTTTGTCGTACAACAGCTTTACTATTTGTTTAAAACATTCTCCTTACTAGGCATTCAGGCAATGACAAGCGGTATTTCGCCGGCCATTGCCCAAACAATGGTCAATCTAGGCCTATCATTCGGCAAGATTAAAAGTTTTGCAACGCCGAAACAAGCACTAGCTCATACAAGAGAAAAAAACGCTGCCTGATGGAAAAGTCAGGCAGCGTTTTTTAGTTTGTCAAGCATTTCTAGGCTCAACCTTTACGAAGGACAATATGGCTTGATTTTGTTTGTAAGAGACACGGCGGATTCGGCTCGGATGATGTCTGCTGCCATTATCGTGAATGATTAGATCGATGTCCTCGTTCTTTTCTTCATAGCCGATGACAGGCACCCAATGATAATCGAATTTGTATTTGCCGAACCAACGGATCTTGAACCATTTATCGAACTTGGCTGCAACGAGATGGCCTTTATTAATTTGCTGTTTCACTTCATCCAACGAGCATTGGGCTACGATCCAGTCATCTCCCAAAATCTTTTGCATGTTTCGGATGAAACGTCTTTTAAAAAGCCCTATTTTTGTCCCGCCAAGCAATGGATAAAGTTCATTGATGGTGTAGGAACATGTATCGGTGGAGAATTGATCCAGCATGACGCGAGCCGTAACTGGACCGCAGGCAGAGGCGCGATAGGCTTGATGAATGTCTTGGTCATATTGTGATTTGCCGTTTACCTGCAATATTTTTTTCATCAAGAGACCTCCAAAATGTATGCATCACATGAATTTATGTAGTAAAAAACGACGGGCTACTTCCGTCGTTTCCCTTCTAATTATTCATTGTCTTTGTCGAGAAATTCAGTAACTTGCTCAGGCGTTTTTGTATAGGCGCTGTGTAGATGTCCCGTCTTTTCGCCATTTTGGAAAATTAATAAACTTGGAATGCCCATCACTTCATACTTTTCTGCGATTTCAGGAAGCACGTCGCGATCCACATCGTACCATGTATACGTATCGTATTTTTCAACGATCGGTCCGATAAACATATCTAATACTGTGCAATCCGGACACCAACCTGCTTGAAACTTGACGATTGCTTTGTCCTCTCCAGCAATTGCTTCATTAAATTGTTCAACTGTCGTAATTGGTTTCATCATCAAATATTCCCCTCCCATATGTCAGTGTACAATGTTTTACTACGCGGCGGTAGTGAAACACTCTGCCTAGTCATGCATATAATGAAATCGGGTTTCAATATTGTGAAAATAGTGAAAATGTTTTAGAATAATAAATAGGGAATGTTTTGTTGTTTCACTCATAAAATGAATGAGCACTCATTCAAAAGTGGAAGGGAGACTTCGCGCGTGGCCATACAAATCAAAAAAGTGGCAGTTATTGGATCCGGTGTGATGGGATCAGGCATCGCAGCCCATCTTGCAAATGTTGGGATCCCTGTCTTGTTGCTCGATATTGTACCTACGGCATTGACGAACGAAGAACAAACGAAACGATTAACATTGGAAGATCCGCAAGTACGCAATAAGTTTGCAGCAAACGCTTTAAAAAAGCTGCTAACACAAAAGCCAGCCCCCCTAACATCGAAGCGTAACCTCTCATTAATAGAAGTTGGGAATTTGGAAGATGATTTAGAAAAGCTGAAAGAAGTGGACTGGATTGTTGAAGTCATTGTGGAAAATCTTGATGCGAAAAAGGCGTTATATGAAAAGATTGAGACAGTGCGGAGACCGGGAACGATGATTAGCTCTAACACTTCGGGAATACGAATTGATGCGATGGCTGAAGGGCGATCAAAAGATTTCCAACAACATTTTTTAGGTACACATTTCTTTAATCCGCCACGCTATTTGAAATTGCTCGAAGTTATTCCGTCAAGTTACACCGACCCATCCGTTGTGGAGGAAATGGTGCAATTTGGTGAGAACCGGCTCGGCAAAGGTGTCGTCATCGCAAAGGATACGCCTAATTTTATTGCCAATCGAATTGGAACGTACGGCTTAATGGTCACACTTCGTGAGATGGAGAGGTACGGTTATTCAATTGGAGAAGTAGATTCCGTGACGGGGACTTTGATCGGCCGGCCTAAATCAGCGACTTTTCGCACGTTAGACGTTGTCGGTCTTGATACGTTCATGCATGTTGTGAACAATGTTTACAACGAAACGACAGGGGAAGAACAACAAGTATTTACGATCCCACCGTTTATGAAGAAAATGATCGATAACGGCTGGATCGGTGCAAAAGCAACGCAAGGTTTTTATGTGAAAAAAGGTCGAGAAATTCTTGAGTTGGATCTTCAAACATTTGACTACATCCAGACAAAGAAAATGAAAGCGCCTTCAATTGAAATGACAAAGCAGCAAAAAGGATTGGCGAACAAAGTAAAGACACTCGTCTATGCGAAAGATCGAGCTGGAGAAATACTATGGAATACCTTATCGCCAACCCTTCGGTACGCAGCCGAAATGCACGGTGAAATTGCCGATACCATTGTCGCCATCGATCAGGCGATGAAGTGGGGCTTTGGATGGCGGCAAGGACCTTTTGAAGTATGGGATGCCATTGGCGTACAAAAATCCGTTCGGAAAATGAGGGAAGAAGGATTTGAGATCCCCACTTTTGTGCAAAGTTTGCTCGACAGCGGCTATGACTCTTTTTATGGTGAACAAGACGGGGTGATCCACTATTTTGATGGGGATCGTTACCGTCCAGTTCCGGTTAATGAAAAAGTAATTGATCTAAAACAGTATAAAAAGAAACAGGGTGTTATTAAAAAAAATACAGGTGCAAGCTTGATTGACTTAGGCGATGGCATTGCTTTGCTTGAATTTCATTCGCAATCGAATGCGATCGGACTGGATATTATTCAAATGATCAATTTTGCTGTCGATGAAGTCGAAAAAAATTACAAAGGGCTCGTCATTGGCAATCAAGGAAAAAACTTCTGTGTCGGCGCGAATTTAGGACTTATTTTAATGGAAGCCGGGGACGATAACCTATTTGAATTAGATTATGTCATTCGCGCATTTCAAAATGCCATGATGAAAATAAAATACGCAACAAAGCCGGTCGTTGCTGCGCCATTCGGTATGACGCTTGGCGGTGGGGCGGAAGTTTGCTTACCAGCGGCGCATATTCAAGCGGCGCAGGAAACGTATATGGGATTAGTGGAAACTGGCGTTGGGTTAATTCCCGGCGGGGGCGGCAATATCGGTCTCTATACGAAGTTCTTAAAAGGCATTCCGCATGGTGTGGAAGTCGATCTTCAAAAAGTGGCCAATCAAGTATTTGAAACGATTGCGCTGGCCAAAGTCTCAACATCTGCCGAAGAAGCGAGAGAAAATAACTTCTTAAACTTTGCGGATGGCATCAGTGTGAACGAAGATCATCAATTGTACGAAGCGAAACAAATCGCGCTTACTTTATTTGAAAATGGCTACACGACACCGAAGCGGGAGAAAATCCCGGTCACAGGAGATTCGGGTTATGCGACGTTACTGCTTGGTGCGGAAGCGATGTTCTTATCGGGCTATATAAGCGAACATGATTTGAAGATCGCGAAGAAACTTGCCTTTGTATTATCAGGTGGAAAACTGCCATTTGGGACACTAGTAGATGAACAATATTTACTAGACCTTGAGAGAGAAGCGTTTTTAAGTTTAATTGCAGAACCAAAGTCACAGCAACGGATGCAACATATGCTTTTGAAAGGAAAACCACTGCGCAATTAAAGAACCCGCCTAAAGGAGGAAAAAACATGCGTGAAGCAGTTCTCGTGTCCGGCGCAAGAACGCCGGTCGGTAAAGCAGGAAAAGGTTCCCTTGCAACAGTTCGTCCCGATGACCTAGGAGCACTTGTCATTCAAGAGACGTTGAAACGAGCGGGAGGGTATGATGGACCGATCGATGACGTTATTATTGGCTGTGCGATGCCGGAAGCAGAGCAAGGAATGAATGTTGCGCGCAATATTGGTGCACTTGCTGGACTGCCCGACACAACACCAGCCATTACGATCAATCGGTTCTGCTCTTCGGGTCTCCAGTCTATTGCGTTTGCTGCAGAGCGAATTATGCTCGGTCATGCGGAAGCGGTGATCGCAGGCGGTGTGGAGTCGATGAGTATGGTACCAATGATGGGGCATACGATTCGGCCGAATGTCAAGCTAGCCGAAACAGCACCCGAGTATTATATGGGGATGGGGCATACAGCGGAGCAAGTTGCGATGAAGTACGGTGTGAGCCGGGAAGACCAGGACGCTTTTGCGGTAAGATCACATGAAAAAGCAGGGGCAGCAATTGCCGCTGGAAAGTTTGTCGATGAGATCGTTCCAGTTGAAGTCGTTAAACGTTTTGTCGATGAAAAAGGCAAAGTTCAAGAACAACCTTTTCTATTCGAAATGGATGAAGGTGTGCGGCATGGAACGAATAGGGAAGTGTTGGCGAAATTAAGGCCGGTTTTTTCGGTGAAAGGAACCGTCACCGCCGGAAATGCCTCTCAAACGTCTGACGGTGCCGCTTCAGTTCTCATGATGGAACGGGAAGTGGCAGAAGCGAAAGGACTGAAGCCGTTCGCAAAGTTTCGGTCATTTGCTGTCGGAGGCGTGCCGCCGGAAGTGATGGGCATCGGACCGATTGCTGCCGTGCCGAAAGCATTGAAAATGGCAGGGTTAACCATTGCTGATATCGATTTATGGGAACTAAACGAAGCATTTGCCTCCCAATCCCTTCAAGTCATTCGGCACTTGGATCTTGATATGGATAAAGTAAATGTGAACGGAGGCGCGATCGCGCTTGGCCATCCGCTTGGGGCAACAGGTACCGTGTTAACATTAAAATTACTGCATGAGTTAAAAAGGCAAGGGAAACAATTTGGTGTCGTGACGATGTGCATTGGCGGCGGCATGGGAGCAGCGGGCGTTTTCGAACTACTGTAAAGCAATTGAAGGGGAGGAAAAAGAATGACTGAGCTCGTAAAAGGCGGGGCTTTCTTACTGGAAGATCTAGCGGCAAGTCGTGTATTTACACCTGAAGATTTTTCCGCTGAACAGAAAATGATTGCTGAAACGACAGAACAGTTTTTGAAAAACGAAGTTGAACCGCATATGGAAGAACTGGAAAAACAACAATTCGACCAATCGATTAAACTCTTGAAGGCTGCGGGAGAACTAGGTCTTTTAAGTGCTGACATTCCCGAGGAATACGGCGGGCTGGGGCTCGATCAAGTTTCATCCGCGCTCATTGCAGAAAAAATGGCTGTAACAGGTGGATTTTCGATTACGCATGGGGCACATGTTGGGATTGGAACATTACCGATTGTATTATTTGGAAACGATGAACAGAAAAAGAATTATTTACCCTACTCGTCTACTGCGGAGAAAATTTTTGCTTATGCGCTGACAGAACCGAGTTCAGGCTCTGACGCATTGGGGGCAAAAACAGTCGCAAAGCTGAATGCCGAAGGAACGCATTACGTTTTAAATGGTGAAAAGCAATTTATTACGAATGCAGCGTTTGCGGATGTATTCATTGTCTATGCCAAGGTGGATGGGGAAAAATTTACGACTTTTATCGTCGAAAGAGATTTCCCGGGTGTTTCCGTAGGAGCAGAAGAGAAAAAAATGGGGTTGAAATCTTCCTCTACGAGAACGCTTATTTTACAAGATGCACAAATTCCTGTTAAGAATATGTTAGGTGAAATCGGCCGCGGTCATGTCATCGCTTTTAATATTTTGAATATCGGACGCTACAAACTTGGGATTGGAACAGTCGGCGGTTCAAAACGTGCGCTGGATTTAGCGATTACGTACACAAATGAGCGTCAGCAATTTAAAACACCCATCTCTTCATTTAATTTAACAAAGCAAAAATTGGCCACGATGGCATCGAAAATTTATGCTGCTGAAAGTTTAATGTACCGAACGGTTGGCTATTTTGAAGCGCGCCATGCACAAATGACGCCAGAACAGCAAAAGGACGGGAAAGCGATCGCCGCTTCGATTGCCGAGTATGCCATCGAGTGTTCGATTAATAAAGTTGTCGGTTCTGAAACGCTGGACTATGTAGCGGACGAAGCAGTACAGCTTTTTGGCGGCTACGGGTATATCCAAGACTATGAAGTGGAACGCATTTACAGAGACTCGCGCATTAACCGAATTTTTGAAGGAACCAATGAAATTAATCGACTGCTCGTACCGGGTACATTTTTGAAGAAAGCATTAAAAGGTGAATTGCCGCTTCTTCAAAAAGCGCAAAGCTTGCAAGAAGAGCTGCTTATGCTGATGCCGGAAGAAATTGGCGAAGAAGCACTTGCGCAGGAAAAAATGCTTGTGAAAAACGCGAAAAAGATTGGTTTGCTCGTTGCAGGGTTGGCAGCGCAGCGTTTTGGAACGAAGTTAGAAGCAGAGCAAGAAGTACTAGTGAATATTGCCGATATTGCCAACATGATTTTTGCCATGGAATCAGTGTTGCTTCGAACAGAAAAAGCAGTGGCCAAAAATGGAGAAGCGAAAGAACAACAGAAGATTTTGTACACAGAAATCTTTTGTCAAGAAGCGTTTGAAGCAATTGAAAAAGATGCAAAAGAGACATTGCTCGCTTCTGTCGAAGGTGATCAGCAGCGCATGATGCTGTCCGCACTTCGAAAGCTAACGCGTTCGAATCCTTACAATATCATTGTGAAAAAACGCCAAGCCTCTGAAAAGCTCATCCAAGCAAGCAAGTACGTCGTCTAATCACCATAACATCTAGGTACTCATTAGGTGCCTGGATGTTATTTTTGTTATACTAGTGATAAATTGGCAGAAGCAGGGGGACTAGGATATGACATTGATCTATTATGGATATGCAAAATGTGGGACGTGCAGAAAAGCGAAGAAATGGTTAGAGATGAACGGGCTTCCTTTTGAAGAGGTTGATATTACAAAGGAACCTCCGTCCGCAGCGACGCTAAAAAACATGATTGAAACGTCCGGACTGGACATTAAAAAGTTCTTTAACGTCAGCGGCAAAAAATACCGTGAACTGGGCTTAAAAGACCAGTTGCCAACCATGTCAGATGAAGAGAAAATTGAGTTGCTTTCTTCAGATGGGATGTTATTGAAGAGACCGATTGTGGCGAGCGATGAAAAAGTAACAGTAGGTTTCAAAGAAGAAAGTTTCGAAAATACTTGGACAAAGTAATTGATTATCTTGAGTTTCGTGTAGAAGTATGGGAAAATCGACAAGAATGAATATAGTTTTGGAGGGGTCAAGAATGAGCACACCAAAAGAGTTACGTTATTCTGAAGAACACGAATGGGTAAAAGACGAAAACGGAAACTACCGTATCGGAATTACACATTTCGCACAATCTGAACTAGGCGACATCGTTTTCGTTGAGCTGCCACAAGCAGGCGACGAAGTAAAAGCGGACGAGCCTTTCGGAAGTGTTGAATCTGTTAAAACAGTTTCTGAACTTTACGCGCCAATTAGCGGTAAAGTCCTTGAAGTAAACGAAGAACTTGAAGACAGCCCAGAGCTTGTCAATGAATCACCATACGAAGGTGCATGGATGATCGTTGTTGAGCCATCCGATGTTTCTGAACTTGATGAGTTAATGTCTGCTGAAGAGTATGACAAAATGACAATCGGAGAATAATATGTACAAATGCAAAAAGCGCCTGGATGATTTTCCGGCGCTTTTTGTAAATAAATCGTCTAGGCTTCGGGCGCCAGACGCCCTACGCTTTTGAATATAATGGGGTGACAGCGTTGAATGAGGAAAGAGTCTTAATTGTTGAAGGCGATACGGATCGAAAACGCCTTTTGCCAATTCTTGCCGAACCTGTTAAGATCATTTGTACAAACGGCACGGTGAGTCCTTATCGTTTGGAGGAACTGTTAGCACCGTACGAAGACTGGGAGTTATACGTATTTGTAGACGCTGACGATTCAGGGGAAAAACTTCGTGCATTGTTCAAAAGGGAATTTTCAGAAGCGCATCATTTATACACAGATAAGATCTACCGCGAAGTCGCAACAACCCCATACAAATTGTTGGCGACCATCCTACATGCGGCAAATTTTAAAGTGAAAACGGAATATTTGTTTTGAAGGATTGAGTCATTTGGAAAAATGGACATATGAACAGTGGAAAGAACTATTAAACAACAAAGCAGACGCGGTTTTTTATTTATATACACCGATTTGCGGGACTTGTGCGGTCGCTTCTAAAATGATGGAAGTTGTGCAGGCGATGCGCCCCAATTTGCCAATCGGAAAAGCAGATATTAACTATGAGCAGGAGCTTGCGATCGATTATGAGATCGAAAGTGTACCTTGCTTGCTCATTCAAAAAAATGGCATCATTCGACATAAAGTGTATGCATTTCAGTCCGTACCACATCTTCTCGACAAAATAAGTTGACAACAAGAGACCGCATGTGCTAAATTATGCCTAACAATTAATTACATATGTCGCTCTTATTAAGAGAGGTGGAGGGAAAGTGCCCTATGAAGCCCGGCAACCGTCATATTTATGAAATGGTGCCAAATCACTCGAAGCGCATGCTTTGAAAGATGAGAGATCGGATGAACGTAACTTTTAAACGTAAACCTTTCTGCTAATCTGCAAAAAGGTTTTTTTATCTTTTGAGGTGAATAAAATGATCAATTTAAAGGATGTCAATAAAATATTTGGCGCCCAAAACAATGCAATAAAAGCAGTTGATGATGTGTCGCTTGATATTGCCGATGGCGAAATATTTGGGATTATCGGCTATAGCGGCGCTGGGAAAAGTACGTTAATCCGCATGTTAAATGGATTAGAAACACCGACTACAGGTTCCATTCAAATTGGCGGACTTGAAATCTCTTCCATTAAAGGACGAGAGTTACGAGAAGCCAGACAAAAAGTGAGCATGATTTTCCAACACTTTAACTTGCTTTGGTCAAGAACGGTGAAGGAAAATATTGCATTTCCACTTGAAATCGCCGGCGTGAAAAAAGCTGAGCGTGACCGGAAAGTGACAGAACTGATTGAACTTGTCGGTTTGGCAGGTCGTGAAAATGCCTATCCATCCCAATTATCGGGAGGACAAAAGCAACGGGTTGGCATTGCACGTGCATTGGCAAATGATCCAGAAGTTTTGCTTTGTGATGAAGCGACGTCTGCGCTTGATCCTGAGACGACAGATGCTATTTTAGAGTTATTGACAAGTATTAATGAGCGACTTGGCTTAACGATTGTGCTCATTACACATGAAATGCATGTGATTCGGAAAATTTGTCACCGAGTTGCAGTTATGGAAGCTGGGAAAGTCGTAGAATTGGGGAACGTTCTGGATGTGTTCCAATCACCGCAAGAGCCAATTACAAGACGATTTGTTTCTCAATTGACTGAACCAGAAGCAGCCAAACAAGCGATGACACATATAAAAGAAGAATTTCCTGAAGGTACGTTGTTAAAACTAGTGTTTGTTGGTGAACGAACAGAGCAACCGGTTCTGGCCGACCTTATTCGACAATTTGATATTGACGTGAACATTGTCCAAGGAAATATTTCACATACGCATGGTGGAGCATATGGAACACTTATTCTTCAACTCATTGGAAATGACGAGACGATTCAAGAAGCAATGAATTACCTCCATGGTAAGGATGTACAGACGGAGGTGATCGGCAATGATTGAAAGCTTTTTCCCGAATGTTGACTGGACAAAAATGTGGGAAGCAACAGTAGAGACGTTATATATGACAGCTGCTTCGACGCTTTTCACGTTTGTCATCGGGCTTGCACTAGGCGTCATATTGTTTTTATCAAGTCCGCATCAATTGTGGGCGAATCGACTTGTAAATATATTAACGGGTGCATTTGTTAATATTTTTCGTTCGATCCCGTTCATTATTTTAATCATTTTGCTCATCCCGTTTACGAAATTCCTTCTCGGGACAATTCGTGGACCGGATGCGGCGTTGCCTGCACTGATTATCGGGGCGGCACCGTTTTATGCAAGAATGGTGTTGATCGCTTTACAAGAAATAGATAAAGGTGTCATTGAAGCTGCAAAGTCGATGGGTGCTAAAACATCAACCATTATTTATAAAGTACTTCTGCCCGAGTCAATGCCTGCCCTTATATCAGGAATTACGGTGACAGCGATCGCACTTGTCGGGTATACGGCGATGGCAGGGATCATCGGTGCGGGAGGACTTGGAACGCTTGCTTATTTAGATGGATTCCAGCGCAGCCGAGAAGATGTGACACTAATGGCGACAATACTTATTTTGATTATCGTATTTATTCTCCAATTTATCGGAGATTTCGCTGTGAAGAAAGTGGATAAGAGATGAATAAGGCTACTATTTAATACAAATAAAGGAGTTTTATACGGATGAAAAAATTATTAACGGGAATTTTATTCGCTGTTCTCGTACTAGCACTTGCCGCTTGCGGAGCAAATAAAAACAGCAGCAATAATGCAGGTGAGGGGAATAACGAGGAAAAAGAACAAACGACAATTGTTGTAGGTGCTTCTAATACACCGCATGCAATCATTCTTGAACAAGCGAAACCATTGTTAAAAGAAAAAGGTTATGACCTTCAAATTGAAACATACCAAGATTATGTCCTGCCAAATACAGACCTTGAATCAAAAGCACTTGATGCAAACTACTTCCAGCATATTCCATACCTGGAATTGCAAATGAAAGATAATGGATATGACTTTGTAAATGCAGGCGGCATCCATATTGAACCAATTGGTGTCTATTCGAAAAAGTATAAGTCACTGGATGAGCTTCCTGACGGTGCAACGATTTTAATGAGTAACTCTGTTTCAGACCATGGACGTGTGCTTTCAATGCTCGAATCAAAAGGACTCATTAAACTTGCCGAAGGAATCGATAAAACAGCGGCTGAATTAAAAGATATTGTGGAAAATCCAAAAAATCTTAAATTCGACCCGAATTATGAACCGGGACTTATGCCGCAGCTATATAACAATGATGAAGGGGACGCATTGTTAATTAACTCTAACTTTGCAATTGATGCAGGTTTGAACCCGCTTGAAGATGCGATTGCAATTGAAGATGCGGATTCACCTTATGTCAATATTATTGCTGTTCGAAATGGTGACGAAAATAAAGAATCAATCAAAGCGTTAATCGAAGTCTTGAAGTCAAAAGAAATCCAAGACTTCATTCTAGAAGAATGGGATGGAACAGTTGTACCAGTAAAATAAACTTAGGTCTAACAGGTTTTGCCTGCTAACCATACAAAGAGAATAGAAAAGGGGAGAATGTTGATGAGAAAACTGTTAGGGGGAATACTGTTTGCAATCCTCGTTCTTGCATTGGCAGCTTGCGGGGCGAAAGACAGTGGAAGCGACAATAATGCAGCAAGTGATAACACAGGCGAAGAAAAGCAAGAACTTACAAAAATTGCAGTAGGTGCTTCTAATACACCACACGCTGTCATTCTTGAACAAGCGCAGCCTTTACTTGAAGAAAAAGGTATTGAACTTGTCATCGAAACGTATCAAGACTATGTGTTACCGAACAAAGACTTGGAATCAAAGGAACTGGATGCGAACTTCTTCCAGCACATCCCTTATTTGGATCAACAAGTCATCGACCATGGTTATCAATTTGCCAATGCCGGCGCTGTTCATATCGAACCGATGGCTGTTTACTCACAAGAATATGAATCAGTAGAAGATCTTCCAGAAGGTGCTACAATCATTTTTAGTAACTCGGTGGCAGAACATGGCCGCGTTTTATCATTGCTAGAATCAGCTGGATTGATCAAACTTGCTGAGGGTGTAGATAAAGTAAAAGCAGAAGTAAAAGATATCGTTGAAAACCCAAAAAACCTAAAATTTGACGCGAACTACGAACCTGCACTACTCCCTCAGCTATACAATAACGATGAAGGAGATGCAGTTGTCATCAATGCGAACTATGCAATCGACGCTGGATTGAATCCGGTTGAAGATTCCATTGTTCTTGAAGATACTGACTCGCCTTACGCGAACATCATTGTTGTCAGAGAAGGCGAAGAAAATAATGAAGCCATCAAAACTTTGGTGGAAGTGCTGACATCGAAAGAAATTCAAGATTTCATTTCAGAAGAGTGGAAAGGCTCCGTCGTTCCAGTAAAATAAGTTAAAAAGACCCTATCAATCAAAAATGATTGATAGGGTCTTTTTTGTGGGTAATTGAATATTTTGAATAAAAAAGTTAAAGGAAAAGTCGTATCCATAGAACACATTATATGGTATTGTACTTGTTGTATAACATCATAGGAGGATTAAAAAATGAAGCTTAAAATAGGCTTGATTTGGAGAATTGTCATTGCGATTGCTTTAGCAGTACTCCTTGGTACATGGGTGCCTGAAGGATTCGTTCGTTTATTTGCAACCTTTAACAGCATTTTCGGCAGTTTCCTTTCATTTATCGTACCGCTTATTATTGTCGCATTTATCGCACCTGGAATTGCAAAACTAGGAAAAGGTTCCGGGAAAATGCTCGGGATCGCAACGGTGGCCGCCTATTCCTCAACGCTATTTGCAGGGTTCCTTGCTTTTTTTGCCGGTTCAACGATTTTGCCGGGCTTCCTAAAAGGGAAAGAAATTAGCAACTTAGCGGATCCCGAAGAAGGCCTTGCCTCTGGATTTTTCGAATTGGCCATTCCAGCGCCAATGGAAATTATGACGGCACTTGTCTTGGCGTTTGTTCTCGGGATTGGCATGGCGTCAATTGGCAGTCGTTCCATGCTTCCGCTTTTCGATGAATTTAATGCGATTATTGAGAAAGTGATTTCATATATCATCATTCCGCTACTACCTATTCATATTTTTGGAATATTCCTAAATATGACGTTTGCAGGGCATGTAGCGAAAGTGCTGTCTGTTTTTGCACTTGTTTTCGTTTTAATTATCGTATTGCACTGGATTATGCTTTTCATTCAATATGTGACAGCGGGCACTTTGACAGGGAAAAATCCGTTTTTCTTAATTAAAACAATGCTGCCAGCTTATTTGACGGCAATTGGAACACAATCATCCGCAGCAACGATTCCTGTTACATTGCGTCAAGCGCGTAAAACAGGCGCATCTTCGAGAGTGACAGACTTTGCGGTTCCGTTGTTTGCGACGATTCACTTATCGGGCAGTACGATTACGATCGTTACATGTGCCATCGGCGTGCTTATTTTAAACGGACAAGCGATTGTATTCAGCGCCTTCCTGCCGTTTATCTTCATGCTGGGGGTCATGATGATCGCAGCACCTGGCGTGCCAGGCGGTGCTGTAATGACAGCAATCGGTCTTTTAGGCACGATGCTTCATTTCGATCAAACGATGATTGCTTTAATGATCGCATTATATTTGGCGCAAGATAGCTTCGGTACGGCAACAAACGTTACAGGTGACGGAGCACTTGCGATCATTGTCGATCGTTTTTCGCCAGGCGAAACAAAGTCATAATCTTTCAATGAAAACCGGCAGCTAGTTTGCCGGTTTTTTTCATGTTATTCAAGAAGGCTCGTTATTTCATTCTCAATTAGGGAATTAATAAATGAAAATAAATACCAACTATTGAAATCGGTGTAAAGAAGCCTTGAAATCAGGCAATCAGTTAATCACACAAGATTCTTAATGATTTGCATGCGCAAGGTGAATGCGTTAAGATTAGAATGATAATAATTTGCGGATGTGATTTTTACATCCTTAACATATTGGAGGTAGTGGAATGGCAACGTTGGAAATCAAAGGCCTACACGTTGAAATTGAAGGCAAAGAAATACTTAAAGGCGTCGACTTGACGATTAATACAAATGAGATCCACGCAATCATGGGTCCAAACGGTACAGGAAAATCTACGCTTGCACAAGCGATTATGGGACATCCCAAATATGAGATCACATCCGGTTCAGTCACACTTGACGGAGAAGATGTTTTAGAAATGGAAGTTGACGAGCGTGCACACGCAGGTCTATTCCTAGCGATGCAATACCCAAGCGAAATTACAGGTGTGACCAACGCAGACTTCTTGCGTTCTGCAATTAATGCACAACGTGAAGAAGGCGATGAAATTTCCTTGATGAAGTTTATCCGCGAGCTTGACGGCAAGATGGAGCTTCTTGAAATGGACGAAGATATGGCAACACGTTACTTGAACGAAGGTTTCTCAGGTGGGGAAAAGAAACGTAACGAAATTCTTCAATTGATGATGTTGAAGCCGAAATTTGCGATTCTTGACGAAATCGACTCAGGACTCGACATTGATGCATTAAAAATCGTTTCGAAGGGTATTAACGAAATGCGCGGCGAAAACTTTGGCTGCCTAATGATTACACACTATCAGCGTCTACTTGACTACATTACGCCAGATCACGTTCACGTTATGATGCAAGGTAAAGTTGTCAAATCGGGCGGACCTGAGCTTGCAGAAAAACTTGAAGAGCAAGGTTACGACTGGATTAAAGAAGAACTTGGCATCGAAGACGAGACGGTTGGACAAGAAGTTTAAGGAAGGGGACAATGTCAAATGACAGTTGAAACAAAAGTGGCATTGACCGAACAGGATGTCCGCTCTTATTCCGCTAAGATGAATGAAGCCGATTGGATGGCGGATTTCCGTGCAGATGCATTAGCGAGAGTGGAACAGCTCCCAATGCCAACACCAGATAAAACGAAAATTGATAAATGGAACTTCACTGAATTTCCATCACATACAGTTGAGACAGCTGTTTTCGCATCACTTGAAGAGCTTCCGGAAGAAGCGCGTGAGCTTGTCGATGTAACGCAACAAAAAAATATCTATGTTCAGCACAATAATACACCAGCTTTCCTGTCATTATCAGAAGAATTGAAAGCGCAAGGTGTAATTATGACAGACATTTTCACAGCATCCCGTGAACATGGCGATCTTGTGAAAAAGTATTATATGACAGATGGCGTCAAAGTGAATGAGCATAAGCTGACAGCACTTCATGCGGCATTGATGAACGGCGGCGTATTCGTATACGTACCGAAAAATGTTGTCGTTGAAGAACCGCTTCAAGTACTATTCTTACATGACGACGCACAAGCATCATTGTTTAACCATGTGCTCGTTGTTGCGGAGACAAGCAGTTCCGTCACGTATGTTGAAAACTATTTATCAACTGTTGAAGAATCAAAAGGCCTTGCAAACATCGTTACAGAAGTTATCGCAGGCGATAACGCGAAAGTCGTTTACGGTGCGGTAGACGTTCTTGCGGATGGCTTCACAACTTATGTAAACCGCCGTGGTGTAACGGGGCGCGACAGCCGCATTGAGTGGGCACTTGGCTTAATGAACGACTGTGACACGATTTCTGAGAACATTACACATCTTGTCGGTGACAACTCATCGTGTGACTTGAAAACAGTTGTAGTAGGTCGCGGTAAACAGCGTCAAAATTTCACGTCCGAAATTGTGCATTGGGGACTTGATACAGATGCATTTATCTTGAAACATGGCGTGATGAAAGATGAAAGTTCTGCGATCTTTAACGGAATCGGAAAGATTGAAAAAGGTGCGACACGTTCAAACGCAGTTCAAGAATCGCGTATCCTTATGCTAAGTGAGAAAGCTCGTGGAGACGCGAACCCAATTCTTCTCATCGATGAAGACGATGTAACAGCAGGGCACGCTGCATCTGTTGGAAATGTCGATCCGCTTCAGCTGTTTTATTTGATGAGTCGAGGCATTTCAGAAAAAGAAGCACAACGTCTCGTCATTCATGGTTTCCTTGCGCCTGTTGTTAGCAAACTTCCAATCGAAGGCGTTAAGAAACAATTGACGGAGGTTATCGAAAGGAAAGTGCGCTAATGCTCAGTAAAGAGATCCGTCAGCATTTCCCAATACTTAACCAAGAAATAAACGGCCATCCGCTCGTTTATTTAGATAGTGGGGCATCTTCACAGAAGCCCCTGCAAGTGATAGAAGCAATCAGCAATTATTACAAGTTTGATAATTCGAACGTTCACCGCGGCGTTCATACACTTGGAAACCGTGCAACGGAAGGGTATGAAGGCGCGCGTGAAAAAGTTCGTAACTTCATTAACGCGAAGTCGACGGAAGAAATCATCTTCACGCGCGGCGCAACAACTGCACTCAATACCGTAGCTCAGAGCTACGGTCGGGCAAATGTCGGTGAAGGTGATGAAATCGTCATCACATATATGGAGCACCATGCCAATATCATTCCTTGGCAGCAGCTTGCGAAGGAAAAAGGCGCGGTGTTAAAATACATCGACTTGGAAGAAGACGGAACATTATCGCTCGACAAAGTTCGGGAAGCAGTCACGGAACGTACAAAAGTCGTTTCAGTCATGTACGTTTCAAACGTTCTGGGTACGATGAACCCAATTAAGGAAATCACGGAAATTGCGCATGCAAATGGTGCGGTCATGGTCGTTGACGGTGCGCAAGCTGCACCGCATATGAAAGTGGATGTGCAAAAGTTAGATTGTGATTTCCTCGCATTTTCTGGTCATAAAATGTGCGGTCCAACGGGCATTGGTGTCCTTTATGGGAAAAGAGATTTGCTCAACCAAATGGAGCCGGTAGAAACAGGCGGCGAAATGATTGATTTTGTCGGATTATATGAATCTACGTGGAAAGAGTTACCATGGAAGTTTGAAGCAGGTACACCGATCATTGCAGGCGCAATTGGGCTTGGAGCAGCCATCGATTATCTTGAAGAAATTGGTATGGATGCGATCGAACAACATGAACATGAAATTGCGAACTATGCAATGGAACGCATGTCGACGATCGAAGGCCTAACCATTTACGGCCCGGCTGACCCAGGCAAACGCGCGGGAATCATTACATTCAATTTAGAAGAAGTCCATCCGCACGATGTAGCGACAGTATTAGATATGAATGGAATTGCCGTACGGGCAGGTCACCATTGTGCGCAACCGCTCATGAAGTGGCTTGACGTCTCCGCGACAGCACGTGCGAGTTTCTATATATATAATACGGTCGATGACGTCGATCGCCTCGTTGAAGGGCTGCGTGTGGCAAAGGAGTATTTTAGCGATGTCTATTAAAAACCTCGATCAGCTTTATCGTTCGGTCATTATGGATCATTATAAAAACCCAAGAAATAAAGGCGTATTAGATGAAAATAATGTCACCGTTGATATGAACAACCCAACTTGCGGGGATGTGATTCATTTAACGCTGAAAGTCGAAGACGATATTGTCCAAGACGCGAAGTTTGAAGGAGAAGGCTGCTCGATTTCGATGGCTTCGGCTTCCATGATGACACAAATGATCAAAGGAAAAAATACAAGTGAAGCGGTGAAAATTGCACAAGTTTTCTCCGATATGATGCTTGGTAAAGATGTAGATGATTCGCTGGATCTGGGAGATATCGAGGCACTTTCGGGTGTTGCGAAATTCCCAGCGCGCATTAAATGTGCCACACTTGCGTGGAAAGCGATAGAAAAAGGCGTCGGACAAGACGACGAACAATAATAGAACGGAGGAATCGTAATGGCTAAAAAAATGCCTGAAATCGGTGATTATAAATACGGTTTTGCGGATAAAGACGTTTCTGTGTTCCGTTCGGAGCGTGGTTTAACACGTGAAATCGTTGAAGAAATTTCTAAAATGAAAGAAGAACCTCAATGGATGCTAGACTACCGTCTAAAATCCCTGGAGATCTTCTACAGCAAGCCAATGCCACAGTGGGGCGGAGACTTGAATTCGTTAAACTTTGACGAGATCACTTACTATGTAAAACCATCCGAAGCAACAGAACGTTCTTGGGATGAAGTTCCGGAAGAGATTAAACGTACGTTTGATAAGCTTGGTATTCCGGAAGCAGAACAAAAATACCTTGCAGGTGTTTCTGCACAATACGAATCAGAAGTTGTTTACCACAACATGAAAGAAGATCTTGAAGATTTGGGGATCGTCTTTAAAGATACAGATTCTGCGTTGAAAGAAAACGAAGAACTGTTCAAGAAATACTGGGGTACTGTCGTTCCGAACACAGACAACAAATTCTCAGCGTTAAACTCTGCAGTTTGGTCGGGTGGATCATTTATTTACGTACCGCCAGGCATCAAAGTAGACACGCCGCTACAAGCGTATTTCCGTATTAACTCGGAAAATATGGGACAGTTCGAGCGTACGTTAATCATTGTAGATGAAGGCGCAAGCGTTCACTACGTTGAAGGATGTACAGCACCAGTTTACACAACGAACTCACTTCACAGTGCGGTCGTTGAAATTATCATTAAAAAAGATGCATACTGCCGCTACACGACAATCCAAAACTGGGCGAACAACGTTTACAACCTTGTAACGAAGCGCGCAATATGTGAAGCGAACGGAACGATGGAATGGGTTGACGGCAACATCGGTTCTAAATTGACGATGAAATATCCGGCAATCATTCTAAAAGGTGAAGGCGCACGCGGTATGACCCTATCGATTGCACTTGCAGGAAAAGGTCAGCACCAAGACGCTGGATCGAAAATGATTCACTTGGCACCAAATACGTCGTCAACAATCGTTTCCAAATCGATTTCACAGCACGGCGGTAAAGTAACCTACCGCGGGGTTGTACACTTTGGCCGCAGAGCGGACGGTGCACGTGCGAACATCGAGTGTGACACGCTTATCATGGATAAGCTGTCTACGTCTGACACAATTCCATACAACGAAATTCTAAACGACAACATTTCTCTTGAGCACGAAGCGAAAGTTTCAAAAGTATCAGAGGAGCAGCTGTTCTACCTCATGAGCCGCGGAATCCCTGAGCTAGAAGCAACAGAAATGATCGTTATGGGCTTCATCGAGCCGTTCACAAAAGAACTGCCGATGGAATATGCAGTAGAAATGAACCGTCTCATTAAGTTCGAAATGGAAGGTTCTATTGGATAAATAATGACACAAAAAACCGGCGCATAGGCGTCGGTTTTTTCATATGGTGAAAAAGTAAAAAGAAATTTTAATGAAAGCGTACGAAGTTCTGATCAACGTTCATGGACCACCAACAAACGATCATATACTAATCCAATTGATCGCAGGTCCAAAGTCAAAATTGTCTCGAAAATGACTTTGGATATGGTAATATGAGGTTATTGTATTAAAGGGAGGCGACAGGATGATTCAAATAGGATTGACAGGTTGGGGAGATCATCCGGAAGTGTATGCGCCCTCCTCTTCGTCGAAGGAAAAGTTAATAGACTATAGTGCGCATTTTCCGATCGTTGAGCTGGACTCGTCCTTTTATGCGATTCAGCCGGAACGAAATATTCGGAAATGGATTAGGGAAACACCTGACAGTTTCCGTTTCATTGTAAAGGCATATCAGGGAATTACCGGACATCAGCGAGGAGAAATCCCATATGCCGATGCAGGAGAAATGTTTGAAGCTTTCCGATTATCTATTAAACCGATGCAAGAAGCAGGGAAACTTACGATGGTGCTCGTACAATTTCCGCCTTGGTTTACTTGTACACGTAAATCTGTCGATGAAATTCGAAAGATGCGTGAGGAACTGCAAGACTTCGATATTGCGGTGGAATTTAGGCATCAATCTTGGTATTCAGCGCAATATAGAGAGCAAACGTTAGCATTTCTTCGGGGCCTCCAAGTGATCCATACAGTTTGCGATGAACCGCAAGCTGGTAATGGAAGTGTTCCACTCGTTCCGATTGCGACAAGGAATGATAAAGCATTGCTTCGTCTTCATGGCCGCAATCAATTTGGTTGGCAAAAGACAAGCCGTAACGACAAAGAATGGCGGAAAGTACGATACTTATACGATTACAGTGCTAAAGAATTACAGGAAATCGAAGCTGTGATTCATAATCTTCAGCAACAATCAGAAGAGGTATTTATCATATTCAACAATAATTCAGGTGGACATGCAGCCCCAAATGCGAAGCGGCTGCAAAAAATGCTCGATATCCAATTTGAAAGTCTAACACCGAAGCAACTCGACTTTTTTGAAGGGGACTGGTAGGGAACATGGAATTTGTTATTTTGGCTTTTATCGGCCTTTTTTCAGGAATTGTCGGGGCGCTTGTCGGCCTTGGGGGAGGAGTCATCCTCGTTCCTGCAACGCTGTATATTGGCGTTAACTTAGGGCTGATTGAGGGCATCACGCCGCAAAGTGTTGTCGGTCTTTCAGTCGTGATGATGATCTTTATTGGTCTTTCTTCTACTTTGTATTACATGAAGACGAAGACGATTGACTATCAAAGCAGTTTGATCTTTTTTGCAGGCAGTGTACCGGGTACTCTATTAGGGGCGTACGTAAACAAAGGACTTAACTTGTCATCTTTCAATTTATACTTTGGCATTCTATTAATCGCGATTTCCACTTTGCTCCTTGTACGAAAATATTTAAAGCCCGTTCGATGGTTTGTAGATCATGGCAGACAGCGGACGTTTACAGATAATCGGGGCGAGACGCATGTGTTCGGATATCCGATTTGGTTCGCACTGCTCTTAACGTTCGGGATTGGCTTTATATCGGGACTGTTTGGGATCGGCGGCGGCTCGATTATCGTTCCCGCCATGATTTTATTATTTTTATTTCCACCGCATGTGGCAGTGGGTACGTCCATGTTTATGGTTTTTTTATCAGCAATTGTCAACTCGATTACACATATATCACTTGGAAATGTACCTTGGCTTTACACAATTGCGGTCGTACCGGCAGCCTATTTTGGTGCAAGAATTGGGGCCTCGCTCAATCAAAAAATGAAATCAGAAACGTTAGTGACTGCTTTACGAATTACACTGCTTCTATTAGGAGTACGGTCAATTATTAGCAGCTTGTTGGGGTGAGATATGGAAACGACATTGGAGACGATTCATTTTTATCATACAAACGATATTCACAGCCATTTTGAAAACTGGCCGCAAATTAGCCGCTTTCTGCAGGATCAAAGACGTCTGCATGGATCGCAAAAAGAAGCATGTTACATTTTTGACATTGGGGATCACGTCGATCGATCCCATCCATTTACAGAAGGAACGAACGGAAAAGGCAATGTTTCACTGCTCAATGAGGCGGGCTATGATGCGGTAACAATCGGCAATAATGAAGGCATTACGATGGCGAAAACAAAATTATGCGACCTCTATTCTGAATCATTATTTGACGTCATTGTGGGGAATGTCGTTGAGCAAGATGGCAGCCGCCCCGATTGGATGTTGCCCTCTGCGATTTACGAGACAGAGCGCGGTACAAAAATTGGCGTGATCGGTGCAACCGCAGAATACCAAGCATTTTACTCGAAACTTGGATGGGAAGTGTCGCCGCCGCGTGAACAGCTGAAGGAACTTGCGAAGCGGTTAAAAAAAGAGACTGATTTAATCGTTTGTCTGTCTCATATGGGGATAAAGGATGATCGTTTGTTAGCGGAAGAATGTGCAGAAATAGACGTTATTTTTGGCGCGCATACGCATCATTTATTTCAACATGGTGAATGGGTGAATGATACATTATTAGCGGCAACAGGGAAATTTGGGGAGTACGTCGGCTGCGTCACGGTCGATGTGGACATTTCAAGGCGTGCACGTGCGAAAATGGAAGCATCCGTTGTTCGTACAGAACAACTGAAAACAACCGAGGAAGATCGGCTTATTTTGAATAAGCTCCTTGAAGTTGGAAAAGATGCCATGGGCCGTGAAGTTTTCTATAATCCAACACCGCTTCCACAAAACTTATTCGATCAAAGTCCGCTTGCCTCTTTTTTTGGTCGGGCATTGATTGCCTACACAAATGCGGATTGTGCCATGTTTAATGCAGGTATTTTCCTTGGAAGTTTGGATTCGGGATGGATCACAAAACAGCATTTACATGCCTTGCTGCCTCATCCGATTAATCCGTGTATCATTACATTAGATGGTGCGGAACTCATTCATGTTTACGAAACATCTTTAAATCCAGACTGGCCGCAAACTGAAATAAAAGGACTCGGGTTCCGCGGTGCTTTGATGGGTGCTATGATTCACGAAAGATTATTTGTCAATCGAACTGGTCAGTTATTCGCGGGGAACCGGCAAGTGGTGGCAGGGGAAACGTACACACTTGCCACGCTTGATATGTTTACATTTGGCTATTTCTTTCCGACGTTGCAGCATGCCAAAAAAGATTATTGTATGCCCGAGTTAATTCGTGATGTTTTAGGATGGTTTGGCGCTAACTATTTCCATGAGAAAGATCAAACAACTGAACCTTAACGAAAGAATGAACGACGTGTCCCATGCATACTTTAGTAGCGGGAGGCGTCGTTTTGAAATTTCATGGGCAAAGCACCCGCAGGCGAAGAGCAAAAAGAAAAAAAAATATATGGCTGCCGCTGCTTATTCCGGCATTTTTAATCACCATTCCACTTTCTTTATATGTAGTCAATGAAAAACTTAAACCTGTCTACGTGCAATATGCCGAAGTACAAACGAGGAAAATTGCTGCTCACGTTATTAACAAAGCGATCAATTCAAGACCCGAAGGAACGATCGATAATAGTCGAATCATTACAAGCGTGTCAGGTCAAGATGGCATGGTGAAAATTGATAGCGATATTGTCAATCAAGTCGTGGCGGAAACGCATGCACTCGTAGAGTCACATCTTGAACAAGCAGAGGCGGGCAATTTGGACTTATTGCCGCTTCAAGACAATATTAAATATGATCAAAAAGAAATGGAGAATCACGGAGGCATTGTCTTTTTTGTGCCATTATCGCAAGCTTTGCAAATTCCATTGCTTGGAAATTTAGGACCCAAAGTGCCAATCCGGTTCCATGTCATTGGTGACGTCCATGCAGTGCCAGAAACAGAAATACGGGATTTCGGCATTAATAATGCGTATGTAGAAATCAGTGTTTTACTAAGCGTCAATGTCCAAATTATTGTGCCGCTCGCGACAAAAACAAGTACGTTAGAGCAAAAAATCCCCGTTGCCATTACGGTCATCAAAGGTGATATTCCAGTCATTAGCGGTGGGTCTGGTAATCTCAATCCTCAAGTGGAAGTGCCGATTCCACCGGAAAAACTTGAGTGAAAGACTTGAAAATCTTTTGAAAAGCTGATAGGATAGTACGGTATTAAAATACCGATTGGGTAGAGGCTGCATTGCTTAAGAGTAGCATACGTGAGATTGACATCGTTGACTGTATGTAAAAGGAAGTAGTGCCGAAACTTAATAGAAAAGTCAAAGTCTATTAGGTTGGGGTTATTCCGAATAGGGATAACACTGTCACACGTTTGTAATGACGTTTGATGAGCTACAAGTCGTCCGTTTAGATGAGTTGAAATTTATCAAACAAACGAAATGTAGAGTATACCGGTACCCTGAACACAATTATGTGAGCAAGGTACCGTTTTTTTATACGCAAAGCCTTCTAGTCCCGAAGAAATTGGAGGAAAAGGAAACATGATTGGAACTTGGGTATCCATTTTACCGCCACTAATTGCGATTGTGATGGTATTTGCAACAAGACGGGTGCTTCTATCACTTGGCGCGGGCGTTGTTTCAGGCGCTTTGATTGCAGCAGCATTCGAACCTGCTTCGACACTAAAAAATTTATGGTATTCAGTAAAAACAACATTTTGGGATGATGGTGCACTGAATGCTGGAAATGTCTATATTATTATCTTCATTCTTCTTTTAGGAATCATCACTGCATTTGTTAGCTTGTCTGGAGGAAGCAGGGCATTTGCTGACTGGGCGGTGCAGCGGATTAAGACGAAACGGGGCGCAAAATTACTAACTGTATCTTTGGGAATGGCCATTTTTGTCGATGATTATTTTAATGCACTTGCGGTCGGTCAAATTTCCCGGCCGATTACCGATCGGCATAAAATTTCTCGTGCGAAATTAGCTTATTTTATCGATTCAACTTCTGCACCTATTTGTGTAGTTTCCCCGATTTCGAGTTGGGGTGCTTTTTTAATCGGACAATTGGCACTGATATTTGGTGGAGCAGCAGCCATTAATTATTCCCCGCTATCCGCATTTATCATGATGGCGCCGATGAATTTCTATGTAATTGCAACACTTTCAATGGTGTTTTTCCTTGCCTGGACGAATTTCGATCTTTTCGAAATGAAAAAGCATGAACAGCGTGCAACTGAAACAGGTCACGTCTATGATCCGGACAAGTCTATTCCGGGTCAATTAAAAGAGGATTTCCCAACGCACACATATGGTAAGGTACGTGATCTTGTTGCCCCCATTATAATGCTGATTTTTGTGACATTTTTGATGATGTTCTGGACAGGTTATGTGGTAGGGGGATCAATGAGTATTTGGACGATCTTCGAAAATACAGATGTATCTTTCTCATTAGTCGTTGGCGGAATTGCGGCGACGGTACTCGCTGGGCTATTGTATATGCTTCAGATGAAAAACAATAATACAGCAAGTTTTTCTCTTATGGGACGTGCGATTGTGAGTGGGGTGAAAGTCATGATGTCTCCTGTACTCATCCTGATCTTCGCTTGGGCGTTAGCGTACCATATCGAAAAATTAGAAACAGGTTTATATCTGTCTGATCTCGTAATGAAAGCCAATTTACCAATTTCCTTTCTCCCGGTGATCATGTTTATTCTTGCTGGTGTTATGGCATTTTCAACAGGTACTTCATGGGGATCTTTTGGAATATTGCTACCGATTGCAGGGACCATTATGATCAAAGCTGCACCAGAAATGTTATTACCCGCACTGGCAGCGGTTCTTGCAGGTGCCGTTTTTGGTGATCACTGCTCGCCTATATCCGATACAACGATTCTTTCTGCTACAGGAGCCGGCTGTAACCTGATTGATCATGTTACAACTCAATTGCCCTATGCATTAATAAGCGCAGGGATTGCCACTTCAGGGTATATCGTTCTAGGTATTACCGGTTCAGTTTGGTTAGGTCTTGCAGCTGTTTTCGTTATACTTATCACATTATTTTCCATATGGGCATTGAGTATTAAGAAATCCACAACAGGAAAGTCTGCTACCCAACTATGATCAAGAAGCGATGAATATTCATCGCTTCTTTTATTATACTCTAATACTTTTGGTGAATAAATAATATTTTGACAATAATTGATTACCTGTATATACTGGTCATTAAGATTATGAAAATAGTCTTTCTATTCCGAATGCTTAATGATAGATAGGAGGAAATGATGATAAGAGAAACAAACATATAGCAATAGTAGGATCGCATCAAACCTTTCCGTCGTTTCATCACATTGATCTAGTAGTGTTACTTTCTGTTAACGGAAGACAGACTTTTCCGAGTAGACTGAATTAGTAGTTTGTTATACAATGGATCGTGAAACTAGGAAAAAAGTGATGCTTCTGGATCTGGTCAAATAGATGGACGATCAGTTCGGAATTGAAGCAGCAAAAAAAAGGGGGATTTCATATGAAGTTTAAAAAAATTGCAGGTCTATTCGCAGCCACAACCCTTGCGCTAGGCGTCTTGGCAGCATGTGGGGCGGATAAAACGGGCACGGGAGACGAAAGTACGGGAGGTTCCAAGGGAGCTGACACCATTAAAATTGGTGTGAACCTAGAATTATCGGGAGCTGTCGCATCCTATGGAACATCAGAAGCTGCTGGAATTGATCTTGCGGTTGAGGAGATTAACGAGGCGGGCGGTATCGATGGTAAGAAAATCGAACTTGTAAAAGTAGATAATAAGTCAGACGCTGCAGAAGCTACAAATGCGGCGATTAAATTGACGACACAGGATCAAGTTGTTGCAATCATTGGTGCGGCAACGAGCGGCGCTACGGTTGCACAAGCGCAAATTGCGAATAGTAATAAGACACCTTTGATTAGTCCATCTGGTACAAGCCCGACTGTTACAGTAAACGAAGACGGTTCAGTCAACGAATATGTATTCCGTACATCATTTATTGATCCTTTCCAAGGAACAGTTGCTGCAAATTTCGCGGCAAATGATCTGAAAGTAAAAAATGTAGCCATTTACTCTGATAATGCAAGTGATTATTCAAAAGGGCTTGCGGCTTCTTTCAAGAAAGATTTCGAAGCTGCTGGAGGGAAAATTGTCGCGGATGAGTCCTATGTAGCAAAAGACTCCGATTTCCGCTCTACTTTAACACGTATTAAAGCAGCAAACCCGGAATTCATTTTCATCCCTGGCTACTATGAAGAGGTTGGTTTGATCGTTAAACAGGCAAGAGAAATGGGCATTGATGTTCCGCTTATGGGAGCAGACGGATGGGATTCACCAACTTTGCTTGAGTTAGCAGGAGCAGATGCTTTGAACAATACATTTACGACGAATCACTATTCATCTGAAGATCCAGAGGGGAAAATTCAAGAATTCAACAAGAAATTTGAAGAAAAATACAATGGGAAATCACCAGATGCATTTAACGCCCTAGGTTATGACACTGTTTATCTTTTAGTAGATGCGATTAAACGTGCAGGCAGCACAGATTCAACAAAAATCCAGGAAGCTTTAGCATCGACAAAAGATCTGGAACTCGTCACGGGTTTGTATTCTGTTGATGAAAATCACCATCCAATTAAATCTGCAACAATTTTGAAATATGAAAATGGTGGGCAAGTGTTCGAAACAAAAGTTAATCCTTAATCTGAACGGCAGGAATGGGGGGAGGAGGAATGTCTCCCCCTATTTTTTTCTCTCGGATATCAATCTAGTAGGTTGTGGAGAAATTTATCGTACACTGCTTGCCGCAAAGAATGTCGAAGTTAATACTCAATCAAATGTTTGAAACGGAGTGAAAAAATCATGGAATGGTTACAACAACTGATAAACGGGATTTCACTCGGAAGCATTTATGCGCTTATTGCACTGGGTTATACAATGGTTTATGGAATCATTAAGCTTATTAACTTTGCACACGGTGAAGTCTTTATGATTGGAGCATTCATTGGCTTCTACTCCATCACAGGATGGGGCTTTGGGTTTTTTCCTGCATTGATTTTATCAATGACGGTCTGTGCAATTATTGGTGTCGTTATTGAGCGAATTGCTTATAAAAGATTGCGGGCAGCAACTAGAATTGCAGCGCTGATTACTGCGATTGGGGTCTCACTCCTTATTCAAAATGGTGTTATCTATATGCGTGGGGCACAGCCTGAAGCCTACCCAGAAGTGTTGGCAAATAAAACTTTCAATCTTTTTGGTGCACAAATTAGCAGTCAGGCCTTATTAATTCTTTCCGTCTCTGTTGCGCTAATGATTATTTTACAATTCATTGTACATAAAACGAAAATTGGTAAAGCGATGCGCGCGGTTTCATATGATAGTGAGGCTGCTAAACTAATGGGCATCAATGTAGATAACACGATTTCGGCAACATTTGCAATTGGATCTTCCCTTGCTGGTGCTGCAGGTGTAATTTTCGGTATTTATTATACAAAGATTGATCCGTTAATGGGGGTAATTCCTGGTCTGAAAGCATTTGTTGCTGCAGTTCTGGGAGGGATTGGAATTATTCCGGGAGCCATGGTTGGGGGACTCGTACTCGGCGTGGTGGAGACGTTTGTCAGTGCGCTTGGCTTTTCTTTATGGCGAGATGCTGCGGCGTTTATCATTTTAATCTTAATCCTCATATTCAAACCATCCGGCATCTTTGGCAAAAATACACGAGAGAAAGTGTAGGTGAATAAGGGATGAAAAGATCAAAACAGTTTTGGTCATTTATAAGTGCGGCGATTGCTGTCTATGTAGTTGTTGAGGTACTTATAAATGTAGGTATATTAAATAACTTTCACTCCAATACACTGATTTTTATGGCCATTAATATTATGCTGGCGGTCAGTCTGCATTTGGTGATTGGGGTTACGGGGCAATTTTCTCTTGGCCATGCTGGTTTTTTGGCGGTCGGGGCATATATATCGGCAATCGTAACAATGAAGTTGAACTTATCATTTCCGATGGCTATTTTGGCAGCAGGAATTGTCGCTACGATTGCAGGGCTCATTGTAGGAATTCCAAGTTTGCGACTCAGAGGAGATTATTTGGCCATCGCCACCCTGGGATTCGCAGAAATTATTCGAATTGTCTTTTTGAATATTGAATATGTAGGTGGGGCGGCAGGAATGCAAGTGACCCACATGACAACCTGGACTTATGCGTATGTGTGTCTATTTATAACAATCCTTGTGATCGTTAACTTTACAAATTCAAGACATGGACGTGCATGTATTGCTGTTCGTGAAAATGAGATCGCTGCGGATGCAATGGGTATTAATACGACTTATTATAAAGTACTGGCATTCGCCATCGGATCGTTCTTTGCAGGTATTGCAGGTGCGCTGTATGCACATAACTTTTATATCATTCAGCCCGTTAACTTTGGATTTTTAAAATCTATCGATATTTTAATTTACGTTGTATTAGGGGGACTGGGAAGTTTGTCAGGAGCCATTGTCGCAACGATCCTTTTGACAATCGTCTCTACTTTTCTTCAAAGCTATCCCGAAACACGAATGATTATTTATAGTTTAGTCCTCATTATTGTGATGCTTTACCGTCCAAAAGGATTAATGGGAACAATGGAAATAACGGATTACTTCAAGTTGTGGAGAGGTTCTAGAGGGGGTAAGCAGCATGGCCAATGAACCGTTACTTCAAGTGAAAGATGTCGGCATACAGTTCGGCGGACTAAAAGCCGTTTCGAATTTTAATATGGAAATACATCAAGGAGAACTTATCGGCTTAATTGGACCAAATGGCGCGGGTAAAACAACAAGTTTCAACTTGTTGACAGGTGTCTATACGCCTACGGAAGGTGAGATACGATTCAAAGGGGACCGTATAAATGGACTCCCTCCTTTTCAAGTAACACGCAGGGGCATTAGCCGTACATTTCAAAATATCCGTTTGTTCAATGAGTTGTCTGTTTTGGATAATGTTAAAGTTGCTTATCATTCCTTGGCGAAAAATTCCGCACTCAGCTCTATACTGCGTCTTCCATCCCACTTTTCAGAAGAAAAAGAAATGGAAAAGAAAGCAATTGAATTCCTGAAGATTTTCCAGTTGGATCAATACAAAGACGAAGAGGCGAAAAATTTAGCATACGGGAAGCAGCGAAGGTTGGAAATTGCCCGAGCATTAGCCGCAGGTCCCAAGTTATTATTACTGGATGAACCGGCAGCAGGGATGAATCCGCAGGAAACGAAAGAGCTTATGGAATTGATTGCGTTTGTCCGTGAGAAATTTGATTTAACAATTTTACTTATTGAGCATGACATGAACTTAGTCATGGGGATTTGTGAGCGCATATATGTATTGGATCATGGTGTACTCCTTGCCGAAGGGTTACCAGAAGAAATTCGTAATAATCCCAAAGTAATAGAGGCGTATTTAGGGGAGGAAGTTCACGATGAGCATGCTTAAAGTTGAAAATTTAAATGTTTATTACGGCAGCATCCATGCATTGAAAGGCGTTTCCTTGGAAGTTAATGAAGGGGAAATTGTTACGTTAATCGGCGCGAATGGGGCAGGGAAAAGTACATTATTGAAAACATTATCCGGGTTGTTAAAGCCAAAGGATGGATCCATCACTTATTTGAATGCTCCCATTGCAGGAAAGCCGGCACAATCGATTGTGAAAGCTGGCGTTTCACATGTTCCAGAAGGCAGACGCGTCTTTGCGGAAATGTCAGTAGAAGAGAATATTGAGTTAGGTGCTTTTTTAAGAAAAGATAAAGATGGGATTAAAAGTGACCATCAAAAAGTGTATGATATTTTTCCGCGCCTATATGAGCGACGCAAGCAGTCAGCTGGAACATTGTCCGGTGGAGAGCAACAAATGTTAGCTATGGGCAGGGCAATTATGGCAAAGCCCAAACTTCTGTTACTCGATGAGCCCTCAATGGGATTAGCGCCATTAATGGTCAAAACGATTTTCGAAGTTGTTCGAGATATTAATAAAGAAGGAACAACCATTTTACTCGTCGAACAAAATGCAAATATGGCATTATCCGTTGCTGAACGGGCATACGTGATCGAAACAGGAAAGGTGATTCTTTCGGGGACTGTTGAAGAATTACAAAAAAGTGAAGAAATTAAAAAAGCCTATCTTGGGGGGCATTGAAAAAAAGCGTCTTTCAAAGGCGCTTTTTTTCATGATGTTAATACAATCATCTATTTTATCGTATGACGATAAAGCCGGCGGTGTTGTTAGATGTCAGAAGATATGGTACATTGACAACAGTGATAAATAGAAAAAGTTAATAAGAAAGGAGCGGATTTATCATGTCATGCAGACCAGAAAACGCAAACAAGACAGAACATATCCGTAAGCCCGATTGGCTTAAAATTAAACTTAATACGAACGATAACTATACCGGTCTAAAGAAAATGATGCGGGAGAATAATCTACATACTGTGTGTGAAGAAGCACGCTGCCCGAATATTCACGAATGTTGGGGAGAACGCCGTACTGCGACTTTCATGATTTTAGGGGCTGTTTGTACGCGCGCATGCCGTTTTTGTGCGGTTAAAACAGGATTACCGACTGAGCTGGACTTGGCTGAACCAGAGCGTGTTGCGGACTCGGTAGCGCTCATGAACTTGAAGCATGCCGTTGTTACAGCTGTCGCACGCGATGACCAAAAAGACGGCGGTTCGGCCATTTTCGCTGAAACGATTCGTGCCATTCGAAGAAAAAGTCCATTTACAACGGTTGAAGTGCTTCCGTCTGATATGGGGGGCGACTACGATAACTTAAAACGTCTCATGGACGCAAAGCCGGACATTTTAAACCATAATATTGAAACGGTTCGCCGCTTAACGCCAAGGGTACGTGCAAGAGCTACATATGACCGTTCGTTGGAACTTTTGCTGCGTGCAAAGGAATTACAGCCGGATATCCCGACAAAGTCTTCCTTAATGTTAGGACTTGGGGAAACGCATGAAGAAATTCTTGAAACGATGGACGATCTTCGTGCACATAAAGTGGACATTATGACAATTGGCCAATATTTACAACCTTCGAGAAAGCATTTGAAAGTGCAAAAATACTATTCTCCGCAAGAATTTGGAGAGCTTAGAAAAATTGCGATGTCCAAAGGCTTTTCTCACTGTGAAGCGGGACCACTCGTTCGTTCAAGTTACCATGCTGATGAACAAGTAAGTGCTGCTGCAAAAGAAAGACAACGTCGAGGAGAGGAACAGCTAGAAGGAACGACTTTATAAGAAGGCGTTCGAATTTCTCTTCGATATTTAGTTAAATGGCGGTGAAAGACCATTGATCATCCTTGACAATTGGCAGTTTGAAGTGATTAAAGACTATCGAAATGGCTTCAACGAAGAAGCGGTATTAGCACGTTATAGTGATGTGTTGCTGAAATACGACTATATCCTTGGCGATTGGGGTTATGGTCAATTACGACTGAAAGGTTTTTTTGATGACAAAAACCCAAAAGCGACGTATGAAACCAAAATAAGTACATTGCAGGACTACCTATTTGAGTATTGTAATTTCGGCTGTGCGCATTTCGTGTTGAGAAAAATCAGTAAAGTCAAACAACCTGCTGCAGAAAAATAGCAAAGACCAGAACAGACCCTTACGTAGACACCCCTACAGACGGGTCTTTTTCTGCGGAAATGGTAAGATAAATGAAGTGGACTTGTAGGAGGGATTCTTTTGTATTTTATCGATCGAACTAAAATGTATAGGACTTTGGACTACATGGAAAAGTTATTACAACAATTTGAAACGAAACAAAACTGGCATGAAGATTTCATTAGCACATTGGCACTTGAGCGCATTGCGCATGTTGTGATCGAATCCGTTATTGACGTTGGCAATTCTATGATCGACGGATTTATTATGCGGGATCCGGGAAGTTATGACGACATCATTGATATTATGGAGGATGAGCGTGTCATTACTGCCGAAATGTCAGTACCATTGAAAAATGTGCTCGCCCTTCGAAAAATGATCGTTCGGGAATTCACAGAAGTGGAAGGACAAGAAGTTGAGGCCGTACTTCGCGCCTCTATGGAAGAATTAGCAGTATTTCCAAGTAAAGTGCGTTATTATCTGGAAAATGAACTAGGGCCCGTTTCAGCATTTTTACCAGAGGAGAAATAATGGAATGATAAAAAGAGACTCCCCCGCAAAGCTTTGGCAGCTTGTGGGAGAGTCTCTAAAAATGCTCAAAAGAGCGGATTCTCTTCTATGAATTGATAGATACGTTCCGTAAGTTCTTCTGGAGTATCGGCTTCAACGATTTCTCCATTTACGATGGCGTATAGTGTTTCTGCACATTTCGTACAGTAACTCAAACAGCCATACTCAAGAACATCTAGATTCGGATCATTCTCCAATTTTTCGAAGGTTTTATGTGAACCGTTTGCAAGGTTACTTATGCAAAATTCAACAATCGGATTCACGATCCATCACCTCACTAATTGGAATGCTACTCTTTTTTTAGGAAAACGTCAATTGTCTCACATTGCATATGTAGAACTAGTCCTACACGTATTGTGGGGCATATCAGACTTCTGTTATACTAGAGAAAAGGAAAAATGTGTCGAATTAATGAACCGTGAAGGAGAAAAAAATGCGAAAACTTGTATTATTGGGTGCCGGATACGGAAACATGCGTATTTTACTTCGGCTATTAACGAAGGAATTACCAGCTGACATTGAAATTACACTTGTTGATAGGACGCCATTTCACAGCTTGAAAACTGAATTTTATGCACTTGCTGCGGGTACTGTCTCAGATACAGAAGTCAGGGTACCACTTCCTGATCATAGTCAATTGAAGGTCGTCGGAGGAGAAATCATAGAGATTAGGCCGGATGAGAGATGCGTATATCTTGCGGATGGTATGCAAATTCCATACGATGAGCTTGTCATTGGACTAGGCTGTCAAGATAACTATCATAACGTGCCAGGTGCTGAGGAATATACATATAGCATTCAAACAATCGGTAAATCACGTGAAACGTATAAAAAGCTTCTTGGCTTAGGTGGAGGTGCGACAGTAGGAATTATAGGTGCAGGTTTGAGTGGAATAGAACTTGCCAGTGAATTGCGTGAAAGCAGACCTGATCTAACTATCAAACTATTTGATCGCAGTCCGCGAATTTTGCGTGATTTTCCGGAGCGCTTGAGTAATTATGTGAAAAAGTGGTTTGACGAAAACAATGTTGAAGTTGTAGCTAACTCAAATATTACACGCGTTGAAAAGGATCTGTTACATAACCACGAAGAAACAATTCAAGTGGATGCAGTCGTTTGGACAGCAGGGATCCGTCCCGTTCAATTGGTGCGAAATATGGAAGTTGAGAAAGACCGTTCTGGACGAGTCATTTTGAACCAGCATCACCAAGTTCCGCAATATAAGGACGTCTACGTTGTAGGTGACTGTGCAGCATTGCCTTATGCGCCAAGTGCACAAGTTGCAGAGGAACAGGCAGAACAAATCGTTAAAATTTTACGCTTAGTATGGAGCGATCAGCCATTACCTGAAAAAATGCCGGAAATTAAATTAAAAGGTTTCCTCGGTTCACTCGGTAAAAAGCAAGGGTTTGCCTACTTGGCAGATCGAACAGTTACGGGCAGAATTGCTAGACTGTTAAAATCTGGTGTGCTGTGGATGTACAAATGGCATAACGGTTAATATCGATTTGGCAGCGTTTACAAATAATTTAGAATTAAAAACCCCCGAACATGGGGGTTTTTATTCTCAGTTAACAGATTTTATTATCAGGAAAGTTTCACGTTTAAGCTTGTGGCGTATACCCGTGTTTTTCTAATTCTGCAAAAACAGGTTTTAATTGAATGTAGCCTTCACCGATCATTTCATTCTCAATCATGACCAATGGATAGAAAAATTCATCGTTACGCACTTGCTCGGCAATCGAATGTTGCCGCTCATCAGAAATATCCGATTCGATATCAATATATTCAATTGCATAAGGCTGATCAGGATATTTACGATCAATTGCGGCTTGTAGCCATTCATACGTATCTTTCGACGAAGGAGCATTGACACAGCTCGCACAAATAATATCTGCCCCGTACACTTCAATTGTTACTTTGTTTAGACTCAACAAAAAGACCCCTTTCAAATCAAAGTTGGATTTTTTCTGCTATCCAGTTTATAATAAGTATAAGGAAAGGGGAGTTAAAATACAATGACAGATACGGCAATGATGGAACCAGTTCAAAATGTATTAGATAAATTACGCCCATTTTTATTGAGAGACGGCGGCGATTGCGAGCTTGTAGATATTGAAGATGGAATTGTGAAGCTTCGTTTGCTCGGCGCATGCGGTACATGCCCAAGCTCAACGATTACGCTTAAAGCAGGAATCGAACGTGCACTTCTCGAAGAAGTTCCAGGCGTTGTAGAGGTAGAGCAAGTATTCTAATAAAGCGGCTGTCTTAGAAGTGCCTGGCACCACTAAACACTGTCAAAATGTAGCATCGTTTTCTAATTTCGATACTATATTCAGTGTTTAAAGGTGCTTGGCTCTTCGTTTTTATAGACGGTAGATGAAAGGGAGGGGAACACGCATGGCGCAAATTGTTGAAATTACGGAAGCGGCAGCTTATCAGGTAAAAGAAATGATGAGTCATAACGGTGAAGAAGGTTCATTCCTCCGTGTAGCTGTAAATGGCGGGGGATGTAGCGGGTTAACCTATGGTCTAGGCTTCACATCGGAACAAGAAGAGCAAGATACTTTACTTGAACAGCAAGGGCTGCGAATTCTCGTTTCAAAAGAAGATGCCCCGATCCTTGAAGGAACGATTGTCGACTATAAGGAATCACTCATGGGCGGCGGATTTACGATCACCAACCCAAATGCGATCGCATCTTGCGGTTGCGGGACATCATTCAGAACTGCTACAAAACAAGGTGCACCTTCGGATTGTGAATAATACAACGACCTTCCTCGCATGATGCAGGAAGGTATTTTTATGCAAACGAGCATCTGGAGTATTCAGAATATTCCCACTTACCATAAGCTATTGAAATAACGTATCAAAAGGGCTACTATTAAAGTATAAGTTTGTCGAAATGATGACAAAATCCGGGTTTTGTAGACTAGATAGTAGCTAGACTGTTTGAACCCGGCTCATAAAACATAAAAGGTGGTTTCGATGTTCGTGAAAAGGCCAACAGTTTTAGTATTGGGTGCGGGTTACGGAGGTCTAACAACAGTCGTTAACTTGCAAAAATTAGTAGGTACGGACGATGTAGAAATTATTCTTATTAACAAAAACGATTATCACTATGAATCCACATGGCTTCATGAAGCGGCTGCAGGAACGTTGTCACCTGAGCAAGTTCGCTATGATGTTAAGAATGTCATTGATGAGTCGAAAGTGAAATTTATTAAAGCTGAAGTACAAGGAATTGATGTGAAAGGGAAAGTTGTAACGTCAACTGCGGGTACGCATACGTACGATTATCTCGTCATCGGTCTTGGTTTTGAGGGGGAGACATTCGGCATCCCTGGATTGGATAAATATGCACTGGCAATGGCGAATGTAAAAGCAGCACGTCAAATTCGTGAGCATATCGATTATCAATTTGCAACATGGTCTACTGAAGAAGAAAAAGACGATAGCCGTCTAACGATTGTTGTTGGAGGCGCAGGATTCTCAGGTATTGAGCTGCTTGGTGAGCTTGGTAACCGTGTGCCAGAGCTTTGTAAGGAATTTGATGTTCCGCAGGAAAAAGTACGCGTGCTATGTGTAGAGGCAGCGCCTATGGTTCTACCAGGATTTGATCCAGAGCTAGTAGACTATGCTGTACGTCAACTAAGTGCAAAAGGCATCGAGTTTTCAATCGGTACGCCGGTTGTCGAAGCAACTCCAGAAGGCGTTAAAATTAAAAAAGGCGAAGATGAATTCGAATTCATCAAAGCGGGCACAGTCATTTGGGCTGCGGGCGTTCGCGGAAACAAACTAATCGAAGAATCTGGTATCGAAAACATGCGTGCGCGTGTTAAAGTTGAAAAAGACCTTCGTGCACCAGGCCATGAAGACGTTTTCATCGTTGGGGACTGTGCATTATTGATCAATGAAGAAATTAATCGTCCATACCCACCGACAGCACAAATTGCGATGCAGCAAGGTGTGACAATTGCACAAAACGTGCATGCATTGATCAAAGGCGAGCCGACGAAAGAATTCGTTCCAGACTTGAAAGGTAGCGTTTGTTCACTTGGAGACGATGACGCAATCGGTCTTGTGTTCGGTAAGAAAATGACGGGTACAAAAGCTTCATTCATGAAGAAGATGGTCGACAACCGTGCGCTTTACCTCATTGGCGGCGTCGGACTTACTTTGAAAAAAGGTAAATTTAACCTCATTAAATAAGCATTTTATGGCACTTGCCTGTCTGTGATGACGGCAAGTGTTTTTTTAGGAAATTGTACTAGAGTAAGCCAGGATTTTTCAAGAAGTGACGACATTCTAACAACTTATTTAATTTATTGAAAGAGTTAGACCCTTCGTGTAAAATTATGGATGGAAAACGGAGGGAAATGCATTGACCATTTCATTAACGCACGTTGTTTTATCTATACTGATTTTTATCGTCATGTTTTTCGGTATAGGATTCCTCTTAAATATGCTGCTTCGTATGACGTGGTTGATGGCCATTATTTATCCGATAGTAGTCATCCTCATTATCGATGAAGTAAAGGTATATGAATATATTACAAAGCCTAAAGTTTCATTTCAGTTGCTTGGGGAGAAGATACTTGCACTCCAAGTGGTCGATGTTATTATATTAGCAAGCGGTCTTGTGGGCGCAATTATTTCAGGCTTTGTTATTAAATTACTGAGGAAACAAGGTTATCAAATGTTTTAACAGATGTCTTAAAAAAGGTAAGTTCAAGTGGAAGTGGACACTTGAACTTACCTTTTTTTGTCTTAGATCAGAAATGTGTAAATGACAACTGAAATGATGATTCCTGTAAGGGCACCGGCAAATACTTCACTCGGCTTATGACCGAGTAACGTTTTTAATTCTTTGATCTTTTGCTGGCCATCTTTATGCTGCCAGCCTTTCGCTTCTTGCACAAAAGTTTGAAAATCGAGTCGCATTTGATTGATGATGAGCGCTTGTTGTCCCGCTTGGTAACGAATACCTGTTGCGTCAAACATAACGATGACAGCAAAAATTGCCGACACCGCGAAAAGTGGCGAATCTAATCCTGTTTCGTACGCAATGGCAGTCGTCAGAGAAGTGACTGCAGCCGAGTGTGAGCTGGGCATGCCGCCGGTAGACGTCATCAGTTTCCAATCGAGCTTGCCGCTTAGTAAATAATGAATGGGGATTTTCACAAATTGAGCAAACAAAATGCCGAATAATGCCGCAAGGAGCGGGACATTTTGAAATACTGCCATCGTCTTCCACTCCTTTACAAATTTCAAAAAGTGTACGAACAGTATACCACAATGACGGGATCAAAAAACAAGCGATAATTAAATGACGAATGAATGATGCTGCTAATGGAAGGTAATGGGATATACTATGAAGCGTAGAGAACAAGGGAGGAAGCATTGTGCAAACAATTATTGTAGAACCAGACTTTTCAAAAGTAACAGCTGATGTACTCGTCATCGGTGTACCCGAACATCCGGAAAATAGTGAAGGATGGGAAGCCTTCGTTAACTCATTTTCAACAAGATTACCGGAATGGCTAAAAACAGGTGACGTGAAAACAGATTTTAAAGAAATTGTAAAAATGCCTACGTTTGAGCAAACAGGATATGAACGGGTCATTTTCGTCGGGCTTGGTGCACGTAAAGAATTAACGGAAGAACGCTTGAGACAAGCTTTTGCCGCAGTAGGAAAGGCACTTGCAGATGCCAAGGCTTCCTCGGTCGCAGTTTGGACAGTACCGTTCACAAGCGATGCATTGACTTGTGAAGATGTCGCCTACGTCGCAGCAGAAGGCATTCAGCTCGGTGCTTACGCATTCGAAGGGTATAAAACAAACTCAAATGCACGTGATGTCTCAATCGAAACGATCACGTTCTTATCCGCATACGATCCGGATGCTTTAAAAGCAGCCTTTGAAGTCGGAAAAGTATATGGGCATGCCGTTTGTGAGGCAAGAAATCTAGTGAATATGCCGCCGAATTTATTAACAGCTGCGAAAATGGCGGACTACGCACGAAATCTTGCAGAGCAATACGATTTTGACATCGAAGTATTAGGTAAGAGAGAAATGGAAGAACTCGGAATGGGTGCCATTTTAGCGGTCAACCAAGGATCAAAAGAAGAACCGCAATTGATCGTTCTAAAATATGCAGCGACAGAACAGTGGGGAAATGTCGTTGGACTCGTTGGGAAAGGGATTACATACGACACAGGCGGTTACTCCTTAAAGCCGCGTGAAAGTATGGTAGGCATGAAGGGGGATATGGGTGGTGCGGCGGCAGTGCTTGGTGCTATGACGATTATTGGAGAACTCAGGCCTGCGCAAAATGTGATCGCTGTTATCGCTTCCACGGATAATATGATTTCTGGTGATGCTTTTAAACCGGATGATGTCGTCACATCATTAAGTGGTAAAACGATTGAGGTGTTAAATACAGATGCCGAAGGTCGACTCGTGTTGGCTGATGCGGTAACGTATGCGAAACAATCGGGCGCAAATTATTTAATTGACGTAGCGACATTAACTGGCGGCGTCATCGTTGCACTTGGTAACGATAAGACAGGTGCTTTAACGAACGACGAAGCATTTTTTGAACAATTTATGCATGCTTCCATTGAAACAGGTGAATTCGTTTGGCGCCTGCCTTTAACGGAAAGTGACAAGAAAAGAATACGAAAAAGCGATATTGCAGATTTGAATAACTCACCTGGCCGCGATGGACATATGATTTTTGGCGGTGGATTCGTCGGTGAATTTGCGGAAGATACGCCGTGGATTCATTTAGATATTGCAGGAACTTCGGATGCTGCGGCGGCACATGCATTAGGTCCAAAAGGTGGAACGGGCGTCATGGCTAGGACGCTCGCAACATTTGTGGAATTAATGGCTGTCGAAACAGAAGAGGACTAGGCATATGTCCACTCTTACTTACTCTGTTTGAATAGGATAAGTGAGAAAGGGGGATGAAAATGCCTAGAGGAGGTTATCATCACAGGGGCGGTCACCGTCATGGCGGCGGCGGCTTCGGACGAGGCGGATTTGGTTTTGATGGTTTCTTCGGTGGATTTGGAGGACCGTTTATCGGAGGGTTGACAGGCAGCCTGTTAGGTAACGCGTTATTTCCGGGTTACGGCGGATATGGCGGCGGTTTTGGTGGATACGCACCTTACCCATTCTACGGTTATCCAAATTATTACTATCCGCCATTTGGGGGATATTGGGGATTTTAATAGCTTGAACAGCAAAACACGCATGGGCTTAGCCGCATGCGTGTTATTTCATTTTTCACCAACACGGATCTAAATCGAATGGGGAAACGTCCATATTCTTTAATTTTCTATGAATAGGATGAGTGGGAGAGGGGGAAGAAAATGTCTAGAGGATTTCACGGCTCCGGTGGATTTGGTGGATTTGGCGGATTTGGTGCACCATTTCTAGGTGGATTGGCAGGAAGCTTCTTAGGAAGTGCAATATTTCCGGGCTATGGATGGGGACGCGGTTTTGGCGGCTTTCCACCTTATCGAGGCTGCGGCTGTCCAGCATGCTACCGGCGATTTGGAGGATATTGGGGATTTTAAAAGCTTAAACGGCAAAATACGCATGGAGATTAGGATTGCTCCATGCGTGTTTTTACGTTTTTTTCTGCTCTTTTCTGCTCAACTAGGTACTCACTAAAATCTTGAAAAGGACTGCGTTTCACTAGATAAAGGAGCGTGAATCCGACTAAAAATAATACACCTGTTATGACAAAAACGGATGGAATGCCGACATATCCGCTAAGGATCCCGCCTAGCATCGGACCGATAATATTCCCTAAAAATCGGAAGCTCGTATTATAACCCATTAATTCACCTTGAATATCAATAGGGGCTTCTCTTCTTACTAAAGCTGTCGTGATGGGAATCATTCCACCGATTGCCATACCGAAGAAGAATCTCCAAAAGACAAGCTGCCAAAGGTTCGAAACGAATGCTTGCGGAATGATGAAAATAAAGGAGAGAATAAGCAGTATTGAAAGCACCTTTTCATAGCCAATCTCATCACCAAGCTTCCCCCAAAAGCGTGTCAGCAACAGATTACCGATCCCGGCAGCACTAAAAGTGATCCCCGATAGAAAAGCGACATCTTTTGCATCTGTAAGATCTGCAACGTAAAGAGAGAGAAGGGGCTGAATGCTAAAATTACCAATTTGAATAAGTGCGGTAATGATCATGACATTCATCATTAATCGATGGCGAAAAATGCCTTTTACGATAGTTTTCCGCGTGTAGTTCACAGCAAGCTTACTTTTCTCTTTTTTCTTTTCGCGAATGCCAACTAGGACAAGGAGTGCTACCAAGTAGATAGAAATGGAAGTAATGATGAACGTGTATTGGAAGCCAAATTGATCGGCGAGTAGGCCGCCTAAAACGGGCCCAAATAACATCCCCGTCATGCTTCCCATTTGTAACGTGCCGAGCATTTTACCGGCTTCTTCCTTTGAAGTTTGTGAAGAAACAAATGCAAGAGAAGTAGGGATGAATCCCGTCACGATTCCATTCAATAAACGTAAAATAAAAAAAGTCTCGACGGAATTGATGAATCCCATCAAGAGAACTGATGTTGCAATTCCAAATCCGTTGATGATCAAAATTGGTTTAAAGCCGTATCGGTCAGCGACGCGTCCCCAAATCGGTGACATGATAAACGCCGTGATAAAAGTGGCACCAAAAATAAGACCGGCCCATCTTTGAACATATACATCTGAATGATTGCCAAATGTCTCGATGTAAAGGGAAAGAAAGGGCATAATCATCGTCATTGTTCCGGCAACTAAAAAATTAGCAAACCAAATGATGATAAAATTTCGTTTTTGCACGTCCATTTGAAAACCTTCTTTCTATGCGTGCTACTTAACAGTATAAGACATTTCGAGAGACGAAGGAAGTAACGTGCTTAATCATCGAAAAGCCAAAGGGAATATGGTAAAATTATTCAGGGTGAAGCAATAGTGAAAAACATGTTTCATATCATTTTTATCGCGGTGCTTTCAATCGTCCTTTCTGCTTGCGGTCAAGACGAGGGGATGACGTTAAATGAAGAAGGGAAAGCCCACGATGTAAAAAGTGTTCCTGATGAAAATATGAACCGTAACGATGAGGAGGCAACTATTATGTATCCACAATTATCGACAGAAGTAGCAGAAAACGAAGCACTCGTTGTCATGAATACAACGCTTGGTGCGATTAAGATTAAAATGTTCCCAGAGATGGCACCGAAGACAGTTGAGAACTTTTTGACGCATGCCGAAAACGGCTATTACGATGGAATTATTTTTCACCGCGTCATTGAAGATTTCATGATTCAAGGCGGAGACCCAACTGGGACAGGTATGGGCGGCACAAGCATTTATGGTGACACATTTGAAGATGAGTTTTCCATGCAATTGTTTAACTTGCGCGGAGCGCTTTCAATGGCAAACGCTGGTCCTGGAACAAATGGCAGCCAGTTCTTTATCGTTCAGGCATCTCAAGCACCAGGTTCTGTGGAGCAAATGAAAGCTGGCGGCTGGCCTGAGGAAATTGCAGAAGCATACGGTAAAATGGGCGGTACACCGCACCTTGATCAAAAACATACTGTGTTCGGTCAAGTGATTGAAGGAATGGACGTCGTTGATAAAATTGCTGCTGTGAAAAAAGGTCGTCAAGACAAGCCAGTTGAAGATGTTTCGATCCAATCCATTGAAATTCTGAAAAAATAATGTCATTGTCAAATTACTCGATGTAAGGAAGTGAATGTAAATGAACGTCCTGTTAATGCCGTTCCTTTACTTTCCGGAAGACAAGTCAGAATACATTCCCGCGGCCTTTTCGTTTATCATTTTTATGATTCTTTTTTACTTTACGATCCGATGGTTTCGGAGAAATTCGAGAAAACAATTGGAAGAAACGAAAGAGTTAGAAGCGCGCATTTTGCGTGAACGCCGCGAAGAAAGAGAAAAACAGCAATCGAATTGATTGCTGTCAGCCTGTTGAGAAACGCTCGCATCCGTCGTTGCTCGTCTCGCTCGTCCGCTCATGAACTTAAGTTCTATTCGCGTCTTCGCTCGACTTCGCGCCTAGGCTGGCAAGCGTTTTCAATCAGGCTGAAGATGCAATTAGCAAGAATGTCATCTAAAAAAGTAAAGCCAAAGTCAAAATGACTTTGGCTTTACTTTTTTATTTCATTGCCGCTATAAAGCGTTTTACACCATCTTCTACTTGGCTGCGGGTTGTTGCAACGTTCATGCGCAAAAATCCTCTGCCCGCTTCGCCGTATTTCGTCCCCGGTTCAAGGGCAAGTTTTCCTTTTGTTAAGAGGCGCTTCATCATTTCTTCCTCTGACAAACCAGTTCCGCGATAATCGATCCACAATAAGTATGTCCCTTGGGGTTTCGTGATTTTCACGCCAGGTACCGCCGCGGGAAGTGTTTCAATGATGTAATCCATATTCGAGGAAACGACTTCAAGCAACTGTTCAAGCCAAGGGGCGCCTTCTTCATATGCAGCTTTCAAAGCGGCTGCTGCAAATGCATTAGGTTCCATTTGACCATGGGCCATTGCATTTTGACGCAGTTTTTCACGGATTTCTGGATTGGATGCAATCATCATCGCAATTTGCACACCTGCAATGTTAAATGTTTTCGTTGGGGCAACGCATGTAATGATCCGATCATTCTCTTCACCTGCAATCGTTGCAAGTGGAATATGCTTATGCCCAGGGAATACAAGATCCGCATGAATTTCATCCGATAAAATGAGCACATCATATTTCGCGCATAACCGAACCATTTCTTTCAGCTCATCTTCTGACCAAACAATTCCACCTGGATTATGTGGATTACATAAAATAAATAATTTCACATTGTCTTGTAAACATTTTTCAAATGCATCAAAATCAATGGAATAGACGCCGTTCTCTTCTTTCATAACACATTCAATTAGTTTACGTTCCTGAAATTTTGGCACGTTGAAGAAAGGGGGATAAACTGGCGAGGTCACTAAAATGGCATCGTCTTGAGTTGTAAATGTCTCAACAACTGTAGCAATTGCAGGTACAACACCTTGGTGAAAAAGAATCCAATCCTTTTCAATTTGCCAATTATGTCGATCCACATGCCATTTTTGAACCGCATCTTTACAACCATCGCAAATGTACGAATAACCGAAAACTGGATGTTCCAGTCTTTCTTTCATCGCAGCAATGACAGGTTCAGGCGCTGCAAAATCCATATCTGCCACCCACATTGGTAAAATATCCGAACCATCTTCGACCCCATAAACAAATTCCAACCTGTCCCATTTTAAAGAGCGCGTGTTGCGGCGTTCGACTATTTCATTGAATATTCCCACAAAAATCCCTCATTTCATGTTTTCTTAGCCTCCACTATGTTATTATAATCTAAACTATTAAAAAAAATAAGGTGACGGCCATGCAAACAATTGAAATGAATAAAAAGGCAGTAGAGCTTCTAGAACAGTGGGATCCATTCGAAGTTGGACAAAAGGCATACGAGCTTGAAATTGCAGATGTCGTAGCTGAGCTGCACTATCTAGATCATCCGACAGATCTCGCTAAGCGTATTCGTGAAATTTACGAACATTCCTACGAGCTTTGGATCCCAATCGAAAACTGTGTACAAATCGCTTATAAATTGTTGGCCATTAAATACGAAGCGAAATGTATTGTTTAAACAAAAAACTGCGTCTCCATCAAGGGGCGCAGTTTTTCATTTGAAAAAGAAGGGGTTGTCCTGGAAGTGCCTGGCTCTTCGCTTTAGGACAGCCCCTTCTAGAAGTGTTATTCAAATATCCAAGCAAGGAAAATGACTACGATAGCGAGCGGCGCAATATACTTTACGAGAAACTTCCAGCTGTTATGAAGCAGCGGCTGCATACCCAACTCTTCATCAGTCTGTGCTTTCGTTAGGACGAATCCAACGAAAATGGAGACGAGAAGCGCACCAATCGGCATAGCAATCCGACTTGTCAAAATATCTGCGAAGTCAAAAATGGTTCCGCCAAAAACTTTCACGTCAGACAACGGCCCGAAAGAGAGGGCGCTAGGAATACCAATGAGGAAAATGAGTAGACCGAAAATCCAGGAAGCCTTCTTTCGATACTCGTATTTTTCACGAATGCCCGTTGAAACAACAATCTCAAGCATCGCAATTGCCGAAGTGAGCGTTGCAAATAGTAGTAAAATGAAAAAGATCACCATGAATAGTCCACCAAACGGAATTTGGTTGAAAATCGCCGGCAAAACGACGAAAACTAAACCGGGTCCTTCCATCGGTGAATGTCCGAGTGCAAAGACCGCTGGGAAAATGACGAGTCCCGCTAAAATAGAAATAACGATATTTAAAATCGCGACATTCATAGCTGATTGTCCCAATCGTTCTTCCTTAGACAAATAAGAAGCATACGTCATCATGGCGGTCACTCCAACGCTGAGCGAGAAGAATGCTTGACCAAGTGCCAGTAAAAACGTCGATCCTTTCAAATAAGACCAATCAGGCACAAATAAGAAACGAACACCTTCCATGGCTCCTTCCAACGTCAATGATCGAATCGCAAGAACGATGAAAAAGATAAATAATAAAGGCATCATCCATTTACTAGCCCGCTCAATGCCGTCATTGACTCCACCTTGTACAATCAAAATGGTTAACAGCATAAATGCACCTTGTGCGACTAACACTTCCAAAGGATTCGCGATAATCGAATTGAACAATTCCACGTGATTGGCCGATCCTAACTCGAAGGTAAAGGAACGGACCAAATAGGAAAGAATCCATCCGCCGACAACACTATAAAAGGATAATAAAATAAATGATGCAGCAAGCCCGATCCAGCCCATCCAAAACCATTGCTTTTTAGGCGCAAGCTTTTTTAATGAAGTAACGGCATCGGCTTGTCCTCTTCGCCCAATGACAAACTCACCGAGTAAAATAGGCAGCCCGATTAAAACCGTATTTAGTATAAATAAAAGCACAAAGACGCTGCCGCCATTTGTCCCTGCCATATAAGGAAACTTCCAAATGGCACCGAGTCCAATTGCACTGCCGGCCGCAGCGAGGATGAACCCGATTTTGCTCGTCCATTGATCACGTTGTTTCATGTACACCCACACTTTCTATTGTTAGCAATTTAAAACATCTCTTTATTCTACATGAATCGACATTGGAAGTCACTGTCCCCTTTCTAGCAAATAAAGGGATATTCTTTGGTATATTAGGAGTATAAGGTAAAAAAGGGGGGAGATGTTTGGAGGAAAGCGACGTAAACAAAGAGCAGCGTGCTTTTGAAAAGTGGTTAGACCAATCTGCGAAAAGCATTTATCAATTCGCATTTCAATTCGGTTTATCAAAAGAACAAGCTGGAAAAATAACAGAAATGGCAGTTCTTGAGCTGTATTCAAAACAAGACGCTTTCAATAGGGGAAGGGACGGATTATTAAAGCTTTATCAAATTGCTTGGTCGTACATACGGGAGAAGTCACCTTCGCCGCCAAACGAAAAAGGATTTTTATCGTTTGAAGAGGATGAAATGCTGCATAAAGAAATTATCCTGCTTGAAAGAGAGGATAAAGTTTCCCTCATACTTACCGAGTTTCATAGAAAAAGTGCAGAGGACATTACGGCAATTACTGGACTCACTAATCCAGAAGAAAAAATTCGGCAGGCAAAAGAACAATTACAAATCGATCAATTAGAAAAACGGTTACAATTACTTGCCAAATCGTACGCGCGATTGTCTACAAAGGTTGAAGTGGATCAATGGACAGAAGAAATATCGTTATCCTCTGCCGAAGAGGACAAACCGAATGATGTGCAACAAGAAAAACAAGCACCGTCTAAAAAATCATTATACATATGGGGAATCGGTGTCCTAAGCCTCTTAGTTTTGGCAATTACTTCCGTCCTAACAAGTGAAGATTATCAAAACGCAAGATCTGAAAAATACATCGAAAACTTAAAAATAGCATTCGAACAAGAAATAGATGATAAATACAAAGTATTAGGGTTTTCCGAAAAAGCACTTATCAAGTTAAATTATCATGAAGAAGTATTTAGTACGCGTGCGCGCAGCCAGTTTGAGAAATTGATCAAACAATTAGAACATCAACTCGAAAATAAAGAAAAATTGGATCGAAAAGTAACGCAAGCCGCGTATGAAGAAATCCTTCAATCGATCACGCTGCCTTCTGAAATGGTGGCAGACCTTATGAAGCATCCACTTACCAATGATCGTAAAGGGAGCGAGGCTTTCATAGCAGATTATTTCGACAAACAGTTTATCCTGCAGGCAGTCTATACGAACATATTTTCACGGTATGAATGGAAACTTAATAGCGCGAAAGAAAATCCAAACTTCGACTTGCAACAATTTATTGATGAAAATATAAAGGTTGAAGATGATCAGATCATCCAAAGTATGGAAAAGCAAAATCTTCATTTTCAGGATGATCCGATTTGGCCGATGCTTTATCCGAAATTCAAATCGAATGCACTTAGCCAGCAAATGCGTGAAGCATTACATAAAGACATGGCGGGTTATATGACATTGTTGGAAAAAGAGCCATTTATTTATTACCAAGATGATTTTGAACCAATTTTTTGGTATACGCTCGAAGAAACGGTCGATGGGTTACTGGAAATGGAGCAGTCGTTAATCACTTCCAAATCAGAAAGTATGGCATACGATTTTCTTTTTAGTCAATTTGGATGGATCTTTCAAACACTTGTGAAGGGTTATGACGGCAATGCCTTTGTTTTTGATGACACAGGGCAAGTAAAAATGGACTTACGGGATAGTTGGCGGAAAATGGCAGCATCGGGGGAAGCCTCCCCGACCGGTTATCTAATGGGGTCCATCGTAAAGGAAATGGAAGTAAGTGGCTGGACGACGTCTGAAAGCTATGATCGTTTAGAACCCTTTCATCTAGCAATGCTTATGGATCAGGCAAAAAACGATGAGGCCTTTTCGCTATCGTTTGCCGCAGAGGATGACGGAGGACCCGAACAGGTTGCACTCAATGACCTTGATTACCAAGACTTGGTAAGGGAGACTTACGAACAATTTCATGCACAGCATGATTTTTCGGTGCTACAAGACGTCCACCCGCTCGTCGTGATCGGCATGTATTACTACGCGAATGATCTCGAAGACGCCGAAACGATGTGGCATCTTTTAATAAACAACGATGACAAGCCGCCGCTTGAGGTGTATACGGAGAAATGGCAGCCATTAAAGCAGCCAGCATTCAATGGTGCCGATTCCATATCTGTTGAGTTGGGTACAAATGAAACAAACGGTGTACCGTTAGCGCCAGTGCTTTACTATCAAGAGGGGAACTTTGAATATGGCGCCTGGCTCATATGGGATGAAACGGATGCTTGTTGGAAAGTAAATAGTATTCTTTTCTTTATTTTTTGATCAACAAATGTTCATCCAAAATCATTCAATGATCCCATTACCTGTTTTGCCCAGTACTTCTAACCATGGTATAATTTTAAGTGGCCGAATTGGCAGATAGAAGTTCAAAATAGAGACTGGGAGCTGTTTACAATGGCAAAAAAATACGAAGCAGGTGAAGAACTTACTGGTAAGGTAACAGGAATTCAACCATACGGTGCATTTGTAGCTTTGGATGATGAAACGCAAGGTCTCGTACACATCTCAGAGATCACGTACGGGTTTGTAAAAGATATACACGACTTTCTTGCGATAGGCGAAGAAGTGAAAGTAAAAGTTTTGGACGTAGACAAAGAGGCAGGAAAGATTAGCCTATCGATCCGCGCACTACAAGAAGCACCGCCAGCTTCAAGAAAAGACCATTCACCGCGCAAATCGCTGCAAGATCGAGTGAGAGAGCGAGACGCGGATGGCTTTAATTCGTTAAAAGATAAGTTGAAAGATTGGATTGAAAGATCTGGACAATAATAAAGGTGAGGATTAGGTTATTTCACAACCTAGTCCTCATTTTTTATTTTGCGTAAACGATATTGTAAATTTTGCCTGCTCATCCCTAAAGCAGTAGCAGTTTTTGTGATATTCTCCTCATTTAATTTCAATGCTTTTTGCAAATAATATTGTTCAGCTTCTTTTAAAAATTGGTCGAGGGGCATGAGTTCTTTTGAAGGCTGCACGATAAAATCAGTCGCATGCATTACTTCGCATGTCATGTCTGTTGCTTTCATTCGAAAATGAAGCGGCAGCATATCGAACGTCAGTACAGTTTCTGTCGTCGCGAGTGAAGAAACTTCATCGAGCAAAAATTCTAATTCACGCATATTGCCGGGCCAGTCATAGGTCATAAAAAGTTGTTCAACTTCAGGTTTCACATCTAGCAGACTCGTTCCGTATCGCCCACCGCGTTTTTCAAAATAAGCTTGGACAAACGGCATAATGTCTTCTTTTCGTTTGCGAAGCGGCGGAATTCGGATTGTAAGCGAGGCGAAGAAATAATATAAATCCTTTAATAATTCCCCTGATGCGATCAGTTCTACAGGATCGTCCCCGATGCTTGCGATCATTTGGCGATGGGTGTTTTGTTCGTCCACCAAAATTGCCAATAGCTTTTGTTGAAGGGGGATGGATAGAAGATCGATCCTTTCACAAAATAGAGTGAGCAAATTCGTATTATCCAACGCTTCGTCCAAATGATCAATTAAAAGGGGATCCGCGTTATGACAATGAAGCGTAAAAAAATCTTCGTTAGAAGGTGATGAATCATTGTGAATGCTTTCCGCGATCAAATCTTTCCCTGTGCCTGATTCACCGATCAGTAAAACCGGCAGTTTTGCAAGTGACGCTTTTTTTGCCGTTGCAATGATTGACTGCATAGATTCGCTTGCTGCGACAATTTGATTGAACGTAACGGGGTCGCTGTTTTTTCGCAGGGGATGCAGGACGAATTTTTCAAGTGCTGTTACATCTTGTGCAAGTTCAACAGCGCCTATTAGGTTGTCTTCTTGAAAAATTGGGTATGTATCATTGATCGTTGTAATTTCGGTGCCATTTCGATTCCAATAGGTTTGTTTGATGTTTAATTGTTCCTTACCACTTTGCAGCACTTTCAATAGCGTACTTTCTTCTTGTGCAAAGTTGAAAAGCTCCAAAATGGAGCGGTCTTCAACATCTTCTAATGCAAGACCCTCGATTTCTTTCATTTTGTCATTGTATAGTATAGTTCGTCCATCTAGGTTGATGGCATGGACGCCGACGCCGGCCTTCTCAACGACAAACCGATAAAAAGGAAGGAGCATTTTATCCGATTTTTTCATTTATAAACCACCATCCGCACATTTTTTTGAAAGAATTGTGAATTCGGACTTGAAATATGCAACAATCTTTTGCATTATTATAGATGTAATCAATTCTGTAATGCAAATATTTTTTGCGTTTCAATAGTTAGAGGAGGAAATGGAATGATTCCATACAAACACGAACCATTTACTGATTTTTCGGTAGAAGAAAACCGACAAGCTTTTTTAGCAGGTATGAAAACGGTTGAAGGATATCTTGGCCAAGATTACCCGTTAATTATTGGCGGAGAGCGTGTAATGACTGAAGAAAAATTAGTTTCTTCAAACCCAGCGAACAAAGAAGAAGTGATCGGTGCTGTTTCAAAAGCAAGCAGAGATCTTGCTGAAAAAGCGATGAACGTTGCGGATGAAACGTTTAATACTTGGAGAAAAGTAAAACCTGAATTCCGTGCAGATGTTCTATTCAAAGCTGCTGCGATCATACGTCGCCGCAAACACGAATTCTCGGCACTTCTTACAAAAGAAGCGGGCAAGCCTTGGCATGAAGCAGATGCAGATACGGCAGAAGCAATTGACTTCCTAGAGTACTACGCACGTCAAATGCTGGAATTGAAAGAGGGTATTCCTGTTGAGAGCCGTCCAGGCGAGTTCAACCGTTTTAACTATATTCCACTTGGTGTAGGTGTTGTCATTTCCCCGTGGAACTTCGCATTCGCGATCATGGCAGGTACAACAGCTGCAGCACTTGTGACAGGAAATACAGTGCTTCTAAAACCGGCTTCTACAACACCGGTTGTTGCATACAAATTTATTGAAGTGCTTGAAGAAGCAGGCATGCCTGCAGGTGTTGTCAACTTCATCCCAGGATCTGGCGCAGAAGTGGGCGACTACCTCGTCGATCACCCAAGAACACGTTTCATTTCTTTCACAGGTTCACGTGAAGTCGGAACACGCATTTACGAGCGTGCAGCTGTTGTGAACGAAGGACAAATTTGGCTAAAACGCGTAATCGCTGAAATGGGCGGTAAAGATACAATCGTCGTAGACAGCGAAGCAGACCTAGATCTCGCAGCAGAATCGATTGTTAAATCTGCATTCGGATTCAGTGGTCAAAAATGTTCGGCTTGTTCACGCGCAGTCATCCTAGAAGATGTCTATGATGAAGTGCTAGCACGTGTTGAAAAACTCACAAAAGAAATCACTTACGGAGATCCAGCTGACCGAAGCAACTTCACTGGACCAGTAATCGATCAAGCTTCATACGACAAAATTATGAGCTACATCGAAATTGGAAAAGAAGAAGGACGCATTATTGCAGGTGGTATTGGAGATGACTCGAAAGGTTACTTCGTTGCACCAACAGTCATTGCGGATCTGGCACCAGACGCGCGTGTGATGCAAGAAGAAATCTTTGGACCAGTTGTTGGTTTAACAAAAGCGAAAAGTTTTACAGAAGCGATTGAAATTGCAAACAACACAGACTACGGTCTAACAGGTGCTGTCATTACAAATAATCGCTTCCACATTGAGCAAGCACGTGAAGACTTCCATGTTGGAAACCTTTACTTCAACCGTACTTGCACAGGTGCAATTGTTGGATACCAGCCATTCGGCGGATTTAACATGTCAGGTACTGACTCAAAAGCGGGCGGTCCGGACTACCTACAACTACACATGCAAGGGAAAACAACTTCAGAAATGTTCTAATTGAAGGAACAAGAAAGGGCTGTCTGGAAGTGCCTAGCTCTTCGTTTTCAGACAGCCTTCATACATAATTAGGGGAGGGAATCGTATGTCAATTTCAGTATCCGCAAACGTCATTGCACAAACAGAACAATTTGGTGCAAACAACTATCATCCACTGCCAATCGTTATTTCAGAAGCTGAAGGGGTATGGGTGAAAAACCCAGAAGGTAATCAGTACATGGATATGCTATCTGCGTATTCAGCAGTGAACCAAGGCCATCGTCATCCGAAAATCATTCAAGCATTGAAAGATCAGGCTGACAAAGTAACATTGACGTCACGTGCATTCCACAACGATCAGTTGGGCCCGTGGTATGAGAAAATTTGTCAGCTGTCCGGTAAAGAAATGGCATTGCCAATGAACACAGGTGCAGAAGCTGTTGAGACGGCTATTAAAGCAGCACGTCGCTGGGCCTACGATGTAAAAGGGGTTGCAGATGGTCAAGCGGAAATTATTGCTTGTGAAGGAAACTTCCATGGCCGTACGATGACAGCCGTATCTTTATCGTCTGAGGAAGAATATAAACGCGGTTTCGGTCCAATGCTGCCAGGCATTCAATTAGTGCCTTACGGTGATATCAAGGCACTTGAAGCGGCGATTACACCGAATACGGCGGCGTTTTTAATCGAGCCGATCCAAGGTGAGGCAGGGATTATCATCCCACCGGCAGGATTTATGAAAGCTGCGTATGAGCTGTGCAAAAAACACAATGTTTTATTCATCGCAGATGAAATCCAGGCAGGTCTTTGCCGAACAGGAAAAATGTTCGCAACAGAGTGGGAAGGCTTCGTTCCGGATATGTACATTCTTGGTAAAGCACTAGGCGGCGGCGTTTTCCCAATATCTTGTGTCGTTGCAAACAAAGATGTGCTGGGTGTATTTAACCCGGGATCCCACGGCTCAACTTTTGGTGGAAACCCAATGGCATGTGCAGTATCCCTTGCATCGCTTGAAGTGCTCGAAGAAGAAAAACTTGCGGAGCGTTCTATTGAACTGGGTAATTACTTCAAAGAACAACTGGAAAAAATTGACCACCCTTCTATTAAAGAAGTACGCGGACGCGGATTGTTTATCGGCGTGGAATTGACAGAAGCTGCCCGCCCTTATTGCGAACAGTTAAAAGAGCTTGGACTGTTATGTAAAGAAACACATGACACCGTCATTCGATTTGCACCACCGCTCATCATTGAAAAAGAGGAATTAGACTGGGCGATTGAAAAAATCCAACAGGTTTTTGCTAAATAATCTATTTACTATCCAAAAAAGTTGGAGAATGTGGTACAATGTGTGACGAAGAAATACATTATGAATCAAAGAGGCGAACCATAACAATGACTGAAAACCTGAATCTGTTTACGTCTACACAAGATGTCATTAAAGAAGCACTTGACAAATTAGGCTATGATGAAGGAATGTACGAACTATTAAAAGAACCCCTACGTATGGTTGAAGTACGGATTCCGATCCGTATGGATGACGGTAAAGTAAAAGTATTCACGGGCTTCCGCGGACAGCATAGTGATGCTGTTGGGCCGACAAAAGGCGGCGTTCGATTCCACCCGGAAGTAACATTTGAGGAAGTAAAAGCCCTTTCCATGTGGATGACATTGAAAGCTGGAATTGTTGACCTTCCGTATGGCGGAGGAAAAGGAGCAATTATTTGTGACCCGCGTGAAATGTCAATGGGTGAACTCGAGCGTCTAAGCCGCGGTTATGTACGCGCGCTCAGCCAAATTATGGGACCTGCAAAAGATATCCCAGCGCCAGACGTTTTCACAAATGCGCAAATTATGGCTTGGATGATGGATGAGTACAGTAAAATTGATGAGTTTAACTCTCCAGGTTTCATTACAGGGAAACCAATTGTACTAGGCGGTTCCCAAGGAAGAGACCGTGCGACAGCAGAGGGTGTAACGATCATTATCGAAGAAGCGGCAAAACGTCGCGGTATTGATATGAAAGGTGCACGTATCGTTATCCAAGGATTTGGGAATGCGGGAAGCTTCCTATCTAAATTCCTTCACGATGCAGGGGCAAAAGTGATCGGCATTTCTGACGCTTATGGTGCTTTGCATGATCCAGAGGGTCTAGACATTGACTATCTATTAGATAGACGAGACAGCTTCGGAACAGTAACGACTTTATTTGAAAATACAATTTCGAACAAAGAGCTTTTGGAGCTTGACTGTGATATTCTAGTGCCTGCTGCTATTGCAAACCAAATTACAGCAGAGAATGCACATGATATTAAAGCGAAAATTGTCGTCGAGGCGGCAAACGGTCCGACAACTGCAGAAGGAACACGTATCCTAACAGATCGTGGCATTTTGCTTGTACCGGATGTGTTGGCAAGTGCGGGCGGCGTCACGGTTTCTTACTTCGAGTGGGTTCAAAACAACATGGGCTACTACTGGTCTGAAGAAGAAGTTCGTGAGAAAATGACTGCCAAAATGGTTGAGGCATTCGAAAATGTTTACAACGTGGCCAAAACACGTAACATCGATATGCGCCTAGCTGCGTATATGATCGGGGTCCGTAAAACTGCGGAAGCATCCCGTTTCCGTGGATGGGCATAATAGAAGTAGATTAAAAGGCATTTCCACTTAGGAAATGCCTTTTAATAATCCTCAGGAATCGGTTTAGGCTCTCTCCGCACTTCCGGATTTCGCCATTGATCAAATAACAGCCCTAAGCTGAAAAGTCCTGAAATCCCAATAAGTAAATAAATGAACCTTGCTAACGATTCCATCGAACCGCCCGCCATCTGTGCAACGACATCAAAGCGAAAGATTCCGGCGACTCCCCAATTGAGCGCACCGATAATTGTAATGGCCAAGGCTAATTTATGAATTTTATTCATCCGGGGAACACCTCCTACTTTTACTATTCCCTGTTGGATTCATTTCATACGACATTAGCTTTGCAAAATCCGATTCAGTTCTGGATAATGATAAAAGACAAGGAGGATTGGCATGAATAATTTTGAATTTTATAACCCTGTTAAATTAATATTCGGGAAAGGTCAAATTAGTCAGTTAACAAACGAGCTTTCTCAATATGGAAAAAAAGTGCTTGTTGTGTATGGCGGAGGAAGTATTAAGCGGAACGGTCTTTACGATGAAGTCATGTCCCTTTTAAAAGAAGCGAATATGGAAATCCATGAGCTTGCGGGTGTGGAACCAAATCCACGTGTATCTACTGCTCGAAAAGGAGCGGAGATTTGTAAAGCGCACGACATCGATGTCGTTCTAGCAGTCGGCGGTGGTTCTGTCATTGACTGTACAAAACTCATCGCATCTGCGGCGAAGTACGACGGAGACCCATGGGACTTTGTCATTCAAAAAGCAAAACCTCAAGACGCACTGCCATTCGGAACGATTTTAACACTTGCTGCAACAGGTTCGGAAATGAATGCAGGATCTGTTATTACGAACGAAGAAACGCAAGAAAAGTATGGATGGGGCGGACCGTTTAACTTTCCAAAGTTCTCCATTCTGGACCCGACCTATACAATTTCCGTGCCGAGGGATCAAACGGTGTATGGCATTGTCGATATGATGTCGCATATTTTCGAACAGTACTACAATGAAGCAACCAATACACCTGTACAAGATGAAATGTGCGAAGGGGTCCTGCGGGCAATTATAGACAACGGCGCAAAACTTGTGGATGACTTGGAAAATTACGATTTGCGGGAAACGATTTTACTTGCTGGCACAATCGGCTTAAATAATTTCCTTCGTCTCGGTTATCAAGGAGACTGGGCGTCCCATGACATTGAACATGCGGTATCCGCTGTTTACGACATTCCGCATGCAGGTGGTCTAGCCATTTTATTCCCAAATTGGATGCGTCATAATGTCCATGTGAATCCAGCCCGATTTGCAAAAATGGCAGTAAATGTCTTTGGCGTAGATCCTGCTGGTAAAACAGATGAAGAAGTGGCATATGAAGGCATTGATCGTCTGAGTGCATTTTGGACATCGATCGGTGCACCGCAAACGTTAGCGGATTATCAAATCGATGATGCTAAATTAGAACTGATGGCGGATAAAGCAATGGCAAACGGCCCACTGGGCAAGTTTGTAAAGTTAGAACGTGAAGACGTGCTAGCCATTTTAAAAGCTTCACTATAAAAGGGGAATGACGCGAACGTTCTATAAACGTCGCGTCATTTTTTTACATTTTATCAGAACGAGATTCTTTCCAATTGATCACGCCATCATCTTGGTCGAATGCAATCATGACGTCTCGAACGCCTTTTTGTTGTAGGATCGTGTTCATCAATCGATCGCGAATAGCGTCCACATAGGAAACGGTATGCGTTGCATCTACTTCTGCAACCACTTCTACATGTAAAAACTCGCCTTCTTTGATTACTTCTACTCGCTGTAAATCTTTAATGTCGGGATCTTTTTTAACGAGCTTGGCAATATGATTCAGCATTTCTTCATCCGTTTCACCAATCGCTCCACGCGCATTTTCTAAAAACACCCTTCCGACAACGTAAAACATCATAAGACCAATGAGTATAGAAGCAATCCCTTCCGCCGATAATACCCCGAAGAAATGTGCAAGGGTAATGGCGATCAATGCGAGCGCTCCCCCAGAAGTGGCAATTAAATCTTCCAAAAAGACAAGCTTGGTAGCAGGCTTTGCACGATTTAAATGGAGGAAACTCGATGTAACTGGTGCGAGAAAGCCTTTACTTTGAATGTTTCCTTCAACGAGTACCTCTTTTCCAGCCTTATAAAAAACGAAAAATTCTAATACAAGCCCAATGGCTAATACCGAAAAGTTAATCCAAAACCCTTGGGATTCAACTGGATGTAGGACATGGTGCCAACCTTCTTTCACCGCTTCGTAAGCCATAATTGCAATGATAATGACTGCGCCCAAACAGACTAGGTTCACCACTCGGCCAAATCCATTTGGAAATCTTGGCGTTGGTGCGCGTTTGGATAAAGCGGAACCGATGAAAACAAAAAGTTGGTTAGCCGCATCACCAAACGAATGCAGCATTTCTGCAAACATTGCTACATTGCCTGTTATGAAAAAAGCAACTGCTTTTAGTACGCCGATGATCGTGTTCACAACCGCGGCAAGTAAAGCCGGTCGATTGCCATTCTTTAGTAATTTGAAAAATGCTCCCATACGATCCCTCCGTTTTGTTCCAGTCCGTTTAGACATGTTGTGATTTGCTCATCGTTAGGTTGCCAGTTTGGATACCTTCTTATCTATACCCACTTTTCATGCGACCTATCATATTGAAGGAGGGATTATGACGAATTACGTAAAAATTTCAATCTCTACGGATTCTACATAAGGAAGAGTGGATAGATCAATGTACAATTTAGATGTCGGTTTTTTTGTTAATGCTGATAGCCTAAAATCTAATTCATGATGAATGTGTCTTTCATCTGTATAAATTTGGCGGATACGAAGGTTATCAATCATCATGCCTTCTTTTTTTAAGAAAGTAATAAGTTCGTCAATTTTCGACTTATCCGATAGCACAACCACGAAAGCCGCTTCTTTCGTACGCAATCTTTTCGGACCGAATTTACCAAGGAAAGGCGCAATGACTTCAATGACAAACATGACCATTAGCACCGCAAAAATGGCTTCAATGAAAAATCCTGCACCGACGGCGATGCCAATACTTGCTGCGCCCCAAATCATAGCGGCAGTTGTCAGTCCCGTAATGTTGTCGTTATCTCTTCTTAAAATAGCGCCGGCTCCGAGAAAACCAATTCCGCTCACAATTTGTGCGGCAAGTCGAAGCGGATCCATCGTCACGTTGATATCTTGACGGGAAGGGACGAGATAAGCAGCTTCAATTGAAACGATTGTTAACAAACAGCTAAAAGTAGCGATGACTGCACTTGTCTTTAATCCAATAGGCTTCTTTTTAATTTCTCTTTCTACACCAATGACTAAGCTTAGTATTAAAGCAATTGCAATTTTTATTAGTACTTCTGGATAAAGTGTTTCACTTAAAATCCAATTCATACAAAGTTCCCCCTTTTGTGCTTTAAGATAAGGATTAATTCATGTTATAATTACACCTATTGCCTAAAATGGCAAAGTTGTAATCATGATTGAAGGAGATATATTAACAATGGAACGACCGTCGATTCACCCTTACATCCCCATTATTATAGGGGTACTATCAGTTGCTTTATCGGCCATCTTTGTAAAACTTGCCACAGCCGATGCAGGCGTCATTGCCTTTTATAGAATGTTATTTTCCGTCATCCTTATGATGCCGATCTTTTGGTTCAAATATCGAAGTGAGATAAAACTGTTAGGAAAGAAAGATTGGATATTTTCAGCAATCGCTGGTATTTTTCTGGCCTTTCACTTCATCCTTTGGTTTGAGTCGTTAAATTACACGTCTGTTGCGAGTTCAACAGTTCTAGTGACATTGCAGCCAATCTTTGCATTTGTCGGAACGTATTTCTTTTTTAAAGAAAAATTATCGCTTAAAACAATTTTATCTGGTGTGATTGCGATTTCCGGAAGTGTTATTATTAGTTGGGGAGACTTCCAATTAAGCGGAACGGCATTATATGGTGATATTTTAGCACTTATTGCGTGTGCGCTTATTACGGCTTATCTTTTATTTGGTCAAGATGTACGTAAACGACTCTCTCTTATTACATATACGTTTGTCGTTTATTCAATAAGCACAATTACGCTCTTTTTTTATGTCTTGGCAAGCGGAGAGTCATTTGGACCTTATCCGCAATCAGATTGGTTTTGGTTTATCATACTTGCGCTTATTCCAAACTTACTTGGCCATACATTATTTAACTGGGCTATTAAATATGTCAGTACAAATGTCATTTCAATCGCCGTACTATTCGAGCCGGTTGGGGCAGCGATCTTGGCGTATTATGTATTCCACGAAAAATTAATGGGTTCTCAAATAATAGGTGGAATGGTTATTATTGCGGGGATTCTGCTATTTGTTGTCGATGGTAAAATGCTGCGGGAAAAACTATTTTCAAAAAGGACTTGATTTTAATCAAGTAAGTATTGTATATTAGTACATGTCGTTCGAGAGCGAGAAACAATATTAAAATCAAACTTAAATAAATTTGAAATGTGTTGTTGACTCGTTCCGTGAGACATGTTATAGTAGTAAACGTTGCGCTTCGAAAAAGCGACAACAACCGACAAAAACATTTTGTGAAAAGTTGTTGACGAATAAATGGCAACTTGGTAAGATGTAAAAGTCGCTTCCGGGAAAACGGAAGAAGAGAATTGGCTCTTTATTATAAAAAATGAACCTTGAAAACTGAACAGCAAAACGTTAACAAATACGTTTACGGATCCGACCCCGTCGGTGAAGTAAACAAAACAAGAATCTTCGGATTCAAAGTCAGCAAGAATTGAGCAAATCAATTTCTTCTATTATGGAGAGTTTGATCCTGGCTCAGGACGAACGCTGGCGGCGTGCCTAATAC
>NZ_LPUT01000028.1 GCF_001563475.1 Sporosarcina sp. HYO08 | reverse complement strand
CATAAAAAAACTCCCCCTTTTAATATGCAAAAAATTTAGCACATTATTGCGGAGAAGTATAGTAGCCATTCCGAAGGAATGTGAAAAAAACACGGGTGTTTCTGAGGAAACAAAGTGCTCGTTTACAGTAAAGTTTCCTTATTCTTTTTATAACCATAAGGCGGCACACCTACCCATTTTCCAGCCCTAGCACTTTGTAAGCGTCCCAAGTGCATTTTCTTAGAAGTTTCTTTATATGCCGATTGATTAAACATGCCTTTAATAACAGACATCATTTCACCCATGCTATCAGATGGGTTAATGATTCCGTCTAAAAGGCTGTGAACAATCATATTAAATTTCTCTAACAACTCAAATAGTTCTAATTGCTGCTTTAAATTTCGAGTTAATCGTGATAAATCTGTTATGACCAAAACATCATATTTAGCCGATTCAATTTCCTTGATTAACTTTAAATATTCAATTCGTTCCTCGTCAACGCTAGACGCTATTTCTTCAAAATAGGTATAGTTGAAATGATGACGTTCACAATAGAATAACAATTCCCTTTTATGTTTTTGTAAATCCTCTAGTTCCCCTCTACTTTTACGGTTGTAAACCAATGCGTTCTTCATCTAATCACCCTTAATTAGTGTTCTACGCAATTATACTTTTATTCATATAGCTCCACCACGTATAAGCCCCTTCTTGTTCCGGGTCAACTACCCCTACTAAGATAAAACGTTTCAGTGGGGGCTTGAGTTAGAACTCTAGGTCTTTTCGTCTATCGCTAGACAGTTTGACGCTCTAGAGTCCATGCCACCTTCTGGTGTTACGGTGACACCCCAAGTAAGTTTTAGGTCGGTACTGGTGACAAACTATCGTTTTCCCACTTGCACCCTCCCTCCGAAGAGTTAAAGTTCACCGAACGAATTCGGTGAAGTCATAGCCTTACGAACTATGTACTACAAGCCCCGGCACAAATGTGACGAGTACACTCGGATGGTTGACACACCCACTAAGCTATGCGCTAAGCAACAGCCTTACGTTTTTGAACTTCTAATTTAACTGGAGTTTTTACTGTTAACTTTTCATCTATTTCCACAACTTCTGATTTCTTCAAAATATTTAATGCAGCATTAATATCAGCGTGGATGCATCTTCCCGATTTACTTCGATATAGACCGCGAGTGATCCGTTTGCCACTGAACGTGTAGGTTAATTGATCTTTTTTCGTCCAAACAGACATCGTATCTCTGTCTAGAAAACTAGCTTTTGAAGTATAACTTTCTTCTTGTTTAAAAAAACGAATGCCTTCCTTTAAACATTTGTTTTCGATGGCGGAAATTAGTCTTTTGAATGGAATTTGGACAAATTTCTGATTGTTCTTTTTCCCCATATCAGACGCTTGTTTCCAGCCAGCGTTATAACCTACAACAATCGTATCAACAGCTAGCTCTTTGACTTTTTTGAAAAGCAAACCTACGGCTTGAGAAAAGTAACCGTTTATTTGTCTTTCCCGTTTCATCCAAAGGTTCGCTTGCTTGTTTGTCACTACACGCTTGGAAATGCTATTTTCGATATTTTTCTTTTGTTGCTTGCCTATTTCCTTATTAAAATATTGATTTAAAGATTTTAATCTCTTTCCGTCAATTAAAAACGTATCACCCTTATTTGTTGCACAACTCATAAGATGATCTACACCTAAATCAATAACCAAAGCGTTTGTAGTTGTCGTTGGTTGTTTTTTCATTTGAGCTACTTGCACTTCATAAGTGTAATGCACCTCAAAGAACCGACCTTTTTGTTTGGGCGTGATTTCAATGTAGGAGATTTTTTTGTTTAACAAATTTTTAGGCATACGAATTTTAATCGAACCAAAACGTTTTCTAAATTCAGCATTCATTGGAATAACCCAATACCCATCTTTATCAACTTTTGGAACTTGGTAGATTTCGATGACCCGTTTTTCAGTAGAACCAGAGTATTTTGGAAATTTAGGACGACCGGTGAATTTTTCAGGGTTCTTATTCCATTTTTCTAAAGCTTTAAAAAAGCTCTTCACATCTGAATACAAAGTTCTGCGAATAGCTTGAACGGAATTCGATTGAACACCCCAATAGTTCATATCCGCTTTCATAGCAGCATCTACTTCTTTTACAGTCGCAATCCTATTGTTATGTAAGCAACTTTGTTTAATGGTATACAAGCCCACATTACGTAACGCTTTAGAACTATGTGACATCCGTTGAAGCAGACGAAATTCTTTAGCCGTAAGGACACCGCGTCCAATATTCTGTTTTTGAGTGAACCGTTGAATATTTTCAGATTTCTTTTGTTTACGCAACATTTTAATCGTTTTCTTTCTAGCCAGTGTGTTCACCCCCTTATCTGTGACTTAATTATACCAAAGAACAAAACTAAAAACGAACATTGGTTCCCCGAAACGGAAAAACATTTTAAAAAATGAGTTCAGCCTTTTGGCTGACAGCAATTCATCTCCACCTGAATTGTTGGGCTTCGCCCGTAAAACAACTTAGATGGAGTCTTCTTGCTGAAAAATGATAAAATGTCGGGTACTCCAGTGTTAAAATTCGTCCTTCTTCTTCAACTTCGGACTCTCCAATGCCATATTTCACCGAAAGGGGCTTTTCTTTTGTAAAGACAGCGGTGCCGGAATAACCTTTCTTAACGGCATAATTCCAGTACTGATGATAACCTTCTAAATCTAAGTCAATTTGCCCCTCTTGTAATTTTATTTCTTGAACACAAAAAACGTCTGCATCTACTGACTCGAAATAATCAAAAAAACCTTTTCGAACGCAAGCTCGCAGTCCGTTTACATTCCATGACACGAATTTCATTTGTAACCACCTCTTTTTAAGCTTACTAAAAAAAGAATGTACGTTCCATCCCAACGCTTTTATAAAATAAACTTACAAACACCATTAAAATTTTTAGTATTTTTCGACAACTATTGCCGATCTGTAAATAATTTACGGGGAATGCCTATATTTTTCGCTAAAATTGCTGTATACTTACTCTATTCAGTCATTTATTCAAAAGTATAAAGAGTATAAGAAGATGAGGAGATTTGATCAGTATGACAAAATTACCGGTTTCGATCACACAAAGCAAAATACAAAAAGCAAAACCCAACCCAGAGGAACTGGTATTTGGTAGAACATTCACAGATCATATGTTCGTCGCGGACTATGATGAAGAAATTGGATGGCACGATCATCGAATCGTTCCCTATGAACCCTTCGAATTAGACCCTGCATCGATCGTATTTCATTATGGGCAAACTGTCTTTGAGGGATTGAAAGCATATGCTTCAGAAACAGATGGGAAAATCAGACTTTTCCGTCCCGAACAAAACATGAGACGTATGAACGAATCATGTGCTCGACTTGTGATGCCGCAAGTGGATGAGAAATTAGCATTAGATGCCTTAAATCAATTGCTCGAAATTGATAAAGAGTGGGTTCCAAAGGCAGAAGGCACTTCTCTTTATATTCGTCCATTTATGATTGCAACGGAATCATTTCTTGGCGTTGCACCTTCAAAGAAATACCGCTTTATGATCATCCTTTCACCAGTAGGATCGTATTATAAAGAAGGGATTCATCCTATTAAAATACTTGTTGAAAATAACTTTGTCCGTGCGGTTGCAGGTGGAACAGGAAATGCAAAAACGGCAGGAAACTATGCTGCCGCCTTAAAAGCACAAGAAGTTGCGGACCAAGAAGGGTATTCACAAGTTCTTTGGCTTGATGGTGTTGAGCGGAAATATGTTGAAGAAGTCGGCAGTATGAACATTTTCTTTAAAATAAACGGTGAAGTGGTGACACCTGCTTTAAATGGCAGCATACTAGAAGGAATCACAAGAAAATCTATTTTAGAGTTGCTGCGTTATTGGAATGTGCCAGTTACGGAGCGAAAAATCTCAATGGATGAAATTAAGCTTGCGAATGAAAACGGACAGCTGGAAGAAGTTTTCGGTACGGGTACAGCGGCTGTTATCTCTCCAGTAGGAGAACTGAACTGGAATGGCGATAAAATGATTGTTAATAACGGCGAAACAGGAGAGTTGTCCAAAAAGCTCTACGATACATTAACAGGCATTCAAACGGGTAAACTCGAAGATCCATTTGGATGGGTCGTTCAAGTCAAAAGCGATTTAACAACACACGCATAATCAAAATAGACGGAATCCCTAGCCAAGAGATTCCGTCTATTTGCTTTTTCTTCTAAATTATACACTTAACAACGCTGCATCATTTGTAAGTTTTTCACCGCGGATACGCTGGAATTCAGCCATGAGTTTTTCAATTGTCAGCTGCTTCTTTTCTTCTGCTTCTACCGTCAAAATGATTTGCCCTTTATCCATCATAATTAATCGATTGCCAAGATCAAGCGCTTGCTGCATATTATGTGTGATCATTAAAGTTGTCAATTGATCCTTTTCCACTAGCTCCTTTGTTAAATTTGCGATTAACGCCGCCCTAGATGGGTCTAAAGCAGCCGTGTGCTCATCTAACAACAAAATAGATGGCTGGGTAAAGGTTGCCATTAATAAGGACAATGCCTGACGCTCTCCGCCCGACAGCATCCCAACATTTGTATTCATCCGATTTTCTAGATTCAAGTGCAGCGTTTCAAGTGCCGATCGAAAAAAGTCTTTTCTTTTTTTATCGACCCCTTTACGTAAGCCGCGAAGCTTGTTTCTTGAAAAAGCTAACGCTAAATTTTCCTCGATCGTCATGGCGGGGGCTGTTCCCGCCATCGGATCTTGGAACACACGGCCAATCATTCGCGATCGTTTGTATTCTGGTAGTTTAGTAACCTCATTACCATCAATGAAAATTTTTCCAAAGTCAGGTGTCAGCGCACCCGACACCATATTCATCATCGTCGATTTGCCTGCACCGTTACTGCCGATGACCGTCACAAAATCGCCAGGTTTTAAATGTAAATTAATTTGATCGAGCGCTATTTTTTCATCCGGAGTCGCCTCGTTAAATACTTTGTTAATCTGTTCCAGCTTCAACAATAGACGTCTCCCCTTTCGCCTTCACCGCTAAACGCTCCGCATGACGCTTCGCTTTTCTAGCTTTCTCTCTTCTTTTATCAAAATATTGCGGAAGGACTAGGGCTGCAATGACAATAATTGCCGTAATGAGCTTCATATCTCCCGTATCCAATAGATCGATCCGAAGCGCCAAACCAAGTACAATTCTGTAAATAATCGCACCGGCAACAACTGCAAGTGTCGTGCGCATGATCGTTTTTGTGCCGAAAATGGCTTCACCGATAATGACGGATGCTAAACCAATGATAATCATTCCGATTCCCATCCCAATATCGGAAAACTTCGAGTACTGAGCGATTAAGGCGCCTGAAAATGCAACAAGGGCGTTTGAAATGCCTAAACCAACAATGACAAGTGTATCCGTATTGGCGGAAAAACTTCTAATCATCTTCTTATTGTTGCCCGTGGCGCGAATCGCAAGCCCTATTTCTGTTTTCAAAAACCAATCCACAACTAGTTTAATGATGAACGTCGCAACGATCATTAGAAAAAATGTTCCCCAAGTGGACGGTAAATATTGTACACCCATGGCACTAAAAAAAGAATTTAGTACATCGTCAATGCCAAGCGCACCCCAAAATGTTTGGAATTCACTAAAAATTGTTTCTGCATTTAACAATGGAATATTCGGCCGACCTACCGAGTTTTCTGATGTTAAGCCCATAATACGTAAATTAATAGAATAAAGTGCAATCATCATTAAAATTCCGGACAATAAAGGATTGATCTTTCCTTTTGTATGCAATAAACCTGTTATACATCCTGCAAAAAAACCAATAACTATAGCAACGCCTGTTGCAACGATCGGGTGATACCCAAAAACGATCATTGTTGCAGCAACCGCGGCTCCTGTTACAAAACTACCATCTACCGTTAGATCCGGAAAATCCAACACTCGGAATGTAAGGTACACTCCGAGTGCCATAATTGCGTAGATGATTCCTTGCTCAACTGACCCAAATACAGCTGAAAACATGCAATTTCATCTCCCATTCATTCAACGAATTCAGCATTCCATTCGTCCTTCACTTCAACCCCTATCGCTTCTACAGTGTCCTTATTCATGACAAGCTTTAGGTTTTGAGGAACTTGAACAGGTAAATCCGCTGGTGTACTTTCACCATTTAAAATTTTTACAGCCATTTGCCCTGCTTCGTAACCAATGTCATAGTATTCAAAACCATATGCACCTAATCCACCGCGTTCTACTGAGTCGAATTCACCAACTATCATTGGTAATTTATTATCATTCGCTACGGAAACGACTGATTCTAATGCAGAGACGACTGTATTGTCTGTAATAATATAAAGTGAATCAACTTTACCGAGCAAAGATTCTGCCGCTTGTTTAACGTCTGCGGAAGTTGCAACGGATGCCTCGACAACTGTTAAGTCTAATCCCAAATCTTCAATCAATTTTTTCACTGTGTCTACCTGAGCCCGTGAATTTTGTTCACCTGAGTTAAAGATCATTCCGACATTTTTAGAACCTAGCTGTTCGGATAGAAATTTTAACGTATTAGGAATTGCTTCTGGATGGTTATCAATTGTTCCCGTAACGTTTCCACCCGGATTTTCATTGGATTCTACGAGTTCAGCAGTCACTGCGTCTGTTACGGAAGTGAAAATAATTGGAATATCTTGTGTCACACTTGCTACTGCTTGTGCACTTGGCGTAGAATTCGCAAAAATCAAGTCAACATTTGCACCTACAAGGTTATTGGCAATTGTCGTATTTGTACTGTTATCGTTTTGAGCGTTTTGTACATCATATTCCACATCAAGCCCCGCGTCTTCTAATGCTTTTTTAAATCCATCGTAAGCAGCATTTAAGGACGGGTGTTCAACAATTTGTGTCACGCCAATTTTATATTTTTTTGAATCTGTTGAAGTGCTCTTATTTCCTTCGTCTTCGGTATTATTATTTGCTGCATTGTCATTTTTTGCAGTACCGCATGCAGCAAGGACCAAAACAATACTAAACAATGCAACTGCATATTTGAGCCAATTCTTTCTCATTCAAAATCCCCCTTTTTTTCTTTTTGCCTTCTCTCTTTTTGCTTATATAAGGCAACATTATTCGTAATAGTACACCGAGTGTCATCGTTAGTCAATAACATTTAAAATCTTGGGACTATTTAAGCGCTTCCAAATAGCAGAAGGTTTCTATGATTGCAGAAAAAACAAAAAAGATACCTTGCATGAAGGCATCTTTCCAAAATTATTCAATTGCTTGCTCAACACGGTAAAGCGACAAATCAATTTCAACCTCTTGTCCAAGCACAAGCTTCGCAAGCTGGTTTCCTAAGAACGGCCCTATTGTTAAGCCTGACGCACCTAAACCATTTGCGATCCATAAGCCTTTTACTTGGGCAAACTCACCAATAATTGGAAGAAAGTTTGGCGTAAACGGACGATACCCAACGCGAGTCTCGACATATGCTCCTTCTGTCAAACCCGGTGCAATTTCAAGCGCTTTTGTCGCAATTTCATGGATTCCACCGATCGTCACTTTATGATCGAACGGTCTATTGTCCTCATGGGTCGCTCCCACTACAACTCGTCCGTGATCAAAAGGAACAATGTACTGATTTGTCGGCGGAATGACAACTGGCCAATCATTTGTTTTCGTGTTTTCTATTTGCAAGTGGACAATTTGCGCCTTTTGGCCACTCACTTTTAAGTTGATGCCAAGCGGTTTAACAATTTCTGCCGCCCATGCCCCCGTTGTTAGGATGACCGAACCAGCCGGGTAAAATTGCTCTCCCACATTTACACCTGTTACAGCATTAGAAGATGAGGCTAACCGAGCAGACCCTTTTACGAAAGTCGCGCCATGTTTTTTCGCTGCATTTTGAAGGGCATTGCGCAGTGCTCGTCCATCTACACGAGCCGCTCCACTGACAAATATGGCCTGAAGCTGATCGGCTATAGGTGGAAAAAAAGAGGCACATTCTTCAACCGTTAACCATTCGATCGCTCCCATTTCTGGTGCCTCTTGTCTTCTTGCTCGTGCCCGCTCTTCCATTTTCTTCAATTTCAATTCATCTGAATGTAGGCTAATCGCACCGACTTGTCTATAGCCGGTTTCGATTTCACCGTCTTTTTTGAGTTGCTCAATTAAGGATGGATAATGAGCTGCTCCACTTTTGGCAAGTGCATACCAAGCTTTATTTCTACGCTGCGATAACCATGGACAAATAATCCCCGCAGCAGCATCTGTTGCTTGTCCGCTGTCCTCCCGATCGATGACTGTTACCGACGCACCATTTTTCGCCAAATGATAAGCTGTTGACGAACCTAAAATTCCTGCTCCAATGATGATAAACTTCTCCATTTCATACACCTTTTCCGTTTAAATCATGCTTTTAGCATACAAGAACTTTTAGTCATTTAACAGTTTTTTCATTTTAACGAAAGGCATATCATCTTGAACCAATCTACATGGATGTATCCGCTTTTTAGTGGGAAGCAATATTTTGGTATTTATTTAAAAGATTGTCCAAGTCTTGACTATGAGAGACAACCTTTGGGTGTGTAAAACCAAATTGCTTCGCCTTCTTATACATCCCTTTTCGTTTGTAATGAATCCAAAATGATAATGCCCTTTTTTTTATAGCAGTCGTCACAACAATTCCTCCACATATATATTTTTCGATCTCGCGGCTTTGGCCAGCCTGCTATAGATTACAACATATTAATCGCATTAAATGTCGATTACTGCCAGAATTCTATTATTTAATAAATTTGTCATAATTAGGTGCAATTTGATGGAATAATATTGACTTTCCATCAAACATCTGCATATTTTTCTTAATGTGCGTCCGGGAATACACGACTTATTGCGTCCGTGAATTCCTTGAAGAAACCTTCAACAGGCTCTCCGGCACGAATTTTATCACCGTAGTCTGTCATTTGTTTTGCAAAATCAGGATTTAAAGAAACGTAAACATTGTTAATATCTGCGGTTGTAGCTCGTACTTCGTCGGCAATTTTATCTTCCATTTCTTTTGTTCCTTCGACGCCTTCTTTCAACATAACGCCAGCATACGCGTTATTATTCGTTACAAGAACATTCGCGTAATCCACTCCGTCAATTTTCACAATATTATCTGCTGCTTCTTCGGCAATGTCAATTTTGTGATCTGACGTTCCTTCGGCATTGTTGTCATTTGCATTATTTTCATTGGCTGTTCCGTTGTTGTCAACATTTTCCGTATTCGTTGCTGTTCCCTGATCCGCAGCATTTTGATCATCCGTCTTCTGGTTTGTTCCGCAACCCGCCAAAGAAAAGATTAACAACATTGCCATTCCAACAATAGATATATTTTTCATCTGGATAACCTCCCATAATTTGTAGTTGGTGTTAGATTGCACATGTCCCTTATTTTTTATGCAATTTCTTGAATTGAACTTCTTCTTTCGCTCATATTAAAAAGGACAAATACAAACCGAGGAGGTCACGCAGTGGGTAGAGATGATAATCACAAAGGTTCAACAAATCAAGCTACTTCAATGCCACAAACACCCAAACATTCAAAAATCGCACCTAGCAAAATGAAGGAAGAAATTTCAATGGAATTGGCTGAACTTGGAAATCTAAAGCCGAAACATGAGCCAATGACCCCAAATCAACGACAAAAGAGCGAATCCGAAAGATCTTATAAATAAAAATGAGATGCCAGAAACTGACCCATCCATAGGTCAGTACTGGCATCCCGTTTTTTCACGGTAAAAACAAAAGGGTTGAAACAATTTTTTCGATATGGTCTTTGTCTGCCCATAAAATGAAGTAATTATAAGATTTCCCTTCAATTTCAATCGGGGCTTCATACTTTGTAATGTAGGCCGCCTGCCCTTTCATCTCCTCCGATTGGTCATTCGATGGATAAATGAGACAAGCTTCAACGGGCATTTCCAAGTGGCGGATTTGCGGATCGGATCCGTATGGCATCAATTTTTGATGTGCCTCCGCTTGACAAATCTGTTGCATCGTTTCCGTTCCAAATAGTGCGCCCACTTGAAAAAATCCATCGCCGCCTTCAAAGCGAACTTCATTGATTTTTGTCCATTCGTGGGGGTATTGTAAATTGATTCCTAATAATTCATTTGTATATTCCTGCATTGTCAAGTCTTCTATTTCAGTTGGCGACCATTGAAGTGACATAATGGATTGGTCTTGAATGACCCGCATAGGTTTTGATCGGTTTAACTGAAGGATCCACAATTCATTGCTAGCGTGTTCGTCCCGACAGCCCGATAAATAAGCTATTTTTTTCCCATCAGGCGCCCAAGTGACAGGAGTCGCATAACAACTTGAAATTGCCCAAATCCGTCCAGCCTTTCCCTTTCGACCAATCGTACGAATTTGTGAAGAGTACCCATGATCCTCAATCGTTGAAGTAAAAGCAATTTGAGTAGAATCAGGTGACCATACAGGATAATAATTTTTCGATAAAGGTCCTCCTTTTATCGGGAAAACAGTGCCTGTTGCAAGTTCCATTGTACGTATAAGTGATACACTCTCACCCGGTGTCGTATAAACAACAAATAAACCATCTGGGGATAGCCGAATATGATGGATTGGACCTTCGCTATTATTCGTTAATTTCTTTCTGTCCCTGCCATTTACGCTAATTTGATAAAGTTGGCTATTCCCCTTATCATCCATCGCTTGATATAAAAGAACTGTTCCTGTTGGAAACCATTGTACATCTGTAGCACCCGCGGCATTGATCGTTCGCGCTTCGTGCAAAGTTGTATCGTATATTGTAATGGTTCCCCTTTTTACATACGCAATGCTTTCATTGTCTGGGGACCAACTTACGTTTAAATCCCCCTCTTTCGGCAGCTGATCAATGGCTGCTATCGATCCCGAATCTAAATAGATGATATAGACAATTCGATTTTTCCCAGTAAACGCGATCCGCCGGCTGTTCGGTGCCCAAATGGGTTGTGAAAAAGCATCTCCCAATCCTTGTGTCAGTTGCTCATTCTCACCAGTTCGAACGTTGTAGGTCCATATTTCATTGGCACCGCTTCGATTTGAATTATAAGCAATAAACCCTCCATGATCCAATGTGGATTGTTCATCGGTTTGCTCATTATGTGAGTATACATTTGAGGGTAAATTCCTTTGTTGTATGAACGGCGGGTCTACACGAGCATTCAACGTACCATCCGCAAAGTATTTCACTTCTACACGCCCCTTTGAGTAATGATGACACCACGTATTATTTTATTGTATGGATTTCGGAACGAAGGCTCAAAATGCCAGTAGTGTCTTTTTCACTCTATGTATTCGTCACAAGCTTTACGCCAGGAGCTAATCATATGATGGCGATGTTTTTTGTAAGAAAGTTGGTTTTAAAAATGATCCATTCGATCGGTTTAACGGAAGAAAATGAACTTGTATATGATTTTTCCATTGACGAGATTCATCAACAGTCTTTCAAGTGGTATTGGATCGATATCGAAAATCCCGATCAATATGAAGAAGATTTGCTTCATTCTTTTTTTCATTTCCACCCACTTGCGATTGAAGATTGCTTGCACGGATTGCAAAGGCCAAAGTTAAATTACTATAATAATTTTACGTTTTTGGCTATCCACTCACTTGAACAAGAAAGTTTGTCTTCTCGTGAACTAAATATATTTTTAGGGATGAATTATGTCGTAACTTTCCATTATTCAACGATTCCAGAATTAAAAACGGCACGTAAGAGGGTATTTCAACAACCGACGAAATGGAAAAATGGTCATCATTTCATTGTGTATCAAATACTCGATAAAATTGTTGATGATTATTTCCCAATACTTTACGGCATCGAAGACCAGCTAAATGAAATTGAAGAAGCGCTTTCTCCATCGACCGTCCATTTATCAATGGACAATGTTTTTGAAGTACGCGGTGATTTACTTCGATTGAGGCGAACGATTATCCCCATGAGCGAATTATTGTATCGAATGCTCGCTTCGGCTAGACTTGAATTCAAGGATCATGAAAGAGCCTATTTTAGTGATATATACGACCATTTACTGCGGCTTACTGAGATGTTGGATTTTAACCGTCAGTTGACCTCGGATATTCGCGATAGTCAATTATCGATTAACTCCAACCAGATGAATCGCATTATGATGACATTGACGATTATTTCCTCTATCTTTATCCCCTTAACTTTTATTGCAGGGGTTTACGGGATGAACTTTACACATATGCCCGAGCTTAACTGGCATTATGGCTACACCATCGCCCTAGTTGTCATGGCCATCATCGGTGTAGCTATGCTCCTTTGGTTCAAACAGAAAGGATGGCTTCGGTTATTTAAAACTTAAGGCAAATGGAAAGTTTTTAGAAGAATAGAAAAAGCACCGGCGGGCGCCGATGCTTTTTCTAATACTTCGATCCATGATTGCCATATTCATCTAAAAGTTCCGCAAAACTTTTATTCTTCTCGCGTTCTTTACGTTCACGGCGCAATTTTTCTTGCCGTTCTTGTTCTTGTTGCGCTTCTATAGCTGACAATTCTTTTTTTGCTGCTTGCAGCTTTTGAAGAATGTCATCCCCGAGTGCGTCAGACAAAGTGACCTGTTCGTTCCCCTTTGCACTTGACTGCTTCGGTTTGCGATGTTTCGCCATAGACTCACCTACTTTCCATTAAGGACGTGTTACGATTGTCGCAACACCTTGGCCACCGCCAATACATAGCGTTGCAAGCCCAGATTTAGCGTCTCTGCGCTGCATTTCATGTAGAAGTGTTACAAGGATACGCGCTCCGCTCGCACCAATTGGGTGTCCTAGCGCGATTGCTCCACCGTTTACATTTAACTTTTCAGCATCGAATCCGAGCTCTTTGTCAACCGCAAGCGCTTGAGCAGCAAATGCTTCGTTTGCCTCTACAAGATCGATTTGATCAAGCTGCATATCGGCCTTTTCAAGCGCGTTTCGAACAGCTTGAACCGGACCAATTCCCATGATCGACGGGTCTACACCCGCATTGCCATTTGCAGCGATCGTTGCAAGTGGTGTTAAGCCAAGTTCATCTGCTTTTTCTTTTGACATGATCACAAGTGCCGCAGCTCCATCGTTAATACCTGAAGCATTGCCCGCTGTTACGCTGCCGTCTTTTTTAAATGCCGGGCGAAGCTTACTTAATTTCTCCGCTGTTGTACCCGCCTTTACGTATTCATCCGTATCAAAAATGATCGGTTCCCCTCTACGCTGTGGAATTTCAATCGGTACAATTTCATCTTTAAATGTACCCGCTTCAATTGCAGCCGTTGCTTTTTGCTGGGACTGTGCTGAAAACTCATCCTGTTGTTCACGCGTCAATTCGTATTGGTCGCAAAGGTTTTCAGCTGTAATGCCCATATGGTAATCATTAAACGCACACCATAGTCCATCAGCGACCATGCTATCAACTACTTTTTGATCGCCCATCTTAAAGCCTTCTCGGCTATTTTTTAATAAGTAAGGTGCTTGACTCATATTTTCCATACCGCCAGCTACGATAATATCAGCCTCTCCAGAAGCGATTGCTTGACGGGCCAAGTGAACAGCTTTTAAGCCAGATCCGCAAACTTTATTGATCGTCAATGACGGAACTGTTTCAGGCAAACCTGCTTTGATCGCAGCTTGACGGGCTGGGTTTTGACCTAGTCCAGCTTGTAGTACATTTCCTAAAATAACTTCGTCAACGCTATCCGCAGAAACGCCAGCGCGTGCTAAAGCTTCTTTAATGACAGCTCCCCCAAGATCTGTTGCTGGTACGTCTTTTAAAGTTCCCAAAAATGAACCAATTGCGGAACGAACCGCGCTCACAATGACTACTTCTTTTGACAATTCCATTTCCCCCATTCTTCTATTAACATTGCCTATAAACTCATCCCTTCTATACAATATACTAAAGGAGGGATGATATGTTTAGTTTACCAAAGAATGTGACAATTATCGAGGTCGGATCAAGAGATGGATTACAAAATGAAAAAAAAATTGTTGACACGGCGGTAAAACTAGCATTTATCGATGCTTTACAAGTTTCCGGCATCCAGGAAATGGAAATTACGTCATTTGTTTCACCAAAATGGGTCCCCCAAATGGCCGATGCTAAAGAAATTGTCGAAAATATTTCACAATTCGGCAGGCAGTTTGTTTTAGCCCCCAATGCGTTAGGTGTGCAAAATGCCATTGAGGCAGGCGCAAAAAATATCGCTGTGTTTGTAGGTGTTAGCAATACCTTTAATCGAAAAAACATTAATCGAATGACTCAAGAAAGTATAAATAGGCTTCGACCGGTGATTGCCAAACTTAAGGCAGACGGCATTTTCGTTCGCGCATGCATTTCCACTGCATTTTACTGTCCTTACGAAGGCAAGATCAAACAAGAAGATGTCATTGCACTTTGCAAACAATTTGTAGCGATGGACGTCGATGAATTAAGCGTTGCAGATACGATTGGAATGGCAAACCCACGGGAAAGCTATCACTTATTCAAATCATTGAAATCCAAATTTCCGAATACTTTAATAACAGCCCATTTTCATGACACAAGACGGATGGCGATCGCGAATATCTTTGCTGCCTTGCAAGCTGGGATCGATCGATTTGACACATCTGCCGGGGGACTTGGCGGATGCCCGTTTGCACCGGGAGCCACTGGCAATGTTGCAACGGAAGATGTCGTCCATATGCTTGATACACTAGGAATCGAAACGGGAATTGATGTAAAAAAAGTATGTGAGGCCGTCCAAGTCATTGAACCGCATATTTCTAGAAGGATCGACACAGGTATTTATCAGTTGTTTCAAAATGGACAGTTATGAAAAGGAGAACAAAGAGTGTTGGGCTCGTATTGAGATATGCGTTGCCAAATTGCCGTGGGAGCTGACTTTTTCGGTCACCCTCTCCTCTTTTGACTTCTTTTTATAATGATCTTTAAGGAGGAGTTGAGGCCAATTGAAACGGCGCATCCTTTATGTTACGGGCATCGTTTCAGGTGTTTTTGCATTAATCTTCAGTGTGTTGGGTTTTTTAGTGACGAGTCGATTGATGTTTTTAAAGCTGAAGGGAACCGACCTCATTTTAAAACGAGAAATTGGCGCTAAGCGATTTGACCAGCAATGGTATGAGCTTGTTCGAAAAGAGCATATGTGGGTTGAATCACCAAATGGTTATCGATTAAAAGCTGTTTTTTTACAGCCGCTTGAAACGACGAAAACGGTGATTATTTGTCATGGCGTGACAGAAAATAAAATCAATTCCATGAAATACGCACGGCTTTTTGAACGGCTTGGTTTTAACTCGGTCGTTTTTGACCATCGAAGACATGGCGATTCTGGGGGCAAAACGACAAGCTTTGGCTATTATGAAAAGATGGATTTGCAGACAATTGTCCACGCTGTCCGAAAACGGATTGGAAAAAGAGCACTTCTTGGGATTCACGGTGAATCGATGGGTGCTGCAACGATGATCTTGTATGCAGGTACGTATGAATCAGAAGCCAATTTCTTAATTGCCGATTGTCCTTTTTCCGATTTCACTGAACAACTGTTAAATATTTTACGTATGGAAACGCCGCTTCGTTCAACGATGGTCATTCGGATTGCCAACTTATTTTTAAAAATTCGTGATGGCTATACAACGAAGCTTGTCTCCCCTCGGGATGTCATTCAAAATATTTCTGTTCCCATGCTATTTATCCATAGCATGGAAGATGATTTCATTTTGCCGTATATGACAGAGGAACTGTACGAGAAGAAACAAGACCACAAAATGTTAAAGCTCTTCGCCAAAGGGAGCCATGCGAAATCTTTTAACGATAACCCAGAAGAATATGAAAAAACAGTGCAGAGATTTTTAAAACATTTTCATTTTTCTTAACCAAAAAACGTGTTGATTTATAACTGAAATCTGAAGAAGATGAACTAAGAATGCACATCAAAAACGCTTCGGCGCTTGCGGATGCCTCCTGCGATACTCAAGATAATAATAATCCCGTCTCTTGGCATTAACTGTATAATTTCTGCAAAGTACGCAGAAATTATACAAACCGAACTCTTCGTAGTTCGGTTGGCTACCGCTCGGAAGGCGCCTTCGCTCGTTCAACCTAAAAATTGCTTACCTACGTTTGCATTAGTTAAGCCTAATAAAAAACCACCTTCACTGATTTGGTTTCCATCAGTAAAAGTGGTTTTTTTCATGGGGTAACATAGACATACCGTTACTATGCCCCAACAACATCATGAATCAATTAGAAATTAGCGTTTCTTTTTATCCTTTTGTTGATCGCTTAGGCGATTCATTTGATTCATCATCTGATTAATCTTCTTCTGTGAAGGCTTTTGTCCCATTTGCATCATCATCATGCGAAGCATTTCTTCATTAATTGGCGGGTTTTCTTGTAAGTATTTCATCATATATTGACGTGCGATGAAAAATCCGAGTGCCACACCCCCGGCTAACGCTACGATGACGATTAGGATCCACCAGATCGTTCCCATCTGCGCTATTACCTCCTTCACTTCCTGTATTCGAGTTATTTCGAGTTTATTCCCATGTTGGATTATACAATAAAGTGCAGGTGAATAGCAACGTCCGATGTTTAAATACTTTCTTGAAATAGACAAACACACGAAAAAAACGACATTTCGTTTGAATTTGAACGAAATGCCGCTATGTAAAATGGATCTCTTCTACGGATCAATAAAATGCCACATTTTCTCTACTCACGCGCAGATTTGTATATTTGACTGGTTTTAGCCAGCCCCATTCCCCATAGCCATCCATCACTGCAAAAAAACGATCATTCATTCCTGATAATGCTACAAATAAGTCAAGATCGAGCATGCGGGATCCATCACAGACGACAGTTAAAGCATAAGACGAAACAGAAATGACAATAGATCCTTTGACGGGATGTGTCAATTTGAATTTCTTATCTCCTTGTTCGATCGACGCGAATCCTTTTCCTAAATTTGTAATGACTGCGTCTTCGATCGCTGCACCTTCCAGACGTTCACATAAATAATGAACTTCCTGTAACGTATTTTCTTGTTCATCTTCCTTTAACAGCTCATACAGAAGTTTCTCCCGCCCAATCATGTAAGCGTGATATTGTTCTTTTACATTATAAATATCATATGACCGCATCGTCGCCACCCCCCTTCAAAATAGCGTACTACTTTTTTGGTGAAAAGGGTGTCGCATTACGGAATAGAACGGCACTATTATTGTCGGAAAGGTTCGATTCCATTAACAGATCTTCGAAATGGTCATTAAAAAGCTGCTCCGTAAAAAATCGGGAGCAGCTTTTTCTCAGTGATTCATTATAGAAGTTCTTTTACTTTAGAAACAACATTCTCTTCTGTAAAGCCATATTCGCGAATGACAGTTTCTCCTGGCGCACTTGCACCGAATGTATCAATCGCTAATACATCGCCTTCGTCTCCGACATATTTATGCCAGCCGAGAGAAGCACCCATTTCGATTGCCAAACGTTTTTTCACATCTTTTGGTAAAACCGACTGCTTGTAAGCAGCGTCTTGCTTTTCAAAAAGATCCCATGAAGGCATAGACACAACAGAAGCATCAATCCCTTCTGCAAGCAATTGCTGCTGTGCAGAAACAGCCAAATTCACTTCTGAACCAGTTGCAAGTAAAATGGCATCTGGCTTTTCTTTCGTTGCCGGCGAAATGACATACGCGCCCTTTTGAACGCCATCCATCGCCAATTCGCCAGATTTCGGTAATACCTTCAAGTTTTGACGGGACAATACAAGTACTGTTGGTGTTTTTTCCGAAGCAACAGCAATTTTCCAAGCAGCCGCTGTCTCGTTTGCATCTGCTGGGCGAATAACAGACAATCCCGGCATTGCGCGCAGCGAGGAAAGATGTTCGACCGGCTCATGTGTCGGCCCATCTTCTCCAACAGCAATACTGTCATGTGTAAACACATACGTTACTGGCATTCCCATAAGCGCTGAAAGTCGAATCGCCGGACGAACGTAGTCGCTAAAGACAAAGAACGTTCCGCCGAACACTTTTAATCCGCCGTGAAGCGCCATACCGTTAAGCGCTGCACCCATTGCAAATTCACGAACACCGAACCAAATATTACGTCCTGCATAATCACCAGGCAAGAAATCGCCCGCATCTTTAATCGTCGTTTTGTTTGAACCCGCTAAGTCCGCACTTCCGCCGAAGAAAGATGGCACAGCTTTTGCAATCGCATTGATTAGATCGCCAGAAGCGGAACGCGTTGCGTGCGATGTACCTGCTTCATATGTTGGCAATGCCTCCTCAAAACCTTCCGGAAGCTTTCCTTCAATTGCATCGTTCAGTTGCTTTGCAAGATCTGCATGCGCTTCTTCATATTGTTTAAACAAGTCATTCCATTGCTGTTCTTTGTCTGCCCCAAGCTTTTTAGCTGCTTCTTGGAATGTTTCATAAACGCCATCAGGCACGTGGAAATCTTCTTCAAATGTCCACTTATAATATTCTTTCGTTAACTTCATTTCATCTTCGCCAAGCGGTGCACCGTGGACGTCTGATTTGCCGGATTTGTTCGGTGAGCCGTAACCAATGACTGTTTTTACTTCAATGATTGTAGGGCCGCCAGGGTTACCTTTTGCTTCTTCAATGGCTTTAGAGATCAGACCAACATTATTGCCATCTTCAACACGGATATAGTTCCAACCGTAAGATTCAAAACGTTTTTGGATATTTTCTGTAAAGGACATATTTAATTCGCCGTCTAGTGATATATCGTTGCTATCATAGAGGACGATCAATTTATCCAACTGTAAATGTCCTGCAAGGGAAATTGCTTCCGATGCGACACCTTCCATTAAATCGCCATCGCCACATAGTGCGTATGTGTAATGGTCAACTACGTCAAAGTTTGGTTGATTGTACGTTGCAGCGAGGTGCTTTTCAGCCATTGCCATACCGACTGCCATGCCAATTCCTTGGCCGAGTGGACCCGTTGTCGCTTCAACACCTGCTGTATAGCCATACTCAGGATGTCCCGGCGTTTGCGAACCCCATTGTCTAAAGTTTTTAACCTCTTCCATTGGTAGGTCGTAGCCGCCAAGGTGTAGCAAACTATAGAGGAGCATTGAACCATGTCCTGCTGAGAGAACAAAGCGGTCACGGTTGAACCAATTTGGATTCGCCGGGTTATGGTGCATATGTTTCGTCCACAATGTATAAGCCATTGGAGCTGCCCCCATCGGCAATCCCGGGTGTCCAGAATTCGCTTTTTCAATCGCATCGATGGATAGTGTACGGATTGTATTAATCGCTAATTGGTCAGTCTGTTGCGTCATTTTGTACATCCTTTCAGTATGTCAATTGTCTACGTCTTCTAGTTTAGACAATTTATAGGGGGAATGCAAAGAGATCATTGTAAGTACTTGCTATTTCGTGCTTGTTTAACTTTCTCGGGTGTTACATCATTGCCATCTGGATCTACCACTTTTACATTTTCTATCGTGTTGCGCATTGAGGATCGGAATGACTCTAAATATTCCTTCCTTAACTTCGTTTGTTCTTTAGCCTCTTCAATGGATAGACCGATTGTTTTAGATTTTTTAGATAGCTCGTTAATTCTTTTGATTTTATCTTGCGAGAGCATATTTTTTCCTCCATCTTTGTCAATTACAAAAAGTGATACTTTGAAGGTAAACAAAAAGAACAGAAAGTGCAACGAATTAGCCTTTCTGTTCTTCTTCATATTCTTTATAGCGGCGATGTACTGTCGCTTTACTAATCGGATGACCGAGTCCCTTTAAGACAGCTGTAATTTCTTCAAACGTCAATCCTTTTTCTCGCAGTGAGACAATTTCTTCAATAGGAACATCGATTCGTTCGCGTCCCTCTGGATTTCCCCTGTTCGTTAAATTTTTCTCTGGGCGATAGCCTTCCCGAACTGCACGTTGCATGCCCCGTTTAATTTTCGCATTGTGAATTTTACGTTGAAATTCTTCGACAATCGCTAAAATTTCTAGCAGCATTGTATCCATCTCATTCAAGGGAATAGCGCCATTATCACTTTTCGAATACACTTCAATACCGGCTTTCATCAATAAATGTAATACAGCAACACGTGCATGTCCTCTTCCGAGCCGCGTTTCATCTTGAATGAGAACAGCTGCTACCTGTTCATCACGAATGAAATCAAGCAGATCAAGAAGACCTTCTCGTTCAATATCATAGCCGCTATGTCGGTCTGTAAAAGTTGCAACCGGATGAAATCCTAAGTTGTTCGCAAGTTCGGCAAGTTCTTCTTCCTGCCTAGTCAAAGACATGTCCTGTGTTTCTTTCTCCGTGCTTACCCGGCAATAAAGGACACAGTTTCTCTCATTCCCACTCATTGGTCATCACTAGCCAATTGGACATCCAGAAGTTGTTTCTCGGCTCTTTCTATTGTAGGCAAAAGCAGGCTTTCACCCATTTGAATTGTGTCGCTCGAAAGGTCATTTAACTGTTTCACTTTTTCAATCCATTCTTCTTTTGATTCATTGTCCGCATGCCGAACAGCAAGTCCCCAAAGTGTATCTCCTTCGGTAATTACAATTTCACCATATGTCTGTTCTTTTCCATATTTAGCAACACCCATCATTGTAAAAACAATACAAATGATGAACACAAGTATAATATAACTGTTATTTTTCAAAAATGCCATTTATTAACACCCCTTAGGAATATTTGTTCTACGGAATATCTGTTCTCATTTTATAAAAGAGGCATTTAAAAGTCAACAACTTTCTTCGAACTTGTGTTTGTCTTATGTACGAACGTCTGTTATACTAAAATTACTAAAACTTTCGGATTCGATTGACGTTCTTCCGAAAAGAATATGCGCGAGAGGTGATAGATATGAAAAAGATTTCAAAAAGACAAGAAGATATTTTATCGTTCATCAAAGATGAAGTTAGAAAAAAAGGGTATCCGCCATCTGTCCGGGAAATTGGAGAAGCGGTCGGTCTTGCGTCCAGTTCCACAGTTCATGGACATTTAGCCCGTCTGGAAAGTAAAGGATACATTAGACGGGATCCGACAAAGCCGCGGGCAATTGAAGTGCTCGATCCAGACGGCATAGGTGCGCCAAAGCCCGGCGTCCTCAATGTTCCACTCGTTGGAAAAGTGACAGCGGGACTTCCGATTACCGCTATTGAAAACATTGAAGAATACTTCCCTCTCCCGGAATCTTTCGGCACGACGGAGGACAAGCTTTACATGTTGGAAATTGTTGGAGACAGTATGATGGAAGCTGGCATTTTAAATGGGGATTACGTCGTGGTAAAACAACAGAACACTGCCAGCAATGGTGAGATTGTTGTCGCTATGACGGAGGAAGATGAAGCAACCGTTAAACGTTTTTTCAAAGAAAAGGACTACTTCCGTCTTCAGCCAGAAAACTCTTCGATGGATCCAATTATCGTAGATCACGTTTCCATTCTCGGAAAAGTTGTTGGCGTCTATCGAATGATACAGTAATTTCATAACAAAAAAACAGGTGAAAATTTTCTCACCTGTTTTTTATTTATTAGGTTGTCAGTCTTCCAACATTAAGTTTTCACTTACTAACTTTCCAACGGACGACATGACAGCTGCTTTTACGTGTTCATACGTCAATCCGCCTTGTACATATGCCGTGTATGGCGGCCTAATCGGACCATCTGCAGTTAGTTCAATACTAGACCCTTGAATAAATGTGCCTGCCGCCATAATGACATCGTCCGTATAGCCTGGCATATAAGATGGCTCCGGCGCATAATGCGCATTAATCGGCGAATTTTCTTGAATCGTTTGACAAAAAGCAATCATTTGCTGGGCTGTTTGAAATGACACAGATTGAATTAAGTCTGTTCGTTTTTCGGTATAATGAGGCGTCGTCTTCAATCCATGGCTTTCTAAAAGCGCAGCCGTAAATAACGCACCTTTCACCGATTGACTCACAATATGCGGCGCAAGGAAAAAACCTTGATACATTTCAAGCAACGTATCGAGGGATGCGCCGGCTTCTGCACCGAGCCCCGGCGATGTCATCCGATAGGCACATTTTTCTACGAGATCTGCCCGTCCCGCGATATAACCGCCTGTTCGGACAAGTCCGCCACCCGGGTTTTTAATGAGTGAACCCGCCATAATATCTGCCCCAACGTCTGTTGGTTCATTGACCTCTACAAATTCCCCGTAACAGTTATCAACGAACACAATCACTTCCGGATCGATTGCTTTTACTTTTTGTACCATTTCCGCTATTTCACTAACGGTAAATGATGGACGATCTGAATAGCCTTTTGAGCGCTGAATGCCAATCATTTTCGTCTTGCCGTGCATGTTTTTAGCCACTTCATCAAAATTAACCGAACCATCTTCGTTTAAATGAATATGTTGATAGGAAATTCCGTAATCTTCCAACGATCCTGTATCTTTTCCATGCCCTGAAACGATTGAATCTAATGTATCATACGGTTTGCCTGTTATATAAAGTAATTCATCGCCCGGTCGCAAAATCCCAAATAAGCTAATAGAAATCGCATGCGTGCCCGATATAATTTGATTTCGAACGAGGCATGCTTCTGCACCAAACACATCTGCATACACTTGCTCCAAAACATCACGGCCACTGTCGTCATAGCCATATCCTGTTGAGCCGTTCAAATGAAAATCACTGACCATATTTTTTCGGAATGCCCGAAGCACTTTCCGTTGATTGTAAAAAGCAGTTTTTTCAATGTCTTTAAAATAAGGGGTTAACTTTTCTTCAATTGCTTCTACTGTTTCTAGAAGTGCATCATCAAATTCGTTCAAAATCATTCTGATTCCTCATTCCATCATGAATAGTTACATTATTATCTTATCAATCTGTTCAGCTAGGTCAACTGAGATGTTCTGCCATTGATTTATTTGCCTTTTCTGTTAAAATCAAAAAGACAATGAATGGAGGAACTCAAGTGGCTTGGGATGTCTTTAGTTTTATCGGTACGGCAGCTTTTGCCATTTCGGGAGCAATCGTTGCAATGGAAGAGGAATATGATATTTTTGGTGTGTATATTTTAGGGATTATCACAGCATTCGGTGGAGGGGCTGTTCGTAATCTTCTTATCGGAGTGCCGGTCAATGTATTGTGGGATCAAAACTTCCTATTTTTCGTTGCATCGGTTCTAATCACTATTATCTTCTTTTTTTCAAAGTATTTACTTGCTCATTGGAATCGATGGGGGGCTTACTTCGATGCGATCGGGCTTGCGGCATTTGCCATTCAAGGGGCGATGCTTGCGATTCAACTTAACATGACACTTTATGCTGTCGTTGTTGCGGCTGTTCTGACAGGCGCAGGTGGCGGTGTCATACGAGATGTGTTGGCTGGAAGACGCCCGCTCGTTTTTAAGCGTGATATTTATGCCATTTGGGCAGCGGGGGCGGGATTTTGTGTCGGCCTTGGTCTTTACAATTATGAAGTAGCCTTATACATACTGCTCATTGTGACTGCTAGTTTACGTATTTTGTCACTTATTTTTCACTGGAAGCTGCCGATTCGAAGGCTCACATAAAAAGCGGATCAGGAAATTGGCTATCTGAGCTTTAAATGCTAGATGCTTTTTTCGCTGTTCCGCTTTTACTTATTCTTCTTCTTTCAAGATGACTTGTTTTGACGGGACATAAGTAGAAATCGCATGTTTGTAAATCAGATGCTGTTTACCATCACACTCAAGCAGGACGGTATAATTATCATACGATTTTATAAGACCTTTTAATTGAAAACCGTTCAGTAAAAAGACTGTTACAAACGTATTATTCTTACGCAGTGAATTTAAAAACACTTCCTGCATATTTCCCTTTGCCATACGCCGAATCCTCCTGTTGAAGTTCCTATTTTCTCTACCTAATACTACTAAGTTCTCTAAATACTTCTAAAACCCTTCATTTGTTCTAAAATTTCCTTACAAATTTCCATTGTGCCCAATTCCGCCTCAAACCATTCAACGGAAAGCTTATTGCGGAAATAAGTCATTTGCCGCTTTGCATAATTTCGAGTATTTTTTTTGATGAGTGCAATCGCTTCTGCAAGTGTCAGTTCTTCTTCAAAATGTTGATACAGCTCCTTATAACCAATCGCTTGAACCGATTGCACATTTCGAATGCCTTGATCCCATAATGCTTTTGCTTCCTGTAATAACCCTTGTTCCATCATCCCATCCACACGACGATCTATTCTTTCATACAAAACATCACGTGGAACATGAAGACCGATTAATAAATGATGATAAAGCGGTTTTTGTCCGACTTCTTTTTCATGATCCTTTTTCGTTCTTCCTGTTACTTCAATAATTTCCAATGCCCGAATTAATCGCCGATGGTTATTCGGATGAATTTTTTCAGCGCTGATGGGATCAAGGCGTACTAATTTTTCGTATAAAGTGTGTGCGCCATTTTGCTCGAGTTCTACTTCAAGACGTGATCGCACCAACGGATCTGCAGCTTCCTCCGTAAATCGGAAATCATACAAAACAGATTGGACATAAAGGCCCGTCCCACCTACAATGATCGGTGTTTTGCCGCGTTCCTGAATATCTCGTATCCATTTCCGTACACTCAATTGGTATTCAGCAACCGAAAATTCTTCCATCGGATTTTTCACATCAAATAAATGATGGGGGATTCCTTCTTTTTCTTCTTCTGTTATTTTAGCTGTTCCAATATTTAATTGTTGATAGACTTGCATCGCATCGCCGTTAATAACCTCTCCGTCAAGGGCCTTTGCAAGGGCAACACTTAAAGCCGTTTTTCCCGAAGCTGTCGGACCAACGATTGCAAGTACCTCTGGTAAATCATTCATCTTTTTTCAATCCAGTCATTTACAAATTTAAATACGTTTTGCCGATTTTTTTCATGCAACAACTCGTGACGGCCGCCTTCAAATAGCATCACCGTTACTCGTTTAATTCCTGCTTGCTCCATTTGACCCGCAACTTTCCAAACGGCTTTTCCATTCTTGCCGACAGGATCTTTGCTGCCTGACAGTAAAAGGATGGGAAGGTTTTTCGGGATTTTCTCCACTTCACTCTTTCGATGAATTTGACGCAGCCCGCCAAATAGATCTGCGAAAAACTGTGTCGTCGGTACAATTCCGCATGCTGGGTCTTTCAAATACTGAATCACTTTCAACTCATCCCTAGACAGCCAATCGAATGGCGTTTTGGGATTTGGCACATTTTTGTTATATCTGCCGAAAATGAGCTTGTTTAAAAAGTGATTTTGTCTTAAGTTTCCGTCCTTTTTTCCTGAAAGATACGCAATCACTTGACCGGCCGCCCTACTCATCCCCGGATCCCCGCTCGTTCCCGCCAAGATGACCGCATTGACATCGTGGCCGTAGAGTTGGATATACCTGCGTGCGAGAAAAGATCCCATACTATGCCCAAACAGGATGAATGGAATGGAACGAAGTTGTTCTCGGAAATAAGCAATGACTTCACGTACATCTTGTACAGCACGTTCAAATCCATTGTGACGATCAAAATGTCCCTTTAAACCATTAATCGCCGCGGTTCGCCCATGCCCCCGATGATCATGACCCGTCACAACAAAACCTTTACCGACCAAAAACTGCGCAAATTCATCATACCTTGCAATATGCTCCGCCATGCCGTGCAAAAGGTGAATATGACCAATAGGTTCGCCTTTTGGCTCGAAGATTATGGCATGCACCAAAAAATGATCAGACATTTCAATGACTACCTTTTTCATTGCCGATCACACTTCCCTTCTGCATCCGCAATTTGCCGTGTCAACTAACATCAGTTTTTGAAAGTCCTAGCCGCTTGTACAGCGCGCCTCCAGCCCGCATACAGCTGATCACGCTCTTCAATCTCCATTTTTGGTGAATACGTTTTCGTTTTTCCCCACATCGATTCAACATGTTGAATATTTTTGTAAAAACCGGTGGCCAAACCCGCTAAATAAGCGGCACCTAATGCAGTCGTTTCCAAAAATTTAGATTGCTCCACTTCCGCTTGAAGTAAATCACTTTGAAATTGCATGAGAAATTGATTGGAAACCGCGCCTCCGTCTACACGTAATACACCGATCTCCATTCCGGCGTCTTGCTCCATTGTAAGGAGTACGTCTTTTGATTGATAGGCGAGTGATTCAAGTGTTGCCCGGATAAAATGCTCTTTTTCGGTGCTGCGTGTTAAACCGAACACGGCACCTCTTGCATCAGAATCCCAATACGGCGTTCCGAGTCCGACGAATGCCGGTACAACATATACGCCCTCAGAAGAAACGATGCGGTTCGCATACCGCTCTGAATCGGCAGCACTTTGGATCATTCGAAGACCGTCCCGGAGCCATTGAATGGCAGAGCCTGCAACAAACACACTGCCTTCTAGCGCATAGGTAACTTTGCCATCGAGTCCCCACGCAATCGTCGTCAATAAGCCATGATCCGAATGTACGCGCCGTTCACCTGTATTTAAAAGCATAAAGCAGCCAGTGCCATACGTATTTTTAGCCATCCCTCTATGAAAACAGGCTTGTCCAAAAAGCGCACACTGCTGGTCTCCCGCAGCCCCGGCAATCGGCACTTGTTCACCAAAGAATACCGTGGGATCGGTTTTCGCATAAATCTCAGACGACGAACGCACTTCCGGAAGCATGTTCATCGGAATTTGAAACAAGTCACAAAGTTCTTCATCCCATTTTAATTCACCTATATGAAAAAGCATTGTACGGGAAGCATTCGAATAGTCGGTGACGTGCGCTGCACCATTTGATAATTTCCAGATAAGAAAAGAATCGATCGTGCCAAATAGCAATTCGCCTTTTTCGGCACGTTCCCTAGTTCCTTCAACTTCATCTAATATCCATTTCAATTTTGAAGCAGAAAAATAAGGATCAAGCTTCAAACCTGTTTTTTCTTGGATGAGCTGTTCATGGCCATTCTTTTTCAACCCGTTGACAATGTCTTGGCTTTGTCTAGATTGCCAAACAATTGCATTGTAAATCGGTTGGCCAGTTAGCTTGTCCCAAACGACTGTTGTTTCCCTTTGGTTTGTAATGCCAATCGCATCTATATCTTCCGGCCGATTGCCGCTTTCCGATAAAACAGCAGCGATGACGGATAAGACAGAACCCCAAATTTCATTTGCATTATGTTCCACCCAACCAGGTTTCGGAAAAATTTGCGTAAACTCTCGTGCGGCTGTATGCACAATTTCCCCATTCGCATCAAAAAGAATCGCCCGTGTACTCGTCGTTCCTTGGTCAATGGATAAAATATACTTTCCCATCCCACAGCCCCCTAATATTGAAGCGTATATCACATTACCCTTTTAAACATTTTTTCTATTTCGTACGTTGAAAAATGAATGAGGACAGGTCTGCCATGCGGGCAAGTAAATGGATTGTCTGCCTGCGCTAAATCATTCAACAGTCTTTCCATATCTGCAATTGTTAAATGATGGTTCGCTTTAATTGATCGTTTACAACTCATTAAAATCGCCGCCTCTTCCCGCAGCTTCCCGATATCTATTTTTCGGTCATTTAAAACTTGTTCAATCACCTCTTCGATAATCGGCGCCTCTTCTCCTGCTGGAAACCAAGATGGATATTCTTTTACGGTATAAGTAGACGGCCCAAAAGGTTCTAAGAAAATACCCACTTCATGCAATTGTTCTTTTCGCTCTTCAATTTTCACTTGGTCACTGGCACTATAATGAAAAAGCAGCGGCATGAGCAATAATTGCCTTTCTTCGTGATTCGGTGTACTTAATTTTTCTCTAAAAAATTCATATTTAATCCGTTCTTGTGCTGCATGCTGGTCGATCATGTAAAAGCCATCCTCGTTTTGCGCGACGATATACGTACCATGCACTTGACCGACCGGAACAAGCAACGGGAATGATTTCGCAGGGGGGTCCGGTGTCAACTCCTTTTCCGTTGCAATAGCAGGCTCAATAGGCGGCGGATCTTGAACGATTGACGCTTCAGCTGGCAACTTCGTTTCCCTAGGTTGGGGATCGTCTATTTCAACTTGAACTTCTTCTTCACGAACGACTTGCGGCTGTTTTTGCACTGCTTCATTTGAAAATGTGGGAGCCGATTTCTCTTGTTGCATCGAATGCCATATATTTACTTGCTCCGTTCTTAATTTCGGAGGTGCTGTCTTTTTAATTGCATCTGGAATGATCGTACTTTTTTGAATCGCTTGCCGAATGGCTTGAGTTGTTAATGTGAGCAATTCGCCTTCTTTACTCATCCGGATTTGCTGCTTCGAAGGATGCACATTCACGTCGGTTAAAAAAGGATCGCCCTTTACATTCACAACGGCGATTGGGAAACGCCCAATTGGTAAATACGTATGAAACGCGTCTAAAATCGCATGCGTCATCGCATGGCTTTTCACCCATCGCCCATTCACAATAAGAGTCATATAATTGCGTGATGCCCGTGTAATTTCCGGTAAAGAGACAAAACCGCTAGCCGAATAATCAGCGTTCTCCGCCGAAAATGGAACCATTTTCCGTGCGACAGCCATTCCATATATATCTGCCACTACCCGCCGTTGATCACCACTGCCTGACGTTTGCAATAAAACCTGACTCGCATGGGATAGTTTAAAAGAAATCGCCGGATGGCTAAGCGCCAAACGGTTCACAAGATCTATAATATGGCCTAGTTCAGTCTGGATCGTTTTCATGTATTTTAAGCGGGCGGGTGTATTGAAAAATAATTGAGAAACCGTAATATCGGTTCCTTTTCGAAATGCTGCATCCTGGTGAAGAATAACTTCTCCTCCATCGATTTGTACTTCCGTTCCTGTCGTTTCGCCGTCGGACGTCCATAACGATATTTTTGAAACAGAAGCGATACTTGCAAGCGCTTCTCCCCGAAATCCTAATGTTCGAATCCGAAACAAATCATGATCATTGGAAATTTTGCTCGTTGCATGTCTTTCAAATGCACGAACCGCATCTTGACGAGACATGCCCCTGCCATTATCCGTCACTCGGATCGACGTCAAGCCCGCTTCTTCCAACGTAATTTCAATCACCGTAGATCCTGCGTCAATAGCGTTTTCTACAAGTTCCTTGACAATTGAGGCGGGGCGTTCGACGACTTCCCCGGCGGCAATTTTATTGGCCAGGGTATCGTCCATTACATGAATAATATCCATTCGATTCATCCTTTCTTCGAATCGAGTTTTTCTTTCAATTCAAATACAGTTTGCAGCGCTTTAAGCGGCGTCATATTCAGTACATCCATAGTTGCAATTTGATCGAGAATCGCTTCTTCTTCTTTTGAAACAGACTCGGGTTCTTCCTTTTGTAAATCAAAGAATGTCATCTGCTCGGGTTCACTTTCAGGTAGTTGAACCGCATGTGCATTTTCAAATGTTGTAAGTAAATCCTTTGCCCGGTCAAGCAATTCACTTGGCAATCCTGCAAGTTCTGCTACGTAAATACCGTAGCTTTTATCTGCCGCGCCCGCCATTACTTTATGGAGAAAGACTACTTTACCGTCTTGTTCCATGGCGGCCACATGGACATTTTCGAGGCGTGGTAATTCATTATCCAAATTGGTCAGTTCGTGGTAATGCGTGGAAAACAAAGTGTTTGCCCCAATTTCATGATGAATATGTTCCATCATCGCTTGTGCCAATGCCATTCCATCGTATGTAGAAGTCCCTCGACCAATTTCGTCAAATAATAGAAGACTGCGTTCCGTAGCATTTACGATCGCATTTTGTGATTCCATCATTTCCATCATAAATGTGCTTTGTCCGGATGCTAAATCATCTGCCGCCCCAATCCGAGTAAAAATTTGATCTGTGATTGGCAGCATGGCTTCGTCGCATGGAACGTAACAGCCAATCTGTGCCATTACAACGGTAAGTGCCACTTGACGCATATACGTACTTTTCCCTGACATATTCGGACCTGTGATTAAAAGCATGTTTGCTTCTTCTTTTAACTTACAGCTATTCGGTACATAGAGCGAATGATCCATCATTTTCTCAACGACTGGATGACGTCCATTTTTAATAAGGAGTGCTTTTCCTTCATGAAAGCTTGGTTTTACGTAATTACGTTTTTCTGAAACGTGTGCAAATGTCAGCAGTACATCCAACTCACTTAATACACTCGCAAGTTGTTGCAAATGCCGAATATGCTCGCGCATTTCCTCACGTACAGATGTAAACAGCACATATTCTAACGCTAACCCTTCTGCTTCCGCATTCAAGATGAGATCTTCTTTTTCTTTTAACTCTGGTGTAATATAACGTTCAGCATTTGCCAACGTTTGTTTTCTTTCATATCGTTCTAAGTCGGCAAGATGAATATTCGATTTCGTTATTTCTATAAAATAGCCGAATATCCGATTATACCCGATTTTCAATGACTTAATGCCTGTCCGTTCACGCTCTTCCCGCTCAAGTTCCGTAAGCCATGCCTTTCCATTTTTGGAAGCATCTCGGTATTGGTCGAGTTTCGCGTCAAAACCATCTTTCATCACACCGCCCTCTTTAACGGATAGGGGTGGATTTTCTGCAATAGCATTTTCCAGTAATTGCAATGCTTGTTCACAAGGGTCAATGCGCTTGGCAAATTGACTAAGCAAAGGTTGATCGGAACTTTCCAATGCTGTCTTAATCGTTGGCACGGAACGAAGAGAATTTCGAAGTTGGGCAAGATCCCTCCCATTGGCACTGCCCATCGAAATGCGGCCTGCAAGCCGCTCTATATCATAAACATCCCGTAAATTTGTTTGAAGCTCGTCCCGTAAAAAATAATCGTCTATTAAAGCAGATACCGTTCCGAGGCGCTTTTCGATTGCACCTTTTTCAGCTAGCGGCTGATGAATCCACATTTTCAATTTACGTGCACCCATTGCAGTAACGGTTTCGTCCAACAATCCATACAACGTGCCATCCTTACCGCCTGTCCGAATCGATTGGATGAGTTCAAGATTGCGCATCGAGTTGGCATCAATCGATAATTTGGATTGCTTTTGAACAAATTCAAACGGCTTAATATGATCAAGCGCGCTTTTTTGTGTCCGCTTAACATAGGATAAAAGAAGTTCACAAGTGTCAACGACTGTTGCAGGTATTTCCGTGAAAAGCTCCTCCGCTTCATACGTTTCTTTACGATGTTCAATAGAAAGTACGATCCCGCGTTTCGCCAAGCTATCACTCAACGTAATATGCAAATTTTCACAGACGACCACTTCTCGCATACCAAGTGCCTCTATTTCTGAGATGAGTGTTCGCTCACTGCCTTCTATGCATTCTACTTTTCCTTCTCCGGTTGCTAAATCCAAATAAGCAAGCGCATAATGTGACGAATCTATACTGTCTGCCGCACCAATAAAATGATTACTATTCGCGTCAATTGTTTTTCCCTCGGTCATTGTGCCCGGCGTTACAATTTTAACAACTTCTCGTTTCACAATTCCTTTAGCTGCTTTTGGATCTTCCGTTTGTTCACATATGGCTACTTTATGCCCTTTTTCGATTAGCGACTCAATATATCCTTCGGCTGAATGATACGGAACCCCACACATCGGAATTCGATCTCTACTGCCAGCATCCCGGCTCGTTAATGTAATTTCTAAAATATGCGCTGCTTCTACCGCATCATTAAAAAAAAGCTCATAAAAATCGCCAAGCCTAAAAAATAGGAATGCATCCTCATGCTGGGCTTTAATCTGTAAGTATTGTTGAATCATTGGTGTATATGTTGTCATTGGTAAACCTCACTACAAAAACTTATTTTCCCCCATTATAACAAATCCACAAAATTGAAGGCAGTCTAAGGGCGCGACGTCCTGTCGCAACGACTGCATGACCTACATCCTGTAGGCCCCGTTTCAAAATCCCGACGCAATTACGCCGAGGCGTAATTGATTCATTCATCAAAAAGAAGCCGGATAATTGCCCCGGCTTTTAAGTATCTTTTCCTTTTTTATGTTCGTGTCCATGACCAGCACCTTTTACTTCATGCTCGCGGTGATGCCCATGACTTTGACCGTGTCCGTGGTGATGCGAAGATGATTCATCGTTATAAGACCATTCTTCTTCAAAATTACTATGCGGATGAACAGTTACGCATATTTTTGTTTCACCGACGACTTCGGCCAGCAGTTCTCGCTCAACTTTAATGCAAAATTTCTCGCCACAGTCCGAAATGACAGCTTCTGTGCAATTTGGATGCTGAATGACAGAGACAATGACTTCTTCATGTGCAGAAGTCGGTTCATCACGGTAGTGAAGACGAATCCGATCCCTATACGGAACCGACTCAGTGAAAACTGACGTTTTGCAATGATCGTGGTGTGAATACCAGACGTTTACATCAAATTTACCTGACACTTCAACGTACTTGCCATTCTTCTTTGCCTGGTGTGTATGGTTAATCACCCAGCAGCCTAAAATGCTTGTCGGACTATTCGGCGGCTTCAACTTCACTTCATCTTCTGTCCGCTTTTTCCCTTTGGCAATTATTGTTTTCGCGACGATCTGACGTAAATTTTTCAGAACCATTCCTCCTCCATTCGCTTCAATCCATCTTATGCAAATGGAGCCCAGATCGTGAAAAAAATCGGTAAGGAATTTTTCCTTACCGATCAATTTCATTGTGTTAACATGACTTCGTCGTATTTTCTACGTAAGAACCAGTCTCTCCGCGCTCAAGATTACCGCCTGTGGAACGAATAATTTCATCTGTCACACAGTTAGAAATCGTGTTCGCTACAAGTTGCAGCAGGTCGTTTACTTCTAGCTGTGACTGTTTAAACTCTGTGACAATTGGAACTTCGTCTATTTCATTTTCGATTTTCGCAATTTTATCTTCAATAATTTTCATTGCGCGTTCTTTTCCATATTGTTGGAAGTTTACAGCTTGTTTTTGTAACGATTTCAAGCTTGCAATGTTTTCACGAATTTTTTGGTTTTCATTAATTTGCGCTTCTGCCCGCTTGAAAAACTCAACTTCTTCTGTATTGGCAATCATGTCTGCAATTTCTCGTGCTTTTTCTATGATTTCTTCCTTTGTAAAAAGCTTTTCCATTACAATATCACCTTGTCCTTTTCTACGACATCGATAAACTCGCCGTCTAATGACCAAGTTTTGGCCTCTGTTATTTTTACATTTACAATTTTCCCAATTACCGATTGAGGTGCTCTAAAGTTCACAAGCTTATTTTTCTCTGTATAACCTGCGAGTACATCCGGATTTTTCTTACTTTCCCCTTCAACGAGTACTTGTACAATTTTTCCTTTATATGGCATCATTGCTTCTGCCGAAGTATCATTGACAAGCTTGTTTAAACGCTGAAGACGCTCTTTTTTCACTTCCATTGGCACATTGTCTATCATTTTTGCCGCCGGCGTCCCTTCACGCGGTGAATAAATGTACGTGAAGGCCATGTCAAAACCTACTTCCTCGTACAATGTCATTGTTTCTTCAAATTGCTCGTCCGTTTCATTCGGGAAGCCGACAATAATGTCTGTTGTAAGCGTCACATTAGGAATCGCTTCTTTAATTTTCCGAACGAGGTCTAGGAAATGTTCACGTGTATATTTACGGGACATGATTTTTAATATCTCACTTGAACCTGATTGAACCGGTAAATGAATATGATCGACGAGGTTTCCACCTTTTGCCAATACCTCGATCAAGTGGTCATCAAAATCACGCGGGTGGCTCGTTGTAAAACGAATACGCGGAATGTCAATTTTCCGAAGATCATCCATTAAATCACCAAAACGGTAATCCAAGTCTTCAAAGTCTTTTCCGTACGCATTGACGTTTTGGCCAAGCAATGTGACTTCTTTATAACCTTGTGCTGCCAGTTGCCGAACCTCTTGAATAATATCATGCGGTCTTCGGCTTCGCTCTTTCCCGCGTGTAAACGGTACGATACAGTACGTACAAAACTTGTCGCAGCCATACATAATATTAACCCATGCTTTGATAGAACCGTGACGCACTTTCGGAAGGTTTTCAATAATATCCCCTTCTTTTGACCAAACTTCCACGACCATTTCTTTCGATAAATAAGCCTCGTGTAAAATGTTTGGCAAACGATGAATATTATGGGTTCCAAAAATCATATCGACTTGGTCATACGTCTTTAATATTTTATTGACGACAGACTCTTCTTGCGACATACAGCCGCAAACCCCGATTAAAATATCTGGATTCTCTCGTTTTAAAGGTTTTAAATGACCCAGTTCCCCGAACACTTTGTTTTCTGCATTTTCACGAATGGCGCATGTGTTCAGTAAAATGACGTTCGCATCTTCTACAGTATCGGTTGGTTCATACCCAAGCCCCATGAAAATACCCGCCATAACTTCCGTGTCATGCTCGTTCATTTGGCAGCCGTATGTTCGTATGTAAAATTTCCGGCCATTGCCCATACCACGAAAACGTTCATCTATTTTAAAATCGTCGTGGTAAGCAATTTCTTCTTTCCCACGTTTTTTTGCATCTTTTAAAGAAGGCGGCGTATAGACTGTTTGGAAATATTGACTATAGTCCTTCTCTTGACTCTTTTGGGGTTCCGGCTTGATGTCTCCTTGTTGCAGACGTTGTTCTTCGTTCATGTTAAATTAAATCCCCTTTCTAACAAACTCGCGGGAGGTAGCTTCACTTTATGTTTTATCTATTTGATCATGTACTTTGAAAACGTTTCTTTCAATGAACATACGAATCCATTATACGTGAATATAGGGTTCGTGTACAAGCAAAGGTCGTATTGTCGGATCTTTGTCACAGTTCATTCTTTCCATACAAAAAGACCACTGGAAATATTTCCGTGGTCTTTATTTTCTTGATTATCTTGGTCTTTTTTCAATGAGCAGCTTCATCGCTGTTCGACCTTCCCCATTTATTTCGATATCGGTGAATGCGGGTGCACAAACGAGATCTCCACCACTTGGAGCAACGAAGCCCCTTGCAATTGCGATCGCTTTGACTGCTTGGTTGAGTGCGCCAGCTCCTACTGCTTGCATTTCAGCATAGCCCTGGTCTCGAACGACTGCGACGAGAGCACCGGCAACTGAATTCGGATTCGAGCGTGATGATACTTTCAATGGATTCACCATAATTCCTCCTTATTTTCCGATGTCTATGGAACACATCACTCCATAGACCATCCTATGATTGAAGGAAGTCATTTAGACGCGGTTATCCCCTGAATGGCCGATCTTCATTGATCGCTATCCGTTCTATTTGAAGTGCTTTTCCAGTTTGGTCATTTAGTTCGACATAAAGGCCATTTAATTGTCCCCGACCTTTTTTTGGTACTTCAAAGCGTACAGGAAGATTTGTTCGAAAACGATAAATGACATCTTCTTTTTTCATGCCTAATATTTCATCATAAGGTCCCGTCATTCCAGCGTCTGTGAGATAGGCGGTACCTCCGGGTAAAATTCGATCATCGGCGGTCTGTACATGTGTATGCGTACCGACAACAACAGATGCCCGTCCATCCAGATGCCAGCCCATGGCAATTTTTTCACTCGTTGCCTCTGCATGAAAGTCAACAAATACTAAAGGTGATAACTCTTTTGCTTGTGCAATGAGCTCATCCGCCACTTTAAAAGGATCTTCATGCGGTGGTAAAAAAGTTCTGCCGTGTAAATTAATTATCGATAGCGTGACACCATTTCTAGAAATAGTTGTCATCCCTTTTCCAGGTGCTTCTTCAGAAAAATTAGCAGGACGAATAAGATAATCCGTATCGTCGATAAAATCATAAATTTCTTTATGATCCCATGTATGGTTCCCCATTGTGATAACATCCACGCCCGCGCGAAGCAAATCATCGAATATCGCTTTTGTAATGCCTCGTCCAGATGCGGCATTTTCGCCATTTGCAATGATCACATCCGGATTATACTTTCTTTTCAAACGTGGCAAATAGTCAAATACCATTTCCCGTCCTGGTGATCCTACGATGTCCCCAATAAATAATAATTTCATTTTTCAACCTCTTTCATTCTTCTCAAATTGAAAAAGGGGCTCCGATCTCTCCGGACGCCCCCTTTTATTTATTTTGCGTATTCGACTGCCCTTGTCTCCCGGATCACAGTCACTTTAATATGTCCTGGATAATCAAGTTCTTCCTCGATACGTTTCCGAATGTCCCTTGCAAGACGGTGTGCTGTAATGTCATCGATTTGGTCAGGTCGGACGATGATTCTCACTTCGCGTCCCGCCTGAATGGCAAATGATTTTTCAACACCATCATAGGATTCGGATATTTCTTCAAGCTTTTGAAGTCTACGAATGTAGTTTTCAAGCGTTTCACTGCGTGCTCCCGGTCTTGCCGCAGACAAAGCATCTGCCGCAGCAACAAGCACTGCAATGACGGAAGTTGCTTCTGTATCTCCGTGATGCGATGCAATACTGTTTATGACAACGGGATGTTCTTTGTACTTCGTTGCTAATTCAACACCGATTTCCACGTGGCTTCCTTCTACTTCATGATCAATTGCCTTTCCAATATCGTGAAGGAGACCTGCTCTTCGTGCTAACGTTACATCTTCACCTAATTCAGCTGCTAAAAGCCCTGCTAAGTAGGCGACTTCGGTAGAATGCTTTAAGACATTTTGTCCATAGCTTGTACGGAAGCGTAATCTTCCTAAGATTTTTATCAAATCTGGATGTAGATTGTGAATGCCGATATCGAACGTCGTTTGCTCTCCTGTTTCCCTGATGAGCTCGTCTACTTCACGTCTCGATTTTTCGACCATTTCTTCAATACGTGCGGGGTGAATTCGGCCGTCTTGCACTAATTTTTCAAGTGCAAGTCGAGCAGTTTCCCGACGAATTGGATCAAAGCCAGATAAAATGACTGCTTCTGGTGTATCATCAATGATTAAGTCAATTCCCGTTAACGTTTCAAGTGTTCGGATATTACGACCTTCCCGTCCAATAATACGACCTTTCATCTCGTCATTCGGCAAGTTCACAACGGATACCGTTGTTTCGGCAACATGGTCTGCCGCAAAACGCTGTAAGGCAAGTGAAAGAATTTCACGCGCTTTCTTGTCTGCTTCTTCTTTTGAGCGTAGTTCCGCTTCTTTTGTCATGACGGCGATATCTGTAGATAGCTCTTTTTCGACTTCATCTAGAATGAGGCGTTTCGCTTCATCCCGAGTGAGTGACGATATTCTTTCAAGTTCCGTTTGCTGAACGGCAACGAGCTCTTCCGCCTTGCGCTCCATCTTTTCGATATGCTGTTGTCTTCCGGCTAGCGCTTCTTCTTTGCGCTCCAGACTCGCTTCTCTTTTGTTGAGAGCCTCATCTTTGCGGTCATGATTTTCTTCCCGTTGTAAAAGACGGTTTTCCTGTTTTTGCAGTTCCGCTCTTCTTTCACGGATCTCTGTTTCCGCTTCAATTCTCAGTTTGTGAGTTTCATCCTTTGCTTCCAGCAGTGCCTCTTTTTTCATTGCCTCCGCTTCGCGTTTCGCCTCTTCGACGATGTATTCGGCCGAGTCTTTGGCACCCTTCACTTTTGAATCGTTCACTTTCTTAATAACAAAATAGATAACAACTGCACCGACGATTAGACCGAGCAAAGCGGAGATGATGATTTCTACCATCGAGGTCACCTCCTCTTGCTATTCTTTTCATTTTCAGTCGGCTCGTATATCAACGTACAACATACTGCCAAAATCAATTTTATAGTATAGAAATATACACTCTAATTGTATCGATGTACATTTAACCTGTCAAGGATTGGACATATACAAAAAAACATACTTTTACACAATTCAAAAAATACCGATCTATCTCTTCTATTAAAGATAAATCGGCATGTTAAACTTAGCTTTTCAAATTATTTTTCTTCTTCCAAAAGAAGCGCCAATTCCTCATCGTCTTCATCTTCGTCATGTCCCGCAATGATATAGTTGCTTGCGGCCAGTCCATAAGAATCTCGAATTTTATTGGCGATTTCTGCACGAACCTTTGGATTTTCTTTCAAGAATTGTTTTGAATTTTCCCGTCCTTGACCAAGTCTTTCACCTTCATATGAATACCAAGACCCACTCTTTTGAACGACTTCCACTTCTACGCCCAGGTCGATTATTTCGCCCTCTCTGGAAATCCCTTCACCGTACATAATATCCACTTCGGCAGTTCTAAATGGCGGCGCCACCTTATTCTTTACGACGCGGATACGCGTTTTGTTTCCAACAATATCATTCCCCTGCTTGATAGCCTCACCGCGGCGTACATCTAGACGAACAGAAGAATAGAATTTTAGCGCACGCCCACCTGGAGTCACTTCCGGGTTACCGAACATGACGCCCACTTTTTCACGGATTTGGTTAATGAAAACAGCAATTGTTTTCGATTTGTTAATCGCACCAGAAAGCTTACGCAGTGCTTGGGACATGAGACGGGCTTGTAAGCCGACGTGAGAGTCGCCCATTTCACCTTCGATTTCCGCTTTTGGTACTAGCGCTGCAACGGAGTCTACAACGATAATGTCAATCGCTCCACTTCGCACAAGCGCCTCGGCAATTTCAAGCGCTTGCTCCCCTGTATCTGGTTGAGATAAAAGTAGTTCATCTATATTAACACCTAGTTTTTGGGCATAAATAGGATCGAGCGCATGTTCGGCATCGATGAATGCGGCTTGTCCACCAGAAGCTTGGACTTCTGCAATTGCATGTAGAGCTACTGTCGTTTTACCAGAACTCTCTGGACCGTAAATCTCAATAACACGACCGCGTGGATAGCCTCCTACACCTAGTGCAGCGTCAAGTGCCAACGAGCCACTGGATGATGTGGCGATTTCCCGATCGGTTTGTTCACCGAGCTTCATAACAGAGCCTTTTCCGAATTGCTTTTCAATTTGTTTTAATGCCATATCTAATGCGGCTTTACGATCGCTCACAAATAATTCCTCCTCGATGTACTCGATTTGTTTTTTTCTCTTCCCTTACTATACTCCTTTTTTAAAAAATACTCAAGAAAAAAACGAACGCCTATTCGATTTATTTTTCACGAATAGGCGTTTTAAATGAGAATCTCGCTTAAAATCACATTTTAAATGAGATTTGAGGGCAAAAATTAATTTTGGCCTTCTTTTTCTTTCAAATATTGAATGAGGTAGTAAAGTGCAAAACGAGTGGCGCGTATGCGGTTGGCATTTCTAGAACCCGACAAGAGAAGTTTGAAGGTTACTGCTGCTTCATTTTTGAATGCAATACCGATCCATACTGTACCGGCTGGTTGACCGTCATGCGGATCCGGCCCTGCCGCCCCCGTTAAACCAACCCCAATATCTGAGTTATATTTTTTTCGAACAGATTCTGCTAGGGCAGCTGCACATTCCGAGCTGACAATACCGTGCGCGGATAATACTTCTGGGTGTATGCCTAACAGCTCAACTTTCATTTTTTCATTGTAAACGACGGTACCCCCTTGGAGGGTGGAACTAATTCCAGATTCGCCGCCCAACTCCGCCATAAACATTCCAGCTGTTAAGCTTTCTGCCGCTGATATTGTCCAACCGTTTCGTTTTAAAATTTCGGCTGCTTTTGAAGGCAGTGTATCCTCATCAATACCATATATGAATTCCCCAACAAGTTGACGAATTTGTGCTTCTACCGGTGCGATCAGCTGTTCAGCTTGTTCCTGTGAACGAGCCTTCGCTGTTAGGCGCAATGTAACCGCGTCCGGAGTGGCAAGAGGAGCAACCGTTGGATTCGTTTGTTTTTCTAAAATCTTTTGCACACGGAATTCAAGCTCTGCTTCCCCAATGCCATAGAATTTCAGTACCCGGGACAATATAACTTCTTTTTTCCCTGTCGCACCTAGTAAATAAGGGATTGCCTCCTGTTCAAACATCGGTTCCATTTCGTGTGGTGGTCCCGGCAAAAGTATATATTGGCGTCCTTCTTTTGTTAAAGCCATTCCAGGTGCCATGCCATTTTTATTCGGTAAAACGATGGAACCTTCTAAAACAAGTGCCTGTTTCTTATTATTTTCCGTCATCGCACGCCCGCTTCGCATAAAATAACTTTCAATATAACGCAATGCCTCATTGTCGCTAACGAGTGCTGCACCCAGACATTTTGCGATGGACTCTTTTGTCATATCATCTTTTGTCGGTCCCAATCCGCCAGAAAAAATAAGTAGGTCAGCACGCTGCTGTGCCACTTTTACTGCATCTTCCAACCTAGCTGGATTATCCCCGACAACAGTATGATAATAGACGTCAATACCAACTTCTGCAAGTCGTGAAGAGATAAATTTTGCATTTGTATTTGTAATTTGTCCAAGCAACAACTCAGAGCCTACAGCTATAATTTCCGCTTTCACGAAAAAACCTCCCCCTTACATTGAATCGAGCAATACACGTCTATTTTTATAAAAATAGTCATAACCGGACCACACTGTAAAGAGAAGCGCAATATACAGCATAATCATGCCAAACGGCACCCCTATCGATTCAAAAAAGATATTATTGAACAATAAAGAAGCAATCGCTAAAATTTGTGCGGTTGTTTTAATTTTCCCTAGCATATTCGCCGCTACAACTTCACCGCCGCCGGCTAATATTAAGCGCAAACCTGTTACGGCAAATTCTCGGCTAATAATGACGATTACAATCCAGGAGGGTGCGGAGCCCAATTCAACGAGTATAATAAATGCTGCCGAGACGAGTAATTTATCGGCTAAAGGATCAAGAAATTTTCCCATGTTCGTGACAAGATTGTATTTCCTTGCGATATATCCATCAAGCCAATCCGTTACAGAAGCAAAGATAAATATTAAACCGCCAATGAGATGCTCAATTGAAATTACGGTTCCGGCAGCACTAACGGTACCAAAACCGAAGTCAACAAGCATGAAAATCATAAAAATTGGGATCAATAAAACACGAGATACTGTGATTTTATTGGGCAAATTCATTTACTATCAGTCCTTTCAAAGCAAAAGGCTGTCCCAATACGAAGAGCCAGGCACCATTCAACACTAAATGCAGTATCGGAAATAAAAACTTGATCCTACATTAACAGTATATGGTGGTGCCAGGCACTTCTAGGACAGTCCCTTCGTTACTTTTCGTATTCAATGACGATGTTTTGCGGAACGGTTGGCTGTGGTGCTACACCATATTCAAGCTTTTCACCGTTCACATAAATTTCAGTACTCATTGGGCGGCCAACACGAATACGTGCATTACTTATTTGACTGAGGTCAAACTCAATGACATCCCCTGCATTCATAACACGTGCAGGCGTCATCCATTCTTTCCCTGTATTGTCCCTCACGCCAATCCAAGAACCACCTGTCAAACGAATTTCAAGCTGAAAGGCGTCTGCATTTGACAGCTTGTATAAAGAAGTTTCCCCACTAGCACTTTCAAATGCCAATGTTTGCGGAATTACCTCAGGTACTTCCTCTTCTTCCTTCGCTTCTTCATCCGCATCCTCTTCAGCAACGCTATTTTCTGGTGGCTGAGGATCCGACTTCGGATTTTCCACTGTTAATGGCTCTTCCGTCTTTACATCATCTACGCCATTTTTAGAGGGTGCCGCTTTATGCAAGTAAAGTGTCCATACGACGACAATAATCACAATGATAAATAATGCCACAATGATTTTCGGCATTATTTCATTGAATTGATTGCTACTCTTCAGACCCTTTTTGCGTGTAAGTGTCGCGGGCTGTGGGGCCTCTTCGTCGGGAATTGACTGGGGTGCTGTATCCTTATACAAAGCCAACATTTCATCGGGGTCCAGGCCCACCGCCTCAGCATATTGCTTAACAAAAGCCCGGACATAGAAAGAGCCCGGCATCGTGCTGTAATCTTCGTTTTCGATACCGGAAAGGTACCGTTTTTGTATCTTGGTAATTGCTTGTAAATCTTCGAGTGTATAGCCTTTTTTCGTTCTCGCCTCTTTTAGGCGATCACCTAATCCGGTCACCAAAAACACCTGCCTATCAAAAGTTGAATAAGCCCGATCCCCCCATTGTCCCCCGGTCGGACATCATATGGTTTTTCTCCAACATTTCATATGTAATTTCTTGTTCCGGATCGGTTCTTAATTCAATAATATAATCAAAATCATCCATATTATATTCGGAATGTTGTACAAACATATCTGGATGTTCTACAACCTTAATCGTCGGCATGCGCATCATTTCCCGAACGAGCTGCATATGACGCTCATCTTCTGCTCGTCGCGTCACAATGCCATCTAGTATGAAAATGTTGTCCTCTGAAAATTCGTCACCCATTAAGTTACTTCTTACTGTTTGTTTGATCATCGTAGAAGAAAGAAAAATCCATTTCTTATTCGCACAAACACTTGCAGCTACTACGGATTCTGTTTTTCCGACACGCGGCATCCCTCGTATGCCAATAAGCTTATGCCCTTCTTGTTTAAAAATCTCAGCCATAAAGTCGACTAAAATACCTAAGTCACTTCTCACAAAACGAAACGTTTTTCGTTCATCGACATCCCGCTGAATATAGCGGCCGTGACGAACTGCAAGAATATCCCGCAGATTGGGTTCGCGTATTTTTTTTACTTTGATCGTATCCATCGTAGACGCAATTTGAGCAAACCGTTCAATTTGATCATCATTTTCCGTTCGTAACAGCATACCGCGATGCCCGCCGGCAACACCATTTATTGTTACAATATTGACCCGAAGCATTCCGAGTAAAGATGCGATATCACCTAGAAGTCCTGGACGGTTTACCTGAATTTCATATTCTAAATACCACTGACCCATTCGACACACCCCTTTTCCAATATGTCAGTTATGAAAAATTCTTAGCTTGAAGCGGAGATTTCCCATTGAATCAGTTGAATACAGCACATATCAAATAACCCTTCGACAAAATCCCCTTAAATATGACGCGCAACCTGCAACTTAGTTCCATCATAGCGGATACAAGTCATTTAGAAAAGGAAAAAAGAATGAATGATAGTGAATCATTTCTCGAATGTCTGCGTTATTATGTATACCAACCACCGTTCACCTTTAAGACCTCTCCTGTGATATAATTTGCTTTTCCGCTCATTAAAAAGTTCACGGCTTCCGCTACATCCTCTGGTTGCCCGATCTTCCGTAATGGAATTTCCTCCATTGCCAGCTGATGATCCTCATCAGAAATCACATCGTTCATTTCTGTGCCAATCCAACCCGGAGCAACTGCGTTTACTCGTATCCCTGAGTAGGCTGATTCTTTTGCGTACGCCTTAACAAACGCGTGCTGTGCCCCTTTTACAGCAGAATACATTACTTCACTCGCCGCACCCGTCTCTCCCCAAATTGAGCCGATAAATGTCACATAAGACGTGTCGAAATGGCGTAATTTCGGGGATAGTAAGCTGATTAAGCGGGCAGGGGTTTGAACATGCACCTTCCATAACGCGCTCATTTCCTCGGTTGTCGTATCCGTTAATAGTTTAACGACTGCCTGACCGTTTGCAACGACAATCGCACGGACATGCCGAGCTTGGTTTGCAACCAGCTCGGCACTTTCATCCAACGCCAAATTTGCATAGATCGTTTCAAAACTTTGCAAAGGATAATCCCTTTGAAGTTCTGCCTGTAACTGCAATGCTTTTTGATGCCCGCGGTAATAATGCAAATAGATCGACCAGCCTGATGCGGCAAGCGTTTTGCAAATAGCAGAACCTATCCCGCCGGATGCACCTAATACAAGACAATACCTATTTTGCTTCATTGCGCTTGATCAGACGGAAGAATCGTATAGACGGAATGGCCGCCTTCATCCGCAATTGACTGGAAGGCATTTTGCAGATCTTTCATTGTGAGCTTTTCTAATGTCGGCACGACGTCAAACAAGTTCATTTTATTAAACGTATAGCGCGTAAATTGGTTCGCTATAAATTCTGGTGAATTTAATGATCGGACGAACTGACCGATTTTTTTCTTGCGCAAGCGATCTAATTCCTCATCCGAAATTTGCCCCTTCGTTCGCATGTCTTTCATTGTCTGCAGGATTTTTTCTTTCAACTTTTCTGGTTGATCTGTATCCGATGCAACCATCGCAAAACCAAAACCTTTTTCCATTGTAAAATCATACGAGAAAGATTCATCAATGAGTCCCTCATCATATGCCTCGGTGTAAAATGTTGAGGATCTGCCAAATAATACATCAAGTACGAGGGCAGATGATAATTCATGGATGAGCATTTCCTCTCCCTCAATATTCGTATGATTGCACTTCATGCCAACATTAAGCTTCGGCTTCGTCACATCCATTGTCAGCGTCCGATCTTTGATGGCAACAGTGTCTGGTTCGGTTGGAAATTCACGGGTAATCGTATGCGGCGCCTCAAATTTTTTGCCATTCTGATTCTTCTCGATAAATGGAATCATTTCATCCGGGTCAACGGCACCAACCACAAATAGAACCATATTGGATGGATGATAAAATGTGTTGTAGCATTCATACAAGTGATCAGCTGTTATATGCTGAATGGACTCAACAGTTCCTGCGATATCAATTTTTACGGGATGCTCATGAAACATATTTTCAATTGTCCCGAAGTAGAGCCGCCAATCAGGTTGGTCATCATACATCGTAATTTCTTGAGCAATGATTCCTTTTTCTTTTTCAACTGTTTTTTCAGTGAAATACGGTTCTTGTACAAAATCGAGCAGAACTTCCGTATTTTCATATAGCTTGTCAGTCGCTGAGAATAAATAAGCGGTTCTTGTAAAAGAAGTAAATGCATTGGCAGAAGCCCCATTTACACTAAACTTCTGGAAAACATCACCATCTTCTTTTTCAAACATCTTATGCTCTAGGAAATGGGCGATTCCGTCTGGAACTGTCACAACTTCGGATTTTCCACGCGGCTCAAACATACGGTCAATCGAACCGTATTTCGTTGTAAACGTCACAAACGTTTTTGAAAATCCCCGCTTCGGCAAAATATAAACTGTTAAACCGTTGCTAAGCGTTTTTGTGTAGAGTGTTTCCTGTATATTATCAAATTGAATTTTATTCATCAGTTAATGCCTCCTTGCCAGATAACAAATAGATGATTTCCAATTTGATGTTAGATGCCATCTTTTGAATCTCTTCTTTTGTTACTGCTTCCCATCCAGCAATAAGCTTTTCAGCAGTAAAATGTTCATCCAACTCTTTAAATTGATCGAAAACTTCAATTTGTCCTCTAGGTGAGTCGAAAGCACTTTTAATACCATTAGAAAGAAGTGCTTTTGTTTGTTCAAGCTCAAGCTCCGTTACGTTGCCATTTCGCAGTTCATCTAATTGCTCTTGAATTAATTGCACGGCCTTCTCTTCCAAGTTTGCGTCAATTCCCGCCATGACATAAACGAGTCCATAGTGGGAGGCAAAAGAACTTGATACATAGTACGCCATACTTTCCTTTTCGCGTACATTCATAAATAACTTACTATGTGCAAAGCCGCCAAAAACGCCATTCGTCACTTGCATTTTTGCAAAATCAGGATGTTGCAACGTAATAGGGGTACTAAATCCGATATGCAGTTTTCCTTGCTTCATCTCTTGCTTTTCTCTAATATGCTTTACTTTCCCGACATCTTTCCCCGTCATTTGTTCGGGTGTCATTCTTTTTCTAGCGGGTCTAGCTTGGAATGGGAAAAGCTTTTGGATTTTTTCAGTAATTGAATTTATGTCTATATCCCCTACAACATAAATGTCAATTTCGTCTTCTTGGATCATCTTGTTGTATGCTTCTAGCAGTTGTTCGGAAGTTAGCGCGTCGATGCTTTGTTCAGTTCCATTTGAAGAAGCGGATGCCGGGCTATTGGGTCTTAGTAATTCCAGCATTCTTTTTTGTGCGTATCTCGTTTTATCATCGTAAAGTGAACGAATTCGCTCTTTGACGGAACGTTTTTCCCGTCCTACAATTGATTCGTCAAATTGTCCATTCACAAAATTCGGTTCAAAAATAACTGCTCGCAGCAATTCAAGTACTTGGTCAACTACCCCGTCACCGTTCACAAATTCATCATTTACACATTCCGCATAGAGCGATACCATATGCGTATCCCCTCTTTTTGCCGCATCTGTGTAAATAATTGTGCCATAAAGTTCATCTAATGCTTTTCTAAGCTCACTTTGAGTTTTATAGCGACTGTTCGAATCTTGTAGGACATTTGCTAGTACTGCACGATGTGCTGATTTACTCTCGTCTAGACATGTTTTCCATTTTACTGAAAAATTAATTGTTTTAAACTGGTCTGATTGACGAATGTATAAAGAAACACCTTCTTGAAGTTCGACTTTATTGAACATACAAACACCTCTGTTTTCGTTAATATGCGAAATCCTTACTTCACTATACATTCCATTTGGTAAATAGTGCAAATAACAAACCTAAGGCTGCCGAAATTCCTCATTTTGGAATCATTTCGACAGCCTTACGAATCGTAGGTCAACTAAAGTTAACGACTACCTTTAATATATGGTTGTCCATTTGCTTTTGGTGCATTGGCCCTGCCAATGAATCCAGCTAACGCCAGAATCGTCAATGCGTAAGGTAAAATGTGCAAATAGACTGCCGGAACTTTTTCCATAAAAGAAATGCCGGAAGAACTAATCGCCAATGCTTGGGCAAATCCGAAAAATAGTGCAGCACCCATTGCACCAATAGGATGCCATTTTCCAAAGATCATCGCAGCAAGTGCCATAAACCCTTGGCCATTAATGGTAGCATGTCCAAAATCATTCGTCATCGTTTGCGCATAAACTGCACCGCCAATCCCGGCAAGACCGCCGGAAATGATAACCGCAATGTAGCGAACCTTTGCAACATTAATCCCCATCGTATCGGCCGCCATCGGGTGCTCCCCAACCGAGCGAAGTCTTAGACCAAATGGTGTTTTATAAATAATAAACCACGCCGCGACTGCTACAAGCACCGCGATAATGGAAGAACCATAAATTCCTTTAAATAACATAGGACCCAACACAGGAATATCTTGCAGGATCGGCACGTTAAACAACGGAATACTGCGTTCAATAAAATCAGTCTGTCCTTTTCCAAAGATCATTTTCACAGAGAATAATGCGATCGCAATACCGAGCATATTAATCGCGACCCCAGAAACAACTTGGTCTGCCCGGAATGAAATAGATGCGACCGCATGCAAAATCCCAAAAACTGCCGAAACAATCATGGCAACAATAAGTGCAATCCAAGGCGTCCATGCGCCCAATTGATCAACGTAAAACAAGTTAAAAACGATGCCAACAAAAGCGCCCATTACCATTAAGCCTTCGAGTCCAATATTGACGACCCCGGAACGTTCTGAAAAAACCCCGCCGATCGCAGTGAAAATAAGAGGCGCTGCATAAGATATGGTCATTGGTATAATAAAATAAAGTGCGTCCATAAAACCCATGTCATTTTGCCTCCTTCTTTTTATTAAAACGAGTTAGCAGAACGCGGATAATATAACCGGATGCCACAAAAAATATGATGAGCGCGATAACAATCGATACAATTTCCAATGGAATACCCGCCGCATTTGGCATGTTGTTTGCACCGTATTTTAAAGAGCCAAATAACGATGCCCCAAAAATGACGCCAAGAGGAGAGTTTGCCCCAAGTAATGCTACAGCAATCCCGTCAAAACCGATACCAGTAAATCCGCCTCGTGAAGACATATTCCCAAACGTCCCAAGGGCCTCCATTGCACCGCCTAAACCTGCAAATGCACCAGATATAACCATAGATAAAACAATATTACGATTAACATTCATCCCCGCGTATTGAGAGGCTTGATCATTAAATCCAACCGCTTTTAATTCGAATCCTGTTTTTGTCTTTTCCAGAATAAACCACATCACCACAACCATAGCAAGTGCAACTAATATACCGTAGTGTAAAGTAGAATAATCGGTTAATTGAGAAAGAAAATCCGAGCGTAAAGAAGCAGTTGGTTTTACTTTTTCCGTTTTATAGCCGCCGTCTGATACTGCTTTTATAAGTGCGTTGACTGTATGTAACGCAACGTAGTTCATCATAATTGTTACGATTACTTCATGTACACGTAAGGTTGCTTTTAAAATACCGGGAATAAGTCCCCAAAGCGCCCCTGCAACAGCTGCTGCAATTAATGCAAATGGTAGATGAATCGCTTTTGGCAATTCAAAAGCCATCCCTACGTATGCGGCTGCGAACCATCCAACCATTAACTGGCCTTCAACACCAATATTGAAGAGACCTGTGCGAAATGCAAAAGCAACAGCTAGACCCGCTAAAATATAAGGGCTAATTTGCCGAATCGTTTCACCAATTGCATAAACGTCCCCAAAAATTCCATTCCATAAAGCAATATATCCTGCAATCGGATCATACCCACTAAAGATCATGACGATCGCACCGACTAGTAAACCGAGAAATATCGAAATGACAGGTACTAGTATCTTTATAACTCTATTTGACATCGCGACCATCCTCTGCTTTCAACTCTGTTGCTTGTGCAGCAATTTCTGCTTTCGTATGTCCAGCCATCAAAAGCCCTAACTCCTGTTCTGTCGTTTCCAATGGATTGACTGTATCAACAATCTCTCCATCATAAATGACGGCAATTTGGTCAGATACATTCATGACCTCATCAAGCTCAAACGAGATTAATAAAACCGCTTTTCCTTTATCACGCTGTTCAATGAGACGACTATGGATAAATTCGATCGCACCGACATCTAAACCTCTCGTAGGAAGTGCAGCAATCAGTAAATCCGGGTTCCGCTCTACCTCCCGGCCAATGATCAGCTTTTGCTGATTTCCGCCCGATAAAGCCCGTGCCAATTCAAATTCTCCTTGCGTCCGAACATCGTAAGCTTCAATAATATCAGTCGCTTTTTCTGAAACAACTTTATAATTCATAATGCCATTATGCGAAAATGGTTTACGGTAATACGATTGGAGTGCCGCATTGTATCCAACAGAAAAGTCCAATACAAGACCATGCTTATGGCGATCCTGTGGAATATGGCCAACTCCGGATTCCGTAATTTCCCGCGGTCGCTTTCCGGTAATGTCTTTTGAGTTAAGTAAAATTTTTCCACTCTTTACTTTTCTTAAACCCGTAATTGCCTCGATTAGTTCAGATTGACCGTTACCATCGATCCCTGCAATGCCAACAATTTCTCCTCTTCTAACAGATAAATTTAACCTTTTTACTTTTTCAATGCCGCGATAATCTTCCACGACTAAATTTTCAATTTGTAAGACAGGCTCTGTTGGTTGCGCCGGCTTCTTTTCTGTTTTAAACGTCACTTGTCGGCCGACCATTAATGTTGCAAGTTCTTCAGGATTCGTATCTTTTGTAATGACCGTACCGATTCCTTCTCCCTTACGAATAATCGTTACCCGATCAGAAACATCCATAATTTCTTGCAGCTTATGGGTGATTAAAATGATCGATTTTCCTTCTCCAATAAGTTTCTTCATAATTGTGATCAATTCATCGATTTCTTGCGGTGTTAAGGAAGCTGTTGGTTCGTCAAAAATTAAAATATCAGCCCCACGGTAAAGCGTTTTTAATATTTCCACCCGTTGCTGCATCCCAACCGAAATATCTTCAATTTTGGCATAAGGATCTACATCTAATCCATAAAGCTTAGAAATTTCAGCAACTTTTTTAGCTGCATCTTTAATGTTGATCATACCCATTTTTTTCGGTTCGTTTCCTAGAATAATATTTTCGGTGACAGTTAAATTTTCAATAAGCATGAAATGTTGATGAACCATCCCGATTCCTAGATCATTTGCCACGTTCGGGTCAGTAATATCTACTTTTTTCCCACGAACGCGAATTTCCCCGCCCTCCGGCTGATACAAACCGAAAAGTACATTCATGAGCGTCGATTTCCCAGCCCCATTTTCACCTAAAAGTACATGGATTTCTCCTTTTTTCAGCTGAAGTGTAATATTATTATTCGCGATAAAATTACCGAATTCTTTTCGGATATTTAGCATTTCTATTACGTATTCCACTCGGCTCACTTCCTCACTTTGCTTCTTAATAATCAATAGCCTGGCCTTCCCATTTAAACGCCTATATGTAAATTAATACAAGAAAAGATTTCACTTATGAAACCTTTTCCTTTATTAACTTAACTGTAAACCACACGAAAGCAGGAAGGCCGGATTTTTCCGGCCATCCCCACTTTTTCTATTATTTTTGTCTATGTTCCGGTACTTCAATTTCACCTGAAGCCAATTTCTGTGCATATTCATCGATTTGGTCTAAGATCTCTTGGGGAATCGCACCGCGAGAATCCGCAAGACCTACACCGTCATCAGAAAGACCGAAGACGATCGTTTCACCGCCAGGGAATTTTCCTTCTTTTGCCTTATTGGCAATGTCTTTTACTGCCACGTCAACACGTTTTAGCATAGATGTAAGTGTAACGTTATGATCGCCAACTTTTCCTTCATCGTATTGGTCAGAGTCAACGCCGATTACCCAAACATTTGCATTTGCATCTGCTTTTTTACGTTCTTTTGCTTCTGTGAATACACCGTTACCCGTTCCGCCTGCTGCATGGAAAATGATATCAATATCAGAAGAATACATGCGATTCGCTGTTGCTTTTCCAAGCTCCGCTTTATCAAATGCACCTGTATATTGAATATCAACTTTAATACTTGGATCTACTGCCTTAACGCCTTCAACGAAGCCTGCTTCAAAACGCTCAATAACTGGAATGTCCATTCCGCCGACAAAACCAATTTTCTTTGTTTCTGACATTAAAGCTGCTGCTACACCCGCTAAGAAAGCACCTTCCTGCTCTTTAAACAAAACGCTTGCAACGTTTGGCTCTTCAACTACCCCATCAATAATCGCAAATTCCGTTTCTTTTTGCTGCTGGGCAATTTCCCCAATTGCGTCTTCCATAAGGAAACCAACGCCATACACTAAGTTAAAATCACGGCGTGCAAGTGCATTTAAATTTGGGATATAGTCTGAGTCGTCAACGGACTGTAAGTAATCATAGCCGCCGTCACCCTTGTTCAAATTGTGTTCAGCGCCCCATTCCTGAATACCTTTCCATGCAGATTGGTTAAATGATTTATCGTCAACACCACCGACATCTGTAACCATTGCGACCGAGAATTCAGCAGTTTCGCCGTTGGTTCCCGTTGCATCTGATTCTTTTTCATTTCCTTTGTCTGTTGCAGTCCCACAAGCTCCAAGAATTGTTCCCGCAGCTAAAAGCATGGATAACGCAAGTCCAAATTTACGTTTCTTCACAAGTAAACCCTCCTAAGGTTTTTTTATATTAGTATAACGGCATAACCGTTTTATACCCTTTTTCGTACTACTTGGAAACTGAATTTATCAGCCCGAAAATAATTCTTTGACAATAGCACCATTTCCCCATCTTCGCTGTAATGATACTGCAACAAAGCAAGTAATGGTACATCAATCCCGCATCTTAAGATCGATGATGCTTCATTGTCATAGCCAATTGGTTCTATATGAGCGAGAGCTTGTACAATTCGAATGGCACCAGATTTTTCAATGGCATCAAAAATAGAATCATTCAAAAGTCCTTCTGCCCCTTGCGGAAGATTTTTAGCTAACACATGATCAATACAATAGACGACTGGATCCCCATCTGCCGTTCGAACCCTCTTAATTGTAACGAGTGTTTCTTTTTCCGTACAATTAAATTTTTCCATCATTTTATCGCAAGGCAGACTTTCATCAACATCCATAAAAATTGTTCCCGGTTCCATACCCGCATCACGAATTGTGGTGGAGACGCTCGACAGCTGCTCAATGCCCGCTGTAAATAACGGCCGGGGATTAACAAAAGTCCCCACACCGTGTTTTCTAACGATTACCTTTTCTTCTTCCAATACGCGCAATGCTTCTCTTAAAGTTGCCCTGCTTACGCCAAGTGTCCGAGAAAGTTCGAATTCTGAAGGGAGTTTCTCATTTTCTTTAAAGACACCAGATTCGATATCATTCTTCAAATGATCAATAACTTGAATGTATAAATGTCTTTGATCGGCCTTTAGCATCATTTTATCCTCCCCTCTAAGTGGTCAGACCTCTGATGTTGAACGTCACTACTAATCATCCATACTATACCACCTTTATCCTATAAAATAAACTATATTCAACAAATGTTTTTACCTAAATAGGGTAACACATTTCGAAATCTGGACACAATTATGTCCTAATAAAGGATTACTACAGAATATCCGCCTGGTCTTTGCCAATCAGCACTTGTCTTGGCTTACTTCCTTCAGGCGGTCCGACTACTCCCCGCATTTCCATTTGATCCACGATCCTGGCGGCACGCGAATAACCAACACGGAAACGGCGCTGCAACATAGAAACGGACGCGGTTTGCATTTCAGTGACAAGCTGAACGGCTTCATCATACAGTTCATCGGTTTCTTCATGTGGAGGAATTTCCACAACTTCAGTCGGAATCATTTCTTCTTGATATTGTGCTTTTTGTTGTTCAATGACAAAATCGACAATTGCCTCCACTTCACTGTCCGAAACAAAAGCGCCTTGAATTCGAACAGGCTTCGAGACACCTGCCGGAAGAAACAGCATATCCCCTCTCCCTAAAAGTTTTTCCGCGCCGCCGCCATCTAAAATTGTTCGCGAATCTGTTGCAGATGATACGGCAAATGCTATACGAGAAGGTATATTCGCTTTAATAATTCCCGTTATGACATCAACACTTGGACGCTGGGTAGCGATAATTAAATGAATGCCTGCTGCCCGTGCCATCTGGGCTAATCTTGTAATGGAGTCTTCGACGTCACTAGATGCAACCATCATTAAATCTGCTAACTCATCGACGATCACAACAATATAGGGCATGCGTGGATGTTTTTCATCATTTTGTTCGTTCCAAATGTCAATATGATCATTATATCCTTCAATATTTCGTGTGCCCGTATGGGAAAACAACTCGTAACGTCTTTCCATTTCAGATACCACTTTCTGAAGTGCCTGGGAAGCTTTACGCGGATCCGTGACGACAGGCGCCAACAAATGGGGAATCCCATTGTAAACATTTAATTCCACCATTTTCGGGTCGATCATCATCATTTTCACCTCATGTGGCTTTGCACGCAGTAAAATACTCATAATAATACCGTTGACGCAAACACTCTTTCCGCTTCCTGTTGAACCTGCGATTAACACATGGGGCATTTTATTCAACTCGGCCAACATGGCTTGCCCTGTAACATCTCGCCCAAGCGAAATCATTAGTTTAGATTCTGGTCGATTATTTTCTTTTGCCTCGATCACTTCACGAAGACTCACAACGGCCACCGCGTTGTTGGGCACTTCAATCCCAACCGCAGATTTTCCAGGGATCGGTGCTTCAATCCGAATACCTGTTGCCGCTAATGCAAGCGCAATGTCATCTGCAAGACTGACAATTCGACTCACCTTGACGCCTGTATCGGGCAGTACTTCATATTTTGTGACGGCCGGCCCAAGATATACTTCAGTAACTTTTGCCTTTACACCAAAGCTTTGGAATGTTCGTTCTAGCTTTTGCGCATTCGCTTGAATAGAATTAAATTCTTTTGATTGGTCATTTTGCGGCGTTTGTTTGAGTAAAGATGCAGGCGGTAATACATACGATTCATTTTCCTCTTCCCCTGCCACGCCTGAATAAGTCGGTATTTCTTCTGGAGATTCATCGACTTTGGCAATTGCCGTTTCACTTTCAGCGTGCACCTCATCTAAGGTTTCCTGCTCATCTTGCGAAGATCGATCGATTCTTTCGCTAAATGCGGAAATAATTGGCTGAGCAACGACTTCTTCAATTTCTGTTGTTTGTACAATTGGTTCTATTTGTTCTTCTATGACAGTTTCTTTCTTTTTCTTTGATCTTGTCATTTTAGTTTCAGTTGAACGCTGTTTAGGTTGTTTCTTTTTCGGCGTTTGTTTTTTCATCGCTTGTGAGATTTTTGGAAATTGCTCAGCAATGACCGGAACAAGCGCTTTTCCGGTTAATAAAATAAGACCGATTAGGAAAAGCAAGATGCCGGCTACCGTTGCGCCTGCGGAATCGAATAATGAATGGAATAAGGCAAATAACACCGCACCCGCCATACCGCCTCCGAGTGCGCCGCTTCTTGAAACGACGCCATCATTGATAATCAATACTTTCCATGTTTCTTTGAGGGCTGAACCCGTCATTAGTACACGGCTTTCATATAATTCCTTAAATAAGTGAATATGACTAAAGAGCAGCAAACTGGCCAATATAAACAAACAGCCGGCTACAATCCGATTTTTCCACCCGCCCGTTTTCCGTTGAATCATCAAGTACAAAGCTTGAACGAGGAGTAAAAAAGGAATCGCAGCGTGCCAATTTCCAAATATGAATCTTGAAAACGAAGAAAACAAACGCCCAACAATGCCAAACTCAAAAATGATTATAACGGCAAGACCGATTAATAAAAGGCCTAATACTTCATACCAGAGCGGGTGTAGGCCTTTCTTTTTATTTTTCGCGACATTTCTTTTTTTCTTTTTAGATGATTTTTTAGCCACTTTTATCCCCCTTTCTATTTCTATAAAAAAGGGTTCCCCGCCGAAGACGGCACGGAAACCCTTGATGGTCCTGGTCTATATGTGTATAAACCTACAAAAAACAATCTGTTATTAATATTCCATAATAATTGGAATGATCATTGGTCTTCTTTTCGTTTGTTGGTACAAATAGGAGCTTAGCGTATCACGGATCTCTTGCTTAATGTTTGTCCATTCGAATGTCTCTTTATTCACATACTTCTCCACAATTTTCTTGACGAGCTTAGACGCTTCTTCCAATAATTCCTCGGATTCGCGAACGTAAACAAATCCACGGGAGACAATTTCAGGACCGGCCGCAATTCGTTTTTGCTTCCGATTCAGTGTAACGACGACCGTGAAAATCCCATCTTGAGAGAGTAGCTTTCGATCTCTTAAAACAATATTTCCGACATCCCCAACACCAATCCCGTCAATGAGAACATTTCCTGCCTGAACACGTCCGCTCATCCGCATCTTTTCGTTTTTATATTCCACAATATCGCCTTTATCCGCGATAAAGATTTGTGATTTAAGCAGTCCAACTTCTTGAGCAAGCTTTGAATGCGCAATGAGCATTCGGTATTCTCCTTGAATTGGAATAAAGTGTTTAGGCTGCATCAAGTTCAACATGAATTTCAAATCTTCTTGACTTCCATGTCCTGAAACATGAACATTTCGCGTAGAAGTTAACACATTCGCGCCGACTTTTGCCAAGTCATTCATCGTTTGATACATCGACACTTCCATACCCGGAGACGGTGTAAACGTAATAAGCACTGTGTCCGTATCCTTGATGCGAATCTCTTTATGATGTTTGCGAACAATTCGCTCCAATGCGTCGAGCGGTTCACCTTTGTTTCCAGTTACGATAATGACAATTTGATCATCGTCATACTGATCGATCTCCTTTACCGGGATCACAACATCATCTTCAATTGTTAAATAGCCAAGCTTCATACCAACTTCAAAGTAACTTTCAAGACTTTTCCCAACGACTGCTACTTTTTTGCCTGTTTCGAATGCCTTGTCAAATACTTGCTGGATTCGAATGAAATTTGAAGCATAAAGGGCCACAAGAATTCTGCCTTCTACACCATGAAAAGTTTTTGATAAACTCGCTTCAATGACGGATTCGGATGTTGTATAGCCAGGGCGCTCCGCTTCAGATGAATCCGACATTAATATGAAGACCCCTTCTTCACCAAGCGATGCCATTTTTGCAATATCGGGACGGTATTTGCCTTTTGCGGACTGGTCAAATTTGAATTCACCTGTATGAACAATCGCACCTTCGCTCGTGTGGAATACGATACCGAGTGAATCTGGAATGCTATGCGTTGTATGGAAGAACGTTACATGCGTTCTACTAAAGTTCATACGACTTTTGTTCGTCACTTCAAAAAATTTAACATTCGACGGTGCTGGCATTTCTTTCAAATGTTCCTTTGCCAATGCGATCGTTAATTTAGAACCGTAAACTGGTGCTTGGACTTTTTGCAATAAATAGGCGATTGAACCGATTGCATCCTCATGTCCATGCGTTAAAAAGATTCCTTTCACACGCTCTTTGTTTTCTTCAACATATGTCATATCAGGAATGACAATGTCGATTCCAAGCATTTCCCCTTCTGGAAACATCAGTCCCGAATCGACAATAAATAATTCATCATCTATTTCGACGACATACATCGCTTTTCCAATTTCTCCGACTCCCCCGAGGGGAATGACTTTTATCATTTCATTTTTAATTTTTGCCACTTTGTTTCCTCCTAAAAATTTCCCGCACATAATGACTATGTTTCATTATACGGCAGTGTTTCCCTCTGTACAAATAAAAAAAGCTCAGCCTGTTGACAAACGCTCGCATCCGTCGTCGGGGCCTACAGGATGTAGGTCATGCATCCGTTGCCAATCGAACAGCGAAGGGTTCGATTTGCCGTGTTTCTGCGTACTTTGCAGAAATTAAGGCACTTTCAGGATGTCGCGTGTCCCTAGAACGCCCTCCATTTGACGTCGCGCACTTAGCCTGCCTTCCTTAGCAAGCATTTTCAATCAGGCTGAAGAAATGCTTAATTACAAATTTCCACCTAAAAAGAGTGCAGACGAAGTCTAGCATACGACTTCGTCTACACTCTACGGCCTCCATTAATTGAAGAGGGTATTTTCTTTAAAAGACTCCCAAACTGCATCGAAAGCATCGTTATTGCCTTCGAAACCAGCAAGCGGTAATCTTACGCCGCCTGTTTCAACGCCAATTTTATTCAATGCATATTTTACCGGCACTGGGTTGGGTGTAGCGAAAAGTGCATGGATTAATGGTACGAGTGCACGATGAATCTTGGCGGCCTCTTTAAATTGACCTTTCTTGAACAATGAAATCATCTTTTGCATTTCTGGACCAGCCACGTGCGATGCAACAGAAACAACACCATTTCCACCGATTGAAAGAATCGGCAATGTAAGTGCATCATCCCCACTGTAAACCAAAAATTGATCATCCGTTCCGGATATGATTTCCGACATCTGATCAAGATCGCCGCTCGCTTCTTTTACTGCACGTATGTTTTTAATCTTTGATAGGGCGATAATCGTCTCGGGAAGCATATTCACCGCAGAACGTCCTGGAATATTATACAGCATAATTGGTAAAGTGGTTTCACCCGCAACATGCTTAAAATGTTCGTACATCCCTTTCTGATCCGGCTTATTATAATAAGGTGCGACGAGCATAATACCATCTGCTCCGGCTTTTTCCGCCATACGTGTAAGCTTTACCGTTTCTTTTGTCGAAAAAGTGCCGGTACCTGCAATGACTGGAATTCGCTTATTAACTGTTTCAACTGTATATTTAAATAATGCTTCTTTCTCATCAACCGTAAGCGTCGGAGACTCTCCAGTCGTTCCACAAACAACGATCGAATCTGTTCCATTCGCGATTAAATGTTCAATTAACTGTCCCGTACGATCAAAGTCTACATCACCTGCAGATGAAAAAGGCGTGACCATCGCCGTGCTTATCTGCCCAATATCCATTCAGCTCAACCTTTCCCTTATAGTCTTTTCTATCAATTCAACTAAAGAAAGTTCAACTAAATATTTTTCGTTAAAAAAAGAAATTTGCAATCAGTGAGTACAAATCACTCCCCGATTGCTCATTTCTTAAATCAATTACTGTTCGATCAGCATTTCAGCAATTTGAACAGAATTTAAAGCTGCACCTTTTAATAAGTTATCAGAGACAATCCACATATGAAAACCTGTTGGGCTATGCGGGTCTTTTCGAATACGGCCGACGAACACTTCATCTCTTCCTTCTGCGTATAACGGCATTGGATAAGTTTGTGTAGCCGGATCGTCTTGAACGACAATCCCTGTGATCCCTTCCATACTCGCTCGAATTTCCTCAACAGAGACATTTTCTTTGTCCACTTCAATATACACTGACTCAGAATGTCCTGTTACTACCGGAAGTCGAACACAAGTCGCAGTCACAGACATCTCATTATCGCCGAAAATCTTTTTCGTCTCATTCATCATCTTCAATTCCTCAAGTGTATATCCCGATGGATCAAATGCATCAATTTGAGGGATCGCATTGAATGCGATTGGATAGTGACGTTCTGCTGATGCCGATGGAAGTACTTTAGCTTCGATAGAGTCTCTGTTTTCAAATTGCATACTTTGAGCAGATAACTCATCAATCGCCTCTGAACCTGCACCAGACACTGCTTGATAAGTAGAAACAACGATACGATTTAAACCAAATTGTTCTTTTACAGGCTTCAATGCAGCTACCATTTGAATGGTAGAACAGTTTGGATTAGCAATAATTCCTTGTTTTTCTTTCAGTAACTGGCCATTTACTTCTGGAACGATAAGTGGAATATTTTCGTCCATTCGGAATGCACTTGTATTATCAATGACGACTGCACCGCGTGAAACGGCTTCGTGTGCGAACATTTTCGAGATAGATCCACCGGCACTAAAAAATGCAATATCGATCCCGTCAAACGCATCCGGAACCGTTTCTTCCACTGTATACGTATGACCGCCAGCTTGAATTTCTACTCCAGCCGAACGTTTGGATGCAAGTAATTTTATAGATTGAGCTGGAAAATTACGCTCTACTAATTTTTCAAGAATTTTTGTTCCGACTGCCCCCGTTGCGCCAACAATCGCTACATTTACTTTCTTCATCCTAATCTCCCCTTCAACTTTTACCTGGTGTGATGGCATATTAAGATGCAATTTAAGGACATTCGATCTCACTTTCTTTTTTTAGCGAGACAGGTCGAATGATGCATCTTCCATGTCACCAATAATGTTCATTGGAGGAATTATATCATATCTAAGAATATTCTGTACTGTGTTTTTATTTTTCTTCATGAATAATTAATAATGGTTGCAATTGTTTATGCTCAAGTGCGGCGGCAGCAGCAGGAACCATAAGTGAAAAGTCGGAGATTAAAGAATTTGGCTTTTTGTATGGATCATCTTGCCCGAATGGGATAAAGAAAACATTTTTCATGTTTAACAACTTCATAATATTTACACCGTTCAGACCAAGCGCATCATTCGTTGAGATCCCAATTAAAACTGGACTATTATTGCGTAACGTTGCTTTAGCCGCCATGAGAACTGGGGAATCTGTCGCAGCATTCGCAAATTTGCTGATTGAATTGCCCGTCATTGGTGCAATAATCATACAATCCACAGGTGTTTTTGGTCCAAATGGCTCAGCGCCAACAATTGTCGAAATCACTTTTTCACCGGTCGCCTCCTCGATACGGGCAATCCATTCCTCACCTGTACCGAAACGGGTGGCGGCTGTCAAAACCGAATGGGTAATAATCGGCACAACCGAAGCACCCGCGTCTTTCAACGAGTTGATCATCGGAAGAAGGGCGTCATACGTGCAATGTGAAGCGGTAATACCAAGGCCAATACGTTTTCCTTGTAACATGATGCTCCCCTTTCATCGAATATACATCCTTTCGAGCGCATCTGCTAAAGCAGTCGCTGCATCGACCGGAAAATGCTTTCCCGGTAATCCAAGGAGTATTGTATAGTATTCAGGAGCTGGGTGTTCCTTTAGGCATCCGGGCGCAGAAGCTAAATCAAAAACATGAAGTGAAGCACATTTTTCATCAATTGAAAGCCATTTCGCAGGGATCGTATTCACCAAATTTCCTTTATCTAGTGAGAATTCATCCGTTAAACGAATCGTTCCATATCCAAATGCCGATGCTTCGCCGAGCTGTGCATCCGACCGTGCCGCTACAGTCACAAATGCCCCAAGCGCGCTCAATACATGTGCAACCGCTTTGCCGACTCTCCCAAAGCCAGCTACATAAAAATGATTCCCTGCAATGATTCGCTTATTTCGAGCATAGTATTCATGTACAAAAGCTTCCGCAGTCAGTATCGCATTTTGCCAAATGAATTGCTCCTCTTGTAAATAAGAGTCTGCTGTGAGTCCGGCTTCTTTAAAAGGAGCCAACCATTTTTCGGAAGCAATGCCTGTATATAGCCGCGTATCTTTTCTCCACTCTTTTTGGGAAGTAACCTCACCTTTTAGCTCTAGTATAGGAAACACAATATTTTGAGGCGCGATTTCTAGAATGGCTTCATCTAACCGCTCTGAATAATGATCCGTTCCAACGTAATGACATACATATCCTCTTTCAGACATGATCTCACTGCACGCAGCTAACCTTTGATCACTGCCGATGAAAAGCCAATCTCCATTAGGATTACTCATTGAGGTTCAACTCCGTCATTTGATGTGTTTTTCCAAATAGGATTCGTTGCTCACCAATCAAAACAATTTCTTCCCAAGGGATAAATTCCTCAGACTGTTCTTGCCGCCCTTTGAATGAGAAACGACCAGATTTTTTTCGTATTTCAAATCCAATAATAGCACCCGTTTTGCTATCAAAGATCAAGTCCGTGTCAGCCAAGAATCCATATCGCACGCCATCCGTTACTTGGATAAGCTCCTTTTGCGCAAGATCTGAAAGTAGCATTCACATTCCCCTTTCCTATCTCCTCATTAGTTATCTTATGAATGAACGGCGGGAAAGCTTCACGACGAAATGAAAAGAACGCAAAAAGGTTAAACCCCATTGCGTTCTTTTCTAATAAGTTCAGGTCCAATAATCGAAACAGCATGTTTTTTTGAAAGTATATTTTGCGCCATTTTATGCACATCATCCGCTTCCACACGTTCAATGAGCGCCTCAACCTCTTCGATTGTTTTGTGGTTTCTTAACAGTAATTCATTTTTCCCATTGCGATGCATTCTTGACTCTGAGCTTTCAAGGCTCAGTAAAAAACCGCCTTTGAGCTGTTCTTTTGCATTATGAAGTTCATTTTTAGAAAAGCCATCATAAATTGTACGCTCAATAATGCCATCAATGGTCGTCGTCATTTCCTTTAAATTATTCGGCGCACATCCCCCGTAAATGACAAAGGCTCCTGCTTCTCGGTAAGCTGCATAATACGAATACACAGAATAAGCAAGTCCTCGTTCTTCGCGAACTTCTTGAAATAATCTGGAAGACATCGTTCCCCCAAATATGCTATCCAAAAGGATGAGATCATATAGCTTTTCGTCACGGACAGCAAGCCCTGGAAACCCCATACAAATGTGCGCTTGCTCGGTCTCTTTTGTTTTTATAGTGACCCCGCTTTGAAAAATTGGCTGCTTCTTTCCCTCTGATTCTATTGGTATTGTCTCATTGCGAAAAGTGCCAAATAATGATTCAACAAGTAATATAAGCCGTTCATCATAATTTCCAGCAATCGAAATGACAAGATTTTCAGGCGTGTACAATCTTCCTTTAAAATGGCGAATCATTTCTTCGTTAAATTTTTCGATCGCAGCAGTATGGCCAAGCACTGGTTTTCCGATGGCATCATTTGCATACATCTTAGACCACAGTCTTTCGTCAACGTCATCATCGGGCGTATCTTCCACAGTCGCAATTTCATCTAAAATAACCATTTTTTCCTTCTTAATTTCCTCTTCGGCAAATGTAGAATTGAAAAACATATCTGCCAGAATGCTTAATGCTCGCGAGGCGTGATGATCGAGAACAGTTGTAAAATAACACGTCATTTCTTTTGAAGTAAAAGCATTTATATCTCCGCCAATTTGATCGAATTGTTCAGCAATCATTCTCGCAGTTCGCGTTTTCGTGCCTTTAAACAGCATATGCTCGAGAAAATGTGCAATGCCTGCTTCTTTTTCTAACTCATCGCTTGAGCCTGCCCCCACCCATAACCCGATGGCTACTGAACGGACATATGGCATTTTTTCAAAAACAATTCGAACGCCATTTTGGCAAACGTATTTTTCAATCATATGGTTTCCCCCTATAAGATGACAAAAGCCTCCGTCTTCATGTATATGAAGAGAGGCTTTCTGTCATGTCAAACAATCTTTATTCCTGTTCTTTTTTTGCAGCTTCTTTCTCTTCGCGCAGAACTACCTTACGGGATAAATTCACACGGCCTTGGTTATCGATTTCAATTACTTTGACGAGCAGCTCGTCACCCAATTTCAATACATCTTCGACGGCTTTCGTTCGCTCTTCTTGAATTTCAGAAATATGCAGCAAGCCATCTTTTCCTGAGAAGATTTCTAGGAATGCACCGAATTTCTCAATGCGTTTTACTTTTCCTAAATAATATTCTCCCACTTTTGCTTCACGTACAATATTTTCGATCATTTCTTTTGCTTTACGATTCATATCGTTGTCAGGGGAAGAAATGTAAATCGTTCCGTCTTGTTCGGTATCGATTTTAACATTTGTTTCTTCAATGATTTTATTGATCACTTTTCCACCTGGTCCAATAACGTCACGAATTTTATCCGGATTGATTTTGATCATGACAATTTTAGGTGCATATGCGGAAAGCTCTTCGCGCGGCGTTGAAATAGCCGACATCATATGTTCTAAAATTTTCAAACGTCCAATTTTAGCCTGCGCTAATGATTCTTCTAAAATTTGGCGTGACAGTCCTTCAATTTTAATGTCCATTTGCAGCGCGGTAATTCCTTTTTCTGTACCCGCCACTTTAAAGTCCATATCTCCAAGGTGGTCTTCCATTCCTTGGATATCGGAAAGAACAGAGTAGTTTTCTCCTTTTTTCACAAGACCCATTGCAATCCCCGCAACCGGTGCTTTAATCGGAACACCCGCATCCATCATCGCCATTGTAGACGCACAAATCGATGCTTGTGAAGAAGACCCATTTGACTCTAGCACTTCTGCCACAAGACGAATTGTATATGGGAATTCAGTCTCGTTTGGAATGACTGCTTCTAGCGCACGCTCACCTAAAGCACCATGACCGATCTCACGACGACCCGGCCCACGGATTGGACCTGTTTCCCCAACACTAAAGTTCGGGAAGTTGTAATGATGCATGAATCGTTTAGACTCTTCTAAGCCAAGCCCGTCAATGATTTGAACTTCACCAAGCGCGCCAAGTGTACATACGCTTAGTGCTTGTGTTTGACCGCGCGTGAAGAGACCCGAACCGTGCGTTCGCTGTAAAATACCTACTTCAGATGCAAGCGGACGAATTTCTTCTAATCCACGGCCATCGGGACGAACTTTTTCATCGGTAATGAGGCGGCGTACTTCTTCTTTAACGAGATGATCTAAAATGGCACGGACTTGTTTCATTGTTTCATCATCCGCTTCATTTTCACTGTAGCGTTCGATGACTGTATTTTTCACTTCATTAATTGCTTCTTCACGTGCATGCTTTTCTTCCGTTTGAATCGCTTGGATCAACTCTTTTTCGCAGCTATTCGTAATTTCATCTAATAGTGTTTCATCAAGCTGGAATAGTTCGATTTCCATTTTTTCTTTACCAATTTCAGCGACGATCTTTTCTTGGAATTCAATGAGCTTAATAATTTCTGCATGCCCAAACATAATGGCTTCCAAAATGACATCTTCCGATACTTCTTTGGCACCCGCTTCAACCATATTGATCGCATCTTTTGTACCCGCTACAACTAGATCAAGATCACTTTGCTCTAATTGTGCTGGCGTTGGATTGATCACAAATGTTCCGTCAATGCGACCAATTTGAACGCCCGCGATTGGACCTTCAAATGGAATATCAGAAATTGACAATGCAAGGGACGAACCGAACATTGCTGCCATTTCCGATGGGCAGTCTTGGTCGACTGACATAACGAGCGAAATTACTTGAACGTCGTTACGGAAACCGTCCGCAAACAATGGACGAATTGGACGGTCAATGAGACGGCTCGTTAAAACGGCCTTCTCGGATGGACGGCCTTCACGTTTGATGAAGCCGCCTGGAATTTTTCCAACGGCATAAAGACGCTCTTCATAGTTCACAGTAAGCGGGAAAAAATCAAGCGCTTTCGGTTTTTTAGAAGCAGTCGCCGTAGACAGTACGGATGTATCGCCGTAGCGGACAAGAACTGCTCCATTCGCTTGCTTTGCAAGCTGGCCTGTTTCAATTGTAAGTGGACGGCCCGCCCAATCAAGTGTGTACACTTTTTTCTGTTCTGACATAGTAGAACTCCTCTCCATATTGCAACCTTTATACGTTGTATGTATTAATAATAGTGTAAGTTATTGCGCTCAAAAAACACAAGTTTTATCATTATTAACTGTCACAAGGGCACATTTATAAAGTATACCACTTTATTGGAGTTTCTAGTATAAAATTGGGGTATAAAATGGAATTTTGGTGTTTTGTGTAGAATGGGGGGGAGAAAAGCAGGAGGAGATCACGAAATAGATCGTGTTAAGTGCTAAAATAAACCTTCAAACTCGCTTCGGCGCTTGCGGATGCCTCCCGCAAGAAGCCCGGAGAAGAGCACTCCCAGTCTTCTTACTTCGGCTACCGCTTGGAAGGCGCCTTTGCTTGTTTTGTATATTCTTTCACCTTAGCACTTTATGTTCTTGACAACGAGGATTTGCTGAGACAACTATTGCCGCCTGTGTAACAACCCGTAATATATTAATCGCACCGTCACGATCTGCTTCGTGCATTACTCGGACATACGGCTGATGGTCAGAATTGACGATATACCGCGGCGGCAAATGATTAAGTGCATGAGCCATAATGTCATTCAAACATCTGTCACATGAACAAGTTAATTTTAATTCCTGTTTATTATTCAGTAAAACATCACGTACAATCATTTCCATTACATTTCTAATAGCCACTCCGCATCCCCCAAGTCCTTATATTGAAAGCTACAATTTTCTTCCATTTTACACATGCTACGGTAAGGGATGCAACTTTATTCATAAGTGTTTTTCAAACCGGCTTGTGATTCCATTCAGTCAAGCGATGCGTAAGTTTGAAATCCCTGTACGCGACAAATTAAGCCCCCCATCCGGGAAACGAAAAATCCCGTCTCTTTCCCCATACTTTTCCGCGTGACTGTCTAAGTAACTGTCATCGATTGTTTTAAAAAAGAGCCCCCGATCTCTTGATCAAGGACTCTTTTAGCTTAATTCACCGTATTCAGGGTTATGTCTAAGTTTTTTGTTGCATAGGCATGAAAAAAGAAAAAAGCGGGCATAGCCCGCTTTCCAATAGTCATCTTATTAACGGCGTAGGCCGAGTTTCGCAATAAGATCACGGTAACGCTGAACTTCTGTCTCGCGTAAGTATTTAAGAAGCTTACGACGACGACCGATCATTTTCAAAAGTCCACGACGTGAGTGGTGGTCTTTCTTATGAGTGCTCAAGTGAGCGTTCAGGTTATTGATCTCTTCAGTAAGGATAGCGATCTGAATATCTGCAGATCCAGTATCGTTTTCATGAGTTTTGAATTCTGCAATAAGCTCATGTTTACGTTCTTGTGTAATTGCCATCCTTTTCACCTCCCAATTTTAAAATATCCCTAGATCCCAAGCAATCGTTGGTGATTCGTAATGCCAAGGAACAGTTCGTGTTCAAAACACGTTCTTATCATAACATGCGCATGCGTCACTTGCAACTGTCACGTTAATGAATCTAGTATTTCCTTCGATTGCTTTTTATCTTTCGCAATCTGTTCAACCAATTGCTCAACAGTGCTAAACTTTTGCTCTTTCCGGATGGAGGCAATCCAGTCCACGGCTGTTTTTTTGCCATACAAGTCGCCGTCAAAATCTAATACATGTACTTCCACAACTACTTTGGCATCTTCTGCATCGTGAAATGTCGGTTTCGTTCCGACGTTACACACCCCATTGTATACATGACCGTCAAAGCTAAATCGAACGGCATATACACCGTTCGCGGGCAAAATAGCACTTGCATCAACAGAGACATTTGCCGTCGGAAACCCAAGCAGCCTGCCGCGTTTATCGCCGTCTACGACAACACCAAGCGTTCGAAATGGACGGCCGAGCAGCTTGGCCGTTTCCTCAACATCGCCATCCGATAATAGCCGGCGAATTCGCGTAGAAGAGACCTTTTCGTCTTGATCCGTTACTTTTTCAATAACAGTCGTTCCAAACGCCCCTTCAGCTAATTGGGACATCAGCTCCATTGTCCCCGCACCTTTAGCGCCAAACGTGAAATCGAAACCACCAGTGACATGCCGAACACCGATTCCTTTAATAAAAATATCTACAAATTGCTGCGGCGATAAAGAGGCGAGCGGCCAATCGAAAGTGACGATAAAGAGCGCGTCAATCCCCATTTTCGCAAGCACTCTCACCTTTTCTTCATACTGCGTAATATAACCGACTTTGTTTTTGCCATCCCCAAATAAATGAGACGGATGGGGATCAAAAGTCATAACAGCAGACTCTATACCGAGTTCAACAGCTTTTTGTTTTGCTGCTTGTATAACGGCTTGATGCCCTTTATGTAGTCCATCAAAAAAGCCGATTGCAAGTGAATAAGCTTTTCCATTTTGAATCGTTACTTGCTCTGGATAACGCAATCGAAATACATCCATCAAATTTCCCCCTCATTGATTCAAAGGGAACATCTTTTCCGGCTTCATAAGCCCCGGTTTCGTTGGATGCTCCCGATAGACAGCAATAGCCTTTTCATTTTTTTTGAAAACGACCGCCTGTTCATCCGTTAAAATCGAATGTAGCGGCAATACTTGTCCGTTTATTATTTTATCACAATATTCCCCTTCCACCTCAATCGATGGGAACGGAGATAATGCATCTTCCAATGGTCGGATCATAGCATCCAAGTGGCCCGCTTCCGTTAATTCCCGAATTTCGTCCAGTGTTCGACAGTCAGATTTGAAATAGCCTCCAGATGCCGTTCGCACAAGATGTTTCATATGTGCTGGATAGCCCAACAACTCACCAATTTGAACAGCCAGCGTGCGGATATATGTCCCTTTACCGCATGCAACGCGAATACGGAATTCAATTTCTGTTCCTTCGTATTGCACTTGCGGTTCAAGCAATTCTAATTCATCTATTTGCACGATTCGTTCTGGTCTTTCAACTTCAATCCCTTTTCTTGCATATTCATACAGCCTGCGACCATTTACTTTGACTGCTGAATACATCGGGGGAATTTGAACAATTTCACCTGTTAATTGTTGCAAGACTTTTTCAATCTCTATACGTGTGAAATGTTTCTCCGACAAATCTTGCGCAACCACTCCGCCATCTGCATCTTCTGTTTCGGTTGCCCTGCCAATTGAAACGACCGCCACATACTCTTTTCCAGAATCTGTAATGTACTCGGCTACTTTTGTCGCTTGACCAATGCAGATCGGAAGTACCCCTTCAACATTTGGGTCAAGCGTTCCTGTATGGCCTACTTTTTTCGTTTTAAGAATCTTTCGCAATTTAAAAACACAATCATGCGAGGTCATTCCTTTTTCTTTCCATAATGGCAAAATTCCGTCCATATTGTAACCCCTTTCTTTCACTCTAAGAAAGAAATTATTTTCATCGTAAATAGAGGAAGCCGAAAGTCCTTTAGGACATCAACTTCCTCTCATTAACATTTACTTACTCATTGTCTTCAGTTTTCACTTGTCTTAGAAGCGATTCGATTCGGTTGCCGTATGCGACAGAATGGTCAAATTCGAATTCAATTTCTGGCGTTTTACGCAGGCGGATTCGCTGGCCAATTTCTGAACGTATAAAGCCTTTCGCTTTTGTTAGACCTTTTAGCGTATTTTCCTTTTCATAATCGCTGCCAAGCACTGAAATAAAAACGATTGCTTGCTGAAGATCACCCGTCACCTCAACATCTGTAATCGTTACAAAACCGATGCGCGGATCTTTGATTTTTGTACCAATGATTTCACCAAGTTCTTTTTTCATCTGCTCAGCGACACGGTTAGCACGCATGGACATAAGTTGTCACCCCGATTCCGTATCAATAGTAATCAAGCGTAGAATTGGATAGTTCCCACTCTGGATTCGACTCTAAAAATCCAATTACACGTTTCACCTCACGCTCCGCGGCATCTTTTGAAGATGCCGTCGCAACGATCGCAATGGTCGTTCTCTGCCAAAGATCTTGATGATCAATTTCTGCGATCGACACATTGTAGCTGTTCTTCACACGATCAAGCATTCTTTTTAAAACAGATCTCTTTGCTTTCAATGAATGCGACTCCGGGATAAAGAACGAACATTCGGCGTAGACAATCATCGTTTAATTTCTTCCATAACGAAAGCTTCGATAACGTCGCCTTCTTTAATGTCATTGAAGTTTTTAATTGTAATACCGCATTCATAGCCTCGCGCAACTTCTTTCGCATCGTCTTTGAAGCGTTTCAATGTATCCAATTCTCCTTCAAAGATCACGATATTATCGCGAATGACACGAACGCCAGAATCACGTGTAATTTTACCTTCTGTTACATAGCTTCCGGCAATTGTTCCGATTTTAGACACTTTAAATGTTTCTCGGACTTCTACTTGACCGATTACTTTTTCTTCGTATTCTGGATCAAGCATACCTTTCATCGCAGACTCGATTTCCTCAATCATTTTATAAATGACGCGGTGTAGTCGAATGTCTACGCCTTCTTCCTCAGCTGCACGTCTTGCGTTCACATCTGGACGAACGTTAAAGCCGATAACGATCGCATTGGATGCTGCTGCAAGTGAAATGTCCGATTCGTTAATCGCACCTGCGCCAGTGTGAATAATTTTCACATTTACGCCTTCCACTTCAATTTTCATCAGTGAAGCTGCCATTGCCTCCACGGTTCCTTGAACGTCCGCTTTAACAATTAAATTCAATTCTTTCATTTCGCCTTGCTTCATTTGATCGAACAGGTTATCCAATGTAACGCGTGTTTTTTCACCGCGCTGCTCTTGCAATGCTTCCATTGCTCTTGACTCCCCAATTTGACGAGCTGTTTTTTCATCTTCAAAGACGACAAAACGATCACCCGCTTGTGGAACATTACTTAAACCTGTAATTTCTACTGGTGTAGATGGACCTGCATCTTTCACGCGGCGGCCGATATCGTTGATCATAGCACGAACGCGACCGAACGTATTTCCAACTACGATCGGATCTCCAACGTGAAGGGTACCGTCCTGAACAAGCAATGTAGCGACAGCGCCGCGACCGCGATCTAGCTCTGCTTCGATTACTGTTCCACGCGCTCGAATAGATGGATTCGCTTTTAATTCACCTACTTCGGCAACTAAAAGGACCATTTCAAGCAATTGGTCGATTCCTTCGCCTTTTAACGCAGAAATTGGAACAAAAATCGCATCTCCACCCCAAGCTTCCGCGACTAAACCATGCTCTGTTAATTCCTGCATGACGCGGTCAGGATTGGCAGTCGGTTTATCCATCTTGTTTACCGCAACGATAATTGGCACTTCCGCGGCTTTCGCGTGGTTAATCGCCTCAACCGTTTGTGGCATGACGCCATCATCCGCTGCGACGACCAGAATCGTAATATCCGTTACTTTTGCACCGCGTGCACGCATCGTTGTGAAAGCGGCGTGTCCAGGTGTATCAAGGAATGTAATCTTTTTATCGCCTTCGGTAATTTGGTAAGCACCAATATGTTGCGTAATTCCACCGGCTTCGCCTTGGGTTACTTTCGTATTTCGAATTGAGTCAAGAAGCGTGGTTTTACCATGGTCAACGTGTCCCATAATCGTTACGACAGGCGGACGTTCAGTATTACCCGCTTCGATTTCTTCTGATTCCTCGAAGTAAATCTCTAGATCCGTTACGTCTATACGGATTTCTTCTTCAACTTCGACGCCGTAATCGGCACAAATAAGTTCAATTGCATCTTTGTCAAGCTCTTGGTTAATCGTTGCCATTACACCAAGCATGAACAACTTTTTAATAATTTCAGAAGGTTCACGGTGAAGTTTTTGAGCAAGTTCTCCTACTGAAAGCGATTCATAAAATGTGATTTTTTCTGGTAGCGGTTGTTCTACTTTTGGTTGTGGCTCTGGACGATATCTACGGCGTCCTTGGTTAATGCCGCGGGCTGGCGGACGTCCGCCGCGGCCGCCCGACCGATTTGGATTCCCTCCGCCTGGACGTGAGTTCGGACGATTCTGACCGCCTGACGTTGCAGCTGGACGATTGCCGCCTTGCGAACCGCCGCCTGGACGTTGTTGATTTCCTTGACCTGGACGATTTTGACCGCCTGACGTTGCTGCTGGACGATTGTTGCCTTGTGAACCGCCGCCTGAACGTTGCTGGTTCCCTTGCCCTGGACGATTGCCGCCTTGTGCACCGCCGCCTGAACGTTGCTGATTTCCTTGCCCTGGTCGATTTTGACCACTGTTCACTGGACGATTAGTACTTTGTCCGCCTTGGCGTGAACGAGGTTGGTTAGGTCTATTTTCTGAAGATGTATTGCCCGCAGGACGCTCTGATTTTGGTGCATCCTGACGTCCTCTATTGTTTGTTTCTGCTTTTGGTGCAGATTGTTTGCTAAATTTTCTATCCAACTTTGAAATCGCCTCATGATCTAGTGTTGACATATGGTTTGTTACACTTACATTGATTTTACCAAGTTCCTCAATTACTTCTTTACTTGTCCGATTCACTCGTTTCGCGTATTCGTGTACACGTATTTTCGTCATTAGCCCACCCCCGGTTATATTCGTTGAGGAGCCCGGACAGTTTTCTGGCAAAGCCAGCGTCCGTTAATGCGAGTACAACCCGCGACTCTTTTCCGATTGCATGACCGAGATCTTCGCGCTTCCCGAAGACATGCTTCTCAACGTTGTATGATAAACATTTATCAGTTATTTTTTTCATCGTATTTTTGGCAGCATCTTCCGAAACAATGACAAGTTGTGCATTGTTCGATCGGATTTCCCGCACGACTAAATCTTCACCTGTAATGATTTTTCGGGCTCGCGATGCCATGCCCAATAGTTGTAAAATCCGCTGAGGATCCCTCATTTGATCGCCTCTCGACGGATTGCATATAATAAATCTTCATAGACTTGTTCAGGCACAGAAACGCCTAACTGGCTTTCAATTGATCGATTGCGACGAGCCGTTTCGACTGCTTCTTCAGATTTAGATACATATGTCCCACGGCCTGATTTTTTTCCAGTAAGATCCACTGAAACTTCTCCTTCTTTTGTACGAACAATACGAATCATTTCTTTTTTAGGGAACATTTCACCCGTCGCCGCACATTTACGCAAAGGAACTTTCCTTACATTTGCCATATGACATCATCCTTTCTGATCAGTCTTTTTCCTCTTCGTCTGCATATAAATCAATAGATTCAGCGTCCTGCTCTTCAGCTAAAAAGTCTTCGTCAAAGTATGGGTCGTCTTCATATACTTCCTTTGAATCTAGCCCGTCTTCCCCTGTCATTACAGGTGGGTAAATGCCGAGTTCACGTGCATCTGTCTCACTTTTAATATCGATTTTCCAGCCTGTTAATTTCGCCGCAAGTCGGGCATTTTGACCGCGTTTTCCAATCGCAAGCGAAAGTTGATAATCTGGCACAACGACAGTCGTTGAACGATCTTCCTCATTCACTTGAACGTCTAATACTTTTGAAGGGCTCAATGCATTTGCCACAAAGACAATTGGATCTTCTGACCATTCAACAATATCGACTTTTTCACCGTTCAATTCATTAGAAATGGTTTGGACACGTGCACCTCTCGCGCCGACACATGAACCAACTGGATCCACCTCTTCATTGTTCGTATGAACAGAAATTTTGGAGCGATCTCCTGCTTCGCGGGCAATCGATTTGATCTCTACAATTCCATCGTAAATTTCAGGTACTTCCATTTCGAATAATCTTCTTAAAAGGCCTGGATGTGTTCTAGAGACAAATACTTGAGGTCCGCGTGATGTCCGTTCTACTTTTGTAATATACACCTTGATGCGATCATGCGGTTTGTAGACTTCTGTTTGAATTTGTTCTCCGACCGGCAGTACAGCCTCCACTTTTCCAAGACCGACATATAAGTTACGAGCATCGAAGCGCTCAATTATCCCATTCACAATATCATCTTCACGATCCACATATTCATCGTAAATCAGACCGCGCTCAGCCTCTCGCACACGTTGCGTCACAACTTGCTTTGCTGTTTGTGCTGCAATCCTTCCAAAATCGCGAGGCGTAACTTCCTCCTCAACGATATCACCGATTTCGTATACGGGATTGAGCTTCTGTGCATCTTCTAAAGACACTTCTAAGCGATCATCCTCTACTTCTTCCACTACATCTTTGCGGGCGTATACTTTCATCGTGCCTTTTGCAAGGTTCAAGTCGACGCGCACGTTTTGCGCCTGATTAAAATTACGTTTGTAAGCTGTCACAAGTGCAGCTTCAATTGCCTCAACTAATATATCCCTTGATATTCCTTTCTGCTTTTCAAGGGCTGTCAATGCATCGAGTAGATCACTACTCATAGTTAATCACTCCTATATTCAATTATGAAGAAAAATCGATTGCCAAACGTGCAAATGCGATTTTTTCTTTGTCAATGACGACCGACACTGTACGTGTTTTAATTCGGATCTGTATTTCAGCGGAATCTGGCCCATAAGAAAGCAAATACCCCTCAAATTCCTTCATACCATCAATCGATTCATATGTTTTGATAAATACATATTGCCCAATCGCATTTTGAAAGTCTGTTTCCTTTTTCAACGGACGCTCGGCGCCAGGTGAAGAAACTTCTAGAAAATAGTTTTGCGGAATAGGATCTGTGCGGTCAAGCTCTTCACTTAATCTTTCACTTACTAGCGCACATTGATCGATATCGATATTCCCTTCAGGTGTATCAATATAAACACGTAAAAACCAGTCTCTTCCTTCTTTGACAAATTCGATGTCAACGAGCTCAAGCTCTAAGTGATCTACGATTGGACTAACGAGTTTTTCGACTTCTTCCGTAATTTTACTCATCTTAACCCTCCCGAACCTTATCATAATCTTATGTAAAGATGGTTAATATCATTGGATTCGGCCAATTCTTACAAAGATAAAAGCCCTTTCCTTTTAACCAAAACTCCCTGAAACTTTACATAAAAATAGTACAGAACAACAGAAAAGAGCGGGATAACCCACTCTTTTTGCGCGAGACTATTACAAAAGTTGTTTTCATCATACCACACGTAAAAAAACGGTGCAAATATTGTGCTGTCAACTGCTTTCATGGTTTTAATCGTTTTAGAACAAGGATAGCTGATTTGCGTCGGGCATACCTTCAAGACAACCAAGTCCGTCCATATATTCGATGACGGTTTTTGATACCCGACCACGCTTTTGAAGATCTTCTTTTGATAAGAACTCTCCTTCTTTTCGTGCCTCTACTACCATCTTCGCAACGTTCGTTCCAAGGGATGGAATGGCATTGAACGGTGGAATTAATGAATTTCCTTCAATTAAAAATTCGGTTGCATCTGACTTATATAAATCCGGTTTTGCCATTGTAAATCCTCGCTCCCACATTTCTAATGCAATTTCCAACACTGTCAACAATGACTTTTCCTTTGGCGATGCATCCAGACCTTTGGCATTGATCTCTTGAATTTGTGCACGGATCGATGCAGAGCCTTTTGTCATCGTTAGTAAATCAAAGTCTGCAGCACGGACTGTAAAATAGGCGGCATAGTACATAATTGGATGATGCACTTTAAAATAGGCAATCCGCAGCGCCATTAAAACATAGGCAGCGGCATGCGCTTTCGGGAACATATATTTTATTTTTTTACAGGACTCAATATACCAATTCGGTACGTTATTCGCTTTCATTTCGGCCTCAAACTCTGGTGTGAGGCCTCTACCTTTTCGAACAAACTCCATTATTTTAAATGCCATGGAAGGTTCTAGTCCTTGATAAATTAAGTAAACCATAATATCATCCCGACAACCGATTACGTCTGACAATTCACAGGTTTTATTTTGAATAAGTTCTTGTGCATTGCCAAGCCAAACGTCTGTACCATGGGATAGTCCAGAGATCTGAATCAGCTCGGAAAATGTTGATGGCTTTGTTTCCTCTAGCATTTGGCGAACGAAACGGGTTCCAAATTCAGGGACACCGAGCGTTCCCGTTTTACAGCCAATTTGTTCTTCTGTCACGCCAAGTGATGAAGTACCGCTAAACAATGCCATGACACCTTCATCGTCTGGCGGTATCGTAATCGGATCGATTCCCGACAAGTCTTGGAGCATTTTAATCATCGTCGGATCATCGTGTCCAAGGATATCCAGTTTCAGTAAGTTATTATCGATCGAGTGGAAATCGAAATGTGTTGTTTTCCAACTGGATGATGTATCGTCGGCTGGGAACTGAATCGGAGAAAAGTCGAAAATCTCCATACTATCCGGCACAACAATAATTCCTCCTGGGTGTTGTCCCGTGTTCCGCTTCACACCCGAACACCCTTGAACAAGGCGATCGATTTCAGCGCCGCGGAAATGTAAGTTATTGTCATTCATATAACCGCGCACATACCCATAAGCCGTTTTCTCCGCCACCGTGCCAATCGTTCCCGCCCGATAAACATACTCTTCACCAAACAACTCTTTCGTATAATTATGCGCATGCGCTTGATAATCACCGCTGAAGTTGAGATCGATGTCAGGTACCTTGTCTCCTTCGAATCCGAGAAACGTTTCGAAGGGGATGTCTTGTCCGTCTTTTTTCATTTTTGCTCCGCAAGATGGACATTCTTTGTCTGGTAAATCATACCCGGAGCTTACTGATCCGTCGTCAAAGAATTCCGATGCTTTACAAGAAGGGCAGACATAATGCGGCGGTAAAGGATTGACTTCTGTAATTTCCATCATCGTTGCAACGAGGGAAGATCCAACCGATCCGCGTGACCCGACAAGATAGCCATCGTCCAAAGACTTTTTCACCAGTTTATGTGAAATCAAATAAATAACTGCGAACCCATGGCCGATAATTGACTTCAATTCCTTTTCGATCCGCGCTTGAATAATTTCTGGCAGCTCTTCGCCATAAATCCTATGTGCCATCGAATACGTTAAAGAACGAACTTCTTCATCCGCACCTTCAATTTCGGGTGTATACAAATCATCTTTAATCGGTTTGACGTTTCCAATCCTTTCGACGATCGCAGCCGGATTGTCGATCACAATTTCTTCTGCTACTTGATCACCTAAAAATGAAAACTCCTCCAGCATTTCATCAGTCGTTCGGAAGTGAACCGCCGGAAGGGAATGTCGATTTAACGGATTCGCACCGCCTTGTGATCGAACAAGTACTTTGCGGAACGTTGCATCGGTTTCATCAATATAATGCACATTCCCCGTTACACAAACCGGCAAACCAACCTTTTTCCCAAGCTTAATCATTTTCCGCATAATGTCTTCCATATTCCATTCATCCCGAATAAGTTCCAGTTCGATTAAATGGGAATAGACCGCTTTCGGATGAATCTCTAGATAATCGTAAAACTTGGCGATCTCTTCTACTTCATCGAGGGATTTTTGCATAAGCCCTTCAAAGACTTCACCTTTATCACAGCCCGAACCGACCAATAATCCTTTGCGGTGCTTGATCAGCAAAGAGCGAGGAATACGCGGTACCCGATAGAAGTAATTCATATGGGAATAAGAAACCAATTTAAATAAATTTTTCAACCCTTCATCATCAACAGCCAGCAGTGTACAATGCGAGGGTCTTGAACGTTTATACGCATCTCCTTCGCCGATTCTTTCGTTGAAGTCATCCAGATACTCAATCCCTTTTTCAAACGATTCCTTTAAAAATTGAATAAAAAGATAAGCGGTCGCTTCGGTATCGTAGATGGCGCGGTGATGTTGCGTAAGCTCAATATTATATCTTTTCGCGAGCGTATTTAACCGGTGATTTCTTAACTCGGGCAGTAAAAAACGGGCAAGTTCAAGTGTGTCAATAACCGGGTATGCTACAGCCGGCAACCCCGCTTTTTTGGAAGCCTCATAAAAGAAACCCATATCAAACTTTGCATTATGCGCGACGAGAACTGAATCACCAATAAATTCAACGAAATCTTTTATCACCTCTTCAACTTCTGGCGCATTCTTCACCATATCATCCGTAATGCCAGTTAGTTCCGTCGTTGTGGATGATAGTGGATGATGAGGATTCGCGAACCGTTCAAATGTATCAATGATTTCGCCATTTCTAACTCTCACTGCTGCCAATTCAATAATCGTGTCATAAACGGCAGAAAGACCTGTCGTTTCCACGTCAAACACAACAAAAGTATCGTCTTCAAGTTTCCGATGCTGTTCATCATAAACAATGGGTACACCATCATCGACCAAATTGGCTTCCAATCCGAACACAACTTTGATGTCATGTTTTTTCCCGGCGGCATAAGCCTCAGGAAACGCTTGGACATTTGCATGATCTGTAATCGCAATCGCCGGGTGGCCCCATTTCGCTGCTTGGGCTACAAGATCGGATGCGGAAACAACCGCATCCATTTGACTCATCATCGTATGCGCATGCAATTCGATTCGTTTTCGATCTTCCGGCGCCACATCTTTGCGAATAGTGGGTGATATTTCCATAATATCTTGGGCCATCATAATCAGATCACGTACAAACGTATCGTTTTGAATACCACCCCGCGCGCGAACCCACGCGCCTTTCTTCAATGACTTCATCATTTCCGCATCTTCGTTATCCCTTGAGAACATTTTAACTAATATAGAGTCCGTATAGTCGGTTACCTTTAATGTTAACAAAGATCTTCCACTTCGAAGCTCGCGCACTTCCGTGTCGAAAACATATCCTTCAATCGTCACGCGTCGCTCCTCATCCTGAATCGACTGAATTTCAACCATTTGCTCATCATCTTTAATGGGAATACCAAGGATGAATGGACCTGAAACTTGATCGTTATCCTTTTTCGAAGCCTCCCGCTGCTGTAGTTGTTCGAGTGCTTTTTTGGCGAACTCTTCCTCTTCTGCTTCTCGTTCTGCAATAAACGCCATATGTGCAGCAAGTGCCTCATCGTTTTCTTGTGCCAATGTAAAATCGACAATCGGTCTTGGAAATCCAAATGATGTATACATTTCGGAAATGAGTTCCGCATATTTCCCTTTCAACGTTTGGTATTCCATATCATTCACGCATGTCAGCATGATTTTATCACCGGTTATCTTAGGCTTTTGTCCAACGAGTCGTTCACGTATAGGCGGAGACATGACTGTCATTTCTTCAACGACTAGCCGCCAATAATCAATGAGCAGCTGTTCTTCAATTTCTTTTGCCTGACTTGTGATCTGTAAACGAATCGTTGCAATTGCCGCAAATGCTTCGCGAATTCGCTGGGCAAACAAACGATAAATCTGAACCGGCAAAGGGCGGCGGAGAGTAATGGTAAATTGCCAAATCCTTGATTTTCGATGGATGTCAACTTTGTTTAACTCTGCATCTTGAAAATGCATAACGTATTCATCATCTGTCATCCCAACTTGTTGCAACAATAGCAACAACTTACTTTTTGCGTCCATGTTCCAGCTCCTTTCACTAATTTCATACATTTCCTTCTAAATTTTAGGCACTGAAAAAGAAAAAGGAAGCACCTTAACCGGCCTTCCTTTTTTCTTTATGAAGACAGTTAGTCCATCGCAAAAAAAGCTTGTAGCTTTTCAGTCACTTCTTCTTTTTGCCACTCAAGCGACTCGCCCGTCTGCCGAAACTTCACTTCGACAATGCCATCTTCAGCTTTTTTACCTATCGTAATACGTACAGGTAAACCGATTAAATCCGCATCCGCAAATTTGACACCCGCCCGATCAGAACGATCATCATACAGCACATCATACCGATAGGATTTTAAAAGACTGTACAATTCTTCGGCCAATTCCCGTTGTTGGTCGTCCTTTGTATTGACTGCAATAATATGAATATCGAATGGTGCAATTTGTTTGGGCCATTTCAAACCACTTTCATCCCGAAACTGTTCAGCAATTGCAGCTAAAATTCGTGAAATACCTATTCCATAGCAACCCATAAAGTACGGTTGTGATTTTCCGTTGTCGTCTAAAAAGGATGCGTCCATTGCCTCGCTGTAAGTTGTACCAAGTTTAAAAATATGCCCAAGCTCTATTCCTTTTACGAACTGGATTGTTCCATTTCCATCCGGAGAAGGATCTCCTTCTTGGATATAACGAAGATCCTCATAGCGCGTCACTTCAAAATCACGTTCAGGATTGACATTTATAAAATGGTATCCATCTTCATTTGCACCGCAAATGCCATTCACGACGGATTGAATCGCATGATCTGCATAGACTTGTACACCTAGCGGAATTTTCACAGGTCCGACCGAGCCAAATGCACAGGCAAACAACTCCACTGCATCTTTAGAATCGGCAAGTTCAACGGAAGATGCGCCAACGGCATTCTTCAGTTTGATGGCATTTATTTCATGATCCCCTCGGCACAGAACGACGGCTAACTGCCCGTCTATTTTAAATAACAATGTTTTAATACAACGCGCCGTATCAGAATTTAGAAATGTTGATACTTCTTCAATGGAGCGTTGGTTGGGTGTTGCAACTTTTTCCATGTCCTTCAACGGTTCATTCGCTTTTTCGTACGTCACGTTGACCGTCGCCATTTCAATATTTGCTGCATAAGTTGATAGATTGCTATAGGCAATCGTATCTTCACCAATATCGGATAATGCCATAAATTCATGAGTATCCGTACCTCCGATTGCTCCGCCATCGGCTAAAACAACACGAAAGTCTAATCCAAGCCGCGTAAAAATAGCTGTGTATGCTGCTTGCATTTCTGTATATTTCGCATCCAAACTTTCCTTTGAATCATGAAAAGAGTAGGCATCTTTCATAATGAATTCCCGCCCGCGGAGCAAGCCAAAGCGGGGGCGCTGTTCATCCCGAAACTTCGTTTGAATTTGATAGAGCGTTAAAGGGAGTTTTTTATAACTTTTCACTTCGTCACGAACGAGTGTTGTAATCACTTCTTCGTGGGTTGGTCCTAATACAAATTGTCGCGCATGTCGATCTTGAAGACGGAATAGCTCAGGTCCGTAGGCATCTAATCTGCCAGATTCTTGCCAAATCTCAGCTTGCTGCAGCGCTGGCAACAAAACTTCTACAGCTTCAATCGCATTTAACTCTTCCCGAATGACCGCTTCAATTTTCCGAAGCACTCTCACCGCAAGCGGCAGGAATGAATAGACCCCACTCGAAATTTGACGCAAAAAACCTGCGCGTAAAAGCAACTGATGAGATGCGACATCTGCATCTGATGGCACTTCACGCATTGTCGGTATTAAAGTTCGTGTTTGTTTCAAGTTTGTTCCCACCCTATGCTGTAGTCTCTACCCCATTTTAACGAAAAATGGGGCTGTCTTCAATAAGTGCCTAGCACTTAGTATGAAACAGCCCCATTCGTAATAACAACTAAAATCAATTTAAAAGAAGAATCGTTGGATGTCGTTCCATGTGACAATGAGCATGAGAAGCATAAGAAGCACAATCCCAACGAAATGGACCATTCCTTCTTTTTGCTTATCAATCGGTTTGCCGCGAATCGCTTCAAATAAGAAAAACAATAGCCTTCCACCATCTAATGCCGGTAATGGAAGTAAATTCATAATCCCTAAGTTAATACTTAAAACGGCAGCCCAATTCATAAGATTATAAATTCCGAATTGAGCGACTTGTTCTGTTGTTTTATAAATGCCTACCGGTCCGGATAAAGCGTCGATTGAGAATTTTCCAGTGATCAACATTCCTAGCAACTCGAATATTTTTTTCGTCACAACGACCGTTTGCTCCGCACCAAATACGATTGCTTTTAATGGATTTTTTTCTGTTGGACTATTGTAATAAACACCAATTTGGCCATATTCCCTGCCAGCCTCTACCAACTTATTCGGAACAATCGTTAAATCGACTAGCTTGCTATCTCGTTCTACAGTAAATTGAAGGGGCACGCCTGGATTTTCTTGGATAATTTCGGTGAATTCCGTCCATGTTTGAACGGGCTTCCCGTTCACTTCTTTTACGTAATCACCTTTCTCCATACCAGCCGCATAAGCCGGTCCGTCGCTCTGCACATCCCAAATAACTGGTTCGTTCGTCGGTACTCCTTGAAAAAGGCCTATTGCAAGGAAGATTAAAAATGCCAAGATGAAATTAAACAACGGCCCTGCAAAAATGGCCATCGCTCGGCTGCCAACAGATTTCGATTCAAACTGCCGATCGTAAGGCGCGATGAATGTTTCTTGTCCTTTTTCAACGATGACCGCATTTCGTGCGACTTGAAAGCGTACAAACTCTCCCTCGTCATCATAACCTTCGATAGTCAAATCCCTTTCCAGATCAGATGATTCTGTTTCTAGAAATAACACATCCGGATTTGACACATTTTGGTTCAAGTAGATCTTTTTCACTTTACCCGATGGCCCCACCAGTAAGCCGATGCGGTAACCAGGTTGCAATTCAACAGTGTCAAATTCTTCTCCAGCCATTCTAACATAACCGCCGAGCGGCAAAAGTCGAATGGTGTATAAAGTTTCACCCTTTGTAATGCCTATAACTTTGGGTCCAAAACCAATGGCAAATTCCCGCACCATAATTCCGGCTTTCTTTGCGAACAAAAAGTGTCCAAGCTCGTGAAAAAAAACGAGGGAGCCGAATATAATGATAAACGCGATTACGGTTTCCATGTAAAACCACCTTCACTGGCCTTTGAGGCCCATACTAAATAATTTATTTTACCATATCAAATACCGCTTTACGAGCCGCAGTATCCACCTCTAAGATCGTTTCTAGATCCATCGCCGCCACTTTTTGATGTGCATTCATCACACGCTCAATCAATTCTTCAATTTGAACGAACGAAATGCGCCCTTCCATAAATAATTGTACAGCGATTTCATTTGCTGCATTCATCGCTGTCGGCATCGTTCCGCCTTCCTTACCGGCAGCGTATGCAAGTCCAAGTGCCTTAAAACGTTCGAGATCCATTTTTTCAAAATGTAGCTTTCCAATTTCCTCAAGTCTAAGCGGCTTAGCATTTTGCATTGGAATTCGGTCTGGATAAGTCAATGCATATTGAATCGGAACCCGCATATCCGGCGAGCCAAGTTGGGCCATAACACTCGTATCTTCAAATTCAACCATAGAATGGATAATACTTTCCCGATGGAGTAAACAGTCGATTTGATCGTAAGGCATATTAAACAAATGATGGGCTTCTATGACTTCTAAACCCTTATTCATCATTGTCGCCGAATCGATCGTCAACTTATTGCCCATTGACCAATTGGGATGAGCAAGAGCTTGTTCAACTGTGACACCTGTTAACTGATCGCGTGTCAATTCTCTAAAACTGCCACCTGATGCTGTTAAGATCAGTCGGGAAACACGCTTCGGGTTTTCACCATTTAACGCTTGGAAAAGTGCGGAATGTTCACTATCGACTGGCAACAATGGCACATGATATTTCCGCGCCTCGGCCATAACGAGATCTCCCGCCGCCACAAGTGTTTCTTTATTGGAAATCGCAACTGGAATCCCCGCTCGAATAGCTTCTAGTGTCGGCTTAAGACCGACGCTTCCAATCACAGCATTTACAAGAATATCTGCACCAGAATGGACAGCAATTTCTATCAGTCCTTCCATTCCCGACATGAATTTAATGGAGGGAAATTCTGCTTGCAATAGCTGTGCATCTTCTTCTCGAATAAGCGAGACCGATTTTGGCTGAAATGAGGCTGCAATTTCACGTACTTTATTGATATTCATTCCAGCTGAAAAAGATACGAGTTTAAATTGCTCTGGATTAGACCCGATAATGTCTAATGTTTGTCTGCCAATGGAGCCAGTAGCGCCAAGCAAACTGATTTTTTTTAACATAATAAAATCCCTCTCTTTTAACCAACAAAATGAAGAAAGTGAAGTAGCGGCAGTACAAAAAGCAGACTATCGAACCTGTCCAAAATTCCACCATGTCCAGGTAACAGCTTCCCAGAATCCTTCACATTGTAATGTCTTTTTAATGCAGACTCTACAAGATCACCCAACTGGCCAACAATTGAAGCGATGAGCGTCACGAAAATAAGAACGATGTACGAAGGTGCGATTGGATAAAGCAATTGAAAAACACATGCAAAAACGATGGCTGACAATATGCCACCGACGAAACCTTCAATTGTTTTATTTGGCGAAATATCCGGCCACAGTTTGCGTTTCCCAATTTTTCTTCCAATAAAGTAAGCGCCCGAATCGGTTGTCCAAATAACGATAAGTGCATATACAACGTATTCAATGCCGTACAGTCTTGTTTCGTTAAAATAATAAAAGCCAATCCCCACATAAAGAGCCGCTAAAACTGAAAAGGCCGCATGGTCAAACGTATACCGATTTTTCACAATAACTGTGTACGTTAATAAAATAAGGACAACCGCAAACGCCATCTCAACTTTCGTATAGTTCCAAGCTTGGAGAAGAAATGACTCCCAATGAGCGGGCATTAACAGAACCGCAAGAATAAACCAGGTCAATAGACCTTCAATGGATAACAAGTGAATTTCTCTCATCCGAAGCAGTTCGAATAAACCGATCGTAGCGATGGCATAAATCACTATAGTAAATGGCAACCCGCCAACGACAACAAAAGGTACGAATAAGGCGAACGCAATAATCGCCGTTAAAATTCTCTGTTTCAAGCGTTGCCCTCTCCTTCTACATTCCCAAAACGTCTATTGCGCAATTGGAATTCTTCGATTGCATTCAACATACAAACCTCATCAAAATCTGGCCAATAAACATCTGTAAAAGATAATTCTGCGTAAGCCAGCTGCCATAGCATAAAATTCGATAAGCGAACTTCTCCGCTCGTTCGAATGAGCAAGTCAGGCTCTGGTAAGTGCTTCGTCATTAGATGCGTTTCAATTAAGGATTCATTAATATCTTCCGATGAAATGGATCCACTTTCAACCAGCTTTGCAATGGCTTTCACACTTTCAGTAATTTCAAGTCGACTGCCATAATTCATCGCAAAATTCAACGTCATGCCTGTATTATTTACCGTATCTTCCATCGCTTTTTGAATTGCCTGTTTCGTATGCCTTGGTAACATATCAATATTACCAATCATTTCCACTTTAACATTTTGTTCGATAAGCTCCGGAAGATAAGTGCTTAAAAACTCCCCTGGTAGTTTCATTAAAAAGTCAATCTCTAACTTGGGACGTTTCCAATTCTCCGTAGAGAAAGCGTATAGTGTAAGCACTTTTATGCCGATATCGTTGGCAATCCGTGTTATTTTACGAACCGTCTTCATCCCTTCATGGTGACCCGCGACTCTTGGTAAATTACGCTGTTTTGCCCATCTGCCATTACCGTCCATTATAATCGCCACGTGGGCAGGGATATGCCTATTTTGAATGCCGGAGATCCGATTTGCAATCGAATGATCTGACACCACGTTTTTTTTTCGCAATAATTTTTCAAGCATGTCGGTTCCTCCACTCGGCTACTTTTCTGAGCAAGTACATCCTCTATCGTATCAAATTGAGTACTAAATTTCATTCCTTAATAGGCGCTATTACTATAAATGAAAAAAACACAGAAAAAATGCATCTAATTTTGTAACGGACAACAAAAAAGACGTCCTGAAATTAGGACGCCTCAAAATATAGAAAGTTCTTCTATCAGATTTCCATGATTTCGTTTTCTTTGTCTTTTGCAATTTGGTCAATTTTCTCAATATAGGAATCTGTCATCTTTTGAATGTCATCGCCATTACGGTGCAGCTCATCTTCAGTGATGTCACCATTTTTTTCTAACTTCTTGAAATCCTCATTTGCATCGCGACGAACATTTCGAATCGCAACTTTCGCATCTTCAGATTCTTTTTTCACAAGTTTTACAAGGTCTTTACGACGCTCTTCTGTCAACGCCGGGATCGCAAGGCGAATAACAGAACCATCATTCGTTGGTGTAATGCCAATATCTGATTTCAAGATCGCTTTTTCGATTTCGCCTAAAGTAGACTTATCATACGGTTGAATGACTAGTAAACGCGCTTCTGGCACAGAAATACCTGCCATTTGGTTTAATGGGGTAGGCGCACCATAGTATAGAACTGATATTCTATCCAATAACGAAGCGTTCGCACGCCCTGCACGGATCGATGCAAGTTCTCTCGTATAAGCACCAACCGCCTTATCCATTCTCTCTTTCGCTTGATCCATCACTGCTTTCGCCATTACATATTCCTCCTGACGACTGTCCCGATCGGTTCACCGAGGACAGCTTTTTTAATATTACCATTCTCCATAATCGAGAATACTACGAGCGGGATGTCATTGTCCATACATAAGGTTGAAGCTGTTGCATCCATTACTTCAAGTCCTTTATTAATAACTTCTATAAATGAAAGCTCAGTAAATTTCACAGCTGTATGATCCTTCATCGGATCCGCGGAGTAGACACCGTCCACATTATTTTTTGCCATCAAAATGACATCCGCTTCAATTTCCGCTGCCCGTAATGCGGCAGTTGTATCCGTTGAGAAGTATGGATTTCCAGTGCCTGCTGCAAAAATGACGACACGTTTTTTTTCGAGGTGACGAATCGCTTTACGGCGTATGTATGGTTCTGCCACCTGACGCATTTCAATGGAAGATGATACACGAGTTTCAACGCCAAGCTTTTCAAGCGAATCTTGCAAAGCTAAAGAATTCATAACCGTTGCAAGCATCCCCATATAGTCTGCCGTTGCACGATCCATGCCCATCTCACTGCCCACTTTTCCACGCCAAATGTTGCCGCCACCGACGACAACAGCCACTTCAACACCAAGGTCGACGACGTCTTTTACTTGTGCAGCAACCGTTTTGATGATTTCGGGGGCTAAGCCAAATCCTTTTTCACCTGATAATGCTTCACCGCTTAACTTCAATACGATTCGTTTGTATTTTGGGATGCTCATTTGTACCCTCCATCTACTGAGTTTTCTCAAAAATAGGGAACACATGAATGTGTTCCCTAATCTTTTTTTGAATTAGTTACCTTTTACTTGGCTCATTACTTCATCTGCAAAGTTTTCTTCGCGTTTTTCAAGACCTTCACCCACTGCATAGCGAATGAATTCTTTTAATGTACCGCCAGCAGCTTTGACAAAATCGCCGACTTTCTGGTCAGGGTTTTTAACAAATGCTTGATCTAGCACACAGATTTCTTCAAAGTATTTACCGATACGACCTTCAACCATTTTAGCAACAATGTTTTCAGGCTTACCTTCGTTTAGTGCTTGTTCAGTTAATACTTTACGCTCACGCTCAACTTCTTCTTCAGAAACTTGATCACGTGATACATATTTTGGATTTAAAGCTGCAACGTGCATCGCAACGTCTTTTGCAACTTCTGCATCAGTTGAACCTTCAAGGATTGTAAGAACGCCAATGCGGCCGCCCATGTGCAAGTATGGACCAAATGCATCGTTGTCTGTTTTTGTACGGATTTCAAAACGACGAAGTGTAATTTTTTCACCAATTTTCGCAACAGCGTTTGAAATATGGTCTGCTACAGACAAGCCGCTAGCCATTTTGGATTCAAGTGCTTCTTCAACTGAAGCAGGCTTCGTAGAAAGAAGATGCTCAGCAAGTTCTTTAACAAGTGTTTGGAAACCTTCGTTTTTCGCTACAAAGTCAGTTTCAGCGTTCACTTCAAGAAGGATCGCTTCGTTTCCTTCTACAAGGATGTGCGTTGTACCTTCCGCTGCGATACGATCCGCTTTTTTCGCTGCGCTTGAAAGACCTTTTTCACGCAAGAAGTCGATTGCTGCTTCCATATCACCATTTACTTCAGTAAGTGCTTTTTTGCAGTCCATCATACCTGCGCCTGTTTTTTCACGTAATTCTTTTACCATTTGTGCCGTAATTGCCATGATTACATTCCTCCTGTATGTAGTTTATTCCTAAAAAAGACGATAAGGGGGTAGGCCGCTTATCGTCACTCATTTACTCATTTCACTCTGCAGCTACTGTTTCTTCTTCAACCGTTTCAGCTACGTCATCTTCGCCCTGTCTTGACTCGATTAAAGCATCGGCCATTTTGCTTGTCAATAGACGAACTGCACGAATCGCATCATCGTTTGCAGGGATTACATAGTCGATCTCATCTGGATCACAGTTTGTATCAACAATTCCAACAAGTGGAATGTTCAATTTGATCGCTTCTGCTACCGCAATACGCTCTTTGCGTGGGTCAACAACGAACATAACGTCTGGTAGTGCTTTCATATCACGGATTCCGCCAAGGAATTTAACGAGGCGTTCGTGTTCTTTTTTAAGTTGTGATACTTCTTTTTTAGGCAATACATCGAATGTGCCGTCTTCTTCCATACGCTCGATGTCTTTAAGACGTGCTACACGCTTTTGAATTGTACCAAAGTTTGTAAGTGTTCCACCCAACCAACGTTGGTTAATGTAGTACATTCCTGCACGTTCTGCTTCTTCTTTAATTGCGTCTTGTGCTTGTTTTTTCGTACCAACGAATAGTACTTTTCCACCATCCGCACCAACTTGGCGCATGAAATCGTAAGCTTCTTCAAGCTTTTTCACCGTCTTTTGAAGATCGATGATGTAGATACCGTTACGTTCCACGAAAATATATTTTTTCATTTTCGGGTTCCAACGACGTGTTTGGTGACCGAAGTGTACACCTGCTTCAAGCAGTTGTTTCATTGAGATTACTGACATTTGTGATTCCTCCTATTTGGTTTGTTTCCTCCGTGCAGTTCATCCGGCGGAGCGACTTTTCAGCACCTTCTCCATCGTCCTTGCACGTGTGTAGTAATACCGTTAGATAATATAACATAGGCATTATTCGTTTGCAACTATTTCACTTGAATTTTAGCATGAGCTCCACTTCTGTTTGACCTTTTTGAAGTTTTTTTGCAATTTCTTCAATGGACATGCCTGCTTTGTGTAAAGTGAGCACTTGTGAAAGCGTATCTGTTTCGTTATGTTCATCAGTTTTTTTTACCTGTGGCTGTTGATTGGCTGTTGATTGATAAGATTTTAACGCTAAATGGATCGGTTTTTTCGGTGCAGCAGCGATTGCTTCTTCCCGCGACTCTTTAATAGCCGCTACTTTCTCGTTAACTTCACTGCTTTTGGCAGAAGCCGTTTTTGCACTTAACCGTTCAATAAGCTTTTCATTCTCATCCTTTAATTCCGCTAGGTAAGCAATGAGCGTATCATTCAACTCCTCCATTACCTGTTGTTGCCTTTTTTCAAATAAGTCCATTTTAGATGTTTTCATGTAAAGTAATGCAAGTACGTAAAATCCAATAACCTGTAAAACAAATAATAATATAACGAATAGTACCATTTAAATCACCCTGCCGCCGATTACTTCTGGTGCCAGCATCTTTCGTAATTTCGTCAATGCTTTAGAGTGGATTTGAGAAATTCGCGAGGTAGATAAGCTTAAAATTTCCCCGATTTCAGTTAATGTCATCTCATCACTATAAAATAGGTTCAATACAATTTGCTCATTTTCGGTTAATCGCTCTATCATTATAGCCAGATCACCGACCAACTCATCCATGACAAGTTGCTGCTCGGGTGTTTTCTCATGCTCGTCTTCTATGACAAACGTTTTCGGGTCGTCTTCACTTCCTTCATTTATTTGCTCGTCCACAGATAAAACATTTGAAAAATATTGCTCTTGTATCGTTTGTTCGACTTCCTCTGAGCTGACATTCATATGATCGGCAATTTCATAAACAGTCGCATGCCGCATAAGCTGCTGTTCCAGCTTCATCTTTTCCTCTTCTAGTCGTTTAGACTTCTCCCTTAGGGACCTTGGCAACCAATCCTCTTTGCGCAAACCATCGATAATCGATCCACGAATTCGAAAGGAGGCATATGTGTCAAATTTTAAATCTCTACTGGGATCAAATTTAGTCAGCGCGTCAAAAAGTCCTTGATAGCCTAGGCTCATGAGTTCACTTCGCGATATATTCGCAGGGAGCCCCGAACCGATTCTTTGGACGTGGTAAGTAACAAGAGGGGTATATTTCCTCGCAAGGAAATCTCCCGCCTCTGAGTCACGATTATGAATCCAAAGCTTCCAGCAAGCATCTTCTGTCAACTCCATCGGAATTCCCTCCCCGACCTAAAGTTCCTGATTTCCTTTGTTTACTGTTCGCACATGTAAAATGGATGTCTCCGTATCAAATTCAATCGTTCGCCCATTTGTGCCGCCGGTATCTTCTGCAATGAGCGGTATTCTACATCGCTTCAATTCTTCTTTCACGGCTTCTATATTACGATGACCGATTCGAAACGACTCATTAGAACCCAACTGAAACATTTGAGCCCCGCCTGCAATTTTTGCTCTTAATGCAGATGTTCTTGCCCCTTTTGCTTCTAATGCGTCAATCAATGCCGGAACACCCGTATTTGCAAACTTCGCCTTATTGAAATCGGTGGATTTTGCCAGCTCTGAATTTGGGAGCATGACATGGAGCAATCCCGCTATCCTTTTCATTTCATCATATAACACAACCCCAACGCATGAACCAAGCCCGATCGTCCGAATGGTTCCACCTGGTCCAACAACATTCATATCGGCTATGCCTACACGAACAACCTCTTTTATAAATACATCCATTTACAACACACCTAGCGAGCGAAAGATTGTTTGATAAGAAGGCGGATCAGGCAACAGGAAAAAACGACCTTCTATAGATGTATCCCGGGCTTCTCCCGCTTCCTCAATTTGCGTATTGATGACGATGATTTCATCACTATATCGGGAAGCTTCGATAAGACCATAACTAACAATCGCCCCAACCATATCAAACCCTATCGATGGGACAGTGGGGGTGATCTTAAGTTTTGTAAAATCGGACAAGGCAGATAAGTATGAACCAGCCAAAATGTTGCCAACTTCTTGCAGTGCCGAAATGCCGAGCTCATTAGACAACGGATCACACTTTTCATCCTTATAGGATTCGGACAATAATAGCCGAATCAAATGATTGGCGGAATCCAATGGTAGGACAAAAAACATATTTCCTGTTAGGTCTCCCTCAATCCGCAGATAAATGCCTGCCACGACAGTTTCGGCCCCGCCTGCAACTTCAAACATTTCATCAAAGGAGACAAGCTCTACATTGGGTACATGCATATCGATCTTTCTTGCGAGTAAAGTTGATAATGCTGTCGCGGCATGGGCAGCACCGATATTCCCAATTTCTTCTAGAACATCCAAATGCAAGTCCGTTAACCTATATTGTTCATCCATCATTTGTATCTCCTCGCTTGATCGGTTCGAGCAATTTTTCTAGATCAAGCATGACGAACAATCGCTTGTCCACCTTAGCAACACCGGAAATAAACGCTGATGCTACGGTTCCGACGACTTCAGGCTGCGGCTCTATGGCAGTGACTGGAAGATCGATTACGTCATTTGCGGCATCTACAATTAGACCTACATCGTATTTCTCTAGTGTCACGATAATGATTCGGGTTTGTTCATCCATTTCTTTTGGTGCTAGGTCGAGCTTTTCACGTAAATCGATAATTGGTGTTACAACGCCTCGCAAGTTAATAACACCTTTTACAAAGGAGGGAGCATTCGGAACTCGCGTAATCGACTGCATCCTTTCGATCGACTGAATGAATTGCACACCTACTGCATATTCTTTTTCTTCTAGTTGAAACACAATCACTTTCATCGCTTTTTGTTCTACCGGTATCGTCATAATTTGTCACTCCCGCCTATTTAATCAATGCATTGTAATCTACAATGAGCGCAACTTGTCCATTGCCAAGAATTGTCGCACCTGAAACAGCGAAGATGGACTGCAAATAATTGCCGAGCGATTTTAACACAATTTCTTGTTGACCGATGAACGAATCGACAACTAAAGCCGCAAGCTGATCACCTTTTCGAATAATGACAACGGAATAATAATCATCTTCCTGCTGTTCTCTTGGAAGGTCGAAAATATCTTTTAAAAATACGATCGGAACGATTGAGCCTCTAAAATCAATCACTTGCTGATGATGTACATCCATCACTTCGGACCTATGAATAACAGCCGTTTCGATAATAGAGGAAAGAGGAACTGCATACACTTCAGTCCCCAGTTCCACAAGCAAGACGGAAATAATAGACAAAGTCAATGGAAGCTGTACTTGGAATAAGGATCCCTGTCCGCTAGTTGAACGTATGGAAATGGATCCACCGAGTGATTCAATCGTTGTTTTCACAACATCAAGCCCCACACCTCTGCCAGATACGTCTGAAATCTCTTCTGCAGTGGAAAAACCCGAAGATAATATAAGTTCTGCTACTTGGTGATCCGTCATCGAGTCGGTCATCTCAGGCGACACCAGTCCATTCGCAATTGCTTTTTCCAGGACTTTTTCGCGATTGATACCCGCACCATCATCTTCTAGTTCAATAAATACATGATTACCAGAATGATAAGCACGTAATGTGATGTTTCCTTCCATTGGCTTTCCTTGTGCGGCCCTCTCTGCCGGTGATTCAATGCCATGATCCAACGCATTACGGATTAGATGAACTAACGGATCGCCAATTTCATCAATGACTGTACGATCTAGTTCCGTTTCAGCACCGACAATTGTCAGTTTGATCTTTTTATCTAGTTCTCGCGCCAATTGGCGAACCATTTTTGGAAAGCGATTAAAGACTGTTTCAATCGGAATCATCCGCATGTTTAAAATGATGCTTTGAAGATCACCAGACACCCGCGTCATTCGTTCAACCGTTTCTGTCAATTCCGGATTTTGTAATGTCCCGGCAATTGATTGCAACCGTCCCCGATCAATGACAAGCTCTTCAAATAAATTCATCAACCCATCTAGCCGATCAATATTAACACGGATTGTTTTGGATACGGCATGAAGTCCTGTGGGTTGATTGCCTCTCTCAGATAAGACAGGTTTTTCCGGTTGAGGATGGCCTGTCTCCGATTGGCTGCCTAGTTGCTGCTCGATCACTTTCTCTTCGGCCGGGGCAGCTTCATTTTGCACGGGATGAATGGATACTTTTTCCACTTCAGATACTTTTTGAATTAGTGATTGGATTTTGTCTACACTTTCATTTGTTAATAAAACAAGTAAAAACCGCTGCCCGAAATCTTCATTTTCCAGCTGTTCGACACCCGGTTCTGTTTTGATCACTTCACCGTGTTTTTCTAACACTTCAAAAACCATAAAAACCCGTGCTGCTTTCAGCAAACAATCTTCCCGCAGTTCGACTTGGATTTCGAAAGCTGAAAAACCTTGTTCCAATGACTGAGCGATAACAGTTCGCTCAAACTCATCGTAGTGCAACTGCGCGGCTTCAACGTCGGAAACGGTCGTTGCCGCTGTTTCCTCGATAGAACTGTTTCCAGACTCTATTTCCTTTAGTCGTTTCACAAGCAATTGGACATCTTTTTTACCGCTTCCGCCAGATGCAATATCGATCACCATTTCTTCCAATACATCGACCGATTGAAATACGACGTCTAGCAAGTTTGTCGTCACGCCCAGTTGTTCGTTTCGAATCCGGTCAAGTATATTTTCCATCTCATGCGTTAAATGGGCGATATCATCATAGCCCATTGTCGCAGACATGCCTTTTAATGTATGGGCCGAACGAAATATTTCGTTCACAATGCCAATATCCTCTGGATGATTTTCCAGCGCCAATAGTTGCTCGTTACACGACTGTAGATGTTCTTTACTTTCTTCGATGAACATTTCTAAATACTGACTCGTATCCAATTGAAACACCCCTTACGATTTGATCAAATCTATCAAGTACTTTGGAATGTCTTGCACATCAGCAACCATGTCCGCAAGTCCCGCTTCAATAACCGCTTTGGGCATTCCAAAAACAACTGATGAAGATTCACTTTCGGCAATTGAAACCGTTTTGACGGATTTTTTCAATAACTTTAGTCCACGCATTCCATCTTGCCCCATGCCGGTCATGACAACAGCAGCCACATTCAAATTTTCATATTGAGCAGCAGACTCAAACAGCACATCGACAGACGGACGATGGCCCATTCGTGGTGACCGTTCATTGTCCAAGTTGACGCAATAACTTGTCCCTACCTTTTTGATGGATAAATGATAGTTCCCCGGCGCTATATAAGCTGTGCCATTTACTAGCAATTCTCCATCTTCAGCTTCTTTCACATGAATGTCACATAGTCCGTTTAATCGATTTGCAAGTGATTTTGTAAAACCAGCAGGCATATGCTGGACGACTAAAATAGGCGCTTGAATCGTAGCAGGCAGTTTTTTCAAGGCTTCTTGCAAAGCCCTCGGTCCACCGGTCGATGTGCCGATTAAAATAACTGTTTTGCCAACGTTATAAAATGCGGGTGTTACACTGTTGAAATCTTTTTTTAAGATGTCTTTTTTTCTAGTCAATGATGTTCGTTGGACTTGCAAAGCAGCTAAAACTTTCTGGATGATTTCGTCTTTCACATCGTGAAGATTTAACGAGATGGCTCCCCCGGGCTTTGCGATGAAATCGACCGCTCCATATTCGAGGGCAAGCATCGTGTTTTCTGCCCCATCTGTCGTTGTACTTGACAACATAACGATAGGAACCGGAGTGTGCGCCATAATTTCACGCACAGCATCCAATCCATTCATTACAGGCATTTCAATATCCATCGTAACGACATCTGGCTTGAGTGCCTTCACTTTCTCAACAGCCTCTTTACCATTCCGAGCAACCCCAATCACTTCAAGAGATGGGTGACCCGTTAAAAAGTCTGTCAGAAGTTTCCGCATAAATGCCGAGTCGTCTACGATCAGCACTTTTTTACGAATTAGGGCATTCAATTCAAATCTTCTCCTTCCAAAAGATCATTTTTAACTTATGAAGAAATCGCTCTGACCCCGTTTGTGATTCTGGCGTTTCGACGTTCGTAAAAACTTCTGCAATTGCTCGAATTCTTTTTGAAATGGGTGCATTCGGATACATGAACAAATACGGCCGCTGTACGTGAACGGCTGCGGGAACAGCGGGATCTTCGGGAAGAAATCCAAGTATATTCGTTTCTTTGTCTAAAAATTTTCGCATCGCATATTGGAGTCTAACCATGGCATCTTGTCCATCATTTCCTCTCGTTACACGATTGCCGACAAGGTGAAACGTTTTGTTTAAATCTTTCATACAAACAAATTTCATCATCGAGTAGGCATCGGTTATGGAGGTCGGTTCAGATGTAGACAACACGATTATTTCATCGACTGCCACAAGCAATTCAATGACGCGTGTTGTCGCGCCTGCCCCCATATCAAAAAGAATAAAATCATACGCCTGCTGCAGCTCACTAAATGCATCGATTAGTCTAAGAAATGAACTTTCTGACCACTCCATAACTGTTTCTAATCCTGATCCGCCGGATATGAACGCCAAACCATCTTTCGTTTGCTGAATGACATCCGATAACTCTTTCATCCCTTCCAAGTATTGCTGCAAGCTGCCCGCCGGAGATTCACCGAGCAATATATGAATATTCCCCATTCCAATATCCATGTCAAAGATTAAAACTTTTTGTCCTTTTTCTATCAGTGCATAAGCAAAGTTAATCGTAAAGTTTGATTTACCGACGCCGCCTTTTCCACTTACTACTGCGATGGAACGCCCTATTTTTGCTTCTGATCGTTGCATTTGACGTCTTAAATTTTCCGCTTGATCATACATATGGCGAATCCTTTACGAATCGCGATAGGACGAGATCAGGGGTAGCTTCCATCAGATCTTCAGGCACTTCTTGACCGTCTGTGAAATAAGCCGCACCGATTCTGTAATCTCGCATTAAATGGAACATAGCGCCAATCGTCTCCGTTTCATCTATCTTTGTGAAAATAAATTTTTCGATCGGAATGACCCGAAATTGATCAACCACTTTTCGCATATCTTCTTCCTTTGACGTCATCGAAAGGACTAGATAAGATTCCATATCAAGAGAGAAATCCAATAGACTGGATAAATCCTCAACATACTTTTCTTCCTTATAGTTCCTGCCTGCTGTATCAATAAAAACAAGGTCGCGATCCGCTAATTTTTCAATCGCACGCTGCAAATCCTCTCGGTTATATACGACCTCAACAGGTGCTTGTAATAGATTAGCGTATGTACGCAATTGTTCAATGGCCGCAATTCGGTACGTATCAGTCGTGATAAATCCTACCTTTTTTTTCTTTTCAAGAACGGCGCGTGCAGCAATTTTCGCAATCGTTGTTGTTTTGCCGACGCCAGTTGGTCCAACGACATTAATATATTTCTTTTTCATAGATAGACCACCAAATGGCAAATCGGCAATTTCCGTTAAAAGCTTTTCTTGCACAATGCGCGGCAATGCTGAACCGCTAATATCTTTCTTTGCAGCTTTTAATATTTTCTGAAGGTCATTGCCAAGCTCGACAACGAAATGGTGATGTAGGCCTTGGTTTTCTAAATGCATAAGCATTGGTTTTAACTCGCTTGGGAGCTGAGCATATTCAGATGTTTGTTGAAGTTGTTGAAGCATCTTTTTAATATCAGAAATCTCTTTGTCGACATCTGTTGATACAGCTGCATGGACCGGCTTTTGGTGATCAGGTTCCGAAACACGATGTTTGGATTTATCTGTCGAGAGTTGCTCATATCCGGCGACTACTTCTACAGATTTCTTACGAAACAATCCGAAAACCCCTTTGGATTGAACGAGATTTGAGCTTAGAATGATCGCGTCCTCTCCCAAATCAGATCGCACTTTTTGAAGTGCATCCACCATTGTATTTGCAGTATACTTTTTTGTCTTCATTAACAATCCACCACCCCAATGCTCTGAACTTCAATAGATGCCTCGAGCTCATTGTATGATAATACTGGAATTTGCGGAAAATACCGTTCAGTAAGTTGCCGTAAGTACATTCGAATAGCTGGCGAACAAAGGATGACGGGTGATTGATCCATCAATGAGACCCTTTCTACTTCACCCGCGATCGTTTCCACAATTTCCTGTGATTGGCTCGGATCGATCGTCAAATAGTTCCCTTGTTCGGTTTGTTGAATATGGTCGGCAATAAGCTTTTCTACTTTTCCTGACACCGTCAACACTTTTAACGTTTGGCCGGCAGCGGCATATTGCCCTGTAATTTGTCTTGCAAGAGATTGCCGAACATATTCCGTTAAAACGTCTACATCTGACGTGTATTTTGAATAGTCGGCGAGTGTCTCAAAGATCATCGCTAAATTCCGAATGGAAACATGCTCCCTTAGTAATTTAGCAAGCACTTTTTGAATTTCCCCGATAGATAATGGCGTCGGCGTCAGTTCGTCTACAAGAATTGGATACGTTTCACGCACATGTTCGACGAGTTGTTGTGTTTCTTGTCGGCCGATTAAATCAGCGGCATTTGCCCGAATGACTTCTGTTAAATGTGTGGACACAACACTTGGCGGATCTACAACGGTATACCCTTGTATCTCTGCATCTTCCTTGACATCTTCTGTAATCCATTTGGCCGGAAGACCGAATGACGGCTCAATCGTCTCAATTCCTTGAATGGAATCATCTCCGCCTGGGCTCATCGCCAAATAGTGATCTAACAACAACTCCCCCTTTGCCATTTCGCTCCCTTTAATCTTAATCCGATATTCGTTCGGTTGAAGTTGAATATTATCCCGAATACGGACGACAGGAATAACAAGGCCGAGTTCTATGGCCAATTGTCTGCGGATCATCACGACCCGATCCAATAAATCTCCGCCTTGCATGGCATCTACCAGCGGAATGAGTCCATATCCAAACTCAAATTCAATCGGATCAATATTCAGTAGGCCAATGACGTTATCAGGGCTTTTCAATTCTTCCGTTTCTGTTTCTTCTTCGATTTCCTTAAGTTCTTCGGGACTTTCCTTGGTCCGTTGTGACATGAAATAGGCGCCAATTGCCAAGGCAGCTGCTATTGGTATTGTCAATAAATCATTGATCGGTGTAGCAAGTCCAAGTAATAATATGGTGGCCGCCGCAATATACAAAAGCTTTGGCTGTCCAAGCAGTTGCTTCGTAATATCGGAACCAAGATTCCCTTCAGAAGCTGCACGTGTGACGACAATTCCAGTCGCTGTTGAAATGAGTAATGCCGGAATTTGAGAAACGATGCCATCCCCAACTGTTAGGAGTGAAAACTTTGTAGCCGCTTCTGCAAAAGGCAGACCCATCTGTACAATACCGATAATGATGCCCACGAGTAAATTGATGATAACAATAATAATACCCGCAATTGCGTCTCCTTTGACGAATTTCGTTGCACCATCCATCGCACCATAAAAGTCCGCTTCATTACTTACTTTCTCACGACGCGTACGGGCCTCAACTTCGGAAATCATCCCCGCATTTAAATCCGCATCAATACTCATTTGCTTACCCGGCATCGCATCGAGCGTGAAGCGGGCAGCCACTTCCGATACCCGTTCGGCTCCTTTTGTGATCACGATGAATTGAATAATGATCAGTATGACGAATACGACAAGACCGACGATCACATTTCCGCCTGTTACAAATGAACCAAACGTATCCACGACGCCCCCTGCGTCACCTTTTGTTAAAATTGCACGCGTCGTCGACACATTGAGTCCGAGGCGAAACAAGGTGAGTAACAAGAGCAGTGAAGGAAAGATGGAAAACTGCAAAGCTTCCTGCATGTTCATAGCTGTCAGTAAAACAATCAATCCAAGTGTGATATTAATAATAATTAAAAAACTAAGAAGCCACGGCGGCAATGGTATGACGAGCATTGCGACAATCATAATAACCGCCGCCAACACTCCAATATCTTTAAACTGCATGCCACCATACCTTCTTTCCTATATAAGCTTATATTTTTCGCTGCATACGATAGACGTATGCTAGTATTTCCGCTATCGCTTTAAAAAATTGTTCTGGAATGCGTTCACCGATGTCCACTTCGTCATAAAGCGATCTTGCCAGTGGTCTATTTTCAACCATGATGACATTGTGTTCGTTCGCAATGATTTTTATTTTTTGTGCTAGAAAATCCACACCTTTTGCCACGACAATCGGTGCATCCATATCTTCATCTTTATATTTTAAGGCGATCGCATAATGTGTCGGGTTCGTAATGACAACATCTGCATGAGGCACCTCCTGCATCATACGTCTCATAGCCGTTTCTCTTTGCAGTTGTTTAATGCGTGACTTAATCAGCGGATCGCCTTCTGTGTTTTTATGTTCATCCTTAATATCCTGTTTGGACATCCGGAGATTTTTTTCATAGTCATATTTTTGATAAAAATAATCCAATATAGAAATGGCTAATAAAACAAAGGATGCTGTAATTCCCATCGTTGCCACAAGCTGTCCAACAATATCTAATGCATCTGCTGGCGTTTTAAACGCTAAACCTAATACCTTATCGATATTTAATAGTAAAATAAGTGTCGTCGCTGAGCCGATCATAGAGATTTTCAGCAATGACTTTAAAAGTTCAATGAGCGCCCGTATGGAAAATATGCGCTTCAGTCCTTTGAGCGGATCGATTTTTTTCAGATCGAATTTTAATGGTTCCGTTGTAAACAGAAGACCAAATTGAAAAAAATTGCCTAGCACTGCGGCGACTACAGCAATTAACATAATCGGCAGCAATATAAAGGCCATTTGCGTAACCATCTCACTATAAATCAGCATTGTTTGTCGCTGATCCAATGGAGATAATTGTACATACTCCGTAAATGCTTGTTGAAAAAAGAGAAAGAATTGATGCTTCATCATCCCTGCTGCAAATAACAGGAACAAAAAGACGACTACGAGTACAATGGCACTCGTAACATCTTGGCTCTTAATAACTTGGCCTTTTTTACGAGAGTCTTGGCGTTTTTTGGGTGTTGCCTTCTCTGTTTTTTCACCTGCAAAAAATTGCAAGTCTAATTTCAACAACATACTAGGCACCTCCGAGGATCACCATCAAATCTCGCATACTCATAATCATCACTTCGATTATACGTTTCATAACCGCGACCATAACAGCAGTCATGATCCATAAAACAATGAAACTGACGCCAATTTTAATGGGAAAACCGACGACAAATATATTTAACTGAGGCACGGTTCTCGCTGTAATGCCTAATGCCAAATCAACGAGAAATAATGTCGCAACAATTGGAATCGACATTTGAAAGGCGATGGCAAATGCAGCGGCAAATGTTTTAATGATCCATTCAGCGAATTGACTACTGCCAAGCGCTGGAATTGCTTGGTCAACAGCGATGAATTGATAACTATAAAAAACACCATCCAGTAATAGATGATGACCATTGACAGCCAAAAGTAATAACAAAGCAAGAATATTAAAAAACTGACCGAGAAGCGGCGACTGAGCCCCAGTTTGGGGATCAATAACGTTCGCGATCGCAAATCCCATTTGAAAATCGATAAATCCGCCGGCAATTTGAATCGCCGCCATAATAATATAGGCAACTAAACCGATGAAAAGGCCGATCATTGCTTCTTTCATGACAAGTAGTATATAGCCATAATCCAACTCAAGCACTGGCATATCAATCGAATAAACGATCATCCAGGAGAGTATTGCCCCAAATAATATCCGTTGTGAAGGGGGGATTGTACGATAAGAGAAGAACGGTAATGTAATAAAAAAAGCAGTAACCCTCGTTAAAATGAGAAAATACGCAGGAAGGGAAGGAATTAGTTCAATCATACGATCACCCAATATACCGCGTTAAATTTTCAAGTAGATCTGTTGTAAAAGTTATGACTGTTGAAAGCATCCACGCCCCAAAGAATATAATCGCAAGAAACACGGCAATAATTTTAGGTACAAATGCCAGTGTCTGTTCTTGAATTTGCGTAGTTGCTTGGAAGATACTGACGGCAAGTCCTGTCACTAATGCCACAATGAGCAGGGGGCCGGAGGTCATTAAAATCACCCAAATGGCACGTTCCGCAATTGATATAACCATTTCTTCCGACATCAAAACCCCTCCTAAAAGCTTTGCAGCAATGATTTAATAATGAGATGCCAGCCATCTACAAGCACAAATAGTAAAATTTTAAAGGGCAACGAAATCATCACTGGCGGAAGCATCATCATGCCCATCGACATAAGAACACTTGCCACGATCATGTCAATGACAAGAAATGGGATAAAGATCATGAAACCCATTTGAAAAGCTGTTTTCATTTCACTAATTGCAAATGCAGGAACGAGCATTGTGAGTGGTATTTCTTCAATTGTTTCCGGTCTTTCAACCCCGTTGTAACGCAGAAATAAATCTAAATCCTTCTGGCGCGTATGTTTGCTCATAAACGTTTTAAATGGCACGCTCGCCTTTTCATAAGCCTCTTCAAGGGTGATTTCATCTTCAAATAAAGGCTTTAGTGCCGTTTCATTCACCTCTTGAAATGTTGGCGCCATTACGAAAAAAGTTAAAAATAGGGCAAGCCCAACTAAAACTTGGTTCGGCGGCATTTGTTGTGTCGCAAGGGCAGTACGGACAAAAGACAATACAATAATAATCCTTGCAAAAGATGTCATCAAAATCAGAATCGCCGGTGCAAGTGAGAGGACAGTTAACAGCAACATCAATTTGAGTGATGTCGAAACGTTTGCAGGGTCACTATCCGAAAAAAATTGAACAATGTTAATCATTTCGGTTGTGCCCCTTTTCAATGAATCGTTTAACTTGCTCATTTCGCTCTGTTTTCACTTCATGTAATTTGGATTTAAAAAGTTCAACGAAAGAAGCCATCTCACCGTTTGATTGATGTTGTGCTTCTTTTGCTTTACCTGCACTTTTCATAAGCAAGCGTGGAAGCAGACCTGTCGTCAGATGGCGCTCCTCATCTACTGTGTAAAATTCTTGCAATTTTGCTATTTCCTCTTCGTCGGTTATTTCTTTTAGTAAACGAATATCTTCCCCAACACCAATGACAAAATAAGTATCGCCTATGGTAACAAGTTGAATCGACTTTTGCTGTCCGAGTGAAATACCGCCCAAGTTTTTAATCATTCGATTTTGATCGTATTGGCGATTTTTCCGATTCATAAACTTAAGTAAGGCAATCAGCAACCCAATGACAAAAAGTAGCGCCAAAAACGTTTTAACATACTCCCAAGCAGACAAAGAAACAACCCCTTGGCTTGTTTCTTTGTCAACATCCATCGTGACAACCTCTTTTTCGGATGTTGTTTTGCCTGCTTGCCTGCAGCCTTCTTCTTCATTCACACAATCTAAAACCGTCGTATTGGACTCCGCGAATGCGTTAGCTTGAAATGCCAAGCTGCAAAACAACATGAAAAATGCAAACATTGAACCGAAGAACATATTCTTCATTGTAAACATGCGCATAGCTTGTTTATCCCAATGCTTTTTCAATGGCTTCAATGACTCGATCCGCTTGAAACGGCTTGACGATAAAATCTTTTGCCCCTACTTGAATTGCGTCAATGACCATCGCCTGTTGTCCCATCGCGGAACACATAATAACTGTAGCGGCAGGGTCTTTTTCTTTAATCGCCTTTAATGCTGCAATTCCATCCATTTCTGGCATTGTAATATCCATTGTGACGAGATCTGGTTTTAACTCAAAATATTTCTCCACTGCTTGGTTTCCATCAGCAGCTTCCCCGACAACTTCATAATCGTTTTTCGTTAAAATATCCTTGATCATCATACGCATGAACGCTGCGTCATCGACAATTAAAATACGTTTTCCCATTGTTAAAAGCCCCCTAAAAAAATTATTTCAAATTATTTAATCGTTCTGTTTGGCTCAATATATCCGTAATGCGAACACCAAAATTCTCATCGATCACAACAACTTCACCTTTGGCAATATGACGATTATTAACGAGGATGTCAACAGGCTCACCAGCCAATTTATCTAATTCGATAATAGAACCGCTGGACATTTCCAAGATTTCTTTCACTGAGCGTGTTGTTCGACCGAGCTCAACGGTTACTTGCAATGGTATATCTAATAACATATTCAAATTATTCGATTCATTTTGGCTTAAAGCAGGTTGATCGAAGCTTGCAAATTGAGCTTGTTGCACATGGATCGGTTGTTTTGACGGCCGTTGCTGTTCACGGATGGCAGCTTGTCCGTGTGACAAATGATTCTCGACAGCATGCGTTTGACGCTCTGTTTGTTCTTGTTCTACCTGTTGATGAGATCCAATCGGCGAAGGGTCTATTGTCCCATTCGTTTTCACCGGCTCGCTCATTTCCCTTGTCACGGCGGACTCTGTCTCACTAGTCCCTTCCATTAGTGATGCAACTAGCTTCTTGCCAAAGTCGAGCGGTAAAAGTTGCATAATTGTAGAGTCTATTAATTCACCAATTTTAAGTGAAAAAGCAACTTTAATATATAGTTCGTCATGATCTAGGTGATCTTTCACTTGATCATCTGGAACATTCACAAGATCGACTGTTGGCGGGGAAATATCAACTCTTTTATTAAATACCATTGACATAGACGTAGCAGCCGAGCCCATCATTTGGTTCATCGCTTCCTGAACGGCACTTAAGTGAATTTCCCCTAGCTCCATATTCGGACTTAGCCCATTTCCGCCCAACATGAGATCGACAATAATAGCCGCGTCACTTTTCTCGACGACTAGAAGATTCATGCCGCTTAAACCTTCAGTGTAGTTCACTTTAACGACTACATACGGATGGATAAACTCTTTTTCTAGTATCTCTGTATTGACAAGTTCAATATGCGGCGTCGTAATGTCCACCTTTTGCCCAAGCAATGCAGATAATGCCGTTGCAGAACTGCCAATTGATATATTGCCAATTTCTCCAAGCGCGTCCGTCTCTAACTCATTTAAACAATCTTTTGTTTGAATTGCAGACGGAAAAGACTCTTTTCCTGTTAAGGATTCTCCGCGCAGTAAAGCTTCAATTTCTTCCTGTGAGAGAATTTGATCACTCATCGGCATTTCCCTCCCCTGTCAAACTTTCTATTACTTGGACAGCCATCCGATTTTTAGATTGCCCAGGTTGTGCTGTAAATTTTGGCACATTGCCAATTTTAACCAATAGCGGCTCGTTGATTTTTTGGTCTAACGAAATGACGTCACCTACTTGTAAGTGTAGGAAATCATCCACAGTCATCTGACCGTTACCAAGTTCTGCGGCGATTGAAAGCTGCGTATTTTTCAACTGCTTTTCGATTTGTAAGCTTTGTTCCGCCGTTGGTTCTTTTTTGTTCGATTGCATCCAATAACGCACCGACAAATTATGGACGATCGGCTCTAGCACCACATGTGGAATACAAATATTAATCATACCGCTTGATTCTCCAATTACGGTGTTGAAAGAAATGACGACAACTGTTTCATTTGGCGATATCATTTGGAGAAATTGCGGGTTAACTTCTAACTCCTTTAAATAAGGATCTATTTGGATAATGCTAGCCCATGCTTCTTGTAAATTATCGAAGGAACGTTCAAATAAATTTGTTAAAATCTTTGTTTCTATTTCAGTGAAATTCTCAACGGTTTCTGTACTATCCCCAGTCCCCCCCATTAAACGATCCAACATCGAATAAGCAACTTTCGGATTGACTTCCATTAAGATATTGCCGTCTAAAGGTGGAACTTCGAAAATCGTAATAAGCGTCATGTTCGGGATCGATCGGATAAACTCTTCGAATGGAATTTGATCGACAGAAGCGACATTAATTTGGACGTATGTGCGAAGCTGTGCCGAAAAATAAGTCGTTAACAGTCTTGAAAAATTTTCATGAATACGGGTTAAACTTCGTATTTGGTCTTTTGAAAACCGAAGGGCTCGTTTAAAGTCGTAAACTTTGACTTTCCGGGTTTGTTCTTCTTTTTTCATTTCTTCTGCAGACATTTCTCCAGTCGATAACGCAGATAAAAGCGCATCAATTTCATTTTGCGATAATATTTCCCCGGGCACTTGAACGACCTCCTTCTTATACGGTTATTGGATCATAGACGAAACAATATATACTTTTTGCACTTCGCCGCTTTGCATTAAAGCGTTTATTTGCGCCCGAACGGCCTCTTCAAATTTTTGCTTACCTGACTTCCCTTCCAAGTCCGCGGAAGTCATTTCGGAAAGCTCTTGAATAATCATATTTTTCACTTGGAAATCTCTCTTTGACAATTCTTTCGCAGCTTGTTTACTGTTTGTTTGGATCTTCAATGAAATTCGGATGAATTGCTTACCCGCTAAATTCGTTGTAATTTCTTCCACATCGACCGATGCTTCAAGAATTTCATCAATAGTAGGATTAGCGCTAGGTTCTTTTTTGTCATATTGGAAGTAGTAAAACATGCCAATCATTCCGATTAATGTCAAGCTGACTAGAAAAATTAATGTAAGCGTCAGTGCTTTATTCTTCATGGCTATCACCTCGAACGGGCGGGTCCACGCCTAATAAATGAACGGATCGATAAAAAGCAAGGACCCTTTCGTTTATCTTTTTAGCTGAATCACGTGCAATGTATTTCTTTCCATTCGTTAATGTAATCGTTGTATCCGGCAATGACTCGATCGTTTCAATATATAGCGCGTTCAATGTGAATGTTGTACCATTGAGCCGCGTCACTTTAATCATACTTCTCACTCATTCCTTATCGTTTTAAGTTCACGAGCTCTTGAAGAATTTCATCAGACGTTGTAATAATTCTCGTATTCGCCTGGAAACCGCGCTGTGCCACGATCATTTCTGTAAACTCTTCAGCTAGGTCAACGTTGGACATTTCTAGGAAGCCTGAGTTGATGGAGCCTAGGCCGGATGTTGTAGCGCTATTAACAGTAGGATTACCCGAGTTCGGTGAAGCTTCAAAGTAATTTCCGCCATTTTTTGTGAGTCCGCCCGGATTCGAGAATTTAGCTAGTAATAGTTGCCCTGCAGTTTGTAATTCACCTTTATCATCAACAAAAGTAACCATTCCATCTTGACCGATAGACATGCTTTGTGCAGTTATTGGGATAAGTATCGGCTTTTCTTTTGGATTAGTAGTGGGGATTGCATAATTCCCGCCACTAATTTCCGCTGCGTACCCTACAAGGTATTTACCATCAGAGTTGACAAGATACCCGTCTTGATCCATATAGAAATTCCCAGCCCGCGTATATAACACATTGGAAAAACCTGTAAGTTCGTTGTTTGTTCCCGTTCTAACACCATCCGCCACCTGGAAAAACCCATCTCCAGAAATTGCCAAATCAAGCGTGTTGCCTGTAAACTGTGTAGAACCAGCCGTATGCAACGTGTCAATCGCGGCAATTTGCGATCCAAGTCCAATTTGCTTCGGGTTTACACCGCCCCGCGTATCAGTCGCTTCCGAAGCCCCCGCCACAGTTTGTGAAATCAAATCTTTGAAAATCGTACGGCCTTTTTTAAAGCCATATGTATTAACGTTGGAAATATTATTTCCAATAACGTCTAGTTTTGTTTGAAAGTTTCGTAGACCAGAAATACCTGAATACATTGAACGTAACATATTTTTTAGACCCCTCTTTTACTTTGTAATTGAAACGAAAGAATTGCCATCGATCCGTGTCCCATCATCCAAAACGTATTGCATCTTGCCGTCTTTTGTAGAAACCGAAACGACCTCACCTGTTTTCTCTTCGCCATCTGCCATATAGCCAACGGTTTTGCCAATGAGCAAGCTCGCTTCCACAAGTCCGTTTGAACGACCGCCGCTCATCACTTCCGAAATATTACCCGGCGTCAACTCTTTCCCGTCTTCTGTAAGAAATACAACAGAATCTTCCACATACTTAACAGATCGGATCACGCTTGTGCCTTCATTCACAATCGGTTGACCGCTTGCATCAATTTCTTCTGTTAGTTCATGCCAACGAACGGAGTGACCGACGAAGCTCGTATATTGGATCAGTTGTGCTTGTTTCTGAGCTGCCGCGAAACTTTCAAATGATTTTGCAAGATTCATCGTCTGTTCCAAGGAAGAAAACTGTGCCATTTGTGCGATGAATTCATTGTCTTTCATCGGATTCGTCGGATCTTGGTTTTGCAGCTGTGCAATGAGCAGTTTCATAAAATCATCTTTGCCAAGGACACCATTACCAGTTTGCCGCTCGTCTCTTTTTTTATTGATCAGATACATCGATTGTGTAATGGCCGTTTGTCCCTCAATCATTGATCACACCTCCACTTCCAACAAATACTCCTCGAATGATTGTTCTTCTTTATCACTTTTTTGTTGTTCATCAGTTGTTTCTTGCTGTTCTCTTCCAAAATGTTCATTAAAAGATTGGTCTCGGTCACTTTTATATGGCTGTTGGATCGATTGAGAAATGTCAATCCTTTCCACGTGTAAGCTTTGCTGAACAAAAGCATTCCTTAACTGAGTAAGCTGACTGTCTAACAATTCTTTTCCTAGTGTGGTAGATGTGAGGATACGAGCGGTTAGCACGCCGTTGGATTGTAATAACTCAATTCTTATTTGTCCAAGTTGCTCTGGATACAATTTGATGAGCAAACGTTGCGTGCCACCTGTTTGACCAAAGTTCGACCGCTTGAAAATCATTTGTAAATCACGCATGAAGTTTTCTTGACGGTGTACAGTCTCTACCCTATCCACCATTTGCCCACTGGTAGACGATGAAACGGTATGCATTGGGATACTTTTCACTTCTTCTGCCAGTCCATTTTTGGGGATTGCACCTTTTTCCTGTACTGATTCTAGGTTTGTCCCAAAATAATAAGGTTGAATTGGCCGGCTTACCCCTTCATTCGTTCGTCCAATCGTGTCAAGTTGTTTTTCTAATCCATTGAAGCGATCTTGAAGTGTATTCACTGCTTGTTGTTGTTCCCAAGTGCCGTCAATTTCCACCAGGTGAAGTGCAATCATTTTCAGCTCCACAATAATGGCCGCAACCTGCTTTTCAGAGAATTCTCCCCTGCCTTCAAGGGAGTCAAGCAACGCCGTGAAAAATGGCTGTCCCAATTGGTCAATTGCCATCAACAACCCCAAAGAGGAGTCTATTCGATCGATTTGGGGCAATTCCACCCCTAATTGTTCCAATAGCGGGATGATCGTGTCCTTTTGTTCAACACTTCCCATTGCATCATTTTCCAAAGCTGACTGTTCACCAATAATTTCTGCTAATTGTTCTAAGGTCGTCACTTGAAGAACAGACTGGATGAACTGCTGGGCTTCGGGATTCACTTGATGTTCAACAGGGAAGCTATTACATGGATTATTAGTAATCTGTTGTAAAACAGCACCAAAAGTTCCCGAGGCAACGCCCATTCTCTCACCCCCACTAGGAGTAGATCGGTTCATCAAGCCTATTGGCAATTGCAGTGACTGAATGTTGATTGTTTTCGCCGCCTTTCTTACACTACGACTATTTTGTCATTAGCGTTGTATACTTCGCGCCATCCTCAGGGGGCATTTTCTCTAATATAGCTGCAACCCGCTCCGCTTTTAAACTGGTTAAAATACGTAGCGCTTCTGCGTCATCCATTTTTAAAAGGATTGGCGCTACAGATTTTGCTGACATTTGTTCGAATGTCATGACTATTTCCTGAAATTTTTTCTTTGTGTTTTGCTGATCACGTTGGAGTACTGCAATCTCATTCTCCAACTTCTCTTGCACGATGAGCAATTCTTCATTTTTCTCTTTATACTGTTGGAGCGATTGCTGGAGTTCTTGGATTTTTACTTCTCTTTCCTCTTTTTCCACTTTCAAATGAGTTATTTGCTCTTCCAGCACAACATAGTCTGTCTCTATGTCAGCTGTTTTGTTTACAAATGGAAGTGCTGCTGACCACTCTTTCGCTTTTTCGGTTAATGAGGGATTCATAAATATCGTAAGAAGGAATAAAATAGCAGCTATTACAAGCAGTGAACTTAGAAACCAGAATAGTTTCCTCATATTACCCCCCAATTCCATGTCTTCGGAACATTGCAGTTGATAGCTCATCAAGACGAACCACTTCAACCTGTTCCATTTCTGTACGATACTGATCGCGATCCTTTTCTCTCATCTTTTCAAACTTTTTCACTTCAAGCGTTTTGTTTAATAACTTATTTTCATACCAATTCATTTTCGACCTTGCTTGAATGACTTGGTTTTGAAGCTCGTCAATTCTTTTCTCCAAACTGTTGATGAATTTCGCGTAATAATGAAATTCATTCATCGAAAAGCCGACCGCCATTTTTCCCTGCTGCTCCTGTAATACATCTTCTTTTCGTTTTAATAAATCGTATAATTCTGTCGCCACAGCTTTAAATTCATCAACAGCTGCATTATAATCTACTTCAATTTCTTTCTTTTCTTGTTCTCGAAAGCTTAAGACATTTTCAAAACGATATTTGAAGGCTTTCATGGGCGTTCACTTCCTAAGGCTAGTGCTTTCAACTCTTCAATTGTTGCTTCCATTGACGCATTTTCATTGAAACTTTGTTTGAGAAAATGAACAATATGAGGTTCATAGTCGATGGCTTCGTCAATTTCAGGAGAAGTCCCCCGTTTGTAAGCACCGATCTGAATGAGGTCCTCTGATTTTTCGTATGTATAATACAATTCACGTAATCTCTCAGCTGCTTTTACATGGCTGCTATCCGCAATATGATTCATTAATCGACTTACACTTTTTAATACGTTGATAGCAGGATATTGTCCCTTATTTGCCAACGTGCGGTCAAGAACGATATGTCCATCCAATATACCTCGTACCGCATCAGCAATCGGCTCGTTCATATCATCTCCATCGACGAGAACCGTATAAAAAGCAGTAATGGTTCCCGCTTCACTAGTGCCCGTTCGTTCCAAAAGTCTTGGCAAAATTGAAAACACGGATGGGGTATATCCTCGTGTAGCGGGTGGTTCCCCAACCGCCAACCCGACTTCACGCTGTGCCATTGCCACACGTGTAACGGAATCCATCATGAGCATGACATTTAATCCTTTATCACGAAAATATTCTGCGATCGCAGTGGCGGTGAAAGCGCCTTTAATACGCATAAGTGCTGGTTGATCGGAAGTTGCTGCAACAACGATTGTTCGGCTCAAACCTTCTGGACCTAAGTCCCTTTCGATAAAGTCTCGAATTTCTCGACCCCGCTCACCGATTAACGCAATGACATTCAAATCGGCCGTTGTATTTCTTGCAATCATCCCAAGCAATGTACTTTTTCCAACACCTGAACCGGCAAAGATTCCAACCCGCTGTCCGGTCCCAACTGTCAGCATGCCGTCAATCGCCTTCACGCCAACCGACAGCTTTGCATCAATTGGCGGCCTTGTTAACGCATTAGGTGGTTCTTGCTCTGTTTGGATTGTCGTTAACCCCTTTGGTAACGGACTGTCATCGATTGGATTCCCCATCGCATCGAGAACTTTTCCAATGAGTGCTGAACCGATCTTTACTTCAAGCGGCTTACCAAGTCCTTCTACTAAACAACCGCTTGAAATCGTACGAAGTGTCGTATAAGGCATTAGTATGACAATTTCTTCCCGAAAGCCGACAACTTCTGCTTGAATCTTTGTATGTGCCGATCCGTTCGATTGAAGATGAATTTGACAAACATCTCCTATCGAACATTCCGGACCTTGCGATTCAATCATCAAACCGACAACTCGAACAACGCGGCCATACTTTTTATACGTTTTTAACGTAGGAATGACTGCCGCCAATTCCGCTGCTTTCTTCACCTCGAATCCCCACTCTCCAAAATCTCCACAAGTTTTTCCCGCAATTCATTTAACTGTTCATCGATACTAACCACAATTCGGCCATGATTCGTTTCGATATAACATTGTGTTGACTCAAAATCGTCGTTTGCAAAAATGAGAAACGGAATATCCGGCGGAAAAATGGCAGCAAGTTCCGAACGATTTTTAGAAACAAGCTCAAAATAATCAAGTGAAACGTATAGTTTAATTTCTTTCATTTCCCTTGCTTCTTTTAACGCCTGCTTTACAATCGATAAGTAAGTCGCCTCCTCCTGCTTTAGCGATTGCCCAATAATTCGCTCTGCCGACCGAATGGCAAGATCGAGGATGACGCGCTCTTGACTTTCTAAATAGGCTTCGGCATTATGATTCGATGTATTTGTTGCATCATTTACGCGTTGTATGGTCTCGGCCAAATCAGCCATTATTTTACCGCGGCCTTCCTCATAGCCAATTTGAAATCCTTCTTCATAAGCTTGCCGCTCGAGTGTCGCTTTTTCCTGTTGCCATGCATCTCGTAAGGCCCGAACATCTTCTGTTGCGATATGCCGCATTTGCTCAAGTTCAGCTTGTTCTTGTTCAATTGCAATTTTTGCTTCTTGTAATAACCGATCGCGTTCCTCATAAATAACCGTCATTGATATTTTTTCTTCGGGAAGATCTTGCGGCGAGAAAAGATTGCGTATAGCAATTTTTTTATTTCCTTGTTGCGGAATCGTATTTTCCGAGCGAAATACATTAGACAACTATGTCATCTCCCCCACCGCGGGCGATGATAATTTCTCCCGCATCTTCTAATCTGCGAATCGTACTAACAATCCGGCTTTGCGCTTCTTCAACATCACGTAAGCGAACCGGTCCCATAAATTCAAGCTCTTCTTTAAATGTTTCTGCCATGCGCTGGGACATATTACGGAATAATATATCCTTTACTTCTTCGCTTGACACTTTCATCGACAACATTAAGTCATCATTTTCGCACTCGCGGATAATCCGTTGAATAGAAAGATTATCCAGTGTCACGATATCCTCAAATACAAACATGCGTTTCCGAATTTCCTCTGCCAGCTCGGGATCTTGAATTTCAAGCGCATCTAAAATCGTTTTCTCAGTTGCGCGGTCCACTCCATTTAGCACATCTACAACCGCATCTACACCACCTGTGTCCGAAAAGTCCTGCGCCACTGTAGAAGACAGCTTTCTTTCAAGAACTGCTTCAATCTCGCTAATAACATCTGGAGACGTTGAATCCATTACAGCAATACGTCTCGCAATATCCGCTTGTTTTTCTTGCGGCAAGGAGGACAGAATGATCCCCGCTTGCTCGGGATCTAAATAGGATAAGATGAGGGCGATCGTCTGCGGATGCTCGTTTTGTATGAAATTTAATAGCTGAGCTGGATCAGCCCTTCTTGCAAAGTCAAAAGGACGTACTTGCAGAGAAGAAGTTAGCCGATTAATAATCGATTGGGCATGCTCTTTCCCAAGCGCTTTTTCTAATACAGTTTTAGCGTATCCAATGCCGCCTTGGGAAATATAATCTTGAGCCAATGCGATATTATGAAATTCCTCAATAACTTCTTCCTTTAGTGCAGATTCAACTTTTTTAACACTCGAAATCTCAAGCGTTAAGCGTTCAATTTCCTCTTCACTAAGATGCTTATAAACGGATGCGGATACATCCGGACCAAGAGATATAAGAAGAAGCGCTGCTTTTTGTTTTCCGGTTATTTCTTTTTCTCTTCTCACCAATTTCTCATCCCTCCGTCAATCATCAGAAATCCAAGAACGCAGCAGCTTGGCAAACTCCTCTGGCTTTTCCTTTGCTAACTTCTCTAATTGCTTTTTACGTAAACTTCCCTCAGTTTCATTTTCAGTATGAATATCATCTATTTCCGCCACTGGCGTGACAGTAGAGACAACTGGTTCTTCTACTTCTTCCGGCTGACGTTTCTTTTTCAGTAACAGGAACACAAGTGTGCCGATTAATAGAAGTAGAGCGGCTCCCACTGCATAGATCCACCAAGGAACTTTCGGAGCGGCAGCATCAAAGTCAAATGAGTTTCCACTAAATGGTTGAACGACAACGACTATTTTACTTTCTAATTCGGTATCAGATAATTCGCCTGCTGCTTCTTTGTCAATAGACGTACGGATAATCGTCGCAAGTATTCTTTCAACGTTTCTTTGGACATCTTGGGCAGAGAGATTCGTATTTTCTGCGGGAGAATCGACCATTACTTGGATGCCGATATCCCGAATCTTATAAGGACTTTCGACGATCTCTTTACGGATCCGATTCACTTCGTTATTGACTGTTTCTTCAATTCGTTCATAATCGCCGTTTGAAAACGTCCCATCCACATAGCTTGAATGATTATCGGTTACATCTTCCGCTTCAGGTATCCCTCCGGCCACGGCTCCATTTCCAGTGAACGTTTCGGTTAAACGCTGCACACTAAGCGCAATGCCTTCCATACTTTCTTCGTCAACTGGTTGAACGAGAGATTCTTCCCGATTCTCAAGCTTAAAGTCAATATCCGTCGTTACAGAAACGACGACCTTATCTTGGCCCATCATCGTTCCAAGCATCATTTGTACTTGCCGTTGCAAGTCTCTTTCAATCGTCTTCTTAACAGTCATTTGGTCCGCAATGCTTGGTCCATTCCCACTCGTTGTTGCTTTCAAGTCGTAATACTCGGAGTATTGGTTCATAATGATAATGTCATCCGTCGATAAATTCGGTAAGCTTTTTGAAACCAAATGATAGAGTGCATTAATTTGCGCTTCAGTGAACTGGTGCCCAGGATTCGTTTTCAACATAATCGCTGCACTTGCCTGTTCCTTCTGATCGGTTATAAAGACACCACCAGTCGGTAATGTGATCATAACCTTTGCATCTTTAACACCATCAATTCCTTTAATTAAATTTGCGAGCTCAGTTTGCATCGTCGCAAGTTTAAGCATTTGAAATTCATTATCAGTTGTTCCAAAACCGGCATTTTCCGAAAAAAACGAGTAGTCGATGAGTCCAGAATGCGGAAAACCTTCTGAAGCGAGCGAAACGAGCAAATCATCAACTTGCTCACGGGGCACAAGAATGGAAGTCCCCCCTGGAGCAATTTGATTGGGGACACCTTGGCTGTCCAGCTGCTCTTTGATTCGTCCAATTTCAGCTTGCGACACATCTGTATAAAGCGGCACAAATTCCGTTCGCGACAAAAAATACGTTAACAAGGCTGCAAATAATATAATGACCGCGGTTGAACCTATATATGTAATTTTTTGCTTCCGTGTTCGACTCACCCAAAATGCTTGACTGTCACTTTTGAGTTTCGTCAGTCTTTCATTCATTGTAATCCCCCGGTCAATTCATACTTCTTAATCAATTACGCCTCGGCGTAATTGCGTCGGGATTTTGAATTGCGCAAGCGCAATTAACTCCTTTCAAAATCCCTGACATCTAGTTGCAAGCGCCAGCCTCTCGGGTCGTTTCAGTCTTGCCAAAAAGGTGCAAAGTGCACACCTTTTGTGACAAGCCCTCCAACGCCTGTCGAGGCTTGACGGCGCTTTCCACTTTCAACACATCCGCCGGAGGCTTTTAACTTGAGTCGGCAGGGAGTTTGAATCCCCCGATTTAAAAACATTCCAGCATTCATCCCGCCATTTATGGAAGCGGAAACTTCTGCCGAATCAAGTTAAATTGGCATTCTACTAATTTCTTGATAGGCCTCTACAACCTTATTTCGTATCTCCATCGTTGCATTTAGTGCGATGGATGCTTTTTGAGCAGCAATCATCACCTCGTGCAGGTCTACATTTTTCCCTAGTGCAAGTTTCTCAGTCAACAAATCTGAGTGTTGCTGCTTCTCGTTCACTTCATTGAGTGCCTGCTTAAACATTTGACCAAAGTTTTGCCCGGCTTCGAATGAACTGTCACTCTTTTTACTAACGATTGGTGAAAGGTTTACAGCTGAGTGGCTTTGAAAAACGGATTGAATAGCCATTTATGATCTTCCCTTACAATTATTTTCCAATTTCAAGTGCTTTCATTAACATTGCTTTGTTCGCATTTAATACGGTAACGTTCGCCTCATACGATCGGGTTGCTGACATCAAACCGATCATTTCCCTTAGCGGGTCTACATTCGGCATGGATACATACCCTTCATCGTTCGCATCAGGATGTGCTGGATCGTAGACAATCTTAAAAGGCGTCTCGTGATCTTCATGGATCCGTGACACCGACACTCCTCGACCTGCATCTCCTCGATCTTTTCCAAGCGCTGAATGGAGCAGTGACGAGAATTGCCCTTCTCGCGGTTGAAGTGACACCATTTTACGGCGATAGGGTTGCCATTCGCCGTTAATATATTTCCCACGTGTCGTATCAATATTCGCCATATTTGATGAAATAACATCCATTCGCATGCGCTGAGCTGCCAAGGCAGATGCTGATGTATTTAAACTGTGAAAAATGGTCATCTGCTGCCTCCTTTCAGTACATTTTGTAGTGTATTAAATTTTCCATTGATGCGATCGACTAATGCATGATAGTAGATTTGATTGGTAGCTAGATCGGCTTGCTCTTTATCCATGTCAACACCGTTTCCATTCGATCTTGACTGGAAATTCGAATAAGTAAATACCCCCGAAGCAAACGACTGCGTTTTGAATGGGATATGTTTTTCGTGGGTGCGGTACGTCTGAATAGAAGAAGTTTGGGCGGAGCGTAATACTTCGTTAAAGTTAGTACTTTTCGCTTTATAATTTGGCGTGTCGACATTTGCAATATTTTGGGATATAGTTTTAGATTTTGTTGCAGCATAGTGTAGTCCCTGTTCAAGGACATTGATAGTATTTCCGTAAATATTCATCGTTATCACTCCGAACTTTCATTTCAATTCCATATTTATATTTTCTCTATGAAACAACTATACTATGTTATTATTGTATCGAAAATACTCGAATTTTGTCTATGTCATAAAATCGAATTTTTTCTTTGTCAAAATCGCTCTTTTTATAAGTTAAAGTCGCTTTTCTAAATAAAAAACAACAATTCAACGGAACTTTAGATCTATATCGACATTTTTTCAAGAGACCTATTTCCTGTATCAATGAAATCATAAAAAAACACCTCTTCCAAAGTGGAAGAAGTGCAATAGTCCAAGTTAAGATTTTTGTTTTTCAAGCTCTGGTAAGAACTTCGCATTCAATACTTTAATATACGTACCTTTCATACCAAGTGAACGAGATTCAATAACGCCGGCACTTTCAAGTTTACGAAGTGCGTTAACAATTACTGAACGAGTAATCCCTACGCGATCCGCAATTTTGGAAGCAACAAGCAAGCCTTCATTTCCATCAAGCTCTTTAAAGATGTGCTCAATCGCTTCGTGCTCACTATATGATAGTGAATTGATAGCCATTTGAACTACCGCCTTACTGCGCGCTTCCACTTCAATTTCATCAGCTTTTTCACGTAGAATTTCCATACCAACAACAGTAGCGCCATATTCCGCAAGAATTAAATCTTCTTCTTCAAATTCTTCTTTGAGTCTTGCCAAAACAAGTGTCCCAAGACGATCACCGCCGCCAATAATTGGGACAATTGTCGTTAAACCTTCTTTAAACAGTTCTGGATCCTCTTCAGGGAATACTGTGTATTCACTTGAAATATCGATATTTGATGATGTTTCGTTAATCTCAAAAAGTTTGTTTGTATACTCAAGTGGGAATTTACGTTCTTCGAACATTTTCTTCATACGCTCATTCTCAATTTGATGATGAATTTCTAGTCCGAGTAATTTCCCTTTTCTGCTCACGATAAAAGCGTTACATTCAATTACAGAGCTTAGTTTTTCAGCCATTTCTTTAAAGTTTACTGGTTTCCCTGCTGATTCTTGCAACATTGCATTTATTTCGCGTGTTTTTTTCAATAATGTCATTTCGATTGTTCCTCCCTATATTTAAAACAACTGTATAATGAATATTCTAAAGGTTTTTAATCGTTAAATAAAGTAAAATGCTGTCGTTTAATGTCATTAAAGGACAAAATGTGACAAATCTTTGTTTTTCGCGATGTTTTTTAGTTTTTCATCGACATAATTCGGCGTTATCTTAATTGTTGACGGACCAATATCGGCTGCTTCATAAGACAAGTCCTCAAGCAACTTCTCCATGATCGTATGAAGGCGTCTTGCCCCAATATTTTCGGTTTCATCATTCACATCGTAAGCAATCTCAGCAATTCTGCTAATGGCATCATCTGTAAATTCAACAGTGACATTTTCAGTTGCCAGAAGTTTCTCATATTGTCGAATTAAAGAGAAATCAGGTTCCTTTAAGATTCGTATAAAGTCACTTTTCGACAATTTTCCAAGCTCGACTCGAATTGGAAAGCGGCCTTGCAATTCTGGAATGATGTCAGAAGGCTTTGCCATATGAAATGCACCCGCAGCAATAAATAAAATAAAATCCGTTTTAACAGGTCCATACTTCGTCGAAACAGTCGACCCTTCCACAATTGGCAAAATATCGCGCTGCACGCCTTCCCTAGAAACGTCAATGGATGAACTCCCGCCATTGCGGCTTGCAATTTTATCAATCTCATCGATAAAAATCATGCCCGACTGTTCTGTCAGTTCCACTGCTTGCCTTGCAATTTCATCCTCATCGATTAGCTTATCCGCTTCTTCCGCTTCTAATACTTTTCGCGCATCTTTTACGCTCAGTTTTCTTTTTGCAGTTTTTCTCGGCATGAAAGAGGCAAAAGCATCTTGCATATTCGCACCCATTTGTTCCATCCCCGAGCCTTGCAGTGCATCATAAAGGGAAGGCTGTTGCGCAGATACTTCTACAACGACCATTTCTTCTTCCATTAATCCTGCCTTTAGCTTCGCTGCAACGTCTGAGCGTTTTCGTCTAACTTCAGATTCTTCCTCGTGGTTTCGATCTTCCGGCTCACTCTTTTGGCCAAAGAGCATTTCAAAAGGATTTTGCATCGTATTTTTCTTCTTTTTATCAGGGACCAATAATTCGATTAAACGTTCTTCCGCAAGTTTTGCCGCCTGGTCTTTGACAGCTTCTCTTTTTTCATCCCGTACAATACGTACACCGGCTTCAGTCAGATCACGGATCATCGATTCTACATCGCGCCCGACATAGCCAACCTCGGTGAACTTTGTTGCCTCTACCTTTGTAAAGGGTGCATTTACTAGTTTGGCAATTCTTCTAGCAATTTCTGTTTTTCCAACTCCGGTCGGCCCAATCATCATAATATTCTTTGGAATAATCTCGCTTTTCTCTTCATCAGACAATAGACTTCTTCTATACCTATTTCGGATCGCTACAGCAACAGCACGCTTTGCCTCTTCTTGACCGACAATATAACGGTCTAAGTGAGCGGTCAATTCCTTTGGTGTAAGTTCCTGTCTTTTTGTCATTCGAGTCCCTCCACAATAATCCGATCGTTTGTGTAAACACAAATTTCTGCAGCTGTTTCAAGAGCTGCTTGCGCGATTTCTTTGGCTGTGAGCGTTTCGCCACTATATTTCTTCAAGGCACGGCCAGCAGCAAGCGCATAATGACCACCAGAACCAATTGCTAAAATCCCATCATCTGGTTCAATGACCTCTCCCGTTCCGGATACAAGCAATAATTGTTCACTATCCATGACGAGCAACATCGCTTCAAGTTTCCTAAGCATCCGATCCCCACGCCATTCTCGCGCCATCTCTACAGCCGCACGCTGCAAGTTTCCGTTGTATTCAGTCAGCTTGCCTTCAAACAATTCAAATAATGTAAAGGCGTCCGCAACAGAGCCTGCGAAGCCCGCCAATACTTTACCGCCGAATATTTTACGAACCTTTCTTGCAGTATGCTTCATAACGACTGTATTCCCAACTGTCACTTGACCATCACCTGACATGGCACAAGATCCTTTATGGCGTATCGCGAAAATCGTTGTCGCATGTATCTCCATCGATTCATCCTCCTAAGCCCTTGGGTGGGTATTCATATACGTCTTTCGCAAATGTTCCTTCGTGATATGTGTATATACCTGTGTAGAAGACAGATGGCTGTGCCCAAGCAGTTCTTGGACTGATCTCAGATCCGCACCATTTGCCAATAAATGAGTTGCGAAAGAGTGACGGATCATATGTGGATATATTTTTGTATGAAGAGACGCAGCTTCTATCATCTTATTTAATATATGGCGAACGCCGCGATCTGTTAGTGGATTCCCACGTAAATTCACAAAAAGTCTATCATGTTCTTGTCCTTTCATAAGCAAAGGCCTACTTTGCGAGCGATAAGCATCTAACGCTTCCTGCGCAAAACTACCATAAGGAACATAGCGTTCTTTCCGTCCTTTCCCCATGACCAGTACAATGCCATGTGAATCATCAATATCCTGCAATTTAAGTCCGGTCAACTCACTAACGCGAATGCCCGTTGCGTAAAGAAGTTCGAGTATTGCACGATCTCGCAGCCCCTTCTTATCCGTACCTATTGATAAAAAAAGCTGCTCCAGTTCTTCCTTGTAAAAAAAATCCGGAAGACGCTCTTCCTGCTTTGGATGATGTAAGGAACGAAATGCGCTGTCCCCTATACTAAAACGTGAATTAGCAAATTTAAAGAAAGATCGAATAGATGATATTTTTCTTGAAATTGTTGACCTTGAAAGATCACGATCATAGAGCCTTGTTACATACAATCTAGCTGTAGGATAAGTAACCTCATTTAGATTATTTATCCCTTCCGCCTTAAGAAATAACAAAAATTCATCAATATCTTTTTCATATTCCGAAACCGTATAGGATGAAAAGTTTTTTTCTAAACGAATGTAAGAGAGATATTCATCACGAATAGTAGATATCGTAGACATTCCACTTCACCTCCAACAATGAAGCGTTATTCCCGCATATGCATCGTATGCCTATACTTAACATTGCCGATCATCTGCAATTAAAACCAATTTTCCCGAATTGGAAGACTAATTTGGTAATTCAAAAGTCGTCCACGATTCACTATACAACAAAAGGAAACGATACGGCAACTTTGAAAGGTCGGGAAGTCAGACCTCCCACGCTTAACAATTGGATTTGTCATAGTTTGTTCAAAAATTCACATTGAACCTTTATCAAGTCGTTCTTGCTTTATGAAAAGACATGAAAAAATCTGCAACGATTAGTTGCAGATTTTTTTCATCTTATTGTGAAATTTCGACCTTAAAATCATTTAAAGCATTAAGTGCACGTTCCGCATGCTTTTCAGCACGTTCAACTTTTGACTTGATGCGCTCCCCTAAATCTGGAAACAGGCCAAAGTTAATATTCATCGGTTGGAAGTTTTCAGGATCCGCTTCCGTAATATATCTTGCCAAGCTTCCTAATGCTGTTTCACTTGGAAATACGATCGGTTCTTTGCCAAGCGCTACATTCGCTGCGTTAATCCCTGCAATCAAGCCGGATCCAGCCGATTCAACATATCCTTCCACTCCAGTCATTTGACCGGCAAAAAAGACATTCGGATTGGCAGCTAGTTGATAAGTTGCCTGGAGAACCCGAGGCGAGTTAATAAAAGTATTTCGGTGCATTACGCCATATCGGACAATTTCAGCATTTTCAAGACCAGGGATCAGGCTTAACACTTCTTTTTGCGCGCCCCATTTCATATGCGTTTGAAATCCTACAATATTATATAATGTTCCAGCCGCATCATCTTGTCTAAGCTGGATAACCGCTTTATACCTTTTTCCTGTCTCCGGATGTTCTAAACCAACAGGCTTTAAGGCTCCGAATAATAAAGTTTTTTCGCCGCGTTGTGCCAATACTTCAATTGGCATGCAACCCTCAAAGTAAATTTCTTTTTCAAATTCCTTCAACGGTGCGACTTCTGCTTCAACAAGTGCTTTATAAAATTTTTCAAATTCCGCTTCATCCATTGGACAATTTAAGTAAGCGGCTTCACCTTTATCGTAGCGGGATTTCAAAAACACCTTATTCATGTCAATGGAATCTTTTTCAATAATTGGCGCTGCTGCATCGTAGAAATATAAATATTCTTCCCCCGTCATTTGGCGAACTTTTTCGGCCAATGCCGGGGATGTCAATGGACCCGTAGCAATAATGGTAATCCCTTCTGGAAGCTCAACAACTTCCTCATTGACTACTTCGATGAGCGGGTGATTGCGAATTTGTTCAGTGACGTTGCCGGCAAATTCATGGCGATCTACCGCCAAGGCACCCCCAGCGGGAACTGAACATGCGTCTGCCGATGTGATAATTAAAGAGTCGAACCGTCTCATCTCTTCTTTAATGATACCAACTGCATTTGTTAAATTATTTGCACGGAGTGAATTACTGCACACTAGTTCTGCAAACTTATCCGTATGGTGGGCTGGCGTTTGTTTGACGGGTCTCATTTCGTATAAGCGGACTTTCACGCCTCTTTGTGCAATTTGCCATGCAGCCTCGCTTCCTGCGAGTCCTGCACCTATTACGTTTACGACAGGTGTCATCCTGTCATCACCTTCTTCCTCTCGTTGTTTCTGCTGATTAGGCGGATTATGATGTCTAACTCCAGGCGGCAGATGCTCGGAGGCTCGCAGGATGCGAGTCAGTCAGCCGTTGCCGCAGGACGCGGCGAACTTAGGCCGACATCCTTAAGGCAGTCTTCCAACGCCTGTCGCATCTAGGCAGGCGCCCTACGCTTTTCTATTGTCCAGCTTCAGGCGCCAGATGCTCTGGTCATAAGTCAAAGCTGCTCTGTGGCAAAAACCGCCACCCCGCATCTTCGCCTTATGTCTGCCGCATCTAAGCGCCGCCTTCCGCTTTTCTATTGTTGTGGGTCTTCTTTATAATCACATTCTGTACATTGGATTTGAATGCCTTTTTTGAGTTTTTTCTCGACTAATGTACTTTCGCATTTCGGACATGGTCTTGCGACAGGCTTATCCCATGAGACGTATTCACATTCTGGATATCTGTCACAGCCGTAAAAAATCCGTTTTGTTTTGCTTTTACGTTCAACGACTTGCCCTTCTTTACAGGACGGACAAGTGACGCCGATTGGTTTAATAATCGCTTTTGTATTTCGGCAATCCGGGAAATTGGAACAGGCCATAAACTTTCCGTATCGTCCCATTTTAAATACCATGGGCGATCCACATTTATCACAATCTTCGCCGGCGGGTTCATCTTTTATTTCAATTTTTTCCATCTCTGCATCTGCTACTTGGACATGTTTTTCAAAATCACGGTAAAACTCATCGATGACTTCAACCCATTTGATCGAACCATGTTCCACACTGTCCAGTTCCTTTTCCATTTGGGCTGTAAACTCAACGTCAATAATATCTGGAAAATATTGATTAACAGCTTGATGGACAATTTCTCCTAGTTCTGTCGGGATGAATCTTTTCGCATCTAACGTAACATATCCACGCCTTTGAATCGTATCCAAAGTTGGGGCAAAGGTTGACGGTCGACCAATGCCAAGTTCTTCTAGCGTTCGCACTAAACGCGCTTCTGAATAACGCGGAGGCGGTTGTGTAAAGTGCTGTTTCGGATTAATGTTACTGTATTTCACACGTTCGCCTTCCTCAAGCGGTGGAAGAATTCGATCCTTTTCTTCCTCTTTATCATCAGTACCTTCAATATAAACTTTCATGAAGCCTTGAAACTTAACTTGTGATCCATTTGCCCTGAAACGAACATCATTATTTAGCAAATCTACCGAAACTGTGTCAAGAATAGCCGGTGCCATTTGACTGGCAACGAACCGCTCCCAAATAAGTTTATAAAGGCGCAGCTGATCACGTGACAAAATTTCCCTTAGAGATGAAGGCGAACGCATGACAGACGTCGGACGAACCGCTTCGTGTGCATCCTGGGTATTCGCCGATTCTTTTTTAACACCCTTGGAAGTCGATAAATAGTCTTTTCCATAGAAACTTTCGATATATGACTGCGCTTCCTCTTTCGCCGTATCGGAAATTCTCGTAGAATCTGTTCTCATATACGTAATGAGACCAACGCTTCCTTCTTTTCCTAAGTTAATACCTTCATACAGTTGCTGGGCAAGCATCATCGTCTTTTTCGCCCTAAAGTTAAGTTTACGTGCAGCCTCTTGTTGTAGCGATGACGTCGTAAAGGGAAGAGCTGGATTCCGTTTCCGTTCCTTCTTCACTACTTTCACAACTTCAAATTCATCGCCCTCGATCTGACTGAGGATTCCCTCAACTTGTTCTTTGTTTTCTAGCTTTATTTTTTTCTTGGCATTTCCATAAAAAACAGCTTCAAAATTTTTCTTACCTTTTTCAAATAAACTTTCAATACTCCAGTATTCTTCGGGAACGAAGTTTTTAATTTCATTTTCACGGTCAATAATGAGACGCAACGCAACAGACTGCACACGTCCAGCTGACAGTCCTTTCTTAACCTTCTTCCATAAAATCGGACTAATATTGTAACCGACTAACCGATCCAATATTCTTCGTGCCTGCTGTGCGTCCACTAAATCCATATCAATTGGACGTGGATTTTTAAATGAATCTTTAATCGCATCTTTTGTAATTTCGTTAAACACGACGCGGCACTTGGAATCAATATCGACCCCAAGCTGATGCGCTAAATGCCATGCAATCGCTTCCCCTTCTCTGTCGGGGTCAGCCGCGAGAAAGATTTTTTTGGACTTTTTGGCGTCCTTTTTCAGCTCTTGTAAAATGGGACCTTTCCCTCGAATGGTAATGTACTTTGGTTCGTAATTATTTTCAGTATCGACACCCATCTGACTGCGCGGTAGATCCCGCAAATGCCCAAGGGAAGCGCGAACTTTATATTTTTTCCCCAAATAACGCTCAATTGTTTTAGCCTTTGCAGGGGACTCCACTATTACTAAGTAATCTGCCATAGTTTATTTGCCTCCTCATAGAGGTTCAATATTTATTCCAGTGAAAGAGGATTGACTTTGATCGCTTTTTTCATTTCACTTTAACAATTTTCATAGTCCTCTTTTTTGAGCACGAACTCAAAAGAATATCTGTTGCAAAATGTATAACAGATTTCATTATATTGCAACCTTTAAAGTACGAGATGACATTCCTTCAATGAGAAAATGAAAGACTTTCAATGATTTGATAACCATTCCAAATCGGCTCTGCGCCTTCGTTAATCAGTTTATTGGGCCCTATTGAAAGCGGCGATAAAATAGAGCCCGGCACTGCGAAAATATCTTTTCCATGATCGAGCGCATGCTCAACTGTACTCATCGTTCCGCTTTTTTCGGCAGACTCTGTAATAACGACAGCATCCGACAAGCCGCTGATGATCCGATTACGCATTGGAAAAGTCCATTTTGCCGCTTGCATATAGGGAGGATATTCAGTCACTAATAGGTGATTTCTGCCAATTTCATCCGCTAAACGCTTATTTTGTTTAGGATATAGATGAAATAATCCATGACCTAACACTGCGATTGTCTTGCCCCCATAGTGCAAGGCAACCTCATGTGCCATTGTGTCGGCTCCTTTTGCAAGCCCCGACACAATTACAATCTGATGTTGTACAAGGGGCGGAATGATCAAAGACAATGCTTGTTTGGAATAACTTGTTGCTTGCCGAGAGCCAATGACAGCTATTTTATATGGATTCGTTAAAAGTGTACAATCTCCTTTTACATAAAGAACTGCAGGTGGATCGACAAGTGTTCGCAGTTGAACTGGATAATGGGAATGGGAAAACGGAATGGGGATGATCTCTTTTTGTGCATAAAGCCGATCATAGGGGATCTCAAAATGTTGATGTAAGTTACTTTTCAACAACAGTGCTTTCGTATAAGGAATCGCTAATAATTCCGATATTTGTGTTGTTGGTAACGTCGGTAGCCTTTCGAGTTCCGGGTCTTTCTCAAAAAGCTTTCTTAGTCGGCTCAAAGGAACGGGATACACATAGTGTAATGCTAATAGTCTTTTCTCAAATTCTGTCAGCTCCATAAATTGCTCCTTTTTTTAGATATAGTAAAAAGGACGCGACGGAAAGACCGCCGCATCTCTATTTTCTTAGTGTGTTTTACACTTTTCGTATAGACCTTCTTCTTTGATGACTTTAATTAATGTTTCACCGATAACGGATGGCGTGTCAGCAACTTCGATACCAGCAGCGTTAAGTGCCTTAATCTTTTCTGCCGCAGTTCCTTTACCGCCTGAAATGATGGCACCCGCGTGGCCCATACGTTTTCCTTCAGGTGCTGTTTGTCCGCCGATAAAGCCGACAACAGGCTTTGTCATGTTTTCTTTGATCCACTCGGCAGCTTCTTCTTCTGCTGTACCACCGATTTCACCAATCATGACAACTGCGTACGTTTCTGGGTCTTCATTGAATTCTTTTAGGACGTCAATAAAGTTTGTCCCATTAACAGGGTCTCCACCGATCCCAACAGCTGTCGTTTGACCGATGCCAGCTTGAGAAAGTTGGTGTACTGCTTCGTATGTTAATGTTCCGGAACGTGATACAACACCTACATGGCCTTTTGTATGAATGTATCCAGGCATAATGCCGATTTTACACTCATCAGAAGTAATAACACCCGGGCAGTTTGGTCCAACAAGACGTGTTTTCTTGCCTTCCATATAACGTTTAACTTTTACCATATCAAGAACCGGAATATGCTCTGTAATACAGATTGTCATATCAAGTTCAGCGTCGACCGCTTCCATAATCGCATCCGCAGCAAACGGAGCGGGTACGTAGATAACGGAGACATTAGCACCAGTAGCTTTTACTGCCTCTTCAACAGTATTGAAAACAGGTACGCCAGCAGCCTCTGTTCCACCTTTACCTGGCGTAACACCACCGACAATTTTCGTACCGTATTCTAACATTTCTTTTGTATGGAAAAGTGCTGTTGCACCTGTAATACCTTGTACGATTACTTTTGTATCTTTATTAATATAAATACTCATTGTTTATCCCTGCCTTTCTTAGCCTACGAGTTCAACAATTTTTTGTGCACCGTCTGCCATTGAATCGGCAGCAGTGATATTCAGTCCAGATTCATTTAATAAAGCTTTTCCTTTGTCCACATTTGTACCTTCTAGACGTACAACAAGTGGTACTTGAAGGCCGACTTCTTTCGCAGCAGCAATCACACCTTCTGCGATTACGTCACATTTCATAATGCCGCCGAAAATGTTAACGAAGATCCCTTTAACAGCCTCGTCAGATAAAATGATTTTGAATGCTTCCGTAACTTTCTCAGCAGTTGCACCGCCACCAACATCCAAGAAGTTTGCAGGCGAGCCGCCGTAATAGTTGATTGTATCCATCGTAGCCATCGCTAGACCTGCTCCATTTACCATGCAGCCGATGTTGCCGTCGAGGGAAATATAGCTTAGATCATATTTTGACGCTTCAATTTCCTTTGGATCTTCTTCGTCAAAGTCGCGAAGCTCTTGAATGTCCTTGTGACGGTATAGCGCATTTTCGTCGAAGTTGAATTTTGCATCCAATGCAAGAACATCATCATCGCCTGTTACAACTAGTGGATTAATCTCAACGATGGAAGCATCTTTGTCTACAAATACTTGGTAAAGTCCAAGCATGAATTTAGCCGCTTTGTTAACAAGATGATTTGGAATGTTCATGTTAAAAGCCATGCGGCGCGCTTGGAATCCTGTCAAGCCAACAACTGGGTCAATCACTTCTTTGAAGATTTTTTCCGGTGTTTCTTCCGCAACTTCCTCGATGTCCATGCCGCCCTCTTCAGAACCCATTAACGTAACACGGTCAGTTGCACGGTCAAGCACAAGGCCCAAATAGTATTCTTTCTTTATATCGGAACCTTCTTCGATCAGAAGACGCTTCACTTCTTTTCCTTCTGGTCCAGTTTGATGCGTAATGAGTGTTTTGCCTAGTAACTCTTTAGCATATGTACGTACTTCGTCAAGATTTTTAGCAATCTTAACCCCGCCCGCTTTTCCGCGTCCACCTGCATGAATTTGTGCCTTTACAACAATCACTTCTGTGCCGAGTTCTTTAGCCGCTTTTACTGCCTCATCAGGTGAGAATGCGACCGTACCGTTTGAAACAGCTACTCCATATTGTCTTAGGAGCTGCTTACCTTGATATTCATGGATATTCATCTTACATCCCCCTATCAAACTTGTGTAACTTTTACTTACTACCCTCACTATTGTAGTCAACTTGTCAAATAATGTCCATATTTGAATATCGTTTGATGACATTTTTCAGAAAAAGCTATAATTCTTGCAAACCTTTTTTCCTTTTTGTCCCATATTCTTGATCAATACGATAAATGTATGCAAAAACTTCTGAGACTGCGGCGTATAGCGGTTCAGGAATTGACTCATCTATATTCAGCTGTCCCAACAGTTCGACAAGGCTTGAATCTTCTTGAATAGGTATGTTATGTGCAGTCGCTTTTTCCAGGATCGTTTCTGCAATTTTACCTTGCCCTTTTGCGACAACTTTCGGTGCATCCGAAAGAGAGGGATCGTAGCTTAAAGCGACTGCTTTTTTTCGAGTGGACTTTTCACTGTTCATATGCGAATATCGACTCCTCGATTGCTAGATTTCCTTTGTAACAGTACTTCTTGTTCAACTTCTTTTTTATTCAAATAAGATTTAAAAAACACACCCGATAGCTTGTATCCATTATTTTTTAGTCCATCAGAAAGCATTGCTTCCAAATTGCCTCCAATGCTCTTTAATTGTTCCAAATCATTAAATATTGTAATAGAAACCACTCGATTTTGGATTTGCATATCAATTACGGTTTGTGCGATGAATGACAAGTTTAGATGAAAAAGAATTCGAGCATACGCTGGATCAATTTGGCCATCTTCTTTCATTCTTCCATTCCATTGCAAGGTTGCATCTATTTGCTGCCCAAAAATTTCAAGTGGCAATTGCATCACAAGCTGGTGCTGTACGCCATTTTCACCTGAATGCAGCAGGGAGCCATTTAAGCGCAGCACGACTGTTTCCGCCGCGTCGCGAACTGCCGATGTAAGGGATGGATTTTGTAGCAATGCAAGCAGCTGCGGCTTTAGCGAGCTTGCCAGGCGATCTATATGCGAATCTTCTTTTAATAACTCCGCCTCATAGTTAAGCCCCAACGAATGAATTAAGCTTCGGATTGCTTCTTTCATCGCTTGACTATCTATCGCAGATGCAACGATTGACTCCGCATTTTGACGCATCTTCCGAACAACTTCATCAGTCGACTGCTCTGCATGTTGATAAATCGCCTTAAGCATACCATTTTGCTCGGCAGGCTGTTGTCCTAAAAGCTTCAGCAAATTGTCTAGCGAGGAACGGTCAAAAGGCATCGAGATGACTTGTTCCACAGCCGTTTTAAAAACCATCGGGTGCTCTCCTGTATTGAACGTCGATTCCCCTAATACTTGCTGAACATTTTGCAAAGTTGTATGTTCCGGCACAAATTGAAAGTTTTTTAATAGCTGCAGCAGAGTGAAACGCTCCGATGACGTTCCCGCTCCCTTAAGTAAGGACTGTAGTACTTGACTCACTAAGACACCGCTTGCTGCCTGTGCAAAAGGCTTTGACAATTGGTTAAGCGAATTCAAAAGGTTCTCTTTTTCTGTTGTAGGCACATTTATATCAGATTCCAACAAATTTCTAAGCGGCTCAAAAACCTTATGCAATCCTTCTTTCATTTCCACACCGAGCAAGGCATGAAAGTGACGTTTCTCAAATGGCAAGTTAAGGACTGACATTTTTTGAATCGAGTTCAAACCTTCTTTTAACCGATTGTTTTCGATGCTTTTCATCAAACTTTCCGCCTTTATGAGTTCGTCACGCGATAGGGGTACTTGATTTTTTGTCATCCACGTAAGCAAGGACATCATTTCAGGTGTACCTTTCACTTTTAAGGCATCAATCAACACATGCGCCGCTGGCTTTTTCCCCTCGATAGCATGGATGGGGCCAGCGATTATTTTCAATCTTGTCTCTGGTTCGATGGCACTTACTTGAAAATAATATTGGTCACCATTTTTCATAGGAACTTCTAATTTTGCTATTAATTTTTGGGCACCTACTTGAACCGCTGCAAGCTGCCCTGGATAGAGCTGCCTAATCTGTCCAAAAAGCAGTTGCCCTTCTTTCAACACAATCGGTTTCACTAAATTTGTTTGCGCAGCAGCCGCTGTATTTTGGATCTGTGTTTGACGGATCATTGTTTTCACCTTTTCACACGCATTGACTTAATCGGCTCAAAGCTTGTGCGATGATGTTCGCAAGGACCATGTTCTTGGAGTGCTTGAAGATGTTCAGCAGTACCGTAACCGGCGTTCTTTTCAAATTGATATTGCGGAAAATCATTATGTATTTCTGTCATAATGGCATCCCTCGTCGTTTTGGCGAGAATAGAAGCTGCTGCGATTGCCAAGCTCTTTGCATCCCCTTTAATAATGGATTCCACTGGGCGGCTTACCTGTAAATTCATAGCATCAGCAAGAACCATATGAGGCCGGATGGCAAGACTTGTAACCGCTCGTTCCATTGAATCTTTTGTCGCTTTGTAAATCGATAGCTGGTCGATCACTTCAACGGGTTGAACGTGCACAGAATAAGCAATGGCAGCTTGTCGAATTTCCTGCGCGAGGCGATCACGTTCTATTTTAGAAACGGCTTTTGAATCATCTAAACCAACTAATGTAGGTGTGTCTGCTGGTAAAATGACAGCTGCGGTGACGACAGGTCCCGCCAACGGCCCTCTGCCAGCTTCATCGACACCTGCTACTAAAGCACCTTCAAATGGTGCATACGACGCGTCAAACGTTTTCTTCTCTGCATGCTCTTGTTCAACCTTCAATTTCTTGGTATATTGGCGTTGCCAGCGTGCAAGTGCCGATTGCACACCTTTCCTTCCATCACCGGCGAGTTCATCCATCCAAGATTCTGGTGCAATTGTTCGATTAAGCATTTCTGTAATCTCTTTAATTGTTTTCACTCAAATCTCCCTTTTTCTGCTTTATTCTTTCTATCGACAATATAATATTATTATCAACAAAAAAGCCGATCACCAAGATTACTCCCTGGCAAGATCGGCCGAATCATTTATAATTTCAGATGTAAAATCGAATGTCAGTTTTCCAAGATACTCACTTCGTATATCTCGAATGATAAGCTCTGCAACTTTGTCGAAATCGACTTCACCGCCAGATGTATAAACTTTTCGCAACTCACCAATTTGCGTAAAAAGTTCCAGTAAATCTTCACCAACAGCCGTAATCCCGTAGCGCTCCTTTAAGCGATCCGGATAATGCTTTTCAAGAAAGCGCAGCCCATAAACCGCCAGACCTTCCATATTCACAACTGTATCTTTAATCGCTCCGGTAAGTGCAAGCTTGTAGCCGACTTCTTGGTCCTCAAATTTTGGCCAAAGAATTCCTGGTGTATCAAGCAATTCAAGCTCTTTACCAAATTTAATCCATTGCTGCGCCTTGGTCACCCCTGGTTTATTGCCCGTTTTCGCGATATTTTTTCTTGCAAGCCGGTTAATTAAAGTCGATTTCCCGACATTGGGTATTCCAACAATCATTGCACGAATTGCTCCCGGACGAATGCCCCTTTTGCGCATTCTTTCGAGCTTCGGCTCCAAGATTTCCTTGGCAGCTTTCGTCACTGTTTGCAGCCCTTTTCCTTCGAATGAGTTAATGGCAACTGCCCGAATGCCTCGTTCTTCAAAATAGCGAATCCATCGCTTCGTTTCAGCTTCATCCGCCAAATCCATTTTATTTAAAATTAAAAGGCGTGGTTTTTGATGGACCACTTCATCAATCATTGGGTTTCTAGACGAAAGCGGAAGTCTCGCATCAATCAATTCGAAGACGATATCGACAAGCTTTAACTGCTCAGTTACTTCTCTTCTTGCTTTCGCCATATGCCCCGGAAACCATTGAATTGTCATACCGCTACCTTCTTTCTTATTTAACAATACCCATATCTTTAATCGGCCAAAAGACGATACTCGTACTGCCAATGATCTCTTCGATTGGAACAGCACCGATATGTCTAGAATCCTTGCTCTTACGACGATTATCTCCCATTACAAAGACATGCCCCTCCGGCACAGTTTTACTTTGAATTTTTTCCTCTAATGTAAAATCCTCTGTTAATGGGCCGTCTGTTATTTCAGCTTTGTATTGATCTAAATATGGCTCTGACTGCGGTTCTCCATTAATGTAGAGAATATCATCACGATACTCCACTTCATCCCCAGGAAGTCCGATTACCCGTTTAATATAATCCTTCTGCTCAGGCGCGTGGAAAACGACAATATCAAAACGATCGGGTTTACCAACTGTATAGCCAATTTTATTGACAATCATCCGATCGCCATTTTCCAATGTCGGCATCATCGACACGCCGTCCACAACAATTGGGGTAAAGAGAAATACACGAATAATTGCAGCAAGCCCAAAGGCTATTAAGAGCGCCTTCATCCATTCCCACGTTTCGTTTTTCTTCTTTTTTTCACTCATCCATTAAAGCCTCCCGCCTACTAGTGTTCCTATTGTACAGTTTATTCATTTCGGAGGCAAAAAGAAAGGGAGCCGATTTGATGGCTCCCTAGATTTTTGCTGTTATGACGCTTATCGGATTTCTTTAATACGTGCAGCTTTACCACGTAGACTACGTAGGTAGTATAGTTTCGCACGACGTACTTTACCGCGGCGTGTAACTTCAAGCTTTGCAATTTTTGGTGTGTGTACCGGGAACGTACGCTCAACGCCTACACCGTTAGAAATTTTACGAACAGTGAACGTTTCGCTAATTCCGCCGCCACGACGTTTAATAACGACACCTTCAAAAAGCTGAATACGCTCGCGCGTACCTTCAACAATTTTCACGTGCAAACGAACTGTGTCTCCCGCACGGAATGATGGGTGATCAGTACGAAGCTGATCTTTTGTAATTTCTGCAATAATGTTTTGCATTGTTGACCTCTCCTTATTCACAGATGCTCTTGCATTTCTTGTCTTGCAGCGGAACACCAGTCAGTATGCACTTCCCGTAGAAGTACATAGTAGATGGTACCATAATATGCAAGGCGGTGCAAGGCAATCATTCATTTTTTTCGTTCTTTTTTTGTTCAAGCAATTGGCGCTGATGTTCACTTAATGGAGCAGTTGCTAGCAGGTCCTTTCTCCGTTCAAGCGTCCGAAGAAGTGATTGTTCCTCACGCCATTTTTCAATCGCAGCGTGGTTGCCTGATAAGAGCACTTCCGGTACTTCCATTCCATTAAAATTGGCGGGGCGAGTGTATTGCGGATGTTCAAGTAATCCAGTTGAGAAAGAGTCGAGGACAGATGAATCTGCATTTCCAAGAACATTCGGCAGCAATCTAACAACACTATCGATGACGGCCATCGCAGCAATTTCGCCGCCCGTCAAAACAAAGTCGCCAATAGATAATTCATCCGTTACGAGATGTTGCCGAATTCGCTCATCATAGCCTTCATAATGACCGCAAATAAAAACGAGATGTTCTTCCTTTGAAAGTTCTTCTGCCTTCTTTTGTGTAAAGCGCTCGCCTTGTGGACACATCAAAATAACACGCGGCGGCTTTTCAAGACCTTCTGAAACGGCTTCTACCGCCGCAAAAAGGGGTTCGGGTTTAAGGACCATTCCGGCTCCTCCGCCGTATGGGTAGTCATCCACTTTACGATGCTTGTCCGCTGCAAAGTTTCTGAAATCTGTTACATGAAAAGAAACTGCCTCATTCGATTGCGCTTTTTTCATAATCGAAGAATGAAGGACACCTTCGAACATTTCTGGAAAAAGAGACAGGACATCGATCTTCATCATGAAAGCAGTCCTTCCATCGGCTCAATGACAATTCTCTTTTCCTCAACATCAATTTCTTTTACAACGTCTTCAATATAAGGAATATAAGATGGCTTTCCGATTTCTGGCGTTACCGTCCAGACATCATTGGCACCTGTTTCGAGAATTTCCGTGACAGTTCCCACTTCGGTACCGTCCGTCGTTATCACTTTGCAGCCAATGATTTCATGGTAATAATATTCTCCTTCATCCAGATTGCCTAGATCGTTTTCGGACACTTTCAAAATGCCATCTCGGTATTTTTCCACATCGTTAATATTTGGATGATTGTCAAATGTCAAGAGATCGAAATTTTTATGTCGACGGTGGCTGGCGACAGTTAAGAAGATCGGCGTTTTGCTGTTCGGCATAAATAACGCAAGCCTACTCCCCTCCGCGTAACGCTCTTCTGGGAAATCGGTTCTAGAGATGACTCGAACTTCTCCGCGAATACCATGCGTATTCACGATTTTTCCAACGTTGTACCATTGCATAATTTGACACATCCTTTTTTCTAACTCACTGTTTATAGATGATAGCGTTTAAGAAATCCTGTTTTCTTTTCTACGCATCCATTACCATATATAGGACGATTTAAACGTTACAAAAAAGGAAGGAACATAGGCTCCTTCCTTTTCATTAGTCCATAATATCAAGATAGACTTTTTTTCCGTGGTGACTGCCGGCTGCTGAATAAACAATAGTTCGAATCGCTTTTGCGACACGCCCCTTTTTCCCGATCACTTTCCCCATATCTTCGGGATTCACGGATAACTTATAGATGACACGGTAATCTTGTTCACCTTTTGTAACCCGAACATCCCCAGGATAATCGACTAATGGTTTAACGATCGTTTCAATCAGCTGCTTCATGTCAACCCCTCCTAATTACTTACCTTGTTTAGCGTTATGGAATTTCTCCATGATGCCTTGGTCAGAAAACAGGTTACGGACTGTATCAGATGGTTTTGCACCATTCTGAAGCCATTTGAGCGCTAGCTCTTCGTCGATTTTTACTTCCGCTGGTTTTGTAAGCGGGTTGTAAGTACCTACTGTTTCAATTTGACGGCCATCACGTGGTGAACGTGAGTCCGCAACTACAATACGATAGAAAGGAGATTTTTTAGCTCCCATACGTTTTAGACGAATTTTTACTGCCATTTTTTCTTGCACCTCCGAATAGTTTCACACAAGATAGTATGTTAACAAGCTTTCCTGTGTTTGTAAAGTGTTTTTTCTTAACACCTAAAAATTATTTTATTTTCACTCGATGTCTAGCTACAGCGGCCAGCTGCTCGGGTCGTTTCGGTCTTGCAGATAAAGGCAAAAAACGCCTTTATCTGCAAGCTCTCCAACGCCTGTCGCAGCTCCCCAGGCCGCTTCCGCTTTTCATTTAAAAAATTGATCAAATCCAGGCATTTTCATTTTCTTTTTGCCTTTTTGTTGCATATTTGTCATTTGTTTAATCATTTTTTTCATTTCGTCAAACTGTTTTAACAGTCGATTGACTTCTTGAATGGATGTCCCAGAGCCTTGTGCAATTCGTTTTCGGCGACTGGCATTAATCATTTCAGGTGTCGTTCGTTCAGCGGTTGTCATGGATTGAATAACCGCCTCAACACGCCCCATTTGACTTTCGTCAACTTTGGCGTTTTCGAGCCCTTTAATTTTATTCATCCCGGGCATCATCTTTAATATTTCATCAAGCGGACCCATTTTCTTCACTTGCTGCAGTTGATCTAAAAAGTCGTCAAGTGTAAAGGTTTGCGTTCGGAACTTTTGCTCTAGTTCCTTTGCTTTTTCTTCATCCACATTCGCTTGCGCCTTTTCGATTAACGTCATGACGTCACCCATGCCCAATATTCGAGAAGCCATGCGTTCTGGGTGGAATGGTTCTAGTGCGTCCATTTTTTCACCCATCCCGACAAATTTAATCGGCTTCCCTGTTACCGAACGAATGGATAACGCAGCACCACCACGGGTATCTCCATCCAATTTTGTCAGAACTACACCTGTGACGCCGACCGTTTCGTTAAAGTTTTTCGCTACGTTTACCGCATCTTGTCCAGTCATCGCATCGACAACGAGAAAGACTTCATCTGGGTTAGCCAGCTCACGAATATCCTTTAACTCTTGCATTAATTGCTCATCGACATGAAGACGACCTGCCGTGTCAATGATGACAACATCATTGTGGTCCGCCTCGGCTTTTTCAAGTGCTTGACGAACGATCTCAACCGGTGATACTTCCGTTCCGAGTTCAAATACAGGCATCGTTAGCTGTTTCCCTAATGTTTCTAACTGTTGAATTGCGGCCGGACGATAGACGTCAGCAGCAACAAGCAACGGATTTTTATTATGCCTTTTTCGAAGAACTGTTGCCAATTTCCCTGTTGTTGTCGTTTTACCCGCACCTTGCAGGCCGACCATCATAATGACAGTTGGTGCTTTTCTCGCAAATTGGATTGGATTTTGTTCTCCGCCCATTAAGTGCGTCAGTTCATCTTTAACAATTTTCACGACCTGCTGGCCAGGTGTTAAGCTTTTCATCACATCTTGACCAACGGATCGTTCACTTACTGTTTTCACAAATTCTTTTACAACTTTTAAGTTTACGTCCGCTTCGATTAACGCAAAGCGAACTTCACGCATCATCTCTTTAACGTCTGCTTCGCTAATTTTCCCCTTGCCCGTTATCTTTTGAAGCGTCCCTTGCAGGCGCTGGGCTAAACCTTCGAATGCCATCCAGGTGCCTCCTACTCAATCATGTTCTTTTAACGTATGTAACAGCGTCCGAATTTTGACCGACTGTTCGTCGGAATCGGACAGCAGCTGTTCGATACGGTCGACCACTTCAATTCGCTGTTGAAACTTTGAAAACAAATTTAGCTTGTTCTCATAGTCTTCGAGCATCGCTTCCGTTCTGCGAACATTGTCATAGACCGCTTGTCGCGATACACCAAATTCAGCAGCTATTTCTCCAAGTGAAAGATCATCTAAATAATACAATTGCATATAATGTCTTTGCTTTTCCGTCAATAACGACTGGTAGAAATCGAAGAGGAAGTTGACGCGTGTCGTTTTTTCAAGCACCATCCCGCCACCACTTCCCTAAGTAATCATCTTGTCCATCATAGTATGATGCCTTTAAACTGTCAAGTAAAAGTACTTGTCTTAGTGCAAGGTTGATTTATGCGTTTTCTGCTTCGGTTTCATTTTTCGCTTCGATTTCCAAACCTTCTGCGAATAAACCGTACACATATTTTTCAGGATCAAATGGCTGTAAATCATCCATTCCTTCCCCAAGCCCTACAAACTTGACCGGGATCTGCAATTTGCTTCGAATCGCAAGTACAATCCCGCCTTTTGCCGTCCCATCTAGCTTTGTTAAAACAATGCCCGTTACGTTCGTAGCCTCTTTAAACATTTCCGCTTGAACAAGTGCATTTTGACCCGTCGTCGCATCAAGTGCAAGTAGCACTTCATGCGGGGCTCCTGGGACTTCCCGACCGATGACGCGGTGTACTTTCTCTAACTCATTCATCAAGTTCACTTTGTTTTGCAGTCGACCGGCTGTATCACAAATCAGCACATCCACATTGCGGTTTTTCGCCGCCCGGATCGCATCATACATCACAGCTGCCGGGTCAGATCCCTCTGATTGACGAATAACTTCAACACCGACTCGTTCTCCCCAAACGACAAGCTGATCAATTGCCCCAGCACGGAATGTGTCACCAGCTGCCAACATAACCGTTTTTCCTTCTGCCTTTAAACGGGCAGCAAGCTTACCGATCGTCGTTGTTTTTCCGACTCCATTTACCCCGACCATTAATAAAACAGTAAGATCATTTTCCTGCATATTTAAACTGTTGTCGATCTCTTCTCCGGCCTTATAAATTTCCACTAACTTTTCAGAAATGACCGACTGAATACCTGCCGTATCTTTTATATTTTTCCGCTGCACTTCTAGCTTTAGCTCATCGACGAGCTCCATCACCGTTTCAAACCCAACATCCGCTTGCAGTAATAGCTCTTCTAATTCCTCGAAAAACTCCTCATCCACTTCGCGGAAGCGCGCAACAAGATCATTTACTTTAGAGGTAAATGAATCGCGTGTTTTTGTTAAACCTTCTTTAAATTTTTCTGTTACCGCTTCGTTGGTTCCTGTAATTTTTTCCTTTAACTTTCTAAAAAAAGACATAATTTTTTACTCCTTTTTACGTAATGGCTTCTTCTGTCACTTCAGACAGTTTTACAGAAATGAGCTTCGAAACGCCAGATTCCTGCATCGTTACACCGTAAAGTACGTCCGCCCCTTCCATCGTTCCTTTTCGATGAGTAATGACAATGAACTGTGTTTTCTCTGAAAACTTCTTCAAATACTTACTGTACCGTATGACATTCGCCTCGTCGAGTGCCGCCTCTACTTCATCTAAAATACAAAAGGGCACAGGCCTTATTCCAATGATCGAAAATAATAAAGAGATTGCAGTAAGTGCACGTTCACCGCCAGATAGAAGACTAAGTTTTTGTAATTTCTTGCCCGGTGGACGCGCAACAATCTCGACGCCTGTTTCTAATAATTGATCAGGGTGAGTGAGGATTAAATCAGCTTCCCCACCCCCAAACATCTCTTTGAAAACTTGACGGAAACGCTTTTGTGCGGCATTGAATGTAGTGGAGAAACGTATTTTCATTTCTTCATCCATTTCAAACATTGCATCCTCGAGCGTACTTTTCGCTTCCAGCAAGTCATTTCGTTGGGCAGTTAAAAAAGCATGGCGTGAATACACTTCTTCATATTCAACAATTGAGCCTGGGTTAATAGGACCAAGCGCCTCCAATTCCTCGCGAAGTTTTTGAACGTTTTCTCGTAACACTTGATCATTTCCCGGAGTAACCAATTCAGCGTCGGGAAACAAACCGTAGTCTGAAAGTAATTGTTCCGTAACGGCTTCGTATTTCACTTCCAGTCTAGAAGTAGCAACAGTGATTGTATTAAGCACATGAAGCACCGTTTCGGCTTTTCCCCTAAAATGACGAAGTTTTATGTTTTGTTCATCCAACGTTTTTTTCAAATCTTCCCTGCGAGCCCGTTTCGTATGAAGCGCTTGCTCAAATTCTTTCTTTTCAATGATTGCTTGTTCGATTTTAGCGGTAATTTCTTCGGTTGATAGTTCACTAACTTCTTCATGCCCAGTAAGAAATTGCATTTCGTCTTTGAGTGCTAGTAATTTATTGTTTGTTCGCTCCATCGCTTGCACAATTTGGTCGATCGACGATTTTTGATGTCCACGCTGCTCTCTTAGGACAGCAAGCCGTTCACGAAGCTCATTATAGCGACTCGTTAGGATCGCTTCTTCATTGCGCCAATCTAATAAGAGCCGTTCAAGCGTGTTCACCTTAGATTGAACATCTCCCAGTTCCTGTTTTACAGCTGCATGGCTGCTCTTCAGCTGTTGCATCTTGGCAAGCAACTCCGCGCCAGCGTTTTCTGTACCTCGTCTACCTAATTCGATAGATGTTATTTCCGATTGAACAGATCCAATGGCGATTTCTGTTTCACGAATACTGGACTGTGCCGAAGTTTTTTTCATTTGAAGATTTTCTACCAACGAACGGGCTTGTTCGGCTGTTTGCATAGCCCCTGCAACGAGTAGTTTCGACTCACCGATTTTTTGTGTTCCTGCTTCAATTGAAGCTGCCATACGACTCACTTGCGTTTTTAAATGCTCTAGCTCAGCTTTACGCGTAAAAACGGAAGCTTGCCCTTTAACGCCGCCCCCCGTTAAAGAACCACCTGCATTGACTACGTCCCCATCAATTGTAACAATTCGATATCGGTAGTTTAATGTTTTGGCAATGGCGGAAGCACCTTCTAATGTTTTGGCGACAATTGTATGTCCAAGTAAATTTTCCGCGATGATGACATAGGTTTTTTCGGTTTGAACGAGTTGATCCGCTGTGCCGATAAAATCAGGATGCCGCTCTACTGATTGGAGCACTGACGCCTGAATTTTACGCGACTTCATAATGTTTCTAGGTAAAAATGTAGCCCGGCCCGCATTTTTCATTTTCAAATAACCAATTGCTTTTCTTGCATCGTGATCTGTTTCTGTCACAATGTTTTGCATCGCGCCACCAAGGGCGGTTTCGACGGCTTTCACATATTGATTTTCCACAGAAATGAGTTCCGCAACAGCACCATCGATCCCTGTGAGTTTCCCAGATTGATTGGCAACGAGAACTTCCTTAACGCCTAAAAAGAACCCGGAATAATCCTTCTCCATACTTTCCAATGCGCGTAAGCGGCCGTTCATTTCATGTTGCTTATTCAGCGCTTGCTGCATGAGCGTTTGCTGAGAAGCCAAAGCTTCCTCCTGCTCGCGGAGTGCCTGTCCAGCAGAATGATAGGACTTTTCCGCATCCTTCATATTCCTCTGTAAGTCGGCTAAAACTTTCATCTTCTCTGCTTTTTCGGCTTGCAATTCTTCCAGCCGAGCTGTTAACAGACCCATTTGCTGCGCTATTTTTGCGGATGAGGTTTTTTCATTTTCAAGACGTTCTTCCATATGCTTGATCTCATTCCGCAGCGTAGCTTCCTCGTTCAAACGCTCAATATAAAGAGACTTCAAATCCTCAATTTCCTTTTCAGTTTCCGTCGCCGATCGTTTCAGTATTTGAGAAACATTCTCCAGCTCTTTATTCAACTTTTCGTATTCGTCTTTTGTCACTGCTTTTTCTCGGCGTGCCGCTTCAAGGTTTGAAGTGAGACGAGCTTGCTCTTCTTCCAAAGCGTTTTTTTCCACCCGTAAGCGCTCTAACTGCTTGTCGGCATTACGCCGCTTTTCTAATGATAGAAGACGTCTGCCTTCCCATTTTTCAGATTCCGCACTCGCATCGATAAGCTTTCTTTGCAAGGATTCCAATTGTTCATCAATAGATGTCAGTTCATTTGTTATTCGGGCCGCTTCCCCTTCAATTTGGCTAATGAAACCATCAAACTGACCTTTTTCGCGTTTCAATGTTTCTATTTTCGCTATTTTCCCCTTTAGTTCGTCTTGAAGCGCTCGCGCATCGTGATTGAGCAGTAAAACATCTGCCTCGCGCAATTCGTCTGATAAAACATGATGCCGTTTCGCCGCTTCCGCATGTTTTTGCAAAGGAACCATTCGCACATCAAGCTCTTTTAAAATGTCTTGTACGCGATCTAAATTATCAACCGTTTCGAATAATTTGTGTTCTGCCTTCCTTTTTCTCGTTTTATATTTCAAAACACCTGCCGCCTCGTCAAAGATGCTTCGACGATCTTCCGCACGGCTATTCAATATTTCATCGACACGCCCTTGCGAAATAATGGAGAACGCTTCTTTTCCGAGTCCTGAATCCATAAACACGTCATTAATATCTTTCAATCGACATTGCTGGCCATTTAACAAGAATGTACTTTCCCCGGACCGAAAAACCCGGCGGCTTACACTTATTTCGGTATAGTCAAGCGGAAACAACCCTTTACTATTATCAAGAATGAGCGTAACTTCCGCGAAGTTGAGCGGTTTTCGTGAATCGCTTCCTGCAAAGATGACATCTTCCATTTTCGAACCGCGAAGCGACTTGACAGATTGTTCTCCGAGCACCCAGCGAATCGCATCCGTAATATTACTTTTCCCACTACCATTCGGACCAACAACCGCCGTTACACCAGGTACAAAATCAATACCGATTCGTTCGGCAAAGGATTTGAATCCTATGATTTCAAGTCTTTTTAAAAACACGCTTTAAAACTCTCCTTCAGACTGTTGTCTGTTTAACTGTTGAATTGCATGACGGGCTGCATGCTGCTCTGCTTCTTTTTTTGATTTTCCAAGTCCTGTTCCAAGCTTTTGTCCATTCAAGGTAACAATGGTCATGAATTTTTTCGCATGCGCCGGTCCTTTTTCATCGATAATTTCATATACCAATTGACCGTTATTCGACTGTTGAACAATTTCTTGCAATCGACTTTTATAATCCATCACATGCGAAAAAGCACCGACACTAATCTTTGGAAAAACGATTTTTTCTAGAAACTGCGTGACACATTCCATTCCTTGGTCAATATAAAGGGCACCGATAAATGCTTCAAAAACGTCAGCTAATAATGCTGGACGCATACGCCCCCCTGTTTGCTCTTCCCCTTTCCCAAGCAAGATATAATGACCAAACTGTAGTTCATTTGAAAACTTAACGAGCGAAGGCTCACATACGATCGCAGCGCGGAGCTTTGTCAACTCACCTTCACTCATTGTCGGTTCAGTTGAATAAAGATAACGGGACACGCCTAATTCAAGAACAGCATCTCCTAAAAACTCGAGCCTTTCATTATCCGTGTAATTTTTTCTTCGATGCTCATTCACATATGATGAATGGGTGAATGCATTGTACAAAAGTGACTTGTTCTGAAAGTGAATATTTAATTTTTGCTGCAATTCCTCAAATTTCCTCCGTATACCGATCGGATGAGAGGATTGACTCGGTCTTTCTTGATAATTGCGTTTGTTATTCATGATCCAAATCTGCCTTTCACTGCTTAATGATTTTATTTTACCCTTTCCTTTGCCCTTCTGCAAAAGACATTACAAAAAAACGAAAGAGACGTTTCATACCTTCTAGTATAGGAAGGTTGAAAGCGTCTCAGTCGTAAATAATCATTAGCTTTCCTGCATATTACAAGTTAGCTAAGTTTAGATTCGATGAATGAAACTGCATCACCTACAGTTCCAATTTTTTCTGCATCATCATCAGAGATTTCAGTATCGAATTCATCTTCTAATTCCATAACGAGTTCTACAACGTCTAATGAATCTGCGCCGAGATCATCACGGAAAGAAGCTTCTAATTTCACTTCACTCTCATCGACGCCAAGGCGATCGACGATTACTTTTGTTACACGATCAAGTACTGTTGACAAAGTTGTCACCTCCCTTCAAAAATTGAAATGCGGAGGGTGGCGGTTAGCCGCGACAGGCGTTGGAGGGCTTGAGGATAAAGGCGCTTTTTGCCTTTATCAACAAGACCGAAACGACCCGAGCGGCTGCCACCCGGAGCTAGACATAGCGACGCAAAAGCTAATCCGCCTTACATCACCATTCCGCCATCAACATGAATCGTCTGCCCCGTAATATACGCTGCATCATCCGATAGCAAAAATAGGACAGTGCGCGCAACATCTTCTGGATTTCCGAGCTTCCCTAGTGGAATCGTTGCCAGCATTTGATTTTTAACGTCTTCATTCAACGCATCTGTCATATCTGTTGTAATAAAGCCCGGTGCAACAGCATTAACATTAATGTTCCGGGAGGCAAGTTCTTTTGCCGCCGTTTTCGTGAAACCAATGACGCCGGCTTTTGCTGCAACATAGTTTGCCTGTCCTGGGTTTCCAGACACACCGACAATCGATGCAACGTTGACAATTTTCCCTGAACGTTGGCGCATCATTTGACGGGTCACACCTTTCGTGCAAAGGAAAACACCTTTTAAGTTAATGTTAATAACATCATCCCACTCATCATCTTTCATTCGCATGAGCAAGTTGTCTTTTGTGATACCGGCATTATTCACTAGAAAGTCAATAGATCCAAACTTTTCGAGCGTTTGGTCCACCATATTTTTCACACTGTCTGCGTCCGCAACATTTGCCTGAATCGCGAATGCTTCTCCACCTGCATCTTGGATCATTTGAACAACTTCTTCGGCTTTGTCTTTACTGCCGCTGTAGTTCACCGCTACACGGGCACCTTCTTTTGCAAGATGAAGTGCAATTTCTCTCCCGATTCCGCGGGATGCCCCCGTTACAATTGCCGTCTTTCCTTCAAATCTACTCATTTACGACCACCCTTTCGAAGCTTCAATGACCGCTTGCAATGTTTCTTCGTCATAGACTGAAAGAACCGTTGCACTTCTATCAATTTTTTTAATGAGTCCGCTTAATACTTTCCCTGGACCACATTCTATGAAATGTGTGACGCCTAGGTCAAGCATTTTCCGGACGGACTCTTCCCAACGAACAGGGGAATAGAGCTGTTCAACGAGCAAGCTTTTAATTTCACTATGATCTTTTACTTTAGATGCATTAACGTTAGCGATGACTGGGATCGCTGCATCTTTCATGTCAATCTCGCTTAGCGCTCCGCTTAGCTTTTCAGCTGCCGGCTTCATTAAAGAAGAATGGAATGGACCGCTTACGTCTAGCGGAATTGCACGTTTCGCACCTGCTTCTTTCAACCGAACGCAAGCTTTCTCAACGCCTTCCTTCGTGCCAGATATAACAATTTGTCCTGGACAATTTAAGTTCGCCGGCTGCACTGGAAATCCTTCTGCTGTAATCGCATCTGTCACTTCTTTCAATGCTTCCCCGTCTAAGCCGAGAATTGCGGCCATAGCGCCTTCGCCTGCCGGTACTGCTTCATTCATAAATAAACCGCGCTGATGGACGACGGAAACGCCGTCTTCGAATGACATTACGCCAGAAGCAACGAGCGCTGTATATTCGCCGAGGCTATGACCAGCTGTAAAATCCGGCGTGATGCCCTCTTCTTTTAATCTTGCCGCTACAATGGAACCGACCGTCAGAAGAGCCGGCTGTGCATTGTAAGTAAGTGTCAGCTCTTCTTGCGGCCCCTCTAAAATTAAATTACTTAAAGAAAAGCCAAGCGCCTGGTCTGCTTGCGCGAGCATTTCTTTACTGCTTGCATGTGTTTCCGAAAACTCTTTCCCCATTCCGACCGACTGAGATCCTTGTCCCGGGAAAACGAATGCAATTTTCGTCATTGTGTATCCACCTTTCTCACTGTTTCACGAATCGTTCCGCATACATCGTATTGTACCATCGTACGCGCCTGACGAATGGCATTTAAAATGGCATTCGCATTGGAAGATCCATGCGCTTTAATAACTGGAGAATTAAGGCCAAATAAACCCGCTCCGCCATATTCTGTATAATCCATTTTGTTTTTAAGTCCTCGAAGCTCGTCTTTCACAAGAGCAGCTGATAGCTTGGACTTGAAAGAAGCGCTATACACTTCCTTGAGCATGGAGAAAAAGCTCATTGCGGTTCCTTCTATCGTTTTCAACACCATATTGCCCGTAAATCCATCCGTAACAACTACGTCCGCAACGCCGTTTAATAAATCGCGCGATTCGACATTGCCAATAAAATGAATCGGCGCTTGTGAAAGAAGTCCATAAGCTTCTTTCGTCAATTCATTTCCTTTTCCTTCTTCGGTTCCGATATTTAATAATCCTACTCGCGGATTCGTAATGCTGCGTACTTTTTCGGCATAAATGCTTCCCATTACAGCATATTGACTCAAATGGGATGGTTTCGCATCAGCATTTGCTCCTAAATCGAGCATGACAAAGCCAGTACCATCAACCGTCGGCAATGTCGGTGCGAGCGCAGGTCTTTCAATCCCTTCAATTCGCCCCACAATAAATAAACCAGCAGCCATTAGTGCGCCGGTGTTTCCAGCAGATACACAAGCATCTGCTTCGCCATTTTTAACAGCTTGTGCCATTTTAACCATCGATGCATCTTTTTTGCGCCGAATTGCCCGTACCGGCTCGTCGTCTGGTTGAATGACTTCCGTACAATGAATGACTTGCAGCCGTTCATGTTCTTTTAAATAAGGCGCCATCGCCTGTTCATCGCCATAAATATGTATATGTATATCATCAAATGCAGCTAAGCCTTCAAACACTCCAGCAAGGATTTCACCAGGCGCATGATCGCCGCCCATTCCATCAACCGCTATGATCATTTCGAATCCTCCTGCTTCCTTTCCGTCATCCGGTACATCGTAAACTCACCTGTAAAAACAGTTTCGTCATTGACTGTTGAAACAACCTCGACAATAGTTCGCTTGCCTGTCGATTGCTCTTCCTTCACTTCTGCACGTGCAATCACACGACTCCCTGCCTTCACAGGTTTCACAAAGTGAATATTGGACTTTACTGTCAAGGCAAGATCATCATTCATCACCGCAACAGCAAGTGAGTTCGCCTGAGCAAAAAGATGATGCCCGCGCGCAATGCCATTGCGCTGAAATACATGGTCTTCCGTTACATCCAAAAGCGAAATCGCTCTTTGGTCTAATTCAATATCAATAATATCTCCGATGACTTCATCAGATTGCAAAGATTTCACTTCTTCGTACATCGTCCGCGTTGCAACTGTTTTGAGCCGTTCCCGCAATTCGGGAATGCCGCACTCCAGCCGGTCTAATCGGATCGTTTGCACACTGACCGAAAAATGTTCAGCCAATTCTTCATCCGTCAAAAACGGATTTTGTTCAAGCAGCTCTCCCAGCAGCCGCTGCCGCTCCTTTTTAGGCACTCTCAATACGTTCACCTTCCGGATTAGCACTTGGTACTAGTAACAGTATATAAACTTAGAAAAAAGAAAGCAAGTACTGAAATGCGGAGACGACCGCTTAGACGCGACAGACATAAGATGATTTGGTGAAGCGGCGATTTTTGCCGCACAGCCAAAACAGCTTATGACCCGAGCGTCTGGGAGTCGGAGCTGAACAATATAGAAATGCGGAAATGCCTGTCCAGGGGCGACAGGCATAAGGCGAAGATGCGGCGTGGCGGCTTTTGCCACAGAGCAGCTTGGACTTATGACCCGAGCCCCTAGGCGTTGAAGCTGGACAATAGAAATGCGGAGACGACCGCTTAGACGCGACAGACATAAGATGATTTGGTGAAGCGGCGATTTTTGCCGCACAGCCAAAACAGCTTATGACCCGAGCGTCTGGGAGTCGGAGCTGGACAATATAGAAATGCTGTCGCGGCCTGGGTAGCCGCGACAGGCGTTGGAGGGCTTGAGGATAAAGGCGCTTTTTCCTTTATCAACAAGGCCGAAACGACCCGAGCGGCTGGCCGCTGAAGCTGGACAGTAGAAATGCGGAAATGCCTGTCCAGGGGCGACAGGCATAAGGCGAAGATGCGGCGTGGCGGCTTTTGCCACAGAGCAGCTTGGACTTATGGCCCGAGCCCCTAGGCGTTGAAGCTGGACAATAGAAATGCGTAGAAAACCGTTTAGACGCGACAGGCATAAGATGATAGCGGAAGGCAACCTAAGTTCGCCACGTCCTGCGGCAATGGTTGCATACCCGCATCCTGCGGGCACGAAGCGGCGCTTTTTGCCGCACAGCCAAAACAGCTTATGACCCAAGCGTCTGGGAGTCGGAGCTGAACAATAGAAATACTTAAGGTAACCTAAGTTTGCCACATCACTGAGATGACTTATGGTCCACGTCTTTAAAACACCTACCAAAATGCTATATAGACCTTAAGTAGCAAGTGATAACTCACATCTTCATCTATTCCTACTTAAAAGCGCATAGTACTTATTTGCTGTATTGTTAGAATTTAGGCCCTTTTACTAAATAACAACTTGTCTTTCTCTATTAATTTAGTAGTATATTCCATGTGCAATCGTACAGAACAAACAGGAAGGGGATTTGCAAAATATGAAAAAGAAAATTGGCTATCCATTTTTAGCCCTATCATTAAGCATTTTACTGGGGGCTTGTTCACAACAGACTTCGGAAACAACAGAAGAAAAAGTAGAAGTTAGTCTCACGGAAGAAAGCGAAAAAGCAGCGTCAACTATTACACCTGCACTGGAGTGGTCTTACGGTGAAGAAACGGGACCTGAACATTGGGGCGTATTGGATTCCGAATACTCCGCCTGTGTGAAAGGAAATGAACAATCTCCGATCAATATCGAATTTGCCCAAGTGAAAACGGGTGAAAAACTAGATAATGTCGAGATTCAATATAGTCCAACAAACTTTTCAATTGCTCATAACGGACATGCCATCCAGGCTAACCCTAAGACATCAAGCAACACTATTGTAGTCGAAGGAAAAGAATTTACGCTTGCCCAATTCCACTTCCATACACCAAGTGAGCACCAATTCAATGGTCAGAACTTGGATATGGAACTACATCTTGTACACCAAGATGCGGAGGGCAATCTGGCCGTCCTTGGTTTAATGATACAAGATGGAAAAGAAAACGAAGCATTGGCATCAGTTTGGGGTGTATTACCAGAAAGTGAAACAGAAAAAGATGTTGATATGAACGAACCGATCGATTTGCAAGCTTTACTCCCTGCAAATCAAACATCTTTCCATTATAACGGTTCCTTAACAACACCGCCTTGTGCAGAAGAAGTAAAATGGATTGTTTTCGAAGAGCCGATTGAAATGTCAACAGAACAAATTCAAGCCTATCAGCAAATTTTCCCTGATAACCATCGTCCTGTTCAACCTTTAAATGAACGCGAAATCATTGGAGTAAATTAAACAAGACACCATTCCTGACGCAGGGGATCTTTCAAAGAAAAAACTAAAAAACGGTAGTGACACCCGTCACTACCGCCTTAATCTAATCTCTCTATACTCATAGCCCCAGACGCTTCAAGCTCTTTTCGCAACTGTGCATATTCATGCCCTGTCCAAAATTCATCAGATGCTAGTAATCTTTCCGCATCGTTTCGAGCCGTCGCAAGTGCCCGGTAATCATGAACAGGATCAGCCATTTTAAATTCTGGCAAACCGCTTTGTTTCTTCCCAAAAAAGTCGCCGGCACCTCTTAGCTCCAAGTCTTTTTCAGCTAACACGAAGCCATCGTCCGTTTCCGTCATCGATTGCATACGCTCTTTTCCATCTTCTGATTTCGGATCAGCCAACAGTATACAGTATGATTGTTCGGCTCCACGGCCTACTCGCCCTCTTAATTGATGAAGCTGCGCGAGTCCGAAACGTGTGGCATCGTAAATAAGCATAAATGTCGCATTCGGTACGTTGACACCGACTTCAACAACAGTTGTCGAAACAAGCACTGCGGTTTCACCTTCACTGAACTCTCGCATAATTGCATCTTTCTCATCGCTTGGCAGCCGCCCATGCATGAGTCCGACTTTAAATCTGCCCTGAAAATACGTGGACAGCTGTGAATGAACATCGACCGCATTTTGGACGTCCAGTTTATCAGATTCTTCGATTAACGGACAAATGACATACGCTTGTCGTCCTGCCACAAGCTCTTTCTCCATCCGGCGTAGCACTGGATGAAGAGACTCTTCTTTTAACCAATACGTTTCGATTTTCTTTCGCCCCGCCGGCAATTCATCCAAAATGGAAACATCCATTTCACCAAACGCTGTGATTGCCAGCGTTCTTGGAATAGGCGTTGCTGTCATAAAGAGTACGTCTGGATTCATCCCTTTATCTCGCAAGACGCGCCGTTGCTCCACCCCGAAGCGGTGCTGCTCGTCTGTGATCATTAAGCCGGCATTATGAAATACGACGTCCGGCTGAATTAACGCATGTGTCCCGACAATTAAATCAATATCGCCAGACGCCAATCGTTCTAAAATACTTTTCCTTGCCTTGCCCTTTGTAGACCCCGCTAAAAATGCAACCGTCACCCCATGCGGTTCCAGCCAGTCGGCAAGTGTCGCGGCATGCTGTTCGGCAAGAATTTCTGTTGGTGCCATGAGCGCGCCTTGGAAGTCCGCAGTAATCGCAGCATAAAGCGCAATGGCTGCGACGACTGTTTTCCCGGAGCCTACATCTCCTTGCAGCAATCGGTTCATCCGCGCTGGACTTTTTAATTCGCTACATAATTCATTGACGACTCGTTTTTGCGCATTTGTTAAATCAAAAGGAAGTGACATGATAAATGCCTTTACTTTGTCCAAATCATACGCAATGGCGATCCCTTCGCTTGCATCTTTCCGCGCTTTTTTCATCCCTAGCATTTTCAGTTGAAATAACAGTAATTCCTCATACACAAATCTTCTCCGTGCATGCTTGACATCTTCAGGCTTTGTCGGAAAATGAACCATTTCCAGTGCATCACCTATTGCAGGAAGTTTATACTGCTCCCGCATATCTGCTGGAAGTGTTTCTATATGCTGATCGGCAACCATATCTAATGCGTTTCGCATAATGCGACGGAATGTTTTTTGTTGCATGACGCCTTTTAAACTATAAATCGGTTCAAAGTCGGCTTGTTCCGTTTTGGGTCCTTCTTTGAAGTTACTCACATTTATAACTTGTCGGCCACGATCCCATTTCCCCGTGATCGTCACAGTCATCCCAGGAGAGAGTCGATCTTTTAAATAATGCTGATTAAAAAAAACAGCTTTGACTAAATGCCTTCCGGCTAAAATACGAACCTGAAGGCGCGAGCGATTGCGTCCCATAAAAAGAACGGCAGGTTCGCTTTCGACTCTTCCTTCAATCGTCACCCGTTCGTTATGGGGCGTTTCGGCCAAATCTTTCAAACGGAAATCTTCATGGCGATAGGGAACCGTTAAGACTAAGTCTTGAATGGTTTCAATGCCAATCGATTCTAGCTTTTCACTTGCCGCTTTTCCAACACCTTTGATCGTTGTAATAGAATTAGTTAGTGCTGCCACTTCCGACTTTTTCCCTGCCAAAAATTTGCGCTTCTAACGCTTTTCCAGTCGGAGTTGCCGCCAAGCCGCCTTTCGCCGTTTCGCGCAATGCTGAAGGCATCGTTTGTCCAATTCGATGCATTGCCAGTATGACTTCATCTGTCGGAATACGGCTCACAACACCTGCAAGTGCCATATCCGCACCGACCAATGCTTTTGCGGCACCCATCGCATTCCGTTTCACGCACGGTACTTCTACGAGCCCTGCAACCGGGTCACAAACGAGGCCAAGCATATTTTTCATAACAATAGAGAATGCTTCCGCACTTTGCTGCGGAGTTCCGCCTGCCATTTCGACAATTGCTGCTGCCGCCATTGAAGCAGCCGATCCCGTTTCTGCTTGACAGCCGCCTGCTGCACCAGAAATCGAAGCATTATTCGCGACGACAAAGCCGAATGCGCCTGTCGTGAATAAGTAATTGACCATTTGCTCTCGCGTTGGATTTAATTTATTTTTCACGGCGAATAAAGTCCCCGGTACAATTCCCGCTGCACCCGCTGTCGGCGTTGCACAAATGAGCCCCATAGCCGCGTTTACTTCGTTTGTCGCAACCGCCTTACTTACTGCGTCCAAAATCAAGTCACCTGAAAGAGATTTCCCAGTCGCGATATAGTTTTGAAGGAGTACGGCATCGCCGCCCGTTAAACCAGAAGTAGAATGGACGCCTTGCAACCCTTTCTCAACCGCATCTTCCATGACATTCAAATTATTTTCCATTTGCGCAATGATTTCTTCTCGTGATCGCTTCGTCAGCAACACTTCTTGTTCAATCATAATTTCTGAAATTGGTTTATTTTGTGATTCAGCAAGCTCAACAAGCTCCTTCACAGTACCGAATAATACTTCCATTTATAGCCCTCCTTAGTCGGCAAGCGTTGACACTTGTGTCACATGAGGCAACGCTTCCAATTCTTGAATTAATGTATCGTCAATGACTTGATCAACTTCGATGACCATGAGCGCCATTTCACCTTTTGCTTTTCGATCTACTTCCATATGTGCGATATTCATTTGCTGTGCTGCAATTGCATTGGAAACGCTTGCAATCACTCCTGATCGGTCTTCGTGGACGACTAACAGTGCAGGATAATGCCCCGATAAGCGTAATGGGAAGCCATTCAGTTCTGTCACTTCCATCGTTCCTCCACCAATTGAAATGCCGACGAGTTCCATTTCATCTTTCTCATCACCAATGACGATGCGAGCTGTATTTGGATGCTCCATTTCTTCCTCTTCAGGAATAAACTCAAAAGTCATCCCAAGCTTTTCAGCATCTTCAAATGCCGTTTTAATACGTTCATCAAAAGTATCGTAATCAAGCAATCCTCCAATAATCGCTACATCTGTCCCATGCCCTTTATATGTTTCGGCAAATGAACCATATAAATAGATTTTTGCCCATTTTGGTTGTCTGCCATATAGTTTTCGGGCAACACGACCAATTCGTGCAGCGCCTGCTGTATGTGATGATGATGGACCGATCATAACGGGTCCGATGATTTCAAAAACGGATCTATATTTCAATGAAAATACCCCCTTTAGAAGCTATATCCATTTTCATTTTACAGGAATTTGGTCATAAAGACAAAATTGTTTTTTATACTTTGAATAATATCTTCGTAAAATTCGCAAAATGTCCCTCCAAATTAGTGAAAATTAAAAACGGTGCCCCGATCAATAGGGACACCGTTATGAATTATTCAACAGAGATAATATATGGATATAATGGTTGCTTGCCATTATATAGCTCAACTTCCATTTCTTCATACCGTTCTTCAATATAAACTGCAATTGTTGTTGCTTCTTCTTCAGTGACACCTTCACCGTAAATAATCGTCACGATTTCGTCGTCCTCATCAACTAGATTTGCAAGTAAATCTTTTGCTGTTTTCTCTAGTGACGGATTGGACACAACAATTTTACTTCCTGCAATGCCCATATAATCGTCTTTTTTAATAGTAACATCATCAATTGCCGTATCGCGAACCGCCGTCGTAATTTGGCCTGTTTTCACTTGGGAAGCTGCGAACTTCATCGACTCAGCATTTTTCTCAACAGCCGCTTCCGGATTGAAAGCTAAAATTGCTGCCAAACCTTCTGGTACAGACTTCGTTGGCACAACGGCTGCCTCAATACCAATGACTTCAGCTGCCTGCTCTGCTGCCATCACAATATTTTTATTGTTTGGTAAAATAATTACTCGCTCAGCACCAATCGCTTGGATCGCTTCTACAATATCTTCTGTAGACGGGTTCATCGTTTGACCACCCTCAATTACGTACGAAGCGCCCATGTTTTTCAACAATTTTGCAATGCCTGTCCCCATTGCAACCGTTACGATCGCATATGGAACTTTTTCTTGAACCATCATTTTTTGAGCGGAATGTTTTTCACCGACGATTTCGAGATGTTGTTCGCGCATATTTTCGATTTTGATTTTGATCAGCGAACCAAATTTTTGGCCGTAATTAAGTGCATCGCCAGGCTCTTCTGTATGAATATGCACTTTTGCAACTTCATCGTCTGAAATGACAAGCAAAGAATCACCAAATTCACTTAGTTGTTGACGGAATTCCGCTTCAACATATGGATTTTTTGTTATTTTCTCCGCTTCAAATTTCACCATGAATTCCGTGCAATAACCATATACAATATCTTCTGTATTCATGAAATCTTGCGCATGGCGATGATGTTCCGCATTGACGAGATCGCCCATTGATTGTGTCATCACACGCTCCGGCAATTCTTCGCCTTTTAGGCATGCCAAAAAGCCCTCGTATACATAAACGAGTCCTTGTCCACCACTATCAACGACGCCAACTTCCTTTAATACCGGCAACAAATCCGGTGTGCGTGCAAGTGAAGCTTTTGCTTCCCCTACAACCGCTTCCATTACTTCAATAACATCTTCTGTCGAAGCAGCTTTTTGAACAGCAACTTTGGCAGCATCTTTTGCGACGGTTAAAATCGTTCCTTCGACGGGTTTCATGACTGCTTGATAAGCCGTTTCAACTCCGTATTGGAGACCCGCAGCAAGCGTCACGCTAGTCATAGTTGCTTCCTGTTCAACAGCTTTTCCAAATCCACGGAACAGTTGGGATAAAATAACTCCCGAATTTCCACGAGCCCCCATTAACAAACCCTTTGATAATGCTTGGGCAGTTTGTCCAAGATGTGTTACTGCGTGTGCTTCCGTTTCCTTCGCACCAGACGTCATGGACAAATTCATATTTGTCCCTGTGTCTCCATCCGGAACAGGAAATACATTTAAAGAATCGACATAATCCGCGTTTTGAAAAAGATGATGAGCCCCCATCTTAATCATTTCCGCAAATTTCAAACCATCTATATACTTCATAGAAAGTATTTTCTCCCTTCTACAGGTTCGTCACACGGACTCCCTGGACAAAAATATTAATTGATTGTACAGTCATGCCGACCATCTTTTGCAAAGTATATTTTACTTTCGATTGGACTTGATAAGCAACCTCAGAAATTTTCACGCCATAACTGACGATAATATGAAGATCTATATGCATTTCTTCCCCGATCGTCCGCACGATCACGCCGCGAGCAAAGTTTTCTTTACGAAGAATTTCAGTCAGACCATCACGAATTTGATGTCTAGACGCCATTCCGACGATTCCATAACATTCAACCGCCGCTTCTCCGACGATCCGGGCGATCACGTCATTTGTGAGTTCAATTCCACCAAATTTGTTCTTCACTTCGATTGACATATTTTGTGCCCCCCTGCTTTGTTTTCGCTCCACCTATTGTACTATATTGGCGATGTGAATAAAAGAAAGGTCAATTTACTTTATGCACGTGTAAAGGAATTCACCTTGAAAGAGATGATAAAAAGGGTTGCAAGCTCGTATGACCTGTGATACATTATTATGGTATGCAAAAAGGAATTGTATCGCTAAAATCATCAATTCGCAAGGAGGTACTATAGATGGCTAAAGAATGTGTTATTACTGGACGCAAAGCTCGCACAGGCAACGCGCGTTCACACGCAATGAACGCCAACAGACGTACATGGGGTGCGAACCTTCAAAAAGTCCGTATTCTTGTAAATGGTAAACCTAAACGTGTTTGGGTTTCTGCTAGAGCGCTTAAATCAGGTAAAGTTCAACGCGTATAATCAACGAAAATAAAACGCCTTGCTGAATGGATCAGCTAGGCGTTTTTTCTTTCTTCCTTTTTTTGTTTCGATTACTGGCAGTGGCCGTTTTTGAATTATTATCTTTTTGAAAGGCAAACAAACACTTCCGTACAAAGCCGCTTACGAACTTTGGCATCGTAAATGTGTAAACGCGCAATTCCCCCGCTCCTTTCAGGAATCTGTACTTCTTACCATTAAGCATATGCCATCACGGAATGAGATAGTACAGACTTCAGCAACTGGTTCATTGCTTGTGAACATAGTGACACCCGTTTCAAGCGTTGCGTCAACCGTTTCATATTTAAATCCGGTCAATGTAAAACCTTTTACACTGGCTCCGAAAGGGTAAAACGAAATGTAAGGAAAACGGGCAACCGGTGAAATCCGACGAACCCCCGGCGTTAAGAGAGAAATTGTATTTGTCTGATTGCCAATCAAAAATTGAACGGCAGGATTCGCAATTTGATATCGATAAAGCAGATGAAGAGCCGATTGGAAATGATCCAATCGCCCTCCAGTAACGCCTGTTAAGACAACCTGTTCCGGTTCATAAGCTAGTGCCCGTCCTACGGCAAGCTCAATATCCGTTTCATCTTTCTCTGCACGATATCGGTCGACCTTTTGCACATTTTTTGCGATCATTTCGTAGTCTTCCGCTGAAATGGAGTCGAAATCACCCACTGCTTCTGTCGGCGTGATGCCGCGCTGTAATAAGTAAAGAGTTCCGCGATCAGCGCCGATAAACACCGTTTCTTTCTCTTCCCAAGTGCTGAAATCTATGATTTCAGACTCAGGTCCTCCCCCGCAAATAATGACTGATTTCATGGACGTATTGCCCCAATACCAGCCGCTTTAATTCGCTGCAGCGCTTCCGCACGGTCTGGCTCATTAAAGACAGCCGATCCTGCAACGAGAATGGTAGCCCCCGCTTCTACGCATGGAACGATCGTTTCTTCATTGACACCACCGTCAATTTCAATTTCAATCGGTAAATTCTTTTCTCGGATAATAGAAGATAATTGCTCCACCTTTGGAAGTACCGTATGAATGAACTTTTGTCCGCCGAATCCTGGATTAACCGTCATAAACAGTACCATATCCACTTCTTCCAATACGTGCAAAATCGTTTCAACAGGCGTATGTGGATTCAGTACAACACCCGATTTCACGCCGTATGACCGAATAAGCTGAAGCGTTCGATGCAAATGTCTGCATGCTTCCACATGCACCGTAATATAGTCAGCACCCGCTTTTGCAAATGCTGGGATATATGCATCTGGATTTTCAATCATTAAATGAACATCTAGCGGTAATGTTGTAACAGGGCGCAGTGCTTCCACGACGATTGGCCCCATCGTAATATTTGGAACGAAATGGCCATCCATAACATCGATATGGATGAGCTCCGCTCCCGCTGCTTCTACTTCTTTCACTTCTTCAGCAAGCTTTGAAAAATCTGCTGCTAAAATAGATGGTGCAATTTTAATCATTTCTATCATACCTCGGCTTTCGGTCAGTAATTTCTTGCATAAATTGAACATAATGATCGTAGCGGTGCTGCGGGATTTCTCCAGTTTCTACTTTCTCTTTCACCGCACACTTCGGCTCTTTCAAATGCAGGCAACCCCTAAATTTACAATACGGTGCCACCTCCGCCATATCTACAAAATAATGTGGCAGCTCTTCTTTTTCGATATGCTCAAAATCAAGGGAACTAAAACCCGGCGTGTCGGCAATGAGTCCACCGGCAACTTCCAGCAATTCCACATGCCTTGTCGTATGTCTGCCGCGCCCAAGTGCTTCTGAAATGGCTCCCGTTTTGAGATCTAAGATCGGTAATAGCGTATTCAGCAACGTTGATTTTCCAACACCCGATTGACCAGCTAACACGGTTGTTTTTCCTGCTACATAAGGTTGCAGGATTTGAGAAAGTCTTTCATCATCTATAAACGTTTGAAGCACTGTATAGCCCATACTTTCATAGTAAGAAGCATGCTCAACTATTTGTTTCAGTTCATCATCATTCGCTAAATCTTTTTTTGTCAAACAAATGACCGGTTCGATTCCAAAAGATTCGATAACGACGATGAACCGATCCAATAAATGGGTACTAAAATCAGGTTCAACCATCGAAAAAACTAACAATGCTTGATCCACATTGGCGATAGGCGGACGTACTAATTCATTTTTCCGCTTATGGACTTTTGTAATCGTTGCGTCATTTTCGCCGTCTCGCTCATAATCAACAAAATCTCCAACAAGGGGGCTAATGCCGCGGTTTCTAAAAACACCGCGGCCTTTGCATTGGATCAGTTCGCCGTCTTTTTCTACATAGTAAAAACCACTAATGGCCTTTCTAATTTGTCCTTCCAGCATCTTCAGCTCCTTTTTCTATTAGCACCTCACATGATTACTTTACTCGTCATCGTACGAGAATGTCTTCTCCTCGATCACCTCGTCGTCACGTTTCACTTGATAGGCGCCGCTCTGACCTTCTTCCAACTCGATCTGTATTTGTCTCTTCGTCGTTTCAGTAATCGTAAATTCCACAAACACATCTTTTATAGAATGTTTGCGATCTTGGATATAAATCCGAACCGTTTGCGGCGGCTTCGGTTGTTCAGTTTCGGTTCCAGTTTCAGCTTCATCTTCTTCGGTATCTGGTTGATTAGTTACTTCAGGTTCATACGGAATTATAATTGTACGAACGTGAAGTTTCACTGGTTTTTTAGGTGGACCTTTAGAAAAAATAACATCCACTAAAGAGCCTTTTTGCAGCGATGCGCCTTTTTCCGGCTGTTGGGAAATTACATGTCCTTCCTGAACGGTGGAAGAATGTTCTGATCCCGCATCTCTAATCGTAAACCCAGATGATTTTTCGTATTCCTTCAACTGATTTCGATCTAGTCCCCTTAAATCTCCAAGGGTGCGCATATCTTTTCCTTTACTAATCGTAAAAGCAATAACCGTTTCACTTGGAACCACTTCTTCACCGGGGGCTGGATCTTGCTTTAAAATTGTACCTGGATCTTCATCCGAAAATTCTTCAATCGGTTCATCAATTGAAAGAAAGTCATAGCCAGCAAGCAAATTGGCCACTTGTGTAAAGTCTCGTCCAACGTAGTCAGACATTGGAATCTTTTCTTTCCCCGTACTAATATAAAGGGTAATCGGTGTTCCAACATCTCTTTCCTTCCCAGCTTCTGGTACAGTTCGAATAACGTTCCCCGCTTCAATCTCTTCCGATGGCTGTTCGATGCTTCTCTCGATCACAAATCCTTCTTCAACTAGCGCATCAGACGCCTCCACTTCATTCATATTGCTAACATCGGGAATAATCGCCTGTTTTGGACGAAGTATTCCAGGGATGAATAGCAAGGCGGCAAGTAATGCGATGATCCCGATTGAAACACCTAGAAAAATCGGCCATTTTTTACGTTTCTTTTTTACAGGCTCAGCAGGTGTTGCCGGTTGAATCGGCTCCATTTTCTTTGTTACTTCATGGTCTTCTTCCCGAACGGCTTTTTCTTTAATGATTGGGATTACGCGCGTTTGATCGTCATCATAAGGAATGCCAAATTTTTCTTCCTGTGCTCGTTCCGGCTCAAGTACAGTGAGTAAATCTTCGTACATCTCATCGGCAGAGCGGTATCGATGGAGAGCATCTTTCGCTGTTGCTTTTAAAATAACGTTTTCCACACTTTGTGGAATTGACGGAAACTTTTCACGTATAGAAGGTGTTTCCTCTTGTAAATGTTTTAACGCGATGGCAACCGCAGTCTCCGCAGAAAATGGCAATTCTCCAGATAATAATTCATAAAAAACAATCCCTAATGAATAAATATCAGATTTTTTCGTCGCCATCCCGCCGCGCGCTTGTTCTGGTGATAAATAATGAACGGTACCTATGACAGAGTTTGTTTTTGTGTGGGAAGTTGCACTTAAAGCCATTGCAATCCCAAAATCCGTAATTTTCACATTTCCTTCCGCATCCATTAAGATGTTTTGCGGTTTAACATCCCGATGTACAATTCCATTGTGATGTGCGTTTGCAATCGCAGAGACAAGTTGGCGCATGATCGGTAATGCTTGTTCCGGCGACAATGGGCCATGTTCTAAAATATATTTCTTCAATGTCTGTCCTTCTACATATTCCATCACAAGATAATGAAGCTCTCCATCTTCCCCGACATCAAAAATGTTGACGATATTCGGATGTGTCAGGCTTGTTGCGGATAAAGCTTCTCTTAAAAACCTTCTTTTTAGTTCTTCCTCATTCGCGAATTCATAATTGAGCACTTTAATGGCAACATCGCGATCTAAAATGACGTCATGCGCTAAATATACTTTTGACATGCCGCCGTCTCCAATACTATGAAGCACCTCATAGCGCCCGCCAATTCTTCTTCCGATCATGGTTGCTTCACCTCCATGTCGTCTGGCCCAATCAAGATGACGGAAATATTATCTTCGCCACCCATCTTATTTGCCATTTGGACGAGCTGAACGACTTTTTCACGCAAAGTACCATCGGCGTGAATAATTTTGTGGATCGTTTGTTCATCTAATTTATTGCTTAATCCATCTGTGCAAAGAAGTAAAAAGGTATCTTCTGTTAGGTCAACCTCATACAAATCAGGGTCAATTCTTCTTTCCGAACCGACCGCTTTCATAATCCAGTTGCGCTGTGGGTGATTCGCTGCCTGCTCTTCCGTAATTTCTCCATTTTCCAAAAGGACATTGACATATGAATGATCTTTTGTGATTTGCTTAACATCTTTTTGGTTCAATTGATACACACGGCTGTCTCCGGCATGGACAATTTGACAGTCGCTGCCGCGGATCAATACGGCATCCAACGTCGTTCCCATTCCTTTGTATTGCTCGTCTGCCGATGCTTTATTAAAAAGGTATCGATTGACGTAAAAAACAGATTCTAAAAGCCATTCCTTCCAGTCTTCGTCTGTCTTTAACTGATCAAGTTGGATATTCATGAACTGCTCACCCATTAGACGAATCGTCATTCTGCTTGCATAATCACCTCCGCGATGGCCACCCATCCCATCGGCAATAACCGCAAGCAGTGTCCCATCAGGCAATGTATAGACGGCAGCTCCATCTTCGTTGACTGTTCTTTTTCTTCCTATATCTGTCAGAACTTCAAATCGCAACGTCTATCCCCTCTTTTCACTTACATTCCGGCTTAATGGGTTGCTTTTTTTCGTAAAGCTGCAACAAAAAAACCGTCACTTCCAAAATGTTGCGGCAGCACTTGTAGAAAATCATCTTCCATCGAAAGCTTCTCGTTCTCAATCAGATGTGGCAATGGAATTTTTTCCATATCGGAATGACGTTTTAAAAACTGTTCGACCATCCCTTTGTTTTCAGACACTTCCACCGTACAAGTGCTATAAATAATAATGCCGTCTGGTTTAATCAGCTGCTTAGCTGTTTCAAGAAGGGCCATTTGAATAGCAGCCAAGCTTTCCAAATCCGACTCGTTCTTATTGTATTTAATTTCCGGCTTTCGACGGATGACGCCAAGACCGCTGCAAGGGGCATCTAACAAAATCCGATCAAAGGTTTCAGGTCTGTATTGTTCAAGAAGGTCTCGGCTATCACCTGCATGGACTTCTATAGACTGTAAACCTAGACGTTCTGCATTGGACGTAATGAGCTTTAATTTATGAGGATGAAGGTCATGTGCATACACTTTCCCTTCATCGCCCATCGTCTCGGCAATATGTGTTGTTTTACCGCCAGGTGCAGCACACATATCCAGCACTTTCATGCCAGGCTTTGCATCTAAAGCAATCGCTGGCAGCATCGAGCTTTCATCTTGAATCGTTAGATAACCTTTTTCGTAAAGATCCGTCTTTGCTGGGTTCCCGTTCAATGAAAGAATACATTCCGGAACAACTTTTCCGCGGATCGCTTCAATCCCATCTGATTCAAGTAACGCAATCGCTTCTTCCGGCGTTGTTTTTGTTTGATTGACCCGAAGTGACATGGCTGGGGGATGATTGTTTTCGTGCGCCATTGCCCTTGCTTCGTCAGCCCCATATTGTTCCGTCCATCTTTTAATAAGCCACTCGGGATGGCTTGTTTCAATCGCAGTCTTTTGAATGCCTTCCGGAAGATCGTCTAAAGAACGAGTTCCATTTCGTAAAATGGCCCGCAATATGCCATTGACTGTAGGCGCAATTCGCTTATGCCCGCGTCTTTTCGCAATTTCAACCGCTTCGTGAACAACTGCATGCGGAGGAATTTTAGATAAGTAGACGATTTGATAAACGGATAATCTTAAAAGTTCCCGCACCCACTGATCTAATTTCCCTCGAACGTATGGCTCCAAATAATAGTCTAACGTCATACGATGCTGCAGCGTTCCATAAGTTAACTCGGTCAGTAACCCGCGATCCTTCTCCTCAATACGATACGTCTCGATTGTTCGATGAAGAAGCAAGTTGCTGTATGCTTGGCTTTGTTCTATTTCCATTAAAATAGACAGCGCCGCATCCCGAACATTGCCATTCCAAATCTTTTTGTTTCGTTTACTCATCAAAACGGTCTCCTTCATTCCACTTGGAACCAACGCCATTGATAAATATAGCTGCTTCCATCCGTTTTTTGCCGGCCGGTTGAAGATCAGTAATACCGATTGCGATATCGTCACCTGCCTTGACAATGATTCGATCCTTTTCGATTCCAATAATCGTACCTGGTTCTGCCTTTACAGTCGTTGGTACCTTTTCAGCCCACCATATTTTGACGTTCTGCCCTTGAAATACAGTATAAGCAACTGGCCACGGATGGAGACCACGGATTTGGTTGTAAACCTTCTCTCCCCCATTCATCCAGTCAATGCGCTCTTGTTCACGCGAGATATTGCGCGCGAATGTCACTTGTGATTCATCTTGCCCTATACGTTGATTCGTTCCAGCTATAATGGATGGAAGCGTTTCCTTCAATAATACCGTACCTGCTTTGGATAGTGTTTCAAACATCATGCCCGTATGATCTGTTTCCCCGATTGGAACAGTTACTTGTGATATCATATCTCCGGCATCTAATTTTTCTACCATATACATAATCGTGACACCCGTTTCTTTTTCGCCGTCCATAATCGCTTGATGGATCGGTGCACCTCCGCGGTATTTTGGCAATAAAGACGCATGTACATTAATGCATCCCAGCCTTGGTGCTTCGAGTAGCTCTTTTGGCAACAGCTGACCAAATGCTGCTGTCACAATTAGATCTGGCTGTAATGCGATGATTTCTTCTAGTTCACCAGAACCTTTTAATTTTTCAGGCTGTATGACATCAATTCCTAATCGGAGCGCCTCTTCTTTGACAGGCGGCGGCGTCAACACACGCTTACGTCCAACCGGCCGGTCTGGCTGCGTCACAACCGCAGCCACTGAATACCCCTCATCATGTAACATCGTTAAAACAGGCACTGAAAATTCAGGCGTTCCCATGAAGACTATTTTCGTCATAATTCTTCACCTTCCTTATCGATTGCTTCCGCTTCATCGTCCGCTTCTTCAAATTCCGAAGGATCGACAACGCGAATGATTTTTGAGTCGAATAGAACACCATTCAAATGATCGATTTCATGCAAAATCGCTCTTGCCTCATAATCTTCCGCTTCTAACTCATATAAAGAGCCGTCCCGTTCTTGCGCCTCGATCCGTACAAAAAATGGTCGCTCCACTTCTCCGTAAAGCCCCGGAAAGCTAAGACAGCCTTCCACCTCGATTTCCGAACCGCCAATTGCCGTGACAACGGGATTAACCATCTCAATGACATCTTGGCCTTCCCCTAAGTCTACAATCGCAACACGAACGTCTTCATTCACTTGGGGCGCTGCAAGTCCGATGCCATCTGCCGCAACCATCGTGTCATACATATCATCTAGTAACTTTGCAAGTTTGTTATCAAACTTTACGACCTCTTTACATTTCTTCGTTAAAATTGGTGCAGGATGTTTCACAATTTCTAAAATAGCCATTAAAAAAATTCCTCTTTTCTTCTGTCAATCAATAAATTGATGCCGGTTCAACATCTACCGTCATAAGCAGACCAGATTTGATCCAGTCCGTCCGATAATATTTAATCAGCTGTTGTAATGTTGAGATCAGCTTTGGTTCATTTTTGTATTTTATCAAACATTGGTAGCGATATCTATTGTTCATGCGGCCAATCGCTGCTGCTGTCGGACCGATAATAATCGTTTCTGGAGATAAATTCTCCCTTAAAAACTGGACACCTTTTGCCGCATAATCGGCCACTTTTAGTAAATCCTCATGTGTAAATTGAATGAGTGTTACAAAATAAAATGGCGGGTAGCCAAATCGCTTTCGCTGCATCATTTCAAGTTGGTAAAACGGTTCATATCGCTGTTCTTTCGACAGTTCAATTGCGTAATGTTCAGGCGTATATGTTTGAATATACACTTCTCCGGGCAATTCATGCCGGCCTGCCCGCCCGCTTACTTGTGTCATTAATTGAAACGTTTTTTCCGCGGCTCGAAAATCCGCTAAGTGAAGCGTCGTATCCGCTGCTAACACCCCAACAAGTGTAATATTCGGAAAGTCCAAGCCTTTTGCGATCATTTGCGTCCCTAGTAAAATATCTGCTTTCCCTTCACTAAATTCCTTTAGCAAACGTTCATGCGATCCTTTTTGCCTCGTTGTATCTACGTCCATTCGAAGGACACGCGCTTCGGGAAATAGCTTAGAAACTTCTTCCTGCACTTTTTGTGTCCCTGTTCCAAAAAAACGAATATGCTCGCTTTCACATTCCGGACAAGCGACCGGTACACGCTCTTCATGGCCACAATAATGACATTTTAATCGCTCATTTGCCCGGTGATAGGTAAGGGAAATATCACAATTTGGACATTGAACGGCAGTGCCGCAATCTCGACAAAGCACAAAGGAGGAAAATCCCCGTTTATTTAAAAACAAAACAATTTGCTCTCGCTTTTGTAGACGAACCCGTATCGCATCCGCAAGCTCAACTGAAAACATGGACCGATTACCGGTTTTGAGTTCTTCGCGCATGTCTACGACCGTAACGGATGGCAATTGTTGTTCTTTTGCACGGTGGGTTAGCGTTAAAAGCGTGTAGACATTTTTCGTTGCACGTGCATACGATTCAAGCGATGGTGTTGCACTGCCTAAAATAACTGGACAACGATAAAATTCCGCACGTTTGATCGCGACGTCTCTTGCATGGTATCTTGGCGTGTCTTCCTGTTTGTAAGTGGCTTCATGCTCTTCATCAAGAATTATGATACCGATGTTTTCGAATGGCGCAAATATAGCTGACCTTGCACCGACAACAACTTTCACTTCACCGCGGCTTATTTTTCGCCATTCATCATATTTCTCTCCGGAAGAAAGACCACTATGAAGCACTGCGACTTGGGATCCGAATCGTTCCTTGAAACGAGACGTCATCTGCGGTGTCAATGAAATTTCCGGGACGAGGACGATCGCTTCTTTTCCTTGTGCTAAGACGTGTTTAATAGCCCGCAAGTAAACTTCTGTCTTACCGCTGCCTGTCACACCATGCAAAAGAAACGTTTCTGGACGATGCTCCTCTGCACTCGCAATGATTTTTTCTAATGCAACTCGTTGTTCAGTCGTTAACTCAACCGGTATTGCCGTATCTTGAAGGCTGGGGGCATCCGGTTCACGATAAACTTCCGTTAACTCCTCGCGCCCTCCCTCTTTTTCAAGCACTGCTTTCAAGACTGCTGGACTAATGCTAGATTGTTCAAGCAGTTGTTTTCGAGGTATGGTTTGTCCCGTATATCCCTTCATCCATTCCAAAAGTTCAATTTGTTTTTTAGCATTGGGATGAATCGATGCAAGCAACTGATCTAATACATGCCGATCTGCAATATGAATAACAGGTTCTTTTTTTATGGCGGTTTGCTGCCCTACCTTCGTATCAATCGTTACAATGCCTTGTGTCTCGTACTGTTTTAACAGGTTTAATAAACTGGAGGAATTCGCTTCTTTTAATGGGACTCGCTTTCGACCCGTAAAGAATTGCAAGACTTGTTCATGTTCAATTTCTTCAGGCCGCTCGATGATGACATACTTCTCATATGTTGCCCGCATGGCAGCTGGCAGCATCACTTGTAAAGCATCGATTTCATAGGATAAGGTTTGTGTACTAAGCCAACGAGACAATTGAAGCAATTCTTCAGAAATTACTGGTTTCAGATCGACCAGCTCATCAATCGGCTTCAGTTTCTTTTCATCTAGCTCGCTTTCTTCTTTTAAGCTTGTCACATATCCGAGTACTTTCCTCGGTCCGAATGGCACTTTCACCCGAACGCCTTTATGGATGACCTGTACAAACCGTTCCGGAACAACATAGTCAAAAGGCCGATCGATCGGATAAGCCGCCACATCTACGATTACTTCAGCGATCATCTAAATGTTCACTTTCCTCTTCCAGGATCGTCTCTAATAATACTTTGGCCAATATTTTTTTAGGCATCGCAGAAAATGATTGATGCATACCGCGCCTTGATAATAATGTCACCACATTTGTATCTTTACCAAAACCTGCGTCTGGATCCGTCACATCATTGACAACGATAAAGTCTAGATTCTTACTTTCAAGTTTTCCGATTCCATAGTCGACAGCATCTTGAGTTTCAGCAGCAAACCCCACGAGCAACTGGTGTCTCTTCATTTTTCCAATTGTTTTCAAAATATCTGTTGTTCGCTCCATTTCGATGACTGCATCCCCAACTTGCTTTTTCATCTTTTGATCATGAATATTCTTTGGACGATAGTCCGCGACAGCTGCCGATTTGATCACGATGGAAGCACTGTCAAAATGGTTCGTCACGGCCTCAAACATTTCAGCCGCACTTTCCACATTGACAACTGTCACACCAGAGGGCTTTTCAAGTTCAACAGGACCTGAAATGAGAATGGTTTCCGCGCCAAGTGCTGCAGCAGCTTCTGCCATGGCATAGCCCATTTTGCCACTAGAAAAATTGGATACATATCGAACCGGATCGATTCGTTCCCGTGTAGGACCTGCCGTTACGATCACTTTTTTTCCAGTAAGCGGAAGTGTTTTAGATTGCGTAAATTTCTCCCTAACAAGATCTACAATCTTTTCGGGCTCTTCTAATCGGCCTTTTCCAACATATCCACATGCTAAAAAACCTTCTGATGGTTCGATGAATCGATAACCATCTCCATGCAATGTTGAAATATTGCGAATGACTGCCTTATTTTCATACATATGTACATTCATAGCGGGCGCAATCCATACTTCCGCAGTTGTCGCGAGCAATGTTGTCGTCGCCATATCATCCGCAATTCCATTTGCCAGCTTGCCAATCACATTTGCCGTTGCAGGCGCAACAATGACAAGATCCGCCCAATCCGCAAGATCAATATGCGAAATAACAGTGGAATCTTTTTCATCAAACGTATCAAAATAAACGTCATTCCGCGACATGACTTGAAACGAAAGCGGCGTCACAAATTTCATCGCTGACTCCGTCATCATTACTTTGACATGAGCACCTGCTTGCGTTAACTTGCTAACGAGTGCAACCGCCTTATAAACAGCGATGCCGCCGGTCACACACAAGAGTATTTTTTTGTCTAACATTCCAATCCGCACCCTTCCTATAAAATGACAAACTCCCAAAGAACATCACATTTCTAAGGGAGTATCGTCTATACTATTTAAATTTCGTCTTCGTAAATGACTGATTCGTCCCTGTGCTGTTTAGAGAGGACACCCGCTGCAACTTCTTCAAGCGCTTTTCCTACAGATTTTTTTGATGTGTACGAATCTAGAAGTGTTTTTCCTTCTTCTTGCATTTCACGCGCTCGCTTCGCTGCAAGCGTTACGAGCGTATATTTTGAATCAATTTTGCTCTTTAATGAATCGACGGATGGATATAACATGCGATCATTCTCCTTCTAACATCTGTAAATAGCGTTTTTCTACTCGTTCCCTGCGACAATGCTCAGCTGTTACAATGGCATTGATCTTTTCACAGGCGTTTAAAACTTCATCGTTTTCAACGACATAATCATATAAATTCATCATTTCCAATTCTTCACGTGCTTTCCCAATGCGCGACGCAATAATTTCACGATCTTCAGTTCCTCGTCCGATCAGTCGTTCTTCTAGATCGCTTAAACTCGGCGGTGCCAGAAAGATAAACAAACCATCTGGAACTTTTTTTCGTACTTGCGCTGCACCAACGACTTCGATTTCAAGAAAAACGTCCCGGCCAGCATCCAGCGTTTCATTCACATAATCGAGCGGCGTTCCATAATAATTCCCAACGTACTCCGCATATTCAAGTAGCTTTTCTTCGGCAATCAATTTTTCAAATTCTTCTCTTGTCTTGAAGAAATAGTCGCTGCCATCGACTTCTCCTTCCCTAGGACTTCTTGTCGTCATTGAAATGGAATACTCATAATTCGTATTCGGTTGTGTAAAGAGCTCTTTTCGAACCGTTCCTTTTCCTACACCGGAAGGTCCTGACAAAACGATTAAAAGCCCGCGTTTTTTATACATATAATCCCTCTTCTTATTTAGACTAATCTTTTCGTATTATACCATATTTCTCTCTTTGAATGCTAAGATGGGTACAAACGAATTGAAAGAGGAATCAACATGGCATTTGATGGATTATTTACAAAAGCGATGGCAGCTGAACTGCAAATTTTGAAAAATGGTCGAATCTCCAAAATTCACCAGCCAAATACGCAGGAAGTCGTCTTCATCGTTCGCGCTGCCGGAAAAAATCATAGGCTGCTCTTTTCCATTCACTCTTCTTTTTCGCGTGTACAAATAACAGATGAGACAATTGTAAATCCATCTGAGCCGCCGATGTTTTGCATGGTTTTGCGCAAACATTTAGAGGGCGGCATGATCACAGCGATTGAGCAAATGGAAGCGGATCGAATTATTGTGTTCGACATCAAAGGAAAAGATGAAATCGGGGACGATATTAGCCGAAAACTGTACATGGAAATTATGGGAAGACATAGTAATTTGTTGCTCGTCGATCCAGATCGGGAAATGATTATTGATAGTATGAAACACTTACCGCCTTCCGTAAACAGCTATCGAACCATTTTACCTGGTCAGCCATTCATTCCGGCACCCCCTCAGGATAAAATCGATCCGTTTCACATTACGGAAGAGCAATTTCGTACACTTTGGCAGTCGTTTGAAAAGGCAAATGATATCGTGCGGACATTTTCTAGTTTTTCTCCTGTGAACGCAGCAGAGTTACTCAATCGGTTACGAAAGACAACTGAACAAGAAGTCTTTCAAGTGTTCAATACATTTCTCGCCTCCTTTCAGGGAACATATACAGTGCCGAACATTGCAGAAGCCGGCGGTAAAATGATCTTTTCCGCAACATCTTTGACGTATGCCGACAAAATGATCGCACAATATGAATCATTGGGCCAGTTGCTTGATAAAGTTTATTTTGGCCGAGCAGAAAGAGAGCGGGTAAAATCGCAGGCGGCTGACTTAGAGAGATGGCTTGACAATGAAATTGCCAAGTTACAGTTGAAAATGAAAAAATTATCAAAAGAAAAAAAGGCGGCTGAAAATCTAGACATGTTTCAATTGTACGGCGAGCTCATTACGGCAAATAGCTATGCCTTACAAAAAGGAATGACGGAAGCAACAGTTGCCAATTATTATGATGAAGGTAAACTGATTGCCATTCCACTTGATGCTAGAAAAACACCGATTGAAAATGCACAGCGCTATTATTCACGTTATGCCAAAGCTAAAAATGCATTGGTCATGATTGCCGAACAGCTTGAAAAAGCGAAAGAAGACATTGCTTATTTTGAAATGATTAAACAACAAGTAATGCAAGCTTCTCCAGAAGACATCGAAGAAATACGTGAAGAACTAGCAGAGCTTGGCTTCTTAAAGGCACGCAAGCTGAAAAAGAAAAGCAAACCGAAAAAGCCGATGCCAGAAACGTATGAATCATCTGCCGGCTTAAACATTTCTGTTGGGAAAAACAACAAGCAAAATGATTATTTAACTTTTAAATTGGCAGCAAGAGATCATATTTGGTTCCACACAAAAGATATCCCAGGTTCACATGTAGTGATTCATGACGAGAATCCCGACGAAGAAACAATTCGTGAGGCTGCCATTCTCTCTGCTTATTTTAGCAAAGCTCGCGAGTCTTCTTCCGTTCCTGTCGACTATACAGCCATTCGGCATGTGAAAAAGCCTAGCGGTTCAAAACCAGGTTTTGTCATTTACTTTGAACAAAAAACGATTTTTGTCACACCTGACGAAGATGTCGTTATGAAATTAAAGAAATAGTTTTATACAAAAAGCTCCCTTATCTAAATGTTGCATGGAGATAAGGGAGCTTTTCTTATATTATCTGACGCCTTTCATATAACCTTGAATCATTGGTGAAATGAGGAAAAGAATAATTCCTAGCAAAATAGCAAGTCCGCCAATTATTCCAAAATACATCATTTCTGTATCCACTGAGTAGAATTTTACAATTTGAGCGTTTAATGCTTGTGCCGCCGCATTCGATAAAAACCAAAGGCTCATCGTCTGTGAAGAAAACGCTGCAGGTGCAAGTTTTGTCGTCGCAGATAAGCCAACTGGTGATAAACATAATTCTCCGATCATCACTATTAAAATACTTAGCACTAACCATAAAGGATTTACAAGTGTTTCTGTACCGCCCAAATAGCCCGGTAATAGGATAACGATGAACGAAAGTCCTGCAAACAACAATGCTAATGAAAACTTTTGCGGAATTGACGGTTGGCGGTCTCCCAGTTTAACCCACAACCACGCAGCTACAGGTGCTAATAACACAATGAACAATGCCGGCAATGACTGGAACCAAGCCGGTGAAATATCGAAACCGAAATAATGAAGCTGCGTTCGCTTATCGGCATAAAGTGCGAGAATGGTAGAACCTTGTTCGGCAATTGCCCAGAACATGACAGATGCTAAAAATAATGGGATATAAGCAAGAACACGAGAGCGTTCCACTTCTGTCGTTTTAGGGCTTTTATACATCACAATAAAGTAAGCAGTAGGAATAAGAAATCCTAACACGCCGACAAATGCAACAAACGTAGCAATTGTCAAAAACCCATTCATACTTGCGATCACGGCAAAAACAGTAAGCACAACCGCCACAACAACAAAGGTTGTAAACGTTTTCTTTCTCTCGGCAGTTGTTAGTGGATTCGGTACTTGCATACCTGCAAGCCCTAGATTTTTCTTTTTCGTTAAAACAAAAACGACCAATCCTAAAAACATTCCAACTGCCGCAATTCCGAACCCTAAATGGAAACTCGTTTTCATAACTTCCCCGACAATTAACGGTGATAGAAATGCCCCTAGGTTAATACCCATATAGAAAATACTAAATCCTGCGTCAAGACGATTATCATTTTCGGGATAAATTTCCCCGACAATGCTGGAAACGTTAGGCTTTAACAAACCTGTACCGATGACGATGAGTGCCATGGACGTAAAGAACATCGTAAGATTTCCTGGAATGGCAAGCGCAATATGACCAAGCATAATAAGAACTCCACCGTAAAAGATTGCCCTAGACATTCCAAAAACGCGATCCGCAAGCCAGCCACCGATAATTCCAGACATGTAAACTAGCGCCCCATAAATAGACATAATGGAAAGTGCTGTTTTTTCATCGATGCCGAGACCGCCTTTAGATACTTCGTAATACATGTAAAAGACGAGAATAGCTCTCATTCCATAGTAAGAAAAACGCTCCCAAAACTCTGTGAAAAAAAGCGTCATCAGGCCTTTGGGATGTCCAAAAAATCCTTTCTGGGGAATACTATCTACTATTTGCTGTTTGCTCAATTTGGACATATGAACTCTCCTTATCAAATTCTTTGAAGACATTAAGCGCTTTCAAAAAAACACTTAAAAAATTTCTTAAAATATGATTTTTCTATAAAACTGTTTTCTGAGAATTGTTTTTAAACTCTTAATGTCATAATCTACATTATATTATTTGAAGAAAAATTCAAGTGTTTTTTTAATATGAATATTTGGTATTTTCAATAAACTATTAAGGAGATCTAAATGGCCTGTAAAATAGACTTTACAATAGTCTTTACAATAGTCTTTCCATTTATTTATTCTTATCCCGAAAGTATTCTGACAATTGAATGACACGCACATTTTTTGTGTTTAATTCATGATAAATTTTCCGGCTATCCCAAAAGGAAATCGTACGGTCCCTTTCATTTCGGATTAACTCCTCTGCTTCTTCAATAGACTCAAGATGGACAAATCTTCGAATATAATGTTGTTCATCAAAAAAATATGTAATTTTAAATTCCCTCATAAGAATCCTCCTTACCCATTTCGGTGTTATATTCTACAAATGATCACTCAATTCATTATCACCTTTGTTTGGTCATTCATTCTAATAAAAAAGAATTGTCCCAAAAGTGAAGAGCTAGAAACTTCTGAGACAATCCCTTATTCACTGTAACAATCCCGCTTTCAATTTCCCATGCCATTCTAACAAATGGTGAATAGACTGATCCGAAATTGCGCCATTTTCTTTTGACACTTCTGTCAGCGCATTGAAATTGGTTAGACTTTTGTATGTTAACTGTGCCGTTGCAAACGCATCATCAGCACTTTGCAACTCGTATGTAAAGATGGAAACAATGCCGGTTACTTCAATTCCTTCTTCCCGCAGCGCCTTAGCGGCAGTTAAACTGCTGCCTCCCGTGGATATTAAATCTTCAATAATGACCGCTTTGTCGGCTTGATCAATTTTCCCTTCAATTTGACGGCTGCGACCGTGGCCTTTTGCTTTCGATCTAATATACACCATTGGCAAACCAAGAATATCCGCCACCCAAGCCGCATGCGGAATACCTGCTGTAGCTGTCCCGGCAATGACAGTCGTTTCCGGATAATAATTACGGATTAACGTTGCCAATCCTTCTGCGATTTTTTTTCGGCCAATCGGATCTGCCATCGTTAATCGGTTATCACAGTAGATTGGCGATTCGATGCCGGATGCCCACGTAAATGGCTTGTCCGGACTGAATGCGACCGCTCCCACGTCTAGTAAAACTTTTGCAATGTCTTTTGCTTGATCCATCATTCCATCCCCTTCCAACTCGCATTGATATGCTCATATGCCGCTTTCGGATCAACTGCACCCGTGATTGCACGACCAACGACAATATGCGTTGCACCTGCTATCCTCGCCTGCTCCGGCGTTGCAATTCGTATCTGATCGTGGCTACTTCCTTCCGGCAAACGAATCCCCGGAGTCACTTTATAAAAAGCCTTTCCACATTCCTTTTCAATGACAGATGCCTCATGCACTGAACAAACAACCCCGTCCAATCCCGCCTCTTTTGTTAACGTTGCATAATGGAAGACAGATTGCTCAAGCGTTGCGTCAATTAACTGTTCTTCACGCACTTGACGCTCATCCGTTGATGTGAGCTGCGTGACACCGATCAACGCTGGTCTTTCTTTTCCAGTTGGTGTTCCTTTATCCAACCCTTCAAGTGCCGCTTCCATCATTCTTTTTCCGCCTGCCGCATGAACGTTCACAAGATCGACCCCGAAACCTGCGAGCACTTCCATCGCAGATTTCACCGTATTTGGAATATCATGCAATTTTAAATCAAGAAATACGTCATACCCTTGCTCTTTTAAACGCGCAACGATTGAAGGCCCTTCTTGATAATAAAGCTGCATGCCCACTTTTACGCCGATATTCCCATTAAATGCTGTTAAAAATTGAAACGTTTTTTCTGCTGACTCAAAATCGAGTGCGATAATTGGCGATGTTTTCATAAGCGGTGACTCCTTCCAATCAATTCCGAAATATGATTAACTCCAAGTTCATCCAGCTTAGCCGGCAGCTGATCAATGATTGTCGGACAGACAAATGGATTGACAAAATTCGCCGTCCCGACAGCAACTGCGCTAGCGCCTGCTGACAGAAAATCGATGACGTCTGTTACTTCCGAAACGCCGCCCATCCCGATGATTGGAATGTTCACGGCCTTATACACTTCATATACCATACGAATCGCAACTGGTTTAACAGCTGGACCTGATAATCCACCTGTACCATTTGCGATGACAGGACGTCCTGTTTTCTCATCAAGCCGCATCCCAACGAGCGTATTAATCATTGTAATGCCATCTGCACCACCCGCTTCTACCGCTTTGGCAATTTCTGTCACATTGGTAACGTTTGGTGAGAGCTTTACATAGACAGGTACTTTGGAAACAGCTTTGACAGCAGACGTTAATTCTTTTGCAATTTCTGGATCTGTGCCAAAAGTTATGCCGCCCGCTTTTACATTTGGACAAGAAATATTCAATTCAAGTGCGTGAACATTTGGTGCAGTTGAAATTACTTTCGCGACTTCGACATAATCTTCTGTCTCAGTGCCTGCCACGTTCGCAATGATTGGCACATCGAACTGTTCAAGCCATGGCAGTTCGTTTTCCATGACACCTGTAAGTCCTGGATTTTGAAGTCCAATCGCATTCAACATGCCAGCTGGTGTTTCCGCAACACGTGGTGTTGGATTTCCAAACCTTGTTTCAAGTGTCGTTGCTTTAATCATAATTGCGCCTAATTTTGATAAGTCGTAGAGACGACCATACTCTTTTCCAAACCCAAAGCATCCAGAAGCCGGCATGATCGGATTTTTCAACTGTAAACCTGGCAATTCAATCGCTAATCGATTCATAATGCGACCACCCCCGCTGGAAATACCGGACCATCAGAACAAACTTTTACATAGTCTTTGCTGCTATTTTCCGTTGTTTGGCAAACGCAGGCGAAACATGCACCTATGCCGCATCCCATTCTCTCTTCGAATGATAAATAGCCTTTTTTGTTTGGATACATTTGCTGAACAGCCTGCAGCATCAGCATCGGTCCACAACTGAAATACATCGAAAAATTAGCGTCTACTGTTTGTAGTACATCTGTGACGAAACCGGCAGTCCCTCTCGTGCTGTCTACTGTCGCAATATACGTTTCACCAAGCTGCATAAATTGTTCCTCGTAAAAAACGACAGTCTCGGTTTGAAACCCTAAAACGTGAATGCATGTTACACCTTTAGCGGTTAGTTGTTTTGAAAGCTCGTATAATGGAGGTACACCAATTCCTCCTCCGACTAAAACAACTGTTTCTCCCGGCATGGCCTCGTCCACAGGAAACCCATTCCCAAGCGGCCCTAGCACATCTACCGTATCTCCTGAGCGTTTTTCGGAAAGAACCTTCGTCCCGCGACCTTCCGCCCGGTAAATGATCGTCATTTCTTTTGCAGCTTGATCGATCGCAGCGATGGAAATCGGACGTCTTAATAACGGCTCAAACGAGTCAGCTACACGGATGTGGACGAATTGGCCGGGGGAAGTAATTTCCCCGACCAAGTTTCCTGTCAATTTCATTTCAAAAATATCTTGTGCAATTTGTTGCTGCGATTGAACAACCATTCTGTCCTGAAGAATCATGCGCGCACCGCCTGTTTTGGCATTTGCTCAGTTAAAAACGTCATCGATTCGATCACACGGAGCATCGCATCGGCAGTATCAATAGAAGTTAAACATGGTACACCATTTTCAACGGACTCTCGGCGAATGCGGAAGCCGTCCCGTTCTGGTTGTTTTCCTTTGGTCAACGTATTAATGACGAGCTGTGCTTCCCCTTTTTGAATCACATCGATAAGAGTAGGTCCTTGGGAACCAATTTTATCAACAAGTTTTACTTGAATGCCTGCTTCTTTTAATACCTTTGCCGTTCCTTCTGTCGCCAAAATATGGTAGCCAATATTCGTAAAGCGTTTTGCCAAGCCAACAATTTCATCTTTATCTTTATCAGAAACCGTCATGAGGACTGATCCATACTCTTTGATTTCCATTCCAGCTGCAACGAGTCCTTTATAAAGTGCTTTTTCAAGTGTAATGTCTTTCCCCATCACTTCTCCAGTCGATTTCATCTCTGGACCAAGTGTAATATCCACTCGACGGAGCTTTGCAAAAGAGAATACAGGTACTTTTACATAAACACCCTCTTGAGCCGGCGCAAGACCACCTTCATAGCCTTGATCGATAATTGACTCGCCAAGAATTGCTTTTGTCGCCACATTTGCCATTGGAATGTTTGTGATTTTACTTAAAAATGGTACGGTACGGCTTGAACGCGGATTCACTTCAATGACATATACTTGTCCTTCTGAAATGACGAACTGGATATTCAACAACCCTTTAATATTCAACCCTCGCGCTAAGCGAGTTGTATAATCCGTAATCGTCTCAAGCATCGAAGCAGACAATTTTTGCGGCGGATAGACCGCAATAGAGTCCCCAGAGTGTACGCCTGCACGTTCGATATGCTCCATAACTCCTGGGATTAATACAGTTTCTCCGTCACTAATACCGTCAACTTCAATTTCAGTACCTGTTAAATATCGGTCGATCAGGACAGGGTGTTCCGGACTGGCGTCAACGGCATGCTCCATATAATGAAGCAATTCGTTCTCATGATAAACAATTTCCATCGCACGTCCACCTAGCACATAGGATGGTCTTACGAGCACTGGATAGCCAATTTCATCCGCAATGGCGACTGCTTCTGGAACCGATACCGCCGTTTTCCCAAGCGGTTGCGGGATGCCAATTTCACGCAAAGCACGCTCAAACTTGTCACGATTTTCTGCACGGTCCAGATCTTCCAGGGAAGTACCCAAAATTTTAACGCCTCTTGCTTCCAAGCCTGCCGCCAAGTTAATCGCCGTTTGACCGCCGAATTGAACGATGACTCCTTCTGGCTGCTCTAGGTCGATAATGTGCATAACATCTTCAATCGTTAACGGTTCAAAATAGAGCTTGTCCGAGATTGAGAAATCTGTCGAAACGGTTTCCGGGTTGTTGTTAATAATAATCGCTTCGTACCCAGCTTCTTGAATCGCCCAAACTGAGTGTACTGTTGCATAGTCGAACTCAACACCTTGACCAATTCGAATTGGACCAGAGCCTAGAACGATGACACTTTTCTTGTCAGTTTTGATCGACTCATTTTCTTCTTCGTATGTGCCGTAAAAATAAGGCGTTTCGGATTCGAACTCTCCAGCACACGTATCCACTTTTTTATAAACTGGAATGATTCCTTGCTCTTTGCGCCAGTCATAAACCGCACGTTCATTTGTCTCCCAAAGCTCTGCAATGGTGACGTCTGAAAAGCCCATTCGTTTTGCTTGTAATGCCGTTTCATATTCGAAAGGATTGTTTTTGACAACTTCTTCATACTGAACGATCTTTTCCAACTTACGAAGGAAGAACACGTCAATTTGACTCCATTCGTGAATTGCTTCTACTGATACACCTCTGCGTAAAGCTTCTCCGATAAAGAACAAACGCTCATCACCTGCGCGTTTAATTCTTTGCTGAATCCACTCGTCTGTCATCTCTGCGCCATTTTTCAATGACAAACCAAATTGACCTGTTTCAAGTGAACGAACTGCTTTTAAAATCGATTCTTCAAAGTTTCTTCCAATCGCCATCACTTCGCCGGTTGCTTTCATTTGCGTACCGAGATTTCGCTTCGCCGATTCAAATTTATCAAACGGCCAGCGCGGAATTTTTGTCACGATATAATCGAGTGTTGGCTCGAAGCAAGCGTACGTCGTGCCTGTTACAGGATTCATCATTTCATCGAGCGTCAAACCGACTGCAATTTTCGCTGCCAATTTCGCGATCGGGTAGCCAGTCGCTTTCGATGCAAGTGCAGATGAACGACTGACACGCGGGTTTACTTCGATAATATAATAATTGAAACTATGTGGATCGAGCGCAAGTTGCACATTACAGCCGCCTTCAATTTTTAATGCGCGAATAATTTTAAGGGAGACGTTTCGCAGCATTTGAAACTCACGATCTGTCAACGTCTGACTCGGCGCCGCTACGATCGAATCGCCTGTATGAATGCCGACTGCATCCACGTTTTCCATATTACAAACGACAATGGCATTATCGGCAGAGTCACGCATAACTTCATATTCAATCTCTTTAAAGCCAGCGATCGATTTTTCTAACAAACATTGCGTTACTGGGCTATACTTCAGCCCGCTCGTCACAATTTCCTCCAGCTCGCTGTCATTATGACAAATCCCGCCGCCTGTACCACCTAATGTAAAGGCCGGACGGACAATGACTGGATAACCGATTCGCTTTACAAAAGCATAGGCTTCTTCCAAGTTATGAACAATATCACTTTCAGGAACAGGCTCTCCCAATTCATTCATCAATGAACGGAACAAATCGCGGTCTTCTGCTTGATGGATCGCATCCAATTTCGTACCTAAAATTTCAATGTCAAGCTCATCTAAAATACCTGATTCATGTAACTCAATCGCCATATTTAATCCTGTTTGACCGCCAAGTGTCGGCAGTAGTGCATCTGGGCGTTCCTTTCGAATGATGCGGCTGACAAAATCTAATGTAATCGGCTCGATATACACTTTGTCTGCAATTTCTGTATCCGTCATAATCGTTGCTGGGTTAGAGTTAATGAGAATGACACGGTAACCTTCTTCTTTTAAAGACAAGCATGCTTGCGTTCCTGCATAATCAAATTCTGCTGCCTGTCCAATGACAATTGGACCGGAACCAATTACTAATATCGTTTCAATATCTTGACGTTTAGGCATGGGACTGCTCCTTTCGACTGCTCTTTTTCATAACAGTTACAAATTGATCAAATAAATGGTTGGCATCTTCCGGACCCGGAGAGGCTTCGGGATGGAATTGAACGGAAAACGCATTATATTCTGTACTTTCAAGCCCTTCAATGGAACCATCATTCAATGCTTTATGTGTAATCGTAAGTGGCGTTCCTTCTAAAGATGCTTCATCTACTGCATAGCCGTGACATTGTGCAGTTAACTCTGTTCTTCCCGTTCTTAGATCTTTAACAGGATGATTACCGCCAAAATGTCCATTTTTCATTTTGAATGTTCGGGCACCTAAAGCAAGTGCAAATAACTGATGCCCTAATCCAATTCCGAAAATCGGTGCTTTTCCAAGCAGCTGCTGAATTGTTTCAACTGCAACTTCCACATGTTCCGGATTGCCCGGTCCATTTGAAAGGACGATTCCATCAGGAAACAGTGAGAGAATGGCTTGTGCGGATGTATCGTATGGGACAACAATTACATCGCACCCGCGATTATTCAACTCTCGCAAAAGACCATTTTTCATACCATAATCGATTAGTACGACACGCTCTCCACGACCAGGACTTGGGTACGGTTTTTTCGTGGAAACTTGAGCAACGAGATTCGTTGGCAACTGGAGAGAGCGTAATTGCTCGATGGCAGTTGTCCCGTCAATCTCTTCACTCGCCGCTGTTAGCATTCCTTTTAATGATCCTTTTTCACGCAACAGCCTTGTGAGTTTTCTCGTATCGATGCCTTGGATTCCCGGAATTCCTTTCATCGTGAGCAGTTCACAAAGTGTCATGCCGCTACGGAAGTTTGAAGGCTCATCTTCCAGTTCACGTACGACAACACCGTTGATCGGTAATTCAATCGATTCGTAATCGTCCCGGTTAATACCGTAGTTGCCAATAAGGGGATATGTCATCACAATAATTTGTCCACAGCTTGACGGATTTGAAATCGTCTCTTGATAACCCGTCATTCCTGTTGTAAATACCGTTTCTCCTAAGGATGCTTCGTTTGATCCGAAAGCTGTTCCTTCAAATATCGAACCGTCTTCTAAAATGAGTAGTCGTTTTTTCATTTACTTTTCCTCCCAAACGATTTTTCCGCCATAAATCGTTGTGACCGGCCAACCAACACACATCCAGCCGTCAAACGGTGTATTCTTTCCTTTTGAAACGAACGATGTACGATCGATTTGTCTCTCTTTCTTTAAGTCGATTAAGACAAGATCCGCTTCTGCACCAACTTCAATCGATCCATACGGCAACCCAAATACTTCAGCAGGTTTTTTCGTCATCCAGTCAACGAGTTGCTTGAGTGTCCATTTTCCTTCTTTTACAAAATGCGTGTAAAGTAACGGAAAAGCTGTTTCAAGTCCGACGATGCCAAATGGCGCTTTTTGCATACCTGCCGCTTTTTCTTCTGCTGTATGCGGCGCATGATCTGTTGCGATCATATCAATCGTACCGTCTAACAGTCCTTCAATGAGCGCTTTCCGATCTTCTTCTCCTCGAAGCGGCGGATTCATCTTCCAATCGGCATCATCACTCGGAATATCATTTTCCGATAATAATAAATGATGCGGACTTACTTCTGCCGTTACACGGATACCCGCTCTTTTCCCATCTCGGATTGCTCGAACAGATTCTTTTGTACTAACGTGGCAAACATGGTAGTGTGCGCCAGCAGCTTCCGCTAGTAAAATGTCCCTTGCAATATGAACAGACTCGCAGATCGAAGGAATGCCTGGCAGTCCAAGCTCTTTGTTTTTCATTCCTTCATGCATCGCTCCGCCGTAAATGAGTGTATTGTCTTCACAATGTGCGACGATTGGCATGTCGATTTTCGCAGCATCTTGCATTGCCTCGTACATCATACCTGCTTCCTGAATACCAACTCCATCGTCCGTGAAAGCAAATGCGCCGTGTTCTTTTAGTTCTTCGAGATTCGTGCGTTCTTTTCCAGCTTCCCGAATTGTAATGGATGCGTATGGAAGGACGCGAATGAGTGCTTTTTCTTCGATCAATCTGTTAACATGTTCTATATTTTCTTTTGTATCTGGAACTGGTCGTGTATTCGGCATGGCACAAATTGTTGTATAACCGCCTTTCGCGGCCGCAAGTGTTCCACTTTCAATCGTTTCTTTATGTTCACCGCCTGGCTCCCTGAGATGGACATGAACATCGATGAAACCTGGGGATAATAATAATCCTTCCCCATTTATCAATTCCGCAGATCCTGTTGATAAGTCATTCCCAATTTCCGTGATTTTTCCACCAGTAATTTTAACGTCCGTCGTCACCAGTTCTCCATTTTCATTTAGCAATTGAACACCTTGAATGATTTTCTCCATTCTCAATTCCTCCCCGTTAAAATCGTTTCCAATACTGCCGCTCGTATAAAGACGCCATTTTCGATCTGTTGAAAGATTCTTGATTTTGGGCTTTCAATTAGGTAATCTGCAATTTCAACCCCTCGATTAAATGGAGCGGGATGCATAATAATTGTATGATCTTGTAATTGCTTTGCCCGTTCTTCTGTTAAGCCATATTGTGCGTGGTACGATTCTTTTGTGAAATAGACATCTCCCTCATGCCGCTCGTGCTGAACCCTCAGCAACATCACAACGTCACATTGTCCGATGACGTCATCCCACCGATTCACACAGTTAAACTCGCCCGCCCATTCTGCCGGAGAAAGAAAAATGACTTTTGCACCTAAATTTTTTAACGCATCTGCATTAGACCTTGCTACTCGACTATGCGCAATATCTCCAGCGATTAGGACTGTAAGCCCTTCAAAAGTACCAAACTCTTCTTTAATCGTGAATAGATCCAGCAAAGATTGTGTTGGGTGTTGACCTGATCCATCCCCCGCATTCACAATCGACAAATTCGTTCGTTCGATCAGTTGTTCGTAATAGCCATCTTCCGGATGCCGAATGACGAGCGTATCTACGCCGATCGCTTCCAACGTTTTCACCGTATCGTATAGAGTCTCTCCTTTCAAAGTGCTTGAAAACCCTGCTTCAAACGGGAGAACATCCATTCCTAACTTTCTTTCCGCCATTTCAAAACTCATTTTTGTACGAGTGCTTGGTTCGAAAAACAAATTACTTACGGTATATTTCCCGGGCAATTCACGGATGCCATCTTTTTTGAATGTATCTGCCCGATCAAGAAGTGCATGAATTTGCTCATTTGTTAGTTGCTTCATGGATACGAGATGCTTCACCTTGGAGATCCTCCTTTATGTATATCAATTACGCCTCGGCGTAATTGCGTCCAGATTTTGAATCGAGCAAGCTCGATTAACTCCTTTTAAAATCTGTGACATCCGCCGGAGGCTTATCTTTATTCAGCAGGCATTTGAACACCCGCTAAATGGGAGGCAACACTGCATCCATCCAACCAACTCCAGTGGTGGGGCTTCCGCTGAATAAAGATAAAAACCTTCCCGAATGTTCGGAAAGGTTCGTGTTGCTTGCCTCAAATGACTGTTCACATTTTATAGTGAACAGTTGGCAAACGAACCTTTCCCTGCCTCTCTGGACAGTCATTAAAAGGTCAATCTATTCTATTTTGTCATCCATTGCATTTTCTGTTTTACCTGGCAGCACCCAATTTAACAGCACGCCGACAATTGCGGATAAAGCCATGCCTTCGATTTGAAAAGTATCACTAAATCGAATGGTTGCACCGCCGATGCCGATGACGAGAATGACGGACGCAATGACCAAATTACGTTGTTGGCCAAAGTCGATTTTGTGGTCGACAAGCATTCGTAAACCCGATGATGCAATGATTCCAAAGAGGAGAATCGAAATCCCGCCAAGTACCGCTGTTGGAATAGTCGCGATCATCGCCATTGCCTTGCCGACAAATGAGAGGAGAATGGCGAAAACGGCTGCTCCCAAAATAACGTAGACACTGTAGACTCTCGTGATCGCCAGCACGCCAATATTTTCACCGTACGTCGTTTTTGGCGGTCCGCCAAGCATTCCACTGATGAACGTCCCTAATCCATCCCCAAGCAATGAACGATTCAAGCCTGGATTTTTTATGTAATCCCTGCCAACAATTCGTCCTAAGACAAGCTGGTGACCAATATGCTCCGAAATCGTAACAATTGCGATTGGCACCATGACGACTAACAATGTAGGTGTTACAACAAATTCATAATCAATTCCAGGAAGAAGCATTTCAGGTACTTCAAACCAGTTTGCTTCCCGGACTTTCGTAAAATCGAGAATTCCGATGAATGCAGAGTAAATATAACCTACGATAATGCCTACGAGCACTGGCATTAAACTAACAATTCCTTTAAAAAACATGATGCAGATTACGGCAGCGGCTAATGTAACGATTGCTGCTGAAAAGTGAAGTAAGTTATATTCACTTACACCGTCGACCGTAACCGTACTTGCCATACTGATTGCTGTTGGTGCAAGCGCCAGTCCGATGACGATAATCACTGGTGCCACGACAATTGGCGGTAAAGCTTTCATAATCCAGCGGTAGCCTGTTTTCCATATGACAAGTGAAACGATCGCATAGACGAGTGCTACAAAGAGACTCCCGATCATTGCACTACCAATGCCACCCGTTTGCGTTGCTACTTGAATCGGGATAATAAAGGCAAAGGATGATCCTAAGTAGGCTGGCACTTGAAATCGTGTGACAAGAATAAAAATGATTGTTGCAATTCCACTCGTTAAAAGGGCAATTGCTGGACTTAAGCCAACGAGCTGAGGAACTAAAATTGTTGCGCCGAACATCGCGAACATATGCTGCAAGCTTAAAATCACCCATCTGCTTGCTGTCGGTTTTTCATGTACATCTAACACGCCATTATTCATACCTAATACTTCCCCCGCGTCGTTTTGTTTTTATTATTTTAAGTGGATTGCGACGCTATCTTTGCCGTCCGTTTCTAGTACACTGACGACTACTTTCTCATCGCTTGAAGTTGGGATATTTTTCCCAATAAAGTCCGGTCGAATCGGCAGCTCCCGATGCCCTCGATCAACAAGTACGGCTAATTGAATTGCTGCTGGTCTACCTAGATCCATCACAGCATCCATGGCCGCTCTTACCGTTCTGCCTGTATACAGAACGTCGTCAACAAGAATGACATTTTTATCGGCCACATCATGCTGTATATCAACTTGCTGCACAAGCGGTTCATTGTTCTCATGCTTCACCATTAAATCATCCCGGTAAAGCGTAATGTCAAGCTCACCTTTTTTAATTGGCTTCCCTTCAATTTGTTCGATTCTTTCCGCCAATCGCTGCGCTAAAAAAGCTCCCCGCGTTTTAATGCCAACAAGAATACAAGCATCGATTCCTTTGTTGCGTTCGATAATCTCATGCGCTATACGTGTGATGGCCCTACCAATTGCCTGCTCATCAAGAATTTTTGCTTTTTCAGTCATACCGTTTGCTCCCCTTTCCATATTCCCATTTGAACAGCAATCCATACTTTTTTTATCGGTTGTTGGATTTTTCCATGAAGATAAAAAACCCTCCTGCCAAATTTAGGCAGGAGGGTATACTTGCAGAAAAATATGCACAGCTAAACTTGCGCGCAGCAGTTCTACTGTACTTTCCGTGCAACCTTCCCAGCCTCTCTGGACTGAATTTAAAGGTATCGCTATTCGATTTCTGTGTTCAGTATACTTTGTGCACTTACTGCTTGTCAACACCATTTTGTAAATCATTGATTAAATCCTGAAAATCTGAAGGCAGCGACGATGTAAACTCCATATATTCTCCCGTTGCCGGATGTTTAAATCCAAGCGTTCCGGCATGCAATACTTGCCCACCAAAATCAATTGTTTTTTTCGGACCATATTTTGGATCACCGACAAGTGGATGTCCAATATATTTCATATGCACCCGAATCTGATGCGTTCTTCCCGTCTCCAATCTACATTCCACCAATGTGTAATTGCCGAAACGTTCAAGCACCTTAAAATGCGTTACAGCATGCTTACCTAGATCGATCACAGTCATGCTTTGTCGGTCTTTCGGATCACGTCCGATCGGCGCATCGATTGTACCGTGATCATGTGGGATATGCCCATGCACAAGAGCTGTATACACACGGGTAACCGATTTTTCAACGAGTTGGTCAACAAGTGAAGTATGTGACTGATCGTTTTTCGCTACCATTAGCAGCCCAGATGTATCTTTATCAATTCGGTGAACGATCCCTGGACGTAAAACACCATTGATACCTGAAAGATCTTTACAATGATACATGAGTCCGTTTACGACTGTTCCAGTAGCATGACCAGGAGCGGGATGTACAACCATGCCGCGTGGTTTATTAACAACGAGTACGTCCCGATCTTCATACACAATCTCAAGATCTAAGTCTTCTGCAACTACATTTAACTCCTCTGGTTCAGGTTCTTCAATGGTCAGAAGATCACCGTTCTTCACTTTATAATTTGGTTTAACGGCCTCGCCATCTACTAGAACGAAACCGTCTTTCAACCACTGTTGAACTTGCGTGCGAGACCAGTCGGCATTCGATTCTGTTAAAAACTTATCGATCCGACTTCCCGCCTGTTCTTCCGTTACTTTAATTTCCACAACTTCCATTATGACACCTTTTTCTTATTCTTTTTTTCGTCTAGTAAAACGTGAATGATCATGAGAATGACTCCAAATGTTAAGGCTGCATCGGCAACATTAAATATCGGAAAGTCGTAATTGATAATGGGAATGAGGACATCTGCAAAGTCAACCACTTCTTTGCGCCAAAGCCGATCAATAAAGTTGCCAATTGCACCACCTAAAAGAAGCATCAAACTAACACTTAATAACGGATGATCTTTAGATTCTTTATGGAAAAAGTACAAAATCCCTATAATTACTATGACGGTTACGATATAGAATAACCACATTTGTCCTTGAAGCATTCCCCAAGCTGCACCTTTATTGCGATGGGAGAGCAACGCTAAATATGGATCCGCAATCACAACACGTTCTCCAAGCTCCATATTTTTTACAACGAGCCATTTTGTAAGCTGATCTACAATAATGACGCTGGCTGCCAATACATAATAAAGAAAAACCAAACTCAAAACCCCCATCCGCTGAATCAGTCAACATTTCAGTTATGATTCATTTTACCATAGGATTCGTTTTCAAATCGACTTTTAGTACTAAACAAAAGCGCAGAGCGCCGTCTAGCCCGGAGCCTGGATGATGAAAAAAAGCGACTGCAGCCGATCGGGCCAACTGCAGTCGCTTTCTCTATTATGCGTAGTAGGTTTCAACAACGTCTGCACAGCGTGCGCAAATGTCTGGTGATGCTTCAACAGTTCCCACTGTTTCAGAAATTGTCCAGCAGCGTTCGCATTTTTCTCCGTCGGCATGCTCGACTAATACAGTCGCAGCATCTAGCTTCAAAGCTTGTTCAGGGGCATTTGCTTCTAAACCTTCTTCGAATTTAGAAACAATGAAGAATTGTGCATAGTCCACATCATCTTTGGCAAAAACATCTTTGAATGTTTCAGGTACAAAAACAGTTACTTTTGCCTCAAGTGACTTCCCAATTACTTTACTATTTCGCGCTTCTTCAAGCGCTTTTAAGACATCATCCCGAATTTGCATAAGCGTTGCAAAACGATCACGCAATGCTTGTGCTTCTGCTCCAAACTCCTTTGCTTCAGGCATATCTGTCAACTGGACGCTATCTTCCTCAACATGTGCCATATAGCCCCACATTTCATCCGTCGTATGCGGTAGAATTGGCGTCAATAATTTTAGCAATGCGAGCAATGTTTCATACATGACTGTTTGCATTGCACGACGATGCGGATGATCCACACCTTCAATGTATACGACGTCTTTTGCAATATCTAAATAAAATGAGCTTAACTCACCCGTACAGAAATTATTAACAGCGTGGTAAACACCTGCAAACTCATAATTTTCGTATGACTCACGTACTTCTTGAATTAAATCTTGCAGCTTCACATAAACGTATCGGTCAACTGGACGCATGTCTGCGAATGGAACGCTGTCTGTTGCAGGATTAAAGTCAGACGTATTCCCGTGCAAGAAACGAAGCGTGTTTCGGATTTTCCGGTACACTTCAGATACTTGTTTGAAATTAGAATCTGATACACGCACATCTGCCGTGTAGTCTACAGATGATACCCATAAACGTAGAATATCAGCACCAAGCTGATTCATCACTTTCGCGGGCACAATCACGTTTCCAAGTGATTTACTCATTTTACGGCCTTCACCATCAAGTGTAAATCCATGGCTTAACAGTCCTTTGTAAGGTGCATGTCCATTGATCGCAACACTTGTTGTGAGAGAAGAGTTGAACCATCCACGGTATTGGTCGGAGCCCTCTAAGTAAAGATCTGCAGGATAGACAAGGTCATCACGTTCTACGAGCACACCTTGGTGAGTCGATCCGGAGTCAAACCAGACATCCATAATATCTGTCTCTTTTGTAAATTGGCCGTTCGGGCTTCCTTCATGTGTAAACCCTTCTGGCAATAGGTCATTGGCTTCTCTTTCAAACCAAATGTTCGAACCATGTTCACGGAATAGTTTCGACACATGTGCAATCGTCTCGTCCGTAATAATCGCCTCTCCATTTTCCGCATAAAATACCGGAATTGGAACGCCCCATACACGTTGACGTGAAATACACCAGTCCCCACGGTCACGAACCATATTATACAAACGTGTTTCTCCCCATGACGGCGTAAATTTCGTTTCTTTAATCGCATTCAGTAACTGCGGACGGAAAGATTCAATGGAGGCAAACCATTGAGCCGTTGCACGGTAAATGACGGGTTTCTTTGTCCGCCAGTCATGTGGGTAAGAGTGTGTAATAAAGGACAGCTTTTGAAGTGCTCCTACTTCTTCTAGTGCTTTTGTGACTGCTTTATTGGCATCTTCATAAAACAGGCCTTCAAAACCTGGTGCCTCTTCTGTCATGACACCTTTGTCATTAATTGGCGAAAGTGCATCGATCCCATACTCTTTACCAATATAGAAGTCATCTTCCCCGTGGCCGGGTGCCGTGTGAACACAGCCAGTACCTGCATCAGCTGTCACATGTTCCCCTAGCATGACAAGCGAATCGCGATCATAAATTGGATGTTTCGCAACAACGCGATCCAACTCAGAGCCTTGCAATTCACGTTCTACGGAATACGATTCCCAACCAATTTCTTCCGCTACAAATGCCAATAAGTCTTTAGCGATCAAGAATTTTTTACCATTTGCTTGGACAATGACATACGTGAATTCCGGATGCACCGAAATTCCCAAGTTTGCCGGAATTGTCCATGGAGTTGTCGTCCAAATCAGGAAGTGAACATCTTGTTCGACGACGCCTAACCCATCTTTCACAGGGAAAGCAACGTAAATCGATGGTGATTTTTTATCTTTATATTCAATTTCCGCTTCCGCAAGTGCAGATTCACTTGAAGGAGACCAAAAAACAGGCTTTAGCCCTTTGTAAATATAACCTTTTTTCGCCATCTCACCGAATACTTCAATTTGGCGAGCTTCGAAACCAGGCTTTAATGTAATGTATGGATTTTCCCAATCCCCACGTACACCAATCCGTTTGAATTGAGAGCGTTGGTTGTCGATTTGGCCAAATGCATAGTCTTCACACATTTTACGGAACTCTGCAATTGAATGCTCCTGCCGTTTTACGCCTTTATTAACAAGTGCCTGCTCGATTGGAAGCCCATGTGTATCCCACCCTGGGACATACGGTGCATGATAGCCTGTCATCGATTTATGGCGGACAATCATATCTTTCAGTACTTTGTTTAAAGCATGGCCCATATGAAGGTCTCCGTTTGCATAAGGAGGGCCATCATGTAAAACAAAAAATGGGCGGCCTTTCGTACGATCCTGTACTTTTTTGTAAATATCCATCTCATCCCATTTTTCTTGCATAAGCGGCTCTTTATTCGGTAAGTTTCCGCGCATCGGGAAATCTGTTTTTGGCATTAACAACGTATCTTTGTAATCCATCGAAATTCCTCCTTATTTAGTAAAAACTTGTCAAAAGCTCACAACCGAGCGATTTTTGGTAATAAAAAGCACAAAAAATCCCCGCCCCTAAAAAGGGACGAGGAATTACTCGCGTTACCACCCTACTTGCAGCACAAAAAATTGCTGCCACTCAGACACCATAACGGGGTGTTTCCGGGACTGCGTACAGTATTCCGCAATCCAGCTTCGGAGTGATTTTCGTTTCCAGTCCATTGACCAGGCTTCCACCGTTTCCTGGCTCGCTGTACATAGAGTTGGAAAGTACTCTCTCTTTCAACGCTTATCTAGAATATATGATCATAATTATATGTGTGAATAAAGACAAAAGTCAAGTTTCTGCTTGAAAAACAATGGCTCTACTTGAATTACTCTTCCTCCGCAGCAGCCTCAAGTTTTGCAGCATCGATTTCGTACGCCAATAAATGATCCCAATCATCGGCTTGAATTAAATCTAGCTGCGCTTCAATTAACATTCGGAAACGATTACGGAATACTTTTGATTGCTTTTTCAAATCTTCCGTTTCGATTGCAACTTTGCGTGCACGTGAAAGTGCTTCATTGACAATACGATCCGCATTTTTTTCCGCTTCTTTCACGATGAGCTTCGATTCCTTCAATGAGTTACGACGAACATCTTCCGCAGCCTCTTGAGCCGTCATAATTGACTTTTGCAACATTTCCTCGATCGAATTAAAATGAGAAATTTGCTCTTGCGACTGCTTCAAACTATTTTTAAGCAATTTATTTTCCTCTAAAACATTTTCATAATCCTTCATAATCTGCTCTAAAAACTCGTTGACTTCATCTTCGTCATAGCCGCGAAATCTAGAGCTAAATTCTTTATTGTGTATATCAAGTGGGGATAGCGCCATCGAATACCTCTCCTTCTAACCTATTCAGTACCTATTATACATAGAAAAACAACATTAATCAGCAGTTTTTATTGTTTGTCAGAAAAATCATTCTAACCTTCCAATTAGAAGACGAATTTTTTCTTTTTTCGTTCTTCCTTCTATAGCCATAATGTTAAAACGTCCTGCTCCTCGAACAGACAACAAGTCCGATTCCTGAAGTTCAAATGCCGGTTCATCTCTCGTCGTCCAGTTCACTTTTACATTTTCTCGTTGGATTAGCATCGTCGCTTTTTGACGTGAACTGTTTGTAATAGCCGCAACAATGACGTCTAGCCGTAAGGAACTAACGATATGTAATTCTTCAACCCACTCGTCACTGTACTGGATCCAATTTTCACTGTCACTTTCCATTTCAATAGCAACTTTTGCTTTTCCAATGGAATTGAAATTTGCGATTAAATAGTCATCCAATTCCGCTGCCACGGCAAATTGTACGATGTCTTGTTCGATTCGGATATCTCCAAATTTAGCACGGTCAATGCCAAGTGACATTAATGATCCTAAAACGTCTCGATGCTCAATCGTTAAAAATTTCGTCGCATATTTCACTTGAAATACTGTGAGTTGAAAATCCTCTTTTTCCGGAACAAAATAATTCGGGTAGATAAGCATACGCTGCCGCTCAGCATCTGAAAAGTTACCGTCCGCCTGCCACAGTAGTTCAGAGCCTCCAAGCATAGACTGTACGATAAACCGTTGACGCGGATCTAAAAATCCTGTTAATTTTGGCGCGTAACGATCCTCAACTTCCCGAATCCACCCGCTTACGGTTTCAATAAATGGTTGTTCATCTTTTCTAAAATGCTGTATTATCTTATCCATTCTCGCTGCTCCTTCAAAAGTAGTGGGGATAAATCAATTACGCCCTGGCGTAATTGCGTCCAGATTTTGAACCAGGGTCAACAGGAAGTTGGTTATGCAACCATTGCCGATCGAACAGCGAAGGGTTCGATTGGCCGTATTTCTGCGTACTTTGTGGAAATTAAGGCACTTTCCAGGACGCGGCGAACTTAAGTTGCCTTCCTTTTAATTCCTTTCAAAATCTGTGACATCCGCCGGAGGCTTTCTCTTTATTCATCGGGCGTTTTAACACCCGCTGAATAAAGAGAAAAATCCCCACATTTGTGAGGACACATACTGATTAGATCCCTTACATAAACACGGACGTCATAATCATTTTATAAACTTGAAAAACACCTTTGGATATTAAATTTAAAGCAAAGAACGCAACAATTGGTGAAATATCAATCACGCCAAGTGGCGGAATAAACTTCCTGAAAAAACTTAAATAAGGCTCTGTTATTCTTCCTAGCAGCTGTCCAATTTTTGTTTCGCGTGTGGAAGGAACCCATGACATAAAAATATAGATGATTAAAAGGATCGAATAAATTTGTATAAATCTAGCAATCCCTATATAGAGTAAAGTCAATATATCTGCCATAATACTGCGTACACCTCATTATCTATTCTTATCGCTCAAAGTAATCCGAAATCGATCCGGCCACTTCGACATTTTCAGGCACGCAAAGAAAAATATCCGTTCCAATGCGCTGGATATCTCCACCAAGTGCATAAACTGTACCACTTAAAAAATCAACGATACGAATCCCTTGATCTCGTTCAATTCGTTGTAAATTGACGACAACTGCACGTTTATTTTTTAAATGCTCCGAAATGTCTTGTGCTTCCGAGTAAACACGCGGTTCAGCTAGGACAACCTTAGAAGATTTTTGGAGGCTTTGCAAACTGACAACATTTCCTTGCGGCACACCTTCACCGATCGGTTGCTTACGAATCGGCTGTTTTTTCGGTTGAATGTGCCGCTTCTCTTCTCTTATCGGTTTTTCTACAATTTCTTCTTCAGTGTCATCTAAATAGAACCATTTTTCGAATTTACCTTTTAGGCTCATGTAGTTTCCCCGCTTTCTTTACCGACAAGAGCGGTGCCAATTCGTACGTGGGTTGCGCCCTCTTCGATTGCAATTTCATAGTCATTCGACATTCCCATTGACAATTGTGTACACGGTGCATGTTCCCATTGTTTTACTGAAATTTTGTCACGTAATTCTTTCATCTGACGGAAGAGCGTGCGAATATACTCCATATCATCTGTAAATGGTGCCATCGTCATTAATCCGATAACGTGAATTTTATCGTAAGCTGCAATTTCTTCAATGAAGCGTTCAAGCTCTTCCGGGTTTACACCTGATTTTGTTTCTTCCCCAGATACATTTACTTGTACAAAGCAATCGATAGGCTGATCTGCCCGCTTTTGAATTTCTTTTGCAAGGCTCATACGATCTAATGAGTGCAGGCAATGGATAGTATTGACCAAATCACGAACTTTTCTACTTTGCACATTACCAATAAAATGCCACTTCGCATCTTTTTGAATCGATTCCTGCTTCGCGAGCAGTCCTTCCGTACGATTTTCTCCTAAGTCCAAGATGCCAGCATTCATAACTTCGATGGCTCTTTCAGTGGAAACTTCTTTCGTTACGGCAATGACTGTAATATCCGATCTAGTCCGGCCTGATCGTTCACATGCATTTTGTATGTTTTGCTCGATTTGTTGTAGACGTTGCTCAATATTCGACATATTCATCACTACTTTTCATTAATCGTTCCTTCCATTGTACCAACGAAAGGGCTGTATATCAATAAAAAGTAGCTTTTTAACTTTCCTTGTCAACGAGGATAATATCCTTACCAATCGTTGTAACATTCCCTAATGGCACCTTTTTCTCTTGCCGATCTTTTGAAAATAAACTTCCTCCTTCCCCGCCCCCAATATGTAAGGCTTTAACCTTACCTGTTGAAATGTCAATTGTCGCATCTTGGATAAACCCCATAAAAGATCCTTTTTTTGCGTCGATTACTTCTTTTTTTTGAATATCTGAAAACCTCATAAACATCCCTCCTAAAAGAATATATGCGCAACCGACAGAAAAAACGCAGTGTACCAAGACACTGCGTTAAAAAATCACTTATTTTTGTTCCATTCCTTCTCGAATCGTCTGAATTGCACTTTTTTCAAGTCTTGAGATTTGCGCTTGAGATATACCCATTTCTTTTGCAATTTCTGTTTGCGTCTGACCTAGATAAAAGCGCTTAGCAAGTATTGATTGTTGCCGCTCATCCATCTCTGATACCGTTTCTTTTACCGAAACATACGTTAACCAGCGATCTTCAGACACGGTGCTGTCTTGAAGCTGATCCATCATAAAGACCGGATCCCCGCCTTCTCCGTTAATCGGCTCATGAAGCGACATCGGATCTTGGATAGCATCGAGTGCGAAAAGAATATCTTCCGCAGGTATGTCCGTTAGTTCAGCCAAGTCGGACATTTTGGGTTCTCTTTGGTGCTTGTTAATAAATTCTTCTTTCGCTCGAATCGCTTTGTATGCGATATCGCGCAATGACCTTGAAACACGGACAGAATGATGATCTCTCAAATGCCTTTTAATTTCTCCAATAATCATTGGAACAGCATAAGTTGAAAATCTGACATTATGTTTCAAATCAAAGTTATCAATTGACTTTAGCAGGCCAATACAGCCTACTTGAAATAGATCATCTGCCTGTTCGCCCCGATAGGCAAATCTTTGAACAAGGCTTAAGACAAGTCGCAAATTGCCAAATACGAGTTCTTCCCTTGCTGACTGATCGCCGCTTTGCAACCTTTTAAAAGTTTCTTTCATCACTTCGTTCGTGAGTAATGGCAATTCGGACGTATCGATTCCACAAATTTCAACTCTTGTACGTACCATTCGCTTTTCCTCCGCATTCTGTAGATGACTGTGAACTATAGTCTGTCCGCAGCTTGGCAGAATATGCGGTTTTTAAAATGTCCAATTTCAACCAATCAATGAATCGGCTGGTTTAAACGCTCTCTTAAATCCATAATAATTTTCTTTTCAAGACGGGAAATATAAGATTGAGAAATGCCCAGTAATTCCGCTACTTCTTTTTGCGTCATTTCAATCTGCCCGGTCAAACCGAATCGGCATTCCATAATATATCGCTCACGTTCATCCAATAGCGTGATGGCTTCGATCATATGCTGTCTTTCAATTTTCTTTTCAACATCATCAATGATAATATGTTCGTCTGTTCCTAAAATATCAGAAAGAAGTAATTCATTTCCATCCGCGTCTGAGTTAAGTGGTTCATCAAATGATATTTCGGATTTTGTTCGATTTGTTTTCCGAAGGTGCATTAAAATTTCATTTTCAATACATCGAGATGCATACGTCGCCAGTTTAATGTTTTTATCCACTTTAAAAGTTTCAATTGCTTTAATAAGTCCAATTGTACCGATACTAATCAAGTCTTCAATATGCGTGTTCGTATTATCGAAGCGGCGGGCAATATAAACGACGAGCCGTAAATTTTTTTCAATTAATGTGTCTCGTGCATTTAAGTCACCTTCCATGAAAGCACGAATGGCTTCCGTTTCTTCTTCACGAGTGAGTGGTTTCGGAAGCGATTCATGACCTCCGATATAGTATGTACCACTTCTCTTTTTAAAGAAACTTGCAATGAATGCGAATAAGTTTTTCATTTTTTGAATCATGAAAACTACCCCTTTCTTGTAATACTGTGCATAGGGACTCATTGGAATGATCTTGATCTTTTATTGAGGTAATGGATTTTTACCGAATCCGGTCATAGACTCAATCGCGGAAACGTGAAGGATTGCTTCTGCACCGTCTGGATAACGACGATCGTTTTCCGTTAGCACAATATAACCAGGTCGCAAAACAATACCATGTTCGAGTGTCCATTGTTCATACTTAAACCCAATCGCCCAAGACTTTCCTTGTACGGTCACTAAACGAATTAGCCGCATATTTTTTTGGTATTCTTCTGGGAAATCTGAAAGTGAAGCGGCTCCTTTTGGCGTCCAGTTCAGTAGAGGCTTTCGTAAATTTTCTGGTATAGATTTTTCGACTGCCTTTAGGGATACAAAATGAACAGGTGCTCCAGAAAGCGGTTCAGTACAACTGTTGCCCGAATCCACAAAGACATTCACTTGTACATTCGAGCCCCAAACACGGAGAATAGATGATGAGTGAAGTGAAGACAATTGCTGTGTAATACGTACATCCAGCCATTTCTTTTTCATGTAGTGAAGAGAAAGATACGCGATGATCGCGTACGTCAGAATGGTGACTGCGCTATTGAAAGTTTGGACACGAAATTGGAAAACTGTTAAAAGTCCCCCGGCAAAAACAGCACCGATGATGACCATCGTAGCCGACTTTCTCCAAGGCTCAAATGCTTTTCCAAAAGCGCATAACGTCATGCCAAAAAACGAGAGGATCAGGACAATGATTGAAGATTGAAAGATCGTGACGGGTATACTGCCCAAGAGAGCAGCAACGATTAATCGGCTTCGCGGAGCTTGGACATTTCCCACTTTGTTGGCAAATGAAAGGATTGCATAATTGAACAACATGTTGATCCCTATAATGAGTTCTGCATACATGGCTCAACCTCCTTGGAAACAAAGATAGCATGTTTGTTTTGAAATGTTTGTCAAAACAAGGGCAACTTCGAAAAAAACATTCGACAGGAAATGCCGTCACGAAGAACGGCATTTGCGAACAAAAGCGAAGCGTTGCGAGCACAAGATTTTGCCGTCACGAAGAACGGCATTTGCGAACAAAAGCGAAGCGTTGCGAGCACAAGATTTTGCCGTCACGAAGAACGGCTTTTGCGAACAAAAGCGAAGCGGTGTGAGCACAAGATTTTGCCGTCACGAAGAACGGCTTTTGCGAACAAAAGCGAAGCGTTGCGAGCACAAGATTTTGCCGTAACGAAGAACGGCTTTTGCGAACAAAAGCAAAGCGTTGTGAGCACAAAGATTTTGCCGTAACGAAGAACGGCTTTTGCGAACAAAAGCAAAGCGTTGTGAGCACAAAGATTTTGCCGTAACGAAGAACGGCTTTTGCGAACAAAAGCAAAGCGGTGTGAGCACAAAGATTTTGCCGTAACGAAGAACGGCTTTTGCGAACAAAAGCAAAGCGTTGTGAGCACAAAGATTTTGCCGTAACGAAGAACGGCTTTTGCGAACAAAAGCAAAGCGTTGTGAGCACAAAGATTTTGCCGTAACGAAGAACGGCTTTTGCGAACAAAAGCAAAGCGGTGTGAGCACAAAGATTTTGCCGTAACGAAGAACGGCTTTTGCGAACAAAAGCAAAGCGTTGTGAGCACAAAGATTTTGCCGTAACGAAGAACGGCTTTTGCGAACAAAAGCAAAGCGTTGTGAGCACAAAGATTTTGCCGTAACGAAGAACGGCTTTTGCGAACAAAAGCGAAGCGTTGCGAGCACAAGATTTTGCCGTAACGAAGAACGGCTTTTGCGAACAAAAGCGAAGCAGTGTGAACACAATAGCAAGTAAAAGAAACTGTTGGACACTTACCGGGATTCATTGGACACGCATCAAAGTTGACCGAAAACCTAATCTCCCACTATGCCAAAAAACGCAAAAAAAGCTTCCCGAATCATGCGCTAGCATATTCGAGAAGCTTTTATTTCAATTTACTTAGCGTCTGCGCTGTCTGTTGCGTAAAAATGTTGGAATATCCAGGCCGTCTTCCTGATGGCCTCCTTGCTGCTGGCGTGGCGCTTCCTGAGCATATTCTGGTGCCTCTTCGGTACGACGAGCGCGTATTGGTGCTTGTTGCTGTGCTGGCTGCTGTTCGCGCGCCGGCGGTTGTGGACGTGCTGCACCAAATCCAGCGTTTCTGCCGGGTCTAGAAGCTGTCAGCTGTTCTTCCGTAAACCCAGTCGCAATAACTGTTACAATGATTTCATCTTTCAAATTGTCATTGATAACAGATCCGAAGATCATATTTACATCTTCGTCAGATGCGGAAGCGACAATGTCCGCTGCTTCCTGCACTTCGAAAAGACTTAAGTTTGAACCGCCTGTAATATTCATCAAGACACCTTTTGCTCCGTCGATTGACGTTTCGAGCAATGGACTTGAAATTGCTTTTTTCGCAGCTTCGGCTGCTCGGTTTTCTCCTGTTGACATCCCGATCCCCATAAGCGCCGAGCCTTTGTTAGACATAATCGTTTTAACGTCCGCAAAGTCCAGGTTAATGAGTCCTGGCACCGCGATCAAGTCTGAGATACCTTGAACCCCTTGACGAAGAACGTTATCCGCTTCACGGAATGCTTCAAGCATTGGTGTATTTTTGTCAACAATTTCAAGAAGCTTGTCGTTCGGAATGACAATTAATGTGTCGACAGACTCTTTCATTGCCGTAATCCCGCCAATTGCTTGCGTTGAACGCTTGCGACCTTCAAATGTGAATGGTCTTGTGACAACACCAACTGTCAATGCGCCCAGTTCCTTTGCAATTTGTGCGATCACTGGTGCAGCACCTGTACCAGTACCGCCGCCCATTCCAGCAGTTACAAAAACCATATCGGCACCGCGAAGTGCTTCTTCAATTTGCTCTTTACTTTCTTCTGCTGCCTTTTTACCTATCTCAGGATTAGCACCTGCACCTAGTCCACGCGTTAGTTTCGCACCAATTTGCAGTTTAACCTCTGCACTCGATAGATTTAGTGCTTGTGCATCTGTATTTACAGCAATAAATTCTACGCCTTGTACTCCATGTTCAATCATTCTATTAACTGCATTATTTCCTCCACCGCCGACACCGATTACTTTGATCACTGCCAACGAATCGATATTCGTATCAAATTCCAGCATCTTCTCTCCTCCTAATCCATTTCAGGTCCATCTTCTGCTGTTCTATTCAAAAAAGTTATTGAATGTATTTTTAGCCCAGTTAATAATACCAGGTTTTTTTTCAGGTTTTCGTTCTTTCGGCTTTTTCATATCTTTTGATGAAGAAGGAACTGTTTCTTCAATCGGTGTAACCGTAGGCGCATCTGATGAATAGCCAAAATATTCATCTTGCATGTGCGCATAGCGGATGAGACCAACCGCAGTTGTATACATTGGTTCACGCACACCGATGTATTCTGGAGAATGAAGTCTCACTCTCGTTTTCAGCACATGTCTAGCCAGTTGAAGAATCCCGTCAATCTTTGTAATTCCACCTGTTAATACAATTCCTCCAGGCAAATCACGGATACCCATGCGATATAATTCCTCTAGGACAAGTTCGAATAATTCTTCCAATCGGACGCCAATGATTTCGGATATATATCGTTGACTATATTGATCTTTTGTATCAACCCCAACGACTGGCACTTCAAATAGTTCATCATCAGAAGCATCATCATAAAAGGCATGTCCATATTGGTGTTTAATTTTTCTTGCCTGTTCTGTAGGTGTTTTTAAAACGATTGATAAATCTTTAGAGATATGATCTCCTCCCACAGGCACTACTGCTGTGGCCATTAGCCGATTTTCACCAAAAATCGTAATCGTTGTTGAACCGCCGCCAATGTCAATATAGGCAGTTCCATGGTTTTTCTCGTCATCCGTTAAAGCAAATGTACCTGCTGCTAATGGTTGCAAGTAAATTTCACGAATATCGAGCCCCGCTCTCTCAACACAACGCAAAATATTATGAACAAGCGTTTTCGATGTTGTGATTAACGTACCGTCCATTTCTAGACGAACCCCAATCATTCCTCTAGGATCTTTAATTTCATCATAATCGTCTACTATGAATTGTTTTGGAATAATGTTTACAATTTCACGCTCAGGCGGAACCGACATGACTTGTGCAGATTTCATAACGCGATCCAAGTCATCGTCTGTAATCTCACGATTTTCAGAGTTGACTGCAACAACGCCTTTTACATCTTGCAAAACGACGCCCGTTGCCGGAATCCCAAGAATCACTTCCCGAATTTGCATGCCAATCATTCTCTCGGCTTGATCGACCGCTTTTCGAATCGATTGGACGGTAGCGTCTATGTCTATAATCGTTCCTTTTCGGACACCTTCTGATTGTACATTTCCAACGCCAATTACATGCAGCGTTTTTCCTTCCACTTCACCAATCAATACTTTGATCGATGAAGAACCTATATCAAGTGATACATATAATTCTGATTGGCTCACTAATTGGCACCTCCCAAAGCAACTCCTAAATCCCATTCTATTGTATTACAGCGACATTGTCTAAATAATTTCAACATATTCTATTGAATTCCTTTCAATCGGGAACATTTGTATTAGAAACCTTGTTTCGATCAGACCATTTTACTAGTATAATCCTTCTAATCACAGCTATATTCTGGAATAATCTGACCCCAAAAGCAAATACTGCCGCCAGATATAAATCGACACCTAAATGTACCCCTAAAAACGCTAGGGCGGCCGCTAAAGCGATATTAAAGAAGAATCCCGATACGAACACCTTATCATCGTAAACTTGCTGCAAGTGTGCACGAATTCCACCGAAAAGGGTGTCGAGAGCAGCAAGTACAGCAATTGACAAATAATTGCCGTATGCCTGCGGGATTTGAATATCGGATAAAAGACCGAGCGAAATCCCAAGTACAAGACCGAGCAAAGGTAACCACATCGTCATTCTCCTTTCGGCAATTCATGTAGAAACTCATTTGTAAAGTTTTCCGACCAACCGTTTATTTGAATATCCATAGATGGTTGTCCAATGTCAAAAATAAGATCATCCAAATAGAAATCGTCATGTAACGAAGAGCCAAGCAAATAATTATATAACTTTTCGCTATCTGCAAGCGTCGGTGAAATAACCTTCATCATAAATGGTGGTGTTGAAACATTCAATCCGTTTACTGTCGTTACCCCATTTATATCGCGAATAGCACTTAAAGTCGTAAATCGTTTACCATCGATTTCCAAAGTAATGCCTTTAAAACGATTGATCTCATTGACAAAGCGTGTCAATAAATCCGGTGAAATGCCCATAATTGGTAAACCAAGTGCTATACTTTCTGCCGATGGCTTTACTTCAATGACAATCCCCGCTCCTTCTATAGCGGTCATTCCAGCTTGTCGGTGAAGTTTTTCAACGGTTTCCAATAATGCCCGGCCCGTATTTTCATCATTCAAAGTGTTATATGTACGTAATGTCTTATCTAGTTCACGAATCTCCGATAGCAATTCGGAATGAAGCTTTTGTTCCGATGCAAGTTCCTGACGGATCGCCCAGATGTCTCTCGTGTCCCGCTTCTCCGGATTTTTCATCGAATTGTATTGGACGGCAATCATAAATCCGACGATTAGTAAAATGAGCGTAAATCGCCAATGTATTATTTTCTTCACCGTCCAATCTCCTTTCAATCAATGATTAGCATTAGCCTTCATTCCGCATGGCTGATAATCGAATTTCTTTTAACAGTTCTGTCGTTACAACAATATGATCTCTTAAAAGACTATCAATAACCCCGCCCTTTAAATGAAGCGCCGCTGAGAGAACTTCCATATCCCCAACTGCCTCAATAACAAATGGTGCGGGAAATGTTCTGCCATCTACCGTAATAACGGGTCCTGTACACTTGATGGATGAATAGGATGTAATTCGTTGTCCATTTATTGCAAGTCCTTGGGCTCCCGCAATACGCAGCTCATTAATGACGCGAAGAACATGGCTTTCATGAACAATATAATCATTTGGATTTTGTTCTATAGGATCATATTCCGCATCGCGAAGCGTCACTTTGACCCCTTGCCCTACTGCAGGAATGGCTCCTAATAACAATCGCAGATCTTTTGCTTCCTCAACGAGAACTTCATGGTCTTTCTCCTGCGTGGAAAAACTTTGTTCATATTCTCGAATTTCATTCTGTTTACTTGCAATTTCATCCGATAGTTCTTTATTTCTTTCTTGTTGACCGATCAATTCCTCACGATACTGTTGTTCGTGAAGAAAGGTACCCGATTCGAGATCAACGACATCATTATTTTTCCCTAATGTACGATACGAAAATGCAAGAATGAAACCAAGAACGAGAAAAACAATAGAAAAAAGAATGTTCCTTCCTTTTTTCCTATTCTGCTTCCCCATCGTCAACCATCTCACCTTCTTCAGCTTCAACCTCCGTCTCATTTTCGCCGCCATAGTAATTTCTGTAAGGGATGAAGTAAGTCCCTACCTCAATGTCGATAACCCCTTTTTCTAAGTCGTCCAACTGGGCAATCATTTCTGGATAGTAAGCCATTTTTTCTGCAAATGTCGAAATAATTGCATGAACTTCATATCCATCGTCCATATACGCAATTACACGGTCAGCACCGCCTTCCCGATCGACGTAAACAATTTCCGACAATAAATGGTAAATAGACTTGTCCAACTGCACAAGTTGCTTGATCATTCCCATCATCTCATCTTTTTGTAGAAAATTGTTGAGAATCGGTGCTTCTACCCCGGGAAACGTCTCCGCATGCGGAAATAACTCTCCATTTTCCACCACTAAACGGTATTGCCCTTCTTCTTCGACATAGGCTATGGTCGGCCACTCCGTAATCGTAATTTCAATATCGCGATACCATTTTCGTGAGACCTCCGCATGTTGAACACCTTTCAGTTTCTCCAGCTTTTTTTCCACGTCGCCTGTACGAACGCTCCAAAGCGATTTTCCAATGAGGATTTCACTTTCTTTCACATAAAAATCTGCATCATGCAACATGCCGCCGTTCACTTGAATTTTTTCAACTTTACTCAATGGAGATTGAAGATACAAAACGACAAGGAGAGCAAGTACGAACACAGTCAGCGTTAGTATAAATTTTTTATTTGTTTTCCTGCGGCGTTTTTCCCGCATGGATGGAATTCGCTCTTCGATATCAATGACCTTGCTCATAATTCCCCCTCCTGTCATCTCCATTTTTGATCAGTTGTGTAATGTAAAATAGTTCCAACTGCGATCCAAGTTGTGAGCAACGATGATCCTCCATAACTGATAAACGGTAACGTAACACCTGTAACAGGTAAAAGCCCGGATACAACGCCAACATTTAAAACCGTTTGAAAGATAATCATCGATCCCATACCAGCGACCATATAAAATTCACTTCTACCCTTCATACGGATCGCGATTCCAAAAGTTGCAACCATCAAAACAATAAAAACAAATAATATAAATGTCGCACCGATAAATCCTGTTTCTTCTGCAATGATCGAAAAGATAAAATCATTTTGCGGTTCGGGTAAATATAAATACTTTTGGCGACTATTGCCGTAACCATGCCCGAATAGCCCTCCCGGCGCAATCGCAAATAACGATTGAATACCCTGAAAGCCCTTTCCGAGCGGATCACTCCATGGGTCAACGTATGATTTAATACGATCCAAACGGTACGGAGCGGAAGCAATAAGCGCTATAAATGCTCCGACTCCGGATGCACCAAGAAACAAGAAAAACTTTAAAGGATAGCCTGCTATAAATAAAATGACGAACGCAGAAACAATCATAATCACAGCCGACCCCAAGTCAGGCTGTAACATGATCAGTGCCGCCGGTAAAAGGATGTATCCAAAATGACTTAGCTGAAAAACACTTTTCTTACGTGAACGATTGAAGCTGGATGCTAGTTTTCCAATGAGTGCAACTTTCACAAATTCTGCCGGCTGAATGCTAAACGGGCCAAATGCAATCCAACTTTGCGACCCATTTCGAACTGCCCCGATGCCTGGAATAAGTACAGCAACTAGCATTAAAATCGTAACATAGTAAACGACTGTCCAAATCTTCGGATTAGATGTCAAAGGGCTTTTCATCATCAGTAAAGCAATTCCCACAGACACCACCATATAAATTCCTTGTTTGACGATAAACGGAGACGAGTCAGCATAGTGAACTGCTCCCCAATAAGATCCCGCCGAATGCACAAAAACTAATCCAATGAACGACAACATAATGGCCGATCCAATAAAGGCAGCCTTTAACTTCCTTTCCAGTGACCGCATCCTTTCGCAAGTTTGCTAGTACCTGATTCGATGTCTTACAATGCCATTACTGCATTGATAAATTCATCACCACGGGCTTCAAAATTCGGATATTGATCCCAACTCGCACAAGCTGGTGAAAGTAAAACAATATCTCCTTCCGCCGTCAATGAATATGCTTTTCTCACAGCATCTTGCATACTTTCTACTTGTAAAACAGTTGAAATTCCGCATGAAGAAGCAAATTCAGCGAACTGATCTGCTGTTTCTCCAAGCGCCACAACCACTTTCACATTGTTCATGTAAGGACGTAACTCCTCAAATGACTGACCCCGATCCAAACCGCCCGCAATTAAGATTGTAGGTCTATTAAACGCGGCAAGAGCGCTTTTGGTTGCAAGTGTATTTGTTGCTTTGGAATCATTGTAAAACTTTCTTCCCATCAATTCCTTTACGAACTGCATGCGATGCCGAACACCTGTAAAAGAGCTTAGTACATTTTCAATTGCCTCATGGTCACAGCCTAGTAAAATAGCAGCTGCGGTTGCCGCCAAAATATTTTCTAAGTTATGGTCGCCAGGCAGTTTAATGATCGATCTGCTAATGAATGGACTTCCATTCCAATAGATTTGTGTTTCATCTGCCGAGATCCCCTCTTCTCTTCTGCCTTTTAAAGAGAATGGTATTTTTCTAGCTGCCATAGCATCGACGTAAGAAGTCAATTTTGGCTGATCCGCATTGTATATTAAATAATCTGTTTCAGTTTGATTGGCAGCAACTTTTGACTTCGCTGCCGCATAATCTTCTACTGTTCCATGATAGTCAAGATGCGCTTCATACAAATTCGTCCATATGGCAATTTTAGGTTTAAACTGCTCTGTCCCCATCAATTGGAACGAGGAGGCTTCAAGCACAATCGTATTTTCACTCGTCGCTTTTTTAGCTACAGCACAAGAAACTTTACCGATATTTCCGGCAATCAATGGCTTTTTCTTCCCGATATTCAACATGTGATAAAGTAATGTCGTCGTAGTTGTTTTACCATTTGAACCCGTAATCGCAATAATTGGCGCTTCGCTAATTTTATAGGTAAGCTCAATTTCAGTCCAAATCGGTATGTTTTTCCGCACGGCGTCTACAAGTACTGGATTATGATACGGAATTCCTGGGTTTTTCACAATCAGATCAAAGCCTTGTTCCAAAAGGTTGGAAGGGTGTCCTCCACAAATCACGTGAACACCCTTCTCCCCGAGTTCAGCTGCCTCTTTATTCCCTTCTTCAGGTGATGCATCATTGACTGTTACGTTCGCCCCTAAAGCGTGCAGCAATTTTGCTGCTGCAAAACCACTTTTTGCTAGGCCGAGAACGAGAATGTTTAAACCTTTAAATTGGTATACATTTTTCAATTACATCACCTCCAGAAGAATAGGTAGGATTGCTGCCAAAAATGCAATGCCCCAAAACACAATGACGATTTTCCATTCCGACCATCCTGAAAGCTCAAAATGATGGTGAATTGGACTCATCTTGAAAATCCGTTTCCCTGTTGTTTTAAAACTAATGACTTGAATAATCACTGATAGTGTCTCAACAACGTATACAATTCCGATGACGAGCAAAAGAAATTCTTGTTTGATCAGTACAGACAGCATTGCCAAAGCACCGCCAAGTGCTAGCGAGCCCGTATCCCCCATAAATACTTTTGCAGGTTTCACATTAAAGACCAAAAATCCTAGCATTGCACCCGTCACAACAAATGCAAACATTGCGATGTCATACTGACCATAGATGAGTGAGTGCACTCCAAATGCGGCAAAAGCAATTGAGGATGTACCTGCAACAAGCCCATCCAGACCATCCGATAAGTTGACGGCATTTGAAAATCCAACGAGCCAAAAAATAAGAAAGGCAACGTAAAAGACACCTAGCTCAATTGTATATTCCGTAAATGGAATGTGCACAGTTGTTTCAAATGGTCCAAGTTTTAACAAGAAAAATGCGGCAATCGCTACAATAATTTGCCCAATTAACTTTTGTAGAGATGTAAGACCCAAATTTCGCTTGAGTACAACGATGATAAAATCATCCAAAAATCCAATAATCCCAAATCCAACGAGTACAATTAGTAAAACAATCGTTTGCGTCGTAAGTACATCATATATGTACGAAAACGTAATCGTTGTCACAATGATTGAGCCAAGAAAAATGAGCCCCCCCATTGTTGGTGTTCCTGCTTTTTTCATATGGGCTTGCGGTCCTTCTTCACGGATACTTTGCCCAAATTTCATCCTTCTCAGCGTTGGGATAATGACAAGACCCAAAACCGCTGAAACAATAAACGCGACGGCAATAGCCATCAATGTCGTGACGAGTGTCATAATTTTTTCTCCTTCTACCTTTTAACAGCACCAATCATTTTCAATAACTCCTCCGCGTCCTTGCGCCTATACTTTGAAATGTACATCTCAAAATACGTGCAATTACAGAATCAAGTTAAAACTAGTGCATTTCAATATTATAATCCCCATCTACTCGGTATAGACGTGAATAACATCATCAATACTAATCAATGAATCGGGCGCAGGCAACTGATATTTTACCTGTTCGCCAGAACCATGCCATTCGATGCGGTATGTGTACAACTGCTTTCCAATTTTTCCTTTCGTCATACCCGTCAAATCAGGCACCCGATGGGTCTCTACATCTCCCCATCTATATTCTTTTTCAATTTGTCCTTGCCGTTTAGAAATGCCTGCTAACGGGGCAACTTCTTCTATAATCCGTCCGACGATTGGTGCTGCAATGACGCCTCCAAATTGCATAGAATTTTTTGGACTGTCTACCGCAACATAGACGAGCAGCTGTGGATCATCCGCCGGAGCAAATCCGATAAATGATACAATGTAATCACCATCTTTATAGGCACCATCTACTACTTTTTGTGCAGTCCCAGTTTTGCCTCCGACACGCAGTCCATCGACAAAAGCATTTCGGCCTGATCCATTGGCAACGACTGATTCCAATGCTTCTCGCACTTGCTTGGAGGCTTCCTCCCCAATAACCCGTCTTTTTTCATCGGGTTCAAAAGTTTGAATTGTCTCTCCTTTATCATTTAACAGCTCTTTTACAATGTAAGGGCGGTAAAGATGACCGCCGTTGATCGCTGCTGCGACTGCCTGCACTTGTTGAATCGGTGTCACCGAAATTCCTTGACCAAATGCTGTTGTCGCTTGTTCGACGGGACCAAAATTTTTTTCATTAAAAAGAATTCCTTTCGCCTCACCAGCAATTCCGGAACCGGTCGTCTCCCCAAAGCCAAAATCACGTATGTACTGATTTAGCTTATCCTTGCCTAATCGTTGACCCATTTCAACAAAGCCAGGGTTGCAAGAATTTTCAACGACCTCCGTGAAAGTTTGATCTTTATGACCTTCTCTTTTCCAGCAGCGCAATCTTGCATTTTCAACCATTACATAGCCCGGATCATAAAAACGCTCATTTTTCAAATCGACAAGCTTTTCTTCCAAGCTCGCAGCTAACGTTACAATTTTAAATGTAGAACCGGGTTCAAAGGTCATCCAAACCGGTAAATTCCGATTATAAATGCTCGAATCCACTTTTTTATAATCTGTAGGATGATAGGTTGGAGCAGACGCAAGCGACAGCAACTCTCCGGTCCTAGGATCCATAATAATTGCTAATGCTTGCGTAGCATCGTACTTTTCCATCGCTTGAAGCAATTCACGCTCTACAATTTCTTGCATCCGAACATCGATCGTTAATTTAACAGAAGCACCGTTTTTCCCGGTGTGAAAGCTGTCATCGACATGTGGCAGTGGAATTCCTTTTGCATCCGTATATAAACGGATTTTGTCGCCTGTTCCTTGAAGTATTTCATCATAAGCAAATTCAATACCTGCAAGTCCTTGCCCGTCATAGCCAGTAAACCCTAATAATCTGGAGAGCAATTCGCCCTTTGGGTAATGCCTGACAAAATCTACACCTGTGTACAAACCGTCTATTTTGAGTTGGGCAACCCGATCCGCTTGTTCTTTCGTAATATTTTTCCCTTCAGGCGCCAATTTAACCATATATGCTTTTTTGGACATCTTTTCTTCTAACTCGGAAGCTTTAATACCTAGAACTTCTGCAAGCGACCGAGCCGCACTTTTAATATCCTTATTTTGCGATGGCATAAAATAGAGCGTAGGGGCTAATCGATTGCCAACTACTAAATTATCATTACGATCGACAATATCACCACGGATGCCGCCGAATGGTATTTCCCTGTCCCAATTCGCTTCAGCACGGCCTTTATATAACTCATGCCGAATGATTTGGGCGTGAAATAATTTACCGATAACCGCCAAGATGAGTAGAACAAAAATAACAAACACTGCCCGCAATCTTTTTTTAGATTGCAGATTGATGTATGAGCGCAGTACAAATACACCCTCTTCTTTTTTCTACCAATTTATGAAACGCAGTGTATAGCTATTCGTTCAACCGCCAACTATGCTCTCAGCTTCGGTATTTTCTTCTTTCGGCGAATACAATTCGGAAGGCACTTGCAGTTGTATGACAACTGGCTCATGGAAGTCTAGCAACGCTCCTTTAGAAACGCTTTGGCTTGTGACGAAACCATCACCATTCAATCGTAATTCGAGTCCAGATAAATGTTTAAAAGAGCGTATCATCTTCTTGGACCATCCTGTGAAATCCGGTAAAGTTGTCATTCCATCTGTTTTTAATAAAATGAGGGAGCCAACTGTAAGTTTCGTATTTCCCGACGGATATTGACTTATGATCTTTCCGCCTTCACCAATCAGAATTGGGTTGAATCCGTCTTTCTGCAACTTTGCCATGACATCATCCGAATCTTTACTAGTATAATCTTCGATGACAGCAGTATCAACCGCTCCTTCACCATCAGGGACAATGTTTAAATATTTTAAACTGCTTTCCATAATGGGATTGAATAGTTTGGAAACCGACTCAGATCCAGATTGGCCATAATTCAGCTTCGGTTGTTGAACAATCGCATACGTAATGAGCTGAGGATCATCGGCTGGTGCCATTCCAAGGAATGAATATAAATAATTTCCGGTCCCCGATAAATACCCGCCCCCATTTGGCTTAGGGATTTCGGCGGTTCCAGTCTTTCCACCAACTGAATAGCCATTTAATGCAAATCTGCGGGCGGTTCCTTTTTCAGAAGTGACTGTTGACGCAAGAAGCTCCCTAACCATTTTTGCCGTTTCCGCGGAAATCGGCGTCCCATGTGCCTCGGGCTTTTCTTGCTGAATAACTTTCCCAGTATTTGGATCTATAATTTTATCAATCACATATGGTTTCATCATCACACCATTATTGGCAATGGCAGAAGCAGCTTGCACCATTTGAATCGGTGTCACCGTAGAACCTTGACCATATGCCGTTGTAATCCTTTCAATCGGGCGGGTATCAAGAATTTTCCCGCTCGCCTCATTCGGCAAATTAATTCCGGTCTTTTCCCCGAATCCAAATCGGCCAATATAGTCAATAAATGTTCCGTGACCCATTCTTTCTAGTAAATACGCCATCGAAACGTTAGAGGAACGCTGAAAACCTTCCAAATACGTAATCGTCCCCCACCCTGTTCTATTCACGTCCCGAATGGTGGCACCAGGCGCCTTATATTGGCCTGATTGATACCACGCATTAGAATCCCATTTTTTCTCTTCAACAGCTGCTGCAACAGTAAACATTTTCAGCGTTGAACCAGGTTCAATTGTCGTTTCAAGTGCTTCATTCAACCAGTTATCCGTAAGTCCTTCACGTGTGCCGGGATGAAAAGATGGACGTTGACTCACTGCTAAAATTTCCCCTGTTTTCGGATTTGCCACAATGACGAGCATTTTCTTCGGCGAATACTCTTTTTCGACACGGGTCATCGCTTCTTCGACAAAGTTCTGTATCGTTTTATCGATCGTTAATTGAATATCGTAACCGTCTTTGGCTGGAACAATCGCTTTTTCTGACTTGGATAAAATAACACCCCAACCGTCAGACTCAAATTCGACTTTGCCATCCTGCCCTGTCAATTCGTCATTATAGATCGCCTCAAGCCCCATTCTGCCGACCGTTGAAACGATGCCATCCTTCTGTTCTTCTCTCGTCGTAAATCCTACTAAATACGACGCAAATATCCCATTTGGATAGAATCGCTTCTTATCTTCTATTAACAGAATGCCAGGAAGTTTTTCGTCCCTCAATTTTAAAGCTGATTCATGGTTAATATCCCGTCCGGCTTTCCCAAACTCAACTTGCCATCTGTCAGCTTCTTTAAAAGATTTTAATCGGGATAAAATTTCTTCTTTCTCCATTGGAATATAATTGGACAGTACTTCGGCAGTTTTTTCAAAGTCTTGGACATGATGAGGCTTTTTGGCGCCTTTACTTGCGCTCTCACTTAATACCGCCACAAGACGATAGCTTAATGTATCGGATGCAATTAACTCGCCATTTCGATCGACAATTGTCCCTCGATCTGCTGTCAATACCGATTCTCTCGCATATTTTGCCTCAGCAAGTGCAGCCATCACCCGCCCTTCCGCCTGTCCAGTGACTTGAATAAACAACATTCTCCCTAACAACAGAAAAAAGAGCCCTCCAAACAGCAAAAACATCAGGAAGGCTCCCCATTGAAATCGAAACTTCTTTTTCATCGTCCAGGCACAACCTTCACGTTATTTTCGTTCAGATTCAAGCCGAGTTCTTTTGCTTTTTCCCATATACGTTCATATGTGGATTTTTCGCTCACTTGGATGGACAATTCCATATTCTGTTTTTTCACTTCGTTTATATCTTTAGTAATCATTTGTACTTCCCTGTTTGTTTCATTAATTTGTGCTTGCGTATGTAAGATCATCGTTGAGAAAAGGACTAATGCCGCCGAAAAAAGCATAAATAGGAACTTCTCACCGACTGAAAACAATTTTCTCTTTTTAGGACGAGTATGTGTTTGTTTACTGGGTATTGCTTGCTGTTCAACTTCTGGAACATATGCCGTCTGAAATTGTCTCTGTTCTAATGCCATCTCCTTTACCTCCTTTATTTTCTTTCGGCAATTCTTAACTTCGCGGATCGCGCCCGTTTATTATTTTCTATCTCTGTTTCACCTGGTGTGATCGGCTTTCTTGTGATCAACTTTAAAATCGGTTCCATGCCTTCTGGAATGACAGGTAAATTTGGTGGAAGTTCGGGGTATGAAGATGCTTCTTTAAAAATCGTTTTACAAAGCCGGTCCTCCAAAGAATGGAAAGTAATTACACTCATTCTTCCGCCTGGATTGAGCAAAGTAATTGCATCTGAAATGGAATCTTCGGCTGCTCCTAGCTCGTCATTCACTGCAATGCGAATCGCTTGAAATACTCTCTTTGCAGGATGTCCGCCTGTACGTCTTGCTGCAGCTGGAATGCCTGCCTTGATTAATTCCACAAGCTCTCCAGTCGTTTCAATTGGTTGTTGTTCTCTTGCTTGCTCTATTTTCCGCGCAATACTTTTAGAGAATTTTTCTTCCCCATAGCGAAAGAATATACGAACCAAATCTTCATATGACCAATGATTGACTACTTCGTAAGCAGTCAAAGACGCTTCTGTATTCATGCGCATATCAAGCGGCGCATCATGGTTGTAACTAAACCCGCGCTCCGGCGTATCTAATTGCGGAGAAGAGACACCCAAATCATAAAGAACCCCATCGACTGAAGATACCCCAAGCTTTGCCAACTCAGATTTTAAATGCCTAAAATTCGAGTGGACAAATGTCACTTTAGACAAATGGTCTTTTAATCGTTCTTTTGCCACTTCAATCGCCGTTAAATCTTGGTCAAAACAGATCAGTCGGCCTTCTGGTGACAGTTGCTCCACAATTTCTTTACTATGACCCGCCCCACCGAGCGTACAATCAACGTAAATACCGTCGTTTTTAATGTTTAAGCCTTCGACAGCTTCATGAAGCAATACAGTTGTATGGTTGAACAATTAAACCGCCCACTTTCAAAAATCTGATTCACCTTGGTGTTATTGTGTGTCAAATGACAAACTTCATTCCTGCGTTTGAAATCGCTTTACCTTCTTGTAAAGCTTTAAAAATCGAAATCAATGATGTTTTCTGCGATCTCATTAAATGATTGCTCGGACTCCTGATAGTAGTCCTCCCAAAGGGCTTTGGACCATATTTCGATCCGTCCGGAAACGCCAAGAATGACACAATCTTTTTCTACTTTCGCATAGTGTAAGAGTGAAGATGGAATATTGATCCGACCTTGTTTATCCAGTTCAACTTCAGTCGCTCCGGAGAAGAAAAACCGTGTAAAAGCACGGGCATCTTTTTTCGTAACAGGTAACGCCTTCAATTTTTCCTCTAGTCGCTTCCATTCTTCCATCGGATAGCCGAAGAGACAGTTGTCCAATCCACGGGTCAAAACAAAGCCATCTCCTAGATGTTCCCGAAATTTCGAGGGGACAATTAGGCGACCTTTTGTATCAACAGTATGCTGATATTCACCCATGAACATACTCTTCACCCCACTATATGAAATTAATGTACCACATCCCCCCACATTCCTCCACCCATTTCCGATCATTTTATGAATATCGTTTAAAATTGTGTAAATAGTACTTGTTTCATTGAGATTATTCGATTAAAAAATGAAAAAACACTTATGCAAATAGAAATACATTTGCATAAGTGTTTTATCTTTAGACGTTGCTCATAAATAAACAACTTTATGTGTTCCATCCATTTCAAAAGGCAGCCCCAACAAATCTTTGATCAATTCGGGACCGTAGTCATTTAAGTAAGCGTAAGGCGTATATATGCGCTCTTGCAGCGAGCCATTTGGATTCAATTCGCCTTCTAACAAATTATATGTACGAAAAACAGGATCGTACTTTAATAACGTCGCTTCTTCCGCTTTGTCTCTTAAATAATTCAGCTGATTTTTATGAACGGCGACGTTTTTCTGCAAAAGCTCGGTAGTCAAAAGCATTTTCTGCTGCTTAACAAGCTGCTGGAGTTTTTCATATTGTTCGATTAAAAGCTGTTCTGTTTCATCAACAAGCTGGTCTAATTGATCATTTCTTAACTCCCCAATTAGCTTTTCACGTTCATCTTTTATTTTCCCTAAAAGAACATCCTCCACCGTTAACGATTTTTCAGTCAGCACATGCTTCACTTGCGGTGTAACAAGCGTCATGGATATTCTAGGTGCAATGATCGGCATTTTCATATCTAAATGATGGAAGGCATCTTTTAATATTGCCCAATAAGCAATTTCTCCAGGCCCCCCGACAAACGCTAACACAGGAAATACCATTTCTTGCATAAGCGGCCTTGTCGCCACATTATTGCTTAATAGCCATGGCTTTCGTTCAGCTATTTGCAACAACTCTTCTCTCGTAAATCGGATCCCGGCGCTTTCATTAACAAAGTCTCCCTGCTCTCTCGTTAATAACACTCGGCCCGTTTCATGTATATAAAATAAGTGAGCAGCGTTTTCTGCTGATTGGATCGGCGCGTTAAATCCCTCTTGCACAAACTGTTCTTCTTTCTTCGCAATCAGGGTAGCAATCGGTTCTGCCTCATTGATCAATCGACAAAAATAATTACTTTCAAGTAAACGCAGCGGTTTAAAATTAGCGTCAATCAATAGTAAACCTTCCGACTGGAACAAATGATTCATTAATCGCACAAAAAAGTTTGTAAAAGTCTTCTCTTGCTCAACCGCATCTAACACTTCATGTAATAAGTTTTTTGTATGAGCTGTTTCTCCAAAATTGCCAAATATGCTTTTCACAAAAGAAGCCATTTGTACTTGATCATACACGGTATCTGATGCAGTCAGCTTCATAACATATCTCTCATAATATTGATTTTTAACGGCCCTGCCATTTGTTTCTGTGTAAACGTGGTTAATCTCATTCAAATCATGATCTTCCCCAGCAACCCAGAACACCGGTATTACTGGTACACCTAACTCTATTCGCTGTTTTCTAGCAAGGAGGATGACCGTAATAGCCTTATGTACGGAATACATAGGACCTGTTAAAACACCAGCCTGTTGACCGCCAATAACGACAACGCCGTTATCCGCCAGTTCATCGATATGCCGCTGTGCATGTGTCGAAATGCCAAATGGCGTCATAAAACGTTGGATCGTTTCGGCAAGCTGCTGTCTTTGAATTGTACGTTTTTCGAGCTCCTGCAACCTATTCACATAAGAATCGTCAGAATAAGGATAATCGAAAAATTTTTGTAGAAATTGTTGATCATTGTTATAAGATAGCATTACTTCGTTTTTTTCTTGTAATGCCAATGTTTCCAATTCCATTATTCCCTGCCCCTTTGCCCCTTAAAGTATGACACGAGTATAACACTTCACCCGGAGTGTTTGAAAAGCAAAAGCTCATCCTCAAGCTAATCAAGTAACATATTCCATTACTTTCAATACGATTCCAACTAACAAAAGCATGCTGTAAGCAGCGCATAAAATAAGAAAATATAACCGCCATGCCCTTTTTAGCAGTCGGAATAGATGAAATTCTTTCTTTCGAATCCTTTCTAAGATGATCATCATAATTGCGATCACAATCGCAATCATGATGATATAAATGCCAACCCCTTCATCGAAAATGAGCCAAACTGCAATATATACAGCTAAAAATAAAAAAGGCGTCGTCAAATCCGCAGCTTGACCTATTACCACAGCCGGCGCCTTTCCTCTCTTTCTCATAATGAGTAAAAATAGAACTGTCACCAAAAACGGGAAGAAAATCAGCGTTCCCAAAATAATTGAGATGACCGAATTCATAAACTCTCCCCTTTCTGATTGATCGCATACAGCATTTGTTCAAATGTCTGCAAAATCGGCAGCTGCTTTCCTTGATCATTTGCCCTTTCAATGACGGCAGACACGATTGTGTCAATTTCCATTTGGCGCCCTGCCAATCGATCAACTAACATCGAAGATTGGTTTCTTGCCGTGTTGCGACAAACCGCCACGACATCCTCATAGGAAAGGTCTGATGCCATTTTAGGAAACGCACCTATTAGCTCTTCGTATAAGTTTTGGAAAAGGGTTAAGCAGTATGGATTTTCGATCAGGTCGCCATTTTCAACACCCAAAATGGCTGTCAATGGATTGATCATACAATTGATCAATACTTTACGCATTAAGATCCGCTCTGCGTTTTCTTTAAAGAGTATCGGAAACTGGGCTGACGCCGCTTGTCCAATAAGAGTGAATAACTGATCATTTCCTTTTTCAGCAGCTATTGCAATCATTCCAACACCATTATGGGAAACTGTCCAATCATTCATCCTTTTTGCACCATGTTCAACAGTCGCAAACGCAACATGACACAACCCAGTTTCTCGTATTAAGGGCACATGACCAATACCGTTTTGCAAAAATAATATGGGATTCTTGTTATTTACTTTTCCCATTGATTTTAGCAAGCTTTGCAGGTGGGCATATTTCACAGCAACGATCCATAATGCCGAGGCGGGCAGTTTTGACAGTTCTGTAGATGCGTCTGCCGGAACAATAGTTTCTGAATGATCCTGGTTCACACGGCATACTCCATTTTCTCGAATAAGCCTCGCCTGCTCTTCCCTGCGGACATAAAAAGTCACGTGAAAGCCCGCTTCAGATAAATAGGACCCTACCAATAGCCCAATCGATCCCGCCCCCGCAATAACAATGTCCATCCCAGATCCATCCTTCCTCCTAATGGAAAAGGCCTCCCTCTTAAATAAGGCGGCCTTTTTTCTTTCATTATACAGGATAGACAGGATGTTTTCTTGGTGGTAATGGAACTTCTTTTGTTGAATAGAGACGAATTCGATCAGCAAGAACTTTTCTTAAGTCGGAAGGTTTTACAATTTCATCGATAATAAGCTCCGAAGCCAACTTATAAATATCGATTTCCTCTTTATACTCTCGATGTTTTTCCTGCACAAAGGCAATTCGTTCTTTCGGATCTTCAATCGCTTCAATTTTATTGGAATAGACTGCGTTGACTGCAGCTTCCGGTCCCATAACAGCAATTTGTGCGGTCGGCAGGGCAATGCATACATCCGGCTCAAATGCCGGGCCTGCCATCGCATATAGTCCTGCTCCATATGCTTTTCTTACAATGACTGAAATCTTTGGGACAGTAGCAGAACTCATCGCCATAATGAGCTTTGCCCCATGGCGTATAATTCCAGCCCGTTCCACTTTCGTACCAATCATAAATCCTGGCACATCTGCAAGGAATAAAAGCGGGATAGAAAAGGCATCACATAAATTGATAAACTTTGTCATTTTATCAGCAGAGTCAACGAAAAGCACTCCACCTTTTACCTTCGGCTGATTGGCAATGATTCCAACGGACTGTCCTTCAATCCGAGCCAATCCCGTAATTACTTCAGACGCAAAAAGTTTTTTGATTTCAAAAAAACTGCCTTCATCAATCAGTCCGTCAATTGCTTCGTACATATCAAATGGAGCATTTTGATTTTCAGGAATAATCGCTTCCAAACTTCTTCCCGCTTTTGCCGGGAGCGTTTCAGTTATTTGCGGTTTTTCCGTATAGTTGGCCGGGAAATAACTTAAGTAGCGTCGCGCCTCTATGATTGCCTGCTCCTCGCTTTCTGCTAGCACATCTCCGCAGCCACTTACTGAACAATGCATCCGCGCACCGCCCATTTCCTCAAGCGTTACTTTTTCGCCAATTACTTTTTCCGCCATCCGCGGTGAACCTAAATACATGGAGGCGTTCCCCTCGACCATGATGACGATATCGCAAAACGCCGGGATATAGGCACCACCCGCCGCAGACGGGCCAAAAAGTAAACAAATCTGCGGGATCAATCCTGAAAGCTTCACCTGGTTATGAAAAATTCTCCCCGCCCCCCTGCGGTTCGGAAACATATCCAATTGGTCAGTTATGCGCGCACCTGCTGAATCGACTAGGTAGAGCATTGGCACACGTTGTTTCTCCGCAATTTCTTGAATACGAATAATTTTTTCAACGGTACGCGCCCCCCAAGACCCTGCTTTGACCGTTGAATCATTCGCCATCACACAGACTGTTTGGCCATTCACTTTCCCCATAGCCGTCACGACGCCATCCGCTGGTAAATCTTCAGCTTCACAATTCGCAAATCGGCCGTCTTCTGTATATTCTCCTTCATCAAATAGCAACTTCAAACGATCTCTTACAAATAACTTTTTTTGCTCTTTTAACTTTTCATGGTATTTTGAGTGTCCGCCAGCAAATATATTGGACAATTTCTTGTCTAGTTTTTCATTATAGTTTGTCACACCCATTCCCCTTCCGTCCATTCTCCCCGTCTTCCCTTACGATTCAATTGTCAGCAGCGTATCTTCTTCATTGACGAAATCGCCAACTTGGACATTGATTGCGGAAACTTTTCCAGCAATGTCTGCCTCAATAGGAATTTCCATTTTCATCGATTCAAGCACTAATACGACTTGCCCTACGGACACTTCTTCCCCAACCGCCACATTGACTGTAAAAACTGTTCCTGCCATCGTTGATTTCACTGCCGCCATTTATATTTCCCCCTTCGCCGTTAACTGAAAATGATTTAATACGTTCGTTGTATACTTTCCTGAAATGAATTCATCTGTTTGAATGAATTGATTAAAAAATGGGACATTCGTTTTAATCCCTTCTACTTTTACATTTGTCAGGAATTCCCGCGATTTGTCAATCGCCTCTTCCCTTGTTGAAGCATAGACAATTACCTTCGCGATCAATGGATCATAAAAAGGAGTGACTCTTCCTCCTTCGACGTAGCCCGAATCGATCCGCACATCATCTAACTGCCCCCAGTCCAATCGTTGAATGATGCCCGGAGAAGGTAAAAACTTCACTGGATCTTCGGCGTAAATACGGTATTCAATCGCATGACCGTTGACCCCCATCTTCGACTGATCTGATTCAGGCAACTGATTTCCTTTCGCGACTTCAATTTGCCATTCTACTAAATCATACCCCATCACTTTTTCAGTAACGGGATGCTCAACTTGTAATCTTGTATTCATTTCTAAGAAGTAAAACTCATCATTTTCATCTACGATAAATTCAACAGTTCCTGCATTTTTGTAGTTGACGGCTTTCGCGGCCCGCACCGCCGCTTCATGCAGACGTCCGCGCACATCGTCCGCTAAGCGTGGTGATGGCGCTTCTTCAATCACTTTCTGATTACGTCTTTGAACGGAGCAATTCCGCTCGTGTAAATGAACAATATTCCCATAATGATCACCAAAGATCTGTACTTCAATATGTCGAGCGTCCGCAATAAACTTTTCAAGGAAGACGACATCATCACCGAAATAAGCTTTCGCCCTCGCTTTAACAGAATTAAAATGTTGACTGAGCGCTTGTTCATTTTCACAGCGCACCATGCCAATGCCACCTCCACCCGCGCTCGCTTTTAACATGAGCGGGTAGCCAATTGACGGGGCGCTTTGAAGTGCTTCTTCCAAAGTGCCGACCCCTTTATCTGTTCCCGGAATAACAGGCACCCCAGCCTGTTGCATCGTCACGCGTGAACCGATCTTATCCCCCATTTTTTCGATCGTCGCTGCATCTGGCCCGATAAATCGAATACCTGCCTTTTCTATCTTCCTCACAAAGTCAGCTTTTTCGGATAGTAAACCATAGCCAGGGTGAATTGCATCAGCGCCGGTTTGGACTGCAAGCTGCACAATGTCATCCGCCTTCAAGTATGATTCTTTTACAGGTGCATTCCCAAGTAAAAATGCTTCATCAGCTTCCTTGACGAATGGCATGTCACGGTCTGCTTCCGAATAAACGGCAACTGTTGCAATGCCAAGCCTTTTACACGTTTTTATAATTCTAAGAGCGATTTCCCCCCGGTTCGCAATTAGGATCTTTTTCAGAACAATCCCCCCTCAAAACGAATGAATGTGAACATCGTGCTCCTTTTAGTTTATACGATACTTGTAAACGTTTTCAACCTTTGACTGAAAAATTAATCTTTTCAATAGATTTCTATAACAATCAGCGAGTGACTGTCATCGATTCCCTAAAACACCTCATTTTCCGGATAAAAATAGATCGACTGCATCGTGATGGGCTTTGCTTTCCCATAGTAGTGAGCATTGCCTTGCTTCTTCCAGCATGCGATCACGCATGAAGTCAGCCGTCCACTTTCGTAAAGCGATCGTTTTATAGGCACGGTGAACAGATGGATGAATCTTCACCATTTTTGCAAGAAACTGCTCCAAACCTTCATTTGCATCACCTTCAAAAATTTCAGTTGCCCAGCCAACTTCCAATAATTGTTCGGCATTTAATACCTCAGCCTCTGAAAGCATACGAAAAACACGATCATGTTTTCCATCTTTTTCAAAAAGAAGCGTTGCGCCGCCCCAGCCAGTTGTAATGGCTAGTGTCCCTTGCACGAATCCCGCTTTTACTGTTGAAGAGACAATCCGATAATCGCATGCGATGGCAATTTCACAGCCGCCCCCTACCGCTGCGCCGTTAACAAGGGCAATGACAGGCATCGGTAAAGTAGCTAGACGGTAAAGTAAGCCTGCCATTTTACTTAACATCGGGACCGCTTCGTCGGCCGTTCGCAAACGATGAAATTCGGATAAGTCTCCTCCTGAACAAAATGCCCGATCCCCTGCACCCGTAATGACCGTATAGGCGATCGATGGATTGTTTTCAACTTGTTCTAAAAAACGTTCTAGACCTTCCATCACTTCCCCATTAATGGCATTGCGCACTTCCGGACGATCGATGGTAAACTTTGCAACATCATTTTCAATTTGAATTCGATAAGCCATATCCATTCCACCTTAATCATTAACTTTTATTCAGTGTAACTAAAATAATTTCAAGTTTCAGCAAATATGAACAACTGCATCTCATCAATATATACAAATGAGCGCTAAAATACCGATAAATTTCATGGCACCACTCACTTAGTACGGGTCACTGATATTTCTAAACGCAAAAAGGCTATCATGAGCCATGGTCTCATGATAGCCTTTTAAGAGCTAGTACTCTTCGTGTAAGCGAAACGTATTATTCGCCTGCAACGTCTTTTCCTTTGTAATGACCGCAAGATTTGCACACGCGGTGAGCCAATTTCATTTCTCCACAGTTATCGCAAGTTGTCATACCTGGAACTTGTAGCTTGAAATGTGTACGGCGTTTGTCTCTTGCTGTTTTGGATGTTCTTCTTTTTGGTACAGCCATTGAAGGCACCTCCTTATAATCGCCTATTTGTCCTCAGTTTCAAAAAACTTTGCTAATCCGGCAAGTCGAGGATCGATTTTCGTTTCCTGTTCTTTCCGTAACTTGGCATAGTATTCTTCATCAGTTGCATACGACCAGCCTTTTCCCGTTGCCTTCTTTAGATCATCAGCGTTTTCACTAAAAACCTGAAGCGGCACTTCAAGGAGAATCAGCTCCTCAAAAACGGGCGTCGGATCAATGACGTCACCGACAACCGGATGAATTTCATCATCTGTTGCAAGTGTATCTTCATCCCAACTAAACTGTTCATCCGATTCAATTGAAAAAGGAAATTCTACATCTTCCCAAGTGCGAGAACAAGGTAAAATCATTGTTCCTTCCAATTTGAATCGACACGATATTTTTTTTGATCCAATCGTGCAGCTTCCGGTAACATGGACAGGCTTAATTTCCCGGATTTCCGGATTCCGTTTTTTGACGGCTTCAAGGTTGACCGATTCGTCAAACGGCATCGCACCTTGTCTGTATCTTTGCAATTGATGGATCGACCATTTCATGTCTATCACCTCAAGACAACACTGTAAATTATATAATGCGGTAAAAAGGATGTCAAGATAATTTCTTGTCAGTTGTACGCCTTGGACATTATACTAAAACTAATTGTATCAAAGGAGTGACGGTATTGAAAGCAACTGGAATTGTCGTGGAATATAATCCATTTCATAATGGGCATTTGCACCATGTGAAGGAAGCAAAGCGAACGACCGGTGCCGATGTGATCATTGCCATAATGAGCGGCAATTTTCTTCAGCGGGGAGAACCCGCATTGGTCGATAAATGGACACGAACCCGTATGGCGATCCATCATGGGGTAGATCTCATCTTTGAACTTCCTTATGCTTTCGCGACGGCAAATGCACCCGTGTTCGCAAAGGGAGCGATTGAATTATTAGATGCCCTCTGCTGTGATGCATTTTGCTTCGGCAGCGAAAATGGGCAAGTTGCGCCTTTTGAAAACAGTCTTCGTCTCATCGAAGAAACGAGCGAGCGATACGAACAGTCTATCAAAGAAGCTGTTCAAAATGGGATGAGTTATCCAAAAGCTTTAAATGAAGCTTACCATACGATCTTAAATGCAGCGAATGTCGAAGCGCAAACGGTTGTAGATTTGAAGCTGCCCAATAATATTTTAGGCTTTCACTATATGCAGGCAGCGCAAACAATAAATACAAAAATGAGTGCTGCAACAATTCCCCGAAAGACCGCCCAGTACCACGATACGCCAATCGTTGGGAATCGTATCGCAAGTGCGACAGGCATTAGAAAAGTTTTATTTGAATCTGAACAGTTAGATGAAGTAACAGATTTCCTCCCTCAAAAGACAGTGGAAATGCTCTTCAACTGGCAAAGCGAGGGTAAATCTTTCGGGAGCTGGGATGCTTTTTACCCTTTACTTCGTTACACCATATTACGATCCAAGCCAGAACAACTTGCCCAAATTGCAGATGTCACGGAAGGTATTGAAAATCGAATTTACCGTGCAGCTATTCGCCATGAAACTTTCGAAAGCTTTATGAATGAAGTAAAATCAAAACGTTACACGTGGACAAGAATTCAACGTATGCTTACCCATATTTTCACTGGATTTACGTATAGTATGCGCAAAAACAGTGAAAAACCCGCCTATTTACGACTTTTAGGCATGACACCTAAAGGCCGGTCTTATTTAAATGAAACTAAAAAAGAGTTAAAGCTGCCCATTATTAGCAGGGCTGCCGCTTTTTCGGATCCCTCTTTTACTTTTGATACCCAAGCTGCCGATCTTTATATGCTTGGGATTGGCGAAGCGAATAAAGTGGGTATGGATTATCAAATGCACCCAGTTATCCTTCAATAATTACTTTTCTTGTAATGCTTCCAAATAAGCTATGGCATCGTCAACCGTCACAACCGGCACAATTTTCATCTTTGTGCCGATTTTTTCTGCCATTTCAACTGCTTCCTCGTAGTTGGTCTTAATGCCTGGATTTGCTTGGCGCACTTCTTCGGGTAAATCATCTGCAGGTGCAAAGAAAATTTCCATACCTTTTCGATCCGCTGCAACAACTTTGAAATCTGCTCCCCCGATCCGGCCGACTGTTCCATCCTCGTACATTTCACCAGTACCAGTGACTTTATATCCTTTTGTTAAATCTTCGTCAAGCAACTGATTCATGATTTCTAACGTGAACATCAAACCTGCTGACGGACCGCCAATCTCAGATGTATCAAATTGCACTTCCGGATCTGTTTTCACGGTACGGTCTTCTTCAAATTGAATGCCGAGCCCGACGCGGCCATCGCTTTCTGGAATTTCCGCTAAAATAATTTCTACGTCAAGCTTCTGATCATTTCGCTCAACCGTAAGCGTTAATTCGTCTCCTAATTTTCTATCGGCAATCGCGTGATAAAACTGACCAGATTCTGTAAGTTCGGCTCCATCGACCGCGTGAATCAGATCGCCAACTTCCAAGCGCCCATCAGATGCGCCTCCGCTAACAATTCCAGATATAAATACACCATTAAAACCAATATCAACCGGAAGTCCAACTTTTGAATACGCGACTGTAAGCGCATTAAACTGGGAATCGGACATTAACCTTTTCTGCCTAATATTGTATTCCTTATCGTTTTCTCCTACCCTTCTTACTTTGTGCACGGGCAATATGTTTTGATAATCCGACAATTTTGCAACTGAATATAAAAAAGGGGTTGCTTTAGCGACCGAAATCGTTAATAAACTAAATATTCCTTGATCGTCCTTATCTCCGCCAATGACTTGAACCAATGGAGACAATTCATACGCTCCCCCTGGCTTTGTAATATAGGCATCAAGTGGATAAGCGAATAATAAGACGAGCAGGACGATTATTACGCCTAGTAGTCCAAGTCTTTTTTTTCTCAATATACAATACCTCCGTTAATAGCCTGTACTTTCATAACATATATATTAGTAAATCCAGTGATTTTTTCCTTCCATTTTTAGTTTCAGATCAATCATCTCTCCTTCCAACTATCCTTTGTTCATCGGTTGGAACGTGAAAGGAGTGTCGTGTATGGACCTTGTTTGTGATTACTACATACATGCTTATGTTGAATGGTAAACATTTCAATTATTTGGGCGCTTATTATTTTATTTATTTTGTATCCTGGCATCGCACATGATGGAGCGGAAACGGGAGCGTACCTGTTTATCAATGCGCTGCTTCCATACTTGCTCCCATACATTATTTTGACACAATGGTTATTGAAAATGCCAACCTCGCAAAAAAGGGAAAGAAAATGGAAAAAGTATTTAAAAGCGTATGTTCTAGGCTCTTTTGGAGGGTTTCCAGTTGGTGCCGTAACTGTTACACAAATGATGAAAAATGGGGAGTTGACAAGGAAACAAAGCAGTCTCCTTCTAGCTGCTTGCCATGCACCAGGACCAATGTTCATCATCGGTTTTATCGGAACCGAACTATTTAATAGCACAAGCGCCGGTTGGAAATTATTAATTGCGATTCATTTAGCAAACATCTTATTTTTCCTTATTACGCTGCTATTTCTTTTTACAAGTAATGACTCTGGGCCTACAGATGTAAAATTGGAGCCCGCTAAGAAAAGTATGCCGCTATTAGATGCGCTAAAAGAGAGTTCTTCGGTCATTGTTCTTGTTGCAACAACGGTCATTTTTTTTTCATCGCTTGGGAATGTTCTAACAACCGTTGCAACTTCTGCATTTTCATTTGACATGGGGATCACAAAGACAATTACCTTAGCCATTTTTGAAATGACTTCTGGCGTCCAATCTGCAACTGATCATTTTTCAAGCTTTTTTATTTATCCTTATCTCATCGCAGCAATCGTATCGTTAAATGGTCTTAGTATTCATATGCAAGTGTTTGTGATCGCCAAATCTGCCAATATTTCTATTATGCCCTATATTTTCGGGCGCATGTGGAGCATTGCTCTCGTTCCGTTACTATTGTATTTTATTTATTAACTAAAATAATAATGGTTATGATGAAGTGTTCCATTCATCATAACCATTATTATTTTTTATTGAACTTTGCTATCAATGCATCCTCTACTACTTTGGGGACAAGTGATGAAATTTCACCGCCATATTTCGCAACTTCTTTGACGATACTTGAGCTTAAGAAGGAATATTGGTTGTTTGTCATGATGAAGAACGTTTCAATTTCTTCATCAAGCACCCGGTTCATCGATGTAATTTGCATTTCGTATTCAAAATCGGATACTGCCCGTAACCCTCGAACGATTGCCGAAGCATCGATTTTTTTCGCATAATCGACGAGAAGCCCCGAAGATGATTCCACTTTAACATTTTCGAATTGAGACGTTACTTCCTCGATCAGCGCAACCCGCTCTTCCACTGTAAATAACGGGTTCTTTGAAGAATTGATCATTACTGCCACTCTCACATCTCCGAAGATTTTGGAGGCCCTTTTAATAATGTCAAGATGTCCATTCGTCAACGGATCAAACGTACCTGGCACAACAACAATTTTAGACAATCGATACCCCTCATTTCCCTTTATCTCCGATAAATAGATATCGCACTATTCCCATAAATCGAATTCTTTGTTTTTTCAAATAACCCAAATGAATCTGCTAACTCCAGATGTTTTTCGTGCTCGCAAACAATGATTGCATGTTCCGTTAATATTCCCGCCTCAACAAAATCCTGTGCTAATTGATAAAATTTTACTTCGGCGTACGGCGGGTCAATAAATAATAAATCTACTTGAACATTCAATCGCTGTAAAATTTGTACAGCGTTTCTTGCATCCGTACGATGAATATGTACTTGATCAGTAAAGCGGCATTTTTCTGCATTCATTCCAATAATTGAACAGGCTTTTGCATTTTTTTCAAATACGTACGCATCATCTGCCCCTCTTGACAAAGCCTCTAAAGATAATGATCCACTGCCGCCAAAAAGTTCCACGACAGTCCCACCGTCGAAGTAGGGTCCAATCATATTGAAAACAGATTCTTTCACTTTGTCAGACGTCGGGCGCGTATTTGTTCCGGGCAATGATTTTAAGGGTATGCCTCTCCTAGAACCAGCAACGACTCTCATCGATTCACCACCTTTAGTGTCATTAATTACACCTACTTATTATTATAGAAGGAATGAAGAAACAATTTATGATATGATCTAGGTTGTCTCGATAGACAAATACCCAATTCACCTACTTATACTGTAAAAGAAAGGAAGTATTTCCATATGCTTCATCAACGTTTCATCGAACTTGGCGAAGGCTACGGCGACGTTTACGAATTATGCGAACTAATGAAAACAAATGCAGCCCGGCTTCATCATGCATTTATTTTCGCCGCTCCAGTAACAAATGGACATGCTCTAACGCTTGCCGCTGCCTTTAAACCGGCAACCGTAAGTAATTTTATGCCGATCTATGTCTGTCGTGAAGGCATCATTCAAACAGACGATATAAAATCAAAAAGAAGACGATTATTCGAAGAAGCAGCCGAGCAATTGGGCACGACTCCTATTTACATCGAACTAAAAAACTCTTCAGAATTCTCTGATCGAGAACTTTTTTATCAATACGTAACCGGAATCCTTCGTCTAAATCACTTATTGCCGCCGCTCCAGTAATGGAACGCGGCTACTTTAAAGTGAATCAAAGACCTGTTTTGTAATCATATTCTTTTGCTTTATCTGGTTTTGCATTTTCATATTCTGTTTTCACAAATGGTCGATACGACGGTAATACTTTTTTCACAGATGGAAGCCGCTCAATTTTTTGCATCGTAATGTCTACATCTTCCTGGTTGCAATAAAGGACAATGTACTTCATTCTGCGGGATATATAGTGCACGTGACCGTATTTACGAAATGATTTTGCTTGTTTTAAATGATGAAGATAAATAATAATTCCTTGTCGATCAACCATTGCATTCCCCTCTTTTCCTACCACATACAATACCACATGAGCGAAATGACCTGCAACCACGTATAGCCAAACTTCTGTCATTATGGAATTCATGAAGCAAAAAGAAAAGGTTACATAGCATGTCATAAAAGACAGGCATGCAACCTTTTTTGAATTACTAGGCCGAACAGGAACAACTTCCGCCCGAACCGCATCCACTGCCACAGGAAGAACTTGAGAAAAATGAATTGCCCGTAGGTACTTTTACTGAATCCGATACAGATTTTCCGATTAGCAGGCTAATTTCATCAAAAAGTTCTTGTAAATCATTTTCTGCTAATCTTAACGCTGCAACTTTCTCGTTGAGATCAAGTTCTCTTTTTTGTACGCGAATGTTTTTCATGACAGTCTGGTAATCCGGGTGATACCTTCCGAATCGCTGTACTTCTTCATAACGTTCTTTCATAGTAGTAAACGTACGGATATGATTAGTCAATTCTTTATTCGAATAGACAGTGTTATATGATTGACGATATTCCGCCGCAGCTTCTGACAACAGCAACATATCGGTTAACTCTTCTGCTTTTTCAATGATGGTAATCCATTCATCGGTCATCATTATACAGTGATCCCTCCCATCACTTTCTATCATAACAGATTGAATGGTTGGGATGCACCTTTCCATTTATCCCTTATTTAAATCTTTAATGTCAATATATGTTTTTTCCGTCAATGCCTGCTTTGCTTCGTCAAAATCAGAAAACGGAAAAATTCCTTCTGCAGTATGCTGTGTTTTTTCATGCCCCTTCCCTGCAATCAGCACAATATCTCCCGGCGCTGCACTAAAAATCGCTTGTCGAATGGCATTCTTCCGATTGGGTACAACTTCAATCGCAGAGCAATCACCACCAAATCCAACTAAAATATCAGCAATAATTGCTGAAGGATCCTCATTTCTTGGATTATCTGAAGTTACGAATACATTTGAAGAATAATACACAGCCAGTTCGCCCATTTCTTTGCGTTTCCCTTTATCTCGCTCCCCGCCGCAGCCAAAAACTGTAATAAGCTTCCCATAACAAACACCACATAACGTTTGAAGTACAGCCTGAAGTGCATCCGGCGTATGTGCATAGTCAATATAAACAGTGACCCCGTCGCGCTCTAAACGCTGTAAACGTCCTTCTGGAAGCCTTAACGATGCTATATGTGGAATAAGCTCTTCAATTCGATAGCCAAGCAAAATGAGTGCACTCATCGCCGCAAATAAGTTCAAACGATTATAATAACCCGGAAAAGGAATGTTTAAATTTGGTGCTATTTTGTCGGCAATCTTATGCTCACCAAAATAGGTAATCGGAACTGTGGCACCTTCTATCATTTGCATGCATAACGGATCTTCCTCATTCACAATCATTGTATTGACCATTGAAATCAGCTGCTTTTTCGCCTCAATATACGCTTGTTTTCCCCCATGCTCTTCGTAATGATCGAGCCCAATGTTTAATAGAATCCCAATATCTAGGTCACATGCATCTAATCGACCAGAAGCAAGCCCTATAGATGATGCTTCCAAAATGATATGGCTCACACCGCGCTGCTCACATGTTGCGAGTAAAGGATGTAAAAACTCCGCTGGCAATGACGTCATCTCGGGGATATCCGCTTCCACCTTCACGCCATCAATCCAGCAGCCTGTCGTGCCAATTACAGCTGCTTGAATCCCTAATTTTTGAAGCAACTGTCCAATAAGATGCGTGACAGTTGTTTTACCATTCGTCCCTGTTACAGCGATCATTGTTAACCGTTTGGAAGGATTATTGGCAAATTGCGCACTGGCATATGCAAGAAATTTTTGGCAGTTCGGCACTTGAATGATTGGAACATTTATGGAATCCACTTGCAATGTAGCACGATCGACGACGATTGCCACTGCCCCATTTTCAATCGCTTCCTTTATATGTTCCAAACCATCCATTCGTCCCCCTTTTCTTGCAACAAAGATAAAGCCTTCTTGCACCCTGGAAGAGCATTCTGACACTCCATTCACATTAATCCTAAACTCTCCCCCGAAAACTGTACAAGGCCAATCTTTCAAGAGCTCAGGTAAAAATAACATCTCTTTCCCCCTTCCCGAACATTTTAACTTCTGACGAATATATTGAGAGCGAAACATACTTTATCGTATGAAAAAAATGCGTTAAACGTCACGAAGAAAGTTGGGAATCCGTATGATCATCCAAAAGTTTGGTGGTGTCGCCATGGGCGATGAACAAACAAGATTGAAATGCATAGCCCATATTAAAGATGGACTAGACAAGTATGGAGTTGTCGTAGTTGTCGTTTCTGCAATTGGACGATACGGCAATCCTTACTCAACCGATAGCCTCTTACGTGTTACGGATGCTTTTTCCTATTCAAAAGAAGCAAGTGACCTTGCCGCTTCTTGCGGAGAACTGATTGCGGCAGCAGTCCTTTCGGCGGAACTGAAAAGGGAAGGCGTTTCAAATACCGTTCTTCACGGATATAAAACAGGTATTTTAGTAGAAGGAGAATTTGGGGATGGAACAATCGACCGAATTGATCCGACAGCAATAAATCGTACACTGAAGAAAACCAATTGCTTAATTATCCCTGGATTTCAAGGAATGAATCAGTCAGGTCAAGTAATGACGCTTGGAAGAGGCGGAAGCGATTTAACAGCGATTGCACTTGCAGCTGCGTTGGAAGCCTCTCACGTTGAATTTTTCAAAGATGTTCCGGGCGTAATGACAAGTGACCCACATAAAGTTGCTAATAGTGTGAAGTTAGATGTCCTAAAAATGGATCAATTTATGCCCCTATTAAATTGTGATCGACCGATCATTCAAATACGCGCCGCGAAATTTGCTTCTAAAAAAGCGATTCCCCTATATATTAGAGGAATCGCGGGGACAGAAAAAGGAACTTGGATTTTACCATAGCCTTATTTCTTTTGGTTATTCTTTTCGGCAGCGTTCATCCGAACAAAAACTTGTGTGTAATAATGTCCGTAAGCACCCGTTCCCAAATGCGTAAAATTTTTATCGAGTAAGACACTCCGATGTGCCGGAGAATTATGCCAGCCATGAACTGCATCAATCGCATCAATATAGTTGAAAGCAATATTTTCTCCGGCTTTCTTTTGCTCTACCGCCACTTCTTTCAATCGATCAGCCAGGTTGCCAGCTACTGGTGATTCATGAGAGAAGTAATTTTCTAGAGCCATATCCTTACTATGTGCTCTCGCGATCAACTCCAGTTGATCATTTTTTTTCAACTTAGCAAATCCATGTTTTTCTCTATATACGTTCGTCAATTCAAATATTTGCCGTTCCATCGCTCGGTCAACTTCTAATTGAACAGTTGAGGATGGACGAATAAATGTAATGATTTCCCCCATATATGTCATATCATACGGCTGGTGGATGACAAGTGTCACAGGATCGATAAAACGAATCGCCTCCAGCTCTCCATCTTCATCATCGATATAAAGATGGGCATATAGATTTTCATACGCAATGAGTAAACGGTTTTTCCTATCCTCACTATTCAGCGTAAAAGTGTACACACTTCCATCGATTTCAACATTGATTTCTGATTCTACGATCGTAAAACGATAAATATCTTCTACACTTTGACCAATTTCAAACGGCTCAACCATTGCCGCATAATCAGCACTGTAAACTTGATTAATCTTTCCATCTTTTACGCCAACCATCATTTTCGGTATATTTGTATAAATCCACCAGTCATAATCAAATTCTGACGGCTCTATCCGATTCGGTTTTCCGATCTCCTTGGAAAGACTTTCTGCACTTTTTCCAACCCAAGTCGATAAGCCTTTCTCCGGGCGAGCAGTTCTCTCTCCGCCATTACTTTCTCCCATATCCGGAACAGGAAGAGCAGTGCCATGCTGAACCGGTGATTCAAGCGGCTTGTTTTCTTTTACGCGATTCTCCATATAGTAAATAATGATAAGAACGATTAGAAGTAATACACTGACCCTCAAAAGGACTTTCATTTGTATTCCTGCTTTCATACTATTTATTAGGCATAAAACTTACATTTCAAAAAATAAAAGTAATTATATATTTTTATTATACCTTATTCGTTAATTGTTTCAGTAAAAGTCTTCCATTTCTTTTATAGCGGCCGATCCTTCTAAAGGAAAGGACTCCATACGTTCAAGTGAAGTTTTTTGGAATTTTATGTGACACAATGTTGTCATTGCAACTGCTTGGAATATGATCTATGATGAAGAGGTATAGTAATTTGTCTGAATGAACTAAAAAGGGGGACAAGTATTATGTATATTGAAAATACAGAGCTGGAAAATTTCGTTACCGATTTATCCGTACTTGATGAAATCATGCTAAAGCACGACCTTGTCCGTGCGGGACAATGGGATTATGAACGTGTAACATACGATAAAAAATATGTTGTAAAAGAAGGTACATACTATTTAAGAGTGTTTGGTGTCGCTATTGAAGGAGATGTCGATACACGCAAGGCAACAATCAAACTAAAAAAACCTGTGCTTGGAAAATATTATTATCCATTCGGCGTTGAATACGGCGATGATGAGATCTTTCCAGAAAGCCTTGTGAAGGACTGTGAGACAACGCTAAAAGCTGTCTACGAAGTTCTTCAACCCTATAACCTTCAAAAATAATCCCACTGCCGGAGAGCCCATTCTCCGGTTTTTTTCACCCCGATTTTCACGACTACTAAGACGTCTCTATTTTGGTTATAATTAAATTATTGAATGGTCTGGGGGAATGTTTTTTTGTCTAGATGGCTTACAAAGCGTAATTTGATCGTAGCGCTTACTATTCTATTGATCATCCTAATCTCTGTATTTATCGTACCTGTATCAATTCCAATTATTTTAGCTCTTTTAACCGCGATTATAATTGATCCCCTTGTTGTTCTTGCACAAAAAAAATTCAAAGGGAATCGTAAAATTTCTGTCATATCTGTTTTTATCTTCATTTTAGCAATTTTAACAGCCATTCTTTATTATTCAGTCACTTCCCTTTTCGGAAAAATTATTCAATTCACCAAAGAGGCGCCTGATTACTTTAACTCTCTATCAGGTGTTTGGATTGATATGCAGAGTAAACTATTTCAGTACACAGCCGATATGCCTTCTGAAGTTGTTTTAGCAATCCAAATAGAACTCGAAACAATTTTCGACTCTATGCAAGAAGCTATTCTTAGTTTTTTAAGCTATAAAAAAATTCTTGCCTTAATGACGGATATCCCTAATTTTATCGTAAGCCTGATTGTCTTTATGATTGCTTTGTTCCTTTTTATGCTAGAGTTACCAGAGTTGAAAAAAATGCTCTTTAGACATCTTACGACGGCGACAGCTGAAAAAGTACGTATTATGATTGCTAGATTAAATTCTGTCCTTTTCGGCTTTATGAAAGCACAATTACTTGTCAGCCTCATTATCCTCGCCGTAACATTTATCGGTTTACTCTGGATTGCCCCTAAATATGCAGTCATTATGTCAATTGTTATATGGATCATTGATGTGATTCCTATTTTAGGATCTATTATTATTCTTGCCCCATGGTTTTTGTATCAATTTATAAGCGGGGATATTGCGACGGGAACAAAACTAGCAATCCTGGCAGTCATTCTACTCATCATTCGGAGAACAGTCGAACCAAAAGTAATGGGAACACAAATTGGACTACATCCACTTCCTACGCTAATTGCCATGTTTATCGGTTTAAAGCTAATTGGATTTCTCGGTTTCTTTGTAGGACCACTTATTGTGATCTTGTTCACGACCGCGCGTGAAGCTGGTATTATCAAATTAAATTTCAGAATATAAAAAACACACCCTCTATTGAAGGTGTGTTTTCATTATGTGCCAAAAATCGCCTTGATCGTTGACGTTGTCGCTCCGCCAGTATAAATAACATAGAGCAGCAAATAGACTACCACACCGGTGATGGCTGTGAAAAACCATATAATGCTTGTCACAGGGCCAAGTTTCCGGTGTTTCTCAAGTCGATCTTTTAAGCCTAGATATATTGTCATGACGCCAAGAACCGCTCCCATCGTTGCAAGAACGATATGAAAAACGAGGAACACGGTATAGTAAATTTTTAAGTGTTCCGGACCGCCGAACGCAGTGTTGCCAACTAAAATTGTTCTAGACATGTAAATGATAAAGAACAATAGTGCTGATCCCGCGGCAGCAATCATTGTTTTTTTATGCGCCTCAATTTTCCTTTTTCTTATTAAGTTCCACCCAATTGCAACTAATACAGCCGAAAGAACGATAAAAAACGTACTAATTGTGGGCAGGAATGGTACACTCATGAACGATTCCCCTTTAAACTTATCACGAAGATTGCACGATCAATTGATCTTCCAGATAAGGCAAAATGAACTACTTTTCATTTTATCCATGCATTGTCAATTTTTGGCGCTCGAGCAAATCACGCTTTGTAATTTCATCGGCATTTTCTCGTTCGTGTCGATACCAAGCGATGAAAATTTTACCGATGACGACAACGTAAATTACTTCCTGGATCACCTTCATTAAAATACCGCCTAATTGCTGGTCATATAATGTCGGCATATTTGTAAACAGTTCCGGACCTGAAATACCTAATCCAGATAAGCCAGAAAGCGTGCTAGCAGGCACACATAATGCCATTGCCTTTAACCATGCTTCTCCCGAACTATACGTTTCGTATACAGGAACATCGACGAAGATAATAAGTGAACAAGCAGGCGTAATCAAAATCGCACTTAAAATAACATAACCAATCTTCTTCAGACCGTGCAGACGCGGCTGACCTTCCAATGTATTGACAATTGGCCACCATAAAAAAAGTGCAGAAATAAATAACGTTATCGTAAAAAATGCATGCAGAACAATGTTAAGTTTTACTTGATCGAGAACAAACGGGTGATGATACATAGAAAACATTAAGGCAAAGACGAGTAAACTGATAACTGGTTTCGTGAAAAGACGGATGATCCAATTTAAAATTGAAATATCCAAGACTTTTCTCCACATCCAGTTCGGAATTCCTATGATCAAAAAAGGAGCAGACATTAAGAGTAAAATTGCCATTTGTGCCATGTGAACAGAGAACAAAATATGTCCAAGTAAGTCGACAGGGGACCCTTTAACAATATATAGAACAATCATAGACGCTATAAAATAACTAATCTGCTTACGTGTGACAGGTTCACTTCCAACGAAACGGTGTCTCCACTTCATAGTAAATAGAAAGTACAATACACACAAAAGTACGATAGAAAGTAAAAAGTACGGACTCCATAACGCTCTAAATCCGAATATACTTAAAGGCATCATTACGCTCTCTCCTTCAAAAAGTCTCCCCTTTATTATAGAACGTATGTTATATGAACACAATGAACGAACTTTGACAAAATAAAAAAGCGGAAGCGGCCTGGGAGCTGCGACAGGCGTTGGAGGGCTTGCGGATAAAGGTACTTTTTGCCTTTATCAACAAGACCGAAACGACCCGAGCAGCTGGCCGCTGTAGCTAGACAATAGAAAAGCGGAAGCGGCCTGGGAGCTGCGACAGGCGTTGGAGGGCTTGGGGATAAAGGTGCTTTTCGCCTTTATCAACAAGACCGAAACGACCCGAGCAGCTGGCCGCTGTAGCTAGACAATAGAAAAGCGGAAGCGGCCTGGGAGCTGCGACAGGCGTTGGAGGGCTTGGGGATAAAGGTGCTTTTTGCCTTTATCAACAAGACCGAAACGACCCAAGCGGAGGGCGCCTACCGAGATGCAGCAGGCATAAAACAACTTGAAAAACCTGCGGATCCCCATCGTCCGCAGGTTTTACGGTAATTACCACCAAGTAATTACGATATAACCAAGGAGCATACTAAATGCGAGCAACATACCTGTGTACATAAATAACTTCGCAAAGCCATGTCCTTTTTCATTCATATGCATGAAATAATACAATTGTAAACCGACTTGAACTGCTGCAAATAGTAGCAAAATAGGAATTACAAAATATTTGGAAAACCCAAGGATATCTGCATTAAATGCGACAACCATTGTAAACGATACAAGCGTCAGGAAAATCATAAGCGAAAACATAATGATTTGCGCTTGCATAGATTTTTTCGCTCGTCTTTTCTCCAATTCATATTCAACCGGTGACTTTTTATAAATTTGGATGTCCGCCATATTAACCTACCACTCCCATCAAGTAGACTACAGTGAAGATAAATACCCAGACGACGTCAATAAAGTGCCAGTATAGCGAGAATGTATAATACTTCGTCGCGTTATACAAGTTTAGTCCACGCTTCGCGTTACGGAAGATTAGTAACGTAATCCAAACAAGACCGATTGCGACGTGGAAACCGTGCGTTCCAACCAATGTAAAGAATGCAGAACTGAATGCACTATTGTTATACGTAAAACCTAACTGTGCGTAATGTGCGAACTCATAAACTTCTAGCATTAAGAAGCCTAAGCCTAAAAACGCCGTAACAGAAAGCCAAATTTGCATCTTTTTGAAGTTATAGTTTTTCATATGATACATCGCAAACACACTTGTCAATGAGGATGTTAATAATAGCATCGTCATGACGAATACAAGCGGCAACTCATAGAGTTCCTGTGCCGAAAACTCTGGGCCAGAAATTCCTTTGTCTTTCAGTGCAATGTAAACACCGAACAGCGTCGAGAATAGAATAACCTCTCCAGCTATGAATAGCCAGAAACCAACGAACTTGTTCTTTGCTTCTAGCGTAGCCCGCTCCGGATTAGCCGGCCACGTTTCAGGGGTAAACTTCTTATTTAAATCCATTAAATTTTACCCCCTTTTTCCTTTAAATCTTTTAGAACTTGTTCTTTCTTAACATAGAAACCTAAGTCGTCTTTCAGTGAACGTGCAGACATTGTCGCAAATGTGAAGAATAGACCTAGAACAAGTACTGGCAGTCCCCATGATGTCTCTAAACGATACATTGCACCAAACCCAGCTACGAATATCCCTAATGTCATAAGGAATGGGATAATCGAACCATTTGGCATGTGGATATCTTGAACTGGCTCGGCTGGTGTTAAACCAGATTCGTTCCCTTCTTGCTTTTCAATCCAAACAGAGTCAAGTCCACGAACAAGTGGTGTTTGAGCAAAGTTATAGAATGGCGGCGGAGACGGAATTGCCCACTCAAGTGTACGTCCATCACCCCATGGATCGTTTGGAACTGGTTTCTTCTGCACATGAGATTTGATCACGTTAATCAAGAAGATAATGACCCCAATACCCATTAACATTGCACCTATTGTACTGATGAAGTTGGCCGAGTTCCAGCCTTGACCATCCATATACGTCCAAACACGACGCGGCATTCCCCAGAACCCTAACCAGTGTTGGATTAAGAATGTCAGATGGAAGCCGATGAAGAAAAACCAGAATGTCCATTTACCAAGTGTTTCACTTAACATGACACCGAACATTTTCGGCCACCAAAGCGTCATTCCAGAGAAAATTCCTAGAACAACCCCTCCTACGATTACGTAGTGGAAGTGCGCAACAATAAAGTAAGAATCGTGCAATTGATAGTCAAGAGGTGCTGCCCCTTGCATGATCCCCGTAACGCCACCCATAACGAAAGATGGGATAAAACCAAGTGCATAAAGCATTGGTACAGTAACTTTAATGCTTCCGCCCCAAATGGTTAGTAGCCAGTTAAAGATTTTAACACCTGTTGGTACAGCAATCGCCATTGTAGCAACCGCGAAGATTGCGTTCGCTGTCGGTCCAAGACCAACTGTGAACATATGGTGAGCCCATACCATGAAACCTAAGAAACCGATTAATACTGTTGCGAAAACCATTGAAGCATAACCGAATAGACGTTTACGTGCAAAAATCGGGAATACTTCAGAGAAAATACCGAAAGCCGGTAAAATTAGAATATATACTTCAGGGTGACCGAAAATCCAGAAAATATGCTCCCAAATAATTGTATTTCCACCCATCGTATGGTCAAAGAAGTTTCCGCCAAACAAACGGTCAAATGTTAACATGAACAAACCAATTGTTAACGGCGGGAATGCGAATAAAATAAGTGCTGATGCAACAAACGTAGTCCAAGTAAATAGCGGCATACGCATGTAAGTCATCCCAGGTGCACGCATGTTAATAATTGTAACAAGGAAGTTAATCCCTGCCATTAACGTACCACCGCCGGCAATTTGAAGTCCGATGGCATAGAAGTCAATTCCATGTCCTTCAGATGTAATTGCAAGTGATGTATAAGATGTCCATCCTGCATCTGGAACTTGCCCGAAAAACCATGATAAGTTTAAAAAGATTCCACCAAAAATGAACATCCATAGGCCTAATGAGTTAATAAATGGGAAAGCAACGTCCCGTGCCCCAATTTGGAGCGGCATAATGGCGTTCATTAAACCAAACAAGATCGGCATGGCCGCTAAGAAAATCATCGTCGTTCCGTGCATCGTAATCAATTCGTTAAAAAGACCTGCACTGACGAGATCGTTGTTCGGCTTAAGGAGCTGTAGACGAATGATTAGTGCTTCAATTCCTCCGAGGACAAAGAAAAACAATCCGCCAAGGAGATAAAGAATTCCAATCTTCTTATGGTCAACTGTCGTCATCCAGTCCCAAACCGTTGCGCCAAAACTTCTTTTTTGAGCAACTGAACTCAATGTGTTTACCTCCTCTGTTAATTCACATTAATAAATTATTCTTCAACTTTTAATCCCATCAAGTAAACTGCAAGTGCATCTAGCTCTGCTTCTGAATATTGTGGGAAAGATGGCATTGTATTGCCAGGTTTGTATTTCTGTGTATCTTTAATCCATTCTTTTATTGACTCTTCAGTATGATCCATGTAACCCGCTACACGGTTACGGTCACCAAATGTTGCCAAGTTCGGTCCAGCAGCGCCTGTCGTTCCGACACCAGATACCGCGTGACACCCAATACAACTTTGTGCAAAGAGTGCTTCTCCGTCAGTTGCATCGGCATCTGCCATCTGACCGTCAGTTGCTTGCATTGCGACAACCCACTGATCAAATTCTGCACGAGGCATCGTTTTCACCTTGAAGTCCATTAATGCGTGAGAGGGTCCGCATAGCTCAGCACATTTACCGTAAAACACACCATCTTTAAGATTTTTCGAGTCTTTTTCAAATGTTAGATAAAACTTATTGACGTTCTCTACGTTCGTATCAAGTTTACCGCCTACAGCTGGAATCCAGAATGAGTGCTTCACATCCGCAGCGAGTAAATTGAAATAAACTTTTTCATCCATTGGGACAACTAGTTCTTGCGCTGTCACAATTCCTAGATCAGGATATTCAAATTCCCACCAATATAATTTCGCCGTTACATCAACGACAAGGTTTTCTGCATTTCCATCTTCATCCACAGCGCCCATAGCTGTTACATCACCCAGTTTATAAGTATAGTAAACCGTTGGCACTGCAAGAATTAGAACGAGGATAATCGGAATTGTTGTCCAGATAAGTTCTAACGTATGACTTCCTTCAACTTGCTCCGGCATGTGATCCTCACCTACCTTCGAACGTCTAAAACGAACGAGTGAAATTAAGTAGATGATAACGACTACAATGATTACGAGTAACATAATTGCAGACGACAATAACAGCAAATTGAATTGATCTTGACCAACTTGACCTGCCGGTAGAAGCGTGGAAAGTTCTTCTTGTCCACAGCCAGCAAGGAAGACAGTAAGCGCTGCTAATAGAGAAAAGAGACGCCAATTTTTGAGTCTTTTCATCACGTAATGATACCTCTCTTTCTGAAAATTGTTTTCTAATCCTGGAGACTGCTGACCTCTCTATGATGAATTCTTATTAATAAAGAAAGAATTCCGAATTTTTTAGATGAATATCGAGAAAATAATCATCGCAACAAATAAAATCGTCATGTAATTCAGGGAATAAATAAACATCGATGTTGCCCATTTCAAATCTTCTTTTACTTTAAAACCTTTCAACGCTAAATATAGCCATCCTGCATTTAATACTGTAGCTAGAATGATAAAGCCGATACCAAGGTCAGATAGTAAGAATGGTAATGGGAATAAGAGCAACACCCATCCTAACATTGATTTTTTCGTTCTGGCAAATCCCTTTACAACAGGCAACATAGGAATGTTCGCCGCCCGGTACTCCTCCGTGCGCCGCATCGCAAGTGCGTAAAAGTGAGGCGGTTGCCAAATGAACATAATAAGGAACAGCGCCCATGCACCTGCACCAAGCGATGGTTCAACTGCTGCCCAGCCAATTAGCGGCGGAATCGCACCAGAGATGCTGCCAACAACAGTATTGCTTACATGCTTTCGTTTAGACCACATGGAATACAGCACAACATAACTAAATACACCGATCAATCCCCACACACCAGCTGCTGTTGAAGTTAAAAACAAGAGAACCTCACCAACAACGACAAATGTTAGGGCAAGAATGAGTACAGCCGATGCATTAAATCTTCCTGTTACCGTCGGCCGTGATTTTGTTCTTGTCATAATCGGGTCAATATCACGGTCAATTAGATTGTTTAGCGCCGCGGAACCTGCGAGAATGAGTGCCGATCCTCCAAGCGTAAAGACAAGGATATCGATATGCTGCACGAAGCTTTTACCCGTTAACTGAAACGCCAAAAACAAACCTGTGAAAACTGTTATGAGATTTGAATTGACAATACCAATTTTTATAAGTGCCAGGAAGTCCTTTAGCACAGAATTTGTTTCAACTTCTGTCTGAACCGACGTCGAAACAATTCGCCCATTTGTCACAGTACCCCTCCTTTCCTACATGGTCCAAGATGTAAATTGCCATTACAAATTGGAATTAAGTCATTTTTATCCAAAATAACCTATATTCCGCGGAACATTGACACTGCTACTCCTTCTAATGTCTATGATAGATCATTTCAATAGGTCATTTGTGAAGTCAAAGGGTCTTTTTTATGAACATTTTGTGAAATAAGGGTTACACATCTCCTTTTTAACCGTTTTTCATTGTTATTTCAAGCCTTTTTCGCTATTATCAAAATTGCAGAGGTATTATTGAAGTGCTAGAAACTTCTCAAAAAGTAACTTACGATCGTTATTATGAAAAGTAGGTGTCTTATTTTTGCAGTATAATAAATTCTTGAAATGGTTTGCAGTTGCTTCAACGATCGGGATGCTTTTGATCCTTCTTGGCGGCGCTCTTGTGACAAAAACAGATAGCGGTCTCGGGTGTGGAAGACATTGGCCTGGCTGTAATGGAAATCTTATTCCAGACGAAATTACCCCTGAAGTTTTAATTGAATTTTCTCATCGTCTTGTCACGGGCGCGGTTGGGATTTTCATTCTCGTATTGTCAATTTGGTCTTGGAAAGCAATTGGACACATACGCGAAACTAAATTTTTAGCATTCATGGCTGTGTTCTTCCTCATCCTGCAAGCGTTAATCGGTGCGGCTCAAGTTTTATGGGGACAAGGTGACTTTATCCTTGCGCTCCACTTTGGTATATCCCTAATCTCTTTTGCTTCCGTATTTCTATTAACGCTTCTAGTATTTGAAGTAGATCAGAAATTTGATACGGACAAAATCAATATCGGCAATAAGTTGAAATGGCATACGATCGGTGTCTCTGTATATTCTTATATTGTTGTCTATACAGGTGCCCTTGTGCGGCACACCGAATCAGAATTGGCTTGCGCCAGCTGGCCGCTATGTCGAAATACATTTGAATTACCGGGCGATATGTATGAATGGATCCAAATGGGACATCGTGCAGCAGCGTTTTTAATATTCCTTTGGATCGGTATCATTGCATTGCATGTCATCCGACATTATCGCGATCAGCGTGCAATCTATTGGGGTTGGCTCACTACATTTGCGCTCGTCACGCTTCAATTGTTAACCGGAATGACTGTCGTTCTCACGAAGCTTAACTTATACGTTACACTGTTACATTCGTTATTTATCACACTTATGTTCGGACTATTAACTTATATGCTCTTACTAGTTTCCAGGAGTAAATAACTTACGGAGAGACTGCCCATTGCGGCGGTCTTTTTTAATATATGTGTTCCGTTATTTAGATAAGAAATAAAAGTTGTAAAAGTTTTATAACTTTTGTCTATCTAGTGAACTTTCGAATTGTGTATGAACACGAATATTTTTAAAGGGAGTATTAGCCCATTGGAAAAAGGAGTACCTGTATCTCGGCACTCCTTTTTCTTTATGGCTTTTTACAATCAGTCTTCTAACTCGATTAATAAATCTCCTGTTACGATCGAGTCGCCAGCTGTCACATAAATATCTTTCACAACCCCATCGTATGGCGCCTGAATCGTTGTTTCCATTTTCATTGCTTCTGTAATGAGCAGGTGCTCACCGCGTTTTACTTTCGCTCCAACATCTACTGCTACCTTCAATACCATTCCAGGCATTGTCGCCGCAATATGTGATCTGTTGGCAGGATCCGCTTTTACTTTTCGAACTTGATCCGTTTCCACGCTTAGATCCTCAATAATAATTTCACGTGGCTGACCGTTCAATTCAAAGTAAATAACACGTGTAGCATCAGATTGCGGTTCTCCGATGGAAACAAGTTTGATGATTAATGTTTTTCCTTTTTCAATCTCAACTTCGATTTCTTCTCCTATACGCATTCCATATAGGAATTCAGGCGTACTAATAACGGAAACGTCCCCAAACTGCTTATTCATCGTGGAATACTCTTCAAAGACTTTCGGGTAAAGTGCATAAGCCAATACATCATGACTTGTCACTGGACGCCCTAGCTTCTCGTTCAATTCACCGCGCAGCTTCTCAAAGTCAACTTCTTCCAAAAGTTCGCCTGGTCGAACTGTAATGGCTTCACGCTCTTTTAAGACAACTTTCTGCAGTTCCTTCGGGAAACCGCCATAAGGCTGTCCAATATACCCTTCAAAGAATTCAATAACTGATTCCGGGAAGTCAATTGTTTCGCCGCGTGTAATAACACTTTCTTCGTCCAAATTATTTTGAACCATGAATAGCGCCATATCACCTACAACTTTTGATGATGGTGTCACTTTAACAATATCACCAAATAGCATGTTCACACGGGAATACATATTTTTAACTTCTTCCCAACGCTCCCCAAGACCTACACCTTTCGCTTGTTGCTGTAAGTTCGAGTATTGGCCTCCTGGCATTTCATGCACATAGATCTCAGAATGTGGGCTAATCATCCCACTTTCGAAATGCTGATAATATTTACGAACATCTTCCCAATAGTAGGATAGATCTTCTAGCGCTTTAACGTCTGCACGTACTTTACGCTCATTACCTTGCATTGCATAGTAAAGCGAGCTTGCTGAAGGTTGTGATGTCAATCCAGACATCGCGCCAAGCGCTGTATCGACAATGTCAACACCTGCTTCAATCGCTCTGCCGTACATAAAGATGCCGTTGCCGCTCGTATCATGAGAGTGCAAGTGAATTGGAATATCAATCGTTTCTTTCAGTTCAGAAATGAGTCGGTAAGCCGCTTCAGGTTTTAACAGTCCCGCCATATCTTTAATCGCAAGGATATGAGCACCTGCAGCTTCTAATTCTTTTGCCATTTCTTTGTAATAATTGACCGTGTATTTCGCACGGGAATCATCCAAAATGTCTCCTGTATAGCAAAGAGCTGCTTCTGCAACTTTCCCTGATTGACGAGTTGCATCAATCGCAACTTCCATTCCTTTAATCCAGTTCAAGCTGTCGAAAATACGGAAAACGTCTACGCCAGCTTCCGCTGATTCGCTAATAAATTCACGGATCACATTATCTGGGTAGTTTGTATAGCCAACCGCATTTGCACCGCGAACAAGCATTTGGAACATGACGTTTGGAATTTGCTCACGAAGTTTGAGCAGTCGATCCCATGGACTTTCTTTCAAGAAACGGTACGCGACGTCAAACGTTGCTCCGCCCCATAATTCGAAAGAAAATAGATCAGGCATCAATCTAGCCGACTCAGATGCGATCGCAGTAATATCTGCTGTACGCAAACGAGTAGCAAGCAATGATTGGTGCGCATCACGGAAAGTAGTGTCTGTTAATAAGACGTCGTTTTGCTCTTTAATCCAATTAACGAGACCTTCTGCACCGCGTTCATCTAAAATTTGTTTTGTACCTGCCGGCGGCGGTGTTAATAGATCAACAACCGGCTTGCGTACTGGATGGAATACTGGCTTAGACTGTTTTTCTAGTCCAGGGAATCCATTGATTGTTACATTTCCTAGGTAATTTAACAATTTCGTTCCGCGGTCTTTACGGTTCGGGAACAAAAATAGTTCAGGTGTTGTATCGATAAAGCTTGTATCGTAATCGCCCGCTAAGAATTTCTTATGTTTAACGACATTTTCCAAGAAAGGAATATTTGTCTTAATACCTCGAATACGGAACTCCACTAAGTTTCGGTTCATTTTATTTGCCGCTTCTTGGAATGTATTGCCCCAAGTAGATACTTTAACAAGTAAAGAATCGTAGTACGGTGTAATAACAGCACCTTGGAAGCCATTTCCTGCATCTAGACGAACACCAAAACCTCCGCCCGAGCGATAAACAGCTAGTTTACCTGTATCAGGCATAAAGTCATTCAATGGATCTTCAGTCGTTACGCGGGATTGAATTGCATAGCCGAACAAAGGAATTTGATCTTGTGATGGAATTTTCGAATCCCCTTCATGCAAGTTTTGTCCATCTGCAATGCGAATTTGTGCATGAACGATATCAATTCCGGTTACCATTTCCGTGATCGTATGCTCAACTTGAATACGAGGGTTTACCTCAATGAAGTAAAACTCATCGCCAGCTACAAGAAACTCAACTGTACCTGCATTCAGATATTTTACGTTTTCCATCAATTGCACAGCAGCATTACAAATTTTTTCACTTAAGCCATCAGGAAGTGAAATGGATGGTGCAATTTCAACCACTTTTTGGTGACGGCGTTGAATCGAACAATCGCGTTCGTAAAGATGAACGACATTACCGAATGAATCGCCAAGAATTTGCACTTCAATGTGCTTTGGCTTATTGATAAATTTTTCAACGTACATTTCATCGCTACCAAAAGCTGATTTTGCTTCTGATTTGGCACGCTCATACGCTTCGACGACCTCGTCCGCGTTATTCACGATTCGCATACCGCGACCACCGCCGCCTAAGGAAGCTTTAATGATGATTGGATAGCCATACGCATCACCAAACGATACAACTTCGTCGACGGAGGAAACTGGCCCATCACTGCCAGGAATAACCGGGATTCCCGCATTAATCGCTTGCGTTCTTGCTTTCACTTTATCCCCAAACATATCAAGATGTTCGGATGTTGGTCCGATAAAGATAATTCCCTCTTCTTCAAGGCGACGAGCAAACTCCCTATTCTCTGCAAGGAAACCATAGCCCGGGTGAACCGCATCTGCCCCAGAGTCTTTTGCAATCGCAATAATGCCCTCAATGTCTAGGTAGGCATCGATTGGTTTTTTCCCTTTCCCCACAAGGTACGACTCATCCGCCTTGTATCGATGGAATGACCCACTGTCTTCAGTTGAATAAATTCCAACTGTCGAAATATTCAGCTCGGTACAAGCACGGAAAATACGAATGGCGATTTCTCCGCGGTTAGCAACAAGAATTTTCTTAATCTTTTCCATCCACAAGGCACTTCCTTCTCTATTTGTTTTTTTCATATTTCACGAACATTGATACATTCATCAATATTCCTAAAGACAAAGATAACAGAATAACTGAAGTTCCGCCATAGCTAATAAACGGCAGGGGTACCCCTGTAAGCGGTATCAACCCTGTTAGGCCGCCCAAATTCACAAATGTTTGAATTCCAATTACACTGCCAATTCCTGCCGCTAACATGCGGGCATGGGGATCTTTTGCCCTCAAAGCAATAACAAATGCCCTTAAAACGATAAAACCTAATCCCCCTATGACAATAGAGGTCCCTAATACGCCTAACTCTTCAGAAATAACCGCCATAATGACATCGGTATGCGGTTCCGGTAAATAACCCATTTTTTGAACGGAGTTGCCAAGCCCCAGCCCCTTAACACCGCCAGCACCAATCGCGATATACCCATTGGCAATTTGATAACCCGAGCCTTGTACATAATCAAAAGGATTTAGGAATGATAGCAATCGTCCTACTCTACTCTGCGTCATGACTTTGTCCCACACAAAGTAGTAGATAATAATCGCCACCGGAATCATGAAGATCGCAACAAATCCGCTTAATTTCGCAAAGGTTTTTGCCTTAATACCACTTGCCGCCATGACACATAATGCCGTCATGACAATAATGAATGATGTACCTATATCGGTTTCCAACATAATCGATCCGATGACAATTGCAAGAATGGTCATTGGCGGTCCAATTGATTTGTTTATGCTGTCGATCATGCCCGACTCATATTTTTTCGCGAAAACACTTGAGAAATAGACGATCATTACAAGCTTTGCCACCTCGGATGGCTGCAAACTTCCGAAAGGTGTGTTAATCCAACTATTTGCCCCTACATGATCTCCTGTCCCAATAATATGGACAAGTGGCAGCAAAACAAACATGATCGTGACCATCGTCACCATAATTACTTTTCTCTTATAATTTTTATAGGGAAAGAAAGCTGCCAAAAAAAAGGCAGGTAAGGCTAAACAAAGATTGACTATTTGTTTACGAAAGAACAAGTTTGCCTCTCCCTTATAAAGATTGACAGCGGTTCCCATACTCGCGCTATAAATCATAACAAGCCCAAAAAGACAAAGGACTAAATAGACAAAGAAAAGTGGAAAGTCAAAATAGCGCAAGATTCTTTTAGCATAATTCTTCATAATTCAAACCCCATTTTTAATCTTACTTTTATAAGTTCTACTATTATATATAAGTTTTACTGCTATAAAATGTTGATTTTTCTTCCTATAAAGTTCATTTATCGAACTGCTCGTTTTGAGGCGCTTGTTTTTTCAACCGCAACAAGTTAAACAAAAAACTCAAACCTTTTTGTCAGTTTGAGTTTTCAGCTTATTCCCTCGTATATAATTCGTGTAAGACGTTCATTTCTTTTTCTAGCAAGGAAAGAATCTCATTTCCTTTCGCACGCTCAATTAGTCCAAGTTTTACAGCAAAATCAATTTCACGGGACAGCCCGTACATTTGTGTATCTAACACTTCTTCATAAAGTGGGCATTGCGGCATCGTCAAATGATCCATTTGCACTTTAATCAGTTGAGCAATCTTATCAGCATCAGCCTGAAGCTGCTTCAATGCCTTTTCTTGATAGGTTTCTTGCAATTCTATATCCATGAGGACGCCCCCCACCAACCTTTTATCGCTTGATTGATACATTTGTTGAATAAATTGTATCTTTTGATAGGAAAAAATGCAAGCTTTTCCCTTTCTTCACATTTGCTCTTAAGAAGAAAAACTTTTCCCAAACGGCTGAAAACGCTATACTAGGAGAAATGGCATTTTTACTTACCTTGACAAATACATTTTCCGGGGTAAGTAAAGCCTCCGGCCGATGCCACAGATTTTGATTAGCATTCGTGTTCTTTATGAACATAGAACCTTTTATATGGGGGTAACATCATTTGGAAACAATTATACCGATCAAAGGCAATGTGCGTTATTCAATCACACTCGATCCGACCGTCTGGATTTTTGATGATCGTCGAATTGACTTAAATACGTACTTTTCGGAGCTACGTAGCGAAGTCGATGAAATAGAAGAATATAAAAAAGACATGGGCAGTCACTGGTCCCGTGAAATAATGGAAGGCGCTACTTTCCCGCCGACATTGAAAACAGAAAAGATTTACGAGAAAACAAAAATGTTAACGGGAACTTTCGGGATTTTTCTACATAATTTCTTAAAAATTGCAGAACCGGATGAACATGCGAAAACATTAGTTTTTGAAACATCGGAGGGCAAAGAGCATCGTTTTCCTTATGATCAAAGAGAAGAGATCATTTTTAAATTTAGTCAGGAAGGAAAACCGCTAGTTGATGACGGACCTGTTCATTTACTCTTAAAAGACGGTTCCAATCAAGACCATCCCATTCGAAATATAATGGCAATCCGAGTTGAATAAGGAGAGATTTTTATGCGTGTGAAATGCGTCATTTGCGAACAAGTAGGTCAGCTACCCGACCACGCTCCGCTTGCAAAGAAACTAAGAAATCGTCCGATTCATACTTATATGTGTGAGCAGTGCCATGATCGCATTACTGAAAAAACAATCGCACGAATCGCCACCGGCAATTTTATATTCAGACGCAGCTCACATCCAACGGAAGAGGATTTTTAACGAAGTAAAAAACGACTCGGTTGCCTTACGCAACCGGGTCGTTTTCCCCTTTGTATTCTTTTAACCTTCGAACACGGTAGATGATCAAAATAAGTGCTGCTACAATAAGTCCTTCTACAATTGGCAGGAAAAAGGCGAGGAAAGTTAAAACGAGACAGCCGAAAAACAAAAATATATAAATGACAAGGCTTTGAAGAGGATGAAGCTTTTTCGCAAAACCTAGTTTGTAAACGATCGCAGACATCAGAAGAACGAGACCAAACAAGATATAGCCCGCAATTGTATAGGAAGGCATCACTTCATAAATAAAGCGCGCAATCCCAGACATTCTGCCAAAAACGAACTCTGTATCCTCTACTTTCATTCCATATACATTCCTTTCTTAACCTCACTACATAGAAGCGAAATACTTATACCATATTAACATACTGCTGCATTCAAAATGTTTCATTCGCTTTAATAAAAGCAGCATTGTTCGAATTTCGACACAATGCTGCCTTTATTAATTGTAGGTATTCATTTGGCCTTTTTGTTAGCCAACTTAAGATTCGGCAAGTTTTTTCTTTTTCTGAATTCGCTCGCGTTCATTTTTATCCAGAACTTTTTTACGAAGTCGAATCGATTCTGGTGTAACTTCGCAGTATTCATCGTCATCCAAATATTGCAGTGCTTCTTCTAATGACATGATACGTGGCTTTTTAGTTGTGACCGTTTGATCTTTCGTCGCCGAACGAACATTTGTGGCTTGTTTTGCACGTGTTAAGTTAATCGTTAGGTCAGTGTCCCGTGTATTTTCACCAACGATCATTCCTGCATAAATAGGTGTTCCGGCTTCGACAAACATCGTACCTCGATCTTCTAGTTGCGAGATACTATACGGAGTCACAGCGCCATTTTCCATTGACACAAGCACGCCATTACGCCGGCCGCCAACTTTTCCGTGCACGATTGGTTTATACGTGTCGAACGTGTGATTCAAAATTCCGTAACCATGTGTCATTGTTAAAAATTCCGTTGTATAACCAATTAATCCACGTGCCGGCACTTGGAAAACAAGACGAACTTGTCCATTTCCATTATTAATCATATCAAGCATTTCGCCTTTTCGTGCACCAAGCGATTCAATGACAGCGCCTGTGTATGCTTCAGGTGTATCGATCTGAACACGCTCATATGGTTCACATTTGACACCATCAATCTCACGGATAATGACTTCTGGTTTTGATACTTGCAGTTCATATCCTTCGCGTCTCATGTTTTCGATCAGAATGGAAAGATGCAGTTCACCGCGTCCCGAAACAACCCAGGCGTCTGGAGAATCGGTCGGTTCAACTCGCAGTGAAACGTCCGTTTCCAACTCAGCTTCTAGGCGTTCTTCAATTTTTCTTGCTGTCACCCATTTACCTTCTTTCCCTGCAAATGGACTATTATTGACAAGAAACGTCATTTGAAGTGTAGGTTCATCAATATGCAGTGCCGGAAGTGCTTCTGGATGATCTACCGGACAAATCGTTTCACCAACATCTATCGCTTCCATTCCGGAAACGGCGACAAGATCTCCAGCAAATGCTTCTTCAATCTCGACACGCTTCAATCCTAAAAATCCAGCCATTTTTGTTACTCTGAAATTTTTGATCGACCCGTCCCGTTTTAAAACGGAAACATGCTGTCCGACTTTCATCGTTCCACGGAAAATCCGTCCGATCCCAATACGGCCAACGTAGTCGTTGTAGTCGAGTAACGAGACTTGGAATTGCAGCGGCTCCTCTCGATTGTCTATTGGCGCGGGAATATGTTCAATAATGGAATCATATAGAACTCTAAGCGTTTCTTCTTGCGTTTCTGGATCCGGGGAAAGACTTGCCGTTCCATTGAATCCGGATGCATAAACAACTGGAAATTCAAGTTGCTCATCATTCGCATCCAGTTCAATAAATAATTCAAGCACTTCATCAACAACTTCTGTCGGACGCGCAAAATCCCGGTCTATTTTATTGACAACGACGATCGGTTTTATATTTTCTTCAAGCGCTTTTTTCAAAACGAAGCGGGTTTGCGGCATACACCCCTCATAGGCATCAACAACAAGCACGACACCATCTACCATTTTTAAAATCCGCTCGACTTCACCGCCAAAGTCGGCATGTCCCGGCGTGTCTAATATGTTGATTTTTGTTTCTTTATAATGCACCGCAGTATTCTTTGCTAAAATTGTAATTCCACGTTCACGTTCAATATCATTCGAGTCCATTGCCCGGTCATCGACTTGCTCATTCGACCGGAAAATCCCTGATTGTTTTAAAAGCTGGTCGACAAGTGTTGTTTTTCCGTGGTCAACGTGTGCGATAATTGCAATATTACGTAAATCTTCACGTTCTTTTAACATCGTTTCACTCCATTAGTCTTTTTTCGGATGGTTAACTGTGTTATTATAGCACATAGGCTTTCAATGCAAAATTATTTTCTCGATAATTTGATAAATAAAAAATGGAGGGTGTTTTTTTGAAAAACGTAAAATGGGTTTTCGTTTTTTACTCCATTGCCGCAATTGCTGCCATGTCTGCAATTGGGATCGCTGTTGCGATGCGCAGCTTCTTATTCGCATTCATCGCATTTTTTGCACTTATGTTCATTATGGGCAACGGCTTTAAGACGAAAAAGAATATGCGTGAGCAAGGATTATTATAACGTCCAGATTAGTGTACCCAAAATTTCTAAAAGGACTATTCGATCTGTTTTACAACGATCGAATAGTCCCTATTATTTTAAGCAGATATACTTTTCCATTATTTCTTTATGCAGACCAGGTCTAGCGACGATAAAGGTTTCTTGTCCAAGCAGACGCGGCTTTTCGCCTTTCATAGTCGTAGTGAGTGCGCCAACTTCTTGAGCAATAATCATTCCGCCTGCAATATCCCACGGCGATAGCCTCATGGACAGATAAGCATCAATTTTCCCCGAGGAAACATAGGCAAGTTCAATGGCTGCTGATCCATAAGATCTCGTCCCTCTACAAGATTTCACCAATTCTATTATTGGCTCATGCTCTACATATCGATTAGGGGCAACCCAGCTTGCATTAATACCAATTATCGCTTCACGAAGCGGAGTCGTTTCCAATGTAGGTAACCGTTCATCATTGAAATAAGCGCCTTCTCCTTTAGCCGCGTGATAAAAATCATCCCGCATGACATCATATATGTACCCAAGCATGCCAATCCCATCGGCATAAATCCCTAGTGAGATGGCAAAGTTTCGTTTTTGATGAACAAAATTCATCGTCCCGTCAATCGGATCAAGTATCCATACAATTCCTTTTAAAGACTCAAGTTCACTGCCGTACCCTTCCTCACCCAAAATTTTATGATCAGGAAAATCACGGCCAATCCGTTTAACAAAAAACCGCTCGATATCCCGATCAATATTCGTCACCAAGTCATTCGCATGTGCTTTCGAATCGATATCAATGTGACTGAAAAAAGATACACGTATTTTATGCCCGGCTTCTTTAATAAGCGATTTTGCATAGCGGTCAATAATTCCCCAGTTCATGGCACTTCCACCTCTTCCAGTCAAAATATTTTCAACTTCAAAGAAAGGACTTAACCTACATTATAGCATAACAAAAAGGCATTCCGTTGCACATTCTCTTCCGAGAAAGGTGCACGAATGCCTCTTTTGACAAGCAGCATGGTTTACGCGAAACCATTTAAAACTTCCAACTCGTGGCGGATTTCCATAAGTCTTTTTTTGCTTTTCATCATTTGTTCTTCGTCTTCTTGTTGGATCGCATCATACAGGGTTGCCAATTCATAATCAAGTTCAAGATTTAGCATCTTCACATATTCCTTTTCCACGTCTGTTTTACGAATTACATGTACAACTTGTTTCATAGGAAACACCCCTTTTATTGAATAACGTCAATTTTCAGTTACTTATTAATAAGTTATGCTACACTAATACTTAGAACTAGTTATTAGCCATCCTTACTGAAATTATTCCCCTTTTTCTGTTACGATAAACGTATCTTTGCCAATAGGGGGATTCAAATGGATATTAATTTTTGGAACAGTGAAGATTTTGATGTTTTTTCGATTCCCGGACTCGAAAATCGAATGAGTGCCCTTCAACGTTTGGTTCAACCGAAATTTGCTACTTTAGGTGAGCATTTTTCACTTCAATTATCTTCACATGGAACGGATGAGTTTTTTCCACATATCGCCAAACATGCAAGAAGGACAGTAAATCCGCCAAATGATAGTTGGGTTGCTTTCTCTCCAGCGAAGCGGGGTTATAAAGCGATGCCTCATTTCCAGATTGGGCTTTGGAACACACATTTATTCATTATTTTAGCGATCATTTATGAAAATCCAAATAAACCTGAGATAGCGGAAAGATTGCTGAAGAGGATGGAAGTGCTAACAACGCTGCCGGAAACATATATTGTCTCTGGCGATCACATGAAACCGGAGGCGGAAATCATCCAAGAAATCGGAGAACAAGGATTGGAAAATTTGCTTTGCCGTTTGCAAACAGTTAAAAAAGCAGAATTTCTCGTAGGTCGCCACTTAGCGCGCGACAAAGCCGCCTCACTGACAAACGAGCAGTTTTTTAGCTTTGTAGAAGAGACTTTCGATCGTTTACTTACAGTATACGATGTTGTCATTGGAAAATGACTTCAAATGGAGAATTGTAGCCTGTGAGTGATTAAAGAAATGGAAGTAAAAGGCGGAAATATGTTACTAAAACCCCCTCAGCCTGATTGAAAACGCTTGTGCCAAGGAAGGCAGCCTAAGTTCGTCGCATCCTGCGAGCCCGAGCGTTTGTCACCTGGCTAAGGCATACAGCTTAACGCTGTACGCCTTGTATCCTATCCCCATCTTTACCGGCTTTTGCAGCCTTTACGACAGGATAACTTCCATAGCCGCTCACCTGCTCAAATTCTTTAAAGAGTGTTTTTTCCTCTGCCATCGATGGTACAACTTTTTTAAAATTGCGATACGCATCCATCAATTGATTTCGTTCAACACTTGATTCGTACGCTTTTTCAACAGCTTCGAAAAAAGAAACGACTTGAATCATTTCATCTGTCGACCAATCGTATCGAAGTGGATAATTATATTCCATGTCTTAAACTCCCTTATTTAAAATTCCAGTTATTTCGAATGGCGATCGCTTCCTTGACCATTCGTTCAAATAGCTTAGCGACGGACGGAACGTCTTGAATCAGTCCCGCCACTTGCCCTGCCCATCCAAAGCCATTCTCGGCATCCCCATCGTAAATAAAACGACAATTTGCTTGACCGCTTATAAAATCTTTTAACCCTTCATACCCTACACCTTTTTCCTCAAGCGCTAGAATTTGATCTACCCAACTGCCTGTCAAAACGCGCGCAGGTGCGCCAATCGTTCTTTTAATAATGGTTGTATCCGTTTCGCTGCTTGCTAAGAGAGCATCTTTATAGGCTTTCGAGGCATGAACACACTCTGCTGTCGCGATAAACCGCGTCCCCATCTCAATTCCTTCAGCTCCCAGCGCATGCGCCGCCATCCACCCACGGCCATCCCCAATGCCTCCTGATGCAATGACAGGAATCTTAACCGCATCTACGACTCGAGGCACAAGAACCATTGTTCCTACATCATCTCGTCCTAAATGCCCGCCGCCTTCATGCCCAACTACCATGACGGCATCAGCACCCAAAGATTCGGCCTTTTGCGCTTGTCTCTTAGCCGCAACAAGCACAAGCGTCTTGACATCGGTGTTTTCAAGTCTTTTGAAGAATGGTGCGGGATTTCCTCCAGTGACTGACATAATGTTAACGCCTGCTTCTAGTGCAGCTTCCATCATATGTTCAAAAGGACGACCATGTTGTCCAATTGCAAAATTAACGCCAATGGGCTTGTCTGTCTTTTCTTTCGCCTTCTGAATTTCTAGTTTTAAGGCTTCTGGTGACTCTAGGCTCATTGCTGTAATTTGCCCTAACCCGCCTGCTTCAGATACTGCCGAGGCAAGCTCAGCGTATGCAAGATGCGCTAATCCCCCTTGAATAATTGGATATTGGATGCCTAGTAATTCAGTTACTCTTGTTTGAAATTCCATTCTTCATCCCCCCAGCTCCCTATTTCTTTCTTCACCCACATCGTTAAAACCTGCTGTATAATCTCTTGATTATATAGTTAACGAATTCATATTGCCTTTGCTAGCAGGCAGCCGACAATGTCGGGAAACATGAAAACAACGCGGCTGTCTCCAAACGAAGAGCCTGGCACTTCCGAGACAACCCCATCCCGCAATTCATCCCATTCGATAGGCGAACGGCGTACAGTTTTCAAACTGCTTAAATTTGGCAGTGAAATAACTTTGGTGAGTATAGCCGACTAAACGGGATATTTCCTCGATGGAGAGATCTGTTTCCTTAAGCAGTCTTCTTGCTTCTCCGATACGTATACGGTGCAACGTGATGCGAAATGATTGATCAGACTCCGCCGCGAATCGGCGACTCAATGTACTTTTGTTAATGCGCAATGCTTCTGCGCAGTTTGCCAAGCCCCACCCGGGATCCCAATAATTTGCTTCAATTAAGGATCTTGTCCTTTCTACGAGGGATTGCTTGTCATCCCGCAAATGTAATTTGGCGGTTTCATCCGAAATGAGTCGAATTGTAAACGCAAGCAATTCCTGTACCATTTCGTAAATAATTGGACCTCGGATAATCTGTTGGAAAACTACATAATAAGCCACTTCCCATTCATCCGTTTGCAGTTTGTGAGATTTCATATAACGCCGGATTTGCGCAAGGACACTCGTTAGGCGAATGCGGACCATTTCCGGATCGGGATACGGTCTTTTATAAGTCAGAAATTCTTTTTCCACCCAATGACGAATTTCTTTCGCATCCCGCTTTTCCAACATTTCAATCCATTCCCGCTGTTCGAGCGGCGTGAGAAATGGGTCCATCGGAAGCCACTGCACTTGCTGTTCATTCGATAGAATAATATCATAGCCTTCGAAAAAAATTTCTTCCGTTCGCTGTTTCGTTTGTTCGTAGGTTTCCTTGATCGATTGGGCTGTTGTAAGTTCATGATAGACAATCGCTAACGGCTCCCCGACCCGCTCTTTCCATTGTCCAAGAAACTTGCGGTATTCTTCTTGGAAAAAATCCTTATCCTTTGTGTCATGGACACAGAGGATAAAATCAGTAAGCGCAAAAAACTGATGTGTTTTTGTAAATGGGAATTTTTTCAAGTCATCATAGATTAAAGGAAGCATCGATGACTGTTTCGGTAAAAATGCAGCCATCGTTATTGGCTCTATTTGTACGCGTTCCGAAAAGAACAGATCGGCATAGTCGATGGGAGTAACCGTTGCTTCACTGTTCATCCTCATCGTGTGTTGACGCTGTTCATTTCGTAACTGATAGCGGATCTGTTGAATTTGCTTAATTAGTTCTGTTGGGGAAAATGGGCGGAAAAGCACATCTTCCGCATGAAAGCGCAGTCCTCGGTAGGCAGTTTGAAAAATGCGTTCAGAGGAAATTCCTATCCAGCGAATATTCTTTTGTTGCAATTGCTCTTCAATGTTTTTATTTTGGGTTGTCCATGCATCCATATCCAAAAGCAGTAAGTCCGGTATATTTTTCTGGACCTGTTGAACGTATTCTTCCAATGAAGCAAACGTCGTCATCACCACACCAGACAAATGAGTCTCAACAATCCACCGGATTCCTTCCGCTTCCAGCCTATCCTTTGCCACCAAATGGATTTGCAAGTCAATCACATCACTTTTACGAAGTATTTAACTTGATTCAGCTACGTATTCAATCGAACCGTTTCTATCAGTCACTACTTTTATTGTATACCAACACGTACTAAAATAGGGGAAACCATTTTCACGGTTTCCCCTTTAACAAACAGCACGCCGCTGTTTCATCATCCCACTACCTGCACGCCTTTTTTCCACACAGACTTCACATGATTAACACCAAAGAAATATTGGATTTCTTGATAATTTTTCGCATTCCATAGGACGATATCCGCCTGTTTCCCCACTTCAAGCGAGCCTACTTTGTCTTCGCACTTAATTGCACAAGCTGCATTGTATGTTGCTGCGGTCAATGCTTCAGCCGGCGTCAGTCGCATCGAAATACAGGCCAAGTTCATAACAAGCGGCATGGACGTCGTTGGTGATGAACCTGGATTACAGTCCGTAGAAATGGCGACAGCAACGCCTTCATCTATCATTTTCCGTCCGGCCGCTGCTTGTTCACGCAAATACAGCGCAGTGGCCGGAAGCAGGCAAGCAATTGTGCCTGCTTTCGCCATTGCCTTGATCCCTTCATCGGAAGCTTTTAGTAAATGCTCCGCTGAAATGGCACCGACCTTTGCTGCGAGCTCTGCCCCGCCGTATGATTCAATTTCATCGGCATGGATTTTCGGAATCAGTCCCAAACGCTTGCCCGCTTCCAATACACGCTCTGATTGTTCAGGTGTATAGACTCCTTTTTCACAAAAAACATCATTAAAGACAGCAAGCTCTTCCTTGGCAACTACAGGCAGCATTTCATCGGTTAATAAATCAACAAATTCATCTTCCCGCCCTTTGTATTCAACCGGGATGGCATGCGCCCCCATAAATGTCGGCACAATATCGATGGCATGTGTTTCTTGCAAGGCCTTCATGACCCGAAGTTGCTTCAACTCCGTTTCCAAATCCATGCCATAGCCGCTTTTTCCTTCGATCGTAGTAACGCCATGTGCCAAGAACAAATCGAGACGCCTCGTTGTTTGCTCCATCAATTCTTCTTCCGATGCCCCACGCGTCATTCTCGTTGTGGCATGAATGCCACCGCCGGCATTCATAATTTCCATATATGTAGCCCCTTCAAGCCGCATCTCAAATTCACGTTCACGGCTGCCTCCGTATACTACATGTGTATGGGGGTCTACCAACCCGGGAGTAACAAGATGACCCGTTGCATCCACGACCTCTGCCTCATGCAACCGTTCTGCATAACGGTTTTCAAGGTCTGCTGTCGTTCCAACCGATTGAATCATACCGTCTTCAATCCATAAGCTACCATCTTCTACTAAGCCAAGATCGGACATCGCTTCTTTTGAGCGAGGTCCTTTCCCGGAAGATGCAAGTGTCGCCAACTGGGTTGCGTGTTTAATCCAAAGCGGTTTCGTCATTGTTGATCATTTCCTTTAGCCAACATTGGAATGTGAACCCCTTTTTCACGTGCCGTTCGTTCTGCTATTTCATAGCCGGCATCCGCATGACGCGCGATCCCCATTCCTGGATCTGTTGTCAATACGCGCTGAAGTCGAATTTCCGCCTCTTTCGTTCCATCCGCTACGATGACCACCCCGGAATGAATAGAATAGCCCATTCCGACGCCTCCCCCGTGATGTAAGGAAACCCAAGTCGCACCGCCCACTGCATTGATCATGGCATTCAAGATCGGCCAATCCGCAACGACATCCGATCCGTCTTTCATCGCTTCTGTTTCACGGTTCGGAGAAGCAACAGAACCTGAATCAAGGTGGTCGCGCCCAATAACAATGGGCGCACTTAATTCACCGCTCGCCACCATATCATTGATAATTTTCCCAAAGCGCGCACGTTCCCCGTAACCGAACCAACAGATGCGGGATGGAAGTCCTTGAAATTCGATTTTTCCTTGCGCCATACGAATCCAGTTGCAAAGATGTTCGTTATAGCTGAACTCACGTAAAATTGCTTCATCTAATTTATAAATATCTTCCGGATCACCTGATAACGCCACCCAACGGAAAGGACCTTTCCCTTCGCAAAATTGCGGACGGATATAAGCAGGGACAAACCCCGGGAAATCGAATGCATTTTGAACGCCTTCATCTTTCGCGACTTGTCGGATGTTATTGCCATAGTCAAATGTAATGGCTCCTTTATCCATCATTTCAAGCATTGCCCGGACATGTGTAGCCATCGATGCTTTGGACAGTTTTACATAGCCATCGGGATCATTCGTACGAAGTGTTTCAGCGTCTTCTAATGACATTTTTGAAGGGATGTAACCGTTTAACGGATCATGTGCCGAAGTTTGATCTGTCAGTACATCTGGAATGAAGTTCCGGGCAATCATTTCAGGTAATATATCAGATGCATTCCCTAATAATCCGATGGATAGAGCTTTACCTTCTTTTTTCGCTTCTTCTGCCAAACGGATCGCCTCATCCAATGAATCTGTTTTCACATCTGTATAGCGTGTTTCAATGCGGCGGTCAATCCGCGTCTCATCCACCTCGATACCGATGCAGACACCGCCTGCCATCGTCACTGCAAGCGGTTGTGCGCCGCCCATGCCGCCAAGTCCAGCCGTTACCGTAATCGTTCCTTGTAAACTACCATTGAAATGCTTTTTTGCTAGCTCCACAAAAGTCTCATATGTCCCTTGCACAATCCCTTGTGAACCGATGTAGATCCAGCTTCCCGCTGTCATTTGTCCATACATCATCAACCCTTTTTTATCGAGCTCATGGAACGTCTCCCAGTTTGCATAAGCCGGAACGATATTTGAATTGGCAATGAGAACACGCGGTGCATCGGTATGCGATTTAAAAACAGCAACCGGTTTACCCGATTGAATGAGTAGCGTTTCATCATTTTCCAGTTCTTTTAATGATCTTACAATCGCATCAAAACTCTCCCAGTTCCTTGCAGCTTTTCCGATTCCGCCGTAAACAACTAGTTTTTCCGGGTGCTCTGCTACTTCCGGATCTAAGTTATTCATCAACATACGCAGCGCTGCTTCTTGTTGCCAGCCTTTTGTATTCAATTCTGTCCCTCTATAGCGAATCACTTTTGCCCCTGCAACCGTTTTCATAAAAACGCCTCCTATTTGTTTGTAATTTCATTATATATAGAAAGTTCAGTTATATTTTTATGAAATAGTGACTTTTTTATATTTTGTTTGCTATAAATTATCTTACGAACCATCTTTTATGATTGGTCGCAGAAAAATCACAAGTGCATGGTCCTAGCCTGTAGTGGACTTCCACCATTTAGCAATTACTCATAACGGACACAAAAAAACGTCTATCCAGTAATCAAATTACTAGATAGACGCCCTTTTTCAACCTTATTATTTTGCCATCATATGAATCGGTTTGCCTAAAGCAACTTCCGCTGCTTCCATCGCGATCTCTCCCAATGTTGGGTGCGCATGGATGGTCATTGCGATATCTTCTAGCGTCATGCCAGCCTCAATTGCCAGACCTAGCTCTGCGATCATATCGGATGCATTTTCACCAACAATTTGCGCACCTAATAGAAGGCCGTCTTCTTTACGTGCAACAAGCTTCACGAATCCATCTGTTGCATCAAGAGACAAAGCTCTGCCGTTTGCAGCAAATGGGAATTTCCCGCCTACAACTTCATAACCTTCATCTTTCGCTTGCTTTTCGTTCAAACCAACTGTTGCAAGTTCAGGGTCTGTAAAGCAAACTGCTGGAATTGCCAAGTAATCTACTTCGGACGCTTCCCCGGCAATCGCTTCAGCCGCAATTTTCGCCTCATAGGAAGCTTTATGCGCAAGCTGCGGACCAGGAACAATGTCACCAATCGCATAAACGTTTGGAAGGCTTGTACGGCACTGTCCGTCAACTTCGATCAAACCGCGATCCAAGAATTTAACGCCCATTTCTTCCAGACCGATTTCGTCTGTGTTTGGACGACGACCCACTGTAACAAGTACGTAGTCTGCTTCTACTTTCTTTTCTTCGCCTTTTGCTTCGTACGTTACTGTTACACCGTTTTCTGTCTCTTCAACACCTTTAGCAGATGCTTTCACGACAACTTCGACGCCTTTTTTCTTCAAACTTCTCTTAACCATTTGTGTCATTTGTTTTTCGAAGCCAGCAAGGATGTCATCCGCACCTTCAATAATCGTCACTTCAGAACCAAGATTCGCATAAGCAGAACCTAACTCCGTACCGATATATCCGCCGCCGATTACAACGAGCTTGCCTGGTAGTTCCGGCAGATTGAGTGCACCCGTTGAACTAAGAACACGTTTTGAAAACTTGAAAGTTGGAATTTCAACTGGACGTGAGCCTGTTGCGATAATCGCATTTTTGAATTTATACGTTTGTGCAGAAGTTTCATCCATTACACGAACAGTTTCACTATCTACAAAATACGCTTCACCTTTAACGATGTCGACTTTATTGCCTTTTAACAGCCCTTCAACACCGCCTGTTAACTTTTTCACAACGCCGTCTTTAAATGCTTGCGCCTTGGAAAAATCTAGCTTAACGTCAGTTGCTGTAATTCCCATTGCATCTGATTCTTTTGCAGATGCATAGCGATGCCCAACAGCGATTAGCGCTTTAGAAGGAATACATCCTACGTTTAAGCACACACCGCCTAGTGTATTTTTTTCAACAATTGTTACTTTCTGACCTAATTGTGCAGCACGGATTGCAGCTACGTAGCCTCCAGGACCGGATCCTACGACGAGCGTATCTACTTCTATTGGAAAATCGCCTACTACCATTTCATCATGCCTCCATTAATAATAGTTCTGGATTTCCGAGTAATTTTTTCAGGTGGTTTAATGCCGCTTGGCCGGTTGCACCATCAATTACTCGGTGATCGAACACTAATGATAATGCTAACATAGGAGCTGCTACAATTTCACCATCTTTTACAATTGGTTTTTCAGCAATTCGGCCAATTCCTAGAATTGCTACTTCTGGATGGTTAATAATTGGCGTGAACCATTGGCCGCCAGCAGAACCAATATTCGTAATTGAACATGAAGCACCTTTCATTTCTGCGGGTGATAATTTGCCTTCACGCGCTTTGACAGCAAGTGTGTTAATTTCATCAGAAATTGCAAAGACCGATTTACGATCTGCATGCTTGATGACCGGAACGAGTAAACCGCGCTCAGTGTCCGCTGCAATTCCAATATTGTAGTAATGCTTTTGAATAATTTCTTGCGTTTCATCATCAAGCGACGTATTTAACGCAGGGTATTCACGCAACGTCGATACAAGCGCTTTGACGACGTACGGTAGATACGTCAATTTAATATCTTTCTCAGCCGCAATATCTTTGAACTTCTTGCGGTGTGCGACAAGCTCCGTCACATCTACTTCGTCGAGTAATGTAACATGTGGCGCTGTATGCTTCGAGTTGACCATTGCTTTAGCAATTGCTCTACGGATTCCAGACATTTTTTCACGCGTTTCTGGGAAATCTCCTTCAAGATGAACAGGAGCAGGTGTAGGTGCCGCTGTTTGTTCCGTTGCGATATTTTCCGTTTGAACAGTTTCTTCAGCAGATGGTGCTTCAACTTGCACTTGGCCCCCGCCAAGGAATGTGTCAATATCTTCTTTTAAAACACGTCCATTTTTCCCTGTGCCGGATACTTGACGAATGTCAATCCCTTGCTCACGTGCATATTTACGCACAGATGGCATTGCAATAACACGGTGGTTCGGATCAACGTCACCAGTTGCTTGCGCCGCAGAAGCAGGTGTTGCAACGTTTTGTTCTACAGTAACTTGGCTTTCTTCTTCAGCTTTTGGCTGCTCTGCTTCTGTTGTCGTTGTATCTGCATCAGAAGACTTTGCACCTTCATAGCCTGGTGCGTCGAATGTAATTAACACATCGCCAACAACCGCAACCGTTCCTTCTGCAACAACAATTTCTTTAACAGTTCCAGTTACTGGAGATGGGATTTCAACAACCGCTTTATCGTTTTGCACTTCAAGAAGTGTGTCATCTTCATTGATTTTATCGCCTTTTGCTACGAACCACTTTACAATTTCACCTTCATGGATACCTTCTCCAATATCAGGTAATCGGAATTCAACTGCCACGCGATTCACCCTTTCATATATTGTTACGTTTAGTTATTTTCAAACGAGTTGTTAGCATTTCACATCAGAACGGCGTTAGGAGCTTGCAGCAGAAGCCCCAGCCGCCCCCTTATTCTAACAATTAAAACGTCAAGACTTTTTTAGCTGTTTCAATAATGTCGTTTACATCTGGAAGCCATACGTTTTCACCTTGGGCAAATGGATAGACTGTGTCCGGCGCCGTGACGCGCAGAACAGGAGCCTCAAGGTTTAAAATCGCTCGCTCTGTAATTTCAGCTACAACGTTCGCTGCAATTCCAGCTTGTTTTTGCGCTTCTTGAACGACAATTGCACGATTTGTTTTTTCGACAGACGCAAGAATTGTCTCAATATCAATTGGTTGTACAGTACGAAGGTCAATTACCTCTAGTGAGTACCCTTCTTTTTCAAGTGCCTCAGCTGCCTTCAAGCTTTCGTGTACCATCGCACCGTAAGTAATGACAGACAAATCTTTACCTTCTCGCTTAATATCCGCTTTACCTAATGGAATTGTGTACTCTTCTTCCGGAACCTCTTGTCTAAATGAACGATAAAGCTTCATATGCTCAAGGAAAACAACTGGATCCTCATCGCGGATAGCGGAAATAAGTAAACCTTTTGCATCGTATGGTGTTGAAGGGATGACAACTTTAATACCTGGTTGTGACGCAACAAGGTTTTCAAGACTATCAGCGTGCATTTCAGGTGTTGCCACTCCGCCTCCGAATGGAGAACGAATTGTCACCGGTGCGTTGAAACGTCCTGCACTTCGGAAATTCATACGGGCTAATTGACCACTTACCGAGTCAATCACTTCATATATAAAGCCAAAAAACTGGATTTCCATAATTGGACGGAAGCCTGTAAATGCAAGACCTATTGCCAGACCACCGATTCCCGACTCCGCAAGCGGAGTGTCAAAAACTCGTTCTTCACCAAATTCTTTTTGAAGACCTTCTGTTGCGCGGAATACCCCGCCGTTATTCCCAACGTCTTCACCGAAGACGAGGACGTTTTCATCATTTTTTAACTCCGTGCGCATCGCATCGGTAATTGCTTGAATCATCGTCATTTGTGCCATCGGTTACTTCGACTCCTTCTCTGTATAAATCTCAAGCTGCTCTTGTAAGTTGTACGGCAACTCGCCTCTATGCATAATTTTAATAAAGTCGCTCACTTTTTGTTTTGGAGCAGCGTCTGCTTCTTTGATCGCTTCTTTAATTTCTTCTTTTGCCCGCTCGATTACTTCATTTTCTTTTTCTTCATTCCAGAGACCTTTTGCTTCTAGGTATTTTCTGAAACGAATGAGTGGATCACGCTTTTCCCATTCGCTATCTGTATCTGAAGTACGGTAACGCGTTGGATCGTCTCCCGCCATTGTATGCGGACCATAACGGTAGCAAAGTGTTTCGATTAATGTTGGTCCATCCCCATTAATTGCACGTTCACGAGCATCGCGCGTTACAGCATAAACCGCAAGTGGATCCATACCGTCTACCAAGATACTTGGAATACCTGCTGCAATCCCTTTTTGTGCAAGTGTTTTAGCAGCAGTTTGCAGCTCACGAGGTGTTGAAATCGCATATTGGTTATTTTGAACAATAAATACCGCTGGAGAACGATAAGCTCCCGCGAAGTTAATGCCTTCGTAGAAGTCTCCTTGAGATGTTCCACCGTCACCCGTGTATGTTAATGCAACCGCTTTCGTTCCACGTTTTTGGAATCCAAGCGCAATACCTGCCGCTTGTATATATTGTGCACCGATAATAATTTGTGGCGGGAATAAGTTTACGCCGTCTGGAATTCTTCCGCCTTGGAAGTGCCCGCGTGACCATAAAAATGCCATCGATAATGGAAGACCATGGAACAGCATTTGTGGAACATCACGGTAACCTGGAAGGATAAAGTCTTCTTTTTCCATCGCAAAATGCGAAGCGATTTGCGAAGCTTCCTGTCCCGCAGTAGGCGCATAGAATCCTAGTCTCCCTTGACGGTTTAATGAAATTGAGCGCTGATCTAAAATTCTTGTATATACCATTCTTGTCATTAATTCGACAAGTTTTTCGTCTGATAATTGTGGGTCCGCTTCTTTATTCACGATTTCGCCATCTTCATCCAATATCTGGAACATTTCAAACTTTTCTTCAATTGCATGAAGTGTTTCTATCGGATCGAACTGCTTTGCTTTTTTTGCAGCCATTTCGGCAACTCTCCTTTATAACTGTATTATGATTCAGTGATGAATCTATTGATACAATGTCTTTCTACTTTCAGTATACTTAATCAAATCTTATTGGTCAATCCCCGTATCTCCCCTTTTCTAAGTATCTGGTAATAGAATGACTTTTCGAATATTACAATACTGTATTAGCACAAGTGGAGATCTGTATTATAATAGATTTCATCATATATGAATTAAATCTTGTTGCTGTTTTACAAATTAGAAGCGGTTCCCATTCGATGAAAATCGGGGAAAAAGACGAAAAAAGAGCAGAGAATGACTATTCCCTACTCATCATTTCCTTATTCTCTTTTGTCAAAAAACACTGAATACCTCATCTTTTAATTGATTGATATTTACAGTCGAATTATTGAAAGCGTCAATCGCTGATTGCACACGTTCATTTTGATCATTTACCTGCTTTACTTTTTCTTGAAGTTTAGGTAAATGTGTGTCTTTCACTGCGATCATTTCATACAATTCTTTTTGAAGAGTTGTCAATTTTTCATAGGCAATAACGAATGTCGAATGTAGCGCATATCGGTCATCAAAAGCTTCTTTTAGTTGTTCCACTTTGCTTTTTTCTTGGCCTTCCAATGTTGATATGATCGGATCAAACTCCTTCAGCAACTTATGCGCTTCTTCCATTGAAGCTTTTTCTTGTTCAATTAGCTGGACCCTTTTCACAAGCATTTCTTCCATTTCCACAACTTTCATTAACAGCTGGTCATATTGCTTTTGCGTTAACCCCATAACATCATTAAAGAATTTTTGCTCTTTTGTTTCCATATCTATTAGAAGAACTTGCGTTTCATTATATTTTGTTTCCGCTTTATTCAGATCATTGATCACTGAAGACAACTCACTTTCAACTGATCGACCGAAACAACCAGATAAAATGAATGTTGACAAAATTAAGCAGTAAAATATTTTTTGTTTCACAGTCAAACCCCTCCAATTATGAATAAACTATAACGTTTCCATATCTTCAATTCAAGGTGCTTTCCCTATAGATGAAGCGGTGGACGAATAAATCAATGGGAATTTCTTTCACCCAATTTGCGATTGCATTATACTATTGTGTAAACGAACACTGTCGAAAGGAAGCGTAAACATGATTTTAATGAAAAACATCGTCAGAGAAGGTCATCCCGCTCTTCGAAAACGTGCGCAAGAAGTCCCTTTTCCACTCGCAAAAGAAGATCGTAAACTATGCGACGATTTACTTGAATATGTAAAAAACAGCCAAGACATCGAGCTAAGCGAACGGTATGGTCTGCGACCCGGAATTGGACTTGCTGCCCCGCAAGTTGATGAGTCCAAAAGAATTTTCGCTCTTCATATTCCTGAAACCGGAAAGGATCCCTTAAGCTTCGTTGCGATCAATCCGAAAATCATAAGTCATTCTGTCGAAAAAACGTATTTAACGTCTGGCGAGGGCTGTCTATCCGTGGATCGGGACGTAGAGGGCTATGTTCCCCGTTATGCACGGATTACGATAAAAGCTTATGATACGGATGGGAAAGAGTTCAAAAAAAGGTTAAAAGGACTTCCGGCCATTGCATTTCAACATGAGCTTGATCACTTGAACGGTATTATGTTTTTTGATCATATCGACAAAAAAAGTCCATTCAAGGACATTCCAAATGCGATTCCATTTGATCGAGACTGACAGCTTCTTGACAGATAATTCAAAAAAGGCTATAATATATTTAGGGAGTGATATAGCCATGTATAAACGCCTGAAAAAAAAGTTATTAAAGCGTCTAAATGGCATTCTCGGTAAAAAAACAATAGCCTAAAACTAATCAGCTCACCATATGCATGGTGGGCTTTTCTTTATTTTAAGGAAATGTCGTGATATTATATAGAGAATGAAAATGATCGTTTGAAAAAGGAGCGCAAATCATGATTTACAAAATTTACTATCAAGAAAACATGCATCAAATTCCTGTCCGCGAAAATACAAAAAGCATGTACGTAGAAGCAGATTCGGAGAGAGCTGTTCGGAAGAAATTGAAAAGCCGCGGATATAATATTGAATTTATCCAATTAATTGAAGGCGAACACTTGGAATACGAACAGGCCGATCCGCATTTCGAGATTGAGAAGGTTTAACGAATGAGATCGATCAAAAACAATGAAACAGCCGTTTTCGCTTTAGGCGGACTAGGTGAAATCGGTAAAAATACGTACGGCGTACAATTTCAAGACGAAATTATTTTAATTGACGCTGGTATTAAATTTCCCGAGGATGAGCTACTAGGAATTGACTACGTCATTCCAGACTATTCATACCTCGAACGCAATGCAGATAAAATTAAAGGTCTTTTTATCACTCATGGACATGAAGATCATATTGGCGGTATTCCCTACTTACTGCGGAAAATAAACGTGCCGATTTACGGTGGAAAACTTGCACTCGGTCTTCTTCGCAATAAGCTCGAGGAGCATGGGTTGCTTAGAACAACGAAAATGATCCCGATTCAAGAAGACGATGTGATTAAGTTTCGGAAAACTTCCGTCTCTTTTTTCCGTACAACACATAGTATTCCCGATGCCTTTGGTGTAGTCGTTAAAACGCCTTCTGGCAATATTGTTCACACAGGAGATTTCAAGTTTGACTTTACACCTGTTGGAGAACCAGCCAACTTAACTAAAATGGCGAAAATCGGAAATGACGGTGTCCTTTGCTTATTAAGCGACAGTACGAATGCCGAAATTCCAAACTTTACGATGTCGGAAAGAAAAGTAGGTGAAAGCCTAAATGATATCTTCCGTAAAGTACAAGGTAGAATTATATTTGCGACGTTTGCTTCTAATATACACAGACTTCAGCAAGTCATTGAAGCTGCACTCACTTACAATCGTAAAATTGCTGTTTTCGGCCGCAGTATGGACAATGCCATTACGATTGGTCGCGAGCTCGGGTATATTGATGCACCAAAAGAGCTTTTTGTCGATTCTCAGTCGCTCAATCGATTGCCTGCGAATGAAGTCATGATCCTTTGCACAGGAAGCCAGGGCGAACCAATGGCAGCACTTTCTAGAATCGCAAATGGTACGCACCGCCAAGTTCAAATACAACCCGGCGATACCGTTATTTTTTCTTCTTCACCAATACCAGGAAATACACTTAGTGTAAACAAGACGATTAACGCTTTGTTCCGTGCGGGTGCAGAGGTCTTACACGGGTCATTAAACAATATCCATACATCTGGGCATGGTTCTCAAGAAGAGCAAAAGCTCATGCTCCGTTTGATGAGGCCAAAATTCTTTATGCCGATCCACGGAGAATATCGCATGTTGAAAATGCACTCAAATCTAGCCGTTGATTGTGATGTTCCGAGGGAAAATACCTTTATTATGGGCAATGGTGACATCTTGGCCTTGACCCAAGATGAGGCTAGACTTTCTGGTCGTATTCCATCCGGTGATGTGTATATTGACGGGAGTGGAATTGGAGATATCGGAAATGTTGTATTGCGGGATCGACGAATTCTCTCTGAAGACGGGCTCGTCATTGTCGTCACGACAATTGATACAAAACGCAATAGAATTGTTTCCGGTCCTGATATCATTTCACGTGGATTTGTTTATATGCGTGAATCAGGATCGATGATTTATGAAGCACAGCAAATGCTATCCAGACAAATTCAAAAAAGACTTTCCAATGGAAATACTGAACTTCCTGGCTTAAAAAATGATATGATCGATGAACTCGTTCCTTATCTATATGAAAAAACAAAACGAAAACCAATGATTCTGCCGGTTGTAATGGAAGTATAAGAAAATCCCGCAAAATGCGCATAAAACGCATTTGCGGGATTTTTTCAATGTAATGCTTTCTTTTCGAATTGGTGTATATCCAAATCGGAGCCAATGACGATTAGTACATCGTCTAATTGGATTTTTTCAATCGCTTGAGGAGAGACAAGAATTTGATTGCCCCGTTTAATTGCTACAATATTCACACCATATTTAGCTCGGATATCTAAGTCAATTAATGTATAGCCCGCCAGCATTTCATTGGCCCTGATTTCAACAATCGAATATTCATCCGACAACTCTAAATAATCAAGTATATTATTTGAAAGTAAATTATTAGCAATTCGAATACCCATATCGCGTTCTGGATGGACGACTTGATCTGCTCCTATTTTTTGTAACACCTTGGCATGATAATCACTTTGTGCTTTTACGGTGATTCGCTCCACACCAATCTCTTTTAACATGAGCGTTGTCAGTATGCTCGCCTGGATATTTTCACCAATTGCAACAACGACATGATCAAAATTTCTTATGCCGAGTGAACGTAGAGCAGACTCATCCGTCGTATCGGCTGTCACTGCTTGCGTTGCAATGGATGCATATTCGTCCACTCTTTCGGCTGAAATATCAATTGCCATCACATCGGCACCTAGTTCAACAAGTTCTTTTACAATACTCCCACCGAAACGGCCGAGTCCGATGACGACAAATTCTTTTTTCATTACGACCTCTCCCCTATCCCCATCATAGATGCGATTAGTGTATCATATCGTTTCCTGCACCTCAATTGTAGGCAGATCTTTTCCTAGTTTACGGAAATTCCTCTTCTTTACCTGGGGGTCCTTCCATTGTTGAAAGAAAAAACCCGAAGCATTAGACTTCGGGATCATCATTACTCTGTTGCTTTTTTCATTTCATCTAATACACGATTCACTCGTTTTTCGAGCATTTTCATACCGCCGCCACCAGCTTGGAAATGACGAAGCTGTCCGTCTTTGTCGAAGACATAATAGGCCGGTACATATTGATTATCGAATTTGTCTGTCAGCTTCGCTTCACTATCTACAAAAATTGGTTGTGTAATATCATGCTCCGCTGCAACAGCTTTAATCTGTTCTAAATCTAGATCATCTTCCGAACGTGGCATATGAATCGCAACGACATTTAAGTCTTCTTTAAAACGGTCACGGAAGTCATTGACGTCTGGCATCGCTTCTTTACAAAGGTGGCAGCTCACTGACCAAAAATGGAATAATGTTGGCTTTTCTCCAACTAAATCTGCTTTTGCTTTTTCACCATTTAACCATGTAGTTGCGCCATCAAGTTCTGGCATTGGTTCGCGTAATTTCATGCTATTTCCTCCTCGTTTTGAAAAAAATCCCCACAGCACAATTTTGCGTGGGGATTTGAACTGTTAAAGTTGAATCTAATTATAGAGTTTTCTGACCTGGTCTCCAGTTTGCCGGGCAAAGTCCGCCAGTTTGAAGTGCTTGAAGAACGCGAAGCGTTTCGTCTACATCACGGCCAATATTGTTGTGGAAAACCGTTTGATATTGTAATTCACCTTCAGGGTTGATAATGAATAGACCACGAAGTGCGATACCTTCTTCTTCAATTAAAACACCATAGTCTTTTGAAACTTGGTGATTTGTATCCGCTGCTAGTGGGTATTTCAACTGCTCAAGTCCATTATCTTTACGGTCTGTATTGATCCAAGCTAAGTGTGTGTGAATTGTATCTGTAGATACACCGATAATTTCTGCATCAAGATCTTCGAACTCATCATAACGGTCAGACATTGCTGTAATTTCCGTTGGACATACGAACGTGAAGTCCATTGGATAGAAGAACAATACTGTCCATTTGTCATTTTTCATGTTTTCTTCCAAGCTCACTTTACCAAAAGACTTATCAGCTAGAACCGCGTCCATTGAGAATGCTGGAGCTTGTTTACCTACCATACGTGCTACTACCATTAGAAAACCCCTCCAAAAAAATTTCTATTAACTAGGATAACCATCCTGTACAATCCTTATCCAGAATAACAAATGGCCCTCTATAATTCAAACAGAGAGCTCGTAAAAAGGTCAAATATCGGCAATTATGGCGAATTAATGACAGAAAACTTAATTCTTTAAATTCGTTATTATTAAGGAATGAGTATTGTACTATTCTTCACACTTGGAAGGCTTTTCAGGTCTTCCTAAACAATATTCACAAGTGGGATCTGAGCAAGATTCCTCCCGCCATTCATCACACACTTTGCAATATAAAGAATCATATTCGTCATGATAGTGCAGCTTTTCGAGGCATACGTGACAATGGTTGAATAACTCGGACCGTTCAATCATTTTGCCATTTTTCAATAGAAATGTTCCCTCAATCGTTTTAGATTCATCGATATCGGCAAGGGAACCCAAGTATTCTTCAAAGTTTTTCACTATCCATTTACGATCATCTGGATCCAAATAAAAAACCTTTTTCTCCCCCATACGTAATCCCCCTTTTTTTAATCAATTATACCACGGGCTTCATCGTATACCATTTGCAAACTTCTATTTTCAGCGCAATGTTTCAATTCAATTTTGTAATTTAATGTTGAAAAAAAGGGGTTGATTTCCATTTGGGATTTTGTATAATTAAAAAGGTTTAAAGTAAACTTAAAGTATAGTAATAATAAACATCGGTTCTCTTATACTAAAGGAGAGATGGTATGCAAATAGGCAGTAAAATTAAAAGCCTTCGTTTAAAGAAAGGTCTCACGCAGGAAGAGCTTGGAGAGCGAACAGATTTAACAAAAGGTTATATTTCACAATTAGAGCGTGAGTTAAACTCACCATCTATTGAAACCTTATTCTCCTTACTTGAGGTGCTAGGGACAACGCCAAAAGAATTTTTTGATGAGCCTAAGAAAAATCTGAAAGTCGTCTATACCCCAGATGAGCAAACAACCTATACGGACGATGAATTAAAATACAGCATTCGATGGCTCGTCCCACGATCCAATGAAAATGAAATGGAGCCTGTTTTCATCACATTTTCTTCCGAAGGAGAATTCAAAAGATTTGAACCATCGCTAGCTGAAACATTCATCTATGTATTAAAAGGCAAAATCGAAATTGAGATTGGCGATACAACTTGGTTAGCTGTTGAAGGAAATGCTTGTTATTATGAGGCATCCGAAAGCCACCGGATTTTTAATGCACATAGCGGAACGAGTAAATTTATACTCGTAGCTACTGAATCGTACTTGTAACAACTACTATTAAGGAGGGTCATCCATGACAGCCCAACCGATCATTCGTTTTGAAAATGTAACTAAAAAATATCAAGAAGATACAACTATTTTGAATGGTGTTTCTTTTGAAATGGAGCGCGGAAAATTTTATACGCTGCTCGGACCTTCCGGCTGTGGAAAAACGACTATTCTTAGACTCATTGCGGGCTTTACTGAGCCTACTGAAGGTGCCATTTATTTTAATGGGAAAAAAATTAATGAAGTTCCTGCCAATGAGCGCCAAGTGAACACAGTGTTTCAAGATTATGCACTATTCCCTCACTTAAACGTTTATGAAAACATCGCTTTCGGTCTTCGTATTAAAAAAGTGAAAAAAAATGAAATTGACCGCCGCGTACGTGAAGCATTAAAATTCGTCAACTTAGAGGGCTATGAACAGCGCGAAATAGCCGAGATGTCAGGCGGACAACGACAGCGCGTTGCCATCGCACGAGCGATCATTAATGATCCCGAAGTCATTTTACTAGACGAGCCGTTATCTGCGTTGGATTTAAAACTTCGTTCAGAAATGCAATATGAGCTGCGGGAATTGCAGCAGCGACTTGGAAAAACTTTTGTCTTTGTAACGCATGACCAAGAAGAAGCGCTTGCCATGTCCGATGAAATATTCGTGGTGAATGCCGGGGAAATTCAACAGTCCGGTACACCGCTAGATATTTACGATGAACCGATTAATCGTTTTGTTGCAGATTTTATCGGAGAATCGAATATCGTTTCGGGCACGATGATTGAAGACTATGTCGTTCAATTTACGGGGAAAACTTTTGAATGCGTCGATGCTGGCCTTAATCCAAATGAAAAAGTAGACATTGTCATTCGTCCAGAAGACTTGGAGTTAACAGCGGTCAATAAAGGGAAAATTAACGTTACAGTTGATACGCAACTATTCCGCGGCGTTCATTATGAACTCTCTACGTATGATGAAGACGGCAACGAGTGGCTCGTCCATTCAACAAAAAAAGCGGAAGTCGGCACCAAAGTTGGGCTCGACTTTGAACCAACGGACATTCACGTCATGCGTCTGAATGAAACGGAAGAGGAATTTGATGCAAGACTTGAGGCATATGAGGTTTCTGCCCATGAACAATAAGCCGCTTCGTTCGATTTATTTGATCCCGTATACGGCGTGGGTCCTATTATTTGTCATAGCCCCCATTGCGCTAATTGTCTATTATTCATTTTTTGATTTAACAGGTCAGTTTACGCTCAGCAACTATGCAAACTTTTTCTCATCGGTCTATTTAAAACTAACGATTAGCTCGTTCTGGTACGCCTTTCTAATTACGCTATTTTCACTGCTTGTTGCTTATCCAACGGCTTACTTTTTAACGAAGACGAGACATAAACAGCTTTGGTTACTGCTTATTATCATCCCATCTTGGATCAATTTACTGCTTAAAACGTATGCGTTTATCGGATTGATGGGATTATATGGACCGCTTAATGCCTTTCTAGAGACGATTGGAATCGGCAAACAGCAAATTTTGTTCACAGATTTTAGTTTTGTTTTTGTTTCCGTCTATATCTTTATTCCTTTCATGATATTGCCGATCTTTAACGCGCTTGACAAGTTAAACCCTGCGCTCATTGACGCATCCCGGGATCTCGGGGCAAATGCTTGGACGACATTTAGACGGGTAATTTTACCGTTAACGATGAATGGTGTGAAATCTGGGATTCAAGTTGTTTTTATTCCTGCGTTGTCGTTATTCATGATCACTCGACTAATTGCAGGTAACAAAGTCATTACACTTGGTACAGCGATTGAGCAGCAATTTCTTGTTACTCAAAACTGGGGCATGGGCTCAACGATTGCTGTTTTCCTAACCCTATTCATGTTTCTTATTATGATCATTACTAGTGGAGGCGAAAGGGGGACGACTAAAGTTGGAAAAGTTAAGTAAGCTTCCAAAGATCTATTTGGCGGTCGTCTTCATGATTTTATATGCGCCAATCTTTTATTTAATTTATTACTCCTTCAACTCCGGCGGCGGGATGTCGAATTTTGAGAATTTTACTTTGGAGCATTACGCGGCTGTTTTTGAAGATAAGCGGTTAATCGTCATTACACTTAATACAATTATCATTGCGTTGCTTTCTGCCCTCTTATCAACCGTAGTCGGTGTGCTGGGTGCATTAGCGATTTACTTTATGAAGAACAAATCGATGCGCAAAGCAGTACTATCATTAAACAATATTTTAATCGTTAGTCCAGATGTCATTATCGGTGCATCATTCCTTATTTTATTTACAATTGCAGGGGTTAAGCTTGGGTTTACATCGGTATTACTTTCGCATATTGCATTTAGTATCCCAATCGTCGTCATTATGGTTTTACCGAAGCTATTTGAAATGAGCCCAACTTTAATTGACGCGGCGCTTGACCTCGGTGCAACGAAGCGAGATGTCTTAACACGTGTTATTATTCCATTTATTAAACCAGGTATTTTTGCTGGATTCTTCCTCGCTCTCACGTATTCGCTAGATGATTTTGCCGTCACATTTTTTGTCACTGGGAACGGATTTTCAACACTTTCCGTTGAAATTTATTCAATGGCACGTACCGGCATTACCCTTACGATCAATGCATTATCAGGTCTAATTTTTGTTGTCACGGTCCTTATTGTTCTCGGTTATTATGCAATTAGCCGCAAAGCTAAAGCACCGCTTGCGGAGGTGAAAAGATGAAAGACTTAATCCGTGGAGTCATTCTGATCGTCATCATTTCATTTGTTTTAATGGTCATTAATTCAAAGCTTGGTGAAGGCGGAAGCCGATCGAGTAAGGATTCCATTACTGTCTATAATTGGGGCGAATACATCGATCCTGATCTGCTTAAGCAATTTGAACAAGAAACTGGCATCAAAGTGATATATGAAACATTTGATTCAAATGAAGGAATGATGGGGAAAATTGAGCAAGGTGGAACGTCTTACGACATCTCGATGCCTTCCGAATACATGGTTGAAATGATGGCAGAAAAAGATCTCCTTCTTCCGATTGATTATGATAAAGTGCCGAATATCCAAAACATCGATCCCTATTTTTTAGATTTGCCGTTTGATCCCAAAAATAAATACTCGATTCCTTATTTTTGGGGAACGCTTGGGATTGCGTTTAACCCAACGCTACTAGAAGGACAAACATTTGAAAGTTGGGATAGTCTGTGGGATCCGTCTCTTAAAGGACGTGTGGTTCTCGTCGATAGTGCACGTGAAACAATTGGTATGGGATTAAATTCGCTAGGGTATTCATTAAATTCAACTGATTTACGTGAGCTGCGGCAGGCGACAGATAAACTTAATACACTTATTCCGAATGTGAAAGCCGTCATTGGTGATGAAGTGACGCAGTTAATGGTGAACAACGAAGCGGCAATCTCACTTACATGGTCTGGGCAGGCTGCGGACATGATGTATGAAAATGAAGACATTGACTACATTGTGCCAGAAGAAGGATCGAATTTATGGTTTGATAATATGGTCATTCCACGCACAGCCAAAAATATCGATGGTGCACATGCCTTCATCAATTTCATGCTCGATGCTGAAGTTGCTGCACAAAATGCGGACTATGTAGGCTATTCAACGCCTAACGAAGCGGCTTTAACATTAATGGATCCCGAGGTCATTGAAGACGAACGTTTTTACCCGGATGAGGAAACTCGGAGTCACTTAGAAGTATATAAAAACTTGGGACTTGAAATGCTCGGTATTTACAATGAATTGTTTTTAGAAGTTAAAATGAATATGAATTGATAAGATTCCTCCGTTATTTATGCGGAGGAATCTTTTTGATCTTTTAAAAGCTCCTGAAGATGTAATCCTAAAAATGCTGTGCTAAAATATTTAGTATTACGAAGTTTTGATTGGGGGTGAAAATTTGGCAGAAAAGACGAATCAATTTGCTTTATACATATTAATGTTTAATATGTTTATCGCGATGGCAGGGATTGGACTCATCATCCCTATTATGCCGGAATACTTAGCAACTTTTGGTGTTGCTGGACAAGCACTTGGTTTTTTAATTGCCATTTTTTCATTTGCACAATTTATTTTTTCTCCATTCGCTGGTGAATTATCCGATCGGCACGGAAGAAAGAAAATTATTATTATCGGGTTAGTCATCTTTGGATTTTCTCAACTTGCTTTTAGCTTGGCAACACATCTTTGGATGCTTTACATTGCCCGATTTTTTTCCGGTCTTGGTGCAGCGTTTATCGTCCCTCCTCTTATGGCTTTTGTTGCAGATATTACAACATTGGAAACGAGAGGACGCGGCATGGGATTATTAGGCGCTTCGATGTCGCTAGGCTTTATGATTGGGCCGGGGATTGGCGGATTCCTATCAAAAATCAGCCTGTTGTTTCCATTCTATTTCGCGACTGCGGCTGCTTTATTTGCTGCGCTGCTTTCTTTATGGATTTTACCGAATCCGAAGCCTGACGTGTCTAAACAAGCGATGAAACAAAAAAGCGAAAATCTCTTACAACAGCTTAAACGATCAACAAAAACGACTTACTTCGTTGTACTTATCGTGATGTTCGTCTTTTCATTCGGGCTAGCGAACTTCCAAGCAACGATTGCTTTATATGTCGATCATAAATATGGTTATACACCTTCTCAAATTGCCATCTTAATTACTGTCGGTGGATTTATTGGGGTTATCGTTCAAACGTTTGTCATTAATCCGTTGTTTAAACGATTTGGTGAAATGCGGGTCATTCTTGTGAATTTAGTCATTGCAGCCTTTTCAATGTTAGGCATCTTATTTGTCGATGCATTTTTATCCATTTTATTTGTTGCTGCTATTTTTTCAACCGCGACTTCTCTATTACGCCCTGCCGTCAATACATTAGTCTCAAAGCTTGCGGGACAAGAGCAAGGATTTGCGGCTGGTATGATGAATGCCTATATGAGCTTAGGGAATATGGTAGGTCCTGCACTCGCTGGAATCATTTTTGATCTGAACATTACGTATCCTTATATTCTTGGCACTCTTATTTTACTCATTTGCTTTGGCATCGCATCTGTTTGGGCAAAACAAAATGTTGGATTGTTAGCGACAATTAGAACAGAATAAAAGCTGGGGTTGTCCTAGAAGTGCCTAGCTCTTCGTTTTGGACAACCTCAGCTTTTTTACACTGGACTTATTATCTGCGTTTTTTCGACTTTAACAATTGTTCAAGATGTCCTTCCGCCACCGTTGGCTCCTCTTGGACCACAGGATGTTCGCGATTGCCAAGTGATGTTTTGAAAAAGCCGAACCGCCGTAAAGTGATGTCAAGAAAAAACAGAATCATTGCTGTGAGCACGAGCCAATTCGTGATGGGGCGTTTTTCGCTACTGACGGCAGGCAGTGAACGAAATGCCTCTGATGGATTTTCGAGAAGTTCTCCACCCGTTCGATCAGCAATTTTTTCCATAACGTTAATATTAGGAGCTTTTAGCTTATATTCCTCACTGTATGGAATAGAAACACCTGCCTCGGATAATCCGCCTTTGTCGTCACTCACACTAAAAAACACAAGACCCGGTTTCGCATCAACTGTGACACGAAGTTTACCAGGTGCCAGCGGTTCGGATGTAAATGGCACTTCCTGTCCATTTTCATTAACCACTGCAACCTCTAGAAATGCCGCTTTTCGCGTGCTGTCTGTGATAGTAAATGTACCGCCTCGTTCGTGCTTAATGACATATGGAACGACTTCGTAATTTGGCAATACCCTTGTTAAAGCCGTATTCCAAAATTCAGGATAGTGTGCCCATCTTGCAAAATCTCCTGTCCACTTCCCCGTTGAATCCGATGTAAAGGCAACTGTTCTCCCAAGACCATACATCCACTCTGCTATTATGGGATCTTCCTGAGGACTCTCTCCAACAATAGTCGCTGCCCGCTTCGCGGTCGTTGCGATGTACGCATTCATTTGCGGCACACCTTCACTGAAAAGTGCTGTCCATTCAGGAACGTTCCCAACTTGCATATAAAAAGGATCATCTACAATATAGGTGCGGGTCATCATTGACGTTTCACGCGTTAAAATGGCCGGGATCGTAGACTCGTCAATGACATTATAAAAACGTCCCCCACCGCTTTCAGCCATGTCCTCCAGCAAATTTCCATCGGCGTCCGAACCAATTGCGACGGTTGTTAATGTTACGCTATTTTCTTTTCCAGCTTCGATCAGCTCTTCATAACCAGGGGGCATTTCTGATTGTCCGTCGGTGAGCAATATAATATGTTTTCTTTGCAGTTTTAAGTCGGCCAATGCCTCATATGCTTTTTCTACACCTGGGAAAATATTCGTTCCCCCGCCGGCCGGTATGGACAGTATTTGATCGATTGCTTCTTCTCTATCTGTTAAAGGGCCGACAGGAATGACTTCCCACACCCGATCATCGAAAGCAGTAAAACCGAAAGTGTCATCGTCACGAAGTAGTTCAACGGAACGAGCCGCTGCTTCTCTTGCAAGTGCAATTTTGTTTCCCGCCATACTGCCTGAACGGTCTAACACGATGATTAAACCGAGAGATGGAATTTGTTCCTTGCCTTTCACTTCCATTTCAACAGGTAAAAGACGTTCAATCGGTGATTTGAAATAGCCGCCAAGTCCAAAGCTTTCTTCCCCGCCCACCATTATAAAGCCCGTTCCAAAATTTTTAACGGTTTGTTCGATCATCATCATTTTTTGTTCACCAACGAAATGTCCCGGGACATTATCAAAAATGATCGCGTCATACTGTAGATAGCTTGACTGCGCTTCTGGCAGATGACTAGCTTCTACCACCTCAACATTCACAATCGTCCGATCTAATAATGTAGGAATTACCGATGGATTTCTATCTGTTTGAACGATGAGGACGTTTGGCGATTGTGTCATTTTTGTCATGGCAAACATTTCATTATTCTCTAAATAAGCGTCGTCCGGTACAATGAGCTTCGCTTCATATTTAATCATTCCACTTCCCGTAGCTGATGTGTGAAAGGAAAAAGCATTATTTCCCGGTTCAAGCTCGATGGATTCACGGATAATTTCTTGATCATTTTGGAATACCAACAATGTCCCTGCTGTTTTCGATGATGAGCTGACCTCCATCCGCAGCAACTGTCGTTCCCCTTCGAATGCTCGAATCGGTGTTTCAAACAATTCAATTGCCGCCTCATTTGACAGTGGATTCTCTAATAACACTGTATCAATTTGTATATTTCCGCTACTATATTTTGATAAGATGTTATCGATGGAGCCTGTCGTTTCAAGACCATCCGATAGTAAAACGAGCCGCGTCGCGCGGTCTCTTTTACCAATCGCACTTGCCAAATCCATCGCTTTTGCAATATCTGTCGAGTCTTTTCCTTCCATAGGCTCTACGACTGGTACCGAGACTTGGGCAGCAGTTAGGGGCACATCCGCACGGAAACTGCCCGCAAATGAATAGATGCCAATCGATTGGTGTGCTTTCCGGCTTTTCAAGCTTTCATTTATCCATTCATCGGCTTGTTTCCCCGCACCTTCAACCGAGACAGAACGATCGACTAAAAATAAAATTTGCTCTTCTGAGACACGCAGTTTTACATAGGGAGAAGAGAGTGCAAATAAAAGCAAAAGAATCGCTGCACTCCTTAGGTAAAAAAGAACTTTGCCCGATCGACTTTTTTTGAATGATTTCCAAGTATAGAACATATAAATCCCAATGGGAATGAAGAGCAACAGCCAATAAGGTTGGTCAATTCGGAACTCCACGTCTTCGTTGCACCTCCCATTCGATAAGCAAAAGCATTAAAATTGGGATCAGTAAAATCCAACCAATCCCTTTTTTGCCTTGTTCGTTTTCTTGTTGTTCCTCCAGCTGTCCAATTCGATAAGAGGTCCCCTTTTGAAGTTCTTTCTCCACCTGTTCTAATTGGACAACCAACCGTTTTTCTTCTTTCCCATCTGCCACTTTATAAATTCCTGGACGTGACGGTGCTATGAAATTTGAACCATCTCTATACGTCGCAATGTATTCGTCTTGTATCGTAAACACTTCCAATTCATTCAACCCGCTCATCAAAATGGCTTTCCGTTCATTCGGGGTAAACAGTCCAAGGGAATTCTGTTCCGCAGTAAATGTTTCACTAACACTCCATATAAAGAGTGGAAATGACGGGTGGAGCGGCCAATCCGTTTGGTCAATATCAGCCAGAACGATCAAGTCCCCCCTTCCCGAACGTTGGATGAAAGGTTTTCCATCAATATCCGCAATCGTTGTAAAATGATTGAATGGCGGATACAACGATTGAACATATACATCTTCTAAATTGACAAGCATAAAGAGTGGATCAGATGACGTTTCAATCGCACCTTTGCTTTCGGTAGCCGAGACATCATTTCTCCCTATAAGCAAAATCGGCTGCTCACTTTTCTCAAGTAATGACACATCATTTGTTACTGCGAACGCACCTGCATGCAATCGCATTTCGTTTACCGAACCGGTTGACACGACAGCACCGACTGCCTCAAAAGCTTTATAAATAAGCTCATGTAAAGAACGGTCTACAATAACTTCTTTTTCTTCATTCCCTACTAATGAAAAAGCGTGATTGTCCACTTCGTACTCATCGTTCACAATCATTTCAGCGTGTAAAGCATTGCTTGTAGGAAGTTTTTCAAAAGGTATGAACAGCTCTTTACTTGCCTCTATCGTAAAATTTTCAGATGCCAATCGCTGATCTGACAAGGCATCGAAAATTTCAATCTTCCCTGATTGCTGTTGGTCGGACTGATTGACGATTTTAACAATTGCCTCTGTTCCTTCTGTCGCTTGAAGTGCACCAAATTTGTCGATCGAAATGTTTACGACTGCATCATTTAACCCGTGAACTGTCCAAGAGTGGTCAGGCTCTCCCTCATAAAAAGTGCTTCGATCGAGATAATCTGTATAGATATGAATATCGGAACCGCTTTTTGTCGCTAATGATTGAACAAATTCAATCGTTTTAGCCATTTGCTCATTTTCATACGTTATTTGTAATTGATCGATGGCTCCGATGATCACTTTAGGGTCCGTTTCTTTCTGGACGACGATTGCGGGTTCTTTCCCAGACGTTACAATTGTCATCGGTTGTCCCGCCCGTTTTTCCACAACTGTTTTCATCTCAGCCCGTTGATGATCAAAATGTGTGACACCATTTTTTGTTGCTAACATACTTGCTGAAGTATCAATGATGAAAATGGTTTCATCGGCCACTTCTTTCTCCGTCATTACATAAGGTTTTAACAATAAAAATACCATTACTAATAGTGCTGCCATTTGTAAGTAGAACAATGCATTTCTTTGTAAATTTCTTAAATAAGGTGAAACTTGTAATTCACGCTCGTCTTGTTGCCAAAAAAGTGTAGATGAAATCGTTTTTGACTCATAACGTTTTCGAAAAAAGTAATAAAAAAGGACGGTCAACGGGAAAATTGCCGTCCAACTATTGATGAACTGATCGATTCCCACTTTTCGTCCGCCTTTCTAGCGAAGCCACCCTGCATGACGCATTTTTTTCGTTACCGTTTCCATGACGCCTTCTTTGACACGGGCATGGAAATACTGAATGCCAAACCGATTGCAAATTGCCGCCATCTTTGCTTCGTGGCTCGCCTTTTTGTTTAAATAGCTTTCGATCCGTTGACGTGAAATGCTAATATCGACCTCTTTTTCATTTTCAATATCAATGAGTTTTACGTCCCCTTCTACTTGTGGATGTTCTTCTTCATCGGATTGGACGAAGATTAGTCGCGTGTCATGGCAGATGCCCGGCAGCTTGCGGAATAGTTGCGTCCATTTTTCTAGTTCCTCTAATCCGTCTGTAATGATAAATAGCACAGTAATTGCTTTTGGCATCCCTTTCAAAATCGTCTCTGTGAATTCTTCAGTCGTTTGAGGGGTTTCTAGCGTTGCAATCATTTTTGTCCACATTGCACGCTGGACTATGCCCTTTTTGCGAAAAAACTGCTTTTTCCCATTGATTCTCGTTGAAAAAGAAACGGTGTCTCCGCTCGATAGCCCAATTTGGCCGAGCGCAATGGCAAGTTGCCGCGCAAATTCCCACTTGCCATCCACACTCATCGACTTTGTAGCGTCAAGCACAATATGAATACGCATTTCTTGTTCATCTAAAAACTGCTTAATATAAGGCTTTTCCGTCCGCGCATAGACATTCCAATCAATATGACGTAAATCATCACCTGGATGGTATTCTCTAAAATCAGAAAAATCCAGTGATGAGCCTGTTTTCCTTGAACGGTGCGTTCCCTTATGGGCACCGAGTCTTTTGGATTTTGAAACGATTGCAAACGAACTTAGTCTTTTCGCTAATTGGTTCGGGAGCAGCTCGTGAGTCAATTCGCAAATGCCCCTTTCCGACTTTCATTCAAAAGTTTTTCAATAAGCGCATTCACATTGATCCCTTCGGCCTCTCCTTCATAATTCAGCAAAATTCGATGGCGTAACGCCGGCTGTGCAACATGTTTAATATCCGCGATCGAGACGTGAAAACGGCCATCCATGAGTGCCCTCGCTTTTGCTAACCGAATAATAGATTGAAGACCTCGTGGACCGCTTCCATATTGCACGTACTTTGTCCACTCAGTAGATGATTCTTCATGATGATGTGTATTCGCAACAAGCTGAACGGCAAAATCAAGGATTTCCTCGGCCACAATAACTGCCCTTGTCATTTTTTGTGCTTCTACTACTTCGTTTGCATTCATGATTTTTTGAATCGCAATATGTGCTGTGCCGGTTGTACGTTGAACAATCTCTTTCAACTCATCCCTGCTCGGATAAGGCAATAAAATTTTACATAAAAAACGATCCATCTGTGCTTCGGGCAGTGGATAAGTACCCTCCATTTCAATTGGGTTTTGAGTTGCCAAAACGAAAAATGGCTTCATCATTTGACGTGTCTCGCCAAGTACAGTAACCGTCTTTTCTCCCATTGCTTCTAGTAACGCACTTTGTGTTTTCGGGGTCGCTCGGTTAATTTCATCCGCTAATACCATTTGGCTAAAAATTGGTCCTTCCTTAAAAACAAACCGCTGTGTTCCACTGTTGTTCCGTTCTAACATACTCGTTCCTGTAATATCGGCTGGCATGAGATCGGGTGTAAATTGAATGCGCGAAAACGATAGGTCAAGCACTTCCGAAATCGTGCGGATGAGCATCGTTTTCCCCAATCCCGGTAAGCCCTCCAGCAGCGCATGCCCTTCTGCCAAAATTGCATAGAGCGAAAATTCAATGGCTTCTTCTTGTCCGACGATAAAAGTCCCAATTTCTTTTTTTACTTTGTGCAGCTGATCGCTCATTTCTTGAAATTGTTCAGGTGCATAAGACATGTAAACACTTCCATTCCATATCATTCAATTGAAGAAAAGTAATCGGATAAAATATGCTTTAAATCAGTTGGCAATTCCATCTTGTCCGTACTCTTCAAATAAGCATCTTTATAATTACCGATGACTTCTTTGTAAGGGCGGATCGTTCCTTTTTCAACTAGACCTTCCACATCGCGTTCTTCTATGAATTCACCTTCGCTGTTTTTACCGCCAACGATCGATGGATCTTCGGTAGATCCAAACCGTCCACCCGGAATCGAAAGTAAATTTCTGCCGCCAGACCCTTGTCCTGCACCTTGACCTTGGCCTTGACCCTGACCTTGACCTTGACCCTGGCCTTGGCCTTGACCTTGGCCTTGACCTTGGCCTTGGCCTTGACCTTGGCCTTGGCCTTGGCCTTGGCCTTGACCTTGGCCCTGACCTTGGCCTTGGCCTTGACCCTGATCCTGACCTTGACCTTGGCCTTGACCCTGACCTTGACCTTGGCCTTGACCTTGGCCTTGACCCTGACCTTGACCTTGGCCTTGACCTTGGCCTTGACCCTGACCTTGGCCTTGGCTCTCGTTTGTTGATCTAGGGGATTTATTGTTGTTCGGTGTTTGCTGTGAATCCAATGTCGCCAATGCCGGTAATGATGGTGCCCTACCGATTTCGGATAGATCCGAATACGTATTCCCAGCTTGTTTAGCAAGTTGATCTGTAATCTTTTTCAACTCGGATAATTCTTTTTCTTCCGCTTTAGTTAATGCGGCATCGGAATTACTTGTTGATTCCGCGAAGGTTTTTTTCGCCCTCAACTTTTGCTCTTGCAATCGTAACTCCTTTTGTTTCTTGACAAGTTCTTTTAATACCTCTTCAGACAGCTGTGTCTCTTCAAGTTTTTTCACAAGCTCCTCTAATTCTTTTTTCACTTGTGGGATTGTTTCTTTCTTTGCCATCTCTTGAACATTCTTTTTAACTTGCCGGACAATTTCTTTTTCTTGTACAATCGTTGTTGCTTCCAGTTGCGAATTAGAAGGAAATAGTAACAACAATACTAGGCAGGCTGACAAAAAAATTAAGGAGCCAAGCATTTTAGGATTGATGTACTTTTTCTCTCGCTGTTTAAATTGTTCATAAACACTTTTCATTTTCTTAGTCGCTGAATGGACTAACGCAGATGATAAATTTGTTTGGTTATGATGGGCATCCAAAGCAGTAATAAGCAAATTATGGGGCATATAACGATCGAGTTCCCATACAGCTTCCTGTAACTGAACTCTTTTATAAACGATCACAGCACTATAGAGTAACAATACGACTAGACCCACAGTAAAGGCAATCCACTTATAATGAGGGAAGACAAATAAGCGGGAAACAGACAAAATAAGCACAGCACTTAGTATGGATAAACAGAAACCCGTCTGAAGCATCCAAACAACTCGTTCCAATTGCAGCCAACCTAATGCGGCCTTTACATATTTTAATAATGCTTTCCGCTCCATTCGCCTTTCCCCTCCTTTATTATTTAGAACGTTTCATATTCACCCGAAGCTTCTTAACAGAAAGAAATAGGGAAATAATGGTAATCGCTAGATAAAATAATAAATATCCTCCCCATATTGGAAACTTCACCTGTGTCATACCTGTAATCCCTTCAGTAACACCAGGAACCACAATTGTTGCAAATAGAACTGCCGGGTTAATGGTCGCAAAAAAATGTCCCATATAAGAAGTTGGCGGCGCTCCTACACTTGTGTGTCCCATTGTCGTTACTTGGATGATTACAAGAAATAGAAAACCTGTAATAATTGATAAGAATAACATCGTTCCATATGTTGCGATCATAGACACGATCGTTTTTCGAATAATTGTAGAAAACAGGACGCCAACGCTGCCAATCGCTAGCATCGTCACAAATAAAAACAGCAATACTTTCATAAACTGCATCGGAGAAATCCCGCCGAATAAAAAGACTAAACTATAAATCGGCAATCCCGCGATAATTAATAAGAGTAAAAAAGCAATAGATGAAAGTAGTTTACCGATAATAATTTGAAACGAGCTTTGTGAAGTCGTCAATAATATGCCCAGCGTTTGTTTCTCACGTTCAGCACTGATTGTTCCAGCTGTAAGTCCGGGCGTTATAAAAAGGACAAGCCCCAACTGAATAAAAGCAAGTAAGACAAATAACATTAAACTTTCATCCGGTCGGAAATACGATACACCTGTCATACTCATCGTTGTAAAAATAAACCCGAAGACAAAAATACAAATGGCGATCAAATAAAACAAAACACCGTTAAAGCTTTTACCTGATCGAAATCGAAGCTTCAACTCCTTGAATAATACAGGGTTTTGAAAAGCTGCCTTCACCTTACACATCTCCCTTCGTAATTTCCATGAACACGTCTTCTAGATTCGTTACGTGCTCTCTAAAAGAAAGGATTGGGATATTTTGTGAAATTGCTCGTTTGAGTAAATCGATCTGCTCTTCTTCAGTTCCCTTATAAATAAAAGACAATTCGTTAGGTTGATCTGTCAATGCAATTGAATGAGCATGCGGTTCTGTCTCAAAAAAGGAAAGTGCTTGTTCCGCAGAACCCGCAAAGCGAACATAGATCGCTTTCTCCCCTTTTAATTGCGCTTGTATTTCAGCAACCGAACCGTGAGCGACGAGACGTCCGCTGTCAATAATGCCGATCTCATCACACATTTCAGCCAGTTCCGGTAAGATATGCGAAGAGATTAAAATCGTCTTGCCCATCTTTTTTAACGTTTTTAAGATCTCCCTCATTTCCACTCGCGCCCGCGGATCGAGCCCCGATGCCGGCTCATCTAAAATGAGTACACTTGGATCATGGATAAGACTTCTCGCAAGACAAAGCCGTTGCTTCATTCCACGGGATAGAAGATCTACGTAGGTGTATCTTTTGTCTGACAGATTCACTAATTCTAATAGTTGAGGAATTAGCTTTTGGCGCTCCACTTCTGGAATACCATAACTGGCCCCGTAAAAATCTAAATACTCATCTGTTTTCAATTGATCGTACACACCGAAAAAGTCAGGCATATAGCCGATCATTTTTCTAACTTCCTTTGGATTCTCCCTTACATTTATCCCATTAATAAATACATCACCTGTAGTAGGCTGCAACAAAGTTGCTAATATTAAAAAGGTCGTCGATTTGCCTGCCCCATTCGCACCGACAAAACCAAAAACTGTACCTTCCTGCAACGTCAAATCCAAATTGTTAAGCGCATAAAAACGTCCATATTTTTTGGTTAGCCCTTTTATTTCAATCATTGTGCCACCTCGCCACTTAACCATAATTCCGGTGCACGGCCTTCTGTCCCGTGCATCGTATTACTTACACGGAGCTGCAGCATGATCGTCCCATCCGGTGAAATATAATCTTCAACATGACTCGTCATTTCAACGAGTTTTGAATCTTTTACTTTCTCGAATTTACTTAATTTCGAATTCCAAAGTTCTACTTCGTATAATCCATTTTGGATGTTTTTCAATTTTAGTGATTTCCAGTTCATGTTTCGATCAACAATGTCGGCTGGTAATTGCCACTTTTGTTCGTACATTGGCTCTTCAAAATAATAACGATTTCCTGTGGGAGCAGCTTGACCTGCTTCCATTTGGCTTTTCTCACCGACTAAAGACATGCCCATCATTTCTGGCTCTATTTCAATCGTTCCCGAAAATGACATTTCTACATCGATCGGCTGCATAATCATCGCCAATGATGAAATAGAAGGACGGCCATTTTCAAGCTCAACTGGAATGATTTGTGCATTGGTATAACCGATAATCATTGGTTTTTGCGCAAATTGCATAAACTGACTCGTAAATGTAAAAAGGCTTTCCTTACGAAGTTCAGTGAGATCATTGACGTTTGTAGGAGATGGGTTCATATACGTATTAAACATAGGTCGACTCGCAACGAGCGCAGAAGTTTTTAATGTCTCATTCACTTCCAGCGTTTCACCCGCCCCCATATCTCCCAATGGAATTAACTTAGTGCCTGACCAAATAGCCGCATCTTTCAATTCAAAAGGGAAAGTGTTTGTAATCGTTCCTGTTAATTTTTTTTGATCGACTTTTAACGTTGACTCATATTGACCAAGTTGTTCCAGCATAGTTTTTCCATAAATGGACTTAACTGACCAATAGCCAATATCAAATAAATGCATTTTCGCCCCCGTTTGCCCTCTTTCGAGCATTGCCTGTTTATGACTGGAAGCATCTGATGGTCCAAAGAAATTCGTTGTGGAAACAGCAGCATTCATCGTTGTACCCGCCGGTGCAGTTAACGTAAAATCGCCCGCCTTATTAGACAATAAGGATTGTGCATAATAGCCCGATAAACTGCCATCTTGCTCCGCTTGTAAAACGGCTGTTACTTGAATTTGTGCATTTCCAATACGATTTTTCGCACCGATTGCAAAAATAGCGATCGACGTAATGATAGCAATCGTCGGAATGATCCACCACGCATGCTCCCTTTTGTCTTTTCGTTTTAACACAAAATATAAAACTGGAATTGTTACAATGATGTAGAGAAGAATAAGTCCAAATAGCAGCGGTGTAGATACTTTAAAAGATGGAAATAATTCATTGCTATCTCCAATCGTATGGCTAATCCCCTCCATTGGACTTTCAGAATACATAGTCGTATGTTGAATGAGTTTGTCTCCGGAGGCTACTAACTGATTCCAAAGCGCAGTCACATCTGGCATTGTAGCCAACGGGGCATCCCCCAATGAAAAAGCCGTCTGAATAATCGCTCCTTGGCCTATCGTTTTATACGCGACAAGTACATTGGAAGATGATGTAAACAAGGAGTGACTGCCTTCATGACTCGTTGTATTGTACATAGAAATTTGTCCCTTGAAGCTTCCTTCGCCCGCCCAGCCATCTAGTGCTGATGCATCTGCCTTAATTTTGTCTTCTAATGTAAATGGCAAATAGTCTGAAAGGATCCCTACTTCTCCCTTCAAATTATCAGAAGCACCGACAATCATTATTCCACCAGCACGTACCCAATTTAACAATGCTTTCTGCCTGGCTTCTGACAAATCAGCGATCGGATATTCATCAATAATGATATAATCGGCCGCCCCCCAGCCGTCTGCATCATTTGGCAATAACGATTTTTCCATTTTAGATGCATAGATCAATTGCTGATTCGTCGCATTCGGCACTTTCACCGTTTTCAATGCGCTTAATCGATCAGGTTGATTTGTAAACGCGACGAGAAATTTTGTGTCTCCGTAAAACATTGATGTTGTGAATTGCTGTGCACCTTTATGTGCAATTTCTTTTCCCTTTTCCCATCCGCCCTCATAGAAATAAATCGATTTGGACTGCATGCCGTAGTGGTGATCGCTAATGGATGGTACGATCACTGACAGCGTTTTCGTTTCCCCGCTATCAATCGTTAAAGGTATTGCTTCTCCATTTCCAACACGATAAGATGATGAAATGTCCAATACAAGATCCCCATTGAACGACGCCCCATTATTTTCAATCGTCAGAATAAGGTGTGCCCCTTTACCGTATTTTACTTTTCCATCTAAGCCCGTTGTAATCTTCACCTTCAAATCCGGGCCCGCCGCTTGCGCCGTTTGGAATGGCAGTAAAGCTAATAAGGTAAAAATCACTGTACACAATAAGGCGATTTTTTTCCGCATGTCCTTCCCTCCTATTGCCCACTCTTCTAATTAGTACGCATGAGAACAAACAAAGTTCCTTCTTCTTTAAAGCTTCAGACCATCTTGTAATTTTCCCGCATGTTTCTGAGCGATTTGAGTAAATGCCTCTACTTGTTTGAGCTCAAACGATGATTCATACCCAATGAGCCATGTATCTCGCGTGAGTTCAAACTCTTCCTCGTTGTTTAACAAAGGGACTTTGTTTACAATTTCATCGCCTGTCAATGTAATAGATGGTAAAATCGCATACCCAATACCGTTCAGTGCAAGCTGCTTACACGTCTCAATTTGATCGACAGTAATTTGTCTGCCTGGTTTTTTCAAAAAATGGCGTTGCCACCACTGTTGAATTTCCATGTAATAATTCGAATCACTTTTAAATTGAATAAAAGGCCGGTTTGTATCTTTCAATTCCTCGATTGTTTGGATTTCTTGATCCACTAAGTAAAGTGAATCCCTAAACAAATGCGTTTTCCTGCTTTTCCAATCAATTTGTCCCCGCACAATTCCGACGTGTGCCTCTCCATCATACAGCGCTTTTACAATTTCAGAACTCCATCCTGTCATGAGTGAAATTTTAGCATCGGGATGTTGTTCAACATAATCTTTTAGCACTTTTGGCAGCCAATTTTGTCCTACAATGGACGCGCACGCAATTTTTAATGTTCCGTGCACTTTATCCGCCATTGAAGCAATCATCTCAAATGTCTCCTCTTTTTTAGTGATTGCTTCGTTTGCATATGCAATGACCAATTCCCCTGCCGGTGTTGGCTCTAATCCTTTTTGGGAACGATTAAAAAGCAGTGTCCCCCAATCTTTTTCAATAGACTGTAATCTTTGAGAAAGCGCCGGCTGAGAAAGGAAAAGTCGTTCTGCAGCCTTTCGCATATTTCCTTCTTCAGCCAGCGCTTTAATAATTTCAAATTCAGTTGTTGTCATTATGTAAGTCCTTTCCACGTGGAATTCGTAAAATAAGTAACAAGCTTAAAACCGCGAAAAATGCGACTGTAATATAGACCCATTGCAAAGAAATCGTTAATGCTTGTTGCAGTTGATGGATTTGATTGATTGGAACAGATTGTCTAACTGACTCGGTTAACAGTAAATTGATATCATCTAAATTGTATTGCCAATTTTCTTTATGAAAAACATGTAGTAAAGAACTATTTAATACTGCACCAAAAATGGCAGCACCAATCGTGTTTCCAAAATTACGCATGAACATATTTGATGCCGTTGCTGAACCACGCCTTTCCCTTGTGACAGCACCTTGGATTGTGACAATGAACGAGGTGCTTGTTAAACCCATACCAACCCCAACGAAAAAGCTAGACATCGCTGCCCACACCGGACCTGAATTTGCACTCATCATGACGAACATTGCAGCTCCCAAAACTAAGGATATACCGCCAATGAATGAAACTGTGAATGTACCATAACGAATTAATAAATGACCCGCAACCGAAGATGCAATAGGCCAACCGATAGACATTGCCGTTAAGGTGAAGCCCGCCACAATTGCCGGCTGTTCCATAACCCCTGTTACAAAAGTTGGCAAGTACGAAGAGATGCCAATCAAAATAACACCTGTCGTTAAGGATACAAGGTTTGCATATAAGATGACCGGATTTTTCCATATAGAAAATGGCATCATCGGATCTTTAGCCTTTCTTTCTTGTAAGATAAACAATGCGAACAATACAATTCCAGCGATGATCAAGATTGCACTAGTCGCTGATAACCGCCCAAATGACTGGCCGCCTTCAAGAAGCCAATATAAAATAGTCGAGAGAGATAATGTTAACAACACTGCGCCTTGATAGTCGATCGATACAGACTGCGCGCGTTTCGGTTCGTGTAGAAAGAAGAAGAGAACAGCCATAGCCAAAATCCCTAGCGGAACATTCACCCAAAAGACGTATTTCCAGTGCCAATATTGAACAATTAACCCGCCAATGACTGGCCCAGTAACCGCAGATATCCCCCAAACACTAGACAAATACCCTTGAATTTTTGCTCGTTCCTCCGTTGTGTAAATATCCCCAACGATCGTCGTAGCAATTGGCATTACTGCGCCTGCACCAAAACCTTGAAGAAACCGAAACAAAATCAATTGTTCCATCGAGGTAGAAAAACCACAAAGGATAGAGCCTATTAAAAAGACAGTTAAACCAAAAAACAGCACAGGTTTACGGCCAAATAAGTCTGCCAATTTCCCGTAAATCAATACCGTAACAGTACTCATTAATAAATAAGATGAAAAAATCCAGCTATATCGCGCAAAACCGCCGAGATCAGAAGCTATTGCCGGCATTGCAGTGGTCACAATCGTTGCTTCTACCGCACCAATAAACATCGCAAGCATGACGGCTGCGAGCACAAGTGGCCGTCTTGTCTTTTCAGTATATTCCACGTTGAACACTTCCCCTTCCCCCAACGACAAATTGTTATATTACCAATATAACCCACCTTTAAATGCATGAATAAGAAAAGGCTCCCTTCTATTGGAGCCCAGTTGATCGCTTATTAAAAAGAAGTGTAAATATACTTCTTAAATTCTTTTAAAACTTCTCTTCTTGTCATGATTCCGGCAAACTTTCCATCTTCTTCAATTACACATAGAAATGTATGATTAATTAAAAGATCTAATGCTTTTTGAAATCGATCCGTCGTTTTAATAGTAGGAAGATCAGTTTGCATGATCGTATTGACTTTTAAGTCAGCCAGTTGCTCATATTCAATCCGCTCTAATCCTAATATAGAATCAGTAATCATACCAATACCGATCAGACCCTTTAAATGATACTTGGCGTCAAGAACCGGGATTGCCGAATAGCCCGTTTTAGTCAGCACAAGAAGTGCATGCTCGGCGTTGTTTCCAATCTGAACATGTGCCACTTTTTCTGCGGGAATTGTATAGTCCATCACCGGGGTAAATAAAAAATCCCTGTTGTTTACAAAAACCATCCAAAATCGGCTCCTTCCGTAGTCATGCACATTGACATCATGCTACTACTCTATCATATCACAATTAGAGCCTTTTAGCCTTCATTCGAATTGGAAAACCTCTTTCTAAAAAGAAGAGGCCCAATAATAAAATATGACGATAAAAGCAAACATAGTCGCTACTAACATCACCCAAATAATTGGATTTAATGTAAATGGATGGTCCTCGATTGGTTCCGGAATTTCTCCATCCCGTCCTTTTGCAAGCAACTTTGCTTTATGTCCTTTACGAACAGATAAGACACTAATCAATGTAATGATCAAAATCACAATAATAAGCGGTATTGTCCAGATGTCCATTGCACATTTCTCCTTTTAGAATAGAATGTGCAATTTAATAAAAATCAATCCAATTATTTTTATCACAATGCAACAGTTGAAAATGTACAAATCGGCTATTTCTTGTTACATTTGATATAGAACTACATACGATTAAGGAGGCTTAAATTGGAAGGCAATCACAATATACGGCAATTAGCAATTGCAATTTATACCGTCAATCGACATGCCAAAACTGCACTTGACAATCGCAGCTTATATTCACTTAAAAAAATGGCCCTCGACAAACTCATTCAAATGGGGCACGCTGAAAAAATCGGATTACATTTTGTAGACAATCCAAAATTCAGCAAACAACATTCAACCGTACTCGTCCGTTGCAGCGATTTCCTCTTTCACTCAATCCCGGATCGAAATGATTTTACAACGCTCCCCCACCTCGGAAAGCAAGATCATTCTATTCGCAATCCACATGAACGCATGAATTTAAAAATGGCCAGAGAATTACTAACTAATTTCATTCATCCAACAACCTCTATTATACCTAAGCAAAAAAGACGAATAGCTGCACCTAGAAAAGGTAAAGTACGATCCCTTCAACACACACAAAGATTCAGCTCATCTTATTTAGATGGCAAATGAATATCCTTTATATAACAAAAGACGATCAATCGCAATCGTCTTTTGTTAATCCTTTATTTCTCCACCGTTAATTGTTCTTTGATCATTTGTTCAAAGTTTACAAGCATGACCATACGATCTTCTTTCTTCACAATTCCCGAGATAGGTAAGCGTTCATTCATATACAAATCTGACGCAGCTTCAATACTCGAAGAACTGATACGTCTAATTTGCGAGACCGCTGTTACATGAAACACAACAGTTTCATGTACAAAATCAGCCACTATGTATTTCGACTCCCCTTGTTCTTCCTCTCCGCATTCAATTACACGCTTCATATCAATGACTGGTAGCACATCGCCGCGTAATTGGATAATCCCTTCAATGAATGGATGAGCGTGCGGAATGGACGTTACAGGAACGGGTTGAATAATTTCACGCACTTGGTCGATGGAAATACCAAAAGTATTTTGTCCAACTTGAAATTCGACAAATTCATAATCATCCGTATGATGGTTTGTAATTAGCGTCAAACCTTTTCCCTCCATAATAAGCTATTCATACAATCTATCGGCTTATTATGGCATTTCTTCATAGTGATGGACTAATATTTGCGTTCCTTTTTCTCCATACCCATTTGCAGCGAGTTCTGCATACATTTCCCGTGCTAGTTCAAGGCCTGGCAGCGGCAGTTCCATTGCTTCGGCTTCCGCCAACGCGATATCCATATCTTTTAAGAAATGCTTCACAAAAAAGCCAGGTTCAAAATCCCCTTTAATCATCCGAGGAACTAAATTTGATAATGACCATGACCCGGCTGCCCCTGTCGATATAGATGATAAAACTGTATCCGGATCTAAGCCGGCCCGCATAGCATAAACGAGCGCCTCGCTTACCCCGATCATATTGGTAGCAATTGCAATTTGGTTGCACATTTTCGTATGCTGACCTGCACCTGCCGCTCCCTGGTAAACAATTTGACCTCCAAAGATGGATAAGACCGGCAAAATGTCTTCAAATACTTCCTTATTTCCGCCACACATAATTGACAAATTTCCATTTTTCGCCCCAATGTCCCCTCCGGAAACAGGCGCATCAATAGATGCCATTTGCAGCGACTTGGCATGTCTCGCAATTTTTTCAGCAAGCGCTGGGCTTGAAGTCGTCATATCGACAAATATTTGTTCCTTTTTTCCATTCGCAAAAATTCCATTCACACCAAAATATACTTCTTCAACATCGGCAGGGTAGCCAACCATTGTAAAAACTAGATCTACATTTGCAACTGCTTCTCCAATGGTTTCGGCCCACTTCGCACCTTCTTCGATCAGCGCTGCTGCTTTTGACTTTGTTCGTGTAAAGACTGTCACTTCGTAGTTTGCCTGTAATAAATGGCGAACGATGCTAGCACCCATAACCCCTGTTCCGATAAAGGCAATTCTTCTCTTTCCCACTTTGTTCTCCCCCTGTCCTTTCCTTCATTATTCATGTTACCAGAATATATGGACTATTTCACCGCAAAAAAAGGAGGACAGACCCTGAACGGGGTGCTGTCCTCAAAAGGGGGAAATGAGAATGTTGCTGTGTTCAATTATAATGTCCCCACTTTTTTTCATCTTTAAACCTTTTTCCGTTATTTTTATTTATTTTATTCTTTTCGTATGGCATTCTATTTTTTCGATATCTTTCGAAGGTATTCTATTTACAATCAGATCGTTATTGGAGAACTTAAAACTATAATAACGATCAATAAGTTCATCTAATTCCCTGCTCATTAACAGTGTTGCTTCCGAAGACAGTCCTTCCTTTTTCGCAATGTCAATCATTTCTTTGCGAAGATGCTCAATTTGTCGTTCTAAACTGTACTTCACATTCAATCCCCCCAAAAGATTGATGTTAAAAAATTCAATTTATTATACACCGAAAACATTTGCAAAGCCAACAAAATTCATTACGGACATTTCACTCTCTGTTCTGAAAAAAGTTCGTTTTTTATATAATGAAACAATTAAAAATAATTGCCAATAGTGAGGCAAACAATTTTATATAAAATGAAAAAATTGAATGGTAGAAAAGACTTTACGTTCTAGTGTTTTTAAGGCAAACTAATAGGGTATTATGAATAAGGAGTTGTTAGTGATGGTAATAGCAGAAGTTGGTAATATTATCGAATTCAAGGATGGTTTGCAAGGAATTGTCGAAAAGGTGAATGAAAACTCAGTCATTGTCGACCTCACATACATGGAAAACTTTGAAAAGCTAGGGCTTGAGGAAAAAACGGTGATTAACCATAAACGCTATAAAATTATTCACGGTAGCGACAAGTAAGACTGTTTACCCATTCTCCCTATATAATGAAACTTCCTTTATAATCGTTCGTCTGATTAAAGAAAGGAGGGTAATTGCATGAAATTTAAATGGAAATTAGCTTGCATAGCATCTATCATCGCAATCTTTTTAGCGGCATGCGGAACAGATTCGGCGACTAACGATCAACCGACTGGTCAAGCGAATGATCCCGAACAATCTGTTGAGGAAAAGGAGCAACAACAGGATTCTGAATTAGAAGCTCCAGAACAACCTGAACACGAAAAACAAGATGATCAAGAAACCGCAAAAGACATGGGTGTCAAAACAAAAAGTGACACACAAAATTACACAATGTCTGTACTGCCAGGATTTACATTGACTGGAGAAGAACCTGGAAAAGATATTGTCTATTCTAACGAAAATGACATGGCATTTATGCGGATTGAAGTGATTGACAATAACGAAAGCGCGTACGATTATGCAGTAGAAAATAGTGCCGCTACACTTGAAGCAGCCAGCAACGGAAAATCTCCCGATGCTTTAACATCTGTTGATCTTCCTGCCGGAGACGGTATAGAGAATGTAAAAGCTATAACGGTTGAGACAGAAACAGGACCTGTGTCTGGTATTGTTTTTAGAAGAGGTAACGCAGTTGTCAAACTGACCATTTTTGATACACTTGAACAAACCTATTTAGAAGACTTCGTTCGTATGGGTGAAACAATTGAACCATAATCAATTACGCCCTGGCGTAATTGCGTCCGGATTTTGAATCGTGCTTAAGGCCAATAGGATGTTGGTCATGCAGGCTGAGTTCCACTATCCGGCAGAAGCTGAATAAAGATACAAAAAGCCAAGCAAATGGTGTTCCATTTGCTTGGCTTTTCATTCATGAAAGGTCTTTTACAGATAACCCTAATTTCCGTAAAAGATCGATTGCATCGTTCTGTTCGTCTTCCGAAAGACCTGACATGAGTGAAACAATATTACTTTGATGCTCCGGAAAAATTGACGTAATGAGTTCCATTCCTTTATCAGTAATGGATACATACGTAACCCGCTTATCTCTTTCGCAAAAAATCCGCTTCAATAATTCCTTCTTTTCAAGCTTATCGACAACATAAGTCATTGAACCGCTTTGCATTAAAATCTTTTGACCAATCTTTTGGATCGGCTGCTCCCCTTTATGATAAAGAAGCTCTAAAACCGCAAATTCAGTCGGGTTTAAACTATGCTTTTCTATTAACTTGTTGGCTTCTTCTAAAATCACTTTGCTAGCACGTGAAAGAACGATAAAAAGCTTTAACGCGCGCTCAGTCTTTTCATCCATAATATTTCATCCACCTTTTGCTTCCCATTTAGGCATTAATAATTATAATCCTAATAGGGACATGATGTCAAAAGGTGTACTTGCCAAGCCTAAACGGTCGATCGTTAAGCAAACATTTTATTATATTCTTGCCCTATGATTTTAGGTGATAATTGGGGGAAAACGAGCGTGAAAACGGTTCCTTTTCCCTCCTCGCTTTCTACAGCAATTTTCCCACCATGTTCTTCTACTGTTTTTTTTACAAAGGGCAACCCTAAACCTGTTCCATCCACCTTTGAAGTGAAGAACGGTGTAAAGATTCGATCGATTTGTTTAGCGCTTATTCCGGCTCCTGTATCACCTATTGTCAATACAAGTTGCTCCTTTTCATTTTCCACAAGTTCTATTGTCAATGTTCCACCGGGCGACATCGCCTCGAGCGAGTTTTTAAACAGGTTTAATAAAACTTGTTTAATTCTATCGCCATTGCCATAAATAATGGACGAGTTTCCAGTAAATTCAACTTGGTCGATCGTTAACCTGTCCTTTATCGTTTGCGGATAAAGGATTTGTATAACATTTGTTAACAATTTTTGCAAAGAAATAGGAGTCTTTTCTTTTTCGGAAGGTTTGGAAAGAACAAGCATTTCACTTAAAATTATTTCCATACGTTCAATTTCACTGTCAATGACCGATAAATACTTTTGCGCTTCATCCCTCGCTGATATTTTTAGCAATTGGACGAATCCCTTTAACGTCGTCATTGGATTCCGAATTTCATGCGCAATGCTTGCCGCAAGCTGTCCGACTGTAGACAATGTACCTAAGTGCGCCAACTGTTGTTCCATATTAATCATTTCAGTACAATCGCATATCCTCACGTAATACATGGCTGTTTCTTTGTCATAATAGGTAAACATATGGTAATATCTTACTTCGCCGGGAGGTATTTCAATTCTGTGTATGCGTTCGTCATAGCCGTTTAAACTAATTTGAGTTTTATATGAATTATCATGTTGGTAAAATTCGGCCAGCACTTCATACGATTGACCAACAAAAAACTCTCTTGGTTTGTTAAAATATTGTAGGTGCTTATTATTGATGTCGCGAATAATTCCTTCTTCATCAACGATCATCACAAAAAAGTCAGCGAAATAAGTGACATTTTCATACGATTTAACGGGTACGTTTTTTAAATTACCGGGATTGTCGAATAAAATATTCACTTTTTGCTTTTCTTCGCTATAAAACAAAATCCCGTTCACACGTTTTTTTTCATGATGATGTAACGTTAAAGTAAATGATACTTCATCAAATGTGTTGCATTTCATGTCAATCGCTTTTTGTATAAAACTTTTTACTTTTTTGTATGATGCATCATCTAAAAGTTCTTCTACATTGTGTAACTGGTCGTTACCAAATGCTATGAGAAACGGGTTATTCGCACATGCTATTGTCCCGTCAAGTTCCAAAACTGCACCCGGACGAATGGTGTCATTCATGACATAAGAAAATTCTTCTTTAAACTTTTCGAACTTCACACGTAATCCTCCTGACCACTATTCAATATGGTACGAAACAATATCTCATGCGGAAAGGTCAAACTTATGCAAATATATGCCTTATTCAAATTATTTCACGTTGACTAGTTTATTTATATAGGTAATTAGCCTTATTTGATGCCAATTGTTTAATGAAAAGAAAAAAAGGAGTTATTCAATGAACATTTTACTAGCTACATTAAATGCGAAGTATATTCATACAAATCTTGCCATTCGCTATTTAAAAGCCTATGCACTGCCTGAATTCACGGCAGAAATTGCTGAATATACCATTAAAGATCCAACCATTAATATTGTCTCTGATATCTATCAAAAAAATCCCGATGTTGTTGGTTTTAGTGTCTATATTTGGAATATCGAAGAAACGATTAAAGTGATTAAAACATTAAAAAAAGTAAAACCAAATACAAAAATAATTGTTGGAGGCCCTGAAGTTACATATGACTACGATTATTGGCTTGACAGGGAACCTGGCATCGATATCGTTGCGATCGGTGAAGGCGAGCGAACGTTTAAACAAATACTTGAAGCGTATGCAGGAATGAGAGACTTTTCAACTATTCAAGGCATCGCCTATAGGGAGCAAGGTCAACTAAAAATAAATGCACCGGGACCGAAATTAGAATTAAAGAATTTGCCTTCTCCATTTCGTTTTGCGGAAGATTTACCCGAATTAGGCAAAAGAGTAACCTATATTGAAACAAGCCGCGGTTGCCCTTTCTCCTGTCAATTTTGTTTATCATCCATCGAAGTTGGCGTCCGTTACTTTAACCGTGAAGCGATTAAAGACGACATTCGTTATTTAATGTCAAATGGCGCTAAAACGCTAAAGTTCGTAGATCGAACATTCAATATTAGCCGAAGCTATGCGATGGAAATGTTTCAATTTTTAATCGACGAGCATCTTCCCGGCACCGTATTTCAATTCGAAATCACCGGGGACATTATGCGGCCTGAAGTCATTCAGTTCCTAAATGAAAATGCACCAGCAGGTCTATTCCGATTCGAAATCGGTGTCCAATCGACCAATGACCTGACGAATGAACTGATCAAACGACGACAAAACTTTGATAAGCTAAGCCGTACAATTACGATGGTCAAAGAAGGCGGAAAAATCGTTCAGCACTTAGACTTAATTGCTGGACTTCCCGAAGAAGATTACGACTCATTCAGAAAAACTTTTAATGATGTTTTTGCGATGCGACCCGAAGAATTGCAGCTCGGATTTTTGAAGTTATTACGGGGCACTGGTTTACGTATTCAGGCCGAACAGTATGGGTATGCCTATATCGACGAGGCGCCGTATGAAATCTTTTCTAATAACGTCCTTTCATTTGATGATTTACTCCGTATTAAACAAACAGAGGACGTATTGGAAAAGTATTGGAATGATAACCGCACGCCAAGAACGATAGAATACCTCGTGTCCGAAGTATTTGAAACACCATTTGATTTTTTCCAACAATTTGGGACGTACTGGGAAAGCCGCGGCTGGTCAAGAATTGGACATCAGCTTGAAGATTTATTCACCCGCCTCCTTGCGTTTTTAAGTGCTGAAAGTCAAGCGGATCTAGATCTCATTCAAAGTCTCATGAAAATTGACTTTTTGGCCCATCAAACATTTAGACCTCGAAAAATTTGGTGGAATGACGAAGTTCCAGTCGAGACATTAGGTGCATTAGAACAGCACTTACTCGACAATCCCAGTCTTTTCGATAGTACAACCTATGTCTTCAATTCACGAAATATACGTAAAAAAACAATCATTACGCCGATCTACGTGAATCCTGACAAATTGAATAAGGAGATTGTCGAAAGAGAAGAAGGTTACTTAGTGACGCTTTATGAACAAGGCCAACAACCGTACTTTTTATTTCTTGAACAAAATGTTCCGGCAACAAACAAGTGACAAAAAAGGGAGCTCCAAATGGAACTCCTTTTTTTATCCAATAATAACCCGTTCTTTCGGAAAATGATAATGTGGTTTATTTGTTTTCCCCCCCAAAGTAAAGAGGAAAGATATTAACCCGACACGCCCGATGAACATCAGGATCATAATAATAACCTTCCCGATTCCAGATAGTTCACTTGTCGCACCAAGGGACATACCACAAGTACCAAAAGCTGAAGTGATCTCAAATAACAAGGCCACAACGGGAATGGAGGGCTCTGTAATGATCATGATAAGTAAGGCGGTCATGACCATGATGCCAGCAAGCAGTATGACGGCGTATGAGCGGAACACATCAATTAGCTTTATTTCCCGATTGAATATTTGAATGACTTCTTTGCCACGTGCAAAGTTGATTAAAAACAAAATCGCAATCGCAAAGGTTGTTGTTCGAATCCCGCCGCCTACAGAACTAGGAGACGCCCCGATGAACATTAATGAACTAATAACAATATCCGTTGCCTCACTAAATTCTGTAACATCATACGTCGTTAACCCTGCCGAACGTGAAGATACAGAATGAAACAAAGCCGTAAAGATTTTTTCATGCCAAGCCATTCCTTTAAACGAATGCATAAATTCTAGTAAATAAATTAGAATGGTACCTAATAAGAGCAACGCACCAAAAGTAATCGTCGTGATTTTCGTGAAAAGTGAAAATCGAAAATGAGGCGTTTTTTTGGAGAAATAACTTTTCACTTCGATCAGCACTGGAAAACCAATTGCTCCAAGGATGATTAAAATCATCGTCACACTTTGAATAAAATAATCATTAAAATAAGGCTGTAAGGAAGCACCGGTAATGTCAAACCCAGCATTCGTCGTCGCCGATACCGCCATAAACATACCATTCAATAACGCTTCACTAAATGTCTCGTAAAAACGCATAATATAAAACGTCAAAAGTAAGCCGCCAAGCAGTTCAATTAAAAATATAAGTTGAACAATCTGTCGGATTAAGTGTACGAGCCCTGCCAGCGTATTTTGGTTGTGATCCACCATAATGAGCTGCCGTTCCCGCAAACCGATTCGTTTTTTAACGAGCAACCAGAAATATGTCCCAATCGACATAATGCCGATTCCGCCAATTTGTAAAACGATCATCAACATAATGAGACCAAAAACAGTATAGGTTTCTCCAAGATCAATTGGGGTTAAGCCCGTTACACTTACGGCACTCACCGCAGTGAATAGACTGTCGATAAATCGCACTTCGACACCCGATTGATACACCCCAGGCAAGTTTAATAATAAGAAGGAAAATGCAATCGCAAGAAAATAATAAAAGACAATAACTTGCGCGGGTGTAAAATTATAAATCTGTTCCCGTGTCAGTCGGAATCGTTTCATTCGTTTCATCTGGCCTCTATCCTTTCGCAATACGAAGGTGTAGTCCTATTGTAGAGAATTCGATCTGAAAATGAAAGAAATTACCGTATGGATGAAAAAAATTTGCGAATAACCCGGATTGACGTAAAAAATGAGCCGTGCTAAGCACGGCTCATTTTTTACGATTCTTTCTAGCACCTGTTAAGTATCCGTTCAACGCGATTGCAACAAGGACAACCCAGAAAGTCGTTTTCCATAATGTAGAATGCGGGAAATCCGGATTGATAATTTGTAAAGTTGGATGCGCCAAAGTTAAGACAAGAAGCTTCACACCAACCCAACCAACGATCAAGAAAGCAGCTGTTTCCAAACTAGGATATTTTTCTAAAAGGGTAACAAATTGGCGCGCTGCAAAACGCATAATAACGAGACCAATAATTCCCCCTAATAGCATGACCGTGAATTGTCCCCCGTTTATACCCCCAACGTGGAAATCTCCTAATTCTGGCAACGTAACAGCTAGCGCCACCGCTGCGAGCATGGAGTCGAGTGCAAAAGCAATATCCGCCAATTCAACTTTCAATACGGTCATCCAAAAACCTGATTGCTTCTTATTTTTCGCCTCATGAGAGTCTTCATGCCCTTGTTTCCGCTGATCCCAAATATTTTTTATAGAAATGAATAATAGATAAGCGGCACCAAGTGCTTGGATTTGCCAAATATTCACTAAAAAAGTAATCATAAACAAAGCGATAAAGCGGAATACAAACGCTCCAAATAATCCGTAAAAAAGTGCTTTCTTTTGCTGCGGTTTAGGCAAATGTTTGACCATAACAGCCATAACAACCGCATTATCTGCCGCTAGCAATCCTTCTAATACAATAAGTACAACAAGTACCCATGCATATTCCAACAAAATTGTTTCCAAAAAAAGATTCCTCCTCATATGTGCAAATTAAAAGACCCTCACCTAATAAAAGGCAAAGGTCTCGCTAAGTCGGAATTTTCATTGAAAAGTCCAGCTATCATAACCGATGGCAATGCCATGTATTGACGACTATGAAATAGGTTTCCCTATAGCTACTCCCCTTTGACAACTGTCAAAAGTTATTAAGTTTTGGGTACTTACGGTTTTTATTATAACACGCTGGGAGAGTTTGTAAAATAATTGACTTTTTTAACAACCCCAACGTAATCCAATACCCAAAAGTGATAGCGAAAGACGAGCCTACCACTACTATAAGCTTTATGTTGGACAATTATGCATGCATTATAAAAGACTATATAATTGGATTTCCGGATGCTTATCGTGAAACCAACGCATCGCAAAATCATTTTCAAACAAGAAAACAAAATTGTCATATCGATCTTTTACTAACATGGCGCGCTGGCCTGCCATTGACTCTTTCACATTTTGCTCATTTTCAATCCAACGAGCTACTTTAGAACCGATGTGCTCCATACGCACTTCTACGTTATATTCGTTTTTCATACGATGCTCAAAAACTTCAAATTGTAGCTGCCCTACCGCTCCAAGCAGAACTTCTTCTGTATGAAGTGTGCGGTAGTATTGAATAGCCCCTTCCTGCACGAGCTGCAAAATTCCTTTATGGAAATGCTTGGATTTCATCACGTTCTTTGCAGTAACACGAACGAAAAGTTCCGGCGTAAATTGCGGCAAAGCGTCAAATTGGAAAGAAGATTTCCCGCCAATGACAGTATCACCGATTTGGTAGTTCCCTGTATCATGTAATCCGATAATGTCACCAGCAACTGCCTCATTCACCGTTTCACGATCGTCTGCTAAAAACTGTGTCGTTTGCGTAAGCTTAAACGTTTTTGAAATTCGTGGAACAGTGACAGTCATTCCACGTTCAAAAGCACCGGACACGATCCGAACAAATGCAATTCTGTCCCGATGCATCGGATTCATATTCGCTTGGATTTTAAAGATAAAACCGGAAAATTCATCTGAATATGGGCTGACCGCCTCTTCCTCTTTCGTTGAACGCGGTTGCGGTGGCGGCGCGAATTGTAAGAAAGTTTCTAAAAAAGTTTGAACACCGAAGTTCGTTAATGCACTGCCAAAAAAGACGGGTGTTAATTCACCTTTGGCAACACGTTCCTCGTCAAATTCATTTCCTGCTTCGTTTAATAAAAGAACATCTTCTAACGCCTGCTCATAATAAGAGGTTTCGGTCATTGCATGCGGATGTTTTAATTCGCCTTCCTCATCCAACTCCAAAAATCGTTCTTCCGCGTCGTAGCGCGCTTGTTCAATTCGATGATTAAAGCGGTCATAGACACCTAGAAACTCTTTCCCCATACCAATCGGCCAGTTCATCGCATACGATTCGATGCCAAGCACTTCCTCTAGCTCTTCCATCAATTCCAAAGGTTCCTTCCCTTGGCGATCCATTTTGTTCATAAACGTGAAGATTGGAATCCCGCGCATACGACATACTTTAAATAATTTAATCGTTTGCGGTTCGATCCCTTTCCCGGAGTCGACCATCATCACAGCAGCGTCTACTGCCATTAACGTCCGATACGTGTCCTCACTAAAATCTTCGTGTCCAGGTGTATCTAAAATATTTACACGTTTGCCGTCATAATCAAATTGCATAACCGAAGAGGTAACTGAAATTCCGCGTTGCTTTTCGATTTCCATCCAGTCAGATGTCGCAAATTTTCCTGTTTTCTTCCCTTTAACAGTTCCAGCATCTCTAATCGCACCACCGAAATAAAGAAGCTTTTCTGTCATTGTTGTCTTTCCCGCGTCAGGGTGAGAAATAATTGCGAATGTTCGTCTTGAAGCGATTTCTTCCTGTATCGATTTATCCATATTCAAAATCTCCTTCTTTTAGCTTTTTTTATCATAGATAGAAGCGCGGATGATTTCAACATTTTTCATTGAAAAAGGCAAAAAAATAAACCTACTCGTCTGATTACTGTTAGGTTTGGTGCATAGAATTTGCCCTATACTTTATAAATTGAAAAAACACTAAAATTGCTTCGGCGAAATCGACATAAAGAAATCCCCCACCTAATCAGGTGAGGGAGTATCTAAATTCTAAATAGGTTTAAACATTGTTTAAAGGGAACTTCCACAAGCAGCTCGATTCGACAGTATTCTTTTCTAAATATACTGTTCCTCAATACCATCCTAATAACTACTGGATTGGCCAATTTAACTAACCTTTCCAAGTGCATCAATAACACCCGCATGGACACCTTCATGCCAAGCAATGAATTGAACGATATCATCTATGTTACCGATCGTCATGATATCGTCCCCAATAACTAATGGTTCTGCCGCATCTCCTACCATTTTACCCTCTAAAAAATTCGGGATTCTATTGAGTTGGTCACGAATTGCCGCTAGTAACACATCGCTTGTCGGCGCATCATCTCCCCAGTCCCCTGGGCTCGTTCCATCTATAAAGAACGGAATCCATTCAGGGTGTACAACTTCATACGATGGTAAAGCTTGTTGGATAAGAGTTTCCATCGTTACGTAAATATGGCCTACATGCCATCGAATATTATTATTAAATTCTCCAGGTAGAACATCCCACTTGGCATCTTCAATCCGTTTAACTCGCCCTATCGTATGCATACGTGCTAGTCTTAGTTGTTGTATAGTTGCGATTAGAATCCTCTCCTCTTGATTTAAGTACGCTATCCCTCGTGACACGAAATTACTCATTCGTAGCACGATGAGCCAAAAAAATATAAGTATAACGCCTGCTAAAACACAGTCCTCAGCAATAGACGTATCCAATGACCTATCATAGATTGTTTTAATCAGAATTGCAATAATTACACCGCACAATAATAATTTCAAAATAAGTCCTACTATTGAAAGTACTGAGGCGATTCGTTTGTCTTATTTTGTCTGATTGAATGGTCAGAAAATGCTACTCCACCTGCACAAATCGATCGTCATGATTGAAGTCTTGTAGAACATGGAACATGCATCGCTTAGGGCGAAGGAAATCCTTGTTATTAAATATGCGCAACTTGTTTAAAATAGAACACATTACATTTCACCCAAATTCCAACAAAGCAGAGATTTTCCACGATATAATTCAACGGCATCCGGGTAATAAGAACGAATAGATGCGGACAACTTAGTGACATTGGTTCGAAACACAAAAAAACAGTCCCTAGGCATCCGGCCTAATAGGACTGTTTTGGAGAAAAACCGTTGTTCCGACGGTCTTTCCAAGGGTTTGGCACCCAATGATTCCGACTGGGCTCGAACCAGCGACCTCCACCCTGTCAAGGTGGCGCTCTCCCAGCTGAGCTACGGAATCGGGAGAAATTTTAACGTTGCGCTCTCTTAAGCACAAATCTTATTATAGCTTGTTTAAAATAGAAGTCAATACATTTTCATATTTTTTTAGTTATGAAATAAGAAATGCTTTCACCCGTCACAAAATGGTCACTTTTTTAAGTGATGCCGTCCTTTACCCGTGGCATAGTATTGAATGAATTGATAAAAGAACAGCTAATTCACGATGCATTAGCTGTTCTTTTATCAAATACTATTTATTGTGTCACTCAAAACTTTCATCGTTATCATCAAAATAAAGGAAATGTTCTTCTTCAAGTTCCGTAAGTCGCTCTTTATTGATCCCGTGCGCTAAGTCCCCTTCAAAAATTGCTTCCCACCAAGTTTCTGTTGTTGTCATGTCCATTCCCTCCTTGGATTCTTTGTTGTATATGCTCTTACTTCCCCTTAGATGGTATAATATGAAACGTAAAAACGTGAAAAGGATTCATAAGACCTACCAGTAAAGGAGCTTGTGCATGAAAAAGATTTCTTTGGCAATTGTCGGAACCGGAATTATTGGCGAAAAAATCATTAACCAATTACAACACCATGAGCAGGTAGAGATTATTGCACTGTTCGATCAAAATAACGAACGACTGTTAGAAATTGCGAATACATATCAATTATTTGCGGCATCCTCCTATGAAGAAGTTTTACAGTTAAAACCAGACTGGGTTTACATTGGCACGCCACCGATTACACATGCTTCACTTAGCCTCCAAGCAATTGCCGAAGGACTAAATGTTTTATGTGAAAAACCATTAGCACATGATGTAGAAGATAGTGAACATATGGTAAAAGCGGCGACAAAGAGCGGAGCTTTAAATGCGATGCATTTTCCGCTTATGTACAGTCCAACTGTTCGACACTTCATGAAGCTCATCGAAAAAAAGACGATTGGTGAGCCGATTCGAATCGAACTTCAGGCATATTTTACAGATTGGCCCCGTGCCTGGCAGCAAAATTCATGGATCGCTTCCAGAGAGCAAGGTGGCTTTATCCGAGAAGTTTTCCCGCATTTTTTACAACTTATGTATAGAATGTTCGGGCGACTTACGATCCGGCAACATCAGACGATTTTTCCCGATGATGAAACCCTTGCAGAAACAAGTGTCATGGCACTTGGCGAAACAGTAACTAATATTCCTTTCCTTTTGAATGGTTTAGCTGGCATTGGACAGCAAGAAGATCTGTCTCTGATAGTATATGGAACCGAAGGCGTTCTAAAACTGTGTAATTGGTCGGAACTTAGCATGGCTCAAAAAAACAGTCCTTTTGAAATATTGACTTCTTTCGATCCAGTCCCTTCAATTATTGACGAATGTATCCTAGCGCTTTCTCATCAAGAGGCAATGCTCGTTCATTTTGAAGAAGGGTTGGAAGTACAAAGGTTAATTAACCAACTTTTACATAATTAGCGAGGCGGTATGAATATGAAAAAATTATTTGATGAAAAACGTACGATTGATTTAATGAAGAAACTTGTTGAGATCCCAAGTCCATCCGGATATACCGAAAAAGTGATGAAGTATATCGGCGATCTATTGGATGAATTCGGTGTTTCTTATAGAAATACAAACAAAGGTGCGATCATCGCAACGATTGCCGGCAACGATCAGACACGACATCGACTGCTCACGGCACATGTAGACACACTTGGCGCCATGGTGAAAGAAATTAAGCAAGATGGGCGATTGAAGCTGACGATGGTGGGAGGCTATAATTGGGATTCTGTTGAAGGTGAATATTGCACCATCCATACAGCATGTGGTAAAGAAGTCCGCGGAACGATTTTGATGCACCAAACTTCTGTCCATGTTTATAAAAATGCCGGAAAAGCAGAGCGTAATGAAAAAAATATTGAAGTCCGTCTAGATGCTAAAGTGAAAAGCGAAGCAGAAACGCGTAAATTCGGCATTGAGATTGGTGATTTCGTTTCCTTTGATCCGCGATTTGAAGTAACGGATACAGGATTTATCAAATCCCGACACTTAGATGATAAAGCAAGCACAGCTTTACTATTAGAACTCATCCGCTCTTTAACCGAAGGACAAACGGTTTTGCCATACACAACACATTTTTATATATCCAATAATGAGGAAATTGGCTTTGGCGGGAATTCCAATATCCCTGAAGAAACAGTAGAATATATTGCGGTTGATATGGGAGCACTTGGAGATGGACAGGCGTCGGATGAATATACAGTATCTATTTGCGCCAAAGATTCAAGTGGACCTTACCATTACAGGTTGACCCATCATTTAAAAAATCTTTGTGTAGAAGAAAACATCCCTTTTAAATTGGACATTTATCCGTATTACGGCTCCGATGCTTCCGCTGCAATCCGCGCCGGATTTGACGTTAAGCATGCATTATTCGGTCCCGGCATTGAGTCATCCCACGCTTTAGAGCGTACGCATCTTGATTCTTTACAAGCAACGTCCCATCTATTATGGGCTTATGTTACATCAGCCATGACAGATTAAATGGAGGAAACTTATGGAAACCAAACAACTATTGGCAGTATTGCCTGTAAAAAAAATATACGGTACACTCCCCACGGTGGTAACAGATATTGCTGTTGATTCACGAGCGGTAAACGCCGGTGGTGCTTTTGTCTGTATTGAAGGATACACGGTTGATGGACATCAATTTGTTGGAAAGGCAATTGAAAATGGTGCACGTGTCATTGTTGCCTCAAAGCCTGTTGACGTAGATGAAGAAAGAGTCGCTGTCATACTTGTTCCCGATACATCACGGGCAATTGGACAATTAGCGGCAAAATTTTATCAGTATCCAGCCAAAAAAATGACGATGATCGGTGTTACAGGTACAAATGGAAAAACGAGCGTCAGCGGGATCATCCATGCCATCTTGCGTCAATCTGGTGAGCGTTCCGCTTTAACCGGTACTATTGGCTTTGATTTGGATGGTACCTTCTATGAAACAGAGAATACAACAGCCGATGTATTAACGACTCAACAAATGATTGCAAGAGCAGTTAATGAAGATTGCACCACAATGACAATGGAAGTATCTTCTCATGGTTTAGTTGAAGGAAGACTTGCTGGTACAGAATTTGATATTGCCGTTTTCACCAATCTATCCCATGATCATCTTGACTTTCACGGAACAATGGAAAATTACGGACACGCGAAAGGACTTCTATTTGCCCAACTGGGACAAGATTTAAGTCAAAGTAAGTTTGCCGTTATGAATGCAGATGACAAATGGTGCGACCATTTCATGCACATGACAGCTTATCCGATCCTCACTTACGGTATTCATAGCGAGGCAATGTTTCAAGCATCGGAAATTGAGCTGAAACCAGACGGTACATCGTATACACTTGACTGTCCAGATGGAATCTTTTCAGTGTCAATGGATCTGATTGGAGAATTTAGTGTTTATAATTCACTTGCTGCGATTGCGGCACTCTATGCAAAGGGGATGAGTGTTGAAACGGCGATTGGTCACTTGGAAAAAATCCCCGCAATCAAAGGAAGAATGGAAAAAATACCTACCGTTTTACCGATTACATTGTATGTAGACTACGCACATTCTCCGGATGCGATCGAAAAAGCCATTGGTGCGGTGCTTCCATACAAAAAACCCGATCAAAAATTAATCTTTTTAATCGGAACAGGCGGCAATCGTGATCGGAAGAAACGCCCTATCATGGCAGAAAAAGCTTCGATCGCCGATTATGTCATCTTAACAACGGATGACCCAAGAGATGAGCCATATGAATCGATTCTTTCCGAGTTGGCTGCAGGCATGAAGCATAAAGCGTATGCCTGTATTGAGGATCGCGCCGAAGCCGTTCGACACGCTATTTCGATTGCGAGCGAAAACGATCTCATTATATTTGCCGGCAAAGGACATGAAGATTTTCAAATTATCGGCAATGTCAAATACCCGCATTCAGATGCTGCAATTGCATTAGAAGAAGCCGAAAAAAAATTTGGCAGTGGCCTTGTTGAAAAACCATTAAATAATTAAATACGAGCAGTTCTGTCATTTAGATCCGACAGAACTGCTTTTTTCGTTTTATCTTTGATAATTTCGTAAACCTAATATTCATAAAAAAATCCCTTCGCAATTAACGAAGGGATTGCGTCATGTTATTAGGAAATGACCGCTGATTTTTCATTGTTATTGTCTTTATTTCTTGCAAGCCATTGAATGGTGAAGAGTACTGCAAACGAAAGAAGACCGACAATATCCGTAATCGTTTCTGGAATAATTAACAACAGTCCCGTCGCAACGATAATTGGTCTTTCAAACCAATTACATTTACGGTACCAATAGCCGATCATCCCTGCGCCAATGGCTACCATCCCGATAACTGCTGTGATGACAACCCAAATGATCTCTAGAATGGATGCATCGATCATTAGCATCGCCGGATTGAAAATGAACATATATGGAATGATAAATGCCGCAATCGCAAGTTTGGAAGAAGTGACACCGGTTTTAATCGGATCTCCACCTGAAATCCCGGAAGCAGCAAACGCCGCAAGGGCAACGGGCGGTGTAATGTCCGCAATAATTCCAAAGTAGAACACGAATAAGTGTGCAGATATTGCAACTACGATCGGAACCGTTGCATCCGGCGGGCTATCCAACATTAACAGTGTAATAATTGCCGGAGCAGCAATTGTTGAGGTGATGACATAGTTTGCAGTTGTCGGTGAACCCATTCCAAGAACGAGTGCCGCCAACATCGTAAACATTAATGTCAGTAAAATATTGCCGCCAGCTGCTGTTACTAAACCCGTTGCAAGACTTAACCCTAAACCTGTCTTCACGACGACACCAACGATAATTCCTGCACATGCAGTAGCAGCCGCAACAGCAAGCGCTGTGCGCGCACCGTCAACAAGTGCTTCAATCATATCCTTAATACCAAGTCGTGTTGACTTATCAAACGAACTAACGATGATGGTTAAGACAATTCCATATAACGCGGCTCTCATTGTTGGGATACCAATTAGTAAAAAGATAATAATTCCTAAAATCGGAAGCAATAAATAAATTTTCTTCAATGTTGCCTTCCGATCCGGAATTTGATCTTCTGTCATCCCTTTTAGGCCAACACGTTTTGCTTCAAAGTGTGTCATAATCCAAATACCTGTAAAGTAAAGAATAGCTGGAATGGTAGCTGCTTTCGCAATCGTCCAGTAGTCAATTCCGCCGATAAATTCAACCATTAAAAATGCAGCAGCTCCCATAATTGGCGGCATAATTTGACCGCCCGTTGAAGCAGCCGCTTCAACGCCGCCAGCAAACTCTTTGCGATAACCAAGCTTTTTCATCATCGGAATCGTATACGAACCAGATCCAACAACGTTCGCCACCGAGCTGCCTGAAATAGTCCCCTGCAGTGCACTGGAGAAAATGGCTACTTTTGCAGGTCCGCCGACTAAACGTCCCGCTAAAACAACCGCAAGATCATTAAAGTATGAGCCGACACCTGTTTTCACAAGAAATGCACCAAAAAGCAAAAAGACAAAAATGAACGTTGCAGATACACTAATCGGTGTTCCCAAAATACCATCCGTCGTAAAAAACATGAGTTGAACGACACTTTTTAAATCTTGCCCGCGGTGCGCAAGAAATCCTGGGAAATATGGGCCGTAAAATGCATAAACTAAAAATGCACTTGAAATAATAACGATTGGAATTCCAACCGCACGTCTAGTCGCTTCCAATGTAAGCAAAATTGCAATAATACCTACCGTTAGATCAAGCGGCGTCATTCTGCCAACCCGCAAGACAAGCTGATCGATTAAGATCGGCCAATAAAGCCCGACACCTACTGCCAGCAGAGCCAAAATCATGTCATAGATTGGCACCTTGTCTCTTCTCTTCTTAATTCTTCTACTTGCCGGGAACAAAAGAAAAATAAGTGCCAACGCAAATCCTAAGTGAATTGATCTTTGAATATAGGCCGTAAATTGCGTGCCTATGGATGTGTATAATTGAAAAATTGAGAACGCAAGTAAACCAAAAAAGACAATTTTCTTAAAGATACCGCTTACATTTCTTGTGTTGGATTCGGGATCATACTTTTGAAGAATTTCTAGCTGCTCTTCCTCCGAAAGCATTCGAAATTCCTCATCATGAATCTGGGCATCCATTTTTTGCTTTTCATCCTTAGCCATTCAAGTTAACTCCCTTCAGCATTTGATAAAAAGAAAGTCTTTGAATATGAAACTTGTAAGATTTTCCCCTTATTAAATGTTGCTTTAAATCTATTTCATCCCCAAGATAACGGAAAGCCAATTCCGCATCGATATCCCCGATAAAAAGGACAAATGAATCGATCATATTTTCATCATATGTGAGCGTATAAAGACCATTTTCTATTGTAAGCGTCTCGCCCTCTTCTGCGTAACTTGGTAAACCGATTGCAACATCTTCATACTGCATCGATAACAGCCCAATTTGAAGATCTTCCATTACTTCGTATGTCTCAATAACATCCGTCAAATGGATCGAATGTACGTATCGAATTTGAAACGTCTGCTCCTTAGATATTGGAACAAAATAACGCATTGGATTTTCTGACCGTTGTTCCGTAAAAATAAATGCCTTTTTCCAAGGTATGTAAAAAGTTACTGCGAGAAAACTCACTAAAAGAATAAGCGGTATTATTTTTTTCCTTCTCATCCGCTTCTTCCTTTCCACACGAATTGAACAAAGGTTACATCAAAATGACTTATAGAATGAAAGAATGGGACGGCAAAAGCCTTTCGCTTTCCCGCCCCGACTTAACAATGTTACTTATTGAACTTCGTCAAAATATTTTTGTGCACCTGGGTGTACTGGAATTCCAACACCGTCTAGACCTGTCTCAGCTTTGATAAGTTTTCCTTTAGCATGTTGAATTTTGGAAGCATTGTCATAAATAGCTTTTGTAATTTCATATGCTAAATCTTCCGGAATGTCGTTTTGAATAACAAGCATTGCACCTACAGAAACAGCTGGTGTATCTTCAGCCAAGCCATACGTGCCTGCTGGAATCATTTCTTTTGCGTAGTAAGGATATTTCGCAATCAGTTCATCTGCTTTCTCATCCACAACAGGAACAACGAAAACTTTATGTGTTGCGTTAAGCCCTTCAACAGCACCAGTTGGCGTTCCAGCAGTAATGAAAGCGGCATCAATTTGCCCTGACTGCAAGCTTTCTTGAGATTCACCAAAGTCTAGATTTTGCGGTTTAATATCGTCCATTGTTAAGCCATGAATTTCAAGTAACTGCTCTGCGTTGGCATACGTACCTGATCCTGGTGCACCAACTGACACTTTTTTACCTTTTAAATCTTCAAAACTTTTAATACCACTTTTATCAAGTGTTACTAATTGAACCGTTTCAGGATAGAGTGCACCCAGCGCTGAAACATCGTCAATTACCTCTCCATCAAACATCAATTCCCCTTTTGATGCATAATAAGCGATATCAGTTTGTACGAAAGCGATTTCAGCCTCGCCGTCTTTTAGTGCCGTCATATTAGCAGCAGATGCTTGTGATACTTCTGCTGTCGTTTTAACACCCGTTTCATCAGTGATGAAATCTGCAAACGAGCCGCCAAGTGGGTAATAAGTTCCTTGCGTCCCACCCGTTAAAATACTTAAAAATTTATAGTCGTGCGCTTGTTTCTCTTCAGCGTTTGAATCTGTGTCTGTTTCATCATTGCTTCCGTTTGTACTACCGCCGCCTGAATTACATGCGGACAGAACAAGGACTGCAATGAGCGCGATGAAAGCAAGAAATTGAAACTTCTTTTTCTTCATAAAAACGCCTCCCTTTTACTATTTACTTTGAGAAAATACCAAACTCTCTTTCATTCTATCATGAACATTCAGTACTTTGTCAATACACAGTGTAACATGAATCACTTGAAAATTAGTGAGTTTGTCCTAAAAAACCTTTATGTACATGGCACTAACATAGAAAAAGAGTAGTCGAAAATTACTTCAACTACTCTTTCATCAATGACTATTCATTTCTGCACAAACCCTCCCTTAATTTACATGCAATTAAGTTTGAGCACCTTTCACATTCGTTTCTGGCATTGTTTCGTCGGGGGCAATATCATCGAAAGTTTCTCCCGCCTCCTCAAGGTCCCGAGTTCTATGCGCAATTCGTGATGAGGCACATGCAGCGACACTTGCAACTAAATCATCGAGGAACGTATGAACACCATTCCCTTTTTTCGTATCAAGGTCATTGATGATGCCAATTTTATTTTTATCTAAATGGCCAAAAGTTGTGACCGCTATGGAACCATATGTAAAAACAGCTCCAAGCGCAATTGTTTCATCTACCCCAAAAAGTCCTTCATCCGCCACAACAATTTGTTGTAACGGTTCGGAGAGCATCCCTTTTTCCGCCAATTCATCTAGTTCAATACCGACGAGGATGGCATGCTGCAGTTCTCGCTTTTTTAATACACCTTTGACGGATTCTAAACAATGGGCCATTTTAAGCCCTTCATTGTATGGTAATTGCATTTCATAAACAATTTTCGCAATACTTTCAAGTGTCACACCCCGGCGCAATAATGCTTCATGCGTTGCTTGTGCAACATCTTTAGAATGAACAACCTTTCTCTTGTTAAACAATTTCTCAACCCCTTTTGTCTTCTCACTCTGATGTAATCTTATTATACCTATTTTAGTGCGCTATGATACAATTTCAATACATGAACTTCTTAGGGAGGATTTATAAATGAACTACGGAAAAATCGAAGATATTTCTCTTTATAGTAAAGAGCTTCAAGAAGAAATGCAGCTATTAATTCATTTACCGCATAATTACTCTCCACTTTATAAATATTCCGTACTGATTGCGTCCGATGGTAAGGATTATTTTCAATTTGGCCGCATCGGTCGCGTTGTTGATGAACTTTTGCATGAAGAAAAAATTGAAAATGTCATTGTCGTTGGTGTTCCTTATAAAAGTGTGAAAGAGCGCAGACAAATGTATCACCCCGACAGTGAAAGACACGAAGCATACATGCGGTTCCTGGCACATGAGCTCGTGCCGTATATTGATCAGAACTACCCAACCTATCAAATTGGCGCAGGCAGAGCATTAATTGGTGATTCATTGGCGGCAACGATTTCACTTCTCACAGCATTAAAATACCCTAATATATTCGGAAAAGCACTTTTACATTCCCCATATGTAAATGAGAATGTACTTTCTTCCGTAGAAGCCGCAAATGATCCTTCCCTTTTTTCAATTTATCACGTGATCGGTACTGGAGAAACAGAAGTGAATACACAACTAGATGGTATCCAAGACTTTTTAACGCCAAACCGTTCATTAAAGGATTTGATTAAAAGAAAAGGTTTTTTATACTTTTATGAAGAATTTGAGGGTGACCATACGTGGAAACATTGGCAGCCTGATGTCCGTCGTGCCATTGAATTAGTTTACGGTCACTAATCCAGTCGAAACAGACATTTCAGTCAAATATTCTGGTATAATTGAAAATAGTTAGTCTATTTAAATTCCAAGGAGGTCTTTCAACATGAAATATGGCATTGTAGCGTTCCCATCCAAAAAGCTTCAAGATCTTGCAAATGCGTATCGTAAACGTTATGACCCGCATTATGCACTAATTACTCCCCATATGACGATTAAAGGTGCTTTTGAGGCAAATGATCAGGAAATTGAAGAAGTAGCAAAAGCAATTTACGAGGTGACAAAGAAACACAAACCTTTTGAATTAAAAGTTTCAAAAGTGAGTACATTTGCACCTATTACGAATGCAATTTACTTTAAAGCTGTACCGAACGAGGAACTCATTTCATTGCATAAAGATCTAAACCATAATTTCTTTGGGAATGAACCCGATTTTTCTTTTGTTCCCCATATTACAGTTGCTCAAAAACTATCCTCTGGGGAACATGACGATATTATCGGACAGTTAAAAATGACGGGTGTAGATCATAGCGAAATGATTGATCGTTTACATCTTCTCTATCAACTTGAAGACGGTTCCTGGACAGTGTATGAAACATTCCGACTAGGCGGAGACAGCTAAACAATGAACTTTACGATTCGAATTGTTGCAAATGATGTAGAGCGCGAAGATGCTTTTAGTGTGCGAAGAAAAGTTTTTGTAGAAGAACAACGGGTACCACATCATTTGGAGTTGGACGAATACGATGATTTAGCGATACATTTTGTCGTCTATTCCGATCAAACGCCAATCGGGGCAGGTAGACTCCGTGAAACGAGCAATGGGATTGGCAAAGTAGAGCGCGTATGCATTTTAAAAGAATTTCGCGGAAATCGACTTGGTAATCTAGTCATGGATGCATTAGAAAAGCATGCGAAAATGTCAAACTATGAGAAAATCGTTCTAAATGCGCAAGTAAGTGCAATTCCTTTCTATGAAAAACTTGGTTACACGATTACTTCCCCGGAATTTATGGATGCCGATATTCCACACCGTGCAATGGAAAAAAAATTAACTGATTAAGAAAAGGTCCACTTTGCTTAGCATCGCAGAGTGGACCTTTTCTATTTTCAAAATTGCATTGCCAGTGGTCAACGCGTATCACGTGGGGCGATTGTTCGATAACACATTGCGGGCGTGTTTAGCTATTTCTGATGAAAGGTGGGCCGGATTTGGAAAGATCAGTCCTTTTTTCGCCATTGGCATTTTAACAAAAACAGGATGATCTTGCTTTGTTGAATCCTGATATAAATGGGAAGCCGTTTTTACGTTAGAAACTTTTTCAATATCCGCGTACTCATGCCTCTTTATAAGCATTACGTTTGCATAGTGCTCATATCGATAAGATCGAACAGGTAGTACATACCCCATTTTTCCCACCTCCAGAAAAAACCTCTCTACATCTATACCCTTTATCCTATGATACTAAACTAGCTTTCAGATTTATTCAACTAGTTTTACAACATATCTTGAATATCTTTAATATTCACTGCTTTACCATCCGCAAGAATGGAACGGATTAGTTCATCTTCCGTTTGTTGAGGTACTTCTTTTTTAGCAAGCTTTCCTACCTTACGGATAATTTTCCGTAATTGTCGCTCGTCACTGAAATCCGCAAATTGAATAGCGTTCGCCAGGGCGAATACTTCTTCCATCGGGACACCCGTTTTTGATTCGATTTTCCGGAAAAATGAATCATTCATCTATGATCGATCCCCCCTTCTTAGACACAAAAGCTACGTCCTACAATAATAAGCAAGATAAAGAGAACAACGATTAGGACGAATGTAGAACCACCATAATTAGCTCCTCTTTCTGGACCAACTCCGTAACCACCACAAGGATTGCACCATCCGTACATAAAAACCCCTCCTTTCCTTTTCCCCATATACTATGCGGGCGTTTCAAAAAAGGATGGGGCAAATGCACATTTTTTTCTGCCCACACAAAAACGGCTCCCGCTTAGAAGCCGTCCGTCCTTCTATTATGCTTTTCCTTCTGATTTAAAAATTAATGAAGCGATAAAACCAAATAAAATCGCAGCACTAATTCCAGAGCTTGTCACTTCGAACATCCCAGTCAACACGCCAATAATTCCATGTTTTTCCGCCTCTGCCATCGCTCCATGTGTTAATGCATTACCAAATGACGTAATTGGAATGGTCGCACCAGCTCCTGCGAAATCAATTAACGGTTCATACATTCCGAATCCATCTAATATGGAGCCGATGACGACTAACGTACATAGCGTATGTGCCGGCGTTAATTTTGCAACGTCGAACATTAGTTGTCCGACCACACAAATAAGTCCACCGACGATAAATGCAGTGATAAAAATGGACATATTTAAACACTCATTTCATTGATAACTCAACCGCATGTGCAATACACGGAATCGTATCTTTTTGTTGGAATGACAATGGAGATAATAATGCCCCGGTCGCAATGAGTAGTACTCTTTTATAGTTGCCTGCCATCATTTTTCCAAACACATCCGAAAAATAGACGGCTGAAGAACATCCCGCACCGCTAGCGCCAGCTAAAAAGGTTGGATCTTCGCCGTAAAACTCTACGCCGGCATCACGAAAGCTGTCATTTGCTTGAAACCCTTTATTTTCGATTAATGTTTTATATAATGTAAACCCTGTTTTTCCAAGGTCTCCTGTCATAATACAATCATAATCTTCAATTTTCGTTTGAAAGCCTTGTAAATGCCGTACAAAAGTATCCGCTGCAGCTGGTGCCATTGCCGCGCCCATATTCAACGGATCTGTCATGCCTAAATCATTGACAATTCCAATTGTCGCCTTTTCAATGGATGGATACCCTTGCTGATATGGCGTTACCGCCGCTGCACCGGCTGCTGTGACAGTCCATTGTGCGGTTTCCGGTTTTTGTGCACCATATTCAACTGGATTTCGAAATTGCCTTTCAACAGACATATGTTGGCTTGCTGCACCGGCGATGGCACAGTTAGACATCCCAACTTCCGTCAAAAGTGCCGCTGTGATAAGTGATGATATGGATGTTGCACATGCTGAAAAAAGGCCGATATACGGAATGCCTAGTGCAGAAGCTGTAAAATTAGACGGTGTCATTTGATTGACCAAATCGCCGATTAGGAGAAAATCTGCTTTTGATGGATTACTGTCAAGTTTGTTTAAAGCAATTTTACATGCATCATCCATCATTTTAGCATTCGCATGTTCATTTGTACCGAGACCGCATCGTTCATCATCATACACTTTATCAAACTGATCGAAGAAAGGACTTTTCTTTTCAAGTGGTCCTACTGTTACACCGGTCGCCATAATCGATGGAGTTGTCTTAAAAGTTAAAAGGCCGCGTCCTACCATGAGATAACCCCAAATTTGACAAGAATTGTTTTAATAAGTGCCACGACAAATGCAGAAAACACCCCGAATAAAATAACGGACCCAGCTAATTTGAACATATTACTGCCGACACCAAGCACATAGCCTTCGGATCGATGTTCGATCGCCGCTGAAACAACGGCGTTGCCAAATCCGGTGATCGGAACTGCACTCCCTGCACCGCCAAATTGTCCAATTTTCTTGTATTGGCCAAATCCAGTTAATAACATGGCAATGAAAATCAGCGTTGCCACTGTTGGATTGCTTGACGTCCGTTCCGTGAAATCAAAATAAGTCATATAAAAGAGCGACACAAATTGTCCAATTAAACAAATTGTTCCACCCGTGATAAAGGCGGTCACGATATTCCGTAAATACGGTGTTTTCGGAGAAGTTTGTTGCTCCAACTTTGCGTACTTGTTTTCATTCATTACGTCTCTTCCTTTAATAAAGATTTCAACTGGTCAATTTTTTTACCCATGTCTTTTTCATTTTTTCGAATTAACTTGTCCAATACGATGGTCATTTTCCTGTCTGCTGAAACAGTTACGGTTAAATCCGGATAACTTTTTTCTAGTTTCTTTTTGATTTCCTTTTCTATTTTTTTCTTATGGAACCTTGAAAAAGTATCGACATCAATCCCGACAAGCAAATCTTTTTCATGAAATAGAATTACCGCAGAAGTCAGTCGTTGATCTTTCTTAAGTATTTCTTCTGCCTTGGAAGCATCCGCTGAATCGTTATGGATCCGGATTCCATGATTGGAACAGCCGGAAAGCAAAACAAGCATGAGCAGTAATAATAGTACCTTCCGGATAAGCATCCCCTCCATTTTTCTAAGTATGTCTTTCTCGTATAAACTTTATTCATCCTTAGTCCGTGTGCCCTTACATATTAGACGCCTTTGCATACTGTATTAGAGATATAAAAAAAGGAGGTGGTATGTATGGGATGTTGTCGAAATGAACATGAACACGATTCCCGTCATCACGGTAACTGTATTTGTGAAGTTTTGCGCGCCATCAAACGTATTCAAGACGTTCGGGATGATTTCGACTGCGACGATTGTAATAATGACTGTTTCCTAGCGCCAATCGGTTCAGTAAGACCAACGCAAAACCGAGCTAACACACGTGTATTTATGCTGTTGGATAAAGAAGGAAATCCGTTTAAAGCATTTTTCAGACGCAGACTTGGCGGCGCAGAGATTTGTGGCTTCTCAGTCTTTTTCAGGGTTCAAAAAGTATTCGATAATTGCTGCGCAACACTAGAAGTGCTTGCACCATTTGATGGTGATACACTTGTAGACCTTTTCCCGGATAATGTGCTCGATATGGATGCATTATGCGATGTTAATCGATTTGTTCAAACAAGAAATTGTATTACAGTTGACTTAAAATGCTTCTGTGGCGTCCAATGTATCCGAGATGTCCATCTTCGATGCGAAGAAGACTAAAAACTAGAAACTGCAATGCTGCAATTAGGGGTCGTCTTAAATCGTTTTAAACGACAAAAGACGCCCCTTTTTATAATGGGCGTCCATCATGCCAATCATTCGTTTTCCCTGACTGAATGGTTTTATCTTATAATTTAATCCCCTTCAAACGGTGTACCGCGCCAAAAAATTTCTTCAATTGTACCAATGTCTATTGCTACAAGTTCTTGCTCTTCTCCCTCTAACAAAATGAATAATGTCTCTTCTTCCATTTTTTCAATTGTACCTATTAATTTTTCCTCATCCAGCACGAATTCCAACGGCCGATAAACTTGCCGTGAAAAAGGTGTAGACAAAGTGTGGATTTTCCGGATCAGATCGGGGTTCACCACACCATTTTTTAGTTGTGGCTTCTCTTTTTCCTCTTCCAGTTCCTCAAATTGCATTTCAGTTACAACTTCTTCCCCCTCTTCTAAAGAGGATTCCTGCACTCTGCCGGAAAATGTAAAAACTGACGTGCTTTCTTCATCTTTAACGGTTAGTTTCATATAGACCGGCGGCGTTTTAACAAACAGTAACGGTTCATGACGTAAAATGATGAGCACATCCTTTTTCATTTAGTATATGCGCCCAATTTCTTTCATGTTCCGTAGAAAAGAAAAACAGCTTTCATCGTTATAAACTACCGATGAAAGCCGTCGCTAATCCTAAATAGATAATGATACTAATAACATCATTTAATGTTGTAATGAAAGGTCCTGACGCAACCGCAGGGTCAATTTTTATTTTATGCATAAACAAAGGAATAAATGATCCGGAAAGCGTTGCGACAAAAATACTAACGAGAATTGCAGCACCAACGAGAAGTCCTATGATGAATTCATGCTTCCAAACAGAAATGAGCAGAACAACAAAAATAGCACAAATAAGGCCTGTAATAATCCCTGTACCCGCTTCGCGAAGTAGCAATTTAAACTTACTTTCATCTTCAATATCGCGCGTTGCAATTCCACGAACTGCAACAGCGAGTGCCTGTGTGCCGCTATTCCCCGCAGTTCCTGCAATAAGCGGGATAAATGCCGCAAGCAAGGCAACTTGAGATATTGTTTCGGTAAATAAATCAATTAAGTTTGCAGTTAACATCCCGAGTATGAGAAGGATAATCAACCAAGGCAAACGTTTTTTTGCTGCCGACAAGGAATTTTTGTCGAATGTATCCATATTGGCAACAGCTGCAAGCTTGGAATAGTCATCAGACGCTTCTTCGTCTAGAACATCTATAATATCATCAACCGTAATAATTCCTAGAATATGCTGTTGGAAATCCACAACTGGTACCGCTAGAAAATTATAGTCTTTAATAGTTCTTGCAACTTCTTCTTGATCTTCGGAGACTAAAACGCTGACCACTCGCTCACTCATAATTTCGCTAATGATTGTATCCTCATGCGCAATAATGAGGTCCCGAAGTGAAACGACCCCCGATAGACGATTATCATCATCTACAACGAAAATATAGTAAATGGTCTCTGCACTAGGTGCCTCATTTCGCAGAATCGTCATGGCGGAACGAACAGTCGAGTTTTCAGGGACAGTTACATACTCTGTCGTCATGATCGAACCGGCAGTATATTCCTCGTAATGCAAAAGAGCCCGGATTTCAGCGGCAGACTCTTTGTTCATAAGCGTTAAATAACTCACAACTTGTGATTTATCAAGTTCGTTCAGGACATCTACCGCGTTATCCACAAACATATGAGAAATCATGTCTGCGGCATAGGTCGTGTCCATCTCCTGAAGGAACTGTTTGTACTCGTCATCACCAATTTCACTTGTCTCAAAAATTTCCGCTAATTCTTTGGGTGACAAATAGTGGTAAATGAACTTCCGCAGTTGCGGTTCAACTTTTTCATAAAAAATTGCACGATCATATGGGTGCAGCATCAAGTATTCGTTTCGAAATGCAATCATATCTTGGCTGAGAAGAGCTTCTGTCAGTTTCTCCTCGTCATAGATGACTTCATCTTTGTTTTCTTCTCTATAATCCATGGCTACACCTTCCTTTCCATTTCTCACATGCATTGAACCTGCCGGTAAAGGATACTCTATAGATAAGACTGCATAGGGGGTTGCGATTAGTGAAATATGATATCATCGGCGATATTCATGGTTGTTATACCGAATTGATGAACCTGATTGAAAAACTAGGCTATTCCATGAAAAATGGAATTCCTGTTCATCCAGATGATCGGCGGCTTGCATTTGTCGGTGATGCGATGGATCGTGGTCCTCATTCGTTAAAAACATTGGACATTCTTTTCAACATGCAAGATGCAGGCTTGCTTATCTATTCCCCTGGAAATCATTGCAATAAACTATATCGTTATGCAAAAGGGAATAAGGTGCAAGAAACGCACGGCCTCGAAACGACTGTCGCTGAAATGAATGATTTAAATAAGGAAGCACGCAGCCGCTTTCTAGAAAGATACAAAAATTTTTACGAAGCTTTACCATTATACCATTCCCTTTTAAATGGACAACTGATCATTGCCCATGCCGGAATTAGAGAAAATATGATCGGTTTACCTTCTTCTGAAAAAATTCGTGTGTTCGTACTATATGGCGATATTACGGGTGAACGATTGCCGGATGGACGACCCGTTCGTCTTGATTGGGCGAAGCATTACAATGGGAATGCTTTTATCGTATATGGGCATACACCGGTTAAGCAGGCACGTTTTGTTAAAAATACTGTTAACATCGACACCGGATGCGTTTTTGGCGGCTCTTTAACGGCATTCCGGTTTCCTGAAAAAGAAATTGTGTCCGTGCCCTCCCTACAACCGATGATTTCGGAGAAATTCACAAGTTTTGACTAAGCATTTTCTGCATATCCAATGGCATATTCGATTGGAAATCCAATGATTCTCCCGTCAAAGGATGGCTGAATTGAATTTCCGTACAATGCAGTGCCTGACGTTGAATATGTTCATGCGTACCACCATAAAGATCATCTCCTGCTAACGGATGACCACTCCATTGCATATGAACACGAATTTGATGCGTTCTTCCCGTATGAAGATGAAGTGCCACTTGCGTATATTGCTGTCCGTCTTTTTGAAACCGTTTCAGTACAGTCACATCAGTGCGCGCATACTGACCATCTTGCCGAACAATTCTTTCAATAATACTGCCATCTTTTCTGCCGATGGGCGCCTCGATTGTCCATTCTTCTTGAACGACAGTTCCATGAACAATTGCAATATATTGCCTCCGGAACCCTGAATTCCTTATTTGTTCACTAAGTAAATGGTGGATGTGCCGATTTTTGGCAATACAAATAAGCCCCGACGTATCCCGATCGAGCCGAGTTGCTACATGAACGGTTGCAGGTATCCCTTCCCTTTTAAACTTTCCCGCTACAAAGTTCGCAACCGTTCCAGCGGGATGATCACGAGAAGGAATGGTACTTTGTCCCGAGGGCTTATCCAGCACAAGAAGCGCTTCATCTTCGTAGATCTTCGTTAATGGACCGGTTTCCGGAAGTAAGCCAGCACTTGGCACCTCCTGTGGTAATGTGACACCGACTTCATCTCCTTGACGAAGCATATAACGGACATTTTGAACAACGCTGTTGACCGTAATCTCACCGCCTGCATACTTAATCGCTGTTAACGTTCGTTTAGAAATACCTTTTGAATGCAAAAATTCACGCAACAATAGATTCCCAGTTTCTACGCGGTAAGTAATATGAAAGCGCCGTTCTTTTTGTTTATCTTCACCCATTGTCATCAATGAACGAATCATGAACTCGTTTCCAAAATGGGAATGATCTAAACCTGGCAAAACGCACTTTTTCGGCAGCCACTTTATATTCGATCGATTTTACGTCTTTATGCAGTAGTTGTAAATGATCGATTGTCACCATAAAGTCTGGCCCTTTAACGGGGGTCAACAAAATATTATGGTGTTCCGGCAAAACAAGCGGTGATCCTACTGTTCGAAAAACGCGATTATTAATGGAGGCCATTTCTGTTAACTGCATCGATGAAAGTGACGGATGAATAATTGCCCCTCCAAGTGCTTTATTGTACGCGGTTGAACCTGACGGCGTAGAAACGCATAGGCCATCGCCGCGGAAGCGCTCAAAATGCTCTCCATTCAATTCTACATCCATTACAAGTGTAACTTCAGGCGATTTCACAGTTGATTCGTTCATCGCGAGATAAGTAGCACTATCGCCGGAATGACGATATTGAATCGTTACTTCAAGCAGCGGATATTCGATCACATTAAATTCTTTTCGCGCTAATGAGATGACTAGCTTTTCTAACTCTTTCGGCTTCCAATCGGCATAAAACCCAAGATGCCCTGTATGGATGCCGACAAAAGCTGTATCTTCTAATCGATGTTTATATTTATGAAAGCCGTGCAGCATCGTTCCGTCACCGCCAATGGACACAACGATGTTAGGTTCTTCTTCATCAAAAACAAGACCAAAGTCTGTCAAATATCCTTTCGCTGCTTCCATGAGCTGATTGGATAATGAATCATTTCGGGACTGGATCGAAAACTTCATTCCTTATGCCCTCCGCTCTGATTATAATTTCTTTTGGACGTTTCTTTATGGGCACTAAAATATTGTTGTGCATCTTGTATTTCGTTACGAATGAGCGACATTTCTTCATCCAGTCGAAAAGCTGCCTCCGCAGCACGGATTAGGCGATGATGGATCTCCTCCGGCAACGCACCTTTATATTTATAATTTAAGGAGTGTTCAATAGACGCCCAAAAATTCATCGCTAATGTCCGTATTTGAATTTCCGCCAAAATGGTTTTTTCTCCGTGGATCGTCTGAACTGGATACTTAATAATCATATGGTATGAACGGTATCCGCTAGGCTTTGTATTGGCAATATAATTGCGTTCTTCTACCACTTCAATATCTTTGCGCTGCCTCAATGTTTCAACAACCGTCTCAATATCATCTACAAATTGACACATCATCCGAAGTCCGGCAATGTCTGGCAGTTCCGCTGCTAATTCAGCAGAAGGCTCAAATGGAATTCCTTTTTCAAGTGTTTTGTCGTAAATACTCGCTAGCGGCTTTACTCTTCCCGTCACAAATTCGACAGGCCTATGTACATCTTCTAAATCGTACTGCGCCCGAAGCCCCTTTAGCTTTACTTTCAACTCATCAACAGCTTGTTTATATGGCTCTAAAAAACAATCCCATTGCCGCATCGCTAACACTCCTCGCCTTTATTCTGCACTTTGAAGGATCACGCTAAATGCCTCCTCAACTGCAGACGTAAATTCCTCTCCATAGTTCCCATTACCTTCAATATTATAAATAAGCATTTGCAATTCATCTAAAAAGCCTTTCAAGGGTACAGCTTTATCCTGCCATACAAGCATCGGTTCAGCTTTTTCCTGTAATGCTTTGACCATCAAAGGCCAAACTGCTTGTGTAAAATGAATGGGTTCATAGATGTCTTGATCCTCAAAAAGGTATACGAAAGATACTTCGTCTGAATCTGTGATCATTTTTCCTGACGGAACCCCTTTGGGTCCATTCATTTCTTCACTCAATAAAAATTGTATTTCCTGTCCATTTTGAATGCCATTATTTACGTATTTTTTACTGTCCACCATTTCTACTTCCCTTCACAAGTGCTACATTTAGTCTATCATATGAAGGCTCGACTTGCAGTTGTCGTATGCGTTTTTTCCAATGAATTGTTATACTAATGGTGATTGAATTTTTTAGATTATCACCGCTTTAAGCAGGAAGGAAAGATCTCCATCAATACGAAAATATTTGGTACGTTGTTTGAGCTCACGGCCATGCAATCGTTTGGAACGATTCAAACACTTACCGAACAATCCCGATCGACCTCAACACTTTTTCAACAGTTACTCGGAGAAATGGTCGATTCTCAAGCAAATACACCCGTTAAAATGAACACATTGTCTTCATCATCCATATATAATTTGTACTATCAAGGTTTCAACCCTGCTTTCATGCCATCAACTGCTATGCAAAAGCCGGTAATAGCCCCATCACAAGTTATTTCTCCGTCTAGCTTATCAAATGATGGCAGTTCTTATTCAGACATTATTAAACAAGCTGCAAAACAATATAATGTGCCGGAAAAACTCATTTCTGCTGTAATTAAGCAAGAATCTAATTTTCAAAACAACACGACAAGCCGGGCAGGTGCACAAGGCCTCATGCAACTTATGCCTGGAACCGCTAAGTTTCTGGGCGTAACGGATCGTTTGAATCCTTCAGAAAACATTATGGGCGGTACAAAATATTTGCGGATGATGCTAGACCAGTTCGACAATAATTTAGAACTTGCTTTGGCTGCTTACAATGCGGGGCCAGGTAATGTAAAAAAATATAGTGGCATTCCGCCTTTTAAAGAGACCGAGCAGTATGTTAAAAAAGTACTTTCTACATTTAGTCAGATCATTTAATCAGATCTAATGAAATACAATATAAAACGGCAGATGATTCTGCTGTTTTATAATTTTATACCTTTAAGGCTTGTTCCGTCAGTTTTTGAAAGTCAATAATTGGCAAGCACAGATGAACAAATTCCGTTTATACTAATGGTGTTAAATAGCTTTGGGAATGCAGTTTATTTGAGATATGATCTGTGGGTTGGTAGAATGACAATACAGTCAGAACAAAGGAGATTGACATAAAAATGCGAAAACCTTTGATCCCTTATGAGGAGATCGGTGCAGAAAAATTGTCGGAGCTTATCGATCTGTTTTATGAAAAAGTGGCCGTACACCCGGACCTATACCCGATTTTCCCAAATGACTTTTCAGAAGTAGCAAGGAAACAAAAACAATTTCAAACCCAATATTTAGGTGGACCCAATTTATATACTGAAGAACATGGACATCCAATGATGAAAGCACGCCACATGCCATTCCCTATCACACCAGCTAGGGCTGAGGCTTGGCTGTCATGTATGTCTGAAGCAATGGACGAGGTTGGATTAGCTGGTCCTGTTCGCGATGTCTATTTTAAGCGCCTCGTTTTAACTGCTAATCATATGGTGAATAGAAGCGGAGAGGATCCTTCGTGAACAATCGTTCTTTAATGGAAAACTCGATGAATGTTGCAATCACAACGAGACCGATCGAATTGTATGTGTTCCTTGATCCATTTTGCGATGATTGCTGGTCCCTTCAGACGCTGTTGCGCAGATTGCAAATCGAATATGAACGGTATTTCACAATGCGCATCGCACTGCTTACATCTTTACCAACATTAAATTTACAATGTATTCGAAATTCTGAAGACGTCTCTGCCTGTGGTAAAATACATGCCTCTTTTCCAAGTACCGCAGTTAAAGCTGCTGAATTCCAAGGTAAGCGGGCTGGTTTTAGATTTTTATCAAAGATGTTCGAATATTCCTACTTAAAATCTAGAAATGTAACGTCTTTTTCAGTGCTTGTTGAAATCGCCGAAAAAACCAAGCTGGATGTTGAAGAGTTTAAACGTGATTTCTCTTCTAAGCATGTATTACGTTCGCTACAAATCGATTTATACATGGCAAAGGAAATGGAAGTCACGAAAGCACCTACTTTTGTTTTCTTCAATGAAAATATTGAAGATGAAGGTTTGAAAGTCGACGGAATCCACCGCTATGAAGTGTATGAACAAATATTGGAAGAGCTCGTCGGTACACCAATTTATCCAGAGGAGCCACCAGTATTAGAAGATCTTTTTCAACGCTATGACACATTGTCTACAAAAGAAATTGCCGACATTTATAGACTCTCACATAAAGAAACCGAGCGTGGGTTAAAAAAACTTCTGCTTCAACAAGAAGTTGAACGCTTGACAGTGCAGGATACGACCTTGTGGCGTAAAAAATAATCGCTCGCTCCTATAGAATAGTCTCTTTTAATGATTTAACATCATTCAAGAGGCTATTTTTTTATGTAGAATTTAATTACGTGGAAATTTTGGCGTTTGTCATGCCACTTTTCCTGCTTTTAGGCAATAGAAAAGAGCATCGCTTCTGGGGGGAAGTCGATGCTCTTTTACAAAGGGAATGGGAGAAATGTTCACGTTCAAACAAAAGGGGTGTATGTTTGGTATGTGATTTATTTCACGTCTTTAATTTAACATATACAAAACGAGATAGCAATAATCTACGACGAATTTCACATGAATGTCACATTTTCCGACATAGAAATTGCTCAAAAACCGTCTGAAACTCCTATTTAATCGCAAACTTCGACAAATCGCTTTAATTGCATCCAAAACAGCCCTACCCGTTGAAAATTCAAGACGGATAGAGCCGTATGTTATCGTATTCACTTTTTTAATAAAAGTGACTCCAATTCATTCAGTCTTTCTTCAAAAACGCGGCAAGCCTCTTCAATTGGCTTGGCACTTGTCATGTCGACGCCAGCTTTTTTAAGCACTTCAATCGGATAGTCGGATGAGCCTGCTTTTAGAAAGTTGTTAATATATCTTTCTACCGCCGGCTCACCTTCTGTAAGGATTTGGTTGCTTAAGGCAACAGCTGCACTATAGCCCGTTGAGTATTGATACACATAGTAATTATAATAAAAATGGGGAATTCTTGCCCATTCCAACCCTATTTCCTCATCTACTACAAGATCATCACCGAAATATTTTTTATTTAATGCATAATATTCTTCGGTGAGCTTATCGGCCGTCAATGCAATTCCTTGTTGATCGAGCTGATGCATCAAATGCTCAAATTCCGCAAACATTGTTTGACGGAAGACGGTGCCACGGAAGCCTTCAAGCCAATGGTTTAGTAAATAAATGCGCTTATCCTCGTCAGTAATTGTTTTCAATAAATGATCATTTAAGAGTGCTTCATTCACTGTTGAAGCTACTTCTGCCACAAAAATCGAATACCCGCTGTAAATGAAAGGCTGTGTCTTACGGGAATAATAACTGTGTACACTATGGCCAAACTCGTGCGCTAGTGTAAATAAATTATTCACATTGTCTTGCCAGTTCATTAAAATATATGGATTTGTTCCGTAAGAACCTGATGAATAGGCACCCGAACGCTTTCCTTTATTTTCCCGAACGTCTACCCATCGGTTTTCAAGCCCTTCTCTCACGATGGATACGTAATCGTCACCAAGTGGATGGAAACTTTCGAGCATCGTCTGTTTCGCTTCTTCATACGTCATTTCCATTTTGGTGTCTTTAACGAGCGGTGCATATAAATCCCACATATGAAGTTCATCTAGACCAAAGACTTTTTTGCGCAGCGCGACGTATCGTTGAAGCAAGTGAACATTTTTATTGATCGTTAAGACAAGGTTTTCATAAACTTGTTCCGGAATGCTATTATTGGACATCGCTGCATCCCGCGCAGATTTGTACTTTCGAATACGCGCGTTGACATTATCCCTTTTAATCGTTCCGGATAATGTTGAGGCAAAAGTATTTTTAAACTCGCCGTATTTCGAGTACATCGCTTTAAATCCATCCTCCCGCACTCTTCGGTCATCACTTTCTAGGAAACGGATATAGCGGCCCTGCGTCAATTCAATCTCTTCCCCGTTTTCATCTTTTACCATCGGAAAAGTTAAATCTGCATTGTTTAACATACCAAAAGTTTCAGACGCATTGCCCGTCACTTCTGATAATTGGGCAATGAGCGCTTCCTGTTCTGCTGGCAATACATGCGGACGTTGGGCATTCAGTTCTTCAAACTCTTGTTTATATAGGCGTAAATTTTCATTTTCCTCAACGATTTGATTTAATTCGGATTCTTCAATCGAAAGAAGCTCTGGCAAGAAAAATGACATGGCAGTCGACACTTTTACATAAAGCGTTTTAACACGGCTGTCCATTGCCTGATAAAAGCTATTTGTTGTGTCCTGATCTGTCTTCAGATGCGCATAGGTGTAAAGACGATTCAACCTCTCAGAAAGCGTATCCCGGTACTGGAGTGCCTCGTAAAGTGCCTCCGGTCCATTATGAAGTGTACCTTTGTACGATTCTGCCTTATCCGAAAGTGCATCAATTTCTGCATATTCTTTTTCCCACGCCTCGTCTGTTTCGAAAATATCTTCAAGCCGCCACGTCTCTTCTACTTTTACCTCATCGCGTGTTAAGACTTTGTTTTTACTTTCGTTTGCCATCAAGCATCCCCTTTCTCCCATTTCTTCGGGAATCGAATCAAAACTATTTTCTCAATTTTCATATCTCTTTGCAAGGAATCTTTCTGCAAGTAAATGAAAAACAGCCCGTTTACTTTCATCTTCACCATTTTGGCTACTATTCATGCGGACCACATTCAAAACATCCTGATAAGCGATACAAGCTTGTATTTGGCGTCTGGAGCCATCGCCATACATGACGGTAAACTTCTTTGCCAGTGACTCGGAAAGCCCTTCAATACCTACGTGCTGTCGCCGTAAATACCGGTTCAATGCCAGTTGCCACTCGCAATCATGTTGTTTGAAATAATGCTGATCAGAAACAGGTAGTCCAATCCAATGCGGCAGCTTTGTCGGATGCAACCGCATTTCATAGCAATCCCTAAGAAATCGATGATTCACACCTTTTTTGTTCCATAGGATGCATGTTTGTAAAAATTTCTTTCTCTTATCCATGTAGATGTCGACGTATCGGTGAATTTCCTGAACTGTCGGCGGCTTTGGGCGTGCAAAAGGAAATACTTGGTTTTCCAAGGATAATGTGCGATGAATACCGATATACCGTTTTCCACTTATATGGATCAGGCTGCTAAAATAATGAAATTTCATCGTGTTGGGGTTATAAGTGAGGAAGACAATGCCTTCTGGGGATTGTTTAGTAAAGAAGCTCTCTTGAAATTTGGAAAATGTAAAAACACCTAAACCTTCCGCAAATGCTGCTAAGTTTACGGGTGTGCGTAAAATCCAGATCGGTTGCATCCCATTTCCTTCATAGCCTGCTGTTCGTTCTTCTTTTTGTAAAATTGGGATTGCGCTACATTGAAACTCAATTGGAATTCTTTTTTCTTGATCGAACACTAAAAGATCTGGTCTTTGCGCTAACAAAGTTAAGTAAGGTTCCAAATGCACTTGTTCTGTACGTTGTTGAAAAAATGAATACAGCTGTTGTTTTCCTCGTAAATGATCTTGTGTTTCTCCTTCCGAAAAAGTTGTTTCACAGGCATCATCTTTAAGGTGAGCAAAATGCGGAATGATGATTTCTCCAACTTTTAATTGGACTGGCTGGTCACATTGCGGACAAAAGAACTGCTCGGTTTTTCGCCATTTCCGCAATTGCTCTTTTTTCATTCCCTCTGACAAAATGACGAACAGTCCATTTTTCATTTTGGCTGTTAGTATAGGACCCCCTCCCTTTAACGTAATTCTACAAACATTCTGACGAAAGAGCAATCTATATTTTTCAAAAAATAAAAAAGCCACCAAAAGTAGGCGGCCAAATTGTGCATGAAGCTGTTCAAAAGTATTGTTTAATCGTTTCGAAGACATCTGATTCCATAACAATAGTTCCATATTCTTCAAGTCTGTGTATGGTCATATTGGAAGTCGTTCCGAATTCGGATATAACGCTGAAGATATCTGTTTTTTGGGCGTCATCCATCTTGTCGGTATCATAAATTACCTGCAAATAGAATTTGTCTTCAAAAGAATAAAGAGATGTTTGTACCTCAGACTCTGCAACACGATTTGCTAATTGAATAAGGTTTTCGAATTCTTCGAAAACAAACATATTTTCATCCCATTCAAAAGATTGATCATTTAATAAATCATCTGAACTTTCTCCGACTTGTTGGAAAAACTTTTTAGGGTCATCCAAATCAAATGGAGATTCCATCGCTTCTCCATCGGCAGGCAGCTGGGCACGCGTGACAGTTACTTCGATCCCACCGCTCATTGCATGAACTTGAATCCAAAGAGGCCCTTCGATTTCAAATTCTGTTTCGTCATTAATTTCGTCCATCATTTCCCAAAACAACTCTTCGCTTTTATCGCGGTTATACCAGACTTCTTCCCGTGTAAAGCCGCGCTCTTCAATGTCCATATATGAAAGAAAAAACTTTACGGTATTTTCGTTGATGCGTTCTATTTCCATCCCTTTCTCTCCCTTCCTACGAAATAGGTGTGACCTATTTCTTTTCGCTAACTAAAAATGATCTGCAATGCTTATATTTACTATATGACCGACTGGCGAGTTTTGAAAGGGTTCCGCCGTGGGACATACAAGATTATTATAATTTTATTAATAGTACTAGCATTGTAGAGAACATTTGCCGGGAAAGCAAGGGAAAAACAAAAAGCCAATAGGTTTAAGACGAAAAACCTATCAGCTTGTTATTTATTTTCAGTTCACCATGCGTCGCGCTTCTAGGAGCTGATAGGCCCTTACTTTCCTTGGCAGGAATCGACGAATCTCGTCCTCATTATACCCTACCTGCAGCCTTTTCTCATCCAATATGATTGGTCTACGCAATAGTCCAGGGTGTTCCTGAATTAGTTCATATAATCGTTGAAGTGGGAGACTTTCCACATCAATATTCAACTTTTGGAAAATTTTTGAACGCGTTGAAATAATTTCATCTGTTCCATCCTCAGTCATTCGAAGGATTTGTTTAATCTCATCAATATTCAATGGTTCGGAAAAAATATTTCTTTCTGTATATGAAATTTCATGTTCCTCTAACCATGCTTTTGCTTTTCTACATGAGGTACAGCTAGGAGATGTAAATAATGTTACCATCATACACTGACACTTCCTTTCAGTTGACTCAGTCCTAAATTATATTTTAAACTAAATTAGAATGATTTCAATCTAATAGATGCTAATTCTTATTATACACATATTTGTATATCATGAATACACTTTTTTGAATAAATTGCAAAAAACGCTAATTCAATGTCACAATTCCGCAATAATAGTGGTTTTCTAATTCAATCAGCACCAATAATACGATCGTCTTTACTGTTATACCCGAATGAGGAATAAATTAAACATCAAATTTGTCAAATCATAAACTTTCTCATTTAGAATGTATAGAATGAAAAAGATCATTTGACAATTACTGCCTTCAGAATTTTATGATCTACGGGTGATTTTTCCCTTTTCTCCACTATGTAATACGAACCTAAAAAGAAAAGGTTTCACTTAATTTGCTCAATTTATGTAGGTGCATAGAAAAAGAATCCGTTTTCTATTTGAAAACGGACTCTTTCTTACACAGTCGTGCTATTTTTCTTCATTTGTTCAAACTCACGTTCAGAACAAAGGACAAAATGGCCGGGTGTCACTTCTCGCATGATCACTTCATCATCATCTCGATAATTATGAGATTTTGGATCATAGCCAATTCTCACCCGATTTCGTTCATAGTTAGGATCTGGCAGCGGGATCGCCGATAATAAAGATTGCGTATATGGGTGCAACGGCTTTGAATACAAGACTTCCGCTGGTCCTAGTTCAACCAATTTCCCAAAATACATAACGCCGATTCGATCAGAAATATATTTTACCATCGATAAGTCGTGCGCAATGAATAAATACGTCAATCCTTTTTCTTCTTGCAGCTCTTTTAATAAGTTGACGACTTGCGCTTGAATCGATACGTCTAACGCGGAGATTGGTTCATCCGCGATGATGAACTCCGGTTCAACAGCCAGTGCACGGGCAATTCCAAGACGTTGGCGCTGTCCACCCGAGAACTCATGCGGATAACGGTTCGCATGCTCTGGATTGAGTCCAACTGTTTCCAAAAGCTCATGCACACGTTTCGTCCGTTCGGCCGGACTTTTCACGAGCCCATGAATATCCAAACCTTCTGCAATAATATCCAATACTTTCATACGAGGGTTTAACGAAGCATATGGATCTTGGAAAATCATTTGCATTTTTTGATTAAATGCTTTCAGCTCTTTTTTCGACTTTTTCGCATGAACATTTACGCCATCATAAATGACTTCACCGTCTGTCGCATCGTACAGTCGTATGATCGTTCTTCCAGTTGTCGACTTTCCGCAACCTGACTCACCTACAAGCCCCAATGTTTCCCCCTGATAAATATCAAAAGAAATCCCATCAACCGCCCGTACTTCATTCTTTTTTCCGACGTTAAAATGTTGCTTTAGATTTTTAATCTCAAGTAGTTTTTTGGCCATTATCGCCCACCTCCTGCACTGCCTTCATAGTAGCGGCTGCCCGGAAATTTTTTCATTCGCTCAACAATCGCTGCTGGCGGATCAACTTTCGGTGCATCTGGATGCAGAAGCCAAGTGGCCGCATAATGCGTGTCACTTACTTTAAACAAAGGCGGCTTTTCTTCCATATCGATTTTCATTGCATATTCACTGCGCAACGCAAATGCATCTCCTTTTGGAGGATCAAGCAAATCTGGCGGTGAACCCGGGATGGCATATAATTTTTCTTCTGTCGTATCTAATGACGGCATAGAACTTAGCAGTCCCCACGTATACGGATGCTGTGGATTATAGAAAATCTCATCTACTGTCCCAAACTCAACGATCTGGCCCCCGTACATAACCGCAACACGATCAGCCACATTTGCAACAACACCAAGGTCATGCGTAATGAAAATAATCGACGTTTCAATTTTCTTCTGCAAATCTTTCATTAGCTCTAGAATTTGCGCTTGAATCGTTACGTCAAGTGCAGTTGTCGGTTCGTCAGCAATTAATAACTTTGGATTACATGCTAGTGCAACTGCAATGACAATCCGCTGACGCTGTCCACCTGAAAATTGATGCGGATATTGTTTCATGCGCTGTTCAGGCTGCGGCATACCAACGAGCGATAACAGTTCGATCGATTTTCTCCGTGCTTCTTCTTTACTTAGCTTTTGATGCTTTAAGAGCGGCTCCATAATTTGTTTACCAATTGGCATCGTCGGGTTCAATGACGTCATTGGATCTTGGAAGATCATGGAGATTTCTTTCCCCCGCACTTTTTGCATGTCTTTATCACTCGTTTTCAGGAGGTCTTTCCCATCAAACAAAATTTGTCCATTTTTAAATTCGGTACTTGATTCTGGCAACAGCCGCATAATTGCTTTCGTTGTTACAGACTTCCCTGAACCTGATTCTCCAACAATTGCGAGCGTTTCGCCTTTGAATACTTCAAAGTTAACACCTCGGATTGCTTTCACTTCACCAGCAAATGTATGGAAGGAAAGCTCCAAGTCTTTTACTTCTATTATTTTCTCCATTGTGCTTTCCTCCTTTAATCTTTCATTTTCGGATCGAGTGCATCACGTAATCCATCCCCAATTAAGTTGAAGGCAATCATCAGCAGGCTCAAGATAAACGCTGGGAAAAACAAAATATGCGGTTGGTATTGGATAAATTTGTATCCATCGTTAATGAGCGTTCCTAGTGATGCATGCGGTGCCTGTAATCCTAGTCCAATAAAGCTTAAAAAAGCCTCAAAGAAAATAGCAGTTGGAATTGTGAACATGATATTAATAATCACGATTGCCATAATATTCGGCAACAAATGCTTGCCTATAATACGGCTGTCGCTTGCCCCTAGCGTTTTGGCAGCAAGGACGAATTCCTGATTTTTAAATTTCAATACTTGTCCCCTGACGATACGCGACATACCAATCCATCCCGTAATCGTAATCGCAATGATAATCGACCAAATACCAGGCTCCATAATCATAATCATCAATATGACAATGACGAGCGTCGGAATCCCGATAAGTACTTCTACAACACGCTGCATAATATCATCGACACGGCCTCCGTAATAACCGGAAATACCACCATAGATCACGCCGATAATCATATCAATGATCGCCGCAACGAATGCAATGTAAAGAGATACTTGGGTTCCTTTCCACAAACGCGAAAACAAGTCACGTCCGAGACTGTCGGTACCAAACCAATAGTACTCTTCTACTTTTTTCAATTCATATAAGTTAACCGTTTTTGAACCTAGTTTTCCTTCACCGTCAAAGATCCCTAATTTCTCAAGCCCTGGTACTTTCGGCGGCAAATTCGCATGTGATACCCGAACGTTTTCAGGATCATGTGGAACCATATAAGGCCCGACAAAAGCCATAACGACTAGAAAAATTAAAATAAACATACTGACAATTGCGCCCTTGTTTTTCCGAATACGCAACCAAGCATCTTGCCAAAAGTTTAAACTTGGCTTCGATATTTTTTCCGCATGTTTACCATCAACTGTAATCCGATCGAATGCATCTTTCGGGAAGTTTTTTACATCGTTCGACATTATTTGCCACCTCCAGACAGACGTATACGCGGATCAATAATTCCATAAAGAATATCCACAATTAAAATAATGACAATGAGGAAGACCGAGAAGAACATCGTTGTCCCCATAATAACAGCAAAGTCATTCGAGTTAATAGACTTAACGAATTGTTCCCCGATACCAGGAATCGCAAAGATCTGTTCAACTACTAATGATCCCGTCAGCAAACCTGCTGCAACAGGTCCAAGTACTGTAATTAACGGGATTAACGCGTTTCGAAACGCATGTTTGAAAGCGATTTCAAGCCAAGAGGCTCCCTTAGCTTTTGCCAGCATAATATAATCCGAACTTAAAACTTCAATCATTTCTGTACGGATAAATCGTGCTGCGATTGCAATCGGTCCCATGGCCAATGCGATCGATGGCAGTACGCTCGATTTCCAACTATTCCATAGACCGACATCAAAGAACTCCCAGTGTACTGCAAATACGTATTGTAACATGACTGCGAACACAAATGAGGGAATCGATACACCGAGTATAGCGATCACTGTACTCCCATAATCCCATATTGTATTTTGCTTCAATGCTGCAATCATTCCAAGCACGATACCGACTATTGTTCCAAAAACTAATGCTTGTGCACCTAAAATCATTGAATATTTTAGTTTCGACACAATCAGCGTTGTTACGTCAGCTTTTTTAAATTGGAAAGATACACCAAAGTCACCTTTCGCAAGATTCCCCATATAACGGACGTATTGGACAGGTATTGGATCGTTCAATCCATATTTTTCATAGATAACTTCCCTTTGCTCAACAGACAGTTTTTCTGCAGATGCTAACGGAGAACCTGGAAGTAATTTCATTAAAACAAATGTAAATGAAGCGATTAAAAATAAAGAGATAAACATGTAAGCAACACGTTTAATAATATACTTGGCCACTTTTGCACCTCCTGCAATTCATTCATATATCAAAAGAAGTCTCTTATATTTTCGATTTTGAATACAAAAAATTTTAAGACATTTTCTTCTCAGTGAAAAAGAGAGTACATGGTCAATAATTCACCATATACTCTCTTCGCCTATGTGACTTTAATCTCTAGATTACTCTTTACCTTCGATATACATCCACTTGTAGCTATAATCAGCGCCGAATGGATGTGTTACAATACCTTTCACGTAAGGTTTCATAAGTACCATTCTACCGCGTTGGTACGTAGGTACAATCGCTTGGTCATCTTCAAGAAGGATCTTTTCAGCTTTAGCGAAAGCTTCGAAGCGTGCTTCTGGATCATTAGCAAGTGTTGTTTTTGTTTCTTCTACAAGTTTGTCGTACTCAGGATTGGAATAGCCCATTCCATTTTGCGGGCTGCCCGTGATGAACAACTCGATGAATGAAATTGGGTCTTGGAAGTCAGCACCCCATCCAGCGGACTGGATATCGTAATCGCTAGAATTATCAAGCTCAAGACGAACGTTGAAAGGTACTTCTTTCAAGTTGATCGTTAAGCCTTCAAGATTTCTTTCAAGCTCAGATTTGAACCATTCTTGTTGCTTCTTCGCGTTTTCAGTGTCACCGCCAAGAATTTCGATTGTTACTTTGTCCGTGCCAAGCTCTTCAAGTGCTTTTGCCCAATATTCTTGTGCTTCTTCAACATTGTAAAGTGCAAACTCATCGCTATAGTCACGGAAATCTTTCCCGCTCGGATCAAATGTGAAATCTTTTGGCACTAGGAAGTTTGCAGCAATCGATCCGTTCGCAAGGATTGCGTCAGCAAGTTCCTCTTTATTGAACGCACGAGCAATCGCTTTACGGACATTTTCATTAGCAAGTGGTGTTGCTTTTCCGTTACGTTCTTGGTTCATTTTGAAATAGAACAATGCTGTTTCAATTTCATTCACGATTTCCGGATTATCCGCATATTGCATTGCATATTCGGCACTTAGAATCACACGGTCAATCTGTCCTTTTTCATAAAGGTTAACACCTGTTGAACCTTCTTTAACAACGTTAACGTTGATTTCGTCAAGTTTAACTGTATCTGCATCCCAATAGTTTTCGTTTTTCACATATTTCCAAGAGTTGCCTGTCCCATCCCACTCTGTCAGTTGGAATGGTCCGTTATAGATCATTGTATCAGAGTTAGATGCGTACTTATCGCCTTGCTCTGTTACGAATTCTTCATTTAATGGATAGAATGTCCCGAAAGACATAAGTGATAAGAAATATGGAACCGGACGTACTAGTTCTACAACTAGTGTTTTGTCGTCTTCAGCTTTAATTCCAAGATCAGCAAGTTCTGCTTTTCCTTCCCCGATTTCAGCAGCATTTTTAACCATGCCAGCCATTAAATATGGACCGTATGGTGAAGCTGTATCTGGGTTCACCGCACGCTGCCATGCAAATACGAAGTCATGTGCAGTTACAGGCGTACCATTTGACCACTGTGCATCACGGATTTTAAACGTATATGTCAATCCGTCTTCACTAATCTCAGGCTCACCTTCTGCCATTGCTGGTACCGGGAGGCTGTCTTGATCCAAACGGTAAAGACCTTCCATAATGTTATTCAAAACGTTGAAACCAACCGCATCTTCCGCAATTGATGAATCGACAGATGGAATTTCTGCTGTTTCAATCAAATTTAGAACTTGTGCTTCGTTTGCTTCTCCTGTTGTGCCTTTATCTTCGCCCTTGTCTGCTGGTGCAGCGTCGTCTTTTTTACCGCCACATGCCGCCAAGAACACGCTAAGCACAAGCAAGAAGCTCATCAAAACCATCAATTTACGGCTTTTCAAATAAAAGACCTCCTTTTAAATTGTCTGAAAAATACTCACAGACTCATTATACATTTTCCTTACAGGTTGTACAGGTCTTTTTCATGAATTTCCAGTCTTTATTACATTTGTGTTACAAGTAAGCCGATGAAATCAACGTTTGTAAAGTTATATTAAAATATTCCGACTACTGGAAAGGGTGAGGTATATTGATTTTTGATAGCGTTTACTTTACTATGTTAACGGATTGGAGTGAAAAATGATGAATGCCTTTTGGCGAAATTTTATTATTGAGAATATACTAATCATCGGTTTACTATTTTTTTACTTTAAACAAGTGACCTTACTTTCCTACATCAATGCCTCGTTTGTTGTCGGTGGCCTTGTCGTATTTGCCGGTCTCATATCCTACATATTTTCAACAGGTTTTTTTGATGTATTTACAGTGAGTATGCGAAAAGTCATTACACCAAAACACATGATGGAGCAGGTCAAGTCAATGCGTACGCCATCAGAAATTTTTTCGGGCTCTGTTGCTAGTTTTCTTGGCAGCGGTCTAGCAGTTTTAGCAATGACCGGCATTGCGCTAATCCTTTTCTATCTATAATCATTGCAATGCCGTACATTTCATATTATAATTTTGACAATCGAAATCTAATGGCGTTGACGGAAAAAGTACTCTCGTATGGATCATTCAGAGAGCCTGTGGATAGTGCGAACAGGTTGATTGTATAAGAGGAATGGGTTCCTGAGCCTGATAAGTGAAAGAAGTAGCTTATCACGCTGCCCGCGTTATCGGGTTTGAAGTGGCCTTTCGGCAAATTCGGGTGGTACCGCGGTTGATAGCATCAGTCGTCCCTATTTAGGGATGATCGGTGTTTTTTTTATTTTCATAAACTTAGGAGGCGTTACACATGAAGAAAATCTTTTCAGGGGTACAGCCGACCGGTATTATTACGCTCGGCAACTATATCGGGGCATTTAGACAATTTACAGAATTACAGCATGACTACGAGTGTGTATTTTGCATTGTAGATCAGCATGCCATTACGGTTCAGCAAGATCCAGCAGAGTTGTCCAAAGCGATTCGCTCACTTGCCGCTATGTACATTGCTTGCGGGATTGATCCAGAAAAAGCGATTCTCTTTATTCAGTCAGAAGTTCCCGCACATGCTCAAGCAGGATGGATTATGCAATGTATCGCATATATAGGTGAACTTGAAAGAATGACGCAGTTTAAAGATAAGTCAGATGGGACAGAAGGCGTTTCTTCCGCATTACTAACGTATCCCCCTTTAATGGCTGCTGATATATTGCTGTACAACACGGACATTGTTCCAGTCGGCGATGACCAAAAACAGCATTTAGAACTCACACGTGATTTAGCGGAGCGTTTTAATAGTAGATACGGCAAAGTTTTAACTGTGCCGGAAGTTCGGATTCCTAAAAATGGTGCGCGCATTAAATCACTGCAAGATCCACTGAAGAAAATGAGTAAATCCGATCCAAATAAACGTGCGACGATTACACTTTTAGACACGCCAAAAGAAATTGAGAAAAAAGTAAAGAGCGCTGTAACAGATTCTGACGGTGTTGTACGATTTGATACTGAAAACAAACCGGGTGTATCCAACTTGCTGACAATAGAGGCATCGCTAACGAATGCTTCTATAGAAGATGTCGCTGCAAAATACGATGGGCTTGGCTATGGTGCATTTAAAACCGGTGTTGCCGAAGCGATTATCGGACACTTAGCCCCTATTCAAGAAAATTACCATACACTGTTAGAATCGCCGACGCTTGATCAGATTCTTGACCAGGGCAGGGACCAGGCAAATACAATCGCTTCTGCTACTCTTCGTAAAATGGAAGACGCGATGGGACTCGGACGAAGACGGTAAGCAGCAGTGTGATGACGGAAAAGCTAAAAAGAATAAAATCTCCCGTCGTCAAAATGAATACAAATATTTGCTTCCATGAATAACCGAGCGTTATATAATTGAAGTAAAAGATCATATTTGAAACGGTGATGACGATTAAACCGTAGCTTATGAGAAATAGAAATAAACGAGTCATTGGACACCGCCCGTCTTTTTTTACACTATATGAATGTTCTACTCCTATTTAGACGAGACCTCGACCCAGTATGTCATACTAGTTTATCCAAATAAAGAAGACGCCCACAACGGAGCGTCTTCTTTTCATTAGATTTTTTTAAATACAAGGGAAGCGTTGTGTCCGCCGAATCCGAGTGAGTTGCTCATTGCATATTGGATATCAGCTTTACGCGCTCCGTTTGTGACGTAGTCCAAATCACATTCTGGGTCTGGCGTTTCATAATTCGTTGTCGGCGGTAAAATACCTTCTTGTAAAGCTTTTACAGTGAAGATTGCTTCTAACCCACCTGCTGCACCGAGTAAGTGACCTGTCATCGATTTTGTGGAACTCATTGCTAATTTATAGGCATGTTCACCAAATACTGTTTTGGCTGCCATCGTTTCGAAAGAATCATTGTACGGCGTACTTGTTCCGTGAGCATTAATATAGTCAATTTGGTTTGGCTCAATGCCTGCTTCTTCAATTGCTTGCATCATTGCGCGAGCACCGCCTTCTCCTGCTGGTGCTGGGGCCGTAATATGGTGTGCATCGCCTGTTGAGCCGTAGCCAACGATTTCCGCATAGATTTTTGCACCGCGAGCGATCGCGTGCTCATACTCTTCCAAAATGAGTATCCCCGCACCTTCCCCGATGACAAAACCGTCACGGTTCGCATCAAATGGTCTTGATGCTGTTGCTGGATCAGGGTTTAGAGATAATGCCGTATTTGCACAAAATCCTGCAACTGACATTGTCGTAATGGGTGCTTCCGCGCCGCCTGTAATCATTACATCTGCATCACCGCGTTTGATAACCTCAAACGCATCTCCCATCGAGTTTGTCCCTGATGCACATGCTGTTACGGAACAAGAGTTAATCCCTTTCGCACCGAAATGAATGGAAACTTGACCAGATGCCATGTCTGGAATCATCATTGGAACGAAGAACGGACTGACACGGCGGTAACCTCTTTCCATGAAAGTTTTAAACTGTTGCTCATGTGTTTCCATACCGCCGATCCCGGAACCGATCCATACGCCTGTGCGAAGAGCGAGTTCTTCGTCTAGCTCAAGGTTCGCATCTTTCATTGCCATGATCGATGCGGCAAGTGCATAATGTGTAAACCGATCCATTTTACGCGCTTCTTTACGCGGAATATATTCCTCAATATCAAAGTCCTTTACTTCGGCTGCTACTTTAACAGGAAACTGTTCCTGATCAAGTCTTGTCAGTGGACCAATACCAGACTTTCCTTCTAAAACTGCTTTCCACGAGGCTTCAGCAGAATTTCCAACGGGTGAAACTGCCCCGATTCCCGTTACAACTACACGTCGTTTCTCCATAGTTGAAAACTTCCTTTCTTATATGACTTCGATTGCAGTACAGTTTATATACGGATTATAGCGTGTATGGGAAATTTTATCATCTACCCCATTTGATACATAATGCGCCCCATGTAAGACCCGCACCGAAACCTACGAGCACAATGACGTCATCGTCTTTTACTTTTCCTTCTGCCAAATCATCAAAAAGAGAAATTGGAATAGAAGCTGACGATGTATTGCCGTATTTATGAATGGTTTTTGACATTTTTTCTTTCGGTAATTTTAATCGCTCACGAGAAGCTTCCATAATACGGATGTTCGCTTGATGGGGGATGAGGTAATCTACATCTTCCGTCGTAAGGCCGGCCTTTTCTGTAACGTTGATCGCTGATTCTCCCATTTGACGAACTGCAAATTTAAATACTTCACGTCCATTCATTTGCAGATATCTGCCTTCCTGGGATAAATGCTTGCCTCCGCTGCCATCTGAACCAAGTTCGAAAGATAAGATCCCGCGTCCTTCACTCACTTTTCCAATGACCGCAGCGCCCGCACCATCTCCAAATAGAACAGCTGTATTTCGATCTTCCCAGTTTGTTATTTTAGAGAGCTTTTCTACCCCAACGACAAGTACATAATCATAGGAACCCGATTCAACGAATTGTTTAGCCGTAATGACGCCATACATAAATCCTGCACATGCGGCCGAAATATCCATGGATGCTGCATTCTTCGCGCCTAGACGATTTTGCAGAATATTCGACACAGTCGGGAATGGCTGATCCGGGGTAACTGTTGCCACAATAATAAGTCCAATTTCTTCAGGTTTGATCCCTGCATCCTCTATTGCAGTAACAGCTGCCTCGTAAGCCATATCTGATGTATCCATTGAATCATCGGCGATTCGTCTTTCCTCAATTCCAGTCATCGTGCGAATCCATTCGTCTGATGTATCTAAACGTTGTTCAAGATCTGTATTTGTAAGCACCTGAGATGGGGCAAACTTTCCAACACCAATAAGACCAGCGTTCATTTCACATCCCCCGTTTCTTTATCATCTAATATTAGTAGCTGGTAATAATCATAAAAGAATAAGCAGCATTTTTCAACCCACTGACACTTTTTCGCCAAAAATAGTGGGAATTTGCAATGAAATTTGTTTCCCCTTTTTGAACGCTATGATATGATGGGAAAAGAATTTTGATATTGAGGTGATATGGATGCAATATATTATGACATTTGTTTGGTCATTTTTCTTAATTACCATGCTTAACTATGTAGTAAGTTCTATTAATAGCGTTCCATTTGAATTTGTTACAGGACTTATCGTTTCAGCGATCATCTCTGTGGTTATCATCCTTTTAGGAGAAGCACTCCCGAATGAGCCTGTAAAAGATTATTAATCGTAAAGAAAGAGACCGCCGTTTTCGGGTGGTCTCTTTCTTTTTGAATTTAAGGTGATTTTGTCACTGTCAGCTTTCCATGAACCATTGCTAATTGAATCGTATTACCTGGCCGCAGTTCACCTTTAATCACCTCTTTTGCCACTGCGGTTTCAATATGACGCTGGATGAACCGTTTCAAAGGACGTGCCCCAAAGTCAGCATCTGTTCCTTCCTTTACAATCCACTCGAGTACATCGTCACCAAATGCCAATCGAACTTCTTGCTCATTCAATCTTCCACTTAAATCTTCCAATAGTTTTTTAGCAATTAAACGGAACGAATTTCCTGTTAATGAATGGAAAATAATAATGTCGTCCATTCGATTTAACAGTTCTGGTTTAAAATGGCGCCGGAGCTCCGCCATGACCACATCTTCCACAGCATGATTTTCTGTATCTGCCAATCCTTGCAACAAATAAGCCGAACCAATATTTGAAGTCATAATGATCACTGTATTTGTAAAGTTAACAAGTCTTCCTTGGCTATCGGTAATTCTTCCGTCATCCAATACTTGCAGTAAAATATTCGCCACGTCAGGATGTGCTTTTTCGATTTCATCGAGCAGCACGACTGCGTATGGATTTCTTCTAACTGCCTCCGTCAATTGGCCACCTTCTTCATAGCCAATGTATCCTGGAGGTGCACCGACAAGCCGTGAAACGCTATGTTTCTCCATATATTCAGACATGTCAATGCGAATGAAATGTTCCTCCGAGTCAAACAACGTTGCTGCTAGTGTCTTGGCCAGCTCTGTTTTTCCAACACCGGTTGGTCCTAAAAAGAGAAACGAACCGATTGGCTTATTTGGATCTTTAATACCTGCTCTTGCCCGCCATACCGCTTCCGTTACAAGCTGTACAGCATCTTCCTGTCCAATGACACGCTCCTCTAATGTTTCACGCAGACGTAATAATTTTTCGCGTTCTCCTTCAACGAGCTTGGTCACAGGAATACCCGTCCAGCGCGCAACAATCGCTGCAATTTCCTCTTCGGTTACTTCTTCACGCAAAATCCGACTTTCCTGCCCAACTGCAAGTTGTTCTTCCAATTGATGCAGTTCTTGTTCAAGTGCAGGGATTTTCCCGTATTGGAGCTCTGCTGCTTTGTTTAAGTCAAAGCGATTTTGTGCATCTTCTAATTCACGGCGATAGCGATCGATGTTTTCTCTTTTTACTTGAATTTTTTGCAGGGACTTTTTCTCTTCATCCCATTGATCCCGCATATCTCTTGAAGAATCTTTTAATTCTTTCAACTCCATCTGTAAAGATTCAAGCCGCGCTTTACTTGCCGCGTCTGTTTCTTTTCGCAATGCCTGCTCTTCAATTTCCAATTGCATCATCCGCCGCGTAACGGTGTCCAATTCTTGCGGCATAGAGTCAATTTCCGTTCGGATCATCGCACTTGCTTCATCAATTAAATCGATTGCTTTATCTGGCAAAAAACGATCCGTTAAATAACGATCGGATAAGGCTGCCGCCGCAACGATTGCGCGGTCGTGAATTCGAACCCCATGATGGAGCTCGAACCGCTCTTTTAATCCGCGTAAAATAGAAACCGTATCTTCAACAGATGGTTCCCTGACAAGTACTTGCTGAAAACGTCTTTCCAGTGCCGGGTCTTTTTCGATATACATCCGGTACTCATCCAGTGTTGTAGCGCCAATGCAAAATAGTTCGCCGCGTGCAAGCATTGGCTTCAGCATATTTCCCGCATCCATCGCACCTTCCGTTTTACCGGCACCGACAATCGTATGAATCTCATCGATAAATAAAATAATTTGACCATCGCTTTCTTTAACTTGCTTCAAAACGCCCTTTAAACGCTCTTCAAATTCTCCGCGGTATTTAGCCCCAGCGATCAACGCACTCATATCGAGCTCGTAAATTTGACGATCCTTTAATCCTTCCGGGACATCGCCTTTGACGATTCTTTGGGCAAGTCCTTCCACAATCGCCGTTTTTCCGACCCCCGGTTCCCCAATGAGCACTGGATTGTTTTTCGTTTTTCTGGATAAAATACGAATGACATTTCTTATTTCTTCATCCCGTCCAATGACCGGGTCCATTTTGCCTGCTTTTACTTCATCAATGAGATTGCGTCCAAACTGTTCAAGCGGTTGACGCTGCTCTTCTTGCTGTCCATTCATTCTCATCACACTTCACCTCTTTGACTTTGACTATCTTTGACTATAATTATAATAGTTGATCCACTTGAAGTAAAGGAACAAGCGCTAGTCTTTTCAATTGAAAAAACTTCGGAAAGGCATCTTCCCGAAGTTCTGGATCATTCCACTAGTTGCCGTGAAGAGATGACAACGCCATCTTCGTCTGCGTAAACGTAATGGCCCGGAATCCACTCCACATCCCCAAACTCCAAATGTATGTTTTGCTGACCTTTGCCATGTTTGGCACTTTTCAATGGATTTGTTCCAATGGCCATAACCCCGATTTCCTGTTCTCCAATTTGTGCCGAATCCCGAATACAACCGTGAATGATGACACCAGCAAGTTTTCGGGATTCCGCAATTTCCCCGAGCCGATCCCCCATAAGTGCACATCTTCTAGAGCCGCTGCCATCTACGACGAGCACACTTCCTGCCGGCACTGTTTGCAACGCTTCCTTCACAAGCACATTGTCTTCCAACACTTTCACCGTTTCAATTGGCCCCGAAAAACGCTTATGCTTCCCATAAGAATGAAACGCAATTGAACAAACAATTAATTCATTTGCATAGTCATCACATAAGTCTGCTGTTTTGATGGACATCGCGCAACACCCCTTTAGTTTCTTTTCCCCCTCATTTCGCTATTGATCGGCCTTTCTCCTTTTTATTTCTTTCATTGATAAACAAAAAAGACTGAACGGCTATTGACAGCCATTCAGTCCTTGAAATTTATAAATTAACGTACACCTAGTGCCATTTTCGCGTAGCGGGACATCATATCGCGGGACCATGGTGGATTCCAAACGATATTGACCTCAACGTCTTTTACTTCTGGAAGCTCTAGCAGTTCTTGTTTAATATTCGCGACAATTTGCGGTCCCATTGGACACCCCATCGAAGTAAGCGTCATCGTTACTTTTGCAGTTCCGGCCTCGTCTAATTCAACATCATAAACGAGCCCAAGGTTAACGATATCGACACCAAGCTCCGGATCGATTACGTTTTCAATGGCTCCCATCATACTGTCTTTCATATCCTGACTCATTTGTGTACCCCCATTCATCAGTTGATGCTTTTATCATAACAGAATACACGTCAATCATTCAAATGTCTTGCCATCCATTCTGCCGCCAACAGCATTCCTTTTCTTGGTACAGCGTGTCCTGCATTTTCATCCGATTCAAATTTTAAATATTCGGGTCTTTGCTCATAATCTTTTTGAATGGATTCATAAAATTGATATGTAGGCTCATACGGCACGATCGTATCCTGTTTTCCGTGCCAGAAAAAAATGGGGCGATGATTTAAAGTTGATGGATTTTTCGCGAGGTCATATGTCCCGAGTCTATCCAGCATTTTATTTCGCTCTTCCCCAGACATCGGCAGTTCTAAGCCGTTTCGCTCAAAATGACGGATTTGTCCTTTTGCCAATTCTACAAAATCCGGAGCGCCCATCATAACAGCCGCTGTATCAATCCAATGGTAAGCGGTTAAGCAGCCAAGTGCCGTAATACCACCCATTGATGTACCGCTCAATCCAATCTTCGCAGTGATGTTCCGATTCAAAAGTTCTTTTCGAAGCAGGCCAACTTCCTCAATTGATTTCAAAACAATTTCCCAAAAATGCGGATACAACTGCTCCTCAGTTAACTGTTCGGAACGTGCTCCGTGAAGATCAGCATCGGGCAATAAAACGCGAAGGCCTCTTTTGGCCATGTTGTAAGCATAGTGTAAATTATGCTCTTTCGCACTTGTAAAGCCATGGAGAAATATGACGACGGGAACTTTTTTGTCGTCAAAAGCATCCTTTTCAACAATATGTAATAGTGGAATGTTCCCCCAAGTTTCTTCCATTAATAGCATGATCGCTGCCCCCCATCTTCCATGAGCGTACCAAAGTTTTTTCAGAAAAACAAAAGCCAGCATACCTCCATCGGATTTTTTTGACTTAGATCGCCTTATAAAGATAAACTATAGATGTTAAACGTATAAATGAAAGAACAACAATTTTTGGATTGATCAAGGAAGGCGCTTTTCGAGTGAATAGAAAAGTTCGATTTATGACAAAGGGGGAGAGTTTTTTTGAAGCCTCATTTAATTGTTCTTGACCTTGATGGGACATTATTAACTGATGAAAAAAAGATCACAGAGAAAACCGAGAAAACTTTAAAACTAGCCCAAGAAAAAGGTCATCATATTATGATTGCAACCGGAAGACCTTTTCGGACGAGTGAGCCTTTTTATCGGCAGCTAGAGTTGAAAACGCCTATTGTCAATTTCAATGGAGCTTTTGTTCACCATCCTGATGATCATTCTTGGCAGTCCGTTCATAAACCACTTGCTCTACCTGTCGTCCAGGATGTCATTGAAACGATACAGCCCTTTCAACACCAAAACATTATTGCCGAGGTGCTGGATGACGTTTTTATCAATACGCATGATGAAAAGCTACTATCGATCTATGGCAGTGGAAATCGGGTGCTGACTACTGGTGACTTGCGAAAAAAGCTGAGAGTGGATCCAACAAGCTTGCTCATTTGTGTAGAGCGCGGGACAACGGAGATCATTCGCAATCACTTAAGCGAAACACATGCTGAAATAATAGACCACAGGCGTTGGGGTGCACCGTATGCAGATGTGATTGAGGTCATCCATATTGGCCTTAGTAAGGCTGTTGGCGTTTCACAAGTTGCGAATCACCTTAATATTCCTAAAGAGCGTATTATTGCATTCGGTGATGAGGAAAATGATCTGGAAATGCTTGAACTCGCGGGTGTTGGCGTCGCAATGGGCAATTCTATTGATACTGTAAAGGTTATTGCAGATGAAATAACGGGTACAAACAATGACGATGGGATCGTCCCAATATTAAAAGAACGATTACACTTAAACGAGCTGTAACATGTAGGTTGGAGGAATTGACATGAAAATTTTTGCAGATAGCGCAAGTGATTTACCACTATCCTTTTTTGAAGAGAATGACGTAACGCTGTTGCCTTTGCACGTCATTATTGATGGGAAAGAATATGAGGACATCGTATCTATTCACCCACTGGAAGTTTACCAAGCGATTCGAGAAGGCAAACAGCCGAAAACATCACAAGCTTCACCTGAATTATTTCTAGAAACTTGGAAGAATCTTGCCGCATCTGGTGAGGATGGTCTTTATATTGCCTTTTCCTCGAAATTATCCGGAACACATGATACAGCCGTGATGATCAAAGACCAGGTCCAAGCAACAAATCCGAATATGAACTTAGTCATCATTGACTCGAGATGCGCATCCCTTGGCTACGGGCTGCTTGTAAAAGAGGCGGTACGTCTTCGAGACGAAGGCGATGATGTTCGTACGATCGAACGTAAAATTCGATTCATGGCGGCACATATGGAGCATTTGTTCACCGTGGAAGATCTTGATTATTTAGCAAAAGGCGGACGCGTTTCAAAAGCTAGTGCATTCGTCGGCGGATTGTTAAATATTAAGCCGCTTTTACATGTGGAAGATGGGCAGCTTGTGCCGCTAGAAAAACACCGGGGCCGTAAAAAAGTGTTGCGCAGAATGGCAGATCTCATGGCAGAACGAGGCGTGCAATTGTCACAACAAACAATCGCCATTAGCCACGGAGACGACGAAAGTGTAGCACTTGAATTGAAAGCCGCGATTGAAGAGTTATTTCGACCAAAAGCGATCGAAATCCATTTGATTGGTTCCACAATCGGTGCACATGTTGGCCCCGGAACCGTTGCTGTATTTTTCTTGAATAAACTGCCGAAAAATTAATATATAAAAGCTCCAAAGCATTTTTGCTTTGGAGCTTTTGCATTTAAGATGTTTTCATATCTTCTTCTTTACGCTTTTGCTTTCCTTTTCTCCAGACGATGAATAAGAAGCTTAAAAATAATACATAAACGAGAATGGATGCGATTAAGTAGGGGATGTTAAATCCTTTATCTTCATCTACAATAAACATTTCCGCAAGCTCACGTTCCATAACAATTCGAAACATGCCATCTTTTGACTCGCGCACTAGATCACCGTCCAAAACCCCCCGAAGCAAAACATTTTCGCCCACTACTTCTGGCGACAATGTAACACTTGCTGTTTTTGATGTATTATTAAGCGCAATAATCCATGTTTCTTTTTCCGATGAACGTTTAAAGACGATAAAACCATTTTCGTTATGCAGCATTTCAAAATGACCATTTCGTAACGTTTCAGATTGGTTTCTCAAAAGATTCAAGTTACTAATTAAATCCTTCAATTCCACATCTGTTTTGAAGTTCATCAACTGATGACTTTCAGCCCCGCTTGTTCCATTCATAGCAATTTCGGTTCCATACGTCATAAGCGGAATGCCAGGAAGCGTGAAAAGCGCAGTGGCTGCAACCTTCCATCTAGTTGGCGGAAACATTCTCGCTTCCACAATATCATGCGTAAATCTGTCGCTTGTTAACGTATCAAATTGGATCAAATTTGCTTGACTATCATCCGAAAAAATAGCCATTGGAGATGAATCAGCGTCAAACTTTGCAAACGATTGTCTAAGCGCAGTCATATTTTCTGTGTGAGGAATCGTATCAAAGTTTGCCGCACTTTCCTCAGTTGTTAACATATAGGCATGTGGCACAGCTTCCTTAACGGCCGCTATGAACTCATTTAACAAATCAGTTGATACTTTTTCAATTCCTGTTAATCGAACACCGTCCAACTCATTGTCTTTCACAAAAGCAACGAGCGCAGTTTTCAATGTTTCTTCCGTCTTAGAATCCGTTAGATCCCAGTCCACCGTTCCATCATCGCTCAGGTTAAATTTGACCTCGTCTTTTTTTACCCAAGTATGCTGCTCACTCACATGACTCAATGGAAAATCTGCAATCACGTAGAGTCCTTTTTTATGTATAGATTGAATCATTTCCGTAAATTGTTCTTCTGTTCCAAAATGCGGCTCGAGTGTTTTGTAATCTAGCACTTTACTGCCATCATAATTTTCCGCCTGAAAAACTGTGCCCAGTGATATCATCGTAAAGCCCATACCGGCAATATGTTCCAGACGATCGACAACACCAACAAAATCCCCTCCTTGGAATGCAAGCGGATCTTTTATGTCAATGTCGAAATCATTTCTGCCATCGCCATTATTAAAGCGATCGACAAGTAGATCATAAATACTTTCACCTTCAATTTTCCGTTCACTTTCCGCAAAACTGGTTAACGGCTGTAAAATTACCCCAATGATCAATGTAGATATGATGAGACCAAACCATTTTTTCCTTTTCACCGAAAAGCCTCCTAAAATGAGCTATCAATCGTTATTTTACCAAACAACAGATACTGCCGCCATTTATTCAAGATATTCCACTTTTTAAATAAGTCGAATATGTGAATAAAAAATTTTAATCCGTAACACTTGAAACATTTGTAATGAAACTGTAAAAACACACCCCTAACGCGATCATATCAATGTTTATCGCATCTCTATTGATGAATTGGTGTATCTTACCAAAATGGATCATCATTATTCCGTGATAAGATCAGTGCGTAGCTTACATCATCCGTTTTAGGAGGAACTTATGAAAAAACGTCTCATTACTACAACTTTAACATTTGCCATTGGATTTGCTGCGGTCATTCCAGTAGCAACTGATGTTCAACCATTACATGTATCAGCTGCTGCGGTTAATCCGCAAAATAATGATGCCGCTGTAGAAGCAAAAGCAAATCAAATCATTCAAACTGCTAAAAGTTTAATTGGAAAAGCAACTTATAGTAACACAGAATATAAAGCTACTTATCCTTACAAGTTTTCTTGCGCTACATTCCTTATGTATATTTTCGAAAAAAATGGCGTCGACCTCGCTACCTATAACGAAGATTATATGATGCAACAAGGCGTTCCAGTTAGTAAGAATCAATTACAAAAAGGTGATTTACTCTTCTTTGACAGTAAAGGCGGTAATGTACCTAATCATGTAGCAATGTACATTGGAGACAATCAAGTCATTCATATGGCTGATCCAAAACAGAATATCGTCATTTCTGATTTAGACAGCAAGCCTTACTATACAGATGCTTACATTACAGCACGAAGAGTTTTGCCAACTTTACTTCCTTCAAATCCCGCAACCGTTGGGGATCAAATTGTTTCAAATGCCTACCAATTAAAAGATACAAAACAATTTACTGGAACGAGATTCATTGATGAGGTATTTAAGAAAAACAATGTACAATTTGGCACGACAAATCTACAGCAGCTGATGAATAAAGGAACAACCGTTTCACGGTCAAACTTACAAAAAGGTGACTTGGTTTTCTTTAGCAACGCAAAAGGGTCCACTTATCCATCCCTCGTCGCCATCTATGCAGGGGACCATCGAATTATTGTACCGACTGCTTCTGGTGTCATAACAAGAGTACTTTTCGTAGATTACTATCAGCAACGTTATTTAACGGCAAAACGTGTTATTAATTAATAAATAGATTGATAAAAAAGTTGCGCAGTCTCTAACAGACAACGCAACTTTTTTTACTGATTTTCTTTCAATGCCTTGGCGAACGCAATCATTGAGCGACTAGACATGGGTCCTTTTATTAACACAACGGTTTGTTCATCGAGTTCTGATGCGAGTAAGTCGAACACGCCTGTTACATCTTGAAAATGATGCACATTTGCCTTTGTTCCATCCTCGATTGCTTTTTTAGATATTTCTTCTGACTGTTTTCCAATTGTAATGAGTGTATGAATCGCCCGCTTCGCTACCAGACTGCCAATCTCGCGATGATACTTCTCTTCAAAATCTCCCAATCTTTTGATATCGCCAAGTACAAGAATTACCTTCTTTCCTTTTCCAACAGAGTCCATCACTTTTAAAGCCGCTTCGACTGATGTAGGATTATTTGTCCATGTATCATCTATAATCGTACTTCCGCCAATTCCTTTCGAAAACTCCAAATGCCGTTCCATGTTTTGAAACGTTCTTAGACGCGCAATTGCTTCCCTGACATCCATTCCCAGTTCGTTCGCTACAGCAATGGCTGCCAATGCATTATAAACTTGATGTTCACCCAATCCGGGAACGAAAACCCGATACATTTGGTTTAAAATATGAAGCTGAAATGACATTCCCTTATTCATAAATCTTATATTGGAAGCCCTATATTTTGACTTCTTATCGATGCCAAAATAAATAACTTTTCCTTGAAATGTTTGAAGCGAAATCTTTTTAATATTTTGATCGTCAGCATTGAGAAGTAACGTGCCGCCTTCCGAAATCCCATCTATAATTTCTGATTTTGCTTGAATATAGCCTTCGAGATTTTTGCATCCATCCAAATGATGAACACCTATATTGGTAATCATTCCCATTGTCGGTTGATAGATCATGCATTGGTGTCGTATATTACCGGTATTGCCCAAGCCATGTTCAAATACTGCCACATCCGTATTGGCATCAATGCCCATCAAATAAGGGAGTGATTGCCGGGGTTCATTTTTGCTGCTGATTGAAGCTTGGACTGTCAGTTCTTTACTTAAAATATGCTTAATCATTTCTTTCGTTGTTGTTTTCCCGCAAGTACCTGTAATCGTTACAACCGGTATTTCAAAAAGACCTCGATAATAATTGAGAAACTTCCAGTATGCCTGCACAAGATTCCGCACTCTGATAATCGTGATATTTGAATAAGTCTTTTTTAGTTCTGATTTCGGCTGATCCGTAATGATCAAAGATGGTCCCTTGCTATTTATTTCCGTCCAATTGATCGAATCCTTCCTGCCAATAAATAGGAGTGTGTGACTATCTGTTAAATCATGTCTATGGTAGTAAATGGCATTCCTTACGTACCAATGCTCTGAACCTGTTACTAATTCCCCTTCTAATAACATGCGAACATCCTGCACTTTTAAATTTTCCAAAACAATCCACATCCCCTAATTATAGTCTGACCTTTCATCTCTTATTGTCTTTTCTTTATTTCTTGAATTCTATTGTATGTCGTTGAATCTTCTAACAACTGAAACATTTTGAGATCTGGAACATAATTCGCTTCTATGATCCAGAGTTCTCCAAAATCTGTCACTCCTACATCAAAACCGATAATCGATAAATCGGTATAGTTATCATTCAGCCTTAGTGTAGCAGATAGGCATAATTGATCCATCTCCTCTTCAATCAAGCTTCGGTAACGTGAAACGTTCGAATTTGCCAAAGCTGTTTCCAATAAGAGTACCTTTTGTGCAGCATTCGTAATAAAAAAACCCTTTGCTGCAACCTTTGCCAATTTACCAGTAATTTTCCACTCAGTATCTACTTTTTGTAAAAGTACCCTTACGTCAAACGGGCTGCCCCCAAGACTTGCCAATACTAATTTAGGCTGGACGATATAATCATTTTTTGAAAGATAGACTTCATATAAATAGTCGTACATTTCTTCAAATGAAGTCATCTTCCTCTTTCTAATTCCAGCATGCAGAAGATATGTTTGCTCCCCTCTTTTTTGTATGTGAACAATTCCATTTCCATGTTGTCCAACACATGGTTTGATAATAATTTCTTTATATTTTATTAAATATTCATGTAAGGATACAATCGTGAGTAAATCCGTGCTAGGAGCATAGGAAGATAATGGACCCCATCGCTTTAGTATTTGATATTGATCCCATTTACTAATTGAGAAATGTAAAATCGTATCACAAATCCACATCTTCCCAGTTAGGTCATAGATTAAATCTATTACGATCGTATTACATGCTGGAAAATATTCACCTAACTTCTCTGCTACCCGCGTTGCCAAACTTGTTGTTTTTGAACAGAATGATTGAAAATACTGTTCCCCTAATAACGATTGACACTTTTCCACATTAGAAACATGCATCCACGAAGTTTCCGTCGGCTTTCGGTGTACTGTGACATAATAATGGAAGTAGCTATTGAACAAAGTAGAACTTTTTTTCTTCGGTTGAATAATATAGTATTTCTGCTTCAGTAAATTTGCCAAATAGAAATGTAATGCTTCTATAGATGGTATTTGTTTCAGTTGGTTATTTGTCTGAACTTCAAATTGGTCATTATATAAAGTAATCACAGTTTGTTTAGGGCCAAAAGCGGGCTTTATAATAATCGAATGATATTTCTCCAAAAACTCTTCCAACTTCTCAATTGTATATTGTTCTGTTTCAAGTAAATGATTTGCAATTTTTACGTCAGAACTTAAAATTTTATTGAGACTAATCCTCCCTCTACTCGTTTTCACTTTCATGATCTCCTTCCAATATACTCATACTCAATACTATTCATAATGAAGATGAGTTCTTGGATAGTCGTAACGGTTCAGAAGAAAGAAAAAAACTCTCGGTGACCCGAGAGTTTTATGAGCAGGATTGGCACCCAATCGCTTCAATCGACCCCGAAGTGATTTTTGTCCTGCCGTTCTGATCAAAAAAATCAGTAATCACAAAACTAATGACTGAATCGTCCCCTGGTGCCCTTCCTTCGTCCCTAAATACAGCCTCAAACGAATACTCCTGACCGTTAACAAGCCCTGTTCCGATGACAGTTATGACACAACAGGCGCCAAAGGGCTGGCATTTAACGGATGCAATACGATTCGCCGTAAATGTAAAAGAATGATCATTAGGGGTTTCGGTGTCTACAAAGTTTAAAGATAGTGTTGACTTGTCTAGATTTGTAATCTTGACATCCGCGAGATAGGTTAGATCCCCTTCAACCGGCCAATTGTAATGAGTAAAAGTTACAAAGCGGTATTGTGCCGTTGCATTGACGTTTACGCCACAAGGACAATAAATTCCCATTTTTTCAGCCTCCTTCCTGGACATTACTTCACTATATTATTGATAGCTTGTACCTGATACTGTAAAACCCCCACTCAAAATAGACTTTATGACAACAAAAATCCCCCTTTACCTTTACGAGTAATGGTAAGGGGGTCAATTCTTCGTTCGTAGTTTAGCTGCCAGATCGATCATCGTCTTACTATACATATCTCCTTTAATAAGAATAACGGTATTTTCATCAGTGAACTGGGTGAGGAGATCATACGCACGTATACCATTGTGAAAGGAATAAACTTGTGCCTCAATCCCGAGATGTACTGCGTAATTTGCAATGATGCGCGCATGCTCGCCAATTGTAATGAGTACATCTACCCCGTGGCGTGTGATAAGTTCACCTGCCTGCTCGTGTATAATATATCCCCATGAACCTAAATCTGTGATTGTACCGATAATTGCTATTTTTCGCTTGTCTTTTCCAAGATCATTGAGTACTTTTAATGCAGCTTCCAACGAGGTTGTATTAATGCTCCACGTATCGTCCAATAATAACGATCCATTGATCCCTGTAAATACTTGGAGCTGCTTATTTAATTTTCGATACGTTTTCAAAAGATCTATCGCTTCTTGGATACTTACACCAACTTCATACACCGCGGCAATTGTTGCCAATGCGTTATACACTTGATGTTCTCCATATCCTGTCACAAATACGTGATACGTTTGTTCTTGATGATGTAATGTAAATGTCATGCCGCTTCTGTCATATTGAATAGTAGTGGCTCGAAAATGACACGATGGATGCTGTCCAATTTTTATCAATTTTCCTTGATAATCACTTCGATCAATTTTCATTGTATTTTGATCTTCAGCATTAATAATCAGAACACCATCTGTCTGATCTAGTATTTTCACCATTTCGCCTTTCGCTTCAATATACCCTTCTATCGATTTGCAATAGTTCAAGTGATGGGCTCCCACATTTGTAATAATGCCTATTGTTGGCTTGAAATATTTTCCTGCTGTTTGAATATCACCAGGTGCACCGACTGCCGTTTCAAAAACTGCGACTTCAATTTGATCATCTACACTTAATAAGTATTGTAAATGGGCTGTCCGAGAATTACTCGTATTCGTCGTGGCAGCTACTTTCTTTTGGGCAGCCAATATATGCTTGATCATTTCTTTTGTTGTTGTTTTACCTGAAGTGCCTGTAATCGCAATGATCGGTATTCGAAATAAGTCCCGGTAATAATGTACAAATTCCCAATAAGCCTGTTCCAAATTCAGTACATGAATGATTGTTAAATCCTCAGGGTCCCCAGGTAAGGCAACTTCCTGGTCGGTTACAAGTATCAGGGGAAAAAAGTCTTTTAAGCCTTTCCAATTGATAATTTTTTTGTTAGAAAAAAGAATCGTATTTGGATGTTTAATTTGCTTTAGCCGATAAGCCCCATATTGAACAATTACTTCATCTGATCCTTGCACCAACCTACCAGCAATGATATTTCTAATGCATTTGACCGTTAGCGGCCTCATGAGATCTTTCACACTCCTTTTCTTATCATACGCTGCGGCCAATCATTTGCTTGTACGAGCGACTAATAGTAGGAAACTAACTATCCTATTTTGCATTCCTGTCATACACATATATAGACTCGTTTTACTTCAGAGGTAAGCTATACTCTCGCTTATCAAATCATATTGATTTGCGTATTTTTTTGATTAGTGATGGTCGGGGGGCGACAGTTTGAAAACGATCGTTTTTTTAGGAACGAATAAATCAGGTTCTAGCCGCGAAGCAGTAAGAGCAGCTGAGCGGCTCGGGTATTTTACCGTTGTTTTCACCGATGATGAAAAGCAATTACTCCAAAGGACAGAATATCCCGATGTGCATAGGATGATTTTGATCAATACAAATGATCACCATGCTTTAAAACAAGAAATTGTAAAGCTTAAAATGAAAGGATTAGATATTAAAACGATTGTCAGTTTCGTTGATTCTAACGTGCATATGGCATCCATACTTTGCGATGAATTTTGTAACAGCAACACCTGCTCCAATTCTATTGAAATTATGGAAAACAAAGAGAACACAAGAGTTTTCTTAAAAAATCAAAGTTATACGCCTAACTTTCTTTTAATCCAGCCAGGAGAGTCAATACCAACAGATGAAATTCATTCGAAATTCCAGTTTCCTGTCATGGTCAAATTGCCCAATTCGACGGGCTCTAAAGACGTTCGTTTCACAAGAGGAATGAGGCAATTAGAAAAGGCTGTAAAAAGTTTAAGAGGAAAGAATCCAAACGATTCAATTATCATTGAAGAATATTTCGAGGGAGATCAATACTTAGTAGAGGTCATTGTCTCTAATTATCAACCTCATATTATCGGGATTGTTCAACAAGAAATTTCTCAGGGAGAACGTTTTATCGTTACAGGTTATGGATTATTGGTTGATGTCCAACCTTCGCTTCAAAAAGGGATCGAAACGTTAGTCCATTCAATTCTTCGCCAGTTTGGCATTCAAAATGGCGCTTTACATTTAGAAGTCCGGCTGACAAAAGATGGTTGGAAATTAGTTGAAATCAACCCAAGGATTTCAGGCGGTGCGATGAATCAAATGATCAAAGCAGCTTATGGGATCAACTTAGTAGAAGAAACGCTAAAATTATATTTAGGTAAAACGCCATCCCTTACTAAAAAAGTTAAGAACTACGTATACACACAATACGTCATTGTCTCCCAAAAAGGTATTTTGGCAAAAGTGACGGGAAAAGCGAAAGCGAAAAAGTTACCAGGCGTGATCGAAGTCTATGTAAAGCCTAAAAAAGGAGCTTGGCTCATCCCTCCATTATCGATGGGGCATCGGTATGCGTATGTCATTGCAGTTGGTGATAGTTTTGCGGAGGCCGAACGACGTGCAAAAAATGCTGCACGCACGATCACTTTCCATTTAGCAGAAGATTGAATAAAAAGTTCATTCCATACGTACAAAAACCGCCGGACGATTCCATTTTGATGGATCGTCCGGCGGTTTTAACTTCCCCATTATTCAACGATATGTCTCGTCTAAAAACTTTACGGTATCAAACATATTCGTTTTACTGGCGCCTTTCACCAAAATGGTATCATCTTTTTTCACGATACTTTGTAAAAGTGCATGCAGTTTTTCCTTATCTGTAAAATGGTAAATATTTTTTGCATTAAAACCATTTGCCTTTGCTTGCATGCCCATTTCTTCGGTTCGAAAACCATAGGTGATCAAAAGATCTATGCCCAATTGCGAAACATAGTCGCCTACTTTCCGGTATTCCCTCTCTCTTAAATTTCCTAGCTCCCTCATTTGTCCAATAATGGCGATCTTTCTTCCCTTTCCAATAGTAGACAGGACGTCTAAAGCTGCCTTTACGCCTTGTGGATGAGAGTGTACCGTATCATCAATGACCGTAATATTGTCACGGCAATTGTAAATTGTGAGCCTTCTAGGAGGCTTTCTAAAAATAAGCCCTGCCTTAATTTCCATCGGAGAAAAACCTAATTTATCTGCTATGGCAATTGCATTTAATGCATTATACACATGGTGCTCCCCTAGTATAGGTATGAATAATGAAACTTCTTGGCCTTGAAGCTTTATTTTAAAGCTCATACCAGTCTCTGCATATTTAATATCATATGCACGATAATCCGCTATTTTTTGAATGCCAATTGTAATTATTTGTCCTTTAAAGTTTTTCGTTTCTAGAAAGCGTGAGTTTTTGTCGTCTTTGTTTAGCACAAGGACGCCTTGCTGATCCATGCCATGTATTAACTCCGATTTTGCTTGGGCAACTTTTCGTATATCATCATCAAAATTTCCTACGTGGGCAAGACCAATATTCGTTACAATACTCATAGATGGTTGTAAGATTTCACAATGCTCCGTAATCACACCTTTATAAGCCATTCCATACTCCAGTACGACAGCATCATGTGTTTCATTAATAGCTGCTGCATGCTTTTTTGTATGCTCTGTCGTATTCCAATAATCTTTGGATTCAAATACATTCCATCTTTTTGATAAAATGGAGGCTAAAAAAGCTTTTGAAGTTGTTTTACCAGCACTTCCTGTTATTGCAATAATAGGTATTTTGCCTTTTTGTTCAATTTTTTCTCGCTTGAACTGATTAATTTTTTGTTGGATGCTCTTATAATTTTCGGCCAGATACTTTGCATAATGGATCGTATTTCTCACAACATCTAGTTCCAAGTAAAATGCCGGCGGACAGCCTGGTCTCCAATTCACTTCATAAATCCAAATCTTTTCATTTTCATCTAGGCCGATATCAATACCAATCTCGTCAATTACTTCGCCGAATTGAGTCATCTGTATTTCGTCTAAATGATGGGCAAGCGATAGTGTAAAATGTTCTAGCATTCGCTGAATATTATAAGCTTCTTCTTTAAACTCTTGTTGTAAAAATGGCCCTAAGTAATTCGTAAATCCCCCATTATTAATATTAGCAATGATCGAGCCCTTCGGTGCAACTCTCGGATAAATGGTTGTGATAACCCATTCTCCCTTGCCATTTTTTTGGACATGTAAACGAAAATCAAATACTTGACCAGACTTCGTCACGGACTGGATATAAGGCTGCATAATAAACCTGCCAGTCGACAAATGCTTTTGAATCAAATGATAAAGTTGTTGTTTTGTCATCTGTTCATTCATCGTATTTCTTCTTATTTCGTATAAATGATTTACTTTCGAAATGAAGAGAATCCCTTGCCCTTTTCGCCCATCTATTGGTTTAAACACAACTTTGTTAAAGGCCATTAAAAATTTGAAGAAACTTTCCGTATCTCTAACAATTTCCGAAGGAATTAGGTAGTTGGAAAACTCTTTCGCTTCTTTTAATCGATGATTGACACTCCATTTGTTGCCTATCGAATGTGTTGTAAAAGGAATGTCACTTTTTAACCGCTCGATAATTTCTTTGGACTCTGCTAATTTCTCTGGACTTCCTGCATTATAAATTACATCCGGAAAAGGCATGATCCTCTCCTGCCAATTGCCATTTTCATAAATCAACCCTCGAATCGAACGATTGATAAAGTTGACTGTCCCAGGAGAAAAATAGAAAAACGAAACCCCTTCTGCTTTCGCTACAGCTGCAAAAGCAAATGACTTGAGGACAGTTGTTGGATCTTTGCGATGGTGCAACATCCCAATGGTTGTCATTCTCAATTCTCCTTTTTGCTTTTTATAATATTTATAGTTCATTCCAAACATCTATTGACTGCTACAAAAGCTTACATGCCCTGTTCAAAGGCGAAAAAAAGCACCCTATAAATGAATTAGGATGCGATTAACATTTTGGTTCGATGATCACTTTTCTTTTTAGCAGTTCCACATCCAATGGCTGAACTGCGCAAACACATGATAATGGAATAATTGTACAAACATTCGTTTTCTGTAAGCGAAATACATCGCAAATAATATTCGTATCGCACCCTTCAATATCTAAAGGGCGCAGTAAAGATAATTTTGCACAACACAATTCTTCATCGATTTCTTCAATACGAAAAAACATCGTTTCAAAGCAACAGAAATCATCAAACTTATGAATGCGTTTAATAAAATCTCCTTTTTTTGTTTGCAATACGATGGGAATTGTATCCGTCCCAACAATTGTACGCAGCAAATCACAAAAATAATGTGTTGGGGATTTGGATATAAAATCCTGCATTGCTTTCAACTCTAACAATGCAGCGCATAAACATTGATTATTTTTCTCTGGAATGAAAATTGTCAATTCCCCCTACTACCTTTTTTCTATCATATTAATCATTAGAGTAGTTGGTTCAAAATATCTTTGGTTTTAGCCTATAAGGGTTCGATATAAAATCGAATTTCCCTTGCAGCTTTCAATGCACTTTGTTTCGCTCGTTCAGCAGTTTTGGCAACGGCAATAATACATGCACAGCGATGCCCCATACTCGTTGGATCTTTTATAATTGCACCTATAGAAGGCTGAATAGAAACGTATGTAACCCCCTCCTGTAATTGCGCATGCTCCGTTCCCGTCACTTTCAACAATTTCCCTATGGAACTGACTGTCAAATATTTAGCGTATACGTATTTTTCGGGCTTTTCAACAACAGAAGGACTTTTTCCAAGATGCATATTGATAATGGACTTGATTAGATTGACTCCACTGCCATCCTCTAAGATTCGGTTCATCGCTCCACCAGACATTCTTGGATTCATTTCAATCAGTTTCCATTGTCCATGCACAAGCTTCAATTCCAAATGACAAGAGCCAGTTTTAAGACCTATTTTTTTCACAATTGATGAAATCGTTGCTCGCAAACTGGTCATCACTTGATCATTCAGGACGGCTGGATAGCTGTACCCCATTACGATAAATCTCCCATTAAATTGAATATCTTGTTCAATCACCCCGATGATCATCATGTGATCCTGTAACACGAACAATTCCACTAAATATTGGGGACCTTCTAAAAACTCCTCCACCAATAGAGGGCTATTCGGATATTTTTTTTGTAATGCTGTAAGGTTTTTTAACAACTCCATCCGAGATGTAGCAAGTATGACGTCTTTTGATCCGCTTGAAATCGGTGGTTTAATGATCAATGGCAATAATGCTTCATGATTGTCCGTGAATCTTTTTGGCGAATCATTGATTTGAAAGACTGCATGCCACGGTGAGCTGTCATGATGATGTAAATGTGTTCGTAAATGGATTTTATTTTCCATCAGCTGTAATGCTGCTACTGAAAGGTCTGTTAAACCAAAGTAGTTTGATATCGCTGCAGCCATTGATACATACGGGTCTATAAAACTCAAAACTGCACAAAGTTGCATCCCTTGTTTTTCGAATTCTTCAATTTCACGAATGATTCCCTCTTTATCAATAAGATTCATCATATATACATAATGATCTACGTCTGGAAAAAGGTTTTCATCATTTTGAATGGATCTCTTATCGGTTAGTAATACAACTGTAAATCCCATTTCTTTTGCAATTGTGAGTGCTTCTTTACTCGTCCCATGACGATAACTGCCGATAAAAACAATCATTTTCATAAACGATTCACCCATTCTGCAATTGATATGAATACTATATGTAAAGACCAACGAAAGCGAGACAGTCACCCAAGTCGAACGAAAGCATAATATATAGGAGAGATTACATTAGGAGTGGAGTGTTTGAAAACACCGTGGATTAACTTTGCAGAAATGAGCAGACCACATACACGTCAACAAACGATTATTGTTTCCACAACTACTCCTCTAACCATTTCGGGTAAGGCCGAAGAAATCGTTGTGGCAGACGAATTAATCTATGAAAACACTTCTGTCAACAAACAAAATAGTCCGCAAGAACTTCCAAAACAACAACCAAAAATGGAAGATAGAAAAGTTATCATTCGGAAACTTTCAGCTCTATTAAAAGCGATTCAATTGCAAACCCCTTCCATACTCGACCATCCCCCCATGCAAGTCCAAAAAAACAATAGCAGCTTGGACTTGGACGAAAGCTATGAAGAAGCAAAGCAATTATCGGTACAACGTTTTATTCAAATCTTAAAGATCATTTGTGCCAACTTAAGTGACAAGCCAATGATTTCAGAACAGGCTCCAAAAAAAGAGATGTGTATTGAAGAATTGGTACATATTTTACAGCAAGTTCAAAAACATAAACATAACAATCACATTGCAAGATTCGCAACCGCTTTAAAACAAGTGCAAACGGTTCTAAGTGAACGTCCAGAAGCAGTCCACCATGATCCTGCGTCACTGTCTTCGTTCTATGAGGAAGAACATGCCGATGATAATGTTGCGTCAAAAGACAGTTTACTTAATGATGAAAGGCAATCTTACCAGACTGGTTTTGTTTATCAAAAAACAATTAAAACACCCTTTTCGACTGTCATTGAAATTGATGACTTCCATCATGCACCATTATTTCCCGAAGATATGCAATATACATTTGAATGGAGAGACAATCATAACGGCCAAAGTCCACAATTAGAAACCACTTTTGTCAGCTCGACTAACTATTACCCCGACCTGCCTTATTGCGAACTCGTTTGTTCTAAAATTCATGAGACAATCTTTTTATCCCCTTTGAACAATTTGAAAAAACAAAATCGTAATTTGCCACAGTCTACCGCAACACCTCTACACGCTAAACTGCCGAATGATCAAGCAGATGGCGGCAAGCATCCCCGCAAATCGATCAAAATTAAAGTTCCCGTCGTCATCGGGGAATATGAAATAGAAACAAGTCTGACAGAAGATGTTTTGTTTGAATATGAACCTATCCATTTAAAAAACATTTCAAAACGTGTAGTGCTAACGAATTGTCAGTTCAGCCCTGCAAAGTTTTCTGAACCCACCGGCAAAGGAATGCGATCAGCTTCAAAAGGATTATTATCAATCGAAGGATCTATCTTACAAACGATAGAATATACGGCCGCAGCCGATCAAACGAACCAACCAAGTCCGAATGACCAATTGTTTTCCTTACATGTAATGATGGCACTGGAAATTTGGATTCAACTTCTCCAAGTACAGGGAGTAGATGTTTCCGATCATCGTATAAATGATCAAGATGGATAGATCGCGCTATTTCCGAAATGTCTATCCATCTTGTTTGCACAGATCCCAAATACATAAATCTAGGATTTTTCTGCAATTTGAGGGGGAAAATGAAACAACTTTTAAAAAGCTCGGACAAAACTTCAAAAACGTCCGTTTTGCCCGAGCTACAAAGCATTTTTCACATACTGTAATACTGTAAGCTTACAAAATCAACCCAAGGAGATGTTTAATGATGAGTAATAATTGCGATCAAACCCCTCTCGTTCCAGCTTGTCCGATTACAAATGCAACTGATCAAATCCCTTTAGCCGATGAAGGTGTTGAGAATGTCTTAACCGGTGCCAATCCGATTATGAAGGTGCCAGTTGTCCTGGCAGAAAGAGCGCTTCAAATTGTTGTAGAGGCAAACATTCCACTAACTCCAGCAGCCACTGAAATCAAACGCGTGACAAAAAATGTGTTTTTAAATCAAGTAAAACTCGTCCCTGTTCGTTTCCGACGTATTGGCACAACTGACTATTTTGAAGTGACACGTGCCAAGTTGTTTGTCGCCGGATTCATTCGTAAAAACATTGAATATTCCTCAAGCAACTGCAATGGGACATTACGGGATCGGATTGCCGATGTTGAATTCTCAGGATTTGCAGAACTAACTCAAGGCGACTTCGAAACTTTCCCAATTATCGGTATTTCAGATAGCAGCAAAGCCTATTTCTTGAATGAATGTAATGATCAATCTCCACGTTTAGATAAGTATTTCTTCCAAAACCTCGTGAAATATAATGAGCAACCATACGGTGAATTACTTGGCGCAAACTTCTATGAACTCGACTATTCACCAACAAGCGTGGAGCCAGAAGGCGAGTTTTCGACCCTAAGAGAAAAAATTGTGATGGATCTTTATTTAAAAGTATTGCAAGTTCAGCAACACCGTGTAGCTACAACGAGAGTGATTCCAAGTTTCCCAGAAGGTACGCTTGGCATCTAATACTTCTCTTTGAAAAAGTGCCCGAAATGATTTTCATTACGGGCACTTTTTGTACGTTTATATATTTAACAAATATAGGTATGCCCATCCACTCTTATGTTGGTTAAGATAAAAATAGAGCCTGCCAGCATTTTTGCTAGCAGACCCTACTTACCTCATACCATATGAAGATTGGCTGCAAATTATGCAAACCAGTCAATGCCCATTGGCAGTTTGAACCCGTAAAACATCGTAACGAACAAGAATACGAAAAATAGAATCCAAAGCACCATGACATTTTTTCCTTTGTTCATACGGACAACTACCATTTCCATTAATCCAATCGTGACGAGGCCAAATAGAAACTTCATGCCATATTGTGCACCCATACCGTAATTCATCGTTTTCATGAAAAGCAAGATCCCTGACAATAAAATTAAAACATAAAATAGGCGTGCAATCATATGCGCGATCTTCTTGCCTTTTGAACCATTTGCCAGTACAGCAGTAATTAAAAATAAAATAATGCCTACGACCCAAGTGAAAATATGGAAATGAGTCGAATTTGATAATACGTCCAAACTTGTCACCTCATTACAATTTTAGGCCCTACATCACCATGTACCTCTCACGGTTGAGCTAAAAAAAGCTTAACATATTAAGAGGTTCGTATACAGTTTAACGCTTAGACGAATCGGTTCACAAGCGTACCGATCCCTTCGATTGACACTTTCACTGTATCGCCTTTCTTTATAAATGCCGGTGGATTCATCCCTTTTCCTACACCCGCAGGCGTACCTGTCAAAACAACATCGCCCGGCTCTAAAGTTACATAACGAGAAACGACTTCAATAATTTCGTCGATTTTAAAAACCATTGAAGATGTGTGGTCATTTTGACGTACATCGTCATTTACTTTTGTTACAATCGATAAATTATGGGCATTGGGAATTTCGTCTTTCGTCACGATATAAGGCCCCATTGGACACGCCCCATCAAAGCTTTTTCCAAGGAAAAATTGACCGTGTGCCGTTTGGATGTCACGTGCCGTTATATCATTCGCAATCGTATATCCAAAAACGTAGTCATAAGCAAGCTGCTTCGGAATGTTGCGCCCTTTTTTACTAATAATAACCGCTAGTTCCCCTTCATAATCGAGACTGTCCGTTTTTTCCTCATGTGACGGAAGGTCTTCCTGATCGGCTGCAATTGTAGTCGGAGATTTTGTGAAAATCATTAGCTTTTCAGGCGGCAAGTCCCCACCCATTTCAGCAGCGTGTTCTGCGTAGTTTTTCCCTACACATAAAATATTTTTTGGTGTTCTCGGAATCGGGGCGAGCCATTCAATGTCCGTAAAAGCGTGTTTAAAACGATTTGGATTGTCGTCTGCCAATGCACGTTCAACCAATTGCCGAATTTGTTCAACGAAATCTAAGCCTGCTGCCACACCTTCTATAATCGTTTGTGGGAAATTTGGCACATCATACGCTTCTGCAATGGACAGCACATTCCAAACTGCTTCTTCCCTTTTTACTTTTGGACCAAATAATGTCTTGCCTTCGAAACGGAACGACAAAATCTTCATCTACAAGCCCATCCTCTCATTTAAATGGTTTTCCCTATTAGTTCTACTATTACGACATTTGTTTGCTCTTTTCCTCTTTTTCCACCAAAATCTTTCCATATGTCAATTTTCTCCACAGCCATTCGATGGGTCCTGTCTTAAATTTTGACAACCAAACTTCTGCAAAAAGTACTTGAATGACAAAGACGCCTATTGCAATCCATGTTCCTGTTTCTAAGTCAATTTTCCCATAAAGACCGAGGCCATACGAATAAAAAATAAATGTCCCGACAATTGATTGTGTAATATACGTCGTTAACGACATTCTGCCTGCCTTTGCAATTGGTCGAAAGACAACTTGGAAAAGCGGAATTTGCATAAGAAGCAAAAGGAAAGCCATATATCCAAATGCAAGCAAAACGCCGCCGAACGTTTCTTGTAACAGCTGATTAGAAAATGTTGGTCCTTGTGTGAACGGTAATGCTTTGATCCAGATGCCGCCCGCACCGCCCAGTACAGCGACGATTGCCAACGGAACCTTTAACGTATGTGCGCGCTGTATGATCTTCCATTTCGACAATGCAGCCCCCAACATAATGAGCGGCAATACGATGATAAAACCAAGCATAAAACCACTTTGAACACCAATGACAAGCCAGTCCTGAAAACGCTGCGCAAAAATTTCTGAAAAACTCCCATGGGCATAGGCTGAAATAGACAATTCAATTTTATGCAAATCGACAAATTCAGCTGTTGCTGTTTCAGAAGCAAGTCCTTCCATCCAGCGAAGGAGAAAAATAAACGCGCCCATTGGCAAGCTATACAAAACAATGGCGAATGCCGACAGCCATTTTGCGGGAATCCGGACGAATAAAATTAACAAAAACCCCATGACTGCATAGGACATTAAAATATCTCCCGCCCAAATGAGCAACGCGTGGATAAGGCCAAACATCAATAGAATCATCATCCGACGCGCAAGTACAGGGGCAAAAGGAGTTTGTAATCTTTTTGCTTTTTCATATTGCATATTAATGCCATATCCGAAAAGAATGGCAAAGATCGGATAAAATGTGCCTTGGATAAATATACTAATCCAACGGTATGTTTCGACGTCTGACGGCACTTGAAACCACGTAAAAGGGTCAATATAAATAATTGGCGTATGGAAAAACAACATATTTGCGATAAAGATCCCTAATAATGCAAACCCGCGCATCATGTCGAGCGCGGCTATGCGTTCTCCGATCATCGTCGGTGCAAACTTCACAATTCTTCCTCCCGAATGTGTACGGTTCTCTCACCATCAAACAAATAAAGAATCATTTCTTTTATGTGAATACCCGTAATATTTTCAATCGCTTTTTTATACAAGTTCAGCTGTATACTGTAACGTTTGTGCATCTCAGTATCCACTGCATCTGCTGAATGAAAGCGTCCTTGAATCCGATCTGTTTTATAGTCAAGCAACACCCACCCATCTTTCTCTTCAAACAAACAATCGATGATCCCTTGCAAAATTTGAAAATCACCATCTTTGCCATCGAGCCCATACGTAAACGGTAATTCTCGTCGGATACGGGAAGCCTTCATTAACCGCTGGGCTAAATTCGATTGACAGAAATGTGCGATCGCCTGTGTATTTACCGCATTCGCTTCTTCAGAAGTGAGCAACTGCCGTTCCAATAATTCTGTAACAAGCTGCTCAATGTCTGCGACAGTATGAACTTTGCGCAAATCGATATGCTGCATAACCGCATGCATCGCAGTTCCAACCTCGGCAGATGATAACGAACGCTTTTGCATAAACGAAGGACGATCATGAAGATAGGCTGGACTGACATCCCCCACACTTGGTGCAAGCGCATCCACATTTGACTCTTTTTGAAGAATAGACAGCCGTTTCAGTTCACTGACCGTCTGTTTAGAGCGTTTCGAAACAGACGCAAGATGCGGGTAGACAAAATCGAAGCGGGCTTTTACTTCGTCCAGTAGTTGTGGGTCAATCGGTTCGATTTCAACTGTTTCCTGCATCGATTCTGACTCTTCATCACCATCATCTGTTTCATTCATAAACGCCGAGGTCGGCTGTGCGTTAATCGTCCATTTTGATGGATGCGCAATCGTTTCGCCGTCTTGAATCATTCCAAACTTTTCGTAGTCGGTATGGCGTGCAACAGCAGGTCCAACCCAGTCCAAATAACTGTTGGCGCGGGAACGTGTATATTCTGGCAGCATGTCATTGGGTTCCAACATTTGTGCATCTTGCCACTTCGTCATCATTTTTTCGATATCTTTCACCGAAGCAATCATTTCTAGATGTTCTTTCGCACGCGTCATTGCTACATAGAGGACACGCATTTCTTCGGCACGCATTTCAAGCTCTTTCTTTTCTTTCATCGCAAGAAAAGGAAGCGATGTATACATAATCCGGTTGTCGGGATCGATCGCTTTCACCGCAAGCCCAAAATGTTGATCGAACAAATAAGGCTCATTAAAATCCATTTTATTAAATTGGCGGCCAATGCCGGCTACAAAGACATACGGAAATTCCAAACCTTTCGATGAGTGAATCGTCATCATCCGTACAACATTTTCTGTTTCGCTCAAGGATCGGGCAGCCCCAAGATCATCGCCGCGCTTTTTCATTCGGTCGATAAATCTTAAAAACCGAAACAGTCCACGAAACGATGTTTTCTCATAATCGATCGCACGGCTATGAAGCGCCCGAAGATTGGCTTGCCGCTGGTTGCCATTTGGCATTACACCGACCATTTCATAATAATGCGTGTCTGCATATACTTGCCAAATGAGTTCAGACAACGAACCGCGTCGGGCTAAGTTTCGCCATTCCTCAAAATGAATCATAAACTTTTGAATTTTTTGCTGCGCATCACTTGAGATACCAGCACCGCCGATTGCAATGAATTTTTTCAACGCATCGTAGAAAGGTACATTTTTTTCCACTAACCGAATCTGGGCCAGCTCATTTTCTGTCAGTCCAACGAATGGAGCGCGAAGCACGGAAGCGAGCGGAATATCTTGGTAAGGATTATCGATCACACGCAGCGTATTCAACATGATCATTACTTCCATTGCATCAAAATAACCGCGAGAAAGCTCTGTATAAATTGGAATACCCGCAAGTTTAAACTCCTCCGCAATTTCACCTGACCATGTCATCGAACGCATGAGTATGACAATATCCCGGTATTCGATCGGCCGCTTCGAATCGCTAAATGCATCGGTCACTTCCACGCCAGATGCCATCAGCTGCTGAATTTTTCGGATCATGTATCTCGCCTCGGCTTGCGAGCTTTTCAAGTCCTCTTCCGGCGTATCCGCTCCTTCATCATCCTGATGCTCATAAAGGAGTGCCAACTCGGCAGACACAGTTTTTTCCGGGTATTTCGCCCCATATTTTAAAGCCGCCGCATCGTCATAATCGATTTCCCCGACACGTTCTCCCATAATTTGTGAGAATATATAATTCGTCGCATCCAACACTTCTTTTCGGCTTCTAAAATTGGCATTCAAGTCGATTTTTAATCCTTCTGCGCCATCATCATTCGTAAAACGGCTATACTTTCCTAAAAATAACAGTGGTTCAGCAAGTCGAAAACGGTAAATCGATTGCTTCACATCGCCAACCATGAACAAGTTCCCATCCGCTTCCCCGCCGCTTTTAACAAACTGTACGATTGTTTCTTGCAGTAAATTCACGTCCTGGTACTCGTCAATGAGCACTTCAACAAAACGGTTTCGGTATTCCAGCGCAATATCAGATGGAACGAGCACACCATTTTCTTCTCGGGATAAAATTCGAAGGGCATAATGTTCTAAATCCGAAAAGTCAACGATTCCTCGTTCAATTTTCACCGCCTCATAACGTTTGGCAAATTCAACGACAAGTTCGATTAATGTATGCATCGTGGGCGCCATTAAACGAATCTCATCCAAAAGCCGTGCTGGTGTTCTCGTAAAATAATCATCCTTTAATGTGTTAACAATCTTCTTCACAGCATCACGAATCGTTTTCGCACGTTTCGTAAGCTCTTCATCGCATGAATCTTTTTTAATCCTTCCCGCTGTCACCCATTTTAACGAATTGAAATAGGCATATATTTCTTCCCATGTCGCTTCCGTTAACAAACGGATTGCCTCCTGCACCCATTGTAAATCGGCATCGGCTGTTGCCGCGAGCGGTTCTGGCCCATCCGGCATCAGCGTAATCCGCTTAGTATCATGAAGCAGCGCCTCCGCCTCTTCTAGTGAATGGCGAATCGCCGTCTTTAACGATTCGATAAAAGGTAAATCCTCAATAGAGGCTGCGTCGCCAATTTCATATTGCTGCGGAATTAGGCGCAGCCATTGTTCTGGTGATGGGTGCACCCTGGAATAATCATAAAGTCGGTCGATCAGCGTTTCAATCGATTGGTCATTCCGATCAGACGTAAAGCTATCCGCTAAACGATACATCGCTTCTGGATCGGCCTGGCTATAGGCCGCCTCCAATACTTCGCCGACACAATCGTCCCGGAGTAATGCCGCCTCCGTCGTATCCGCAAGGCGGAAGCCCGGGTCAATATCGAGTAAATAAGCGTATTGACGGACGACATTTAAACAGAAAGAATGCAGTGTTGAAATTTGCGCTTTGTTTAACAAGTTCAGCTGTCTGCGCAAATGAACGGAACTAGGCTTCTGTGCAATGGCTTCTTCTAATGCTTCCGCCATTCGGTGACGCATCTCCGCCGCCGCCGCATTTGTAAAGGTAACGACGAGCAATTCATCAACATCAATCGGATTTTTTTCATCTAGTACTTTTTCAATCATTCGCGTGATCAGTACTTTGGTCTTTCCCGAACCTGCGGCGGCAGAAACGAGAATGTCCTTGCCTTTTGCCCAAATGGCTTTCCACTGATCGTCTGTAAACGTTACGCCATCAGGTTTCTTTGGAATTTGCATTGCCATCGACCTCCTTCCTCATTTTTTCCAATGACGTTTCTTCATCCATCGCCGAGTAAGCCCTCCATTTCGTTGACGGGTCCGTTTGATCAAACTGGCAGACCGCACGATAAGAACAAAACTCACATGGCATTTTCTCTTTTAATTTGTAAGGATAGACCCGGGTATCACCTGCAAGCATCGCATCCCCGGCTTTCTGGTGCCTTGTTCTCACAAACGATCGAATCATTTGCAAATCTTCAGCAGAAAGGACTTTTGAATACTTATAAAATGACCCGTCTTTTTTAATCGCTGCGGGAACAATAGCAGACGTGCTGCCGATATTCGCATCCATTCCCATGACAACTTCTTCATCTTCCAGTAAATAGCCCCGCATTTTATAGGACTTTGAAATTTCTTGTTCTAATAATTGCTCCGTAAGTTCTGTGCCCGATCGAATCATTGGATTATGAACGTGTAAATAGAGGACACCGGCAGGGTCTGCGTGAATGCCGAGCCATTCATCTGCATTTTCAATTGCGACATCTAAATACGTCAACATTTGCAAGGATAATCCATAATACACTTCTACTAAATCAAGACTTCTCGCAGATGATTTATAGTCGACAATGCGCACGTAGTTTTTACCGCCAATTTCAGTCGCATCAACGCGATCAATTCGACCGCGCAGCTTCATCGCATCACCGCGGCGAAGCTTAATTTCAAGCGGCGGCAGTTCTTCGCCTGGACCAAATCCCGCCTCAACCGCGATCGGCTTAAAGCTGGAGGCTTGCGCCTGGGATTGCAAGGAATAGATCGTTCTTTGAATGATGCGCATGAGCTTTCGTTGAATGTATAAGTAACGGCTCGTTGATAATAAAATGCGGTGGAAGAAGTATGGCGATAAATCCTCCACTGCTTCCCTCGAGAGTCGCCAGCAATCCTCTCTCGTCAACTCGGCCCATGATTTGCCTAAACGAAGGATTTCATCAGAAACCCATTTTAAGGCCGCATGGAATAGATCACCGATTGCAGGTGCTTCCAACGTAAATTCCGAACGCTCCTGCAAGCCTAAGCCATACGTTGCAAAGTGTTGAAACGGACAGCTGTAGTACGACTCAACGCGAGAAACACTTGACACAAATGTTTTGCCGTACAATCCTTCCGTCAATTCCGGACGTAATTGTTCTGTTTCGTTGCTTTCATTCATCGGTTGAAGTACATGACGAAGCGTCGATGACCAATAAGGATCATTTTCAAAATACGCATAGACCGCTTGCCATTCTGGTGACAGTTTCCCAGAATACGTCTCCTCTTTTAACTTCATCGATAAAAACGGCAGTACCGTCCGTGGATGACGAATGTATTGAAATGAGGCTTCCTCGTCTGATACCTCAAACGGATCCGTCGCAACCGTTATCTTTTTAGTTCCCAAAAGCAGCTGTTGAATTCTCGTAATATACAATGAAGGAATAAGTGCTTTCCCCTCTTCGTCTGCAATTGGATAAGATACATAAAGCTTTTCACAAGCAGCTGTAAAGGCTCGATAAGCAATATAAGTCTCGTCCATTAATTGCATTTTTGACGTAGGAGCCAATTCAAATCCAATCCCAGTAAACCATTCCCGATCCCCGTCCGATAAAATTCCTTCATGATCAATGCGCTGGGGCAGTACGCCATCATTCACGCCTAAGACAAATACTGCATCAATATCCATTAAACTTGCCACTTCAAGTGTTGTCACTGTCACTTGGTCAAGGGATGGGGGGATGCGAGTGAACTCCAGCGAGTCGAACCCTTCATCTAAAATATGAATCGCCTTCTTCAGAGGCATTTGTGTTTCTCCAAACATTAATACGAATTGGTCCAAAACATGAATCCAGCTATTCCATGCTTGTTCATGCTCGGCTGCACCAAGTAATCTGCCAACGCGCTCTTCCTCTGCACGCAAATCTATAATTTTATCAAAAACATGCAGTTTCTCCATAAATTTAAAAAGCGCTTCTGCCACTTGTCGGCCATTTTTTGCACGTTTCAACTGTGCCTCCAATGTGGCAAGCGGTTCTCGTATAACGTCCCGTACAAGATGGAGCTCTTCCTCTAACGCTTTTTCTTCATTTGTCTGAACCTCCGTGTGCAGTTCAAGCCCTCGGTATTTTTTCACGCGCCAATGCTGATCATCAAACCATCTTTTCCCATAGATTCCTCGTCCAAGTACATAGTTTTCTAATCGATCCGCGCGTTCACGCCAAAGGACCTTCGTCTCTCCATGCGGGAAAAAGAGATCCGTTTTCACTGCACGGAAAATCGTTTCATAAGACCAACCTGACAAAATAGCTTCTAAAACGGATCGTGAAAACTCGATCAGCGGATGATGTAACATCGGCTTTTTCTGGCTGATAAACACAGGAATTTCATACTGCGGAAAAATCGACTCAATGAGCTCATCATACTTCTCAGGCTGACGATACAATAGCGCAACGTCTTTATACCGCTTGCCGGATAAGATTAACGCACGAATCTCCCTGGCGATTGCATGCACTTCGGCTTGCGGATCTGCAGCTTCAATTAGCTGTACATTGCCGCTTGACTGCTTGCTCGGTGTTGGATAATGATCAAAGGACGCTTCCAGATGACGCAGGTCATCATTTTTAAAACGCTTTGCCTCTCCCAGATTGAAGTCTGCTTCCACTTCAACTGCATGCTCGCGTGCTAATTGCCGTAACCTCAAAGACGTCCGCACTGGGTTGAAAAACAACTCGTGGTCTGCAAAACCAAATTGTGCACCTTCCATCGGCAAAGACACTGTCACTCGGTCTGCATACTTCATCAGTTCTTGGATGATTTCATATTCGCGGGTTGTAAAGGTTTCAAATCCATCGATATACACTTCGGCCCCTCGTATGAGATCGGCATGTTGGATTTGCGTAGCCAGCAGCGCCAAATACCCTTCACTGTCGACAAAAGAGGTCCCGAGTTTTTCTTCAATTTTCGAAAGTAATAATGCCAAATCATCGGCTTTGTCGAGCAAAGTCTGCGGTGCATTCGCTGCAGTGAGCTCCATTTTCAATTCATCCATCGTCCCCGAATGAAGACAATAGCGGCTAAACTCTTTCATCAAATCGCCAATTTGTTCTGTAAATCCTCTTTTCGTGGCCGCTTGGCGAAACATTTTAAATTGATCTTGATTTTCTTCTAATATGCTGCGGATGAGCATGCGGTAACCGAAACCATCGATCTCTTCACGTGCAATCCCGCCCACTTCTTGTAATATCCGCCACGCAAGCCGTTTGAATGTCAATACTTGCGCACGAACGATGCCATTCAATCCAAAATTGACAGACAGGCTATGTTCCATCGAAAACGACATTTGGTCAGGTACGATTAGAATGATCGGAGCACCCAGCGGATCTTGCTGTAAAGATGCCGCGATTTCACGTTCAATGAATGTTGTTTTTCCTGATCCCGAACGACCTGTAATAAAACGAAGCGACACGTTATTCCTCCTTTTCAAACTACTATCTATCGTTGGTACAATGTAATCTTTTACGGAATCAAAAAGTCATCCTTGCTTTCCATTGTACAGAAAGAAATGGATGACAGAAACCCATACAGTATAAAATATCGAATATACGTTTCATTTATTCTTGATCATAATCCTGCCGGCTGGAGAATGATTGAAAATCGTCTTTCACTTTTTTATTGAGTCTGCCTTCAAATTCCTTCCCGATTAGCCAGAGAAGAAAAATAATGAGCAGCACAATTGTTGTGCGCAGCGGCTGTGTCAATAATGCTTTTAAGTCATAGCCAATGAAACTAATCGTAAAGATCATGACCAGTTTCCCTGCCATTAATATAAGCAAATAATACACTTTTTTCATATTCGAAAAGGCAGCGACTAAATTGACTAGCGCTGACGGTGTAAAAGGGAAACAGAGAAATAAGAAAAGAGGCCCAAATCCATTCCGATCTACCCATCTAATAAGCGCACGCACACGCTTACTTTTTGTTAAAAATCGCAGTAATCGGTTGCGCCCATATTTCCGAATGACAAGAAACACGATATACGAACCGAGGACTGTACCTACCCATGAAAGGATAAACCCTAGCCATAAGCCATAAGCACTTGCATTGGCAAACACAAACACAAAGAGAGGAAGAAATGGCAAAAAGGCTTCAATAAAGGGCAGCAAAATACCGATAAATGGACCGAGCGTCTTATAATGCTGAGCCAATTCAAAAATTTTGTCTACATCTAGCCATTCGCTCATCGCAACCCCTCCTTTTCTCATCAAGTATGTTTAATCATTGCACCAACAATACAATTATCTATTTAGAATTTTCCTTATCCTACCTCCATTTAAACACGGCTTTGTAGTATAATCACATAATATACTTACGAAAGATGTGACAAACTTTGGAAAAAAGTCAATTTTCAGCAGGTTTAAAGGCTGGTACAAGCATAGCCATCGGGTACTTTCCTGTTGCGCTTGCGTTCGGTCTGCTGGCAAAAACAACCGGACTTACCATGATAGAGGCAACAGCCATGAGTATATTTGTCTATGCGGGTGCCTCACAATATATGGCGTTAAGTTTGATCGCTTCCGGTGTCGTTCCTTTTTTAATTGTAACAAATACTTTTGTCGTAAACATACGACACTTTCTCATGAGTGCTTCCTTGAACGTCAAAATGGATCGTGCGCCGAAATGGCTAAAAGCGATCTATGCATTCGGTGTAACGGATGAATCCTTTTCAGTATTAGCAACAAGTAAAGAAGAAAAAGTATCGACTCCCTTTGCATTTGGCGTTATGTTGATCGCCTATGGGAGCTGGGTTTCTTTTACGGCAATCGGCCATATGATTGGCGCCAACTTACCGCTCTTTTTGCAAGCAGCGATGTCGATTGCATTGTACGCAATGTTCATCGGACTGCTCGTTCCATCGATGAAAGGAAACCGTAAAGTTGTCATGCTTGCGGGTTTGGCGGCTGCCATTCATAGTATCTTGCATGTGACGGGTGCTCTTTCTACCGGTTGGTCCATTCTTGCAGCGACACTCCTATCCTCTATTGTCGTTGAGCTCTTTTATGTGCATGGCAGAAAAACGGCTGAAACAATGTATAAACGAGAGGAGGAAGCTTGATGGGCGCTGCTTATTGGTGGATGTTATTCGGTATGGCACTTGTCACGTACATCCCTCGTATGATTCCTTTAACTTTCTTAGACGGAAAAGAACTGCCGCCGATCGTCGCAGGTGTTTTGCGCAATATTCCCTACGCTGTCCTCGGCGCACTTATTTTCCCGGCCGTATTGCTTGTCCAAGAGGGGAATTTGTTATTTGGCGTCGTCGGTGCAGCCGTTGCATTTCTCATCGCATTGTTAGGCGGCGGTCTCATGTCTGTCGTCCTAGGCACGATTGGTGTGCTGGCGATTTATAGTTTATTTATATGAGCCTTTGAAAGTCCAAATTTCCAAAAGAAAAGACCGTGCCATTTAAAGGTACGGTCTTTTTATTATTCTTTTTGCTGCCTGGCACGATCAACCATACGCTTCGCATACCAAAAGCCAATCGTTAAAGAGAGTGCATCCGCAGTATATAACAACCAATTATGCGTATAACCTGCATAAACAGATGCAGCGATCAATGCGAGCGTCAAGGTCAAACCGACGACATGATGAAAGGTTACCCGTGTAAACAACACGACTAGTAGTCCAGGCAAAAAGATTGCTAGTAATAACTTTGTTCCAAAATGCTCCATGTCCTACCATCCTTTCGTTCAATCCTATCGTACAACAAGCAATCCAAGGCGGTGATGATCATGATGATAAACGACCTGCTGGGTGAGGCGAACCTCCCCCTGGCGATCGATTACTTGTAAACGGCAATGCGCAGCATTAATTTGAATCGCATCGTAAAGCTCTTTTTCATTATTGACACGAATACCATTGACGGATTTAATACATTCGCCTGATTTAAGCCCCATCTTTTCCGCCGGAGAATGCGGTAAAATACCTGCAATCACGACTCCCGATGGCATTGGCGCCGCAACGAAGCCTTTGCTATACTCGCGAATCGTGGAATGCACAGAAATTCCGATTCGGCCAATCAATCCGATCTGAAGCGCCACCCAGCCAAGTATTGGCATCCAAAATGCCAACAGGCCCACTGCCACAACAATAAGACCCGTCCAAACGACAGATAAGCCAATTTTAGGCAGTGAAAGTTCCGGGTGAACGGCACGACCCATATGCGAAAACCCAATGACAATCGGCACCGGTATAAAACTAAAAGCTGCATTTCCTAATGTAAACTGTGGCCAGTAGGGTAAATAAGCTGAGATCCATTCACCCGGAATGAGGAATACAACTGGCAATAGCCAAAGTCTTTTTGACTTAAAAACAGCAGCCCGAAGTCCACGATTTGTTTGAACAAAGTACGGGGATGTGTAACGAGCAGTATGCCTTCGAATCAACAATCCTTCTATAATTAGTAATAATCCCGCAATAATTGGGATCGTTATCGCCAGATCACCTAACAAGTCAAGTTGCTGAAGCGACCAGCCCCGGTACGTGAATTCTCCTGCATACAGTTGTAAAAAATAAAGTGCAAAAAATGCACCTGCTGCATAATAAATCGGTGAAGCGATTGTATAAAAAAATGATAGCAATACAATAAAAGTAATGATCGATAGTAAAACAAGCCATCCTGGATCGACAATAAGCCCAACACCGGAAATGCTCACGGACAGCACAAGCGCATAGAGCCATGATTCTGTTAACAACTTCCTAAACTCTGTTAATCCTGGGAGTAGACGAACTTTAAAATTACGCCGTTCCCGTTTCACGCGAATATAGCCTAAAATAACGGCCGTAATTAGTGTCAAAAGGAACAACGGATTAAGAAAAAAATAAGCAATGGCATAGATAATTTGTTCCGCCAAAATGGTCACCCCCTAATTACGAAGCGATTCGTCACCTTATATTGTATCAAAATTAGACGTACTAATGTGAGGCTGGTGGTGATTTTTTCTAAAACACAATGACAAAACAGCTTCCAGCACAAATGGCTGGAAGCCGTCAACTTATTTGTTGCTAATCTTATGATGCAAATAGCCTATCGCCATTTGCAATTGCTCATCGTTTTTCTCGTCTTTTCTGAACTTCTCCACTTTCTCTTTCAGTGCAGTGAAAAACTTTCGATCCATGACATCCCCTTCGTCCAGTTTAGCATCTGCACGGAAATCGGTTACACCCATTACCGTAGATTCATCAAAATAGCCATCTTTTCGCTCCACACCGTAACCAAGGCCAATTAAAAGCCGCTGGGCGTACGCAATATCATCATGGAAATCGCCCTCTTTATACTTCTCCATAACTGGTCTTACATGCTCTTTAAACAAATCGTTTTGCTTTACTTCCAGATCTGGTTCAACACCCTTGCCATGAATCCATCGTTCTTTCGGCGTTAGCCACTTATGTGTCGATAACTTCATTTCACCGCCATTGGATAAGTCCATCGTTTCTTGAACGGTTCCTTTACCAAAGCTTGTGGTTCCTGTAATATATCCGCGCTTCAAGTCTTTTAATGCACCGCTTAAGACTTCACTTGCAGAAGCGCTGCCTTTATCCTGCAATAGTGCAATCGGTATATTTTTCAACTTCTCGTCGAATGCAAACTTCTTTGACGAGTCTGTAACTAACGGTGTGAGTGTACCATTTGCTTCTTGCATATGAGCAAAAACTGTGTCTTGGCTTAATAGGCTGCCCGCAATGTTTCCAACACTGTGCAAATACCCCCCGGGATTTCCACGAACGTCAACGAGCAATGCTTTTGCTCCCTTTTGAATAAGCTCGTCTGTTACTTTTTTCCACTCGGCGGCACTATCTTCTCCAAACATCGTAATTGCTATGTAGCCAATTTTCTCGCCGCGCTGTTCAATGATTTTTCCAGTAACTGTTTTGACAGGAATGACTTCCCGCGTAATGGATAATTCAAGATGCTTGTTTAAATCCGGGCGATAAATGGTCATCTTAACAGCTGTTCCTTCTTTTCCTCGAATCCTTTTGACAACATCTTGCAAGGATGACCCATCTAGCCTTTTCCCATCAATCTGAACAATTTCATCGTATGGCTGCAATCCAGCTTTCTCAGCAGGGGATGATTTCACTGGCGCAACGATGATGAACTTTCCATTGGAACGGGTGATTTCTGCACCAATTCCGACTCGTTCTCCTGCCAATGACTCTTTATGAGCCTTCGCTTCTTCCTCCGTAAAATAAGTAGAATACGGATCTCCAATCACATCGGCCATGCCGCGTAATGCACCTTCAACTAATGCATCCCCTTCAACCGGATAAACTCCTTTTTCTTTAATGAGCTTGTATGCCTCATCGATGACTTGAAATGAGCTTGAAGGGCCTTCCGTTTTTGTTTCGACTTCCTGTCCGGAACATCCGTCGAGTACTAAAAATACAATAGCCGCCACAGCAGCCAACGTCATAAAAAGCAAAAACCGGCTTCTACGCATATGTAATAGCTTCCCTCCTCCGTCCACTATATGAACAGAAAAGAAAGTTTACGACAGCGCAAAACCGGCTTTTTTCAATGTAATCTTCTCACAAGCTCTTTCATCATTTTCTCATCCATTGGTCCAACGATTTTATGGGCAATCGTGCCATCTGTATGAATTAAATAAGTTGTAGGGATCGGTTTAATTTGATACGCATCGATTGCCCAACCTTCTTCATCGAGCAAAATCGGGAAGGTGAGCTTATAACTATCTTTAAATTCCTTTACGCCTTTTAAACCGCGTCTTTCTGTTGTCGACAAATTGACCGCGACGATTTCAACATTGTCTTTTTCCTTGTACTTTTTATAATACTTTTCCATATGCGGCATTTCCGCCCGACACGGACCGCACCAAGACGCCCAAAAGTTTAAAATGACTTTCTTCCCTTGCAGATCAGATAACTTTACTTCTTCGCCAGAAAGCGTTGGCAATGTGAAATCAGGCGGCAAATCTCCTTGTTTTAAACCTACGTCATCTTGATCATTCATGTTATAATCCGCGCCAATCAGATATTCTATATCCGGCTCATTGGTTGCTAGATTCGATTTGACCATCATGACGACAAGGGATCCTATAATGAGCGCACTGATGACTAGACCTACCGTTTTTTTCTTCACAAATGCTCCTCCGATCTTTTCATGAAATGATGCCCTTTCAAATAAATGAACGCAAAGAACACCACAATGACAAACGTGCTGATTAATGGCTTCCCTATAACTCCTTCTGGTTGAAAGGCCGCTGCAAAAATATGTACAGCCATTAAAAGCATTGTAAGCTGAAATGGCCAAACGCCGCCTTGGTTGCTGAACCTCCAAAAAAATACTGCGAATCCTCCAAACAGGAGAATTGTCATGACACTAGCGACCAAACCGCCATCATTCAAAAACACCATCATCATTTGATAAAAGGCCTGCGCCAGTACAGCACCTGTCAGTAAAGCAAGCAACCCATCATCTTGGAGTTGTCCTTTCAAAATATGGTACAGCGTTTTGCCAATAACGACTAGCAAACCGAGCGAAAACCCAACCATCCCCCCGTGAAAATAAATAATCGCTAGGGGTGATCGAATGACAGAACTGAAATTCGTAATGATGACACTTAACTTCCATATTATGATTAAATAAAAGAACATATCTGACACAACAGCTGCAAGTTTTCTGCCGTAACGAATTCTGACAGCGATGTAAGCAAAGATAAATGCTGCGATTAAAGCAATCCAAGATGAAGATACGGACAAATTCCCAATGATATAATAGCGAGTCACTGTCATACCGTTTTCCCCTTATCCTTTTTCACTTCTATCCTAACGAATCCACGTTAAGAAAACGACTTTTCTGCCTAAAAAAGACCCACTCTCATAGATCATATTATGAGGTGGGTCTTTATTCTACTTATAAATTGATATAACGTAATGGGTTAACAGCACTTGGACCCGATGCTGACCAGTTGCCTACATGAATTTCAAAGTGAAGATGCGGCCCTGTAGAAGCCCCAGTGTTTCCAAGTCCGCCAATACGCGCACCTTTGGCAACTTGCTGGCCAGAGCTGACGCTAATTGAGGATAAATGCGCATAAACACTTGTGAAAATTTGTCCATCAATAGAATGCGTAATCATCACGACATTCCCGTAACCACCCATTGAACCTGCATGCGATACAACCCCTTCAGCGGCCGCAACAACCGGTGTGCCGACTGAGTTGGCAATGTCAATTCCACGATGCTGGCGCTGTATACCATAGATCGGGTGTGTACGCCAACCGAATGATGAGGTATATGTCCCCGCTGCTGGCTTCGTCCAAGAGCCGCTTGAGACAGCTGGAAGAGGCGCGCTGCTTGCGGATGATGAACTAGATGACGAACTAGAAGAGGATTTTTTAGCCGCCGCTGCAGCTGCTGCCGCTGCTTTTCGTTTCCGTTCAGCTTCGCGGGCAATTTCTGCCAAGCGCTGCTGTTCAGCGCTTATTTTTGCTTGAAGTTCTTTACTCACTTCATACGCTTCGTGAAATTCTTTTTCAAGTGAGCTTTTTTCTTTTAGTAATTTTGCTTGTTCTGCTTCCAGTGAATCGATCAGCTTATTTTTCTGCTGTTTTTGTGATTCTAGGGAAGCTTTTAATCCTTCTAAATCTCTTTTATTTTCTTCCTGTTTTGCTAATTTTTGTTCAACCAGTGCTTTTTCTTCTTCAAGCTGCTTTACATCCTCATCTTGCTGCTTCATAATTTTCCGGTCTGCATCCATTAATGTATTGACTGCAGAAAAACGGTCAATGAAATCTGCAAAACTATTTGCACCCAGCAACACATCGATATAGCTAACTTGTCCACCTTTTACTTGCATCGCACGCACACGATCCCTTAAGACCGCATCTCGCTCCTCAATTTTCTGTTCTAGATCTTGAATGGACGCACGCAACGCATTAATTTCCTCGGTTGTTACATTGATCTCATCGATGACGCGGTTAATGGTAGACGTTGTATCCTCTATTTTTCCGTTAAGTGTAGAAATTTGATCTAAAATTGAATCGATTGTTGATTTATTTGTGTTAATTTCAGATGATTTCTTTTGAATAGTAGAGTTTAAGTTTTGTTTCTTCTGTTCTATTACTTTTTGTTCGTTTTGCAAGTCTTTTAATGAGCTCGCTAAAACACCCGGAGCCGCTAATGTTGTAGACAAAAGCAGTCCCGCTATTACGCTGGCAAACAGCCACTTACGCTTTTTCAACTCTCAAAATCCCCTTTCAGGCTTACGATCTCTTTATACCTTTAAAAACTTCCGTACAGACATGAAGCTGCCCCATATACCGATCACGATTCCCATGACGAATAACAAACCGTTCAACTGTAATAAAAATGGCATGGTATCTAGTAAGTGGAATAACTCTGCTTTTAACTTTGGTGCCCAGTGAGCGTGCAATTTGTAATAAGCAATCGACACGATTAGCATTGGAAGAATAGCCCCTAAAACGCCTAACCAGATCCCTTCCAACACAAATGGAATGCGAATGAAGTTATTCGTTGCACCTACTAGCTTCATAATCTCAATTTCTCTTTTTCTAGCTGTAATCGTAATCCGAATTGTATTTGAAATGAGAAACATGGCTGTAAATAACAGCGCGATGATCAGCGCAATGCCAATATTTCGGCTAACGTTTAACACTTTAAAAAGCTTTTCAACTTTTCCTTTACCGTATTCGACTTCATACGTGTATTCATATGTATCAATTTTTTTGGCGATTGCTACGGTCTCTTGTGGATTTTTCGCTTTTACATAGAGCGCATCGCCAAGCGGGTTACTCTGTTGGTATAATTTAAGTTCATCCCCAAATGACTGAATCATTTTGTTTAACTCATCATCTCTTGAGGAATACACAACTTCAAGGACACCTTCCGTTGCCCGCACTTTGTCTGTTAGCTCTTTTACCATTGCTTCATCAGCAGCCGGATCAGCGATCACTTTAATCTCTACATCATTTTCGATATTTACAGCTAATTCGTTTAAGTTCATCATAATGACCATAAATACGCCAACGAGTAATAAAGTAACAGTTACCGCGCTAACCGAGGCAAAGGTCATCCAATTGTTTCGACGTAAACTTTTTAAACTTTCCCGGAAATGACGGCCGATTGTTCTAGCTTTCATAGCCGTAGTCACCCCCGAATTCATCGCGTGTGATTAGTCCGCCTTCTATCGCAATTACGCGGTGGCGAATCATATTCACAATTTCCCGATTATGGGTGGCCATGACAATCGTCGTGCCGCGAGCATTAATCTGTTCGAAAATCCTCATGATCTCCCATGAAATTTCAGGGTCCAAATTCCCTGTCGGTTCATCTGCTATGACAACTTTAGGTGTATTGACAATAGACCGCGCAATGGACACTCGCTGCTGTTCTCCGCCAGATAACTCATTCGGAAACATCCGCGATTTTTGCGTCAGTCCGACAAGCGCAAGCACTTCATTCACTTTTCTTCGAATTTCTGCCGGCGATTCTTCAATCACTTCAAGTGCAAATGCGACATTCTCGTATACATTTAACTTCGGTAATAGTTTAAAATCTTGGAAAACGACGCCAATTTCTCTTCGCAAATGAGGCACTTGTTTGTTTTTTAAAGTTGCAAGGTTGACGCCATCAATTACGATCTCTCCACTTGTCGGTACTTCTTCTCGATACATCATTTTTATAAAAGTCGATTTTCCGGCCCCACTTGGTCCGACTACATATACAAATTCCCCGGGGTCGATTTCGACATGAATCCCATTTGCCGCAACGACGCCATTCGGATACTTTTTGTAGACATTTTTCATCACAATCATACTAAAACCACCTGATTTTTTATTCCCCTTTTTTACCGACATGCCCATTATAACATGATTCGCATCGTTCGGTATTACAGTTTCATTTCATTTTGAATAGGCGAAGATCCTTGATATGAAAAGACTTACATACTAAAGTCATAATTCGAAACAACTACATATATTTCATCATCCGCCTCCTTTTTGTAACATCCTTCCGTACAGCAGGATTTTACAAAAAATAAAATAATTGTCAAAGTTCAAATGAATATGCAGAAACAACAAAAGCGCAGGATGCCTGCTCAGCAAAGGTACGTAGTCTAAGATCGCGACATCCTGTCGCAACGACTGCATGATTAGCATCCTGCTGACCCGAGCGTCTGGCGCCCGGAGCCTAGACGTAAAAAAGACCGCCCATTTCTAGGCGGTCTTTACAATTTAATTTATTTTTTCTCTGCTAAGTATTTAGCAACTGCTGTGGCTTCATCACCTTTAATAATTCCTGGTGGCATAGCCCCTTGACCATTAATAATAATATCGTGAATTTGTTCTTCAGACATTGTTGCACCAATTGCGTCAAGTGCTGGTGCATTTCCGCGTCCTTCGAGGTTGTTCCCATGACAGGACACACAGCTGTTGTTGACGATTTTCTCAGCATCGACACTTGCTGTATCGCCACCTGTGTTATTGTCGTTGTTGGCGTTGTCACCGCCGCCACCACACGCTCCTAAGATAAGTGCAGCGCCAAACAGGACTCCGAGAAACTTAGTTTTCATGTTTCTTCCTCCAATACTGTAAATGTTGTATTGCAAATATAAGTATACCAAAGGTTGGCATAATTGAACCCTACACGATTTGTAAATTTTTGTCAAAAGAGGAGAAGAACGGCGTCATATCAAATAAATGCCAATTCTTACATTTCTGTGAACAAGTCATTTACCACTCATTTAGGACTGCCCTCTACTCCTTACTATACACCAATTTGCATTTTCCAAACATTTTACATCGTATTTTCGGTGGAGGCCAATGCTCGTTAAGAAATGCGGGAACGCAGATAAGCATTAATGAATGCGTCAATCTCTCCGTCCATAACAGCACCGACATTTCCTGTTTCTGCATTCGTACGGTGATCTTTCACCATCGAATACGGGTGGAATACGTAAGAACGGATCTGACTGCCCCATCCAATTTCTTTTTGTTCACCACGGATTTCGAGCAGACGTGCTTCTTCTTCTTCAATTTTAATTTGATAAATTTTCGCTTTCAACAAATTCCAAGCACGTTCACGGTTTTTAATTTGCGAACGTTCAGTTTGACAAGTAACGATGGCACCCGTCGGAATGTGGGTCATTCGAACAGCGGAGTCTGTTGTGTTGACGTGCTGTCCGCCCGCACCACTTGAACGGTACGTATCAATTTTAACGTCTTCAGGTTTAATGTCGATGTCGATATCCCCTTCAAACTCAGGCATTACTTCAATTGACGAGAATGACGTATGACGACGGCCTGATGAATCAAATGGAGAAATACGCACAAGACGATGAACGCCTTTTTCCGCTTTTAAATAACCGTAAGCATTATGCCCTTTAATGGAAAGGGTCACAGATTTCACGCCTGCTTCATCGCCCGCTTGATAGTCAAGTGTTTCTACTTTAAAGCCACGATCATCAGCCCAACGCGTATACATGCGTAGCAGCATGGAAGCCCAATCTTGGGATTCTGTGCCACCTGCGCCAGAATGGATTTCTAGAATCGCGCTATTTTTATCAAATTCGTCACTTAACAGCATCTGTAATTCAAAGTCTTCAAGCTTCCCTTTGAATTCTTTCAGCTCTTCGCCGAGTTCCTCCTGCAAATCTGCGTCAAATTCTTCACGCAGCAGTTCCAACGTCATTTCTAGATTTTCTTGTGTATCATTTAACGCCACAAAATCGCCAACGATATCTTTTAAGCCATTCGACTCGGAAATGACCTTTTGTGCAGCATCTTGGTCATCCCAGAATCCGGGTTCCAACATAATTTCGTCAAGTTCTTGAATTCTTGCCTCTTTGTTTTCTAAGTCAAAGAGACCCCCTAAAGTCCGCTAATTTCTTAGCTGATTTGTCGAGCTCGTTCCGTACTTCCGATAATTCCATCATAACGTGTTCCTCCTGAATGTAGATTGCCAGGCCGCTTACGCTTTACCGTGACAATGTTTGTATTTCTTTCCGCTGCCACAAGGACATGGATCGTTGCGTCCAATATTGACAGCGCGGCGAGCCGGTTTTTTGCGCACTTGCTCTCCGCCTTCTTTCGGGTTCACTGCCTGACCTTTTGCGACTTCTTCCCGCTCAAGGTTATTGCGAATTTCAGCTTTCATCACATATTTCGCTGCGTCATCCTCGACTGACATCACCATCTCCTCGAACATCGCAAAGCCTTCCGCTTGATATTCACGAAGCGGATCTGTTTGACCATATGCGCGCAAGTGAATCCCTTGTCTGAGCTGATCCATCGCGTCGATATGATCCATCCATTTCGAGTCAATCGCACGAAGTAAAACGACTTTTTCGAATTCACGCATCCGTTCTGCAGACATTTCTTGTTCTTTTTCGTCATACCGCTCCATCACTGTATTTTGAATGAGCGCCGTTAATTCTTCCAATGACTTTCCTTCCATATCGGACTTGGTTAACCGTCCTTCTGGCAGGAGATTGGCGCCAAGATAATCTTCCAGACCTTTTAAGTTCCAGTCGGCCTGTTGTTCAGAAGATGTATGTGCCGCAACTGCTCGTTCAATCACATTCGTCAGCATGTCGTCAAGAATGTCACGAATATTTTCCGAAGATAAGACATCGTTTCGTTCTTTGTAAATAATTTCGCGTTGCTGACGAAGTACATCATCGTACTGAAGGAGACGTTTCCGCGCATCAAAGTTGTTCCCTTCGACTCGTTTTTGAGCAGATTCAACGGAGCGGGAGACCATCTTCGATTGGATCGGTGTCTCATCGTCCATCCCAAGCTTCGTCATCATTGATTTCATTTGATCTGATCCGAAGCGGCGCATCAAGTCGTCTTCTAGTGATAAGTAAAACTGGGTAACACCTGGATCTCCTTGACGCCCCGAACGACCGCGCAGCTGATTGTCGATGCGTCGTGATTCATGACGTTCCGTGCCAATGACCGCAAGTCCGCCAAGTTCTTGAACACCTTCACCTAGTTTAATATCCGTACCTCGCCCTGCCATGTTTGTCGCAATGGTTACAGCACCTCGCTGCCCTGCTTCCAAAATGATATCGGCTTCTCGTCCGTGGTTTTTCGCGTTCAATACATTATGTTTTATGCCGTACTGCTTCAAATAGTTCGAAATAATTTCTGACGTTTCAATTGCTACGGTTCCAACAAGTACTGGCTGTCCTTTTGCGTTGCGATTCTTAATCTCTTCTGCAACCGCTTTGTATTTTCCATTCATTGTTGCATAGATGAGATCTGCACGATCATCCCGCGCAATTGGACGGTTTGTCGGAATCGCAATCACATTCATATTGTATATATTGCGGAATTCCTCTTCTTCCGTTTTCGCAGTACCTGTCATCCCCGACAGCTTTTCGTACATCCGGAAGAAGTTTTGGAACGTAATCGTTGCAAGCGTCATCGTTTCATTTTGAACTTCCAAGCCTTCTTTCGCTTCAATCGCTTGGTGAAGTCCGTCACTGTAACGACGTCCTTTCATTAAACGACCTGTAAAGGAGTCAACAATGACAACTTCGCCTTCTTGTACAACGTAATCGACGTCAATATGCATACTAGCATGTGCTTTTAACGACTGTGTAATCGCATGATTCAACGCAACATGCTTTAAATCAAATAAGTTCTCAATTGAAAATGCCTTTTCCGCTTTTTCAATTCCTGCCTCCGTTAATACAACGCCTTTTGTCGATTCGTCGTAGGAATAATCTTCTTCTTTTTGCAAAGAGATAACAAAGCGGTTTGCCAATCTGTATAACTCCGCAGATTTTGCCGCCTGTCCTGAGATAATAAGTGGTGTTCGCGCTTCATCAATAAGAATCGAGTCCACTTCGTCAACGACGCCAAAAAATAGAGGCCGCTGTACTTTGTGCTCGTTATACAACACCATGTTGTCCCGTAAATAATCAAAGCCGAGTTCGTTGTTCGTGCTGTAGGTAATATCCGCTTCATAGGCTTCGTATTTTTCTTCCTTCGTTAAACTGTTCAAGTTTAAGCCAACAGTTAAGCCAAGGAATTCATACAATTGTCCCATTTCATTTGCGTCACGGCTCGCAAGGTATTCGTTAACCGTTATGACATGCACACCTTTTCCTGCAAGTGCGTTTAAATAGACGGCTAATGTAGACGTTAACGTCTTCCCTTCTCCTGTCTTCATTTCCGCAATATTTCCTTCATGTAAAGCAGCCGCCCCAATGATTTGAACGCGGAATGGATACATGCCAAGCACACGGCGGGATGCTTCGCGAACAACCGCAAATGCTTCAACTTGCAAATTGTCCAGTGTCTCTCCATCTGCCAATCGTGCTTTAAATTCTTCTGTCTTCGCTTTTAATTGCTCATCAGACAGTTGTTCCATATTAGCGGAAAGCCGTTCAACTTGATCTGCAATTTTTTCCAGACGCCTTAACTCTCTTTTATTCATATCAAACATTCTATTCAGTACGCCAAGCATTTTTGGTCACATCCTCATATAGTTCATCGTTTATTTTAACATTGCGAAAAGAGCGGTGCAAATGGTCTTACTTGAAATTAATTCTTCATGATGATTAACGACTTTTTCTTGTAATTTGTTCCGTGAAAAATTAAAGTTACGTAATACTGCACCGATGTTTTCGATGACCTCCCGCTTGTTTCGGGACATAAAAAAAGCCCCCGTTGGATAGGGAGCCTTTACTAAATTCATTAATTTGTTTCAATTAATCCATATCTGCCGTCTCTTCGCTTGTAAACGATGTGTGTGCCGTCAGATTCTGCATCTGTGAAGATGAAGAAGTTATGGCCAAGCATATTCATTTGCAAAATTGCCTCGTCTTGGTCCATCGGTTTTAAATCAAATTGTTTTGTACGAACGACTGAAAATTCATGATCTTCTTCCGTTTGAACGTTTTGGTCATCGCTTTTGCTCACTGAATTGAAGAAATTGGCAACTCCTTCGCGCTCGCGGAATTTACGGTTTACTCTTGTTTTATATTTACGAATTTGTCTTTCGAGCTTGTCAACAATTAAGTCAACAGCCGCATACATATCTTCATGACGCTCCTCTGCGCGGAGTGTCAGATTTTTCATTGGGATTGTCACTTCTACTTTTGTTTGTCTGTCATTATATACTTTTAAATTCACGTTTGCAGTCGCATTCGCACCTTCAGTGAAGTACCTTTCAAGTTTTTGAACTTTCTTCTCAACGTGCTCACGAATTGCTGGAGTCACCTCAATATTTTCACCACGGATGTTGAAGTCTAACATAAGAACTCCTCCTTTATTTAAACCTTATACTTACACTTCTACACCTTCCCCATAAAGTCCTTCTGAAAACTGAATATTATTTTAAATTTTATCGAAATGTGGCGAAATATGGAACGTTCCGTATTTCGCTACATTTCAATACAGTGGGAAGTTAAAAGCAGCACTTATAGTATAGGAAAATAGAAGGTCTTTCATGAATGGAAACTGTTGTCTATTCCGGAAAAATTGAAGTGTTTTAACGATCCGCTTCATCATTTCGTCTCATAAAAATTTCCGTCTCTTGCCATACTACTGTATGGATTAACATTACTTTTCATATTGCGTGGCTAAAATTGTTGTTGGATTCTTCGGATTGCCGGTGTTTTTTGAAGTCTGACGACTAAAATTGCACCAATAATTGCACCACTCACACTCGAAACGAGAAAAGGCGGTACGAAAAATAGAGCAGTTACCGTTGTGCCCATTAAAATGGCAGCGTAAGGTACAGCAAATAATGAGGCAATAACGCTCGTTCCGATCATTTCCCCAATCGCCGCAACCCAAACGCGGCCTGATGTTTTAAATAGTAAACCTGCCAGCGCAGCACCGATCATGCCGCCCGGAAAAGCGAGTAAAGAGCCTGTTCCGGTCAGTACACGGATGAGTCCAGTTAGAAATGCAATGATGACAGCTGGGAGCGGCCCAAGCAAAACAGCCGCAACGACATTGACCGCATGTTGGATTGGATAAGCGCGTGCAATACCTGCCGGAAATGACACAAAGACGGAACCAGCGACTGCGATTGCTGAAAAGACGGTTATGAGTACAAGCTTTCTCGTGTTCATCTTAAGATGCCCCGTTCTTGCATTTCATTCGCAATCACATCTTGAAAGCGGCGCACGACTGCTTTTGGGCTTTCCGCAGAGGCAATGATAGAGATGGCCGCTACTCCTGCACCGCCTGCGCGAAATACGGGAGCGGCATTTTCCGGCGTGATGCCGCCAATGCCGACAATTGGCAAGTCTGGAAATAACGCTGCTACTTCTTGCAATTTGTCCGTCCCCGCAACCGGCTTCGCATCAGACTTCGAAATTGTGGGATAAATAGGTCCCATCCCTACATAATCGGCACCCGCTTCTTTTGCAGCAATCGCTTCTTCTATTGAATGAACTGACACACCGAGTATCTTATGAGCACCCATTTTCTTTCGCACATCTGCCGCACTTTCATCGTCCTGCCCGATATGTACGCCATCCGCGTCAATTGCAAGTGCAAGTTCAACATCATCATTCACAATAAACGGCACGCCATATTGCCGACAGAGCTGCTGACACTTCTCCGCAAATGCACGTTTTTCGTCGCCTATTAGGGCATGCGGTCCTTTTTCCCGCAGTTGAAAACAGGTAATCCCTTCCTGCAACACTTCTTCTAGAACCCCAAGTGGATTTTTTGTATTTTCTGTCCCCATAATGAAATACAGTTGGATATCAATGTTTGCCAATTAACTCGACTTCCTTTCGAACAGCAGCTCTTTGTTTTCTAAATGCTGCATGATTTGTCGGACCGTGCCCTTGTCCGATTGCAAGACCTTCTACAATCGCCGCATGAATGAAATGCTTGGCTGTAATGACCGCTTCTTCTATTGAAACGCCTTTCGCAAGTTCTGCCGTAATCGCCGCGGCAAATGTACAACCTGTTCCGTGCGTATCTTCCGTATCGATTCGCGGGCTGCGCATTAAAAAGCTTTCGCCGCTTGCCGAAACGAAATAGTCTTCGGCAAGCGCCGTATCAAGACGATGTCCACCTTTAATAACGACCGCTTCCGAACCCATTTCCAACAGTTTCTCCGCCGCAATCGTCAAATCTTCTACCGTTCGAATGGTCATTCCCGTTAACACTTCTGCCTCCGGGACATTCGGTGTGATGAGCGATGCAAGCGGAAGTAACTCTTCTTTTAACGCCGTAACAGCTTCTTCTAGCAGTAAGGATGCCCCGCCTTTTGCAATCATCACCGGATCAATGACTAGCGGGAAACGTGGATAATTTCTTAGTGTACGTGCAACAGCTTCTATAATTTCAGCTGAGAACAGCATGCCTGTTTTTGCTGCACCTACTGTAAAATCATTTAACACGGCTTCTATTTGTGCAACAACCACTTCAGTATCAATTGCTTGCACACCATGAACGCCTAATGTATTTTGCGCTGTTACGGCGGTCAATGCCGATGTCCCAAATACATCTAATTCTTGAAATGTCTTCAGATCCGCCTGGATACCAGCGCCCCCTCCGCTGTCCGATCCGGCAATTGTCAATGCGATTTTTGTCATGTTACTTTCTCCCCTATTCGTGTCTGTTTTATGTTTGCGAATGTGTTTTCATTTAGCGTATACAGTGCATTCAAAAACTGAACTTCAAAATCGCCAGGTCCTTTTGCCTCTCCCGCTGCAATTTCCCCCGCTTTTTTATAAAACGCCAAACTTTCCGCGACAGCTTCAAGCGGACGATCATTCCCAACTGCTAAAAACGCCGCACTGACTGCGCTTAACAAGCAACCCGTACCGGTAACACGGGACATGAGCGGATGACCACCTGTAATGCGAATAAGCTGTACACCGTCTGTAACGATATCCGTTTCACCCGTCACCGCCACAATGCAGCCATATTGCTTGGCCACTTTTTGAGCCGCAACATCTAAATTAGCCGTTCCATCCCCCGCGTCGACACCTTTTGAAGACCACTCCACCCCGGCAATCGCAGCAATTTCCGCAGCATTCCCGCGAATGAGTGTAACTTTTAATTCCCCTAACATTTTTTCAACAGTTCGCTTCCGAAAAGCAGTCGCCCCTACACCGACAGGATCAAGAACGAGTGGCTTTCCATGTTCATTGGCACTTTTTCCAGCAGCGATCATCGCATCGACTGAAGCAGGGTCCAACGTTCCAATATTGACCAACACCGCAGATGAGAAAGCAGCTACTTCTGCCGCTTCTTCAATCGAATCTGCCATAATTGGTGATGCGCCGAGGGCAAGTAAACCATTCGCTTGGAAGTTCGCCACAACGATATTCGTTAAGCAATGAATTAATGGATTTTTTTGTTTAATATCATTCAGATTTGTCATATTCCCGACTCCCTTTTCCCGTAATTGAAAATTGAAAAAGCCGCTCCCTCAACTCATCAGTTGAAGTAGCGGCTCGCACTGTCGGTAGCTTTCTTAGTTTAAACGGCGAACCACTTCCCTTCGCTGGTATGAGCCAGATCAGGTTCAAAGGGTCCGCATATCAAAATGCGTCTCAGCCGTACAAAAATAGACACCCCTAGCGGTTAAATCTTTTCAGTTTTCTTATAATTCACTATATCATAGATTGCTAAAATCGCAAATGGGCTTTTTAAAAACGCTTTTAATGCAATTGTTTCATTATAAGTCTAAATTAATGATTATATTGACCGACATAATAAGAAGATCAAATTTTTTTGAATAGAGGGTGTCTTATGTTTCGATCGATTAAAACAAGAATTATAGTCACTGTCATGGTGCTATTTCTGATTGGTATGACTGCCGTGACTAGTTTTAGCAGTATGCTCGTAAAGAGTAAAACAGAAGAAAGTCTGATCCATCAAAGCAGCGCATTCGTAGGAGAAATCAGCAATTCTATTATGTATTATCTTGAACAATATGAAAAAACCCTATTGCTACAAGCAACATCGGATATAATTTCAGGGTACACAGAGGAACCCATAGCGGTTGGTGGAACAGAACATTCACGAGAAGCGCTTACCAAAGAATTAACTTCTTTGCTACATTTATTTGACGATGCCTCATCTGTTTTCTACGCAACTACTACTAAACAGACAACGATTGTTCCTTATGTAGATTTAGGCGATTTTGATCCAACCATCCGTCCATGGTACGAAAATGCAGTGGCGGATCCACATTCGGTCCACTGGACAAGCCCTTATATCGACGAAGCAACCGGAGAATTTGTCATTACTGCATCGAAAGCTGTACAAAATAACAATAGGCTTTCCGGTGTCATCGGTATCGATATTCAACTCACAACGTTGACGGAGAATATCGGAAAAAGCCAATTAGAATTTGATGGTTATCCAATCATTCTCGATGCAAACGGCGTTGCAATCGTTCACCCCACTTTACGCGGGGATAATTTAATGGACTATCCATTCATTCAAGACATGTATACTTCCAGTGAAAATCAAGGTGCGATTCACTACCAGTTTGAAAACACCAATCGGGTAATGGTATTCAAAACAACTCCAAATCTTCATTGGAAAGTCGGTGCTGTTTACGAAAAAAAGAATATTAATCAAACAGCCGATACAATCCAAAATTCCATGATCATCATTGCACTTGCGACGCTGTTACTATTTTTCATCGTCCTTTACTTCATGATCAATAGAATGATTCAACCGCTTTCGAAATTGAAGACATTGATGGATTCTGTTTCGAATGGGGATCTTACCGTTCGATCAAAAATACAATCTAAAGATGAGATTGGAGAACTTGCCGTTAATTTTAATGCGATGATTGAAAATATGAATGCAATCATTGGAGTCGTCAATGACTCTGCATCTAATGTTCGTGCTAGCTCTGAAAGCCTAAGCGCAGTGGCTGAAGAAACGAATGCATCTAGTGAAGAAGTCGCACACGCGATCAATGAAATCGCACTCGGTGCGGCCAAATCGGCGGAAGATGCAGAAACCGTGACGGAAAGATCTGAGCACTTAGGAAACCAAATCAATGAAATTATGCTAAAAGCCAGCGGAATGACTGATATTGCCACAAAAGCTGGTGAAATGAATACCAACGGCCAACACCAAATGCAAGACCTAAAACATTCATTCAACGACTGGGAACGCAATTTACAATCGATGTCTGAAGTCGTCGGTACGCTTGAAGAAAAAGTCGGTGCAATCGGGAACGTTATGACGACAATTACCGAAATTTCTTCTCAAACGAATCTTCTTGCATTAAATGCGAGCATTGAAGCTGCACGCGCCGGCGAACATGGGAAAGGGTTTGCAGTCGTAGCGGAAGAAGTTCGAAAACTTGCAGAGCAATCAGCACGCTCAACGGATGAAGTGCGTGCGACCGTCCAAGAACTTCAGGAAGGATCTCGTCAAGTGGCTGCGCAAATGACGGACACGCGTGAAAACTTCCATCACCAAAGCGCGGTTGTCCACAATACGGAAATGACTTTCAGCGAAATTTCTGCTTTAATGACAGCGATGCAAAATTCAATCGACGCCGTGTACAAAGAGATCCAAAGCGTTGACATCTTGAAAACGGACGTCGCCGTAACGATCCAAACAATGGCTGCAACAGCCGAGGAAACGGCAGCTGCTTGCGAAGAAGTGAGTGCCTCCTCAGACGAACAACTTCGCGCAATCCAGTCGGTAACGGATGCCGCGGAAACGTTAACAGAGTTGAGTGAGGAATTACATCAAGCAGTCAATCAGTTTAAAGTTTAAGATAGGAAAACCGTTCAGGACTTTGGGTCTTGAACGGTTTTTTAGTGTTTGTTGCGGGTCAAATGCGTATCTCCCGATGAATCTAATTGCTTGATTACCATTTGTTGTCACAGATGTGTTGAAATTGTGTAGTGAACGTATTGAAATTTTCTTTATTTTCGCCGATATAAGACAGGTAAGAGGAATATGTTTAAAGGGAGCAAAATAATGAGAAATACATTAACAGTACAACTTGGGGCCATTATAGTAGGTATCATGATTGCAATGCTGGTGATCAACTCATTCTCCACCTATAAAACAGCATATGACAAATTGTATGACGCAGCCGGCGTAGAAGCATATGGCTGTGCGAATATCACAACAGGGCTAATTCGCCCCGATGATGTCGATAAAATGTTAGCCGGTGATCAAGAAACCCGGGATGCGGTCGGCAAGCAATTAAACTGGACGATTAACCATAAGGATATTTTCGAAACGCAATATATCCTCGACCTGAACGGAACGATTCTCGCATTGGATGATAACTTGCGAAACAAAGGACTTAAGCCGGGAGATACTTTCCCGATGGATGAAAAAGCGATCAATCGGCTGCTGACGATGAAACACCCTACGTATTCGGAACTGTATGAAGCAGGCGGCATAGAAAGACTTTCAGGCTACGCGCCAATCTTTAAAGACCATGATTCAAGCAAAGAAATTATTGCCATTAGCGCCATCGATTTTGATGGATCGATTGTCGGTGAACGGACATGGGATGTTGTGCGAAACGGCATTTTGATCAGCCTAATCCCGATGTTGATTGCATCGATTATCACGCTTTACTTAATTAGAAGAAAAACAAAACCAATCTCAGACTTGATTGCACATGCAAAAGAGATTGCGGATGGAAATCTAGCGATTGAAGATACCATTGTGAAAAGCAATGATGAGGTTGGCGATCTAGGACGAACACTGAATATGATGACGGCAAACTTGCGCGAAATGATCGGGACGATTCAATCGACATCTGTCCAACTTAGTCAAAACTCGTTTGAAACCGCCGCCACTTTGAGTGAAATGCAGGACGCGGTCCAACAAGTTGCGCAAAATATGATGCATACTGTGGAATCGATCTCAGATGGGACAATGAACGCCGAAAATGCTTCGTCCATTCTTCATTCATTGGCGGATGATTTACAAGAAGCAAGGGAAAAAGCGGACTTTACCGTTCAAAGTTCTCAAAGTACGATGAAAATTTCGAATGACGGACAAAGACGCACGACTGAAATTCATGAGGACATGGAAAAAATTCGAAGGTCTTCCGATGAAGCGAGTGTAACCGTACAAAACCTGATCGAATCGACGAAAAAGATCCAGGATATTACCGGTTCCATTTCGACGATTGCAGCACAAACGAATTTGCTGGCGCTTAATGCTTCTATTGAGGCGGCCCGTGCTGGCGAACACGGGAAAGGGTTTGCAGTCGTAGCGAATGAGGTACGTAAGTTGGCAGAACAATCCAATGCAGAAGTAGTAGAAGTGGAAAAGCTTGTCCAAGAGATTATGATGAGTATTCAGGAAGTCGTCCATTCGACAATGGAAAACACGAAACTGATTGAAACCGGAACCGAAACCGTGCGTTTGACGGCTGAATCGCTAAGTGACATTTCAAATGCGGTAGCAGAAACGGTTGAAGAGATCACGATCATTTCTGACATGACGACGGCAGAGGCAGAAAGTTCACAACGTGTCGTCAAGCTCATCAATCAGTTGACGCATTCCCTCCAACTCATTGAAGATGCAACGAATAATATTTCAGCAGCGACGGAGGAAACATCCGCTTCCATCGATGAAGTAGCGAATCGTTCAAATGATATGAGTCAAATGGCGAAAGAACTTGAGCGGATTGTTGGGCAGTTTACGATTTAACAAGAAGGGGATGTCCCAGAAGTGCCTAGCTCTTCTGGGACATCCCCTTTGATCTTTCTATCCTTTTATATCTATATTCCCACCTAGATGAGGTTGGGCCGCATGTTGCAGCGCCTGCAAATCCGTCTCTCCCATCATCTTGTTGATGAAATCCGCATTTCCTGCTGCCTGATTCATCACTTTCTTCATCACTGATATAGAAGTTTGTTGCTGAACTTGTCCCTGGCTTAATGCCATTGATAGGTATGCGACATCCATGCTCCCCCCACCTTCCCTGTTTTAATGAACAATGGACTGCAACTGACTTTCTAGAAAATGAACTTCACGCTTCAATTCGTTCAATTGACCATTCAACTTATCAACTTCCACTACAGTAAGCTTATGTTCGACAGCGTATTCAGCTATTCTTTTCATTTCATGCAGTTTCACATTCATTTCCTCTAAGATAGCGTCTTGATCCTTACACCATTGGAGCTGTTCTTCAAGAAACTTTTTACGATCTTCGTAAGTTTTATCCATCTTGTCCCTTCCTTAATTCTTTTTATCGTAAAACACGCCATCGGTTTGCAGTGCTTCATACGGATTCGTATATTTTTGTACCGATTGTTCTTTCTTTTTCACCTGCTGAAAATCCACTTGAATTCGCGTGCGTAAACTTTTTAGCTTCGTATCGATCAGCTGATTATATCCAACGATTTGCCGGCCAAGTTCTTTCTCCTCTGCTGAAAAAGGCGGTTGGATTTCTGGTAGAATTTCCTCCCTTTGGCTTAGTAGAAGGTCAATTTGGCGTATCTGTTCATCCCTATCTTCTTCCTCCACTGTCTCATTGACCAGGTCATACAGTTGTTTCGTCAACGTAAAACAATGCTTAACAGCGGCCATTACGCCTGTCCACCAGTACCAAATTGCTGTTGTCGATTCATTTGAATGACTTGCTTCCACGTATCGCGAAACTCAATGACCAGTTCCGCCACTTCATCCAAAGCAGCTGGATCATTTTTGATATTCGCTTCGATAAGCCGTTGTTTCATATAATCATAAAGTGCCATCATTTGTTTAGACACTTCGATATCCATATTCAACGTCACCATCAGTTCTTGAACGATGTTTTGCGCTTTTTGGATATTAGTATTTTTCTCCGCATGATTTTTCTCTTCGATATTTTTCTTCGCCTGATTAATAAATTTTAGACACCCATTATAAAGTAAAAGCGTCAACTCACCCGGCGAAGCCGTGTTGACTGAATTATTTTGATACGCCCTGTAAGGGTTATTTACTGCCATGTAAGCCACCTCATTTTATCTAATTTACATGCTAAACTGCTGCATTAAAAACATCATTTGCTGGTTGGAACGCTGAATCGCTTTTTCCATTGCCGTAAATTGCCGCCAATAACGGTCCTCTACTGACTTAAGTCGGTTTTCAAAGCTATTAATCCGGTCGTCCACATTTTTCATCTCCCGGCCGAGCGCAAATTGATGGCCCACGGAAAACGAATTACCCGCTCGCTCTTTCAACTGATCCATTGTCGCATTCACCGAATCATATAGACGGTGGATCACACCGCTTTGAGCTTCCGTCCCGCCGCTTCCTCTAAAAAAGTTCTCTACCGACTGCGGATCTTCTTCAATGGCTTTTTTCAACTTCGCCTCGTTAATTTCTAACTTGCCGCCCTCCAAGTAATTCGCAGAAGTCGTAATGCCAAGCTTCGACAACTGATTAAATAAAGAGGAAACTTCATCGTTCATAACAGGCTGGGAAAAATTCATCCGCATATTGGACAGCACGCTTGAAAGAAGCGGATCCCGGCGAAGCAACCCACTTTTTGCCTTCTCCTCCCACTGCTCTTGCTGCTTATCCGAAAGCGTCTCCCGCTCATCGTCTGTCAGTGGCAAATAAGACCGGAAACGTTCTTCATTCATTTTCTTTTGGATCTTGTCGATCAAGTCATTATATTTACCAACAAACTCTTTAATATTTTCAAAGATTTGGTTGTTGTCTCTGTTTACATTTACGCTAATGGGCGCATCTGTTGCATTGAAAGTTTGCTTTAACGTGAAGGTTGTCCCGTCCATTGTAAACGTGTTAGTGTGACGTTCTGTTGTGATGCCGTTGATTTCGAATTTTGCATTCACCCCCGCTGTTACGGATGCTTTCCCATCTTCAAAACCAAATACTTTTTCCATTAAAGCCCCGTTTACCTTAATATCGTCGTCTATTATTTCCTTACCATCATCATCTGTAATTGGAGCGCCCCCTTCACCTGTAACAACTTCCTCATTATATTTCCCCGTTTCCGTCCTTGACAAAGACATCTGACCGGAAAATTCATCGTAAAACATCGACACGCCAACGTTCGAAGCATTCACCTTAGTGGACAACGAAGCAATCGTCTCATTCCCTTGCACGATAAAGTTTTCATGCATTTCTCCTTTGGATGTATGGGTATCGAGGGAAAAAGTCGTGTAGTTTTGGGTATAGGTAATTTCGAGATTAGAGTCTTGCCCTTGGCTAGATACATATTGCTTAAATCCATAGGAAAAAGTAATTTTCCCTGTCACCGTATCCAGTTTTCCTAACTCTGCTCCTCCGTCATTATACTTAACGTTGCCTTCCGCATCGATTGTAACTTTCAGATCTGTTCCCGATAGTTTAAAATTTATTCCAGTCGTATGCACCGAACCGCGCGTCAATTGCACCGATGTTGTTTGATCGTTAAGCTTGAATGTATCCGTCCGGTTTTTCGCTATATAGTCAACCCGGATTGCACTGTCCTTGGCGATAGCGTTTTTAAATTCAATCTCTCCTTGAGCATTCACAAGTACCTCGTTATCTGCCAGACCCTCGCTGCCAACCGATGTAACTACTTTATACGCTTTCCCATTTACTTTTACGCTCCATGAAGAAAGAGCATCATCTTTTAATACTTCGTTCAATTTATATTTATTGCTTCCCAGTCTGTCATTTTCACCCAACGTTTTACTTTCTACAGATCCTTGCGACCATACTACCCTGTCCCCTTTATTCTGGAAACTTTTAAACAGGTTGTCGCTACTTTTCAACTTAGTATTTTGGTCAAGGTCCGGATCTTTCGTAATCTTTCCAGACAAAATCCGCTCAGAACTCGCGAGCTGCGTCACTTTAGAAATCGAAAAAGAAGCCTGCCCTGCACTGCTGGCAGCTGTCGCTGTCACTTTTGATTCGTCAGTGGAAGATGTAGCGCTTGAGCGATATCTCGATGTCAATTTCATTTGTGTCAATTCTGCCCGAAAATCCAACAGCAACGTATTCATCGCCCGATAATCATCTCTTTGCCATTCCAACACTTGCTTCTTTTGCTTTAATTTATCAAGCGGCATTCTTTCCGCCCGCATTAAATCACTTACGATCTGGTTAATGTCCATCCCGCTCGCTAAACCGCCAATTCTCACGATGTTCCAACCTCCTCAAGTTTAATGGATATGGGATGTGCCAACACTTTTCAAAAGTTGTGTTGCGCCTGTTCGTTATTGTGTATTATTTATTTTATCGGTTTGATGGGTGGATTGTTAATAGGAGGAAAGATTAAATACAGTTTGTCCACTTTTTCGAAGGCATGGTCTATATAAAATGTGAACGCATTGTTCATCCGGGGAAAGGTGTCGTTCGATCTTCAAATAATAGAGGGGGATTCAATGTGTATGGATGAATCAAAAATTTACTGTTTCTGCCGCTTGTGCTGCAAGCCGGACTAAACGGGGCAATTTTACGCCGGTAGCTATATGTTAAATTGTTCATCTCGACAAATGTCTAGGATGGGCCTAATTGGGTTGGCAAAAAAAGGATCTCGCATTCGTTATAAAAAGCCACAACTGCAGGCGGTGCAATGTGCATCCTCGGCGGTAGCACAATCAGCCGATGGAGCAGTGCAAAATGCCCCGACTACAGAGGGCAATTTGCCCCTAGCAATAACCTAAAAGAATAAAAGGTTTAAAAGATATATTGTCGAGAACGATCTCGACGTTGTGTCTGTTATCAAGTAACTTAAAGAAAAAATCTGTGCTATAAAACTGTAAAAAGGAATCAAATATCTGGTTCCTTGTGTAAAACCTGAAATTAAGAGCGTTTTTATTTGATGGTGTCTCGCAATTTAATAATTAGGCACCTCTCAAAGGTCAGTACCACGGAGAACGAGTGTGATTTGGTTGTTGTTGAAGGATAAAACAAAGCTTATTTAGTTACTTTTATTCTTAAAATAAGATACAATAAAAGGAACATACATTCTATCGGAGGATGATAATTATGAATAAGGAAGATGTGATTTCATACGTAAAACAATTTTACCCCAGTACTGCAACAAAAGATGTTGCAAAGGCCTTAAATTTAAGCATAAATCAAGTTCGAACACTCGCAAAACAACACAAGGTAACAAAATGTAAAACATATAAGCAAGAATTAAAGCAACAATTAGTCGTCAATAGAAGAAAATGGTATGAAGATAACATCCCCAAATTTGAACCCTCTCATTTACAGGAACAAATTATATTTGGAAGCTTACTTGGCGATGGCTACATTAGTAAAGGAGCGGAAAGAAGTATCAATTATTATTACCAAGAACACTTTGGAGAAAGTCAAAGGATGTACCGAGAATGGAAATTATCCCAGTTAAATGATTTAAATTTTAAGATTAATGGAAACTTTTTACATTCCACTAGTCACCCATATTTCAAGAAGCTTCATTCTATCCTATATCCAAACAACACCAAATCATTAAGTCAGTCATTTATTTCACAATGCACGCATCCAATATTTTTAGCTACTTTGTATTTGGATGATGGAAGTCTAACAATATCCTACTCATATAATAAGCAAAAAAATACTGTATACTGTCATCCGAGCATCATCTTATACACCTTGAATCTACCACCTCATGAAAATCACCTATTAGCTGATCATCTGAATAAAACATTTGGTACAAACTTTGTTGTCTCTGGCCATCCTCACGGTCATAAAAGTTTGCTGAAAATCAATAAAGAGCAAGATGTCAGACACTTATTAAATGTCATTGCGCCTTACGTCAAATGTATTCCCTCTATGGAGTATAAAACGAATTTAGAAACAAATATTAAACAGAAAACAGAGAACATTTATAAGAAATACGGTCAGAGCGTTAACATCGTGATCAGTTCTTCCGAAAGAAATAGGGCATATACCTTCGAAGAAATCGAACTTATTATTAAACTAAAAACAGCTAATGTCACCGATCAGGCCATTGCAGACCAACTGGGGAGGACATATTGGTCAATTGTTTATAAAATTGGGGATCTAAGAAAAAAATCTTTGCTGTAGAATTGTGAAAAGGAACCAGGCATCGGGTTCCTTTTGTATAACCTAAAATTAAGAATTTTTTCATTTAATGTTGTCCAGAAATCGGATTATCGGCATATTTCATCGCTAGGGATTCAGCCGCATAAGCACCTTTTTTTGCATCAAACCCCATTGTCCGAATCGCACGGCTAACAGATCCCCGAACTCAATTTCTTATCGCCGATTATTTGAATTATTACTATTCTCCCTGTTCCCTGTGCCTCTTGTAAAACCTTCATTTATTATTACAGGTTTTAAACTTGGTGGCGGCGGTGGCGGTGGTACTTGACGTTTTTCTTCACTCATATTTATTACCTACTTTCTATTATAATTTTATATACATCTGTATTTTTCATTTCATAGTCGTTAATTATTTCACTTTTATTTACCGGCTCTTCTTTTTTCAAAAAAACGGTATCATTAACGAAAAACTTAACAACAAAAGTAAAACAGCTATAACTATCAACTGTGTGGATTTTAACACATCGGAAACAGTTCTATTGTTAATTTTTGAAATTTGTGAAGCACATTATATATATATGTCAGTTAATCTTTTTACGAATTCAATCCCTATATTATCTTTATACTCAGGATACAGCGAATAATGTGATACCAGGTTTTGGTATTCTCTATCAATATCTTTTGGTGGCGGAGCATAATATACTGCCTTCCCCCATAGACACTTACCTATAAAGATTGTTGAATAACACAGTAAAAACCCGCTAATTCTGTAAACGAGCACATTATTACAGCTACTCATTTTCACAGTAATCCAGTGGGAAATCCGAAGTAATGTGCTCATTTTTTCACTTTAATCCGGATTGTGAAAAGCTTTGTTCGAATTATACCGGCCAAGAAAGAAAGAAAAACCCCTAAAAAGGGGTAAGCGTTGGTGTGTATTCATGTGTATTTATCCGAACTTTGTACACTTGGTAAGTATGAAGGACAAAGCTAACGTCGCTATCCAACGTGACA
>NZ_LPUT01000027.1 GCF_001563475.1 Sporosarcina sp. HYO08 | reverse complement strand
CATCTGTCCGCTCGACTTGCATGTATTAGGCACGCCGCCAGCGTTCGTCCTGAGCCAGGATCAAACTCTCCATAATAGAAGAAATTGATTTGCTCAATTCTTGCTGACTTTGAATCCGAAGATTCTTGTTTTGTTTACTTCACCGACGGAGTCGGATCTGTAAACGTATTTGTTAACGTTTTGCTGTTCAGTTTTCAAGGTTCATATTTCAATCGCTTCAAAAGCGACTTTCATATCATAACACCGTCATAACCGGATGTCAATATGTTTTAAAAGTAATTTTTGGAGCGGGTGAAGGGAATCGAACCCTCATCATCAGCTTGGAAGGCTGAGGTTTTACCACTAAACTACACCCGCGTAATATAAATTATATAATGGCGCGCCCGACAGGAGTCGAACCCATAACCTTCTGATCCGTAGTCAGACGCTCTATCCAATTGAGCTACGGGCGCTCCATAGAAGTTATGTTTTGGTGCGGTAAAGAGGACTTGAACCTCCACGGGGTTAACCCCCACTAGGCCCTCAACCTAGCGCGTCTGCCATTCCGCCACTACCGCATCTTTTTCAGCGACAAGAACTATTATACATGATTCATATCGTTCGTCAACACTTTTTGAAAAAAAGTGGTGAGCCATACAGGATTCGAACCTGTGACCCTCTGATTAAAAGTCAGATGCTCTACCGACTGAGCTAATGGCTCGTTTTAAAAAGTGACCCCTACGGGATTCGAACCCGTGTTACCGCCGTGAAAGGGCGGTGTCTTAACCGCTTGACCAAGGGGCCGTCACAATCATGTTGTCGTTTAAGGCGACGCTGTCATCAGCGCGTTTCCCTGTCGACTTTTACTATTATAGACGGGACTTTCGTTTTCGTCAACACTTTTTCTACAAAAACTTTCGGGAATCGACAAAACCCCATCAGACCGCCATTTTCACCAGTCTGACGGGCCTATCTTTAAACTTCAGCATTCACTTTTATAATACTACCCATACATTTACCACATCTATACTTTTTCGTATCCATTCTTCTTCTCCTTCTATAAAGTAGCTTGCATGATCGGCATTGATAGATATGAAGTGCAGTCGCTCGTCGCCTTTCGGCGGCGAGCGGTTTACAATATCTTGGGGATGCTGTTTCTTTTAATAGTTTTTTAAAATCCTGATCTCCGTGCTGATATCCTTTTCCTTCTATATGAAGGTGATAGTGGCATAGCTCATGTTTAATAACACCGCGCAACTCTTCTTGTCCGTGTAATTCAAGGACACGCGGATTAATTTCTATAGAATGATCGGATAATAAATACCGCCCGCCAGTCGTACGAAGTCTTTCATTGAATCGTGCTGTATGATGAAACGCTTTTCCAAAAACACCTATAGAAATCTCTTCTATTAACTGTTGCAGCTGATTGTTATCCATAATTTATTTCTTTACCAAAGGAATCATTGTCAGTGAAATGCGCCCTTTTTCACGATCCACTCCATCTATCCATACCGTTACGATATCACCTGACGAAACAACATCAAGCGGATGTTTGACGAAGCCTTTCTTCAATTTAGAAATATGGACAAGCCCATCTTCTGATACACCTATATCAACAAAAACGCCGAAGTCTACGACGTTTCGAACGGTCCCTTGCATCTCTAGTCCTTCGTGTAAATCATCCATTTCTAACACATCGGCTTTTAAGAGTGGCTGCGGATAGGCATCACGCGGATCTCGGTTTGGCTTTTGCAGTGTTTCAATAATATCTTTCAATGTGACTGCCCCCACGTCTAAAGATTGCGCCAACTGCTGCACATTCAAATGTGTAAGTGCCTCTGCCCCTTCTTTCGTTCCAAGCGATTGTTTATTGACTCCCGCTTCTTGCAGAACACGTTCTGCAATTTCATAACTCTCCGGATGAATGCCTGTCGCATCAAAAGGATCTTTGCCACCCGGCACCCGAAGGAACCCAATTGCCTGTTCATACGTTTTCGCACCAAGCCGCGGGACTTTCTTTAGCTCCGTACGTTTTACATACAAACCATTTTCTTCTCGATTTTTCACGATGTTTTCGGCTACCGTTTTTGACAGCCCAGCTACATATTGTAGTAAGGATGAAGATGCTGTGTTCACATCGACTCCGACACGGTTTACTGCTGTTTCTACAACGAAAGCCAATGATTCAGTCAATCGTTTTTTAGATACATCATGTTGGTACTGGCCGACACCAACTGCGCTTGGATCGATTTTGACAAGTTCTGATAATGGATCTTGCAGTCTGCGCGCAATGGAAACTGCACTTCGTTGCTCGACCTGCAAATCCGGAAACTCTTCGCGAGCGGTTGGCGATGCTGAATAAACACTGGCCCCTGCTTCATTGACAATGACATAAGAAATCCCATCAGGTACTTCCTTTAGACATTCCGCTATGAACAATTCTGTTTCCCGTGAAGCTGTTCCGTTTCCAATCGCGATTAAAGAGATCGGGTATTTCTGCAACAATTCCAATATCGTTTTCTTTGAAGCTTCTTTTTGTGGTTTTGGCGGGTGTGGATAAACAACTGAGATGTCCATAAGCTTTCCGGTTTCATCGACCACAGCTAATTTGCAGCCTGTACGAAATGCCGGGTCAACGCCAAGTACAACTTTGCCTTTTAGCGGCGGCTGAAGCAGTAGACTTTTCAAGTTTTCAGAGAACACATGGATCGCTTGCTCCTCTGCCTTCTCCGTCAAAGCATTTCGTATTTCTCTTTCAATAGAAGGGGCGATTAATCGTTTGAATGCATCTTCGATCGCTTCTTTCGCCTGCATTGCTGAAGGAGAGGATGTTTTGTGTATTTGTCCACGCTCGAGTTCACCAATAATTTGTTCAACAGGAAAAATGATCGACACACGGAGTACTTCTTCTTTTTCTCCTCGATTTAGTGCCAAAACACGGTGCGGAACAATTTTCTTTAATGGCTCTTCATATTCATAGTAATTACCGTACACTTTTCTTTCATCTTCCGCATTTTTTCTGACGGCTGATACAATCGTCCCTCTTGACCAAGCTAATTTGCGAATATGATCACGAATTGCGGCATCGTCCGCCAGTCGTTCAGCAATGATATCGCGCGCACCTGCCAATGCCTCTTCAACTGTATTTACATTTTTTTCTTCATCAATGAAAGATTGCGCGAGTTCTTCGACGGGTGTTTTCGTAAATGCTAATAAAGCATTTGCCAACGGCTCAAGACCACTTTCGATTGCTACCATGGCCCGGGTCCGTCTTTTTTGTTTAAACGGTCTATATAAATCTTCAACACGTTGAAGAACTGTTGCACTTTCAATCGCTTTTCGCAGCGCATCATCCAACTTTCCCTGTTCATCGATTAGACGGATCACTTCTTCTTTTCGTTGTTCTAGTCCTTTGACATATTGATAGTCATCTTCAATTTGTTTGATTTGAACCTCATCTAAAGAACCTGTTTCTTCTTTTCGATAACGAGCGATAAACGGGACCGTATTTCCCCCATCAAGCAAAGCTATAACTTTTTCCGTTTGACGTTCACTTACATTGGCTCGTTTAGCCGTCATTTCAATAATTTTCTTCGTCAAAATGGTCACCCCTTTTTCCTTAGACATATTTTAGCATGAAAAAAACCTACTTCCCATTATTGAAGTAGGCTACCTACGATAAACGTTGAATCATCATCTTGCTTTGCGGAGCGCCTAACATTTTCAAACAACTCATACGTACTTGCAGTTTGCATGAAGGCGGCTTTCGGACTTTTTAAGGCGACGCCGTCCGAATGGAGGACAAAACGGCTGCCTTCCGAGTAGTTAAATGTCTGTTTTTTTAAATTTTGCTTTCTTCCGCTTAAGTAACCCATGACCGGTAGCGGATAAACCATCGTGCCTTGTTGTTGCATCATATAAAATCGGACATTTCCGACACAGCTGTATTCGACCTTTTTTTCCTGATAATACATTTTAACGATCGCAACTGCTGCCCCTCGCTTCCCGCTCATTTGCTCGTTGCAGCGTAGCAGAAGTTCATCTACCGTTTCATGATGGTGCCGTTCGAGCATTTTGGGAATGACTTCCGCAGAAAGGCGCGCGATAGGTCCGTTTCCTAGTCCATCAGCGATTGCGCAAATAAAATAATCATCCGCGGCATGAAGATAGTACATATCCCCCGATATTTGGTTTCCTTTTTTAGCTTCTTGGTGGACATACACTTCGACAAAATCATTTGTTAAGGCGTCCACTACGTTGCACCGCCTGCGGCTAAAATTGCCTCTTGAAGTTTTTTTATGGCTTTACGTTGCAATCTAGAAACGTGCATTTGGGAAATACCAAGCAAATCCCCAGTCTCTTTCTGGCTCAATTGATCAATATATGTATACTGGATAATTTGTTTTTCCCGCTCCGATAAAATAGTTAACGCATCTGTCACCAATAGCCGCTGATCCGTTTTTTCAAAACCTTCATCGGATACACCAATAATATCGAACAAAGTGACTTCACCGCCTTCTGAATCGGCTTCGAGCGTATGATCCATCGACAAAGCTTGGTAGCTTCTCCCAATTTCCATTGCTTCCAAAACGGATTCCTCGTCAACTTCTAAGTAATCTGCAATTTCTTGTACTAACGGGGATCTTTGGTTTTCAACTGTCAAAGTTTCCACTGCTGACTTAATTTTCGGTCCTAGCTCTTTAATTCGACGAGGCACATGCACTGCCCACGTTTTGTCTCGTAAAAAGCGTTTAATCTCACCTATAATTGTCGGTACAGCATAAGCCTCAAAACTTCGTCCAAATTCAGAATCGTAGCGACGTATCGCCCCAAGCAGTCCAAGCATTCCGACTTGCGCAAGGTCTTCGTGATAAGGTTTTCCGTTGGAGTATTTTCTGGCGATAGAATGCACAAGTCGCTCATAATGTAAAACAAGATTCGTCAAAGCTTCATCGTCATTTGTTTCCTGATACTGCTGAATCCATTGCATCACTTGCTCTTTTGTACCTAATTCACGAGGATACGGTTCGTTCTTCAACTGTATCGCCCCGCTCTCCATCGAGATATTTGGTCATAAATACCGTAACGCCCTCCCCCCTATGGATTTTCACATCATCCATAAGCGTTTCCATTAAGTACAGTCCAAGACCACCCTCTCGAAGAAACTGAACTTCCTCTTTATCGTTATATGGACCCACACTTTTTTTTGTTTCTTCATAATTAAAACTTTTCCCGTGATCCGCAACCATAATTTCCAGTTTATCATCAAACAATGCACATCCGACGACAACTTCTCCATCTTCATTTTCATTATAGGCGTGTTGAATTGCATTCGTCATCGCTTCGCTTGTCGCTATTTTCAAATCCTCAATTTCGTCGTATGTAAATCCAACACGGGTTGAAAGTCCAGTGATTGTAAGTCGAGCAACACCGACATATTGCGCCTTAGCTGGCACTCTTATTTCTACATAATCATACGGTTGCATCTTTGTCTTCACCTTCTTCTGTCACAATATCCATAATGCTGCCGAGCCCAGTAATGTTAAAAAGCCTTTGAAGTCTTGCATTTAACCCTGTAATTTTGACGTGCCCGCCAGTTGCATGCACAGCCTTGTAAAAGCCGACAAATACACCTAGTCCAGTACTATCCATATATGCAACTTCAGACAAGTCAAGTTCCGCTTGCATACCAACTGCTTTTTCCACCGCCGCAAGATGCTCTTTTAGCTTCGGTGCTGTATATACATCAATCTCACCTATAATTTTAAAATGCTGAACACTATTCTCTTCTTCCACTAATTGAACTTGTAAATTCATAGTAACACCCCAAATTTTCTCTTTTTTTACATCCCATTTTACATAAAAACCAGATTAGTCATTTGGTTACCCGTTTCACTAAAAATTAAACCTAATCTCTTTTTAATACGACAATTGTAAAATCATCATGGAGACGATAATTTTGGATACTAGCAAGTTCTTCATATATTTTTTCGGCAATTGTTTGGGCACATTCTCCTTTAGCCTTTTCAAGAAGATCCTGAATATACGCCTCATCGATAAAATCTGTTTCCGTTCGAGCTTCTGTTACTCCGTCCGTCATAATGACTAAAAAATCACCTTTTTCCAATTGGACAGTTCGTTCTTCATACTTAAAATCTGGAAGTACACCTAATAGAAGCCCTTTTGCTCCTAGTTCTTTAAATATATTTTCGGAGGATTTATACAAAAGAGCCGGCTCGTGACCAGCCGACGAATAAGAGAAGGAGAAGTCCTGCATATTGTATTTTCCGTAAAACATGGAAATGAACATTGAATCATCTACACTTTTTTCAACGATCCGGTTAACGGCTGCAAGCGCATTTTGCGGACTTGTGTTATCGTTCTGCAAACTGTCCAAACCAAATTTAACCATTGTCATGCATAGAGCAGCAGGGATCCCTTTCCCCATGACATCAGCAACTGCTACCCCTATCTTGTCATTACCATCACAGAGAAAGTAGACATAATCCCCGCTCATTTGTTTGGCCGACTCTGTAACTAAGCCAATATCAAGTCCTTCAACTGACGGTACTTCTGTTTTCAATAGTGTGTCTTGGACTTTCAACGCCACATTCATTTCCATTTGAAGTTCTTCTTGTTTTCGAATGAGACTTTGGTGCTCACGCAGTGCAAGTCCATAATGAATCATCATTTCGATCAAAAAATCAAATGAATGATTAAGTGAATCAGGCATGTCTGGCACCGATTCCATTAATGCGGTTTTATGGATACTAATGACGTCTTCAGGAGGAATATTCTTTTCAATGAATTTTCGAATAAATTGTTGACCAAAATATAAATCTTTTTCATTCTGACGATCTATATACTGGCGTAATAATTCTTTATATTTTTTACCAACTTCCTGAGGCATCATTCAACACCCCCTTATCGGAGCCATTTTATTGCAGTCACTAGCGTTCCCACGCCTAGCTCTGTTTCTATTTTAAATTCATCCATTAACCTTTTAACACCTGGTATTCCCGCACCAAGGCCGCCTGAAGTCGAAAACCCATCTTCCATGACTCGGCGGACATCGGGGATTCCAGGTCCACTGTCGGTCGCGATGATTCGAATGCCAATTAAGCCATCTTCGATGACATTCGTAATTTCAATTTTCCCTTCCTCTGCATACAAATAAATATTGCGGGCTAACTCACTAATAGCAGTCGTAATTCGGGCCTGATCGACCGTTCCGAAGCCAGATTTCTTCGCTTCGTTCCGGCCAAGCTGCCGAGCTGCCACAATATCCCATTCCGTATAGATATCTACAGATGACCGGTGTTCCATGATCAGACCTCCAATTCTTTACGAAGTTTGTCTAACCCATTTTCTAAGTCAAGCGCTGTCAATACATTTCCTAGGCGAATACCAAGCTCAATAAGTGTAATTGCGACGGCGGGCTGTATGCCGGTAATGACAACTTTAGCGCCCATTAACCCGGTCATGCTGATAACATCTCCCAATACTTTCGCAATGAAGGAGTCGATGAGGTCGATCGATGTTAAGTCGATCACAACACCTCTTGTAGCGGTCTCGTGCATTTTCGCCAGCAAATCCTCTTGAAATTGCAAAGCCGTCTGATCGTCCAGTTCCCATTGAATCGAAACAATTAACGTGTCGCCGAGTTTCAAAATTGGGATTCTAGCATTCATTCTTTATCAACCTCCACGATCTTGCGGTTCGTCAGCATTAAGGCTTCTTGCATGCCACGTTGCAATGTGCTGGTGGTCGTAAACTCGTGTAAATGAATACCTAATGTTACAATCGTTTGGGCAATTTCCGGACGAATACCTACAAGCATACATTTCGCACCGATCAGCCGAACTGCGTCCGCGGCCTGTATAATATGATGTGCAACCATTGTATCGACCACTGGAACACCTGTTATATCTAGAAGCACGACTTCCGCCTGCTGCTTCACAACACCTTCCAGTAAATTCTCCATAATGAGCTTTGCTCGCTCCGTGTCAATCGTCCCAACAAGCGGCATGACAGATATTTTATCGAAAACAGGGATCAAAGAAGCCGAAAGTTCCTGAAGGGCAATTTTCTGCAAATCGATCGTTCGTTCATACTCCGTAGAATAGGCCTCTATAATACTTTCACGCAAAGGGGGGATCCAGTTTGTATAAATATCTAGATAAGCGCGAAGATTGTCGTTCGTAATAATTTCTTTAGCTTCAAGGATCTGGAAGACAATATCCGAAAAATTATCAATTGCTTTGTTGACAAATTTAATCGACCAACCGAAGCGAACGACTCTTTCGGTAAATTCATTAAGCTTTTCGCGATTGACGACATCGCTTTCTGCAATATTCGAGGTCATGAGTTCTGCAAACACTCTACTCGTTTTATCAACCAGATCAGAAGGCATGAATTGAAAAAAACGTTCATCCTGTTCCTCTCTCATGCTCAATTGCCAGCGTCCAATAATTTCATCCACATTTTGGTTAATACCTTTAACCATTTGCTTATTCATAGCTGTAAAAGACCTCCTTCGATATTGGAAAAGTCACTGTGCATTTATTGTATCGAAAATAACAGTCTAATACACGCTTTTTTGTCATAATAATTCGAAATATGGCCTTTAACTAATGAATTGAACAGTTTTAAAAATGACAAAATGCATACAAAAAAGCACCACGAAATGGATTCATGGCGCCTTTATTATATGTATGCTTTAAAATTTGATAAGACCGAAGCTTACTTCTAATGCTTCGTCTACTTTTTCCATTAATGCTTCGTCTAGGTGTGTAATCTTATCTGTAAGCCGTGACTTGTCGATCGTGCGGACTTGTTCGAGCAGGATCACTGAGTCCCGCTCGAAACCATATCGTGCCGCATCAATTTCAACATGTGTTGGCAGTTTTGCTTTTTGAATTTGTGCGGTTATTGCCGCTACAATCACTGTCGGGCTAAATCGATTACCGATATCGTTCTGTATAACAAGTACCGGTCTCGTGCCTCCCTGTTCGGAACCTATAACTGGCGACAGATCTGCAAAAAATACGTCCCCACGTTTGATTGCCAAATTTTCATCCTCCGCTTACGAGACGTTCCACCGTATGCTGGGCTTCATATTCCACATGTAAGCATTCCGAAGCAATTTTCAGATTAATTTGCGACATTTCAATATAACCTTTCATCATCGCTTCCCGTATTGTATGCGATTCGTAGTCGGTTACATATCTTTTTGTCGAAATATAAACGAAATCACCGCGCTCCCGCTCCTGATGGACGACCGTATGTTCATTTTCATTCAGCATCCGTTTCGGAATTTTTACGATTACTTCTTTTATGTTTTTATTCATGCGCAACATTAGCACCTCCGACAAGCCCGTTCCCTATTGATTAATACAAGTCCATCTTACCATTGAACTGTTGCAATGAGAAGACATAGTAGGTATTTTACTGACAGGAAACTACATTTTAGCTTGTTTTTTGTCGAAAGTACGAATGTTGGTTGTACTGTCTCTCTTAGTCCTCATAAATTCTTGGCACCCGCTTCGAAATAGAAACGGTAATTTCATATGGAATCGTACCGAGTCGGTCTGCCCATTCTTCCATTGTAATTTCTTCATCACCTTGGCGTCCGATCAGTACAACTCTTTCACCGACCGGCATCTCATGCGGAAGCTTAACCATGCATTGATCCATCGCAATCGTCCCTACGATCGGTACCCTTTTTCCACCGATTAACACTTCCTGACCACGAAGACCACGGCTTAGCCCATCTGCATATCCGATAGGTATCGTTCCGATCCACTCATCTTCGGACGTTTTGTATGTGCCGCCATAGCTAATCGGTTCACCAGCAGGCAATAATTTGACAAATGCCAATTCACTTTCTAGCGTCATCGATCTTTCAAGTGGAAATGGCAGCTTTTCTTCTACATACCGTGAAGGCGCTATCCCATATAAGCTTATGCCAAAGCGTACCGCGTCCAGTGAAATATGTGGGTAAAGAAGTGTTGCCGCGCTATTCGCTGCATGGACAAGCCGAGGTTTTTCGGGTAAAGACTGTACGATTTCCATGAATTTCTTAAATTGTTCCTCTGTCCAGTTGGCGTCCTCTTCATCTGCACGTGCAAAATGTGTAAAAATCCCGTCCAATACAATGTCTTTAGAATGATTGATCACTTCAATCAGTGCATGAAGCGAAACAGTTTCACGTAATCCAATTCTACCCATTCCGCTATCAATTTTTACATGAATTTTTAATGGTTTTCCAAATGAATCATTGTTTTGAATCGCGGACGTCACCCATTCGGCCCCTGATACCGTAACGATGATATCTAACTCCGCTGCTGTTGGCGCAAAGTTTGTTGGGGATGGCCCCATAACGAGAATATCCCCAACAATTCCTGCCTCCCGCAATTCGATTGCCTCATCGGGTGTTGCGACCGACACCATATGTGCACCCGCTTGAAACGCCGCTCGTGCAACTTCTACAGCACCGTTTCCATATCCATCTGCTTTCACGACTGCGATGATGAATTTTTCATTTCCTAAATAGCTTTTCAAATTTCTTACGTTATTGCGAATCGCTTCCAATTGAATAATTGCTTTAGATGGGCGAAAGTAACTAAAGTTTTTCATAAGATGATCTCTCCAAATGTGATGATGTATCTCTATTATTATTCTCTCGCCCATTGTTAGTCAACCAAAGTATTCACAATTGAGTTATTATTTCATTTCACCAGGAGCCATCGATGAGGCAACTTCAATCAGCTCCTCTTTAGATAACGTATCGGACGCAACGAAGAACGATATGCCGTCACTTTCCCAGCGAATCGATTTTTCTGTTAATGCCGCTACCGTGAAACCTAAATCTACTGGATCCCCTTCAATCGATACTTGCACCATCGTGTCAGGTCGGGTTGCTGGTTCCTGTACAATGATGAAATCTTTTTCACCGCCGTATGTCATAAAGGATCGAACGCCATTTTCAAGTGCGACATCTTCTTCCTCCACCATTGTTACGCCTTCCCAATCTAATGATGGATAATAAGTTTTAAGACTCGTTTTCTCCTCGTCTACGGCTGTACCATCATCCTTGTCGTTTTCCTGGGCTTTGTCATCCGGCGCTGTATTTGTTCCTTCTCTTTCCACTGCGTAATCTCCTGCTTTTCTTGCTGTTCCAAGTGTAACTTTCTTAAAGGTAATTCGGATTTTCTCTTCATTTGTTTCATCTAAAATGGAGACATGTTTAGGTAACAACGTCTTTTTATCAATATGAATTTGTTGCGTCGGAAGTACTTTTTTATGATTGTTTCTTGTCGCTGTTTCGAAAATATACGTTTTGTCTTTTTCCGTCATTGTCGCACTCTTATCCGCTTTAATATCATCAGATAATGCGCCAATGAAGTATGCTTGGCTGTTTTGCGCAGGCCAATCGCTTTGGAATTTATACGTTTTGCCAAGTGATGGTGTCACAACAAATACGCCTTCTTCGTTGCGAACGATCATCTGTGCATCTTTGCTACCTTTCTGCGTGACATGTACGCGATAGAAATCGGGCTTTGTATGCCAGACAGTTACGTCATACAAACGCGGCTCATCTCCTGTCTTAATTTCCATCGTCGCCTGTAAATCATATCCTTTCGCATTCCATTTTCCGCTCAACTTCTTCATGACGTCTTCTTTCGATGGTGTGCCACATGCCGCAAGGAGTACCATCACTGCAACCAACAAAAATGCAACTATTCGGCTACGCATTCAGTTCATCCTTTCTCATTTCAATCAGGTAGGTCATCTTATGAGCGTGGACGGACATTTATGCGCAAGTCCATGTTCTTGATTTTTTAAGTGAGCAGGATGACTTGTGCCGCGGCAAGCGTAGTTGTATGGGTAATGGAAAGAAATCCACCAACTTTTTTTCCTTCAAAAAAAAGAGTCGGCTTTCCAGAAGCCTCCGGCAAGATTTCAATATCCTCAAATCTACAGTCTTTCCCGATCCCAGTTCCCATAGCTTTCGCAAAAGCTTCTTTTGCAGCAAAGCGCCCTGCTAAAAATTCAATTTGGCGGCGACGTTGAAATTGTTCATATAATGCAAGTTCCTTTTCTGTTAATATACGCAATCTTAACTTGGGTGATCTGCTATCCAAGCTCTCAATGCGGTCAAGTTCAATTACATCTAGTCCAATACCCGCGATCAAAGCGATTCCTCCTTCTTCCTAACTGGCGATTCGACACCAAAATATGTATAATAAAATGCATAGATTGAGGTGAAATAATGTTTATACGTACAGAAAGCTTTTCCCAATATATCCGCCATTACCCCATCGTTACCTTATTGCTTGCGCTGAATTTACTCATTTTCATTGCAACATCATTGCCATTTTTCGGGCATCAACTTTTCACGGCAGGTATGGGGATTAATTCTTTCATTTCAGCGGGCGAATGGTGGAGACTCGTTACACCGATGTTTTTGCATGCAGGGTTTATGCATTTACTGTTTAATATGTTTTCTTTATTTATATTCGGTCCTGAACTTGAAAAAATTGCGGGTAAAGCCCGCTTCATTACCATCTATTTACTAGCAGGTGTTTTCGGTAACGTTGCTTCGTTTTTCTTAAAAGATGCTACGTACGCTTACGTTGGGGCAAGCGGTGCTATTTTCGGTGTTTTCGGCGCTTTCTTAGCACTGATCTATTATACGAAAGGTAATATTCCGCAGCTGCGCCAAATTATATTACCGATCGTCGTTTTGAGTGTTGTCATGACATTTCTTCAATCGAATATAAACGTCACCGCCCACATTGCAGGTCTGATTGTCGGCTTCATCATCGGTCTTAGTTATTTCCACCCCAAACATATCGTCAGCTGGAGACAGCGAAAAAGATAGGATAGCAGAAACTCGCTCTGCTATCCTTTTTATTTTACTTAATTTAAGCTTCACTCGTCTCTTGGATGAATTGCGCCTGTTCATTTTTCACGTTTGGCTCATACCAAACTAATATCGCTTCTGCATCTTTTTGATCCATATGATGGACTTGGGGATTGTAAAAAGCGGCGCCCGATTTAACCGTCGCACCGATCGTAGCGACTTTTTTGCGCTTATGAAAATAGTTTTGTTTCATTTCCATCGACTGAATTCGTTTTTTCAACAAGTATGCCGTTTGTAAGCTGAAGTTTCGAAAGCGAAGCGTCAACTGATTGCCTGATACTTGAAATGCCGCTGATCGATGTTGCCACAATCCGAAAAGTACAATGACTGGTACGATCAAAACAGAATACATCCCGTATGGAAAAAAGAAATATGTTAACAAACCAATAATTGGCACCATCCAAAGAAAATCGATTCGATAGTAAAAATGTCTGCTGCGTCTTGGCAACTTCTTCGTAGGTTCACTGACGTTTAAATCCGGGAAAATACGCGTCAACAGCTGTTGAACTTTATCTTTTTTCACAAGCGGAAATAAATTAATTTTCGCCATTTCCGCGCCGGAGCCGCCCGCACTATCAATCACAACAGTCGCATAGCCAAAAAGCTGTTTAACAGGATTTTGAATAACCCTTACACTTTGTACACGATTTAATGGGACCGTCACTCGCTTTTTCTCGAGCAGCCCCCGGGTAATCACAATATCCGTTTCATCCAGCAATACCGTAAATTGATAATAGGATAAAAATGCGATACCGACGGACACTAGCCAAACGATGAACAAACCGATCAACACAATGATTGAAATAATAAGCAGACCGAATTTAATAATGGCGAAGAATTCATTGTACATCCATTCAAAGGGGATGAGTTCCGCAAATTGGGAAAGAAAGATCGCCACTCCCGAAAAAATAAATCCAATTCGTCCAGACATCGTCGCAAGGATCAACAGTTCTTTCGTTGACATCTTAAAAATAGCACTTGTTTTCGGACCCTCTTCGATCGTTTCTTCAATGAATCCCTCTTCGGTCCCCATGCCTTTTTTTCTTCTTTTCGCTTCCGCCAAGGCTTCTTCAACCTGTCTGGCGGCATCCCTTGTAATCGCTGTCAGTTCAGCTTCAGCTTTTCCAGACGCTCCTCCAGCAGTCTCTACTTTCACTTTTACTAACTTTAGTGGACGGTGTAAAATGCCCTCCGTGTAATCTAAGCTTTGAATCCGTTCAAACGGAATGTAACGTTTCTTTTTCACAAAAAGGCCAGATTCAATGCGAAGTTCATCATCTTCAAACCAATATTCAAACCGCTTCCATTTAATAATTCCTGTAACGAGCAACGAAATGATTAAGACAGTAAAAATGAGAAATGACAAATAATCTACATACCATAGCCCTGTCCCTGGATTTTTGTTTAATCCATTTGCAAAAATCAAAACGACAAGCGGCAGGATAGCTTCTTTCACTGTTTTCAACGATTCGATTAGTGCAGTAATCCAATGAAGTTTATAACGTGTATTAGACATCATCTTCCGCCACCCTCGCTAAAATCGAAATTCGATTACGCAGTTCGTCTGCTTCTGCTGTCATAAGCGCTGGAATCGTATGGTTCGTTGCCGCAGTTGAAATGGAAATTTCAGCTAAATGATATTTTCTTAAAATCGGGCCTTGCGATGTGTCAACGTGCTGAACGCGCACCATTGGAATCAACGTTCGTTTAACGATAAAAATCCCGTGCTGCAATTCAATTTCTGATTCACGCACTTCATACCGCCAACGCATCCAGCGAACTTTTGGGAATAAAACGATAAAGAAATAGGCATACAGTATGACGATCACCGCGGCGATCCCATAAATCCACCAAGGTCCCTCAAATATGTATGTAACGACACCGGCACCAACCGCGAGTAATAAAACAATCACTGTTTGAATGGCTCCGTACAATCTCCAAACGGTTAGCCCTTTTTTTGATATCCGATTAATCGGTTGCGCTCTCATTCCTAACCACCCCTTTCACTCTTCCTTAGCATATACGGATCACAGAAGGGAAATGTTTCACTTCATTTCAATATAAAAAAACGGGAAACGTATGATACGTTTCCCGGTGATTCATGCCAAATTAGCGGTTTGAATTATTGGAGCGTGAACGGCCGCCTTCTCTTTTTCCGCCATCACGGCCTCGGCGTGATCCGCCGCTTCCGTAACCGCGTCCGCCGCCGCCGAAAGAGCGACCGCCGCTGCGGTTTCCTTTATAGCCCCCACGATCGCGATTTCCTGATTGACTGCGTCTCATCGGCAATGGACGCTCCTCCGTAATGGATACAGGTGTATCGTCCGGCTCGCGCGTCAATGATTTAATAGCTGCTGCAACGAGATCATTTGCATCAAACTTCTCAAGCAATTCAGCTGCCAGTCTTGAATAATCGCTTAGTTCGTTCGTTTCAACGATTTCCATCAACTGTTCAACTGCCAATTTCTGTTGTCCCACCAATGCCTCATCTGAGCTTGGCGGACGAAGTGGTGACATGCGTTTTTTCGTCGTCTCTTCAACAATTCGCAAATAACCCATTTCGCGTGGTGTTACAAATGTTACAGCGATCCCGCTTTTTCCAGCACGGCCCGTCCGACCAATTCGGTGAACATAACTTTCCGGATCTTGCGGAATATCGAAGTTGTAAACATGCGTGACACCAGAAATATCGAGCCCACGAGCAGCAACATCCGTTGCCACAAGCACATCGATTTTATTTTCTTTAAACTGTCTTAAAACGGACATCCGCTTCGCTTGCGTTAAATCACCGTGAATCCCTTCCGCTAAATAGCCACGAATGCTTAATGCATGCGAAAGTTCATCCACACGACGCTTTGTACGGCCGAAAACGATTGCTAGTTCTGGTTGGTGTACATTCAACAGACGAGATAAGATATCAAATTTCTCACGTTCATGTGCTTTAACGAAATATTGATCAATATTTTCAACTGTCATTTCTTTAGACTTGATCTTAACAACTTCAGGGTTCTGCATGAATGTTTCTGCAATTTTACGAATTGGTCCCGGCATCGTCGCAGAGAATAAAAGTGTTTGGCGCTCAGCCGGCACACTTTCCAAAATAGTGTTAATATCTTCGATGAAGCCCATGTTCAGCATTTCATCTGCTTCGTCAAGGACAAGCGTTTGAACGCCGTCAAGCTTCAATGTACGACGGTTAATATGGTCAAGGATACGTCCCGGTGTTCCGACAACGATTTGTGGATTGTTGCGCAATGCCCGAATTTGCCGTCCAATTTCTTGTCCACCGTAGACGGAAAGGATACGTGCACGTTTGCCGTAGCCAATCTTATAAATTTCTTCGGAAACTTGGATCGCTAGTTCGCGTGTTGGAGCAATAACTAGCGCTTGAACTGCAGGATTGCTCGTATCAATTTTCTCGATGATCGGAATTCCAAATGCTGCAGTTTTCCCTGTTCCAGTTTGAGCCTGCCCAATAATGTCGCGGCCTTCCATTCCAAATGTAATGGTTCCTTCTTGGATCGGTGTCGCTTCTTCAAAGCCCATTCGCTTTAAAGCATTTTGGGTCAACTCACTAATATTCAAATCTGAAAAATTTGTCAAATTTCTCAATCTCCTTTATCTTCTTCATTTGACAATTGGTTACATTCGCAAATGAAAGCGCGGCAAATCAGGCTTATAACTTAAAGGATTATTCAAAAGAACTGGATAGTAATCGTCATGCGCAACTATGACGACTATCTCGCTACTGCAACTTTTGAATAATTTCTTTAAAGGGAACGTTTCCGATATTTTACAAGCACTCTGGTTAGGGGTGGAAGTGTCTATTCACTTCCGATCAGAGGTTATGGTTGAAAAGGAAAGCCCGGTCTTTTGCCGAGCGGTTTGGATCAATCCAAACCGATTAATTCATTAATTAAAAAAAAGTACTCTTCACCAAGGGAAGAGTTCCTGTAAATGTATCCAATGCTCGCTACATTCTACCACGAGTTTACCGTGATCGCAATCAATCCGCCTTAAAAATTTATAAAGTTTTTTTCTCATCTGTTAAAAACAAGAAAACTCCCTTAAACCAATTGTCATAATCTCCGCTATAACAAGTATGATGCTTCTCTTCCTCGGAAATAATCAGCTTTTTTAAAATATAAACCAAACTGCAAAAGTCGACCACGATGACGCGGTCGACTTCTCTTTTTTAAGTTTTTTAAAGGCAAGCTCCGCTTTCATCGGCCTGCGCCTTTGCTTTGAAATCCTTCCAGCACATGTTCTAGCGCCATGCCGCGTGAGCCTTTTAGTAAGACGATCGTGTCGGCTGTCGATTTTTGTTGGAGCGCCTCGATCAATGGCTCATACTCTTTTTCAGACCAGACAAGCTCTGCTTTTATTTCACGCTTTCGTAATGCATCATAGAGCCATTTCATACGTGGACCATAAAGAAGAATGCCTTCTAATTGTAAATTGTCAATCGGTTCGGCAAGCACTTCATGATAATGCTGTTCATCATCACCTAGCTCCAGCATATCCCCTAAAACAATCCATTTTTTATCCCGTAACTGCGTATCTCGTATGAATTCCAATGCCGCACGCATAGATGTCGGCGCTGCGTTATAAGCATCGTGGATGAAAAGCATTCCATTCGCAGCGAAGATCGGCTGCATCCGCATGTTTGTTAACACGGCACTTTTTAATGCAGTTTGAATACTAGATAAAGATTGTGAAAGTTCCTTTGCGATCAAGATAGCCGATAGCGCATTTTTCACTTGATGTGCACCGTAGATCGGAATGGTGAATTCTCCTTCCACGATACCTGCAACAGAAAAACGGCTTCCTTCATCGCCGGATTCAATGTTCACGAGAGAACAATCGGACGTTTTCGCATATCCAAATGAAATTGCCTCGACGTCAGATTGCGCGACTAGCTGCTGCAAAAGTGTTTCATCTCCGTCGTAGAACAGCTTACCGCCTTCTTGTAAGCCATCAATAATCTCGAATTTTGCTTTTGCGATTCCTTCACGCGAGCCTAAATCTTGCATATGCGCTTCGCCAATATTTGTAATAACGACATAATGCGGTCTGGCTAACTTAGACAAAAATGAAATTTCGCCAAATCCGCTCATCCCCATTTCAAGAACAGCGACTTCAGTATCTTCCTCTAAGGATAACAAGGTTAAAGGGAGTCCAAGCTCATTATTAAAATTCCCTTCTGTTTTGCGAACGTTAAATGAAGGGCTAAGTGTACTGGCAACTAAATCCTTTGTCGATGTTTTCCCATTTGAACCCGTAATTCCAATGACTGTACATGTTAACTGGTCGCGATAGGTGCGCGCCATCTCCTGAAGTGCCCTTTCGGAATCGTCCACAAAGACAAGCGGCACATTTGCCGGCGGATTCGGTTCATCTTTTAGCCAAAGCGCAGCTGCAGCGCCTTGTTCAATCGCCTTTTCCACATATTGGTGACCGTTCACATGTTCCCCGCGAAACGGGACGAATAAGTCTCCCTTTTTTACTGTTCTGGAATCGATGGATACACCGGAAACACTGACGCCATCCAGGCACTGTCCGTCTGTTGTCAACCAGCCGGCAATTTCTGTTAAAGTCCTTTTCAATTCAGATCACACTCAGTTTCTTGTATATTGTAGTTGCTGCTTCTCGGCATGTCGTTCAAGCGCAAGTTCAATTAATTCATCGATTAATTGTGGGTACGCAACGCCCGATTTTTGCCAAAGTAACGGGAACATACTTGTCGGCGTAAAGCCTGGCATTGTATTCACCTCATTGATAAGTACTTCATCATCCGCAGTGACAAAAAAGTCTGCCCGAATGAGTCCCGCACAGTCCAACACTTTAAATGCCTGCTTCGCCATACCTTCTAAAGCTTCTGCGACTTGCGGAGAAACGACAGCGGGAATCACTAGCTCCGTGTTGCCATCTTTGTACTTTGCTTCGTAATCATAAAAAGCAGCAACAGGTTTAATTTCCCCCGGAACGGATACTTCTGGTTCGTCGTTTCCTTTGACGCTCACTTCTATTTCACGTGCTGTAACGCCCTGCTCCACAATAATTTTACGATCAAATTTCAAAGCGAATTGAACTGCATTTTCTAATTCTTCACGATTTGTTACTTTACTAATTCCAACGCTTGAGCCTAGATTTGCAGGCTTGACGAACATTGGCCAGCCTAGTTCCTGTTCCATTTGGCTAATCAATTGTTCTTTGTCATTCTTCCAACCGCTTCGAAGAAAGTGGACGTAAGGCACTTGCTTAAGTCTAGCTTGTGCAAATAGTTGTTTCATAACCACTTTATCCATTCCAGCAGATGATGCCAGTACACCATTTCCAACGTACGGAATGTTCATCACTTCAAAAAATCCTTGAACTGTACCATCTTCTCCGTTCGTTCCATGAAGAAGTGGAAAAATGACGTCTGGTGCACTCGTACCGCCGTTTAAAAAGTCATGAATGCTGTCCGGCTTTGCCACGCCATTCTTTTCCATACGGAGTTCTTCTATCGACGACACGGGACCTTCAAGTGCCGCGCCTCGTCTCCATTCGCCTTCATACGTAATATACACCGGAATGATTTCGTATTTCTTAAAGTCAACCGCTTGGATCACGGCCTTGGCAGTTGCCAAAGAAACTTCATGCTCCGCGGATTTTCCTCCGTACACTAATCCTAATTTCTTCATAATTTCCCCTCACAGTCCATTAATTTTTGATAGTTCATTTTACCATGAAGGAGATGCCTTCATGAACAAATAACCGAAGTTCGTCTATTCGAATACTTTTAACCATACGACGCTCGCACTATTAAAAGAGAGAACGAGAAATTTCAATGCATCTTTGTAAAAATAGCATATGTTATGTCTACCGGAATTTCCTCTATCGCTTTCATCTACATTGCAAACCATTTCTGCGCTGCAAGACAATTCCTTTCCTACAAAAATTACAAGACCTTAATTTCCCCATAAGTCTAGCATGCTCCACTTTTAAGAGGCAACTTCATATCGCCTCAATACGTCAGGAAAGCATGCATACATGACTGCGATGCGTTATACTAGATGGATGGCCTATTCAATTTATTAATCTTTAGGGTAAAGGTGAACAATGAAATGAAAACGGATATTAAGCTACAAGAACGTTTCGACTGGACGTTGGCGTTCATCATGCTATTATTTTGCTTGATCAGTTTATTTGCGATCGCTTCCGCGCAGACGACCGGTCAATATAAGGTATCAGGGGTTCCTATCAATTTCATACCTTCTCAAATTCAGTGGTACGTAGTAGGCTCAATTATTATTGCGATTACGATGTATCTTGAACCAGATCAATATAAAAAAGCTGCTTGGATTATTTACGGAGGCGGCGTCTTCCTTCTTGCACTTTTATATATTCTTCCTGATAGCCTAGCGTTAGTCGAAAGAAGAAATTCGGCCAAAAGTTGGTTCCATCTTCCGGGCATCGGAAGTATTCAACCCGCTGAGTTCATGAAGACATTTTTCATTATCGGCATGGCGCGTATGATTACACAGCATCATGAGAAGTTTGTTGAAAAAACGTTGAAAACGGATTTTTATTTACTTGGTAAGATGCTCCTCGTATTATTTATCCCGTTATTTTTCATCATGTTGCAGCCTGACCTTGGCACGGGACTTGTTTTCTTAGCGATTACCGCAGCACTCTTCGTTGTTGCCGGCATTACGTGGCGCATCCTCCTTCCGCTTTTTGCAGGGGCTGCTACACTTGGCGTAACACTACTATGGGCGGCACTTTATGCACAGGATTTTCTCCAAAACAAACTGGGCTTTCAACTTTATCAATTTGGGAGAATCTATTCATGGCTAGACCCTTATGCATACTCGTCCAACGAAGGACTTCATCTCATTACCGCCCTTAATGCGATCGGATCGGGAGAGTTTTTTGGTAAAGGATATAAAGGGCGAGAAGTTTACGTAGCAGAAAGCCATACAGATTTTATCTTTACAACCATTGCAGAAGATTGGGGATTTGTCGGGGCAAGTCTTGTCGTTTGTATGTACTTTTTCCTAATTTATCACTTAACGAAAATCACACTTGAGTTAAAGGATCCTTTCAGCACGTATATATGTGCCGGCATTATTGCTATGATTACATTCCATGTGATTGAAAATATCGGCATGACGATCCAACTGTTGCCGATCACAGGAATTCCACTGCCGTTTATTAGTTATGGCGGAAGTTCTCTTATGGGGAATATGCTGGCGATTGGCCTTGTGTTTAGTATGAAGTTTCACCACCGAACTTATATGTTCGGGGCGGATGATAAAGAGTAATCAATTACGCCTTGGCGTAGGTGGGGATCTTCTGCTGCATGAAGATAAAAGAAAAGCTCCGATGGATGTGATAGTCCATCGGAGCTTTTCCTCTTTTTCCCTATACGTTCTTATGGAGACTGAATATTTGGGTCTTGAATAGGCGGCGCAAGGGCTTTCAGCATTTCCAAACGGGATTTCGTCAATGTGGCTGAAACACCCAACTTCGCCAAGTTGGAGATGATTTTCTTCAAATCCACTTCGTTAGCCATCCTTTCCACCTCGACCTTTCTGTAGATTAAGACGTGTATACATGTAGAAAGTTTCTTGAAAATGCTTCAGTCTGCAGTTAATTTTATCATACCACTCCTTAAAGGTTTTAAATCATTTCAATTCTGTTACAAATTGTTCCCTGTTCGGGTTTTTTCATACATTTGCGAACGGGTGAATTGTTTGCTGAACGGCGAAGGTTGGAGACTTCGTTGCGTTTGTTGGACACTTAGACTAGTTGGTTGAAGATTAATGCTGATTTGTCGGAGACTAGACGTAATTGGTTAGACACTACTATAAATCCAGCGTCTTTGTCACAATACTTCATCATTTCCTTTGTCTGTCCAGCTCGCAAAGAGTAGAATGGAAGTAATAGTATACGATTTATTTTGAAAGTGGGTTTAACCATGAAAAAAGCAATCCTTCTTTTGATGTCGGTACAGTTTTTCGTTTATCTTGGCTTTGGCATTGTCATTCCAATTCTTCCGGAAGTCATACTTGACCACGGCTATGGTGAGGTCCATGTCGGGGGGCTTATTACAATTTATGCACTCGCCTCCTTTTTCACGGCGCCGCTATGGGGCTCGCTATCTGATCGTACAGGAAGAAAAAAACTTATTTTAATCGGACTGCTTGGCTTCAGTTCCAGCTTCTTTCTCTTTGCATTATTCTTAGATTATTTGCCGCTACTTTACCTTTCACGCATTGTAGGCGGAATATTCTCCGGCGCACTTTATACCGCGGTGACAGGTTTTGCAGCTGATATGACAGATGAGGAAAATCGAAATAAATATATGGGACTGCTCGGGATGTCGATTGGACTCGGCTTTATATTCGGGCCGGCAATTGGCGGGGTGCTTGGACATACAAACTTACAACTTCCCTACCTCGCCTCCGGTATTCTTACATTGGCATTAGCAATTTACGCAGGAATCATTTTAAAAGAACCTGAAAGGCGCGGCGAAGCGAATAAACGTACACTTCTCCCTAAGGGTGGATCAACACTTTGGCAATACCGCATTCGCTATTTATTTTTACTCTCGTTTGTCGTCACACTCGTCCTAGCGGGATTAGAATCTACGTTTCAACTATTCCAAATTTCCAACATCCAAATTACACCGCTTCAAATTGGCTACTTATTCATGGCCAGCGGTTTCGTTGATGCGGCCATCCAAGGGGCGGTTGTCCGTCGAGTGAAAAATGGTACGGAAACGACTTGGATCATTGGCGCACAAATTATTACTGCACTTGGGCTGTTTTTAATCCCCTTTACGACGAACTTATTTTGGGCAGGCGTTGCACTAAGTATCTTTACAGCTGGGAACGCGCTTGCACGCACGATACTTGTTTCGTTAACGACGAAGGAAGCAGGGGGAAAATACGGAACGGCAGCAGGAATGACCTATTCGATGGACAATATGGGCAGGATTTTTGGTCCTTTGCTTTTTACGTGGATCTTTACCAAAGAAGCGGGCAATATGTATATGATTTCCGCGATTGTCGCACTCGCTGCAATTGCTCTAATTTTCACTTTTAGGAAAACGAGCAAATCACTAAGAAATATCAATGCTACAACCGAAGCCTAAAAAAAGAAGACCGTTTCGCTATCAAACAGCGAACGGTCTTCTTTTACTATTATTGAAGGCTGGCAAAGTTCACAAATATTTTCGCCGCTTGCCCACGGGTTGTCGGGGCGTGCGGCATGAACTGATCCCCGGCGCCGCTTGCAATTTGGTAGTCATATAAGAATGCGATGGCTTTTTGCGCTTCGGCATCTAAATGACCGATATCTGTAAATGGCGTTGTCGATGCCTCGTAAGGCAATCCGCTTACCAGCTCGAATGTACGTTCAAGCATAAGCGCCAGCTCTGCACGCGTCACAGGGGCGGTTGGATGGAATTTTCCGTTGCTGCCTTTGACAATGCCGAATTGATAAGCAGCTACAACTTCAGCTTGCGTTTCTTTTGAATAACTTCTAATATCCGGAAAGGGTGCCACTGCTTCCATGTTCACCTGCAAATTGAGTGAACGGACGATGATCGCGGCAGCTTGTAAACGGTTTAAAGTATCATTCGGTTTAAAGGTTCCATCTGAATGACCTTTTACAAGACCGAGCTGGACGGATTTATGAATATAATCTTTAAATGGACTTGTAGCAATATCCGGGAAATGCGGTAACGTCTCTTCGTCTGTATGCCATTGATAATGCTTTTTAATCGCCCAATCAAATTGTTCAAAAACAACTTGATAACCTTCAGCGCTCAAGTGGACGCTTAGCGGGTTTGGCAAATACGTTGGATAATCCTTTGCAATTTGCTCCGCAGTTGGAACGAATATTGCCGGCGTTCCCATCGCTCCTTGTTGAATCGCCGTGTTTAAACCGGCAACTAACTGATTGATCATCGGTTGTAATGCGGGGTCTACCGAAGGGAATGAATTATAATATCCCATTATATAAATCTGGACTTTTGGATTTAATTGGTAGATTCCCTTTAAAATCGCGTGATAATTTTGTCCAACCTGTACAATCTCATTTTTTAACGCGGCCTCATCATATGTTACTTCGCCTGTTTCTTTATTAAGCTTAAAGTATTGAAATAGATCATTCGCACCGACACTAATTGTTATTAAATCTGCTGTGGCGATAGATTTGTGCAAGGTAGCGGTCTGTGAGTTATCGTTAGATCCAATAATCGGTTTTTCCACGTCTGTTTGTAATTCGCTTAAAATGTTTTTTGTCGTATAGCCCGGCGTTGCAAAACCTTTGTTATAGGATTTCAATAATCCCGAAGCTTTCAATGTTTGTGCAATTAGATCTGCGTAACCAAGCCCTGGCTTATCTTGGGAATTAACCCCGAAGGCTAGTGAGTCTCCTAGCGCTAAGTAGTGAACCGGCTCTACCGTTGCTTCCGCTTTCGTCTCGGAAGCAAATGATTGTGCAGGACTTATAACTAGTTGCAAAACAAGGGCAATTGCAAACAGAATTTGGAGCTGTACGATCCTTTTCAAATAGTTTCCCCTCCATTTGTCATATCAAGATCGGATCTAACCTCACTAACCCTCCTTTCAACCTAAGCCTCACAGACTACCCCCCGGAATAATCTGATCATTTAGATTTTACTACAGCCCTTTTCTCCTATCAAGAAAATACTATTCTTCCAGTTAACTATTTTCGAGCATGTAGCTATTCTTTCTCACAGATGACTAGGAATGACGGGATTATGGAACATTCATTGAACAGGGATTAAACAGATCTCGTTAGTGGTACAAATAACTAGGGAGCATTAGACATAAGATGTTAGAACATGAAAAATAATGGCTTCCCTTCCCGTTTAACTGCTGCCCCGTAATTTGACGGAAATTCTTATTGTGAAGATAGGGTTTGTGTTAATTTCTTCATTTTCCTTCATTATTCGGTATACTATGTACATAAGTAATGACTTTAGAAAAGGGGGGAGCTCATGACACTAACGCAACTGATTGGCGTCTCTGTGACTGTCATTTTAATATTGAATATTTTTCTTGCTGCTGCATTGATCTTTCTTGAGAGAAGAGATCCTACTGCGACGTGGGCATGGCTCCTCGTCTTATTCTTTATTCCGTTTTTTGGTTTTTTCATCTATTTACTGTTAGGGCGACAACTGAGCGAAAAGAAATTATTTCGCTGGGAAGGCCGGGATAAAATTGGCATCGAGCAATTAATTCAATACCAAGTAGAAGCAATTGAAAATAATACCTTCGAATTTAGGCTGGATGATACTGCTCATTATCAAGACATGGTCTATCTTCACTTAAGAAACAACCACGCGGTTTTAACGCAAGATAATGATGTGCAAGTTTTCAATGATGGAATGATGAAGTTTAATACGCTTATCGAAGACCTGGAACAAGCAAAAGACCATATCCATTTCCAATACTATATTATCCGCCTCGATGATTTGGGGAAGAAAATTTTAGAAGTGCTCATTCGGAAAGCCAAACAAGGGGTAAAAGTTCGTTTTCTTTTTGATGATATCGGCTCCCGAGGTCTTCATAAAAGACATCTCCGCGAGCTGATCAAACACGGCGGTGAGGTTGAGGCGTTTTTCCCAGCCGTTTTCCCACTTGTTAATCCACGTTTAAATTATAGAAATCACCGGAAGATTGTTGTGATTGATGGTCGGATTGGCTATATAGGCGGCTTTAATGTCGGGGATGAGTATTTAGGGCTTTCCAAAAAATTTGGTTACTGGCGGGATACTCATTTACGGATTGAAGGTAGTGCAGTTCATCCCCTTCAAACCCGGTTTATCCTTGACTGGAACCAAGCATCTGAGCACCATGACATCGAATACGCGGAGCAGTATTTTCCTGCCATACCGAGAAAAGGATCTGTCGGCATGCAAATCGTCTCAAGCGGACCCGATTCGCAGGGAGAACAGATTAAAGATGGTTATTTAAAAATGATCTTCATCGCCAAAAAGTATATTTACATTCAAACACCTTACTTCATTCCTGACGTCAGTTTTCTCGATGCACTGCGGGTTGCTTGTTTGTCGGGTGTAGATGTGCGTATTATGATTCCAAACAAGCCTGACCATATGTTTGTGTACTGGGCAACTTATTCGAATGTAGGAAAGTTATTAAAAGCCGGAGCGAAAGTGTATATTTATGAAAATGGCTTTATCCATTCAAAACAGATTGTTGTGGATGATGAATTATCGACCGTCGGCACTGCGAATATCGATGTTCGAAGCTTCAAGTTGAACTTTGAAATTAATGCTTTTATTTATGACCGCGAAAAGTCGCATGAACTAGCCGAGCTGTTTGAACAAGACATTCAAGCATCGACGGAGTTGACGTATGAAATGTATTTGCAGCGTACACGCGCTGTCAAAATAAAAGAATCGGTTTCACGGTTACTATCGCCGATATTGTAAACACAAAATGAAGTGCCTGGCACCATTGAACACTAAATATAGTATCGAAAACAGAACATGATACTACATTTTGACAGTGTGCAGCGGTGCCAGGCACTTCTAAGATAGTCCTTTTAGATCCCTAAATACTCTTCAAGCGTACTATTGTTTTGATAGATTTCGTTTGCAATCGTTTCTCCTACGTAACGGAAATGCCAAGATTCATACATATAGCCTGTAATTTCTTCTTTTCCTAAAGGATAACGTAAAATGAAGCCATATCGATGGGCATTTGCCCCAACCCATTTCCCCGCTTCCGTTTCGGCGAATGAAGAAGAGGCCCAATGCTTTTCGTAATTCACTTCTCCGATATCAAAGGCCAAGCCAGTTTGATGCTCTGAGTAGCCAGGGCGTGCACTATACCGATCGGCAGCTTCTTTTCCATCCCTTTCAACATACCTTTCGTACAGTGTTGTTTGATATTCAAACGAACGGTAGGTACTGAATGCAGTCAGGTGAAAGCCGACAAGTTTCGCCTCCGCGGCCATTTTATTAAACGCTTCACGCGCTTCCTGATTTTCACCTGGTGCAAATGTAGAAGGTAATGGATATTTTTTATTGGCAATTAAAACGCCATTGATATACGTTGGCTCTTCTGGCAACTGCTGTCCTTCTATATAGCCTCCAGCATCTGTTTGCTCCGAATCCACCTCGTCAGTCGGTGCTTCAACTCCAGCTGAATCTGATACTTCAGAAGACGGTGTCGAATCAGTTTCCGGATCCGAATGATTTTCAGAAACCGGTTCCTGTTGTTCCTTCGTTTGATTACTCCCTGTAATCGCTGAAAAGCTTTTGTTAAGATCCCATTGATGCATCCCTAACCAAATAACGAGACTTGTCATAATCGTTCCTGAAATAATCAATGCAATGGTTAATGCTTTTCCATTCTTTTTAGATTGGGTTCTATCTGTATATTTATTTTTCCGCTTCATTCTCTTTGCCTTCCTTCATCTTCACTTCCTCTAGTTTACCATTTTTTCTCTTTCAAGTGTCTCTGTAGAAAAAGGACGTGTGCAGGAAAATGTTTTTCCTGTATAGGTCCTTTTTATCCCAGTATGATAATGAAAAAGTAGACAATACATGCAATCCCAAAAAAGAATGCCATCGATCGCATCCATTTTGCTTCACGTTCCATTCCTTGTTCTCGAAACCTTTTCACACGGGACGCGTTTGTCAGTGTAAACAATGCTGTCATAGAGAGTACGGCATAATGTAAGTTTAATTTAACAATGAAATAAAGTGAGGCAAGGGCAGTTGCGACAATCCCAATGATGAATAGCCATCCTTTCGGCATTTTTTCATCCTCCTTGAAAATCAAAAAAGTTGTTCAAAGTGTCATGGATAACGGACGCATTGAACAACTCCAATTGTTATTTTTTTCGCTTTGATTTCTTCTGATTGTTCGGCTTCTTTTGATCGTCCGATTTCTTTTGATCATCTGGTTTCTTCTGATCGGCGGTTTCCGTAGCCACTTCTGGCTCTGTATAATAAAACTTACGTCCAAGATAAGTTTGGAAGATAAGAAGTAGCCCTCCTACCGCCCAATACAACGGTAATGCTGACATCGCTTTAAACGAGATGAACATAATCATAATCGGCGATAAGTAGATAAACATCTTCATCTGTTGCTTTTGTTGTTCCGGCATTGTCCATAGGGATACACGTGCCTGAACGAAGTAGACAGCTCCAGCCAAGAGCATCATAATCATATCGGGTGTTCCTAGGTTAAACCATAAAAATTGATGTGATTTCACTTCGGGTGAATAGAGAATTGCAAAATAAAGCCCCATAATGATTGGCATTTGGATAATGAGCGGGAGACATCCCATATTTAACGGGTTGACACCATGCTTTGAATAAAGCCCCATCATTTCTTGTTGAAGTTTTACTTGCTCATCTTTATCCTCTTTTTCTTTCGCTTCTTTTATCCGTTTCTGAATATCTTCCATTTCCGGACGAAGCGCATCCATCTTCACTTTCATTTGTTGCTGGGCTTTGTAATTTTTCAGCATGAAAGGCATAAGGATTAACCGAATGATTACGGTAATGAGAATAATGGCAAGCCCATAGCTTCCATTAAGTAGATCACTAAAATAATGAAGCAGCCATTCCATTGGCTTGACGAAAAGATCATAAAACGTGCCTTCTTTTTTCTCGACGCCCGCGCAACCACTTAAAAAGACGGCGGCCGTGATCAACATTGCCACAAAACTAATTCTTTTCTTCAATAGATTCACCTTCACTAATTCAAACTACTAAAAAGTATACCTTATAGACACCGACTATGACAATGAATGTCCATTGAAAAATTGTCTACCCACACGTCCAAAGTGAAATTAAAATAGACAAAGTCAAAAAACGACTTTGTCTATACGCCAAAAATATCTTCGTTACTGTGCCTGTCCAATTTCTCCTTGTTCTTTCTTCGTGTAAAGACCGTCTGTTTCATGCGATTTTGCTTCATCGTCTTCAACCTGCTGATTATAATAATGAACGCTCGTTTGCGATCCTTCACTTACCATTTTATTGTCCTGAAGATCGTATGGATCCGAATGTCCAACCTTCGTTTCAGAATCCCGATTATATTTTTGCGATTGGAGAAAAGAATCCAATTTTGTCTTCGCATTTTGGAATATCACTTGGGCCTTGTCCCGATTTTCCTTTTTACTAAAATATGCATAAGTTCCAGCTGCAATGGTTGCCAACAAAATTCCATTATTTCGTTTTCGTGCCATTTCAACATACCTCCCAATTTCTTCTATGAGTTAGTTGAGAGTATACCCTTTTTTATCAGTTCGAAAACTTCAATTCGAATAAATGGATACATATATGCCAGTGTTTCCACTGTTTTCCAAACGACGTTTCTTTTGTATAACATTTCGGTTACAATTATAGTTTTAGAGCGTTGTTTTTGATATGATAGGAAAAAGAATTAGTGGGGTGAAAGTGCAATGATCCGACCAATGACAATCAAGGATATCGTGCACGTACAACGAATCGCTCACGAGACGTGGCGCGAAACGTATAAAGGTATTATTCCACAAGACATCCAAACAGCATTCATTAACCGTTCCTATTCAGATGCCATGTTAAAAAAGCGCATGGAAAAGACTTGTCTGCTCATCGCCGAATGCGATGGCGTGCCAGTTGGCTTTATCAACTTCACAAAAAAAGACGCAGATGGTGACTCTGAGTTAACAGCGATGTATGTTTTACCAGGCTATCAGAAAGTTGGTTATGGCAAGAAGCTATTCAAAAATGCCTTATCGATGTTAAGAGATGCCGAGCGGCTATTCGTTTACGTTGATGGTCAAAACCGCAACGGCCGATCTTTTTATGAAAAGCAAGGCTTTGAACTGCAAAGTGTTTTTCAAGAAGATTTTGAAGGCTTGCCAGTGGAAACTGCCGAATATATTTATACGATTCAAAGTGCTGTTTTAGTATAAAATGCAAAAACGCTTTCCATGTTGGAAAGCGTTTTTACTTTATAAAGGCCGCATTGTATCATCATATTGATCATTTAAAAAGTGAGAATCCTCCGCGATCGGTGCTTTTCTTACAAAGCAAAGAATGGCAGCAATATAAAGTAAGATGGATGCCAAGGAAAGAATTCCACCTAATACACCACTAATGATGAATAAGATTCCTGCAAGCTTTGGATTCGAATTGTTCCAAACTTTTACGATGCCGAGAATGCTCAATATAAAGCTAATGACGAGACCAATAATGAGCAGCCACATAATGCCGCCCATAAAGCCCATAACCGATGTGAATACTTCCAGGTCCTCCGGCGTCATTGTCGGATCTATTGCAAGCATTTCCTTTTCAAAGTCTTGCATCATCATTGAATCCGATTTCACAACATTTATAAATGACATAAAAGCAATACCGAGCACTACACTAATTCCAGTAAATACCGTCCCAATGATCGACAATATCCTTTCAGCAGTACGTTTCATCCATTCCACCTCTTTCTTTGACGTATATAAATATACGCTTAAGCCGTGTATTTAGTTTCATATTTCCCCTAAAAAAATAAAGCAATCCACTTTTCGCGGATTGCTTTATTTTTAATTCACCTTAATGTCCTCGTATTCTTTAAACCGTTCAAACGCCGTGACAACGTATGAACAAACCGGTTCTATTTTATGTCCTTTTTCACGCGCATAATCCGCTGCGCGGTCTAGTAATTGCTTCGCTACGCCTCTTCCACGAAGTTCAGAAGACACATACGTATGATCGACCACCATGACATCCCCTAACATGGTCCACGTAATTTCGGCAAGTACCTTTCCATCCTGTTCATTACGAAGCGAAAACACATCCCCGCCTAGCTTCACTAACTCAAAATCCATATCGTATCCTCCTCTTCTGACTTTTGCCAAGAGATGCAATACTCTCTTTTCATCACTATACAGCAAAATTACAAAATAAAAAAGAAGAGGCTATGCAAGGCCTCTTCGGTAAATCATTTAAAAATGGATGCGATTGAATCGAACAAGTCAGCAAAGAACTGTTTTACTTTATCCCAAAAACCTGGGTCGATTTCGCCAAATTTCTCTTTGATTTTTGTCGTCATATCATTTAACTGATCGGACAGTTTGCTAAAATCGATATTAAGGTTTCGAATACGGTCCATTAATTCAATAAGCAATTGACGGTCTGCTTCACTTAGCTCGATGTTTAGCTTATTCAATTGTTCCGTAACAATTTTTTCAACTTCCTCTTTCGTGGCAGGATTTTTTTCAGCAATTTGCTTTTTAATTTCTGTTAACAACTCCGCCACTTTGTCCGCATCGACACCCGATTCCTCGGAAAACTTCGTCGCCAAATTTAACTCGTCATTTGCGACGTCTGTTCGTTCTGTATCTAGTTTTTCACCTGTCACTTCATACGCTTTGTAAATACCGACAAGGGCAGAATGACCAGTTACTTTTTTCGGCGCCGCGACTTCTACGACCGCATCTTCAATTCCTGCTGTCAGCATCGCATTGGCATACATTTCCGGCGTCACTTGTGTAATATTCTCTTCTGTGACAATCGTAATGACAAGTCCTTTACCTTCGTCTTGCCTCGTTATTTTGGCAGACGAATACATTCTTGCTCTGCTGTCTCCGCCTTTAATATACTTCACTAAGTCATTTCCATCGACTGTAATTTCTTCTACTTCTGCTTCTTTTTGAACTGCTAAACTGTTTTTAACACTTTCTTTTTCAGCATCAGATAAATTGGAGCCATAGACGACGATCGGCACGCCAAGTTTTTCATTGACAACACCTTCTGCCTGCACGAAATGCGGCATGAATAGACCCACTGAAAGTACGGCAGCCATAGCGATTTTCACGAAATGTTTCATACATTTTCCCCCTCACATCAATGTAGTACGCATAATCGGTAAAAAAGTTCCCTTTTTCGTATACAGTGAGGTTATTTGATCTCCGTCCATCCGTCGCTTTGCGTAATTTTCCCTTCTTTCATCAGCTTGCCGAGCGCCCTTTTAAATGCCCCTTTACTTAGGTTGAACATTTCTTTTATTTCTTCAGGCGTGGAACGATCTGTGAAAGGCATTCGACCGCCAATATCATTTAAGTAGTTCCAAATCGTTTCAGCATCACCGCCAAGTCGTTCTTCTTTCCTTGGGAGCATGGAACCGTTCAATGTTCCATCATTATGAACATCAATAACACGAACAGTGATTTCCTGTCCCAGCCTTGGTTCAGCTTCCTGTTCCGATCGATGGATAAAGATGCGGTAATTTTCTGGAATGGTCAGCATAAAAGAACCGACCGGTAGTAATCGATAAGCGCGTGCGGTTAAATTGGCATTCATAATAGATGTAGGGGCAGGCGCGATTTCTTCCAATACACGCTCCTCTGTGGCAAGCCGTCCAAAGATCGTTCCGCCTAAGTCTGTGCGAAGTGTCATATACAGTTCATCGTCAATTTTGGGCCAAAGCGACCGGATTCTCGGCATATCGGCTTTGTTCACGAGTACTTCAAAGGAAGATCCAATATCGACATAGACCCCTTCCTGATCCTCTACACGTATGACCCTTGCCCAACCGTATGTTCCAAACGTCATATTCGGCATATGCATTGTTGCCGTTAATTTACCTTTGCGATTTGCATATAGGAAAACGCGCACAGTATGTCCGACCGCTGTGTCTTCATCCGCTTCAGACATATTTAAATAGATTTCTTCGTCCTGTCCATCTAATACCCATCTTGAACCGTCTTGTCCGATCACCTTTAGTTCGGCTACATTTCCTGATTTCAATTGTTCCATTGGTCATTCATCCTTTTCCTGATCTTCGATAATCCGCAGCTTTTTTACGAATTCTTGATCTTTTTCCATTGCTTCTACAAGATCGGTAATGCGATCCATCGCATTCCAACTTAAGTGATGTTCGATTCCTTCTACATCAGCGTAAATATTTTTTTCCTCTACACCAATAATGCGAAGAAATTGCTCGAGTAATTCATGTCGCCGGACAAGTTTTTTACCAAACTTCCATCCTTGTTCCGTGAGTTCGAGTCCTTTATATCGCTCGTAAATAACGTATCCCTCACGGTCAAGCCGCTGCGCCATTTTTGTTACAGAAGAAGGCAAGACTTCAAGATTTTCCGCGATTTCCGAAACGCGGGCGACACCTTTCGCCTCAAGCTGCAAATAGATTTGTTCAATGTAATCTTCCATACCTGGTGTTGCCATCCGTAACGCCTCCAGTATGTATAACCTTCTATTCCCTCTTTAGGTCATATTATTTTAGCATGATCCATCCTATTCTTGTAGAAATTCGTTTTACGCAGGGAAAGGGATGATAACATACGTCAGCATCCCTTTCCATTTTCAGTTATTTATTTTTGAATACGTAAGAGTCGTAAGGAATTGAGTACAACAAGTAATGTTGCACCCATATCCGCAAAAATGGCGATCCATAGCGTAAGCCATCCGGGGATGATTAACAGTAATGCGATGATTTTTAATCCTAATGCAAAGGCAATGTTTTCTTTAATAATTCGCAGTGTCTTGCGGCTCACTTTCATCGTATAAGGCAATTGCTCCAAATCGTCTGCCATGAGGGCGATATCCGCCGTTTCTAACGCGGCGTCCGTTCCAGCGCCTCCCATTGCAATTCCAATCGAAGCTGCAGCCAGGGCCGGTGCATCATTCACACCGTCACCGACCATCGCTACACGGCCGTATTGTCCATTTAACTGTTTAATCGCGTCAAGTTTTTGTTCTGGCAATAGGCTCGCGCGTACATCCGAGATCCCAAGGCGCTTGGCAATCGCTTGTGCTGTAATTGGATGATCTCCCGTCAACATGACAATATGTTGGATACCAATTTTTTTCAACTTGTCAATGACTGTCTTACTTTCTGCCCGTACAGGATCTGCCACCGCAATTAGCCCGCAAAATTGTCCATCTAGCGCAATTGCCATCACGGACTTTCCTTCCTGCTGTAACGTCTCTGCATGCAAAAGTGTCGATTCAGGAATAACAGCCATCTCTTGAATCCAGTCTAAACTTCCAATCGACACGGTCATGCCGTCAACTTGTGCAAAAGCCCCTTTTCCCGTTACTGATTGGAAATCAGTTGCCGGGAGCGATTCCGCATGATTTTTTCGTGCATACGTAACGATCGCCTTGGCAAGCGGATGCTGCGACAACGATTCAACCGCCTGTGTTAAACGTAATAACTCGCCTTTGTCAATCCCTTCCACAGGAACAAAATCCGTCACTTCTGGATAACCCTTCGTCAATGTGCCGGTTTTGTCAAAAGCGATGACACGTAAATGACCTGTATCTTCTAAATGTACGCCGCCTTTGATCAAAACACCTTGACGTGCTGCATTTCCAATCGCCGTCACAATAGCAACTGGCGTCGAGACGACAAGCGCACAAGGACAGCCGACGACGAGAACCGCAAGCCCTTGATAAATCCAAGTCATCCACTCCCCGAAGAACAGCGGCGGAATGATCGCGATTAAAAGCGCAATGATGATAATCACTGGTGTATAATATTTTGCGAAACGATCGACAAATTTTTGCGTAGGCGCTTTTTCTGCCTGTGCTTCTTCTACAAGGTGAATGATTTTCGCAATCGTTGTATCTCCTACTAGCTTTGTGACGGAGACTTCAAGTGCACCTTCCTCATTTAGTGTCCCTGCATAGACTGTGCTCTCTCTTTCCTTAACGACTGGGATCGATTCACCTGTGATCGCCGCCTGATTTACTGTCGATTTTCCGGACAATACGACACCGTCCATCGCAATTTTTTGCCCAGGTTTAACGAGTAACACATCTCCAATGACAATTTCTTCAGTTGATAATTCAACTAGTTCGTCCCCTCGCTTCACGATTGCTGTGGGAGGTGCAATATCCATGAGCTTTTGAATGGACTTGCGCGCTTTGTTCATTGAATAAGCTTCCAATGCTTCACTAATCGCAAATAAGAATACAACGACGGCTGCTTCCCGCCATTCTCCAATAATCGCTGCACCTATAATGGCAATGGTCATAAGTGTCTTTAAGTCAAATTCAAACCGAACAAGGTTTTTGAATCCATCTTTAAATATATCCGCACCGCCAATGATGATCGCGAGTGTAAACAAGCTAATCGCTCCAACATGTGTTTCACCTTTTTGAAAAGATACGATAGATCCAGCAATTAGAAAAAGAAGCGAAAGCAATGTCACAAAATTTTCTCTTCGTTTAAAGAATGGTGTAGATGACTCTTTTTTCCTTTGTGTTCCCGTGACTACTTTAATGCCATCGAAAGCACCAGCATCCTCTATCTCCTTGATCGTCGCTTCCCCGCTGTATGATAGTTTCGATGCACCGAAGTTGACCTGGGCATCTACAATGTTCGGAAGACTTTTGACATTATTTTCAAATTTCATCGCACAGCTTGCACAGGTTAAGTTTTCCAAACGGTATTCTTTCTTGTTAGCCGTTGTCATTGTGATCACCTTCCTGTGCATGGACATGTGCAATTTTAACGAGCTGATGCACATGGCGATCTGCCAACGAGTAATAGACCATTTTTCCTTTTCGTCTTGATTTGGCTAAATCCCCATCCCGCAAATAGCGTAAATGATGGGATGCCGTCGCTACTGAAGACCCAATAACTGCCGCTACGTCGCATACACACATTTCCTCTTCAAGTGTTAACGTATAGGCAATTTTTAATCGTGTTTCGTCTGCTAACGCTTTAAATATTTGTACGGCGGCACCCAAATCAGGAATAGCTTGTTGAACGCGTTCTACAACTTCATCATGTACGATTGTTACTTCACATATCTCTTTTACTGGCATGAAAACACCTCATTCAAATATCGGTTTGATTATTTACATTATATGCAGATTTCCTTCACCAATGCAAGGTCAATCAAACAAGTATTTGAATATGAATTTATCGTAAAAAAAGGGACTTCATGTCGGTTTGCCGAAAACAATTGCGCATAAAAAAGACGGTGTGAGTCGTTAGGAACGACCCGCACCGTCTTTCTTTTCGTCTTCTTCTTTATGCAACACATCGTAAAGCGCATCCTCCACAGATATATCGGCGAGCTTTACTTTTGAACGATAAGCTGCTCGGACGATTAAATGACCCGCTACGGGTGCTGTCAAAAACACAAAGACAATACCGAGCAATACGCGGACACTCACGAATTGTTCACCCAGTAAAAAATAGATGAATGTCCCCGATAATGTCAGGAGTACCGCCAAGGTAGAACTTTTCGTTGCCGCATGCGATCTTGTGTAGATATCCGGCAGGCGAAGTAAACCAAACGCACTAATAACACTTGCGATTGCACCTGCAAAAATAAATGCAACGCCTACTAATTCACCGATCTTTTCTACGCTCAACGATAATCCCCCTCTCAATGGATTTTGAGAAGGCAATCGTTCCGATAAACGATAAAATCCCCAATATCAAAATCGCTTCTAAAAATGCTTTCGTCTTCAGCAATATGGAGACGATTCCGATCGTGGCGATTAAGTTCACCCCGATAATATCAAGTGCAATGACCCGATCTGGCATAGACGGCCCTAGAATAATTCGAACAACAGCAATTGCAATTGTCGTCGCAAACAAAACTAGGGAAATTGTCAGCAAAGTTTCAATCATTATCGGGTCACCTCCATAATCGCTTTTTCAAAATTTTTCAATTGGCTAATGAGTGACGCTTTAGACTGCTTCACATCCATCGCATGAATATAAAGCGTCGTCCCTTCAGGCGCCACTTCCATTACAACAGATCCCGGCGTCAGCGTTAATAGCATCGATAACATCGTAACTTCAACATCACTTTTTAACACAGTTTCATATTTAAATATACCTGGCTCTATATTTAGCTTAGGACTTAGAATTTGCTTCAAGACAATGATACTGGACTGTGTCAATTCGGAAGCAAAGATGAAAATCAGCTTCACAATTGAAATAAATCTTCGCAAATAAAACTGTGTGCCAAAAAAACGATGCATGAAAAAAATAATCCCAATCCCAACAAGAAAGCCCGCAAGGAAAGTCGTAAAATTCAGCTCGTCCTCATCCATTAAAAGCATCCAAAGGAATGCGATAAATATATTCAGCAATAACTGGGCCGCTGGCATAAACGTCCACCTCACTTTTCTTTACACTTGGGATATTACTTTGTATCACTTTACCTTTCATAGAGCACTGCCTCTATGTAAATTTGGGGATTCATCAATGTCTCGGCGGCATCTTGCACATAAACTGCAATCCCTTCTACACCAATCCCCAGTGCAAAAGTTAAGATACCTAAAAGCACACAAGGTACGAGCATACCTTTTTTTAGCGGAACGTCGTCGTCTTCGTTAATAATCGTTTCTCCCCAGAAACTATTTAAAAAGATTCTGAGTAACGAATAGAGGACAAAAATACTAGAAAGAAATGCGACTGCTAGCAATAGAAAAGCCCCGGCTTCAATCGTACCCTGTCCCATGTATACCTTCCCGATAAATCCACTAAGCGGCGGAATACCTGCCAAAGATAATAAGGTGATGAAAAACAGCCACCCAAGCAGCGGGTAGTTGCGTATAAGTCCACTCATTTCGTCGATGCGCGTTTTTCCCGTTAAGTAAATCATCGTTCCCGCAATTAAATATAATAGCGCTTTAATAATCATGTCGTGTACTAGATAATAGATGGATCCTTGAAATCCTGCTTCAGTTGACACAGCAAGACCTACTAGTATAAAGCCGACAGCAATGACTACGTTGTAAGCAACAATTTGTCGTACATCTTGATAAGCAATTGCACCAACACTGCCGAAAACCATCGTCACAATCGCCATCACACCTATGAGCTTATGGGTAATTCCCGGCTCATGGTAAAAAATAAGGGTGAACGTTCGGAACAAGGCATAAACGCCAACCTTCGTTAACAATGCACCAAATAACGCAGCAACGACTGTTGGGGGTGCACTGTACGATCCCGGCAGCCAAAAATACAGAAGCAGCCCCGCCTTTAAGCTAAAGACAATCAAAAAGATGAGACTAATGACAGTCAGTAGTGGACCTTGTCCAACTTCCGCGATCCGAACCGATAAATGCGCCATATTCAACGTACCAATTGTGCCATATAAATACGCAATCGCAACGAGGAAAAACCAAGAAGATAATACATTTATGGAAATGTATTTAATCGATTCCACGAGTTGAACTTTTCTTCCGCCAAGCGTGATCAACACATAGGAGGCAAGCAGCATCACTTCAAAGCAAACAAAAAGATTAAATAGATCGCCCGTTAAAAATGAGCCGTTGACACCTGTAATGAGAAAGAATACAAATGGATAAAAAAACATCTTTTCATGCGTTACACCAATGGAAGCGAAGGCATAAAGCAAAAGGATGCCTGTAATAATCGATGTCGTCAAAACGAGCAGCATCGAAAAAGAATCCGCCACAAACAAAATTCCATAGGGTGGAAGCCATCCACCAAAATCTAGCCGTAAAATTCCTTCCTGTTGGATCAACTGCAATATGTACACGCTAATCGCTACTGTACAAACAATCGAAACGACACTAACAATCCGTTGCAGGCGAATATGGGAACGGAAAAAAACAAGCAAAATCCCAGTGATTAAAGGAATAATCATTGGAAGCACAATACTATTATTCATCTTCAAACCCTCTCAATGCATCGAGATTGTCCTGCCCCGTTTCTTTATACGTACGGTAGGCAAGAACGAGTAGAAAGGCTGTCACCGCAAAACTTATGACAATTGCTGTCAGAATGAGTGCTTGCGGCAAGGCATCTGTAAACGTTGAATTGTCTTCGCCGATTAACGGAACGCCGCCTTTTTTCAATCCCCCCATTGTCATCAAAAGCAGGTGAACCGCATGGGATAATATCGCGGACCCTAAAATGACACGAATGAGACTGCGGGACAGTAGCAAGTAGACCGCAACCGTTACAAGCACACCAATCAGTATCGTAATTAACGTCTCCAAATGCTACACATCCTCACTAATACTTAATATGATCGTGACAACGACCCCAACGACTGTCAGTGCCACACCCGCCTCGAACAGTACAACCGTGCCAAGCTCTGTTGCACCGAAAACAGGCAAAGTAAATTCGCTAAATGTATGTGTCAGAAATTCTGATCCGAACAACATTGAACCGGTGCCAGAACCGACGGCGAGCAGCACGCCGATTGCGGCAATTTTTTTAAAGTCGAATGGAATTCCTTTTTGAACCGTTTCGATGTCGTACACCAAATAGAGTAAAACGAAGGCAGAGGATAGAACGAGTCCGCCTATGAAGCCTCCCCCCGGATTGTTATGCCCGGAAAGAAATAGTTCGACGCCGAACGTTAAAATGATAAAAACAACAATTTTCGTTACGGTTTGCAGTATGACATCATTGATCTTCAACGTCCCGTTCCTCCTTTCCCGCCTTTAGTTTAATTAACGTAAAGACACCTATTCCGGCGATGAAAAGAACAACAACTTCCAGCATCGTATCAAATGCTCGGAAATCCCCTAGGATCGTATTGACAATGTTTTTTCCGCCCGCTAAATCATAGGCATTTTCGAAGTATACCGAAACCGATTCAAACAACTTGTTGCCTTGCGCCGCAAGCGCGATCACCGTTACAATAACGCCTGCCGAAACTGCGATCAGACCATTGACCAGCTTTGTCGGCTTCGGAAGCTTTTCCATTTTCCATTCTGGCAAAAAGTAAAAGCATAGCAAAAATAATGCGGTTGTAACCGTTTCGACAACGATTTGCGTTAATGCTAAATCAGGTGCTCGAAAAACAACAAACAAAATCGCAATGGCATATCCGAGCACGCCATTTAAAATAATTGCCGTCTTTCGTGATTTCGCAAAAATGATTGCAATGCTGGCACCCATCATAACAAAGATAATAATATATTCATTCGCCGCAATGGGCGCATCATTTGAAAGATCAATGGAAAAGGAGCCGTTTGTGAAAAAAACACCGCCAACGATCAATATAAAAAACGTGAAAATATAAACGACATAGTCGCGTAGGTAACCTGTCATATAAAAGCGGGTGATAGACGAAGCCCCTTCTTCTGTCTTCAATAACAGTCCGTTATACATTGTATCCAAATTCAAACGCATCGGCGCGGCTGTGTAAATTCCTTTCCAACTGTGCAGTCGCCAGTACAGCACAACACCTAAAATGATGACACCAATTGTCATCCATAAGGCCGTATTGAAGCCGTGCCACACTGTAATTGCCGGTATCATACTTTCAACATTTGAAAGTGTTGGGTAAAGCCCTTTTACCGCTGGGCGAAGTAAATAGTCTCCAATGAGATTAGGAAAAAAGAAAATCCCAATAATAAAAGTAGCTAATACAGACGGTGCAATAAGCATGCCCGGCTTCGCCTCATGCGCCGGACGTTCGATTCGTTCTGGATGGTGTTCACCAAAAAATGTTTGGAAAACGATGATCATACTGTAGACAAATGTAAAGATACTCGCAACCCAAGCAATGACTGGGAAAATCGCTCCCCACGCCCCAAGCGAAAACAGATCAAGCCCGCGGAGTGAAAGCATCGCTTCAAAAAACATTTCCTTACTTAAGAAACCATTAAACGGCGGCAAACCTGCCATTGAGAAGCTTCCAATCAACGCAATCGTAAACGTCACCGGCATGAATGCCATAAGCCCGCCAAGTCTTCTGACATCCCTTGTCCCAAGTTCATGATCCAGAATCCCGACAACCATGAAAAGCGCACCTTTAAACGTCGAATGGTTCACAAGATGGAAAAGCGCCGCGAATGTTGCTTGAACAAAAATTGCCGATTGGGTGCTCATTCCCTGAGCCGTAGCCGCTGAACCGAGTCCGATCAGACTCATAATAAGCCCCAGCTGACTAATCGTCGAATAAGCAAGCAAAGCTTTTAGATCTGTTTGTCTTACGGCATTGAAAGAGCCTAAAAATAACGTGAAAATTCCTACACAACAAATGGCATAAAACCATATTTTCTCTCCGCCAAAAATTGGCGTAAAACGTGCGACAAGATAAATCCCTGCTTTTACCATCGTCGCTGAGTGTAAGTAAGCACTAACCGGTGTCGGTGCTTCCATTGCATCGGGTAGCCAAATATGAAATGGGAATTGTGCTGATTTTGTAAATGCGCCGAGCAACACAAGTGACATCGCAGCTATAAATAGACCTTCTCCTGTGTATTGGTCGATTACCTGGATCGTTTCGCGCACACTAAAAGTACCTGTCAAAGATTGCAGCATCACAAAGCCTGCCAGCATCCCAATACCGCCTGTAACCGTGATCAACATAGACTTTTGTGCACCATATCGAGATTTTTTTCGATGGTACCAAAATGCGATTAATAGGAAGGACGAAATGCTCGTTAGTTCCCAAAAGACGTACAGCACCATCATATTGTCTGAAAATACAACGCCGAGCATTGCACCCATAAACAGCAGAAGATAAACGTAAAAGCGCCCTAACGCTTCGCGTTCTGACAAATAATATATGGAGTAAAGGATCACAAGACTTCCTACTCCGGAAATGAGCAAGCCGAAGATTAGGCTTAAACCATCTAAATAAGTTGTGAAGTGAATTCCTGCTGATTCAATCCACCGAAACGTATGTATAGTAGTTTTGCCTTCTGCAACCGTAGGAATATGGCTTGCAAGGAAGAGGAATAGTAAAACGGGAACAACTAGGACAAACCACCCAATATTTCGATTCGGTACTCTTTTATAAATGAATGGAATAAAGATGGCTATAAGAAATGGGATGAATATTGCAATTGATAAAAACAAATGCAGACCTCCAGTCATCGATGAATTTTCTAAAAGGATGGGATCCTTCTGCATAGTTCATGTTAAACTTGACTCAACTTCTCTGTGACAGGATAATGTGTAGTTATAGGAACGAACAAAGAGGATTTAGATACAAAGGAATTATACACTAAAATGATATTTCCCGCCTTCGTTATGTTTTCTTTGTAAACATTCTTGCTAAGCATAGTTGAATCAGATATAATACCATGGTTTAGGCCAACAGGATGTTGGTCATGCAGGCACTTTCAGGACTTGGCGTCCTTGGCCTGCGCTCCCCTAGTCAGTGGGCGTTTGAACGCCCGCTAATGTAAACAAAAATTAAGAGGTGACAAACCGTCATGGGCAAAGTAAAAGGTCGTATGGACGAGAGCATTCTCGTTTGTGTCTACTACGGTCCAAATGGTGAACGTCTCATTAGACGTGGGCATAAAATGGCTACAATCATGGACTGTCCAATGTATATTCTAACTGTAGATCCGCTCCCCTTCGATGAATTTGACGCAGAAAAATCCGAGTACGTTGAACGTTGGCGGCAGCTTGCCGAGGAGCTTGAGGTGGAAGCGTTCATTATTAAAGATAATGAGCGGCGTTCCTCTGCAAAAGTAATTAAAGAGGTTGCCCACCAGCTCAATATAACGCAAATCATCATTGGCCAAACGGCGCAAAGCAGATGGGAAGAAATTACAAAAGGTTCGTTTATGAATGTGCTATTGAGGGAAATTGCGTTCGTTGACTTCCATGTCGTCTCATGTGATCGGGCGATTAAAGAAGACATTGAAGGGATGTTTGAAAAAGGTGTGCGCGCCTTTTTAGTTGAAGACGAAGAAGGTTTTCGCATCAACTTTACCTTGTCTAAGGAAGTTCAATTTGAAGGGATTTTCTTCAAAGAAATTGGAACGGATTTTAACAATGGTATTTTCAAATTCATGATGAACAATAAAATGTGCCAAGTGCATATTACAGATGACCGCGTGACCGATCCTTCTGCATTCACGTGCAAAATCGGCCAATAATTGATCTTGAAAAAAGGCGGATAGCTCATAAGTCTATCCGTCTTTTCTGCCTGCAAAATTATTCTTCCCCAACAATCTTCACTTCAAGTTCCAAGTCCACGCCAAAACGGTTTTTCACTTCGGCTTTCACCATATTAATCGTTTGGATATAGTCAGATGCTGTTGCATTGTTTTTGTTAATGATAAACCCAGCATGCTTTAGAGAGACTTCCGCTCCCCCGTGCCCTTTCCCCTGCAAGCCGCAATCTTGAATAAGCTTTCCCGCAAAATAGCCGGGAGGCCGTTTAAAGACACTTCCTGCCGATGGATATTCTAGCGGTTGCTTCGATTGTCTTTGGTGAGTGAGGTCAGCTATTTTTGCGTCTATTGCTTCTTGCTCCCCCTTCTCCAGCCCGAAATCAGCAGAAAGAACATAATAGCCTTCTTTCGCAATAATGCTTGTTCGATACCCCAGTTCCAGTTCCTCTTTCGAAAGGACAAGCCTTTCGCCGGTCTTCGTCAAAACGGTTGCCTGCATAATAATATCCTTAATTTCGCCACCATAAGCACCTGCATTCATCGCCATAGCGCCTCCAATGGAACCCGGTATACCACAAGCAAATTCAAGACCTGTTAACGTAGCCGCAGCCGCTTTCCTAGATACATCAATAATTAATGCGCCTGCTTCGGCATGGACATGCGTCCCATTAATTTCAATTTTGTTCAGTTGTGCCGGATGAAGCACGATCCCTCTCACGCCTCCATCTCTTACAACCATATTGGAACCATTCCCAAGCAAAAGGAGCGGAATATTATTTTCGTAAGCATACCGAACCGTTATTTCCGTTTCTTCAATTGTTTCAGGAATAACGAGGAGGTCAGCAGCTCCCCCCAATTTTGTCATTGTATATTTGCATAAAGGCTCATCCAGTAAAAGGGAACCCTTTGTAATTTTTTCTTGTAGTTCAGTCAACCAACGATGCTTTGACATCAACATCCAGTCCTTTCAAAATCAATTGCTTGCCAAATAAAGACCAATTACCTTTCACCTTTATAAGTATGCTTGGAATCTTTTATTTTGACAAGGAATTAATATATACGATTTGCATAGTTCCCTATTTTGTCAAATGGGATCTGTAAATTCGAACATTCTGTGCCCATTAAATATTTTTTTCAGTTTCTCGAACATTTATCTTGAATTCGAGATATAATGCTGTATACTAGATTTAGAATCAAAAAAGGAAAGGATGTTTTTTAAAATGACAAAATGGATCGTTGATGGCGCGCATACGGATATTGGATTCTCAGTTAAGCACATGATGGTATCAAAAGTACGAGGAAGCTTTACCGAAAAAGAAGGCGTTATCGAAGGGAACCCAGAAGATTTAACAAACGCGAAAATCAATTTCAAAATTGATACTGCTTCTATTAACACAAACAATAATGACCGTGATAACCACTTGCGTTCAGCTGACTTTTTCGATGCAGAACAGTATCCAGCAATTACTTTCGCTTCCACGGATATTGCAAAAACAGGTAACAATGCATATGAAATTACGGGCGATATGACAATCAAAGATGTCACGAAAAAAATTACATTTGACGCTTCATTCGAGGGAACAGGAACAAACCCTTGGGGCGTTGAAGTCGTTGGATTCGAAGCAAAAGGTAAAATTTCTCGTAAAGAGTTCGGGCTCACTTGGAACCAAGCACTTGAAACGGGCGGCGTGCTCGTTGGTGATGAAATTATCATTACAATTGAACTACAAGCAAATCCTGCATAATAGAAAAACCAGATGACGATCACCACTTCAATCGTCATCTGGCTTTTTAGCTTTCTTCTTGGGCTTTTTGTAAGGTATCGACAAATTTCTCCACTGGATGGGCGCCCGATAATGCATACTTTCGATTAATAACAAAAAACGGTACACCTCTTACGCCGATCTGTCCCGCTTCTGCGATATCCTTTTTCACTTCGCCGGCAAACTCGTTCGATTGAAGCATAGATGCTGCACGTTCCCGCGCAATCCCTTGCCCTTCAGCGATATCCAACAACACTTCATCCGTCCCAATTTTTTCCGCCTCGACAAAATAGGCTTTTAACAATCGTTCCGCTACCGCTTCGCCTACACCTTCTTGCTCGGCAAGTTTCGCCAAACGATGCGCATTAAATGTATTAGCCGGGCGCATATTTTCGAAATCATATTTTAGATCGACAGATTCCGCTTGAAGCGCGACATTCCCCGTCATTTTCTCCGCTTCCTCAACCGTCATTCCATATTTCTTTGCCAATCTTTCTTCCATACGCTCATCGGAGGTTGCAGGTGCATCCGGCTCTAATTCGAAGGCTTTAAAGACAATTTCCGCCTTACCGTCCAAATCCATTTCCTTTAACGCCTGCTCCAACCTTCTTTTTCCAATATAACAAAACGGACAGACATAATCCGACCAAACTTCAATTTTCATTTTTTATCACCATCCTCTCATTTCATTTTAAATCGGATGAAATCGGGTAACAATGTATATGCCTACAAGTATAGAAAGAAGATGACGGAGGTAATTCCATGTTAAATTCATTGTGGTTACATACAGCCTATCCCAAGGATCAATACCCAAAGCTTGACGATGATCTTCGCTGCGACGTTTGTATTGTTGGGGGCGGATTGAGCGGATTGACGACCGCCTACTTACTGGCAAAAGAAGGAAAAGATGTCATCCTACTCGAAAAGGATTCCATCTTAGGAGGAGCAAGCGGAAACACGACTGGAAAGCTTACTGCCCAGCACGACCTCGTATACGCTAAATTGATTAAACAGTTTGGGGAAGCAAATGCAAAAATTTACTATGATGTAAATGAGGAGGCCATTGCATTTGGCAGATCTATTGCTGTGAATGATGAACTAAAAGACGCAGACTCCATTCTCTTTTCCCAAACAGAGCAAGGAACAGAGCAACTCCAACAAGAAATGGCCGCTTATAAGACGTTAAGGATGCCAGGCGAACTCGGAAAAAATTCGGAACTGCCCATCCATACGGAAGCAACATTAACGCTGAAAAATGAAAGTCAAATTCACCCTGTACGATTCGGACAACATTTGGCAAAGCTTGCAGTCGAAGCAGGTGCCCGTATTTTCGAACATTCCGACGTTACGTTAATGGACTTAAAAAAGAAACTTCTATCCGTCAATTCAGCACACGAAGTTCACTTTAACGAACTTGTCTTATGTACGCATTACCCAATTGAAGCTTTACGGGGTCTTCAATTTATGAAATTACTTGTGACAAGATCCTATGTTGTTTCGGCCGAAGCCACGATGGCACTTCAAGGACAATATATCTCCGTAGACTCACCCAAACGTTCGATTCGAACTGCACAATTTGATGGGAAAACCCACTTTTTACTAGTCGGTGAAGGGCATCAAGCTGGAGTGGAAAGTGAAACAAACGTCCATTATAAAACACTGCATTCGGAAATCGATAAGATTTATAATCTCTCTAATGTTACACACGCCTGGTCGGCACAAGATCCGCAAACGCCCGATTTAGTCCCTTATGCAGGCAGTATTTCCTCAAGCATTCCTTATGTCTACTTAAGTACAGGCTTTCGGAAATGGGGAATGACCAACTCCATTGTCAGCGCCCATATTATAGCAGACCAAATTTTAGGCAGAGTCAATCGGGCGTCAGGGCTATACGCACCTGATCGAACAGGGTTTGGATCTTTCCTATTACAGGCAATGAAGACGACGGGTCTTGTGTTAGTTGAATTTACAGGGGGTCACCTTACTCGGACAGATGCACCAATCTGCACACATATGGGCTGCCGAACAAGATGGAATGAGGCAGACGAAACTTGGGATTGTCCATGTCATGGCTCCAGATTTAGAAAAGATGGATCTGTGCTAGAAGGACCTGCCACGAAACCACTGAATTTAGACTAATAACGACAAAACCGGGGGCTATCCTGGAAGTGCCAGGCACTTCCAGGATAGCCCCCGGTTTTATTATTTCAATGCCTCTGTCAATACAGGGACAATTTGTTTTTTACGCGAGACAACGCCTGTTAAAGTGGCCGTGTTGTTATCTAGCTGCACATTAAATGCACTGCTTGCCTTCTCGGCTTGTTTACCGAGCGCCACGACAACGGAATCATTGTTTAAAATATCTGTTACGACAAACAAGAATAGATCAAGTCCTTTTTCTTCAATCACTTGATTTAAAATAGATTCTAACTCTTCTTTGCGATCCATGACGTCATTGACATCGATCGCATTCACTTGTGCGATTTCGATTTTCACCTCACCGAAAGTAAACTCCTTCGCATCCAGTGAAACGAGCTCTTCAAGTGATTTATCACTTAAATCTGCACCTGCTTTAAGCATTGCGAGTCCATATTCTTCTGCATCTACGCTCGCAATTTTAGCCAGTTCATCCACCGCTTGACGGTCTTGTGCTGTAAATGTTGGAGATTTAAAAAGAAGTGAATCTGAAACAAGTGCAGATAATAGAAGCCCAGCAATGTCTTTTGGAATTTCTACCTGATGTTCTTTAAATAACTTGTTTAAAATTGTAGCCGTACAACCTACCGGCTCCGCACGATAGTAGAGTGGATCGCTCGTTTCGAAGTTTGCGATTCTGTGATGATCGATTACTTCAATGACTTGCACTTCATCCAAATCGTCGACACTTTGCTGTTTCTCATTGTGGTCAACGAGAATAACTTGCTTCGCTTCCGGCGCTGCCTTTTCAATGAGACGCGGTGCTTCAAAACCAAAATGTTCTAACGCGTATGCCGTTTCATTGTTAATCGCTCCTAGTCGTACTGCTTCTGCATCCATACCTAATTGTTTTTTTAAGTAAGCGTAGCTAATTGCTGCTGTAATCGAATCTGTATCAGGGTTTTTATGTCCAAAAACTAAAACTTTTCCCATGACAATGCCTCCTATATTTCTCTTTAGTCACTTATTAGTTTATCACAAAGAGCGATTGAACAAAATTGCGGCCAATTCATCCTTATTAACGATGAAATCAGCTATGGTATAACTGTCCAACACCGCCAAATAGGCTTGTAAAGCCTCATATAATGCGCCTTTCAGACGGCATGCCGGCGAAAGAATACACATATTGCTTTCTGTATTAAAACACTCAACGACATGAAAATCATCTTCTGTTTTACGGACAAGCTGACCGACATTAATTTCCTCTGGCGCCACATGTAGACGAACTCCGCCTCCGCGTCCCCGAACCGTTTCGATCAGTCCCATTTTTCCAAGCTCGTGAACAACTTTTGTTAAATGATTTTTCGAAATATTATAGGTATCGGAAATTTCCTGAACGGTTGCAAGTTCTTCCGTTCCTTTCGTGCCAAGGTAAATTAGAACACGCAATGAATAGTCAGTATATAAAGTTAAACGCATAATTTCACCGCACTTTCTAATGCTATTATAGCCCTTGCAGCATTTCCGTTAAAGAAAAAGCTGTTTTTGACAAAGATGTGAATGAATTGTGAAGAATTGTTTAACTTTCTTCAAAGTTGCATTTTGTATGTAGCTTTAAGAAAAAAAATCGTTTATCGTAAAAGTAACAAAAAGAAAGGTTGTGCTATTAAATGCTATCTCAAGAAACGATCGACATTATCAAATCAACCGTTCCCGCCTTGGAGCAACATGGAAAAGCTATTACAACCGTTTTTTACAAAAATATGTTTGAAGCAAACCCTGAATTGTTAAACATTTTCAATCATGCGAACCAATCACAAGGTCGTCAACAGACTGCACTTGCAAACGCGGTATATGCTGCTGCTGCGAATATCGACAATCTAGGTGCAATTATTCCCGCAGTTGTTCAAATCGCACACAAACACCGTTCCCTTGGCATTAAAGAAGAACATTACCCGATTGTCGGCTATCATTTATTGGGCGCGATTAAAGAAGTGTTAGGCGACGCCGCAACACCAGAAATTATCGCTGCATGGGGTGAAGCGTACGGCGTGATCGCGGATGCATTTATTGGCATTGAAAAAGAAATGTACGAAGAAACTGCAAATACGGAAGGCGGCTGGGATTTCTTTAAAGATTTTGTCGTAGCGGACAAAGTTGTGGAAAGTGACGTCATTACTTCTTTCTATTTAAAACCAGCTGATGGCAAAAAATTACCGTCCTACAAACCAGGTCAATATATTACGGTTCGTGTGAAAGTTCCCGGTGAAGAATATTTACTGAATCGTCAATATAGTTTATCCCAAGCACCAAGAGAAGATGTATTCCGCATCTCCGTCAAACGTGAAGATGAATGTGCGCCTCACGGAAAAGTTTCCGTATTCCTGCACCGAAACCTAGAAATTGGTGATCAACTTGAAGTGAGTGCACCGGCAGGCGATTTCTTCCTTGATACAGAAAGTACGAATCCTGTTACACTCATTAGCGGCGGTGTTGGTCTCACACCGATGATGAGCATGTACGAAACGATCGCGAGAACACAACAAGGCCGTAAAGTTGCATTTTTACATTCAGCACGTACACGCAAACACCAAGCATTTCATAATGCATTGACAAATTTACATGAATTAATGCCACACTCAAAATACAAAGCGCTTTACTCTGAAGAAGGCGACGGCTTTATCACAAAAGAATTTTTGAAAGAACATGTGATTGAAGGTAGCGATATTTACGTCTGTGGTCCGACACCATTCATGCGAGCAGTAATTAGTAGCTTGCACGCACTTGGCATCCCGGAAGAGAAAATCCACTTCGAATTCTTCGGTCCTAAGGAAGAACTTGAACTGGTTCACGTATAAGAAATACAGATACAAAAAAGCAATCACAGAAGTTTCCGTGATTGCTTTTTTAATTTTTAGTGCCGCACTTTCTCAGGCATTCTAAAGGATGCAAAGATTAGGGCTGCCACTAGGAATAATCCAAGGTAACCAATAAGTGGGTAGAAATAAGCAACAAGCTTTGTAAATCCAAGGAAACTTAATGCAAAGCCAACAATCAACGTAATGAGTACGAAGATTTTAAATCTTTTCGTTCCGATTCGAACAAAGCGTGCGCCAAATGCGTAAAACATACTCACCGCTGTATTGAAAATCATACCGTATAAAATAAACGCCATAAAAATCGCAAATACTGGAGAAATCTCATTCATAATGGCAAGCATTGGCAGGGCTGCATCTGCTACAGTATCTACCCTTGAGAAAATTGCCAAGTGGCTTAGCAAAATAAGTACGCCCAATCCAAATCCACCGACAAGGCCGCCCCAAGCAGCGACTTTCTCGTCTTTTTCCGCACCGCCCATAACGAGTGACATGGAAGCGCCTACAGCGATGTTAAAGGAAACGTAGTTAACCGCTGATATAAACCAGTTCGGTAATGTCGTCGGGACTGCATTTGCAATTGGATCGAGGGCAGTAAATGTACTTCCCATTGTCGTTAAGCAATAGACGGACACAATGACAACTGCCAAAATAAGGAATGGTGTAATACTTCCAATGACCCCAACTACTTTATCGACATTCAATAAAATGGTTAAAAAGACAAGGATAACCATAAGCAAACTTCCAAAATAAGTCGGCAATCCAAACTGCTGGTTCAAGTTAGAACCGGCACCCGCAAGCATCACAACCCCTACTCCGAAAAGAGTAAAGATAATTACGTAGTCAACGATCACGCCTAAGTATCGACCGCTTATTTTATAAATAACATCTTTATGAGAAACCGTTTTCATTCGGCTCCCGAGACGCGTTAATACCATGCCAAGATAAGCAAACAGCACCGTTGAAACGAAAGCCGCGGCAATTCCTAGCATTCCAAAACTAGTAAAATATTGAAGAATCTCTTGACCTGAAGCAAACCCTGCGCCGACAATAATTCCGACGAAAGCGCTTCCCATTTTGAGTATTTTCCCTAAGTTTCTCATGCTGTCCTCCATATGATTTCGCCATTCTTCAAAACTGGCTATCTCACCAAATAATCGGAAAAACGAGTCAAAAAAATGACTTCCGAAGATTCGATCCTCTATAAATTTATCATACTTGTTGGACTATTTCAACGACACAAATAGCTAAATAGTGCGTACTTTCGTCATTTTCCTTTTACTTTTTAAAAAAACATTTTTATTACTAAATTTTTATAATTATATGTCAAATCTCATAGCACTTGAAATGTAAGGGTTTTCTCATGGCGACAAGGTCGGTATTTCGACAAATTAGGGTAAAACGTCGAATACGACCTCATTAATAGTTGGAATATTCACGGTCGGTATTTAGAAACAAAAATGTTATCTTTTTCAAAAAAACGCCATGGGTAGTGGACAGCTTCGCCTGCATTTGCGATTCCGACACGTGGGCCTGACACGATGTCTTTACTCGCGGAACCTTCAGCGATGAATAACGGTTTTTGGGACCAATGATGACCGTAATAATCCATTGTAATCCCAAGCGCCTTCGTTAACTTCCCGGGTCCATTTGTCCAATCTTTCATTTTCAACTTGGCGCCTCTATTTTGCTGCATCAGTTCCAGTCCCTCAATCGGTTCCACTGCGCGGATAAGGACCACATGGGGCGTACCAATCGGTCCACAGACGACATTGATCAGCGTATGTGTATGCATTCGATAAGTGTAGACTAAACCCGCCTCACCGAACATGATTTCTGTACGTTTCGTTCGGCGGTTTTGATAGCTATGTGCAGCTTGATCTTCAGGGCCATGATAAGCCTCTGTTTCAACGATTTTCGCCACAAGCGTCCCTTCTTTTTGCTCGTGCACAATATAGTGTCCAAGCAGGCTTGGAGCAAGCTCAAGTACAGGTGCTTTAAAAAAAGATGGTTGAACCGGTTTATACACATCCCTAACCTCCAATCTTCCCTCTTATCCTTTGTTCATTTGATTAAAATATACCGTAACTAGAAAGAGAAGAGACAATGGGAAGGTTTTAATTCAGAGTACCGTATTTTCATCACTTGTTTATTTCTTCCAATAGTTGCCCGATCTTTTGCCAGTCCGCTTCGATCGTAGTTCGGTGTGAAGGTCTATAAAAGACGGATGCCGGATGAAAGGTCGGAACGATAGAATAACTTTTTTCCGTCCAACTGAATGCCTTGTCTTCTAGCCCCCGTAAATATTGTATGGGCTGTGTTAACAATTGACCATGCAGCTCTGTTACTTTTGCTTCTTTTCCAATTAACCGCTGTAAACCTACATTCCCCATTGTCACAATGAGTTTCGGTTCGAGGTGCGCCAATTCATAATCCAGTGCGGGGGCATGCGCCAAAATTTCTTTTTGGGTCGGCGGCCGATTATATTTCCGTTTAACAACCGTGCCATCCCGTTCTTTCTTCGTTCCCCATTTATAAGGTCTGCTTCTCACTGGGCTTGTCATATAAACATCGTCACGTGTTAAGCCGATTGAATCGAGTGATTGCAGAAGCTCTGTTCCCGCACGCCCGATGAAAGGAATGCCATCGACGATTTCAAATTCCCCAGGAGCTTCCCCAATGAGCATTAATTGCGGTTTTTGAGGTCCTTGTCCATAGACAAAACCTTCTATTGGAAAGCTGCTGCCTCTTTCTTTGATAAGGTCAGCAATTGATTCTGGAATGCGAAACATGTTCAGCGCCTCCTAGTCTTTATACAATACAAGTTTCCCCAAATGTCTTCTACTTAAAATGAAATACTTGCTGATTGAGGGGAACTCATACGGCGGTGCGGGAAACTCACAATACTTTTGGGGAAACCCGATACGTTCATAAAAAAAGACACCCTGCAAAAACAACTTGCAAGATGCCCTTTCGTTATTCCAATTCCATTTGTTTCGTTTCCGTTCCCAAAAAGATAACCGCTAATACCCCGATTACAATCGCACCGCAAAATATGCCGAAAATAATACTGAAGTCCGTTCCAGCGGCCAAAAGCGAACCAACAAGCAGCGGACCAAAAATGCCGCCGATACGCCCGACTGCCGCCGCCATACCAGATCCTGTTGCTCGGATCGATGTTGGGTATTGTTCTGGAGAATAGGCATATAATGCTCCCCACGCCCCTAGATTGAAAAACGACAGAAACGCACCTGACAGAAGCAATAAGCCGAGTGTGTCTGCAAATCCAAAAGCGAGCGCACTCGCCGCTGTACCGAGAAGATACGTTGCCAAGACAAATTTTCGTCCGACTTTCTCGATCAGCCATGCAGCTGAAAAATAGCCTGGAAGCTGTGCAAGTGTCATGAGTAATACATAACCGAAGCTCTTAATCATATCAAACCCTTTGGCCACCATGACACTCGGAAGCCATAGGAACATTCCGTAGTAAGAAAATACAACCATGAACCAAACGATCCAAAGCATCAACGTTCGCTTCGCATACTTTTTAGACCAAACAGCTGTTATTTTCGATCCTAAAGATTGTTTAGGTTTTCCACTCGCTTCGTACTTCGGCGAATCCGGTAAATTACGTCGCAAATAAATTGCGTAGAAGGCCGGTAAAGCTGTAAGGATAAGCGCTGTGCGCCATCCGAACGATGGAATAATAAAATAGGCGATAAGCGCGGCAAGAATCCAGCCGGCAGCCCAGAAGCTCTCTAATAGAACGACAACTCGTCCCCGTTCCTTTACATCCACACTTTCAGAAACTAATGTCGAGGCAACTGGCAGCTCCCCGCCGAGTCCCGCGCCGACTAAAAACCGTAAAATGAGAAATGCTGTAAGCGTCGTTGTGAAAGCAGAAAAACCGCTGGCCAGTGAAAATAATACGAGTGTAATCATAAAAACATTCTTTCTGCCGATGCGATCCGCTAAAATTCCGAATCCAAATGCGCCGACAGCCATTCCGATGGAGTTAACGCTGCCGATCCAGCCCATTTGCGAGGATGTTAACTGCCATTCGGCTGCAAGTGCCGCAATGACAAATGATAAAATACCGACGTCCATCGCATCGAACATCCAACCGGTGCCGGCAATACCTAATAATTTATTTCGAGAGATGCTCGGTTTCGCATTCACCTGCTGTTCGCCCCTCGCTTTATAATTTGGTGAATTGACGGTAGTCATATTTGTACACTTCCTGTCTTTATATTGTCAAGTGTCTTTACACTTGTAATTATAGTCTACTTATTCGACAAATACAAAGACAATTTTCTACCATAAATTCAATAAAAAAGAACTAGCTCACACTTATTGTGGCTAGTTCTCATTTTTTTATAAGCCTGCTTCAACTTCCTTAATCATTTCTTTAAGAGAAGCTAAACCGCCGCCTGATAGATACCAATATTCAGGGTCTAAGTAAATAATTTTGTCGTTTTGATACGCAGTTGTTTTCTGAACCAGTTCATTTTCGATAGAGTCTTTCGCACTTGCACCGTCGCCTACAGCAGCATCACGGTCAATGACGAATAAAATATCTGGATTTGTTTCAAGAATGTACTCAAACGAAACGTTTTGACCATGTGTTGACACTTCAATTTTTTCATCCGCCGCTTTAAATCCAAATACATCATGAATCAAACCGAAACGTGAGTTAGAGCCGTATGCACTTACTTTCCCTTCACTGCCCAAAACGATAAGTGCTTTCTCATCTTTATTTGCAGTTTCTTCTTTAATCGTTGCAATTTGTGCATCAATGTCTTCAAGTTCGGCTTTCATTTCATCTTCTTTACCGAATAATTCCGCAACCATTTCCATGTTCCCTTTGAAGGATTCCATGTATTTCGCTGTATCCACACCTACGTAGATCGTTGGCGCAATGTCACTTAAGTCGTCATATAAGTCCGCTTGACGTCCAGAGATGAAAATTACATCTGGCTTTAGTGCATGAATCGCTTCAAAATCCGGTTCCTTTAGGCTTCCAAGGTTTGCATATTTAGCATCTTCATATTTAGATAGATAGCCTGGAACATTTGCTTGTGGAAGTCCTGCCACTTCAATGCCCAGTTCATCTAATGTATCAAGCATTCCAAAATCAAAAACTACAACAGTCTTAGGATTTTTCTCGATAGGTGTTTCACCAAGCTCATGTTTTACAGTCATTGTTGCTGTTTCTTCTGTTTTTGCTTCATCATTGTTACCTGTTGCTTTGTCGTCTGCACCTTGCTCACCTTTGCCGCCGCAAGCAGCTAGTATGGCCATTAGCGCAAGCATCATCAATACAATTGTAAATTTTTTCATGTCAACCATCCTTTTGTTTTAAGAGTTGAAATATACACAAATACGGCAATTACTAAGTTGTTTAATCGGAATATCCATATCATAGATTTCCTTCAATGCATCCGAGTTAATAATTTCATTCGTTGGTCCGTCTCTTACAACTCGACCATTTTTCAAAGCGACAATTCGGTCAGAGTAAACCGATGCAAAGTTTATATCATGGAGGACGATAACGACTGTTTTCCCAAGCTCATCGACAAGCCTTCTTAAGATTTTCATAATTTGAACGGAATGCTTCATATCCAAGTTATTGAGCGGTTCATCGAGCAATACATAATCTGTATCTTGCGCGATCACCATTGCGATAAACGCACGCTGACGCTGACCGCCAGATAACTCGTCGAGATAACGATTTTGCATTTCCATTAAGTCCATATAGTCCATCGCTTGATCAATCATACGGATATCTTCCGCATTAAGCCTTCCCCTGGAATGAGGGAAGCGGCCAAACGAAACAAGTTCACGTATTGTTAAACGTGCATTCATAAAATTGGATTGTTTTAAAATTGAAACTTTTTTAGAGAATTCACTGGACTTCATCTGTTTCACATTGTCTTGGTCAACGAGGACTTCTCCAGTATCCGCATCAAGAAGACGGCTTACCATTGAAAGTAGTGTCGATTTGCCAGCTCCGTTCGGTCCTATAAAAGAAGTGATTTTTCCTGGATGGATCGTTACATTTACTTTTTCAACAACCGCTTTTTTCCCATAAAACTTTGACAGTTCCCGAACTTGGATCATGCAGATCGACTCTCCTTTAATAGTAAATAGATGAAATAGACACCGCCGACAAAGTTGATGATGACACTTAATGTTGTCGAGAAAGTAAAGACCCGCTCCACAACCCACTGTCCACCGACAAGGGCGATAACACTCATAACAGAAGCACCAGCAATTAGAATAGAATGTTTATACGTTTTAAAAAACTGATAGGATAAATTCGCAACGATCAAACCAAAAAATGTAATCGGTCCGACAAGTGCAGTAGAAACTGCTATTAAAACAGCCGATAAAACAAGCATCATTTTTACGACTTTATCATAAGGAACACCTAAGTTTATAGCTGTATCTCGCCCAAGGGAGAGCACGTCAAGTTCATTCGAAAATCGCATCCCAATAACTATTGCAATTGCAATAATTGCCAATGCCCACCAAACAAGATCACCGCTAACATTGTTAAAACTAGCAAACATCTTATCTTGTACCCGCATGAACTCATTCGGATCAATTAATACTTGTAGGAATGTCGAAATGCTTCCAAAAAAAGTTCCAACGATAATTCCAACTAATAACAAGAAGTAAACGGGCTGTGAACCTTTTCTAAATAACAAACGATAAAGCAGCAGTGCAAAAACGATCATCGTCCCAACTGATAAGACAAAGTTTACATGTTGATTGACAATCGTTACGTGGTTTGCCCCAAGGAAAAAGATGACCACTGTTTGCAAAAGCAAATACAGTGAATCTAATCCAATAATGCTTGGCGTCAAAATACGGTTATGCGTAATCGTTTGGAAGATGACCGTTGAAAATGCGATGGCAACGCCTGTTAACACCATGGCCGTAACCTTAATGCCTCGACGCGGAAGCGCATAATCAAAGCTTCCATTTAACCCATGAAACAGATACAACCCACAAAACAATGCAGCTAGCAGTATTAATATGATTAACTTTGTTGAATTACGCATATGCCTTCCTCCTAAACAACAAATAGAGGAAGATTCCACTGCCTATTACGCCGACCATTAAACTAATTGAAATTTCATACGGATAGATCAGCACCCGCCCTAAAATGTCACAAATTAATAGGAAAATTGCACCGAGCAAAGCCGTATGCGGCAAGGTCTTTTGCAAATGATCTCCCTTGAAAATAGAAACTATATTCGGAATAATCAGCCCGAGAAACGGAATCATTCCTACTGTTAACACAACAGTAGTTGTGATAAGCGCGACAAGTATGAGGCCAATGTTGACAATCCGTCGATAAGCAAGCCCGAGGTTTTTAGAAAAGTCCTCACCCATCCCCGCAACCGTAAAACGATTGGCATAAAGGTATGTTAATAGGAGCACTGGAATGCTTATGTATAAAAGCTCATAGCGCCCTTTCATGATCATTGAAAAGTCACCTTGCAGCCACGCCGACATGTTTTGGATTACATTTGCTTTATAGGCAAAAAACGTCGTAATCGATGATAATATATTCCCGAACATTAACCCGACTAACGGTATGAAAATCGCATCCTTGAATTTGATACGGTCAAGAATTTGCATAAACAGAAGCGTGCCGGCAAGCGCAAATGCAAAAGCGACAATCATTTTCTCAATCGTAGAGGCATTCGTAAATAATAGCATCGAGACGAGTATGCCGAGACGAGTTGCATCGAGCGTTCCTGCTGTCGTCGGTGAAACAAATTTATTCCTACTTAGCTGTTGCATGATAAGCCCCGCAATACTCATGCCAGCACCTGCAAGCAGAATGGCAACAAGTCGCGGCAAACGGCTAATTAAAAATATTTCCGTTTCTTCCGATTTAAAATCTAGCAGATCCATCGGCGTAATATGGCTCACTCCAACGAATAACGATAGAAATGAGAGAAGTATGACTGTAATGATCAAATAACGTTTCTTCATGGCTATCACCGATACCAATTATTTGCGGCTCATTGATAATGATAATGATTATCAATTGGCCACAAACTCAATTATAGCATGATGGTAATTAGTGTCAACGACTAATTGAAAATGATTATCGATTAAAGTAACAAAACCATCTAAAGTATCAAACTAGGATGACATTAAATACTTCGCCACTAGAAATGAATAAATCGTCTTCTTACTTCTTTTTCGCTATACTAGCCAATATGAACATGAAGAAAGGAGTCTCTTACAGTTGCTAAAAAAGTTTTTCTCTTACTATAAACCGCATAAACGTCTGTTTATCATCGACTTTTCAAGTGCGATTTTTGTTGCTTTACTGGATCTTGCCTTCCCAGTAGCCGTGAAGTGGTTCATCGATGATTTGCTCCCGGAAGGGGATTGGGGAAAAATTGTCTGGATTAGTGCTTTACTGTTATTCATTTATTTACTCAGTACATTTTTACAATATGTGGTCAGCTATTTAGGGCACAAACTTGGCATTAATATTGAAACGGACATGCGTCAACACCTGTTCAATCATGTACAGCGCCAGTCATTTCGTTTTTTCGATAATACAAAAACCGGTCATATTATGAGCCGGATTACGAATGACTTATTCGACATTGGTGAACTTGCCCATCACGGACCTGAAGATGCCTTTATCGCTATCATGACGATGATCGGTGCATTTGCGATCATGTACACGATCAATCCTGAACTTGCCATTATTGCAATTGTCATGGTGCCATTGTTAGCCGTTCTTGTGACATTTTGTAATATCAAAATGAACGCAGCGTGGCAAAATATGTATAGCAAAATTGCCGATGTGAACGCTCGGGTAGAAGATGCTGTTTCTGGCTCTCGTGTCGTAAAGTCTTTTACAAATGAAGATTTCGAAATCGAACGTTTCAAAAAAGACAATCGTAATTTTAGAAAAGCAAAACTCGTAGCTTATCATGTTATGGCGTGGACACATTCCAGCATGTTTATGATGACGAGACTTGTAACGCTGCTTGTCCTTGTCGTTGGTGCTTGGTTTACATTTAACGGAAAGTTAACCTATGGTGAACTCGTTAGCTTCGTATTATTTGTGAACGTCCTCATTAAGCCGGTGGACAAAATTAGTGCTTTGTTGGAATTGTATCCAAAGGGAATGGCAGGTTTCCGTAGATTCCAAGATCTCATTGAACAAGATCCAGATATCAAAGACCGTCCCGATGCGATTGCTGTACCCCATTTAAACGGCCAAATCGTTTTTGACAATGTTCATTTCCACTATGATGGTGAAAAGTCCGTATTAGAAGGAATTAATTTAACAATTCCTGCTGGGAAAACCGTTGCATTTGTCGGTCCATCCGGTGCTGGGAAAACGACGATTTGCTCATTAATTCCTCGATTTTATGATGTCCATGAAGGTTCTATCTCCATCGATGGGATTGATATTCGTCAAATGACACAGCATTCCTTACGTTCTCAAATTGGTATTGTACAGCAGGATGTCTTTTTATTTACCGGGACGATTAAAGAAAATATTGCTTATGGAAAATTAGATGCGACCGACGCAGAGATTTTCGAGGCCGCTGAAAAAGCATATCTTGAAGATTTTATCGCTTCGCTGCCAAATGGGTATGAAACACAAGTTGGCGAACGCGGTTTGAAACTATCTGGCGGTCAAAAGCAGCGACTTGCGATTGCACGTATGTTTTTAAAAAATCCGCCAATCCTTATTTTGGATGAAGCAACTTCCGCATTAGATACAGAGACTGAACGCATCATTCAGCAATCTCTGACCGAGCTTGCCGAAAATCGTACAACGCTTGTCATCGCCCACCGACTGGCGACAATTAAAGACGCTGACCATGTCGTTGTCGTGACAGAAGAAGGGATTGCCGAGGAAGGTAGTTATGAGGATTTACTCGAGGAAGATGGCATTTTTGCAAGACTTCATTATTTTCAATACCAAAAGGTTTAACTTTCAAAAATTACGGGGATAATACTACTATCCCACCCCCTTTCTCTTATTAAAAAAACTGCACTGTATGACGGGCCCCCACCCAATCATACAGTGCAGTTTTTGTTTTAATTTTAATGACTGATGATATACTCACTTAGTTTATCGCGCTCCGTAACGTCCATTTCTACAGTCATCAATGTTCCCTCTTCTTCATAAGCAACGTTCTTCACGTTGGCTTTATCATTTAAATGAGAGACAATTTCCCCGCGATCATAAGGAATCATCAGTTTACACGTTACATATTGTTCAAAAATATGCCGCTTGATTAACGCGATCAGCTCTTCCAGACCGTTCCCTTCCCTGGCGGATAACCAAACCGTATTACCGCTAACTTTCGGATACATGATATTCGCAAGATCTGCTTTGTTGTACACATTGACCATTGCGACATTTTCAACGCCAATTTCATGGAGTGTGTCGTTTGTCACTTCAACCATATACTGGTAATCCTCATTTGAAACGTCCACAACATGGAGAAGAAGGTCCGCATCTCGCGCCTCTTCTAATGTTGAGCGGAAAGCTTGCACCAAATTATGCGGCAGCTTTGAAACGAATCCAACCGTGTCTGTCAGGATGAACTCTTTATTGTCGATCAGCTTTATTTTACGGATGGATGTATCAAGTGTTGCAAATAACATATCTTTTTCAAACACTTGCTTGGAATGATCCGTATCCATTTTTTCTAAAAGGCGATTCATGAGTGTAGATTTTCCAGCATTCGTATATCCAACAATCGACACAACAGGTATCCCACTTCTTTTCCGCTGTTTGCGCTGTGTTTCTCGTTGATCTTTCACATGGTTCAGGTCGCGCCGTAATTTTGCAATTTGGTCTTCAATTTTACGGCGGTCAAGTTCCAGCTTCGTTTCACCAGCACCTTTGTTTTGAAAACCACCGCCCGTTCCTCCCCCTTGCCTGCTTAACGATGCACGTAAGCCAATAAGGCGCGGAAGTGTATATTGAAGCTGTGCAAGTTCAACTTGCATTTTTGATTCGCTCGTCCTAGCGCGCCGCGCAAAAATATCTAAAATCAGCATCGTCCGGTCGATAATTTTACATTCAAGCTCCTGTTCCAAATTCCGAATTTGAGACGGAGATAATTCATCGTTAAAAATGATTAAATTTGCATCCGTTGCATCATAAACGTTTCTGATCTCAATAACCTTTCCTTTTCCAACATAGTGGGATGGGTGGCGGCGCTCCAAACTTTGCGTCACAACCCCAACCGTTTCTACATCGATCGCATCGGCAAGGTTCTTTAACTCTTCCATCGCATAGTCAAAATGTTCATCTTGCTGCTCGTGGACACCGACAAGAATTGCCCGTTCTACTAAAATCTCCATAACATTACCCCTTCCAGCTAGGCCTTCCTGAGGCTAATGATACCCTCATTGTTCTTTTTATTTTACCATAATCATGTCTTTTCAATACGCAAGGTGGTTTCTCATTGGATTTTCACATCAGCTAATCGCTCTTTTCCGTCTTCTTTTTCAATAAATGTTAACGTCACATTCGGCAAAACAATATCATGCTGGTCTCCCACTTTTTGTGAAAGTAATACGGCCCACTCGCCAGTCGTGCCTAATGGGTCATGTACGTGGAATTGACATTCAACAATTTGCTTTTGCTCATCATAAGGCGAAATCGTTCCCTCTTTTCGGAGCATCGCAAAACGTTGTTCTTCCTCCTGTTCCCATTCGATAAAAAACGGGTATGGCAATTCATCCGACACAGATTGGTCAACAAAAAGCATTTTCCATTTACGAAGCTCTCCGTTCGCTGTTTTACGGCTGGCATCCAACACACCTGACGTTTGGAATCCTTTGTTTTCAATGTCTTCTTTCAGCGCCTCGATATTTGTCACGGACAGGCAAATTGTCCCCCAGCCTTCGCCGTCTTTTACATCATGTAAAAGTAAATCCACTAACGGATGTTGTGCTTTCTTTGCAACATCTTCCCGTTCGACGGATAACCATTCCATGTAAGCATTGCCAACGTAACGAAGCGCATTTTGCGTTCCCCAGTTTTCGTGGCGTCCGCCCACAACTGCATGCTCTTTTTCAGCCAACTTTTCCGCTACGATCGTCTTTGGGTCTTTTTTTGTAAAATAAACAACGTGATCAAGTTTCATGAACTCTTTTTCTCTCCTTAAACAAAAAGCCCGCAGAATGTCTGCAGGCTTTTCCTCTATTATTTCCCATCACGCTCGAGCAATTCAAGCGCTTCTGTGAATTCTTTTTCAATTTCAGGATTTGGACGATAAGTAATCAAGCTTACGATCATCGTGACGATCCAGCAAATAATGAAGCCTGGCACAATTTCATACAAAGTCCCTGTTAAAACTTCCACGTTCCCCCAAATGATAACCGTAATCGCTCCGGCAACCATTCCCCAAAGCGCGCCGGCTGCCGTGATTTTCCTCCAGTATAGAGATAACAAAATAATTGGTCCGAATGATGCTCCGAATCCTGCCCAAGCAAATGAAACGATTTTTAAAATCGACTCGTTATTCGGCCACGCAAGCGCCATTGCAATGATTGAAACGACTAAAACAGCCATTCTTCCCAAAAATACATATTGCTTATCTGAAGCATCCGATTTAAATACCGCTTTATACAAGTCTTCGATTAAAGCCGAAGAAGTAACGATCAGCTGAGAAGAAATCGTACTCATAACAGCCGCCAGAACAGCCGCTAACATAATACCAGCGATGAACGGATGGAAAATGATTTGCCCAAGAACGATGAATACTGTTTCTGCATCTGCCAGTTTAACAGTTGTATTTTGATGATAATAAGCAATTCCAACAAGCGCTGTGGCGATCGCGCCGAAAAGGCTTAAAAACATCCAGCCGATTCCAATGCGACGGGCGCTTTTCGTCTCTTTTACAGAGCTGATCGCCATAAAACGAACGATAATATGCGGTTGGCCAAAATATCCAAGCCCCCATGCGACCGCAGACAAGATCCCAAGGAAAGAAGCGCCTGATACAAAGTTCAATAATTGCGGATCCACTTCACGAATACTCGCCGTTGTTTCCGTAAATCCACCTGTTATAAAGATCCCCACAACAGGCACAAGGATTAAAGCTATGAACATAATGAGCCCTTGCACAACATCCGTGTAACTAACCGCAAGGAATCCACCGAATAGTGTATAGAATATAACGACTCCCGAAACGATTAATAAACCGGCATGATAGTTAAGTCCAAAAGAACTTAAGAAAAACTTGCCGCCTGCAACCATTCCTGACGAAACGTAAAACGTAAAGAAAATAAGAATAATAATACCGGAAGCAACACGCAGTAATCGCGAACTATCTTTCAATCGACTTTCCAAATAACTTGGAATCGTAATCGAGTCATTCGATACTTGCGTATAAACACGCAAACGCGGCGCCACAAGCAACCAGTTTAAGTAAGCCCCGATTGTCAACCCGACCGCAATCCATGCTTCTACTAAACCATTTAAATAGATTGCGCCCGGCAACCCCATGAGCAACCAGCCTGACATGTCTGCCGCGCCCGCGCTGAGAGCGGTTACAGCGGGTCCCAGTGAACGTCCACCAAGCATGTAATCGGTTAAATTCGATGTTCGTTTAAACGCATACCAACCAATAAAGACCATTGCAGCCATATACAAAATAATTGCGATTAATTGATACATTTCATTTGACATGGTACTTTCCTCCTTTTGCCTTCATAATACCACTAGTTAACTGTTATGAAAACGCAGTCTTTACCAATTTTGTAATGTAAAACTATTCAAAATTGGCGATTAAAGAGATACCATGGATGATAGACTATAAAACATTTCCTGTTTCTACAAATTCCCCGGGAAATAACAGACATTCGACAAGGAGGACTTGAATATGACACATGAAAAATGGTTACACCAAACAATTGATATGGCCATTCAGAATGTCCGAGATGGCGGCGGCCCATTTGCTGCAATCGTTGTAAAAGACGGAGAAGTGATTGGAAAAGGGACAAATCTCGTTCATCGTCTCAATGACCCTTCCGCGCACGCGGAATTGCTGGCGATCCGAGAGGCTTGCCAAACAATCGGATCCATCGACTTATCGGATTGCGTCCTGTATGCAAGCGGGGAACCGTGTCCAATGTGCCTTGGCGCTGCGTACTGGTCGACTGTTGGACAGATTTACTATGCTTGCGGCAAATCGGAAGCATTAGTCGGCGCGGGCTTCACAAACCCATTAAACGCTTTTTATTCCGATCAGGAGAGATTGCCGGAACAGCGAATGGTTCCTTTTATGCAGATGGAAGTTGAAAAGGCGCTGGAACCGTTTCACGAATGGAATCGACACAATCTTGAGGCTTGAAAAAGCAATGGCGATAAGTGGAACAAAGACTGGAAAAATGATTAAAATAGCTGTAATAACCGAAATACCTTCCAACCAAAACAAGGTAATCCACTCCTTTCTGGGTCTTTATAAGGAGGTTATCGCCAGTAAAACTTTGTTAATCTTAGACTATATATAATTATTTGAGGTGATGATAATGGTCATTGAGTTATTAACCGCACACGCATCTGTTCGAAAATATAAGCCAGTTCCTTTACAGTCCGAGGATGTGCGGGAACTCATTCAAGCCGGGCAACATGCGGCGAGTTCTCACTTTGTTCAAGCCTATTCCGTGATCCACGTCACGGACGAACAAAAGCGGAAGGAACTGGCGGATTTATCGAAAAATCCAAACCAGATTTTGTCTGCGGGTGCTGTACTTGTATTTTGCGCAGACTATTGCAGATTACAAAAAGCCGCGCAACTGCTCGATCGTGAAATCGATTTTTCGTATGCTGAAAACTTGCTTGTTAGCACAGTTGACGTCTCTTTATTTGCCCAAAATGTCGCCATCGCAGCGGAATCGAAAGGCTATGGTATTTGCTATATTGGCGGTGTTCGTAATGCGCCGGAAGAAATAAGCGCGCTGTTTAACTTGCCAAAAGGCGTCGTTCCACTGTTCGCCATGTCTATCGGCGTCCCTGACGAGGAAAATGAAGTAAAGCCAAGACTGCCTGTTGAAGCCATCATCCATGAAAACAGCTATGATCCAGAGAAATACGAAGAAATCCTGCCTGCCTACGATCAAACGATGAATGCGTATTATTTAAGTCGCGGCTCCAATCAAAAAGACGCGAATTGGACAACTTCGATGGCGAATTTTTTAGAAACACCAAAACGAACGTATATGAAAGCGTTCTTGGAAAAGCAAGGTTTTACATTTAAATAGGAGTGTTTGCATGGAGTTTGAACAATTAATCGAGGAACTGTCACATCGGTTCACAAATGGAACGCTCATTAGCGGGACAATTAGCCAGCCGCGAACGAAATCGGCTGATTTAAAGCGGGTAAAAGTGAAGCCTGTCACGCTCAGAGGTCAGCTTCATATCCAATTGGAATATCAGTATGAACGGGTATTAAAGCATGAAAATGTACTTCCCGAACACGTGCATGGGCAACTCAAACTATTGCTTGAACAATTTAAGCAAGTACATGCGGAATTTTCCGATGAAAAAATTCATGTACAGTTAACGAAGAAATTCAAAGTGATGTGGCGCACAGAAAAGACGTCGTCTACTAAAGTCGCCAATCTATCGCATAATCGGAAGAAAAATTATTTACTGCAAGAGGATACCCCTTACCCGTTTCTTATTCGGCTTGGCGTCCAGTCACCCGAGGGAAAGGTAAAAAAACAAAAGCATGATAAGTTCAGGCAAATTAATCGTTTCGTTGAATTTATCGATGATGCACTCGCTCATTTACCAAAAGATCGCACCATTCGCATTTTGGACTTTGGTTCAGGTAAATCGTATTTGACTTTTGCGCTTTACCACTACTTACATGTTGAAAAAGGATTGGATCTCCACGTGACCGGACTAGATTTGAAAAAAGAAGTAATTGAACACTGCCGCGAGATCGCGCAAGATTTGGGTTACGAAAATTTATCATTCGAAATCGGTGATATTAACGACTACAACGAAGAAACGTCTGTCGACATGGTCGTCACGCTCCACGCTTGTGATGTAGCAACTGATATGGCGCTTGGCCGCGCTGTGAAATGGGGAGCCAAAGTTATTTTGAGTGTGCCTTGCTGTCAGCATGAACTTTTCAATCAAATTCAGTCACCAGCACTTGATGTGATGTTGCAACATGGACTGATCAAAGAACGATTTTCCGCACTTGCCACGGATTCAATTCGGGCGGAACTTTTAAAACTAGTCGGCTATGATGCGCAGTTGTTAGAGTTTATCGACCTCGAACATACGCCGAAAAACATTTTAATTCGGGCTTATCATACCGGACGAAAACCATCTGAAAGAGAAATTACCCAGTATGATGCGTTCAAAAAGCTCCTACAGGCTGATCCATTTTTGGAACGGGAGTTAGTGGATCGATTGCCGAAGCCACAATAAAAAAGACCCTTTCACTGCACTTAAAATAACAGTGAAAGGGACCATTCACTTTTCCAATGACACATCCAAAAACACATATCCATCCCGCTCATGCTGCCCGGTAAAAGAGATGGGCACGCGCTCCTTAAAGATCGGACCATCTACAACGACAGTATGAAACTCCCCTGATTCGCCGCAAGAATCAATGCCTTGCGCCTCCAGCTCGTCCATTAACGCAATTGTGAATTTCCGGCCTACAAACTCTGCTGGCATCATTTTTGTATTGACAACGACAAGATAAGCTTCAAACCCCGCTTCGACAAATTCTTCAAGAATCTTTCTGCGCGGTTCCATCCAAAGCGGATGCACAGCTTCCATCTCAACTTTAGCGCAAGTTTTCTGCACCCATTCCAAATGATCGACTAAGTCAATATCACCGAATACCGCATGATCGATGCCGTCATTTTTACATTCCTGCATCGCATCTAAAAATTGTTTTTCATACCCTTGCCAACTAGCCCCTCTAATCGTGAGGGGGATCCCAATTCTTGTCGCCTGCGCCTGGACAACTTCCAAAGGTAATGCATGTGATTTCGATCGTTCTTGGTCTTCTTCAAACATTGTCCAAAGTCGCATTGGCAACCCTTGTCCTTTGACTGCCCGGTAAAACGCCATCGCTGAATCTTTTCCGCCACTCCATGATGCGACAAATGGTTGACCTTTCCTCATCAATTCGTATCATCCCCCGTTCATCGTTATCAGAATCATACCATGTTTTACCTCTCTAAAAACTGATGCCATAGCAAAAGACGTTCCATCGTTTTATGATGAAACGTCTTTTGGCTCAAGATGAGTTTAATATAGATTAGCCTACAAACATATTTGCAATGAGTAAGGAGACGAGAGAAACTCCCCATGCAATTGTTGTCGGAACCGACCAAACCATCACTTGTTCTTTTACTTCTTTAATCCCAAGCATTCGATTGACGACCCAGAAAAGGCTGTCGTTGAAATAGGAGAAAATCATCGCGCCAAGCGCTGCAGCTTGCGCGGCAAGCGCCATGTTAATATCTAAGTTTATAACGATTGGCGCAGAAATGGACGCAGCTGTAATCATTGCGACGGTTCCACTTCCTTGAATCAAACGAACAATCGTTGCAATGAAAAATGGAATTAAAATTGCCGGCAACGGTAATGTCGCGACTTGTTGCGCAATATAATCCCCCGCGCCGCTTTCACGAAGTACTTGTCCCAGCGCACCGCCCGCTCCAGTTACAAGCAAGATAATACCCGCTGTCACAATCCCTTCTTCCATTCGCTCAAGCGCTTCTTCGCGTTTAAGTTGTCCCGCTAACGCATAAATTGCCACTACTAACGCTAAACCGACCGCAATAATTGGCTGTCCTAAAAATAATACGTAGTCAATCCAACCACCGCTAATCTTCAGCGCGGCTAATGTCGTATTTAAAAAGATTAAAACAATTGGCAATAATATAGGCAGCATTGAACGGAAAAGAGAAGGTAATTCTTTACTGCGTTCATCTGACAGCTGCAAAAATTCCTGATAAGCTAACTGTGTATCTGGGCGTTCAAACGCCAATCCATCTTCTGTCGGAACCTGGTAAATTCTTTTACCAATCCATTTTGCGTATAACACACCGGAAATGATAATCGGAATTGCGAAAACAAGTCCCCATGCAATCATTTTTCCAATATCGACACCAAAGATCCCAGCGACTCCAAGCGGTCCCGGTGTCGGCGGTACAGCATGGTGTGTAGCGACTAATCCAATAGCAAGCGCTACGCCCAATGTAATAACAGATTTACCCGTTTTACGTGATAACGCTTTTACAAGCGGGTTTAAAATAACAAAAGCAGAATCGACAAAAATGGGAATCGAAACGATATAACCAGCAATCGCCAGTGCCCATTCTTCTTTCTTTTTCCCGACAAAGCGAATAAGACTATACGCCAACCGTTCTGCCGCGCCCGATACTTCTAAAATCCGTCCAATCATGACCCCAAACCCGACGACAATCCCGATTGAACCGAGTGTACCGCCGAATCCTGCTGAAATCGTAGAAGCGACTGCGACCGGCTCCATACCGCCGATTAATCCTGTTAATGATGCTGCGATAATTAGCGCTAAAAACGCATGGATTTTTGTTTTTAACACTAGAAATATAAGTGCCATCACACCGATGACTAACCCTAATATCATTTGCGCTTCTGGTGACATTCTTGACTTCCTCCTAAGCTAAAAAAATGAAGGAGGAGAAAACCTCCTCCATTGATTTCAATTTTTATAATGATTCACGTGTAAATTTCGGTGCATATTCTGCGGCTAGTTTAATACACTCATACATACTCACTTCAGATGCAATATTTTTCCATGCGATATCAAATGCCGTTCCATGGTCAACAGAAGTACGAAGGAATGGAAGACCGTTTGTAATGGAAATCGTACGGTGGAAATCCGTCATTTTCGCAGCAATATGACCTTGATCGTGATAAAGAGAAAGAACTGCATCATATTTCCCGTTTAATGCTTGGAAAAAGACAGAGTCTGCCGGAACTGGACCATAAGCGTCGATGCCGTCCGCTTTCGCTAAGTCAATTCCCGGTGTGATTTCATCTATCTCTTCATGACCGAAAAGACCGCCTTCACCGGAGTGCGGGTTAAGCCCCGCGACAGCAAGTTTACGGCTTTCAACACCTAGACGTTGCAGTGCTTGGTCGCAGCGAATTAAGTAATCATGGACACGCTCTTTCGTCATTTGCGTAATCGCCTCTGCGAGTGATACGTGACGCGTTAAGAAGAAAATACGCATGCCTTTTACTTGGAACATCGTTAGCGGATCCGGTGTTTCTCCTAAATCCTCTAGCATTTCCGTATGTCCGATATACGGAACATTCGCCGCCTTCAGTGACTCTTTATTGATTGGCGTCGTCGCAAGCGCGGCCACTTCGCCCGCCATCGCAAGTTTGACAGATTTCTCGACGTATTCGAAAGAAGCTTTCCCGCATTGAGCTTGAACTTGTCCCGGTTCAAGCGCTTCAATATCAATATTATTCAGATCTAACACATCAATTGTGCCAAGCTCATATTTCCCTTCTGCAGGCGTCGACACGACATTCACTTTCAAACCTGTTTCTGTGACATCAATTGACTTTTCAATGACTTTCGCATCCCCAACGACAAGTGGGTAGCATAACTCGTAAATTTCTTTATGTGCCAATGATTTCACTGTAATTTCTGGCCCGATTCCTGCTGCATCTCCCATTGGAATTGCAATAATTTTACGTTCTGTCATATTCAAACACTTCCTTAGTTTTTAGTTTGGAAATAAGCAATGCATTTATAAATTGTATATTTATCGCCAACCGTGCCACCTTTAGTAATGACCGGAATTCCATCGAATGTTCCACCGACATATTTCCCATAAGCCGCACGTGGGATCACTTCATCCATTAACTGAATGGCATTTGCCCCGCTTTCAGCAAATATAGCCGCAGTGACATCTCCACCACACGAAAATGTTCCATGGATTTGAATGTTCGTTTTTAACATGACATTGTGGGTTACTTTTGCAAGTCCTGCCGTAATTCGCTTGGCTAACATTTCCTCAGATACATTCTCTTTCATGGCAATTTGCGACAACGGCAATATTTTCGACGTCGGGGAGAGTGTAGTAATAATGAGAATTTCTTCATGATCAAGCTTATGCAAAGCATCCTCAGTCGCACGCTCGATCTCTTTCTCCCAGTCACTTGTTAGTGTTGCCAATTTTTCTGCATCTACATAAACTGGATTCGCAGATGTTTTATCGATTAAATATTGAAGTTGCCGTCCTGTTTGAGCTGTTACACTCCCAACCGTCACAAGATATTTACGTTCTTTTTCGTTTTTCCGAGCTTTTACTCGCGCAAATGCCGCCGATAATGGTCCGGGATCCACCGGGACAAGCACTCTATTTTCAATAGCTGCCATTGCCTCGGCAACATGGTCAATGTCATCATTCGTCACTGCATCTAATATGATGACTCGCTTGTCCTGCTCCATTAAAGACTGTAATTTTGATACAATTTGCGATGGTCCTTGCAACACATCTCCAAGTCCAATATGGCCAATTGCAAGTTGGCTTTGTTCCGCAACAACATCGGGAACATATGAGTTCGTAACCGGGTTCAATGGATCTTTGGCAACATTTGTTTCTTGTACAGGTATTCCTTCAACCAATAAATACCCTCCGGATGTCACGCGCCCGGAATCTGGATATGAAGCGATCACGATTGCGACACTGTCGTCTCCCATTTCTTCTAACAAAGCATCGATTTCTGATCCTAGGTTGCCTCGAATTGTGCTATCGATTCTTTTTGCCACAATGTCGGCACCCCATTTACGGAGCTCGGCATACGTATTCGATACGCGGTCTTTAGCGACTTCCATCGATACATATCGGCTATCGGTGTCCACACAAATGGACGTAAATCCATTTTCCTTGGGAACTTCTCCACCAAAAACAATTGTGACACTTGTAAATCCGACTTCCGCTAATAGTACCCCCGTTGCGTTGGCGCCCGTTAGGTCATCAGCAATAACTCCTATTTTCATTGTTCCACCTGCCTTGCCCTAATAATATCCACTTGTGCCTCATAAGCTTCAATTTGCAATTCTGAAAGTTTATCGTCCGTGATCATAGCGGTAATCTGATCAAGATCACACACTTTGGCAAATGATTTTCGGTCAAATTTTGAAGAATCTGTTACGAGAATAATTTGCTCAGCTGCTTCATTCATTCTTTGCTTCAGGGATGATTTTTCAAACGTCGGTGAAGTGATCCCAAATGATGGATGAACCGCATGAGCGCCAAGGAAAAACAAATCGACATGAATGGAGCGGAGCATTTCTTCTGCTACTGATCCAAACAATGCACCGACGTCATTTTGTAAACGTCCGCCAAGGACAATGACTTCTAGCTTGCTATCCATTAACTCTGCCGCAATTTTAATATCATTTGTTACGACTGTTACATCTTCACGAAACTTCAATTGCTTTGCAATTTCCAATGTCGTTGTACCCGAGTCAAGAAGGATCGTCATACCAGCCTGAATAAATTCAATTGCTTCCCGTGCAATGGCCTTTTTTTCAACAACGGCCATTACCGCTTTTGATTCAAAAGTTCTTTCCCCAATTAGCGCTTGCGGCAGAACCGCGCCTCCGTGCGTGCGTATGAGATTCTTTTGCTTTTCCAACGCATCAAAATCACGACGAATTGTCATAGGTGTCACTTGCAACTCTTCCGCGAGTTGAATAATCTCGACTTTCCCTTCAACTTTAAGGCGCTCTAAAATGTGTCGTCTTCTTTCCCTCGGAGACATCGCTTGGCCTCCTTTATCAAAATAAACTATCACTACTGTTAAAAATGTTAATTTCGAACATTATTATGTTCTTATCTAACAAATAAGTCAAGGACGTTGTATTCGTACTACCCTTTTAAAGGCACAATAAGAGCTCTTTTCTTGAATGATACAAAAAAAACAGACACACTACAGTGCAGTAGTATGTCTGTTTTCTATCAACTTATGAAGGCATCGGTGTTGGAGTTGGTTCCGCATAGCCTTCTTTATACATTTCATCAATCGCTTCTCGTGTCTCTTTCAGCGACTTCCCATCTTGAACCATTTTGACGGATTCCATAGCGATTTCAAGACAGACGAGGCACCGCGTGCCATGATCGTCCCAAACGACAGATCCGTCTTCACGAACTTCATGAATGAAGCAGTTCTTGTTGTTCAGATGTCCCGCACTATCACCGCAACCGCAGTAGCATGGCATATGATCCAGAATATCTGTCGCCGCTCCCGCCACTTGATAAACGAGACGCATCTCTTCAGGTCGATCGTCTAGAAAACTAGGCAATTCCTGGGCAGATGCTGTGACTTCTTGTAAATCGCCATTTTCAAGTTGTCTTTGTTCTCCGTGTGCAAGTACATCTGCTTGATGAGACTTTTGTCCGCATGCGGATAGAACAAGGATCGCTATGGATACAATGAGTACAAATCTAAATTTCGTGATCATATCATTTATTTTCCAACCATCTTCGATGGATCGACGTATTCGTCAAATTGCTCTTCGGTCAGCAAGCCTGTTTTCAAAGCGGCTTCTTTTAATGTTGTTCCTTCCGCATGTGCTGTCTTAGCGATTTTTGCTGCGTTTTCGTAACCAATGTATGGATTTAATGCTGTTACAAGCATTAGAGAGTTTTTCACTTTGTGTTCAATTTCTTCTCGATTCGGCTCAATCCCGACTGCGCAATTGTCGTTGAAGCTAATCATGGCATCGCTTAGCAAAGTGACGGATTGAAGGAAGTTGTAAATAATAACTGGCTTAAAAACGTTTAACTCCAAGTTTCCTTGGCTCGCTGAAAAGCCGATCGCCGCGTCATTCCCCATCACTTGCGCAACAACCATTGTAAGTGCTTCGCTTTGCGTTGGGTTTACTTTTCCTGGCATGATTGAACTGCCTGGCTCATTTTCTGGAATCGTAATTTCTCCGATACCGGAGCGTGGTCCGCTTGCGAGCCAACGGATATCATTGGCAATTTTCATTAGATCTGCCGCTAGCGCCTTGATGGCACCATGTGTATATACGACTTCATCATAACTCGTTAAAGAATGGAATTTATTTTGCGCGGATGTAAATTCAATACCGACCGCTTTACTAATTTCAGCCGCTACCCGATCGCCAAATCCAGCTGGTGCATTCAATCCTGTTCCAACTGCCGTTCCGCCAATCGCAAGCTCTTTCATCGATTGCACACTGCCTGCAATCATTTTCTCGGTTTTTTCAAGCATACGGTGCCAACCGCTAATTTCTTGGCCTAATGTAAGCGGAGTAGCGTCTTGTAAGTGCGTACGGCCTATTTTAATAATATCCATAAATGCTTCCGACTTTTTCGCAAAAGTTTCTTTTAGCTTCTGAACCGCTGGAATTAACTGCTCTTCGACAGCTAGGACCCCCGCGACATGAAGCGCTGTCGGGAATGTATCATTGGAGCTTTGCGATTTATTGACATCATCGTTTGGATGAAGACGTTCTTCTTCACCCCACTCCTCTAGCAATTGATTCCCCCGATTGGCAAGCACTTCGTTCATATTCATATTCGATTGTGTACCGCTTCCCGTCTGCCAAACGACTAGTGGAAAATGGTCATCCCATTTGCCCGCAATGACTTCATCCGCCGCTGCACCAATCGCTTTCATTTTCGCTTCGGATAAATTTCCAAGCGCGTGACTTGCAATCGCCGCCGACTTTTTCAAATGAGCAAACGCACGCACAACGCCAAGCGGCATCTTTTCATTGCCAATTTTAAAGTTCTGTTTGCTACGCTGTGTTTGCGCACCCCAAAGCTTATCGGCAGGTACTTTAATTTCACCAAACGTGTCGTGTTCAATACGATACTCCATCATTCATCCACCTTTCGATTATGTACAAACCTATTATCGCACAATTGGCAATCGTATTTCATCTGTTAAATCAACTATTGGTCATGGCAACTTATGACAGATAAATAGAAATATACTGCTTCATTGAAACGCTTTGACATCGGTAGATACGCAAAAAAGACTGCCATTAAATGACAGCCCCTCACTTTATTGCACGGGTATTCAGTATTGCACGTATCTGTGACAGATGCGCATAGCTGTAAAACTGACCAGCTTGAACCGTTTCTTCATACATAAGGGAACAAATTCTTATAATTCCTGTCTCAACGCATTGATCACGTCGATCTTCGTTGCTTTGCGCGCCGGACGCCAGCCAGAAATCATCGCGACACCGATACTAATAGCAGAGGCAATCAGTACAAGTTGCCACGGTATGACCGAAAATGTAACATTCATGCCGCCTAAGTCCTCTTCGCCGAGCGCGGCTGCAACAATGATTGGCAATAGATAGTTGGCAACTGTACTGACGGCGTACGAAATGGCAACAGCTAATAAAGTTCCGACAATGCCGATCCAAGCACTTTCCATGAGAAAAAGACGTTGAATGAGTTTTGGATTTGCGCCGATCGCTTTCATTACGCCAATTTCCCGTGTTCGCTCTGTGACCGCCATCGTCATCGTATTAAAAATGCCGATAGAAGCAATTAAAATGGCGATTGTTCCAACGAAGATGAGACCTGCTTTTAAAGCAAGGAAAAAGACGTCCATTTGTTTTAGCTCATCTGCGATCGAATACACCCAGTAACCCTCTTCTTTTAGTTCATTCGCAAGGGTCGATACGTTTTCCACTTTATCCGCATAGACAGTTACATTGTTATAAATGAACTTGAAGTCCTCTTGTTTTTCCTCTATATGCGCATCATAAATTTCTTCCATCTTTACAAGCATCGCACGATCCGCATAAATGGAGCGATCTTGTTGCCAATCTTTTGCAGGATATTCACCAACACCTACAATCGTAAATGGAATTTCTTCATCAAATACATTGCCAGTTTGATAGTCACCTATTTGATAAATAAACTGTTGTCCAATTAAATCACCATCGTAAGTGACGAATTCGTCATTTTCATTTTCCATTTCCAAATACATGGACGCCCCAAAATCACTGCCGACGACAACTTCATTCGCTTTTTCAGGCAATCTTCCCTCTTTTAATGCAAAGCCTACTCTTGCTTCTTCCGTGAAGTCAGTCACAACAATTTCATGACTCCCTGTATATTCCCCAAGTCTTGAGTGCTGAATGGCATTGATCCGCTGGCGATTTACAACAGCCTTCACATGCGCCATTTCCTTGAAGGCACCGACTTGTTCGCTTGGCTCTTTTGATTCATCGCTTGCATGCACTTGAATTTCAGTTATTATACGATTGGACTGTACTTCATCACGCAATGTTTCATGCAGACCGAAACCAACCGAGGCGAGTACGATCAGGAAGGCAGTCCCCATAGTCGCAGCAAGCACTGTCATGAAAACGCGCAACTTATTTTTCTTTATATGCCGTCGAATAAAATCCACTTGATCCTTAAATTGCACGGGTTACGCCTCCTTCCACTAATTCACCGTCGTGCATCCGGTAAATCCGGTCTGCGGTGTGAGCGACTTCATCGTCATGCGTAATGATGACAAAAGTAATACCACGCGACTTATTTAACGATTGGATAAGCAATAAAACATCCTGCTCTGTTTCCGAGTCCAAACTGCCTGTCGGTTCATCCGCGAAAATGACCGGCGGGTCGGTAATAAGCGCACGGGCAATACTGACTCGCTGCTGTTGTCCACCCGAAAGTTCGTTTGGATAATGATCCTGGACATCTTTTAAACCAACATTATCCATAATTCCCTGCACTTTTTGCTGCCTTTCTTTTTTCCCAATCCCCTTTAATACTAATGGCAATTCAACATTTTCAAATGCGGTAAGTCCCGGCATAAGCTGGAAGTTTTGAAAGACGAAACCATAATGATCTAAACGAAACTTTGCACTTTCTACTTCGCTGAATGCTGATGTTGTAACGTCAGCAACACGTATATCCCCACTGTCGGGCTTCAGAAACCCGGCCATAATGTGCAGCAGCGTCGACTTCCCCGAACCGCTCCGCCCAACAATAGAGACAATCTCCCCAGCCGCTATATCGAAGCTAATTCCTTTTAAAACAGGTACTTGCTTTTCTTTCCCCTTTTTTCCAATTGAAAATGAATGATGTAAATTCCGGACATGAATCATTTTTCTCCTCCAAATTTTTATTAGTATCCATAGTGTAGCGAATGAATCTTAAGGGTTTAGGTAGATAAGTATGAAGAATTTCTTAAGAGTTTGGATGAGGTCTTAGATTTACGTATTTTGGATAGAGGTTTGAATGGACTCATTGAAAACGAATAGAAGCCGTCTCACAAGGAGACGACTTCTGCTTACTTGCTTATTCCTCAGTATCCGCCGCTGTTTCCACTACTTGTTTCGCATTGGATACTTTCACTTCCTGCGTCAGCTGGTCGATGCTCGGGCGAATATTGTTTTTGCCTGCATAATTTTCAAGCATCTCTTTCACGTCAATGCCTGAAGAAGCTTTCAATGATTCTTGCAAAGTAGACATGAGGTTCGTAGCATACGCGGATACTTTATTGGCCCCGCCGCCTTCACCGCCGCCCGTGTCAACGACTGTAATTTTGTCGATATTGGATAATGGGCTTGCGATTTGTTTCGCATATTCTGGCATCATGCGAACAATCATATCAAGAACAGCTGCTTGGCCGTAATGCTCGAACGCTTCGGCAATCTTACGTTTCGCTTCCGCTTCTGCAAGACCTTTCAGACGGATAATATCAGCTTCGGATTCCCCTTGTGCACGTTGGGAGTCGGCTTTCGCTAAACCGTCCAACCGAACTTTTTCGGCGTCAGCTTGCGCGCGTGCTTCGATGCGGTATTTCTCGGCATCCGCTTCCGCAAGCTGTCTAGATTTTTCAGCAGCTGCATTTTGTTCAATCGCATAACGATCCGCGTCCGCCTTTTTCTTTACTTCAGAATCATATTGCCTTTCACGACGCAGAATTTCTTTTTCTTCCAATTCAATTTGCTTTTGTCGCTCAATAATTTGAATTTGCATTTCTTGCTCCATGACTTCCTGTTTCGAGCGGGCAGATTGCAATTCGTAGGCTTGGTCGGCGCGTGCTTTCGCGACATCTTGCTCGAGGCGGTACTCGGCTACTTTTAACTGATTTTCTTTTTCAGCTTCGGCAATTTCTGTTGCACGTTCCAACTCTGCTTTTTGCGCTTCTTTTGCAGCTTCTGCATTTTTAATGCGTGTTTCTTTTTCTGCTTCCGCTGTTGCAATGTCCGCATCTCGCCTCACCTGTGCGATACGCGGCTTCCCAAGGGAATCAAGATAGCCATTTTTATCGCGTACATCTTTGATCGTAAATGAAACAATGATCAGTCCCATTTTCGCAAGATCTTGAGACGCAACACGCTGTACTTCTTGTGAAAACTTATCGCGATTTTTGTAAATTTCTTCAACCGTCATGGAACCAAGAATCGAACGTAAATGCCCTTCCAATACTTCCTTGGCCTCATTTTCACGATCTTCTTTAGACTTTCCTAGAAATTGCTCGGCGGCTGTTGCGATTTCCGAAATGGAACCGCCAATTTTAATAATCGCTGTTCCATCGGCCATCACCGGCACACCTTGTTCTGTATAAACTTCCGGTGTTGTTACTTCCAATTTGCTTGATAATAAACTTAACGGAACAGCCTGTTGGAAAATCGGGAACACGAACGTACCGCCCCCGCGAATGATTTTCACACGATTGCCCGAGTCATCTGTATGGACATTTTTTGTTCCTAAATAACTTCCCGTGACAATCAATGCCTCATCTGGCCCGACCGTCTTATACTTAGAAATATACACAAGTAAAACAGCTAGCAAAATAAATGCAACAATCCCAATCGCAATCCAAATACCCATCTACTTTCCCTCCTCTAATTTACTTGAAGCGGAATGGTTCGTACGCTTTGACGATAAACGTCCCTTCCTTTACTTCAATAATGAGCACTTCCTTGTCATAGTCGATCGCTTCGTTCTCATAACCTGCCGCTCGTTTGGAAAGAATGCCATTGACTGTTTCAATAACAATTTCACCGAATCCATCAGTCGGAATGGGAACGATGACACGCCCAACTTGCCCTGTTAGTGACTCATCGGTATAAGCAAGCGATACTTCGGCTGAACGGAGCGGCAGCAGTACGAAAAAATAAAGTAGAAAATCTAAAATAATCGCAACTACCACAGCAATGATAAGTATCAACATATTGTTCCAATCTGTCGTAAGCTCCAATATGTAACCAACCGCGGCCGTAAATGTCACAAATGAAAGCATGATCGCGGGGTCCAAAAAAGGGCTCGTTTCTCCAATTCCTTCTGCCACATCACTGAAGAATACATATAACAGGGTTGCCATCCCGGCAAGTATAAGGACAGTTAAATAAACGTGAACAATCGGAAATCCAAACAGTTCCATTTCAACACCTCCATTTTCGCTGCTTAGTTAGTTATACGAAGTACCTTCACCATTGGTTTCAAATATTTTCTCATATTTTTAAAAATTACCATTGGGATGCGTTAAGTTTTAGACAGATTAGGGTATTCTACTAAATGCGTTCATTTGTAAAATTCTTGTAAATTTCTTATGTTTTTTGTCGAATACCGCCCAAAAATTGATATGATGAAGAGCGGTCAAAAAATTTCCAGTAACGGATGGAGGCACTATAATGTTTAGTTCAAAAAAAACCGATCCTTTTTTCGCGGCATTACTTTCAATCGCAGAAAATGTGCAAGAAGCAATGCATTATGCGAATGACTTCAAAATACAAAATGCAGCAGATCTAAAGGAAGTAAGTATTAAGCTCAAAAATTATGAAACAGCAGGGGACGAACTCATTCATGATCTAATCGCAAGGTTAAATAAATCATTTATGACACCGATCGAACGGGAAGATATTTTGCAGTTGGCGATCAAAATGGACGATGTGATTGACGGCGTAGAGGCATTTGTCGCTCACCTAGAAATGTATTCTCTCATTGAAATTAATGAATACATACAAAAATTTATGGATAATATCGTGAAAAGCTCCGACGAAATTGTTAAAGCGATGCAACTGCTCGCACGCAGAAAGCTTGAAGCTATGCGGGAGCACGCTGTCTTGATCAAAGAATACGAGCGTATTTGTGATGAAGTTTTTAGAACGTCGATCAAGCAATTATTCATTACAGAACAGGATCCGATTCGCATCATTCAATTTAAAGACATTTACGAGCAATTGGAAGATATTGCCGATCACTGTCAAGACGTTGCCAACACAATTGAAACAATTATTATGCGAAACGCATAAAGATGGGAGATTAAATGGATACGATTCTCTTCCTAACGATTCTCGTTGTTATTTTCGCACTTGCTTTTGACTTTATTAATGGGTTTCATGATACAGCAAATGCCATTGCAACATCTGTATCGACACGAGCTTTAAAGCCGCGTGTTGCTATTATGATGGCGGCTACCATGAACTTTGTCGGCGCCATCACATTCACAGGGGTCGCCAAAACAATTTCCAAAGATATTGTCGATCCATTTGTTTTGGAAAATGGTTCACTTGTTATATTAGCAGCGCTCACAGCAGCCATTGCATGGAATTTAATTACCTGGTATTACGGCATTCCTTCTAGCTCCTCCCATGCATTGATTGGCTCGATTGCGGGGGCGGCCATTTCCGCGGCGGGATTTGGTATTCTAAATTACACAGGCTTTATGAAAATTTTACAAGCACTGATCTTTTCTCCATTTATTGCATTAGCGGGCGGCTTTCTCATGATGTCATTGTTTAAGGTCATCTTTAAAAATCGTAATTTATTCAAAGCGAATACGCGCTTTCGTTATATGCAAATCGGAACTGCTGCTCTTCAATCGTTTACGCATGGGACAAACGATGCCCAAAAAGCAATGGGGATCATTACAATGGCCTTGATTGCAGCGGATCTCCAATCAGGAGATGATATTCAATTATGGGTCCGAATCGCCGCGGCAGTTGCAATGGGGATTGGAACTGCAATGGGTGGATATAAAATTATTAAAACAGTTGGCGGTAAAATTATGAAAATCCGTCCTGTTAACGGGGCGGCGGCAGACTTATCCTCTGCGATTATCATTTTCGGTGCTACGCTTATCCATTTGCCTGTTAGTACAACACACGTCATTTCATCCGCGATTATGGGGGTTGGAACTGCACAGCGTGTAAAAGGAGTTAAGTGGGGCGTTGCGCAAAAAATTGTCATGACGTGGATCATCACTTTGCCGATCTCCGCGACAATTGCAGCAATCGTTTACCAAATCCTCAATTTAGTCTTCTCACAGTTATCTATGTGAAGATCATTTGAAAAGATGAAAACGTTTTTAACATTTTCCTTGCACTACCCATTCCAATCTGTTATGATAGAGGAGAATTATTTTTGTTCGGTACGAAGGTCTCGATTACTTCTTGACCGCTTCAAGACTTGAGCAAGGATAGTAACACAATGTGTGCAAGTGCGCACGAGGAGGAAACAAACATGGAACAAGGTAAAGTAAAATGGTTTAACGCAGAAAAAGGTTTTGGATTCATCGAGCGTGAAGATGGCGACGACGTATTCGTACACTTCTCAGCAATCCAAGGCGAAGGCTTCAAAACTCTTGAAGAAGGCCAGGACGTATCTTTCGAAATCGAGCAAGGTCAACGCGGTCTACAAGCTACAAACGTTACAAAAAACTAATTTGACTTTTGAAATCCACTTCCTTCGGGGAGTGGATTTTTTTTGTGTTTTTCTCTTCCCCTTCAACACCCCCCAATCTCAAGACATTCATTCTTCTTTCCGTTATTATAGAAGAATAAGGTTTAACTTGATTCAATTGTCCCTCTGCTTCCACGATGGTGGGAACCGACAGGTGTAAGGGATCAAGTGATAGAAAGGAAGGATCATATGCGTCCGCTCGCAAAATTTGTTACGAGTGTCCCAAAATATATCATCGCCGCTTGGGTCGTTATTTTTGTCGGTTTGGCCATTTTTGCTGTTCGACTGCCAAGCTACTTACAAGGCGATGGATTTGAAATGAAAGGCGAACATGCAGAAGTGATGGACATCGTTTCTGATCAGTTCGACATGCCTGCCGAAACAATGTTTCTCGTATTTGACGGCGTTTCTGATGCCAAAATTCAAGAAACGCTGACGACAGTTGAAGAACTAGGTGTTACGTCTGACAGTGTTTCGCCGCTCGATGTAGAAAAACAATATACAGCAAATGTTTCCTATGCGATGTTGCATTTTGACAATGATGACCTGGATATGTCCCAAGTCGTCACACAAATCCGTGATGCGATTGGCGATGAGAAAGGCGTTACGCTTACGGGTGCTTCCGCCATTTCAAAAGATATTAATACCGCTAGCCAACGTGATTTAATGACGGCAGAAGCGATCGGGCTGCCCATTGCGATCATTATTCTTCTTTTCGCGTTTGGAACTGTCGTTGCCTCATTCGTTCCGATACTAATTGGCGTTGTGACGGTCGTGACTTCTTTTGGCGTCCTAACGCTAATCGGCAGCAAACTAGATTTGTCCATTTTTGTGTTAAACATTATTCCGATGCTCGGTCTTGCGTTAAGCATCGATTTTGCCTTGCTCTTTATTAGCCGTTACCGAGAGGAGCGCAGGAAAAGTGCCATTCAAGAAGCAGTCTCTACGACCGTTCGAACCGCTGGCAGGTCTATCATTTTTTCAGCATTTTGTGTATTTATCGGCCTTGGCGCTATGTTTATCATTCGCGTCGCCATTTTCCAAAACATTGCACTTGGCGGCATGATCGTTGTCGGCATGGCTGTCCTCAGTTCGGTTACGTTATTGCCTGCACTTCTCATGACACTTGGAGATCGGATTGAAAAATGGCAGCTGTTGAAAGTGAAAACAAATGGTTCCGATCGTTGGCGTGATTTTGCGAATGGCGTCATTAAACGTCCAGTACTCATCACTTCGATCGCCGTCGTTTTACTGAGCATCGCGATCATTCCAGTAAAAAACATGGAATTGACGATCCCGCAAATTGATTCATTACCTAAGTCATATGATACAAGACAAGCCTATGAGCTCATAGAAAAAACGTTTGAAATGGATCGGCAATCATCCCTCTATCTCGTTGCAGAACGGGCAAATGGCTGGGATGATGAAGCTGGACTGCAATCGATGAAGCAATTAGAAGATGCACTAACAGCGGATCCGCTCGTCGATCAAGTGCAAACCATTTTTACAGCAAGCAAAATCGACACTGCCCAGCAATGGGAACAAGCGATGCAAATGCCCCAAATGGCTTCATCCCTTACACCGCTTTTAGACACTTTTGTCAATGGGGATTTACTGTTAATCCCAGTGACGATTAGCGCCAAAGGATCATCTGAAGCAGCGCAAGATTGGGTGCGCGACTGGTCGGCGAAGGAGACCGAATGGAATTTGCGTATCGGCGGACATCCAAAGTTCAACCAAGAAATATTCGATGAAATTTGGGACAAGATTTGGATTGCCTTGGGCGTGGTCGTCGCTACGACATTTGTCATTTTAATGATCGCTTTCAGATCTATTTTAATACCGATTAAAGCAATTGCGATGAATGTCATCGGGCTTGCCTCAACATTCGGCATCCTCGTGTACATTTTCCAATATGGACATTTTGGCATGGAAGCCGGAACGATCGCACTCATTATTCCAGTGCTCGTCTTTAGCCTCGTTTTCGGTTTAAGTATGGACTATGAAGTATTTCTGATTTCACGCATGCAAGAGGAATATGCCAACACGTATGACAATGATTATTCAACAGTTGAAGGGCTTGCAACAACAAGTAAAATTATTACTTCTGCCGCTCTCATTATGATCGTCATCACCGGCGCTTTCGCATTCACTGACGTCTTGCCCGTTAAGCAAATTGGCGTCGGCATCGCCGTCGCAGTTGCGATCGATGCGACAATTATTCGATTGCTTCTCGTGCCTAGCCTTATGAAACTGTTCGGCAAATGGAACTGGTGGCTGCCATTTCGAAAAGGACCTTATAAAGCCGGGAATTGGCACTCATGAAGTAATCAAACAAAGACATATGACACACCAGGCAATTTCGGTTGGTGCCAGGCACCAAAAAGATGAAATATCACTCTAGCGGTGGATATTTCATCTTTTTTTCTGTCGGAACAACTTTTACTTTGTCAAAGTCACCTTCCGATACGACCAAATACATTGGACGGCTATTGTTTTTTGTATAATAATAATTATAGCGGAATCCTGGATCATCCTTATAGGAAACCATTACAATGAGCCTCCGTCCGTCTCTTGAGATATTCTTAATCTTCTTTTGATCAATCATGGATTTTGAGATCCCTTGTTCTTCGATATACTGTTCAAATTCTTTTTCCGCTAAGTCCCATTGGCCCCGTGCCGAGAAACCATGCCACCCCAGAACTAATAGGGCGATTAGGAATAATACTATTGTGAATCTCATTATGCTCCCCCCATGATAGATTTACGGGCGCTTCTAAAAAAAGTTTCAACGTATCGGGAAGTCAAAGTTTATTCAAATCTATTGCATAGAACTGTGCATCCTAAAGAACTAGGACAAACGATGTGCCCTAGTTAAGAAATTTTATATTCGATAGTAGAAAACGATTCGAACCCAGTTTCGCCTTTATCAAACGTCGCCATCATTGTGAAATAGATGACTGCCACTACAATGAGGACAAAAAGAACAAGTCCGATGACGAGATGACTCCCCTTCATGCGCACCCGTCGCCTCCCTTGCCAGGCGAAAACCGTTCTTCCCTTAAATAATCAACGGCCTCTTCATAATCCCCAAAGCTATCTTCCAAATTTTCACCATGATACACATTCCAAGCGTCCATTTCTTCCTTTAACACCAACTGTTCTCCTTCTGGATTTGTCCAAAACTCTACAATCGGCTCTCCGTCAGACTTTTCCGTAGATAATGCATCGATCGCGTCGCGAATAATCGTCCGCAACTCCTCTTCCGTCGCCTCCCGAATATTCACAAGGCCTCGGTCGTCGGACGCGTAACCCGGAATGCCCGATACGTAAACAAAGCCATTGCCATTCGGGTGTAAATGTTGAACGACAATCGTTTTATCATACACACTGTCTTCATAATGATAATTGACCCGTTTCATCGACACGTCTTTTCGTGTCAGTTCAGGAAATGATTCAATAATCGCTTGCTTTTGTTCAAATGTTAGCATAGTTCCACTCTTTTCCATTTAGTTTTTTTCAGTATATCATCATTCATCGTGTCTTCCATTCAATAAAAATGACGACCAACACGATCATGGCGATCGCTATCACATAAAATCCACTTGGCGTACTGCTAATCCCACCAAACATCCTTTCATTCCCCTTCCGTTAACCGTTCAATCCCGAAATAATTGACAAATCAACTGTCACTTGCCGAATATTGGTTTGCAAAGCTTCTTTTACTTTCTTCTCACCCGCACCCCATGAGAGCGGCGTCATGCGAATGAGCGGTTCCAGCAATTCAGGTGTCAGCGGAAATTGATACGTCAGCCGCGTTGTTTCCACTTCTTCAAAATGCGCCCCAAAACGTTCAATAGGATCCGCGGAGTTCGCTTGATCGCTTTTCCCGTCATAAAAAATTGTTCTCAATTCCTGTAAATAGCCACTTTCAGGAACTACTTTCAGACACATTCCCCCTGGCTTTAATACCCTTGTGAATTCTGCAAAATTAGCAGGTGATAAAATATTGACGATAAAGTCAAATTCCCCGCTTCCAAATGGGCACTTCGCAAGATCAGCGACTGCCCAAATCGAGCCTGGATGCATTTTTGCGGCAGCCTCGATGCCTTCTTTTGCCAGATCAATCCCCACGCCTGTTAAATTGTTCAAACGTGTGCAAATAGCCGACAAGTGAGAACCTTCTCCACATCCCGCATCCAATAGAAGGGCGGAGTGTTCCCCGTTTCTTGCCACCTTTATATTTTCCGTGATCCGAGAAATAATTGGGTCAAAAAAACCGCTCGCCATCACTATTTTCCTTGCCTGAAATAGGGACTTATCATACTTCGTTCCGGAAGCTTGCGGTGCTAAATTGACATAACCATTTTTAGATAAATCAAAGGAGTGGTTGTTTAAACAAACAAGTTTTGCATACTCTAGCAAATCCATGTCAGATGAACAGATCGGACAACTCAATATTGGGCTGTTGTTTTCGATGACACGCGCATTTTTCATTTTTTTCGAAACCATCATATTTTCACGCTCCGCGCATTTGTTATTGTACAAGTATATCGTTTTTCCTGACAGACTGGAAATTCGGAACCTCTAATGGCTATGAGCGTCTTACTTCTACCTGAAACAGCAAGGAGGTACAATAAGCTTAAGGGGGGAAATCCGATGAGAAGACTATTCCTTTTAGCACTTTTTGCAGGTTTACTTTATATCGCAAAACCTATCTGGGAAGAACCTGTCTCAAAAATTGTCGACCTTTCATTTTTCGACACCATTGACGAACAGGTCAATACCCTTTTAAATAATCAATCGGTGCATACCGCCGTTCAATACATTCGAGATACAGCCGATAAAGCGGCTCTTTTTATATCATCACCTTCGGTGGATCAAGAGAAACTAGCACCCGATGTCAAAATTCCGATTTTAGAAAAGCCGCCAAGTGGAGAAATCGCCATTCATAACATTGTGCTTGGCAGTTCTGAAGAAAATGTGAGAACAGAACTAGGCGATCCGCAGCGCGTTTCTGTGAACGAATACGGCACGGAATGGGAAACGTATCATGATCGTTATCATAATTTCGTTATGATTTCATTTGACGAGCTGCGAAACGTCAATGCGATTTACACAAACGATCGCCTTATTTCCACTTCCGCAGGCATCCAATACGGCTCATCCAAATCAGATGTCCGAACTGCATTTGGTGACCCGATTAAAGAGATTCGAAAAGGCCTGCACATTTTCATTTTACAAGACAGCGAAGAATACGATGTCTTTAAGTCAGGCGATACGTATACGTATGTTTTTTATGATCTCCATAAAAACGATACCGTAACAGCCGTTCAACTGATCTCAGCCTCTCTGGAACGGAGAAAAGCCGGTATTTACGCCGGCGGTAATGACGCGCTTAGAAAAGGATTTGAGCAGCAGCTGTTTGACTTAACGAATGCTGCGCGTGTGCGGAACGGACTTTCTGTACTTCAGTGGGACGAACTTGTTTCCGGGACGGCTCGTAAGCATAGTGAAGATATGGCGGTAAAAAATTATTTCAGCCATACAAATCAAGAAGGAAAATCGCCATTTGATCGGATGCAGTATGATGGCATTTTATTTTCCAGTGCGGGAGAAAACCTTGCCTATGGTCAGCCTAGTAGCATTTTTGCGCATGAAGGCTTGATGAATTCAGAAGGACATCGTAAAAATATTTTGCAAGGTCATTTCAGTCATCTTGGGACTGGCGTTGCATTCAATGAAAAGTCACAACCGTATTACACTGAAAAATTTTTCTCAAAATAAAATGGGATACCCTAGAGGTGACTGGCACCACGATACACTTTCAAAATATCGTATCACCTTCATTTTTGATACGATATTTAGTGTTCAATGGTGTCCGACGCTTCGCTCTAGGACATCCCTTTTCATTTTATTTCGCTTTGACAACTGCACAAGCAATCCGATCGCCGGAATTTCCTGATGGATCTGTTTTATAGTCATCTTCGTTTGCATGGATGACAAGTGCGCTGCCATCTCGATCGAGCAATGAATTTTTTTGACCCATTTCTAACGTGACGTCTTTCAACTCCAACTCGGCTGACACTCGTCCATTTGCATCCACTTCAATGTTAGGTAAATCCCCTAAATGGAACCCTTTTGGATTATCAAAGCCATGTTCTCGATGGGCTGGATTTAAATGTCCGCCTGCCGAGGTGAAAGTAGGTGGTGTACAAACGCCCGTTTCATGAATATGGATACCTTTCTTACCCGGCGGCAGCCCTTCCGCGATGACAGCGATCGTCACGCCGTCTTTCCCTTCAACAAAGCTCACTTCGCCGATCTTCTCATTTTTTGTATTAATCAACGGCGCCACAGCCATTTGTTCGCTTCCTCCGCTGACTGGAACTTTCATATTATTGCTACCGCATCCACTGACCAGCAGTAAGGTCATGATAACGATGAATAAGATGATCTTTTGTTTCATCTGACATCCTCCTTTTGTTTCTATACTAAGAAGGATGTCCTAATTAGATACTTTTTATCATATTTGGGAAATGTTTACGGAATAGCCCAATCCTGTCGTCAAAGAATTCACCATGACCAGAAAAAAAGCCACTGTTAACTCCATTAATTTATGGAATCAACAGTGGTTTTTTACTTAAGCCAATACTAGTTTTTCGAGATCAAGTGGTGCGATGTACGTACCTTCTTTGTACACACGCATATTCCCACCAGAAATTTCATCGATTAAAATAATATCACCTGTTTGACTGTCACGGCCAAACTCTAGTTTAATGTCGTACAAGTCGAGACCCTTTTCAGCAAGTGTATCTTTCACGACATTCGAAATTTGCTTCGTCAACGCCTCAAGCGTATCGTATTCTTCATTCGTCAAAATATCGAGCTGCGCTAAGCCATCTTTTGAAATTGGCGGATCATTGCGCTCATCGTCTTTAATCGTTACTTCAACAAAAGCGTCCAGCACTTGTCCTTCTTCACAATACGCACCATAGCGGCGTAAGAAACTGCCTACTGCGCGGTATCTGCAAATGACCTCCAAGCCATTTCCGAACATCGTTGCCGCCTTTACTGTCATCGTCACATCCTCAATATTCGCATCGATGTAATGGCTTGGAATGCCTTCTTCCGCCATTTTTTCAAAGAAAAATGTTGTCATCCGGAGCCCCGACTGTCCTGCTCCTTCAATCGTTAAACCAACTGTATTGGCACCCGGGTCAAATACGCCATCTTCCCCAGTCACATCATCTTTAAATTTTAAGAGAATGTTACCGTCTTCTAATTTGTACACATCTTTCGTTTTACCTTTATAAATGAGTTCCATGGACAAGTTCCTTTCCACTCAAATAGTCGTTCTTTCTTTAGTATAAATGAATTTCACGGGAAGAAAAAGAAAAGTTTCCCGAAACTTGACGGGCGTCAAGGTCTATTCATAAAAAATATCTTATTCTTAAGTCAGAAGAACAAAGGGAGGAAAACAAAATGAAAAAAGCTGTCTTTACACTTGAACCGCTTAGCTGTCCATCTTGCATTAAGAAAATTGAAAGTACTTTATCAAAATTGAACGGGGTCCAAGAAGCGAAAGTGCTATTCAACTCAAGCAAAGCGCGTGTTATGTTCGATGCAGAAACCATTCAGGCGGATGAACTTCAAAATACGATCGTTAAACTAGGTTATCCTGTATTATCGCAAAAAGTTTCATAAGCTGAAGGAAACGGGCTGAACCTCCGTTTCCTTTTTTATTGGAATGAAGGGAATTTTCCCCAACGACTTGATGGACATCAAGGTTTCTTTTACCGAAACACTTTAAGCTAGAGATAGATAGAAGGTACAAAATTTAAAAACTAAAGGAGAGATTGGTATGAATGCCAAAAGAACATCTCAAATTACAGCTGTCACTGGCATTTTGCTTGCCGTAGCTATCGGGCTTCACATCATCGGCCTCCATGAATGGAGACAGCTATTGCTAATCCTAGCAACAATTATTGCTGGCATTCCGATCACTATCAAAGCATTCAAAGCACTGCGAATGAAAGCATTCAGCATCGAGCTTCTTGTCACGATCGCCGTTGTGGGTGCATTGTTCATCGGGGAATATGTCGAATCTGCCGCTGTTACTTTTCTATTTTTATTCGGTGCGTATCTGGAAGCACGTACATTGGAAAAAACCCGTTCTTCCTTAAAAGCATTAGTGGATCTGGCACCGTTAGAAGCGACTGTCGTCCGTGACGGCACAACGATGACCGTTTCCGTCGACGATGTAGAAGTCGGTGACCGTGTCATCATCCGTTCCGGTGAGAAAGTTGCAGTAGATGGCTCAATTATCACAGGTACTGCCACGTTGAATGAAGCTGCCATTACCGGCGAATCCGTTCCCGCTTCCAAAACAATTGACGACCGTGTATTTAGCGGAACGATCGTGGATAACGGATTTATCGAAATCATTGCGGAACGTGTCGGCGACGATACGACATTCGCACGCATTATCGAACTCGTTGAAGAAGCGCAAGAATCACAATCGAAAACACAGAAGTTTTTAGATCGATTCGCGAATATTTACACCCCTTCCATCGTTATCTTATCCATACTTGTCTATATCTTTACACGCAATATCGAAATGACACTCACATTCCTCGTCATCGCATGTCCCGGCGCACTTGTCATTTCGGCACCCGTCTCCATCGTTGCCGGTATCGGAAATGGCGCAAGAAATGGCGTCCTTATTAAGGGCGGCGACATTATGGAAAAACTTGCAAAAATCGACACGGTTGTTTTTGATAAAACAGGCACGTTAACACGCGGACGCCCAGAAGTAACGGATATCCACGCGTTCACGGGAAATGAAGAAGACTTGCTTCGCATCGTTGCAGAAGCTGAAATGATTTCTGAACACCATCTTGGCCAAACGATTGTCAAAGAAGCGAAAAACCGCAACATCGAGCTCATGAATGAGCCTGAAGACGCCGAGGTAATAAAAGGAAACGGGATCCGTGCTCGCATTGAAGGCAAACAACTTGTCATCGGTAACCGTAAATTAATGGCTTCTGAAGGAATCATTATTGATGATGTTGCAGAAGACTATGCGGTACAACGTGAAAAAACCGGCAACACAGCGATCTTCGCAAGCATTGACGGTGTGATCGCGGGTATCTTTTCAATCGCTGACAAAATCCGTCCTGAAGCAGAAGAAGCACTTCAGCAACTGCGCACAAATGGCATCAAACAAATCATTATGCTGACAGGTGATAACCGCCATACGGCAGAACTTGTCGGAGCCCAATTAGGACTCGACGAAGTGCATGCGGAGCTGCTTCCAGAAGACAAAGTAGCAATGGTACAAAAACTGAAAAACAAAGGTCGCCATGTTGCAATGGCGGGCGATGGCATTAATGATGCACCAGCAATCGCAACAGCTGATATTGGTCTTGCGATGGGTGAAGGCGGAACGGACATTTCAATGGAAACCGCTGATATTGTCCTCATGGCTGATCGATTGGATCAATTCGCACATGCCTATTCCCTCTCGAAAGCAACCGTTCGCAACATGAAACAAAACACTTTCATCGCAGTTGGAACAGTTGTCTTACTTCTTGCAGGCGTCTTACTCGGAAAAGTATTCCTCGCGTCCGGCATGCTTATTCATGAATTAAGCGTACTAGCCGTTATTGTAAACGCCGTCCGATTAATTCGGTATAATGGAAAAAAGAAACGAGTAAGTCGACATGTTCCAGAACCATTAATAGAGTGAGGTGAATCAATCAATGACAGGATGTAATCACCATTCGGATCACGGCTTGGAGATGCAGAAGTTATGCATCTCCATTGTACCGATTTTTAATCATTTAACACCTTCGGAAATGAACGAAATCGTAAAGGAAACGACATCTGTTACACACTTGCGGGGTCAAACGATTTACCACGCAGGTGATCGATCAGAAGGTCTTTATATCGTCCATAAAGGACGGGTGAAAATTTATCGATTATCTGACAATGGCAAAGAACAGCTCGTGCGAATACTAAAACCTGGCGATTTCACCGGTGAACTATCGCTGTTTAGTGAATCGGTTCATAATGCTTATGCAGAAGCGTTAGGGCCTGTAGAATTATGCGTCATGGGGCGAGAAAACTTCCAAGCATTTTTACTCAAATACCCAGCGATTTCGTTAAAAGTACTCTCGGAATTCTCTGCACGACTAGCGAAGACCGAAACACAAGCAGCCCGCATTGCCATGGAAACGACAGACGCAAGGGTTGCGATGTATATCGCAGATCTGGTGGAAGAGCAAAAAAGCAACATCATTCAATTACCAATGAGTCGAAAAGACATCGCCTCGCATCTTGGTACGACGCCCGAAACGGTCAGCCGGAAGCTTACGGACTTTGAAGAAGCTGGCTGGATTCGGCAACGCGGGAAACGCGAGATCGAGGTTTTGGACTTAGATGAACTTTTATTAGTTTGAGCTTTCCCAATGACGGTTTTTCACACTCAATTTTAATTATTCCGACAAGTACTTCCATTTATCACGTCCATATGCTACACTAGTCCATGAAATGATAACTTCATAGAACTGACCATTAGGGGAATCCTTTTAAAGGACTGAGAGAGGAGTGCGACTCCGATACCCTTATTACCTGAACAGGTTTGAACCTGCGGAGGGAAGTGGCGTGTCTTTCATATTTTAAGGAATAAACTCATGACAGACCACTTTCCAAACGCGGAAAGTGGTCTTTTTCGTTGCATAAGGGGGAATGTCATGAATTTAATCGCTGTGACGGACGACAAGATGGAAACTGCACAACTTGTTGACACACTTTGCGCGATCGAACCATCAATCGATGCCGTCATCTTACGAGAAAAGTCAAAAACAGATGCTGAAGTGATTGAATTGATCCAAACGGTAAAACGTTCGGGCTTTGATGCATCAAAGATTATTGTCCATAGACGTCCGGACGTCGCAACCATTGCAGGCATCCAAAAAGTGCAGCTGCCCGGTCATGGTTTGCCGCTCAGGCTCGCCAAAAAACAGTTTCCAAGTTTGTCGTTTGGCAGATCTGTCCACTCCCTTGAGGAAGCGGAAGCTGCCTATAACGACGGAGCAGATTGGGTGCTTTACGGGCATCTTTTTGCAACAGGTTCAAAAGAAGGATTGCCGCCGCGAGGAACGGAAGAACTTCGCCGAATCGCTGGCTCGCTGCCAATTCCCGTTTATGCGATTGGCGGAATCAAACCGAAACACCTTTCATCTTTACAGCAAATTGGCGTAGCAGGTGTCGCCGTCATGTCTACCATTTTTAGAAGTGATGAACCGGACGAGGTTGCATCCTCATACAAGGAGGGCTCCTATGCCACAAAACGTTGACGTTGTCATCATTGGCGGAGGCATAATCGGGTGTAGTATCGCCTATTATGCCGCGAAAGCGGGCCTTTCTGTCGTACTCGTTGAAAGTTCCCAAATCGCACAAGGTACTACTTGTGCCGCTGGCGGCATGCTAGGGGCGCATTCCGAGTATTTAAATGACCAATTTTACTCATTCGCACGCGAAAGCCAGGTGCTATACGAGGAGTTCTGGCGGGAATCGGGCATTGACATTGCCTATACAACGGGCGGCATTGTCCAATTCGCTCAGTCGAATGAGGAAAGAAAAGCACTTTCCCGTTGGCATGATGCCGCTTATCTTTCACCTGAACAAATTCAGGAACGCATGCCAAGCGTCTCCCCTCCTGCATTTGGGGGTTATTTATTCCAAGAGGATGTGCACGTCCATCCCGAGAAAACTACACGAGCATTTTGTCAATCAGCAGAACAACTGGGCGCAACCATTTTACGGAATAGCCAAGTCGACGAAATTGAAACCATTCGTGGAGGTTATCGGGTTTTAGACTGGAATGCTAAACATGTTGTCATTGCGGGCGGCGTGACAAGCGGGATGCTAATTCCAGGACTACAAATGACAGCAGTGAAAGGCCAATGCATGCAGCTCGATGGAATGGGGATGCGTTTGCCGTATACGCTTTTTCACCAAGGATGTTACATCGTACCCCGAACGGACGGAACGCTTGTCGTTGGCGCAACGATGGAACCCGGCGTGATGGACTTAGACACGACGATTGCTGGTCATTTCGCCTTGAATGATATTGCAGAACGATTCATTTCCGGTCTTTCCGGTTTTCCAGTTTTGAAACGCTGGGCCGGGCTCCGTCCAAAAACGGTTGATGACTTACCTTATATCGGGCGGGTGCCAGGAAAAGAAAATATGTATGTTGCGGCTGGACACTTCCGCAACGGCATTTTATTGGCGCCTGCAACAGCTTGTCTCATTCGTGATTTGATGATTGGAATTGAAGTCGATACAGAACGGTTGGAAACATTTGATCCAAAAAGGGGGATTTTTCATGGAACGCGTTATCGAGTTGAACGGCAATCAGTATGATGTGCCTGTCGAAGTAGGGAATGTACAAGAGTTGCTTGGTCATCTTGAACTTGCAGATCGAATCGTCATCGTAGAAAAGAATAGAAATATCCTTTCTAAAGATGCATTCGATCAGCCAATCAAGGACCGTGACCAAATTGAAATCATTCACTTTGTAGGAGGAGGATAAATATGCTTAAGATTGGTAATAAAACATTCAACTCTCGTTTACTTTTAGGAACAGGAAAGTATCCATCATTTGAAATTCAAAAAGAAGCAGTACGCGTTTCGGAATCGGAAATCTTAACATTTGCAGTGAGACGGATGAATATTTTCGAACCAACGCAGCCGAATTTCTTGGAGCAGCTTGACCTTTCGAAATATACGCTCTTGCCAAATACGGCGGGTGCAAAAACAGCGGAGGAAGCGGTGCGCATTGCACAGCTTGCGAAAGCGTCTGGCCTTTGTGACATGGTGAAAGTCGAAATTATCGGTTGTGACCGATCTTTACTTCCTGACCCAGTGGAAACACTTCGTGCGACAGAAATGTTGCTGGACGAAGGGTTTATCGTTCTACCGTACACATCCGATGACGTTGTACTCGCGCGTAGGCTATGTGAAATGGGCGTCCATGCGATCATGCCGGGTGCAGCACCCATTGGATCAGGCCGCGGCATTTTAAATCCGCTGAACTTGTCCTTTATCATTGAACAATCCGAAGTGCCAGTCATCATCGATGCGGGCATCGGCTCTCCAAAAGACGCGGCATATGCGATGGAGCTTGGCGCAGACGCGGTGTTGTTGAACACGGCGGTATCTGAAGCAGATGATCCAATTAAGATGGCGCAAGCGATGAAATTAGCGATTGAAGCAGGAAGACTTGGCTACGAAGCGGGCCGCATGCCGGAGCGCGATTATGCGGTGGCAAGCAGCCCGTTAGAAGGATTGGTTCCAAATTGAGCAGCAGTAAATACTCGCGCCAAGAACTTTTTGCGCCTATTGGTGAGGAAGGACAAAAACGAATCCGCGAGGCAAAAGTTTTTATTCTCGGCGCAGGAGCTCTCGGTTCATCTGGTGCAGAAATGCTTGTCCGGGCGGGTGTTGGGCAAATTACAATCGTGGACCGGGACATTATCGAATGGACGAACCTTCATCGCCAACAGCTCTACACAGAACAAGACGTGGTTGATCAATTGCCAAAAGCGGCGGCTGCGGAGCGACGACTCAAAGCGATTAATAGTGATGTCGACATAACAGGCATCGTGACCGATGTGACACCACAGAATATTATGGAGCTAATCGATGGACATGACATCGTTTTGGATGCGACAGACAACATTGAAACAAGACTCATTGCAAACGACGCTGCATTGAAGCTCGGTATCCCCTTCTTCATGGGTGCCTGCGTTGGCAGTTATGGCCTTACTTTCCCAATCGGTATTCAAGACGATCAACCGTGTCTCCATTGCTTGTTGGAAGCGTTGCCTTCCCAAACGATGACATGCGATACGGTCGGCGTCATTAGCCCGATTGTTGTAACGACCGCTGCGCGGCAAGCTGCGGATGTGTTGAAATATTTAACGGGTGCCGATTTCGAACCGAAGCTTGAGTCCGCAGATTTGTGGACAGGCGACCGTGCTTCGATGAATGTTGCAAGTATGAAAAAAGCAGGTTGCCCGAGCTGTTCAGAAAATGCAGTCTATCCATTTTTATCTGCCCGTGAATCGATGCGGACAGCTGTGCTTTGCGGACGTGAAACCGTACAACTATCCTGGCCGGAAGGAAGAACTTTCGATCCGTTAGCATTTGCGGAATCCATTCATGGTACAACAACGAATTTAGTAAAGAACGAGCATCTAGTTGCTTGTGAATACAAAGGGCATCGCGTCGTTCTGTTTCGAGATGGCCGCATGCTCATCCACGGGACAAAAGAAGTTGTTACAGCGAAGAAAATTGCAGCTGGGTTATTGGGGTGAATAAAAAACGCTTGGGGTACAATTTTCCAAGCGTTTTTATGTTACGTTTCTACTTTCCTTTTATTTAACAAATAAAAAACAATCGCTAGTAGAACTTGAATGAGCGGAAGAAAGATTGCCCAAGGAAACGGCGGATGCGCACCTATGAACCAAGCAATTGGAAAAAGCAAGATTGCACTAATTAGCATCGGGATCGACGAACGCCTTATGAGGGCATATATAAATGTAATGACGGATCCTAAAAGCAGTGGATAGAATAAATTTAAAGTACCCAACAAAAGACCCATAATTTGTTCCACATGTAACATCCCCCTTCATTCTGATTCGACCACCACTTATTCTTAAAAAGCACCTGAGCCGCCCCCTCCTCCACCCGTGCCGCCTCCGCTACTTGAGGAAGTTGTTGACGAACCACTCGCATCAATTGAAGCATTTGTATTTGCGTTGTTGAAGGATGAAGAAATATCAACAGGATTGTAGACAATCGGACTCCCCACATTTCCTCGCCGCATACGGTTTTCTGCATCAGCAAATTCCTTAAAAGCTGTTCCGAGATTTTGATCTTTCATGCCAATTCCATATGTATACGCACGGAGCTTATCAACCATCGGCAATCGATTCCATTCTTCCATATTTAATTCCTTAAAAATGGCCCGGAACTGTTTCCACTCCTCTACGATTTGAATACCTCGTTTATTTTTCGGGTGATAAAGCGCCGCAAATCCCCCCATCGTTAGTGCAAATACAATCGCAAGCGCCATATACAGAAAAAGTTCATACCAAGCAAATGGGATCGCTACTACACCCACTACGACAGCAAGAAAAGCAATCATCCACCGGAATTTAGCACGGTTCTCAAACAAATCCTGCGACTTCACTTCCTCCGCAATCGCTTTTCGCCAGGATGCCAATGCCAAACTATACGAATGATGATTTGTCTCTTTTTTCGTATACGTTTCTAAATCTGCAATATCAAAGTAAGTACGGTCCCCTATTCTATCGAATAAAAGGGCGATCAGCACTTGTTCATGAGAATGCGTCACATCGCGATTCACCAACTCGAACTGCTGCTCGGTCAATTGCTTTATATGCCCTTTTCGAATGAGATCCAATAGAGCTGCGGCAGTTGTTTCCGGTGTTAACTGCCCAGCCTTTGTGAAGAAAATTGTTGCAGGAATACTCATTTTCTGTTCCGGAATAATTACACCGGTACGCTGAATTTTATCCCGAATCGCTTGCCTTTTTCGTCGTCCTACGACTGATACACTACTAAACAAAGCAACTAGTAAAATACCAACAGCCGTTATGCCAATCCCTCCAACAACTGCTACTTGTTCTTTGTTAGCAGCATAACGCCTTTCTTCTTCCGCTAAGCGGTTGGATTCTTCTATCACTTTACTGCGGATTGTCCCATTGCTTTCTGCCATTTTCGGAAACAACTTTGGCTCATAAACGACTCGGATATCACCATTTTTACCTGCCGGCACTTCCCCCATCAAAAACATAACGGAACCGTCCGACGTAAGCACTCCTTTGTCGTAAGCCGTATCGTAACCAATAAACAATGCCTTGTTCACCGCTTGAGGCGGATGAATCGTTATTTTCATATTGCCGTAATCGGCTTCATTGCGATTGTCAAAAAATGGCCAGTAAAACTGCGCACCATCCTCATATTTTTCCATCCCGTTCTGAATTTGATAATGCAGCTCAATCGTTACAGTTTCATCTTTTCCCTTTCGATGGATTTTATAGAGACCTTTTTTTGATTCGACGGCTAAGGCTTTGCCATTTTCCGATGCAGTAAACCGGTCAATTTTCGCGCCTTTTTTTGGAATGATTTCGCGCGTAATGCCATTGAACTTCCCATCAAACACGTATGTATGTTTTTCGATGACGTCAACCTCTCCATTCGTCTGAAGATACGCATCTATCGTTACTTCTTTTATCGTAAAATCGACTGCCAATGTCTGGATTGGCAATAGTAAAATTAGCATCAACATCAGCGGTATGATTTTTCTCCAAATCATCGCACTCACCCCTTTCTTTCTTTACGAAGGAAAAACGAATAAAGTTTCAAACTATTTGTCTTGCCGCGTAGTGCATTTCAGTCCTCCATTCTAGTAAATCACTTGTGAAATCATACCAGTTACCGAAAACAACAAGACAAGTATGATGAAACAACATACAATTTACATACAAACTACTTTATTCAAGAAGAAGGGAATGGCAAGTGTATTGATTCTGATGCAAAAGGGGGGATTGAATTGAAGGTGTCACTTAGGATCGACAGTCAGCTCGAGGACACGAAGGTGACGATTGAGTGTCCAGAATTGGATGATTCTGTGCAACAGCTGCTAGATTTCATCAAAGAAAGGGAAACAATATTTCTAATCGGGAGTAAGGGGAATATGCAACATATCTTAAAGCCGTCTGTGATTCATTACTTTCATTCGGATAAAGATGGTGTGCTAGCTGTTACTCATGACGGTACGTTCCGATTAAAGGAAAAGTTATATGAGCTTGAAGAAATGCTGCCTAAGAGTAAGTTTTTAAGACTCTCTAAATCGGTCATCGCAAACCTTCATGAACTAAGTCGATTCGAAGCATCTTTTAATGGCACATTATGTGTGTATTTTAAATCAGGGGCGAAAGAATATGTCACTCGCACGTACGTCCCTTCCATTAAAGAAATATTAAATATGAACAGGAGGAAAAACAATTGAAAACTTTTTTATTTCGCAGTGTCATCGGTATTTTTTTCGGTGCATTCCTGGCTGTTGTCGCTACAAACTCCTTTGTGTATTTTGGCGGACAGGACGTTCTTGACGGACAATTATTTTTGAAAAACTCCCTCGGCTTCATTTTTTGCGGCTGGTTTTTCACGGTAAGCCCGCTCTATTTTGAATACACACGTTTAAAGCTATCTCAACAAACTGCACTGCATTTCATAACAGTCGTTGTTCTCTATTTTACCCTTGCATTCGGTATTGGTTGGATTGAATTTACCGTTAGAAGTTTCTCCCTCGCACTTTCATTATTTATCCTTTGCTATATCCTATTCTGGATTGTTTTCTACCTTTATTTTAGACATCAAGCCAAAAAACTGAATGCACAACTGCAAGAGCTATAAAAAAACTGCACAACAGCCTGTTTTAAAAGGCTTGTGCAGTTTTTCTATGAATGTAAATTCCCCCATAATCGCATGGCCATATAAATTGCTACGCCCCAGACGACGAGCGCAGAAATTTTATTCAACAATGCCATCAGCTTTCCGCTTGAATCGAGCTTGCCAAAAAGTTTCCCCGCAAGTGCCAATCCCAAAAACCAAAGCCATGAAACAATAATTGTCGTTACTGTAAACGCCACCCGCATGTCCCCGGCATAATTTAGCGCGTTTGACCCGATGACGCCAATCGTATCAAGAATAGCGTGAGGGTTTAACAATGAAACCGATGCCGCGAAAAGGATTTGCTTTTTCGGGGTGAAACGCTCACCGTCTAGTTGCACCGAGGCAGCATTGCTGCGCCAAAGCGACCAGCCAATGTAAAGTAAAAATACAATTCCTATACTAAAAATAATGTTTTCAAGCCAGCCAAATGTGAGTACAAGAAGCGAAACGCCCGACACCGCCGCTACGATTAAAAGTGTATCGCAAATACCTGCCGTAATTACGACCGGCAACGCACGGGAAAATCGCGGCTGTAAAGCGCCTTGGTTAAAAACAAAGACATTTTGCGCTCCTAACGGCACAATGAGTCCAAATGCTAAAATGATTCCGTGAACAATCGCTGCTGCCAACAATCCCACCCTTTTCCCCATATGGATAAAGCCGCATCCAATCGTGCGATGCGGCGCTCGTTTTATTTAGTCTTCTGTAAAATAACGACTTTTAAATAGTTAAACTCCGGATAATCCCGCGGTGTGCGGAAATCTTTCGGAAGAGATGACTCTTCTAAAATTTTATACGACGAATTAGATGCCTTAAATGCCTGGTCGATAAATGATTTAAACTTCTTCATCCCGAAGCTTGCATTGTTTGTGGATGCAACGATAACGCCATTTTTCTCCGTGATGGCAATCGCATCTTGAAGCAATGCCGGGTAATCCTTCGCTGTGCTGAACGTATATTTCTTGGACCGCGCAAAACTTGGTGGATCCAAAATGACAAGGTCAAATTTCAGTTCGTGACGTTTGGCATACCGGAAATAATCGAAGACATCCATTACTTTAATGTCTTGCTGTTCATAATCAATGCCATTGACACTAAACTGCTCAATCGTTTTTGGCAAACTGCGTTTCGCCAGATCGACGCTCGTTGTTTTGACCGCGCCACCAAGCGCTGCCGCCACAGAAAACGCGCCCGTGTAAGAAAATGTATTTAGTATATTTTTTCCTTCCGAATAGTTATTACGAATCGCCTTCCGCACATCCCGCTGATCTAAGAAAACACCCGTCATCGCACCGTCATTTAAATCGACTGCGAAGTTCATGCCATTTTCTTTTACGATGATCGGAAAATCTCCTTGCTCACCTTTGACGAAGTCGTCCTGTTCGATGTATTGACCTTTTGTGTCAAAGCGCTTTTTCTCATAGATCGCTTTATATGAAACAATTTTATCCAATACACCATAGACATGATGCTTCAGCGAATAAATGCCAGCGCTGTACCAGCTCACCATGTAGTAGCCGTCAAAATAATCGATCGCCAACCCGCCAATGCCATCGCCTTCCCCATTAAATACACGGAAAGCTGTTGTTTCTGGATCCGCAAAGAAAGATTCGCGACGAGCGAGTGCCGCCGCAATTTTCGATTCGAAAAAGGCGAAGTCAATTGCCTCGTCTTCTTTTCGCGTCAATACCCAGCCGATTCCTTTGTTTTGATTGCCGTAATAGCCTTTCGCCACAAACTTTCGGTAACGATCAATAAGACGGATGATGCTGCCTTCTTCACGAAGCACTTCCGGATTCATCACTGCCTCTTTGAGAATTAACGGATAACCCTTTTTTAAATCGGCAATATTTTTAGCATTTACTTGTACATCAATCGTTTTAGTCATTTTGTCATCCTTACTTCGTTATTTTCTTTTATTATCGCATGGTTTGATAAGATTTGCGAAAATAAAAACGAAGCTAGTTCTTTAGTAAGGTTCGGGAGTACAACAATCCAACTACGCCGATGATGATAAATAAAACAGCCCGAACAAGGATCGATATACTCGCCAAATCGACGATGAATAACTTGAGAACACTAATCACAATAAGCACCGCACCACTATTTTTAACAGCCTTCCAATTCATCTTCCCGCCGATGCTGATCGATAGGAAGGCAAAGGTAAACAGCAAGAATGTATGCACCAACAGGGTATATTCCCATTCCCAGTTATAAGCAATTGTGACAGCGAAGTACCATTTGTTCAGGAAGATAAAATAGATCACTTGCATCAAAATCGCCAACAATGGAATCCGTAGCTTTTCACTTGAAAGATAAAAAGAATCTTTCAAAATCGATAGAAATAAAATCGTCAATGCAATCATATAACCAATTTGTACAGTTAAATTGAACGGGAAATTGCCGCCGTGCATGTAGCCATAGGGTGCTGTACTCGTCGGGATCAGTAACAGTCCTAACAGGAGAAATAGCAGAACCGCCGTATGCGTCAAGTAAATTCCCTTTTCCCATTTGTGAAAAGCGTACATTCCACACAGCACAATCATCAGGACAAGGTAACGGATATGAGATGCCGTTTCAAAATGCAAGCCAATACCTTCAACCCATATCCCTGTCAGCTTGGTGACATAAACAAGCACGATCAATTGACCAACAACCAAACTTTGATTGATTCGAACTATTTTCCCCTTGAGAAAAGCGGGCGGAAATTGATACAGCGTGTAATAGATCCAAAGCATCGTATATAAGAAAACGATCCACACCGCATGTTCCCACGTCCAAAATCCATAGAATTCCGTGTCAAACAAGACTGCCATAGCTGTAAATAAATAAATGATTGAACTCGCAATGATTGTACGCAATGTCGCAAAACGTAAACCTACCCATAATCCAACCGTTCCGTTAACGAGAAGGAGAATAAGCTGTACATAAGCATTTTCAAAATCGAACGATAGGAGAAAAACCGTTACGGCGAACACCGCCACCGCTGTTAGTACCCCACGTAGCAATTCTTCCTTCTTTCGAAATGCGTATGCTGCAAGCGCAACATAGAGGAGGGCAAATAGTCCATACACGACCACTTCCTGCGGATCATCAAGCCCCTTAATCCAGCCGATCGTAAAAACAAAATTTGTATACAGAAGCGCTTCTGAAAAAACAGTTCTTGAGATACTACCTTTCAAGTAAAAGAATAGCAATGCCATATGTTGAATGAGTACCGTCCCAACAAGAATGGATTCATCCCCATCTGTAAAATTCAATACCGCATAGGCGAGCAATGTCAGATGGAAGAACATAAATGTGACGTAAAACGTGTATTTATGTCGTTGACTGAGCGATACATAAAACAAGGACAGGAATAGTAGAAGGATGTATAAACAAAATTGGATCGACGTTGCTCCTTCTCCCTCCAACAGAAAAGGTAGCAAAAAGCCTGCAATCGCCGAAAACACCGTCAATGTTTCTGACTTGGTCTTCTTGGATAACCATAAACCTGCGCCAATGTAAGCCACACCGACGACAAACGCCACAGTAAAAGGAAAATACCCATACAAATAATGTGCCGCAAATGTCGTCAAAATCCCAAGCGCAATAACCCCACCGAGCAACGTTAAACCAAATCCCTTTCTCCCGCCGCTAACATAACGCATTCCAAGAAAATAGAGCAAAGCCGTACCCGCATAGCCCAAAACAACACGCACCGGATTCGTGATAATCCCGTGATCCATTCCGACCTTTAGGCCCCAGAGCACCCCAAGGAGTAAAATGAACATAAACACACGCGGCAGCCAAATGCCCATAGTCTGTTCGAGGTTGAACTCTTTTTTCGGCAATGGCTTCGTTTGGACGGGTTCCTTTACTAACCGATCCGGCTTCCTTGCTGCAATAGCTGGTTTTGGTTTCCTAGTGATGATGGAAGGCCTAGGCTTATCAACAGGCGGTGCCTCTTGGACTTGCCGTTCTGCCAGCTGTTGTTTTAGCAAGCGAACCTCTTCTTCTAGAAGGGCCATTCGTTTCAAAAGGTTCTCCATTTCCTCATTCAACTGCATCCCTCCAATCCCTTTCCGTCTTCCATTCTATTCTGGAAATTATAACACAATATTCCAATAAATAGAAAACACACATAGATTGCTTGGCTCTTATGAAAAAAGGTGTGAAAGAAAGCGATTAAAAAGAAAAAGCACGAAGGGATATTTTCCCGTACGCACTTTTTCTTTGTGACAGACTATGAGTTTCGGCTAGCATACACCCCCATCGCATCCCGCATAAACACCGCTAACCCTTCCCCAAACTGATCAATATTCTTCCTAAACCGTTCATCATCCACATACATCTTTCCAAGCCCCGCAAAAACTTCCGGTGGGTAGTTGCCTATTTTATTTAGCATGGTATACCACTCCCCAATCGCCGCTTGTGCTTCGTCTGATGCAGGGTCCAAATGTCTTACGCTTGCCAAGTTAAAGTAAATTCGATTCATTTCCTCGCCAAGTTCCGGTCCGAACCCGGCAACTTTCTTCTTCGACTCGTCGACTGCTTTGTCACCCCACCGATCTCTTGCTTCTTGTTCATATGGGTTATGACTAAAGTCAAATCCCTTAAATTTCTCTTCGTTCGTCATATTAATTTCTCCCTTCTCATGCTGGATTGTCTGCTCAATTGTTTCAATCATTGCATCCAGTCGTTTGCGCTTTTCAAGCAGCATATCGCGCTGCATTTCGAAAGCTTGTTGACGGTTGAATGATGGATCATCAAGCAGCTTCTTAATTTTTTTCAAAGGAAAGCCAAGTTCGCGGAAGAATAATATTTGCTGTAACGTTGCGATGTTTTCATCGGAATAAAGCCGATAGCCCGCTTCGGTTGTATCATCTGGTGTTAGTAGACCAATTTCGTCATAGTGATGGAGTGTGCGCACACTTATACCGACTAATTCGGCTACTTCTTTTACTTTCATTGTCTGTGGCCTCCCTTCAAAAATAACTATAATGTATGACGTAACGTAAGGGTCAATATAAAGTTTTGGGAGAATTTAATTTTTAGTTAGTTAGAGCAGAGCGCAGGGTTGCCCTCAAGCGACCGCGAGTTGCCCGGATATGGATTCGAGTTGCCCTCAAGCGACCGCGAGTTGCCCGGATCTGGATTCGAGTTGCCCTCAAGCGACCGCGAATTGCCCGGATCTGGATTCGAGTTGCCCTCAAGCGGCCGCGAGTTGCCCAGATCTGGATTCGAGTTGCCCTCAAGCGACCGCGAGTTGCCCGGATCTGGATTCGGGTTGCCCTCAAGCGACCGCGAGTTGCCCGGATCTGGATTCGAGTTTCCCTCAAGCGACCGCGAGTTGCCCGGATCAAAAAACAGGTGCCAGGCACAGTCACAATTCGCGTCATTCCGCAAATCGTGTCCATGTCTGGCACCCTAAATACCCCTTTAGATTAAATTATATAGTGCGTATTCCTTCCCATTCCGATATATCGTCTTCCAATGGAATTTGTGCTGCGCGTGCTTTTTGTGCAGCGACGAAGAAAACAGCAACCAGTGCGATGGAAATGACGGCTGCCCCGATGTATGCAACATTCATCGGCAAGCCAAATCCAATGCTCGCATTTAAAATATACGTCATCGTTGTCATGAGCATGAATGTTCCTGGAACAAGTGAAATCCAGTAATTTTTGCCAGCGATATACAAGTACATCGCCCCAACGAACAATGCAATCACGGCTGTCGATTGGTTTGCCCATGAGAAGTAGCGCCATAAAATATTAAAGTCGACGCGTGTTAATCCAACAGAAATGACAAACATCGGAAGCGCGATCCATAGTCGGCTTGAAAACTTTGCTTGTGACATTTTGAAGTAGTCTGCGATAATCATGCGTGCACTACGGAATGCCGTGTCTCCAGATGTAATCGGTAGAATGATGACCCCTAGAACCGCTAAAGTACCACCGATTGCACCAAGCATCATTGTAGACGCTTCGCTGACAATCAGTGCAGGTCCGCCTGCCGCCAATAATTCGTTCAAGCTGACTGGACCATTGAACAACGCCATTGCGGCAGCTGCCCAAATCATTGCAACAATTGCTTCTGCAATCATCATGCCGTAGAAAATTTTACGGCCTTGTCCTTCTTTTTGCGTCGTTCGTGAAATAATCGGCGACTGTGTTGCGTGGAAGCCAGAAAGTGCTCCACATGAAATCGTTAAGAATAATAATGGAAAGATCGGTAAATTATCCGGATGCAAGTTTGCCAATGTCAGTTCTGGAATCGGTGCACCTGTCAGCACTAATCCGCCTCCTACACCGACAGCGCTAATGATTAACAATAACCCGAAGATTGGATAAACTCGACCGATAATTTTATCAACCGGCAACAGCGTCGCCAAAATATAATAAATGAAAATCAATGCAACAATGACACCAAGGGCCATCCAACCGTTCATCAAATTGTACAGCAATCCAGCAGGTGCAGAAACGAAAACCGTTCCGACCAACACTAAAAGTAGGATTGCGAACGCATTGACAACATGCTTCATAAATTTCCCCAAAAATTTACCCGCAAGTTCCGGTAAATGCGCACCTCTGTTTCGAATAGAGATCATGCCTGTTAAATAGTCATGAACCGCCCCAGCAAAAATCGCACCCACAACAATCCATATGAACGCAACCGGTCCATACAGCGCCCCCATAATTGGACCAAAAATCGGTCCGACTCCCGCAATATTCAATAATTGAATGAGAGAGTTTTTCGACGTGCTCATCGGCACATAGTCTACACCGTCATTGTTGACATATGCCGGTGTGGCACGCTCCGTTTTAACGCCAAACGTTCTCTCCACAAATTTGCCGTACGTGAAATACCCGACAATGAGTAAGATGATCCCAAATAGAAATGTGTACAATGAAAACTCACCCTTTCCCTTTTGCTACTTCATATATTCAGTGTAAAGGGAATCCTCTAATAGTGGGGTGTTTTTGATCTAACATGTCAATTTGAGCGACTAACATGTCAATTTCCTAGACTGACATGTCCTTCGTTTATAGCTCTAAGCGCTGGCGCAACTCTCTCACATAGTTTCTGCTGACCGATAACAGTTCCGTCCGGCCATCCAATTCAAGCTGATAGGCGCCGTTAAACCAAGGCGTTAAACGACGCACATATTTTAAATTAACGACATATCCTTTATGAATCCGGAAAAATGAAAATGCTGTCAAACGATTCTCTAGTTCTTTTAGCGTTGCACGGATTTCATACTCGTGAGAAGCGGTGGCGATTTTCGTTACCTTGTCATCTCTGAATACATACAAAATATCATCCGGAGCTACATAAACGATTTCCCCATCCGCTTCGACCGCCAACTTCCCAAACGTTTCAACTTCTGGAGCCGCTGACGGCGCTAATACTTTTTCGATTCGGTCAATCGTTTGTTTAAGCTGTTCTTCATCGTACGGTTTTAGCAAATAATCCGTAGCGTTGATGCGAAATGCTTCCGCCGCAAATTGCGGATACGCTGTTGCGAATATAATGAGCGGCACTTTTTTAAGTTCAATTAATGCTTTTGCTACTTCCATGCCATTCATTTTTGGCATTTCAACGTCCAGAAAAATTACATCCGGCTGGAGTTGTAATGCCTTAACGACAGCCGTTTCTCCGCTTTCCGCTTCGCCGACAATTTGAATGCCCGGAAATTTCCCGAGTAAATAAGTCAATTCTTCGCGGGCATACCGCTCATCATCCACGATCATCGCTTGGATTTTCTCCATCGTTCCCCACCTCCCCTTTAGGTATTCGAAAAGAAATCGTCGTTCCTTTCATCGGTTCACTTTGGACAACGAGGGACGACCGTTCTCCAAAAGTCATTTGCAGACGTCGGTTGACATTAAATAACCCGACGCCGGTTCCCGTTTCGGATGCCAATTGACCCGTGCCAAGCATCGCAGCCCGCTCCGATGACATCCCTTGCCCGTTATCGGATACACCTATTTCAATGTCATCGCCTATTGGACGGATAAATACTTCAATCACACTGTCTCTTTCCATATCTTTAATCCCATGATGAATGGCGTTTTCGACAATGGGCTGCAATGTGAATGGCGGAATGGATTGCGTCAGTACCGTTTCCTCCACGTCGTAATAAATGGTCAATTTGTCTACGAATCTTGCTTTATTAATGGCTAAATAGGCTTTGACATGCGAAAGTTCCTGCGCCAGAGACACAAGCGTTGCTGTCGTACCGGTGACGTTTTGACGAAGAAAGTACGATAGCGAGGTGAGCAGTCTCCTGGCCTGATCGGGATCTGTCCTGATTAGAGATACGATCGTGTTCATCGCATTAAATAAAAAATGTGGATGGATTTGCGCTTGTAATGCCTTGATTTCCGCTTCTTTCGCAAGTTGCACCGCGCGATCCGCTTCGGCCAGTTCTAGCTGGTTACTAAGGAGGGCACTTAAGCCGGTAATTAACTCAACCGTGACATCGGTAATTGTTTTTCCCGAAGAATAATACAACTTCAATGTCCCAACTGTTTTCCCCCTTTGGATAAGCGGTGCAATGACCGCCGCGCCAAGTGGACACGTCGGCTCTGTACAGTGAATGGTGCCTTCATCGACGACCATCAGCTTCCCATTGTCAATAACTTCCTTCGTTTCATCCGTCCGAATCGGGCTGTTCATTTGGTGATGATCGCTTGCGATTCCGACATGTGACAAGATACTTGTTGAATTGGTAATGGCAACTGCACTGGGTTTTAGTTCGCGGTATAAAATGTCACAGACAGCACGAGCCGTGTCCGTGTTCATGCCTTTCCGTAAGTGGCCAAGGGTTTGGTCGGCAATGCGCAATGTTTTTTGTGCTTGCAGCGCCGTCTCTTTCTCCCGCTCGCTTGTCACATGGCGGATGATTAAAATGAACAGCGCAGTACCTACGCCGTTTGTAATAATCATCGGCAGCCCAATCACTTCAACGAGGGCATACGCTTTTTCAAATGGCTTGGAGATGAGTAAAATGACACCCATTTGCATAGCTTCGGCCATTGCGCCGATGCCAAAAATTGTGAGTGGGGAAAGAACTTTCTTTTTCTGATGAAAATACCCTGCCAGAAAGCCCGCGACGATTGTGGAAAAACCACAAGAGAACGCTGTGAACCCACCCAGCGTCATCCGGTGAATTCCCGCGATGAGCCCGGCGCCAATCCCTAGCCGATATCCACCTAACAGCCCTGCAACGACAATCCCAATCACCCTTGAGTTTGCGATCGCTTCTTCTGCCGCTAGTTCAAGCGCCACGCTATTAAAATTGGATGTGTCCGTATTAAACGCAACGCCGAAATAAGTACCCGCAATGCCAAAAAGCCCAAAATATAAAATGGCAGAGAGCTCTTGCCGTCTATTCAACTGATCATGCCGAACTAAGTCTTTAAAAAATTGAAAACGGGTTAAAATGAATGCAACTGCAATAATCATTCCAACCCTTTCAAACATTATGACAAATAAATCTAACAAGACAATCACCCCCTGTCTAAACCGAGAAATTCGGTTTCTCATTAAAATCTCATTTTCTTCCAAACTTCTTTTAATTTTAAGCCGGTATTCTAGCCATAACAAATATGTGGAGGATTTCACGATGTTTTCTAAATTACAAAAGATCAAATCAACTATTCAAATTCACAAACATTTTTCTTATACAATTTATTATGAAGGGATTGCTTATGAAGGTTTGTATGACAATGCATTCATGAACTGGTTAAATCCAAACCCGCCCAGCAAAGACGAAATCAAACAAACTCAAAAAGTAAAAGCCATTATGAATGCGAAATTGCACAACCTTCTCTAAAGTTCATTTATCTCTCCAGCTTCGACTGTACATACATTCTCAATTGATCAACTTGATCGATTTCCCGCTTCGGCAAAATATAGGCACTTACTGAGCTATTATACAAGTAAAAATATTGGTCGTCTTCTTGAAAACTTGTAATGCCAGACCAAGTTACTTTCGTTTCTTTATTGGAAGATGTATCGACCAATCCTTCATCGGTCAACGTGAGCTGATGATCGCCTAATAAGCCGTCATTCTTTCCTTCTTTTATCATTTTCTTCGCATGACGGGTAATGAGACTATAAAAATACTTTGGATAAAAAACAACCCATAAAGCGCTCATAAGTAAAAAAGTAATTAGTAGCGGCAACAACGGGATGTCCCCCATCCATGAGAGAAAGTAAGCACCTGCGATAAAGATGAATGGCGATAAAAACCTTTGCCATCCTAACGCCTGCTTACCCGTTTTAGAATTTTTGACGTGGTATAAATTGAAATGGATATAGTCTTCTTCAGTTAAATTGTAATAGATCTCCATCGTCCATCCCCCATTAAGTGATTTCTTCAATTTCTTTCTTTTTAGGAAAACCAAACTTCGTTTCAGAGATCAAAATCGCCCCCAAAATGAGAACTGCACCAATCATCATTTTTACCGTTAACACTTCACTTAATATGACGACTGAAAATGCCATACCCCAAAACGATTCTGTCGACAAGATGATCGCTGCTTTCGTTTCGGAAATGAATTTCTGCGCCATTGTTTGCAGTAAAAATGCAATTGTTGTTGAAAAAATCGCTAAATACAGCAGCATCGTCAAGCCTTCTGTTTGCATCGAAAAAGAAGTCTCCCCTTTGAATACGACAACCACACAGCCGATGATTGCCGCTGTCACCATTTGCGTAAGGGTGAGCAAAACCGCATCTTCACCTTTTACGAATCGAGACGTATAGAAAATGTGGAACGCAAATCCGACAGCACATAAGAGCGTCAATAAATCCCCGATATTAATGTCAAAGGATAATTGCAGCGATAATACTGCCACACCAATGATTGCCATTATGGCACCAACAAGTTCGAACCCGTCGATTTTTTTCTTGTACAATAAAAAACCGATAAAAGGAACGATCACAACATTCACCGCTGTTAAAAACGCATTTTTAGATGGGGTTGTATATTGAAGCCCCACCGTTTGAAGAACGAACGCTACATATAAGAAGATTCCTAAAATTGCGCCCTTGATGATCGTACTCTTCTTTAGATCTTTTAACTTTTTATGAAAAACGATACTTAATAGGAGCGCGCCCATTAAAAACCTTCCCGCCATAATCTGGTAAGGTGTATAATGTTCCAGCGCCACCGCACTAGCCACAAAGCCGCTTCCCCAGATAATTGCCGTTATGATGAGTCCAATTTCGCCAATATATTTCCGCATACATGTCACCGCCATTTTTTTAATAGTACCATTATAGCGGATTTACATGATCCGCAAGTCTTTTATTTCCCCTGCCATTGATCGGCACGGGGCCTATTATGATCGCCATGGCTGTACTTATGACCGGCATAGGGGCGGTTCTGACCGGCATAAGTCCTTTTATGACCGTCTCCTTAGTTTACAACGGGCAAATCCCAAACGCATCGACTTCTAACAAAAAAAGACCCCGCAGGATCTTTTTCATTCCAAAATATCGCACACCCGACCGACTTGTCCATCTGTTAAACGCACTTTAATGCCATGTGGATGGAAACTTGAATTTGTCAAAATATCTTTGACGACGCCTTCCGTTTTAACGCCTGTTCGTTGGTCTTTCTTTAATATAACAGCTACTTTTAGACCCGCCCTAATATCACTTCGATTTTGTCCGCTCACATTAACACTTTCCTTTCAAACATGTTGTCCTTTAGCATTCTTCCCTAGTACATTGGAAAGTATATAGGCAGCTGTCGCAGCGATGAATAGGAAAATCATAGGCATTGAAGACCCCTTCCCAAATGCCACTTCTTGCGACACAGCACCACTTGCCGTCGTAAAATCGGGCGTATAAAAAAATGTTAACAATGCGCCAGAGACAAGTTGAAGCCCTGCATAAAGTACCGCAAAACTAACAATAAAAACCAAATATTTTTTCATAGTGAATCACTCCCTTCCTAGAATACGGAATCATTCGCTATTGGTTTCATTTACTATACACCACATCGCCCGCCACAACTGTCATCACGACTTCCGCTTCTACGATTTCTTCCGCCGGCACTGTGAAAAGATCCCGATCCAACACTGTAAAATCAGCGTCAAAACCTGGCACCAGTTTACCGCGCACGTCGTCCTTCCCAATCGTGGCAGCACTCCCTGTTGTAAATAGTCCAACCGCTTCAAAACGGCTCAATTTTTCTTCAGGTAAATACCCTTCATGTGTTTCCCCTACTTTTCGCCGAGCAACCGCCGCATAAATCCCAAGCAATGGATCAACTTCTTCAATCGGCGCGTCCGATCCGCCTCCGCATATAAACCCGCGGTCAAGCAGCTTTTTCCATGCATATGCCCAGTCTAGACGATCTTCTCCTAACCGATCCATCACCCACGGAAAATCAGAAGATACGAATACCGGCTGAATGTCCAAAATAACAGGCAATCCTTTCATCCGTGCGACTAAATCTTCTCGCAACACATTCACATGAATGAGGCGATCTCGCTTCCCATTCGGCGCTGGGTATTTTTCAATCACATCCAACGCTTTTTCGACCGCGGCATCTCCAATCACATGTACAGCAATTGCTTCTCCGTATTTGCGGGCAAGTTTCACCTGTGCTTCGATTTCCTCATCGGTCAGTACGGTAATCCCTGACGTTTCCGGTGTATCGACATATGGTTTACTGAGCAATGCTGTTTTTCCGCCCAATGCACCGTCGATGAAAAACTTCATCTCTCCTGGATCGATCCAAGGTTCATTGTAAGCTGCTTGTTCTTCCATTAATTGCTCGAACACACCTGAACCTCTCAACAAATGCGCACGGAATTTCTTTTGTTCGCCAATCACATTGTGAAACGCCTGCAAGGGCTTTTTGTAGTCGCCGTACCAGCCAAGGTCGTCTGTCACTGCCCCCGTTAACCCAAGTGCGTGCATGTCATTGATGGATTTCTCCAACGCCCGCGTTAAATACGCTTCTGTTGGCTCTGGCATATGTTGCAATACTAAATTCATCGCGCCCTCTTTTAAAAAGCCTGTTGGTTCACCGTTATCATCCCGCACAATAATCCCATCTTCAGGATCTGGTGTATCTTTTGTAATCCCTGCGATTTCAAGCGCTTTCGAATTGACGATCGCCGCATGTCGACAAGTCCGTTTCAAAAACATAGGTGCCTGCATCACGTGATCCAATTCTTGCCGCGTGAAAATTTTCTGATCGGGGAAGTTGTTTTCATTCCAACCTTCACCGATAAACCATTCATCTTCCACCACGTCTGCGTTCTGTAACATGTCTATCATCTGCTCGGAGGATGAGGCTTTTGACAAATCAAGCCGCAGCAGCTTTTCCCCATGCCCAATGACATGCATATGACTGTCAACGAAGCCCGGATACAGCACTGCCCCCTTTAAATCGACTTCATGGTCAGCTTGTCCCTTGAATTCTGCATATGTACCCGTCGCGACAATTTTACCATTTTCCGTTAGGAGCGCTTCGACCGCGTCCCCTTCTTTTTCCATCGTATGAAATGTTCCGTTATGCCAAATTTTTCGCATCCAAAATCCCCCCAGTACTATGTATTATTCTAAACTTCTGGGCACCCAAGGGTCAATGTTTGGAAAATTCATGCTACAATTAAAGTAATAGCTATAGGAGGGATTGACGAATGAAGTTAATTGTTTACTTGGCAGGAGAAATTCATAGTTCGTGGCGTGAGGAAATTATACGAAAATCTGCCGCATTAAAGTTACCGATCGATTTTGTGAGCCCAATGTTAGACCACGATCGCTCCGACAATATCGGAGAGGAAATTTTAGGTGAGCAGCCAAACGCCATTTTCAAAGACGCTGCCGCATCCAGCTTTAACAATTTACGGACAGAAGTTTTAATGAAAAAAGCTGATCTCGTCATTGCATTGTTCGGTGAAAAATACAAGCAATGGAATACAGCGATGGACGCGAGTGCCGCGGTCGCTTACGGTAAGCCACTTATTTTAATTCGCCAAGAAGCGCACCACCATGCATTAAAGGAACTTTCCCGAAAGGCTCATGTTACCGTTGAAAATGTAGACCAAGCGATCAAAGCGCTGCGCTATATATTTGAATAACCAAAAGGTTGCCCTAGTCACATGTGACAGGAGCAACCTTTTTTTGTTTCCGTCTAGACTCCAGGCGCCCTGCGCTTTTGGTTATTTACAAAACCTTTACGTTTCCTTCATACTCCCTCAACAATCTTTTCCTATGATAATACACATGAGAAGATCTTCAACACGATTAGGAGGATGTAAATGACTTTACTGAAAGAACGTATTGGGGATGTACAGCTCCGCGTCATGGATAATACAAATTGGCGGAAACCTGTCTATGAAACAAATGGGTTGAACCTTTGGTACGGAGCCTCCCATGCATTAAAAAATATTAATCTTTCTATTAATGAAAAAGAAGTGACTGCGATCATTGGGCCTTCCGGTTGCGGGAAATCGACTTATTTAAAAACGCTCAACCGAATGGTCGAAATGGTACCGGATGTCAATATTTCAGGCAACATCACATTCAAAGGAAACAATATTCTTGGAAAAGAAATGCCCGTTGAAATGCTTCGTTCCAAAGTGGGCATGGTTTTTCAAAAACCAAATCCATTTCCAAAGTCAATTTATGAAAACATTGCGTTTGGCCCTAAAATCCACGGCATCAAAAATAAGGCCACACTCGATATGATCGTAGAAGATAGTTTGAAAAAAGCTGCATTATGGGACGAAGTGAAAGACCGACTGCATAAAAGCGCTTATGGTCTTTCGGGGGGTCAGCAACAGCGCCTTTGTATCGCACGCTGTCTCGCCATCGATCCGGAAGTCATTTTAATGGATGAGCCAACATCCGCACTAGACCCTGTTTCTACACATAAAGTGGAAGAACTCATTTCATCCATTAAAAATGATGTAACGATCGCAATTGTCACCCATAATATGCAGCAAGCTTCAAGGATTTCAGATCGTACCGCGTTTTTCCTAAACGGAGAGATTATCGAAGTCAATAGCACAGCAACCATCTTCAACAATCCCAACGATCGACTAACAAATGACTACATCAACGGTCGTTTCGGGTGACTTTTATATCAAATAACAGTCAAGACAAAAAAGAATAGAGAGAGCTTGGGGGAGGAATTCAATTGAACATTAAAAAATTTGTTTTATTATTAGTAGTCGCTGCTATTGGCGTTATTGCAGTAGCTTGCGGCAATGGATCTGCAAACGAGAAAACGGGAAACGAAGGAACAGGAAATGAAGAATTATCAGGCAGTGTTGTCATCGATGGATCTGGAACGGTTTACCCTTTAATGGCAAGACTGGCTGAAGAATACATGCTGAACGAACAACAAGATGTATCTGTTGAAGTAAGCCGCGCAGGGACAAGCGCTGGATTTAAAAAGTTTTTAGTAGACAATGGCACTGACTTTAATGATGCTTCCCGTGAAATCAAAGAAGAAGAGGCAGCAGAAGCAGACAAACTTGATATAGAAGTAAAAGAATTAAAAGTGGCACTAGATGGATTAACGTTTGTCATTAATAAAGAGAACGATTGGGCGACTGAAATGACACCAGAGCAATTGATCAGCATCTTCAAAGCAGATGGAGCCGTTGAAAAGTGGTCGGACATTAACCCAGAATGGCCAGACGAAACAATTTCTCCGATGGGACCGAATGAAAACCATGGAACGTATGAGTTCTTTTATGAAAAAGTTCTTGATAAACAAGATTTAGTGAGCAATGTCAACCTTCAACAAGAGTACTCAACGCTTGTGAAGTTAGTATCAGAAGACAAGAACGGGATTGCGTTTTTCGGTTACGGATACTATGTCAATAACAAAGATCAATTACAGGCGGTCGGCGTAGATTTTGGAAATGGCCCTGTTGAACCTGCGTTGGATACAATCGCAGAAGATGGTGCCTATGCCGATTTCACACGTCCAGTCTTCACGTATTTAAACGTCAACCATGCAAAAGATAAACCACAAGTGTTGGACTTTGCCCTTTACTCATTAAATAACATGAACAAATTTGCCGGTGAAACGGGCTTTGCACCAATTCCAGAAGCGGAAGTCAAAGAAAACATTGAGTTTTTAGAAGGACTTAAGAAGTAAAATTTTATTCGGTAGATTATCGAGTGACTGTCACCCCTGCGCTTTGTCAAAGGTAAACGGTGACGGTCACTCGACTTGTATATGCCTAAATTGAAGGGGTGCTTGTTTAAATGCCAGTCAACAGCGATCTTACGAAAAACAAGGCTGTTAACATTCGAGATTTGATCCAACAAAATAAGGAAAAAAAAAGTAATAGGGAAAAGTTTGAAAAATCCATTCCTGCATTACTTTTTCTCATAGCATCTGTATCGATCTTAACGACGATCGGCATTGTTTCGACATTACTTATGGAAACAGTGGAATTTTTCAAGCGTGTGCCGATCGTCGACTTCTTTACTGGAACTGTTTTAAAGCCATTGAGTCAAACACCTAGTTTCGGTGTGCTGCCACTGATTATGGGAACTGTCACTTCCTCCCTTATCGCGATGGCTGTCGCGGCTCCCATTGGACTCATGACCGCGATCTACTTAAGCGAATACGCATCTGAAAAAGTACGCAAAACAGTTAAACCACTGTTAGAAGTCCTGGCGGGTGTTCCAACGATTGTCTATGGTTTTTTCGCATTTACATTTGTTACGCCACTGCTTAAAACATTCATCCCTACGCTTGAAGCGACAAATATCTTAAGTCCAGGTATTGTCATGGGTGTGATGATCATTCCGATGATTGCATCACTTTCGGAAGATGCAATGAGTTCGGTTCCAAATTCTATGAGAGAGGGTGCACTTGGGCTAGGTGCCACAAAATTAGAAGTAACTGGACGTGTTGTCATTCCAGCCGCCTTATCTGGAATTATTGCTTCTTTTGTCCTCGGGATTTCTCGTGCCATCGGTGAAACAATGATTGTTACGATTGCGAGCGGAAGTACGAAAAACTTTACGTTTGACATCACCCAATCGATGCAAACGATGACGGCCTATATCGTTGAAGTAACCGGCGGAGATGCGCCTGCCGGATCGACAATTTACTATAGCCTATATGCCGTTGCGATGACGCTTTTTCTTTTCACGCTTCTAATGAACATCATGGCTAGAAAAATCTCTCGTAAATTTAGGGAGGAATATTAAAATGGAGTATATCAGCACAAATCGTGTAGCCCGCAAAATGAGTGCACGTTTACTTTTGAATAACTTATCGAAATTCATCTTTTTACTGGCCACGTTCTTTGGCATCTTTGTACTTGGAGTCCTTATTTACCGGGTCGTCTCTCAAGGCATTGGCTGGCTAAATGTCGACTTTCTAACCGGCAGACTTTCTACTCAAGCGGACAGGGCAGGGATCATGGGCGCAATCCTCGGAACTTTTTGGCTCATGATGGTTGTTGTGCCTGTCACGATGTTTTTAGGTATTGGAACTGCCATTTATCTGGAGTTATATGCCAAGAAAGGACGTCTACAATCCTTCATTCAAACGAATATTTCAAACTTAGCAGGTGTCCCTTCAATCGTTTACGGAATTTTAGGGTTAACTGTTTTTGTACGAACCTTGGATTTCGGAAATATCGTGTTAGCTGGTGGATTAACGATGTCACTCTTAATCCTCCCAATCGTCATTGTCGTTAGTCAGGAGGCACTGCGTTCCGTGCCGCAGCATTTAAGTGAAGCTTCTTATGGTATGGGGGCAACGAAATGGCAAACGATCCAAAAAGTGATTTTACCTGTGGCACTGCCGGGCATCTTAACAGGCGCGATTTTATCGCTGTCCCGTGCAATCGGAGAAACAGCCCCGTTAGTCGTCATCGGTATTCCAGCATTGTTATTACCTTTCCCGGGGAGCATCTTGGATAAATTCACCGTCCTTCCGATGCAAATTTATTATTGGACACTTGATTCTTCACTAATGGCAGAATACGCAAACTTGGCGGCTGCAACGATTATCGTTCTACTTGTTGCATTGTTAATCTTGAACTCAACTGCCATTATCATCCGAAACAAATTCCAAAAAAGATATTAAGTGTAAAAAAGGGTGCACGCATTTTTGCGAGGCACCCTTTTCGTTGGTATTTTATTCAATTCCCATTTCTTCACGCACTGCATCCGCAATTTTTTCAACGTAACGATTGCACTCGTCTTCTGTCGGCGCTTCAACCATTACGCGTACGAGCGGCTCTGTGCCAGATGGACGAACGAGCACGCGGCCATTGCCAGCCATTTCTTTTTCAACTTCTGCAATGATGGATGCGACACGCGCATTATCTGTTACTGCGTGCTTATCTGTGACACGAACATTGACAAGTTGTTGCGGATACACTTTCATTTCACTTGCTAAATCTGAAAGCGTCCGACCTGTTAGTTTCATAATATTGACAAGTTGCAAACCTGTCAGAAGTCCATCACCTGTCGTATTGTAGTCAAAAAACACGATATGGCCGGATTGCTCACCGCCAAGGTTATAATTACCTTTAATCATTTCTTCTACGACGTAGCGATCCCCTACATCTGTTTTGACACTTTTCATGCCGTGGTTTTCTAATGCTTTATAAAAGCCAAGATTACTCATGACAGTTGACACAATCGTATTCGATTTTAGACGGCCTTCCTCACGAAGGAAGCGTCCAATAATGAACATAATTTGGTCACCATCAACAATCTTACCTTTTTCATCAACAGCGATTAAACGATCTCCATCCCCATCAAAAGCCAACCCAATATCCGCGCCCTTTTCAAGGACAAGTTCGCTAAGTTTCTCCGGATGCGTTGACCCTACGCCATCGTTAATATTCAATCCATTCGGCGATGCACCCATCGTTGATAAATCTGCCTCAAGATCTGCAAAGACGTGTGTCGCTAATGATGAAGTTGCACCGTTCGCGCAGTCAAGTGCTACGTGAATACCTGTAAATTCTTCGTCAACGGTCTGTTTTAAGTGTTGGATATACTTATGACCGCCTTCAAAGTATTCTGAGACCGAACCGACATCCGCTCCCGTCGGACGAGGCAGCGTATCTTCTTCCTCATTCAGTAAGCGCTCGATCTCTTCTTCTTGCTCATCCGTCAACTTATAGCCATCCGCACCAAAAAACTTAATGCCATTATCCGCAACTGGATTATGAGATGCCGAAATCATGACACCTGCCGAGGCATTCATCACACGCGTTAAATGAGCTACACCCGGCGTACTTATAACGCCTAACGTCATTACCTCAGCACCTGTCGACAAAACACCTGCAATAAGTGCACTTTCTAACATATGGCCAGAAATACGTGTATCTCTTCCTACAAGTATTTGTGCTCTTCCATCTGTATCTTTCGTTAACACATGGCCGCCAATCCGGCCAAGTTTAAATGCAAGCTCTGGTGTTAACTCTTTATTAGCAATTCCACGGACACCATCCGTTCCGAAATACTTAGTCATTTCCATTCTCCTTTTCAAATCCGTACATTCAGTCTATTCCTTAGACGAGCTCAATGATTATCGTCACTGGTTCATTCACGATCTTCCATCGTACATCGTCCGGCCCTTCAACTGAAATGGGTAATGTTTTTTCCCCTTCGCTCGTGATACCAGTTGCATCAACAAAAGCATGAAAATCTGATGTGGATAATGCGTCAATTACGTCTGACTCCGCCGTCACTTCTACACTTGCGAAGCCATCCTCCATTTTTTCGAATGAACTTTTATATTTTTCATCTAAGCCCGTAACGGTAATAGGTATATTCGTAATCTCCTTCGTTACTTCAGCAGCTATCTCATCCACTGTCTCAGCCTCATCCGTTGTCGCAGAGACTTCGAGTTCTTCTTCATTGACGGTTGCTTGGATGTCAATTTTCAACTTGTCCAAAGACATCTTTGAAACGCCTTTTGGTATTTTCAAATCGACAGTTAACGTACTGGAACCATCTACTTTCGACACGTCAACGTCTACGATTAGTTCTTGTAATTCATCTAATACTTTTCTACTTCCCGACAAGACAACCGTTTTCTCATTTGCCCTCATGGAATCGATCGTCACGCCTTTTGCCGGGGTGCCGCGCTCCTTCAAGACAATGGGTACTTCTTTTTTCTGCGCTTCGATGTTCACCTTGATCGTCACTTGTTCGGGAACGATCGCGACGTTTAGCTTATTTAAATCCCGATCGAGGACACGAACGGTTGCCGTTTGTTCAAAAGATCGTTCAATACCAGGTTCTCCTGTCACCGATGCTTTGACAAAACTGATCGATTCAATGATACTTTTCGCACCCGTTACTTCAATCGTAGCAGGGTCAACATCCATTTTCACAACAGCATAATCTTCGGCTAACAAACGCTCATTCAATTCTGGGTCGACACGGAAAGTACGTGTAATCTTTTCTTCAATACCAATATGGATAACTGTCGGATCAAGCCTCACTTGCAATTTGTCAGATACATTCTCATGCTGAATCCGAACAGAATGATTGCCCATTGGCAAATCCCTTAAATCTACTTTCAATGTGAAATCTTTTAACAACTTCGTTGTCTGCACTATATTTGCTGGACCCTCTATTGTCATATTCACTGTTTCCGGAACGCCTGTAACCACTAAGTTTTCATTGTCATAATACACTTCCACCGGCACATCCCGTATAATGTCCGCATGATCCCCGACTCTGTTGCCTTCCGTTTTCCCGTCTTCTACCTTGACAGATATGAAGACAACGATTGCAAGTGCTAAAGCTGTAAAACGGAGAAACCATGGGGTATCCATTAATTTATCCATTTTTTTTCATCCTCCACTTCCAGAACGAGGTCTCCGCTTGCATTTTCGCCGAACCGAACCACACTTTCTTTAAACGCGCTTCGAATTCTTCCATGTTTAAGTTCCGGTCAATATCGCCGTTAGCGGTAACACTGACCGCCCCCGTTTCTTCAGAAACAATGACTGTGATCGCATCTGTCACTTCACTTAAGCCAATAGCAGCTCGGTGACGCGTCCCAAGCTCTTTTGAAATAAACGGACTTTCGGACAGTGGCAAATAGCAACCCGCCGCTGCAATCCGATTTTTTTGAATAATCACCGCACCATCATGTAAAGGCGTATTCGGGATGAAAACATTGATCAACAACTCTGATGTTAGTTCAGAATTCATCGGGATTCCGGTTTCAATGTATTCACTCAAGCCGGTTTCTTTTTCAATCGAAATCAATGCACCAATTCGCCGCTTGGCCATATAGCTGACCGCTTTTGACATGGCATCCATGAGGCGTTCTTTTTCTTCTTCTTCTTGTAAATTTGTTCTCGCGAATAGCCTTCCTCGGCCAAGCTGCTCCAATGCACGCCGCAACTCCGGTTGGAAGATGATGATAATTGTCAAGAATCCATAAGGGAGTACTTGGTCCAGTATCCAACTGAGTGTATCGAGACCGAATAGATCGGTCAAGATGCGTACAATGATAATGACGAAAATTCCTTTTAACAGTTGAACGGCTTTCGTCCCTTTTATAATCGTCATGAGTTTATAAAAAACATACCAGACGAGAAGCACATCCACTATATTTTTAAGTACTCCAACCGAGCTTAAGCCCGTAAAATAATCCCAAATCGGCATGTGCTTCCCCTACCTTTATACACAATTTCCCTTGCATCAGTATATCACAACAGTCCAATGACTTTCTTCTCTCAAATGACGAAACAAAACGACTAGCCCATTAAAAGGCACTAGTCGTCTTGTTTTCCTGTCGAAGGCATGACGTCTTTAAGCATATTTTTTAATTTATACCAAAGCCAGTCAAATACTTCGTCAATTTCCTCGCTTTTGCCTGTCACGACTGCTGTGGATGCCATATATTTGGATCCGTGGATGACCGTCACATCTCCGTCGACTTCACCCTCCACCCGCAACGCTCCGTTTTTAACAACGACATTCCCTTTAACAACCTCTCCCTCCGGTACAATAACCGTTTCTCCTTCAACGATTAAATTAGGTTGTTTCGTAACGGAAAACTGCTGATCATTATCGTAACTGGAAAGAAGAGATGCGCTCATTAATATGAAAAATAAAGCCGCCGCAGATAATAGCGGATGATTCCGTAACCAGCGCTGAAAGCCGGCTTGTGATTTTTCCTTCGGCAGTCGCGCCATTACCCCGTTCACAAAGCCTTCCGGTGCTCTGACCGGGACTGTATTTTTAAAAAGTGCTAGTGGTTCTGCTAACTCATCCATTAACTTTTGACAATCTGTACAACGACCTAAATGTTCCTTTAGGATCCGCTCTTCTTCGCGGCTCAACTCACCGTCTAAATACGCGTGCATAGATTGGATAATTTGTTCCGAACACGTATTCATATTATTCCCTCCTACATTGTACCTATCTGTTTCCGAAGTGCTTCCCTTCCACGGTGTACACGGGTTTTGACAGTGCCAAGCGGCATTTCTAAAACATCGGCAATTTCCTGAAGGGGCAATTCTTCAATATACCGCAAAATAATAACAGAACGGTATTTATCTGGAAGCCGATTAATCTCATATTGAATTCGTTCTTGTGTTTCCATTTTGACCACTTCATCTTCCGGTAATTCCCCAGCCGCAGCAAGTTGTGAATACATGTCCAGGCCTTCTGTTCCCGGTACTTCTGCGTCCAAATAATAGTCGGGCTTCTTTTTTCGAATTCGGTCGATACACAAATTCGTAGCAATTCGGTAAATCCACGTCGAGAATTTTCTTTTTTGATCAAAGCTATGAATATTCATGTATGCGCGAACGAATGCTTCTTGTGCGATGTCTTCGGCTTCTTGTGCATTTCCTAACATGCGGTAACAAAGGTGATACAGCCGATGCTGAAATAAGGTTACAATTTCTTCAAATGCATCCTGATCCCCTTTTAACACTTCATTTATTTTTTTATTGACGATCTCATTCAAATATCTCATCCCCCGCTTCTCTGCGGTTGTTCCTTCTATACGTATGAAGGTGGCAACAAGTTTCACTTTCCTATTGTTATTTTACCAAAGAATTAACGGTTTACCCAAAAAAAGAAAATCTTACCCAACGAATAGGATAAGATTCTCAATTTACGTTATAAAAGTTTTTCACCAAATAGGGACCCCATTAACCCAACCGCTACGTCCGCTGTTTTGTTCTTTTCGTCAAGAATCGGATTGACTTCCACAAATTCAGCCGAAGTAACAAGTCCGCTATCTTCTAGCATTTCCATTGCAAGATGACTTTCCCGGTAACTAATTCCGCCAGGTACAGGCGTCCCGACACCTGGCGTATACAAGGGATCAAGGCCGTCCAGGTCAAGAGATAAATGTAAACCATCCACTTTTCTTGCCTTCAAATAAGAAATAGCATCTTGCATGACAGCAGTCATGCCATCTCGGTCAATTTCGTGCATCGTATAGACTTTGATCCCTTTTTCTCTGATCAGTTCACGCTCTCCTGGATCAACCGAGCGAGCCCCGATAATCACGACATTTTCAGGTCTTATTTTTGAACCATCTGTGTGTAAGTTAACGAGTGCATCATGCCCCAATCCAAGACTGACTGCAAGCGGCATTCCGTGAATGTTGCCGGAAGGAGATGTTTCAGCTGTATTGATGTCGGCATGCGCGTCGTACCAAATGACGCCTAGATTTTCGTAATGATCCGTCAGTCCCGCAATTGTACCAATTGCAATGCTGTGATCCCCGCCTAACACGAGCGGAAAACGTCCGACTTTCACAACTTCGGACACTTTCCCCGCAAGTTGTGAGCATGCCTGAATGACTTCATCTAAATTTTTCAGTTTCGAGTCTTCATGCGCTCTACTCTCTACCGCGCAAACTGAAACGTCACCTTCATCAGTTACCTGGTGACCGATTGCTTCTAATCTTTGGACTGCCCCTGCATAACGAATGGCACTCGGCCCCATATCGACACCCCGACGACTTTGTCCATAATCAGACGGTACGCCAATTAAAGAAATCTTCAATTGTTTCAACTCCAACTCCCCTTCCATTCAATATGTTTATTGTAAATGGAACCGTGGAATGGCTCAACTTGACATTCTTTTTCATATTTATACATCGCAGGCATATTGTCGAAAGAAGAATTCTAGTTCATCCGGGGATACTGGCTTGCTGTACAAATAGCCTTGGCCCTCCTGACAGCCCAACTCCGCTAAAATACCGACTTGTTTTTCATATTCAACGCCTTCCGCGATAATATTCAAACCAACTGTATCCGCCAGCGTTACAAGCGCCTTGACAATCGCCCGACTATTTTCATTCTCATGAATATCGCGAATAAAGGACATATCAATTTTGAGCGTATCAACAGGCAATTCTTTAATATAACTAAAAGCACTATAGCCCGTGCCAAAGTCATCAATGGCAACTGTAATGCCTAGCGCCCTAATCTGTTGAATTGTACACCGCACACTCATTGTCGTTGCAAAAGCTGTTTCTGTTACTTCAATTTCAATTCTTTCCGGTTTGACTTTTGTTTCTTTTAAAATCATTTTTATAGTATCTATAATTGTCGATTCTTCTAGTTGCAAGGTCGACATATTAATCGCAACACGGAATCCATCCAACCCCTTATCCTGCCACTTTTTCATTTGCGTACAGGCTTCCCGTAAAATCCATTCCCCAAGTGGTACGATGAGCTTTGTCTCTTCTGCCATCGGGATGAAAGTGTTCGGAGCAATCCGACCTAGATCTGGGTGGTCCCACCTCACAAGCGCTTCAACACCAGTGAGCCGATTCGTCACTAAGTTCACTTTTGGTTGATAATCAAGATAAAAATGACCAAGCTCAACACTTTTACTCAACTCGTTTTCAATTAGTCTGCGTTCAAGAGTCGATGTGGCTGAACCGGGCACATAAATAGCGTAGCCACCGCCACCCTTCCCCTTTAATTCGTAAAGCACATTTTCCGATTTAATCGAAAGCTCCGACGCCTTGTGTGCATGGTCTGGGAATAAAGCAACCCCACTGCTAAACGATAAGGAAAATAATTGTCCTTTCAAAGAAATCGGTTTCGCTAAGTGACGATGGATTTCCGTCATTATTTCTTCAACGTGTGCTTCATCTCGAATATCTTTCAAGAGCAGCGCAAACTGATCCCCCGACAGTCTACTTACAACATGACCATCTTGCAGCATATCTTTCAATCGATTGCCAACAATAGACAATATAAAATCGCCTGCTTCATATCCAAAAGAGTCGTTCACATAGCGTAGGCGATCGATATTAATTTGAACGAGAGCTAGTTTTTCACCATTCTTTTTTGCTTTCTTAACTTCAGTCTCGACAATTTTGCGAAAGGATATGCGATTCGGTAAACTCGTTAACTGATCATTATAAGCAAGATGACGGATCATTTCTTCCGTTTCTTTCTTTTCCGTAATATCTGATCGAATGGATATGTATTGATAGGGTTTCCCTTTCTCATCGAGAAAAGGAACAATCGTCGAATCTACCCAATAATATGTTCCATCTTTTGCCTGATTTCGAATTTCACTGCGCCATGTTTTTCCGCTGCGAATCGTCGTCCACATTTTTTCGAAAAACTCCGGTGGATGATGTTTTGAGTTAATGACACGATGCGTTTTTCCTACTAACTCTTCTGAACTGTACTTCGATATTTGAACAAATAGATCATTGACAAAAAGGATCTTTCCCGCGCTATCTGTAATTGCGATAATAGCAAACTGATTAAGCGCATGAATAATGTCTTGGATTTCTTTTTCCGAACCTTTTCCATTTGCGGAAGTAATCAGCTTCCGCATCATCCTATCGTCTTCATACATCCAATCCGCCTTCTTTCAATAAACATGAACGACCGCATATTTTTCCGCCAATCTGCCAGTCTATAATACTTGTTATTATACAATGAACAGCATATTTTTTTCACTTTTTGTATTCTTTTGTCGATAATTAGATACTTTTGACGAAAAGAAAAAAACCCTTTTCATCGAAGGAAAAGGATTTCTTAAGTATCATTTATAAACATGGTTTGGTAAAGCAAATACAGAAAATGGCTGGGGTAGCTGGATTCGAACCAACGAATGACGGAGTCAAAGTCCGTTGCCTTACCGCTTGGCTATACCCCAGTGATTAAATTAATGGTGGTGGGGGACGGATTCGAACCGCCGAACCCGGAGGGAGCGGATTTACAGTCCGCCGCGTTTAGCCACTTCGCTACCCCACCAGTATAACCTATTGAAGTAAATAATATACATTTCGTATAAAATGGTGACCCCTACGGGATTCGAACCCGTGTTACCGCCGTGAAAGGGCGGTGTCTTAACCGCTTGACCAAGGGGCCATTATTTTTGATGTCATGTCCGTCTCGAACAGTACAAATGTAATATTAGCAAATATCGTCGAATGGTGCAAGCATAAAATTAAAGTAAATTAAATCCGACTATTCTAATTCTTCTCACCAAGTAAACAAACTAAGAAATTCCACTAAAAATAGCCATACTCGGGTTGAAACTTCATCGTATTGAAAGGATTCCAAGCGAATAATCTTCATCATTTATTCTTTCTTAATTCAAAAAGCCAGCGGGAAAACAATGCATTGTTTTCCCGCTGGCTTTTAAACCATTACTTAAATTATTCCTTAAAATAAAAAAATCGCTTTTCCCATTTTAGGAAAGCGCATCATGTTAACTTCTATATTGGAGCTTCCAGCCGGGCTCGAACCGGCGACCTCTTCCTTACCATGGAAGCACTCTACCTGCTGAGCTATGGAAGCATATAAATGGCTCCGCAGGTAGGATTCGAACCTACGACCGATCGGTTAACAGCCGATTGCTCTACCACTGAGCTACTGCGGAATAATATCATATTTGCATCACAACAAATTCAATTATAACAAGAAAAAGATCTTTTGCAACTATTTTTTGTGATTTTTTCATTGCAGCTTGTCATTCTCGCTGACGACTTTTTTATAGTACCACCATGCGGCATATTCGTCAAGCCTGTCTCATAAAGTATTATACACTGTGGACAAAGGGGAGCTTTATGCGAAAAAAAAGATATGCGATCATTATCATTCTTAGTTTTGGGATCTTCTTGCTGCTCCCTCAATTCCCCGAAAAAGAATCGCTTATCTCCGTTTTCCGTGCAACAGACGAACCTGCCGTCATTGTACGGGGGACAAGCGGCTCGGCCTTAACCGTTAATATCTCATTCGGGGATCAGGAAGTAGAGAGCTGGATACAAGATCTAAATCCACCCTACCCTTTTCTTTTCATTGATGTCGATTGGGCAAAACGGTTTCCGGAAACCGTGAAAATGATTAACAAAAAGAATATCCCGGTCGGCCTTCTTGGAACGAGCGGAGCAGATTACGAGCAAAATCCCACTCTCATTACGGAGCAGCTAAAGCAATTCGAAAGCTTCTTTGATTCAAAGCCTTTATGGTTCCGCACGATGGATGAGGTGTTCCCTCAAACGCTTCGACAAACACTTTGGAAGGAAGAAGTTAACGCGCTTGGTTCAACTATTCACTGGAACGGCGGTGCGATTCCTCCTGTAAAAGAAGGGGAAATCATTTCAGTTTCACACCACCGTTCAGACCGCACTCCGTTAACCGACATCAAACAGCTATACGGGGAGAGAACTTTTAAGCCACTTGAAGATGTTTTATTTAGCACAACTGTGAAAACGAAAAAAATTCCAAAGTAAAAGCATGTCGCGTATGGCGCGACATGCTTTTACTTTGCTTTTATTGCTTTTATTACTTTCTGCTCAGCAGATTTTCTTTCTTTTCGGCGCTTGTCCCGTCTTGCTACGTCTTGTTCAGATTGCTTATTATATTTCGGCAACATTAATAATTGATAAGCATTTACGGCAAGAAGCGGGAATAATAAAATCGTTACCCACGTGTCAATATTGCCCGATCTTACCATTAATGCCGGCAGCCATTCTAATGTCGTAATGACAATCATAAAGAACAGCGCAGAAATCAGGGTATGCTTTTTTGTCCACTTTGCTTTTAAAATGGCCGTAACAACGGAAACCCCTACAAGCGTAAAAAGTAACAGTAAATAAAGCAGCGTACGCCCCGGCTCCCCAGATGTCAACTGGAATCGGAAGAATATAAGGTCAAATAAAACAACCGCAATGATCAAAAGCTGTACCCAGTTCCATAACGTTAATGTTCTAAAAAGATTGACGCCGAATTGATGAACAGTCAAATAAGCAAAAAAGCCCATTTGTGCAACGACACTCATCGTGAAGCCAAGAAAAATCATCCACATAAGCGCCCCTATAAATTGCCAAGTTTCCCCGCTTGATACATATTGCGAAAAGAACTCCCAACGGACGATTAAGCCAACGACCGCTGTCACGGAGCCTCCAATGAGTAATGCAGTTAAAAAGAATTTCACCCAATTTCTTATTGTCACACCAATGCTCCTCCGTTTTTCTTGCTTCTACTAGTTTAACAACATTTTTCTAAAAAATCTATTTCCTATGCAAGTTCCATGCATATTCGCAGTCATACTTGTGAACAATAATGTTAAATTGCAAAGGAAAGGAATTCGATTTCCGTGAGAATCAGGTACGTATTTTCTTTACTATTACTTCTTTTGCTTGTAACGGGATGCACGATGCCACAGCAAAATCAGCAGCAACCGTCCTATGATGATATGAAAAAAATGATGTCGGATGCCCTACAAACAGATGAAGGAAAAAAAGCGATCCGCCAACTTTTTTCGGATTCAGAATTTCGGGAGCTTCTCATTTTAGAACACCCAGAAATTAAACAAGCTATTGAAGACACAATGCTTTCTAAAAAGGGTGAAGATTTTTGGAAAACAACGTTTGAAGATCCGAAATTCAAAGAAGAAATTGCCAAAAGCATGAAAAAAGAACAGCAAGATGTTATGAAAGCACTCATGAGCGACTCCTCTTTTCAAAAAGAAATGGAAGAATTTTTCGGACAACCAGATATGCAAAAGCAAATGGAGAAAGTCATCTTATCGGCAAACATGAAAGAACATTTGGAAAAAGCGATTGAAGAAACGATTAATAGTCCATTGCTCCAGACAAAATGGCAGGAGCTCATTTTACAAGCAGGAGAAGGGAAGCCTGGAGAGAGCGGTGGCCAGGGCGGCGGTCAAAGTGGTGGTGGTGGAGATGGTGGTGGCCAATCCGGCGGTGGCGGTAAATCTGGTGGTGGTGGGGGTGGGGGCTAATCACTCACCTGATTTTGCCATCTGACCAATCCCTTGCACCCGCTGCTTATCCTGTATATTTTAAAAAGAGAAGACAAAGTCAAAAAACGACTTTGTCTTCTCTTTTTGGACTTAATCCACTTACAGGCAGTGAGACGCTCTTATGAGAGTAGATTCACTTTTTACTTTTTCGTCTTTTTTAAAATATTCTTTGCGATGTCTGTGTAAATTTGTCCGATTGGATGGTCATCACCATAGACAGAAGGAGCGAATTCTTCGTCATTCCAATCTGGTTGACCTAAAGGAATTTGACCTAATAACTCCGTCCGCAACTCTTCGGCAAGTCGTACCCCGCCGCCTTGCCCAAAGACAAATTCACGTTCGCTGGTTAGCTTAGATTCAAACCACGACATGTTTTCAATTACACCGAGTAATTCATGATCCGTTTGTAGTGCCATTGCACCAGCACGCGCTGCTACAAATGCAGCTGTCGGATGCGGCGTTGTGACAACAATTTCTTTCGACGTTGGAATCATTTGATGGACATCCAGTGCAACGTCACCTGTTCCTGGCGGCAGATCCAGAAGAAGGTAATCTAGCTCACCCCACTCAACATCCCGGAAAAATTGGTCTAACACTTTTCCAAGCATTGGACCTCGCCAGACAACCGGCGCATTATCATCTACAAAGAAGCCCATTGAAATGACTTTTACGCCTAAACGTTCAACCGGAATGATCCGATCTCCTTGAACGACAGGTGATTCTACGACACCCATCATGTCTGGAACGCTAAAGCCGTAGATGTCTGCATCAATGAGACCGACTTTCTTCCCAAGACGTGCAAGCGCAACGGCCAAGTTAACAGAAACTGTTGACTTTCCTACTCCACCTTTACCCGATGCGATTGAAATAAATTCGATATTATTTAAAGGGGACAAGAGATCTTGCGTTTCTGATACTGTAGCGGATCCCCTGAACTTCTCTAATGTTTCTTTTGGCAGTTCTTCAAATCGAATACCAACTGTATCTGCACCGGCTTCTTTCAATTGCTCAACAACTGTCATTTGAAGGGGCATCTGCTCTGCCGTATTGATCTTCGCAATCGCTATTTTAACGCTCACATGCTTCTTTTCAGGCTTAATCGAAACATTTGTAATACCATCTGTTTCAGCAAGCGTTTTATGTAAAAACGGATCCTTCAACTGACCGAGTAATTCACGTACTTCTTGTTCATTTATCACAATCGACACTCCTTGCAGATTAATCATTCACCTCCGATTATAACATAATGCCTTTCACTTACTCCGTGATGACCATCACTTTTTTTCAGACATTTGGAAATTTACAATTCCTTCGGCAATAGCATCGGCCACTTTCGCTTGATAAGATGGATCTGTTAACAATTCGCGTTCTTCAGGATTAGATATGAAACCAGTCTCAACAAGAACCGCAGGCGTTGGTACTTTTTTCAACAAATACACACCTGTGATCGCCATCGCAACACGATCTGTATTTTTTAAGTTCTCTTGGAATGTGGACATAATCGATTTGGCTAATAACTCTCCGTCCGGATGCCCTCCCGGATGATAAAACACCTGTGCTCCCCGCCATCTTTCTTCTGGTATTGCATTGACATGCACACTGATGAACATATCGGGCTTCTCTTTCGTCGCTATCGTTTCCCGCAACTTTAAATCAGCTAGCTTTCGCGAGCGCGTCGTTCCAAATTCTTCATTCGGTGCATGCTCCGCCAATGCATCTCCTTCTTTCATGCGCGTCATGATAATTGTTGCACCTTTCTTTTCTAACCTCTTTTTCAATAAATGGGAAATGCTAAGTGTAATATCCCGCTCGACAACCTCTCCAACATTCGCTCCGCCATCCAACCCACCGTGACCAGGATCAATGACAATTTTCACACCACCCAATTCTGCCGGCATGAAAAAATTGCGGTCAGAAGAGGAAGCCTTTACACCGTACAAAACGATTCCAAGTGTACATACAAATAAAATACCAATGATGACCAACCGTTTCATATACACACCGCCTTTTTGCTCCAATATACGCGGTGAAATCAGAAGTTATGTCCACCTTGGAATAAGAAAAAGACTGTCCCAAAAGGAAGAGCCAATCATTCCCGGACAGTCCATTCATTTTATTTAGTTGCACCTTCCCAATCCAACATACCGCCAACCATATTGGTGACATCATAGCCTTCTGTAGCTAAGTACTCACAAGCCCGGCCGCTGCGTCCGCCAGAACGGCAAACAAGGATATACGCTTTGTCTTTTGTGAGCTCATCTTTGCGCTCGGGGATTTCTCCAAGTGCAATATGCACAGCACCTGGGATGATTCCTGCCGCGACTTCATCATCTTCTCGTACATCAATGACATGCAATGCTTCGCCTCTTTCTAGACGTTCTTGCACTTCAGCTGCTGAGATTTCTTTCATCAAAAACCCTCCAGTTCTTTCCTATGTGTTCACTTTATCATAAGTGTCGTCAATCTACATAAAAAAGTAACAGGAGTTAAAAAAACTTATTGCGTATAGCTGTTTTCCAGTAATTTACGAATGGAAATCTTCCATTTGTAACCTGTTTCAATATGGTATGCTTGCGCAAAAGATCCTTGGTTAATGGCAACGCCAAGCTTATCTAATGAGTTGACAAAAAGAAGCGGTTCACCTCGACGACTGTCTGCAAAAGATCTGCCATACGTCATAATATTCTTATATACTTGACGGACATCGTTTTGAATCGTTACTTCAAATGAATCGCCATGATTGGCATCTAGCTGTTTGAATAGGGATCGATCAATATTTGTCCAAAGATTGCCGAAGCGAATATCGAGAATATCAATATTTCCAGTCACACCACCTTCGTTTACTACGGGTTCCATTTTTGCCAATTGGATCACAGAATCCAACGAAACTTCCGCTCCTATTTCTTCAAATGTAATAATACCAGCCGCCAATCTTGCCGCTGTGTAGGCGTAGACATCTCGGCCATGGAAAGTATACGATTCTCCCGACTTAGGCAATCGATTGACCGATTCGTCGATGACTCTTGCAGCAACGATCCCAATTTCAGATTGTATATGTGTAAGTGTTCCATTATCGGGTGTGACAATGTATTGATTTTCAGCTGTTTTTACAACAATACTTCGGCGATCCGTTCCTACGCCAGGATCGACTACCGAAACAAACACCGTCTCTTCTGGCCAGTAGGAAATCGTTTGATACAAACGATAAGATGCTTCCCAAATATCGTATTGTGGAATATCATGTGTTAAATCGAAGATACGTAAAGAAGGATCTACTGAAATTGCAACACCATACATTGCGCTCACTGCCCCATCACTTATGCCAAAATCTGTTTGTAACACGATATGTCTTTTAGTCATCGTAAATCGCTCCTTTAGTAAAATTTTAAGGATAAAAAAACACGCCCTTATCATAATGATAAGGACGTGGTATTCACGTGGTTCCACCTTACTTCACCGCCCGCTCGCGCAAACGGCCTCATCAAGTACACGGGACTAGTAAAGCCTCCCTTTATACTGTGGCTTTGATAACGAGTAGCCAACACTCGTCGCTAACCTACTCGTTACAAAAACGTTCAGCGCGAGACTCAGAGACCATTTTTCAGATTATTACTTTTGCTTCTTCTCAGCACCCGAAGCTTTCTGTACAAAATAAGTAATCCTACTTTTCTCTTCAATGTCGTTGAAAGAATATATTGACTTTTTTCATTAAGTTGAATGATACAATAAAAATTTTCTATATGCAAGTATTGCTGGAACATCATGCCGCGTTTAAACTTAAAGCCATTGTATCGATAAAACGAAGAGCCGAAAATAAAGTGCCTGGCACTTCCAGCATGTATGTAAAATAAAAAGGGTGCCAGTTGCCAGCACCCTTTAAAAAATTTTATTGATTTCCTTTTTTAACCCACTCTGCAACGGTTACAGTACGTTTTGCCTGATGTTTTACTGCACCTTCAACATCTTCCACCATTTTACCATCTTGGCCAACAGTTACACTCGTTCCGTATGGGTTTCCACCCGCGCCGAACAATACTGGATCTGTGTAGCCTGGCGTTGCAATGATTGCACCCCAGTGCATCATGGACGTATATAGCGATAGTAAAGTAGCTTCCTGTCCACCGTGCGGATTTTGCGCAGAAGTCATTGCGCTCACTACTTTGTTCACTGTTTTCCCGCTTGCCCAAAGCCCGCCCTGTAAGTCAAGGAATTGTTTCATTTGGGAAGGCATCGTTCCGAAACGTGTCGGTACGCTAAAGATGATCGCGTCCGCCCACTCAAGATCTTCAGAAGTCGCAACTGGAACATCTTTCGTTGCTTCTACTGTTGCTTTCCACCCTTCATTTCCTTGAATGACGGATTCAGGGGCTAATTCTTGAACTTTCAATACCCTTACTTCGGCGCCCGCTACTGTTGCACCCTCTTCAGCCCACTTCGCCAATTGGTAGTTTGTTCCACCCATGCTGTAAAAAATTACTGCCGCTTTGACATTTGTCATATCTTTCATCTCCTTTGATCTCTTTCATAATCTGTCCAAAAACCTCATCTACTACACCTTCTTGATCTCGCTTCCTATAGGTATTTATCTAACAGTGTTTCAACTCATAAATCTCGATTTCAAGATATTGATTTTTATTTATGTCCACTTCCAACCTGAATCGAAATGACCATTATCTGTGATTTACATCACACGCCAAGAAGCAAGTATGTAGTATTATGACATTTGTCAGAATTTATTAATTACCGTTATTTCCATAGGAAAACAAATATTTTTCACCCATTAGAAGTGAAGCTAAATTTGTGGATAGGAGCGGCTTTCATGGACTATATCAAGCCTCAAGCACTTGTTCGTAACGTTGCTGCAGCCGGTGCGCTAAAGTCAAGATTACCCATTCGCGATTTACTGATCAAAGGAGGATTGGCAGGCGCTTTTTTAGGACTTTCCACGACACTTGCCTTTACCGCAGCGACACAAACGAATCTCGACATTGTTGGTGCTTTAGCGTTTCCCGTTGGATTTGTCATGATCCTATTGCTCAATCTTGAGCTTGTCACCGGAAATTTCGCATTGCTTCCAATCGCAGCTTTTAGAAATATGACAACGCTTCCACAAATCCTGTATAACTTTTTCTGGGCATTCCTTGGAAACTTAATAGGTAGTATTTTTTATGCGTTCTTATTTGTAATTTATGTAACGAAATTCGGTCATGCCTTAGATACAGCAATCATTCAGAAGGTGATAAACATCGCAGAAAGTAAAACACTTGAATACAAGTCACTTGGAACAGATGGGATCATTTTAGCTTTTGTGAAAGCGATCTTATGCAACTGGATGGTAACATTCGGTGCAATTATGGCATTCACATCAAAATCGACGATCGGAAAAATTGTTGCAATGTGGCTGCCCATTTTTTTATTTTTTGCCCATGGCTTTGAACACGCCGTCGTTAATATGTTTTTGATCCCGACAAGCATGTTACTAGGAGCAAATATTTCAATGACAGATTGGTGGATTTGGAACCAAATACCAGTAACTATTGGTAATTTTTTAAGTGGTTTTCTTTTAACAGGGCTCACTTTGCATTTAATCACTAAAGCAAACCTTGTCACTCATAAAAGTCCCACAGCACAAAAAGTAAAAGTCAATGAACCAAACTCGTAATCTTTCATCCATAGCCTCCCATAACTACAAATTCATTTTCCCATCACAAAGCCCCTTAGATAGAGGGGCTTTGGACAATTCAACAATGAAACAATCGACTCCAACTCAAACAAAACACGCATCCCAAATAGACGTTATATATAGATCGCAAACGGTTTACAAAATTAAGATAATTTTATACAATAATAGATGAATCCTATAATAACTTACAAATTCTATTAGGGAATCCGCTAAAAATGTGGAGAAATTGGCCAATCGAATTTCGACATAAAAAAAAGCCGATTTTCCCTACGTTGAGGAAGCATCGGCTTTGTTCCTATATAGTTGGAACGATCAAGAGGTTCCGGTCGATTTACCGCCTTTGGATTTCTTAAACAAACTCTTGTGCAGATTATTCTGGAAGGCAACGGCCGCAAGAACAATGACAACACCAAGGATTTGAAGTGGCGATGGAATTTCACCGAATAGAACAACGGCAATGATCGCAACTGTAGAAATTGGGCTGAGTAATAGTAGACCCGCAACAATTGTAGGGTCCAAACGAACTGCACCATACTGAACAAACGTCCATGCAATAGCTTGACCTAATGAAGCAAGAACAATCATCCAGAACCAGTTCATAGCAGTGATCGGATCACCAACAGTAGTTTCAGGATTCATTGGAAGTGCGCCATTGACTAAAACTCCGTGAGTTAGATCGAAGCCGCGTCCAGAGAAACCTAGGAATAATGTCGGAGCGATCAGTTGAGCAAGGTTCGCATAGAACATTGGTTGAACGATCTGGTCCACTTTATTTACGCGTGAAGCTTTACGGCTAGTGTAAAGATAGATTCCGTAACAACAACCAGAAATAGTACCAGCAATCGTACCAAGTACAGCAATATTCATGCCATATACAGTAGAAGGTCCTGATGCCGGTGCATTACCTTCCAAGACACCACCGGAAATAATAACACCTAATACCATGATTGGAGCGATAATAAAGAAGCTTTTTGGAACTTTTTCTTTGTCAAAAATAGCAGCAAGTGCTGGTAAAATGATGATTTGAATATTCAAAAGGATTGAAGCGATACCAGAACCAACGTAGAAGATAGAATAATTCCATGCCGTAAAGTCAATTCCAAGAAATAGACCTGCGAATAGGGAAAGCATAATCCCTTTTTTGTTAATTGCACCGAATTTTTTTATTTCTCTAAGGAAAAATGGCAGAAGAAAGATTATCCCAAGACCAACACGAAGAATAACCGACGTTGCTGGCTCGAAGTTCGACTGTTTTACCCAAGGGGCAGTAAATGCAAGTGCGATGATACCGATGATCAAGATCAAGTATGCACGGCCTTTTGATCCACCGTGCTGTGCTGCCTGAGCGCTATTAGTAGCCATATGTTTCACTCCAAGTAAGATAGATTAGTTAGTTGATTTTTAAAGCTTAAAACTTTTCCCAACTGTTTTAGAAACATGAAGAGACTTGAGTGTAATTCAATAATTCTTAAGCAAGTTTATTCATATAGCGAGCAAATTCATCCCATGTGTTGTGCATTTCTTTTTTCAACAACACTAGGTCTGACGCGAGCCATCTGACATTCACTGCTTTTCCTTCAAGCACCGAGGCACTTACTTTCATTTGTGCAGACTGCTGAAGCTTTTCATTTAATGCCTTGATGTCTATTTGCTCCAACGTAGGAGCAACAAACCACATGGAGCCGATGTATAAATGATCTTCTAGCACGCCTACTTGATCAAGTTCCGTGCGGTCAGGAGTAAACAAGAGAGGGTCGTAAATCAAACATTCCTCTTCCATCCAGACTTGAAAATTTGTTTTTACATCACTGTATTGAAATACTTCTCCACGCTTATCACGGCCGGGAGATAGAATGTCTCCCCAAAGCAGTGTAGCATCTTGCGCCATATGAATGACGGTTTTCCCGCGGAATTTTGCATCCACAAAAGGAATGACCGCTTCTGTTTTCATCGCAAGACTTGCTTTGGAACCGATGGATATATCCATTTTTTGCGAACTCCACTCTCCATTAAATGAAGGGTAGATTTTTGTTGCGGATTGTGGAATGAGACAGACATCTGCTCCATCTTCAATCTCAATTTGAAATTCATTTTGGTCGCCTGCAACAAGACCACCTGATGTTTCCACTAGGTATACCGTTGCCTCGGATCGGTTAGCTGGATTGAGATACATTGGTCGACTAGCTCTTAGCGGTGGAAGCTGGTAACAGTTCGCCATGACCGTTCTAATCCCGCGATTTGAAAATTTCATTGACAAGCGGCCATTATGCTGCGGTCGCTTAACTAGACTGTGTTGCAGACTCATTGGATTTCCCTTCTAAAAACAAATCAGATTTGATCCAGGCAACAATGTCTTCAAGACCTTTTTTCGTCTTAATGTCCGCAAAAGTAAATGGTCTTCCAGCTCTTGCTTTTGTCGTATCATCTTTCATTCTGTCGAGATCTACGCCAACGTATGGTGCAAGTTCGATTTTATTTACCATGAGGAAGTCAGAACGTGTAACACCAGGGCCGCCTTTTCTCGGAATGTCGCCGCCTTCAGCAACGTCGATTACATAAATAAATGCATCAACTAGCTCAGGGCTAAACGTTGCCGATAAGTTGTCGCCACCGCTTTCTAGAAGAATAATATCAAGATCTTCAAAACGTTGTTTCAATTCAGCAATCGCTTCAAAGTTCATTGACGCATCTTCACGGATCGCTGTATGCGGGCAACCACCTGTTTCAACGCCGATAATGCGGTCTGCATCAAGTACCTTTTCGTTGATTAGAAAATTGGCGTCTTCTCTCGTGTAAATATCATTTGTAATAACAGCGATATTGTATTCTTCTTTCAGTGCTTCTGAAAGTGTTCTGACAAGTGTTGTTTTACCGGAACCAACTGGTCCGCCAATGCCAAGGTGTATTGTTTTCATTTTCACAATCTCCTCGTAGATTTATTTAGGCCCTTTATTAGACCTATAAAACACAAAAAAATGTCAATCATTTGGATGCTTTGGACTATTCCTGAATCATAATCTTAGAAGGTCGTTTCGTATAAATCTCCTTCTCCTTGTGGGAATAACCATAGACAAAAGACCGTTCTTATTCTGCAAACGAATCTTTCTTCACACAAGCTAGGCCCCTGTTATTCGAACCCGGATAATAGCTCCGGGTTCGAAGCAGGGATCGTACTTATAAAAGAGGCTGCTTGATCGGCGTTCACACCAAGGTATTAAAGAATGTCCAAGAACTTGACTCCATTGATTCCAAATCGAAAGGGAATATCATTCCTCTTGACATGTCACCGCAGTTTTTTATGAAATAAACAATCGTGAATGTAAAAACTCGTGCTTCATCGACGCTATTTCAAGAGCGACTGAATTGTTATCAAGATCATCCAGGTCCAAGGTCATCACATGACTTGCTGTTTCTTGAATGACTGGCAACAAGGAAAAGATCGTTTGTACACCGCTTGTCTGTCCAAGCGGAATTGCACGGACAGCGTTTTGAACGAGTGAAGTTATGGATGAATAAAGAAATGTTTCAAGTGACATCTTCAGATCTATGCCTAGCAGAGCGGTATAAATACCGTATACGATAGGAAAATGACCTTTGATTTCCTTGTTCTTTAATTTTTCATACCAAAAAGTCAGTAACTCTTCATCATTTAGCGAGTGTACCGTTTGTAAAAATTGCCGCCCCATCATCGCGCTTCCCTTTCTTGTTTCCGGGGATAGCTTGATGGCGTGACAGATATTTTCAAGACGGATCAATCCTTGTTTGTCCTGTTCTTTTGCAAGACGATAAGCTTCCTTGACTAGGATGGCATCCGTTGAAGCAAGATTTTGACGGAGATACATGTCGCAAAATTCCCGTAAATCATCTTCTTTACGAATGACATTTTCTTGAATGTATGTTTCCATTCCGAAAGAATGGGCAAAACTTCCAGTTGGAAATGCTGTGTCATGGATTTGAATAAGATGCAGATACGAAGGATTAATGTTGATGCCCTCTGTATTTGAATGGCTCTTTGAACCTACGCTCTGATTGTTCATAGGAAACCCCCACTTCATCCATTAATTTCTCAAGTGTTTGATCATAACGGACGAGAATTTCATCGTCTTCAATAATACACATCGTGTGACGATTGCCAATTTCAAATGCCATTTTCCCCATTTCCTGCATCGTCTTTGGAGTAATGACATATACCTTTTCCAACTTTGTCCGAATGGCAATTAGCGTATCTTCATCTTCAAACAATACATCCCCATAGCTGAGGGTGCTGCCGCTTTCAAGCTTTATGGCAACATCTGTACCATTTTCCGTTTCTTTACGCAAAATTCTTTTGTTTAAGTCTTCCCATTCCAGTTCAAGCCAGTCAATTTTCTTGTTTGATGACTCAAAATCGTTGAGGTGTCCCGCCGTTTTTGTAATAAGCAAGCCTTTGTCCTCCCTTATCTTTGTACAATGTCGCCTATAAAAGATTGTTCAACAATTCACGTAAATTGTTTTTCTTTTAGAATAGGAAATATCTTTGTGCCATAGAAAGCTGCTCGAATGGTTCACATGTGATAACTTCTCCGTCAACTTTAACCTCATATGTTTCTGGGTTAATGTCGATGTCCGTTACTACATCGTTCCATTTCATGTCTTTTTTACCGATGTTACGGCAGTTTTTCACTGTTCCGATACGGCGTTTTAGACCAAGCTTTTCAGGTACACCTTTCTGAATAGCAGCTTTAGACATAAACGTGATGTTTGTGTCATGGATCAATGTGCCAAGAGCACCGTACATGCGGCGTCCCATAACTGGTTGTGGTGTCGGAATAGAAGCACTTGGATCACCGATTTGTGCGTAAGCAATCATACCGCCTTTTACTACGCGATCTGCTTTTACGCCGAAGAACTTTGGCTCCCAAATAACTAGGTCAGCAAATTTACCTTCTTCGATTGAACCTACTTCGTGTGAGATCCCTTGTGCAATCGCAGGGTTGATCGTATATTTCGATACATAGCGCTTAGCACGTACGTTGTCCGAACCGTTTGTTTCTTCAGCTAAAGGACCACGTTGTTTTTTCATTTTGTCTGCAGTTTGCCATGTTCTAAGAACCATTTCACCAGCACGGCCCATCGCAAGTGCGTCTGTTGACATCATACTAATAACGCCTAGGTCATGAAGAATGTCTTCAGCTGCAATTGTTTCTGGACGAATACGTGAGTCCGCAAACGCAACGTCTTCTGGAATGTCGTGCTTCAAGTGGTGACAAACCATAAGCATATCAAGGTGCTCATCGATTGTGTTAATCGTAAATGGTCTTGTTGGGTTTGTTGATGATGGTAATACGTTCGGATGACCAGCCATTGCCATAATGTCAGGAGCGTGTCCACCGCCTGCACCTTCAACGTGGAATGAGTGAATTACACGACCGTTAATTGCACGAAGTGTATCTTCAAGGAATCCTGCTTCGTTCAATGTGTCGGAGTGAATAGCAACTTGGATGTCAGCTTCGTCAGCTACTGTCAAGCTACGGTCAATCGACGCTGGTGTCGCACCCCAGTCCTCGTGAATCTTAAGACCCGCTGCACCTGCATCAATTTGTTCCATAATTGGCGCAAGGTTTGAAGCATGACCTTTTCCTAGGATCCCAACGTTGATTGGAAGTCCTTCTGTTGCTTTAAGCATTTTTTCAATATTCCATGGTCCAGGTGTAACTGTTGTCGCTTTAGAACCTTCCGCAGGTCCAGTTCCACCGCCAAATAAAGTCGTTACACCGTTAGCAAGTGCAACGTCAACTTGGTCTGGGTTGATGAAGTGTACGTGTGTGTCAATTGCGCCAGCTGTAACAATTTTACCTTCAGCAGCAATGACTTCTGTAGCTGTACCAACGATCATGTTTGGCGTAACGCCATCCATAATGTCCGGGTTACCGCCTTTACCGATGCCGACGATGTAACCGTCTTTCACACCGATATCCGCTTTGTAAATTCCTGTATGGTCAAGAATAAGTGCATTTGTAAGTAGAAGGTCAAGTACATTTTCATTGCGCGTGTATGTACCGTTTTCTCCCATACCTTCACGCAATACTTTACCGCCGCCGAAGTTTGTTTCGTCTCCGTAAACAGTATAGTCCTTCTCAACTTCGATCCAAAGATCTGTATCAGCGAGGCGAACCTTGTCCCCGACAGTTGGACCATAACTATTCGCGTACTGCTGTCTATTGATTTTCACTTATCATTCAACTCCTTTATAGCCTAGTTCTTTTGCTCTCTGAAGAATTTCTTCTTTGTTGTCAACGGAACCGTTTGTCAAATCTGAGATACCGTAAACAACACGGTTACCACCGATTTCCGTTAATTCAACTTCCTTCTCTTCGCCTGGCTCGAATCGAGCTGCTGTACCTGAAGGGATATTTAGTCTTTTACCAATTGCTACTGCACGGTCGAATGATAGTTCTTTGTTTACTTCGACAAAGTGAATGTGTGAGCCGACTTGGATCGGACGGTCTCCCATATTCGATACGCGAATAGTTGTTTTTTCACGACCAGCGTTAATTTCGATTTCGCCTTCCGCTACGCGGTATTCGCCGGGTACGATATAATTTTGATTACCCATTATTACTCGCCTCCTATGTTCAATGCATTCCTGGGGTTTATACCAATTTTTAAGAAATTGGATTGTGAACGGTTACGAGTTTTGTTCCGTCTGGGAAAGTCGCCTCTGCTTGGATATCAGCGATCATTTCTGGAACACCTTCCATAACGTCGTCTCTTGTCAATACGTGTCTTCCTTCTTCCATCAGCGCAGCAACCGTCTTGCCGTCACGTGCACCTTCCATGATGAAGCTCGTAATGATGGCAATCGATTCAGGATAATTTAACTTAAGACCTCTTGCTTTACGCTTCAAGGCCAATTCACTCGCCAGAAAGATTTGCAATTTTTCCTTCTCTGCTGGATTTAAATGCAATGCCTTTTCCTCCTTTACACTTATCTCACATGATTTATTTTGGTGAAATTCACCATTAGAAATCGATTGTACAACTTAATCGTCTGCACAACGTAATCGATTATACAACGTACAAATCGATTGTACAACGTAATCGATTATACAACGCACAAACCGCATATACAATGTACAAATCGTTTTAACTACGTTGAAGATTATATAACGTAAGTTTTAATACTTGCAACGATCATCTTGCACCTTTCACAAAAATGTCAAACAACTCATGAATACCCAGCCACCAAATTGACACTTTACTTTCATGCGTGATACACTGAGAATCCTTCTCGCTATACCTAATTCACAAACCAGTATTGACGTGTGACAAATCCTTGCTCCTTCATAATGACATCACTCCACGTGTGCGACGTATTTCCCCGGATCTATTAATGGTCCGAGTAATTTGCTGACCTTTTTCTATATACTGCAACTAATCATACAAATCATACTAGCCACTCCGATTGACAATCGCTTCATCACCTTCCTTTCTAGTCCCTGTCACTTTTTTAAAAAGCTTAATGTCCACTTCTGAACACTTGAATACATGTGTCAACTTTTCCAATTCTTTTCGGCCGATCAGTCTTCTCTTTCCCTGAAACTCTTCGAATAGACAGCCTCTTTATACTTTTTAAGTATCTCGATAATTGCTCAAAGCACATATATACACAGTCTTCCCCAATTACCTCTAAATCAAACCCAGTTTTTGACGAAAATTCGACAAAAACCTCTTCAAATGATATTTTGGCAAATGTCTTTACAATTCATGCATGACTTCCCAAATTAATGGTTCACGGAAATAGGCATGCCCACGCCTATTTCCACCATAAAAAAGCCTCTTCCCGACTCTCTCGGGAAGAGGCTGTAAACACCAATATTAACGTTTTGAGAACTGTGGTGCACGACGAGCGCCTTTAAGACCGTATTTTTTACATTCTTTCATGCGTGCTAAATTAAATTTTCTTCTTTTCACACTCGCTCTCCCGTGCCATGTCATCCCAGTAGGATTTCTTTACCACTTTTCCGTTTCGACGAATGCCATCCGAAGTATTTGAAGCCGCCAGTCATTCGCTATACTCATCGACCTTTTCGCGGCGGATTCTTCAAACTTTCTTCACACATCTATTTGCGACTATATTAATGAAGGAACTCCATTTCACCAACCCTTTTACCAAAAAAACTTCACATATTTCCACACTTTATTTCCCGCTTCCACCCCTCCCCTTCCGAACTGCTTTTTACTTCTTCGCATGTGCTTTGCCTGTGCGTATTTTCACCCTGCAGATAAACAGTAGCTAGGCGGCATCGCCTTACTACGCGCTTATTCTACTTTACCTACACCTTTTCAAAGCATTATGTACCTATTCTCCCCAATCACCTTCAAATCAAACTTATTGTCAGTGAAATTCGACTTGTTTTTTCACAATCACTATGATTATATGGGTATAGCAGAGATTGGAAAACGGTTACACGCTGTTCCACATGCAAAAACACCTCTTTTCCGATAAATCCACGGAAAGAGGCGCCACGAAATGCTGTGCAGTTTCATTTTCCCTAATTAGCAGATTTCATTTCCTTTAAAACGGAAAGAAAATACTTCCAATTACTCAACGTCGATGGTATGCTAAGATGCTCGTCTATCGTATGGACATTGTACATATCGGGTCCTATAGAAATCGCATCCAGTCCCGGAATTTTATCGATAAAAATACCGCATTCAATGCCGGCATGAACGGCGATAATTTCAATATCCTCTCCATTCTCTTCCTTGTACACTTTTTCAAATAATGAGCGAAGCGTTGAATTGGGATTGTACGGCCACTCTGGATAGTCGTTTTCGGTAAAGCACTTGCAGCCAATCGTTTTCGCAACTAACTCTGCATTCCTAACCATGGCATGTTTTAGACTCCTCACAGAACTTCTCAAGTCGCTTTCAAAAAGAATTTCCGCGTCTGTTGTTTTAACAATTCCTAAGTTAGTCGAAGACTCCACCAGATCCGCTATTTCCATGCTCATACTTTGAATCCCGTTTTGGATCAGCATGAGTGAAGCGATCGCTTTCTGCTTTGTTTCTTCCGTAAAAATCTTGCCAACATCATTTTCCACGCTTCTTAGACTAATATGCACTTCTGGATCGGAAGCTTTCAACTCGTTTTGTAAAATTGAATTCCATTCGTCTATTTTATTTTTCAATTTTTCGGCTGCATTTGCAGAAATTAAAATAACCGCATCTGTTTCGCGTGGAATGGCATTCGTTGCTGTTCCACCGTTTATCTGCTGTAGTGAAAAAGGAATTTCCGCAGACAAATCCGATAATATTCGCCCGATTATTTTATTGGCATTCCCTCTACCTTTATCAATGGAAATACCCGAATGCCCTCCTTTTAATCCCTTGATATGGACAGAATAAGCTAATTGATCGGGCGGGGCTTCTCCCCAAACGATCGGAAGAACTTGCGTTACTTTGATCCCGCCCGCACCGCTTACGAGCAGCTTGCGGTCCTCTTCCGAATCAATATTAATAAGCATCTTCCCTTCAAAATGGGCAGCATCTACGGCCAAAGCGCCGCCCATTGTCGTTTCTTCCTCCGTCGTAATGACAACTTCTAGCGCAGGATGAGGAATATCTTTTGAATCCAGCAAGGCAAGTGCATAGGCCACCGCGATTCCATTATCCGCCCCCAACGTTGTATCCGTAGCATAAAGCATGTCCCCAACGATTCTTAATTGAAGCGGATCTTTTTCAAAATCATGAGGATTTCCTTGATTCTTTTCGCAAACCATATCCATATGTCCTTGAATGATGATAGTCGGCGCGTTTTCATATCCGATTGTTGCAGGTTTCTTAATAATGACATTCAACGCTTCGTCTTGGATCACTTCCAAATGACGTTCCTTTCCAAAATCGACTAAATAGTTACTAATCGTTCTTTCATTTCCGGAACCTCTCGGGATCTTTGAAATTTCTAGAAAATAATAAAATACTGGGTGTGATGCTAGTTCTTCTAAATGAGTATACAAGTTAACCATCCTTTACTAGTCATTATGGACCGTAATTAATCGCAACAGCGATAATGATAAATACAATTTCCATCGCTAAAATACTTAAGAATAGCGGCCAAAGAAAGCGATACCAACGATCGATTGGAATACCGGCGATTCCGCAAATAACGACAACTGTAGAAGGCCAAAGCATATTGGCAAATCCATCTCCATATGAGAAGGCCAGCACAGCGATTTGGCGATTGAGTCCAATTGAGTCTGATAAAGGTGTCATAATCGGCATCGAAATTGCGGCCGCAGCACTTCCAGACGGCACAAAGAAATTAAGCATCGTTTGCAAGAAAATCATTCCACTTGCCGCCGCATAAGGCGATAAATCTTTAATCACATACGCCATATAATACACAACTGTATCAATGATATGCCCGTCCTGTAAAACTACTAAAATCGCGTTGGCTATCCCAATAATGAGGGCGGCATACACCATGTTTCAGCAGGCTTCTATAAAAGTATCGGCAATTTGTCCAAGAGACAGTCTGTTTACTAAACCGATAACAATCATCATAATGATGAATACGCCTGATAGTTCCGGAAGATACCAGCCGAATTTAATCGTCCCCGTCACTAAAGTTATAATGGTGCAACCGAATAAAATGAGACTGACTTTATGTGTAGGGGTAAACTTTGTATCCGCAAATCCGCCTTTTTCAACGCCCGAAAGAAAAGGGAACTCAATATTTTTGACAAGACTTTTCGTCGGGTCTTTTTTAACCTTGTTGGCATAACGCATCACAAAAAAGATTGAAATGGACATAAAAACGACAAACGCTACAGCCCGCAGCACAATACCTGAAAAAATCGGCAGTCCTGCGATGCCTTGCGCGATCCCAACCGTAAAAGGATTTGTAATGGCCGCTGCAAAACCGGTCGTAATACCGACGTAAACGATGGCAACACCGACTAACGCATCATAATCGGAATGTACCCGTAACTTTCCTCATACATCCCAAACCCGGCACCCATCGCTCCAAAGACAAACATGAACGCTGGAATGATTAGACCTTCTCTGCCTTTCATTTTCCTGACAAGTGCCCCAATACCGCTATTGAAAACGCCCGTCTTCGTAAGAATAAAGATAAATCCATAAGCAAAAAAGAGATAAAAAATAATTTCCGCTCCATTAATCATCCCTTTTTGAATGCTGATAAACATATCAAAAATACCAACAGGATTTTGCTCAACAGACTGGTAAGAACCCGGTACAACGAGCATTCTGTTCGTAGCCTCATCTTCTACTCTGTCAAATTCCCCTGCCGGAATCACATAAGTCATAATGGTCGTCAAAATAATAATGATACCCATAAAAACATAACTATGGGGCATTCGAAACTTAAATTTTTCCCGCGCAATCTCTCGCTCTTTTTTTCAAATGCAATAGCTTTTTCCATCATTAAACAGCCCCTTATCATAAATTTCGAATGCGAATGAGGGATCGATTACATTGATTGTAAATGCACAAGTCGCGGTGTCTTACTTGATGAATTTCCACTCTCTACTTTGCCTTTTAAATTGAAGCACTTACAAATCGATTTGAAAAGCCGGGAACAATGACTTAAATTGCATCATTGTTCCCCTTTTTAATCCGATAATGTTAGAACCTCATTTAGACAGTAAGGGCTTCCTTACTTAATATTATTTTTTTTGATCTATTAACAGCTCCAAGGAAAAGTCATCTTTTAACCATGTTTCTGCTTTGCCAATATCTTTGGAGAAGATGCGATCTTTTGCAATGAAAGGCACATGTTTTCGACCGTCCTCCAGTACCTGCCTCGTAATTGGCGCCATATGCTCAAGCCCTCGGATTTCTGCCGCCTGCATCGCACAGATCGCCTCGATGGCAAGAACGCGTCTTGCATTTCCTACAATTTGATAAGCGTGACGTGAACCGATTGTACCCATGCTCACATGATCCTCTTGATTGGCAGAAGAAGGAATAGAGTCCACACTTGCCGGATGTGCCAGTGTTTTATTTTCCGATACGAGTGAAGCGGCAGCATACTGCATAATCATTGCACCAGATTGAAGTCCCGGTTCTGCGCTTAGGAATGGCGGCAAGTCATTTAGCTGCGGATTGACAAGCCGTTCAATTCGGCGCTCCGATATATTCGCAAGTTCAGCAACCGCAATTTTGAGGAAATCCATTGCAAACGCAATCGGCTGACCGTGGAAGTTACCGCCGGAAATCACTACGTCGCCGCCGTCAAAAATGAGCGGATTATCCGTTGCCGCATTCATTTCGATTTCCAGCTTTTCTTTTACATAGTTTAAAGTTTGCCAAGATGCACCGTGTACTTGTGGAATACAACGAAGGGAATATGCATCTTGCACGCGAATTTCACCTTGCCTCGTTGTTAATTGGCTTCCTTCCAAATGATCCCGCATCCGCTTTGCAACGGCAATTTGTTCAGGGTAGCCGCGAACAATATGAATTTTTTCGTTAAATGCATCAATGATTCCTTTAAGCCCTTCCATTGTCATTGCTGCAATGGCTTCCGATTCATAGGCAAGTTTTTCTGCTTCCAAGTAGGTGACAACCCCCATAGCAGTCATTGCTTGTGTACCATTAATGAGCGCCAGTCCTTCTTTAGCCGTTAATATAATTGGGAAAATGCCTTCCTCCGCCATTGCATGCTGTGCATCCATTCGCTTACCCTTATAAAATACCTCCCCTTCCCCAAGAAGCGGAAGGACTAGATGGGAAAGCGGTGCCAAATCGCCGCTCGCCCCAAGAGAACCTTGCTGCGGAACAACTGGATGAATGCCGGCATTTACAAACTGCAACAATCGCTCGATCACCGTTTTTCGAATACCGGAAAATCCTTTTAATAATGCATTTGCACGCAAGACAAGCATCGCTCTGGAAACAAGTTCCGGAAACGGATCTCCTACCCCGCATGCATGCGAATGAATAAGGTTTAATTGCAATTCTTCCACATGATCCGGTTCAATAAGTACATCGCTAAACTTTCCAAATCCCGTCGTAATTCCATAAACGACCCGGCCTTCTTCTACGATTTGCTCCACCGCTTTACGACTATCTTCTACACGTTTCCAGCTATCTTCAGATGCCGTCACCATTTCTCCGTCAAATAAAATCTTGCTCATATCCTTTAATGTCAATGATTGACCTGTTAATACAACCATCATGCCACCAGCTTTCTTTTTTATTTTTTAGTTGACTGTAAAAGTGAAAATAAAAAAGGAGGCCGCACTAAAGAAATCATATAATATGATTTCAAAAGTACAGCCCCCTATTGTCTAAAATACACTGGGCTACAATAAGCGTATTCAATTTAAATATGATTAATGCCGAGACCTAGTGTCTCATGTTCCGAACCTTTGACCGGCGCACCGATTGTTCCATAAATCGCAACGGCTAACCAGCCGCCTTCTGAAGCACTTTCATAAGGATTCCCACGCACGACGGCAAAACGCAATCCAACTGTCCGCATAATGGGCCCTAATTGTATTTGACCGCGTGTAATACCATGGAGTGCCTCCATAATGGCATGGTACAAAGAATGCGTTTCACGGTAAATGTTGCTATCTATGACCCCGTGCTGTTTAGCAGCTACTTCAATTGCAGCGATCACCTTTTGCGAATCCATGGAGCCAACTTTACCGGTACAACTTTTCCAGTTTACTTCATTCGTTAGCTTTTGCAGTTGCTCCTTATTATCGTCCGCCAATACAAGCAATGCAGCATGGCGCCCGATCCGATGGTCTTTGCTTAACGCCATGGACTATTTCTCACTCTTTCTACTATTCTCTACTTTCACTAATGTTATCGTATAGCAAATGCTCCGAGTTGTCAAACTATTTTTATCTTTTCCACAGAATATAGTTCAAAGCGCAAAAAAGACCCTTCCCACATAAGTGAAAAGAGCCTGGAAATACTAATATTAACGTTTTGAGAACTGTGGTGCACGACGAGCGCCTTTAAGACCGTATTTTTTACGTTCTTTCATACGCGCATCACGTGTAAGTAATCCTGCTGATTTCAATGTTGAACGGAAATCTGGGTCTACGTTTAGAAGTGCACGTGCAACGCCGTGACGGATTGCGCCTGCTTGTCCTGTGTAGCCGCCACCGTGGACGTTTACAAGGACATCGTAGCTTCCAAGAGTTTCTGTTGCAACTAGAGGTTGTTTAATAACCTCACGAAGTGTTTCGAATGGTACGTAGTCTTCTGCGTCACGGTTGTTGATGACAATTTTGCCATCTCCAGGAACGAGACGTACACGAGCTACTGAACTTTTACGACGGCCAGTGCCGAGATATTGTACTTGTGCCAAAGGTATTTCCTCCTCTTAATTATCCGCGAAGCTCATATGCTTCTGGTTTTTGTGCTGTGTGCGGGTGCTCCGCTCCAGCGTATACATGAAGTTTCTTGAATGTTTGACGACCTAAAGGACCTTTTGGAAGCATTCCTTTAACCGCAAGCTCAAGCATTTTTGTTGGGTAGTTTGTACGCATTTCGTTTGCTGTACGTTGTTTAATGCCGCCAGTGTAACCTGAATGACGGTAGTAAATTTTGTCTTTCAATTTGTTACCTGATAGTTCGATTTTCTCAGCGTTGATGATGATGACGTGATCGCCAGTGTCAACGTGTGGTGTGAAAGTCGGTTTATGTTTACCGCGCAGAATTGCTGCAACTTCAGATGCAAGGCGACCTAGTGTCTGGCCTTCTGCATCGACAACGAGCCATTTACGCTCTACTTCGTGACCTTTAGCCATGAATGTTGTACGCATTTTCGTATCCTCCTAGAATGAATCTCAAAATCTGTTCCGTTTTCTCTATCCCTAAACACAAGAAACCTTCCGGGGCTTTTTTGTGGGGTTATTGAAATACCATTATTCATCTTATACCGATTTCAGTTGTAAGTCAAGCGATTTTCTCGAAAACACGAGGAAAAGTTGTCTCAACATTTGTAGGTGACTGACTGTAGGTACAAACCGTGTGCCGGCGCGGTTTTGCTCGCCTTTTTCCGGTCGCGCGCCGCTAGAATTTCCCGCACTTCTTCCGGACGATGCCAACCCCTTCCGACCGCCAATAACATGCCTGCGATCGTGCGCACCATATTGTACAAAAAGCCGTCTCCTTCAATTGTCATCACAAGAGCATCTCCCTGTTTTTCAAGTGTTAGCTCCCTAACGGTTCGCACTCGATTGGAAGTTGCCGTCTTGGATGAACAAAAGCTTGTAAAATCATGGGTGCCTAAGATATATTGTATCGCTTCTTTCATTTGCTCAAGATCCGGTCGCAAATTGCCAAGATGTACCATGTAATTACGCTCAAATGGGCTTTGTATTTCGCTATAAGACCATTTGTACACATACGTTTTTCCCGTTGCGGAATACCTTGCATGAAAATGTTCATCCACATATTCTGCATCTACAATGCGAATATCTTTTGGGAGCAGCACATTCAGCGCCATACACCATCGATCTGGCGTCAAAGAGAACGGCGTGTCAAAATGGATCACCTGTCCAGTTGCATGAACGCCTGCATCTGTTCGGCCGCTTGCTACTGAATGGATGGACTGATCCTTTTTATGAATTTTCACGAGTGCCTTATCAATTTCAGCCTGAACCGTTCGCAGACCTGGCTGGAACTGATAACCTGCAAAATTTGTTCCATCGTACGTAACGGTTGCTTTTACGCGATTCATATTTATCCCCTCAACCATATAAGAATACCAATGACAACCACAAGTAAGATAATGATTGCCGTGTCGCGCCAGCTCCATGTTAACTGGCGATACCGCGTTCTTCCTTCCCCTCCGCGATAGCCGCGGACTTCCATCGCGATGGCGAGATCCTCCGCCCGTTTAAATGCGCTGACAAACAACGGGACAAGCAAGGGAATAACGGCTTTAATACGCTGTTGAATTGTACCGCTGCTAATATCCGATCCACGCGCCAATTGCGCTTTCAAAATCTTGTCCGTTTCATCCATTAAAGTTGGGATGAAGCGTAAGGAAATAGACATCATAAGTGCTAACTCATGAACAGGCAGTTTAAATCGCTTCAATGGACCAAGTAAATCTTCCATTCCATCTGTAATCGAAATCGGTGATGTCGTTAACGTGAGAATGGATGTCATTAATACGAGCACAAGAAAGCGGGTCGAGATATAGATCCCCTGCCTTAACCCTTCCGTATACACTTTGATAAAACCCCAGTGAACTAAAAGCGATCCTTCTTTTGTGAAGAAAATATGCATAAGCATCGTAAAAACAATTAAAAATAAAATGGGTTTTAATCCGCTAAGTAGAAAATACAAGCGAATTCTAGAACTAAAAATGACAAGTAAAGTAAATGCTAAAAGGATTGCATAGGTAATCGTATTATTCGCTAAAAAGACCGCAATAATGAAAATAAATACAAACAATAACTTCGAACGCGGATCGAGCTTATGGACGAATGACGTACCCGGAATATAGCGACCGAATATCATTTTTTCTAACATGAGCGGTCACCAGCTTCCCGGGCTGCTTTCGCAATCGCTTCTGCAAGCTGTTCTTCCGTTAAGGCTAACCGATCTAACGGACGGCCAATTGTCTTTTCAAATTTGCGCTGAAATTGTACTGAACGTGGTAAACCAAGTCGATACGAAGCAAGCTTTTCTTCATCGGCAAATACATCCTTCGGTCCGCCAGTCATGACTGAACGACCATTATGCATCACAATCATATGATTTGCATACCGGGCTGCATCCTCCATGCTATGCGTCACAAGAATCGTCGTTAAATTCTCTTCCCTATGTAAGCGATGGAACAATTCCATAATCTCGTTTCGACCACGCGGATCAAGCCCCGCCGTCGGTTCATCTAATACGAGTACAGATGGGCGAAAGGCTAATACACCGGCAATGGCGACACGACGCATTTGTCCGCCTGATAAGTCAAATGGAGACTTTTCCGCAACGTCTGCTGGTAAGCCCAATAATGCAATCAGTTCATGCGCTCGCTTTCTCGCTTCCTCCTCGGGAACACCAAAGTTCATCGGGCCAAACATAATGTCTTTTTCGACCGTCTCTTCAAAAAGTTGATGCTCTGGAAATTGAAAAACAATGCCAACTTTACGGCGTACTTCTTTTAAATCTTTTCCCTTGGTGGCTTTCGTGATTTGGGCGTTACCAATTTGGACAATACCTTCTGACGGCTTCAATAAACCATTTAAATGCATTAAAAGTGTAGACTTGCCTGAACCTGTGTGGCCGATAATCGCTGTATAGGAGCCGGAGGGAATGGTCACATCTACCCCTTGTAATGCCCTTTTTTCAAAAGGCGTATCCTTACCATATAAATAGCCTACTTGCTGAAGTGAGATGTCCATAATTCATTCACCAACTCTTCTTCTGTCATTTGCTCTTCCTTAAGCGCCACACCTTCGTCTTGCAACAATCGAGATACTTTTAATGCGAACGGTAAATCTAGCCCAATCGCTTCCAATTCTTCTCCCCTTGAGAAAATTTCCCTTGGTGTACCAATCGTTAATAATTGACCTTTATTCATTACGACAACGCGGTCGGCCAGTAGCACTTCTTCCAGGTCATGCGTGATCGAAAGTACCGTAAGGCCAGACTCCCGCTTCAAGTCCTCGACGACTTGAATCACTTCTTGTCGTCCTTGAGGATCTAGCATAGACGTTGCCTCATCTAATATAAGTAGCCGCGGTTCTAATGCGAGAGCTCCTGCAATCGCGACACGCTGCTTCTGTCCCCCTGAAAGATGGTGTGGTTCATGATTGAGAAAGTCTTCCATCTTCACTTGCGCAAGTGATGTATGCACACGGCTTACCATTTCTTCAAATGGAATACCTTTGTTCTCCAGGGCAAATGCAACATCATCCTGCACCGTAGAACCAACAAACTGATTGTCCGGATTTTGGAACACGATCCCCATTTTAGAACGCAGCTCCCAAATATTGTCTTTCGTCAGTTGTTCTCCAAACAGTTCCACTCCGCCTTCGTCTGGAAACAATAGCCCGATCATTAACTTTGCAAGTGTCGATTTGCCCGAACCATTATGTCCCACGATGGCGATCCATTCCCCTTCGCGCACTGCAAACGAAACATCATCAACCGCTTTCCTAGCTTGCCCTTCCTCTGCCCGATAGGAAAACGCTAGATGCTGAACCGAAAGTATTTCCGAAGTCACCTTCTCACCCCCAGCAAACTTGTATATGTATAGAGAGAAGATTCCACCCCATAATATGGGAGGAATCTATCCTTGCTAAATAAAGATAAAAAAAAAGCGCGCACCTCATCCGAAGAAATGCGCTCACATCTATAAATCCGCACCGGGTGCTCAAGTCCGATCCGTTGGATGAGGTGCGTAGAGCTAGACCCCACGGCCAAAACCGTTGATCGTAACACTCAGCTTTTCCAATTGTCGTATAAACCATAGTACAAAAAGGGTGCGATTATCGCACACCCTCTGCATATTAAACCATCTACGCCGAGGCGTAATGTAGATTAGACTAACTCAATTACGACGACAGGTGCTCCGTCACCGCGACGAGGTCCCATTTTCATGATACGTGTGTAACCGCCTTGACGCTCTGCATAGCGAGGTGCAACCGTATCAAAAAGCTTTTGAATTGCAAACACTTCTTTCTCGTTGCCTTCTTCGTCAGTCGTTGTAACGAGTTCCCGACGGATGAATTGTGCAACTTGACGACGTGCATGCAAGTCCCCACGCTTACCAAGCGTAATCATTTTTTCAACGACTGAACGCAATTCTTTCGCACGCGCTTCTGTTGTTTGAATGCGCTCATGTACGATCAAATCTGTCGCTAGGTCGCGTAGCATTGCTTTACGTTGTGAACTTGTACGTCCAAGTTTTCTGTATGCCATAGAAGTTTCCCTCCTTCAGTCTAGATAATCGCTCAATCTTCTGTGCGTAACTCTAAGTTAAGCTCATCCAATTTTGCTTTCACTTCTTCAAGTGATTTACGTCCAAGATTTCGCACTTTCATCATTTCTTCCTCAGTCTTGCTTGCAAGCTCGAGTACTGTATTGATGCCTGCACGTTTTAGGCAGTTATAGGATCTAACGGAAAGATCTAGTTCTTCAATTGTCATTTCCAGAACTTTTTCTTTCTGATCTTCCTCTTTTTCCACCATAATTTCTGCAGTTTGCGCTTCATCGGTCATACCAACAAATATATTTAAGTGCTCCGTCAGGATTTTTGCCCCGAGTGAAACAGCTTCTTTTGGACCGATGCTTCCATCTGTCCAAATATCAAGTGTCAACTTATCGAAGTTCGTCATTTGACCAACACGAGTGTTTTCAACTTGGAAGTTTACGCGTGAAACTGGAGTGTAAATAGAGTCGATCGGAATAACGCCAATCGCAAGATCCTCACGTTTGTTCTGATCGGAAGGTGCATATCCTCGTCCACGAACTGCATACATGCGCATGCGTAAGTGTCCATTTTTACCAAGTGTCGCAATTGGCAGTTCCGGATTCAACACTTCTACGTCACTATCATGTGTAATGTCCGCAGCTGTTACAACTCCTTCACCTTTCACATCTATCTCAATTACTTTCTCTTCATCTGAATAGATTTTAAGAGCCAGTTTTTTCACGTTCAAAATAATTGACGCGACGTCTTCAACGACACCTTCAATTGTTGAGAACTCGTGGAGCACGCCATCAATCTGAATAGACGTCACAGCAGCACCAGGTAATGAGGATAGAAGGATGCGGCGCAAGGAATTCCCTAAGGTGTTTCCGTATCCACGCTCAAGCGGCTCAATGATAAATTTACCGAACTTGGAATCTTCACTGATCATCACTGTTTCAATCTTCGGTTTTTCAATCTCGATCATTCATTTACCCTCCTTCAAAACGTCGAATGTAAAGGCCGTTCCATATTGAAATCGATTTACAAACGGCAAATTGCAATCGCACAATTCATTTTTGACAAAAATTGTGATTCTCAATCAAATGGAGTGAAAGCCATTATACACGGCGGCGTTTTGGCGGGCGGCATCCGTTGTGCGGAACCGGAGTAACGTCACGAATCGCTGTTACTTCAAGACCTGCTGCTTGTAGTGAACGAATTGCTGCTTCACGTCCAGCACCTGGGCCTTTAACCGTAACTTCCAACGATTTTAAACCATGTTCCATTGATACTTTCGCAGCTGTTTCAGCAGCCATTTGAGCAGCAAATGGAGTTGATTTACGGGAGCCTCTGAAGCCTAGTGCACCTGCACTTGACCATGATAATGCGTTCCCTTGCATGTCAGTAATTGTTACAATTGTATTGTTGAACGTCGAACGGATGTGTGCAATACCAGATTCGATATTCTTTTTCACGCGACGTTTACGAGTTTGTTGTTTACGTGCCATGTTAAGAAGAAACCTCCTTTACCTATTATTTTTTCTTGTTCGCTACAGTCCGCTTAGGACCTTTACGAGTACGGGCATTGTTTTTCGTGTTTTGACCACGAACTGGTAAACCACGACGGTGACGGATGCCACGGAAGCTACCAATTTCCATCAAACGTTTGATGTTAAGTGAAGTTTCACGGCGAAGATCACCTTCAACTTTTAGTCCGTCAATTTGTTCACGAATTTTATCAAGCTCAACATCGGTAAGATCACGTACACGTGTCTCTTCAGAAACGCCAGCTGCTTTTAGTACTTCTTGTGCTGTTGTTTTACCAATACCGAAAATGTAAGTTAATGAGATTACGACGCGCTTATCGCGCGGAACGTCTACACCAGCAATACGTGCCATATAAGTTGTGCACCTCCTTCTGAATTAGCCTTGTCTTTGTTTGTGTTTTGGATTTTCACAGATTACCATTACTCGGCCGCGTCTGCGAATAACTTTACATTTTTCACAGATCGGTTTTACAGATGGCCTTACTTTCATCTTACCCAACCTCCTTCAATAGTCCGGAGTGCAAAAGTTTATTTAAAACGGTATGTGATACGACCACGTGTCAAATCATAAGGCGAAAGTTCCATTGTCACTTTGTCGCCAGGCAGGATGCGGATAAAGTGCATACGGATTTTGCCTGATACATGGGCAAGAATCGTATGGCCGTTTTCCAGCTCTACTTTGAACATCGCATTTGGCAACGTTTCGACTACGGTACCTTCAACTTCAATTACATCGTCTTTCGCCATCAATCCTGTCTCCCTTCTATATACAATAAAGGTTCTCACCACTTGGCGGCATCAGTCGCCTTGAAAGCTTCCTTAACATATGTCCGGATTCCATGAAGTGATGTTCAAAAGACGCCTGTCACCTTTCGTTTCCCTGCAAAGTCACTCTGCCTGAAAATCGAGTCGGTTGAACACGACCGTCTGAAGTGCCTTGGATGAGTTCCTAGTTGCGCTATAAATTTTCTACGAAATACATTATACATGTCTTGACACTAAAATGCATTTAGTATGCGGAAGATCATAACGCCTGCTGTACTCCGACCAGATCTAATACCGGGCACCATATGCTTTTGCAGCTCGTTGATACGATCTTTCCGTGCAGCATTCCTATACTGCCCAAATTCGGCATATATTAACTGTGCCCGGAAAGTGTCACTGTCCGCTTTCTGTCAGAATTGCGTCCAGATCTTTGAATACGTCATTGATATTCTGTTGTCCATCGATGTTTGCAAGAACACCTTTAGCGTCGTAAAACGCTAGAAGTGGTGCAGTTTGGTTCATATTTACTTCCAGACGGTTCGTAACAGTTTCCGGATTGTCATCCGCTCGCTGATAAAGTTCGCCGCCATCCTTGTCACACTTCCCTTCAACCTTTGGTGGGTTGAATTGAAGATGGTAGGATGTGCCACATTCTTTACAAATGCGACGGCCTGTAAGCCGTGCGACAAGTTCTTCTTTTTCAACTTGAATGTTTAGCACATGTTCGATTCCGCGATCCATATCCGCTAGAAGTTCATCTAGTGCTTCTGCCTGCGCTACTGTGCGCGGAAAACCATCAAGTAAGAAACCTTTATCGCAATCGGATTTGCTTAATCGTTCACGCACGATTCCGATTGTTACTTCATCAGGAACAAGAGCTCCTTGATCCATGAACGATTTTGCTTTGACTCCAAGTTCCGTGCCTTCTTGAATGGCAGCACGGAACATATCGCCTGTAGAAATATGAGGGATTTCGTACTTTTCGACAATTTTATCTGCCTGTGTGCCTTTACCGGCGCCAGGTAGACCCATTAATACGATATTCATACGTATTGCCCTCCACATTCATATTCGCCGAACGAGATATTCTCTAAACGACTTATTTTATAAAGCCTTTGTAATGCCTTTTCACAAGCTGCGACTCAAGCTGTTTCATCGTTTCCAAGGCAACCCCGACAACGATGATTAAACTTGTTCCGCCAATTTGCGCAGACGATGGTAAGTTTGCGAAATTGATGAAGAATATAGGCATGATAGAAACGACAGCAAGGAAAATCGCGCCAACAAATGTCAATCTATACAAAGTGCTTGTTAAGTAATCTTGTGTGTTTTGTCCCGGTCGGATACCTGGTATATATGCACCTTGGCGTTTCAAATTATCCGTCACATTCTCAGGATTGACCTGAATGAACGCGTAAAAATAAGTGAAAGCGAGAATGAGTGCAACGTAAAAGACCATACCTACTGGTTTCGTGTAATCAGTGTAATTCAAAATAGCTGTTGTTACACTGTTTGTGCCGAAAAACGTTGCAATCGATTGCGGTGTCATAAAGAACGCTGAAGCGAAGATGACCGGAATAACGCCAGCAGCATTTAATTTCAAAGGTAAGTGTGTCTGTTGGCCAGCCGTTGTTTGGTTGCGACCTGTGACACGTTTCGCATATTGGATCGGAATTTTACGCAATGCTTCTTGTACGTAGATAACTCCGACAGTAATCGCAATGACCACAAGGAGAAGCAGCGCCATAATTGCAATTCGAATAAATAACGCATCGCCTGCACCTTCGATCTGAGTTGCGTAAAGTTGGTTGACTGCATTTGGAATCCCAGCGACAATACCTGCAAAAATAATGATAGAAATACCATTTCCGACACCTTTTGCCGTAATTTGTTCGCCGAGCCAGAGTAGAAATGCAGTTCCTGCCGTCAATACGATCGCGATCACCACATATGTCGAAATGCCTTCTGCTTTCACCAAAGTACCATCGTACATACGGTTAAACCCAAATGACATGGCAATTGCTTGGATAAAAGCAAGGACTATCGTAAAATATCGTGTGAATTGTGCAAGTTTCCGTCTTCCGACATCTCCTTGCTTAGCCCACTCTGTAAATTTTGGTACGACGTCCATCTGCAAGAGTTGCACGATGATCGACGCTGTAATGTATGGCATAATTCCCATCGCTAAAATCGAGAAGTTAGCGAGGGCACCACCGCCAAATACATTCAATAAGCCAATAAAGTTGTTATCGGATTGTTGTAGAGCTGTCGCATCAACGTTTGGAACAGGAATAAAAGTCCCGATTCTAAAAACGATGAGCAAAAGCAAAGTGAAAAAAATTTTAGACCTGATATCTCTAACACGCATAAAGTTGGAGATCGTCTGAAACATTAAACCACCTCGGTTTGCCCGCCCGCTTTTTCAATCGCTTCTTTTGCAGAAGCAGAGAATTTGTGAGCCTTGACAGTGATCTTTTTATCAAGAGTTCCGTTACCAAGAATCTTAATGCCGGACTTTGCGTTGCTCACAATGCCTGTTTCGATAAGAAGTTCAGGTGTTACTTCTGTTCCTTCTTCGAAACGATTTAGCGTGTCAAGGTTGACGATCGCAAATTCTTTACGGTTGATGTTCGTAAATCCACGTTTAGGTAGACGTTGGAAAAGTGGAATTTGACCACCTTCAAATCCAAGACGTACACCGCCGCCAGAACGGGCATTTTGACCTTTGTGACCTTTACCGGAAGTTTTACCCCATCCAGAGCCGATCCCACGACCAATACGCTTACGTACTTTACGTGCACCTTCAGCCGGTTTCATTTCGTGTAGTTTCATATCATTGGCACCTCCTTATCAAAAAATCGGAATTATTGTTCCTTAACTGTAACTAAGTGTCCCACTCGGTTGATCATACCGCGAATTGCCACGTTATCTTCGTGTTCAACCGTTTGGTTCAATTTGCGTAGACCAAGTGCCTCGACTGTTTTACGTTGTGCAGGTTTTGAACCAATTACACTTTTCGTAAGGGTGATCTCAAGTTTTTTAGCCATTGTGTTTCCCCCCTTAACCTAACAGTTCTTCTACAGATTTACCGCGCAATTTTGCTACTTCCTCCGCGCGTTTCAAATTCTTTAATCCTTCTACAGTTGCACGAACCATGTTGATTGGTGTGCTTGAACCGAGGGATTTTGATAGGATATCTGTGATTCCTGCCAGTTCAAGAACGGCACGGACAGGTCCACCAGCGATAACTCCAGTACCTGGTGCTGCAGGCTTGATAAGGATTTGACCAGCACCGAAGCGTCCAATTACTTCGTGTGGAGTCGTTCCTTTAACCATAGGTACAGTTACTAGGTTCTTTTTCGCATCTTCGATAGCTTTGCGGATCGCATCTGGAACTTCCTGAGCTTTTCCAGTACCAAAGCCTACACGTCCATTCTTATCTCCGACAACAACGAGAGCAGTAAAGCGGAAACGGCGTCCACCTTTAACAACTTTCGCTACGCGGTTAATCGTAACTACGCGTTCTTCGAATTCACTTTTAATTTGATCATTACGACGCATGAAATTTGTCCCTCCTTCTTAATTAAAATTCCAGACCGTTTTCACGTGCTGCATCTGCCAAAGCTTTCACACGGCCGTGAAATAGGTAACCGCCACGGTCGAATACAACCGATTTAACGTCCTTTTCAGAAGCTTTTTTCGCAATAAGCTCGCCGACTTTAGCTGCCGCTGCAGTATCTGCTTTGGAATCAGATTGGAAATCCTGGTCCATTGTAGAAGCACTTGCAATCGTTACACCATTTGCGTCATCGATCAACTGTGCATAGATATGCTTATTTGAACGGAAAACGTTTAGGCGTGGACGCGCTGCAGTACCGCTGATTTTCGTACGCACACGTGCATGACGCTTTTTACGGACAGCATTCTTATCTTGTTTCGTAATCATCGTGGTCACTCCTTCCGGTATGCCTTATGCGGCATTATTTACCTGTTTTACCTTCTTTACGACGTACGTGTTCGCCTTCGTAGCGAATACCTTTGCCTTTGTAAGGCTCTGGTGGACGTACTTGTCTAATGTTTGAAGCAAGAGCACCTACGCGTTCTTTATTGATGCCGCGAACGATGATCTTTGTGTTTGCAGGAACTTCAACTTCAATTCCTTCTTCTGGCGTGAACTCAACTGGGTGGGAATAACCAACGTTCAATACAAGTTTTTTGCCTTGAAGTTGTGCACGGTATCCAACACCAATTAGTTCTAGTGAGCGTTCAAAGCCTTTTGAAACGCCTGTCACCATGTTGTCAAGAAGTGAACGTGTCGTTCCATGAATTGAACGATGTTCTTTTGAATCAGAAGGGCGTTCTAAAGTAATAACGTTACCTTCCTGTACGATTTTAATATCAGAGTTCAAAGTGTTTGTAAGTTCGCCTTTCGGACCTTTCACTGTAACAAAGTTATCCTCGGAAACTGTTACTGTTACGTTTTCAGGTACTTCGATCGGTCTATTACCAATACGTGACATTCAATTGCACCTCCATTCGATTGTTGCTGATTACCAGACGTAAGCTACGACTTCTCCGCCTACTTGTTTCGCACGTGCTTCTTTGTCAGTTAACACGCCGTGTGATGTAGAAACTAGCGCAATGCCAAGGCCGTTCAAAACTTTAGGTACTTCGTTTGTTTTTGCATAAACGCGAAGACCAGGTTTTGAAATACGTTTCAGACCAGTGATGACACGCTCGTTGTTTTGACCATATTTAAGGAAAATGCGGATGATGCCTTGTTTGCTATCTTCCACGTATTCAACATCGCGGACGAAACCTTCACGTTTTAAGATTTCTGCGATTTGTTTTTTCATATTTGAAGCAGGTACTTCAAGCTTCTCGTGACGAACCATGTTCGCGTTACGGATGCGTGTAAGCATATCTGCGATCGGATCACTCATTGTCATTCCATTAACCTCCTTCCCAATTTTAGGGGATTACCAGCTAGCTTTTTTAACGCCAGGAATTTGTCCCTTGTATGCTAGTTCGCGGAAACAAATACGGCAAAGTTTAAATTTGCGATATACAGAGTGCGGACGTCCACAACGCTCACAACGTGTGTACTCTTGCACTTTGAACTTTGGCGTACGTTTCTGTTTAGCGATCATTGATTTTTTAGCCACGTTTTCGCCTCCCTTTTATTTACTTTTGGAACGGCATGCCGAACTGCTTTAATAACTCATGAGCTTCTTCATCAGTGTTTGCAGTCGTAACGATGACGATATCCATTCCGCGTATTTTAGAAACTTTATCGTAGTCGACTTCAGGGAAAATAAGCTGCTCTTTCACGCCGAGCGTATAGTTTCCGCGACCGTCGAATGCTTTCTTAGAAACACCACGGAAGTCACGAACACGAGGCAATGAAATTGAAATCAACTTGTCAAGGAATTCGTACATACGCTCACCGCGTAGTGTTACTTTCGCCCCGATTGGCATTCCTTCACGAAGACGGAAACCTGCGATTGATTTCTTTGCTTTTGTGATCACTGGTTTTTGACCAGAGATAATCGTTAAGTCTTCCACTGCTGCGTCTAGCGCTTTCGCGTTTTGTACAGCGTCACCAACACCCATGTTAATGACAATTTTGTCCACTTTTGGTACTTGCATAACTGATGTATATTCAAACTTGCTCATAAGAGCAGGAGTAACTTCACTTTTAAACTTTTCTTTTAATCGGCTCATCTGTTGGACCTCCTTTCACTTGTTACTTATTTGTCCAGGTTTTCACCGGATTTTTTAGCAACACGAACTTTTTTGCCATCTTCGATCTTGTATCCTACACGAGTCGGCTCGCCTGTTTTAGGATCGATCACCATGACATTCGATACGTGAATTGCTGCCTCTTGGCTGAGAATTCCACCTTGAGGGTTTTCCTGGTTTGGTTTCGTATGCTTTTTAACGATGTTTACACCTTCAACAAGCACACGATCCTTTTTAGGGAAAGCAGCTAGGATCACGCCAGTTTTGCCTTTATCTTTTCCTGTAATGACCATAACTTTATCGCCTTTTTTAACGTGCATTCTGTCGCACCTCCTTGATTGGCACTGTCATGAAATTAAAGAACTTCCGGAGCAAGTGAAATGATTTTCATAAAGTTGCTATCACGGAGTTCGCGGGCAACCGGTCCGAAAATACGCGTTCCACGCGGACTCTTGTCATCACGGATGATTACACATGCGTTTTCATCAAATGTGATGTAAGAACCGTCTTTACGGCGAACACCGCTCTTTGTACGAACAATAACAGCTTTTACGACATCGCCCTTCTTGACAACGCCACCTGGTGTTGCTTTCTTCACTGTACAAACAACTACGTCGCCAATGTTTGCAACTTTACGGCCTGTTCCGCCAAGTACTTTGATTGTAAGGACTTCACGTGCGCCTGAGTTGTCTGCGACTTTCATACGACTTTCCTGTTGAATCATTGAGGCTACCTCCTCTCGGATTTCAATCTCCGAACGTTATTAGATAATGATCGCTTTTTCCACGATCTCGATGACGCGGAAATGCTTTGTAGCTGATAATGGACGTGTTTCCATAATACGAACAACATCGCCGATTTTCGCTTCATTTAACTCGTCATGAGCTTTGAATTTTTTAGAATACTTTAAACGCTTGCCGTATAAAGAATGCTTCTTTTGTGTTTCTACCATTACAGTAACTGTTTTATCCATTTTGTCGGATACAACACGTCCTGTATACACTTTGCGCTCGTTACGCTCAGTCATGGCTGTAACCTCCTTCATCAGTTATTTGCACTGATTTCTCTTTGACGTATAACTGTTTTCATGCGCGCAATCGATTTACGAACTTCACGAATGCGTGCAGTGTTTTCTAATTGTCCTGTCGCTAATTGGAAGCGAAGGTTGAAAAGCTCTTCTTTCAGTGATTTCACTTTTTGCTCAATCTCTGCAGTTGTTAAGTCACGGATTTCTTTAGCTTTCATTAGATTCACCACCAATTTCTTCGCGTTTTACAAACTTACTTTTAACGGGAAGCTTGTGAGATGCGAGGCGAAGTGCTTCACGTGCAACTTCTTCTGACACACCTGCAATTTCAAACATGACTCTACCAGGCTTAACAACAGCTACCCAGCCTTCAACAGCACCCTTACCGGAACCCATCCGGACTTCAAGAGGCTTTTTCGTATATGGTTTGTGCGGGAAAATATTAATCCATACTTTACCGCCACGTTTCATGTAACGTGTCATTGCAATACGTGCAGATTCGATTTGACGGTTTGTGATCCAACCAGAATCAGTTGCTTGTAAACCATATTCACCGAACTGTACAGTTGCGCCGCCTTTAGTAGTACCGCGCATTTTTCCACGGAATACACGACGATGTTTAACGCGTTTAGGCATCAACATATTATTTGCCTCCTTCCTCAGAGTTCTTCTTCACTGGAAGGACTTCTCCACGGTAGATCCATACTTTAACACCGAGCTTACCGTATGTTGTATCTGCTTCAGCGTGTGCGTAGTCAATGTCTGCGCGCAATGTATGGAGAGGGACAGTTCCTTCGCTATAGTGTTCCGCACGTGCGATATCTGCACCGCCAAGACGTCCGGATACTTGTGTTTTAATACCTTTCGCACCTGCACGGATTGTGCGTTGAATCGCTTGTTTCTGTGCACGACGGAAAGATACACGGCTTTCTAATTGACGTGCAATAGATTCTGCGACTAGTTTCGCATCTAGATCCGCACGTTTGATTTCAACGATATTAATGTGTACACGCTTGCCTGTGATGCTGTTCAGTTGTTTACGAAGTGCTTCGACCTCGGAACCACCTTTACCGATCACCATACCTGGCTTCGCAGTGTGAATAGTAATGTTAACACGCTTTGCAGCACGCTCAATTTCCACCTTGGAAACAGATGCATCTACAAGACGCTTTTCGATGAATTCACGGATTTCCAAGTCTTCGTGTAAGAGAGTTGCATAGTCTTTTTCTGCATACCATTTCGACTCCCAGTCACGGATAACGCCAACCCGTAAACCATTTGGATGTACTTTTTGACCCACGAATTATCCCTCCTTCTTTTCTGATACCACTAATGTAATGTGGCTCGTACGTTTGTTAATCGCACTTGCACGACCTTGTGCACGTGGACGGAAACGTTTCATTGTTGGACCTTCATCAACGAACACTTCGCTAACATATAGATCTTCAACGTTCATTTCATAGTTGTGCTCAGCGTTTGCAATCGCTGAATTCAAAACTTTTTCTACGACTGGTGATGCCGCTTTTGGCGTCAAGCGTAGAATCGCGACAGCTTCACCGACTTTTTTGCCCCGGATAAGATCAACGACCAAACGGACTTTGCGAGGAGCAATACGGACTGTGCGGACAGTTGCTTTTGCTTGTTGCATCAGGATAACCTCCTCTCAATTAACGTCTTGTTTTCTTATCGTCGGCACCATGGCCTTTGTATGTGCGCGTTGGTACGAATTCACCAAGTTTGTGTCCAACCATATCTTCAGTCACGTAGACAGGAACGTGTTTACGACCATCGTAAACAGCAATCGTTACGCCAATGAATGTCGGGAAGATTGTTGAACGGCGTGACCAAGTTTTAATAACCTGTTTTTTCTCGGATGCTTTTTGTGCTTCCACCTTTTTCATTAGGTGATCATCAACAAAAGGTCCTTTTTTCAAGCTGCGGCCCATGTCGGAACCTCCCTTCGTGTTTGTACTACGGTCCACTGATCGAACCGCAGTGCAATCACATTATTTTTTACGACGACGAACGATAAGTTTGTCGGATTTATTGTTTTTCTTGCGTGTTTTGTAACCAATTGTTGGTTTACCCCAAGGTGTAACAGGACTTGTACGTCCAATTGGTGTACGTCCTTCACCACCACCGTGTGGGTGATCGTTAGGGTTCATAACAGATCCGCGAACTGCTGGACGCTTACCTAACCAGCGTGAACGACCTGCTTTACCGATGTTAATCAATTCGTGTTGCTCATTACCAACTTGACCGATTGTCGCGCGGCAAGTAGCAAGAATCATGCGAACTTCGCCTGATTGAAGGCGTACAATTACGTACTTTCCTTCACGGCCAAGAAGTTGTGCAGAAGTACCTGCAGAACGTACTAGCTGACCGCCTTTACCTGGTTTCAATTCGATATTATGAATTGTAGAACCCATTGGAATGTTTTCAAGTGGCAATGAGTTACCTACTCGAATGTCTGCATCTGGACCAGACATAACTGTCATGCCCACTTGCAATCCTTTTGGAGCAAGGATGTAACGTTTTTCTCCATCTACATAGTTGATCAATGCGATGTTAGCAGAACGGTTTGGATCGTATTCGATCGTAGCAACGCGTCCTGGAATGCCATCTTTTCGACGTTGGAAATCGATGACACGGTATTGGCGCTTGTGGCCTCCACCTTGGTGACGAACTGTAGTCCTACCTGTATTGTTGCGGCCGCCTTTGCGTGTTAGTGGTGCAAGCAATGATTTTTCTGGTTTATCCGTAGTAATTGCGGAGTAGTCAGATGATGTCATATTACGACGCCCGTTGGAGGTAGGTTTGTATTTCTTAATCGCCATTGGTGTTCCCTCCTTCGTTATTTTAGCTATCTAGCTTTTTTCAATTAGATTTCGAATAGTTCGATGTCTTTTGAATCAGCAGTTAATGTCACAATTGCTTTACGGCGTTTGTTTGTATAGCCAGCGTGTTTGCCCATACGTTTAAACTTGCCTTTGTAGTTTTGTACGTTGACTTTCTCAACTTCCACTCCGAAGACTTCTTCGATAGCTTGCTTGATGTGTGTTTTGTTTGCACGAGTGTCAACCTCAAAAGTGTATTTCTTGAATTCCATTTGCTCAGAAGTACGCTCGGTAATGACCGGACGTTTTAGAATATCACGTGCTTCCATTAACCAAGCACCTCCTCTACTTTTTCAACTGCTGCTTTAGTCATGACAAGCTTATCGTGCGCGACAAGGTCTAGGACGTTAATGCCGCTAGCTGTTACAACGCTAACTCCAGGAATATTGCGTGCGGACAATGCCACAGTTTCGTCTAGATCTGCAGTAACGATCAACGCTTTTTTCTCAATTGAAAGGTCTGCTAGAACTTTAACGAATTCCTTTGTTTTTGGCGCTTCAAATGTTAATCCGTCAAGTACGATTAGATTCTCTTCGCGAACTTTCGTTGAAAGTGCTGAAAGAAGAGCCAATCTACGAACTTTTTTCGGTAATTTGTAGCTATAGCTGCGTGGTGATGGTCCGAAGACAATCCCGCCTCCACGCCATTGTGGTGAACGAATCGACCCTTGACGAGCACGACCAGTTCCTTTTTGACGCCATGGTTTACGGCCACCGCCGGCAACTTCGGCGCGAGTTTTTACTTTATGGTTCCCTTGGCGCAATGCTGCACGTTGTTGAACCAATGTTTCAAATAAGACAGCTTCGTTTGGCTCGATTCCAAATACAGCTTCATTTAGTTCGATTTCACCGACTGAAGATCCTGTCTGGCTTAGTACGGATACTTTAGGCATTCCTATTTCCTCCTTCCTTTAATGATTAGTTCCCTTTGATTGCGCTTTTTACTTGAATAAGTGATTTGCGCGCTCCTGGAACATTTCCTTTTACAAGTAGCAAGTTACGCTCAGCGTCAACTCGTACGATTTCTAAATTTTGGATCGTTACAGTGTCGCCGCCCATACGTCCTGGAAGCAACGTTCCTTTGAATACGCGTTGTGCGTCAACTGAACCGATTGAACCTGGTGCACGGTGGAAACGTGAACCGTGGCTCATTGGCCCGCGTGCATATCCGTGGCGTTTAATAACACCTTGGAAACCTTTACCTTTTGATGTACCTGTAATGTCGACGATATCGCCTTCAGCGAATGCATCAACTTTGACTTCCTGACCAACTTCGTAAGCCTCTACGTCCATTTCGCGGAATTCACGAATGAAGCGCTTAGGTGCTGTTTCAGCTTTTGCAACATGGCCTTTTTCAGGTTTGTTTGCAAGTTTCTCACGTTTGTCTTCAAATCCAAGCTGAATTGACGCGTAGCCGTCTGTTTCAACCGTCTTCTTTTGAAGAACAACGTTCGGTGCAGCCTCAATTACAGTTACTGGGATCATATCTCCATTTTCAGCAAAAATTTGCGTCATGCCGAGTTTTCTCCCTAAGATTCCTTTGGTCATTTGTCACACCTCCTGAATTAATGTAAGTTTATTATTTTAATCGATTATAGTTTGATTTCAATGTCAACGCCTGATGGTAGATCAAGTTTCATCAATGAATCAACAGTTTTCGGTGTCGGATTGACAATATCGATAAGACGTTTGTGTGTACGCATTTCGAACTGCTCGCGCGAATCTTTGTACTTATGTACCGCACGAAGGATCGTGTAAACAGATCTTTCAGTTGGAAGAGGTATCGGACCCGATACACTAGCACCTGAACGTTTTGCTGTTTCTACAATCTTTTCAGCTGACTGATCCAAAATTCTGTGATCATATGCTTTCAAACGAATACGAATCTTTTGTTTTGCCATTATTTTCCCTCCTTCTCGCCTATTTTCTAGACATTCTCCGCGAAAATTTCCCACACACATGCCATGGCAAAGCGGCCGGGTGTGTCGGCAACCTCTCGCTTCATCGCAGTCAAAGACCAACATTCAACATTATACACAACGAAAAAGAATCCCGCAAGTCTTTTGGCGAAATTCTTTTGTCGACTTATTCATTATAAGTGTTGATGTCCTTTTATGCAACTTATTGTCTAATAGTCGCAACATTGTTACATATTAACCTATGATCATCGCTGTCACCCAGCCGAAAACGATCAAAGGAATATTATAATGCAAGAACGTCGGGACACAAGTATCCCAAATATGATTATGCTGCCCGTCTGCATTAAGTCCGGCTGTCGGTCCCAAAGTCGAATCGGAAGCAGGTGACCCTGCATCACCTAAAGCAGCAGCCGTGCCGATCAATACGATAATTGCCATCGGGCTGAATCCGAAAGCGATACTAAGCGGAACAAAAATCGAAGCAATAATTGGGATTGTCGCAAACGACGATCCGATGCCCATCGTCACAACCAAACCAACAAGCAGCATAACGAAAGCGGCCATTCCTTTATGATCACCAAGAAGTGCACTCGAGCTTTCGACAAGCGTTAGGATATGTCCAGTCTTTTTCAATACAGAAGCAAATCCATTTGCTGCAATCATAACAAAGCCGACGAATGCCATCATGCGCATCCCTTCATTTAAAAGGCTGTCAGCTTCCTTCCATTTCAATACTCCCGTTACATAAAGAATCGCAATACCTGTTACCGCGCCCGCAATCATCGACTGCGTCGGGACTTGCACTGCAATCGTGCCAAGTAAGGAAGCCACTGTGAAGAAGATTTTCTTTTTCTCGACCATTAACGATTCCCCAAGTTCGGCTGTTCCCCGATCCTCATAGTCTCTTGGCTTTCGATAAGAGATAAAGATCGCAATCAGAAGACCAACGAACAAACCAAGGACTGGCCATGCCATCGCCTTCGGTATATCAGTCAGGTCAATCGCCAATCCCGCAGCATTCATTTGCGCGGCAAGAATCTCATGGAAGATGAACCCGTATCCATAAGGAAGCAGGATATAGGGCGCGGTTAAACCGAATGTTAAAACGCAGGCAATCAGGCGCCGATCCACTTTCATTACATTCAATACATGCAGAATCGGTGGAACAAGTAATGGAATAAAGGCAATATGAATCGGGATTAAGTTTTGCGAGAATAGCGCCATCGTCAAAAGAATTAACACGATGAGCACTTTACCAAGTCCTGACTGATTCCCTTCTCCCTCTTTTTTCATAAGACGCAACATCGCAGAAACAAGCAATTGCGGCATGCCTGTCTTTGATATCGCGACAGCGAATCCTCCGAGCAATGCATAGCTGAGCGCGATTGTCGCACCAGCCCCTAACCCCCCCGTAAATGTAGCAATGGTTTCCTCGAACGATAGTCCGCCGACAAAACCGCCGATGACGCTGCCTGCTACTAGTGCAAGTACGACATTGACGCGCAACAGACTCAATATCAACATAGCTAGAACAGCTATAATTACTGCATTCATAGTAAATCCCCCTACAACTCGTTTGCTTCGTCACATTAAAGCGTTGAAGAACGTTACTAAATCTATCAAAGGTCCGCCCTTCTGTCAACGAGTTTTCCCGCATTTCGACAGGTAGATTCGCAAAAGGCAAAAAAATCCCGCCACAAAGGACGGGATTTTAAAATAAACGTTTATTAAGCTTTGATTGTAGCTACAACGCCAGCGCCTACAGTACGTCCACCCTCACGGATAGAGAATTTCGTACCTTCTTCAAGCGCGATTGGAGCGATCAATTTTACTGTCATTTCGATGTTATCGCCAGGCATAACCATTTCTACGCCTTCTGGAAGCTCGATAACGCCAGTTACGTCAGTTGTACGGAAGTAGAACTGCGGACGGTAGTTAGAGAAGAATGGCGTATGACGTCCACCCTCTTCTTTTGAAAGAACGTAAACTTCTGATGTGAATTCAGTGTGTGGAACGATTGTACCTGGTTTAGCAAGTACTTGTCCACGTTGGATATCTTCACGTGATACACCACGAAGTAGTGCACCGATGTTGTCTCCAGCTTCTGCATAGTCAAGAAGCTTACGGAACATTTCTACACCTGTTACAGTTGTAGATTTAGACTCTTCAACGATACCGATGATGTCAACAACATCGCCGACTTTAACTTGTCCACGCTCAACGCGTCCTGTAGCAACTGTTCCACGACCAGTAATTGAGAATACGTCCTCAACTGGCATCATGAATGGTTTTTCAGTATCACGTGGTGGTGTTGGGATGTACTCGTCTACAGCTTTCATAAGCTCAACGATTTTCTCTTCCCACTCTTCTTCACCTTCAAGTGCTTTAAGTGCAGATCCTTTGATAACAGGAATGTCATCACCAGGGAAATCGTACTCAGAAAGAAGGTCACGAATTTCCATTTCTACAAGCTCAAGAAGTTCTTCATCGTCAACCATGTCACATTTGTTCATGAATACAACTAGGTAAGGAACACCTACTTGACGTGAAAGAAGGATGTGCTCACGAGTTTGTGGCATTGGACCGTCAGCTGCAGATACAACTAGGATTCCGCCGTCCATCTGAGCAGCACCAGTGATCATGTTTTTAACGTAGTCAGCGTGACCTGGGCAGTCAACGTGTGCGTAGTGACGAGTTTCAGTTTCGTACTCGATGTGAGACGTGTTGATTGTAATACCACGCTCTTTTTCTTCAGGTGCGTTGTCAACGTCCGCGTAAGAACGAGCTTCTCCACCTAGTTTTTTCGAAAGAACTGTTGCAATCGCAGCAGTTAGAGTTGTTTTACCATGGTCAACGTGACCGATTGTACCGATATTCGCATGTGTTTTGGAGCGATCGAATTTTTCTTTACCCATTTTGGAAATCCTCCCTCAAAATATAAAAGTTTTTTTAGTTTTTTATAGCTACGGATGCCGAGAATCCCCCGGGGCCCCAGGGTGTCCTCAACTATCCATATCTTACAAGTTATTGTTTACAGAAACAAGGATGAATTTGCTTATTCACCTTTGTTTTTCTTGATAACTTCTTCAGCAATGGATTTCGGCACTTCTTCGTAGTGATCGAATACCATTGAGAAGACTCCGCGTCCTTGTGTGTTTGAACGTAGAGATGTTGCATATCCAAACATTTCAGCAAGCGGAACCATTGCACGTACAACTTGTGCATTACCACGAGCGTCCATTCCTTCAACGCGACCACGGCGTGAAGTGATGTCACCCATGATGTCGCCCATGTACTCTTCAGGAATGATTACTTCAACTTTCATCATTGGCTCAAGAAGAACTGGGTTAACTTTTGAAACTGCGTTTTTAAGTGCCATAGATGCAGCAATCTTAAACGCCATTTCGTTGGAGTCTACGTCGTGGTATGAACCATCGAATAGACGAGCTTTAATGTCGATTAATGGGTATCCTGCGATAACCCCGTTGTCAAGCGAGTCACGTAGACCTGCTTCAACAGCTGGAATGTATTCACGTGGAACAACCCCACCGACGATTGCGTTTTCGAACTCGAAGCCTTTTCCTTCTTCGTTTGGAGAGAACTCGATCCAAACGTGACCGAATTGACCACGTCCACCAGATTGACGAACGAATTTCCCTTCAACCTCTGCAGATGCACGGAATGTCTCACGGTAAGAAACTTGTGGTGCTCCAACGTTTGCTTCTACTTTGAACTCACGTTTCAGACGGTCGACGATGATATCAAGGTGAAGCTCACCCATACCAGCGATGATAACTTCGCCTGTTTCTTGGTCAGTATGCGCGCGGAAAGTTGGGTCTTCCTCTTGAAGTTTCGCAAGTGCTTGACCCATTTTGTCTTGGTCCGCTTTTGTTTTTGGTTCGATTGCAACGGAAATAACCGGCTCTGGGAATTCCATTGACTCTAAGATAATAGGTGCTTTTTCGTCACATAATGTGTCACCAGTACCTGTATCTTTCAAACCAACTGCAGCTGCGATTTCACCCGCATGAACTTCAGCGATTTCTTCACGAGAGTTCGCGTGCATTTGTAGGATACGTCCAACACGCTCACGCTTCCCTTTCGTGGAGTTTTTCACGTATGAACCAGATTGTAGAACACCTGAGTACACACGGAAGAATGTTAACTTACCAACGAATGGATCCGTCATAACTTTAAACGCAAGTGCTGAGAATGGTGCTTCGTCACTTGATGGACGATCCTCTTCTTCTTCAGTATCTGGGTTGATCCCTTTCATTGCTTCAACATCAGTTGGAGCTGGAAGGTAATCTAATGTCGCATCAAGAACAAGTTGTACACCTTTGTTTTTGAATGCTGTTCCGCAAACTACTGGGAAGAATTCAACAGCAAGTGTCGCTTTACGGATTGCAGCTTTAATTTCTTCAACAGATACTTCTTCGCCGCCAAGGTATTTTTCCATAAGATCTTCATCGAAGTCAACAACTGCTTCGATTAGCTTCTCACGGTATTCCTCAGCTTTTGCAACCATATCTTCTGGAATATCTTCAACGCTAATATCCGTACCTAGGTCATTACCATAGATTGTAGCTTTCATTTCGATTAAGTCGATAATTCCACTGAAATTATCTTCCGCTCCGATTGGAAGCTGAATTGGATGCGCGTTCGCTTGAAGACGATCATGCAAAGTGCTTACCGCGTATTCGAAGTCAGCACCTGTTTTGTCCATTTTGTTGACGAATACGATACGTGGTACACCGTATGTAGTCGCTTGGCGCCAAACTGTTTCAGTTTGAGGCTCAACGCCTGATTGCGCGTCAAGAACCGTTACCGCACCGTCAAGTACACGTAGGGAACGTTCAACTTCAACTGTGAAGTCCACGTGACCTGGTGTGTCAATGATATTGATACGGTGACCTTTCCATTGCGCTGTTGTTGCTGCAGAAGTGATCGTGATTCCACGCTCTTGTTCCTGCTCCATCCAGTCCATTTGGGATGCACCTTCGTGTGTTTCACCAAGTTTATGGATTTTACCTGTGTAATAAAGGATACGCTCAGTCGTCGTTGTTTTACCAGCGTCGATGTGAGCCATAATACCAATGTTACGAGTATTCTCTAAGGAGAACTCTCTAGCCATTTTGTATATCTCCTTCCAAATTCGGATTAAGATTTCACCGAACGAGTTCGATCAAATCTGTACAGCGGATTTTCAAGCAAATACGCCAAGGCGTATTTGCTTGAATTTCCGATCTTACCAGCGGTAGTGAGCGAATGCTTTGTTCGCTTCTGCCATTTTATGCATTTCTTCACGACGTTTTACAGAAGCACCTGTATTGTTTGAAGCGTCAAGAATTTCGTTTGCAAGACGCTCTTCCATCGTTTTTTCACCACGTGAACGAGAGTAGTTCACTAGGTAGCGAAGTCCAAGTGTTGTACGACGCTCTGGGCGCACTTCAACCGGAACTTGGTAGTTTGCTCCACCTACACGACGCGCGCGTACTTCTAGTACTGGCATTACGTTGTTAAGCGCAGCTTCAAATACTTCAATTGGATCCTTTCCAGAACGTTCTTTTACAAGTTCGAACGCACCATAGAGGATTTTTTGGGATGTACCCTTTTTGCCGTCAACCATCATTTTATTGATGAGACGTGAGACGAGCTTCGAATTGTAAATTGGATCTGGAAGAACGTCACGTTTAGCAACAGGACCTTTACGAGGCATGTTGTTTTCCTCCTTTCGAGATAATCATATAAGATATATTATTTCTTTTCTTTTGGTTTTTTTGCACCGTATTGTGAACGGCTTTGCATACGGCCTTGAACACCTGCTGTGTCAAGTGCACCACGCACGACATGGTAACGAACACCCGGTAAGTCTTTTACACGTCCACCGCGGATTAGCACAACGCTGTGCTCTTGAAGGTTGTGACCTTCACCCGGGATGTATGCGTTGACTTCCAGTTGGTTTGTCAAACGTACACGCGCATATTTACGAAGAGCCGAGTTCGGTTTCTTCGGTGTCATTGTACCAACACGTGTACAAACACCCCGTTTTTGTGGTGAGTTCACGTTTGTCATTGACTTTTTGAAGCTGTTATAGCTTTTTCCGAGCGCTGGAGCTTTAGATCCTTCCACTTTAGATTTACGTGGTTTACGGACCAATTGGTTAATTGTAGGCATCGGTTTGTCCTCCTTTCACAATTCTTTTTTGTAAGACCACACATCCAGGTGGTTCATTTTTGGGGTAAAAACAAAGTCTTTGTGTTTTAACTACACAAAAACCATTAGCCGGTAATTGCAACAACTGATGCAGCAACTTGTATCCCACAGATCTGTCCAAGTTTTTCACTAGAATGAACATACGTTACTTGAATGCTATGACGTCCGGCTTCCTCCACTACTGGAGCTGTAATCCGTTCCTCTGCATCTTCTGCAACGATGACCTCTGACACGATCCCTGCACGAATTGCTTTTACGGTCTGCTTTGTACCGATGATTGTCTTCTTTGCCTGTTCAACTTTATCGTAAGACATCCGAATATCCTCCAAAGTGCAGACATTCAACTATCAACCTTTTGTATATTATCATCTACTAAAAAATATGTCAACAGATAATGAAGAAAAACGGGGGATTTTTTTGAATCCCCTCGTTTTATGTTGTTTTAGATCATTCAGCCGCGACTGTTTCTTCGCTTAGCTCTTCGTCCTGCTCCATTTCGACATGGCGATAGCGCTGCATACCTGTTCCAGCAGGGACAAGTTTTCCGATAATAACGTTCTCTTTCAAGCCAAGCAATTCGTCTGTCTTTCCTTTGATCGCCGCATCTGTTAGGACACGTGTCGTTTCTTGGAAAGAAGCTGCTGACAAGAATGATTCTGTTTCAAGGGAAGCTTTTGTAATACCAAGGATGACCGGACGACATGTTGCAGGAATTTTTCCTGACGCAAGCACTTCCGTGTTGGCATCTTTAAATTGATGAATATCGATTAAGGAACCAGGCAATAGATCTGTATCGCCCGCTTCAATAATCCGCACTTTACGAAGCATTTGGCGAACCATTACTTCAACGTGCTTATCACCGATTTCAACCCCCTGCATACGGTATACCTTTTGAACTTCCTTCAATAGATATTCTTGAACTGTCGCAACGTCTTTTACGATGATTAATTCTTTCGGGTCAATTGAACCTTCCGTAATAACATCCCCACGGTCGATCGTATCGCCTACTTGAACTTTCAAGCGTGCATTGTAAGGGGCAAGGTATTTACGTGTTTCCACTTCACCTTGGATTGTAATTTCTTTTTGGCCTTCACGTATTTCATCGATTTCAATGATATTTCCTTTGATTTCGGAGATAACAGCTTGACCTTTCGGATTCCGCGCCTCGAAAATTTCTTGAATACGTGGAAGACCTTGTGTAATATCGTCTCCCGCAACCCCACCTGTGTGGAACGTACGCATCGTAAGCTGTGTACCCGGCTCACCGATTGACTGCGCTGCAATAATTCCAACCGCTTCGCCGACTTCGACTTTATCACCTGTCGCCAAGTTAATGCCGTAACATTTCTTACAAACACCATGTTTTGTATTACAAGTAAAGGCAGAGCGGATTGTCACATTTTCAATACCCGCATCCATAACAGCCCGTGTAATATCCGCTGTAATGAGGCCATCCTTTTCAAGAATAACTGCGCCTGTTTCAGGATGGTAGATCGTTTTCTTTGTATGGCGGCCTTCGATACGCTCATCAAGACCTTCAATAATTTCTGTACCTTCCGTAAGTGCACCGATTTCTAGACCGCGGTCAGTCCCACAATCATCTTCACGAACAATAACATCTTGCGCAACGTCAACAAGTCGACGCGTCAAGTATCCTGAGTCAGCTGTTTTCAGCGCGGTATCAGCAAGACCTTTACGCGCACCGTGTGTTGAGATGAAGTATTCGAGAACAGATAGACCTTCACGGAACGAAGACTTGATCGGAAGTTCGATAATACGTCCAGCCGGGTTAGCCATGAGACCACGCATCCCCGCAAGTTGCGTAAAGTTCGATGCGTTACCACGGGCCCCGGAGTCACTCATCATGTAAATTGGGTTTGCATTATCAAGGGAATCCATCAATTTATCTTGAATGATGTCCTTCGCATGGCTCCAGTACGAAATAACACGGTCGTAACGTTCTTCTTCCGTGATTAAACCACGGCGGAATTGCTGCAGAACTTTATCAACTTTATCTTGTGCTTCCTGTAAGATTTCATCTTTGTTAGGCAGTACAACGATGTCCGAAATACCAATTGTTATACCAGCACGAGTAGAATATTTAAATCCGAGGTCCTTCATGCGGTCCAGCATTCGAGACGTTTCAGTAATATGGAAACGTTTGAAGATTTCCGCGATGATATTCCCAAGGATTTTCTTTTTAAACGGTGAGACAAGATCCATTTCAGCTAGATGTTCTTTAACATTAACAGTTCCCGCAACGAAGTACTTATCGGGGGTTTCAACTTGTAAGTTAAAGTCTGTCGGCTCGTTAATGTACGGGAACGACTCTGGCAAAATTTCGTTAAAAATAATTTTCCCAACAGTTGTTAGAAGCAGCTTGCTGTTTTGTTCTTCCGTAAATGCAGGGTTGTTTAATGACCGCGCTTGAATCGCAATACGAGAATGAAGGTGTACGTGACCGTTTTGGTAAGCAATTAATGCTTCGTTTGCATCACTAAACACAGTCCCTTCGCCTGTCGCACCTTTTCTTTCCAAAGTGAGGTAATAGTTTCCTAATACCATGTCTTGGGATGGTGTAACAACTGGCTTCCCATCTTTCGGGTTCAAAATGTTCTGAGCTGCAAGCATGAGAAGACGTGCTTCGGCTTGTGCTTCCGCAGATAACGGGACGTGAACAGCCATTTGGTCACCGTCAAAGTCTGCGTTATATGCCGTACAAACGAGCGGGTGAAGCGTAATCGCACGACCTTCTACCAATACCGGCTCGAACGCTTGGATCCCAAGACGGTGGAGCGTCGGTGCACGGTTCAGCAATACCGGGTGCTCTTTAATTACATCTTCTAATACATCCCATACTTCCGAGTGAAGGCGTTCAATTTTACGCTTCGCGCTTTTAATATTGTGCGCTAAACCACGTTCAACAAGTTCCTTCATTACGAATGGTTTGAATAGCTCAATGGCCATTTCTTTCGGTAAACCACATTGATACATTTTCAAGTTCGGGCCAACAACGATAACGGAACGGCCAGAGTAGTCAACTCGTTTACCGAGTAAGTTTTGACGGAAACGACCTTGCTTCCCTTTCAACATATGTGAAAGAGACTTTAATGGACGATTTCCTGGTCCTGTTACTGGGCGGCCGCGGCGACCGTTGTCAACGAGCGCATCAACTGCTTCTTGAAGCATACGTTTTTCGTTTTGAACGATAATGCCAGGTGCACCGAGGTCAAGAAGACGTTTCAAACGATTGTTACGGTTGATTACCCGACGATAAAGGTCATTTAAATCTGACGTAGCAAAACGTCCGCCGTCTAGTTGAACCATCGGACGCAATTCAGGCGGTATAACCGGCAAAACTTCAAGAACCATCCATTCCGGCTTATTACCGGAGTTACGGAATGATTCCACAACTTCTAGACGTCTAATTGCACGCGTACGGCGCTGTCCTTGAACTGTTTTCAGTTCTTCCTTCAAAAACTCCATCTCTTTATCGAGATCAATGGACATAAGCAGACGCTCGATTGCTTCTGCACCCATTAACGCTTGGAATTTCGAACCATACTTTTCACGGTAAATACGGTATTCCCTTTCAGAAAGCAATTGCTTTCTTTCAAGTGGCGTATCCGCAGGGTCAACGACAACGTAGGAAGCGAAATAGATAATTTCCTCCAAAGCTCTTGGTGTCATATCGAGAATTAATCCCATACGGCTTGGAATCCCTTTAAAGTACCAAATATGTGTCACAGGCGCCGCAAGTTCAATATGTCCCATGCGCTCCCGGCGTACTTTTTGACGTGTTACTTCTACGCCGCATCGATCACAAACGACGCCTTTGTAACGAACACGCTTATATTTTCCGCAATGACATTCCCAGTCTTTCGTAGGTCCAAAAATACGCTCACAGAACAAGCCGTCCTTTTCCGGTTTCAATGTACGGTAGTTAATCGTTTCAGGCTTTTTCACTTCTCCGTAAGACCATGAACGAATCTTATCCGGTGAAGCGAGGCCGATTTTCATATACTCAAAATTGTTTACATCTATCAAGGAGCCTACCTCCCTCTAGTCTTATCGCTACGATTGGCTATTCTCGAACAATTGCACTACTTTTGCATTTGAAAAGAAAGGGGACGTGCAATTCCCCCTTCTTCTATTTCTCTAGACTCAGACTGGCTGGTCTTCTTTGATTAGATTTAAAGCATCTGTTGGCTGCGTATCATCATCCTCATCAAGATCACGCAACTCGATTTCTTCTAAATCTGGTGACAACATCTTCACATCTAACCCAAGGCTTTGAAGCTCTTTAATAAGTACTTTAAACGATTCAGGAACGCCAGGTTGCGGCACACTTTCCCCTTTCACGATCGCTTCATAAGTCTTCACACGTCCAACGACGTCGTCAGACTTCACCGTCAGGATTTCTTGAAGTGTATAAGCTGCACCGTATGCTTCAAGCGCCCAAACTTCCATCTCTCCGAAACGCTGTCCACCAAATTGCGCTTTCCCGCCAAGCGGTTGTTGCGTAACAAGTGAGTACGGACCAGTCGAACGCGCGTGAAGCTTATCGTCAACCATGTGCGCAAGCTTGATCAAGTACATCACACCGACAGATACACGATTGTCAAATGCTTCACCGGAACGCCCGTCATATAGAATCGTTTTTCCGTCTCGATCCATTCCAGCCTCTTCCATCGTTTCCCAAACATCTTCTTCATTGGCCCCATCAAATACAGGTGAAGCCATATGAATGCCAAGGCTACGAGAAGCCATGCCGAGGTGCATTTCAAGTACCTGTCCGATGTTCATCCGCGACGGTACGCCAAGCGGATTTAACATGACATCGATCGGTGTACCATCCGGCAAGTATGGCATATCCGACTCAGGTAAAATACGGGAAATAACCCCTTTGTTACCATGACGGCCAGCCATCTTATCCCCAACAGAGATTTTACGTTTTTGAACGATATATGCACGCACCAATTGGTTAACACCCGGTGGTAATTCATCACCGTCTTCGCGATTGAACACTTTCACATCAAGAACGATACCGCCAGCACCATGTGGTACACGAAGAGATGTATCACGAACTTCACGTGCTTTCTCTCCGAAGATTGCATGAAGAAGCCTTTCTTCGGCCGTTAGCTCTGTGACTCCTTTTGGCGTTACTTTTCCGACAAGGATATCGCCATCGCGAACTTCGGCACCGATTCGAATAATTCCACGGTCGTCTAGATTACGCAGCGCATCTTCCCCAACGTTTGGAATATCGCGTGTAATTTCTTCTGGACCAAGTTTCGTATCTCGGGCTTCAGATTCATATTCTTCAATATGAACAGAAGTGAAGACATCGTCTTTTACAAGTCGCTCACTCATAATGATGGCATCTTCATAGTTAAAGCCATCCCAAGTCATAAATGCAGTTAGTACGTTTCGTCCAAGCGCAAGTTCACCTTGCTCCATTGAAGGACCATCTGCCAAAATATCAAGCGGCTTCACGCGGTCGCCGACGCTGACAATTGGACGCTGATTATAGCAAGTCCCTTGGTTGGAGCGGATAAAGTTCTCTAAGCGATAAGAAGTTAAATCACCTTTTACTTCTTTTTCACCTACAGACTCAATACGGCGTACGCGAATTTCTTTCGCTTCAACATGTTCGACGATTCCATCATATTTCGCTAGAACCGCAGCGCCAGAGTCACGCGCTGACACATGCTCCATACCTGTACCGACAAACGGTGCTTCCGGGTTTAATAACGGAACAGCTTGACGTTGCATGTTCGCGCCCATTAGTGCACGGTTCGAGTCATCGTTTTCAAGGAATGGAATACATGCTGTCGCTGCCGATACGACTTGCTTCGGCGAAACATCCATATAGTCGATTTGTTCACGTTTGAAAACTGTGTTGTCACCTTGGAAACGTCCGACAACTTCTGGATTAACAAAAGCACCCTCTTCGTCAAGTTCTGCATTGGCCTGTGCGACGATGTAGTTATCCTCAATGTCAGCTGTCAAGTAATCAATTTGCCCTGTGACACGTCCTGTCGTTGGGTCAACTTTTCGATAAGGTGTTTCGATGAATCCGAATTTGTTCACTTTCGCAAATGTTGAAAGTGAGTTGATCAGTCCGATATTTGGACCTTCCGGCGTTTCGATCGGACACATACGCCCATAGTGGGAATAGTGAACGTCACGCACTTCCATCCCTGCGCGTTCACGTGTCAATCCACCAGGTCCGAGAGCGGAAAGCCTGCGTTTATGTGTTAGCTCCGCTAAAGGATTCGTTTGGTCCATGAATTGTGACAGCTGAGAGCTTCCGAAAAACTCTTTAATAGATGCAATAACCGGACGAATATTGATCAGTTGCTGCGGCACAATCGACTGTGTATCGTTAATGGACATACGCTCTTTTACAACACGTTCCATTCGTGAAAGACCGATGCGGAATTGGTTTTGCAGTAGTTCCCCAACTGAGCGGAGGCGACGATTTCCGAGATGGTCAATATCATCTGTATTTCCAACACCATGCAGTAGATTGAAGAAGTAACTAATAGAAGCAACGATATCTGCTGGTGTAACGTGTTTGATTTCCTCATCAATATTAGCATTGGAAATAACATTGATCACTTGCTTTTCTTCGCTTTTCGGTGAATAAATTTTTATCGTTTGAATCGTAATGTCATCTTCTAGTACACCGCCAGCATGGGAAATTTCTTTCATGCCAATGCCTTTCTCCAAATATGGAAGCAGGCGATCCAATGCCCGTCGATCGATGAGTTGGTCTTTTTCTAGCAAAATTTCCCCTGTTTCAGGGTCAACGATTGTTTCAGCTAGCACCTGATTAAACAAACGATTTTGCAAGTGAAGTTTTTTATTCATTTTATAGCGGCCTACGTTCGCTAAATCATATCTTTTCGCATCAAAGAAGCGAGAAAACAATAGATTTTTCGCACTATCTAACGTTGGCGGTTCCCCCGGACGAAGGCGTTCGTAAATTTCTAGTAGCGCTTTTTCGGATGTTTCTGTATTATCTTTTTCTAGTGTGTTGCGCAAAAATTCATTGTCACCGATTAGTTCGAGTATTTCTGGATCGGAAGAAAATCCAAGTGCTCGCAAAAGAACGGTAATCGGCAATTTTCGTGTACGGTCAATTCGAACATGAACGACATCTTTTGCATCTGTTTCATATTCTAACCAAGCACCGCGGTTCGGAATGACAGTCGCGGCAAAACCACGTTTTCCATTTTTATCAATTTTGTCGTTATAATAGACACTTGGTGAACGAACAAGCTGTGAAACAATTACACGTTCAGCACCATTAATGATAAACGTACCATTTTCTGTCATGAGCGGGAAGTCCCCCATGAAGACGTCTTGCTCTTTCACTTCTTCCGTTTCTTTGTTGTGCAAACGCACTTTCACTCGGAGTGGAGCCGCATATGTTACATCGCGCTCTTTTGACTCATCGACTGGATATTTGGGCTCTCCAAGTTGATAATCGATGAATTCCAACGAAAGATTTCCAGTGAAATCTTGAATAGGGGAAATATCGTGGAACATTTCCCGCAACCCTTCTTCCAAGAACCACTCATAAGATGCCGTCTGGATCTCAATCAGATTCGGCAGATCGAGCACTTCGCTGATCCTTGCGAAACTTCTACGCTGACGGTGTTGACCGTATTGAACTAAATGACCTGTCAACTTATTCACCCCTCAAAAACAGTAATAGTCCTTTGCGAAATCATAAATATGGTGTATGATATCGAAAAAAACAAAAAGAAAACGAGATCCGGCAAGAGCTCATTTTCGGTTATACAATCTTTTATCCATTCGTCAGTATACCTAACTTTCCCATTTTTCATGCAAAAGGGCACACGACCGCATTATAATTATTTATGCATTAAGTTACTCTACTATAAAGCTAACTCATTGTCAAGATTTTTTCGCCTTCAAAATATAATAGCCTTTCTTTTTAACAACTGTTTCAACATTACCGAAAAGCTCATTTAATCGCTGAATTGTCGAAGGCGCACCTTGTTTCTTTTGGATGACGACCCATAACTCCCCACCCTTATCTAATTTCAAATAGGCACCTGCGTAAAAGTTAAATACCGTCTCTTTTCCTGCACGGATTGGCGGATTTGTTAAAATTGCTGCAAAACCTCCTGCGGTTACGGCCGAAAGTGCATCACTCGAATAGATTTTTACATTCGCGATATTATTTTGCGCAGCATTGTATTTTGCAAGGGCAAGTGCTCGTTCATTCACATCGACCATGTGAACAGTCCGTTCCGGAAAAGATGCGGCGATCGATAAACCGATCGGACCGTACCCACAGCCCACATCAAGTATATTCCCATCCCCCTCAGGCGAAACAAATGATTCAGCAAGAAGTCTTGAACCGAAGTCTACTTCACCTTTACTAAATACACCCGCATCTGTTTTAAAGCGTACTGTTTTCCCGCGCAACACTACGGACCACTCTTTCGGCTGACTTTTCACCTTTGGATCTTTTGAATAATAATGTTCGGACATGCAGGATCCTCCTCTTTCAAACAAACGATAAAAATTGAACCTATGACACATACCAAAAGTCACTTTGGCCTTTTACATTTCATTCAATATAGTTTTGACAAGATAAAAAAAACGAAGAAAAGCCCGTCCAAACCGACGAGCTTCTCTTCATTATTTCAAAATTACTTAAGTTCGATTGAAGCGCCAACTTCTTCAAGTTTAGCTTTTAGCTCTTCAGCTTCTTCTTTCGCTACGCCTTCTTTAATTGCTTTTGGAGCGTTGTCAACAAGCTCTTTCGCTTCTTTCAAGCCAAGGCCTGTAGCTTCACGAACAGCTTTGATAACTTTGATTTTTTGGTCGCCAGCAGATGCTAGGACTACGTCGAATTCAGTTTGCTCAGCAGCAGCGTCTGCACCAGCAGCTCCGCCAACAACTGCAACTGGTGCTGCAGCAGTTACGCCGAACTCTTCTTCGATTGCTTTTACAAGGTCGTTCAATTCAAGAACTGTCATTTCTTTGATCGCGTCAAGGATTTGTTGATTTGTCATTTGTGTTTCCTCCTAAATGTTGTTTTTGTCGGGATTATCCCGTAAGTCGTATATTAGGCTGCCTGATTAAGCGCCTTGTTCTTCTTTTTGTTCTGCAACAGCTTTTGTTGCAAGCGCGAAGTTGCGCATTGGTGCTTGAAGTACGCTGAGTAGCATAGAAAGTAGACCTTCGCGTGATGGAAGTTCTGCCAATGCTTTTACGTCTTCTTGAGATGCAATTGCACCTTCAATTACACCAGCTTTAATTTCAAGTTTGTCGTTTTGCTTTGCAAAATCGTTTAGGATTTTTGCAGGAGCAACAACGTCCTCATTTGAAAACGCAATTGCGTTCGGGCCTGTTAGGTGTTCGTTTAACCCTTCAAGTCCTGTAGCTTCCGCAGCACGGCGAGTCATTGAGTTTTTGTATACTTTGAAGTCAATACCTGCTTCACGAAGCTGCTTACGAAGTTCCGTAACTTGGCCTACAGTTAGACCACGGTAGTCAACAACTACAACAGATGCTGCTGATTTGAACTTGTCTGCAATTTCTCCAACTAGCGCCTGTTTAGCTTCTAACACTTTGCTCATCTGGACACCTCCTAAAAAGTTTGGGGTCACTTATACCGATATAAAAAGCCCTCGTTCTACGAAGTAGGCACGAGGGCAGAATAAGTCGTCATCTTTAATAAAAGAGCGTCTTGTCCTCGGCAGGAATATTAAGCGGCACGCCGCTCCTACTGTCTACGGTACAAATGAATCTATTTACAACAAAAGTAACTTTATCAGAAGTTTACACTTTTGTCAATAATTATTTTTGAACTGTTACAGTTGACGGATCAACTTTCACAGCAGGACCCATTGTCGTCGTCACGTTGACAGACTTCATGTAAGTACCTTTAGCTGCCGCCGGTTTTGCTTTTTGAATTGTATCAAAAATAGTCTCGAAGTTTTCAACAAGTTTTTCGTTGTCAAAAGAAACTTTTCCGATCGGCGCGTGAATGATCCCTGCTTTGTCAGCACGGTATTCAACTTTACCAGCTTTGATTTCTTCAACAGCTTTCGCTACGTCAAACGTAACTGTTCCTGTTTTCGGGTTCGGCATAAGGCCTTTCGGTCCTAGGACACGACCAATTTTACCAACTTCACCCATCATGTCAGGCGTTGCTACGATTACGTCAAAATCAAACCAACCTTGTTGGATTTTGTTGATGTATTCCACATCTCCAGCAAAGTCTGCACCAGCAGCTTCTGCTTCTTTCAATTTTTCACCTTTCGCGAAAACGAGTACACGTTGTGTTTTACCAGTACCGTTTGGAAGCACAACTGCTCCACGGATTTGCTGGTCATTTTTACGCGTGTCAATTCCTAGACGAAAAGCAACTTCAACTGTTGCATCGAAGTTCACTGTACTTGTTTTTTTCGCAAGCTCGATCGCTTCGTTCACATCGTATGCCGTTGTGCGGTCAATTTGCTTGGCAGCTTCTGTGAATTTTTTACCTCTTTTAGCCATTATAATATCCTCCTCAATTGTGGTTTTAACGGATTAACCCTCCCACGAATAAGGGTTGCGTGTTCCAAGGAACGAGCGCAACCCCCACTACAAAGAAACAACTAAAAACTCTCTCGATAATTAGTCTTCGACAGTGATTCCCATACTGCGAGCAGTACCTTCAACCATTGCCATCGCCGCTTCAACAGATGCCGCATTTAAATCTTGCATCTTTTGTTCCGCGATTTCGCGAACTTTATCACGCTTCACTGTAGCAACCTTCTTTTTGTTCGGTTCACCCGAACCTTTTTGAAGATTAGCCGCAACCTTTAGCAATACTGCCGCCGGTGGAGTTTTAGTAATAAATGTAAAAGAACGATCTTCGAATACAGAAATCTCAACAGGAATGATTAGACCTGCTTGATCCGCTGTACGCGCGTTAAATTCTTTACAGAATCCCATGATGTTCACACCTGCTTGACCTAGTGCCGGTCCAACTGGCGGTGCCGGGTTTGCTTTCCCAGCCGGAATTTGCAACTTAACTACTTTAACTACTTTTTTAGCCACGAGACAACACCTCCTTAAGTCCGTGATGTGGTAATAGGGTTTCCCCTCCCACTCATTATGTGCCTGCCAACTTTCGCTGGTAGAATTTTTGTCAATCCGTTCAGACGGTCAGGTTATAGCCTGACCTTTGATATGGTACCACTTTTACACAACTTGTGCAAGCATAAAATCTAACATCAAATCACAATTTCTCAACTTGATTGAAATCAAGTTCCATTTTTGTTTCCCGTCCGAACATATCGACAGAAACTTTTACTTTCCCTTTGTCGTGGTCAATCTCTTCTACCTTACCTTCGAAATGCGCAAATGGACCTTCAAGTACTTGTACCATTTCGCCAATTTCGAAGTCGACTTCCCCTTTGCCTTCTTTCACACCCATTTGCTTCAAGATGAATTCAACCTCTTCTGGAAGTAGCGGTGTCGGTTTAGCTCCACCGCCCGACGAACCGATAAACCCAGTTACGCCAGGTGTGTTTCGAACAACATACCATGAATCGTCCGTCATAATTAATTCTACGAGAACGTATCCCGGAAAAGTCTTTCGCATGACTGTCCGTTTTTTCCCGTCTTTAAAATCTGTTTCTTCCTCTTCCGGAACGATTACACGGAAAATTTTATCTTGCATTCCCATCGTTTCTACACGTTTTTCTAAGTTTGCTTTTACTTTGTTTTCATAGCCGGAGTACGTGTGAACGACAAACCAATTTTTCTCCATATCCATAATATCAAGGACTGTACGTCCGTCCCTCCTTTTCATAGGTAGCGAATCACTCGCTTAAAATTACGCATAAATTTTTAGTGAAACTGAAAAAACCCGTTCAATGGCCAGACGGGATATTTTCAAAAGGATATTCGTGCTACTTTATTATAACGCAAGGTACCATTCCATTACTCGTGAAATGCCAAGATCAATCAGACCAAAATAAATCGCCATAAAGACAACCGTGGAAATGACGACAATTGTATACCGTGTCAATAATTTACGTTTCGGCCAGCTGACTTTTCTCATTTCCGAGACTACGTTTTTCAAAAAACCGATCATCTTGCCCATTATTGTGTAACCCTCCGAATAAGAACTTATGCTGCAGACAAATTAAATTAGGCTGTTTGCTTATGCACTGTCTGCTTATTACAATGCTTGCAATATTTCTTTAATATTAAACGTTCCGTCTGTTGCTTACCTCTAGCCGGAACTGAATAGTTTCGTGATCCACAAGTTTCACAGCTTAAAATAATTTTAGTAGACATTTTTTCACCTTTAGACTATATTCTTTTCAAAAAAAAGATAAAAAAATCATAAGTTACCGTTTCTCTCAATAGTCTTGCTAAGATTACCACCGAACACTGGTCATGTCAACAAGCCCCTTTGATGCCTCTAAAGCTTTACCGTACCTCATCCACCTGCATATAACGTTCCAGCTTTCTCTTAATCCGCTGAAGCGCATTATCGACCGACTTTACTTGTCTATTTAACTCATCCGATATCTCTTGATAGGACTGTCCTTCTAAATAAAGCGCAAGTACTTCTTTTTCAAGAGCGCTTAATACCTTATTCATCTCTTCTTCCATCTGGATAAAATTTTCCTTATGAATCATCAAGTCTTCAGGGTCGTCAAGCGTAGGTCCAGCAATTACATCCAGCAACGTTCGATCAGACTCTTCATCAAAAACAGGCTTGTCCAACGAAACCGAGGTGTTCAACGGAATATGCTTTTGTCTCGTCGCAGTCTTAATGGCCGTAATGATTTGGCGTGTAATACATAGCTCCGCAAATGCTTTGAAGGAACTCAACCGATCCTCTCTGAAATCACGAATCGCTTTGTAAAGACCAATCATCCCTTCTTGAACAATGTCTTCTCGATCCCCGCCGATAAGGAAGTATGATCGTGCTTTTAAACTAACGAGCGATTGATATTTCGAAATTAAATAATCAAGCGCATCCATGTTCCCTTCGTGGATAATCGTAATGACTTCCCCGTCAGAAAGTCCGGTGAAATCCGATATGCCGCTTTTAACGTATGCCTTTTCCACCAACAGGATCACCCCGATTCAATCAATTAGGCCCCGGCATAATTGCGCCAGTTTTTTCTATGACATCCGCCGAAGGCTTAACTTGAAGCGGCAAATGCGTTTGCTGATTCAAGTTATAACTATTTAAGCAAGTATACCGCATGAAAAATTTTACCGTCAACCGTTCACTACAATCCCCGGCGCCATTTTTCAAAAATTTCAGCCACTTCATCTGATAATGGAATTTTTGAAAAGGGACGTTGTTTTTGAATATCTTCCACTTTTTTTGTAATTATTCGATCCATTTCATTAACTTCTATTTCTAATTCACGTGCGGATTTTCTAAGTGCCCCTTGCGCAAATACAACCCACTGTTCTGTGTAATCCGATGTCGCCACATGAATTTGCACCCGACGGCCGGATAGCTCGGAAACAAGCTTTTCAATCCGTTCGTCGGCCGTTTCATTTTCCCGTGTAAATACAACTTCTACATCATGCTTCACTTTTTTCTTTTCTATGCCAGGCACGAGATGCGCATCAAACACAATGATGACGCGCCATCCCATATGCGCTTTATATTCCGCCAACCGTTCAATCAGTCGATCCCGCGCATCGGCCAGCCTTTCCTTCTTTAACTGTCGAAGCTCCTCCCAAGCACCGACGACGTTATAGCCGTCGACAAGCAGCACATTCTTTTTCAACTCTCCGGTAGAATAGGTCGGCGTTTACGCACGACTTCATACATTAAAAGGGAGGCAGCAACGGAAGCATTTAACGATGTGACATGTCCAAACATCGGCAAGAAATAAAGAAAGTCACATTTCTCCTTCAAAATCCGCGACATTCCTTTGCCTTCGCTTCCAATAATGATCGCAAGCGGCAATGTACAATCCATACTCCTATAATCAGCAGCACCCGCTGCATCTGTTCCCGCAATCCAAACACCGCGTTTCTTCAATTCTTCTACCGTTTGAGAAAGGTTGTTGACGCGGACGACTGGGATATGCTCAATCGCGCCCGTTGACGCTTTAGCGACAACCCCGGTAAGCCCAACTGATCGGCGCTTCGGAATAATGACACCATGAACCCCTGTTGCATCCGCAGTTCGCAGGATCGAACCTAAATTATGCGGATCTTCCAACTCATCTAAAATGAGGAACAACGGATCTTCTTTTCTTGAAGATGCTCGGGCAAACAAATCTTCTAAATCGGCGTATCGGTAAGCAGCAACTGACGCAATCACCCCTTGATGATTCACATCAAGCATTTTGTCTAATTTTTGCTTCGGTGCTGTTTGGACAATAATGCCCCTCTTTTTCGCAAGTACTTGGATCTCTCCAATACTTTTTTTGTTCAGCCCTTCAGCAACCCAGATTTTATTTAATTCTCGATCTGATCTCAATGCTTCCAAGACGGGATTTTTCCCGCCGATCAATTCCGTATCGTTTTCCGTCATTACATCTCTGCCTCCTCTGGCTGTTCAATGAATTGAATGGATTTTTGGATGAATTCCGCCACACGTTCATCTTGGTGCAGCAAGTATAAATAGCCAATGACCGCTTCAAAACCCGAACTATAGTTATAAGTCACAACGTCTGTGTTTTTAGGGACAGAACCAGATTTGGCGTTCCGTCCCCGGCGCATAACCGCTTCTTCCGCCTCGGTTAAAAAGTCTGTTCGCTGCATCATTCGAATGATTGCCGCTTGGGACTTTGCAGAAACATAGCGTGTTGCTTCCTTATGCAAAATATGCGGCTTTACACGCCCTGAGCGAAGGAGATGCTCTCGTATCGCTTGTTCATACACGGCATCTCCCATATAGGCAAGAGCAAGGGCATTGAGTTGCTTCACATCATTGTCACGTAACTTCCCCATACATTAGCCTCTTTTCCAACGTGTGCCTTGCGCTGTATCTTCTAGCAAAATACCTTTTGCTTTCAACTCATCACGAATTTCATCCGCTCTCGCAAAGTTACGGTTTTTACGCGCATCGAGACGTTCTTCAATTAACGCTTCAATATCTTGGTCTAACAAATCCGTTTCGCTTTCTAGCGAGATGCCAAGTACATCCATTAACCGCTCCAACGTCTCTATAAAATATGTTAACACTTCAGCTTGTGTATTTTTCTCTAATAAATAGACGTTTGCAAGCTTCACAAGTTCGAAAATCGCAGCAATGCCGTTTGCTGTATTAAAGTCATCGTCCATCGCCTGCTCAAATGCCGTAATTTGTTCATCCACTTTATGCATCCATATATCTTTTTGATCGCCAAGATCTGCGGAAGTGCTCAGTCGATGCTTTAAGTTGTTGTATGCCGTCTGAATACGATCCAATCCATTCGCCGCACTTTCTACCAAGTCTTGTGAAAAATTGACTGGATGTCTGTAATGAACGGATAGCATGAAAAAGCGCAGTACTTTTGGATCGACTTGCTTTCTAATATCGTTGACAAGTACGAAGTTACCAAGTGACTTTGACATTTTTTCATTCTCAATATTGATATACCCATTATGCATCCAATAACGCGCAAACATTTTACCAGTCATTGCCTCAGATTGTGCAATTTCGTTTTCGTGATGCGGGAATGTTAAATCTTGGCCGCCTGCATGAATATCAATTGTATCGCCAAGATGCTCTCTCGCCATTACAGAGCATTCAATATGCCAACCTGGGCGCCCTGCACCCCATGGACTTTCCCAAGAAATTTCACCTTCTTTTGCCGATTTCCACAATGCAAAGTCAAGTGCGTTTTCCTTAATTTCACTTTCTTCAATTCGTGCACCGACACGCAGTTCGTCAATCGATTGATGGGATAACTTCCCATACCCTTCAAACTTACGCGTTCGGTAATAGACATCTCCTTCAGATTCATACGCATACCCTTTGTCGATCAAGACAGATATGAACTGAATAATATCGTCAATATGATCCGTTACCCGAGGATGGGCATCTGCTTTCGTGCAGCCGAGCGCCAAAATGTCTTCGAAATAGGCATCGATAAAGCGATCCGTTAGCTCGCCAACCTCTTCACCAAGCTCATTGGCAGCCTGAATAATTTTGTCATCAACATCTGTAAAATTCGAAATGTACGTAACATCGTAACCTTTGTAAGCAAAATAACGACGAACCGTATCAAAAGCGATGACTGGACGTGCATTCCCGATATGAATGTAGTTATAGACCGTTGGACCACATACATAAATCTTTACTTTCCCTTCTTCCAAAGGAATAAAAGGCTCTTTTTTACGTGTCAACGTATTGTAAATTTGAATACTCATTTTACATCCCTTCCCTTTCACGCTGTTTTTCTAACTGTTGAAGCCGCTCTTGTAAACGCGTCATTTCTTCTTCCATTTGTTTAAAAGAGTCTGCCACTGGATCCGGAAGATCTTGATGATCGTATTTATCTTTAATCCGTACACCATTCGCAATCACAATCGTTCCCGGAATCCCTACGACCGTGGAATGAGGGGGAACATCCTTTAATACGACTGATCCGGCACCTACTTTACTGTTTTCACCAATTGTGATGGAACCAAGTACTTTAGCGCCAGAGGCAACGAGTACATTGTCGTGCAATGTAGGATGCCGTTTCCCTTTCTCTTTCCCTGTTCCGCCAAGTGTGACGCCTTGGTAAATTGTTACGTCATTGCCGATTTCGCAAGTTTCCCCTATAACGACACCCATCCCGTGGTCGATAAAAAATCGCCGGCCAATTGTGGCACCCGGGTGAATTTCAATGCCAGTGAAAAAGCGACTGATTTGCGAAATAAGTCTTGCGGGGAATAAAAGTTTTCGTTTATATAGCGCATGTGCAATACGATGGGCCCAAATTGCATGCAGACCTGAATAGGTTAAGACAATTTCAAATGTACTCCGTGCCGCTGGGTCTTGATCGAAAATACATTGGATGTCTTCCTTCATCCTTTGAAACACCAGAAATGCCTCCTTTTATACTTCATGTTTTTAACCAACGTTCACGCGTTCATTAGATAAAAAAATACGCCCCTGTCAAAGATGACAGAGACGCATTGTATACGTGGTTCCACTCCGCTTGAAAGGCATAGCCTTTCCGCTTGACGCCGATAACGCCGGCAATGCGTCCGACCTACTTTCATTCGGTACGGCACTCAAAGGTGCATTTCCACAGTGTAGCGGCACGGATCATTTGCAGCCGATGATGATCCTCTCTGAAGTGCTTACAAAGTGTACTTCTCCTTCTCGAAGCTTTCGATCAAATATATATTAGTTGTATTTTCCCATAAGACAAGCACGAAAGTCAAATTACTGAGCAAATTTCGCGATGCGGGCGATCGCTCTTTCTTTACCAATTAGAGCAATTGCTGCCGGCAGTTCAGGGCCATTTGTTTGGCCTGTCGTCACGACACGAATCGGCATAAAGAGGTTTTTCCCTTTTTGCCCCGTTTCTTTTTGAACCGCTTTAATTGCAGCCTTGATAGAATCTGCATCAAATGTCTCTAACCCTTCAAGTTCACTTGCGAGCACTGCCATGACAGCCGGTACTTGTTCGCCGGCAAGGATTTCTGTCGCTTGTTCATCATATTCAATGTGATCATTGAAAAACTGGGCAGAAAGCTCAACAATTTCCGCACCGAAGCTAAGCTGCTCGTGGTAAAGTGCGATTAAATTGCGAACCCATGCTTCCTCTTCAACCGTCAATTGTTTATTGACAAGACCCGCTTCTTGCAGGTGTGGCAATGTAAGTGCGACGACTTCATCAAGGCTAAGCTTTTTCACATACAAGTTATTCATCCATGTTAGTTTTGTTTTATCAAACATAGACGGCGACTTCGACAAACGGCTTTCATCAAACAGCTTGATCAGCTCGTCTTTCGAAAAAACTTCTTCTTCTCCACCTGGCGACCAGCCGAGCAGTGCGAAGAAATTGAACATCGCATCCGGTAAATAACCGAGATTTTTATATTGTGAAATGAACTGGATAATGGACTCATCTCGTTTAGATAGCTTTTTTCGTTCTTCGTTGACGATTAGCGTCATATGGCCGAATTGCGGCGATCCCCATCCTAAAGCATCTGACACCATCATTTGTTTCGGCGTATTCGTTAAATGCTCTTCACCTCGGAAAACATGGGAGATTTTCATCAAGTGATCATCGATGACAACGGCGAAGTTGTATGTCGGGATACCGTTCGCCTTGACGATTACCCAATCGCCGATATCTTCTGATTCAAACGTTACCGCCCCGCGGACAAGGTCTTCAATTTTATATGTGACATTTTCAGGTACACGCATACGAACTGTATGAGAAAGACCTGCCGCTTCCTTTTCCGCAACTTGTTCTGCAGTTAAATGGCGGCAAACACCGCTATACATTGGCGCTGCGATACCAGAAGCTTTTTGTCTTTCACGCTCTGCTTCCAACTCTTCTGTTGTACAGAAACATTTATACGCATGACCTTCATCAAGCAGTTGTTGGCCATATTTCGTATATAAATCTAGGCGTTCCATTTGACGATATGGACCGTACGGACCGCCGATATCAACGGACTCGTCGTAGTCAATGCCAAGCCATTTTAAGTTCTCAAGCTGAGACAGCTCGCCGCCCTCGATGTTGCGCTCGATATCCGTATCTTCAATTCGCACAATAAATTTACCGCCATGATGGCGTGCGAACAAATAGTTAAATAACGCTGTCCGTGCGCCGCCAATATGCAAATGGCCTGTCGGACTTGGCGCATAACGTACACGTACTTCAGTTGTCATAAGTTGTACCTCTCCGTTCTTACTATATTCCGTGCTATTTTATCATTACTTTCTCCACTTGAAAAGACGCTCAACCTATTCAAACTTTGACGAGTAAAATGGCAGCCATAGAGGCAATACCTTCTTCTCTGCCCGTAAAACCAAGATTTTCCGTCGTAGTTGCCTTAATATTTACTTGGGAAACGTCTGCTTCCAATAGTTCCGCTACCCGCTTCTGAATGACTTCAATATGCGGTGCCATTTTCGGCTTTTGCGCAATGATCGTACAATCGATATTGCCAAGTTTGTATCCTTTTTCTTTTACCATTTTCCAAATGTTTTCTAATAAAATGGCGGAATCCGCATCTTTATAGGATTCATCTGTATCTGGGAAATGTCTGCCGATGTCGCCTTCACCAATGGCGCCCAGCGCAGCATCCGTAATCGTATGCAAGAGAACATCGGCATCTGAATGCCCTGCCAATCCACGATCATAAGGAATGGTAATGCCTCCTAAAATTAACGGACGCCCTTCTTCAAATTTATGTACATCAAACCCTTGGCCAATTCGAATCATCGTTCCAACCCTCCACTTTGCTTCAATAAAACTTCCCCGAAGAGTAAATCCTCTTTTGTGGTCATTTTAATATTATCGTACGTACTTTCCACTATTTTAACAGGATGACCGATCCTTTCCACTAGCATCGATTCATCTGTCCCTAAAAATCCAGCTGCTGCCGCTTGATCAGAGGCTGCTTTTAATATCCCATAGCGAAATGCTTGCGGTGTTTGAATGATCCATAAGCCTTCTCGATCAACTGTCTTTTCTACCGTGCCTTCCGGTGCAAGCTTCATCGTGTCTTTCGTTCGAACTCCGGCAATTGCGGCTCCGGCACGTGCAGCTGTTTCAACAAGCGCCCCAATGACGTGACGGCGTATAAATGGACGCGCAGCATCATGGACAAGGACGATATCATCCTTGTCATAAGCCTGCAAGCAGGCTGCCACACTTTGCTGGCGTTCTTCGCCCCCATCAACGAGTGCTTTTATTTTCGTTACCCCAAACTGTTCGATCATCGCTTGAATTTGCGGCTTCTCTTCTCGCTTAACAGCAATGATGATGCCAGCACAAGCTGGATCTTGCTCAAACACAAGTAATGTATGAACAAGAATCGGCTTGTTCGAAAGCTCTAGAAAAAGTTTATTCATCCCGGCGCCCATTCGTTTTCCGCTGCCGGCTGCCGGGATCATTACTGTATACTCCACATCCATCTTCCTTGTCTATTATCATCATTACCCATTTAATCGCATCGGTCTGCCATTTTTAGGTTTTGCAAAGATCATTCTTCCGGCGGAAGTTTGTAACACACTTGTCACGACGACATCAAGCGGATTTCCAATATGGTATTTTCCATCTTCAATGACAATCATCGTTCCATCATCCAAGTAAGCAACACCTTGGTTATATTCTTTTCCGTCTTTAATGACGACAACATGCATTTCTTCACCAGGTACGACGACCGGCTTTACTGCATTCGCCAAATCATTAATATTTAATACGGATACACCGTGCAAATCTGCTACCTTATTGAGGTTGAAATCGTTTGTCACGACAATTCCTTCCATACTTTTCGCGAGCCGAACGAGCTTCAAATCAACTTCGGGAACATCCTGAAAATCTTCATCCGTTATTAAAATTTCCGAACCATCGTTTGTTTGCAGCCGCTTTAAAATGTCCAAACCGCGTCTGCCTTTTGTTCTCTTTAATGTATCGGAAGAATCAGCAATATGCTGAAGTTCTGTCAGCACGAATTGCGGCACGACCAACACTCCTTCTAGAAAGCCCGTCGCAGATATATCAGCAATTCGTCCATCGATAATAACGCTTGTATCTAACAGCTTATATTTTTCGGCTTTTTCCTTCTTCGAATCGCTTTCTCCATCCGCTTCCTTCTTTTTCGGTGCACTAATTCTTGCGTGTTGAATCGCACTAATGAACTCTTCCCGCTTCTTAAAACCAACTTGAAAACCTAAATACCCAAGCAGAATAGACAATAAGATCGGCAAAATTGATGTAATGACTGGAATTTGAATTTCACTCAATCCAAAACTGACAAGAAAAGCAAGGATTAAACCAACTGTGAGTCCGATAGAACCAAAAAGTAAGTCCAAGATCGGCGCTTTCAATAGGTGCTCTTCCATCCATTTAATGAGATTGATGATTGGATCCACTAAAAAGAGACCGATAAAGAAAAGAATCACGGCACCGAGGATTGCAGATACGTAGGGGTTATTAATCATAGGTGTCGAGGAAAATGAGAATAAGACAAATAAATGCGGTAAAAATAATACACCCAACGTACCTCCAATTAAAATAAATGCTCCTTTTACTACCCATTTCAGCAACACATTCACCTCCTTTTTTTCATAATTATACATGTATTCCCATTTATACGCCTTGATTAACCTTGGCAGAAGGGAAATTTTGCAACTCTTTACTTAGACAGTTTTATCGCATGAAAAGTTGCAATAAAAATCGAACCAAAGATTCCCGCTAAAAATGATGCGGCGCCCGCGAATGCCCCTACTGGATTAATTGGAAAAAGCCACTTTCAATGCATCGCTTACTGTTTCTACGCCAATTACTCGAATATTGGGTGGAAAATCCCATCCGCCGATGTTGGATGCGGGAACAATTGCACGTTCGAAGCCAAGCTTAGCCGCTTCTGTCACACGTTGCTCGATGCGTGAGACACGGCGAACTTCCCCTGTCAGTCCGACTTCTCCAATAAAACAATCTGCAAGTCCAGCGGCCGTCTCACGATAACTAGATACGATGCTTACGAGCACCGCCAGATCAATGGCAGGCTCATCAAGTTTGACACCTCCTGCTACTTTAATATAGGCATCTTGTGCTTGAAGTAACATACCCATTCGTTTTTCTAGGACAGCCATCAATAGTGAGACACGGTTTTGATCTAATCCCGTCGCCATGCGCTTCGGATAATTAAAACTTGAAGGGGTAATAAGCGCTTGTATTTCAACGAGAATGGGGCGTGTCCCTTCCATGGAGGCGACAACCGTTGAGCCGATCCCACCTTGCGCCCTTTCCCGTAAAAACAACTCTGAAGGGTTCAATACTTCTTTTAATCCTGACTGCAGCATTTCGAAAATAGCGATCTCGTTCGTTGAGCCAAACCGATTTTTCACACTGCGCAAAATACGGTATGTATGGTGACGTTCTCCTTCAAAGTAAAGAACCGTATCAACCATATGTTCAAGTAATCGCGGTCCTGCGATTTGACCGTCTTTCGTTACGTGACCGACTAAAAAGATTGCAATCCCTTTTGTTTTAGCAATACGCATCAATTCGGCCGTACATTCCCGCACTTGCGAAACACTACCGGGTGCAGATGTCACTTCTGGATGGTGAATAGTCTGGATGGAATCGACAATAACAAATTTCGGCTTTACGTCATCGATCGTTTCATGAATTTGCGCAAGATCTGTTTCCGCGTAAATATATAATTCGTCAGAAGTAACGCCAAGTCGCTCAGCACGTAATTTCGTCTGGCGAATCGATTCTTCTCCTGAAATATAAAGGACACGCTGCCCAATGTTTGCAAGCAGGGAAGATACTTGAAGCAATAACGTCGACTTTCCAATTCCCGGATCGCCCCCGATCAAAACGAGTGAACCAGGAACAATTCCGCCGCCAAGTACACGGTTAAGCTCGCCAAGATCTGTTCGAATACGCGGCTCTTCCATCGTTTCGATCGAACTGATCGGCATTGCCTTTTGACGACTATTTTCCGAATGCTGAAATGCCCCGCGAGTTCCCTTCTTTGGAATAATTTCAACCTCTTCATCCATCGTGTTCCATTCGCCGCAACCTGGGCAGCGTCCCATCCATTTCAATGATTCATAGCCACAGGAACGGCACATGAATTTTGTTTTTCTTTTTGCCATAAAATTCCTCTCCATACGAAAAGGACAGCCCATCCCGTCCGAAAAATTTCGGCGGATGGACTATCCGGATCATGCTTTATTTTTCAGCTACTGCTTCGGCTTCAGCTTCTACCTCTGTTTCTTTCATCGTTTTGACGATAAATTGGCCCGCTTCCACATCAACAAGTACTTTTCCGCCTGTCAATATCATTCCTTTTAGAAGTTCTTCTGACAAACGATCTTCTACATGCTTCTGAATTGCACGGCGGAGCGGACGTGCGCCGTATTCTGGATCATACCCTTCTTCCACAATTTTGGATTTCGCTTCCTCTGTGATTTCGAGCTCAATATCTTGCTCTTTAAGTCGTCTTGTCAACTCGTCGGACATAAGTGAAACAATTTCACGCAAGTGCTCTTTTTCAAGCGAGTGGAAGACAATCATTTCATCTACCCGGTTCAAGAACTCTGGACGAAACGCTTTTTTCAATTCAGAAAGCATTGTATCCTTCATACCTTCATAGTCTCGATTGCTATCTTGCAAGTTGAAACCAACGTAGCGATTCTTCTTCAATGCCTCTGCCCCGACGTTGGACGTCATAATGACGACTGTATTGCGGAAGTCTACTGTACGTCCTTTTGAATCCGTCAAGCGTCCATCCTCTAATACTTGTAACAGAATATTGAAGACGTCCGGATGCGCCTTTTCAATTTCATCTAAAAGGACAACGGAATAAGGCTTGCGGCGAACTTTTTCGGTAAGTTGGCCCCCTTCGTCATACCCTACATAGCCCGGAGGCGATCCAACAAGTCGAGAAGTCGAATGCTTTTCCATGTACTCCGACATGTCAATTCGAATCATCGCATCTTCATCGCCAAACATTGTTTCTGCAAGTGCCCTTGCAAGTTCTGTCTTACCAACGCCAGTAGGTCCAAGGAAAATGAAGGAACCGATTGGACGCTTCGGATCTTTCAGGCCTGCACGTGCACGGCGAATCGCTCGAGAAATAGCGGTAACTGCTTCTCCTTGACCAATCACGCGTTCATGCAATGTCTCTTCCATGCCCAATAGTTTTTCAGTCTCTGTTTCAGCAATTTTAGCAACTGGCACACCCGTCCACATCGCTACAACTTCCGCAATGTCATTGACCGTTACTTCCGATTCCGTTTGCCCTTGCTTTTCTTTCCATGCTGTTTTTGTTGTTTCCAACTCTTCTTTTAATTTCTGTTCTTTATCCCGGAAAGAGGCCGCCTTTTCAAACTCTTGACTTTGAACAGCTGCGTTTTTCTCGGAACGCATGGCCTCCAATTTTTGTTCTAATTCTTTTAAGTTAGGAGGTGTTGTATAGGAACGAAGACGTACTTTAGAGCCCGCTTCGTCAATTAAGTCAATTGCTTTATCCGGCAGGAAACGATCAGAAATATAACGATCGGACATTTTAGCTGCCGCTTCAACCGCTTCGTCTGTAATCTTTACGCGGTGATGTGCTTCGTAGCGATCACGCAAACCGTAAATGATTTGCACAGTCTCCTCGACAGTTGGTTCGTCAACTTGAATCGGCTGAAAACGACGTTCAAGTGCTGCATCTTTTTCAATATATTTTCTATACTCATCAAGCGTTGTCGCACCGATACATTGCAGTTCACCTCGTGCAAGTGATGGTTTCAAAATATTGGAAGCATCGATCGCACCTTCTGCTCCACCTGCCCCGATTAATGTGTGTAACTCATCAATAAAGAGAATGATATTACCAGCTTGACGGATTTCCTCCATCACTTTTTTCATACGATCTTCAAATTCTCCGCGGTATTTCGTTCCCGCAACGACCGTTCCCATATCGAGTGTCATGACACGTTTGTCACGTAAGATTTCGGGTACTTCGTTGTTCACAATTTGCTGGGCAAGCCCTTCCGCGATCGCTGTTTTACCAACGCCAGGCTCCCCGATGAGGACTGGGTTATTTTTCGTCCGGCGTGCAAGCACTTCGATTACACGTGTAATTTCTTTACTTCGCCCAATGACAGGATCCAAAGAACCTTCCCGTGCAATTTCTGTCAAGTCACGTGCTAAACCGTCCAATGTTGGTGTTGCTGCTGAATTGGATGCACCTTGGTTGCCGACTGAACTGTCGTTACTGCCAAGAAGTTGAAGAACTTGTTGACGCGCTTTGTTCAGGCTGACGCCAGCATTGTTTAAAACACGCGCCGCTACGCCCTCTCCTTCGCGAATCAGCGCAAGTAATATATGTTCTGTGCCAATATAAGAGTGACCCAGTTTACGCGATTCATCAACGGACAATTCAATGACCTTTTTAGCCCGCGGGGTATAGTGAACGATCGGTCCAACCTCTTTCGCCCCGTATCCAACGAGCTTTTCAACACCTTGTTCAATGGTTTCTAAGCTAACGTCAATTGCTTCCAATGCTTTGGCAGCAATGCCCGTTCCTTCTCGAATCAGTCCAAGCAAAATATGCTCGGTTCCGATCGATTCATGTTTAAGGCGAATGGCCTCTTCTTGAGCAAGTTGCAAAACTTTTTGTGCACGTTGCGTAAATCGATTAAACATCATATACAATCCTCTCCTTCTCTCTATATTGCATCCATTTCTTTCTACCTCACCAAGCGTGAAAAATTGCCTTAGTATTACGTATTCAACTGAACACGCTAGAATCCTTTTTCCAAAAAATCAACTTTGATCTTTTCACACGATATAACCTAGTATATTGCCAATAAGCTATTTATAGTTCCAGCGTGTTCAAGGAAGAAATCGATGCATGGATGCTGGCGTTTGCCAATGAGCTAATTTACTCTTCTTCATTACCCTTTTCAGTTGAAGCATACTCTTTTTCTTGATTTAATCTTCCGCGAAACAGTTTTGCTCTGAATATATCGCGTTCTTCTTGCGTTAACTCCGTTCCAGCGTACTGCTGTAAAAAACCAGGCTGCATGAAAATCATCAGTTCATTCAAAATGGACATGTGAATATTTTGAATGATGCCAAGATCAATTCCTAGCCGAACATCGGATAGACAACGCGCCGCTTCACCAGTGGGTAGTAAACGGGCATAGGAAATGGTACCAAGCGAACGAAACAGACGATCCTCTAAGGCAATTCGAGATTTGGCAAGCAGTAGCTCCCGGGATTTACGCTCATGGGCGATGAGACGTGATGTGATATTGCCAAGGTCAGCAAGTATGTCTTGTTCTGTTTTACCAAGTGTCGTCTGATTGGATACTTGATAAACATTGCCTGGCGCTTCACTGCCTTCCCCGTAACTTCCCCGCACGACCATGCCAAGCCGGGAAATGGCTGGAATGATACGGTCAATTTGCTTTGTAATGGTCAGTGCCGGCAAATGCATCATGACGGAAGCGCGCATGCCAGTTCCAGTGTTAGATGGACAACTTGTTAAAAAGCCGAATTCCTCATCAAATGCATAAGGCAATTGATTTTCTAAAAAGTTATCAACTTGGTTCGCTTGTTCATAAGCATCTTCTAGCTGGAGCCCCGGATAGATACATTGAATGCGTATATGATCTTCTTCATTCACCATAACGCTAACCGTTTCATCTTTTGATAGGATGACTGCACCGTGCTTTGCGGGATTTGTTAACTGCGGACTGATGAGATGCTTTTCCACCAAGACCTGGCGTTCAAGTGCTGGTAGATCAGACATCCTCATATAGGAATACCCATTTTCTTCCTCATCTAATAAAACATTTGCAATTGATCGATCAATTTCCACTGCTTCCTTTTCTGTAAAGGCGATCGGGAAACGGTAACCTCTTAAATTACGCGCCAAGCGAATCCGGGTAGACAGGACAATGTCTGAATGCTCTCCGTGCGCCGCCATCCAGCCCGTTACGGCGTTTTGCATAAATTTCTCAATTGACATTGTACTCTCCACCCCCACTATCTAGACGTTCCTTCAAGCGATTTGCTTCGTCACGCAGTTCGGCAGCCTCTTCAAATCGTTCTGCTTCTACCGCTTCCTGCATTTTCACCCGAATTTCTTCCAGCTTTCTTTTAATCGCATAAAGTCCGCTGAAAGATTCGGGAACTTTACCAATATGCGCGGAATGTCCATTATGTAACTTACCTAAGACACGGGGCAACAAAGCGCGGAACGAGTCGTAGCATGTTGCACAACCAAATTTCCCGATTTCAAGAAACTTGCTAAACGTTAAATGGCATTCAGGGCACTCTGGTCCTTTTGGAATTTCCTTCTTTTGTTGGGGAGCGATGAATGGATCTGCTCCACCGAACCAGTGCGCCAAAAACTGCTGAATGGACAATGGTTCGTGACTCGGGTCAAATTGGAATGTTTGCGAATGAAAAGCACATTTTTCACATAAATGCCGTTCAACGGAGCCTTCCATGCTTTCCTGCTTTAAAATGACAGATGCAGGGCGTTCCTTGCAATTTTCACAATACATCTTGCGCCACCTCGTATTCATAATCTTACGGAAGATCAGTCCAATTGTTCATATATCAGTGTTAGAAGCATGTTTTGTAAAATGCGTGCGCGAATTTGATCTCGTTCCGGCAGTGGCTGATGCAATACAGTCCTGCTGACAGCCGCAAGAATAAGCTTCGCTTCACGCTCGTCAATGACTTGTTCTTCCAGCAGGCGGAAAACAATATCTTCAGCCATTGTAAAAGATGCGCCGGATTGAATACCTTTTAAAATATGTTCGATTAAGTCTTTTCGAGAATTCGGCTGAACCCGGTATATGCGAATATATCCCCCGCCGCCGCGTTTCGACTCAACTGCATAGCCGCGTTCTGCTGTAAAACGGGTTTTAATGACATAGTTAATCTGCGATGGAACACATTGGAATTTTTCAGCAACTTCATTTCGCTTAATCTCAATCATTCGATTCTTTTCTTCTTCGATGATTGCCTTTAAATACCCTTCTATAATGTCGGAAATGTTTCGCACGTTTGTTCACCTCTTTCCCTACTGACTTTGACTATCTTTGACTTAATTGTACAAAATATTTTACGTGCTGTGCAAATCATATGACTTAGTTACAGTATAGAACGATTTGTTAAGAAATATATCCGAAAATTAAAAAGGGCATCCCCTGGCTCTTTTGGGACACCCTTCTCCTTATTCTTTCTCTTCGTTTGGGAATAGAAAATAAGAGATTACTCCGCTGACTACGACTGCGCCAATTGTAATATATAAACGCGACGTTTCAGGTACTTCCTGATAGTTTTTGTTTAGCATCATCCAACTGAAAGACCCGACAATGAGCATGATCGGGATCATAAACTTGAAAGCTCTCAAACGGGATCACCCTTCGCCAAAATTATCTTTCTTTCATTTTACCACATTCTCATTTCATAGCGGCGGGACAAGCCCCTTTTGAAATGAACTTGACGCCCCGTTATTATAAGGGTATGATACTTTCAACTATTCATAATATTATATTCTTATCGAGAGAAGCTGAGGGACTGGCCCGATGATGCTTCAGCAACCAGCCGTTCGGTCAGGTGCTAAATCCAGGGACCTATAACGGTCTGCAGATAAGAAGGAGTGAAGTATACACTGAAGCCTTCTTTTTTTAAAGAAGGCTTTTTAATTTATATAAGGAGGATGAACAATCATGGGATTGCTAGATCGATTACAAAAAAATGTCCTAACAGCTGATGGCGCGATGGGCACGCTTTTATATTCATATGGCATCGACTTTTGTTATGAAGAATTAAACGTCTCAAAACCCGAAGTCATTGAAAAGATTCACCAAGAGTACATTGCGGCGGGCGCCGATATTATTCAAAGCAATACATACAGCGCCAACGCGATCAAACTTGCGCGGTATGGTTTGGAAGACCGCGTCAACGAATTTAACGAAGCGGCGATGCAAATTGCAAAGCGCGCCGCGGCGCCAGGCGGTCAGTTTGTACTTGGGACAATTGGCGGCATACGCGGTGTCAGAAAAAGTGATGCATCATTAGATGAAATTATCCGCACGGTCGAAAGTCAGGCGGCTGCGCTCCTTTCTGGAGATCCGGATGGCCTGTTGCTTGAAACGTATTATGATTTTGAAGAGTTGGCTGCCACAGTTACTAGACTCCGCAAGCTCACAGATGCGCCAATTATTGCGCAAGTATCAATGCATGACCCAGGCGTGCTGCAAAACGGCTATTCGCTGAATCGCGCTTTACATGAACTGGAAGCATTGGGCGCGGATATTGTCGGCGTCAATTGCCGACTTGGCCCCTATCATACGATTCAAGCGCTTGAAGGTGTATCGCTGCCTGAAAAAGCATTTTTATCCGCCGCGCCAAACGCAAGCCTATTAGACGTAGAAGATGGCCGTATTGTTTATGTTTCTGAGGCAGATTACTTTGGGCGCGCCGCGGTTCTATTGCGAGATGAAGGCGTGCGTCTAATCGGCGGTTGCTGCGGAACGACTCCGAAACATATTGAAGCTGTGAAAAAGCGCATTGCGGATTTGCCGCCTATTGCACAAAAAATCGTCAAAAAGCCGGAACCGATCGTTATTCAAGAAGCGCAACCCGCGAAAAAAGAACCGCTTCATATACAAGCGCAGACCGAGCGCACTGTCATCGTTGAACTGGATACACCAAGAACGCTGGAGACCGAAAAATTCATTGATGGGGCAAACGCTCTTCATGCGGCTGGCGTCGATGCGATCACAATGGCGGATAATTCACTCGCCTCCCCGCGGATTAGCAATATGGCGATGGGCGCGATTTTGAAGCAACTCCACCATATTCGCCCGCTCGTCCACATTACGTGCCGAGACCGCAACTTAATCGGATTGCAGTCTCATTTAATGGGACTGGACGCACTCGGCATTCGGGACATTTTAGCAGTAACGGGAGACCCGACGAAAGTTGGCGATTTCCCAGGCGCGACAAGTGTCTATGATGTTTCCAGTTTAGAGTTGACGCAGTTGATTAAGCAGTTGAACGAAGGCATTTCCTTCTCCGGAAAGCCGCTCGCTAGAAAAGCGGATTTCTCCGTTGCCGCCGCCTTTAATCCAAACGTTCGTGTATTGGAACGAGCCGTGCAGCGACTTGAGAAAAAAATTGAAAGCGGCGCTGATTATTTCATTTCACAGCCTGTTTATACGAAAGAAAAAATTAAGGAAATTTATGAAGCGACGAAGCATTTGTCCACGCCGATTTTTCTTGGGGTCATGCCGCTCACAAATATTCGAAATGCTGAATTTTTACATTATGAAGTGCCAGGCATCAAGTTGTCTGAGGAAGTTTTGGAACGGATGCGCGCATGCGGCGATGACCGCGCCCGTTCAACGGAAGAAGGTATTAAAATTGCGAAAGAGTTGATCGACACGGCAGCGGAATACTTTAACGGCATCTATATTATTACACCATTCCTCCGCTATGACATGTCGCTTGAACTGATTCGCCATATTCAAGAAATCGATAAAAAGAAAGAAAGAGGTTTTGTCCATGCCGAGTCAACGCATTAAACAACAACTAGAAAAAAGAATACTGATCATTGACGGTGCAATGGGCACGATGCTCCAAAATGCGAATTTAACGCCTGAGGATTTTGGCGGCGAAGAATTAGATGGCTGTAATGAGAACTTAAATATTACGAGGCCTGACGTCATTGAGCGTATTCACCGCGAATATTTAGAAGCGGGCGCGGACATTATTTGCACGAATACATTTGGCGGAACGCCGATCGTGCTTGACGATTATGATTTAGGGAAACATGCGCATGACATTAACTTTCGGGCGGCGCAAATCGCGAAAAAATGCGCGGAGGAATTCTCCACGCCTGACTGGCCGCGTTTTGTTGCGGGCGCGATGGGACCAACAACAAAAACATTATCCGTTACAGGCGGCGCAACATTTGAAGGGCTCACTGAGGACTTTTACGTGCAAGCTAAGGCATTGATTGAAGGCGGCAGTGATGTTCTTTTGATGGAAACGAGTCAAGATATGCTAAACGTTAAAGCTGGAACGCTTGGCATTAAAAAAGCGTTTGAAGAAACTGGAAAAGAACTGCCTGTTATGATTTCAGGCACGATTGAGCCGATGGGCACGACGCTCGCCGGTCAAAGCATTGAAGCGTTTTATATTTCGATTGAGCATATTCAACCGCTATCTGTCGGACTCAACTGCGCGACAGGACCCGAGTTTATGACCGACCATCTTCGTTCCCTATCGGACCTTGCCACAAGCTATGTGAGCTGTTATCCGAACGCCGGTCTGCCGGACGAAGAAGGTCATTATCACGAATCACCGGAATCACTTTCCAAAAAACTAGAGGGCTTTGCGGAAAAAGGCTGGTTAAACCTAGTCGGCGGTTGCTGCGGAACGACACCGGCGCATATTCGAGCAATTCGAGAAGTCGTGAAAAATTATGCGCCGCGCCAGCAGACGGAACAAGCGCACGGTCATGTGGTGGCAGGCATTGAGCCGCTTCTTTATGACGATTCCATGCGTCCAATTTTAATCGGCGAGCGAACAAATGTTATCGGCTCACGTAAATTCAAACAACTGATCGTGGAAGAGAAATATGAAGAAGCCTCGGAAATTGCCCGCGCGCAAGTGCGCGGCGGCGCGCATATTATCGACATTTGTCTAGCGAATCCCGATCGCGATGAGCTGGAAGATATGAGGAAATTCATGCAAGAAGTCGTGAAAAAAGTTAAAGTTCCGCTCGTCATTGATTCGACAGATGAAAAAGTTATTGAGGAAGCTTTGAAATACTCCCAAGGGAAAGCGATTATTAACTCCATTAACTTGGAAGACGGCGAAGAACGATTTGACGCGGTGCTGCCGCTTGTGAAGAAGTTCGGCGCGGCAGTCGTTATCGGGACGATCGACGAAGTCGGCATGGCTGTTACACGTGAGCGTAAACTTGAAATTGCAGAACGCTCGTATGACTTGTTTGTCAACAAATGGGGATTGCCGCCGGAGGATATTATTTTCGATCCCCTTGTGTTCCCTGTCGGCACGGGAGATGAACAATATATCGGCTCCGCAGTCGAGACAATCGAGGGCATTCGTCTGATCAAAGAAAAAATGCCCCGCGCCTTAATCACACTTGGGGTTAGTAACGTGTCTTTCGGACTTCCGCCCGTCGGCCGTGAAGTGTTGAACGCTGTTTACTTATACCACTGCACATTGGCGGGACTTGACTATGCGATTGTGAATACTGAGAAACTTGAACGATATGCGTCCATTCCAGAACAGGAAATCAAATTAGCGAATGATTTGCTATTTGAAACGACCGATCAAACGCTGGCCGATTTCACGGACTTTTACCGTGATAAGAAAAAAGAGAAGACAGAAGAGGACATTCCAAAAACGGTTCCTGAACGTCTCGCTTATTATATTGTCGAAGGCACGAAGGAAGGGCTTATTCCAGATTTAGATGAAGCATTAAAAATGTACGACACGCCTTTAGATATCATTAACGGTCCCTTGATGGACGGTATGGCGGAAGTCGGACGCCTTTTCAACGCCAATCAACTCATCGTTGCGGAAGTATTACAAAGCGCAGGTGTGATGAAAGCATCCGTTTCACATCTTGAGCAATTTATGGAAAAAAACGAAGACGACAATGGGAAAGGTAAAATTGTGCTGGCGACTGTCAAAGGGGATGTCCATGACATCGGGAAAAACCTTGTTGACATTATCTTGAGCAATAATGGCTACAAAGTTGTCGATCTTGGTATTAAAGTGACGCCTGCTGAACTGATTGAAGCCGTTCGAAAAGAAAAGCCGGATATGATCGGCCTTTCAGGGCTACTTGTAAAATCAGCGCAGCAAATGGTATTGACAGCGCAAGACTTTAAGTCGGCCGGCATTGATTTGCCAGTGCTTGTAGGCGGAGCAGCGCTTACTCGCCGCTTTACAGACACAAAAATAACGCCAGAGTACGATGGTCCCGTTTTATACGCGAAAGATGCGATGCAAGGTTTAGAAATTGCGAATCGACTGCAGGACAAAGAAGAAAAGGTCATTCTCATGCAAGAATTGATTGATCAGCAAGAAAAACGCAAAGAAACGGAAGCTTTTCGCGCTTCACGGGGAGATGTCGCAGTTGCCACTAGACCGGTGAAAACGGTTCGGGAAGACGTGCCGGTATTTGTACCGAAAGATTTGCGTCGCCGCGTCATGCGCGACTATTCGGTAGGGCATCTGTATCCTTACGTCAATATGCGCACACTCATCGGACACCACCTGGGCCTTCGCGGAAATGTTGATAAAATGCTTGAAAAAGGCGAACCGCGCGCCGTTGAATTGCATGAACTTGTCACGGAATTTTTACAATCAGGCATCTTGCAGCCTTCTGGCATGTATCAATTTTTCCCGGCGCAGTCAGATGGGGATGATGTCATTATTTACGATCCAACTGATGCGAAGACAGAAATTGAACGGTTTACATTCCCGCGTCAATCGAAGGAGCCATTCCTCTGTTTAGCGGATTATTTAAAATCGGTTGATAGCGGTCAAATGGATTATGTCGGATTCTTGCAAGTAACAGCAGGGCATGGCGTCCGAGAAGCCGCGGATCGACTGAAAGAACAAGGGAAATTTTTAGAGAGTCACGCAATGCACGCCACTGCATTGGAACTGGCGGAAGGTTTCGCGGAACGGATTCACCAGGAAATGCGGGATCAATGGGGCTTCCCAGATGCGACTGACTTTACGATGCGTGACCGTTTTTCGGCGAAATACCAAGGGCAGCGTTTCTCCTTTGGGTATCCAGCTTGTCCAAATCTTGATGATCAAGCGAAACTTTTTGGCCTATTAAAACCAGAGGATATTGGTGTCCATTTAACGGAGGAATTTATGATGGAACCTGAAGCATCCGTTTCAGCCATGGTTTTTGCGCACCCGGATGCGCGATATTTTAATGTCGATTAATAGAGGCAACGGTAAAACCCCCACTTGAGCACAGTGGGGGTTCTTATTTTTTATTAATTTATCTCCACCATCTTCTTCTGCCTCCGCCGCATCCGCAGCCACAGCCATGACCGTGTCCTTGACCTGGTCCAAAACCAGGGCCCATGCCAGCCGGACTTACGCCTGTTGGTCCCATACCTGTTGGTCCTGCAAAGAACGTATCGCCCATCACATTTCGATTGGATTCTTGGAAATAACGACGTGGTGTTACAACTGTGTTGACACGATTTACGTTGACAATTGGTTGGATTACTGGGACTTCACGTTTCACAAAAGTATTGTGACAACGGTAAATTGGCGGGCATACAATAGGCTGCATGCCGTGACCTTGCATGCCATGACCTTGCATGCCATGACCTTGCTGCATTGGATTATGTCCAAAGTTCATCATTAATGATCACCTCCCCTTTATCTATTACATGTAACAATTGTTATTAAAGGCGGGCAACCGACTACTTTTCTTATAAAAAATTCCCGAACTAGCGCAAAAAATATAGACAAAGTCTAAAATTGACTTTGTCTATACGCTAAATATCTTTGTACGAAAGGTATTATTGATAATCATACGGCAATTCGTCTTCATCGTAACTTTTGGGCCCTGTTCGCTGGTTCTTTTTCAGTTCTTCTTTTTCGTCATATTCGCTGAAAATCGGACCGCCTTCACCAATCATTTCTAACATTGCGATATAATCCATATTATGTCTAAGTTCCATTTCAACAGCGTCAATTGTCACGCGTTCCATATACCTCATCCTTTCTATATAGTAGTGCTAGTAAAAGGACCTTGAAACACAATTGATGAGCAAAATCTTACACTACCATTATATCAAAATGCCTGTCACTTGCGGAACTTCTGTCTTTCCTGCGTTATCCCTTTTCTTTAGGATATACTGTAAGTAGCAGATGTTGGAGGTGTGGAAGTTGAAGCGAATTGTACTATTTGACGGTGATTGCAATTTTTGTGATGCAAGTGTCCAATTTATTATCAAAAATGATCCATCCGCCCATTTTCTTTTTAGTTCTTTGCAAAGTGAAACGGGACAGAAACTAATCAAACAGCATCAGATCCCCGAAAACGTTGATAGTCTTGTCCTTATTGAGGATAACAAAGCCTACACAAAGTCTTCAGCTGCACTACACATTGCCAAGAAATTAGATGGCTTATGGCATTTGTTATTTCTATTTATATTCGTCCCTCGGAAGATTCGTGACTACTTTTATGATTATTTCGCGAAGAATCGATATAAATGGTTCGGGAAGAAAGAAGAGGCGTGTGCACTGCCTTCGCCCGAAGTTCGGAAGCGGTTTATTTGAATCGAAAGCCCATAGCCAATTCATCAAAAGTTAACTATAAAAAAAGCTGCAGTCCAAGACAATCCTGTCATTGAACTGCAGCTTTCGTTTAGGTTTGTAATTGTTTGTTTTCCTCTGGCGTGAATGCGCGCGATCTCGTTAGAAAACGGACGCCTTCGACCCCTTCTAGCGAAAACATGCCGCCCCGCCCTTCGACAACGTCGATGATGAGTTGTGTATGCTTCCAATATTCGAATTGGTTTTTATGCATATAAAAAGGTGCGCCGCCAATTGTTCCTAACAGAACGTCTTGGTCACCGATGATTAATTCACCATCTGGATAGCACATGGGTGATGAACCGTCGCAGCAACCGCCCGATTGGTGGAACATCAGCGGTCCATGTTTTGCCTTCAAATGATCAATGAGTTCCAATGCCGCATCGGTCGCGATTACGCGTTTTGTCATCTTGTTACCCTCCTCTTAGAATAAGCCCACTTTGTTTTCGTCGTAGCTCACGAGCATGTTTTTCGTTTGCTGATAATGGCTCAACATGGCTAAGTGGTTTTCACGGCCAATTCCGGATGCTTTATAGCCGCCAAATGCAGCGTGTGCTGGGTAAGCGTGGTAGCAGTTCGTCCACACACGACCTGCTTGAATCCCGCGACCGAAACGATATGCTGTGTTGATATCGCGCGTCCATACGCCGGCCCCTAAGCCGTACAGCGTATCATTTGCGATTTCAAGCGCTTCTTCTTTCGTTTTGAACGTCGTCACAGAAACGACTGGTCCGAAAATTTCTTCTTGGAAAATACGCATTTTGTTATTTCCTTTGAAGACAGTCGGTTTAACGTAGTAACCGTCTTTCAACTCGCCATCAAGCTCGTTTTGCTCGCCGCCGATGAGGCATTCTGCACCTTCCTGCTTACCGATGTCGATGTAGGATAAAATTTTCTCCAATTGCTCGGTAGACGCCTGGGCACCCATCATGACAGTTGGATCAAGTGGATTGCCTATTTTTATCGCTTCGACACGCTTCAACACACGTTCCATGAACTTGTCATAAATCTTCTCATGAATTAATGCACGGGAAGGACAGGTGCACACCTCTCCTTGGTTCAACGCGAAAAGTACAAAGCCTTCGACCGCTTTATCAAGAAACGCGTCATCTTCATCCAAGACGTCTTCAAAGAAGATGTTTGGCGATTTCCCGCCAAGCTCGAGCGTAACAGGAATTGCGTTTTGAGAAGCGTACTGCATGATGAGACGGCCTGTAGTTGTTTCACCCGTAAATGCAATTTTTCCGATACGCGGGCTGGATGCAAGCGGCTTCCCCGCTTCCAATCCGAAGCCATTGACGATATTGACAACCCCTGCCGGAAGCAAGTCTTCAATTAATTCCATTAGGACGAGAATCGAAGCTGGCGTTTGCTCAGCCGGTTTCAACACAACGCAGTTCCCTGCTGCCAACGCCGGCGCAAGTTTCCATACCGCCATAAGGATTGGGAAATTCCATGGAATAATTTGGCCGACGACACCAATGGGTTCATGGAAATGATAAGCAACTGTGTCGTTGTCAATTTGGCTGACGCCGCCTTCTTGCGCACGAATGGCGGAAGCAAAATAGCGGAAATGGTCGATCGCCAGCGGTAAGTCCGCAGCTAATGTTTCACGAACTGCCTTCCCATTTTCCCATGTTTCCGCAACCGCAAGCATTTCTAAGTTTTGCTCCATGCGATCTGCGATTTTCAGTAAAATATTTGAACGCTCCGTGACGGACGTTTTCCCCCACGCTTCTTTTGCTGCATGTGCCGCATCTAACGCAAGCTCGATATCTTCAGCCGTCGAGCGTGCAACTTTTGTAAACACCTTTCCTGTAACAGGTGTTGGATTATCGAAATATTGTCCATTCACAGGCGGTGTCCATTTTCCGCCGATGAAGTTCTGATACCGTTCTTTAAAGTTAACTTTTGCACCTTTCGTGTTCGGAAATGCGTAAACTGGAGTTTCAACTGCTTGTACCAATCTTCATTCCTCCCTAAGTGTTTGTTTTATTAACTTCCCCCTCAAGCCAGCTGCGCAAATGATCTCTATATTTGTATGCGCTTACAAAGGCTTGTCCTCTTATTCTTTCAAACTATGGAAGTGAATTCAAGGAAAAGGATTCAAAACATTTCGACAACGGTTTTCGACAGGTGCCAGGCACCCAAACAATCACGATAATCATGTTTTTCACGTTTATTTCAACAATTAATACAATTACTCATTCTCAATTTCCACCTTCTCTTTCTGAATATTTCTCAAATCCTATAGCAATGCTTATGTAAGGGCTTCCGCTTTTTTTGCGTTTAAAATAAATCGCGATATATTGTATTCAGAGCGCAAAATTCCCTTTTATTCGACAAAAAGATGTGTTATTGTATTTCTATTCTATTTATCAGAAAGGAACAAAGATTATGGCACAGATGCTTGCACTTGTTATTGTTGTTGCAGTTTTATTCATAGGAGATGTTATTTCTGTCCGTACGAAGGCATGGATTCCTTCCGTCTTTGTCTGTGCAGTGTTGTTCTTAATTGGATATTGGACCTTCTTTCCACAAGATATCGTCGCGACCGCTGGGATTCCACCTGTCGTTGCTTCGATGATGATTTACCTGCTTATTACGAATATGGGGACATTGCTTTCCATCCAGCAATTAAAAGAACAATGGAAAACGATTGTCATCTCCCTTGCTGGTATTTTGGGGATTGTCGTTGCATTATTTGGCATTGGCGCCCTAATTTTTGATATGAAAACAGTACTTGTTGCCATTCCGCCGCTCGTTGGAGGCATTGTTTCCGCACTTATTATGTCTGAAGGTGCTTCAGAGGCTGGACTTGCAACATTATCAGTATTTGCGATTGTCATTTATGCGATGCAAGGATTCGCGGGTTATCCGCTAACTTCCATCGTTTTGAATAAAGAAGGAAAACGTCTACTTGCGAAGTTCCGCAAAGGCGAACTTAAGGTAGATCCAGCAGCGGTCGAACCGCCTAAAGAAGAACAAAACAAACTTAAGTTGTTCCCTAAGTTGCCTGAAAAGTATAACACTGAATATTTTAAGTTTTTCAGACTTGCATTCGTTGGCTATTTAGCTTACTTAACATCCGTTGGTCTTGCACCGTTCGTTACTGTCAGTCCATATGTCATTTGTCTATTGTACGGAATTATCGGCGCGAGCATCGGATTTTTAGAGCGCCACACGCTTCAAAAAGCAAATGGATTTGGGATCGCGATTCTGGTTCTAATGCTATTCGTCTTTGACGGATTAAAAGTGGCGACCCCTTCTATGATGCTTGAAATTTTGTATCCACTCGTTGTTTGTATCGTTTTAGGTGTCATTGGGATGTATATTTTCTCATTGATCATCGGAAAAGTGTTGGGCGTTAGTAAGGAAATGGCGTTTGCAGTTTCATTGACAGCACTTTACGGCTTTCCGGCTGACTACATTATTACAAATGAAGTCATTAACTCCTTAACAGAAGATGAAAAAGAACGGGAAGCATTGACAAGTCATATGCTGCCGCCGATGCTTGTCGGAGGATTTATCAGCGTAACAATCGTATCGGTTATTCTCGCAGGTTTCTTTGTAGGATTCTTGTAAGAAAGGAGAACTGTTTGAATGAAAGCTAACGCCGAAAGAATTGAACAGTCTATTAAAGAATTAAGCAAATTCACCGCCACTCCCGGCCAAGGGGTAACGCGGCTCACTTATAGCGCGGAAGATTTACAAGCGCGTAAATATATTAAAGAAAAAATGAAAGACTACGGACTGACTGTTACTGAAGATGGGTTCGGCAATATTTTTGGAAAACTGGACGGCACGTTAGAAAATGCCCCTTCCGTCATCGCCGGCTCCCATTTTGACTCTGTTCCAAACGGCGGCGCATACGATGGCACAGCTGGTGTCGTCGTTGGATTAGAAGTGGCAGCGCTGTTTCAAGAACACAATTTGAAGCCAGCATACCCGCTTGAAATTATCGCTATGGTGGAGGAAGAAGGCTCCCGATTCGGCGGTGGACTCATGGGCTCCCGCGGGATGATGGGTTTATTAACCGAAGAAGATTTTAATACGTTGAGCGATCATGACGGTGTGTTAGCTATAGAAGCCATGCAAAAAATCGGCTTGGATCCTACTAAACCGAAAGTACGTGATCCACAATCGATCAAAGCCTTCCTTGAATTGCATATTGAACAAGGACCGATTTTAGAAGAAAAAGGCATTGATGTTGGCATTGTAGAAGCGATTGTTGGTCTTGCACAGCTGGAAGTGACAGTACAAGGACAAGCCGGGCACGCAGGCACAACGCCGATGAACCGACGCGCGGACGCTCTCGTATCAGCAGCAAAAATCATTGCGGCATTGCCGGAACTTGCGACGGAGGAAAGTGCAGACACGGTTATCACGACAGGCCGTTTAAACGTCTTTCCAAACGGTGCGAATGTCATTCCTGACAAAGTCGTTTTCACGCTCGATATCCGCTCAGGTGACGAGGCTCATGTGAAAAGTGCGCTCCAAAAAGTGAAAGCATTAATGGCAACTTATGACAAAGACGGCATTCAGATTGCGGTGGAGGAGCAGCTATTCATTCAACCGAAGAAAATGGATGAAAAGATTAAAGAGTTATTCAAAACAGCGAGTGATGAGTTAGGGATTCCATATCATTCGATGAATAGCGGTGCAGGACATGATGCAATGGTCTTTTCAGATTATACGGCAAGTGGCATGGTCTTCATTCCAAGCAAAGATGGACTGAGTCATTGTCCGGAGGAATGGTCGGATGCAAGTCATCTCGCGGCCGGCACGGACATTTTATTCAAAACGGCAGTACGTTTAACGGAGGCAACGACAAATGATAAATGAAAAGATTAAAGAGTTAATGGGTCAATATAGCGATGAATTAGTAGAATTGCGGAGAAAGTTCCATAGCGAGCCAGAGCTTTCATTTGAAGAAGTAAAAACGACGCAATTTGTTTGCGATTACTTGGATCAATTAGGCATCGCTTATCGGAAAACAGAGCCGACGGGTGTCATCGCAGAAATCAAAGGCGGAAAGCCCGGAGAAACTGTTGCGCTGCGCGGCGATATGGATGCTCTTTCTGTAAAGCAATTAAATACACACGTACCGTATGCATCTAAAATCGAAGGAAAAATGCATGCTTGCGGGCATGACACACATACAGCGATGCTCATGATTGCGGCGAAAGCATTGAATGAAGTGAAAGAAGAGTTAGCAGGAAACGTCCGTCTTTTATTCCAACCGGCGGAAGAAATTGCACAAGGTGCGAAAGCGATGGTCGAGCAAGGCGCAATGGAAGGCGTGGACAATGTATTCGGCATTCACATTTGGTCACAAGCACCGACGCATCATATTTCTTGTACACCAGGCCCATCGTTTGCCGCAGCAGACATTTTCAAAGTTCGTTTTAAAGGGAAAGGCGGACATGGGGCGATCCCGGAAGATTGCGTCGATGCGGTTATGGTTGCTTCTTCATTTGCCATGAATGTGCAAGCAGTCGTATCACGTACAATTGATCCACAAAGCCCGGCTGTTTTAACGATCGGAAAAATGGAAGTAGGAACACGCTTCAATGTCATTGCAGAAAATGCATTGCTTGAAGGAACAGTTCGTACGTTCCATCAAGATACGCGTGATCACATTGAAAACAGCATTACACAATTCGCAGAAAGCATTGCGACAATGTACGGCGCAACAGCGGAAGTGGAATATATTCGCGGCACACAGCCAGTCATTAATGACACAGAAAGCGCGCAACTTGTTCAGCAAGTCGCAACGGAAGCTTTTGGTGCAGAATTTTTGTACGACGAAAAACCAACAATGGGCGCAGAAGACTTCTCGTTCTTCTTAGATAAAGCACCAGGTTGCTTTGCACTTGTAGGTAGCGGAAATCCTGAAAAAGATACAGAATGGTCGCATCACCATGGGAACTTCGATATCGATGAAGATGCGCTGGCAACTGGCGCGGAACTGTATGCGCAGTATGCGTGGGCTTATTTGAACAAATGATTTGTGTGACGGAAAAGCTTAGGCTTTTCCGTTTTTTTAATTTGGAGCATTAATCAGAGCATATGTTATTCTAGGATGAAGGCTATTACAAAAGAGGTGAGCATGATCAATATCATTATCTGGACGATTATCGCATGCGAAATTGGTTTTTGGGTCGTGATTGCGCTTGGGCTCATTACCCGCTACTTCTTCAAAAATAAACGACTGGGCTTTTTCTTTCTTGCGCTTACACCTATTCTGGATCTGATCTTACTAATTGTTACTGCCGTAGATCTTACGAATGGAGCAACAGCCACGCAAGTACATGCAATTGCCGCTGTCTATCTTGGCATTTCGGTGGTCTTTGGAAAAAGTATGATTCAATGGGCGGATGAACGTTTTCTTTATTACTTTCAGAAAGGCCCGCAGCCCCGCTGGAAATCCGGCTATGAATATGCCCGCCATTCTTTGAAAGGCTCTTTAAAACATTTAGTGGCGTTTGTGATTGGTGTCGGCTTTCTTGTTACAATGATTTATTTGATCAATGATCCTACACGAACCGAAACATTGCAAAGCATGCTACAAGTTTGGGCGCTTGTACTTGGCATCGACTTTGCGATTTCGCTCTCTTATTTCATCTGGCCACGAGCGGAGAAGCCCAGGTAATTGTTTTTAAAGAGCGGATCTGTATGGATTAGCTTTTTTATATGTTGCAAGGAAGATGAACACCGATAAAAATAAACAAAAAACCGACCCTCTCCAGGTCGGCTCTTGTCATTTCACTATTATTCTACTTCACAATAACCGCATACCACTTCAGCAACTGATTTCGCTGAGACAAGCAACGCATCTTCATCAATATCAAATTTCGGGTGATGGTTCATATAAGCTCTTTCTACGCCTTTTGGTTTGCACCCAATATTGTAGAACAGCCCTGGGACTTTCTCCAAGTAGTAAGCAAAGTCTTCGGATCCCGAGAACATTGGGAACTCGATGACTTCCTTGATAGCTGGATTGTCCGCATTTTCTAAAATAGACACGACATTCTCAGTGACCTCTGGATCATTGTAAAGTGGCGGATAGTCAGCTGTGTAGGTCAGCTCACAATGAACATCGAACTCAACACCAATGCCATCAACGATTCTGCGGACTTCTTGTTCAATAATCTTTTGCGTCCCTTCCGTCATGTAGCGGACGTCCCCTTCAATTGTAATGCTGTCTTTAATGACATTGAAGGATCCTTTCCCGTCAAAAGAACCGATCGTGACAACACCCATTTCGAATGGATTCAAGCGGCGGCTGACGATTGTTTGAATGGCTGTGACAAAATGCGCGCCCGCAACAATTGGATCATTCGCTTGGTGCGGCGACGAACCGTGTCCGCCTTTCCCTTGAATGACGAGTTTGAAATACGTTCTGCCTGCCATGGCAAAGCCGCTGCGGTAACCGATCGTTCCGACTGGATGTGTCGGGAATAAATGTGTCCCAAACACATAATCCAAGTCATCTAAAAGACCTGACTCGACAATGCTTTTCGCACCGCCTGGAGGTGTTTCTTCCGCATGCTGGTGAATGATTTTAATCGTTCCAGCGATGGAATCTTTCAACTGGATCAAGCAATCCGCCAAAATCAGCATGTAGGCGGTATGGCCATCATGACCGCATGCATGCATGACCCCTTCGTTTTTCGACTTAAATGGCACATCCGTTTCTTCATGAATCGGCAGCGCATCAAAATCAGCGCGAAGACCAATCGTTTTACCCGGCTTGCCGCCTTTAATCGTCACAATGATACCGTAACCGTTCCCCACATTTGTATGCAGCTCCACGTCTTTTCCTTGATAAAAATCGGCAATATATTGTGCCGTTTCCTGCTCCTGAAAAGATAACTCCGGGTTTTCATGCAAATGTCTTCGAATCGCAATCATTTCATCTTTACGGCTTTCAAGCATGCCCATTAATTGTTGTTTCAATCTATTCAACTCCCTTTGTTTGTTCGTTCATCCTTTGCATTCCCTTTAAGCCGTTTCCTTAGTCTTTTTCATTTTATCCAGTAATAAACAGACGATCACTGTTCCCAAAATGCATAAAAAGGTTTGTAATGAACGCGGCACAGGTCCCAAATTCACGAACAATCCAAATGCGATTCCGATGACACCCCACATCGGCTTTTGCATGGCAAATTGGGCGATGACGCCCCCGAAAATGGCTGGCAGGACAAATCGGAATGTAGATGTCAGTGACTCCGGCAGAAGTGTTAAAAAGTAAGAGCCACCCACAATGACAAACAACAGCATCGTCGTATTCACAATGGACGCCGCCGAAATCGCGAGTGTCGCAGTAATTTCACCTTTTTTCGTGCCAGGTTCCGCTCCCACTACACTTTGTGCAATCGAAGCACTTGGTAAACACATACTGCCGATATTTCCCGTTAAAAATGCTAAATACGTACCGGATACACCTAATACCGGATAATAGCTAATCGGCTCAATAAACCAGACGACCGCCACAATCGCCGCATACGCTGAAAATCCTGTCAAAATCGCAGACCACCCTGGATGATAACCGAGGCCAAACGAAAGATATAACGGAAGCGAAATCGTCAAAAGGATAACCGACCAAATGGTTAACCGACCCCAAAAATGAGATTTCGTGTGAAATGTTTCAAAACCAATGGCTTGTGTGGTTGTTTCTGTATAAGATACCTGCTGCGTAGCTGTATTCATTTCTTTGCTAATTGTCATTTAGTCCCAACCTCCTTAAGATAACAAGTAACCAACTGACAATCCAACGAGAATAACCAATCCCAATGACCATTCCCGCAGCCAGCTTGCATTCAACTTTTTCGATAACATAATAATAATTGGCATGACAAGGAATGCAGCTATTAAAACGATCGATTCAGTTACACCTTTAATCATTTCACTGCCGCCAAGAAAACTGAACGCACCAATCATCGCTGCAGTAGAAACAGCTTTTAAAAGTGTGACATTATTTCCTTTGCGGGCAACTTTTGTTTGTATTTTGTCAAGTGACTTCGTAAATAAGGCGACAAATAATAACCACCCCATGCCGCCAAGGCACATTACCCATACCGCATTCGTAAATGCAATTTCATTGAATTTGGGTGATCCTAAATCGACGCCGACCGCTTGTGAACCTAAACTTGCACCGACTGTTTCGATAGGTGCTGATCCAACGATCCCAATCCGCATCAATGTTACGGGATCCCCAATGAGTGTAATTAAAGAAATGGCAACGACGATAATCGCAAAGGAAGGTCCTAACGCACTAATCGCCCCAGCCCGAACCGCGGCACCTACTTCCTTTTTATTCATACCGACAGCCGGCGCTGCTTGTGAAGCGATTCGAATAAAAACAATCGCTTGAAAAATGACGATCACGACTACAAGTGCTGCAAAAACCCAAATGACAGGACTGTTCGCCAACTCCATTGCTTGTTTCATCGCTGTCTCTCCTTTTCTTGAAATGTTTTTCGACTTTTGAATGTACCTACTATACAAAAAATCCGTACGTTTTACAATAGTAAACTTTGAATGTTCGTGTTTTTAGGCGATATGTATGATTTAATCTCTTAAATTCGATTTATTTCCATCAATATGTAGCGAAACTTTTCTTTTAGCTTTCAAAATAAAAAAACACCAAGCTACGAATAGCCTGGCGTCATTCATTTCACAAACATATTTCTATCATTGATTTTCAAATGCTTCACGGTACCACTTCGCTGCCGCTTCCACTTCTGTGCGTGTTAGCGAATGTCCATTCATTTCCCAATGAACGGCCGTTTTGGCACCCGCATTTGTGAGCAGTTCGTCCAACTCCTCTGATTCTTCCGGCGGACACATCGGATCGTTTTTCCCTGCCGCAATGAAAACCTCCGTACTTCCTAGGTTCGGTAATGCGATACCGCGTCTCGGCACCATTGGATGATGAAGAATCGCGCCTTTTAAACTGTCCGCATAATGGAATAAAAGACTTGCTGCGATATTCGCCCCATTTGAATAGCCAATCGCAATGATATTTGAACGATCAAATTCATATTTTTCTGCGGCCTCACCTAAAAACTGATGCAATTCCTTCGTACGGAAAATTAAGTCCTCCTCATCAAAAACACCCATCGCCAATCTGCGGAAAAAACGCGGCATGCCATTTTCCAGTACGTTACCGCGTACACTTAATACGGATGCTTCCGGGTCAATCATTTCAGCGAGCGGTAGCAAGTCTTGCTCTGTCCCACCTGTACCATGAAGAAGCAGCAAAACTGGTTTGGCTGGATTGCTCCCTTGTTTAAATAGATGTTTCATTATAAATATCCCCCAGTCATTTTCCACTATCTCGAATTCAAGGTAATTATAACAAGTGCACTTCCTACTGTCAAAAACCTCACTCAAAATTCGAGCAGCGCCAATATTGTCGAGAAACGACACGCGATAACCAAGCGAGCCCTTTACTTTCTGCCAAGTAAACCGGCACCCAATCGGGATCCTCCTCACGCATCACGTACATTTCATGATGGGGGGCAGCATCGTGAAAACCTGTCATATCAAAAGTACCGTCTTGCCTCAGAATCACGCGCATTTCATAATCGATACTCGGTGCGGTTGTTAACGGATTCCCGACACGGTGAACGAGATGAAAGCCGGATTCCCCTTCTTTATGATCCATTCTTTCTAGTTGAATGCCATCAAGGGGGGCTGTCGCTTTTTCCCGAAACTGGTGGAAATGACTGTAAGCAATTGAAGGACCAATCTTTTTTGTAAATGTCATCGGAGATCGTTCTACATCGTAAGCGAGGTCAATTCCTACGCGTGTCCTAAAGTTTTCACTGTTCGCATCAAAGTCCCTGCCGTCTCCTTTAAAATAACGATTGAGGGAAAGAAAGTTAGGGTTCGCCACCCAGTCGTCGGATAGAAATGTTGTATATCTAAACTTCCAGCGGTCGATTTTATTCCGCTCTTTTTCCATTGCAGGCTGCAGTAAATTTTTCGGCTTTCCAATCTGTTTAACCAAGACAAACCCTTCTTCGGCTGCGCTTTTCGAACCTTTCCGATTCAGTCGGTCAAAAATGCTTGAAACGAAGGACTTGCTCACATTAAATAACTCTTCGGATTTAATAAGCGGGCGCTTGCATTGGATGGCATATCGGTATGTTTCATCCAACGAGAAATTTCGGTCTATGTAGCTGTTTCCACGTACTGTTTCTATAAATCGCCCATTTCGATACACATCGTATTCATGCACATCTTTTAATAGTTCCCACGATAAGGCGATTTGTGTTTTGGCCACGATAGCTGTAAAAACAAGTTGTTGCAGAGGATTTTCTTTACTTTTTAATTGTGCAAATGCAGATGTTTGCATCGCAATGACGTCCACGACTTGCCCTTCTTCAATGCGCTCGATCGTATACGTATACATTTTGGCATGCTTGAGATCGCCGTCACTGCATTCGGGAACAGTTCCTTCATAAATAGGCATCCCATCTTTATATACTTTATAGAGGCCGCCTCGATCATTCCACATAAATGAAATGGCATCATGTTCATGCGTGACGGATTGAATTTCAAAATTCATATTGAATGACACCCCCTTTTTTAATTCAAAGTTTGGGGCAAATTGCACGGGACTAAACCCCTTTATGAATGGAAAGAGGAAACATTTTATAGTTTGTCGAATTGTATACATAAAAGGTGGGATTCGAAATTTTTAATGAAGGGAAGGATGGCAATGGATCGTTCTTGGATGAAATGGCTTTGGCCGATTTTATGGATGGTTGGATTGGTGATAATCCTTTTTGCATTTTCACATTTTGGGCAAGTGGTCGCGGAACAAACTGCCAGAACGTTTAATATGGCAGCAAAAGTTTGGTTCGAAACCATTGTACCTTTCGCAGCCGGGCTTTATCTTTCACTTCTTTGTGTCAAGGATTGGACATTTCGCCCGAACTGGCCGACCTTGCTGTTGATCACTTTACCTTGTCTCCTGATTACCTTTTATCCACCAGTCGTATTTTCCCTTTCCACTACAACAATCCATTTTCCCTTACCGCTTTGGCTTTTTGAATTTGGGTTATCCCGTATCCTTCCGATCGCAGCCGGTTTGTCACTCGTGATGGGATTGTTTTGGGGTTCTAAAAGATGAATTAACAGTAAAAGACCTTTCATCTATTTGTCACAAGATGAAAGGTCTTTTGATTATTCTTTCGTAAATTCTTTTGTACTGCGCACTGTGTCAATGGGTCTGACCAACTTTTCAATTTGCTCCCGCTGTGGCTCTAAAAATGGCGGCAGTGATAACTTTTCACCTAATGTTTCGTAGGGTTCATCACCCATAAAGCCCGGTCCATCCGTCGCCAATTCAAATAGAATGCCAGGTGCCACGCGTGTGTAAGTGGATTTGAAGAAGAAACGATCGACAAATCCGGATGAACGAAGTCCGATCTGATCAAATCGCTCAATCCATTCCTCCAACACTGCTTTGTCCTCTACGCGGAATGCAGCATGGTGTACAGTACCAAAACCTTGGCGTCCCGGTGGAAGCGTTGTATTTTCTTCAATAATGACTTGTGCACCATTCCCGCCTTCTCCCATGTCAAATAGATGAAGGTCTCCTTCTTGTGCGATTTCATTGAACAAGAATACTTTTTCCAACACTTCTTTCATATACGCAAAGTCGGCGATGCGAATATGAATCGGACCTAACCCCGTAATCGCATATTCTAAAGGAATTGGACCTTTTTGCCATGGCGTGCCGGATGCAATACCTTTGTTATTTTCATCCGATATGAGCTGATAGTATTGATCGTCAAAATCAACGAAAGACAATACTTTTACACCAAATTGTTCTTGAATGCCCTCATGTTTCACGTCTAATCGATCAAAACGTTTCACCCAATAATCGAGTGCTGCATCTGTCGGCACACGGAACGCCGTACGGTAAATTTCATTTGTTCCATGTGTCCCTTTTGGAATACCCGGGAAATCGAAAAATGTCATGTCTGTCCCAGCGCTACCCACGTCATCTGCAAAAAATAAGTGATACGTTTGAATATCGTCTTGGTTGACCGTCTTTTTTACTAGACGCATTCCCAATACATTTGTAAAAAATTTATAATTTTCCTCCGCACTGCTCGTAATGGCAGTAACGTGGTGAAGACCTTTTAACTGAGTTGTCATTTCCTTCACCCTCCTTGGATTTTTATCTCGAATTCAAGATAATTTTATTACAACTAAAAACCAATGTCAAGATTTTCGAAAATCTACCTGATCCTATTTACTTTGCCGCAAACAAAAAGAAGTAACCGTCCTCGACTGATAAGTTTTGACGGTTACTTCTATTATGTCTGGACTAACCACTCTTCCAGTGATTCGTTAGTTCTCTCGGAATTCTGATTCAAGTCGTTTGATAAACTCCTCCGCGGCGCTGTATCCTTCATCTTTGAGATACCAGTTATTCGCTGCCGCTTCGATCAATCCCGCGATGTCACGTCCTGGCTGGAGCTGAATTTTAATATGCGGAACCTGCACGCCCATGTAGTCGACAAACTTTGCTTCCGTCTCCAGCTCATTGTTCAGCTCATTTTCACCCCACTTCGTCAATTCAATATCGAGCGTAATCCGTGTCTCCTGCTTAAAGGCAGCTCTTCCGTAAAGACGGACGACATTTAACAAGCCGATACTGCGAAGAGCAAGAAATTCTTTATTTTTTTCATCACAAGTACCAAGTATTGTTTGCGGACTTAGCTGCCTTAACACAACAATATCGTCAGCTACTAAGCGGTGTCCGCGTCGAATGAGCGCATGAGCCGTTTCACTTTTCCCGACACCGGACTTACCGCGCAGTAAAATGCCAATCCCCGCGACATTCATACAAACGCCGTGTATCGCAATTTCCGGCGCCATCGCTTTCACAACATACGCATCCAATTTTCCGATCAGTTCACTCGTAGATTTAGATGTACGCAACACAGGTATCTTTTTTTCCGCACAGTATTGGGTCAACCCTAAAGGTTCCTTTTGCCCCCACGTAATGATAATACAAGGCGGCGCATATTGAACAAGATTGCCAATTCGCAGCTTACACTCTTCATTTGGCAGCATGTGAAGATATTGTACTTCGCTTTTACCAAGGATTTGCACATGCTCTCTTTCGATAAAATCGAAGTAATCCATGAACTCCAACCCCGGCCGCCGCACTTTTCTTTTTTTAAGCACACAGTGCAAGTGGTCATGTCCACTCAATACTTCTAGCGAAAACTTCTTCACAATCTCTTCTATCGTCACGGTCTTCATATACAATCCCCCAATTGTTCTACGATCCTTGTTTGATGCATGTACTCATCGTACCTCTATTTTACCGGAAAAGAATTTAACAATTTGTGTCCAAATCAAGTGACAGAAGTGACGTTTTTTAGAAGAACCTTTAGACCACTCATATGACTCAAGTATTTAGCAATTGTTCTGGAACTAGACACTTATTTTTTCTTGCTTCACGATTGTATAGATAATTCCGCCGAAAACGAGCAAGATACCAACTGTTTGGTACATAGATGGTTGAAAATCTAAAATAAGCATATCCAGTAGAATGGCAACAACCGGGTCCACAAACACTAACGCGGAAATCACAACCGTCGGTAATTGCCGAAGACTATTGAAAAATAAATAATAGACAAATCCAGTATGTATGAGGCCTGTCCCAATGATGTACCACCAATTCGAATCACTTAAGCCGTTGAATACTGTGAAATTCATAAACGGGAATAACATAACAATCCCAACAGTCGTTTGAACAAACGTCATCGCATACGCACTAATCTCTTTTATCCCTTTTCCAATGAGCATTGTCATGGCATAACAGATAGCCGAGAGAATCGCCCAACCAAAACCCGAACCGACAAATTGTGATAAAGAGGTAAAGTTCTGGATTCCAATAATGAATACACTTCCTAGAAAACAAGTGACAATCGCCAGCAATGCTGTCAGTGTCATTTTCTCTTTTAAAAATAAACTGCCGATAATCAATACAAAAATCGGTGCTAAATTATAAAGCGTAATGGCAACCGTAATGGACATTTCTTCGAATGCCTTGAACAAAAACACCCAGTTCAGTACTAAAAACACGCCACAAATAATCGTTTGTACAACTTCCCGCTTTCTCCAAATTTCTATCTTATGCCCACCAGTGATGAGCCAACAAAACCCTAAAAAAAGCGTGGCACAAATACACCGGACGAAAACGAGTTCAGCCGCGGGAATTCCGGTTTGTACCGTGAAGAACCCAATCGATCCGAAGATTGCCATTGCTAGTGTCATTTGTAGTATTGGAACTCTTTTCATGCGGATCACCTCCTTTGCTTAACTTCCGTTCCTCTTGCCAAGAAAACACCCGTGTCGATATCATTTTTCATATGAAAAAGCAGTAGCCGTCCTTCAATAAAGATTTGAAGGCTACTGCTTTTCTTCTACACATACTGTTATTCTTGAGAATTCTAGGGTGCCAGGCATAGACATCCATTCGCGTCCCTTCGCGAATTGTGGCTGTGCCTGGCACCCGTGTCAACACGATTACGCTTCAATCAAATAGTGATAAAGCTTCTTCTCCACGGCCTGCTCCATTACCATATTCATATGAACGACCGGTTTACTATCTGCCATACGATCCTCTTGAACACTTAACTTGTCCGGTTCCCCCTTACCAAGATAATAAAAATCTGTTCCTTCATCGTCATCTTTTTTCACAAAAATATGGACGTCGATATCGTTTTCGTCTGAATGAATGATTTTTTGAACTTCCTGCGATTGAATTGTCCGATTGCTTCTTGTATACCATTTAAAGAGTCCCGCGTTTATAAATTCGTCGCCATAGTCAATACTCGACTCAACATTGTCGTGTTTATGATAAGTAACGAAAATGGGGCAAGATCCATGTTTCGATTTGTATCCATAGACCGTTGAACTTTCATCACTGTCCCAATTCAATAGTTTACATGCATCTTTTCTCGAATACTTTCCATAAAGTGTGAAGGCTTGACTACACGTATAAGATTTCGATTTTATCTTTGCACTTCCAATGATATCTTTCAACAAAATGACAAAGTGGGAACTGTTCACTAAACTTTTTTGAATCATTTCATCAAACGAATAACCATGCTTTTCATTAAAAATCACAACTGGTTTTTCTCCATACTTCTTTTGAACACTTTGTGTGAAAAAAGACAAATTAAGTACTCGGTTTACAGATGCAATCGTTGCCTCATCAGTTCGACAGCCACTTGCCCTAAGGCGCTGAATAAATTCATCGAGTGAGACAACCTCTTGTTCTAACAACATTTCCAGTAATATAACTTCATGCAAACGTTTGCCATTTAACACTTCTAACGAAAGCATCGTCAAAACCTTTTCTTCATATGCCGTAAGGACAGGCACTTCTTCTTTCATTTTTAATAAAAACTGATAGTAGTTGGTATGTTTCTCCACAATAACGTTAGGGTCGATGGAACGTTGCTCAATAAAATCAATTAAATAAGGAACACGACCGATTTTGTTTTTCAATTGCGTATAGGCATCCCGTAATATTTTTAACGTCGTAAGATTACTACTGCTAATTGAACTGAAAATACGCTTTTTCGCGATTTCCTCGAAATTCACAGTAGAAACACCTTTAATATAACTTGTATCTTTTGTATGTCTACGAACATTGTCTTTATTCATTGACTGGTCGCCGGAAAGAGCTATTGGAATTAAATAATTATTATTGTAGTTACCGATAAAATCAATGATCGTTACATATTCTTTTGAGCCATGTTTTCGTAAGCCACGGCCAAGTTGTTGAATAAAAATGATGCTGGATTGTGTTTGCCTAAGCATGACGACTTGATTAATACAGGGGATGTCAATCCCTTCGTTAAAGATATCGACGGTTAAAATATAATCCAAATATCCATTTTCCAAGCGAGTAACTTGGCGTTCTCTTTCTTCAGGGGAATCTTCACCCGTTAGCGCAACGGTTCGTAATCCTCTTTGATTGAATGCAGCCGATAATTCGATCGCCTCGGTCTTTCTACTACAAAACATCAACCCTTTGACTTCCTTACCAGAAAATCCGTAGTAATCAATCTTTTCGATAATATGCGATACCCGTTCTTCTGTTACAAGATGTGAAAAAACCGCTGTATCATCGACCGCTTTTCCATCGATTTCGAGATCTGTTACACCAAAATAATGAAATGGACAAAGCATGTCTTCTTCTAGCGCTTCCTGTAAACGAATTTCATAAGCGATATTATAATCAAACAACTCGTAAATATTAAAGTCGTCTGTTCGTTCTGGCGTTGCCGTCATGCCCATAAAAAATTTAGGTTTAAAATAATCGATTACCCGTAAATAAGAGGCCGCCCCCGCTTTATGAACTTCATCTATTAAAATATAATCAAAATCCGTTGGGTCAAAGAGCTCCAGATTTTCAGGCTTAGATAATGTTTGAATACTAGCAAACATATATTTCTTTTCTATTTGTCTACTCGTTCCAACAAAAGTTCCAAACTCATGTTCAATTCCGCCGAGCACCTTTTGAAAGTCTTCTTTCGCCTTATTTAATATTTGTTCACGATGTACGATAAACAACATTCGCTTTGGCGCAAAGTTCCTAACGTCAAAAGCAGATAAATAGGTTTTTCCAGTCCCCGTCGCGGAAATGACAAGCCCTTTCTCTTTTCCTTCATCCCTAATCGCTTGAATTTGCTTGAGCGCGGCCTGTTGCATTTTATTTGGAACGATTTTAAGGGATTCTTCAATGGCGTTTATACGATAATCATTGGAAGGCAGTTCAACTATTTGCTCTGCCGCATTAACAGTTGCATTTTGAGCATATTCAATTTCATAGTTTTCAATCCATTGTTCTGTAAGCCTTTCCGAACCAAGCCATACCTCTTCAAATTGATTTTTAAAATGATGAACAATGTCACCATTCTCATGCGAAGTCAATTTTACATTCCACTCATAATTCACTTTCAAAGCATGCGCCGTTAAATTAGAACTTCCAACAATCAACGAATAATGTGTTTTTTGTTTGAATATATATCCTTTCGAATGAAAACCTTCTAAAGATGTTAATCGTACTTCCACATTCGTTAACTTCAACAGCTCTTTAAATACTTTTGGCTGATTAAAGTATAAATAGGTAGACGTTAGGATCCGACCTTTTACACCTTTTTCTTTCAAGTCCAATAGTAAAGATTTTAGTGTCGCCAAACCACTTTCAGTAATAAAAGCTACAGAAAATAAAAAGTCCTCACTTGTTTGAAGTTCTTCCTGAAGTGCGTTCAATACATTGACGTTTGCTTTTCCATTATTAACGAGGAGTTCTGGCTTAAAGCTGCCTGATTTATGTACTGATTTGTCAATAAACCCTTCGTGCAAAGAAACTTCTAGATTTTTAATAAAAGCCTCCATCACTACCACCGCCGCATAGTATTATTTTTCAGATACGGCATTTACTAACTTGTGGATTGCCGGTATATCTGCTGGTGCCCAGTTTAATGATGATAGTTCTTTCCTGGATACCCACTTAATTTCTGCATGTTCCGAAGCTTTCGGTTCCCCTGAAACAATTTTCGCCATAAATGTTTCTAATCGAACGATCACTTGCTCATATTCGTAGATTGTATCATCAACCTGATTAAAAACTTCAATCACACATCCTAATTCTTCTTGAATTTCTCTACTTAGTGCTTCTTCTTTTGACTCGCCATTTTCTATTTTCCCACCTGGAAATTCCCAGTAATTAGGGAGCACCATGTCAGGTCCCCGTAATGCGCATAGAATTTCCCCGTTTTCATTTTCAATAATTGCACCTACAACATGTACTGTTTTTTTAATTTTCCTCACCTTTTCTTTCTGCTTATATCAATACCTGTTCGAAATTGTCTGTTTTCAAACATTATCTAATACTCCCTACTAATTATCAATAACCATGCCGTTCATCAATACACTTTACCGCCCTAAATTCACGAGTGCCTGTCACCGTTACTTTTGGTTATTAGGTTTTATAGTATTATGGTGACAGGCACTCGGATGTATACAGAATTGCAATCAAACCTTAACTCAATCTGGCTTATTCATTCCCTATTTCTTCCCTATTCATCAAAAAGCATATTCCTTCCCTGCACAGGCCACACTAAAACAAACAGAAAGGAATGATGAAATTGGCTTTGGAAAATGTACAAGTGGCAAATTTGAATACGGAGCAATTAGCGGATTTGAAAGAACTGGAGAAAAAATTAGGAGTCACTTTAGTAGCTTATGAACAAACTTCTTAACTAGAATTCACGAGTGCCCGTCACCGTTGCTTCAGCTAATGGTTTTTACTATTACTCGAAAACCACTATTTACAGATGTTGTAGTGACAGGCACTCGGATGTTTATACGCAAAAAAAGACCTAGACTTCATCGTCTAGGCATTAACACTTGAGAGATATGGGGTTTTGAGTGATTGGTACAGGGGCGGCACTGCTAGGTTGAATCCCTAGTCGGATTGGGCTCGGTATTGTTTTCCACTCTCCGTCGAAAGTGCCCCTCGGCGGGCCAGAGATGTGCCGCGTCTCTGTTAGTAGTAGTATATGGATGTTTGCTAGATTTTATACATGGGGGGGGAAATTAATGTAAAACTGGCGAGTGCCTGGCACCGTTGTACTTTGCTGCAGGATTTTTTGGATGACTGAAAGAATGCTTTTTTCATGGCGTGGTGGTGACAGGCACTCGGATGTATTCCCGAAGATCAGTTCAAACAAAAAAACCGCATTTCTGCGGTTTTTTCACTTTCCCTACAATTATTTCCCAATTATTTGTCGATTTCCCGGGAAATATCGAGAATTATTTCCCTGCTGTTTCATAGTAAGCTTTCATTTCTGCTTCTGGTACCATACTGCCGCCTGTTGCCCAAACGAGGTGAGTGGCTTGAGAAGAATTGGCCCCTTCTGCTTGTTCGCGAATCACCTGCACTGGACCTGTCATACCTGCAAGCGCAGATGGCTCCAGGCGAATGTCTTCTGAATCGGCAAGGAGTTTCAACAAACGGAACATCGTTTTATCTGCAATCGTATAACACCCTGCTAAGATTGGCTCGACCGTTTTCCCAACAAACCCCGATGCCGTGCCCACTGCAAGTCCGTCTGCTGCTGTTCGATTATCCAATCCGAAGTCATGGACGGAAATTTTGTCATGCAATCCCGTCATTAAACCAAGCATCATACACGGGGAATCTGTTGGCTCCGCAAAATAGCAATAAACATGATCACCGAATGCTTGTCTTAGGCCAAATGCCACGCCGCCCGGACCTCCGCCGACGCCGCAAGGTAAATAGACGTAAAGTGGATGATCCGCGTCAACTACTGTCCCCCGTTCTTTCAACTGAGCCGCTACGCGTTCCCCTGCAACCGCATAGCCTAAAAATAAATCTAACGAATTTTCATCGTCAATGAAATGACAAGTTGGATCTGCTTCCGCCTGTTTACGGCCTTCTTCAACCGCCTTACTGTAATCATCGGCATACTCGACAACAGTTACCCCTTTTTCACGCAACATATCTTTTTTCCACTGTTTCGCATCTGCGGACATATGAACCGTTACGTCGAAGCCAAGCTTCGCACTCATAATACCAATACTTAGTCCTAAGTTCCCTGTTGACCCGACTGCTATTTTATATTTCGAAAAAAGTTCTAGAAACTGTGGATCTGCAAGTTTTGCATAATCATCTTCTGTTGTCAGCAAATCGTGTTCAATCGCAAGCGTTTCCGCATGCTTCAACACTTCATATATGCCGCCGCGCGCTTTAATGGATCCGGAGATTGGAAGCGCATTATCTTGTTTCAATAAAAGCTCACCCGGAATATCCAAACGGTATTCTTGTTCAAGTACTTCCTTCATATTCGGAATGGCAGTAAGCGGGGATTCAATAATGCCGCCCGATGCTCCTGTTTCTGGAAAAACACGTTGAATATAAGAAGCAAAACGCTTCAGCCGATCCGATGCATCTTGTACGTCTGCTACCGTTACACCTGTCTTAGAAAGCCCCGTCACTGCAGACTCAAGTGCCGGATTTTGCCATAAAACTTCTTTGCGTTCCATCATTTGCCCGATAAGCGGCTGTTTTTCTGTCCATTTATTTAGTTCGTTCTGATCTAACATTTTGAAACGACTCCTTTTTTCTGAATCTTGCAAGAAGATTATAACATGTCTCCGTTTACAACCGTTATTGAAACCATTCCCTGGAAAGACACACACGCTCTCTTACATTGTCGAATAGATTATACTAACGAATCTATCTGGTGGTGATGACAATCGAACTGCCCGCAATACTCAACGAACGATTTTGCGGAGGATCGACACCGGTTCGAGGAGGCGTTCCAACAGTCGATGGGAAATCATTTCGAAGAGTTCATTGCTGGTACACAAATACGGCATAACGTATTTGGGCCCGGGGATTCATACGTGTTTGAATTTTCTGCGGCATCCACTATAGACTCATACTGAATGGGGGATTCCCCAAAAGGAGATGATCCGATCCTCGCTAGGTTCTCCATTATTTTAAAACTCCATTAACAAAAGAAGCTGAGTGATGAATGAAATCCATTCATCACTCAGCTTCTTCCTGTCTTTATCACCTGAACCAGCCTTTCTCTTTAAATAAAGAAATGGCTTCGATTCGATTCCCCACACCAAGTTTTTCCAAAATGATTGAGATATAATTGCGTACAGTTCCTGGAGATAAAAAAAGCTCTGCTGCGATTTCCTTCGTCGTTTTTCCTTCTGCAATGAGCCCAAGCACTTGACTTTCCCGCTCCGTCAATGGGTTTTCACCTTCGTCTTCGTATGCGAGATCGACTAATTCCGGCGCGTACATTCGCCTGCCATCCATAATCATTCGAATCGCATGGACGAGCTCTTCAATTGGACTATCTTTTAATAGATATCCCCGTACACCTGCTTTACGGGCGCGTTCAAAATAGCCAGTTCTTGCAAATGTCGTCAATATAATGATTTTGCACGCTCCACCGTGGAGTGCTTCCGCTGCATCTAGCCCCGTTTTCACAGGCATTTCGATATCCATAATACAAATATCCGGTGCAAGTTCATGTACAAGCTTCACCGCTTCTTCCCCGTTTTTTGCTTTGCCGACGACTTCCATATCGTCTTCCATATCTAGTAAGGACGCAAGTGCGCCAAGCATCATTCCTTGATCTTCGGCGAGGACGATCCGAATCACTCTCATCACCTCTTCATAATATGTGTCAAAATTACTGGAACACGAATTTTTAATACGGTTCCTTTTCCACTTTCAATATCCAATCTGCCATTAATAAATTCAAGCCGCTCCCGCATTCCTTGCAAACCGCTTCCCGCCGATGTTTCTCCGCTCCGCGTAATGCCAATGCCATTATCTGCTACGGTGATCACATACTCATCCGGGGTTTGAAAAAATGTAATACGACAAGAATTGCCAAAGCTATGCTTCACGACATTTGTAACGGCTTCCTTTAAACACATACTTAAAACATTTTCAGCAATCGTTGGAATATCCGTGAAAACCGGCTCTCCTTCGATCGTAACATCCATTTCCGCGGCCGATAAAATTTGTCGAATGCGGACGAGTTCATCTGTTAACTTCGTTGCCCGCATATCCGTTACAAGCTCCCGCACCTCTTTCAATGCAATGCTTGCTGTTTGGCGGATGTCCTGCAGCTCTCGGATCGCCTTTTCTGGATTTCGCGTGACAAGCTTGCCGGCCAAGTCACTTTTCAAACCAATTAGTGAAAGCTTTTGACCAAGCGTGTCATGTAAATCACGCGCAATGCGTTCCCGTTCTTCAACGATAATCAATTCAGAAATTCTTTCTCTTGCATATTCTAACTGCCCTTCCAAGTTTTCTCTTTTATTTCGATAATATAAATTAAACGGCAGCAAAACCGTCCCAATGACCGATATAAGAATGAAATGAAATTGTGGCAAAAACAATTCGATTTCAATAAAAAACCCCGTAGCAATGGCACCAATCGTAAAGAAAATATGTAGGCCGTACATAATGAAAAAGCCGACTGTGCTCCGAATGTTCCCGATGAAGGAAGCTGTGAAAATCGATAAATAGACATAGCCAAAAAGTAGGGTCATCGCAATATTAATGACCATTTCAAAGCTCAGCCACATATAAACGAGCCCGCTTTTCGATTTAAAGGAAAAGCGATAGGACAGGAAAAATAGCAAGATGAGCGAAATCCCAACCGCAATTTCGATTGGTGACGATGACCTGAAAATAAAAAAGAACGGCAAAAGGCAAAAAATGGCCCATGCGTAAATACTTAACCATGGACTTTTCGGGAAAATACTATACCAACTTTGCATACGTGCCACCGTCCTTCACTTCATCCATTGTATCAAAATAACGGCGGAATAATGAAATAGCCGCCTCTAAATAAACCCGAGACGGCTGTGTACATTATTCCCCTTCAAAGCTTGTTTGCTTAGGTTTCAGGTTAATTGCAGAACGTGAGGAACTAAGCAAGGGCTTCACTTCTTTAAACGCGACAAATGTTTTATTCGCCGGGTCGTATAACCGATAACGAAGAGATTCCAAGCTTGTTTTCATCGTGATTGTAGTTGCTTGGTGAAGCGGCGGCGTAGACTCATGCGCCATTTCTAAATTGTAATTTGGAACGCGCGGCGCCAAGTGATGCACGTGGTGGAAACCAATATTTCCTGTCACCCATTGAAGGACACGTGGTAATTTATAATACGAACTACCTTCAACAGCAGCTTTCACATAATCCCATTCAGACTCCTCTTCAAAGTAAGAATCCTCAAATGTATGCTGAATGTAGAATAACCAAATGCCAAGCAACCCTGCCACAAACATAATTGTGCCATGAACGATCAGGAATGCTTGCCATCCGACAAGGAAAATGACACCTGTGTAAAGAACTGCAAGAATCACATTTGTTAAATACGTATTGTTGCGCTCTTTCTTACGCGCATCTTTACGGTTAAAGCGGCTTGAAATGAGCACGAGATAGAGCGGCCCAAGACCAAACATGACCAATGGGTTTCGGTAACAGCGGTACATGAACCGTTGCCATTTGGAAGCAGCAACATATTCATCGATCGTCATCACCCAAATGTCTCCAACGCCTCTTTTGTCGAGATTAGAGCTTGTTGCGTGGTGAATTGAATGCTCTCGTTTCCATTTTTCATAGGCAAATAATGTTAAAACACCCGTAATCGTACCGACAGTATCATTCGCTTTTTTGTTTTTAAAAAAAGAGCCGTGCGTGCAATCATGAAATATAATAAATGTCCGAACGACAAATCCTGCCGCGACAACGGCAATGCCAAGTGTCAGCCAAATAGAGATAGACAGGCTCTGATAAGCCAAAAACCATAACAATAGAAACGGCAGAATCGTATTTATCATTTGTCTTATACTTTTTTTCAAATCCGATTTTGCAAAAGGTGCAACATCTTTGTGAAGCTGCTTCGTTTTTTCTTTACTCATTTTATCCTCCCTCAATCGGTTAGTCTTTCCTACGATCATCTTTTGAGTTCATCATAAAATAAATACAGTCAAAGCAGTAGGCGCAAATGTCACAAAGAATTAATGACAAGCGTCATTTATTGTGAAACGATTCACAAAACTCCTCTCACTAATTTATTTACTGATAATTGTAAATTTACCTTCCATTCAGTTATTAATTATGTTATATTTATAAACATTACAGTGATAATACAAAAAACAGCTAAAAATTATAGTGTATTCAGAATTATTGCTGTAAAACTAGAACTTCTCAAGGAGTTTATCGTTATGGATGATATTCACAAAAAGATTAAAGCTTTACGTCTCCAAAAAGAAATGACGTTAAAGGAGCTTAGCGAAGAAACAGGGTTGTCCCTTAGTTTTCTATCCCAGATAGAAAGAGGTGCGTCATCTTTATCTATTACTTCTTTAAAGAAATTAGCCGATGCATTAGACGTTTCGATGATTTTCTTTTTTGAAGAAGATAAAAATCACCAAAACTATTTATTACGTAGAGAAGAGCAAAAAAACTTCAAGATGAATGGCGGCCAACAAATTTACGCTCGCTTATCAGGTTCATTTCATGATCGAAAACTTGAGCCTATAAAAGTGATTCTTCCGCCAAATATGAGAGAAGAACATAGTTATAGCCACCCTGGCGAGGAATTTTACTATATTCTTCAAGGGGAAGTCATTTTTTATTTAGATGACACTCCTCACCGGATGAATGCTGGGGATACCATTCATTTTCCATCTGAAATATTACATGCGTGGGAAAATCCAACGTCAAAGGAAACAGTTATTCTTAGTGTAACTACCCCTATAATTTTTTAACTATTCAAAGGAGTGTGTCTTTATGAGAGTTGCAACAGATATCGGAGGAACATTTACAGACCTAGTGTACGTTGATGAAAATGGACAAATCGGTATTGCTAAAAGTAATACAACACCTCCCCACTTTGAAAAAGGTGTTTTAGATGTCCTCAAAAAAGCTGGTGTCGATCAAGCGCAGTTATCTATGTTTATCCATGGTACGACAGTCATTATCAATGCATTAACAGAGCGTAAAGGCGCAAAGACCGGTTTAATCACGACGAAAGGATTCCGTGATATTTTAGAAATTGCACGTGGGAATAGACCTGATCTATTTAATGTCCGTTACAAAAAACCAGAACCTTTCGTAGAGCGCTATTTACGACTGGAAGTAGATGAGCGGCTAAATTACAAAGGGGAAGTCTTATCTCCATTACAAAGGTCAGAAATAGAAGAATGTGTAGAGTACTTCAAAAAAGAAGGCGTTGAGGCAATTGCAATTTCCTATATGCACTCTTATGTAAATCCTGCGCACGAACAAGAAACAGCTACTATCATCAAAGAGTTATGGCCAGAAGTACTTGTAACAGCTTCAAGTGATATTACGCAAGAGTGGAGGGAATACGAACGGACAAATACGGCAGTTTTAAATGCTTATGTCCAACCAGCAGCCACAACGTATATCAATAACTTAGAAAATAAACTTCGCGAGCAAATTGACATTGAACAGCGTTATATTATGCAGTCAAATGGCGGAACGACAAAGTTTGAAAATGCTAAAGCAGCTCCTATTAATATGGTCGAATCTGGTCCAGTTGCGGGTATTTTCGGTGCGGCTGTCCTTGGAGAGATGATCGGTGAAGAAAATATCATTGCATTTGATATTGGAGGAACGACGGCTAAATGCTCATTAATTGAAAATGGCGAGGTCAAAGTTTCAACGGATTATTATATCGAAAGAGATAGCCGTAATGCTGGTTACCCAATTAAAGCCCCAGTTGTCGACATTATCGAAATTGGAAACGGTGGCGGTTCAATTGCATGGATTGATAGTGCCGGATCGTTAAAAGTAGGACCACAATCTGCTGGTGCCATGCCTGGTCCGGTGGCATACGGATTAGGCGGGACAGAACCTACTACAACCGATGCGAACCTATTAACAGGTCGTTTATCAGCCAAAAACTTCGATTATGACGTTGACTTAGAGAATGTGAGAAACGTCATTCAAGAGAAAATAGGAAATCATTTTGATATTTCAGCTGAAGAAGCTGCACTCGGCATCATTCGAATTGCCAACTCAAATATGTTAAATGCATTAAAACTGATTTCCATCCGTAAAGGTCATAATCCACAAGACTTTACACTATTAGCCTTCGGTGGTGGAGGTTCGATGCATGCTCCTGCATTAGCACTTGAGCTTGGTGTTAAAAAAGTTGTTGTTCCAATTGCATCACCTGTGTTCTCTGCTTGGGGCATGTTAATGACTGATTTGCGTCATGATTACATTCAAACTTATATCAGAAGAGTGAATGAGCTTTCACTGCAAGAAATGGATGCTCAATGGAAACAAATTGAACAGCATGCGCTTGATCATTACGCTCAAGAAGGAATGCCCGCGGACCAAGTTGAATTCCACCGTTTTGCAGATATGCGTTATTTAGGACAAGAACATACAGTAAAAGTTCCTGTACCAAGTGGTCGTTGGTCGGAAGCAGATAAGGCAACAATTATTGAGGAATTCCATAATTTACATGAAAAGAATTATACGTTCAGATTAGAAGACTCCCCTACCGAAATTGTTAACTTGCATGTTACGGCTTTCGGTAAAGTTCCAAAAGTGACAATCGGAAAAGTTAATCGATCCGGATCTATAGAAGAAGCTAAAAAGGAAAATCGAAACGTTTACTACGAACAAAAAGGTTGGGTAGATACGCCTGTGTATGATCGTGAAAAATTGCCAGCTAATGTTGTCATCTCTGGCCCTGCGATCGTCGAGGAAAAGGCAGCAGTAACAGTCATTTATGAAAGTCAACAATTATATGTAGACGACTATGGCAATATCATCATTGAAACGGAGGAGAAATAACATGACAACTACTTCTGTTAAAGTGGATCCATTTACATTGGAGATCGTCAAAGATTCCCTACTAGCTGCCGGTGATGAAATGTTTGTTGCATTAGCACGCACTTCAATGAGTCCAATTATTTACGAAGTACTTGACTATGCTAGTGGATTGACGGATGCAAAAGGAAATCTCTTAACACAAGGAAACGGTGTCACTGGTTTTATAGGAATGCTTACATTCATGGTAAAAGAGACGCTTAAAAAGTATCCTGATGATCAGCTTAAACCGGGCGACGTAATTATCATAAATGACCCCTATAACGGAGGAGGTTCTCACCTTTCCGATGTCGGACTTGTCATGCCAATCTTCTACGAAGGGGAACTCATTGCTTTCTCTGCAAATAAAGCCCACTGGACTGAAGTTGGCGGAAAAGACCCTGGTTCATTTACAAACGATGCAGTAGATATCTTCCAAGAAGGACTACAATTTAACTGCATTAAATTATATGACGAAGATCGTTTAAATGAAGGGATCGTTGAAATCATCCGCTCAAATGTTCGGTTCCCAGATTTATCACTCGGTGATATGTGGGCACAAGTTGCCGCTTTAAGGACAGGAGAACGCAGATTGAAAGAGCTATGCGATAAACATAGCAAAGAAACCATTTTAGCTGCAATTGATTATTTGTTAGATCATGGCGAGATCATTTCTCGTCAAGAACTTCAAAAACTACCAAAAGGTGTTTTTGAGGCTGAAGATTACATTGACACTGACGGCATGGGAAATGGCCCCTTTAAGATCAAAGTAAAGGTAACCATCACGGATGATGAATTTATTTGTGATTTCCGGGGCAGCCATCCACAAGTTCCCGGCCCCATGAACTGTTCCTATACAGGGCTTGTTTCAGCAGTCCGGGTCATTTTCTTGGCCATGACAAACCCAGAACAGGACGTGAATGACGGGGTTTTCCGACCGCTAAAGGTCATTGTGGATCCAAAATCAATTATGTCAGCTGAACGACCGGTACCAGTTTCCAACTACTTTGAAACTTTACTCGGAAGTCTAGATTTGATTTGGAAAGCAATGGCTCCGCATTTACCAAATCGTTTAACAGCCGGTCATCACCTTTCTGTCTGTTCAGTTACGTTAACTGGTAATCATCAGGACACGAATGAGCCATTTTTAATTGTGGAACCTTCAGTTGGGGGTTGGGGTGGAGCACTTGGTCAAGACGGAGCTTCCGGCCAATTCTGTGTAGCAGATGGAGAAACCTATAACGTTCCAGTAGAAGTAGCGGAAACAAGATATGGCGTTCTAATTGATGAATATAGCTTGCGCCAAGATGGGAACGGAGCTGGCGCCGGTGAATTTATTGGAGGTAAAGGTGTCATACGGGCTTATCGTGCGTTATCTGACGGACAAGCAGCTACTATCACTTACGGACGTAATAAGTTCTATCCATGGGGAATGAACAAAGGAAATGAAGGTTCCCCTAATGAGTTTTATATTCATAAGGCGAATGGTGAAGTTGACGGTCCTTTCGGGGTTTACCCACGTTATAGACTCCAGAAAAATGACGTAGTCCGTTTAATGACAGGGACAGGTGGAGGGTATGGCGATCCACTTAATAGATCGGCAGCACAAGTTGCACAAGATGTTAAAAATGGGTATTTCACCGTGGAGGAAGCAAAAGAACACTTTTTAGTAGAAGTCGATCGAAGCACATTCGACTATCAGGAACTGCCTGGAAGAACATCGTAATTTGGAGGAATTGCTATGAAAATTGAACAACCAAAAATCACAGAAGAAATTGTCCAAACACTTTTTCAAGATCAATTTGAAGGTGCTGACGTAAATTTTGGCTTTGTCTCTATACCTGCAGGAGAAAAATTGCCGAAAGAAGGAACAACTTCCCATGAAGAGCATGAATATTCCTTTATTCTTAAAGGAGCTCTTTCAGGCGAAAGCGGTGGAAAACCTTTCACGATTACAGAGGGTCAAGCGTCTTATATTCCAGCTGGAGAACCGCATTGGTGTGTAAATGAAGGAAACGAAGCATGTGAGCTTGTCTATGCACTGGTGAAAGTCTAATAGGAAATAGATTGAGTAAATGAAACTCTTGAATAGGAAGCGATGCATTTCTCCTTCCTATTCTTTTTTATTATCAAAAAGGATGTGAAATAGAATGGTACAAACAACGAATGCCCCAACAAGGGTAAAAAAGACTTCGGCCGAAGGTTTCATGGATCAGGACCAAGCGTTAGATTCAATTCCTGAATCCGCACGGCAACATTGGATTACCCCTACGATGATTTTTGGCGGATTAGAATTTACCATTCCGGTATTAATGGTTGGGGCTGCACTTACTGCCAGTTTCGGACTTTCTAAGATTCTTTTAATACTAATTATCGCACTATTCGGGTTCCAGTGGATTGGCAACACATTGCAAGGCTATATCGGAGCCAAAACCGGACGTTCATCTTCTGTTATTTCACGTGCTAGCTTTGGGGCTGTTCAAGCAAAAGTAATCGTTGGATTTACAATCTTTATCGTTTCGCTTGGTTGGTGGGCCTTACAAACCGCGGTAGCTGGTAACGCGATCTCCGCGATGTTCGGTATCGATTACCAGCATAATTGGATGGGCTGGGCAATTGTGACAGTTGTTTGTGGGTTACTTTTTGCCCTCCCTTCAATTATTGGTTATAGTTCTATGAAATGGACGGATTATATTGCAGTTCCTGCTGGTCTTGTTTTAATTGCCGGCGGAATCTACTATGCGATGCGAAATATTGGTTGGGATACGATTACATCTTGGCAACCGACACCCACAATGACAATTTGGGCTGCGATTAGTCTTGTTATTGGGGCTAACGTTTCTCAATGGGTCATTGCATCGGATTATACGCGTTATGCTAAACCAACATGGAAGGATAATTTTATTATCCCGAGTGGAATCATTCTTGTTGGCTTACCGCTTTTTGTAGTAGGGGCTGTGATGGCTGTAGGCGTTGGCGATGCAGATATTGTTAACGTCATGATGGGATTAGGTTTTCCAATTTGGGGCTTTTTAATTTTATGGTTTGCGACATGGACTTCCCAATTAGTCAATAACTATAGCATGGGGTTAGCTTTGGCAAACATTTTTAATGTGAACTCAGGTAAAGGCCGGGCCCTTCTTACGCTGTTAGGTACAATCCTAGCGATTATCGTTGCATTAATGGGGATTCTTGACTACTTTATGGATTTCCTTTACTTAACAGCCTTATTGTATCCTGCTATTGGTGGAGTAATGATGGCAGATTTCTTCTTCATTAGAAAGCAAGAATGGGAAGACCATGATGGATGGAATTGGATGGCAACCATTGCAATGGCTGCCGGTATCATAGTCGGGTATTTCACACAATACGTATCGCCGTGGGGTCTCCCGGCAGTCCAATCGCTCATCGTCTCCATTGTTGTATATGTATTTGCTATGAAAATTAAAAAGAATGTTGCACCGGATCAATTTACGGTCTAATCGTAACGAAAAAGGCTACAGACCTCGTCTAGGAGTTTTCTGTAGCCTTTTTTAATTTAATTGTCAACTTGTTTTGTAGTCGAATCAATTAACAGCGCAAAACAGTTCCTTTCCCCTTACAAAATAACTAACTCTTTCGTAGAAGGAGACAACACTTCACAGCCCTCTTCCGTGATGAGGAGCATATCTTCCACTCGCGCCCCCCCGACATCCTTTACATAAACACCCGGCTCAACCGTTACAACCATATTCGGCAATAGTATTTTCTCGGAGTCTACTGAAAATAATGGTTTTTCGTGTACCTCAAGTCCAATGCCATGACCTGTTCCCGTCCCGGAAACTTCGTTGTACCCTGTCTCTATTAACACTTCACGCATATATTGATCGACTTCTTGATCCGTTAAACCAGGCTTCAAATGATCAATGCAATTTGTAAATGCCCGGTGGACAACTTGATGCACTTCTTTTAACGTATCGCTCGGTTCGCCTAGCGCAACCACTCGGGAAATGTCCGACCAATAGCCATTATAATTTGTACCGAAGTCAATCGTGATCATGTCGCCTTTTTCCAGTACTTTGTCACTTGCTCGGCCATGCGGCAACGATGCCCTTTTTCCAGAAGCAACGATTGGACTAAACGTCCCAGTCAAACCGCCATTTTTCTTAATAAAGCTTTCCAGTTCACCCGCAACATCCAATTCAGTCATGCCCGGACGAATGATCTCTAAAATATGAACAAATGCATCATCCGTAATTTTAGTGGAAATGCGAATGTTTTCAATTTCTTCTGCTGACTTTACCATGCGCAAGTTTTCAACTACGTCATATGTTGGTACGAGCGTCGTATCAAGGAGCGTCTCCAATCGCGCGTAATTGCCATAGTTTAAATGTTGCTGTTCAAAGCCAAGCTTTCGAATCCCCATTTGTTTTACTTGCTTCGCGACTTCGTCATAGATTTTATGCTTATGACCCGTATGCTCCGCATGCAATACAACATCCAACCCCGTTTGCTTTTCTGCCTGCTCAAAATAACGATAGTCTGTTACAAAACGCACGTCGTCTGCTGTGACAATAAGGATGCCATTGCTTCCTGTAAATCCTGACAAATATCTTCGATTCCAATCCCCGTTAACGATCAAACCATCTACTTGTAGTTCATCTAATTGTTTTTGCAACTTTTCAATACGATTCATTCCACTTCCCCCATTCTCATCTTATTGAATAAAATAAACTGGAAAAACTGTTGCCACGACAAGCATCGCTACACCGACAAGCAATAAGTAACGTGTAAAAGAAAATTTCATCGGCAAGGATGCGATTACTTGTCTTTCCCCATTTACTTCCGACACGTATTCTTCCGCTTTCGACGTCGATTTTAAAAACTTACGAAAGCTCAGAAAGAAAAAATTAAAAATTCCCTTTTCCAATAATAGAAAAGCGCCCCCGCACATAAAAAGAACGAGTCCAGTCAGAAAAAACGTATCCCAAACTGCCATTCCAACGTCTAGGACGAACAAGACAAGCGCCAAAAATCCGATCGCGGCAATTGTCCAACACAATCCTTTTCTCATACGAACAACATCTCTTTCTGCGCTGCTTGTTTGTATTGCATAAACTCCGCTTCCGTGCAGGCAACCCAATGCCCTTCTACTACTTCTCTTAATTGATAATCCGACGCCGACATATCCCATTCCGTTTTATGTACACGTTTTCGTGTTTTTTCAATGTTCGGATCGGGGACAGGGATCGCGGATAACAACGATTTCGTATACGGGTGAAGCGGGTTCGCATACAGTTCATCACTTTCCGCCACTTCAACGAGCTTCCCTCGATACATCACCCCAACGCGGTCACTAATATATTTCACCATCGAAAGATCATGCGCGATGAACAAATAAGTTAACCCTTTCTCCCGCTGCAACTTTCGCAGCAAGTTCGTAATTTGTGCTTGAATCGATACATCCAATGCTGAAATTGGTTCATCCGCGATGATGAACTTCGGTTCAACAGCGAGAGCACGCGCGATGCCAATTCGCTGTCTTTGCCCCCCACTAAATTCGTGTGGATAGCGATTGGCGTGTTCTTCTAGTAAACCAACCGTTCTTAGCAACTCATAAACCTTTTCCATGCGCTCTTGCTTTGTTTTATATAACCCATGAATATCCATGCCCTCCGCAATAATGTCCGCTACCGTCCACCTCGGATTCAATGAAGAATACGGATCTTGGAAAATCATTTGAACTTCTTTGTTCAAATTGTTTTGTTGTCGAATATCGACACCTTTGAACAGTATTTCGCCATCCGTGGCATCGTACAAGCGAATCAATGTCCGACCAGTCGTTGATTTCCCGCAGCCTGATTCACCAACAAGTCCGAACGTTTCCCCTTTGAAAATATCAAATGTTAAACCGTCTACCGCTTTAATGACCGACTGGCGGCTGTCCGGGAAATGTTGCTTCAACCCTTTCACTTCCAGCAGTTTTTCCTGCCGAACTGACTTTTGGACCCCAACCGTTTTAGATTGCTTCTTCACCTTGATTTTCTCATCGATTTCCTTTGCTTTTCCTACTGCCTTTTCATGGAGCAGCCACGTCGCTGCATAATGTGTATCTGATACTTTGAACATCGGCGGGTCATGTAGAAAGTCGATTTTCAATGCATGTTCATTACGCTCGGCGAAAGCATCTCCGACAGGCGGGTACAAGAGATTTGGAGGTGATCCCGGAATCGTTTGCAGTTCATCCTGCCCCGTGTTTAAATCCGGCATGGCCGCAAGCAACCCTTTCGTGTAGGGGTGCTGTGTGTTGTAAAAAACTTCTTCCGTCTTGCCGATTTCCACAATTTTCCCTGCGTACATAACGGCAACCCGGTCTGCAATATTCGCAACAACCCCTAAATCATGGGTAATAAATATGATCGATGTCCCCATTTTCAGCTGTATTTCTTTTAACAATTCCAATACTTGCGCTTGAACCGTCACATCTAAAGCCGTTGTCGGCTCATCCGCAATTAAAATCTCCGGGTTACAAGCAAGCGACATGGCAATAATAACCCGTTGCTGCATACCGCCTGAAAACTGGTGCGGATATTGCTTCACACGCTGTTCTGGATTCGGAATGCCGACGAGATGCAACAGTTCAATCGCTTTTTCCTCCGCTTCTTTTCGAGGCAGCTTTTGATGCACCATAATCCCTTCCATAATTTGATGACCAATTGTCATCGTAGGATTCAAAGATGTCATTGGATCTTGAAAGACGATGGAAATGTCTGCACCGCGGATCCCTCGATATTCTTTCGACGAGAGTTTCGTAATGTCCCGATTTTTATACATAATTTTTCCATTCACGATTTTCCCGGACGGTTTTGGTACTAGCCCCATAATACTTTTCGACATGACCGATTTCCCTGATCCTGATTCACCGACAATTGCAAGTGTTTCCCCTTTATATAAATCGAACGAAACACCCCGAACAGCTTTTACTTCGCCATCGTACGTATCAAAAGAGATGTGCACATCTTCTACTGTTAAAATTTTCTCCACGTCCATCACCTCTACTTTTTCATTTTCGGATCAAATGAATCCCGTAGACCGTCTCCGAGTAAGTTAAAGCTGATCATGATTAAACTGATAATGACAGAAGAGAACAACAACATATGCGGATAAATTCTCAGCATTTTAAATCCGTCGTTCACAATCGTCCCTAAGGATGCAATAGGCGGTTGCAGCCCTAACCCGATAAAACTTAAAAAAGCTTCTGTAAAAATCGCCGTTGGAATGGTGAACATCGTTGTAATAATGATCGGCCCTAAACTGTTCGGGATCAGATGCCCCCAAATGAGCCGCTGATCTTTTGCACCTAAGGTTCGGGAGGCTAACACAAACTCTTGCCCTTTCAATTTCAGCACTTGACCCCGGACAATTCTTGCCATATTCACCCAGCCTGTAATGACCATCGCAAGCGTGATCGACACAATACCCGGCTTCAAGACTAAAATAAGTAAAATGACGACGATTAAGTTCGGAACACCCATTAACACCTCAATAATCCGCTGCATCACGTTGTCCACGCGTCCGCCGTAATAAGCCGATATGCTCCCGTACGCAACACCGATGATTAAATCTAACGTGGCAGCCAAAAAGGCGATATACAAAGAAATTCTTGTCCCTTGCCAAATACGCGTCCACAAATCACGGCCCAGCTCATCTGTTCCGAACCAATAATAGTCCGTAACACCTTTCGCTTCATACTGATCCATCCCCCGAATATCCACGCCATTCATTCCCAAAAAGGGAATATTCTCTAGGACTGGCACTTTAGGTGGTAAATTGGCTCTCGTTAAATCCTGATCGTCAAAACCATAAGAATTCATCATTGGACCGAAGATTGCCAATAAAATCATGGCAATGATCAAAATAAGTCCAATGAACGCACCATTGTTTTTGCGGAGTCGAATCCAGGAATCACGCCAAAAGCTTGAAGATGGGCGGCCGGACTTTTTCTTTTCTTTGAATTGTTGACCCGCTTCTTCGAATAGATCATCTGTGAATTCTGCTTCATTTACCTTCACGCTGCCCACCCCCTGCTAGTCGGATTCTTGGATCGATGACACCGTATAATAAATCGACGATTAAAATAACAAGTATGAATAAAAAACTATAAAACAATGTCACACCCATAATGACCGGGTAATCATTCGTTAAAATAGATTTGACGAACTGTTCGCCGAGACCCGGAACACTAAAGATTTTTTCGACGACTAATGTCCCCGTCATTAGTGCAACTGTTAAAGGTCCGAGAATCGTTATAATTGGAATCATCGCATTCCGCAAACCATGCTTTAAGACGACTTTTAGTTCACTAATTCCCTTTGCCCTTGCCGTCGTGATGTATTCATTTCCTAATACGTCGAGCATTTCTGTCCGCATAAACCGTGCCATCGTCGCCACAACGAAAGCGGAAAGTGCAATGGTTGGCAGAATGGAATACGCAAATCCATCCCAAAACGCAACAGGCAGCCATTGTAAACGAACGCCGATCCAGTATTGCAGTAAACCTGCTAATACAAAGTTTGGAATCGACAAGCCGAGTACCGCAATAATCATCGCGCCATAGTCAATGAAGGTGTTATGTCTTAAGGCGGCAATAATCCCTAAAAACAGCCCTAAAACCGTTCCAACAATCAATGATTGCGCGCCGAGAACTGCCGAGACACCGATCCGTTCACCGATAATGCTGGTCACAGCTCTTCCATCGAATTGGAAAGAGACACCAAAGTCTCCTTTCACGATATTCCCCAAATATTTGACATACTGAATCGCCATTGGTTCATTCAATCCATATCTTTCATACAACACTTGCTTTTGTACTTCTGTTAAACGTTCGTCATTAAACGGAGAGCCCGGCAACGTTTGCATGAGAAAGAAAGTAAACGTGGCGATTAGCAAAAATGTGAATATCATGTACCCAACCCGACTCACAATATATTTTTTCACAGAAGTCTCACCGCCTTTTTTGGAAGTACTTTCGCCATCTTCCGTGTCCCCCATCATTTAATAAATGGGAGACACGAAAAACTGATGACGTATTTGCCTTTACTTTTCAATCGTTACCCATTGGAACGAAAACGTTGAATTCGCATGTGTAACAAAACCTTTGACATGAGGCTTCACAAGTCGTGCAGATCCTGCTTGATACATCGGTGAAATTGCCGCCTCTTGTGCGATTAAAATTTCCTCCGCTTCTTGCAGATCGATCGCACGCTGGTTATTGTCTGAGAAATCGACCATTGCCTTTTTCACAAGCTCATCGAAGCGGTCATTTTTGAAGTTTTGCCAGTTGTAAGGCCCGTCCGAAAGGAACACGGATAAAAATTCAACTGGATCCGCAATGTCATTTCTCCAGCCGGAATGGGATATGTCATAATCTAACGCATCTTCCAAAGCCAATTTCTGTTTGTTTGGCTGTTGGTTAATCGTAATTTTAAGGCCTGGAAGATTTTTCTCTAATTGATTTTTCATATATTCAGCGATGGACTTTCTTTGATCATCGTCATAGCTTAAAAGTTCTAATGAAATTTCATCGACACCTAGCTCTTCAAGACCTTTCGTCCAAAGCGCTTGCGCTTCTTCAACTGTTCCTTTGTTTAAATCACCGAATTTGTCACGGAAATCCCCGCCCTCTGGTGTCTCGACAAAACCAGGGAATACGAGCCAATAAGCCGCTTGGGAACCATTCTTTAAAATCGCATCGGCAGCTTGTTCTTTATCCCACCCCATGTCGATTGCCTTTCGGATGTTAGCATTCGCCAAGTTCGGGTTTTTCTGGTTCATGCGCAGGAAGTAAATTTCTGATTTTAGGGAAGTTGTATATTCCTCATGATCTTTATAGACGTCAACAAATTCAGAGGACAAGTTAGCAACATCGATTGTGTCTGTTTCGTAAAGATTCATTTCTGTCGCTGTATCTTTTGCCACTTTATAGTTCACTTCATCCAATTTAACTGTGTCGGCATTCCAATATTTTGGATTCTTTTTCAATGTCCAGCTTTGGTCATGCGCCCATGTGTCAATTGTAAAAGCTCCATTGGAGATAATATTTTCCGGCTCTAGCGCATATTGATCCCCTTGAGATTCAACAAACTCCTCGTTTTGTGGATAAAATACTTGGTGTGCTAAAAGCTCAGTAATGTATGGAACAGTATTATCTAGCTCCACTTCTAATGTCTTTTCATCGATCACCTTCACGCCAAGCTCGTCTACTTTTCCGTAAAGATCGCTTTCAGGGTCTTGGATTGCTGCTGCATTTTTCACAGGACCCATTAAGTACGCATGTGGTGAAATCGTTTCGGGGTGTAAGTTTTTCTTCCATGCATAGACAAAGTCGTTCGCCGTCACTGGCGTGTCATTGCTCCAAACAGTTTCTTTCAAATGAAAAGTGTATGTTTTCCCATCTTCACTGACGTCGTAAGTGTCAACAATTCCTTCAATCACTTGATCATTTTGATCGATTTTGAACAAACCTTCATAAATATTTTGAAGGATTGTTTGAGAAAGACCGTCCATCTGACCATTTGTTTTCAATGTTGGAATCTCCCCCGCCACTGCTAAGTGTAAAACACTTGGTCCTGTGCTTTCTTCGCTTGTTCCTTTCGTTTCATCTTTTTCATCTGCGTCTGATCCGGCTTTTTCTCCACCGTAACACCCGGCTAATGCCACTACACTGACGATCAGAAGTGTGAAAAGCCATAACATTTTCTTTTTCATGCGCGTTGCCCCCTTGTGAATGATAGTTTTGGAATGGAACCGCTTTCAATAATTCGACCGCGTATGCTGTCTAGACTTTTTGACAGGTGCCTCTAAATAATTCCAGGAATTTTTACAGTTTTAATTAGTTCACCCATTCAAGTCATCATCTCTTTCTTGCAACCTTCTTTTTTGACACGTATTAATAGTGGGAGTTAAACTTCCTAAATCACTCCTTTCTTTGCTATGCTTCTATATATTCTTGCAATTTCCGTGCCGAAAATATTGAATTCGCACACTAATCGCAATACTCACTCATTTGTCGAATAAGAAAAAAGGAATCACCAAGGACACGTTCTACAAAGTAACTGTTCAATGGTAATTCCTCTAGACTCCTAACGATTAACTTTTCATCTTTGGATCTATCGCATCTCTTAAACCATCACCAATTAGGTTGAATCCTAGTACAACCAACATAATGGATATACCCGGTGCGATGAGCGTCCAAGGTGCTAACTGGATAAAGTTACGCGAATCGGCAAGCATTTTCCCCCATTCAGGCATAGGAGGCTGTGCCCCTAGACCTAGAAAGCCTAATGCTGCGGCATCTAATATTGCGGTACCGAATCCTAAAGTACTTTGAACAATAATAGGCGCCATACTGTTCGGCAGGATATGATGGAGAAGGATCCTTCCATTTTTCATACCCTGTGCTTTAGCTGCCATTATATACTCTTCCTCACGCAGACTAATGACCCTTGAGCGTACCAAACGTCCAAATACCGGTATGTTGATAATAGCAATAGCAATTAAAGCGTTTTCAAGAGAAGCACCTAAAATCGCAACAACTGCAATTGCCAATAAAATACTTGGAAACGCCAAAAGCATATCGAACGTTCTAGAGATGATCGTATCGATCCAGCGGCCAAAATAACCTGCAACGATCCCTAAAATTGTACCGAAAACGAGCGCACCACTTACTGCAAACAATCCAACTTGCAAGGAAATTCTTGCGCCATAGGCAATTCTCGTGAAAATATCCCTTCCAAGGTCATCGGTTCCAAACCAGTGATCGGCAGATGGTGCAAGTAATCGATTGGCAAGATTTTGTTCTTCATAACTATAAGGCGTTAATAATGGCGCTAACAGCCCAAGAAAAACAAAAAACACGATAATGATAAAACCCGCAACAGCAAAGCGATTTTTCCGAAGTTGTTTCACTGCATCTTTCCAAGGAGGAGAAACTTTAACTTCTACCGTATCGAATTGATGATTTCTTTTTACAGGGTTTGTTAATAATTTTTCAACTTTTGGTCGTTCCTCTATCTTCATAATTATTACGCCCCCTAATATTTTATCCTTGGATCAACGTAAGTGTAGAGCACGTCAACTAGTAAATTAATCATAACAAACATAAATGCAACAATTAAAATACCTGACTGAATCACTGGATAATCACGGTAATTAATCGCGTCATAAATATATCGCCCAATGCCAGGCCAACTAAATATCGTTTCTGTTAGAATAGCTCCGCCTAACAACACGCCCATTTGTAATCCCATCACTGTCAAAATTGGGATGACTGCATTTTTTAGTGCATGTTTATAAACAACTAGGAACTCTCCCGAACCTTTTGCACGAACAGTTCGGATGTAGTCAGACTTCATCACTTCTAACATACTTGAGCGAGTCATTCTTGCAATAATCGCCATCGGTATCGTCCCTAAGGCTATACTCGGTAATACCAAATGTTTAAGTGTGGTTATTGTTCTTCCAAAATCTAGATGAAGTATGGAATCGAGCACATATAAATGTGTAATTGCCTCCATCGTATCCCTACTACTTTGTCTTCCATAGGCTGGAAACCAACCAAGCTCTTGCGCAAAAATCCATTGTTCCATAAGCGCAAGCCAAAAAATAGGAACTGAGACACCGACTAGCGCGAAGATCATTGCCAAAAAGTCAAACCATGAATTCTGTTTCCAGGCACTAATAATTCCTGCATTTACACCTATAATTACTGCAAATAACATCGCAAATAGAGATAACTCAATCGTCCCAGCCATAAATGGCCATATTTCACTTGCAATTTCTGTTTTAGTCTTTAGGGATGTTCCTAAATCGCCTTGAAGAAGACCTTTTACATACAAGCCATATTGAACAGCGTATGGCTTATTTAAGCCCATTCGCTCTTCTAGCTCCTCTACAGCAGCTTCAGTCGCAGTTTCCCCTAAAATGACTTGTGCAGGATTACCCGGTATAAAATGGACAATCGCAAAAGTAACAATTGTCATACCTATTAGCACTGGAATGAGCATCAATAAACGTCTCATTATATATGCATACATCGTCTCACCCCGGTTTTCATCTATCCATATTCGGATAAAATGTTTCATGTTGTATTCGTCTGAGCCATCAATACGCTAAAGCTCTTTCAATTAACAAAGATTGGGAGAGTGAAAGATCTCCCCCAATCCTATTCGTTACTCAAGTTCAACTTCTACCAACGAATCACTTGTTGAAGGGTGTGGTTGGTAATTTTTCACGGCACTTCTAGTTGCTACTAGTGGTTTAGAATGGACAAGCGTTACCATCGGTGAATCTTCCGATATGATTTCTTGTGCCTCTTTATACAATCGCGCACGTTCTTCTTGGTCGACAGATAGTTTAGCCGCATCTAAAAGTTCGTTTAGCTCTGCATTATCATAGAAAGTACGATTTTCTCCACCAACACTTTCCCCGTGTGTGAGACTACTTAGGAAATAATCTGGATCACCGTTTGATCCCGACCAACCAAGTAGGTAAAGCTCTTGATCACCTTTGGACGTTTTCTCCAAGTATGGGGCCCATTCTTCTCGGACAATTTTGACTTTAACGCCGATTTTACTTAAGTTATCTTGAATGATTTCAGCAGCTTTTTCTGGATCCGGCATATACGGTCTAGAAACTGGCATTACCCATAAATCAATTTCAAAACCATCTGGATAGCCTGCTTCTGCCAATAATTCTTTTGCTTTGTCAGCATCAAACTTGTACCCTTCAACTTCATCGTTATAGCCCATGTATCCAGGCGGCAATGGATTAACCGCAGGTGTCGCATAACCAGCATAAAGCGCATCTGCAATTTTTTCACGTTCAATTGAATGGTTAATTGCCTGACGAACTAACTTGTTATTTAATGGCTCTTTTGCTGTATTAAATCCTAAAAAGCCAACATTATTTTCTCCTCGTGTATAGAGGTTCAAAGCGTTATCCGCTTCAACACCAGCCGCATCATCCGGATTTACATCATCCATAATATCGATTTCCCCCGAACGTAATGCGATTAAGCGAGCTGCGTTATCAGGTACAACTTTATAAACAACTTTATCCAGTTTTGGAAGTCCTTCTTTACGATAGTTCTCATTCTTTTCTAGTACAATGGAGTCGTCTTTACTCCAACTTACAAATTTAAATGGACCTGTACCTACTGGGTTTTCATTGATTTTAGCTCCGAAATCTTCTAAAGCTTTTGGAGATGTAATTGCAAAGTAGTGCATGCCCATGTTTTGTAAAAATGATCCCAATGGCTGTGTTAAAACAAATTCAATTTCGTGATCACCTACTACGTTTATTTCCTTGATGACGTGATCTTCATCTCCCTTATATCCACCGAACATCGTCCCGTACAATGGGTAAGCGTATCCATCTTCCTTGAATGCATATTGATGATCAGGGTCAGACCAACGCTCAAAATTCACCTTTACTGCCTCAGCATTAAAATCAGTGCCATCATGGAACGTAACACCTTCTTCAAGGTAGAATTTGTAGCTCAATCCATCTTCTGAAACGTCCCAATCATGTGCCAATCCTGGAACAACATTGAATGAGTCTTTATCAAAGTCAAGTAAACTCTCAAAAATTTGCTTTGTAACACGTGAAGATTCTCCATCTGAAGTGCTTGCAAAGTCTAGACTGCTTGAATCACCGCCGCGCGCAAATACTAACACTTGATCCCCTTTGGATTCTGACTTGGATCCTTCTTTACTACTTCCTTCTTCGCCACCACCACCACATGCGGCAAGCACTAAAACTAATGCAAGTATGAAAACCCTTACAAAAGCAGTTTTAAATTTCATCACTTTTTACCCCCTTGTAATATGTTTTTAATTGTATAGATGGCATGCAACAGCATGATTTTCATCAATTTGGTTGAATTGAGGCCGAGCCGTTTTACAAATATCCATTACATTCGGACATCTCGTATGAAAAGTACATCCTGTCGGTGGATTGGCTGGACTTGGTACATCACCTTTTAAAATAATTCTTTCTTTTTTCACGTCAGGATCTGGTAACGGAACCGCTGACAATAATGCCCGCGTATAAGGATGTTTCGGATCATCATACAGGTTGTCCTTATCCGCCAACTCGACCATGCGCCCCAAATACATAACACCCACCCGGTCGCTAATATGCTTCACGACACTAAGATCATGGGCAATAAAAATGTATGTTAGGTTAAATTGATCACGTAGTTCTTCCATCAAATTCAAAATTTGGGATTGTACTGATACGTCTAAAGCAGAGACAGGTTCATCACAAATGATTAGTTTGGGATTATTTGCCAACGCCCTCGCAATCCCGATTCGTTGCCTTTGTCCTCCACTAAATTGGTGAGGGTACCTTGAAGCATGATAGTCACTTAAACCAACTACTTCCAGTAATTCTCTTACTCTTTCTTTCCGTTCTTTAACAGATTTCATCCCATGGATTAACAAAGGCTCGCTAATAACTTTTTCGATCGTATGTCTTGGATTTAAGGAGGCATATGGGTCTTGGAATATAATCTGCATATCCCGTCTCAGCTTTCGCATTTCTTCCTGAGTAACAGCTGTAATATCCCGCCCCTCAAACTTTACTTCTCCATCGGTTGGTTCAATCAATCTTAGGATTGACTTTCCGGTTGTAGACTTACCGCAACCAGATTCTCCTACAATCCCTAGAATCTCGCCCTCTTTGACGGTAAATGTAACATCGTCAACCGCTTTCACCTCACCGACTTTTTTACCTAGCACTCCGCCCCGTATATCAAAGTATTTCTTTAATCCATTAACTTCTAATAGCGGCTTCTGCATCCTTCAAGGGACCTCCTTTCTCACCATCCGCATCGTTTAAAAAGCATCGACTGCTTCGGCCACTCTCTAGTACATATAAATCTGGGTTTTCTTGAAAACAGCGATCTAATGCGAATTCACATCTAGGGGCAAAACCACAAGCAGTTCTTCCGATTTTAGGCAAAGGGACTGTTCCAGGTATAGAATATAGTTGTTGATTTTTCACATTCATATTCGGTAATGAGCGGATTAAACCAACCGTATAAGGATGTTGCGGATCTTTTAAGATCTCTCTAGTGGTCCCTTCCTCTACAACTTTTCCTGAATACATCACAACAACACGGTCACAAATCTCTGCAACAACGCCTAGATCATGTGTGATCATTAAAATAGCTGTATCCTGTTTCTGATTCAAATTACGCATGATGTCTAAAATCTGCGCTTGAATCGTTACATCCAATGCCGTTGTCGGTTCATCAGCAATTAAAACTTCTGGGTTGCACAACATGGCCATTGCAATCATGACACGTTGCCTCATCCCCCCCGACAATTGATGAGGATATTCATCAATGACAGCATCTGGACGTGGAATCCCAACTAACTTTAGCATCTCGATCGATTTCTTCCTTGCATCTTTTTTTGTGATTTTTTGATGCATACGGAGAGCTTCAATTAATTGGTTTCCTATTGTAAAAAGTGGATTTAAAGAAGTCATAGGCTCTTGAAAGATCATCGCAATTTCATTTCCCCTAATATTTTTAATCCTTTTAGGGGATGCGGTTACGAGATTCTCACCTTTAAAATTGATCTCCCCGCCTACAATCTTTCCAGGAGGACTCGGAACAAGCCCCATTATTGATAAGGAGGTAACACTTTTTCCACATCCAGACTCACCAACAATTCCTACTATTTCGCCTTTATGAAGCTTTATACTAACCCCGTCAACTGCGGGTATTTCACCGTTTTCAGTGAAAAAATGTGTATGAAGTTCTTTTAACTCTAGAACAACATTAGACACCGTTACTCCCTCCTTAAACCGTCATTCATTAACAAGCTGTTTTGCAATTTCCCATTCCCCCCTGCCTTTCAGACAACATGTATATGCACTTATCATGCCAAAAACCTATCATTTGACAAACAATTCCATTAAAGCCCATTTTCCCCCCCGAACGAAATCTTTCAAATGAAAATTGGTAGACCTAGGAGAATAGTAGCTTTTCTAACTACTCAACAGTCCAAAAATTGTGATATTGGTCCATTAAGAAGACTACTCAAATTAATTTTTCTTACTAAAAATGATTGTAAAGCCATTTCTCCAACCCAGAATAATTGTATAGGAATTTTTACACAAAAAAATAGACAATTCTATTCTATTAGACATTAAAATCGATATTTCTCTCCGTCTTCCATTTGGTTTAGTTCTTTTAAAAAGTTTCTACATTTAGATAGCATCTGCTATACGAAGCTTAACGGGTTACTTGTAACGCCTAAAAGCTTGAATTCCTCATCTTTACGTAGGCAAAAGTGGGATTTTTTCGTTAGGTATGGTAAAATTTCTTCCTGATTCATGGATTTTCCACCTTGTTGAAGAGGGCTTCGACAAGATGAATGTCAAACTCTGGAGATACGGCACAATTCTTGCAAGTATAATCATTGACAATACTTAGGGAGGGCTTTCGTTGGAAAGTATTTACGCAAAAAGAAGAGAGATTTTACAAGCGCAATTACGCGAACAAAATATTGAAGCGGTTATGATTACAGCACCGGCAAATGTGTTTTACTACACTGGATTCAACGCAGATCCACATGAGCGATTCATGTCTTTGTTTATCAATATTAATGCGAATGAGCAGTTTTTATTTGTTCCAGCACTAGATAAAGACGCGGCTGCACAAGATTCTGATATTCAAACGATCGTTCCAATTTCAGATGAGCAAGTTCCTTTTGAAGTTGTGAAAAATGCCATTGGTGACATTTCTAAAACGGTTGGAATCGAAGCGAAAGCGTTGAGCTATGATCGTTACACAAGCTTAAAGGGCGCTTATCCGCACATCGATGTCGTTGACGTTCAAAATACGGTCAATGCCCAGCGTATGAAAAAATCCAAGGAAGAAATTGCACTTCTGCAAAAAGCGATTGATATTATTGAAAAAGTGCTAGAAGAAGGTATTAAGAAGATCAAAGTCGGCATGACTGAGTCCGAGCTGACAGCAGAACTAGAATTTTTAATGCGAAAATTTGGCGCAGATGGTCCATCCTTCTCTACGATCGTGTTAACTGGCGAAAAAGCAGCATTGCCGCACGGTTCACCTGGAGAACGCGTCATTCAAAACGGCGATTATGTGCTCATTGACTTTGGCGTCGTGAAAGATGGGTATTGCTCTGACATTACACGCACGTTCATCGTCGGCGAAGCAACGGAAAGACAAAAAGAACTTTATTCCATCGTTCTTGCCTCAAACGAAGCAGGCATTGAAGCTGTTCAAGCTGGTGTACCGCTTAAAAACTTTGACATCGCAGCAAGAAATGTCATTGCAGAGAGCGGCTACGGGCAATATTATAATAACCGCGTTGGCCACGGTCTAGGTATTGAGGTGCACGAAGAGCCATCCGTTCACCAAAACAATGAAGACATCGCCGAATCAGGTCTTGTTTTCACGATCGAGCCAGGCATTTATATCCCGGAAGAAGGCGGTATTCGAATTGAAGATATCGTCTATATTAATGAAGATGGCAAAACGGAAGTGCTCACATCCTTCCCGAAAGAATTGCATATTTTATAAATCCGTTTCAAAAAGCCTTTGTCCGCAGATGATGATTCCCTGCGATCAAAGGCTTTTTTTGTTACGTTATAATTTACGATTCAGCGATGTAATAATAAGCCATCAATGTCGTGAATGCGAAGAAGAAAATTGCAATCGCTACAAATAGAGGACCGTAGCCTGGGAAAACCGTATGAATTGCTTCTTGCGTATAAATAGGTCCCGGTTCAATTCCCCTCATTGTGTTGACAAAGGATAAACGGTACTACTTTGTCTGCAACACCCGCAATTCGTTCTACACCGCCGAAAATAATAATGCCGAGTAAAGCAACCATTACAATCCCGATAATTGTCTTATTTAAACCGAGTGTACTTTCAAAGCCGACTGCAATGTGTTCGACTGAATGCCAGGCATTAGAATACCATAAGAAAGCGTCACAACGATTGCCATAATAACTGCGAACCATTTCAGCCTCAATCCTTTTTCAATGAAGAAAGGCGTTCCGCCACGATACTCATTGCCAATCTTTGTTTAAATAGATTTCTCCATTCCCCCTTGCAGTACAGAGGAATATTGCAACTTTCATGCCAATTATGAAGTTTTTATGTAAATCTTCAACAAAATACGCTATAATTGAAATATCGGAAATAATAGATTCTTTTACTTTTAATCTGATAGTATAGAAAGGCGCCATTAATGTAAAACCTTTTCGACAACTATTAGTAAATTCTACACATCCGTTATCTGAACATTCTTATTTCCCGTCGAAGATTGTTAGATACTGTGCTATAATAGGGTTATAGGTATGTAAGCGATTACAATTAATAGAAAGAGTTATAAATAGAGAAGGTAGGGGGATTTTTCATGAAACTTGTACTGCAACAACGACAAGAACTCAATCTTTTGATGACAGTTGAATTACGGCAGGCGATTGAACTACTTCAATATTCCACTTACGAGCTCGAACAATTTATTCGACAGCAAGAGTTGGAAAATCCTATGATCGAGCTGAAAGAAAAAGAGAAAGATCAGCATTCTTCGTTCGAGGAAAGGGTAAACAGACGCAAAATTTCTTCGGGGACGGCTGAAATGCCAATTGATATTATTCAATGCAATGAACAAAATATGCGAAATGAATTAGTGAAACACGCTAAATTTCACTTTGCGGATGTGAACGATCAAAAATTGTTACAATACTTGATTTATAACTTGGATGAACACGGCTATTTATCGAACGATATTGGTAATAATAGCCCATATACAATGGAAGAAATTGATCGAGGCATTCATCTTTTGCAACAAGTTGGGCCAAGTGGAATCGGTGCGCGGGATTTAAAAGAATGTCTGCTGCTTCAAATTGTTAACGAACATCCAGACAATAAGTTGGCAGAACGTTTGGTGAATGATCACTTACAGTTAATAGCGGATCGAAAATGGAATGAGATTGCTGCCAAAATGGACATTTCAATGGCGGAAGTGAAAGAATTGTATGAGTTTATCCAATCACTCAATCCACGTCCTTGTTCACTGCTTGACGACGATTCAACAGAATACGTCACCCCGGATATTATTGTGGAATGTAAAGACGGCACGTTTGCTTTCCACCTAAATGATCACTATTTGCCAGCAATACATTTAAACGGTTCGTATACACATTATCTTCAATCAAAGTGTGACGCCTCTAAGTTCATGCAAACACAATATAAAAACTATCAATGGCTGCTTAGCAGTATCGAACAGCGCCGCAATACAATTATTAAAATTATCAATGTATTACTAGAAAAACAGGAGCCGTTTTTTAAAAAGGGACTGCAGGCATTAAAACCGATGACACTCAAAGAAGTTGCGGATGCGATTGAGATGCATGAGTCCACCGTGAGCCGAGCGACAGCAAACAAAGTCATTCAAACCCCATTTGGCTCTTTTGATCTTCGCATGCTGTTTACGTCAAAGTTAGAGACCAGTGATGGCAATAGCATTTCACAAACAAAAGTGAAAACGTTATTGGAAAAGTTAATTGCAGAGGAAAATAAATTCAAGCCATATTCAGATCAAAAAATTGCAGAGTATTTTAATACAGAGAAAGGGATTACGATTTCGAGAAGAACGATTAGTAAATACCGAGAAGAGTTACGGATCCCATCTTCTAGTAAACGAAAAGAAATTCAAATATGAAAAGAGGAACGAAGATCGTAATCTTCGTTCCTCTTTTTAGTTTTATTTATTAAAAATGCATAAGGGAAGACTCATCATTTATCGATTTTTCAACTTGTTCTGATTCTTCCTCCGAGAAATGCCCAAGCCAATATTTATTAAAGACAATAATACCCATCGCGATTAAAAATGCGTAAAAACTTGGTGCTTGGTCAACGATCATTGTTCCAATTCCTACTATGATTAACGTAAATAACATTGAAGATACAATTTTCATGAAAGGGCTTACATTCCTTCGAGTAAATTGAACGATACATTTTTCTCCGATCCACATGAATAGGAGTAATATGATAACTACTATTCCCATCATTCCGATAAATTCAAATGGTCCCATATGCTTCCCTCCAACTGTAGTACATTCCCTTTCATTAAAGTATACCTCAACTATTATCAAATTTCCACGCCTTTTCTGATAAGTTGGATAGTTCTATACATGACCATCACTTTGGGTTCTCCAACCATAATTATTTATGAATGGTATTAGCATCTATCAATGAAAAACCGCCAGAAAATCAATCAATGATTTTCCGGCGGTTGAATAGCCTGTTTTCAATTACTGCTTAATATTCACAAACACACTCTTCACTTCAGTATAGTTTTCAAGTCCATACTCTCCGCCCATTTCACGGCCAATTCCGGATTGTTTGTAGCCGCCGAATGGCATTGTTTCCCACTCTAAACCGAAATCGTTAATCCAAACTGTACCAGCTTTGAGTTTACCTGTAATATAGTGTGCTTTCTTAATGTTTTCTGTCCAGACGCTTGCTGCGAGTCCGTATTCGCTGTCGTTCGCGCGTTGGATCACTTCTTCAACTGTGTCGAAAACGAAAATGGACATAACTGGGCCGAAAATTTCTTCACGTGCAATTGTCATATGATCCTCAACGTCCGCAAAGACTGTCGGTTGTACGAAGAAGCCTTTGTCGAATGCCTTACCGCCGCCCGCAACGAGGCGTGCACCTTCTTTTTTCCCGGACTCAATGTAACCAAGAACTGTTTCTTGTTGTCTCTTAGAAACAACCGGTCCCATATCTGTTGACGGGTCCATGCCTGGTCCAACTTTCACTTCATTGACACGTTTCACGATGCCTTCAACGACTTGGTCATAGATGGAACGCTGAACGAAAATACGTGTTGTCGCACTGCAGTTTTGACCGTGGTTGTACATTGTACCGTTAAATGCGCCTTCGATTGCTTCTTCTAAGTCCGCATCTTCTAGGATAATCGCAGGTGATTTACCGCCAAGCTCAAGCGTTACGCCTTTAATTTGTTCAGCTGCTTTTTTCATCACTTCTTTACCCGTTGCAGTTGAACCTGTAAACGCTACTTTGTCGACGTCTTTATGCATAATGATGCCGTCACCGACAATACGTCCTGGACCAGGTAAAACGTTGACAACACCGTCTGGGAAACCTGCCTCTTTAAAGAGCTTCGCTGCGTATAGAAGCGAAAGTGGCGTTTCACTTGCTGGTTTGATGACGACTGTACAGCCGACTGCAAGTGCAGAACCCAGTTTCCACGCTGCCATTGCGAGCGGGAAGTTCCATGGAATAATTTGTCCGACAACGCCCACCGGCTCATGCAATGTGTAGTTCACGTAGTCTGGTGAAATATTCGTTGTTTTGCCAAGTACTTTCGTTGCCCAACCTGCATAATAACGGAAGTGTTGAACTGTCCCGTCTACATCATCCGCAAGTGCCACTTCGTATGGTTTCCCGTTATCAAGTGATTCAAGCTGCGCAAGTTCTTCACGGTTTTCTTCTAGTAAATCTGCAAATTTATAGATTAAGCGCGAGCGTTCGGCCGCATCCATTTTTGTCCATTCGCCTTCATCGAATGCTTGACGTGCTGCCGCAACAGCCGCGTTCACGTCTTCTTCTCCGCCCTCACTCACTTGAGCGATGACTTCTTCTGTTGCTGGGTCAAGTACGTCGAATACTTTACCGTTTGCGGAAGGCACGTATTCACCGTTAATATATAGACCTTGTACTTCTGCCAGGAATTCTTTTACTTTTGGTTTCAATTTATATTCTGTTGCTTGCATGACTTTTACCTCCTTGTTTTTATCCGCATTATTACTTAACTGCTACATTGCTTTTAAAGAAAGACAAGAATTCTTCTTTTTCCTCTTCTGAAAGGTCAGATAGAGGCTGTCGTACCGTACCGACATGTATTTCACCTTTTAGGCAGCCAAGTTTAGCTTTTTGGTTATAGTTTCCGGACTCCATCGAATGGATCGCAGGATAAATATCAAGCATAATTTGACGCGCTTTCTCCCAGTCTCCCTCTTGTGAAGCGTTAAATAGAGCAACTTGTTCTTCTGGGAATACATTGGCCGCACCAGCAATCCAGCTTTTCGCGCCCCAGAAGAAGAAATCTACAGGTTGATCGTCACAGCCACAAATCACTTCAAAATTATCGAACTGCGTTTGAAGTAAGCGCAACGCACGGCTAAAGTCGCCGCTGCTCTCTTTAATCGCGACAATATTTGGGTTTTTAGCCAAATGAACGACAGTCTCATACTCAATTTCAATACCGATACGGTCAGGGAAATTGTACATAATAATCGGTAAATCAGTTGCTGCAGCAACCGTTTCATAATGAGCAATTACACCTTTTTGATCAGGCAGGCTGTAAGCAGGAGGTGCCAACATTAAGCCCTCATAGCCTAGATCTTTAGCCTGCTTGGCGCGGTTAACTGCTCCTTCAGTTGATAAGTCATTGACGCCTGCAATTAAAGTAACTTTGCCTTTAGCGATCTCAGCTACAGTTTTTAAAACGATCTCGCGCTCTTCTTCATTAAGAGCGTAATATTCGCCAGTAGTCCCGCATGCAACTATGCCCGCGACACCTTTATCGATGAAAGCTTGTGTTAATTGTTTTAAAGTTTCTACATCCAAACTGTTGTCATTGTTAAACGGAGTCACTAAAGGAACTAAAATACCATGAAATTTCATTTTTATTTCTCCTCACTAATTTTTTATTTTTTAATACCTAAAAGGTTTGGTACTCAATTACTTACGCTAAAAGAAATCCTTCTTTCAATGGATCTCCTTGATCAAAAATAAATTCATATGATTTTTTCGTTTACCATTGGTATTACCAATACTGGGAATACGCCTAGAGTTTTCATTTATGAAAGTTTTAATTTATTTGCTGATTTTACTTTTTCTTTATCTGTTTCTTGGCTTTCGTCAGGAACTTGCGGCTTCGTATACCAAATGAACTTACCCGTAAAGCCATAAATAATCGAAATGATAATGACCAAGAAGTGGAACCATAAAAACGGTAGATAGCCGATCGTTGAAACACCTAATGCTGCGGCCATAAAGACACCGCCGTCTGACCAAGGAACCATTGGTGTTGTAATCGTTCCACCTGCTTCGGTATTACGAGACAGAACACGACGATCAATATTCATGCGATCATAGTTTTCACCCGTAATTTTACTTGCTGTAATAAGTGATACATACGCACCACCGAAGATGTTTCCGAGAAATCCGCCTAACATCGTTGAAACAGTCAACTTCCCTGCATTTGTTGCCCATTTCGCCAAGTAGTTTCCAATTGCACGTAACACGCCGATTCTTTCCATCAATCCACCCACGCCAAGCGCTAAGATAATTAACGCAATGACGTCGAGCATAAAGACGATCCCACCGCGGTTTAACAAGTTATCGATAAATGGAACACCAGATTCAATGGAGTTACCCGCGTATAAAATGTTAAACGCTTCCAAAAATGTTGCACCTTGGAATGCAGCTGCCCAAACCGTTCCTAAAAACGCACCGAATAAAATAACAGGGATCGAAGGCATTTTAAAGGCAAGCAAAATGATAACGACGACAGCCGGAATTAACATGTACCAACTAATATTGAAGTATTCATTGAGAGAATCCATCGTTGAAATTGCTACACTTAAATCCCCATTTCCTTTATAGAAAAACCCTGCGATTAAGAACAAAATACCGGCAATAAACCACGCTGGAATACTCACTCTTAGCATCGATTTAATATGTTCGATCAAATCTACTTTCGATAAAGAAGCTGTCATAACCGTTGTATCTGACAACGGAGAAAGTTTATCTCCGACATAACACCCCGAAATGACGGCACCTGCAACGAGTGGCAATGGAAAACCAAAGCTTGCACCAATAGCCATCATCGCGATTCCTGCAGTCCCCGCGGAACCAAAAGAAGTTCCGGTTGCGATCGATGTAATCGTACAAATGATAAATGCCGCGAGTAAGAAAATATTGGGATCAATGACGGCAAGCCCGTAATAAATGAGGGAAGGTACAACACCTCCAGCAATCCAAGTCCCGATTAACGCCCCCACCGATAAGAGGACAAGCACCGCTTCTAGTCCGTCGTTGATTCCGTTCAATATCCCCTGTTGCATATCCACATACTTATAACCAATTTTTAAACCGACCAACATGATTAGGAACCACGTGGTTAATAATGCGAGGTGAATCGAAATTTCAAACTTGACGATAAACAAAATCATGATGAACCCAAACCCCAGTAAAACAAACAAAACCTCACCAAGATTGGGCAATCTTTTCTCCATTCCCATAAGATAAGCCCCCTTTTTGTTTGTAGTAATTAGTAGTTTACTCGTCTTTTAGAACCTTCGATGTCGACATGTTCAATAAAAATTATTTCCTTTATTCACACTAAAAGAAAACCATTTTTCAGCGGATCTTCTTGATCGAATATAAATTCATGAGATCCTGTTACAAACGCTTCTGCCTCGACGCTAAAACGATATTCATTGTTAGCTTGTGAAAGTTTTTTAACCGTCAATGCACTACCGAAGATACTTTCATTGTGCAGCTCATCTCCAGCATTTGAAGTACATAAAATCGCAAATGAGCTGTCAATTCCCGGAGAACGCAGAATGAAACCGTCTTTTTCAAACGTTACGGAACGGACGCTTCCTGGCGTTGCTTCATTAGATTCAATGAGCACGACTCCTTCAAACTCTACATTCGCACGTTTCAGTTCAGCTGTTTTTGCTAGTCCCCAGTTACTAATGGCCGCTAAATTTCCGAGTTCTAAACTTGAAATCTCTTCCGGTAGCGGAACAAGCAAGTAGTTGCGCGTACTGTCAATTTGAACAGTTGTGTAATCTGGATTGGCATTCACTTCTTTACAGCTTTCACTTTCTAAGTAAACAGATGTTACTTCCCCGTTTGTTAACGGCGCTTTTACTGTATAAATGCCATGCACTGTTTCAATTTCGTAAAGGTCATCTGATTTTTTGGGCAGATTGCCTGTTTCCAATAATGCAGTGATTGTTGTAATGAGCCCTTCATATTTGAAATTGCACACTTCATCATGATTGAAAAACAACAACTGAAAGTCTGCATTTTCAGTAGGCGCAATAACACAGCCATGTATGCCACGATGCCCTCTTGGCTCATTTAACAATAAGTTTTTCTCGTTCGTGAAATTGCTTTGCAGCACTTTATCGTTCGATTTAACATCCCCTCCCTGAAAAGCGATGGGTGATTGGATGACGATTCTGAACGCTTCACCTGCTACATGCGTATCGATCGTGCAAAACATTTTTTCAAAGTTCATTTACACACCCTCCTTTACCGGCTCTTCCATCGGTGGAATGAGCAAGTACCCTTCCCGGAGCGGATCTTTTTCATTGTAGAAGAAACGGTGCATGCCCATAATCCAAGCAGATCCTGTCACTTCTGGAATAACGGCATCTAGTTCCTTCACTTTCGTTTCTTCCAGCACACGCGCTCTAAATAGCGTGCCTACGATACTTTCATAAACGAACGGTTCTTTTAAACCGAGCTCTTTTTTCTTGTAAAGCGTTGCGAGTTTTGCAGAAGTCCCTGTCCCACACGGCGAACGGTCGATCCCGCCCGGCGGGACAATGACGGTGTTTTTTAGGTCTGCTTCTGGATGCACTGGATCTGTGTAAAATTCGATATGCGTTAAACCATTGATAAACGGGAACTCTGGATGGACAACTTCTTCAACCGCATTAATGGCATTCCGAATGTCGATTCCTTTATTAATAATGTTTGTCGCATTATCTTCCGTAAGGGATAGTCCAATTTTGCGTGCATCAATAATGCCATAGAAATTCCCGCCATAAGCAATTTCACAGTCGATCTTTCCGATTCCTTCGACTTCAATTTCAATCTCTTTCAATGAGAAAGACGGAACGTTGACGAATGTTACTTCTTTTGCAATACCATCTTCTACTTTAATGTCCACATCAATCAGTCCAGCAGGCGTGTCAACTTTGATTTTTGTCAACGGTTCTTTCACATCGATTAAACCTGCTTCAACAAGTGCTGTACAAAAACCGATCGTGTCGTGTCCGCACATTGGCAAGTAGCCGCCCGTTTCAATGTAAATGACCCCAACATCTGCATCTGGATGGCACGGATCCGTCATCAAGGCACCCGACATAACGCCATGCCCTCTCGGCTCGTTCATTAAAAAATTACGAATCCAGTCATAATGCTTTTCCATATACAGCATTTTTTCCGACATCGTATTTCCTTTTAACGGTGGTAAACCGCTAATTAATGTACGGGTTGGATTTCCTCCCGTATGTGTATCAATCGTCGTAAACAACTTTTGATAGTTCATTTAACTCATCACCCTTTCCTTAAAGCGAGAAAGCCTTAGCGGTTCGGTTGGAATGCAAGTTTCCTTACCGGTAATCAATTCTTCAATGAGCTTTCCGGTAACCGCCGCCAAGCTAATGCCGTCCCCTTCATGTCCCGCTGCGATGTAATAACCTGGAATTTCCTCTACCTTTGAAACGATTGGCAAATGATCTTCCGTCCACGGACGCAATCCGGCATACGTTCGAATGACAGTCATGTCGGCAATTTTCGGATAAAATCGAACCGCCCGTTTCGCGATGTATTTCGTTACTTCATGATTAACGCGTGTATCAAAACCAACAAACTGTCGGCTGCTTCCGATTAAGAAGTTTTGCGCTTCTGTCGGTTCAAACACGAGCGCTACACCGTATTTTTCCGTCATCGGATCAACGGTACGCTCCCCGCCAAATTTGGAGATGAGGTAACCGAACTCCATTACTTTTCGAATGCCAACTGGCTGTTGACGAGATGCAACGATGATTTGCCCTTTTCGAGGATGGATTGGTATTTCTAATCCAACCATTTCCCCAAGCTTCGGGGCCCAAATTCCCCCTGCATTGACGACCTGATTGGCCGTGTATGTGCCATTATTTGTCTCGATCGTAAATTGTCCAGTACTTTCGTTTCTCGTCATATTTCGTACTTCTGTGTTTGTATGAATTTTCGCACCTTGTTTCTCTGCACTATAAAACATGGAATACGTTAATATGTAAGGATTCACAGTGGAATCTGTCTTACATTCAAGCCCACCGTACAAATCATCCGCAAAATACTTCGATTCATTTCGCAGGTCTTCTCGGTCGAGCATTCTAAATTCAAGTCCGGCTTCTTGTTGTCTTTTTACCCATTGTGCTGCCGCATCCATTTCCGCATCATTTTCGCAAACTAAAATACTGCCAGGATTGCGATATTCAAAAGGGATTTCAAGATCTCGATCTAATTCGTGAACGAGTTGCTGGCTTTTTAAAGACATTTGACTATCAAAACCGGGATCCTTATCAATCGCGAGAATATTTCCGTCGCATCTTGAAGATGTGCCGCTCGCTAATTCTTTTTTCTCAAGGACTGTGATATCCAAACCTGCTTTGGAGCCGTAATAGGCGATTGCCGCCCCGATAATCCCACCTCCGATAACTACAATATCCCGATGTTGAATCGTTCCCACGCAAAATCCTCCCTTCAATTGCTGCTCGCTAAAATATAATGCAAGTCCCGTGCCAACTTTTAAAATGGTGTTAAAACTCAGTTCCTATTGAATTTTTAAACTATTTGTGTAAAAATAATTATACATTACAAAATAATTAGACAGTTGAGGTGGCTGAATTTATGTACGGTACAGATCAGTTGCTAGAAAAAGTGATAAAAAAAGATTTTGTTATACTGGAAGGCGTTGTACGTGAAGCAGATATCAAACAGCACTTGCCAAAAGCTGTTTTTTTACTGAAAGATGACTTTCCTTATGACGTCCTACTCGATGAGGAAACAAAAGAAATTTCGATAAAGAAGTGTCCTGTTTTTTCTGTGCACCACTCATTAGAATCTATTTTGGAAAGTCTTGCGGAACATGACAAAGGGCTTGTCATCGACGATAACAATGAATTCATCGGCTTTGTCACCTATTCGATCATTGCTAGAAATTTAATGAAGGAATACAAAAAAGGCCAAGCTTTTTTGCATACGATTTTAAACACAATCAATGAATCATGTACGGCCATTGATAAAGATGCGAAAGTCTTGCAATGGACAAAAGGGGCCGAAAAACTGTTCTCGGTGAAAGAGAAAGAGATTATCGGAAAACCGATTACTGATTTTTTCAAAACCGAGCGATTAGAAATTTTAAATTCATTACAAAACGGTTCTTCTGTTTACCATAGTCAACACCACGCAAGGAATGATCTCGTCGTAATGATCAATTCAAATCCCGTTTACTATGAGGATAAGATTATCGGTGCAGTCGTTTCGGAAACCGATATTACAAGTCAAATCCGCCTGAATAATGAGCTCTACGCGACAAATGAAAAACTATTTCATTTAGAAGAAGAAATTCGAAAAACACAACCTACGGAAAATCCTTTTTCTTACATTAAAGGAAATAGCCCAGCGCTCAAACAAACATTGGACATCGCAAGAAAAGCTGCCACGACAAATGCAAGTGTATTAATTTATGGGGAAAGCGGCGTTGGAAAAGAGCTTTTTGCGAAAGCGATCCATAACTTGCGAGAAGATAAAAATGCGCCCTTTGTGGCCATTAACTGCGGTGCGATTCCAAGCAGCTTATTTGAAAGTGAAATTTTCGGCTACGAAAAAGGGGCTTTCTCAGGCGCTGATCAAAGAGGGAAAAAGGGGAAAGTAGAACTTGCCAGGGGTGGAACTCTTTTCTTGGATGAAATTGGTGAAATGCCGCTGGAAATGCAGGTGAAGATTCTTCGATTACTTCAAGAGAAGAAGTTTTATCCGGTTGGCGGAACAAAAGAAATAGAAGTCGATTTTCGTGTCGTCGCCGCGACTAACCGTGATTTAAAAGAGCTCGTTCAAGAAGGAAAATTTAGAGAAGATTTGTATTACCGTTTAAACGTTGTCAATTTTAAAGTTCCCCCGCTTCGTGAACGAATTGAAGACATCATTGAATTGACCCATTATTTTCTTTATGAGATTTCGGTAAAATACAATCGTCCAATCCATGGGATTTCCCAAGAAGTCATGCAATCATTGCTTAAGCATTCATGGCCAGGCAATATTCGGGAGCTGCGCAACGCCGTTGAACGCCTCGTCGTATTTTCTGACAACGGACAGATTAAAATCGATGACCTTCCAATGGAAATGGAAAGAATTACGCAATCGTCAGTCGCAGAACAAGAAAACACTAAGATCACTTCCATTTCGCAGGAAAACGTCAGCCTGAGTGAACAACTACAAGCTGTCGAAAAAGAAATTTTGTTAAGAGAATTAAAGAAAGCAGACGGCAACAAACTGCTCTGCGCAAAAAATCTAGGCATTACGCGTGCGACTTTGTACAATCGACTCAATCGATTAGGCATTAAAGCATAATCTGTTGTTGGCATAAAACTTGCATAATATTTTCACAAGACAGCATGAATACGTTTAACGACGAGGTGAATGAAATGACTGATAATAAAATGATCATTTGTAGATGCGAAGAAGTAACATATGGAGAGCTTGTTGAAACGGCCGAAAAATTCGGCTGTACGCCTAGGGAATTAAAATTGCGAACACGCGCAGGAATGGGCTATTGCGGCGGCAGAACTTGCCGAAGTGCTGTTGACAGCATTGCACTTGCCGCAACGGAAAGAGACATTTCCGAAATCACGTTAAAATATCAGCCGCCGATCCGCCCAGTTAGTTTTGGCAAGTTAGGAGATGTAACGAAATGACGAATAGAATTTTAAATCACCCAGTACTCGATCCAATTGACGAATCAGAGGTTGTGACGTTCACATTTGACAACAAAGAATACAAAGGGCTTCGTCACGAATCCATCGCCGCTGCTTTACTTGCAAATGGCGTGCGCACGTTACGTCATCACGAGGAAAGCGGAACGCCGCGTGGAATTTATTGTAATATCGGGCATTGCTTTGAATGCCGCGTTAGTGTGAACGGCGAACAAGGCGTACGTGCTTGTTTAACACCAGTTCAGGAAGGCATGAACATCGAAAGCGGCGGAAAACTGCTCACAACAGTGCGGGATTGGAGGGCATCTCAAAATGGGTAAAGTTATCATTATTGGTGCGGGCCCTGCTGGACTTTCCGCTGCCATTACAATTGCTGAAAAAGGTCTCGATGTATTGGTCATTGATGAATATATGGTCGGAGGCGGCAGATTGCTCGGCCAACTTTACGAAGAGCCAAATGGTAACTGGTGGAACGGCATAAAAGAGTCGAAGAGCTTAGTGGAAAGAGCGAAAAATGCGGGTGTTGAGATTCAACTGCATACACCTGTTTCCAATATTGAAAGAATTGATGATGAATGGGTCATTTACACTGAGTCAGAAGTACATTACACATCACATCTACTTTTGGCAACGGGCGCGGCAGAAACACCGTTGCCAATTCCAGGATGGACATTGCCTGGCGTAATGTCTGTCGGTGCAGCACAGGTCATGACAAATGTGCAGCGGGTAAAGCCTGGAAATCGCGGCGTTATCGTCGGCGTCAATGTTTTATCTTCCGCGATCGCCATGGAACTGAAAATCGCAAACATTGATGTTGCGTGTATTACATTGCCAAAGATGAATATTCCTACTGAAAAATCGGCAGACCCTATGGAAGTGATGAATTCACTGTTGCACGTCTCCCATATGGCACCATCTGCTTTCGTGAAGTTGGGCAGTAAGCTTATGACAAATGATTTCATGAAAAGAATGGGGATCACGTTTTTCCCGAAAAATGGCGTTAAAATGTGGGACATTCCAATTATGCTGCGTAAAGCGGTTGTAGAGATTTATGGAGATGGAAAAGTTGAGGGTGTTAAAATTGCAACGATCAGTCCATCTGGAGAAGTGGTCGCAGGAACAGAAGAAAACATTTCGGCTGACTTCGTCTGTATCGCTGGCGGTTTGTATCCCCTAGCAGAGCTCGCCGCGGTTGCAGGCTGCCCATTTTATCATATTGAAGAATTGGGCGGCTACGTCCCGCTTCATAACGAACAAATGCAGACACCAGTGGAAGGCCTATACGTAGCAGGCAATATTACCGGCATTGAAGGTGCAAAAGTCGCCATTAGCCAAGGTGTCACTGCGGGACTTGCGATTGCAAATGACGTCCTCGGCGGAGGGTTAGAATCAAACATTCAACAAGCCATCGCTGACATCGAAACAACTCGAGACAATGCGTATATTCAATTCCATCCGGAAGTGAAGGAAGGAAAGCGAAAGTTGCAACAATATTGGGAAGAGCACCAAAATAAAAGTGTCGCCATCACTTTATGATAAAAACAAGCCCCGCCAAGTTTTTCTTAACTTGCGGGGCTTGTTTTTCATTCAAATATTTTAGACAGATCTTATGATTTTAGACACTCTTTTTCTTCTTCGTATTCTTCTAGCAAAAATCCTTTCGGAAGTGTGTCTTGTGGATCCACTAGGAATTGATGAATTCCTGTCAAGAAGGCTTCACCTGCTACTTTTGGAATGACTGCATCATAGGATCCTACCTTATCCATTGCCAAAATTTCGCCGACAAATTGTCCATCAGTAATACTTTCATGGACAAAGCTGTCCCCTTCCTTCATGTTTCCATGCGCTTGAAGTGAAGCAAGTCTTGCACACGTGCCTGTTCCGCACGGCGAACGGTCAACTTGCTCATCAGCAAAAATGGTAACATTTCGAAGATCTGCTCCCTCACTAACCGGATCATCTGAAAAAATGACGCCGTAAATACCATGCAAACCGCTTTCGAGCGGATGAACGACATTCACTTTCTCCTCCACATACCGCTTAATTTTTGTTCCCCATTTTTGAATGGCTGGTAAATCTTTTTTATTTACTTTCAACCCTAAGTCTTGGCTGTTCACAATTGCGTAGAAAGCGCCTCCAAATGAAACATCGACGTTAAATTTGAAGCCATCAATTTCTATAGGCAAATCTTTTTCTAATACGAAAGATGGGACATTTTCAAAGGAAACGGATTCCACAACTGAACCATTTGTTTTTGCGTATGCAATTACTTCACCGGCAGGGCTATCGATGACAAACTTTTGATTTTGCTCGGTCACTTTGAAACGGCCCGTTTCAATCCCCATCGTGATGACACCAACAATCCCATGTCCGCACATCGTACTCCAACCTTCATTGTGTAAAAATAGAACGCCAAAATCTGCATGCGGACTCGCAGGTGGCGTAATAATGCAACCATACATGCCATGATGCCCTCTCGGCTCCAACATTAGGACTTGGCGAATATCATCTAAATGCTCCATACAATACGCACGTCTTTCAAGCTGCGTTTCCCCTTTAATTTCCGGCAAACCATCCGTAATAATACGCAATGGCTCTCCTGCAACGTGGACATCTACTGTTGAATACATATGATTAATAATCATTGACAGATCTCTCCATTCATAGTTTCATTGAATCAATATCTAGATTAAAGTGAATATTCACTGAAATTGAACCCACACTTCAATAATAGTTAATAATAAATTTTCTGTCAACTAATTTTTAATTGAAAGGCGGACTATATATATGGATCAAACAATTGGCAAAAAGTTGAAAGCACTGCGTAAAGAAAAAAAATTAACACTGAAAGAAATCGCGGAAAAAACAGACCTTTCCATCAGCTTTCTTTCACAGGTTGAACGTATGAAATCTTCACTAACACTTGAATCACTAAAGAAAATTTCAGAAGTACTGCAAGTGAATCCAAGTTATTTCTTTTCTACGACCGAAGAAGAGAAGCAACCGACAGTGATTAGGAAAATCGATAGTGAAGCAGATCTGCTCATCAATCAATTTATTTACAAAGATCTGTCCGGCAATCATCCGAATTTAGGGTTTAGTCCACTGCTTGTTATTTTAAAAGTCGGTGAAAATAAAGGAAGTCAGTTTACCCACCGCGGCAAGGAGTTTTTGTATGTATTAGAAGGAGAATTGACCGTTCAAATTAAAGAGGAGGAATATAGTCTGCATGCACATGATTCGATGATTATTGACGCAAGCAGTCCGCATTACTGGTTAAATTTAACGGACAAGCCTGTTAAATTTCTTTGCGTGTCTTCGGAGTAAAGAAATTGCCATTGTTTTCACACGAAGTGAAGCAATGGCAATTCTTTGTTTCATATGGAACGTTTTTAGTTTTCAATCAACTTTATTCACTCAGCGCTGTTTGGATGCTTGATTCGTTTATAGCTGAATGGGTTGCCTGCCAAACGGCTTCGCCGTCTTTCAAAAGAAAGAGCTGCGGCGATTCATGGCGAATGCCAAGATCACTTTCAATGGCATTGGAAACAGGCCGGCTGTCCTGTACTTTTAAGAAATACTTCGGTAATTCTGTCGTAACAGCATCAAATGCATGATAAGCAGCTGCACTAATTGGACAAGTTGTGCTGTGTTTTAATAAAAACAATGGTTGTGATTTCGATTGTTCGCGCAACGCTTGCCATTCTTCATTTGTTTGAATTTCCTTCATAGATATCATCTCCCTATTGTTTATTTTACCTAATTAATACAATAATAAACAAGGAAAGGAGGCTTTCCATGTATGGCCTATCACGCCAGTTAATATTTGCATTTTTCCTTTGTGTTCTTTCGGGCATTCTTTTCGGCTATATCGCGAACGCTATTCGTAGGCAAACGATTGAGCGTTTTGACCTGTCCATTATTCACTTTGTACAAGGATTTGAAACATCTTCGTTGACGGCTGTGATGAAGTTTTTCACATGGGTCGGTTCTGGTTATATCGTATCAATCATCGCACTTATTGGTTTTCTCATTATTTATGGGAAGCTGAAAAATCGGGGGCAAGCTCTTTTACTTGTTTTTGTTGTGCTAGGAACAATACTGTTGAACCACTTTTTAAAACTTTATTTCAAACGAGAGCGTCCAGAAATTCACCGTATATTGAATGCCAATGGGTTTAGTTTTCCAAGCGGACATTCGATGATGGCCTTTTCCCTTTACGCGATCATCGCTTATATTGCGTGGCGCCATGCTAAAACAGTGACAAGCAAGACATTACTTATTATTTTGTCCGCCATAATGATCATTATGATCGGAGTTAGCCGTATTTATCTTGGCGTTCATTACCCAAGTGATGTGGTCGGTGGATATGCCGCCAGTGCTTTGTGGGTCACTGCCTCGATTGTCGTTTATCATTTTTACCGAAAAAAGTATGTAGAAAACCGCTTGAAATAGCGGTTTTTTTATGATTTCTTTCGTTTAACTCTCTTTTCGTTTCAATCACTTTATTGATATACTAAAAAGCATTTAGATATAGGAGTGATTCAATGCACCCATTCACGGAAAATGTCATTCGGATTATCAAAAATATTCCCGTTGGCACTGTCATGACGTATGGACAAGTGGCGGCTGTTGCTGGCAATCCACGCGGTGCAAGACAAGTTGTTCGGATTTTGCATACGATGAGCGGAAAACACCAACTGCCCTGGCATCGGGTCATTAATGCAAAAGGTGAAATTTCCTTTACAGGAAGCGAACAGCGGGATTTATTGGAGCTAGAAGGCATTGTATTTTCTAAGAAAGAACGGGTTGATTTATCAAAATATCGTTGGGAGCCTTCCAATTCTTATTGAAATTTATTAAAATAATGTTTAAAAATATTATTTTTGAGGTATAGTTTTTCTTCTATCAAAAACAGAGTAAAAGATTTGGAGTGATCAGTATGTGGAAAGACTTTAAAGAATTTGCGTTCAAAGGAAATGTGGTAGACCTTGCGATCGCTGTCGTCATCGGTGCGGCATTTGGAAAAATCGTTACCTCGCTTGTCGAAAATATTATTACGCCGATCATCGGACTTATTTCAGGCGGTATCGATTTTTCAGATCTTGCCGTTACATACAACAAGACGGTAATTAAGTACGGGATGTTCATCCAATCGATCATTGATTTCTTCATTGTAGCAGCTGCTATTTTCTTGGCGATTCGTTTGGCTTCAAAACTGAAAAGAAAAAAAGAGGAAGTTGTCGTGGAAGAAGCTGCACCAGAAGTGGATCCAAAAGAAGAATTGCTCAAAGAAATTCGCGATTTGATGAAAGAACAGCAAGGGAAATAATTATAGCAAAGGACAATTCCTCAATTGACGGAATGTCCTTTTTTCGTTGCTTTAAAAAGTCAGACACCATTCGTTACGATTTTCTTCACAATTACATCACACTAATTCAGATTACATTGATTTGCCCAATGTCCGAATGGTACAATATATTCAGGATATTGACTATAAAGGAGTGATCGGCTCATGTGGTTCGTCTACATCATGTACATTCTTTTCGCATTTGTTATAGTTGGTAATATTGCAGGTATCGCAAGAACACTTAGCAGTCATAAATAATTCATAAATAAAATCCCTCCGACGCTGTTGGAGGGATTTTTCACTTTATGTTTCAATTATTTTTATTCACGGTTGTGGATGAGAAAAGTTTCAATGTAAGTTATCCACATGTGGATGAGGCAACTTAAAAAAGACAGCATCGGGTCACCCTGATGCTGTCTTTCTTCTTTTATTTTTTATTTATCTATAGAACTGTTTTTGATCGGTACAAGATTAAAGATCTCCTGGTCCTCGAATGCGTCAACGAGTCGGTCGAGCCAATCGTAATAATCACGCAAGTAGCGCAGCTTTTCAATATCTGCCTTTGCTTCTATTTTCAATTCCTCACTAATATCGGGTTCTTTTACTAATTCTTCCAATTCCGTCAGCGATCTTCTCACAGCATTTGTGTGCAAAGAAACAGATCTTCTCCACTTAATGGAAAACAGGTCAACGAAGCTTTGATACCAATCGTCCGTCACTTGATAGAGGTCTTTTCTTACGCCCCTTTTCCAAGCGCGTTCCACTAGCTTTACATTGGATAAGGCTCTAACAGAAGTGCTCATGCTCGTTTTACTCATGCCCAGCTCTTCTGTCATATCATCCAATGTCATGGGCTCGTCATGAAAATACATCGTGCCAAACTGTCTTCCTGCAGATGGTGTAAGGCCATAGAGATGTATATTTTGTGCAATTGTTTCAATCACTCGCTCACGAGCTTTTTCAAGTCTTTCTTTACCGACCATTGCTATATCTCCTTCACTGTTTAGGCTTGAAAAGCTTCAGCAGTTATTCTTCTTAATAGCGTATTATATCCTTCGTTAAAAATCAATTTACAACAATTATTGTTTGTACAGTTTTTTCTGTACAAACTATTAATTTAATAAAAACGGTTGTAATTGAAATCTTTTATCGCTATACTAGTAAACATTCATAATTTTTTTAAGTCAGGGGTGTGTGCATGAGTGACCAGATCACCAAGAAGAAAATCGAAGTGAAAAATACAACAAAGATTTTCGGAAGGAATAGTAAACGAGCAGCACAACTGCTCAAGGAAGGCAAGACGAAGAGCGAAATTTTGAAAGCGACAAGTGCAACTGTCGGTGTCAATAACGCGAACTTCGAAGTATATGAAGGTGAAATCTTCGTCATTATGGGGTTGTCCGGAAGTGGAAAGTCAACGCTCGTTCGAATGCTGAATCGGTTAATTGACCCAACAATCGGCACGATTCTATTGGATGGGGAAGATATTGTCAGCATGAATAAAGAACAACTTCGCGTGGTGCGGCGTAAAAAAATTGGAATGGTATTTCAAAATTTTGCCCTCTTTCCCCATAAGACGATTCTTGAAAATACGGAATATGGACTGGAAATTCAAAAAGTCTCCAAAGCGGAACGACAAGCAAAAGCAAAAGAGTCTCTTAAATTGGTGGGACTTGCGGGGTATGAAAACCAATATCCGAACCAATTAAGTGGTGGAATGCAACAACGTGTCGGACTTGCGAGAGCGCTTGCAAATGGACCAGACATCTTGCTGATGGATGAAGCTTTCAGTGCTCTTGATCCGTTAATCCGAAAAGATATGCAAGACGAATTGCTGCAACTGCACAATGACATGGGCAAAACGATTATTTTCATCACCCACGATTTGGATGAGGCACTTCGTATCGGTGATCGGATTGCTTTAATGAAAGACGGCGAGATTGTTCAAGTCGGAACGCCAGAAGAAATATTGATGAGCCCATCAAATGAATATGTCGAACGTTTCGTTGAAGACGTTGATTTGGCGAAAGTATTGACGGCGGGTCACATTATGAAAAAGGCAGATACCGTGCAAGTGGATCGTGGACCCCGCGTCGCATTACGTTTAATGAAACGTCTTCGCATATCATCAATTTATGTCGTTGACAAAAGAAACCGTTTGCTTGGTGCTGTAACAGCTCAGGATGCAGTTCTTGCGGCCGAATCGGGAAAATCACTGGAGGAAATACTCGTATCGGATGTACCGATGTTTCCAGCAGATACCATTTTGACGGAATTATTTGATGTTGTTTCGACTGCAACGATTCCAGTAGCGGTCATTGATGATGCTGAGAGGCTACAGGGAATTATTATTCGTGGTGCACTGATCGGCGCATTGTCCGGCGACGAGCAGTTTATTAATAATGATGGAACAGTTAGCTTCGCCCAAAATAATGGGTCAATAGAAGCGAACAACGAATCACTCGAGTCGGAGGTGGAGACAATTGGATAAACTTTTACCGCGCCTTCCGTTTGCAGATTGGATCGATGATGGAGTCGATTGGCTTGTGGGGACATTCGGGTCATTGTTCGATGGAATTTCAGGGTTCCTGTCAGGGATTGTGGAAGGGTCAGTAGAATGGCTGAGTGTAGTGCCATCAATTCTACTTGCGTTTCTATTCTCTTTGCTTGCGTGGTTTATCTCTACGCGACGGATTGCATTATTTTCGTTCATCGGATTTTTGTTCATTGATTATCTAGGGTATTGGTATCCGATGTTACAAATGCTAGCATTGGTCATTACTTCTGTGTTTTTTGCCATTATAATTGGGGTCCCAATTGGTATTTGGGGTTCACAAAAAGCAGGGGTACGAAAAGTGGTCAATCCGATACTGGACTTGATGCAAACGATGCCCGCCTTCGTTTATTTGCTGCCAGCGATTTTCTTCTTTAATATCGGCGTTGTTCCTGGCGTTGTGGCATCTGTTATTTTCTCAATGCCGCCAACGATTCGTTTGACAATGTTAGGAATTGAGCAAGTACCAAAGGATTTGATCGAAGCGACAGAGGCTTTTGGATCAACGACTTGGCAACGATTAGGAAAAGTCCAAATCCCACTGGCAAAGCCGACAATTATGGCGGGTGTCAACCAAAGTATTATGCTTTCCCTGTCAATGGTTGTTATTGCATCAATGGTCGGTGCACCTGGGCTCGGTGAAGAAGTATACCGAGCGGTTACACAATTAAAAACAGGCGTTGGTTTCGAGACTGGTCTAGCGATCGTCATCGTAGCAATTATTTTGGATCGAATCACGCAACATGCTGGAAAGAAAAAACAAGGGGGAACTATATTATGAAACTCATGAAAAAAGTAGCAGGACTTGGTGCTGTGGCAATGCTGGCGATCGGTTTAGCTGCATGCGGTAACGATGATGGCAACAATGAGTCAAGCACAGGAAGCGATTCAACAAAATCAGTTGGTGAATCAGTCAACTATAAAATCACTGGAATTGATCCAGGTGCAGGTATTATGGAAGCAACAGAAAGAGCAATTGAAGAATATGAACTAAACGATTGGGATCTCGTGACAGGTTCAGGCGCAGCGATGACAGCAGCGTTGAAAAAAGCGTATGACAAAGAAAAACCGATTATTGTCACTGGCTGGACACCGCATTGGAAGTTTGCGAAATTCGACTTGAAATATCTCGACGATCCAAAAGGAGCATATGGCGGGGAAGAACAAATCCGTACCATCGCGAGAACAGGGCTAGCAGAAGACTTACCAGAAGCACACAAAATTCTTTCACAGTTCCACTGGTCGGAAGAAGATATGGGTACTGTAATGGTAGCCATCCAAGATGGTGAAAAAGAAGAAGTAGCTGCGCAAAACTGGATTGATGCGAATGCAGACAAAGTTGCACAATGGACAGAAGGCGTTGAAAAAGTGGATGGAGACAAAATTACACTTGCTTACGTTGCATGGGACAGTGAAATCGCTAGTCATAATGTCATGAAACTTGTTCTAGAAGACATGGGGTATAACGTCACATTAACACAAGTAGAAGCAGGTCCTATGTGGACTGCTGTAGCAGATGGTAGTGCGGACGCAACACTGGCAGCATGGCTTCCAGTCACACATAAAACCTATGCAGAGAAATTCGAAGGTAAATTTGAAGAACTTGGCATTAACATGGAAGGTGTCAAAATCGGTCTTGTCGTTCCACAATATATGGATATTGACTCGATTGAAGATTTAAAGGAATAAGTAGTGAATGCAGACAAAGACTCGGTACCGTTCATTCGGTCCGGGTTTTTTTAGTGAGTATCACATATTCAATTTATCCCCCAAAAGCTATCCCTTCTTACGGGTATGACATTATTAACCATTTTTCTCATCATTTTCTAATGAACCTCTCAGTGTTTTCTAGTATTTGGTAGGTAGATTACTAGTAGATACAATCTAAGGGGGAATTTGGAAATGAAAATTGTTATGGTACCATCAGGATTTAAAGAATGTCTGGACGCGGAGGATGTTGCTTCGGCAATGGAAAGAGGCGCAAGACGATATGATCTTACTGCTGATGTGGAAATGATTCCAATGATTGACGGGGGAGAAGGTTTTGCAAAAACAATTGTCCGCTTAAAGGCGGGAGAACTGATTGAATGTGAAGTGACGGGTCCTGTAGGGGAAAAGATTCCGAGTCATTTCGGCTTGATCACGGAGAACGGCAAGAGAACTGCAATCATTGAAATGGCGGCGGTTGCGGGATTGAAGTTAGTGCCTCGCGATCAAAGAAATCCTTTAAAGACAACGACTTATGGAGTAGGCGAACAAATTCTTACTGCATTGGATCTCGGTGTAGATAAAATCTTGATCGGCTGCGGTGATTCGGGCACGTCAGATGGCGGAATTGGTATGGCACAAGCACTCGGCGTACAGTTCTCAGATAAAAACAATCATCCGGTGAATATTAACAGTGTAGTAGACATCATGAAAGCTGAGCATATTGATACGACCTATTTGGATAAACGTCTCTCTACCGTTACCGTTGACGTTGCATGTAACTGGAAGAACCTTTTATGTGGAGAACGAGGGGTTGCCCGGGTATTCGGTCCTCAAAAAGGGGCTACTCCGGAACAAGTTGAACAATTATCGAAGGCTTTGGAACACTTTGCTTCATTAATTGAAAATAAGATGGCTTTGGACGTCAGGTCAATGCCTGGAAGTGGCGCATCGGGCGGTTTAGGGGCAGGTCTCATCGCTTTTGCTGGGGCTACGTTACATCCGCGTTTTGACATTATCAAGGAATACATAAATATAGAGGAGAAAATTGAAACTGCCGATGTTGTTTTCACGGCTGAAGGGAGTTTAGATTTTCAGACGCCAAACGGAAAAATTCCTGCCGAGGTGGCGCGGATTGCTAAAAAACATGGAATCCCGGTCATTGCCATCACAGGAACAATCGGAAAAGGAGCAGAACTGAATTATGGTGCAGGCATCGATGCCTATTTCAGTATCATTCCACAACCGACATCATTGGAAAAAGCTATCATTAATGCGCCAACATGGATTGAAAACAGTACGGAAGCCGCATTAAGACAAGTCGCCATTGGGCTTGCTATCGCGGAAAGGAAGCATTTGTTAGAGGGTGTATTACAAAGATGATAACAAGAACGGCAAAACATGCGCATAAACATCGACCAGTCACTTGGTTGGTTAGCCTGCTTCCTACGAAGACTTGGGCGATCATAGGTGTCCATTTTCTCTTCTTATTGGCAACAATCCTTATCAAAGATCTAGATTACGGTGCAAAAGTTTCTTTGTTCGCTTTTTTGTCTGCCATGACGTTATGGATCTCCACGAAAATTCCAGCTGGTTTTGTTGCGATTTCCCTGCTTGTTTTCATTGTGTTGATGAAGGCCGGCAGCCAAGAATTGCTATATCATTCTCTCGCCGAGGAAGTTGTATGGCTAATGGTTGGTTCGTTTATCATCGGGGAAGCAGTCAAACAATCTGGCCTTGCGGAACGACTCACGCAGTCCATCTTAAAGAAATCGGGCAATAAAAATTCCGTCCTGTTCGGTGTGACTTCTGTTTTATTTGCATCTGCCTTTTTCATACCATCGACTTCGGGCCGGGCAGCCTTATCCATGCCGATCATCAAACAGCTCGGGCCTATTTTTTCCGATAAAGAGCAGCGGATGTTGGCAATATTGGCGCCTGTCGTCATCCTAATGAGTACTTCCGCTACTTTAATCGGTGCGGGCTCACATTTGCTTGGAATCGGCTTGCTTGAAAGCACGACAGGCCAATCCATTTCCTATTTTCAATGGTTTATATGGGGCGTTCCTTTTGCAATCTTGGTCACATTTTTTACGGCAGTCATCATGAAACGGATGCTATGGCCTAAAGATGTTTCGGACTCTCTCGTCAGCACATTTGCGGGAAAAACGGCCAATAGCCAAAAATCATTGAATATCAAAGAGAAAAAAACGATCATTCTTATTTCGTTCCTCATTTTCGGCTGGATAACAGAAAGCATCCATGGCTATGATATTGCGTTCATCACGATGCTCGGCGCTGTATTAGTCATGCTTCCGTCATTCGGTGTCATCAGCTGGAAAAACGGCATGAAATCTGTTTCTTGGAATTTGATCGTATTCGTCGCGGCAGCAACAGCGCTCGGAAAAGTGCTTGTCGATACAGGTGCAGTTGTATGGATTCAAGAAGAATTGCTCAGTGTCCTCGGATTGTTCAAACATTCACCGGAATGGGTGATCGTGTTGGTCATTGCGATCGTCACAACGACAAGCCATTTGTACATCACGTCCCATACGACACGTGCAGTCGTATTCATTCCTGGATTATTGCTGTTCAGTGAAACGCTCGGGATCAATCCCGCAACAGTTGTCTTCCTCAGTTTGGTCGGAATGAATTATTGCGTCACCTTTCCGGTCAGTTCAAAAGCACTTCTTCTCTTCTTTGAGGAAGGTGACGTTTCTTACGATGCCAAGCATTTGATTAAAATTAGTGCCATCCTCATGCCTCTGTATATTGCGGCAATGATTGTCTTCTACTTCACTTTTTGGAAGTGGACGGGAATGGGGTTATAAACGGCCTCTAAAAAAAGGCGAAGGAATGAGACTTTTCCTTCGCCTTTTTTCTATATTGAGCCTTTAAGAGGTCTGCAACTGACCGTTTAATAATGCTTCATCTCATTCCGCAATTTCCGATGTTCCCGGCGTGCAGGTGCCGTTTCAAACAAACTTTTTTCAGCATCTGTTTCTGGATAAATGCTCGGCACAGCGGTCGGCTTGTGATGCTCGCCCATTGCAACCATCGTTAAAAATGACTCCGTTGTTAACTTTTTCTCTCCTGTTAACAAGTTCGTAGAATGAACAGATACAAACACTTCCATCGATGTGCGTCCCGTTGAAGTAACGACTGCTTCTAGTTCAAGCATATCTCCAACACGAGCAGATGATACAAAATCAACAGAGTCGATTGAAGCCGTCACAACTGTCGATTTTGCATGTTTCATTGCCGTGATCGCTGCAATTTCATCGATATATGCAAGTACTTTCCCGCCAAAAATGGTTTGTAAATGATTCGTATCCGGCGGCAAAACCAATTTTGTTTGGATTGTACGTGACTGGCTCATAGATTTACTTTCTGTCATTTCACTCTCTCCTTCATTACACCTATTTCCAAAAGAACTGCAAGTTAGACGTATTCTGCATCGGGAGCCAAGAAACCTTTTTTTGGTACCAAAAAACTGTCCTGATTGTTTAGGACAGTTTTACGGCATGTATAGGTGTAGCGTCCTTGCGTGCCATAACGGTTGAATCGTGCAGGTGGCAAGCGACGTAATGGCCAGCTTCGGCTTCTTTAAACTCGGGCTCCAGCTTAGAACAGACGTCCATTGCTTTTGGACAGCGGGTGCGGAAGCGGCAGCCGCTTGGGATGTCGATTGGGCTTGGGACATCACCTTTTAAAACGATTTGCTTTCTTGTACGCTCTAAATCTGGATCCGGTAAAGGAATAGCGGACAGCAAAGCCTCTGAATACGGATGCAGCGGCTTTTCGTACAGCTCTTCACTGTCCGTCAACTCTACAATTTTCCCTAAATACATAACGGCAATGCGATCACTAATGTATTTTACCATCGATAAATCATGGGCGATGAATAAATACGTCAATCCTTTTTCTTGCTGCAGCTTTTTAAGCAAGTTAACAATTTGCGCCTGAATCGATACGTCAAGCGCGGCAATTGGTTCATCGGCGACGATGAATTTGGGTTCAACCGCAAGGGCGCGTGCGATACCGATTCGCTGTCTTTGTCCGCCGCTGAATTCATGCGGATAGCGCTGGGCATGCTTCTTGTTTAAACCGACGAGTTCCAATAATTCATTCACTTTCTTTTCTCGCTCTGCCACTGATAGTTCCGATGAATGAATCAACAAGCCTTCTGAAATGATTTCCATAACGGTCATCCGCGGGTTTAACGAAGAATAAGGGTCTTGGAAAATCATTTGCATATCTTGTTTCTTCTGTTTCCGTTCAGCCTTCGACTCTTTTGAATGAACAGGTTTTTGGTCAAAAATGACTTCACCGCTTGTCGGCTCATAAATTTGGGTAATCGTGCGCCCAACAGTTGATTTGCCGCAGCCTGACTCCCCTACAAGCCCAAGTGTTTCGCCTTTTTTAATCGAAAAGCTAATACCGTCGATGGCTTTTAGCGTGCTCTGTTTATTGATGTTAAAATGCTTCTTTAAATCTTTTATTTCCACTAAGTTTTCGTTCATTCTCTTGCACTCCCAACTGTTTCCGGGACATGATCTGCCGGTGTTCTTGGATCTTGCAGCCAGCAGGACACGGAATGGCTATCGTTCAACGTGGTCGTTTCCGGATGGAAATCATGGCAAACTTTCATCGTATACGGACAACGTGCGGCAAAAGGACAACCCGTTCCAAGCGTTGCCAAATCAGGCGGTGATCCTGGAATCGGAATAAGCGGTTCTGACCGGCTTGCATTCAAGTTCGGCATGGACCTGAGCAGACCGAGCGTGTACGGATGCTGCGGTTTGTAAAAGATTTCATCCAATGTCCCTTGTTCCACAATTTCGCCCGCATACATAACCGCAACGCGATCCGCCATGTTAGCGACAACGCCTAAATCATGCGTAATAAGCACAATTGCTGTATCCATTTTCTCTTGCAGTTCTTTCATCAAACGCAAGATTTGCGCTTGAATTGTCACGTCAAGTGCCGTCGTCGGTTCATCCGCGATGAGCACTTTCGGGTTGCACGCAAGCGCCATCGCAATGACAACACGCTGTCTCATACCGCCGGAAAACTGATGCGGATAAGCGTCAAGTCTCGCTTCTGGATTTGGAATCCCGACAAGACGGAGCATCTCTAACGCCTTTTGCCTCGCTTCACTTTTCGACAGCTTTTGGTGCTTACTAAGGCCTTCCATAATTTGCTTTCCGATTTTCATCGTTGGGTTTAACGATGTCATCGGATCTTGGAATACCATCGAAATTTCAGATCCGCGTACTTTCTGCATGTCATTCACAGAAAGCTTTAGCAAGTCCCTTCCTTCATACGCAATCTCGCCTTGCGGAATGATCGTATTGTGCCTTGGCAATAAGCGCATAATCGATTTCGACGTGACCGATTTCCCCGATCCCGATTCACCGACGATTGCCAATGTCTCTCCTTTATGTAACGTGAAATTCACGCCTCTGACAGCCTTTACCACACCGGATTGGGTCTGGAAGGAAATATGCAAATTGTCGACGGACAAAATTTCTTCTTTCATCTGACCCACCCCCTATTTTCTCATTTTTGGATCTAACGCATCGCGCAGACCATCTGCTAATAAATTAAAGCAAATCATAATCGTGCTAATGACAACTGCTGGGAATAACAGCTTATAAGCGAATGAACGCATCGACTTATAACCGTCTTCAATCAACACACCAAGTGAAGCCATCGGTGCCTGCAAGCCTAATCCGATGAAGCTTAGGAACGCCTCAAAGAAAATCGCCGTCGGAATCGTAAACATAATCGTGACAATGATGGGTCCCATAACGTTCGGCAATAAATGCTTCCCTATTAAACGCGCATTAGACGCACCTAACGTTTGAGAGGCGAGAACGAATTCCTGACCTTTCAACTGTAAAATTTGACCGCGCACAACCCGCGCCATCCCCACCCAGCCAGTGAGCACCATCGCTAAAATAATCGATGTAATGCCCGGCTCTAAAATTAAGATGAACAAGATGATGACGATCAAGTTCGGAATGCCCATTAATATTTCAATAATCCGCTGCATGACGTTGTCGACACGGCCGCCGTAGAAAGAGGAAATCCCACCGTAAACAACCCCGATGACTAAGTCCAATGCAGCCGCCACCACGGCAATGAATAATGAAATTTGCGTCCCTTTCCAAACTCTTGTCCATAAATCCCGGCCAAATTCATCGGTTCCGAACCAATAGTTCGTTTCAATGCCTCGCTGCTCGTAAACGTCAACGCCTTTCGCATTTTTCCCGTCAAACCCGAGCCATTCCAATCCGCTAATTTTTGCTGGTAAATTGGAATGCGCTAAGTTTTGGCTGCGGTACGTATGTTCATTGAGCATTGGTCCGACTAAAGCTAAAACAATTAAGAGGACGAGCACGACGAGCGAAATGACCGCCCCCTTGTTTTTGAAAAGACGGTGCATCGCTTCTTGCCAAAAAGAAAGCGCCGGTTTGGCAAATGCTTCGTCTTCTTTCTCTTCATACGGTGCAGGAACGAATAAATCTGCCGTAATTTCCGGATGCTGCTGTTCGGCCGGCGATTGTTTTACAACCGGCTTCGTTTCCACTTTATTCATGCCTGTCCCCCCTGTTTATAATCAATGCGAGGATCAAGGAGCCCATATAATAGATCTACTAAAAAGACGACGAGAATAAACAATGCGCTGTAAAACAATGTAATCCCCATAATGACGCTGTAATCGAGCACAAGAATAGACAATGTAAACTGCTCACCAAGTCCTGGAACACCGAAGATTTTTTCAATGACGAGCGTCCCTGTCATAATTGACACAGCAAGCGGACCAAGCATCGTCACGACCGGTATTAAAGCATTTCGAAAAACGTGCTTGCCGATGACGACCGACTCACGCAAACCCTTAGCCCGTGCTGTCGTCACATAATCTTGTCCGAGCACTTCCAGCATTTCACTTCGAATGAATCGCGCAACTGTCGCAATGACGGTTACCGACAAAGCCAGAGATGGTAAAATTGTACTTGCATAGCTTTCCCATAACGCAACAGGAAGTAATTGGAACTTTACACCCACTATATATTGAAGCAATGCCGCGAATACAAAGGATGGAATGGACATCCCAAGCACCGCAATCGTAACGGAACCGTAGTCCAAAATCGTATTATGTCTAAGTGCCGAAATAATACCGAGTGCCAAACCAACAATTGTTCCGAACACTAAAGCCTGTAAGCCGATTAATGCAGACGGACCAATTCGATCCGAAATCATACTAACAACCGTTCGGCCTTGGTATTGGAATGAATAACCAAAATCACCTTGCAATAAATTCCCTATGTAACGAAGATATTGAACAGCTGCTGGTTGATCAAGTCCATATTTAGCATTTAAGAGGGCAAGCTGCTTTTCTGTCAATTTTTCCGGATTGGTAAATGGCGTGCCCGGTAAAAACTGCATCAAAAAGAACGTTGCCGTCACAATGACAAATAGGGTAATAATCATAAAGCCAATACGCTTTGCTATGTAACGTTTCAAACTAAACACCCCATTTTAATCGAATACCCGTGGCGTATACATGATGCCTGATAAATCTAAGATGAAGAAAAGCAAAGGCGCGCAAGTCGGGCACGCCTTCGCTCTCTATTCATTATTCAATATAAGCCGATTTGTAATCAAACTCAGCGCCAGCTGGATGTTTAATTAAATCTTTAATTTTAGCTCGCTGTAGAATCGCAGAGCCACGCTGGTAAAGTGGTGCAACTGCTGCGTCTTCTTCCAACAAGATTTTTTCAATGCCAAGCAGCATTTCATAACGTTTGCTTAGATCTGTCTCAATGCGTGCTTCTTGCACAAGCTCGTCCAACTTCGGATTGTGGTAATCCATACGGTTTGCGGAGCTTCCTTTAATCCACATATCCAAGTATGTCATTGGATCACTATAGTCAGGACCCCAAGTGGATAGTGAAAGATCGTACTCAATTGCTTTTTCAATTTCTAGACGCTGTGCAAATGGCACTGCTTTAATGTCTAACTTAAAGCCTGGCAGGTTGTCCTCCAACTGTGCTTGTAAAAACTCTGCTACTTTTTTCATTTCATCTGTATCTGCAATATTAAGGGATACTGTCAATTCTGTTTGTCCAACTTCTGCTAATGCCTTTTCCCATACTACTTTCGCTTCTTCAGGTGTTCCTTTGTTGAAGTCGCCGTTCAGTTCACGGTAGTCTTTCTGATCCGGTGAGAAATAGAATGCTTCCGGTACGACACCGTAAAGTGGAGAAGAACCGTCTTTCAAAATAACGTCTGTTAACCCATTACGGTCGATCGCCATACCAATTGCACGGCGAATTTCAGCATTTTTTAATACTTCATGGTTATGGTTAAAACGTAAAAATACAATTCCTGACTCTTTATCAATACTAAAGTCTTCATTGTCCGCATACTGATCGATCAAAGCAGAAGTTAGTTTGACGCGGTCAATTTTGCCAGTTTCATAGAGGTTCGCACCTGCAGATGGCTCTTTAACGACGAACACGTTAACTTCCTCAAGCTTGACATTTTCCGCATCCCAATAGTCTTCGTTTTTGACCATTTTCCAGCTTTGCTCTTGCGTCCAGTTGACAAGCTTAAACGGTCCGTTCGCTAGAATGTTTTCCGCTTCTAACGCATACTGGTCACCTTGTTCTTCAACAAATTTTTGGTTTTGCGGTAAAAACGTCGGGAATGCCAATAATGTTTCAAATAATGGGTTTGCAGCTTCAAGTGTTACTTCAATTGTTTTCTCATCAATCGCTTTAATACCGAGCTCTCCAGCATCCATTTCCTCGTTCAAGATCGCCTCAGCGTTTTTAATACCAGCAGTGACGAGCATGTAGTTGTATGGACCCGCTTCTTCCATGACACGTTTCCACGCATATTCGAAGTCAGCCGCTGTTACAGGCTCACCGTTGCTCCACTTTGCATCACGAAGTGTAAACGTATGAACCGTTTCATCTTCGTTTTTCTCATGATTTTCAGCAAGTGCTGGCACGGATTGGTTATTTTCATCTTGACGGAATAGTCCTTCGTTCACGTTGTTCAACACGTCAAACGCAACCGCATCATGTGCTTTTGTTGAATCTAATGTTGGAATGTCTGAAGAAGCATAGATATTCAGAACCTGTGCAACTTTGTCATCCCCTTCAGTTCCCCCGTCTTTTTTCTTGTCATCTTTGTTTCCATCTGACGAACTGAAGTTACAGCCCGATACGATGAGTGAAAAGATTACTAAGATGACGAATCCTAACCACGTCTTTTTCTTCATCCCATTTCCCCCTTGTGATTATTCTAAAGAATTCCTTATAATTGTAAGTGCTTCCATCTGGAATGGCAATAACTTTCAGAAAATATTATTTAATCAATATATTGAGGTGTATCACAATTATGAAAACTAACAGATTAGTAAGCATCTTTAATGGATTACCAGTACTATCCATTATTATTTCGGTCTTCTTTTTTTCAAGTTCTTTGGCCATAATTTTAGACATTATTTTCTATATTGGACTAACTTTCTTAGTCGTCGGTAGCATCTTTCTGCTTGTCCAAGAAGGTTTTTTTGCGGCCTTCATTCGCAGTTCTAAACGCTTTTTTGCTGCAATGAGCAAATATGAACAAACGATCCGCGATGTAGAAGGGAGAAGCGATGAACCGAATTTTTACGTCAAACGATTTCCGTTTGTTAAAATGCTTTTTGTCATGGGTGCTTTCTATTTCTTACTAAGTACTGTTGCATCACTTTTGTACTTTTACTTCGGACGATGATCTAAAAAGTTTTGGTACGCAAACCCTTTGACGGTCTCTTCTGGATAGCGCTTCAATAACTCGTTGATGAGATTTTGGTGCTTAGATGCATCTTCCAAGTCAATAATTTTGGATGAAATGCCGTCAAAGTCTGAGCCTAATCCGATTTGTTTTTCCCCGCCAAGCGCACAGAAATGATCGATATGGGCAATGAGGTCTGCAATCGTCGAATCTCCTTGCTTTTTGATAAATGGTGGGTTGTACACAACATGAATGAGTCCATTTTTAGCAAACATCGCTTTCGCCATGTCATCCGTCACATTGCGCGGGTGATTGCATAACGCGCGCGCATTGGAGTGACTAGCAATTGGATAATCCGCAATCTCCATGACATCCCAAAATGCTTGGTCACTTAAATGAGATACATCGGTTAAAATTTTGTGCCTGTTGTTAAACTGCACAATTTCTTTTCCGAATGAAGTAAGTCCCGCACCCCTTGGTTCGCCTGCGCCGTCCGCCGCCAAGTTAGCGTTATTCCACGTTAGCCCGATCGATCGGACACCTAATTGATGGAGAATTGACAGCTTGTGCAAATCATTGCCAATCGCATCAACACCTTCCAATGTCAGAAGTGCGCCAATTTCATCGTCCGCTAGCGTATCAAAATCGCTCCAGTCCCTGATAAGCTTCATTTTTGGATTGTTTGCGAGTACGTCTGTGTAAAAATAATGAATTTGATCAAGTGCCGATTGGAATTTACTGTCGGATTTCATCTCTGGCCAAATAAAAATCGCAAAGGCTTGTACTTTCATGCCGCCTTTTTTCATTTTTTCATAGCTTGTGTCCAGTTCCGGTGAATCTTTAAACTTTATTTTTCCCTTTGATTCATACAGATGAAGCAGCACATCGCAATGCAAGTCAATAATATTCATATCCCTATTTCCCCTTCTTTCTCCCTTACTCGACGCCCGGTAAAATGGTAAGTGTTTTACCATCCGCATCCAGCTTCGCTTCTACCCCAAGCGGAACCGCAAAATGAGGCTGGCAATGGCCGATTTGGAAACCACTCACTGCCGGTTTCGCAAGACTACCCAAATAATGCGCCAATACTTCATCTAAGGTAAGCGACTGGTCTTTCTTTTTTGGTTCTGCTTTTGCAAAATTACCGATGACAAATCCTGCCGCATCCGCTAATTTCCCCGCCAAGCGAAGTTGGTTTAACATTCCGTCAATCCGATACGGCTCTTCGCCAACATCTTCAATAAGCAATAGTTTTCCCGTTGTGTCAATTTCATATTTCGTGCCAAGTGTACTTACGAGAAGCGACAAGTTGCCGCCTACTAACTGCCCGACAGCTTGTCCTTTGGAAACAGTCACAAGCGGAGAAATTTGCTCTGTATAATGTAATTCCATCGGGGTAAACAATTGTTGGAACATCTTTTTGGAGAAATCATGGCATGTATCCGTTCCAATATCGGAAGACAACATGGGTCCATGGAATGTGACGATATCGGCATATTTGCCAAACGCTGTATGTAAATAGGTAATATCACTATATCCCCAAAACACTTTTGGGTTTTCTTTGATCAATTGGTAATCAATTTTTTCCGCGAATCTGCCCGTACCGTAACCGCCATTTGTACAAATGACGCCTTTTATATCTTCGTCCTTGAACATCGCATGCAAATCTTCGACCCGATCTGCTTCCGTTCCCGCAAGATAGCCATTCACATCCCAAACGTGTTTGCCTAATTTCACTTGTAAGCCTAGTTCATTTAAAAAATGCAATGCTTTTTCGAGGTTTTCTTTTTTGGGAGGACTCGCCGGTGCAATAATGCCAACTGTGTCTCCTACTTTCAAACGTTTTGGCCTAATGAGCATGTAAACCCTCCTCGTCACTATTTTCAAAATGCTTAGATAACCGAATTATTTAATTTTATCAAATAGTTATTAAAACTACAATGTCAGTTTAAAAAACCGACATCTAACACGCAGATGCCGGTTCTCACTGTGAAACGCCCCATCGCCACACGTATCTGTTTGGTGAATTACCATCAATCGAATAATTAACAACACGTCGATTGACACCAATTAAAGCGTATCGGTAAACAGTAGGCGCTGCCGGCACTTCATCTACCATCAATCGCTGCCATTCGTTGTAAACCGCCACGCGGTAATCCGTATCAAATGCCTTTTCAGAAGTTCCTTTTTTAAGTAGTTCATCATTCTTATCACTTGTATAGCGCGTATAGTTAAAAACCGCAGATCGCCCCCATAAACCTTCCGGATCCGGGTCGGAACCCGTTCCCCACGCCGCTTGAAATAAATCAATTGCAGGATCATCCTTTTGCACCCGTTCATAAAAAGAATGAAACTCGTGCAATCTGCCGTCTAACAACTGGACATTCAAGCCAACATCCGCCCAGTTTTGAATATAATATTGTGCAATTAGGTCGGCTGATTCCCCGCTCGCCATCGAAGCGAACGTTAATACAAATGGCTTGCCTTCTGGATCTTCGCGAAACCCATCCCCATCCCGATCGGTATAACCTGCCCGATCCAAAAGAGCGCGGGCTTTTTCAGGATCGTAAGGCCTCCCTTCATTTCCAGCATCATGATACGTCTTAAAAACGGGAACGATTAACGTCGTTGCGGGGAAACGCAATCCCTTATAAAGCATTTTACCGATCGATTCATTATCCATCGCATGCCACATTGCTTGCCGAATAGTCTTATTGGCAAGCAATGCATTCGGATTTAGGACATTTTCTTTTTTCTTCGCATCCCATTTGCCAAGTTTAAAACCAATATAGGAGTACGATGTATCAATATCTGCAAGAATTTCGATCTCATCAACTTTACGCGCATTGTCATATTGATCAACAGGAATCGAAGCAATGTCGACTTCGCCTTTTTCCAATGCTTTTAAAATCGATGCCGTGCTAACCACTTTGACAACAATCCTCTGCAGTGCAGGCCTTCCCCTCCAATAGTGCTCGTTTCGTTCGAGTAAAACCGACTCGCCTGGCACAATTTTCGAAACTTTGAATGGTCCAAAGCCGATTGGCGCTGTTCGGATTTTTTCGGAGGAAACGAGCTCATCCATCGTCATTTCATCCGTTGTTACATCGCCAACGTAATGCCTTGGCGTCGGAGCTGTCCAAATACCGGACAAGATCGATGGTGTTGCCTGTTCAAAGGTGATCGAAATCGTTCGATCATCGAACACTTTGATCCCTGCGATTTTGTCTGTTTTCCCTTCATGGTAATCAGACATACCAACAATGCTAGACACGACGAATGTATACCGACTGCCTGTATAATCGGGATGGCCAAGCAGTTCATACGTATACAATAAGTCACTTGCTTTTACAGGTTCACCGTCATGCCAAGTAACGCCGTCTTTAATCTTCAACGTGATTGTTTTATTGTCTTCGGATAAGTGATACGATGCTGCTCCGTCATTGGAAATGACACCGTCTTCATCGGTAGCAAGCAAACTTTCATCGAAAAACTGCATAATTTCCGCATCCGGCTGTCCAGAATAAAACACACGATTTAACGTCCCTTCAAATGGTTCATCCGCTACTAGGCCGTACGTCAATTCACCATTTTCAAGAGCAGGCGCTTCATTCGAAACGGATAACGGGAAATTGGCCACTTGAACTTCCCCAGGATCGCCAGACTGCTTACAAGCAGCCAATAAAAGAATGATCCCTACTATATAGATCGTTTTCCACATCATCCAAAGCCCCTTTCACGTCATTCTTTGTCTAGCATCTGTCGCCCGCTTCACCGCTTGCCCAATGAAATTAATACAAAGCATTAAAAGTAAAATGAGCAGCGCTGCCGGCAGCCAAACCCACCATTTATTTTGTACAACATCTGGATTTTTTGCGTACGCAATCAACGTGCCAAGTGACGGTGTACCTGCTGGAAGGCCAAAGCCTAAAAAAGTGAGACCTGTTTCAAGTCCAATATTGCCTGCAAGCGTCAGCGTCATATTAACAATGACGAGCGAGCTGATATTCGGAAATAACCCCGTCAGCATGATTTTCCATCCTGGGGTCCCCAGCGTTTTCGACGCTTGAATATAGTCCAGTTCCCGTTCCGAAAGACTTCTCGATCGGATTAACCGTGCCTTCCCAAACCACGCAAACGCACTCATCAAAAGAATAAACGTTAAAACCGTATACTCTGGAACCGCAACAACGAAGACGATAATGATCATAAGCGATGGCAGCACTAATAAAAAGTCGATGACACGCATGATGATATTGTCAACAATTCCACCGTAATAGCCAGCAATTAACCCAACTGCTAAGCCGTATAAGCCTGCAAGCACTGTGACACAAATACCAATCGTAAAAGAATTCCTCGTTCCAAGCAGCAATTGACCGAACACATCTCGGCCTCCATTATCTGTTCCAAGCCAGTGGTAAGCGGATGGCGGATTGTATATTTTCATTAAATCAATGCGCATTAAAGTCCTGTAATCAATGAAAAGCGGTGCCAAATAAGCAGCGCCTAAAATAATGATTAATACAACGAGCGATCCTATGGCAATTCGATCACTTCCTACTTCCTTCCAAATCATACGCGGCAATGTATGGTGCCGCTCTAGAACAGTCTTTTGTTTAAGTACAGCCAACACCATACACCTCTTTTCAATCGATCCGAATACGCGGGTCCACGATACTTAATATAATGTCCGAAAGCATCGTCCCAACAACGACCGCCGTGCCTGATAGCATGACAAGCGCCGTCACAACGGTGAAATCACGGCCATTAATTGACTGGATAAACAACTGCCCGAGTCCGGGATAACTAAAAATCATTTCAATGAAAATCGAACCGCTTATGAGTCCTGTAATTTCATAGCCAAGAAACGCCGCAATCGGCAGTAGCGAGTTGCGTAAAATATGCCGCGAATATACTTTACCTTCCGGAACCCCTTTCGCCCGCGCCGTTCTGACGAAATCTTTCACTTTCGTATCAATAATGTCGTTGCGTAAATATTGAATTGTGCCATACGTTAACAAAAGTGCGCCTGACAAAACCGGCAAAACTAAATGCTTCGCTTTGTCGACAACGTAAGACCATGACCCTTCTTCCATCCGAATGTCGACACTGCCGCCGGTCGGAAACCACCCTAGTACAAAGCTAAATACAAAAAGCATTAAAAGTGCAAATACGAAAAATGGCGTTGCAAATGACACATAGTTATAGCCAACGATGAGCTTATCCACCCACGTATCATTCCATCTGCCGGCTATCAAACCAAGCGGAATCGCGATTGCATACGTCACCAATAACGTAAAAAATGCCAGCAGAACGGTATTTTCGATCCGCCCGGCGAGCAACTTTTTAACGGGCTGCTTATGGACATAAGACATGCCGAGATCGCCTTTTAGTGCCCGTTTCATCCAATGCCCATATTGCACAAACCACGGATCGTTCAACCCATGTTTTTCTCGGATTTTTTCTATTTGCGCTTCCGTCATATCCGGACTACTCATGGCAGCGCCTGTCACCGCATCACCCGGCATTGCTTTCGCCAGCATAAAAATAATAAGGCTGAGAAGAACGAGCTGCGGGATCATGATCAATGTTCTTCTGACTATAAAAGTAAGCATCGCACGTCATGGCCTCCTTACTGAACCGCCGCGGAATGCGTGTCTGTAATTTTCTTGAGTTCGAGCGCTTTCCCGTCTGGATCCAAAAATCGATCGAACGTTTCTTCATATTGTGCCTGAATCCATCGACGCTGCTTTGCTTTTTCCGCCCTTTTCACCGGATCCATTTCAGGAATTGCCGCCAGTAACCTTTTCGTATACATGTGCTGCGGGTTATTGTAAATCTCTTCAACGGTTCCTTCTTCTACAAAACGCCCTTTGTACATAATGCCGATCCGATCGCAGAAGTGACGGATCACACCCAAATCATGGGAAATGAATAGATACGTTAAATTGAATTCTTTTTGAATGTCTTGCATGAAGTTTAACACTTGCGCCTGAACGGATACATCGAGTGCCGACACGGGTTCATCCGCAATAATGAGCTTTGGATTTAATGCAAGTGCCCGCGCAATGCCGATTCTTTGCCGCTGTCCACCTGAAAACTGATGCGGGAATTTATGAATCGACTCAGGACTTAATCCAACACGATCGAGTAATGTTTGAACACGTCGCAATTCTTCTTTCGACGATAGTCGTTCAAAATTTCTAAGCGGTTCTGCGATGATCGAGTGCACCGTTTTCTGTGCATTCAAGGAAGAATATGGATCTTGGAAAATCATTTGAATTTCCTTTCGATGGTTGCTGCGCGCTTGCCCGCGTAATTGAGCAATGTCTATCCCTTCAAATAAAACCTTTCCACTTGTTACACGATTCAGACCAATAATGGCACGTCCAGCTGACGATTTCCCACAACCCGATTCGCCAACGAGTCCATACGTCTCGCCGCGTTTCAGCGTAAAACTAATGCCATCAACTGCTTGAACAGTGTCAACAATTCGCCTAAAAAACCCGCCGCGAATGGGATAGTGAACGTGTAAGTTTTTAATTTCCAGTAATGGCATTGTTGTCATCTCCAATGTGGTCGTCAGGAAAGTGGAAAGATTCGTAGCAGGTGCAGCGAACGAAATGACCCGGCGCCACTTCGTGTAATTGCGGGTCATTTTCATGCGCTTGTTCGGGAATCCACCTAATGCGTGGTGCAAAGCGGCAGCCGCTTCGATCAAGTTTTTGAATCGAGGGCACAATCCCTTCAATAACGTGCAATGCTGTTTTTGTACTTTGTTGACCCGGGAGCGATTTTAATAATGAGCGCGTATAGGGATGCAACGGATAGTGGAAAAGCGTAGCCACTTCGGCCATCTCAACGATTTCCCCTGCATACATGACAATGACACGATCCGCCAATTCAGATACGACGCCAAGATCATGGGTGATTAGTAAAATCGACAGTTTTGTCCGATTTTGCAACTCCTTCAATAAGTCGCTAATTTGCGCTTGAATCGTCACGTCTAATGCAGTTGTCGGTTCATCCGCAACAAGTAAAACAGGATCACAGGCGAGAGCGATTGCAATGACGACACGTTGCCGCATCCCGCCCGAAAGCTCATGTGGATATTGCTTGTACACACGCTGTTCGTTTTGGATACCAACCTGTTTCAGCAACTCAAGCGTTCGGTTTCGCCGTTCTTCTTTTGCGAGCGCGAGATGCTGACCCATCGACTCTTCAATTTGCCGCCCAACCGGGTGCAGCGGGTTCAGTGCCGTCATCGGATCTTGAAAGATCATGCCAATTTCTTTGCCTCTTATTTGATCGAAACGAGCTTGTGGTATCGTCAGCAAGTTTTCTCCTTTAAATGCCACTTGCCCCTCCAAAGTAGTCGTTTTTGTTGGATGAAGTCCCATAATAGAAAGCGCAAGCGCACTTTTCCCGCAGCCGGACTCTCCGACAATCGCGACGATTTCATTTTCTTGGATAGTGAAAGATACGCCATCTACAGCAGCATACGCTTTGCCTTTGATGTGAAATGAAGTCCGGAGGTTTTGAATGTCTAATAAGTTGTTGTTCAATGGAAACGCCTCCTAAGAATAAGCTTTTCCATTGGAAATGAGGTTTAGAAGTGGGGTAGGGAAATTTTTGTGCAGAATTGGAAGCGCACTTAGAAACTTGAAACTGCACTTAAGAAAAAAATACCAGCCACAGCCACAATTCGCGAAAGACCACGAATTGCGTCTATGTCTGGCATTCTTAATTGGAGGATGAAGATGATGCGGCGGATGAGGCAGCCATTGCTGCAACCGTTGCAGCAATAACAGCCTGCTGCGCCTGCAAGATTAGTTCCACCGAAGTAGCAAGACTGACGCTTGTCGCATCGGCATTATCGGCATATTCCTTTAGGCGACACCCCATTGCAATGGACAGTGCCATCTCCCGATTCCATTTAAGTAATTTTGATTGTTCTAGCTCCTGCGTTAATTCAACAATCGCATGCAATTGTTGCTCATCAAATTCAAAAACTGTTAAAAAGCCGATCATTGGATAATGAATCGGACGAACTTTCGCTACCTTTTGGAAATACTCCCGCAATACGACCGTCCTTGTCACCAGCTGTTCATCAAAAGAAATATTAAGATACGTTAAAACTTGTGATAACCACTGCAACTCATTACCCGATCGAAACTTTTGTGCACGCAGTGCATCGTAATACTTACGCATCGATTTCGCATGCTCAGTAGGGTCTTCTCCCTTTTTACTCAGTAGGACTGCATACGCATAATCTTCATAAGAAGTTAAAAAATAATGCTGTTTTTTCATTGCATCATAAAGCTTTTTCGCTTTATGTGCTTCTTGTTGATAAAGCGCCGCATCGTCTGTTAACAATAGGGCCGCCAAATAAGCATAAATGGTGTTTCGAAACCCAACGCTCCTCAATACTTGCTGTTTTTCAAATAAACGCTTTACTTCATCGTCTATCGATGTTCCAGGTCGATCGATAAAAGCAGCAATGACCGGTAGTAAGCTTCCTCGGATGGGGGAAAACCAGCCGGATTTTTGCTTTAATGCATCCATCGCCTGATTTAAACGAACCGCCTCAAATTCACGCTCAGAAGTTGCGTAATACGAAGCAACTGTCAATACAACATTTTTATCGACAGTCCAGCCCGCTAATGACTTCACTTTGTCGTATGTCATTTCCACTTCCTGTCGAAAACCTTTTGCACCCACGGACAACAACTCCTTTTCTAGTTGTACGTTTGAATAGTAAAAAAGTTTCGGAGTTGGCGAAACTTTCAATTCTTGCTATGATTTTTGTATGTATAAAGAACGGAGGAAAACCAATGTCTGAATTAGAGACAATCCAACAAACACCTTCAATCCAAACAAAATCCACTTTAATTGCACAACTGCAAAAGCTTGGCATTCGGCCAGGGGATAATCTCATTGTACATTCTTCCTTAAAATCAATGGGATGGATTGCTGGCGGTGCGCAAGCAGTCGTGGAGGCATTCATGGAAACCATCACGCCAGCGGGTACAATCGTCATGCCCGCTCAGTCGACCGATAATTCTGATCCATCTTATTGGATGATGCCACCGGTCCCAGAATTGTGGCATGAAACGATTCGCCAATCTATACCCGCTTTCGATCCGCACTTAACCCATTTATATGGCATGGGGAAAATCGCAGAATGCTTTCACCGCCACCCAGCGGTCATCCGAAGTTCGCACCCATCCAACTCTTTTATCGCTTGGGGTAAACATGCAGCGGAGTGGATGAGGGAACACCCGCTCGAAGATTCTTTCGGACTGGGCTCACCCCTCGGAAAAATGGTAAATAGTGAGCTCAAAATCATGCTCATCGGTGTTGGCTATGATTCATGCACAGCCCTTCACCTATCCGAGTATTTAGCACCCAGACTCAAAACTTGCCCACAAGGTGCAGCCATTATACAAAACGGCGAAAGAATTTGGCAAACATATGACATGGCTGAGCTAGATTCAGATCTTTTCCCTTTAGTAGGTGAGGCATTTGAAAAACAATACCCCGAGGCTGCGATAAACGCCAAATTGGGACATGCGAAATGCAAAATACTACCCATGAAACCACTCATTGAATTTGGGACAAATTGGTTTACAGAGCATAGGAAAAAGGATGCTTAATCAGTGTGAAAAGCGTGAAAAAAAGAGGTGCGAAACCATTATATTTCGTACCTCTTTTAATTATATCAATTGTTCAAGTGAACTCACTAGCCTTATTGATGTATTTCCTTTTTAGCTGCTTGCACAAGTGATTTCACCGTCTCCAAATCCTCCCGATGAAGTGCGTCAACAATTGCACTTCCGACGATGACACCATCTGCCAGTTCCCCCATTTCACGCACTTGCTCCGGTGTTGAAATGCCAAATCCTGCGAGGACTGGGATTGGGCTGATAGCTTGAAGCTTTTTAAAATGTGCCGCCAGATCCGTTTCAAAACCGTCCCGGACACCTGTAATGCCATTGACCGTGACCGCGTAAATAAATCCTTCGCCTGCCGCGGTGATCTTCTCGATCCGCTCTTCTGGACTTGTCAGCGACACAAGTTGAATGAGTGCAGTGTCTGAACCTTCCAATTCCCGCTGTAATAATGCACTTTCTTCAAGCGGCAAGTCCGGCACGATGAGTCCGCTAACGCCGCTCGTCTGACAATCTTTCACAAAATCTGAAAGGTCATATTGTAAAACTGGATTTAAATACGTCATGATGACGATTGGAATTTGAACCTCTTCACGCATCGCCGCTAGTTCGTCCATCACTTTCCGCAACGTGACGCCTTTTGCTAATGCCCGTTCACCCGCCGTCTGAATAACCGTTCCATCCGCCACTGGGTCAGAGAAAGGAATGCCCACTTCAATCGCCGTGACGCCAATCTCCTGCAAGAATAAAATGGTTTCCCTCAACTTTTCAAGCCCACCATCTCCAGCCATAATATACGGTACAAAAGCTTTTTCACCTTGTTGTACGACTGCCTCAATCACAGTTGTTAGTCGTTTTTTTGTCATTTCAACCCACCCCCAAGCGCATCCCGCACCGTTTGCACGTCTTTATCGCCCCGCCCGGATAAGCAAATGACGACAATTTCATCTTCCCGCATGCGCCTAGCAAGTCCAGCCGCATAGTGAACGGCGTGCGAACTTTCCAATGCCGGAATAATGCCTTCTGTTTTGGACAATAACTGCAAACCTTCCAATGCTTCGGCATCTGTCACGGACGAATACGTTGCCCTCCCAATGTCATGCAAATGGCAATGTTCCGGCCCGATCGCCGGATAATCGAGTCCTGCCGAAATCGAATGTGCTTCTTGGATCAACCCATCTTCATCTTGCAGTAAATACATATAGGCACCGTGTAAAACACCTTCTCTGCCGCCTGTCACTGCCGCCGCATGCAGTCCTGTCGCAATGCCGCTCCCCGCCGCTTCTACACCGTGCAACGCAACCTCCTCATCCTCGACAAACGGGTGGAACATCCCAATCGCATTGCTTCCACCACCGACACAAGCAACGATCGCTTCTGGCAAACGCCCTTCTTTTTCAAGAATTTGCGCACGTGTTTCTACACCAATGATGCGCTGAAAATCACGTACAATTTTGGGAAACGGATGTGGTCCAAGTGCAGACCCCAAAATATAATGCGTATCTTCAACATTTGTCACCCAGTGACGAAGCGCTTCATTGACCGCGTCTTTCAATGTCCCGGATCCTTTTTCGACTGCTACAACTTTCGCACCGAGCAATTCCATCCGGAAAACGTTCAACTCTTGTCTGCGTACATCTTCTGCCCCCATAAACACGACACACTCAAGCCCGAACAATGCACAAACTGTTGCGGTTGCGACCCCATGCTGACCCGCACCTGTTTCTGCGACTATTTTCTTTTTCCCCATTCGGACAGCGAGCAATGCCTGGCCGATTGTATTGTTAATTTTATGAGCGCCTGTATGGTTCAAATCTTCCCGCTTCAAATAGATTTTCGCGCCGCCTACTGCTTTCGTAAGACGTTCTGCGAAATAAAGCGGATTCTCTCTTCCAACAAAATCCTTCAAATAATATTGAACTTCTTCCTGAAATGCAGGATCGTTTGAAGCTTCTTCATACGCCGCTTCCAACTCTTGTAGCGCCGTCATTAACGTTTCCGGCACAAACTGACCGCCGAACCGCCCGTAACGACCCGCTCTCGTCTCTTCTGCTTGCTTCAATTTATTCACCATCGCTCATCTCTCCCCATCTTTAACCGTATGTAAAAACGTACGGATCAATTGCTCGTCTTTTTTCCCGTTGCTTTCCACACCGCTCGACACGTCGACCATATAAGGCTTCACGCGGGCAATGGCTTCTTTCACATTCGCTGCATTAAGTCCGCCCGCTAAAATGATGCGGTCCCCGCCAATACCAGATGCTTCCATCAGGCTCCAGTCAAACGTGTTTCCGCTGCCGCCTTTATAATCCGTTCCCGGCGCATCGAATAAAAAGAAATCCGTTTCGTACTGTGCAGCACGAATGACATCCTCCTCACTCCGTATAGATAATGCCTTAATCGATGGAAACCCTAATTGTTCAATCAACCCTGGCGCTTCATCGCCATGGTATTGAATATAATCAAGCGGCACTTCCCGGTAGTACGTCTCAAGTTCTTCCCGAGAGGCATCGACAACGACACCGATTTTCAACACATGCGGCGGAATTTCCTTCGCCAATTCCCTCGCCTGTTCTACGGTTACGCGGCGTTTACTCGGAGCAAACACAAACCCGATCGCATCCGCTCCCGCATCAACGGCCGCCTTCACATGCTGCTTTTCCATCAACCCGCAAATTTTCACTTTTGTCATTGGATTGCCTCCGCTGTCTTCACTTGCAAACATTGAATCGCCTTTTTCACATTGCCGCTCCGCATGAGTGACTCCCCTACAAGGGCAGCACTTGCCCCTTTCTCTGCAACGAACAATGCATCTTCCTCTTCCCAAATGCCGCTTTCGCTAATGAGGACTCGCTGTTCATCAAACGGGAAACGCGCAGCAATTTGCGCTGTTTTCTTCAAGTCAACGTCAAACGTTCTTAAGTCACGGTTGTTGACGCCGATCAGTTTGGCATCGACTGTAAGCGCTCTTTGCAGTTCTTCCACGCTGTTGACTTCAACCAGCACTTCAAGACCTTGCGCCGTTGCATAGCTAAACAATTTCGCCAATTCTTCATCCCCGAGGGCCGCAACAATAAGGAGAATGACCGAAGCACCCGCATTTTTTGCCCGATCAATTTGCACCGTATGAATGATAAAATCTTTGCAAAGAATCGGCAGCTGGACATTGTCCGCCACTGCCGCTAAGTCGTCAAATGAACCTTTAAAAAACGGTGTGTCTGTTAATACGGAAATACATGCTGCACCAGCCTGTTCATACTGCAGTGCCTGTTCCACAGGGTTGACGCCTTCATTGATCAATCCTTTAGAAGGCGAAGCACGTTTAATTTCCGAAATAATTTGCAGTTTCTCTGTTTGATAGAGCCGATCGAATAAGGAAGGCCGTGCAGACTGCTCGTGAACTGCGATTTGTTCTTGCAGCATTTTTTCTACTTCACGCCGCTTTTCTTGTAAGATTTTATCCAATATCGTCATTTCGCCACCGCTTTCTGTCTCATCTGTTGACCGCTTTCCACAACTGCTTCTAGTTTTTGCATCGCTCTGCCCGATAAAATACTGTCCTTCGCCATTTCTACACCTTCTTGGATCGTCACGGCATGCCCACTCGCAAAAAGTCCAATTCCCGCATTAAATACAACCGTATCGAAATGCGGACCACGCTGCCCCCGAAGGATCGCTTTTAAAATAACGGCATTTTCCTTCACACTTCCTCCCCGAATGGCACTGAGCGGCGCATAGTCTAGACCGACATCTTCTGCTGTCAACGCAAACGGGATCAAATCGCCTTTATCCAACAGTACGAAAGAATTTTGCCCCGCTAACGATGCTTCATCCATCCCGCCGGCGCCAGATACGACAATGGCACGTTTGCGCCCAAGCATCCGTAAAACTGCCGCGTATTCCATGATAAAATCTGGACGGTTAATGCCCGTAAACTGTGAGTTCAATGGAACTGGATTCGTCAACGGACCTACGAGATTAAAGATGGTGGGCTTGCCGATTTGCTTGCGAATGACACCGATTCTTTTTAACCTTGGATGCACGCTCGGCGCAAACAAGAAGGCAATCCCTTCTCTTCCTAAAAGATCCAAAGCCTCTTCCGGACTGTAATCTAGCGGAATGCCAAGCTCCTCCAACACATCCGAACTTCCCGCAGCGCTCGAAACTTTCCGGTTGCCGTGCTTCGCAATGGAAACGCCCGCGCCAGCAAGGACGAATGCCGTCGTTGTACTAATATTGAACGTGTTGACCCCATCACCGCCGGTACCACAATTGTCCATGTAAACACCTTTTGGTGCATTCATCGGAACAGCGTACGACTTCATGACAGAGGCAAGTGCCGCCACTTCATGTGCCGTTTCCCCTTTTTTTGACAAAGCGACGAGAAAATCGGCAATGTGACCACTTTCCGTTTGTTCATTAAAAAGATCTTTGGATACCGTTTCCATTTCGTCGAATAATAAATGCTCGTTGTTCTCTACTTTCTCGATAAACTTTCTCATCTCAACTCTCCTCCGCTTTTCGTCTTTCACTGGACAACTTCTAATAAGGAACGGGCCTTATTGACCGTTTCATCATATTCACTCGTCGGATCGGAACCCGAAACAATGCCGGCGCCTGCCTGGACGTATGCTTTATGATCTTTCACAAGCATCGTTCGAATCGTTAGGGCAAAATCGGTATTGCCATTAAAGCCGATATAGCCGATCGCGCCGCCGTAAATGCCGCGGTGCTCCTGTTCTAACTCATCGATGAGATCCATTGCGACAGATTTTGGGGTACCCGTTACAGTTCCCGCTGGAATGCAGGCAGTCACTGCATCTAATGGGTGCAACACCGGCGATAAAGTTCCTTCCAGCTCCGACACAAGATGCATAACATGTTCATAGCGTATGACTTCCATATGTTGCGTCACTTGAATAGAATCTGGCGTACAGACCTTTTCCATATCGTTTCTGCCGAGTTCGACAAGCATTTCATGCTCTGAAAGCTCCTTTGGATCCGCTAATAACTCTTTTTCAAGCGCTTGGTCCTCCGCCATCGTTGCACCGCGGCGGCGCGTCCCTGCAATCGGATTGGTCATAACTTTGCCGTTCGTTACGCGCACGAGACTTTCTGGCGATGTGCCGACAACTGTGTGATCGTCAAACTCCATGTAATACATATAGGGGGACGGATTGCGCTTACGCAATTTCCGGTACACCGCAAATGGATCCCCTTGAAAGTCCGCGACAAGTTTTCTGGATAGCACGACTTGATCGACAACACCATCCGCGATGGATCGCTTCGCCTCTCGAACAGTTTCTTCAAATTGTTCTTGCGTCAGGGAACAAGTATAGTCCGAGATCTCAAACGACGTATCTTGTTGCTCCGCGCCGTGTAAAATAGCGTCGGCCAGCCGATCCAAATCAGGTGTCCCTTTCTCAGGATTAATTTCCGTATGAAGAAGTGTCACTTCGTTTTCCACATGATCAAAAACGATTATCGTTTCGTAAATATTAAAGTTCACATCCGGCAGGCCGAGCGTTTGTGCATGTTTCGTTTCTTTCCCAACGCCGTAGCCGATATAACCAACCGCCCCGCCTGTAAATGGAAAGTCTTTATGGTCGGTTACCCGTGGCATTAAGCGTTTCAACAAGATGAATAGGTCGCCTTCGTGTACATACGTTTTACCGTTTGCATAAATCAGCTCTTCAATCTTTCCGTCCCGACCGCGGTAGCATTTTAATGGGTCCATCCCGATGAATGAATACCGCCCGGATCCTTCATGCTTTGAGGAACTCTCCAATAAAAACTTCCGTTTCCCTTGTAGGCGCTTAAATATTAAAATTGGCGTCAATGCGTCGCCATTGAATGTTTTCATTGTTGTTCGTAAACTCGTCTGTTCTGTCTTCATACTCATCTCTCCTCATCTCGTCAACGTTTTTTATTAGAAATCAAAAAGCCCTCTGCAAACGGACAGGAAAATCCGTTTGCAGAGGGCGATTATTTACCGCGTTGCCACCTCTGTTTGAAGCAATTATGGCTTCCACTTGGCGTGCTTAAAAAAGCACTTCCCGTAACGAGGGATACGTCCACCTTCCTACTGAAAGGCAGCTCTCATAAGTCCATTCACATCGGCCGCGTGTCAGTTTTCACCCGCCACTGACTCTCTAAAAAACGCGCATCCTATGCTACTTTTCTTATTCAATAATTTCTCAGCTATGCTCTTCTCTGCTCAACTCATCTGTTCTCGGGCGATATCGGCTCTCCGATATCTTCTGCCCATCTCCGAACGAAAAGTTGTTTCCAATTCTAGTACGTAAAAATAGAGTTGTCAACCTCTTCTGTTAATTTTTCATGATTTTATCATATGTTCCATTTCGTTGTTTCATTCCGAATCGGGTATACTTAACAGGAACTATTTTCGAAATGTGGTGAACCCTATGCGGATTAATAAATTTTTAGCAGAAGCAGGCATCGTTTCCCGCCGCGGCGCAGATAAATGGATTGAAGACGGTCGTGTGACGATTAACGGTGCGCTTGCTGAACTTGGCAGTAGAGTCGAAACTGGCGACGACGTTCGAGTGGATGGCAAGCCTGTACAAACAGAAGAACAGCTCGTTTATATTGCGCTGAACAAACCCGTTGGCATTACGAGTACGACTGAACGTCACATCGAAGGTAATGTCGTTGACTTTATCAATCATCCACTGCGCATTTTCCATATCGGCCGACTCGATAAAGATTCAGATGGACTGCTCCTGTTAACGAATGACGGCGATATTGTGAATGAAATTTTACGAGAAGAGCACGGCCATGAAAAAGAATATATTGTTACGGTCGATCATCCAATTACGCAAGACTTTATCAACAAAATGGAATCTGGTGTGCCGATTTTAGGGACTGTGACAAAGTCGTGTAAAGTGAAAAAACTAGGTCCCCGTACATTCAATATTACGTTAACCCAAGGACTAAACCGTCAAATTCGCCGCATGTGCGCAGCACTCGGATACCATGTCCGGAAACTCCAGCGAACACGTATTTTAAATATACATCTGGGCAATTTGCCACTTGGACAATGGCGTGATTTGACGGATCAAGAATTAACAGAGCTATTCCACATCCTCGACTATAAGCCAAAGCGCTAATTAGTCGACATTTGCCAATGCAATAGCCATTTGGTCTACGACTTCATTGATCGTTTCATCCAAATAATTATTAAGCATGATTGAAAAAATCAATGTGTCGCCGCCTTTCGTATCCACATATCCGGATAGGGCGGTGACGCCTTTTAATGCACCCGTTTTTGCGTGAACCTTTCCTGCGGCAGCCGTTCCTTTCATACGATGACGAAGCGTTCCGCCGACCAAACGCTCTTCTTGTCCAGCGACGGGCAGCGAATTGTAAAACGTCTTGAACCATGCTTGACTTTGGACTTCGAATAAAAGTTTTGTCACTTCATCTGCCGTCACTAAATTTTTATGGGACATGCCGGAACCGTCCCTTAACAGCATGTTCTTCGTATCAATTCCCATCGCAGCCAATCGCTCGGACATCACTTTAAGCCCATGATCCCAACTGCCCGAAAGGCCTGCCCCTCGGCCCATATCCTTCACCAACACTTCCGCATGACCATTGTTGCTCAATTTCATAAATGGCACGAAAAGCTCTTTTAGCGGAATCGATTGTTTAGCCGATACCAAGACAGCATTTTTAGGGACAGCACCCCGTTTGACAGCTGGTGGAGCACCAAAATGAATGCCTTGACTTTCCACAGCCCTTTGAAACATATGCAATACGTAGTCTGTCGGCTCCCAAACTGATGACCAAAACCGAGACTTTTTGCCGATCGGGATGGTTCCTGTGACGACCAAAGTATTGGTACCATGCTTTCGCTCTACTGTAATACTTTTTACGCCGCCTTTTGCGACCGTCTTTGTCTCATTGACAATGGTTAAATAATCATTCTGCGGAAGCATTGTGACCCTCCCGGCCTGTCCAGCCTTTTTACCGGCTTGAACGTCCACAATTACCGTTCCGGCATCGTAATCGCCATTTGGGGAAAGCGTCAATGCAGACACTTGTGCACCTGTATAAAACGGCTCGTCCGACCAATTCAAATCTTGCGAAAGCCGAACGGTATCATACCACGTATCGTCCCCGTAAATATTACCTGTAATGGATTGAATGCCTTGCTGCTTCAGCTTTAAAGCAAACGCCTCCAAATCACTGTAAACGAGTGTAGGATCACCTTTTCCTTTTACATAGAGATCGCCTTTCAACACATTCTTTTCAACTTCCCCATACGCATACACTTCCGTTTGAAATCGATACTCCTCCCCAAGTACATCCAACGCCGCTGCTCCCGTCAACAGCTTCATAACAGAAGCCGGATGAACGCGCACATTTCCTTGATGTGTGTACAAAAGCTCTCCCGTCTCCGCGTGACGAACGCTAATCGCAGTCGTAGCACCTCCTAGCCTTGGATCTTCCAATAGCTTGTCCAATGCTGGAATCCCTTTCGGCTGTTCCACCGCTGCAACCGGTATAGATTGTTGATCCGCTTTTTCCACAACGGGTGGATCTTGTTTTCTACTGTTGAATACGAATAATAATACTGTAATGGACAATAGTGCCGCAAAAAGCACGACGGCTTTTCTCCTCATGACCACCCTCCTATTCCCGAGAATTTACCTCTCTTTTCATTTTACAACTGTATGTATAAAACTATTCATGTTATATTTGTGAACGCTTTCAAACTTATATCTGAATAGTTTAATTTTAATAACGATGTTGACAACTTTATTTTTCTAAGATAAAGTTAGTTTACATTATTACAACACTTCAAAAATTAAATAGCATTGCATCACTTCTTATCAAGAGAGATTGAGGGACAGGCCCTAAGACATCTCGGCAACAGGTTCAAGCGATTGGATACTGTGCTAATTCCTGCAAATGCAGCGTGCATTTGAAAGATGAGAACGAGGTCGTTTGTTTCATAACAATAGCCCTTTCGTTTCTAATCTTTCTTTAGAAACGAAAGGTTTTTTTATTTCTAGGGGGTCATATCATGATTGAATTTAAGCAAGTGTCTAAGACGTTTACACTTGGCAAGCGAGAAGTGCATGCCGTGAAAAACGTTTCATTGACAATCGAGAAAGGCGAAATTTTTGGCATCATCGGATTTAGTGGTGCCGGCAAAAGTACATTGCTTCGCCTTGTCAATATGTTGGAACGCCCCACTTCTGGCTCTGTCTCTATCCAAAACATAGATGTCAGCACATTATCGCCAAAAGACTTACGGGCGCAGCGCCGCAATATCGGGATGATTTTCCAAAACTTTAATTTATTTAATTCGCGGACTGTCGCTGGCAATGTTGCCTACCCGATGAAGCTTGCCGGCATGGCGAAAAAAGACATTCAACAGCGCGTAGATGAGCTGTTGCAATTCGTAGGTTTAGCGGACAAAGCAAAAGATTTTCCCGATCAATTATCAGGCGGTCAAAAACAGCGTGTCGGCATTGCAAGAGCGCTTGCCTCATCACCGGAAATTCTTATTTGTGACGAAGCTACTTCCGCGTTAGACCCGGAAACAACCGCAGACATTTTGAGGCTGTTGAAAAAAGTAAACCGTGATTTGGGCATTACGATTTTACTCATCACCCACGAAATGGGCGTTATCCAATCGATTTGCGATAAAGTTGCTGTCATGGAAAACGGCGAAGTCATTGAAACAGGGGAAGTATTCGATACGTTTACGAATCCGCAGCATGAGACGACACGGCGCTTCATCAGTTCGACTGAACAAGATTTGCCGTCTCCTAAATTATTGGAGGAATGGCGTGCAAAAGGCGGAACGAAACTGTATCGGGTCATTTTTAAAGGGTATATCGCAAGCGATCCTATTTTATCAAGAACAACTCGAAAATACGGCGTCGATTTTAACATCGTATACGGTTCCGTCAGCGAACTGCAAGAACGGTTTTTCGGAAATTTACTTGTCTCTTTTGAAGGCGAAGAACAGGCGGTTAAACAAGTGCTGGATGAGCTGCAAGCATTAGTCGAAGTAAGGGAGGTTTCAGGGAATGAACGTTGATTGGACTACATTTTGGCCCCGCATCGTAGAAGCAACGGGCGAGACGATTACGATGGTTGTCGCAACACTTATTTTCGGTTCTATTCTAGGCATTGCAATGGGGATCCTCTTGTTTATTACAAGAGAAAATAATATTTTGGAAAACAAAGTCGTCTTTCAAGTGCTAAACGTCATCATTAATATTATTCGACCGATACCGTTCATTATCTTCCTGGTAGCAATTTCACAGTTAACAAGATTAGTGGTTGGAACAACAATCGGGACGGCAGCGGCTATTTTCCCGATGACGATCGTTGCAAGTTTTGTTATTGCACGTGTCGTGGAAAACAACTTAGTGAGCATTGACCCAGGCGTGATTGAAGCGGCGCAAGCGATGGGTGCAAGCCCGATGCGCATTATCTTTACAGTTTTAATTCCAGAAGCGCTCGGCCCTTTAATTTTAGGATTAACATTCGTTTCCGTCAGTTTAATCGATTTCTCGGCGGTTGCCGGAACAGTCGGCGGCGGCGGTCTCGGCCATGTTGCGATGACCTATGGATACCAGCGATTTGACGGCAGCGTTATGCTCGTCACAGTTGTTATTCTGATCATCATGGTACAGCTAGCGCAATGGATTGGAAATACACTGTCACGGAAAATTATGAGGCGTTAACTTTTTATTCACAATATAAATAAACACTAAGAAAAGAGGAAAACATGATGAAGAAATTATGGATTTTATGCTTAGCAATTGTCACAGCAGCATTGTTAGCGGCATGCGGTGGAAAAGATACGGGCACCGGTAAAGACGGAGAGACAGTGAAAGTTATCATTGGTGTAAACGGTTCAGATGGTGTGCAATGGCCGATCTTAAAAGAAAAAGCGGCAAAAGAAGGTATTGAAATTGAGTTGATGGAATTTGCAGATTACACATTGCCGAACAATGCACTTGCCAATAAAGATATTGATATTAACGCATTCCAACACATTGCATTCCTTGCACAATATGCAAACGAAAGCGGAGAAGATTTAATTCCAATCGGTTCAACGATGCTAGCGCCAATGGGGATTTATTCTGAAAAGATTAAAGATGTTTCTGAGATTAAAGAAGGCGACAAAATTGCGATTCCTGACGATCCATCGAACCAAGCACGTGCGCTGCGTTTACTTGCAAGCGCGGGACTTATTGAACTGTCTGATGACTTTGGACTATTCGGTGACCCATCTAAAATCGTTGATAATCCGTTGAAGTTGGATATTGTACCGATGACTGCACAGCAAACACCACGCGTATTGCCGGACGTTGCAGCATCTGTCATTAACAACGGGGTGGCAGGCCAAGCAGGATTCTCTCCCGCAAACGATCCAATTCTTAAAGAAGACGGCGATGACGAAAGCATCCACCCATACATCAACATTATCGCGGCACGTGCGGAAGATAAAGACAATGAAACATATAAACGTATTGTAGAACTGTACCAAGAAGAAGATATTGAAAAAGCGGTTCAAGAAGATACAAATGGCGGTTCATTCTTAGTGAAGTTGTCGCAAGAGCAATTAGACGCGGCGTTTGAAAACCTTCGTAAATAATCACGCTAGGGGGAATGGGAAATGAGCATTGTACAAGACAAAAAAGAAGCGTTGTTTCAACAGATCGAACAAAATCGGGAGAAATATATTCAAACAAGCCAAGACATCCACGCAAACCCTGAAATTGGGAATGAAGAAGTGTATGCCAACGGAAAACATGTAGCCTTACTGGAAGAAGCAGGTTTCTGCGTTGAAACAGCAGTTGCCGGGCACGAGACATCCTTTTATGCTGTAAAAGACAGCGGACAAGAAGGACCAACGATCGCTTATTTAGCAGAATACGACGCGCTGCCAGGTATTGGGCATGCATGTGGGCATAACATTATTGGTACAACGAGCGTTGCCGCTGGCATTGCACTAGCGGAAACCTTGCCAGAAACAGGCGGACGTGTTGTCGTACTCGGTACTCCTGCCGAAGAAGGCGGACCGAATGGCAGTGCAAAAGGCAGCTTTGTAAGGCATGGCTATTTGGAAGACGTGGACGCCGCACTAATGATCCACCCTTCTGGAAAAACAGCAACGACTGGGGAATCGCTTGCTGTTGATCCGCTCGATTTTCACTTTTTCGGAAAGCCTGCACATGCTTCAGGATCACCTGAACAAGGCATCAATGCGTTAGATGCGGTCATTCAATTGTTCGTAGGCATTAATGCACTACGCCAACAGCTGCCGTCTGACGTTCGCGTTCATGGCATCATTACGCACGGCGGCGACGCACCGAATATTATTCCAGACTACGCTTCTGCCCGTTTCTACATTCGTGCAGAATCTTGGAAGAAAACGGTTGAAGTATCCGATAAAGTACGGAAGATCGCTGAAGGTGCGGCGCTTGCAACGGGTGCGACTGTGAAAATTGAACGTTTCCAAAATGAAGTGAAAGATTTGGTGCTGAACTCCGCGCTGGATGAAGTTTTAGCGGAAGAATTGACAGCTCTTGGGGAAGTTGTCCACACTGAAGCGCGGAAAGGGAAAGGCTCTACGGACGCGGGTAACATTAGCTACGAAGTCCCAACCGCCCACCCGTACATTAAAATTGGTCCAGACGATCTCATCGGCCATACAATCGAGTTTCGAGAATGTGCCAAATCCGAGCGCGGGAATGAGGCACTGATTATTGGTGCGAAGGCATTGGCCGCGACTGGATACCGATTGTTAACGGATGCAAAGTTGCTGCATGATGTGCGAAAAGCATTTGAACAAGCACTTGCGACAAAAGAAAATATTTAATGCAAAAGTAGAACAAGGCTGTCCAATTGGGCAGCTTTTTTGTTACTCATAAGATATAGATGCTTGTCCAACCTTTGGTACTCACTTATACTCAAATTATATAGACAAAATTACTAGACAACTAGGAGGAATGAATATGCTCGTACGTGATTTATATTTACCAAAACATGAAGTAGTTACAGCCAATGTTGGTCAAACTGTTGGGGAAGTACTTGATCAGATTACGAAAAGCGGTTATCGTTGCATTCCAGTTATTGATAATGAAGATGTCTATCAAGGAATGATTTATAAAATTCACCTTGTTGAGTATTTGTTTGAGGAAAACGGAGATCGTGAGGCATCGATCAACTCTTTATTAAAACACAAAGACAAATTTATTTCTGAACGTTCGTCATTTTTAAATGCACTCATCGACATTAAATCACTTCCTTTTATTTCCGTTGTGGAGAACGAGAAACTCATTGGTATTTTGACGCATAACCGGGTGGAAAGCGTCTTGGAAGATGCATTCGGGCTAAAAACGGGCGGCATTAATATTACCCTTTCTTCCGCAGAAGCAAAAGGAATGATTGAAAAACTGACGAGAACGCTGCGCGGTGAAAATATCGAAGGAATGTTTACACTCGATAACGGCTCCGTCGTTGCAAGACGTGTTGTGATCACGCTTGAAGGCGATAAAACCGATGAGGAAATTGAGAAAATTGAAGAGAAACTAGAGCGAAACGGTTTCCGTATTTTACATATTGACCGTATTGAAAAAAGCAAGTAAAACAGTTAAAACGCCGGTGGTCGACACGAATTTTGTGTCGGTGATCGGCGTTTTTGGGTTGTGGAATTTGAAGTTGCACTTAGAATCGAAAAGTTGCACTTAAAACTGAATAACTGCACTTAGAATCAAATAATTGCACATCGCACCAACAAATCAAAAAAAGAGAAGCGCTGACCGCTTCTCCCCTTTCAAGCTTATTCCTCGTCCACATCAAAGTAAATATACTCAATGCCTGTAAATGGAACAGTAGAGTTGCCTAGTTTCACCGAAGTGAACGCGAGCAACATATGAGCTGATTCATCATAGAACATTTTGTCGATCGTGCCATATGTTTTTAGTTGGCCGATCGGTTCCATTGTCGTGTAGTCATATGCCTGAATAATATTTTTCTTGTTTGCTGTGTAAAACTCGCCGTATTGAAGATCAAATACAATAGAACTATACGGACGATCTAGTTTTCCAAAGAAAAGCATATCAGAACTTGCCGTTGCAGACGAACGGAAAATATGCCCGGTACCGTTGAATAGATATTTGCCATCCGGTGTGATCGTTAAATCAGGAGACAGACCATATGTCCCGTGGTATGGCGAGCGTTGTTCCGAGCTTAACACACCATTTTCAATCGTGTATTCCCCTATTCTTCTTGGCGATCCCGTCGTGGTCACTGCATAAATTCTGCTTTGGGATGGATGCATTTCGATTAATGTTGACTGATACATCCCTTTAGAGCTAACTAATTTTCCAGTTTTACTATCGAAGCTTTCGATTCTCGAATGCTGTCCAGATCCTGGAGAAATATACACAATGCCATTGTCATCGGCTGCAATATCATATGGATCAAGATCTATATGAATAACGTTTTCGACTTCCATATTCGTTACATCTACAACCGCAAATGCGCCTTGCTGATCTTCATCCCACCAATTGGAATTATGTTTTCCTTTTAGCTGTGTAACATAGATCTTTCCGTTCGCGTAGGCAATTCGCTCTGCCGGAAGTGGCAGTTCAACAGATTCACCTTCTAATGTTTCAAGATTCATCCATGCGACTTCGTTCGTACTGCCATCTAAAAAGTAGATAATCGGTTCAACTGGATCCATCACCGAATCGATGATATGCGCATCCATCACGCCGACCAAATACGAATCCGCAATGTCTACATTGTATGGCCGGAATGATGGCTCGATAATACGCGCCATAAATGCAGAGAATTGCGCACGGTCAATTGTTTTTGAAGGCAGGTATGTACCATCTTTGTAACCAACTGTAATGTTATTGGCTGCTAAAGCAGAAATAAAAGGATACGCCCAATAGCTTGTTGACACATCCGTAAACCCTTTCGGATAAATTCCGCCTAACCCGTAAGCATTGGCAAGAATTTTTGCCATTTCAGCACGCGTTAAATTCCCTGTCGGATCAAAACGATCTTTTGACTTCCCTGAAATAATGCCCAGTTCGACAGCTTTTGCAATTTCAGCGTAGCCGCGGTTGCCGGGTTTGATGTCTTTAAAGTTCGGGTTCGGTGCATCCCCAAGTCCTTCCGGCTTCATTTCACGCATAATCATTTGTACAGCTTGCACACGTGTAATCGGTAAATTCGGGCGGAATGTACCGTCGTTAAAACCGTAAATAATTTCCTTACCTGTTAAAAACTCTATTTCCTTTTTAAAACCCGATACATCTTTGAATGCCGATGGTGTCGCTGCTTGTGCAGATTGAATGCCGATGCTGCTAACAGCGAGCAAAACGACCAAACATTTTACTATGAACTTGTACACACATAGTCTTCCTTCCTCGTATTCTATTGTCAAATTGAATTATATAGTAGCGAGAATCCTTTTGCACTGGAATTTTGTACTAGTTTCGTTGTATCAAAATCCCTATTTTTAGAATGAAAAAACTGGGTGGGATTTCCTGCATCCCACCCAGTTCTCATCAAATCTCTATCTCCGTTCCAATCTCTTTTTCCTTCGCAATCTCATAAACACCTTTTGCGACAGCCAAGTCAAAGTATGCTGCGCCGACAGATTTGAAAAACGTTATTTCTTCATCATCCGTTCGTGCATCCACTTTACCTACGACAACATCCATAAGCTCACCGTGAATTTTATCAAATGACCAATTTGGCTGTTCGGCAGCATGAATGAGCTCCCCCGCTTCATCTTTCACACCTTCTAGATCATCGACAACAATTTTACTCGTTCGCTGAATAAATTCGAAATCGACTTCCTGCATATGTGGCAAATAAGAGCCAACACCATTCACATGTGTACCTGGTTGAACGTCATTCCCGTCAAATACTGGTGTATTCGACCGCGTGCTACAGCAAATAATATGCGCACGGTGGACAGCAGCTCCGACATCACGCACTACTTCAATTTCAATTGCTTCATCAATGCCAAACGCCCGTAACTGCTCCCTGAACTTGACCGCTTTCGCCTCAGTTGGATTGACAAGCAAAATTTCTTTGATCGGACGGACTTCAAGTACACCCAGCACTTGTTCAAATGCCATGCCGCCTGTTCCGATCACCGTTAGAACAGTGGACTCTTCCCTTGCTAACTTGTCAGTTGCTAATCCAGTCAGTGCCCCCGTACGTAGTCTCGTTAAATAGGAAGCATTCATGAGCGCAAGGTGATCGCCATTTTGTGCGTCCGTAACAAGAACAACGCCCTGCGTCGTCGGCTTGCCTTCTTTTGGGTTATTTGGAAAGATCGTGACCGCCTTCATCGTCGCGACTTCTCCTACGAGATCTGCACTTGGCATATACAAGGCAGATGCATGATGTTCCGGAAACTCTATGACCGTGCGCTGCGGATTTTCAATTTTCCCGTTCGCTTTTGATCGCAATACTTTTTCAACATCAACTAATGCTTCTTTCATTCTGTAATTCGTTTGAATTTGGCGTTCGTTTAAAAGTAACAATGATTTTAGTCATCCTTTCATTTATCTCCGAATTGAAGTATTACTTCAATTGTAATTATCTCAATCTTATTTCTAATTAAAATATTTGTCAATACACAAAAAAAGAACTAGCAGCCGAGCTACTAGTTCCATCCAATCTAAACCGCCCTTTCCCGTGACTCTGGGACAAAAGCAAGTAAAGTTCCACCGATGATGAATAAAATGACAAGACTGAACACGCCATAAGCGGAGCTTCCCGTTAACTGGGCAGTAACCCCCAACAATAACGGCCCCATCACCGATGCAAATTTCCCGAAGATATTATAAAATCCGAAAAACTCATTTGATTTTTCTTTCGGAACAAGCTGTGCAAAATACGAACGGCTCAGCGCTTGTATACCGCCTTGGGAAGTCGCGACGAGCATCGCCAAAACCCAAAAGTCCATCGTTGTTTTCAAGAAAAACGCATAAATACAAACGATAATATAGACGCCAATCCCAACATATAACATCTTTTTCCCTGTAAACTTTTGCGCTAGCCGACCATACAAAATTGCAAACGGAGCTGCGACAACTTGCGTCACAAACAAAATGATTAAGAGCGAAGTAGCACTAATTCCTAAATCCGTTCCGTAAGCGGTTGACATCGATATAATCGTACCAACACCGTCAATATAAAAGAAATAAGCAAGTAAAAAGAGAAAAACGGTACGGTATTTGCGAATTTCCTTGAACGTTTGACCGAGCCGCCGAAAACTGCCTGAAAGAAGCTTCGGTTCGCGTTCTATACCATGCAGCTGTACAACGTTTTTCAACATTGGAATGGTAAAGGAAAACCACCAAATGGCCGTAATGATAAACGCGAGACGGCTCGCATTAGATGTCGCTAGGGGCAAAATTCCCTTGTCCGCCAATAAAATAATTGCAATGCTCAAGATAAACGGAATGGTGCTTCCAATATAGCCCAACCCAAAGCCGCGAGCCGAAATCGTATTCATCCGTTCCTCACGCGTAACATCAACTAAAAAGGCATCGTAAAAAATATTGGCGCCATGAAAACCAATTGCTGTAATCGTATAAATCATTAACAACCATAACCAGTTATCACCCGGCACAAAAGCTAATGATGCCGTCGCCGCCGATCCCATGACGAAGAAAAATAGAAAAAACTTCTTTTTTAACCCTTGGTAATCCGCGATGGTCCCTAGTATAGGCCCAATCATCGCCAATATGAACGTTGCAATCGCCACTGTATATCCCAAATAGGCGGTTGAATGCGACAAACTAACACCCGCGTTCGACGCAACCGATTTATAATAAAGCGGAAATACAGCCGTTGTAATAATAATCGAATACGCAGAGTTTGCCCAATCATAAAGCATCCAGCTATTCTCTTCCTTCGTGAACATCCCCATCTCACTCACCCCCAGAGTCATTTTAGCCGAAACAGAAGAAATCGTTCATTTGCATTCATCTCATACAAGCCCGGCACTTGCACTTCCATTAGCCGTTCAAAAGGCGATTCGTCTTCAAGGAATTCAATATATTCATCCGTCGGGTAATAAAGAATGATATCTACTGTTCGATTGTCTGTCTCGACGGAATGTAAAATATTGTAAACCACTTTCCTGAAGATTTGAATGGAAAACGGATTAAAAAAATAAAAGCACTGATCTGATCGTTCAACATTGTAGTTTTCTGCTAGCAACTGTTCAAAACGAATGACGCCTTTTGAACTTTTTTTCTTTGCGGTATAACTTACAAGGTTTTCCATCGCCTGTCGGAAAAGTTGCCCGTTCATTTCAACACCTGTGATAGATCCATCTAATCGATGATGCACATAAAAGGCCAAGCGCCCTTTCCCACATCCAAAATCAACGATCTGACCAGTCTTCTTTAAAGGATATGCGTCAAAAAGAGCCTCTAATGCCACATAAGGTGTTGCTTCATAACGATTATAATGACTTGATTGGTGATGCCATTCCCGCACGCCTACCGTTTGAATACGCAGCATGCGGTCAACTGATTTTTCATCCATAAAAAATACTCCTTGCTCTATGACTTTACTTCTATTTGAAATGTTTCAAATACTTTTCCTGAAAACTACCAAGCGGAACAAACAATTATGTTAAAATGGCGGATAGGTAACATTTTTTGTAAATTAACGTTAAAAAGTGGGGGAGGAGAAAAGAATGGAAACGAAACGACCCATAGCATCCGTCACACTATTAGCCGGATTTCAATGGTTATTTTTTATGTTTGCTAACACAATCGTCATTCCGATCTCCGTTGGTGCCGCTTTTCAATTAGAGCCGATTGAAATTGTATCCGCCATTCAGCGGTCTTTCATTTTCACTGGGACTGCTTGCTTATTACAAGGTTTTCTTGGACATCGGAAAGCACTGATGGAAGGACAATCTGGGCTCTGGTGGGGTGTTATTTTAAGTTTAGCAGCCACCGCTAGTACATTGAATATCGAACTTTCGACAGTCGGCGGAAGCATTGCCGTTGGCGTTATCATTTCCGGTATTCTCATTGCTGTGTTCGGTTTGTTCGGAATGGGAAACCTTTTACAAAAGTGGTTTACCCCCATCGTTATGTTTGTTTTTCTGCTATTGCTTGCTAATCAGCTCATTACGATTTTCTTAAAGGGAATGGTCGGGCTGAATACATATGATGCCGTACAGCCGAAAGTCGCCCTATTTTCTTTTATTCTAGCGGCATTCACCATTCTCGTCCATAGTAAAGGTAAAGGAATGGTTAGCAGCTTAAATTTACTCATTGGCATGGTTGTCGGATGGATCTTCGCTGTTTTACTTTTCCCTGCGGAGTCGGGTGAGACAATTCGAACAACACCATTTTTAACGTGGTTCCCCTGGGGACAACCTGCTTTAGAATGGGGTATTATTTTAACCATCGTCATCACTGGATTGTTAAATACAACGAATACAATCGCAACTTTAAAAGGTTCAGAAGATATTTTCCATGAAAAACCAACAAGCAAACAGTATCGCAACTCCTTTTTTATCACAGGCGCATTGAATACCGTTGCCGGTGTAATCGGTCTTGTCCCTTATGCACCGTATGCTTCATCATTAGGTTTTTTACAAGCGACCGGTATTCGCGAGCGGGCACCGTTTTTTGTCGGGTCACTGCTCTTTATTCTACTTGGAATGATCCCTGAACTAAGTGCCTTTTTCTCGACGATTCCACATAGCGTCGGAAATACGGTGTTATTCGTCGCTTATTTACAATTATTCCGTTCAGCACTCCGTAATATCGAAGGACTAACGTTCGATCCGAAAACAGTGTATAGGATTGCGCTGCCGGCACTTTTAGGATTGTCGATTATGGGACTGCCGAAAGAAGTTTTTGCGACACTGCCAAATCTTGTACAGCCGCTCATCTCAAACGGCCTGCTTGTCGGTATTTTAGCGGCACTTGTGATGGAGTTATTGCATTATCTAAATCACTTGAGGAAAAGAACGAATTTTGAAGCAATCGGAAAGGATACCACTTAAATGGAAGAAAATAAACCACTCATGCAAATCGAAAAAATGGATCGGGCAATCGACCGACTTCCGAAGCGGCCAACTGCCCTTGAGATTTTTCATATCCTTCAAGAAGTATTTAATATTGATATCACTCGGGAGGAAGTACGCCCTGTCGAAAGAACTATGTCCGGTCGTAAACCGCTCGACATTTTGGAGACTCATGTTCAACAATTTGATCATAAAATAACGGGGCAGGATGTTCGGCAACTGATCAATGAGTTGTTCGGCATCAACTTGGAAGGAATCGCAGGACTCAGGCAGCTGCAAATTTCGTTGTACTCGAAAGGTCAGTGGATCGTTCAACAGGAGGATGATTTGATCGTTGTTTATACAAGTCCCGGCGATCATAATGTGAAAATTTATCCGACACCTTATTACGAAAAGCTGACCGGTTCGACCGCCTTACCTTTGGAACTTCAAGAAGAATTAGTGTCACTCGGTTTTACTTGTGACAAGGAAAAAGGTAAGTGCTACTTTGAGATGAAATCGGAGCAAGCAGTTCCAGATGATTTTAAACACCGCATAATAGGTGCAGTCGTGTATACAGTTCAAACGCAATTCGCGTGACGTGTGTCAGACACGGTCGGGGGTTGTCCAAAAACGAAGAGCCAGGCACTTCTAGGTCACCCCCCTCCTCTATCCGACACTTTCTTTTTCATTTTCCGAAAGAAGATAAAAACTTTACGCGGTCACCCATTGGCGGTACGTTATTGTCGACAAGTGCGACTTCTACAACGACAGGCCCCTTATGCTTGAGCAGCTCTTGCATTAATTCTTCGCCCAAATCATCCAATGCTTCTACTCGAACGCTTGGAATATCCATCGCTGAGACAAGCGCAGAAATATCAATTGGCGATTGTTCAAACGAAGCATGGGAACGCTGAAACTGTAACGTATGGCCATGATAAACCATGCCAAGTCTAGCGTTATTCATGACAACAAGTATAAACGGAATGTTATATTCTTTCGCGGTCAAAATTTCCATGCCATGCATGAAAAAGCATCCGTCACCGGTAATACAGACAACCGGTCGCTCTGGCTCTGCTAACTTCGAACCGATTGCGGCCCCAATTCCACTGCCCATCGCTCCAAAATGAACGTTAATGTCAAATGTATCATGATCAAGTACAGGCATATGGTGAATGACGTACGACATAAATTCCCCGATATCGACGGTATAACGGGTCGAGGGCGGTAAATACTTTTGCAGTCTTAACAGCACATTTTGTGTGTTGTATTCATCCATGCCCCCGTCAACAATAACTTCTTTCTGCTTCAATCGTCCTGGTCTTGAAACCCCCAGTTGTTTTAGTTCATCATTTAAATACAATAGGCCAATTTGTATATCACTCAATATCGGAAGATCGACCCTGTACTTTCGGTTAAACACCGTTTCATCGAAGTCCATTTGAATAGTGTAACGGTGTTTCGTAAGGTTTTGGTTATAATTATTGGTCGCCGTTTCCCCTAAACTTGATCCCACAATGAAAATTGTTTTTCCGTCTCCCTCATTGATTAGCTCGGAGGCCCTTTCATGCCCCGCAAAACCAAATACACCTGCATGTAATGGGTGGGCATCTGGGATAAGACCTTTCGCTTGAGGCGTGGTCATGATCGGCCACTGCAATGTTTCCGCTAGTTCAATAAGCTGATCTACTGAATTTCTTACCCCTTGGCCGGCCAAAATATAGCCATTTTTCTCTTCCGCAAGTTTTTGCACGGCTTCTTTTAGTACGGTTACCTCCGGTAAAATAGGCTTTCTAATTAAAGGCACTGGACAATCCATTGGCTCAACGGTCTCATGCTGAAGATCAATTGGTATCGCAATATGTACGGGTCCTGGCACACCATCAAGTGCAATTCTCACCGCCTTCACAACTTCTGGCAATAGATCTTTCGCCCGCTCAACCCTCACACTATATTTCGTCACCGGCGCAAAAATTGGCGCAGCATCTAACTCCTGGGAAGCATTTAACCCCATCGTGTTCACGGGCACCGCACCTGTTAAAAAAAGCACAGGTAAATGCTCACGCATTGCATTGGCTGCACCTGTAACGAGATTCGTACTGCCCGGCCCGCTGCAACCGACACAAACACTGAGCTGGCGGCTGTATTTTGCATAAGATGCAGCCATATAAGCTGCCGCTCCTTCATGTTTTGTAACGATTGGGGTGATTTCAGACATTTCATATAGCTCATCAAATAGTGCATTGACAGATCCAGCGGGAATCCCAAAAATTTTACGGACACCCATTTCTTTCAAATAATTAAGAACGCCGCGAATAGCTTTCATTTTCTTTCACTCCTAAAAAAGTTTCGGCAAATGTTTTAGCATCGACAGGACGACCAAAATAATACCCTTGCATAAGATTACAGTTCCTTGAAGCCAAAAACTCCGCTTGCTCTTTTGTTTCCACACCTTCTGCAATAACGCTCAGCTTCAGGTTTTGTGCCAATGTGATAATCGTATTCGTGATCGCTGCATTGTCGTCGTCATTCGTCACATCTTGTACGAAAGACCGATCAATTTTCAGCGTATGGATAGGGAAGTTTTTCAAATACCCAAGCGAAGAATAGCCAGTCCCAAAATCGTCAATAGAAATATTGACACCTAATTTCTGCAATTGCTCCATTGTTTTCAAAGTGATTTCGGTGTTTTTGATAATTTGATTTTCCGTTAGCTCCAAACGTAAAAATTCCGGCGCCAAACCGACTTCCTTCAACATGTTTTGGATAAAGGAGAAAATATCGTTTTGTTCAAACTGACGAACTGACAAGTTAACAGACATACTAATTCCTGGATACCCTGCTTCATGCCATTTTTTTATTTGTATACAAGCATTCCGCAGCACCCATTCACCAATCGGCACGATTAGGCCCGTTTCCTCCGCAATCGGGATAAACTGATCTGGTGAAACTAACCCTTCCTCCGGATGATTCCATCTTAGCAATGCCTCTACACCAACAACGGCTTTTGTACGGTAATTCACTTGCGGTTGATAATAAATTTCAAGTTCCCCGTAATCCAACGCTTTGTACAATGCATTTTCAAATTTCACACTTTCGAAACTTCGTGTTTCCATTGCTTTTCGGAAAAAATGATAGCTGTTGCCTGTTATTTCCTTTGATTTATACATTGCAGTATCCGCTTTTTTAATAAGCGTTTCAATTGTGTCCCCGTCTTCTGGAAATAAGCTAATGCCAATGCTTGTTTTGACATAGATTTCATGACCCACTAAATAGAACGGCTCCGAAAAAGCATGAATGAGCGCATGAATCGCTACCATAACCTCTTCCTTTTCTCGGATATTCGGTAAAATAATGGTGAATTCATCACCGCCTTGACGCGATACAGTAGCACTTTCTGGCATGCAATTTTCCAAACGACTGGCAACATCTCTTAGTAACAAATCACCATAACTATGTCCAAGCGTATCATTAATCATTTTAAAACGATCCAAATCTAAATATAAAATAGCGATTTTCTCATCATTTACTTTTGCATAATGAATACATTGGTTTAGCCGATCCATTAAAAGTACGCGATTCGGTAAATTCGTCAAACTATCATAATAGGCATGGTAACGGATTTCTTCCTCCATTTGTTTGCGTTGGGTAATATCTTTAAAAGTAACGACTTCTCCAACGACATTTTCATCTTCCCGAATAGCAGAGATGACGTACTCTACTGGGAAAAAGGAATGATCTTTTCGATAAAAAATTTCATCCGACACATACGGATTCCACTTTTCTCCGTCAGATTTCTGTCCTTGGAAAATGATGTCGGAATGCTTGCCGATCAGTTCTGCACTGTCATACCCTAACATTACTTCCCCAGCCGGGTTACAAAATGTAATATTTCCTGCTAAATCTAAACCGAAAATCCCTTCACCTGCAGAATTTAAGATAAGTTCTTTTTCGCGGCTCAATTGCTTAAGTTCGGCAACAACTTTTTCCAGCTCATCCTTTTTAATTGTAATTTCCAATGTACGATCTTGAATAATGAGTTCTTGTTTTTCCATGTATAGCAAATTAGATAGTGTAGAAGCGGTGGCATCGACAATCGATTGTGCCAATTGCAGATCTGCATCTCTATATAAACGTCCTTCTTCAAAATCTACTAGTGACATAACACCAAGCGCTTCCCCCATCGAAACGAGCGGAAAAATGAGCAATCCTTTAATGCCAAACTGTTTGCATAGCTCATGATTTGGTCGATCATCTACAAAAACGTCCGGTATGACGACCATTTTTTTGGTTTGAATAGCCTCTTTTAAGACTTCATCATTTCTTTCATCGACCGGGTTTTCTTTATGGACTTTCATCCAATCCTTTTCTGTCCACTCACTCTTTTCGCTCAACTTCGCCGGTTTTATCCGATTCTCCGCGATAGGATCCAGTAAATGAACACCGATATTGACATTGTTTAATACTTTCCCGAGATAGTAAAAACATTTGTCCAACCCTTCCTGCATCGTTGAACATAATGATAATTCACGCGTAATATCTAGCAACAATTGCTTTTCTGCCAACAAATTTTCTTTCCGCTTTAAATTGTCCGCATTCTGAATCGCGACAGCTGCCATATTGACATAGGCTTCGACCGTTTGAATTTCTATTTCTGTTAAATTCATCGGAATTCCGTAGTCGAATAAAAAAACGAGTCCGTATAATTCGTTTTCATAAGAAACAGGAAGTGCGAGCAATGATTTAATCTTAAAAGCCGCGACCGCTCTCGGATCGGGGCGGTCATCTTTAGCTGTATCGGGTATATAAATTGTTTTCTGCGTTTCAATGACTTCCTTTGCGAGCAAGTCGTAATTTGTGTCAACGACGTGCATATCGAGCGTCATACCATTAATAAACTCGGGTTTCCCAACAAAACCCCTAAATGTACCATCTTCTTGTGGCAAATAGATGCCGACAGAGTCGCATTGAACAATTTCTTCTGAAATAGCAGTCGTTACGTGGCTAAGCATTTCACGTAATTCAAGATTTGTATTAATTAGCTTTGTTAAATTGGCAAGGCGGGAATACCTGCTCTGTTGTTCTCCCATCACTTTTTTGCCCTCCCTTAAATCATGTTGGTCGATAATGAACTGAAATCCATCTCGGAGAAATAATTTCATTTTCAGTAACATACCGTATAGGAAAGTACCATTCTGTCATTCTGTCATTCTTTCATTACTAACTATTAAGCGTATTACTTTTTTGGAGGGAATACAATGCCGCCAACAGTTTTAGTTTTATTCTTTCTCTTTATCATCTTTGTCATTGTGCCTTTCTCCCTGCTTTTATGGTTAAGGCAAAAAGCTAAAATGCCTCAGCATTCCATTATACGCGCACACCCTTATTTGGGCTGGGTTCGCTACGTGCTAGAAAAACTTGGACCCGAATTTAGACAGTATTGGTTTGATGATGACAACAACGGCAAGCCTTTTTCACGTGCAGAATTTCTAGGGATTGTATTTTCATCCAAATATCGCAGCGATTTACTAAGCTTCGGCTCTAAAAAAGACTTTGAAAAACCCGGTGCCTATTTAGCAAATGGCTTATTCCCCCTTATCAACGAAGAATTAAATGTCGATTTACGAGAAACGACTCCTGCCAAAAAGTACAAAATTGAAAACGAAGGTATTGTTACACGCCGTGAACGATTCATTGATGACCAAACATCGCGTTGGTTATATCGAAATGAGGATGTCATTGTTGTTGGAAGAGAGCGGCAGACGCCCTGGTATTTAGAAGGTCCTTTCGGTGCCTCTGCAACATCTTATGGTTCTGTTGGGGAGCACTATATTTTATCGACTGGAAATGGCAGTCGAATGGCCGGTGGATCGTGGATCAACACAGGTGAAGGTGGAATCGCCCCCGAGCATCTTACAACAAAGGCTGATTTAGTGGCACAAATCGGACCAGCACTTTATGGATACAGGGATGAGAATGGCGATTTTTCCATGCGAATATTTCAAGAAAAAGCAGAACTGGACGCCGTGAAAGCTTTCGAAATTAAACTTGCACAAGGGGCAAAAATTAGGGGTGGTCACCTAGAAGGGGGAAAAGTGACAAAGAAAATTGCAGACATGCGAAATGTGGCAATGGGTCAAACGCTTAGCTCCCCAAACCGCTTTCCATTTTTACATAACACCGTAGAGTTACTTGAATTCATCCAAAAACTTCAAGAGGTCGGCGGCAAACCTGTGGGCATTAAAATTGTTGTAGGCGCCGCTTCAAAGATCGACGAGCTTTTTGGGATGATGAAGCAATTAGACATTTATCCAGATTTCATCACAGTGGATGGGGCAGAAGGAGGATCGGGCGCAACGTTCAAATCCATGGCCGACACGATGGGACTGCCACTTTACCCTGCACTGCTCACAGTCGTCGATCTAGCGTATGTACATGGGATCCGTCATAAGTTTTCCATTTTTGCATCCGGAAAGTTAACTTCTGCAGATAAAATTGCAATTGCCCTTGCAATTGGGGCAGATGCCGTTAACTCTGCACGCGGATTTATGATCGCAAATGGCTGTATTATGGCGCTTCAATGTCATACCGGTAAATGTCCAACCGGCATTGCAACGACCGATCCGACCTACCAAGCGGCACTTGTGCCCGAGGAAAAACAATGGCGCGTCATGAATTATATTTTAACGATTCGACAGGGGCTCTTTGCGTTGGCGGCTGCAAGCGAAATTGATTCGCCTCGGAAATTTACGCGAGACCACATCGTCGTTACGGATGCCATTGGGAATGTCGAACGATTTTCCGATCTATATCCGATTCCCTCCCCCAAAAATGAATGACACTGATTCATTCAACAAAAGTTTTTGAATTCCTGTCGACCGATGCGGATGTTGGTTGCACATGATATATAATCATCACACTTGTTATAAGTATTTCTTTTCAACCATCTCGACAAATTTTGTCGATGCAGGCGACAACGGCACTGTTTTCAAATAGCAGATTCCAATATGGCGCCCGGGAATTTCTTCGATCAGCTGCACTTCATTGACAAGGCCTTTCGCAATATAGTCTTGCGAAAACTCCCGTGTCACGGAGGCGATCCCTAAATTACTTTTGGCAAATTCCAGCACCAAGTCATGGGAGCCTAATTCAAATTCGGGGGACAGCTGAATCCCTTTTGATTGTAGAAATTCCTCAACGTACTGCCTGGAATTTGAACTCTTTTCAAGAAATATTAAAGGAAATTTAACTAACTCTTTTACACCTAGCGGCCTCGACAAAATTCTTTTGAATTTATCTCCGTAAACGAAAGTGTCATGAATGATGAAACAAGGTCTTACTTCTAATGATGGATCATCCACCGGCAAGTTACATACCGCAATGTCGATCTCACCGGACTTGACGATCGAAAGCAGTTCAGCAGTCGTCCCGTTTGCAACTGTAAATTTGATATTCGGGTAACGATTGTGGAATGACTCCAAATAAGGAAGCAAAAAATGCCTCGAAATCGTATCTCCCACACCAATTTTCAATTCGCCCGCCGTCAAATTTTTAAACTCCAGTAATTTTTCTTCCCCCGCAGCTAATAAATTCAACGCGGAATTGGCATACTCAAAAAGTAACTGTCCTTCATTGGTCAGCGTGACGCCTTTCGGTGACCGTTTGAATAGGCGTGTGTCCAGCTCTTTTTCCAATTGCCGAATCGCTTGACTGACAGCTGGCTGTGTCATGTATAAATCTTTCGCCGCTTCGGAAAAACTATTGCTAACCGCAACTTTACAAAAGACTTTATACAAATCTAACTTACTAACCATATAAGCACCCCTTATACCTATCATTCAAACGATTAATTTTACTTATATCATGTTTTGAGTGTATAGTACAAGTAGGTACGTATGGATGTAATTAAATGTATTTTCTATATAACAATAAAAAAAAACTATATTTCAAATGACCATCAAGGAGCGATTCGATTGGAAAGAGTAGTTGGAACAGTTGTCAGAGGCCTCCGTTGCCCAATTATCAATGAAGGAGATAACATTGAAGAAATTGTTGTGGATAGTGTCCTGAAAGCATCCGAAGTTGAAGGTTTTGCGATTCGTGACCGCGACATCGTTACACTGACGGAATCGATCGTTGCACGCGCGCAAGGGAACTATGCAGAAATTGACGACATCGCAAAAGATGTACATGCTAAATTCGGAGACGAAACAGTTGGGGTGATCTTCCCTATTTTAAGCCGAAATCGTTTTGAAAACTGCCTGCGCGGTATCGCGAAAGGCGTCAAAAAAATCGTATTAATGCTAAGCTACCCGGCTGACGAAGTCGGTAACCATTTGGTCGATATTGAACTTCTCGACGAAAAAAATGTCAATCCATGGACAGATGTGTTGACTGAGCAGCAATTCCGCGATCATTTTGGCTATATTAAACATACGTTTACAGGCGTCGACTATATCGAGTTTTACAAATCACTTGTTGAGGGATATGGCATTGAATGCGAAGTAATTTTCTCCAACAACGCGAAAACTATTTTAGACTATACGAAAAACGTCTTAGTGTGCGATGTCCACACACGCGCCCGCACGAAGCGCATTTTGAAAGCAAACGGCGGAGAAAAGATTTTCGGTTTAGACGATATTCTTACAACGTCCATTGATGGCAGCGGTCACAATGAAACATACGGTCTGCTTGGCTCCAACAAATCGACGGATACAGGCGTCAAACTATTTCCACGCGACTGCCAGCCAACCGTTGACCGAATCCAGCAAATGCTGTTAGAAAAGACAGGCAAGACCATTGAAGTCATGGTATACGGCGATGGCGCATTTAAAGATCCGGTCGGCAAGATTTGGGAACTTGCAGACCCTGTCGTTTCCCCGGCATACACAGCCGGACTAAAGGGAACGCCGAACGAAGTCAAACTGAAGTATTTGGCAGACAACAACTTCTCAGATCTGCGCGGGGAAGAGTTGAAAAAAGCCATTTCCCAGTATATCACCGAAAAAGAAGAAGATCTCGGAGACTCAGCATCAGCACAAGGGACAACCCCACGTAAACTGACTGACCTTATCGGCTCCTTGTCAGATTTAACATCCGGCAGCGGTGACAAAGGAACACCAATCGTTTATATTCAAGGGTATTTTGATAACTATACGCATTAATCAAAAACGGCTTTTCCATTTTTGGGGAAAGCCGTTTTTTTGGTACTGATCATTCGTCCAATTTCTATTTTTTTCCCTTTTGATGCCAGACACGAATTTTATGATACAAGCATCACTTTACATATTGTTTCATTAACGCTTTGTTTCGGGTTCTAAATATTTCGTTATGTGATGAGACCATGCCACCGGATGCAGCATTTGGCTGGATGTATTGTTTCGCTTTGTTGACAGCATTTGCAGCGTCTTGGAATGCGCCTGCAATTAGGTGTAGCTTCCCTTCATGCTTTAAAATATCTCCTGCCGCGTACAGCCCTTCAATCGATGATTCACTGCTCGAGTTGCCTGCAATGAAATACTCATCTACTCGTTCAATTGGTAGCACGCTATTGTCAATTAATGTCTTATCCCGCTCATACCCATGATTAATAATTACTTCATCAATCCCCAATTGGAAGACTTCCCCAGTTTGGCGGTTCGTTAGTTCAACAAACTCGATCACATCATGATTTTCACCTGCGATGAGCTTGGAAATCGTTGTATGGAAATAGCAAGTTGCGGAGCTATTGAGCAACTGGGCAACTTGTGCTTCGTGTCCTACCAATGCCTCTTTCCGGTAGGTGACATAGACTTTTTTTGCAATCGGCTCCAATTCATTTGCCCAATCGACCGCCGAATTGCCGCCACCTGAAATGATAACTGTCTTGTCCTTAAAGTGTTGCAATGACTTCACTGTATAATTTAGATTCGTAACTTCAAATCTTTCCGCACCTTCGATATCTAACTTCTGAGGATTTAAAATACCGCCTCCAACCGCTAAGATGACCGTCTTCGAATAATGTTTATGACCCGAATCACTTTCGAGGACAAAAATGCCATCTTCCTTGCGATTAATAGATGCAACTTTCTCATTGAGCACAACTGTCGGATCGAATGTCAGTCCTTGTGCAACAAGCTGCTCAATAAGCACAGAGCCAGGTACAGGCGTTAACCCTCCAACATCCCAAATCATTTTTTCAGGATAAACATGAACTTTTCCACCCAATTGCGGCTGATATTCAATAATTTTCGTCTTCATCTCCCGTAAGCCGCTGTAAAAGGCCGAGTATAAACCTGCTGGCCCTCCGCCAATGATCGTAACGTCAAACAATTCTTGTTCCAACATTTCCTTGCTCCCCCTCTTTGCCAAAAAATTCCTAAATATTGTTGACAGGATTGAAAACACAACTTATGATAATTATTGTACTGATATTGATAATCATTATCAATGGTAATGATTTTATTTACAAAAAGGAGGTCTTTCAATGGTTCGCCTTTATACCGATTCGTTGAGTATTAGCTACGGAGAGCGCCTAATTGTGGAAAATTTAAGTGTGGAAATTCCAGATCACCAAGTGACAACGATCATCGGTGCGAATGGCTGTGGGAAATCTACGCTTTTAAAAACGATTACGCGCATTATTTCACAGCAATCAGGTGCGGTCGTTTTAGATGGTGAAGATATTGCAAAAGAAAATACGAAGCAACTTGCCAAAAAAATGGCTATTCTTCCACAAACACCAGAAAGCGCAAGCGGCTTAACCGTCGGGGAACTCGTCTCCTATGGGCGCTTCCCATACCAAAAAGGGTTTGGACGTTTAACGAAAAAGGATTACGAAGTCATTGACTGGGCACTTGAAGTGACAGGAACAAAGGCTTTTAAATTTACGCCTGTCGACGCATTATCAGGCGGACAACGTCAACGCGCTTGGATTGCGATGGCGTTAGCGCAAGAAACAGAAATGATCTTTTTGGATGAACCCACAACTTATTTAGATTTGGCACACCAGCTAGAGGTATTAGAGCTATTGCAGCGACTCAATGTAGAACAACAGCGAACAATCGTCATGGTGCTCCATGATTTAAATCAAGCGGCGCGATTCGCAGACCATATCATTGCCTTAAAAGACGGTAAAATCGTCAAGGCTGGCAACTGTGAAGAAGTGATCGTTCCCGAAGTACTAAAAGAAGTATTTCAAATTGACGCGGTCATTGGACGTGACCCTCGTACGGAAAAACCGATGTGTATGACATATAACCTCATAAAAGGAGATTGAACCGATGAAAAAACTTATAATCCCATTTCTACTGCTCTTTGTGCTCGTTCTGGGCGCTTGCAGCGGGAATAGCGCCTCCAAGCAGGACAGTAAAACAGCAACGGATGAAACTTCATCCAATACCATTACATATGAATCAGAAAATGGTCCTGTTGAAGTACCAGCAAATCCACAACGTGTTGTCGTACTTTCTACTTTCGCTGGTAACGTTATGGCGTTAGACGTCAATCTCGTGGGTGTAGATGCTTGGTCAAAAATGAACCCTCGCTTCGATGACAAATTGAAAGACGTTGAAGAAGTGTCTGATGAAAGTTTGGAAAAAATCCTTGAACTGGAACCCGATCTCATTATCGGCCTTTCAACGATTAATAATATTGATAAGTTAAAAGAAATTGCGCCGACTGTAACGTATACATACGGAAAAGTCGATTACCTCACACAGCATATTGAAATTGGCAAACTATTAAACAAAGAAAAAGAAGCACAAGCTTGGGTGGATGATTTTAAAAAACGCACGAAAAAAGCAGGCGATGAAATCCGTGCAAAAATCGGAGAAAACGCAACAGTTTCTGTAATTGAAAACTTTGATAAGCAGCTCTACGTCTTTGGGGATAATTGGGGACGAGGAACAGAAATTTTATATCAAGAAATGAACTTGAAAATGCCTGAAAAAGTACAAGAAATGGCGTTAAAAGATGGCTATTATGCCCTTTCACTCGAAGTGCTGCCGCAGTTTGCCGGCGATTATGTTATTTTCAGTAAAAACCCGGATACAGATAACTCCTTCACCGAAACCGAAACATACCAAAACATTCCAGCCGTTCAAAATGATCAAGTTTTTGAAGTGAATGCGAAAGAATTTTACTTTAATGACCCAGTTACACTAGATCTTCAATTAGATTTCTTTAAGGAAAAATTTCTCGGGAAATAATTTCCCGAATGACCTGTACGGAGGAATCCCTAAAGCAAGGATTTCGCCGTACACTTTAAATTAGGAAGACGATTAGAGAGGAAAATAAATGTCACATAACAATAATCGTTCAATCCCATTTTACTTGAAGCTGATTGCTGCCCTTGTCGTTTTTGCAGCGATATTTATCTCTTCGCTGATCTTTGGAGCAGCAGATATTTCGATCAGGGATATTACACTCGCACTTAATTCAAATGCGAGCAGCAATAACGTTTTATTGATCCGTGAAATTCGTTTGCCGCGCGAAATTGCGGCCATTTTCGTCGGATCGGCACTTGCCGTTTCCGGTGCTATTATGCAAGGGATGACGCGAAATCCGCTGGCGGACCCTGGATTACTTGGTCTAACAGCCGGCGCGAACATGGCATTGGCTTTTACAGTTGCACTTTTTCCAGCGACAAATTATTTCGGCATTATGATTGCTTGTATGATTGGCGCGATGATTAGTGCCGGGATGGTTTTCGGCTTAGGCGCGATGAGAAAAGGCGGTTTTTCCCCATTCCGAATCGTACTTGCTGGTGCAGCTGTATCAGCTTTTTTATATGCGATCGCAGATGGAATCGGTATTTATTTCAAAGTGTCCAAAGATGTCTCGATGTGGACAGCCGGCGGGCTAATTGGTACAACATGGGGACAACTTCAAATCATCGTACCATTTACTAGTATTGGCATGATCATTGCACTTTTGTTAGCACGACAGCTTACCATTTTGAGCTTAAGTGAAGAAACCGCTGTTGGCTTAGGGCAAAATACGATCCGCATTAAAATAGTCTTATTTATCATCATTACCTTGCTAGCAGGCGCTGCAGTCGCACTTGCCGGCAATATGGCTTTCGTCGGACTAATGGTGCCGCATATCGTCCGAGCGATCGTTGGCACAGATTACCGTTTCATCATTCCAATGTCGGCCATTGTCGGCGCTACTTTTTTACTCGCCGCCGATACAGTCGGACGGACAATTAATGCGCCGTACGAGACACCTGTTGCTGCAATCGTGGCTGTTTTAGGATTGCCCTTTTTCCTATTTATCGTCCGAAAAGGGGGCAAAGCATTTACATGATACAACCAACTTTAGTGAAAAAACAACGCCTCCTTTTTTGGTTGCTCATTTTCCTGATCGTCATAACGGCTTTAATCGGAATGGGAATGGGCTATGCATCACTTTCCTATGACAGACTATTACCGACTTTAGTCGGACAAGGGACGTTTAAAGAAGAATTTGTGTTATTTTCAATACGTTTGCCAAGAATTATTATTACCATTTTAGCCGGCATGGCACTCGCCTTATCGGGGGCTATTTTACAAGGGATTACACGGAATGACTTGGCAGATCCCGGCATTATCGGCATCAATGCCGGTGCTGGTGCCGCCGTTGCGTTGTTCTTCTTATTTGCCCCGATCCAGGCTGAGAATTTCGCTTATATGCTGCCAGTCGTTGCGTTTCTGGGCGCTTTTGTAACTGTCTGTCTCATCTATGCGTTTTCCTATAACCGCCAAACAGGGCTTCAACCTATACAACTTATCCTCGTCGGGATTGGTTTCGCCATGGCGTTATCTGGCTTAATGATTGTGTTAATTTCTTCTGCGGAGCGTGCCAAAGTCGATTTTGTCGTAAAGTGGCTCGCCGGCAACATTTGGGGAGCCGATTGGCCTTTCATATGGGCAATTCTTCCTTGGCTTGTCGTTCTCATTCCATTTACGCTTTATAGAGCCAATCGCTTGAATTTGCTAAGCTTAAGCGAACCGGCAGCAATCGGTCTTGGTATTTCCCTTCAGCGCGAACGCATCGTGTTACTGCTAACAGCCGTCGCTTTAGCCGCATCTGCCGTTTCAGTAACAGGCGGCATTGCATTCATTGGCTTGATGGCTCCTCATTTAGCAAAAGCCCTTGTCGGCCCGCGCAATCAACTTTATTTGCCGCTTGCAATCCTCATTGGTGGCTGGCTTTTGTTACTTGCGGACACTGTCGGGCGAAATATTGTCGAACCTGATGGCATTCCGGCTGGTATTATGGCAGCGTTAATTGGCGCTCCGTATTTTATGTATTTGTTGATGAAAAAATCATGAGTAAAACCGCATCGCATGAGGCAGATGCGGTTTTACTCATGGTTTTCACCTTCTTTTTGTACAACTCCACATTGTGCTCCGTTGAAACTTTCGTACCTCCTGTTCGTAAAGTACATAAAAGAAAGGATGAGTAATTTGCAAAACAAACCGATCCTATCCATCCCTAAAAATGCTTTTGCAAAAGTCTTTGATCTCGTGGCACTCATTGCTTATTTAGGCAGCATCGCATATATAATTGTCGTTTGGAGCAAACTGCCTGATCAAGTACCTGCCCATTTTAATGCACTAGGAGAAGTCGACCGCTGGGGCTCTAAATGGGAACTCATTCTGCTCCCTATCATTTCAGGATTTCTTGCCCTATTTTTATCTTTTTTAGAAAAGCATCCGGAATGGCATAATTATATGAATCTCAACAAAAACAACGTCGAATTTCAATATAAAAACTCCATTCTGTTGATCAATGTTGTTAAAAATCAATGTGTATTGTTGTTCGTCAGCTTAAGTTATCAAATCGTACAAATAGCACTTGGCAATGCGGATTCGCCTGGTAAATTGCTTATGCCATTTTTCCTTTTTACACTATTTGCTTCCATAGTCTTTTTCATCGTACGATCGTTTAAGCACAAATAGCGCCCATTGCCAATCGAACAGCAAAGGGTTCGATTTGCCGTATTTCTGCGTATTTTGCAGAAGTTAAGGCACTTTCAGGGCAAGGGCGCTATTTTTATTGTCTTTCATTTTATCTACTCGTTAGAAGAATAATTGATTCAATTTATCTGTCCAATGATCTGATTTAGCTAACCGTAACTGGATCATGTTCGCTTTCACTTGTACTTTCCGTTTGGAAGCGACCTTCCCATTTCGCCATCACAACTGTAGCCAAAGCATTTCCGAGCACGTTAACAACCGTGCGTCCCATATCGAGCAGGCGGTCAACACCCGCGATGAACGCAAGTCCTTCCAGTGGAATACCGACTGTTCCAAGCGTTGCAAGTAATACAACGAAGGAAACGCCTGGTACACCCGCAATCCCATTAGATGTAACCATCAAGACTAATACAAGTGTTACTTGTTCCGTAATACTTAGATCGATACCGTACATTTGGGCTATGAAAATCGCTGCCAATGCTTGGTATAAAGTCGAACCATCCAAGTTAAAGGAATAACCTGTCGGCACAACAAACGACACAATGTCTCTTGGAGAACCAAACTTCTCCATTTTTTCCATCAACTTTGGCAATACTGTTTCAGAACTTGACGTGGAATAGGCCAAAATGAGTTCATCTTTCAACACTTTAATAATCGCAAAGATACTTGTACCAACGAATTTCGCAATACCGCCAAGGATGACGATAACGAAGAAAATCATCGTCGCATAGACAAGAATCATTAATTTACCAAGTGGTACGAGTGATTCTAAACCAAATTTCGATACTGTTACACCGATTAAACCAAATACACCAATTGGCGCAAATTTCATAATTAGGTTTGTGACCCAGAACATCGCATCCGCAACACCTTGGAAAAATGCCAAAACCGGCTTGCCACGCTCACCAATCGACGCAACCCCTAATCCGAATAAAACGGAGAAGAAAATAACCGCCAGCATGTCCGCTGATGCCATTGACTGAATAATATTGCTTGGCACGATACCGACAAGCACGTCCATGAACCCTTCGTTTTGTACACTTTCAGTCGTTTGGACATAAGAATCGATATCGCCTTTCGCCAATGTCGACATGTCGATGCCTTCACCCGGTTTGAAAATGTTTGCCGCCGATAGCCCAACAATGATCGCAATTAATGAGATGATTTGGAAGTAAAGCATTGTTTTTCCGCCAAGTTTCCCTAATTGCTTCAAGTCGCCAGTACCTGCAACACCAACGATGAGTGTTGAAACAATAATCGGTACGACGATCATTTTAATCATATTGATAAAGATTGTACCTAGCGGCTGTAAATACGTTTCCACTGCGGGATTACCGTAAAATACTGCCCCGACGATAATACCTAATATTAAACCAACAAGTATTTGATACGCTAAAGGAAATTTAAATTTCTTTTTCATAGAACTGCCTCCCTCTCTTCACTTTTGAAAGCGTTTTCTTTTCGTTTTGATTCTTTCCACTAGTATAAGAGGGAGTTACCGAATCCGATGTAATCCGACAAGTTCGTTTGAAAGTTGTTTCATCTCAAAAGTGGCACACAGAATAATTTGAATCCTATTTCAATTCCGTCTCAACTTCTCTTCCGTCTCAATATAAAGCACTTGAAGGAATTTCCGAATATTAATTTTAACGCGTGCCGGTGTTGGAAGATCGTCCTCAATTTGTTTCATCCGTGTACGAATATCTTGGAAATCAAAATAACGCGGTGCATAATACTCGAATTCGGACGATGTATAATCGATAATGCCCATCGAAGCGAGATTGTTGACGGCTGCTACGATCGTGCGGCGGATTCGCTGCTCAATCGCTTTACTTTCTTTCACAACATCAGCGCTTTCGATCTTCCCAGCGATCGCCTCATACAAATCTTTTAAAGGCGGTAATTGCATCGATCGCTTGGGCCGACTCATTAAATACTCAATCATCATCACAATATCATCGCTGCCCGCTTCCCCAACGATCCCCATATCACCCAAAATCGAGCGAACAATTTCACCTACGGTACGCCGCTTTGGCACGTCAGTTCCTGTACCTATTTGCGCAAGTGAATCACGAATCGTTTGAAGTGACTGTTGCAGCCGATGATTTTCTCCCGTTTTTGCCAAAATACTGCGCACTTCCATACGGTTGATCGGCTTATGGATAAAAAACTCTACGCCTTTTTCATACGCCTCCCCAACCATTTCCTTATTGACAATTTGGGAAATCATGATGAACTGCCCTTTATAACCTTGACCTTTCAGCCGTTCCATCGTTTCAATCCCATCAAGTGCCGGCATTAAAAAATCGATAAGTACGACGTCCGGCTGTGTAGACAAAACCAAAGAAATTGCTTTGACACCGTTCTCTGCCTCCCCAACAACAAAACCAAGATTTTCCTCTGTAATGACTTGTGCAAGCATGCGCCTGCATACCAAATCATCATCCACGATAAAATAACGCATGCTCAATCCCCCCTTTTTTGGATCATATGGATTGGAATCCGAATATGGAAAACGGTTCCTTTTTCTGGCGTTTCAATTCGAATGTCCCCTTCCAGCATCTGAAGGATTTGCCGGACATGGGAAAGGCCAATGCCTGTAGCCGCTACGCCTTGTTCGTTAAATTTCGTTGTATACCCGACTTCAAAAATAATCGGTACATCTTCCACTGGAATCCCTTTTCCGGTATCTCGAATCGTTATACAGAGATGATCCGCTGCTTCAGACACTTTCAAATCGATGCGCCCAGCCTCTTGAATTGACTCCACTGCATTCGCCGTTACATTGTTTAGTAAAGCTAAGAGTGGAATATGCTGATTCGTCTCAAAATCGGCCGACATTTCCAATCGAAATTCTATTTTCCGCTTCAACAGCTCACTGTACTTTTCGTTAGATGAAACAACAAAGTGAAGCAAATCCGATAGTAGAAATAGATCTTTACTATTGTCTTGTGTAATTTTAGACAAGCCCGACAGAATCCGTTGCGAATCCTTTTTCACTTCGTGAATTTCCTGCGCAATCGCAAGCGCTTGCACACTCAATGCATGCAAATTGTTTTGCTTTAACTTTCGGTACAAATCATGGCTCGCAGCCGTCACTTGTTCAATATGATTCATCGACTTTTGTAAATAAAGCGACTCAGCATACAGGTCGGAACCGATCCCAAGCATTTCTTGCACACGTTTTTTCTGTTCTGACAGCATGATTGAACTGTACAACCCAACAACGAAGAAACTGCGCATCATCGCAACCCCAGCAATGAGTGCCCATTCACTCCACACAAGGCTATGATTGTGAAGCATCCAAATACGCGTTAAGTTTTCTACGATGTTCCCGGCAAATTCAAAAAGCGCACCCCATACGCCTAACAAAAGCGGCGCTGCCCGATACTTGTCCAGCCGAACGATGTGAAAACCGAACGTAAATATGATGTAATAAAGAAAAGTAGGCAAATGATGCAAATAACTTTCTACAAATGAAGTAGATATTGTCGCCAGATCAACAGCCGTCCGAAATAAAAAGACGGTCAGGCCCGTCACAAACCCTGTCAACGGAAGGGAGCCGGATGGACGGATAAGCAGCAACAGAAAAAACGTAATACTGCCAAGACTAAAACGAAACGACTCCCCATAAAACGGAATGAATTTAAATTCCCCTGCAACCGCTGTTAACAAAGCGGTTAACAGCAAAGCTACTATATCCACTTTATGGTCTTTTGATAGTAAACGCTTACTTAACATAGCACTTCTCCTATTGTTCTTAACAACCTACTATTAAAAGTATAGCACGGCTTGATCGATTAACATGTATTACTCGAAAAATGCAGGATGATAGGCAACAACGCCGGCTGCATCCTGTAAAGCACCGTCCACAAGCTCCAAAGCCATAAATGCTTCAATCGGCACGTCAAATGGTGCTCGAACACCCCATGCAGCCGCTTGTTTAAAGCCAAACTTCGGATAGTATGCCGGATATCCCAATACGACAACCGATTCATAGCCGAGCCCTGCCGCCTTTACAAGCGCTGTCTTGATCAACGAACTGCCAATGCCTTGGTTTTGAAAGTCAGGTAAAACCGACACAGGCGCCAATGCAAGCGAAGGTGTACGTCGGTCACCGTCATTTATTTCGATTTTGGTTAACAGAACATGTCCCACCAGCCGTTCTGTCGCTTTGTCGATTGCCACTAAAGAAAGTTCAGGAATAAAGGCATCTGCACTTCGGAGGCGTTTTACAAGTAAATGCTCTTTGCCATCACTATGCTCCGCATTTAAGAATGCTACTTTGACTATTTTTTCTGTTTCTGTGTAATGTTCGGGTTGTTCTTGTTGGATGTTCATATGAAATTTCTCCTTTTTACGACATGATTAAAAGCAGATGGGAAAAGAGAAAAGATTTGTTTGCCATCTGCTCAGTTAATGTAGTGTTTTAGATTATTTATTTTTCCAACCTTTCCTCTCAAAATGCTCATGCAATCGATACTCACAAATTTCCTTCGTCCAATTGAACAATATCTTTTGATGCTCAAAGCGCGGTTCGATTTGAATATCGAATACATCATCGTCGAATTGAATGAGCCCTTTCGACGCTCCGCTCCACTTTGTCATGGGCATTTGAGCGATGAGGTTGGCAATTTTTGTTTCATTATATTCATGGAGCTCTTTACTTTGTTTATCCGAGAAGTCGATGTTCATTCGATAAGCTTTCGATGTTAGATACGAATGGAAAAACGGTGCGACTTCCTTGGGTGAAACAGGTTCAAACCATCTTGCCGGGCCTTTGGAAAGCATGTACAACAAAACAACCATTTTATAGCTTTTTGCCATGTTTGTCCCGCTTACATCAATTAGCCAATCTTCGTACGCACGAAGCACCTCTTGCTCCACTTCATTTAACTCACCTGCAAAATCGAGAAATGCAGGATACGATTTAAATTCTTGCCGGATCGCTTTTGAATCTGCATTGGCATTTAAATGAAATGCCAATAATGTCGGGCGCCTTCCGATCTCTATTTTCAGCTGCTCATACGCTTCAAGTAATTGTTCTTTTCGCGGGAAACGTTTTCGCTTCATTTCTTCTAGCATATTGACGACCGCTATATCAAAATGAAACGCACAGTTCTCCGGCAAAGTAAATGCTGTTGCATTGATGTTTCTTGGCAATTCTCCATCTTCCGTGAAGACACGATATTTATTGTTCGCGTTTCGATAATTTCCGACCAGATCAATGATGACACAATGCGTTTTCCCGTCAGCTACACGTAAACCCCGGCCAATTTGTTGCGTGAATACTGTCAATGATTCTGTTGGCCGTGCAAATAGCAATGTATCGACGGATGGAATGTCAACACCCTCATTAAATAGATCAACTGTAAAGATGATATCGAGTTCCCCATTTTCAAGCCTTTCTCTCGCAGCATTCCTAATGTTCCGATCAGAATCCCCATGCAAAGGAATCGTACGATAGCCTTTTCGATTGAAAGTTTCACTTAAAAATATCGCTTGTTTAACAGAAGAACAAAATCCAATCGTCCGGCTTTGGCGATGCGTTAACCAAGCATTTAATACTGCTTCGGCATATTCTTCGCGAATTTGTAATTGCAGAAGCTGTTCTTCATCATAGCGATTGTTTCGCCAACGCAGCTGGCTGTAATCCGTTTCATCAAAGACACCGTAATAAACAAAAGGCGACAGCCAGTTTTGCCGAATCGCTTCCATGAAGTGAATGGAAATGGCGACGTTTCCATCACATAAGCTGTAAACGTCTTTATTATCAAGCCGATCAGGCGTAGCGGTAATTCCCAATAAAAACTTCGGGTGAAAATGAGCTAAAATACGGGCATATGTCGAAGCTGTCCCGTGGTGAAATTCGTCAATAACGATCAGATCAAACTCGTCCGGCTGAAAACGCTGTAAGTGGTAATCAGCCGCCAAAGTGTAGACAGACGCGAAGACAAAATCTGTATCGCTTTCTTTTGCGAATCCGTTGTATATACCCGTTGTTCTATTCGGATACACATGTTGAAATGACTCTTTCGCTTGATGTAACAGTTCTTCCCGGTGCGCGACAAATAAGACGCGTTTAAACTTTCCGGCAAAAAATGCCGCCAAATAGGTTTTTCCAAGCCCCGTTGCCAGTACGACCAATGCTTTATCGTAGTCTTCTGCCATTGTTTCATATAGCGCCTCTAGCGCCAGTTGTTGGACAGGACGAGGCGTCAACTTTGTTATATAGGATGCCTTGCTTTCTTCAATGACCATTTGTGAATCTTGATGACCAAACATCATATCCGCTTCATTTTGGGCATCCCATTTCACACTTAATGGAAACTGCGTATTCGTTTCCTCATATTTTTCCCGGTATTGTTGAATTTGCTCGCTATTCACCTGTCTCGTATTCGGCGCTAAATAGTATTTCATAAACTCCGAAACTGCTGTTTCAAATAATGATGCATCTACTTTTGAAGGGGCGTATAGATTCCATTCCACTCCTGTCGATAAAGCTGATTTTGACAAGTTGGAAGAACCAACAATGACAAATGCATCCTCCAATGATTTAAATAGGTAAGCTTTTGGATGAAAGGCTGTACCGCCGCTTTCAAAAAGACGGATTTCCGCTTCTGGCAGTTCCTTGTATAATAATTCAAGCGCATCTGGATCCGTAATAGACAAGTAATCCCCCGTCAAGATCTTAATGTCCGCCCCGCGTTCTGCAGCTTTTTTTAATTCTGGCAAAACAAGTTGCACACCGGACTTCATCGCAAATGCAATGATCCAATAGATCGTATCGGCTGTCTCTGTCAGCTTTCTCAGTTCATTGACCAATTGTGACGTAATGAGCCGTAACTCAGTCATCTTTTACTTCCAGTAAGTAAATTCGTTCATTGAATCCCCCACGCTTTTCGGCTTTTTTCGCACGAATCGCTTCTAGTTGTTCAATTGTTGAACCGTGGCACTTAGTAGCAGCATAAATGAGTTCTAGTAAATCAGCCAATTCCTCAATTGATTCTTCATTTGTTTGAGCTTCTTCATATTCAGCCAATTCTTCGTGCATTTTTTTACGAACTTCAGAGAGGTACTCTTCTTCAGCTAATATGCGAGTAGTCAATTCTTTCCCAGCTTTTTCAATAATTTCAGGGATGCGATCCCGTACGAGTTTATTATAAATCGGCATGTGAATTTCCTCCTTCGTAGAAAGTAATGCTTCTTTCACTTTAACATAAATGTTCCTTTAACACCGGGTGTCAGTGACCAGACATCCTAGTGCGTAGAAAAATAAAATACACGTATGTATGTTGTCCGTATGAAAGAGAAAAAACAAGGAGAGAGGTAGTTTCTCATGAAACGTTGTAAAAATTGTAAAAGAAAGCCGGGCTTCGAAAAGCGCGTGAATTGTGAAGGTGTCTTGTTTTGTTCGGATGATTGTTATGAGGAATATGAAGGTTCATCAAACGATTATGATCATCCATACATCGATGATTACGAAGCCATACGTTTTGAGTATATCGAATGGATGAAACACTATGAAAATGATTTATACGAAGGCCGGCTTGAGGGAATATGCAAAAAGCAGGTGATCACGGAAAGCATTGATTTTTTGATCGATGAATTTTACGATTATGATCGGCTAGAAGGTGCAGATGGTGTTTTTTCTGCGGAGATTTACCATCATTTATTGGCATTTGAAGACTTAAAATCCAAAGTCATCCATTGGACTCCAACTTCATCCCGCGCTTAACATTAGCGGCGCTGTGCAGATTTTCTATATGACTTCACGATCGTTTTGAAAAAAACTTTCAAAACGATATGAATATATGTAAAGAGAACTGCCGTAGCTAAACCGAGCAAATAACGCAATGCGATTCCCCCCTTATATGGGTTTCTTAATCATTCATATGCTTTTTCACTGATAAATAGCCTTGGGTGACGATGGACGTGTGAAAGCCTATTTTAGGCAATCTCAGTTTGCATCGTTTCAACTGTTTCCAGGCGAAAAAAGCCGTTGTTCACCCAATCGAATCGAATGATTAACGATATGATACAGTAAGTTCGAAAAAACAGGGGGAATTTATGTGACATTGTACGGGGCGGTTGTTTTGGTTCATGTTATGGCGGCTGTTGTGGGGCTGGGGCCGGCTTTTATCTTTCCGATCCTCTTTAGATTCTCGAAAACGAAAGAACAGATGTTGTGGATCAATGCATTAATGGCTGCTATTGAAAAAGTAGTGATAGTGGGAAGTCTGACATTGCTCGCCACTGGGCTATTCATGGGCATGCTGCATCCGTATTTGTTTTCTACTGGATGGTATATTGCCTCGATCGCACTCTATGTCCTCGCCCAAGTGCTGGTCATTGGCATAGCCGGGAAGAACGCTCAAATGGCCGCAACACTTTTGGAGCAATCAGAAGGCACTTCCATTCCCGAGGAAGTCTTATTGTTGAATAAAAAAGCCGATGCCGCATTGCTCTATGCCAATGGAATTGCAATTGTCATGATTATTTTAATGGTTACAAAACCGTTTTAAATGCATAGCGGGCGCCAGACAAGAACCCAATGTCCGGCACCCTATTTATTTAACTTGTCTTCGTTTCCCTCACACTTAACACAACCCCAATAAGAACAATAATTCCCCCTATGTATTGTCCGCCTCTCAATACTTCGTTCAGTACGACCACCGACAACAATACACCGAATACCGGTACGAGGTTCATGAGCGCGACGGCTGTGCTGGAAGACAAATTGCGCAGCGCCAAGTTATAAAGGAAAAAAGCAATAACGGAACAAAATATACCCAAATAGACGACCATTAGCATAGACCCACTCGTCGGGATTTGCCAGCGATCTACTTCAAAAAATGCAAGCGGAATGAAAGCAATGGAACCAATTAACATTTGGTAGTAGGAAATCGTCAGCATCGAGTACTTCGAAACGACTTTTCGTGTTGTGAATGTATAAAGGGCAAAGACGACGCCAGCTGCGATTAATAAGGAGTTTCCGAATAATTCCTGTTCACCTTGCCCACCTTGTGTACCGCCCGAAATGAGGTAAATACCGAAAATAGCCACCGCAATTCCGAGACCTTTCACCCAAGAAATTCTCGTGCGATAAAAGATAAATTCAAGCAATGCCGTAATGGCAGGGTAAGATGCAATAATGAGCGCCGCATTCGATGCGGACGTTAAATCCAATCCGATATTTTCCAAGGCAAAATAAATTGTCGTGCCTAATAAACCGCTTAAAGCGATCAAGCCTAAGTCTTTACGCGTTGGTTTGACAACTTGCTCTTTGATGACCATTCTTACGATCCCCAAAACAGCAGCTGCGATGAGAAAACGCACCGCACCGAGCGTCAGCGGCGGAAAGGAAGCGTAGGCCATTTTCGTGCCGACAAAAGAGGTGCTCCAAATGAGCACAGCAATAATGGCGCCACATAAATAATAATTAATTTTGCTAACGGTTGATTTTGCTTGCGCGCTTCGAATACCTTTTTCAACGACTGTATTCACTCTTCGCACCTCCTGAATATTTAAATAATTTAGTAGTTACCCCTGTAGCGACTACATAAAAATCAAAAAGGGGCTACATGTGTAGCTACTACCTTACAACGCCACACTATTTTCTGTCAATAGCAATTATTGTTATAATAAAAGAGGTTAGGGTTAGAGGCTAGAACGCAGGAGGATTCCGATAATGGATACAATAAAAATTTTAAAAGAGCTTAATTTTACGGAGTATGAGGCAAAGGCTTATCTTGCTTTATTAGAAAAATCTCCGCTTTCCGGTTATGCCATTTCACTTAGTTCAGGGGTACCCCGTTCCAAAATTTACGAAGTGTTGGCCGGCTTAGTAGAGCGCGGTGAAGTGATGATGAGCCATGAAAATACGGCGCTTTATTCCCCAGTGCCGCCGAAAGAATTAATTAACATGAAAAAACAAAGGGCGAAAATTTCGTTTGAAATGGCCGAAAAGGCATTAGAAAATTACTCCTACTTGTCTTTAAACCGCGAAAACATTTGGAATATCTCTGGAAGAGACGCCATTATGAGCCGCGTCAAGGAAGTGATTAAAAGTGCCAAAGAACGGATTCTTATTGAAATTTGGAGAGAAGACGCGGAGGAAATAGAAGAAGAATTACGCCAAGCGGCAAACAGCGGCGTTGAAGTGCTTGTTGTCTCTTACGGAGAAATTACTTTTGACTTCGGACAAATTTACCCGCATGATGCGAGCGAAGAAATTACGGAAGAGTACGGCGGCCGGTGGATCATATTGAGCGTCGATGACCATGAAGTCGTGGCAGGAATCGTCTCGCTCGGCGATGATAGCCGCGCTGCATGGACGATGCACCCGAGCCTCGTCATGCCGATCACGGAAGTCATTGTCCACGATTTGTATATCCATGAAATGTTAGTCGCCCATCGTGAAACACTGGAAGCAAGTTTTGGACCAAACTTGGTCGACCTGCGGAAGCGATTCAACTTTGGTCCTTCGGGTTATAGCTTTGCGGCGAAGTTGGGATTGGTGAATAAAGGATGAGGTTCATAACCTAAAAGAAGTAAACCCCTTGCTTACGACCAGTTAGCGAAGGGGCTTACTTCTTTTTATTGGAATTCTGCGGTTATTCTGCTGCGACGTTCACTTGGAACGTAATGCCGAACTTGTCCTTTACTTGCCCATACAAAGGGCTCCAGTCCGTCTTCTGAAGAGGCATGATGACTTGTCCGCCGTCTTCCAAAGCGGCGAAGATTTCTCTGGCTCTCGCCTCTTCTTTCGGGTGAATGGCCATCGTAATCGTATTGCCTGGCTCATAAGGCATGCCTTCAAATGTATCGCTAAACATCAGATCTGTTTCTCCGACCTTTAAGTGCGCATGCATCACACGAGCCTTCATGTCATCCGACAATGGATAATCCGGGTTCGCCGGCATATCTCCGAACGTCATGATCCCTATTACTTTCCCGCCAAGCGCTTTCTCGTAAAAACCGACCGCTTCTCTCGCATTACCGTTAAAAATTAAATACGGGTTCAAACTAATTGACATCATTCAACAGCTCCCTCGTTCAAATTTATTTATGTTACTTAGCTAACACCAACTGGCATTAATCACCAACTATTATTGCCGTAAATATACTTTACAGCGTGGAACATTAGTTCGTCAACGGAATTCAATTTTCATGTTAAAAACGCTCACATTCCCAAAAAGCCTTGCAAGACGAACTTGTCTTGCAAGGCTTTTTCCTAATCTTCTACAATATCTTTTCGGTTTTTCTTAAACATCTTCGACAAAATCTCATACACGATCGGTACGACGATCAATGTGAGCAATGTCGAACTGACCAATCCGCCCATTACGGTAATCCCGAGGCCTTTCGAGATTAAACCGCCGCCATGCCCTGTACCGATCGCAAGCGGCACGAGTGCACCAATTGTCGCAATAGCGGTCATGAGAATCGGACGGAGACGTGTTGCACCTGCTTCTAGTACCGCTTCACGCATCGCCATACCGCTTCGTTCCATGCGGACAATGCGGTCTACAAGGACAATCGCGTTCGTGACGACAATTCCGATTAACATGAGTAGCCCCATCATGACCGATACCGAAATCGTTTCCCCTGCAATGAGTAATCCAACAAACGAACCGATGACTGCAAACGGTAAGGAGAAGAGAATCGCAAATGGCGCAACCCCTTCACGGAATGTCACAACGAGAATGAAGTAAACGATCGCAATCGCTGCAATCATCGCAATACCAAGCTGCGTAAACGTCTCTTCCATATCCGCAGCAACACCCGCTGTATCAACTGCCACACCTTTTGGCAACTTCAATTTGTCGATTTCTTTATCCACTTCTGCCGTCGCTTTTGAAATATCCGCATCAATCAGCTTCCCTGAAACGGATGCGTAATATTCCCCTTTACTGCGGCTTAGCGTGTTGTATGTGGACCCTTTTTCGACTTTTACAAGCTCCGAAAGTTTCATCGGTGTACCAAACGCTGTTGGAATTTCCGTTGCCAATACATCATCGATTGATTTCGGTGTTTTCGCTTGTTCTTGTGTCACAATGACTTCTAATGTGTGACTGTCTTTCTCAATCGTCGTTAACACTTCTTTTGTTCTGGATGGATGAAGTGCCATGACAATTTGCCCTGTCGTTAATCCATATTTTAACAACTCGTCTTGCGTTGTTTTGAATGTGTATTGTACGTACGCATCTTCTGCGCTGGAGGAAACATCTTCGATCCCTTTATTGTCCTTCATGATGTCTTCCACCATCGCGACAGCTTCACTCAGCTTATTTAAATCCTCACTGTAAAGCGTATAGCTAATTTCATTGGTCGACATAGACATTCCGCCGAAGTCTTGGCTTTTCCATTCGCCGGATTGATCGATATTGAGTACATAGTCTTGAATCTCTTTTTTCACTTCTGGGAAGTCTTTCATGTCTTTATCGAAAATGAGATACATGAGCGCACCATTCGTTCCGCCGCCCATCATTGCGGTCATCGGATCTGCTTCGTCTGTCACAGAAACTTGTACAATATTAATATCATTGCGCTTTAACATTTCTTTTTCGACAACTTCAACGTTCGCTAACGTCTCATCCAGCAGCTCGCCCGTTCCTGGTGTGTACGTGATGTACATCACCTTTTCTTCATCGCTGCCCATAAAGCTGAACCCGATGAGCGGCGTCAACGCCAAGCTTCCGGCTAATAATGCGATCGAAAGGATTGATGTAATGACTTTATGGTTCAATGTCCAGCCTAAAACGCCTTTATACCAATTGGCGAGTGCACCTGTTTCTTTATGGCGGCTTTTTGACCTCTCACGGTATAGCTTTTTCCTAAAGAGGAAGTGTGAAAGCGCTGGTACAATCGTAATCGCGACGATTAATGATGCGCCGAGTGCAAATGTCATCGTTAACGCAAATGGCATGAACATTTCGCCAACCATCCCGCCAACAAAGATGAGCGGCGCAAATACCGCTACCGTAACAAGCGTAGACGACATAATCGGCTTAAACATTTCAATCGTTGCCTCACGAATTAACGCACGGCCTTTTAATGGTTCAGATTTCAAATGTAATCGTCGATAGATGTTTTCTACAACAACGATGGAATCATCAATGACACGTCCGATCGCAACCGTAATCGCCCCGAGTGTCATAATATTGAGCGTAATATCCAACCAGTGCAGGAGCAAAAGCGCCATGAAGATCGATACTGGAATGGAAACGATCGAAATAATTGTTGATTTAATATCACGCAAAAATAATAGAATGATAAAAATCGCGATGAGTCCACCAAATAACGCTTTCTCAACCATTGTCGATACCGACTGTTCAATCGGTTCACCCTGGTCAAGCGATACATCAATGACTAACCCGTCAATCGCTTTTTCTTCTGCTTTGATCAACTTTTTCACGTCATTCACAACGTCTACTGTATTCGCACGCTGGCCTTTGACGATTTGAATCGCAATCGCATTTTCACCGTTTGTTCGGGAGACGGATTGCACTTTTCCAATGACGTCAATCTTTGCAATATCGCCTAACTTTACAAATGGTGCCGGATGAGACGCTGTCGGTGTTACAGGGATGAGCATACCTTTTAATTCCTCAATGGTCATGAACTTCCCATCGACCGCGACGGCTTGCTCACCTGCTTCAAACTCATAGAGACCGAGTGAAACGGCCATATTGCTCGCCTGAATCATTTGCTTCACAGTATCTTCCGTTAGATCGAGTGCAGCCATTTTTGCTTCGTTATACGTAAGCGCCACTTCTTCAATATGCTGGCCTGAGATCGTTGCAGACGCAACACCATCGATTTTTTCGATTTTCGGAAGAATGATTTCTTCTACTGTCGACGTTAATTCCACAATATCTTCCGTTGTGCTGCTAACACTTAACGCAACGACTGGCATCATATTCATACTAATCGCCGTGATGATCGGCTCCTGAGCGCCCTCAGGCAACGTTAAATCATCTAACGCGGATGCCAGTGCCCGCTTCGCTTCATCCATATCAATGCCATAATCATACTCCACCTGAATACTAGACATATTGGAAAAAGAATTGGAGTAAACAGATTTGACATGTTCTAAATTGTCTACCGCTCTTTCAATTGGAATGGAAACTTCATTCATTACTTGTTCAGGCGTCGCGCCAGGATAAACGTCCATCACCATTAAATATGGAATCGAAATATCCGGCAGCGTTTCCGTTTTCATTTGTGTCCCGGAATAAATACCCGATGCAGTTATAATAATGGTCAGTAGCCAAACGGCTAATTTATTGCCAAGGACAAAGTTGACTAAACCTTTCACTCTTACACGCTCCCCTATTTGACGAACTAGATTCAGTTATTTATACTAATGACCGACTGGTCAATTGTCAATGAAATTACATAGGAGCGATCACATAAATTATGGAAAAAAAACAGCTCATTATGGATAAGGCTGTAGAACTTTTTGCAAAACAAGGGTTTGAGGCGACGTCTATTCAACAAATCACAGATCATTGCGGCATTTCCAAAGGTGCATTCTACCTCTCCTTTAAGTCGAAAGATGCGTTGATCGTAGCATTGATTGATCATTTTATGATTCAGTTTACAGAGAACATTGACTACGAGGTCAAAAGTACAAAAAATGTGAATGATTTGTTATACAACTTTTATTACGCTGTATTTCATTCCTTTCATGAGCATTCCGATTTTGCCAAAATTCTTATGAAAGAAATGATGCAATCGTTCGATGAAGAGCTTTTTCTTAAATTCCACGATTACAACGGGATGATGGAAAAAGTAATTTCTTCGATGGTGGAACGGCTTTACGAAGATCAGATTGAACAGACAAAATATGATTTGATGTATTGTATTAAAGGCTTGATGAAAACGTATTCGGAGCTGTTTATCTTTTATGAACTGCCCTTGGATTTGGATTTGCTGGCCCGATCCCTTTCTGAAAAAACAATGATTCTTGCGGAAAATATGACAATCCCTTTCATTTCAAATGAGATGCGTGAATCGTTTAACCACCCGTTAAATGAAAAACCGTCGCAGGAACAAATCTTGGACATTCTGGAGCAAAATATTGCGGAAATGGAAGCGTCTATTGAAAAAGAATCTTTAGTATTACTTAAGCAACAATTGCTTGAGCCGACATTAAGCCCCCCTCTTGTGAATGGGCTGTTGGAAAATATTCGCAAACATCCGCATTGTAAATGGGCCGCTTACTTACTTAGGAATCACTTCAAACTGGAACACTAAAAGGCGTACAGAAAGTTATTTGACTACCAATTCCAAATAAGCGCAACGCCGAAAAAAGGCACGTGTTTATGTTCCTTGAACACGTGCCTTTCGCATTTCACTGATTCATCTGCGCCAAAAAGTCTGCGAGCGGATCCTCTTCCTCTTCATCTTCTGTTGGCATATGCTCTACTTGCACCTGTTTCCAATCGAAGTGATCCAATGCATCGTCAATATCAGAGACCGGTGTCTGAATGTTTGGCTTAGGGTCTTCCTCGACAGTTGACGCCACTTCCTGCGAAAAGTATAGATCTGAATCGACTGTATCACCATTCAAAGATGTGAAAAGAGCGGCTGCGCGCATTGGATCTGCCAGTAACTGATACAAGATACTGCCTAACAGTGCTTCGGAATGCTCATGCTTTAACCAATCCCGCTGTGCCTTCGTCAATCCTTTCGGCAGAGGGATCATGACGACTTCATTGGACCTCACGGAAGATTCATTGACCCCATCAATAACAAACTCGGCAATTTTACTGGAAAAGTTTCTTCTTTCGACGTCTTTTAAATTTTGGAGCAGTCTTAGTGTATGGTCAGACGTATCGGCTGGTAGACGAAACGTAATCGGCTGGCCCCTTTTCAATCCCGTTTCTCGCATGATGCATCACCTTACTTTGATTTTACGAGCTTGTCTTGTCTTGGCTTTTCTTCTTTTGGCTTTTCATTTTTTCGTGCAAAATCTGAAATTAATTTGTAATAAGCATTGGCCATCATCCAGACACTCTCTTTTTCATCCTCAAAGAAGTCGATATTAAAGCCATCCAAGCTATTATTCAACGTCTTTAAATAGTCTTTAAGCACAATCGATCCACCGCCAATGAAATAGCAAATTTCCGATTGAGAGTTGCGCTGCCAAATATTCCGCAAATGACGGTACTGCTTTTTGGCCAAATCTAGTAAAATTCGATCAACAATATCGTGAACGCTTGTCCGACTTCCTTTTACCATAATATGATTGCGGTCATTTTTCTTCGTGATAATTTCCACAACATCTTTACGGCTGTCCAATTCTACACCGTAACGCGAGTAAATTTCATTGCGAATTTCATCAAGTGATTCCGATACCCCCAAATTGAATCCTTGCGCTTTGTCATCATCGACTTTACGATTTTTAATGACCGCCACATCCGTCGATAGTCCACCAATATCATGGATTAAAATTCGCTTATCGATCAATTCTTTGTTAACGATATTCAAATCATTATCCATCACAAGGTTAATAAACGCCGCAAAGCCTTCTGGATAGACTTTCACTTCATCAAATTTCAGATTTACTTTGATGCCTTGGTACTTTGGCGTAACTAAAAATTCCACTTGATGGACAGATCCTAGCAAACGGGAACGATAGCCTACATCTTTACCTTCCTTTACTTCCCTAAGCGGTAGACCTGTTCCAACTGTGTAATTCGCTTCAATCACATTACCTGCTCGTTTAAAGATTTTTTTATTCCCATCCCTAGCCGCATCTAACGCCAATGACGCGAATAGCATAACAAGTGTTTGATCTTCTTCTGATTTATTACTGCCTGGGTCAAGTTCTGTTGCATTATTACTTTTTGTAGCCAAGTGACCGACACGGTAAATTGCATTATTATCCTTTAAAGCGGGTGAATGGACACGAATATGAATCCCTTCCAGCGGGTTTTGATCGTCTAAATCTTCTACGCCGATAATTGGGCGATCTGCTGTATCGGACGCAATTACGTTGGGGATGTTGATCTCCGCCTCTAGTTTTCCAAATATAGCTTTCAATGAATCATTTCCTACGTCAATTGCAGCAATGCGTGATTGTGTCATTAATCTCATCCTCCCTTAATTATTTTTCTGTCTATTCAAAATAGTAACGGAATATACCTTGGAGGTCAATCGTTCGGAGGTAACTGTTACATAAGCTTAATGAAGTATACATTTTCGTAAACTTATTCTTTCTTTCGGAAATGCCGATTACTACTGGTCGTTTACGTTTTTGTTTACTTGTATACAGGTTTTGTGTACACCTCTTCTTTGGATGTAAACAAGTATACTTTTTTGTACACATGGATTTGCAGTAAGGTTTCTTTGGGGAATATAGCTGGAAATGGGTAAATGGTTAGGCGATTCGCGGACGATCAAAAACAGGTTGAGCATTATTCAATAAATGAAACGCTTCGTCAAATAGCACAAACTATTTGTCCATATTAATCGAAATGACGCGGATTGGTATGATCCTGTCATTTTAAAGCAAAACGTCGTTACCGATGACGATATCGAACATACTTTGGAGGTTTTGGTAGAATTGTCGATTCTTGGAATGAATAAATATTTTCCACTGCATAAATCACATGATAGACTCCAACCATTTTATGACAAAATTAAACAGGATCAGCTGCATCTATATTTCTCAGGAAAAAGTGGCAAACGCTTAAAAACGTAGATTTATTTAAATGTGAATGAACGAAAGTGAATGAACATTTTATGTTTAACAGCAATAGTTTTCATTTTCCAGCAGAAGAAAAGATGGAATGTATTCGTTGTAAAATTTGCAGATTCAATATAAAAATACTTTTAGATCATAGTACATTCTTAAGAGAACTTGCTGCACAAAAAAGCGCCGGACAGCAAAATAATGCATGCGTTGTTTTTGTAACCGGTGCTTTTTTTTATCTACTATTGCATGTGTACGTATTTGTATGCATGTTTACATTATTGTTTACAACGCAACTATTAATGTACACATGTATACATTTTTGTAAACATATTGGATTTCTCATCAAAAAATCAGAAGTTCCACAACTAGCGGAACTTCTGATTTTCCTCCTGGGTGCCTGTCCATTGATTAAACTGTAGTAACGTGAGATACAACCTGGACAATTAATGGTGTACCTGCTGTCAATGTACCAGTCACATCGTTAAACGTTAGTTCGGTCGTAGTAATATTATACGAGCCATCTTCCTGCAAAACACCGTTAATATAGAAGTTGTAATAACCGTTCGTGGCGGCTGGAAATTCAGTGATATCATTTCCCATATCATCTACAAAATCAGCGGCAGAGATCGCGACGTCCTTAGCAACTGCCAAATCTGCCGATAATACATTGAAAAACCTTGCCGAACCACCTGTAACATTGACATTAATGTTCATAAGCGATAATGCCATTTTATTCACCTCCTTTCATTAACCACATTTTTTTTATGACAGTCTGTTTTGTTCACCGGCTCGTTCAAGGTTGAACGGGAATTGCTGTGTGTCCTATTGATTGAATAATGATCGGAGTGCCTGCTAGGATCCTGCCTTCAGTTGGGATAAGCGTTAAAGACTGGGCATCCACCGAATAGAAACCGCCTTCTTGCATGACACCATTAATGTATAAATTGACGTACCCATTTGGATCGGAAAGGATAAACTCTTCTATGTCACTTCCATTGTCTGAATAAAATAACGTTGCAGGAAGTGTTGCCCCGCTCTGCAAATTAATATTGGCTGCCGGCACATAAAAATAACGATAGACAGTCGGAATAATGGTAATATCAACCGGATCGATCGGCCTTGGATCTGGTGTTGGGGGTCTATTTTTACGTCTTACCTCGTCGATTGTCTCGGCAATGATCTTTCTTCTATTTGAGATGGTTGGGATGATTTCGACGACTTTCTTTTTACAGCTTTGGTACCTGTGCAAAGTTAACACCTCCATAACTACAATCTATTCTGCCTTCGGTTTATGGCTTGGCCGATTACCCCATTTTGCGGGAATTTATTTTCGATGTGGTCGCCGCGAATACAAATAAAAAAGAGGAATTCAAACGAATTTCGTTGATTTCCTCTTTATCAATAATTATTTAATTTTAAAAAGTCTCAAGCGCTGCCAAGTTGCAATGCTTTTATACGACGTGGATTATTATACCAATCAAATAAACATGCCTGATGCAAGAACGATCCGGCACTTGCATCTGGCATTTCTGCAAAACAATATTTTATCTCCAATAGTTATTCGCTGCAGCAACGATTTGGAAATAGGCCGCAATCGTATGAGAGACCATTATCAAGCTATTCGGATCCGTTGAATAGACGTGCCTTAATTTCTTCCGGACCTCATCTGATGGCTGCGTATACTTCACACCCATTTGTGCCATCTGAATCGCCAATTCATACCCTTGTTGAGGGGTATTTGTTTGTAAGCTGGTGAGCCATTCATTCATTGAAATCCTCCTTGCCAGTCTTTATAAATCCAATCGGCAGACACTCTTTTCCTGTCCTAATCGTCGCGATGCCATTCTTTACTGTGTATGGCGGTTCACCTGGGAAAATATTCATGACTAACAGCCTGATGGAATGATTTTGATAAAAGATTTCATCGAATGTGGGAAGAATTGGTGGGTCCGTCTCTCTATAAACCCGCTTTTCCAGTTCCTGTATGTCTATATCGAAGGGAATGCCTACCAACACCTGATCAATCCCCCGAACGTTGTCAGCCACCCCAAACACAACACTGCCACCGCCGCCATTTGCCATGCATACTGCATATTTAATCATTTTTTGAATATTTTCTTCCCTAGAAGTAAAATTCCATTGCTTAAAATCTAAATCCTGCGCCTCAAAATCATCTGCTATATGGTGCTCCAACTGCTGAATGATCTTCATAATCTCACTTTTACTTTTGATAACCATCTCCTCCTTTCCTGCCAAAACCATCCATTCACTAACGTCCTTTGGCGGAAACAAATACCGATACAAAAAAGACAGCCCCCTATTACACTATTCGCAGGAACTGCCTTTTAATCTATTTATATGTTTGGTTTTCCTTAAAAGTCTCAGAATTATTTGGGTGCCTGGCATGCAAGAAAATAACCGGGTGTTTCTTTTTAGTCGATCTTGGGCATTTTAAATTGAAGACAATATGCCCATCCATTAACAGTGTGGAAATTTCCCCGGAAATGATTGCTGACTTTTGCTCTTTTTGAATGGATTCCCCATCTTTTATAAGGACTTGGACATTCGTTTTAGTATTTAACAGTTGAAAGCCCACCCGAACAACCTCCCCCCCACAGAAAAAGAGAGAATTTTTCCGGATGGAACTTCCCCTCTTTTTGTATAGTACTTAACTTAGGACTACCTCTTCTTTGTATAGTTCCAGCACTTCCGCTGTCGAAGCAAGGACCTTATCTAAAAGCTCCGGGTTTTCTGCTAATTTTAAGCCATATGATGGAATCATTTCTATTAGTTTTGGTTTCCATTCTTTCATATGCTCCGGGAAACATTTTTCAAATAAATTCAACATCACATAAACAGCGGTGGATGCCCCCGGGGATGCACCAAGCAAGGCCGCGATCGAACCGTCAGCCGCGCTCACAAGTTCCGTACCGAATTGAAGTGTGCCTTTCCCAGTATTCGTATCTTTAATTACTTGCACGCGTTGTCCCGCTACGATAATTTCCCAATCTTCATTTTTTGCATTTGGAATGAACTCACGTAATTCTTCCATACGCTTATCATTGGATAGCATCACTTGCTGAATGAGGTATTTCGTTAGGGACATCTCCTTAACGCCGGCAGCTAACATCGTCACAAGGTTATCCGATTTAACAGAGCCGATTAAATCTAAATTCGAACCCGTTTTTAAGAACTTTGGTGAAAAGCCAGCGAAAGGGCCAAAGAGTAATGATTTTTTACCGTCAATAAATCTTGTGTCAAGATGTGGAACGGACATTGGCGGCGCACCGACCTTTGCTTTTCCGTACACTTTCGCATGATGTTTTTCCACGACTTCTGGATTGTTGCAGACAAGAAATAGTCCACTCACTGGGAATCCCCCAATATGTTTGGACTCCGGAATACCAGTTTTTTGGAGTAATGGAAGACTTGCCCCTCCTCCTCCGATAAATACAAATTTTGCGGTATGGTATTCTATTTTATTTTCATCGATATTATGCACTTTTACTTCCCATAAACCATTGCTTGTCCGTTTAATATCCTCAACAGTATGCTTGTAATTGAGTTCAGCACCCTTGCCCTGTAAATTATCGAACAATAGACGTGTTAACGCACCAAAGTTGACGTCCGTACCAGTTTCAATATTAGTCGCCGCAATTGGTTCATTCGATGTACGGCCTTCCATCATTAACGGGATCCATTCCTTTAACCTTTCCGGGTCATCAGAAAACTCCATCCCTCGGAACAATGGATTAGAGGCTAGCGCTTCAAATCGTTTCTTTAAAAAAGATACATTTTCTTCCCCTTGTACGAAACTCATATGCGGCAATGGCATAATAAAATTTCGTGGGTTTTGGATTAAATTATTGTTTACAAGATAAGACCAAAACTGCATAGAAACTTGAAACTGCTCATTTATGTTGACGGCTTTATGGATGTCTATAGAGCCATCGGGTTTTACAGCTGTGTAATTAAGTTCGCACAATGCTGCATGGCCCGTTCCTGCATTATTCCATTCATTCGAGCTTTCTTCCCCAGCACTTGCAAGTTTCTCAAAAACTTTAATTTTCCATTCAGGTGCCAACTCTTTTAGTAAAGTTCCCAAAGTTGCACTCATAACACCTGCACCAATTAAGATAACGTCTGTTTGTTTTTGCATATTACTCATACTGATCTTCCTTATCCGAAATATTTTGATCAAATAATTGTAAGCGCTCTCACCCGAGAGTCATAAAAGCAAGGGCGCTGCCCAGGAACAAAGTTTACAGTTATAACTATATTATACTCTATTATAATAACCTTTTGTACAATTATAAAACTTCGAACAACAGGATGAGAAGGGATTTTTTAAGATAGGATCGCAGACAAAAAAGGTAGTATTCCTTACACGATAGAGGAATACTACCTTTTACTTTAGTAAAATATTATTTTAGAATTGCTTTTTTTTGGATCGGAACACCTGGTTCCTACCTTCTAATGAAATGTACAAGCAGGCAAAAAATTTAAATAATGCTTCCTTATCCATTATCGATCTTTTCAGGATTGAGATCATGGTTAATTGTTTGGATGCCTGGCACACAAGGAAATACCCGGGCGTTTCTTTTTATCCGATCGCGATCATGCGGTCAATTGACAGTTTTGCTTTCTCTGCGATCTCTTCCGGCACTGTAATGACATGTTTGTTTTCTTTTAATGCCGCCAACACTTTTTCCAGTGTAATCATTTTCATGAAAGGACAAACGGCATCTGGGTTCGCTGGGATGAATTGCTTATCTGGATTTTGTTTTTCCATCTGATGAATGATCCCAACTTCTGTTGCGACGATAAACGAATTAGCTTCTGATTCTCTAGATTGCTTAAGCATATTGCCCGTTGAAAGAATATGTGTTTTATCCTCTGGTAGTAGACCTTCTGACTTTAAAAACATGCTAGACGTGGAGCAGCCGCATTCAGGGTGGACGAGAAGCTCTGCATCTGGATTTGCCTTGAAGACGTCCTTCACTTGGTGAGGTCTAATTCCAGCGTGCACATGACATTCTCCCATCCAAATATGCATGTTTTTGCGGCCTGTTTCTCGCTCTACAAACTGACCAAGGAACATATCAGGCAAGAACAAAACTTCTTGATCTTCAGGAATCGATTTGACAATATCTACTGCATTAGAAGACGTACAGCAATAATCTGTTAACGCCTTCACTTCTGCCGATGTGTTGACGTATGACACGACGACTGCATTTGGATGCTGTGCTTTCCATTCACGCAGCTCATCTGCTGTAATGGAATCGGCAAGCGAGCAGCCTGCTTCAAGATCTGGTAAGAGAACTGTTTTTTCTGGGCTTAGCATTGCTGCCGTTTCAGCCATAAAGTGAACGCCACAGAACACGATCACATCTGCATCCGTTTCCGCAGCAGCACGTGCAAGCGCAAGGGAATCACCTAGTACGTCCGCAATATCCTGAATTTCAGGTATTTGATAATTGTGCGCCAGTATAATCGCATTTCGTTTTTTCTTCCATTCTTGAATCTCTTCCACCAATTGCGTTCTGTTTTCAGTTGCAAGAACCATTTGAATATCCCCCCGTCAATTTTATGAATGAATAGATACTTTTGCGCTAATATCTAGCGCTTGATAAGAATGCGTTAAAAATCCAAGCGAAATATAGTGCACGCCTGTGTCGCGATAGGCTGCCAAATCTCCCATCGTAATGCCACCTGATGCTTCGGTAATAATATGACTCGGCACGTATTGGATGAAATCTCTAATTTCTTCAGGTGTCCGGTTATCAAACATAATGACATCGGAACCAGCCTCAACCGCCTCGATGACTTGTTCTTTCGACTCCGTTTCCACTTCAATTTTCACCATATGACCAACTTGCTTCCGAGCGATTTCAACTGCTTTTTGAATGGAGCCAGCAAACGCAATATGATTGTCTTTAATCATAATGCCATCATACAAACCAAAACGATGGTTATAACCGCCCCCACAGCGAACGGCATATTTCTCAAGCATCCTAAGGCCTGGTGTCGTTTTTCTCGTATCACAAATTCTTGTAAAGGCGCAATTCAATGTCTCAACGGCTTCCCTTGTTAACGTAGCAATCCCACTCATACGTTGAATGACATTGAGGACAACACGTTCACCAGTTAAAAGTGTGGAAACCTCTCCAGAAATGATCGCTAATGTTTGACCTTTTTGAATGGAATCTCCATCTTTGACACAAACACGAACGTCCGTTTTATCGTTTAACAGTTGAAAGCCAACCTGAACGACATCCTCCCCGCAAAAAATGCCATCCTCTTTAGCGATTAACGTAACTTCCCCTTTTGCATCATTTGGGAAAATGAAGTCTGTCGTGACATCTTGTTCCCCAATATCTTCCAGGAAAAATTGCTCAAGTAACGAGCGAAGCTTTAACTTGTTCATCATAGATCGCCCTTTCCCCTTTGTATGTCTGAATGATCGTTCTCTTGCCCCACGTATCATCGTCTTCATATGGAAAATCGCTTCGATAATGGCCGCCGCGACTTTCCGTTCGATAGAATGCTGCCTCTGTAATGAGGGCTGCATTGATCCATAAAAAAATAGACGTCAACTCTTCGTTGGAATAATGATCTAATGTTGTAAAATCATGAATGCTAACTTGTTCCAGCCACTTTTTTTGCTGGGCTAATTGTTCTTTCATCCGGACGATTCCAACTCGCTTCATCATGAGCTTTCTTAAGAGATGAACGTCTGGAAGATTTGCTTTTTTCGATTGAACAGATGGAGTAGGAGTAGAAATCGGCATGCTGGAATGCACAGTTCTCACCGGCTGCTCATTGATCCAGTGCGCGAGCTTTTCTCCTTGATATAACCCTTCCAAAAGGGAGTTGCTTGCCAACCGGTTCGCTCCATGAAAACCTGTACAAGATGCTTCTCCAATGGCAAATAATCCTTTGAGTGAAGTCCGCCCCATTCCATCCGTTTGAATGCCCCCCATGACATAATGACTGCCGGGTGCTACCGGAATTCTGTTTTTTGAAAGATCGATGCCGTGATCCCGACACATTGCTGTAATCGTCGGAAATCTTTTTTCAAATTCTTGAACGCATCCAATGTCCAAATAGACGTCTTTTCCACTTTCCATCACATCGAAAATCGTCTGTGCGACAATATGCCTTGGGGCAAGATCCTTTAATAGATGAACTCCTTCCATGATTGGCGTGCCATCCTCTGTAACTAAAACTGCCCCTTCTCCCCGTACTGCTTCAGATATTAACCCTTTTGTTTGTCCGTTTTTTATCAATAACGTCGGGTGAAATTGAATGAATTCCATATCAACGATTTCAACACCCGCTAAATAAGCCATTGCGATCCCATCCCCCGTGATCGTTTCGGCACTGGACGTATACGCATACACTTGTCCGCAGCCGCCCGTCGCTAAAATGACGTAGTTTGCGTACAGGTGGCGTATCTTTCCGTCTGGATTTTTAGCTTTTACTCCTACACACCGATTCTCCCCAGGATCGATGATTAATTCATATGCGATAACATTTTCTTCCACGGTAATATTGTCAGAGCATTTACTGAGTAAATAGTCGACGACATTTTTCCCCGTGGCATCACCGCCGCTATGCACAATTCTTTTTTCACAATGAGCCCCTTCAAGTCCTAGCAGTAAATTTCCATTTCGGTCTTGATCAAAAATTTCACTTCTATTTGAAAAATCACGGATTAAAGTTGGCGCCTTGTTCAATATTTCACAAACGACTTCATTATTATTATGAAATCGACCGGCTTCCAAAGTGTCAACAATATGTTTTGAAGGATCATCTTCTATTCCAACGGCAGCAGCAATGCCACCTTGTGCCAGATAAGAATTCGTATGGGTGCAATGTGATTTCGTTAACATGCGGACTGTTTGACCATGATGCAGCAATGTGGCAAGTTGTAAAGCCGCGACGCCACTTCCAATGATTAAAACGTCATTTACTTCCATAATGGATCCCCTCAATATACATGTGTCTTGACATCTATATTTACATATTAGTGGTGGAAAAACAAGGTCTTTCTAAATTATTGGTCTGTTTCAATATTTTCCAGTGACAGGCATTAAAAAAAAGACGAGGCGTTTCCCCCGTCTTTCCATGACAATCCCTCACCGAGACCAATCATATTTAAACAAACAGATCGTTAAAAAGGATCGATCGTTAGCTGCTAATCTTTTCGCTAACAATCGATCCTTACAAAGTCAAAATTATTTGTAAGTCATTTCTCTTTTATTTAATCCCAGTTTCTACTCCGTCCAGGTGGAGATTTCTTCTAAAAGGTCTGGATTTTCGGCTAGCTTTATGCCGTAAGATGGAATCATTTTTTGACCTTCGGTTCCCATTCTTTCAAATGTTCCAGGAAGCATTTTGCAAATAACTCCAACATTACGTGAACGGTTACTTGATAAATGCTTCTTTTTGTACTGTGATGCCTAGTTCTTGCTTTCTTATAAAATGGACAAGCACATAAACGATTGGTGTCGTCGTAATTCCCCTTATCGATTATCGATCTTTTCAGGATTAAGATCATGATTCATCAAACGGAAATGTGCCATCTCTTCATACTTCGTCCCCGGCTTTCCATAGTTGCACCATGGATCGATCGAAAGACCACCACGCGGCGTGAATTTACCCCACACTTCAATATATCTTGGATCAAGTAGCTCGATTAAATCATTCATAATAATATTGACGCAGTCCTCATGGAAATCTCCATGATTTCTAAAGCTGAAAAGATATAGCTTTAGTGATTTACTCTCTACCAGTTTCTGATCGGGAATATACGAAATATACATCGTTGCAAAATCGGGTTGATTCGTAAGTGGACACAAACTTGTGAACTCCGGGCAATTAAACTTCACAAAATAATCCCGATTCACATGCAGATTGTCTACTGATTCTAATACTTCTGGTGCATACTTAAAAGTGTATTGGGTATTTTGATTGCCCAATAATGTTAAATCCTTTAATCCTTCTTCGTGGCTTCTGCCAGACATGTAAAAACCCTCCTGTACAATGGATCCCATCGCTTTTACAAGAGGGTTCATGCTGCCAATCTATCTTATAACTAAAGGAATCAACCTATAAAAAAGCTACGTCCGCATATGGACATGGCGAATTGTCATGAATCCATAGTTTTTTATAGAGGGTATCAGCTATGAACCTCTCCCGTTCAAGGACGGGGATTACTTCATCACAATGATAGTCAATAGTTGGCGAATCGTCAACGAAAAGAATGGACAAAATTATGGCTTTTATAAACGTGTTAATTTTATAATAATAATGATGAACTCCGAAGTATAAAAGGATGTGTGATATTCATGACACATAGAAAAGTAACAACGAAGCAAGTCATTGTATATCTACTCGGTTTGTTTTTCTTATCACTTGGCGTTAGTTTTTCAATTGAAGCAGGGCTTGGCGTATCGCCTGTTTCTTCCCTCGCATATGCGTTCACGTTAACGTCTGGATTATCAATTGGGATCACAACCGTCATTGCAAATGTCTTATTTATTATTTGTCAGGCTGTTTTAAGGAAACGGATCGATCTCAAAAACTTTGCACTTCAATTAATCATTACCTTTTTCTTTGGATTTTTTATGGATGCTACGTTATTCATCGTCCAACTTCTCCCAACGCCTGAAACAATGATTCTCCGCTGGATCTATTTAATCATTAGCTTATTCGTCGTGTCGTTTGGGTTGCTCAACTACTTCACAGCAAAACTGCCGTTAATGCCTTATGATACGTTAACATTTGTCGTCAGTGAACGATTTAAACTAGAATTTAGCAAAGCAAAAATTAGCAGTGATTTGATAAATGTTTTGGTAGCTGCTGTTACTTGTTTAATTTTCATTCAATCATTTGGATCGATCGGCGTCGGAACAATCGTTGCTGCCTATTTCATCGGAAAAGTTTTAGGATGGATGATGGCACATTTCCAGCAGCCTCTTCAGCAATGGGTACACAAAGATGGAAATCTGGCGAATTGAAGAAAAAACAAACTCAAAAATAATCAGTAGAAGAGCTGAATATTTTTGAGTTTGTTGTAACGACGTTCCACGTGTAACATTAGCATGGGTCCTTATGACATAATGACTTGTAGAAATTCGCCCCGTTTCGTATAGCCTCTGTCGCTTCCGGCAACATACAGGAATAATGCAAGAACGCATGGATCATTCCTTTAAATTCTTCTAACACTGCTTTTTGTTCATAATGCGTTAACATCTCATATAACAATCTACTGTCGTCTCGAAGCGGATCGACCTCTCCGCAAGCAATATAACAAGGAGGGATCCCTTCCGTTAAATCATTTGAAACACAATCAAAATAACGTAAATCTCCGTTTTCGCCTCCGATATACATTTTTAAATAAGCATTTAAATCTTCGCGTCTCAACCCGTCATAATCCCCGCCTAGTAAACGGAACGACGTGGAATCAGTAAGCCCATACGTTCCATAATACAGAAGCAAAGCACGTATAGAAGAAATATCCTTCTGTTGATCCCTCAAATATAGAACTGTCGCTAAAGATAAGTTCGCTCCCGCTGAATCTCCTGCAAGGGCAATATCATTTGGATCAATCTCATATTGTTCCGCACGACTCCGTAGCCATTCCACTAAAAATGCACATTCTTCTACTTGTACAGGATATTGATACTCGGGCGCTAAATGATAGTCAATACCAATGACAACTGATTCTGCTTCTTCCATCAAAAGACGCATCACCTTACTATGCGTGTCGAGATTCCCAACCGTAAACCCGCCGCCATGAATAAAAACAATGGCACCTTTTCCCGTTCTTTTTTTCGGGTAATGGATCCGGGTCGCAAATGTTCCGTGAGGCCCTTCTACTTCTACATTAACAGTTCGTTGCGGCTCTGGACCGCCTGCATTCCAATACTTTCTTTCCTTTGTGTAGTTGTCACGCATTTCTTCATACGTTACGTCTGTCGAAAAAGCATCGCCCACAAGCTCAGCTTGCTTTTTTAACACTTCACGCATTTTAGGGGTCATCATTTTGTAAGCATCTAATTTGTTCATTTTGATTCACCATCCGTGTTTACAACTTGGGTTATTCATTCCCATACTTCTTTCAATGTAGCCCGAAATAATTCATCCAGCCTTGGGGTCGGATTCTCATTTTTGACCCTGATTGTTTGAATGTAAGCTTCAATAGACATGATTTCATGGTCTAAGTAATCGTTAATGACTTGAATTTTGTGCTGATAATCTAATTCATCTCCAGCCATCTTCCGCTCCAACAAAGTCTTCATACGATTCTTTAACAGTCCATCGGGTACGATCTCCGTCAACAATTCCTGAAAATCAATTGGCGGTGCTGTGTTGCTCCTCTCAATCCATTTACAAGAAAATACCGCCCGAAGTGCATACAAATAACGCTTCATTTTCACTTCTGATCCTTGCAGTTCTCCAAAATTGTTTTTCGCCATATTTAAATAATGGTGCAAACTCGCTTTGGAATCAAAGACTTCAGATTCTAACCCGCGCAATTGATCGATCAATGTGGACGTTTGGTAATACAATATCGGGCTCCCCATCCATTCCAATAAAGAAGGATTGCTCTTTCTAAAAAGCCGCAAAGCCTTCGTGATTTCCCAACCACTTATGTCCAATAAGTCGTTGATCGGCAATTCAATGACATCTTTCTTTGTGCCCACCCCTTGTGGATCAATCGAAAGATACCATTCCGGTCGATGAATGTATATAAACCGGACATCAAAATCACTATCTTTTGACGGGAAACCCCATGCCCGACTGCCAGATTCTACAGCATACAAGATCTTCACTTGGAAATTTTCTTCTATTTCTTTTAATTGATCTTTGATGAGATCGTTCATTTTACATCATTCCTTGTCTTATCTGTGTATATCACTTATTCCTAATAGGATTAACTTCTGACTAGAATTTATGATTAGGTACAACTTTTCGACAAAATACGCTATCGTCTTGCCTTTAGCAGCAGGTGTTCATACGATAGAACAGGACTTTATAGAAGTTTAATATAATTGAAATGGAGAAAGATGAACAATTGGGTGAAAGAAAATTTGATCGAATGTTGCAAATCCGTACAGTGGGTCTAAGAGAATGGCGTCAGCAAACCGATAATTATAATAGGTATGAAGCGACACCTTACGCTGCACTTGAAAAGTTATTTCGTTCCTATACAGTAAAACCGACTGATCGTGTCGTAGATTTTGGCAGCGGAAGAGGCAGAGTGTCCTTTTATATTCATCACCATTTTAACGTGCCTGTAACAGGTGTAGAAATGAATGATAAAACTTACGAGGAAGCGCTGTATAACAAAGCTGTATACAGACAGAAAAACAAACATCTTCATGCACCGATCCGATTTGAATTCGGTCTCGCTGAACAATATCAGGTGGAGCCAGAAGACAATACCTTTTACTTTTTCAATCCTTTTTCGGTAACGATATTCAAACAAGTGGTCCGCAACATTTTGCGTTCTGTCGAACAAGAAAAGCGAACTGTGGATATGATCCTCTATTACCCGCTCCCCGAGTTTAAAAAATTCCTCAAGAAAGAAACCCCCTTCAAGCTGATCAATAAAATAAAAGCGCATAGCGATCACGGTAAGTACGGTAAGTTTTTGATTTACCGACTCGCTTAATGTAAAGAGGATTCCAAAATGAAAAGCCAGGCACCTTTAGACACTAAACAATGTGTCATGGCGCCTGGCACTTTCTTGACAATCTCTCAAACGCCCTTTTTAATCCAATAATTCTTCGGAAAGAAGCGTAAATCCTTCAATCATTGTGTCTTCTTCTACCTCAATCAAAATACAGCGTTTGCCATCGACCGTAACTTGCCGCACATATCTTAAATCCTGTGGGCTGATTGCGATATTCGCGACTTTTGTCTCGATTTTGATGGATTTGGATGTGTAGCTTGGGACGACATGACTTGCTTTCATTTCGTACGTTTGATCATCGATGACTTTCCGAAATGCCATTTCCACTTTTTCCGTGCTCACATTTTCCACACCGCTTGCCTTTAGGACACGCTCCACTTCTTTCGTATCCAAAGTAGGCAGGCTTTCCTCTTCTCCGTCTCCCTCGTCTTCGACAATCAACATACTGTTGATTTCATCATAAACACTGGCAAGGGTTTTTGTATTTACTTCATCCCCCACCAAATCTTTTACAATTTCCTCAAAGACCGCTTTATCATCCGCGGCCGTCATAATGTCTTCCCCATTTAACACTTGCTCGATAAAATGAACATTCGGCTTATTCGCTTTACCAGCGGCGTACAGGACATGATTAACGTCTGCCCCATTGTCTGTAAAACATGGGAATAAAAACCCACCGATAGGAGAAGTAAGGTTAATAATTGGATCGAGCATCGTACTGGATTTAAATTCTTTTTTGTTGAAATCAAATACAAGTGACTGTTTCGGCAGCTCTGTCTGGTTCATGCTGCAGAGAATGAAAGGATTTTTATACACTTCATCCCGCTCCGCCGCTTCTTCCTCTTCAGAATGCCGTTTCGTCGGTTTAAAATAGTTCCCCCGAATGAAAGTGACGACTAAATCCTTTTCATATTGAGTATCTTCCACCATCTTCTCGGCGATGCGCTGCATGTCTGCCTTCCATTCCTCTACGTCTGTCGTATGGAGTCCCTCGTACAAATGCGTCTGCGTATGATCCGGCTGCTCCTCCTCTTGACGTTTGAACTTCACTTCAAATAGCTTAATCCCTAATTTTCCACCTAACACTTTTTTAAAGTTGTTTAAAAACAACTCCTGTTGCTCCCGATCCAACAGCGCAAACGGCTGGCTCTCTTCATGATAGATGTCGCTGCTTTCCTGCTTAATATACACTTTATAAATATCCGTGATCGTCAGTAAATCCGTGTCTAACTTAAATTGTTTGCGAATCGCCGCAATGTCTTTCTTGTTCATGTCTCATTTCAACTCCCTGCTTCATCCGTTTTATCGAATATAAAATTCCATTATATACGAAAAAAGAATGAGATGATCCTAGAAGTGCCTAGCCCCTTATTTTACAACTCAAATGAAGTTCCCCTAAAATGAAGAGAAAGTCCAAGAAATGAGGGATTCACATGATGTGCGGATCTAAATGCTTCCTCGTAGAAATGAAACTAAATGGGGAAAAAGAAATAAAGCAAGTCACCGCGAGAAACCCCGTCGGTGCAAGGAAGTTGATCAGGGGGGAATATGGGGCTAACGTGGAGATTCTGTCGGTGAAAGAGGAAAAGAGACATGTTTAACCTGAAATAGTCTGCAATTGCTCACCCGTCCAAAAGTACAGTGATCAATTTTGGATGAATATAATGATCTGTTCCTAATTGGCCATCCTATAAAGTATCATACACTTTATAGGATGGCCTCCTGGTATTTCCATTATATATTCTGTTTAGATTATTATAATACTTTCGACAACTACAAAACTCATTGCATAATTCCTGTATATATATTACAATCAACTGCATAAAAATTCGTCCTGTTTAACATTTTGTAAAACACAAGGGAGTTTATGACATGAAAAAGAACAAAATAGAAGATCAAAACTTACACAAAGTAAATAAAGGTTTCGATATTAACGCTTTTGTCTTACTTTTCTTCGTCATCGTCATTTCCATGATTTTGACATATATTTTGCCGGCAGGCGAATATGAACGACTTGAAAAAGATGGAAGGACAGTTGTTGTTCCCGGCTCATTTGAGCTAGTCGAACAATCGCCAGTCGGATTCTTCCACATCTTCACAAGCATTCACGGTGGTATGACCAATGGTGCCGGTATTATTTTCTTTGTTTTAATTGTTGGTGGTGCTTTTGGTATTTTAAAAGCAACCGGTGCATTAGATGCCTTGGTTGTAAATATAACGAAAAAAGTTGCAAATAAAGAATTATTGCTCATCCCTGTCGTCATGCTATTTTTTGCGATAGCCGGTACATTGATGGGGCTTGCGGAAGAAACCATTGTATACATTGCCATTATTACTCCATTGGCGATTGCTCTAGGGTTGGATGCAATGGTCGGGTATGCCATTGTTTCACTTGGCGCAACGATTGGTTTTATGAGCGCTGTCTTGAACCCTTTTAATGTCGGCGTCGCACAAAGTATTGCAGAATTACCTACATTCTCTGGCATGGGTCTCAGAATTATCCTATTCGCTGTCCTGTACATTGCCGGTGTCCTTTACGTTTACCGCTATGCCAAAAAAATTAAAGCGAATCCTGAACTGAGGTATTTAGGGAATTATCGGGAAGGAACGCAAGTTGAATTGGATGCAAACACAAAGTTAACTACTCGTCATAAATGGGTATTAATCACTTTTTTATTCAACTTTGTCGTTCTAATCATTGGTGTCGTTAAATTTGGGTGGTATATTACCGAAATCGCAGCCTTATTCCTATTATTTGGTGTTCTGATTGGGATTGTTGGCAAGCTAGGGCCAAACAAAATAGCAGATAGCTTCATTGACGGGACCAAGGATGTCATAAGCGGTGCATTAATCATTGGTTTTGCACAGGCCATTCTTATCGTGTTTCAAGATGGAAAACTAATCGATTCCATTCTATATTTCGCTTCCACTCTTTTAAGTGAGTTTTCGCCAATGTTAACCGCTATTGGCATGTTTTTCTTACAACTTGTTCTTAACTTTCTGGTACCATCAGGAAGTGGGCAAGCAGCGCTTACAATGCCAATTATGGCACCATTGGCCGACCTTGTTGGTGTGACAAGACAGACTGCGGTACTCGCATTTCAACTTGGGGACGGCGTGTCGAATTCAATTTTCCCTACGTCAGGTGTATTACTTGCAGGACTTGCCGTTGCAGGTATTCCTTTTACAAAGTGGATCAAATGGATACTGCCCTTTATAGTTATTCAAATTACGATCTGTGTTGTGTTCCTCATTATTGCACAGGTCATTCAATACGGCCCATTCTAAAAAACTTTTGGAGGCTTTACGATGTTTCAAACAAAACTTATAGATACAGATTTAATCAACTGGACCATTGAGCAGCGCAGGCATTTTCATATGCACCCTGAACTGTCCGGGCAAGAGTATGAAACAGCTGCATATGTAAAAGCACAATTAGTGGAATTCGGCATCCCGGTAGATCAGAAGTTTTCTGCTCCAAACGTCATCGCTTATTTTAAAGGCACTGAAGGAAATAAAACGATTGCACTTCGAGCAGATATGGATGCCCTTCCTCTTCATGAAGAAGGGGACACGCCTTATATTTCAACAGTTCCCGGTGTCATGCATGGCTGTGGTCACGATGGGCATACGGCGACTCTACTGGCAGTAGCCAAATGGATGAGCATGAATCCGCAAGCAGTAAAAAACAATATTGTCTTCATTTTCCAAAGTTCTGAAGAAGCATCGCCTAGCGGGGCTCAACAGCTTGTCAAAGAAGGCATTTTGGATGGTGTGGATGCCATTTATGGCATCCATTATATGTCCGATGTTCCACTCGGTAAAATTGGTTTTGCAACAGGCTATGCGATGGCTTCAAGTGATGATTTTGATATTACGATTGAGGGCAAGGGCGGTCACGGAGGGTACCCGCATGATTCCGTTGACCCCATCTATATCGCAACTCACCTGATCCAAGCATTCCAATCGATTGTCAGCAGAAACTTAAATCCTTTGCACGCGGGTGTCATTTCTTTTGGCGGCATGCAAGCTGGCAATTCTTATAATGTCATTCCACACAAAGTAACGTTGAATGGAACGATTCGGGCATTGACGTTCGAAGGCGCTCAATTAATGAATGAGAAGACAGCACAGCTAACCGAGTCAATCTGTGCAAGCTTTGGTGCGAAAGGACATTATCAGCCAATCGAAGGCACTCCGCCGCTATACAATCATCCTGAAGCATGCGATTTTGCAAAAGAGATCATCCAACAGACTTTCGGCGACGATGTATTTATGCCGTTAGCGCCTGTAATGGGTGCAGAAGATTATGCATTTTACTTAAAAGAAAAAACAGGTGTATTTATTAACGTTGGTATGCAAAGTGAAATCAGCGCGTTCCCTCATCATCATCCAAAGTTCGATCTAGACGAGAAAGCGATCCCTGCGGGCATTGAACTCATGCTTCAATTGGCCTTGAATGCTTGAATAAAGTAAAAGAAGGAGAACGCTTCCTATCGGGCGTTCTCCTTCTTTTACTTTTTCTACTGATCTTCTTTCAACCTGTCACGGACTTCGTTCAATTGCTGCTTCATCAAGTCCAATTGTTCTTTGTGTTGCGGAACTCCATCCATATGCTCATCATACTGTTCTGCATTGTTGTAGGCGTTTTCCGCACGTGCTATTGAATTGAACGCATGCTCAATTGCGATCTCTTCTGGATGTGACATCGCTTGCTTCACTGCACGTTCTGCCTTTTGGACAGAATTACTAAAATGAGCGCTTGGATGATCCTGCTTCCAACTGGGTGTGCCTGAGTCCTTAGTCATTTATATTTCTTCCCTTCCTCCAATAAGATACGTTACAGCGAACTTAGTATTGTAAAATATCCAGAAAATATTCGCGCGCACGTTTGGCGAAGACGATTACAGACACTTCTGCATCAGAAGGCATATTTCTACCATTTGACTGAAGTTTTAAATAAAATGAAAGTAGTATAAGCAAAGGGGGAAGATTTTTGATGACTCGATTAGAAAACAGGAAAGAAATCCTTATCGATTTTGAGGAAAAAATGACTCTTGCCAATGCTGCCACGTATTTTGAAACGATCGCCAAAAAATTGAAAGAAGAAGGTTCCTTTACATTGACGGTAAATGGACAACCGGTCGAAGTGAAACCTTCTTCAAACGTTGAATTGGAAATCAAGCTGGAAAAACGCAGGGATCAACACAAATTTGAAATGGAACTAGAATGGCGCGAAGGGGACGAAGGTTCAACACTAGCTTTTGAATGAGAACATCGCGAACGAGGAGCAAGTATTACTGTTCTCCTCGTTTTTCTTTTTGATGTCATTGCGTTTAAAGCTCATTTCGAAGAGGACGCATCCAATATTTCACCTATACATGATATAATAGTGTGATGGTATTTTGGCACCAAGGAGGCATCATGATGAAATTTAATAAAGGCATTTTATTTGTATTAATAGGTGCTGGATGTTTTGGTTTTACACCGATCTTTGCGAAATTAGGGTTTGGCTACGGCTACTCACTTGGCCAAATTAATATCGTTCAAATGATCTTTTCGTCATTTTTTTTATGGTCCTTAACGCTCATAAAACGATCGAGCTTTAAAGGGCTGAACGCAAGGAATATCCCGCTCATTATGATCACCGGATGTTTTGTCGGACTCACAAGTATTTTTTATTATGGTGCGATGCAATATTTGCCGGCTTCACTCGCAATTATCTTAATGTTCCAATTCGTTTGGATCGGCATTCTGTTAGAATGGATTTTCAGTAAAATAAAACCTGCCCCTGTAACCATCGCATCCATTGGCTTAATTTTAGTCGGGGTCTTTTTTGCTGCTAATTTAAATGGCAATATACAAGGATTGCCTGTAAAAGGGTTCCTTTTTGGTATTTTATCCGCATTTACGTATGCCGGATTTATTTTTTTCAGCGGGAAGGTTGCCGTACATGTCGATCCATTGACGCGGACTTCTATCATGGCGACTGGGTCAATGATATTAATCCTGATCGTATTCATGCGCGACATTCCAACTGTACTGCCACTTGAGGCTAACTTATTAACGACTGCCGTTGGGGTTTCACTCTTTGGAGCAGTCCTTCCTCCACTATTTTTTGCAGTGGGCGCACCATTGGTTTCAGGCGGACTTGCCAATATCTTAACGTCCGTTGAACTACCAGTCGCAATCCTATCAGCCAGCATTATTTTGTCAGAAGCGATCACACCGCTCCAATGGCTCGGTACAGCGATTATCCTAGCGGCGATTGCGTTAAATGAACTTGGCAGCAGTCTTTTTAGAATGAGGAAGCCTATTCAGAGGTGACTATTCATAAAGAAAAGGAGAACGCTTTGTACTTAAGCGCTCTCCTTTTCTTTAGATCAATACAAAACTGATAACTAGATCATGTTATTGAGAAATTGAACTTTCAAAATTGATGGCATCACTTTTTTTGACAATTTCCAAAAAGTGTTTCAAAATTCTAGCTGTTAATCCCCAAATTGTATACTCCTCATATTCAAAAAACCATTCTTCTATTGAACGCGTACGCCATTGATATTGCGCACCATTTACGATCTTTTCAAATGGAAAGTCTGAGGAAGGTGCCATTTCAACGGATACCATATGCATATAAGGCTCATGATTCAATAGCCATTTGACTGGGACTGTAAATACTTCTTCCACTTCTTTTTTGTTGTAAGAATGAATCACTTGACTGTAATCAATCGTCGCCACGAATGGAAAGACGACAAATTCAGGGGAAGCAATGTATGGGCTTAATGGCCGTACAAGCTTCACCGTCTGCGGGTCAACGCCCAGTTCTTCATGTGTTTCCCGTAAAGCCGCTGCCCATGGCGTTGAATCCGTGGAGTCAATTCGACCTCCAGGAAAACTAATATCACCTGGTTGTCTTCTCATCGTAAATGCACGTACTTCGAAAAGGATATGCCATTCCCCGTCCACTTGAACTAATGGAATTAAAACGGCTGAACGAAAAGCTGTTTCTTCTCCTATGAATAACGATTGATTTTCATCTAACTGTTTTTTCAATTGATCTAGGAACACGGAAATCCCCCCACTTCGATATTTGTTTTCATTTTATCGTATCATGAATCGTTTTTATTGCAATTGCCTAAACGTTCTTGACAGTCTATTGACTTCGTCAAAGTACCAAATTGCATGTGACTTATAAATAGACCCAATATAGGGAACATTAGGATTAATATTATATTATCAAAATATATTGACCCGTCATTTCACTCATGATAAATTACTTTTAATAATTAAAATCATGACGAGAAAGAGTAAGAAAAGAATCATGTTCTTCAGAGAGTCGGCATTTGGTGGAAGCCGATGGACAGTCTTATCCGAAAATCATCTCCGAGATGCAAAGCTGAAGTTGGTAGGCTTTGCCGGATTTCCACCGTTAACATGGAACACGTATGGTTGTACGTTGACTGAGAGCCGTATGGTTTCTTTTAAGAAACTGACGGAATTATGGGTGGTAACGCGAGCGCAAACTCGTCCCTTATTTAGGGGCGAGTTTTTTTTATGCGGAAAACGGAGGGATTACTTCTCGCAATTTTAGAAATAATACAATTATCATGCAAGGGGGTAAACGATCGTGAAAAACTTAATTGTTATTTTAGGATCATTAGTTGTGGCTTTTGCCTTTAATTTCTTTCTAGTTCCTTATGGAATTTTGAGTAGTGGGATTAGTGGGATTGCAATTTTAATCGGATTAGTTACGCCATTTAATATTGGCTTGATGAATCTATTGCTGAATATTCCCTTACTCATCTTAGGCTACTATAAACTCGGGAAAACAATTACGATCAATACACTCGTTTGTGTTTTATCACTTTCTATTTTCTTATACGCATTGCCAGCGGTTCCTCTGACAGACAATATATTGCTCTCCTGTATTTTTGGAGGGATCATAGGGGGCTTTGGCATCGGTATGATTTTAAAGTCTTCTGGAACTTCCGGTGGTTTAGATATCATTGCGATTATCCTGTCACGAACGAGTAATATGAGTATTGGTCTTCTTCTCACAGGTATGAATGGCATTATTGTTCTCATTTCCGGTGCTGCCTTTAATTGGAATATCGCATTATACACACTTTTATCTATCTATTTGACCGGAAAGGTGATTGATACAATTCACACGGACCAGGTGAAAGTGACCATGCAAATTGTCACTTCAAAAGGTGAATGTATTCGAAAAGATTTATTGGACTCCATCTATCGGGGGATTACAATCATGGAAGGTTATGGCGGCTACTCACAAGAGAAAAAACAAATTGTCATGATGGTTGTCACACGCTACGAGACATCCCAGATTAAAAAAATTGTTCGCAAACATGATGAAAATGCATTTATCAATATATTTGAAACTGTTGAGGTCGACGGCTTCTTCGCAAAAAATTAGGAGGATTTTAAATGAGTAAAAAGAATGTGTTATTCTCTGGATTTACGTTGTTTTCTTTATTTTTCGGAGCGGGAAATCTGATCTTCCCGCCCTTTCTCGGGATGGAATCTGGAAATGTTTTTGTTGCTGCGATCGTCGGATTTATACTAACCGGAGTTTTCTTGCCACTATTAACAATTATTTCCGTTGCCTTATCCGATAATGGACTCTTATCAATGGGGCAACGTGTGCATCCTGTATTTGGATATGCTTTTGCCATCATTATTTATATGTCCATTGGCGCGTTTTACGGTATTCCCCGCGCGTCAAATGTTGCGTATGAATTAGGGTTTATGCAAGTGTTCAGTGTCGAAGGGAAGTTGCCTTTATTTTTGTTTTCACTTATTTTCTTTGGTTTGACTTACTTACTAAGTGTGAACCCTAAAAAAGTAATTGACTATGTGGGACAACTCCTTACCCCTGCACTACTCATTGTACTAGCCATCTTATTCGTTCGTGCTTTTTTAACCTTTACGTATACAGACGTTTCACCTGCTGAAAAATTCCAATCCACCCCTTTTATTAAAGGCTTTTTTGAAGGATTTTTCACAATGGATGCAGTGGCTGCACTCGCCTTTGGAATCGTCATTATCAATGGATTAAAAGACAAAGGAGCAACTGATCAAAAAGATTTAGTACGAGGAACTGTCTATTCTGGACTTATTGCCTCGGCGGGACTTGCGATCGTTTATGTATCACTTGGCTGGATCGGACGTGTGTTGCCACATGATCAATCACTTGAAAACGGAGCAGAAATTTTAGTGATGGCCTCTCATCAATTATTTGGTTTCGGCGGTAATGTGTTGTTTGGAACAATCGTAATCCTTGCCTGCTTAACGACTTGTGTTGGACTGATCAATGCTTGTGCGCGATTCTTTAATGAGATTTTTCCGAAGATTTCTTATAAAGGATTCACCCTCATTTTTGTAGTCGTCGGTATGATATTTTCAAACCTTGGTTTGGCACTTATTTTACAAATTGCGGTACCTTTACTCATTTTCATCTATCCCATATCGATCGTGCTCGTGGTTCTATCACTCTTCCAGCACTTCTTTGGAGAAAGAAAGAAAATGTATGTCTACGCCATTACAGTCGTCACTTTGTTTGCCTTTTATGATGTACTGAATACTTTCAATATTGGCATTGATCTGCTTAATTCCATCTTGTCCTATCTGCCTCTTTACGAACATGGATTGGGATGGACGTTACCAAGCCTTTTAGCGGCAGCGATTGGTTATGTTATGCATCGCAAATCATAAAATATACAAAGCGGGAATTTCCTTTATTGGATTTCCCGTTTTTCTTTTCTATATGAATGAAAGACCTATAAGTATTGATAGAATAACGTGAAAGGATAATGTCGTTTGTATTCTCTTTTTTTATAAGGAGGAAACTCACCATGAAATTTTCGAATCTAAATAGAGAAACTATTGTTGGAAAGTTAAAAAGGGAATTATTTGACGTGCTGATCATCGGCGGGGGAATTACCGGAGCAGGGATTGCGTTAGATACGACAATGAGAGGAATGAAAACTGCCCTTGTTGACATGCAAGATTTTGCAGCTGGGACTTCCAGTCGCTCAACGAAGCTTGTTCATGGCGGACTTCGTTATTTAAAACAATTTGAAGTGAAAATGGTTGCTGAAGTAGGGAAAGAACGGACTATTGTTTATGAAAATGGACCTCATGTCACGACACCAGAATGGATGTTACTTCCCTTTCATAAAGGCGGAACGTTTGGAAGATTTAGTACGTCAATTGGTCTAAAAGTATACGACTTTCTAGCTGGAGTGAAGAAGACAGAAAGTAGAATAATGCTAACTGCAGAGCAAACGTTGAAAAAAGAGCCGCTTCTTAAAAAAGAGTATTTAAAAGGCGGGGGGTATTACGTTGAATACCGTACCGACGACGCCCGGCTTACATTAGAAGTGATCAAGAAGGCTGTGGAAAAGGGCGCGACCGCATTAAACTATACGAAAGTGAAAGCATTACTATACAACAATGGGATCATCCACGGTGTCTTAGTAGAAGATCTTTTAACAGGCGTGGAATATGAAATTCACGCCAAAAAAATTGTGAATGCGACTGGTCCCTGGGTTGATCATATTCGTGATCTTGATCATTCCAAAAAAGGGAAAACACTTAAGCTTTCTAAAGGTGTTCATATCGTGATCGATCAATCACGTTTTCCATTACAGCAAGCCATGTATTTTGATACACCGGATGGCAGAATGGTTTTTGCGATCCCGCGGGATGGAAAAACGTATGTAGGGACAACAGATACATTTTTCGATGCGGACCCGATGAACCCAGGCATGACAGCGGAAGACAGAAGTTATATCCTTGAAGCGATTCGCTATATGTTTCCAAATGTTGATATTAGCGAAAAAGATGTTGAGTCCAGTTGGGCAGGAGTTAGACCCCTTATCCATGAAAAAGGAAAGGATCCCTCCGAAATTTCTAGGAAAGACGAAATTTGGGAATCAGAATCTGGACTCATCACGATTGCTGGTGGAAAGTTGACAGGCTATCGAAAAATGGCCGAAACAATTACGGACTTATTGGTTAAAAAGTTTTTGAAAGAAGAACAGTGCCTTTTTTCTTCATGTAAAACGAAAAATTTACCGATTTCTGGCGGGGATGTTGGGGGATCTGCTAACTTTAACAGCTTTATTAAAAGTCAGCTAAAAAAAGGAACAGAAGTGGGACTGACAGTAGATGAAGCGACCCATTTGGCTACAATATACGGCTCAAATGTTTTAACAGTATTTGATTTAATTAAGCAGCATCAACATGATCTATTGGCATCTCATTTGCCCACCGTATTATTTGCAAAACTTATTTACGCAATTGAATATGAAATGATAACGGGTCCAGTTGATTTCTTTCATCGCCGTACAGGGGATCTGTTATTTAATATCAATCTAGTAAGGGATTGGAAAAACGAGGTCTTACACTATATGGCTTATCAATTTAAATGGACTGATGAACAAACACGCTTATTTACACAACAGTTGGAAGAAGCTTTAAAAGAAACAACGACTCCATCTACTTAAGCTCAGAAAAGGCAGGCGCCATCTATACAATGGTGCCTGCCTTTTCGTTTTAAATAGCAGTTTCTGTTTCTGTTGCAATGATACTCGTTGTTTGTTGTTTATTTTCCATCGCTTTAAAAATAAAAGTTAATGCGAAACCAACTAAAGAAATCGCTAAAGCAATATAGAAAGCGTTGGTGAACATGCCGTTATTTGCTGCTGCAACACCATTCGCGATCCGTGGCCCAAAAAATGCTGCTCCTGCATAACCGGTAAAAGTGATCCCATAATTGACGCCATAAAACTTCGTCCCAAATTTCTCAACAACGATGGAAGGGAATATCCCCATCGTTCCACCAAAGCATAGTCCGATCCCGATAATCGCCACTGCAAATCCTGCAACCGAAGTCGATAAAGCAATCGTCAACATCGCCGCCGCAATGACCAAGTAGATCATCATTAAGCACTTTGTACGTCCGATTTTATCTGATACAGCGCCCCAAAAAACACGCCCCAGACAATTACTAAGCGCGTATAAGCTTACGTAGAGCGCTGCAGTTGCTGCTGATAAACCAAACATCGTTTGTCCGATGACAGAAGCATTAGCGGTTACCATCATTCCTGATAAGGCACCGATTAAAAACATACTGATAATGACATAAAATATAGGTTTTTTAATCATTTCATTCCAAGGAACATTTAGTCCGCCATGATTAGCTGCTGGCGGCGTCCACCCCTCTGGCGCATAACCAGTTGGACAAGGTTTCACGAATAGACTACTACTTAAAATGATCACTAAAAACGCAATGCCAAGCATCATCATTGTAGGCTGGACGCCATTACTTGTAATTAATGCGTTGGCAATCGGTGCAATGATAATGGCCGCACCGCCATATCCCGCTGTTACGATTCCTGTTGCTAAACCTCTTTTATCTGGGAATAGTTTCACTGAGTTACCAATCGTTACAGCATAAACCATTGCTTGTCCCATCCCGCCAAGGACACCGTACGTAATATATAACATCCATGGGGCTGTCACGAAACCGGATAAAATAAAGCCAAGTCCAAATAAAATACCCCCAATGATGATAGCGATTTTCGCACCGCCTTTATCGACTAATTTCCCACCAATAATCATCGGAATTGGGAAAAGGGCCGCGTTAATGGTAAATGCCATCATAATTTCGCCCATTGACGCATCGAGTACTGCTGTTAGTGGGAGAGCAAAAATACTGAACGCATACACTGCCCCAACGCAAAGGTTGATAAGCGTAGATGCAATTAAAATTCTCCAGCGATTGAGTCCAACGTTCATGTATTACATCCTTTCTTTTGCGCTAGCTATTAGTTTGATAAACGATTAATTATGATTGTGAAGGGTTTCACAATGCCACTCAGTAAATTATTCTGAAATGGGTTTGTGAATCGTTCAATAAACCTTAAGACAGATATTAAAAAATGTCAATAACGCAAAATGGTAAAACCAAATGCAGCAATTAGATCACATATTATACCTACAAAGATGCCTTCTATCTCAAGGCTCCCCTTTACTTAACTTGCTACCATATCTTCTCTTATTTGTTGAATCATGTACAGCCATAGTAACGGGAGCTAACCGTAATGTTAGTGTGGATATAGTGATTCGAATGGATTGCGTATAGAGAAATACGGGGAAGAAAACCAAGTTAATAGGTGGATTTACACCACCTAACCATTGTTGAAGCCTAGAATCCTGTTGCCAGCACATGCCGATAGTAAGGGCTTTATTTCATTGTGTTTTTTTCTAATTACAGTTCTATGTCCCTTTCCCAATCTCCTTATTTCCCCGCTATCGCTTGCAATGCTCTTGTTTTAGTTCCATAGCCTTTACTATAATGAAGACACTCACTCACACAATTATTATACGAAGAGACAGCTAATTAAAACTCACGCTAATTAAAACTCACTCGGTTTCTTCCATTCTTTTTTGACTGATACAAAGCCTGATCCGCTAATTGAAATAATTCTTCCTGATTAACAGACTCAAAACTACTACTTATAGTTGAAACACCAATACTGACAGTAACATACTTACTCACATTTGAATTTTCATGAGGAATTTTTAATCCTTTTACTTTCTTACAAATTCTTTCTGCTAAAGCTATCGCTTTTTCTTCGTTTGTATTCGGGAAGATGATACAAAACTCTTCTCCGCCTATTCTACACACACGATCATTTTTTCTAACACCGCTAGCAAGTGCATCGGCGACTTTAATTAAGCATTCATCCCCTTTTTTATGCCCGTATGTATCGTTATATTGTTTAAAATAGTCAATGTCTATGACTACTAAAGAAAAGGGAATGCCGTCTTGACGATATGTTTGATAAGCCTTTTTAAATTGACGATTAAAATATCGACGATTAGAAATGCCTGTTAATGAATCCGTATAAACCCTCTTTCTTAATGATTTCTTTTCCTCCTCTAACTCTATTAACTTCTGCTTATTTTTTGTGACATCTCTAGAAACACATATCATTTCATCTGATACTTTATCGACAGACAATACAAGCTTATACTTGGATTCCATCCAAATATAGTTACCATTTTTACATCTAAAACGGTAAGTGACAGTTTTAATTTCACCTATCTCATGGGGGTTATCAGTAAGAAGTTGTATCTTTTTGATATCGTCGTCATATATGAAATCAGCCGGCGATTTCCCTACCAGCTCACTAGGGGAGTACCCCAGTACAAAGGAAAAATTGGGTGAAACGTAAATATACTTTCCGTCAATAGTGTGCAATGAAATAAAATCAGTTGAGTTTTCAGCAATATGACGATAGAGCCGCTCTTTTCTTTCTAACCGAATCTCTAGCAACCTTCTGTCTGTAATATTTACATGTGACACAACGGCTCCAGTGCTTTCATTTATTGTGATCGGCGTAACTCTTAATAAAAACCAACGAAGTTCAGCAGTAGAATGACACGGATACTCATAGGTAAAACTGTCACTTGTACCTGTTAGTACTTGCACAATGCCGTCTTGAATCTCTTTAGGGCAAACGGCAAGGTAATTGCTTCCGACTCCGCTCTTATGTAAATCCCCACCATTTTCAAGTGAGAAATTTACCCAAGATTGATTAATAGCAATAATAGATCCATCCGTATCCAAGACGGCGATTTGATCTAATAACGAATCAAGAATCTCTAAATTGAAAGATTTTATCATCTCATATCCTATCCTCCATTGCTCGTAACGCTCTTTTTTTAAATCCACATTGTTCCATGGCATTTGACAGTTCTGCCCGCAGTGTTGTTACATCATGATTCACTAGCTTTTTCTCTGCCACGACTTGTTTTCCTGCGATGAATACGTCACTTACGTTACTAGCATTTGCAGAATATACTAAAGCCGAATAGGGATCAAAAATAGGAAACATATTGACTGAATCGGTTTCTACGAGGATGAAATCTGCTTGTTTCCCTACCTCGATGGAACCGATTTGCCCATCCAGACCTAATACTTTCGCTCCTTCAATGGTCGAAAGCTTTACAATCTCCTCTGCAGGAAATGCGCTACGGTCCTGCAAATGGGTTTTATGGAAATTAGCGAATAATCGCATTTGGCTGAAGAGATCTAGCGTATTCCCGCTGCTTGGCCCATCCGTTCCTAACCCCACTGTTACACCAGCAGATTGTAAATCCCGCACCCGGGCCACACCTTTGGCAGATTTCGTATTAGCACCAATACAATGGGCCACTTTTACATCATACTTTTGCAATAGCTCAATATCATGATCAGTCAAATGAATACAATGGGCTGCCACAAGCCTCGAACTTAATACGCCTATATCCTCTAAAAATTCAATGGGTGTTTGACCTCGTTCTTTCCGGAATTTTTCCATTTCAAAATCCATTTCACTCACATGCATCATCCACGGCACTTGGAACGTTTTAGATAAACGATCGGCCTGCTGCAACGCTTCAATAGTAGCGGAATACGGGGCATGCGGTGCGATCGATGCTTGAATTTTTTTATTCCCCTGCCATTTCGGCAAAAATTGTTCGGCGTATTGCAAGCCGCCCAGCGGCTCCGACACATCAACCGTGACCGAATCAATGACGGTTTCAGCTAAAAGGGCTCTGGCCCCCATTTCCTCCGCCGCTATGGCCAATTGATGTTCAAAATAATACATATCAAAGAAAGTCGTTACACCGGCAAGTTGCATTTCAGCAATGGCATATTTACCGCTCGTGTATGCAAGCTGTTCATTCATGCAGTCGTTTTCCAACGGGAATAAGAAGCGGCGTAAACGGTCCGGATAGTCATCACCTAATGAGCGAAATGGAATCATGCCAATATGCGTATGCGTGTTTACCATGCCAGGCAACAAAATCGCACCTTTCGCATCGATGCATTGATCATAGATAAGATTCTCCGGCATGGAATCCATCGACCCCACTTCAATAATGTGCTCATCAGCAACTAAATAACCATGGCGAAATTGTTCCATTCGCTCATTCATCGTTAAAATCCATGCATTTTTAATAACTATTTTCAATTTCTTTCACCTTCAATTAATGGGATCATCATTTGAGAACGTACATTCATCATCCCTTTATCGGTAATTTTAATAACAGGTGAAACAGGTAATGATAGCGTCGAGAAAGACATAATTTCATTGCGATTGCGATAGCCTAATGCAACCATTGCCTGACGAACTTCTTTTAATTGTGCACCTAGTTCTTGGATTGGCGCATCGCTAATAATGCCGCCAACTGGTAATGGACAAACGGCTTTCACCTTCCCATCCTGTGTCACTACATAGCCGCCCTTTATGTCTACTAATTGTTTTTGCGCTGCAATGATACCCTCTGCACACGTTCCCATCACCATTACATTATGATGATCATGTGCCCATGTTGTTGCAACTGCTCCTTTTTCAACCAGCGCATTCTCCACAAATCCATAGGCAATGTCACCGGTCTTTCCATACCGTTCCATGACAACAATTAACGCTAATCCGCTATTCTCCCAATCCAAACATCCATCTACAATAGCTACTTCTCGCTGGACATGTTCAGTAAATGTCCCCACTTCTGCAATTTGAATGACATTAACGATAGCCTTCTCAGATGCATTCACCTTTATCCTTAAATCCTCAGATGTTAACGTGCGACAGTGGATGGATTCGTAAAAATGTGCTGGGAAATTCGGTCTCTCTTCCGGATACTGGATCTCATTTCCTCGTTCGTGGACTAATTTCCCGTCTTTATACACAGCCGCGATGTCTACGCTTTCAACGTCATTCAGCAATGCAAAGTCAGCTTTGAAACCGGAGACAATCGCCCCACGGTCCTGGAATCCCATTCGTCTGGCAGGCGTATAGGTAGCACAGTAAAGCGCCTGTTCTGCTGGCATACCGCAAGAAATTGCTAATCGAACAAGCGCATTCAAATGCCCATCCAACAAATCGTCCGCCATCACATCATCCGTAACAAATGCCACATATTCATAAAAATTATTTTCAACGATGACACGGATATTTTCCGGCGTGATCGATTTTTTTTGAAGCTCCAAAAACATCCCGTTGGTGATCTTTTCATCAATCGATTCAGGCGTCTGATGCGTATGATCAGCCGCCAAGCCTGCATATAAAAATTTTGCCAAGTCCAATCTTGAAACACGGGGAACATGGGCCTCTAAAGGCATAAAAGGTCGTTCTTCTTGAACTGTTTTTATAATTTGCCGGATCAATGAATCTGGTTCATTAACGATTCCATTGAAATTCATCGCTTCACCTAAAGCAATCACTTTGGGGTGCTGCAAAAGCTGCTTTACTTCTTCCATGCCTATATAGCCGCCTGTCGTTTCTAGTTCTGGTGTCGTTGAAGGGACGGATGAAGGGATCGCATAGAATATATCCATGACGCTAGGTTGCGAAAAGAATGACTCCAGCCCTTCCATTCCATACACATTGGCAATCTCATGCGCATCTGCCACCACTGTTGTCACGCCGTGCGATAATGCGGCCCCGGAAAAAATTGCAGGCGACGTCATAGAGCTTTCAATATGCATATGGATATCGATCAATCCTGGAACGATATACTGATTGGTTGCATCTACAACTTCCTGAGCCTCTACGTGCTCAAATTCATCAGCCGTTATATAATAAAATTTGTCGCCGATGATCGACACGTGTTTTTTTTCAAACCTCTTGGTGAACGTATTAAACACCTGTCCATTAAGGATTGCCACATCCACTTTCATCTTTTCCCCTCCATTTTATGAAAAAGAGAAAGGCCAAGATTTATTCTTAGCCCTTCTCGTTACATCGTTGTTATTTATTTAAAATTCGGTTCCACTGATTGATCCAATTCTCAAGGTTTTCATTTACGAATTGCGAGTCCACTTTGTTTGTACGTTCAGCAATGGCACCGTACGTTTTATTCTTAGCCGTTTCTTCATCCAATACGACTTCTTTATTTGTCGGAGCCTCATTTAGAGATTTGGCCGTTTTTTCTTGTATTTCTTGGCTTATTCTCCAATCCATGTATTTATACGCCAAGTCTTTATTCTTCGAGTTTTTGTTGATGTTGATCGTGTTGAAGTTAGCGTATGTGCCTGATTCCGGAACAAGATAAGCTACATCTGGATTAGATTGCGTAATCATTGGGACAGCAAAATCACCAACAACCGCAGCAACAATTTCGCCTGATTGGAACATGTTCGCTAAATCCGAGGATTTGCTATATGTTTTCACTACGTTTGGAGATAGATCTGTGATGGCTTTAAAAGCTGCTTTCCCATTATCTTGTGTAATATCGGTATTCTCATGCTGACTCGCTACATAAAGCATAGCCGGACCAAAGGTGGATGTAATATCAGGTATAGAGATCTTTCCTTTTAGGGCAGGATTCCAAAGGTCATCCCACTCCTTGATTTCCATTCCTGCCGTCTTTTTATTGTAAACAATTCCAATACTGTTCAATGTATAAGCTGGTCCCGATCCATCTGCCGATAAATCTTTTGCGCTGTCGATTAGCTTTTCCATATTAGGAACTTTTGTGCTATCAATTTTCTCAAACAATCCTTCTGATACTCCGTCTGCCGCATTTGATTGAGACAATTCGATGACATCAACTGTTGAATTCGGATTACTTTTCAATTTTGTAAAACGCTCTGAGCTCGTTCCTGTTTCTAGCACAATGTCTACATTGTATTTTTCCTCAAATGGTTTGAAGACGTCTTGTTCCATTTTGTCTTGTTCCAAGCCAAATGTAGAAATGACTAATGTTTGTGGTTTTTCCTTCGTCGTTCCTCCGCCGCCGGTACAGGCCGCTAAGATACCAGCAGTTGCCAATGTGAGACTTACTAATCCTAATCGTTTCTTCATTTTTTTCTCTCCTTTAAATTGAGTTTAAACGATGATAAGTTTTTGAGCTGGAATAGATAGTGTGACGGCGTCTCCTACTTGATAGACCTCATCATCCGCCTCATTTACAAGCAGCGAACCAATAGGGGTTTCAACCTCATATTGATAAGCCTTCCCTAAAAATGTACGGACTTTCACCACCCCGGATACGATATTAGTTGCATTTGCCTCGGTGCTTGCGACAATATCAATATCATCCGGACGGATCGTTCCTGTTTGTTTTCCTGTTTCCCTGTTGCGGGTGCATAGGAAAGCTGTTCCATCAACAGCCTTATACTTCCCATCTTCTATTGGTGTTAATTCAAAGAAATTTTCAAACCCGATAAAACGGGCGACAAATTCAGTTTTTGGATTTTTGTAGATCTCTTCCGGTGTGTCGAACTGTTCGATGACCCCTTTATTCATGACAGCTACTCGATCTGAAATGGAGAAACATTCCTCTTGGTCATGCGTGACAAACACAGATGTAATCCCTAATTGGCTTTGGATTCGTTTAATTTCGATTCGCATGGCTACACGCAATTTCGCATCTAAGTTACTTAACGGTTCATCCAATAATAATAATTTAGGCTCAATGACTAAAGCGCGCGCTAAAGCTACACGTTGTCTTTGTCCGCCCGAAAGTTGCTTCGGATAACGGTCAGCCAACGCTTCCAATCCTGTAATGGCCAATATATCTTTTACTTTTTTTTCAATGGTGCTCTTTTTTTCCTTGCGTAATTTCAAGCCAAACGCAACATTTTCCATGATTGTGAGATGGGGAAACAAAGCGTAGCTTTGAAATACCATGCCAAAATCACGTTTATGAACCGGTACTTTTGTTAACTCTTTCTGATCCACAAGGAACTCGCCATCATTTGGTTCAATTAGGCCTGCGATCACCCGTAACGTAGTCGTTTTTCCACAACCAGACGGCCCTAGTAAAGAAACCAACTCGCCTTTTTCAATCGATAAATTCAAATCCTTTAATATGTCGGTCGTGTTATCATAACTCACACGAATATCTTTCAATTCAACATAGGACATTCTGTTCATTCATTCCCTTCACGTAAAATCTCCATATTTCTATGAGATACTTGCTAGCCCTAATGTCTTTTCAATAATAAACATCAAAACGATCGTACCCAACATTAAAATAACAGATAATGCAGAAACGGATGGATCATAGTTATATTCAATATAATTCATTAAATTGGTAGGGAGCATCGTAACACCCGGACCTGATAAAAACTGAGATACAGGAATATTGTTAAAGGAATTGATGAATGCCAACATGAAGGCAGCAAAAATTCCAGATGTGATGTTAGGCAATACGATTTTGATAAACGCTTGCAACTTTGTGCAGCCTAATGTCCACGAAACTTCTTCAATCGAGAAATCCAACTGCTCAATCGTTGAACCTACAACACGAATCACGTAAGGTAAGCAAATTAGAAAATGACCTAATAACAATCCCTGGATAATTGGAAATTGAAATTGAATCACAATAAATTGATACAAGGCATATCCAACAACCAACCCTGGTACAATCGTCGGCGAAAGGAAAAAGCTCTTGACCCAATTACGCCCGAAAACCCCGTGACGCGCCAAGGAATACGCAGCCGGAACGCCGACAAGCACCGCCAATAAAGTCCCAATAAAGGCAACTTCTAAACTTAAAACGAAGCTGTCCATAAAGGATGCATTGGAAAATACTTTGCTATACCACTCAAATGTAAAACCTTTAATTGGAAATTGAATCGTTGAGTTCGTTCCGAAAGAGGTTATGACGATAATGAATAGAGGTATTAATAAAAAAGCAAAAACAATTGCTGCAATAATATTTAAACCAACATTCTTACGCATTTGCTTCACCCCTCTTATCCAAACGTTTAGCCACCCAGTCGAATAACTTCATCACGATAAGGGTCGCAACAATCATAATGAGTGCAATCACACTTGCCCCTTTCCAATTTCCTAATGCGGTCGCATTTTGATATAAAAAAGTGGCTAACATGATATTTCGGTTACCACCTAACAATTGAGGTGTTGTATAGGCGGTCATACTTCCTGTGAAAACCAAAATACTGCCGACAATAATTCCCGGCACACTTAACGGCAAAATCACTTTCATAAATGCAAGAAGACGATTCGCTCCTAACGTTTCGGCAGCTTCCATAATGGATGTATCGATATTTTCAAAAATCCCTACTAACGTAATGACCATTAAAGGTAAGAAAAGATACACGGATCCAATCATTATAGAAAACTCCGTATAAAGCAGCGTAAGAGGTTTAGAAATTAGACCAAGATTAAGGAACGTAGTATTAATAATCCCACTTTGTCCCAAAATGGTAATCCAAGCAAAACTTCGCACAACCGAATTGGTTAACAGCGGAAACAATGTGATCGACATTAACAAGCTTCGCCATTTTTTAGGGCTTTGTGCAATGTAGTAAGCAGTCGGAACGCCTAATAATACGCAAAATAAAGTGGCAATTAGGGAAATTTTGAGCGTTCGCCAAAAAATACCAAAGTTATACTCATCCATGAAGAACGAGATATAATTTGCCAAGGTAAACCCTCCATCAAAGAACGTCGGAAAAATGATGGATACTAAAGGCAACACCAAGAACAAAATCAAAAGAATCATTCCTGGGGCCAAAAGAATATAAGGAATTTTTCTACGAAGGGTCATTTATGAGCCTCACTTTCCAGTAAAAGTATAATTTAATTCATAAACATGAATTTGTTTTGTTATAACATAAAAGCATTATAGTTAAACCTTTTCTTGATGGCAATATAAATACGAACATTTTTTATGTACTTTTTTTTAACGTTCGTAATTGGCACTAAAAAACGTCTATTTACTGCTTTTTTACATGTAAATAACTGATTAAATAGGGTAAACAGAAAATTTATTACATAAACATAGTGATTAGATATACAGGTAAACTACACCGTTTATTATCCTCGCCATTCTCTCACCTATTCCTTCTTCTATAGAGATAACCATTATTTCAATTTATATAGCTGATATCTGGAACAATTCGGTACTTGTTTTTTATCAGTAAAGGCGAAGGTTAAAGAAAATAAAAGCAGGATAAGCGCAGGAAGCCAGCATATCTTGTATTAGGTCATTCTTTTTTGATCAAGTGAAGGGAATAACGAATAAAAACAGCACCTTTTCATCAAATGAGAAGGTGCTGTTACTTTTTTTGCCCCTATTTCAGAGTACTTGTGAAGTAATCTGAACAACAATTCATCCCCCTGAAGACAGATCTTCAGTCTTATAACTAGTGCTTACTTTTTTCCCTTACTGGCATCCAAACTTCGCTATATACATTTTCATAAGTACCTTCATGCTTTGTGAAAGAAATTCCAGGTAGGTCGACTATTTCATAACCTGAAGATGGCAACCATTCCGAATAAATTTTTGCGGTCGTTTCTTGAAGGGTAGCGGGAAATGGTCCTTGATTAGGGAAAATTGCCCATAAACTTTCTTCAATAGAAAGTTGTTCTAAATCATCAAATGGGTTTTCTTTTGTCGTTGCAAAACCAATCATATGAGTTAGGAAGCCTTTTTCCTCCAGGTAATCATCATCAAAATCATAAGATACATTCAAGACTTGATGAGGATGTAAATCAGCTAATTGATGCATTTCGTTTCTTTGTTGTTCAGTAATAGACTGAGCTAGTTCTAAGATTGCCTGATTGACTCCTTCAAATTGTATCGGTACCTTTTTCAATACACCTACTATATTAAATTTCTCTTTCTTTTCAATTTTGAATTCCATGGAAATTCCTCCCCTTATATCTATAAAAAATGAAAACTTGGGAAATGATTTTTGAATTTTGTTTTTTGTTACTTCTGAAGGTAAGAAGCCGCACCATTCACGAAAGGCTCTTGAAAATCCTTCGATTGATTGATAGCCATATTTATAGGCAATATCTGTCACTTTCGCACCATTTATTAACTCAAGATTCGCTTCTGATAATCTCCTGTTTTTGATATACTCATTCAATGACATTCCAGCCATATACGAAAACATTCTTTTAAAATGATAATCAGATAGCCCGACAATTTTTGATATCTCTTTTCCAGTAATTTCTTTGGTTAAATGTTTTTCGATATAATCCATTAAAAGATTGAATTCTTGTAACATTTCATTTCCCTCCTTTATAATTACATCATATCGCTATCATTGATTTTTCACTCGATATTATTTATACGGATTATATCGGATTAGCATCAAAAGCAGCTTAGAGTATCTCTAAGCTGCTTTTGATTGATTTCGCTCTCGTTTTGAACAACCTCTATGTTAGACATAACCTCTAACTTCTCAGTGATGGATCTATTAAAATAAAAAAACTGATTTACTTATGATACGGTTCACCCCGCATAATTCGAAAACCCCGATACACCTGCTCGAGCAAGATCAGCTTCATCATTTGATGCGGAAAAGTCATTTTAGAAAATGACAATAACTCATCCGCTCGCTTTAACACATCATCATGCAGTCCTAGTGATCCGCCGATGACAAACACGACTTTGCTGCGGCCGTAGGTCATTAAGGACCCTAAACTCTCGGCTAATTCCTCCGATGTTTTCATTTTCCCTTCAATCGCAAGGGCGATGACGTATGCGTCCGCCCCGATCTTCGCTAATATACGATCAGCTTCTTTCTTCTTTACATTTTCCATTTCAGCATCGCTTAATGTTTCAGGTGCTTTTTCGTCTGCGACTTCAACGAATGATAGTTTTGCATAGGGATTAAGCCGTTTCGCGAATTCATCCATCCCCATTTTTAAATACTTCTCTTTTAATTTGCCTACTGTTACAATTGTAATATTCACAAGTTGTCCACCTTTTTTAAAATGTTATTAACAGAACTTATGCACATATCCACAAGTCTTATCTACATATTGTAGCAGATTACTCGTTCGCTACAATATATATCGCAGGTGTTTTACACTGTGCACAAATTGTGGATAACTTTTCATCCTGTGGTATTAGTTTTAGCATCGGAAATTTCTCTTCTTTTTCTATAAACTCTTCTAAAGCTTGATCTATATGGGTTTCACAACTGTAAATTTTCACTCTTCTTCCAACTTTCCTTAATTTTATTGTTCACATAGTTATTCACATTTTCAGAAATTTATCCACAAATTAATTTTATTCCTTAAAAAGACAGGCAGAATAGCTGTTGATTTGCCATTCTGCCTGTCTGTGGATAAGATTTGTAATCTCTTTGTCATTTTCCTCGATTAAAAAGAATGACCATCCTTTAACACCATTTCTATTTCCACGAGTTTTCCGTCCCGATACACTTTCATCTGCATCGTATCTCCTACATTCTTTGATGTATACAGATGTTTGCGTAGTTCTACCATGTCAGTGATTTTTACACCATCCATTTCCGCAATTACATCATATTGTTGAACGCCGGCTGCTTGTGCAGGAGTATTTCGTATCACTTCCGTCACGACAACGCCATCTTTCACATTTTCCGGCAAGTTGAGAACTGTACGTTGTTGTTGCTCTGGTACACTCCGTAAATCCATAAGTGTGACGCCCATCGTTGGACGAAGGACTTCACCGGTTGTCTCAAGATGCTCAATAATTGGAATCGCGACATTGATCGGAATCGCAAGGCCTATTCCTTCTACGGCCGCTTGTGAGATTTTCATGGAGTTAATACCGATGAGCTGGCCGCCCATGTTAATGAGCGCTCCTCCTGAGTTTCCAGGATTAATGGCGGCATCTGTTTGCAAAGCATCTGCTTGCCAGTCGATGGTCCCATTGTTATCAAAATCGATTGGAATAGTTCGATCTTTACCGGATAATACGCCAACCGTGACGGAGCCTGCAAATCCGAGACCAAGTGGATTTCCGATGGCAATGACAGTTTCACCACGTTTTAATGCATCGGAATCGCCAAATTCGATGACGGTTTTCACATGCTTATCGTCAATTTCAACGACAGCCAGATCTGTCCATATGTCACTTCCGACAAGCTTCCCGGGAACTTTTGTACCATCGTCAAATGTAATTTCAAGTTCTTGCGCACCTTCAACGACGTGATGATTCGTAACGATATAGGCTTTGCCATTTTGTTTTTTATAAATGACACCTGATCCAACGCCCGTTTCCTGTGTCGTACCGGTTGTCGACCAAAAATCACGTACGGTTTGTAAATTGGTAATACCGACAACCGTGTCAGTCACTTTTCCAACGACATCGGTAATATCTGTCTGAATATCTAGCGCTACTCTTTCTGTCCCGATCGGCTTTTTGTTTGAATCAGTCGTTTGTACAGTCGTTGGATTGCCGTTAATAGATGACATAAGTAGCCAAACAATTAGACCACCAACGACCGCACCTGCCAAACTTGGTAAAAAGCCGCCCCTTCGTTTGGGTGTCGGCGGTTTCGATGGATCCACACGTCTTTCTAGTGGCTGGCTCGATTCCTCGACAGATGGTGTGGGACGTTGATTAAGATTGTTTTGATTATTCTCGTCCATAGACCTCATCCTCTCTTCATACGTTATTATTCACTTTACCCGTTACATCTCTACTTTAACGTTTTAACCAGATCCGATGCAAAAGAAAAAACCTCACACATGGTGAGGTTTCTTAAACTTCCACAAGCTCAGTCGGCTTTTCTGCATCTGTATCAAATAAATGGACAAATTCGCCAGGCCTAATGCCGCAAGTTTCCAGTGTCTGAGAAACACTCATCCGCGCCAAGTCTTTCATATTATTATCCTTACTTAAGTGAGAAAGATAAATACGTGTTTCTTTTTCTTCCACGACTTCACTCATCGCTATGGCAGCATCTTCATTAGACACGTGGCCGACATCGCTTAATATACGACGTTTGATAGACCACGGATAACGTCCCATTTGCAGCATCCCTACATCATGATTACTTTCAAAGACAAAGGCATCCGCCCCGCGAATGAACCCTTTCATCCGATCACTAACATATCCTGTGTCTGTGATGACGACAAGCTTTCTCTCATTTTCATGAAAGATATAAAACATTGGATCAGCCGCGTCATGCGAAACCGCAAATGATTGGATATCGATAGAGCCGAATGATTTGACCGTTTCCATATCAAATTGGAATTGCTGGTCGAGCGGGATATTGCCAACAAGGCCATCCATCGCCCGCCATGTTTTCTCGTTCGCATAAATGGGAATGCCATGTTTTCGCGCAATGACACCGATCCCTTTAATATGGTCGCTATGTTCATGTGTGACGAATATACCATCTATCTGCGCTAAAGAACGATCAATGCCTGATAGAAGGGCTTCCATTTTCTTTCCACTAAAGCCAGCATCGACAAGAAATCGATGCTCGTCATTTTCTATGAAAATTGCATTGCCGGTACTGCCGCTTGCAAGTACACTAAAACGCATTGTAAAAACTCCTTATCCACTTGCATCTTCCAATAATTCCACTTGAAATTCTGTCACTTTACCTTCAATGGCATTGATGAAGTAGTCTTCTAATTCCCCGTCCTTCGATTTTACACGAACATGCCAGGTTGGAGCAAATACTTGTGTTTCCGTCAATAGCTGCACAAGTGTTGAATAGCCTAGCTCAACATTTGTCACTTTAGAATCTTGTTTTAAATAACCGCGCGAAGCAAGGGATCCAATTGCCTCCAGTGGAGACAACAATACTTTCTTCCGATTAAAACTGACAAAATCCTTAAACATGCGCTGTTCATAATGCGTTAAAAGATTCTCTTCATCCCAATGCGCCACAAGCATCGCATTCGGGCTAAAATAGAGTGGTTCACCGTTTACATGCTGGAAGAACGTTGCTTTTCTTGCTTCTTCGTCAACTTCCCACAATACATATTCGGTGCCGTGCCAAACGTAATTCGTGAGAAACTCTGTGAATTGATACGTTCCTTTACCATTTCGTATCGAAAGCGGTTCTTTCATCTCCGATGTTAGTTTCGTATCATCGATGATGGTCACAACCTGGTGTGGCAAACGATTCACATCTTCTTGTTTAAAAACAACTTTTTTCCCCGAAACATAGGCAGATTCATTTTTATAGGATGGCAATGTGTCATACGTAATATTGTCCATCCCTAGCGATTCTTCAATCGATAATTTCCCTGCAACCTGGACATTTTGTGCCTCTGTTCGTTGATTTAAATAGAGTGAATAGAGAAAAACGTTCAAGATGGAAAAGATAACAATAAAAATGGTTTTCGTTTTATTCCAGTCCAACTTGTCCACCTCCAAGCTGTTCCGGTGAAAATCGGGTCCAACTATCTTCGATCAAGTAAAACCAGGAAGGCTCCATTGTCAAAAATTGACGTTCTGCATCTTGTTTTATATAGTAGCCCGGTATAATTTCTTCAATTAGATCAAAATCGATTTTCGTGGATGCCCTTAACTGTTCTATGACATCTGAACCCGATGGCAGCATCTTCACCTCGGATTCGTCGGACCGAAGTCTGTCAAGCGTGAAGTAAGGACGCATATAGCGAAAAATACGATCTTCCCCCCAAATATGAATAATTTCAGTAGAGCCTGGAGATTCCCCAAAAACCGGCAATCCATGCACGAATAACTGGAATTTAACGTAGCGGGACAATGGATTCATATACGTAAAGCGATATTCATCCGTCCAGCCGCCATGCTCATTTACATAATCAATGGTGTTTAGTAATAACTCTGATGGAATGGCGGGTTCCCTACTTTCTGCAGCTGGGATGACATAATTTAACGTTCTTTTATCCCGATTAATACTCATTAGGGCACGGTCATCAGTAAATTCCTCATTCTGTCCTACTTGACTTCTTCTAACAACATTCGGATCGCTAAATAAGGCATCACGAAAACGGTTAAGACTAATTTCCTCGACATAATACGTATTGCGGATTGCTTTAATCGGCTCTTTAGGTATCATGATGGAGGAAATACCTTCACCGACAACTCTTTGATAGGACCCAAGTTCACGCCCCCATGCGATGACAGAAGACTGAAAGGTTTCGTTACTTTCGGCTCTTAACTTTCCACTATAAAGCTGTTTATTGTCTCGGTTAATGAAATAAACATCTGCTGGGAAGCCAGATTGCCAACTGACAATAATTTGATCAAACGACGCTTCCGCAACATTCGTGCCTTCAATATTCAACACGGTATCATAAGCGGGCAGCGGAATAGCATTATGAAAGTAGATCGCTAAATTCGATGGTTGTTGAAGGAGAATTTCTAAATCCTCCGCTTCAAAGTTGCTGTTGATAAGAACTAAGTTTGTAACTTCCCACGTTTTCATCCGGTCGACTAAGTAGTCGATGTCAGCAGCTTGCAAAGACCCTTTCAATTCATTTTCATCATGAAAGACAATCTTATAGGGCTTGATAATTTCCTCAATTGTCATCTTTTCCGCAATGGAAATATCGACTGTTTGCAATTGCTCAATCGGTTCAATACGCGGGGTATACGTCCAAATCGAAAAAGTAAAGATAATGCTAGAAAGGACAAGTAAGACTAAAACAATGCTTTTTACTGGCTCAATGTATTTCAATCCCACTCACCTTCCTCTTGTTGCACAAATGGCAGCGTAAAGGAAATCGTTGTTCCTTTCCCCTCTTCACTTTCCGCCCAAATTTCTCCGCCATGTGCTTTAATCATTTCTTTGGAAATTGCAAGACCCAGACCTGTTCCTCCCAATGCACGAGATCTTGCACGATCTGCTCGGTAAAAACGTTCGAAAATGCGCTTCACATTTTCTTTCGGAATCCCCATTCCATCATCTGAAATAGACACTTCAATCATCTCGTTTAGCGGTTTAATACGAAAACGAATATTCCCACCGTCTGGGGAATACTTCAACGCATTGGAAATAATATTGTCGATGACCTGTGTCATCTTATCAGTGTCAATTTCAACGAATAAATCTTCGGATGGAAAAACCCGTTGGAAATGAACATTTTGGGATTTTGAAAACTCAAATCGATCGATAATGGCATTGAAAAAATAGGAGAATTCTACCCATTCCTTATTCAAATCGTAATCTTGGCTATCCATACGCGATAACTTTAATAAATCGTTGACGAGCCGAATCATTCGCTCTGTCTCAGTTTGCGTCACATGCAAAAAGGAAGGTGCAATTTCTTCGTTTTTCCAAGCTCCTTCCGCAAGTGCCTCTAAATAGCTTCGCATTGTCGTTAACGGCGTGCGCAACTCATGTGAAACATTTGAAACAAATTCCCTTCGTTCCATGTCGATTTTTTCCTGCTCGGTATTATCGTGCAACACGACGATAAGACCATTGACGAATCCGGTTTCCCTTTGTGTCACTGATAACGTTGCCCGTAAAATGTATGGACGCTGCTCTGTACTAAAGTCAAGCACAATAGAATCTTTTACTTCAGCAAGATCTTCAAATGTATATACTTGGTCCACCCCTAAGACATTGGAAATGGGGCGATTTAAAACGAGTTCACGTGATGTCCGCAACATCGATAATGCAGAGTCATTGATGAGGCTGACGCGTCCTCTCCGGTCTGTGGCGATGACACCATCTGTCATATTGGCCAAGATGGATGCAAGTTTTCTCCGCTCACTTTCAGTTGTCGAATGTGATTCTTCTAACTGGCTCGTTAAATGATTAAAAGCAATCGCCAGCTGCCCTAATTCATCATCCCCGTACACATGCACTTTTCGAGAGAAGTTCCCTTTCGCCATCGCTTGTGCTTGCCGTCTCATATCCGAAATGGGTTTCGTCATCGTCTGGGCAATAAAAATACCGACAATAATTGTAATTGTTAAAGAGACGGCGGTTCCACCGGCCAAGATATGATTAATCTCCTCAATTTGCTTATAAACGATTTCGATATTGGATTTCACATGTAGCGCACCGAGTACTTCATCTCCATATAGGACTGGGACTGCATAGACTAAAATTCGTTCCTGAGAAGCTTGATCCAAGTACGTATTGTTATACGGTGCCTCAGACGAAATAGAGCGTCGTACAATATCATCCATTGAACGTTGGCCAACCATTGACTGATTATCCAGAACAGATGTCGCTAAAATCCTATATTTTGGATTGACGACCCGAATTTCATTGATATCATCTGACGTGAAACCCGAAAGGACGATCCGAAGACTTTGTTCAAGCGTCGGATCGTCCTCGGAACGTTCTTTTAATATTTCTTCACGTACACTAAATTCAATGAGATTCATTCGGTCTTCAATCGATGTTGTAAAGTTTTCTTTTAATGTTTCTTCGAGTTCACGTGCAAAGTAAAGACCTATAATTTGCATGGCGATCAAAATAAGCATCACGTAAATGAGTACAAATTTCACATGGATTGAACGAAAAAATCCCACTTTCTGCATACACTTTACTCCTGTTCCGGATCACGCAAGTAATATCCTACGCCGCGTCTTGTGACAATCCACGCGGGATGGCTTGGTGTATCTTCAATCTTTTCACGCAGGCGCCGAATCGTCACGTCGACTGTGCGGACATCCCCAAAATAATCATATCCCCATACAGTTTGCAGCAAATGCTCGCGCGTCATGACTTGACCAATATGCTTTGCTAAATAATGTAGCAGTTCAAACTCACGATGCGTAAGCTCGATCGATTCGTCACGTTTTTGAACAAGATAAGCATCCGGCTGAATTGTTAAACTGCCAACCGTAATATCATTTGTTTCTTCTTCCACTTCTTCAGAAGCCTTCATATGTCTACGCAAGTTGGCTTTCACACGGGCGATCAATTCCCGCGTTCCAAATGGCTTGGTGACATAATCATCGGCACCTAGCTCCAAGCCCAGCACTTTATCAATTTCGGAGTCTTTTGCCGTCAACATAATGATCGGAAAATCATACTTTTTTCGTACTTCCCGACATACTTCCATGCCATCTCGCTTTGGAAGCATAATATCCAAGAGCATCAAATCCGGCTTTACTTCTTCCACTTTCTCCAATGCACTATCTCCATCATAAGCACAATAAACAGTAAATCCTTCTTTTTTCAAATTAAATTCAAGTATATCAGCAATAGGCTTTTCATCATCAACAACTAAAATCGTTTTGTTTTGCATGTTTCTACCCTTTCCCGCCCCTTAAGGCGCAAGTATCAACTATCCCTTTACTCTATCATTGTTCACAATAAATCGCACGTACTAGTTTATCAGTCAGTACATCACTTATACGACATTGTAAACGATAGGTTGCATAGCCCCCATTGAAAAATCTCCCATCCAATCTTCTCCTTTTACTATTTCCCGGGTAATTAAATTGAGTTGATTAAATATGATTTAGTAAACGTCTGTTGGAGACTCCCTCTTTTCGTTAAACCCTCTTAGATTCATTCGAAAAAAACAGGTACCCGCTGCTCTGTCATTGTTGAGCAGCGGGCACCTCCTTATCATCATTCAACTTAATTTAAAACACTCATCGGATTAATATTCGCTCCATTTTTGAATACTTCAAAATGTAAATGAACACCTGTCGAGCGACCTGTTGAGCCCATCACACCAATTTTTTGCCCTTGCTGGACAGTTTGTCCAACACGTACATCAATTGATGACAAATGAGCATACAATGTTTCATACCCATTATTATGCTTAATGACGATACGATTGCCATACGTACTATGCCCGCCCGCAGTCGTTACGACACCATTATCAGATGCTAAAATACTATAGGAAGATGGACGTGCGATATCAATCCCTTGGTGCATACGTCCCCAGCGCGTTCCCATATGACTGGAAATATAGCCGCCCACTGCTGGCCATTTGAAAGTCCCTGTTCCGCGTGAAGCGATCACTTTCGTTCCGACAACTTTCACTTCATCAACGGCAGCCACAAGTGTTTCTACTTGTTCAACTGCATGGCCAACGACTTGTCCATTTCGTTTACGAATTCGTTCCGTCACAGCCTTCTTTCCATCCGAACCTCTCCGCTTAATCGTCGTCTCACCTTTCAAGCGGGAGCTGTCTTTTTCTGTAATCGTTTGGTGCTGAATCGTTTCTAGCTTTTTAGATTCGTATAAGACATCTACTTCCACGTATGGCTCCATATACGTAACCGTCAATTCTTTCCCAATTTGCAGTAGTGTGTCTACTGTATAATTTGGGTTGAGTTCAAGCAGCTCCGAGACTTTCATATGATGTTTTGCGGCAATTTTTTCAAAAACATCGCCTTTTTTAATCGTATAAGGCTTCTCTACTTGTTTCCCTTTTTTTAAGAGCTCTAGCGCTTGTTCTGCATTATAGACTTCTTCTGGTACAGTTTGTCCTTCTACCGCTTCTAACTTCCCACTCAGCTGAATGTCGATCACGCGTGTTTCATTATCCTTCAATGGGGGAATAGCAGTAGTAGTAGCTTGGCGGGCTTCGAATTCGGTAAGCTCTTTTTCACTCACAGATTGAAGTTTTAACAAACGCACCAACTGTTCGTATGCTTCCATGTCTTTCACGTAAAGTGCAAGCTCGTCGTCAATCGTCAAACCGATTGCTTCCGCTTCTATGGAAAACAAACTTTCAATTTTTTCTAGTACTGGCGCATCGTCATTTTGAACTGCAAAGACTCGTTCTGGAATGATCGAGAAATCCGTTCCAATCGTAAGCGGGAGATTCTCAAATTCGGAGGCCGCGTTTTCGATAGTATTTTCTTTCAATTGCTCTAGTTTCTGATCATCAGATAAAACACCGATATATTCATCTTCTGAATAGATGTGATAAATCGTATGCAAATCAGAATTTATTTTTTCCGTTGCAAAGCCAGCATTGACACTTAATCCAGCAAGCAAAGCTGTAATAATCACTATTTTATAGACTTGCTTAACAGGCCGTTTCAACCAATGGTTCGTTGTCCTGTTCTCGCCATCCTTTGTTTTCCTGTAAAACATCTATGAAACTCCTTCCGTCCTTCACCGAAAGTACCGGTATCATCTAAATTAAAATATATGAAAAATTTCACCCCTATAAATCTAACATATTCGACATCTGACTTGTAGGTTTGTCGAAATTTGTAATGAAATTGTATTATAACATCCAATTCTTCCTATAGAATTACAGTTATTAGGTGATTTGAGGAAGGAATCAATGGGGAACCTCAAAAAAATAAAACCCTTTGCATTTTTTGCAAAGGGTTTTAATAAGCCGGCGATTCATGCTGACTCCAGTCAATATTTACGAACTTATTATATTCTTTAGCAAAAGCAAGTGTCACAGTTCCCGTTGGACCATTCCGCTGCTTCGCAATAATAATTTCAATCATATTCTGGTTTTCCGTTTCTTTATCATAATAGTCTTCCCTGTAAAGAAACGAAACGATATCCGCATCTTGCTCAATACTTCCTGACTCACGAAGGTCAGACATCATTGGACGCTTATCCTGCCGCTGCTCAACGCCGCGAGAAAGCTGAGACAATGCAATGACGGGTACTTTTAATTCCCGCGCAAGTGCTTTTAGTGAACGAGAAATTTCCGATACTTCCTGTTGTCGGTTTTCTCCTGATCTACCGCTTCCCATGATGAGCTGCAAATAGTCAATCATGATCATGCCCAACCCATGCTCTTGCTGCAGTCTCCGGCATTTTGAACGGATCTCATTAATCCGAATACCAGGCGTATCGTCAATAAATATACCAGCATTGGATAGACTGCCCATCGCCATTGTCAGCTTGCGCCAATCTTCCGCCTCCAAAGAACCGGTTCGAAGTACTTGGGCATCAATATTTCCTTCCGCACAAAGCATCCGCATCACAAGCTGCTCTGCTCCCATCTCAAGACTAAAGATCGCAACATTTTCATCGGTTTTCGTCGCAACATTTTGCGCCACGTTCAGGGCAAAAGCCGTCTTCCCGACAGATGGACGCGCTGCCACGATAATTAAGTCGTTGCGTTGGAAACCAGCCGTAATCCGATCCAAATCACGGAAGCCTGTCGGAATCCCAGTAATATCGCCTTTCCGTGTATGTAGAAGCTCGATATTGTCGTATGTTTCAACGAGAACATCCTTAATATGCTTGAAATCACCTGCATTTTTCCGATTAGCGACTTCCATCATTTTCTTTTCCGCTTCGGCAAGTAACGCTTCTACTTCGTCTTCTCGCGTATATCCATCCTCGACAATTTTTGTCGCAACACGAATAAGGCGTCTTAATAAGGCCTTTTCTTCAACAATTTTTGCATAATGGACAACATTCGCCGCGGTCGGAACCGCATTGGCAAGTTCCATTAAGTAGGAAATGCCGCCGACGTTTTCCAGTTCCTTTTTCGCGGATAATTCTTCTGTAACTGTTACGACGTCAATGGCTTGTCCTTTATCGCTTAACACTATCATCGTATCGAAAATTTTCTCATGTGCTCTTCTATAAAAGTCCTCTGGCATGAGAATTTCCGCAGCCGTAATGAGTGTTTGCGGATCTAGAAAAATTGCCCCGATGACCGACTGTTCCGCTTCATGGTTATGGGGTGGCGTGCGATCGATCATCTGATCCATTTCAATTTCTCCTTATCATTCTTCCGTTACATGCACTTTAAGCTTTGCTGTAACTTCTGGGTGAATTTTAATCGGCACATTCGTAAATCCAAGCGCACGGATTGCATCTGGCAGTTCCATTTTACGGCGATCTACTTTAATACCTTTGTCCTTTAACAATGCGTCAGCAATTTGCTTCGTCGTAATTGAACCAAATAAACGACCGCCTTCACCTGACTTTGCTTTCATTTCCACTGTCATTTCATCAATTTGTGCTTTCAGCTGTTTGGCAGCTGCCAATTCTTCTGCCGCGTCTTTTGCTACACGTTTCTTTTGTCCTTCAAGCTTACTTAAATTAGCTGGCGTTGCTTCAACCGCGTAGTTATTTTTCAGTAAAAAGTTTTGAGCATAGCCTACCGATACTTCTTTTACTTCGCCTTTTTTCCCTTTACCTTTAACATCTTTTAAGAAAATAACTTTCATGTGATATTTCCCCTTTCACCAATTATTCTTCTTCATTTTGCAAATCATTTAATACAGACTTCAACATTGCTTTTGCTACTTTAACCGATTCTACATTGAGCTGACAAGCAGCATTCGTTAAGTGCCCGCCCCCGCCAAGCTCTTCCATCACACGCTGGACATTCACTTCGCCAAGTGATCTTGCACTAATACCGATTTTCCCATCCATGCGAGGGGCAATAACAAACGATGCAATGACACCTTGCATGGTGAGTAAAATATCTGCTGTTTGTGCGATCAATACCGATCCATAAGCTTTCTCATTCTCTCCCGTTGCAATAGCAATGCCTTCCTCCGTCAATTCAACACCTTCAATGAGCTTGGCACGTTCAATATACGTTGCGATATCTTCCTTTAAGAGGCGTTGTACAAGCACCGTGTCTGCGCCTTTTGTACGCAGGTAAGACGCTGCTTCAAACGTTCTTGCCCCTGTACGGAGCGTAAAGCTCTTTGTATCGACAACAATGCCCGCAAGAAGTGCCGTCGACTCAAGCATCGTTAACTCTTCATGTTTCGGTTGGTATTCGATTAACTCCGTGACCAATTCCGCTGTAGAAGACGCATATGGCTCCATATAGACAAGCATTGTTTGGTTGATAAATTCTTCGCCGCGTCTGTGATGATCGATGACGACAACTTTCTCGGCCTTGTCAACAATCCGCTCATCAATCACCATACTCGGTTTATGTGTATCAACAACGACGACAAGCGATCTTTCCGTGATCATCGACAATGCTGTTTCTGAGTCGATAAAATGATCGAAAAGATCTGTATCTTGTTCAATCTCATCCATTAACCGCGTTACACTCGCATCTAATTCATTGAAATTGACGATAACAAACCCTTCGATATGATTCATACGCGCCATTTTACGAACGCCAATGGCTGCGCCAATCGCGTCCATATCAGGCATCTTATGACCCATGACAAAGACTTGGTCGCTCCCTTGAATTAAATCACGTAATGCATGAGAAATAACGCGGGCACGGACCCGTGTTCTTTTTTCTACTGGATTGGTTTTACCACCATAAAATTTCAGTTTCCCATCGGACCTTTTAATGGCAACCTGATCCCCACCTCGCCCCAACACAAGATCTAAACTCGATTGTGCCAGTTCACCAAGCTCAATCAATGAAGCAGATCCTGTTCCTACACCAATACTCAGCGTTAGTGAAGTTCTATGTTCTCCTGTTGTGTCACGAATGTCGTCTAAAATAGAAAACTTATTTTTTTCCAACTGTGCAAGCGTTTCTTCATTCAAAACAGCTAAGAAACGATCAGATGCAATCCGTTTTACGAATATGCCATTTTCGATACCCCACCTATTAATACACGATGTTACAATCGAATTTAGGTGGCTTCTCGTCTGGTCATCCATTGTTTGTGCAAGTTCATCGTAGTTATCTATTAACAATATACCAAGTACAGAACGATCTGCATGATATAATTCTTCTACTTCTTTTTGCTTTGTAATATTAAAGAAATAAATGAGCTTTTCTTCCGCTTTATAGTGAACATTGTACGTTTGTTCACCAATTGTTAAGGCGTGTGCATCATGGCTATCACCCTTCAAAATCGTATGAAATTGTTCGGACAGCCTAGGCAGTTCTTCCCCAACGAGTGTTTCTGAGTCGAACATTTTTACCGCGTATGGATTTGCCCACTCGATAATGTTTTTCTCATTCGTCAAGATAATTCCTATGGGAAGCTCAAGTAATGCCTCTTCTCCCACTTTTTTCATCCGATAGGAAAGTGTTTCGATATGTTTCTCCGCATCCAGGTAGGTTTTCTCTTCTAATGTCCATGCAAACCCTAAGCCGACTACAAAGAGCACGGTGAAAAGTAATCCAATCCAAAACTGGAAAAAGAAAAGAAACACTGCAGCAAGCACACCGAGTAATGACAATGCCGCCAGTGGATAGCGTATGGATCTCTGTCTAAAAAATGACGTCATTGGGCTCACTCCTTACTTCTTATCTTTTCCAATCCACCCCCGAATATTGACACCTGAATCTAGTATTCCCAGCATTGTCGTCATCGGACTTAATGCCAATCCGAAGATTACTGCAATAACTGCTACAATGTTTGGTAGCTTCACTTTATGCATATAGTAAAGAATAAATGAAATCCCTTGCAGGAGGAAAAGTGTTCGTAAAATAATCGTGGCATTTATTAAAGTTAAATAAAATGTTGTCCCGGGCTCCGTCTTGACCAATAAAGTCAAAAGAAGAAGGATCCCGTAAAGAACGACTGTAAAAACTGGCAATTTCATCTCCCGCAGCGGCGGAAATTTAGCCACTTCATGGCCGAGTCTACGTGCTACCATTAAGTTTAACGTAATGATTATGAATGCCAAAAGGAAAACGCCAATGATAAAAATCGATGGAATGGCATTTTGATAAAAGAGCATTTGCGATGCCATCATTTCTTCAAAGTTCTCTGGCAAACCGCCGCCATACGATGTCATAAGGGTCGTGACTTGTTCTTGCGTGTCCATGAAGTATCGCTGTAATTCGTCAATAATATTAAAACTAAATAAAAGCACTGTCGCTACGTAGAAAATCATTATTGTCACAATTAATGTAATACCTGTTGCCATGAATGTATATAATTTAGATTTACCCGTTTTGACCGTTTCTCCAATAACAAATCCGAGTAAACCATGTACGAGGGCAAATGGGATGAGGGTGATTCCACCGACCAATAGGGATAAAACAATGCCCGTTGCCGTGACAAATAGTGAAGCTGTACGATCATAGCGGAGTCTATATAAAATGATTGGCAAAGGAATAAAAAACATCGTAATACTGCCAATGAGAGGTGTATAAAGCGAGACTGCCAGCAAGATGGCAAACAGCGCAATCATCATTGCCCCGTATGTAATTTTTCGTGCATTATCTTGCATAGTACTTTCCTCCGATTATTCAAACGCGGTTCGATTCCATTTTAAATGGTACACTTCCTAATTGTATCATGATTGGATGGTTTTAACCAAAGTAGGAACGTATATTCTATAAATAAATTGAACTTAAAATAAATACTCACAGTGCTTGGGCACTTTCGCTAAATCAGATTAATCATTGTTTGTGTTTTTACACATGCATTCGTTCAATATATACCAATGAAAGAAAAAACCGCCATCTTTCCGGTGAGCCGGTTATAGAAGGCGGTTTGTAACAAACAATTATAAATTAACGTTCTTCCGCTGTAAATGGAAGAAGCGCCATGATGCGTGAGCGTTTGATCGCAAGTGTCAATTTACGTTGATACTTTGCGCTTGTGCCCGTTACACGACGAGGCAAGATTTTTCCACGCTCAGAAATGAATTTCTTAAGCAGGTCAGTATCTTTATAGTCGATTTTTGTAATGTTGTTGGACGTGAAATAACAGACTTTACGGCGTCTGCGTCCTCCGCGACGTGGTGCCATATTGAATTCCCTCCTTACTTTCTTGATTGTTAGTTGACGGTCATTTTAAAACGGCAGGTCGTCGTCCGATACTTCTATCGGACCGCCTGACGAAAATGGATCGTCGTTCGTTCTTGTATAGTTTTGCTGATTCGATTGATATGGTTGTTGACTTGGCTGCTGATTCTGATAATGAGGCTGCTCATTTGGCGCCCCATAAGCCGGTGCTCCATATTGTGATCCAGCATGAGCTCTTTCAGAGGATGCATTTGCGTTACGCGGCTCAAGAAATTGCGTGCTGTCCGCAACGACTTCCGTTGTATAGACACGCTTTCCGTCTTGTCCTTCAAAACTGCCGGTCTGAATACGGCCATCTACGCCAACAAGACTTCCTTTTCTTAAGAAGTTCGCGATATTTTCAGCTTGTTTCCTCCAAGCCACACATTGGATAAAATCTGCTTCTCTTTCACCTTGCTGGTTAGAAAAAGCACGGTTTACTGCTAATGTAAAACGTGTGACAGCAATACCTGTTTGTGTATATTTAAGCTCGGGATCTTTCGTCAGTCGACCTACTAAAACAACACGGTTAATCATCAGAATTCAACCCCTCATCGATTATGTTGTCTATGGATTAAGCATCTAGACGAACAGCCATGTGACGAAGAATATCTTCGTTGATGTTCGCAAGACGTGTAAACTCATCGATTGCTTCAACGCCAGCGTTTACTGTTACAAGCTGGTAGTAGCCTTCACGCAAATCGTCGATTTCGTATGCAAGACGGCGCTTGCCCCACTCTTTCGACTCGATGATTTCCGCTCCGTTAGAAGTAAGAACCTCATCGTAACGTTCGATCAACGCTTTTTTCGCTTCTTCTTCAACTGTTGGGCGAATGATGTACATAATTTCGTACTTTCTCATCTGTAGTCACCTCCTTATGGACTTTGGCCCTGCTGATGACAGCGGGCAAGGAGTAAGTAATCTTTTATTACTCACATCAATATATTCTAACATAACAGTTTTAAGCTGTAAACTAATATCTGTTATACTTACTAGACAGAGGTGATTTTTTTCATGGACAATTTAAAACACCCCACGAAAATCATTGAACTAGATTTAAAAGTAGTAGCAAAAAAAAGCCTGCTACTTACTGTATTTCCATTGATTCTTCTCCTGGCATTAAAAGGACTTATTGATGATGAGCTTTCTTTCACGATTTCATTTGGTGCGATATTCCTTTTTATTGTTGGTTATATCGCGCTTATTGTATTGCATGAGCTGTTCCACTTACTTGGCTTTCGAATCTTTTGCGGGGTCCCATGGAAACGTATGATTATAGGCGTAAATTTGAAAATGGGGGTTGCTTATGCAACAACTGACCAACTAATGTCCAATCGAGGGCTGCGCAAAGCATTACTGCTGCCTTTTTGGATGACTGGTATCATTCCCGCCATTATTGGTCTTGCAATCGGCAATGGACTTCTGATCCTCCTTGCTGCATTTTTAATTGGCGGTGCTGCTGGAGATTTCGCAATGTATAAGGAACTAAAAGCATTACCTGATGATTGGGTCGTGAAAGATGATCCGGAACTTCCACGTTTATATGTTTTTGAGACGAATCCCAATCCTCCTTTGGGTGCTGGTGATCAGTGAGATGGTTTTTCTTAAGTTGTTTAGTGGGAACAACTAGGAGCTTTTGGGATTACGGGAAACTCGGCGGACTTTCAGGGGAACTCAGCGCAGGTTAAGGGGAACCCGGCGACTGTTACAGACAACCCAATTTCACCATTGCCTTAGCACCCTATATGTTGAAACGGAAAAACCTCCCGTATCGCTCAAAGTCGAACGATACGGGAGGTTTTCTATTAAACGTTAAACCGGAACAACATAACGTCTCCGTCTTTAACAATATATTCTTTTCCTTCTAGACGAACTTTTCCTGCTTCTTTCGCGGCAGTCATTGACCCTGCTTCTACAAGATCATCATAGGCAACTGTCTCCGCTCGGATGAATCCGCGCTCAAAATCCGTATGAATGATTCCTGCACATTGCGGTGCTTTCATCCCTTGACGGAATGTCCATGCGCGAACTTCTTGAACACCGGCCGTAAAGTATGTAGCAAGGCCAAGTAAGTCATACGTAGCTTTGATCAATTGATCGAGACCAGATTGTTTGATGCCAAGCTCTTCCAAGAACATTGCTTTCTCTTCGTCGTCCAGCTCGGCCATTTCTTCTTCGATTTTTGCACAGACAACAATGACTTGTGCACGGTCTTTTTCTGCAAACTCACGAACAGCTTGGACATATTCGTTATTTGAAACGTCTGCAATTTCATCTTCATCCACATTGGCAACATAAAGCATCGGCTTAATCGTTAATAAATGCATGCCTTTAATAATGTTAAATTCGTCATCTGTTAGTTCAACGGAGCGCGCCGGCATTTCATTTTCAAAAGCTTCTTTTAGCTTTAATAAAATTGGCTCCTCCGCCATTGCTTCTTTATCTTTTTGCTTCGCCATTTTTGAAACACGTGTTAAACGTTTTTCAACGCTCTCCATATCTGCCAAAATCAATTCTAAATTGATCACTTCGATATCATTAATTGGATTCACTTTACCGGCCACATGCGTAATGTTTTCGTCTGCAAAGCAGCGGACAACTTGGCAAATTGCATCGACTTCGCGAATATGGGATAGAAACTTATTACCAAGGCCTTCCCCTTTACTCGCGCCTTCTACAATTCCTGCTATATCTGTAAATTCAAATGCAGTCGGAACAGTCTTTTTGGGTGTCACGAGCTCCGTTAATTTATTCAACCTTTCGTCTGGAACTTCAACGATCCCAACGTTCGGGTCAATTGTACAGAACGGATAGTTTGCCGCTTCTGCTCCAGCCTTTGTAATTGCATTAAATAATGTTGACTTCCCTACGTTTGGAAGTCCAACAATTCCGGCAGTCAATGCCATCTATGCCACAACCTTTCAATTTCTATGGTCGATCTATTTTTTCATACAAGACAACTCTTTTATTATAAGAACAACTTGGTCGAATGTCTATTTCACTTCTTACTCTTCAGCTTTTACAAGCACTTTTTTCATCTTTTTTGCAAATTCATTGCGAGGCAGCATGACACTATGTCCGCAACCTTCACATTTAATGCGGATGTCCGCACCCATTCGAATGATTTTCCATGCATTCGTCCCACATGGATGTTGTTTTTTCATTTCTACAATATCATCTAACCCAAAAACTTTTTCCGTCATTACTTCACACCTCATTTTTTGGTTAATATATCATCATTTTCAGCCCTTGCATAACTGTAAATAATGAAGAAACCACTAATGATATCCTTCACAAGACTTTAGGCATTGAACCCCACTGCCAAGCCAATTACACCAACCCTAGCTACACTTCCCATGACGTTGATTATACATTCAGTTTCACCTGGAATGTACAGTTCATAACGCTTTCACCTGATTTTTCACTACTTCTTCAATATCTTTTTTATCTCTTTAATATCCTAATTTACAGTCGACGTCACAATCTTCTTCCCCTCGTATAATTCACCGCACCTAAGCGTAGACTGGACTATAAAAAGGAAACGGAGTTTTTTTATGCGAAATACTTTTTCCTCATCGTACGACTATCGAATCCATTATAAAGAAACAGGTGCCGTTTGGAAACTGAGTACATTATTCCTAGAGCATCTTCCTTTTGGTACGCATGAACTGATGTTTCTTTGTATTGGTACCGATCGTTCAACCGGTGATGCGCTCGGTCCGCTGACAGGATCGCATCTATCTGAATCACCCTTATTTCCTTTTCCTATTGTCGGTACATTAGAAAACCCATTGCACGCTTTAAATTTACAACAACGTTTAGATGAAGTAAAAAGGTCAAATCCAGCTGCATTTATTGTAGCGATTGATGCTTGTTTGGGGAAAAGTGATTCAGTTGGACAACTTCTTTTTCACAAGGGCCCCATTCTTCCAGGTAAAGCAGTTGGAAAAGAACTACCACCCGTAGGAGATATCTCTGTAAAAGGGATTGTCAATATCGCAGGATTCATGGAGCATGCAGTACTTCAAAGTACACGCCTTCATCTTCCTTTCGAAATGAGCCGAATTTTAACCCGTTCCCTCCAACTTGCCTTTAGCCGTTATCAATCAAAACATGTAAATAATCGTCACAATGACACCGACAACAGCAATGCCTGGAATCAAATTCGCAACACGCATCTTCGTCAATCCAATTAAATTAAGACCAATCGCCAAGATCATTAGTCCGCCCGTAGCTGTCATTTCTGAAATGAAAAAACTTAGTAATTCGTCCGGGATAAACTTGCTAATTTGCGTGGCAAATAACGTAATCACACCTTGATAAAGGAAGACTGGTGCTGCGGCAAATGCCACGCCAATGCCAATGGTCGAACTTAAAATAATGGACGTAAATCCGTCAATAATACCTTTTAACAGTAAAACATCATGATCGTTTCTAAGACCGCTATCAATGGCACCGATGATGGCCATTGAACCTACTACAAAAATAAGCGTAGCCGTCACAAACCCTTGCGCAATACCAGGTCCTTCTTTTTTGGTTGGCATTTTACTTTCAATCCAATGACCGAGCTTATTTATTTTTTGATCGAGATCCATCCACTCGCCAATGACCGCTCCTAAAACAATACTAATAATGACGATCAAAATTTGTGTACTTTCAAATGTCATTTGTATACCAATCACCGCAACTGCAAGTCCGATTCCGTACATGACCGTTTCTTTCATCCGCTCGGGAATATTGTGCAAAAATCTTCCAATAATTGCCCCGACGACAATTAAGATCGCATTAACAATCGTGCCAAACAATACCATACCATCACTTCCACCCCGTCTATTAAACCTGCATGTAAAAATAATACCTATTTTGCATTTCATGCAAAATAGGCATCTGCTTAATCGTTTAACAACTCTAAAATACGTTCGAAATCTTCTTCGGAGAAAAACTCAATTTCAATTTTCCCTTTGTTTTTGGATTTTTTGATTGTGACATTCGTTCCGAAATAATCACGTAAATTCGTTTCCTGTTCAGCGAGAAACAAATCCTTTTTCTTTTCTGGCTTCGTTTCACGTGGAACATCTTCATTCATCCGTTGAACAAGCTGTTCAAGCTGACGAACGTTTAGCCCTTCTTTCATGGTCCGCTCGGCGACGAGTGGAATTTGTTCTTTTTTCCGAAGTCCAAGCAATGTACGTCCATGCCCCATCGACAATTTGCTTTCCATAATGTATTTCCTTACTTGATCAGGCAACGTTAGCAATCGAATATGATTGGCAATATGGGGTCTGCTTTTCCCCAGACGAATGGCAAGTTGTTCTTGTGTTAAACTTAAGTTATCTATTAGCTTCTGGTAAGCTTCCGCTTCTTCAATAGGTGTTAAATCTTCTCGCTGCAAATTTTCAAGGATTGCTAGTTCCATCGATTCTTGGTCTGTTAGAGATCGAACAACGGCGGGTATTACTTTTAATCCTGCCATTTTTGCCGCACGAAATCTTCTTTCACCAACGACAATTTCATAGCTTGTACCTGTTTTACGCAAAATAATTGGTTGTAGTATTCCGTGTTCTTTAATAGAGTCACATAGCTCTTGGATCGCATTTTCATCGAAGTTTTTTCTAGGTTGGTAAGGATTTGCCTTAATACTTTTTACATGAATTTTTTCAACTGTTTCAGCCTTTTTCACAGACTCATCCCGAAATAAAGCATTCAAACCTTTTCCAAGTCCTTTACCCATTGTGCACCACTTCCTTTGCCAACTCTAAATATACTTCCGCACCGCGAGATCTTGGGTCATACGTAATAATCGGCTGTCCATGACTCGGTGCTTCACTTAATCGTACATTTCGTGGAATGATCGTTCTGTACACTTTTTCTTGAAAATACTTTTTTACTTCCTCTATTACTTGAATTCCTAGATTAGTTCTTGCGTCAAACATTGTTAATAACACACCATCGATCATCAAATCCTCGTTTAAATGCTTTTGCACAAGACGTATTGTGCTCAACAATTGACTCAACCCTTCTAGCGCATAGTATTCGCATTGCACTGGAATGACAATCGAATCTGCCGCCGTTAATGCATTGATTGTCAAAAGTCCAAGTGAAGGAGGGCAATCGATAACGATATAATCATAGTTATCTCTTATTTCTTGTATGGCATGTTTCATCCGTACTTCCCTAGAAATCGTTGAAACAAGTTCAATTTCTGCGCCTGCCAAGGAGATCGTAGCTGGAATGACATCCAAATTGTCTAATTCTGTTTTAAGTATGACGCTTTGAATATCAACATCGTCGATTAAAACATCATAAATACAATGTTGGACATCGCCTTTGTTAATCCCTACCCCACTCGTTGAATTCCCCTGAGGATCAGTATCGATCAAAAGGACCTTTTTGCCTATATGGGCAAGGCAAGCACTTAGATTAACGGATGTTGTTGTTTTTCCGACGCCCCCTTTTTGGTTGGCAATCGCTAGTGTTCTACCCAAGCTTGCACCTGCTTTCCTGTGCTCTAATAATATAACTCTATACTAACAAATTTCTATCATCAATAGTAAAAAAACTCCTGCTACAGCGAGCAAGAGTATGGCATTACTTTTTCTTTGGTATTTTTACGGTAATCATGTAAAAATCCTCGGATTCTTCTTCTTCTGTTTTGACGTCTATGCCACTTTTTGTTACGAGTGCGAGCGATTGGCGAATTGTATTCATGGCAATCCGAACATCCTTACTCACAGACTTTCTTTGTTTTGGTTTTTTGGTTTCTTTTGGTTCATTTTCAGGCTTCAATAATTGTTGGATACGCTCCTCAAGCTGCTTAACATTATATTGATGATCGATTACTTCTTGAAGCGCTACATTTTGAAGTTCTGGATCCTTCAATGGAATAAGTGCCCTTGCATGCCGCTCCGAAATTACTTTTTGTAAAATAGCTTGTTGAACATTTTCTGGGAGTTTCAACAATCGTAATTTGTTGGCAATGGTTGACTGTCCTTTTCCCAGTCTTTGGGCCAGCGCCTCTTGTGTGATCGCATGGAGTTCCAGTAATTTTTCATAGGCAAATGCCTCTTCAATTGCAGTCAATTCTTCCCGCTGTAAGTTTTCAATTAATGCAATCGAAGCAGTTTCACGATCATCCAGATTTCGAATAATCGCGGGAACTTCTGTCCATCCAAGTTTTTTCATGGCACGGTATCTTCGTTCACCTGCGATGATTTCGTATTGATCTTCTTCGGATTTTCGAATAACAATTGGCTGAATAACCCCGTGTGTATGAATTGTGCGTGCCAACTCTTCAATCTTTTCTTCAGAAAAAATTGTACGCGGCTGATATTTATTCGGTTTTATTGAGTCAATTTTCACTTGTTCGACCTTTTCATGTTGACTTCCTTCGTTTTCTAACGGTAGTTTTGCTTCCTTCTCTCCTCCGCCAAAAAACCGTGAAAAAGGACTTTTCATTCCCCCGACACCACCTTTACAAGACTACTCCCTATTTTACTATTTCTTTATGATAATTAGATTTTCCTTTTCTTGTTCCACGTGAAACAACAATCACAAAGGTGATTTGTTCGGTACACCTGGTTTACGCGGATATTTTTTCGGAGTTTTTTTGTCTTTATTCAAAATGAAAATATTTCGCTCACTATTTTCAATTGGCAATGTAAATGCATATTTTTCATTAACTGATGCGCCTAAAATAGACAGTGCCTTTTTGGCATCGACGAGTTCTTCTTCTGCCGCAGCACCCTTCATGGCAACGAAAAGTCCTCCTTGTTTGACAAGTGGAACACAAAGCTCCGACAACACTGTTAAACGTGCAACCGCACGCGCGATAACAAGATCAAACTGTTCTCGATACGCGGAATTTTGTCCAAAATCTTCGGCACGTGCATGGACGAACTCTACCTTCTCCAATTGAAGTTCACCCGCCAAATGTTCTAAGAAACCAATTCGTTTGTTTAATGAATCAACGATTGTCACTTGAAGCTCTGGAAAGCAAATTTTTAAAGGTAGGCTCGGAAAACCAGCACCCGCCCCTACGTCACAAATTTTCTTTTCACCTTTCAGATTGACGAAAAAAGCAGCGGAAATAGAGTCATAGAAGTGTTTCAAGTACACAGACGGTGCATCTGTAATGGCCGTCAAATTCATTTTTTCATTCCACTCTACTAAACATTCAAAGTACCGCTTAAATTGAGCGATTTGTTTTTCGTTCAATTCAATTCCTTTTTCCTTCAGTGCGTGAATAAACTGTTCTTCGTTCAAAGGCGATCCCTCCTCGTCGGTTATGTAAGTATTATTAAAAAAAATGATGCGGAAAAAACTCCGCATCAGTCTATACGATCAATTACGCCTCGGCGTAATTGCGTCTGGATTTTGAATGGGGACCTATACAGGATGTAGGTCATGCAGTCGTTGCGACAGGACACCGCGCACTTAGACTGTCTTCCTTAAATCCTTTCAAAATCCATGACATCCGCCAGAGGCCTAACTTGAATTAGCGGGCTTCCGCTAATTCAAGTTAACCGGATATTTTTGCAATTCTTCCTTGCTCAATATAAACAAGAAGAATTGAAATATCAGCCGGATTGACGCCGGATATTCGAGATGCTTGTGCGATGGACAAAGGTCTTACTTCGTTCAACATGGCTTTCGCTTCCTTTGCAATTCCAGCAATCGCATGATAATCAATATTCTCAGGGATTTTTTTGTTTTCCATTTTCTTGAGTTTCTCGACTTGTTGCATCGATTTCTCAATATATCCCTCATATTTAATAAAAATTTCAACTTGCTCTTTCACTTCATCCGATAATTCCGTTTCTAGCGGAACAATCCGTTCAATTTGACTATACTTCATTTCTGGACGTTTTAGAAGGTCTGCCGCTTTTAACGGTTCGCGAAGTGATGCACCATTTGATTCTGCAATAATCTCTTGCACAAATGGTTCAGGTTTAATTGATAAGTTACGTAAACGTTCGATTTCTTCTTCGATTTGTTGTTTTTTCACAAGGAATGCTTCATAACGCTCTCTGCTAATTAAACCGATGTCATGTCCGATTTCTGTCAAACGAAGATCTGCATTATCATGACGAAGCAGTAGTCGGTATTCTGCACGAGATGTAAGCATCCGATACGGCTCAGCCGTTCCTTTTGTCACAAGATCGTCAATTAAGACGCCGATATACGCATCTGAACGGCCAAGTACACGCTCTGGTTGACCTAGTACGCGTGAAGCTGCGTTAATCCCGGCCATAATTCCTTGGGCCGCCGCTTCTTCATACCCAGATGTACCGTTTAACTGACCAGCTGTATATAAATTACGGATTTTTTTCGTCTCTAATGTCGGCCATAACTGTGTTGGCATGATTGAATCGTATTCAATCGCATACCCCGCACGCATCATTTCAGCTTTTTCAAGACCCGGTACACTTTCAATTAGTTTGCGTTGAATGTGCTCTGGCAAACTCGTGGACAATCCTTGAATATACATCTCTTTCGTATTGCGTCCTTCTGGCTCTAAAAATACTTGGTGACGGGCCTTATCCGCAAAACGAACGATTTTGTCTTCTATGGAAGGACAGTAACTTGGCCCTTTTCCTTTAATCATGCCCGAATACATCGGAGACATGTGTAGGTTATCATTAATAATTTGATGTGTTGTCGGCGTTGTGTACGTTAACCAGCACGGCAATTGATCCATGATGAATTCCGTCGTTTCAAAACTAAATGCACGCGGCACATCATCACCCGGCTGAATTTCCATTTGGCTATAGTCAATCGTTTTACTGTTCACACGCGGTGGTGTCCCCGTTTTAAAACGGACCATGTCAAAGCCTAATTCACGAATATGATCCGCTAACCCAATTGCTGGCATTTGGTTATTCGGACCGCTTGAATATTTCAAATCGCCGATAATAATTTCTCCGCGTAAAAAGGTACCTGTCGTAATAATAACCGTTTTCGCACGGTAAATTGCGCCAACTTGTGTAATAACACCCTTTACTTCATCGTCTTCAATAATCATTTCTTCAACGACGCCTTGATGCAACGTTAAATTTTCTTGTTCTTCTAGAAGACGTTTCATTTCCGATTGGTAAAGGACTTTGTCCGCTTGCGCGCGCAAAGCACGAACTGCGGGTCCTTTCCCTGTATTCAACATCCGCATTTGGATATGTGTTTTGTCGATTACTTTCCCCATCGCACCGCCCAACGCGTCAATTTCACGCACGATGATTCCTTTAGCAGGACCACCTAGTGACGGATTACATGGCATGAAAGCAATCATATCGAGATTCATCGTTAAAACGAGCGTCGATGCACCCATTTTGGCAGCAGCAAGTGCCGCCTCTGAGCCGGCATGCCCGGCACCAATGACAATTACGTCGAACGTGCCTGCTTCATATTTTGGCATGTTCGTTTCATCCTTCCTATTTTGAGAGTATTCACAAGGCAAAAAGACAATTTGTACGGTCCTGCCCTCCTGCTTATTTCCCCAAGCAAAATTGTGAAAAAAGCTGGTTAATTAGGCTTTCCTGGACTGTATCTCCAATAATTTCCCCAAGAATTTCCCATGTCCGTGTTACGTCTATTTGAATCATATCAACTGGTACGCCCATTTCTGCAGCACGGAGCGCATCCGTAATGGTCTCTTTTGCTTTATCAAGCAACGCAATATGTCTTGCGTTTGATACATATGTTAAGTCGCCGGATTCAATTGTTCCCTCAAAAAACAATTCAGCGATCGCTTCTTCTAATTCATCGATCCCTTCATCTTGCAATAAAGATGTTGTTACGACTTTTCCATCTCCAGCAAGTTCCTTCACCTTTTGGAGATCAATTTTTTGCGGCAAATCAGTTTTGTTGATCACCACAATGGTATCCATTCCGCTGATGGCTTCAAAAAGCCGCTCATCTTCCTGCGTCAATGGTTCGGAGTTATTAAGGACAAGTAAAATTAAATCCGCCTCTTTCAGAACTTGTCTTGACCGTTCTACGCCAATTCGTTCAACAATGTCTTCCGTCTCCCGAATACCCGCTGTATCAACTAGACGAAGTGGTACACCGCGAACATTGACGTATTCTTCTATAATATCACGGGTTGTCCCAGCAATGTCGGTTACAATTGCTTTATTTTCCTGTACGAGACTATTCAATAAAGAAGACTTCCCTACGTTTGGTCTGCCAATAATGACTGTTGAAAGGCCTTCACGTAAAATCTTTCCTTGTGAAGATGTACGAAGCAATTTTTCAATCTCACTTTTCACCCACGTACATTTTTCAATCATTAAAGGAATCGTCATCTCTTCTACGTCATCGTACTCAGGATAATCAATATTTACTTCAACTTGCGCCAATGTTTCAAGCAGCGCTTGTCTCAATTCACCGATCAGCCTGGAAAGTCTTCCTTCCATCTGATTCAGTGCGACGTTCATGGCACGGTCCGTTTTTGCACGGATTAAATCCATAACGGCTTCCGCCTGCGATAAATCTACCCGACCATTTAAAAATGCACGTTTCGTAAATTCTCCCGGCTCGGCAAGACGGGCTCCTTGTTTAAGCACAAGTTCAAGGACTCGTTTAACTGAAACAACACCGCCATGACAATTAATTTCTACGACGTCTTCCCGCGTAAATGTTTTCGGTGCTTTCATGATCGAAACCATGACTTCTTCAACTACTTCTGCTGTTGAAGGTTCTATTAAATGACCGTAATGGATCGTATGTGACGGTGCTTCTAGTAATTTTTTACCCGACGGCGAACTGAAAACACGATCGGCTATTTGGATAGCTTCGTCTCCACTCAGCCGGACAATGGCGATCGCGCCCTCTCCCATCGGAGTTGAAATGGCAGCTATTGTATCAAAATGCACGTTACTCACCTTCCTGGCTTCGTTACTCACATGTGGATAAGTTTCCAAGTTGATGGAAGCTGCAAAAAAATGAATAATACCAAACACCAAAAAATCCCGCAATGCATATTTAGCAATTGCGGGATTGATCATTATTTAATGGCTTCTATAACAAGATATCGATGCGGATCGGTTCCTTCAGAATACGTTTCAATATCCATTCGATTCGATAAAGCGTTATGAATGATTTTTCTTTCATGCGATGGCATCGGTTCAAGTTGAACGCGCTCTCCTGTTCTTGATGCCCGATCAGCCATTCGCTCCGCCAGCTGTTCCAAAGATTGCTCGCGGCGTTCACGATAATCACCTACATTAACACGTACAACTTTGAATTGCTCTGCAGATTTATTGGCAATGAGCTGCGCTAATTGCTGAATTGCATTTAACGTTTGTCCTCGTTTTCCAATCAGAAACGCTGCTTTGGAGCTATCTAACTGAAACATCACATATTTCCCTTCGATTTCATGCGACACGTTCAAGTCTAAGATTCCCATTTGTTTAGCAACGTCTTTTAAATATTGCTCTGTTTCAGCAATCGCCGCTTCATCAGATAATTGGGCTCTTGCCTCTTTTGGTTCCACTTGTTGTTCATTCTCTTCAACTTTTTCTTCTGTTTTCTGTTTAGATTCTTCTTCTGTTTCTGCTGGTACTTCAACCGTCTGTGCTTGTATTTCTTCTGCAGGTGCAATTTGTTCAAGGACGGAAGGTTCTTCTCGAATGACGGTTACCGTCACTTCAGCCTCTTTTGCGCCAAAACCGAGAAACCCTTTTCGACCTTCTTCGATTATTTCGACTTCTACTTCATCGCGTGTCACGCCAAGTGTTGCTAATGCTGATGAGATTGCCACTTCTACAGTGGCTCCCCTTCTCGTGATCCTTTTCATTTCTTTTTCCCTCCTGCTTTTACAGATGCCTTTGAAGGTGATTTTGAAGAGGCTTTTACAGGTTCCACTTCTTTTTTATTAAATGGTTTGTAAATAAAGATGTTTTGGATCATTGAAATGATGTTTCCGATGACCCAATATAACGCAAGTGCCGCTGGTAAGAATGTACCAAAAATCATAATCATAAACGGCATAATATACATCATTGTTTTCATTTGCGGATTATCCATTGCAGGTCCTGTACGAAGCACTGCAAATTGCATCAATCCTGCCAAAATCGCGAGTGAAATGCTCGGTACGCCTAGTTCAAACCAGAAAAAGTTGCCTAGATTGATCTCTGGCGTTGCATTCATCCGGTTAATCGCATGATAGAAACCGATTAAAATCGGCATTTGAATCAAAATTGGCAAACAACCTGCGGCAGGATTAATTTTCTTTTCTGCCATCATTTTTTGCATTTCTTCACGGTACTTTTGCTGCGTCACCGCGTCTTTCGATTTATATTTTTCTTTTAATGCTTTCAACTCAGGCTGCAGCCCCTGCATCTTTTTCGAGCTTTGTGCTTGTTTGATCATTAAAGGAAGTAATACAAGTCGGATAATGATCGTTACCGCAACAATTCCAAGTCCGTATGTACCCAGTAAATCTTTAAATGTTGTAATCATCGACACTAAAGGCCAGACGATAAATTCATTCCAAAAACCTTTGCTGTCGGCATAAATCGGATCCCTAAATTCCGTACACCCCGCAAGAAATACGGTTAGAACCGTCAGCAGGGATAATAACGCGATTTTTTTCTTCAAAATGATCCCCCACATCGTATCTTCTTCTATTTAACATGATAGCTTCAGTTTATCACTTCTGCTTATTTCCTTCTACATTCTTCTTGAGTACACGTGCAATCCGTAATACGTGTTGCATACTTTTTTTCGTTTCGTGGAAGTTTAATGTGGCCGCCTGATGTCTGGCAATAATAATATAGTCCATATCATTTCGCAATTCGTCTTTCATTTCCAAGAAAGATTGTCTTACATACCGTTTGATGCGATTGCGTGTGACGGCATTCCCTATTTTCTTTCCAACCGAAAGGCCGATCCGAAACTTTTCTTGTTGTTCTTTTCGGTAAATATACACAACGAATTGCCGATTTGCGAATGACTTTCCCTTTTTAAATATTTCTTGGAATTCCTCATTTTTTTTAATTCGCTGCTGTTTATTCACTGCTTTTTAGCACCTACTTCTTGCGTTTTATAAGTCTTCGCTTAATATTTTACCAAAAAAAAAGACCACTGGGGTACAGTGGCCTTATGCTGAAAGCACTTTTCTTCCTTTGCGTCGACGAGCTGCAAGAATTCTGCGTCCGCTTTTTGTGCTCATTCGTGCACGGAAACCGTGAACTTTACTACGTTTACGTTTATTTGGTTGGAATGTACGTTTCATCTATAAGACACCTCCCGATGCGATTGTCTAGTGTTTTTACATGACAGTCTTGAATAGTATAGCGGTATCTTAAGATAAAAGTCAACCTTTTTTTATCGTGCTTACCTAGCCTTCTTCATTTAACTATCAATGATCCAATGCATTTTCTTATTTCAATAGTCCATCCCCGTCCATTTCGGTAAGGTAAATCCAGCAATTAGTTATCCACAAATTAAGCGCATTTCTTAAAAACATCATGTGCATATAACTTTTCGACAAAAAAATTATTCACAGCAGTTGTCGACATGATTTTCACATATACAAGCCTGTGGATAATGGTTTTTTCCACACTTGCCAGCTCTGTGGATAAGTCGACAAAAGTCCTTGAATTCAATACCAATACCTGTTACAATGAATTAGGTTTTTCTGTGAATACAATTTCATGCGTTTAACGTTATCCACAATTGTTGATATGTTGTGGATAATTTTTTCAACAATATAAGGATAATACTTATCCACACAACGGGAAACTGTGTATAATCATAGCTTCCTGCTATTTAGATTTCTGTAAAGGAGGCACGTAATTGGAACACCTCGAAGAATTATGGAATGGTGTCTTGTCAAAAGCAGAAGAGAAAATTTCTCGGCCAAGCTTTGAAACTTGGCTAAAATCGACAAAACTCCTCTCATATGGCGATGAAGAAGCAACAATCGCCGTACCGAACTCATTCTCAAAAGACTGGCTTGAAACTCACTACGTGCATTTAATCACGGGCATATTATCCGAACTGACAGGCGAAGACCGAATCATCCAGTTCGTTGTTCCTAATGATATGGAAGAAGAAAATGATTTCCGTCTTCCAAAACCAACTGTTAAACCTACTGAAACTGTTCAATCGAACAGTACACCGGCAATGTTAAATCCTAAATACACATTTGAAACGTTTGTCATCGGATCTGGGAATCGTTTTGCCCATGCAGCTTCACTTGCTGTTGCGGAAGCACCTGCGCAAGCTTACAATCCGTTATTTATTTACGGGGGCGTTGGGCTTGGAAAAACACATTTAATGCATGCAATTGGACATTATGTATTGGAACAAAACCCATCTGCCAAAGTCGTTTATCTTTCATCTGAAAAATTTACGAATGAATTCATCAATTCAATCCGTGACAATAAAGCAGTTGAATTCCGCAACCGCTATCGAAATGTAGACGTGCTTCTAATTGACGATATTCAGTTCCTCGCTGGAAAAGAACAAACACAAGAAGAATTTTTCCATACATTTAACACGCTTCATGAAGAGATTAAACAGATTGTCATATCTAGTGATCGGCCGCCAAAAGAAATCCCAACTTTAGAAGATCGCTTAAGATCAAGATTCGAGTGGGGGCTCATTACGGACATTGCCCCTCCAGACTTGGAAACAAGAATTGCGATTTTGCGTAAAAAAGCAAAGGCAGATGGGCTTATTGATGTCCCAAATGAAGTGATGCTATACATTGCTAACCAAATTGACTCCAATATTCGAGAGCTAGAAGGAGCACTAATTCGCGTTGTAGCTTATTCCTCGCTCGTCAATATGGACATTACTACGGATTTGGCCGCAGAGGCGTTGAAAGATATTATTCCGAATGCAAGGCCGCGTACAGTTACTATTCTCGACATTCAAAAATCTGTCGGTGAACACTTTAATATTAAGTTAGAAGATTTTGCTGCAAAAAAACGAACCCGATCCATTGCTTTTCCACGTCAAGTCGCGATGTATTTATCACGAGAATTGACGGATTTTTCATTGCCAAAAATTGGTTCGGAATTTGGCGGACGTGATCATTCAACTGTGATCCATGCACATGAAAAAATTTCAAAAATGCTTAAGGATGATCAATCGTTACAGCAAGATATTCAAGAGATTCGATCTGTACTTGGAAGGGGATAATAGAATTGTGGAAAACTGTGTATAACGTCTGCGCACTCGCCAACAAGTTATACACATGTGGAAATTGTGTCGAGACATAAGTTTTTCTGGGTTATCCACATTTCCACAGCGCCTACTACTATTACTACTGTTTTAATAAACATTAATATTATATAAGCGAGGGTATATGATGAAATTTGAAATTATGAGAGATAAATTGCTGGATGGGCTTAGCGATGTTATGAAAGCAATTAGTCAAAAAGTCTCGATACCAATTTTGACGGGAATTAAAATTGAAGTGAATGAAAAAGGAATGACAATGACGGGCAGTGATTCGGATATTACAATTTGCACGCATATACCTGTCGAAATAGATGGAGAACAAGTTATAAATGTTGTTGAAAAAGGAAATATTGTACTGCAAGCAAAATACTTTAGTGAGATTATACGTAAATTACCTACTAACAAGGTAACGATTGAAGTGTCTGATGGTTTACAAACCCATATTCGTTCTGGTAAATCAGACTTCCATTTGATCGGATCAGATGCAGAAGACTATCCAGTGCTGCCCAATATGAAAGATGAAAATCGTTTTTCACTTCCTGCTGACCTTATGAAATCAGTCATTCGGGAAACTGTTTTCGCCGTCTCTCAACAAGAAACGAGACCTATTTTAACGGGCGTTCATTGGGAAGGTAAAGAGGAACAACTCACTTGTGTAGCAACAGATAGCCACCGTCTGGCAAGAAAACTAACAGTATCTGAAGAAATGCCAACGATTCCTTTTAGTGTCGTTATCCCAGGAAAAAGCCTGCAAGAATTAAACAAAATTTTGCCTGACAATAATGATCCTGTAGATATACTTATTGCCGAGCAACAAGTTTTGTTTAAAACGCGCAACGTATTATTTTACTCTCGGTTACTAGAAGGGAACTATCCGGACACATCCCGCTTAATTCCAACTGAATATAAAACAACAGTAACGGTAAATAGCCAACATTTCCTGCAAGCGATTGATCGTGCATCATTACTTGCACGTGAAGAAAGAAACAATATTGTTCGATTTTCTGTTGATCAAGCCAAAATGATTGAAATCTCGTCCAATTCACCTGAAGTCGGACAAGTTGAAGAATTGGTGGAAGCGATCGATATGACAGGAGACGAATTGAACATTTCCTTTAGTGCGAAATATATGATGGATGCGCTTAAAGCCATTGAAGGACAAGATATTTTGATTCAATTTACAGGTGCTATGAGGCCATTTATTTTAAAGTCACTCGAAGATGATTCAATTTTGCAGCTCATTTTACCGGTACGCACGTATTAAAAAACTGGGGAGGGTAGTCAACTATTTGGCTATCCTTTTTACTTCTACTCAAATATTCGGTAAGATAAAGGGATAGATAATACTGATGAAGGACTGAAAACAATGAAAGAATTAAAAATCGACACAGAATTCGTCACGCTTGGTCAATTGTTAAAAATGACGAATGTCATTGGTTCAGGCGGCATGGCGAAATGGTTTTTAGAAGAGCATACAGTCTACGTAAACGGCGAAGCAGAACAGCGCCGTGGAAAAAAGCTGCGTGACGGTGATCTCATTACGATTCCACAAGCAGGTCGGTTTAAAATTATTTCAACATTTAATGGACAATCGGATGCATATTGAAAGACTTGAACTAACCAATTACCGTAATTACGCGTCTTTAAACATGTCTTTTTCTCCTCAGATTAATGTGCTCATTGGCGAAAATGCACAAGGAAAAACAAATGTCATGGAAGCGATCTATGTGCTTTCGATGGCGAAGTCGCATCGAACATCCAATGATCGGGAATTAATACGTTGGAACGAGGATTATGGTAAAATAGAAGGGGACATCCAACGGAAATATGGATTGTTGCCAATCGAACTATCGATTTCTAAAAAAGGCAAGAAAGCGCGTGTTAATCATCTTGAACAAAATCGCTTAAGCCTTTTCGTTGGCCAATTCAACGTCGTCATGTTTGCTCCTGAAGATTTAAATCTAGTCAAAGGAAGTCCGCAAATTAGAAGGCGATTTCTGGATATGGAGATTGGTCAAATTTCTCCAGTATATCTTCACGATCTATTAACATTCCAAAAAATTTTAAAGCAACGCAATGCGATTTTAAAAGAAAACAGGGGCAAATTGGATTTTCAAGATGTGATGTTTGACATTTATACAGAACAGTATATTCAAGTAGCTGTCCAAATTATTCGCAAACGCTTTTACTTTATGGAATTGTTGCAAAAATGGGCAGAACCGATCCATCATGGAATTTCCCGTGGACTTGAGTCACTTAAAGTATCTTATGGAACTTTAAAAGAGTTGGATTCGGGGCAGACTGTTGAACAAATGGAGTCCATTGTCGGTCAAAAACTACATGAAAATAGACGCCGGGAACTAGAACGTGGTGTAACACTTGTTGGTCCTCATAGAGATGACTTACATTTTTTCGTTAATGATTATGATATTCAAACGTATGGTTCACAGGGTCAACAGCGAACGACAGCATTGTCCTTAAAACTTGCAGAAATTGAGCTTGTGAAGCAGGAAGTTGGTGAACCGCCAGTACTGCTCTTGGATGATGTATTGTCAGAACTTGATGATTATCGACAATCACATCTTTTAAATACGATTCAAGGGCAAGTTCAAACATTTGTCACAACAACCAATGTGGCGGGCATTGACCACGAGACCATTCGACAAGCAGAATTATTCGAGGTAGTGGCGGGACAAGTGACACAAACAAAAAATTGAATCATTTACGTTTTTCTATATTGCGCATAGGGTGAATAGCACCTACATTAGCAGCTTGCATATTCAACAATGGCGGTTAAGCAGACCGCCTGTGCTTTTGAAATTAGAAAGGAAAGGTGAACAGTTTGGCAATGGAAGAGAAAGATCTGCAGACAGCCTATGATGCGAGTCAAATTCAAGTTCTTGAAGGACTTGAAGCTGTCCGCAAACGTCCAGGTATGTATATCGGGACGACAAGTTCTAGAGGGTTGCACCATCTTGTATGGGAAATTGTCGACAATAGTATTGACGAAGCACTTGCCGGACATTGTGATCACATTGAAGTGACCATTGAAAAAGGTGACTGGATCCGAGTCGATGACAATGGACGCGGTATTCCAGTCGGCATTCAAGAAGCAACGGGAAGACCTGCCGTAGAGGTTATTATGACTGTTCTTCACGCGGGCGGAAAGTTTGGCGGCGGAGGTTATAAAGTATCGGGCGGTTTGCATGGTGTCGGTGCATCTGTCGTGAATGCATTGTCAGTCACTACTGAAGTGACCGTAAAACTAGACGGAAAAGTTCATCGTATTGAATTTGCGCGCGGTAATGTCGAAAAAGAGTTGACGATTATTGGAGATGCTGATGAAACAGGAACAAGTATCCGTTTTAAAGCAGATCCGGAAATTTTCCAGGAAACAACCGTTTATGAATATGACATTTTAGCGCATCGTTTACGCGAGCTTGCTTACTTAAACCGCGGTCTGCGCATTTCGATTACAGATGAGCGCGGGGAAGAAGTTCGTACAGAGACATTTTATTATGAGGGCGGCATTAAATCTTATGTCGAACATTTAAATAAAAATAAAGAACCCATTCATGAGGAACCTATTTTCATTGAAGGTGAAAAAGATGGCATATCGATTGAAATTGCGATGCAATACAACGGTGGCTATGCGGAAAATTTATTCTCTTTTGCCAATAATATCAATACTTATGAAGGTGGAACACATGAATCTGGCTTCAAAACAGCATTAACGCGTGTCATTAATGATTACGCACGCAGAAATGGAATGCTCAAAGAAGCGGATCCAAATTTGACGGGCGATGACGTTCGAGAAGGATTAACTGCTATTATTTCGGTCAAGCATCCCGATCCACAATTCGAGGGTCAAACGAAAACAAAATTAGGAAACTCTGAAGTCAGTACGATTACGAATCAATTATTTTCAGAAGGTTTCCAACGGTTTTTACTGGAAAACCCGACAACAGCACGGGTAGTAATTGATAAAAGCTTAATGGCGGCACGTGCTCGAATTGCTGCTAAAAATGCACGGGAATTTACACGCCGCAAATCTGCACTGGAAGTTTCGAGCTTGCCGGGTAAACTAGCAGATTGTTCATCGCGTGATCCGAAAATTAGCGAATTGTATATCGTGGAAGGGGATTCCGCAGGCGGTTCGGCGAAGAGTGGTCGTGACCGCCATTTTCAAGCAATCTTGCCGCTTCGGGGGAAAATCCTAAACGTTGAAAAAGCACGCCTAGATCGTATTTTGGGCAATGCGGAAATTCGTGCCATGATTACGGCGCTTGGAACAGGAATCGGGGAAGAATTCGACCTAGAAAAAGCGCGTTATCATAAAATTGTTATTATGACGGATGCTGACGTTGACGGTGCTCATATTCGGACTTTACTGCTGACATTCTTCTTCCGCTTTATGCGACCGCTTATAGAGGCGGGGTATGTATATATTGCACAGCCGCCGTTATACCGTGTAAAACAAGGGAAATCAGAAGAATATTGTTACACAGAAGATGAGTTGCAAGAAATTATGGAGCGTCTTCCAGCTACGCCAAAACCGGTAATTACCCGCTACAAAGGTCTTGGGGAAATGGATGCAGAGCAGCTATGGGATACGACGATGGATCCCGAGCAGCGGACACTTCTTCAAGTTCATTTGGATGATGCGTTTGAAGCGGACGAGGTCTTTGAACATTTAATGGGTGACGAGGTCGAACCGAGAAGAAGATTTATTGAAGATAATGCAATGTATGTGAAAAACTTAGATACTTGATGTTTATGGAGCTGAAAGGAGTCTGAAAACATGGCAGATATGCCAAAACGCGGCGTCCAAGAAATTAATATTAGTAAGGAAATGAAGACCTCATTTTTAGACTATGCAATGAGCGTCATCGTTTCCCGTGCACTTCCAGACGTCCGGGATGGATTAAAACCGGTGCATCGCCGTATATTATACGCGATGCAAGATCTTGGAAATACTGCAGATAAACCGCATAAAAAGTCCGCCCGTATTGTCGGGGACGTCATCGGTAAATATCACCCTCACGGCGACAGTGCCGTTTATGACACGATGGTACGGATGGCACAAGACTTCAACTATCGTTATATGCTAGTTGACGGGCACGGAAATTTTGGATCTGTCGACGGAGATGCAGCAGCGGCGATGCGATATACAGAGTCCCGCATGTCGCGTATTGCAATGGAATTATTAAGAGATATCAATAAAGATACGATTGATTATCAAGATAATTATGACGGACAAGAAAGAGAACCGATCGTTCTTCCAAGCCGTTATCCAAACTTGCTTGTAAACGGAACGTCTGGAATTGCGGTAGGGATGGCGACAAACATACCGCCGCATCATCTAGGTGAAACGATTGACGCTGTTCTTGCAGTCGCTGATAATTCTGCAATTACGACTGAAGAGCTAATGGAAATACTACCAGGCCCTGATTTTCCAACAGGCGGTATTATTCTAGGCCGAAGTGGGATCCGAAGAGCATACGAAACGGGACGCGGATCGGTTATCATTCGAGGGAAAGTTGAAATTGAACAACAATCGAATGGCCGCGAAACGATTATCGTTTCAGAATTGCCTTATCAGGTGAATAAAGCCAAATTGATTGAGAAAATTGCGGAGCTTGTCCGGGATAAGAAAATTGACGGCATTACGCATTTAGCCGATGAATCGGATCGTACGGGCATGCGGATCGTCATTGAAGTGCGCCGTGATGCAAATGCGAACGTGCTATTAAACAATCTTTATAAACAAACCGCATTGCAATCTAGTTTCGGTATTAACATGCTTGCACTTGTTGACGGCCAGCCGAAAGTTCTTGCACTGAAGGAAATTTTATATCATTATTTGGAGCATCAAAAAGTCGTCATCCGCAGACGAACGCAATATGAATTGCGAAAAGCAGAAGACCGCGCTCATATTTTAGAAGGTCTTCGAATTGCGCTTGATCATATTGACGAAATCATTAGCCTCATCCGAGCTTCCAAGACAACTGACGAAGCGAAAGCAGGTTTAATCGAACAATTCAACTTGTCCGAGCGCCAAGCGCAGGCCATTCTTGATATGCGTCTCCAGCGGTTGACGGGACTTGAACGCGACAAAATCGAAGAAGAATACCAACAGCTTCAGCAGTTAATTGCCGAGTTGCGCGCCATTCTTGCAGATGAAGAAAAACTCGTTCAAATTATTCGAGAAGAACTGTTGGAATTGAAAGATCGTTTCTCAGACGATCGAAGAACTGAAATTACTGCAGGTGGCGCGGAAATGCTGGAGGATGAAGACTTAATTCCAGTGGAAAATTCCGTATTGACGTTGACGCATAACGGCTATATTAAACGACTTCCAGCGAGCACGTATCGAAGCCAGCGTCGAGGCGGCCGGGGTATTCAAGGAATGGGTACAAATGAAGACGACTTTGTCGAGCATTTGTTAAACACTTCAACACACGATACGATCTTGTTCTTTACGAGCAGAGGCCGTGTGTTTAGGAAAAAAGGTTACCAAGTTCCAGAATTTAGCCGGACTGCAAAAGGTTTGCCAATCGTTAACTTGTTAGATGTTGATAAGGATGAACATGTGACCGCTATGATTCCAGTGGAAGAGTTTGAAGAAGATAAATATCTATTCTTCGCAACAAGAAATGGAATCGTGAAACGTACATCGGTCAGCGACTTTGCTAACATCCGATCAAACGGACTCATCGCATTGACGCTTAGAGGCGATGATGAGCTCATTGGTGTTAAAATGACTAGCGGTGATCAAAACATTGCAATCGGTACCAAAGACGGCATGCTTATTAAATTTAATGAACAAGATGTCCGTGCCATGAGCCGAATCGCTGGTGGAGTAATTGGAATTCGTCTCCGTGAAGGCGATGAAGCAGTTGGTATGGATATCGTTCATGATGGCGATGAAATCCTAGTTGTTACCGAAAATGGTTTTGGTAAACGTACGTCAGAAGAAGAATACCGTATTCAAACGCGCGGCGGATATGGATTGAAAACATTGCATATTACGGAACGAAACGGTCGTCTAGTTGCGATGAAAACTGTCAACGGTACAGAAGATCTGATGTTGATCACCATCCATGGTATTTTAATTCGAATGGCCATTGAGGACATTTCCGTCATTGGCAGAAGCACACAAGGAGTTCGACTCATTCGTCTTGGGGATGATGAACTTGTCGCAACGGTCGCGAAAGTAGAAAAAGATGAAGAAGAGTATGAAGAAGAGTATGAAGATGAGGAACATGCCGAGCAAAATAATGATTCCACTTCAGATGTAGAAGGAAATGAACAATAAAAAGTAATAGATCAAGTGGAAGCCGCAACTTTACAGATACTATGTAAAGTTGCGGCTTTTTTTTGTTTATCTTTTCACCTATAATGGGTACTGGTAGAAAATACCTAAGAGTGGAAAGGGTGAGGAGTTTTGGCAGACATGTATGTAAAAGTCGATGAGTTACAATTGGGGGATCTGTTAATGGAGGATATATTTGCAAATACACAGTACACCATTATGCGTAAAAAAACAGTTTTAAGTACGCAACATATAAAAGTGTTACTCGCGTTTGGTATACAACAAGTCAAGGTAGAACCTATTAACGGTATTAACGAAAAAGACAAATTAATTAAAATAAACGATTCTTTCGATATAAAATTCAATGAAGCCATTTTAACAATACAGCAAGACTTTGACCGTTGGAGATTGGGAATATCTCCAGATATGATTAAACTAAGGGCCTCGGTCATTCCTTTAATAGAGACCTTCTTGTCCGAAAAAATATCATTGCTTCACCTTCTTCAACTGACGAAGTCGCAATCATATCTGTATAGTCACCCCCTTGCAGTCTGTTTAATTGCATCCCGTATTAGCATGCAGCTTGGACATTCAAAGGGAGAAATGATGCAAATTGGATTGGCTGGACTGTTATCGGATTGCGGCATGGCAAAAATTAATCCTGAAATTATGGAAAAGGAAGCACTATTAACAAAAGAAGCATTCCAGGAAATAAAAAAACATTCCATCTATAGTTTTCAAATGATTAAGGACTCCCCTTTTTTACGTACAGAAATGAAGCTTGCTATTCTCCAGCACCACGAAAGATTAGATGGCAGTGGTTATCCGCGAAGTGAAAAAATGAATGACATTTCGATTGCTGCACAAATTATTGCTGTTGCTGACGTATTCCATGCAATGACATCTTATCGAATCTATCGAGATCAATTAGATCCAATTCAGGCACTTGCCATGATGAAAGATGAGGAAGCAGGAAAATTAGAACTGCAAATAATACAAGTATTAGAGCAATTGTTATTAAAAAGATGACAGTAACAATAAAGCTGATCATGGTAGCTTTTTAGTATGGTTCGAATCATAAAGTAAAAAAACATAGAAAAGGATTGCATTATAGACGGGATGTTGGTATAGTAGTAAACGTTGCGTTTGAGACATGCAACGAATGAGAGAAAAAAGACCTTAAAAAAAGTTGTTGACACAACTTGTCGAAAAGTGCTAAAATAAAGCAGTCGCTTTAAGAGCAAGAAAAACACTTTGAAAAATAACTTCGAAAAAGTTGTTGACAAGTTGGGTGCTGAAGTGATATGTTGTAAGAGTTGTCGCGGGAGACGCGGCGAAGATATGAACCTTGAAAACTGAACAGCAAAACGTTAACAAATAAGTTTGCGGATCCGACCTCGTCGGTGAAGTAAACAAAACAAGAATCTTCGGATTCAAAGTCAGCAAGAATTGAGCAAATCAATTTCTTCTATTATGGAGAGTTTGATCCTGGCTCAGGACGAACGCTGGCGGCGTGCCTAATACATGCAAGTCGAGCGGACAGATG
>NZ_LPUT01000026.1 GCF_001563475.1 Sporosarcina sp. HYO08 | reverse complement strand
CTTAGATATGAAAACTTCAAAACTTGTTCATTGAAAACTGGATAAAACGACATTGAAAGCAACAAATCAAGTAATCAACCGAGTCGATTACATTATGTAATCACTTATTTGCAATACCTTTTTAACGTTCCAGCTTTATATCGCTATAAAGTTGAACGACCATTTTAGGTTAAGTTATAAAGGGCGCGCGGCGGATGCCTTGGCACTAGAAGCCGATGAAGGACGGCACTAACACCGATATGCTTCGGGGAGCTGTA
>NZ_LPUT01000025.1 GCF_001563475.1 Sporosarcina sp. HYO08 | reverse complement strand
TTACAGCTCCCCGAAGCATATCGGTGTTAGTGCCGTCCTTCATCGGCTCCTAGTGCCAAGGCATCCGCCGTGCGCCCTTTATAACTTAACCTAAAATGGTCGATCAACTTCATAGCGATATAAAGTTGAATCGTTAAAAAGGTATTGCAAATAAGTTGATTACTTGATTTGTTGCTTTCAATGTCGTTTTATCCAGTTTTCAATGAACAAGTTTTGAAGTTTTCATATCTAAGCGGTGTTTTCCGCTTTTCCATGAACCTTCAAAACTGAACGCAAAACGT
>NZ_LPUT01000024.1 GCF_001563475.1 Sporosarcina sp. HYO08 | reverse complement strand
TAAAACTGAAATTCTCCTCACGCCTGCGCAACGACAAAAAGTACACCAAACGATCGGCGTTTGCAGGTATGTTTACAATCTGTATCTAGTTACGGCTCAAAAACACTACAAAGAAATGAAAAAACATCTGTCCGGCTATGACTTTTCAAAGTGGTTAAACAACGTGCATCTAGTAGAAAATGATCCATGGATTAAAAAGGTTTCCAGTAAAGCCGTCAAACAATCGATTATGAATGGGGACCGTGCTTTTAAGAATTTCTTTAAAGGAAAGTCAAAATACCCACGCTTCAAAAAGAAACGGAATCAAGATGTAAAAGCCTATTTCCCCAAAAACAATCCGACCGATCTGTCGGTCGAACGCCACCGGATG
>NZ_LPUT01000023.1 GCF_001563475.1 Sporosarcina sp. HYO08 | reverse complement strand
AATCTGTTTATCTTTCAATGTGATCACTCCTGATATTTCCCCCTAACGTAATGCTAGGGTTATTTTCTATCAAAAGTGGCTCAGTTTTCAATTGTTATAGTGGCTCACTTTTAAGTTACCATATACAATTGCTGCTTTTACTTGATTTATAAAGACAGAATACCGAATATCAAACGCTATTGTTTTCCAGTTTCATCATTATGCAGTCGTCCCTCTTAAAGCACGAAATTTTTTAGATTGTTTTCTATTTCTTCATCAGTGATTCCAATATATTTTAGCGTTATTTCAGGGTGGGAATGGTTTAGAATCATCTGCAATTCCGCCACATCTTTAAACTGCTTATAGTGCCAGTAACCAAAGGTCTTCCGCATTGTATGAGTGCCGATCCCGTCCGTAATATCTACCATATCAGCCGCTTTGTTGAGTTGTCTGTACGCTTGTATTCGACTAATAGCCTTGTCACCTTTACGGGACGGGAAAAGCCATTCTGTACCCTCCAGCGTGTTTATGTATGTATTCAATTCATCATATATATTGGCAAGCTGTATAGTACGGGGCTTGTCGGTCTTTCCTTCTTTGACAGTAATCCGCTTTTTCCCTTTCACGTCACTAATTTTCAAGTTAAGAAGATCACTCACCCTTAATCCTGTATTGATTCCAATTAAAAACATTATGTAATCACGTTCACCGCACCATTTCCGTAAAGACCATTTCATATCCTCAATCTTTTCTAGTGAACGAATCGGCTGTACGTCTTTGATTTCTTTTGATTTTCCCATTATGTATAACCCCTTTAGAATCAGTGTTTTGAATGTAACATATTTTTTATCTAAACATAGAATATCCTACTTTCCGGTCAAGGTCAATAGAATAAATGAAATGAATGTAACTTATTATGTATTTTGTTACATTAGGTTCGCTCTATGTCTGATTATCTCTTTTTTATAGAAATTGAGAATGAAAAACGACCCTACGGCATTACTGTAGAGTCGTGTTAAAATTCGAAGATACTATTCCTCAAATATTTTATATTTTAGAAGAACCTTATGTAATAAATCCAAAGCAATATTTTGATCCTCCAATATGGAAGTTATCGCATCATAAAATTCTACACTAACTGGTTCCTCTGTCTTTAATTCCTTGAGAGTGGTTTTATTAAGTTTTTCGTTTTGTAAAATAGCTTCTCGAAAATAGTAATCAATTTCTTTTTCAACATCTGTTACTGGCATAGTCTTATAACTATTTATTTTAATACTGTTAGCCATTATCAATTCTTTAAATTCTTCAGTTCTTGATTGAGTATAGTAATCATCTTCTCCAATAAATTCCGTAAAGTCATCCCTATAGTTTGCATTGGATAAAAAATATCCCATCAAATCATGAAAGTATTCTTTACTGACATCTCCATTCTCTACTCCCTCGGGATAATTTTCATACAAGTCCACACTTCCACTTTCTTTTGGACTGCACCCTGCAAAAATTACCGTAATTATAAAAATTGAAATCAGCAAATGTCTTCGTTTTTTCAACATTTTTTATTCCTCCTTCCTGCTATCTATTTAGTCATTTCGCTTCGTACCTTTTCCTGATACTTTTCAAATAGGAACGCTACCCTATCCTCATCTGTTTTGAATGTTTTGCCGTAGGCTTTCTCAACCGATCTATCTAGATCATTGTGAGCCTTCAATAAATCAGGTGGAGTAGCAAGTGGATCGTAGAGGTCGGCTAATGTGCTGCCTGCGTACTTCCCTCGAACATCCAGTATTTTTTGGGCATTCTTCTCAATATCGCTTTTTTGCTTTTCCGTTGGTTCGGGAAATATAAAATTATTATAAACTAGTGTGTTTGAATATCTATAATCCCCTTTTAGCCGACCGCATACGGTTCTCATCCAAGCCATGTGCATGGATGAATTGAGTATTCCAAATAAATATTTATCAGCATTAATAACTTGAAATGCTGCATTGGTACAAATTGTAGGAGGCTCAAAATAACCCATAGGGATAAACTTTCGGTTTTCTGATGAGACTGCAGGAATAATTAATATATCTTCGTCTATAACTTGATCTTGACGCAACCGTGTTGGATAGTCCGCCCACTTTCTTGTAGAAGCGGCCCTGCTTTCTAATCTCATTTGCTTTACTGCTTCTACCCGTTCAATAACATGGGGCATTTTCCTTAATTCGGTCGGAGGACAATCAGCTATATATAGACAATATCGTTGGTAGCCATTTATTAACTCGTGAGCCCCAATCCACGGACGGAAATACTTTTTGGATAGGGGTTCTTTAGCAATAAAATCCATCATTTCTTCTTCTGTAAAAATATAATTTCCGCCATCGGTAGCTTTTGAACCCCATATCATAGGGGGAACATTACTAATAGGTGATCGTCGACTTTCTATAAATATAGTCGGGGCGTCTAATAAATACTGATTAATCATATTTACGGGTTTAGAGGTAGGCTCCCCTTTTATATGGGGATATGAAAATAAAGTTTTAGGTAAACCTTTTATACAACTAAACCCAACAATAACACAATAAACAGCTGCTTTCCCTCTTGCTTCATTAGTCCATTGGAATGTTTGATGGGCAAAATGGATCTCCACATCAAGTTGATACATAAGATACTTCCATAAATTAAGGGCTTGTTCACCCTGACAAACAGAATTTGTAGATACTAACCCCACTTGTATTTTTGTAAAACGTATATATTCAGCAGCTTTTATATACCATCCAGCAACAAAATCAAGATGTCCTGCCTTCTTTAATCCTTTAGTTACGGCTACTAGGTCATTTTTTTGTTCTTTTGTCATCAAACTGGATCCAACAAAAGGTGGGTTTCCTAGAATATAACTCAATTCACTCTTAGGAACTACGCTTTCCCAGTCTAGCTGCAAAGCATTTCCGTGAACAATATGAGGTCTTTTTCTCAAGGGCAAACGGACAAAATACTCACCAAATTCATTACTAATTTTCATATTCATTTGGTGGTCAATTAGCCATAGAGCAACCTGGGCAATTTGGGAAGCAAATTCATCAATTTCAATTCCGTAAAACTGATCGACATCAATTTTTACCCACAAATCAATGTCTAAAGTCATTTGTCCACGCAACTGTTCTCGTATAACTTCTAATTCCAAAAGCCGTAGCTCGCGATATGCAATAATGAGGAAGTTTCCGCAACCGCATGCAGGGTCTAAAAACCGCAATGAAGCAAGTTTTTCATGAAAGTCATTTAGCTTTTCGTTTCTTCGAGATCTTGCATTTTTAATTTTTTCAAATTCATCCCATAAATCATCTAAGAATAGTGGTTTAATCACCTTTAGGATATTTTCTTCGCTTGTATAGTGAGCGCCAAGCGTTCTACGTTGCTCGGCATCCATAACACTTTGAAATAGAGAACCAAACACCGCTGGGGAAATTCTTCCCCAATCTAGTGCCGAACTCTCCAATAGCAAATCTCTCATTTCAGAATCAAAAGTTGCAAAACCTAGCCGATCCGCAAACAAGCTGCCATTGACATATGGGAATTGATTAAGATTTTCATCAATATTTGTTGCCCGTTCCCCTACCGGTATATTCAATGTTTCAAAAATCCCCGCTAAATGAAATCCTAAATCACTGCCATCCTTACGGGTTTCCTCGTCTATGTAATCCCGGAATAAATTTTTCTCGAAAATCCCTGTATCATCAGCAAATAAACAAAACAGTAGCCGCACCAAAAACACTTCTAAATCATATCCGGTATAACCAATTGTTTTTAACTTATCATGTAACTCTCCCATTTTTTCAGCTGCATGAATATTAACGGGATCCTGTTCTTTGATTTCTTGTTTCTGATAACCCGCTATAAACCCAAATAACTCTATATTCTGGGGAAATTGACTTAATGTAAACCGTCTTTCTCCACCTTCATCTAAATCATAAAGGACAAAGTTTTCAAAATCAGAAACCAATATGTATTTGGGTAGCTCTGCTTCTTTTAAACCGGGGAAATAGTCTTTTGCTTGCCGATAGGCTTTCTCCAGATCTTTACCCTTAGATTTATGTTCAACAAGCAAAACACCTTTCCAAAGTAGATCAACGAACCCCTGTTCACCGCCAGTCTTTTTGACGCTTTTTTCAAAAGTTGCAACCCTTCTGCGTGATATACCGAAAACATTGAAAAAATCATCCCAAAAGGATTTGGCCTCGGCATGTTCGCTTGTTTCATTCTCCCATTCTTTCGAAAATTTAATTGCTCTTGCTCTAATTTCATTCCAACTTAATAAAGCCATGTGCTTACCCCCTATACTCAACAACAATATAACACTTTCTCTTGCTACTCAAGATGCTATACCTTTGTAGAGTATTCTTTTAGGGGGTATATTGCCGCTTTGTGGAAAGTACGAAAGGGGCAACAAAAGTTAGAAACTAACTTCCAACTTAGGGGAAATTTCTTTACAGTACTATTCTTTAGTGGTATGTGCTTCTCACAAAGCTAACCCCCAATCAAAACTCAAATACATACAATAGGCAAGCGTAACGGTAACGCTCCCGGCTTATCATAAGTCACCCCGTTAGAACGGCACTAACTACCCCAATACCGCCAGCCATCATCGGGGCATAGAGAAGGGAAGGAGTTGTGAAGCACATCATGTACAGGCAAGGCCGCAACGCCACACAATGGGCAAGCCTGGTGTAGGTTGGTGCTATAATGTCTCAAGGCAATGTATATTCAATGCTAGTGTAGCCCTTGTACAGGCCGTTGTATTGAGGTGCTGGAAAGTAAGGAAGGGTATACCACCTGAAGTGGGTAGCTGGAAATACGCTTTCTACCGTTTACTGGATATATTCGGTGGTCGGAAAACTCTTCGTAACATTAGACTTTCCGGGCGCACTGTTAAATGCATATTTTCTTTTTGGGGGTGTCCTTGTCAAAATTTTTCATTCCAAATGGTCGTTTTCCGGTCAAAAATTCTGCGCCAATTTTTTAAAACCTTTTTGGGGGTGACTATAAAAGGTAAAATAACAATTTGAAAATTCTTTTTAAATCAAGAGAAAATTTATTCTCTGGAATGATTGAATATATTTCGATTCCTAAATATGAAATAGTGTTCTACCTAATCAATTTTTTCACGTACCTATTTTTTATTCTAGTACCGCAATGAACATTTTTCTATTCCACATTAACATTAATCCCGACAATCCACAGTGTTCTATGATCAATCCTAGTCCATTTTCTATACCAATTTAACCCTGAGCGATTAGAGCGCCTTATTGAATATATCAGCTATTAAATTTGATACATTCTTAAGAAGGTGTTTTCATTGTACAGAAAAGTCTATAAACTATCTTTGTATATGGTAAAATAGACGCAGTTCAATATTACCTACGGAGGGGAAGAATGAAAAATATCTTTATAATTATTGTGGGTTGCTTATTGATTGCGGGCTGTTCTGGTAAAGAGTTTCAAAGCAGTGAAGAAATAGAGGGAGAAATTGAAAAGGTAGATACAAAAGAAGCAGAAGCAACAGAGGAAGTAAAAGAGCCGATTATGGGAGTACCAACAGCTTTGAGGGGAACAGAAGAAGGAGAACGGATGCAAGAAGAAATTGATAATAGGAAACAAGAAGAAGCTGAAAAACAAGATCCTAAAGGAAGATGGTCGTCAGTTCCACCTGATACAGTTAATAATTTTCCATCACTTAGAGAGAAATATGAAAAAATGAAAGAGGAAGAAAGGGAAAGGAATAGGGTTGCGCCAACTATCGGAATGACTGATTATGAAGTAAGGGAATCCACATGGGGTCTACCTCACAAAATTAACAAAACAACAACGAGATATGGTGTGAGTGAGCAAGCAATGGGTGTATCCGAATTATAAATATTTGTATTTCGAGGATGGATATTTGACGGCTATTCAAGAATAGTTCGAGTCATGGGGAGGCGATACAATGAAATTAAAAACAATTGTTGTGTTTTTAATGACTCTTATGTTAGTCGCGTGTAGTGATACTGATGGGGAAGCAATCACTGATGAACAACCTGTTTTGAGTGAATACGAGCAGATTAAAGAACAGGAAGATTTAATTGTAAAACATATTGCAGACAAAAATTATGAAGAAGCTAGTGATATTATCCCGTGGGGGATATTAGAGAACAGTGAAAAAATAAGAATATTAAATTTATATGCAGCGAAAATGGATTTAAAAGAAAAAACAGGGCAAGTCACATACGGAGGGTTACATGTAAAGATTCCTCCGGATTATGATGGCGAATTTAAAGACGAAATCAGGGCTTTTATGCTTGAAAGCGAGATTCCATACGAGGAATGGGAGAGACGTTACAATGATCATAAAAATCGGGAGTACGAGAGAAAGAATAAAAAAGTGGCGAAAACAGCAGAACCCATTCCCTATGAACCTGCTATTGGCATGACGGATTATGAGGTAAGGGAATCTACATGGGGCAAACCTCAAAAAATTAATAAAACGACGACTAGGTATGGTGTAAGCGAACAATGGGTTTATCCAAATTACAAATATTTATATTTTGAAGATGGTTATTTGGTGACGATACAGGAATAATTTTAGCGAAGATTAATGATTTGAAATTTATCTTTATTTGATGGTGTTTTTAATTATTAGATTTGCGATTCTCTTTTGTTTGGTATGAAATTCTATCTATTGTTTTGCTACTATTATCACGTAGTTCGATAGGGGGATTAGGATGTTTAGCAAACCTGTTTATTTACACGAACAATATACTCACAATGGTGAAATTATCAATGTTCGCACACACGTCTACACCGATAAAAGTTACACTAGCTTTACCTACAATGGGCAAGAGGTTTCGGAATCCTTTGATAATTATTCTGGTTCATCATGGTACACTATTGCTAAAAGAAATTGTATGTTGATTGATAAGTTAGGTAATGACTATAAAACGTATGCTGAATACAGGAACGAAGTAAAGAAGATTGAGGATAAATATATTATTGTAGATAACAATGTTTATGGATATTTCCATGATGATTCTGCAAACGGTAGTCGTAAACCTGTTTATCATATCTTTTCAATTGAAATGGAAGATGAAGAAGTAATTTCCGAAAGTACAAATTTGAACAACGACTTATTTAAACATTTCAATAAAAAAGACATATTCTCCAAGTTTAAAAGCAGGGTTAGGACATATTATAAAAATAATGAAGTTCTACCTAGTGTCAAAAGATTAGAGAGAGACGAAACAGATAAGTACAGAAAAATGAAAGAGTGGCTAGTTGAAAACGCTGATTGCTAATTACTAATATAATGTTGCACCTTCAATTCTGAAGGTGTTTTTTTATTCCCATTTTTAGGAGGTGTTCATCATTGAAAAAATACTACTCGCTTCATCCGTAATAGGTGGATGGCTTATCTTCCTTATAGGGGGTTAGCATATTAGCTTAACCCTCTTGGGAGTGTCCATGCTAATAGAGGTGTAAACGGGTATTATGAAGGCGATTGTAACCTGAAAATTAAACTCGAAAACATTAACCATTCATTTTACATAACATTTATTCGGCAATTTTCATATTTCCACGTACTTGAGGGATTGGTATTAAATAACAAACATCTCATAATGAAAAAATGTCCTAAAAATTTAGTGGTACGTAAGTGTCTTTCTGAAGCAGTAAACTTCAGGAGGATAAGCGATGAAAAAAACAATACAAAAACCAAAACGAAAAAGAGGAATGAAACAAATCACCGTAACAGTGACTGTCAGTAAAGAGCTAGGAGGTCTTGAATGTGCTAAGTATTTAATGAATATCGGTGCATATAAAGAAAAATAAATATAAAGAATAAAAGAGGGGGTGCATAGTGCTACTTCTCTTTTTTTTTATGTTATTATTAGTTCAACGTAATTAAAACTTTATGAATAAGGTCAGGGAACGGAATATCGGCTGGCGCATTGATTATTTTATTGCTTCGAGCAGACTGGAGTCAAACTTTGTAACTGCTTCAATTGACAGCGAAATTATGGGCAGCGACCATTGCCCGATTGTATTGGAAATTAATCTTTAATTTTTTGGGGAGAGAAAAATATATAAGCTTGATAGATGTCATTTTAGATGAAAAAACGGAGCACCGATCTCAAAGTCGGTGCTCTTTATATTGATGTGCGGCTGTTAAATGGGATAGCGCTTCAATGGATTTCTTTGCTACCTCTTTGTTGTAGGCTTCAATCGAACGGGTGAATTGTTCTGTTGTCCGTGCGCCAATGAGAGCCGTCGCGACAGTTTGTTCACGTAACACAAATGCGATGGCCGCGGCATGCAAATCATCTGTTTCATTAGCGAGGGCGGCAACAGCTTCCCGCAATTGTTCCGTGTTATACGCTGCAAAACCATTCGACTTTGAAGCTCGCTCCAATCCTTCCGCAGTTAAGAATCCTTTGGCGATTGTTCCTCGGGTAATAACAGAGGCTCCTGCCTTTTGGATCATTGGAAACCATTCTTCTGGTCTTCGGTCGAGTAGACTATATTGCATCATAATTGAACTGGCATCGCTTTTTTCTAAAAAGCGATGAATGACAGTTGGACGAATAGAAGAAATGCCATATTCGCGAATAAGTCCATCCTGCTTCAAACTTTCAAACGCATCGATTGTTTCATCAATATTGTCCTCCATCGTACCGCCGTGCAGCTGATACAAATCGATATAATCGGTGCCAAGCCTTTTCAGACTTTGTTTGACCGCTTCTATTATATGTTCTTTGGAAGCATCCCACGTCCAGCTTTTACCGTCTTCGTTCATCTTATTGCCAACCTTTGTTGCCAAAACTATTTCATGTCTCCGTTTTTTGAGTGCTTGGCCAACAATCGCCTCGTTTTGTCCGTTTGCATAAAGATCCGCGGTGTCGAAAAAGTTAATCCCCGCATCGATTGCCGCATCTATAATATTTTTCGTTTCTTGCAGATCATTTGGTAAAGACATACAGCCAAGTCCGAGCTCAGAAACAAACAAAGAACTGTTGCCTAATCTTCTTTTATTCATACAAAACACCCCTCCCCATTGTTCCATGTTACAATGATCGCAATATTAAATCCAAATGAAAGGGTTGGGAATATGAGCAAATACGAGGAGAAAACAATTATTGGAGAAACGCTGTATGAAGGGAAAATTATTACACTCCGGGTTGAAGAGGTTGAGCTTCCAGATGGCGGTCATGCAAAGCGAGAACTAATCAAGCATCCTGGTGCGGTAGCGATTGTTGCGGTTACCGAAGACCATAAACTAGTGCTGGTAGAGCAGTATCGTAAAGCGCTAGAGCGAACAATGATTGAAATTCCCGCTGGAAAAATCGAGGCGAATGAGGAACCAGCCATTACTGCGATTCGCGAGCTGGAAGAAGAAACAGGCTATGGCGCAAGAGATTTTACATATATTCAATCATTCGCCACCTCTCCCGGTTTTGCGGATGAAATCATTCATCTGTATTTGGCACAAGGGCTTTATTCGGTTGAGCAGCCCGCCGAAGGAGACGAGGATGAATTCATCGGTCTTTTAGAAGTAACAGTGGAAGAAGCCGAGAAAATGATGGAAACAGGCGAGATTTTTGATGCGAAAACGGCATTTGCTGTTCTTTACGTAAAGCAATTACTCAGTCAAGTTTAAAAATGAATCATAAATGTTTAATAAGTCAAACCGGACAAGCATAGATTAAAGAAACTATGCGGGGGTGTAGCCGGTGGTCCGTTCTTTACCAATTGTCCATCTATTCATCATACTTGCGGTTGGCTATATTGGAGGGGCTTTGCTGTTTCGTGAAATGCCCGTCGCCGCGATCGAAAAATTGTTGGCATTTTATGATGTCCGGGTGATGTCGGATGCTGAAAAGACGATATTCCAACCTCTTTTAACAACAATTTTATTAGTTGTCATTGTAATTGTTTTAGCGTCATTTCAGAGGACGCGGCTGCTTGTCCTATTTCTAGGTGCCTTGAAGTGTGTGTTGTTTGGTCTATCGTCTTCTTACTTATTAAGTTCAAGTAAGCGTATGATTGAATATACAATTTGGTGGTTTCCGTTCCAGTTTTTATCATGCTTTTTATTTCTGATGTTTTGTGCCATTCTCGTCCCTCCTTATTTTATGCGGACGAACTTTCGAAAAAAGCAATCTAGCAAAACTTTATTTGTTTTTATCTTTTTAATGGCAATCGTTCTAGTTTTAGATATAATACTTTTCCTTTTTGTTTTCCAATCGTAGTTTTCTAACGGCTCATTCTATTCAGTTGTCAGAAGGAAACCCCATTTGGTATAATGGTGGCAGTTTGGGGGGGCGTCGAATGGAAGGCCGTATTGAACGCATAAAGAAACAATTACACGGGGCTAGCTATAAGTTGACGCCTCAAAGAGAAGCAACAGTGCTTGTACTTCTGGAACATGAAGAAGATCATTTGAGTGCGGAAGATGTATTCTTGCTCGTTAAAGAAAAATCACCTGATATTGGGCTTGCAACCGTCTATCGAACGTTAGAACTGCTAACAGACCTCAAAATTGTAGATAAAATCAATTTCGGAGACGGTGTTTCAAGATATGACTTGAGAAAAGAAGGAGCAGCCCATTTTCATCATCATTTGATCTGTATTGAATGCGGAACGGTAGATGAAGTACAGGAAGATCTTCTTGGAGATGTCGAGAAAATAGTTGAAAGTCGATTTGAATTCACCATTAAAGATCATTGGTTAACATTTCATGGGATTTGTAAAAGATGCAGATCAGGTGAAAATGATAGTAAAGATTAAAATGAGGGATGGCGCGACGCTATCCCTTTTGTTATCTTTATCTTTATTCAGTGAAGGAAGGAGGTGGCCGTAGAGTGGAAGATGCTCATTATGCATTGGAAGATTATATTCACTTTTTAAAAGTGGAGCGCCAGTTATCTCACAATACGATCACATCTTACAAGCGGGATTTGGTTGAATACATAAGTAGTATAGAAGAAGTTGGTCTAGCAAAGTTGGACGAAATCGGGCGATCGACAATTCTGGAATATTTACATCGTTTAAAAGAGGATGGAAAGTCTACTCGAACGATCTCACGGCATATTTCATCGATTCGATCATTTCATCAATTTTTATTGAGGGAAAAAGTAACAACGCAAGATCCAACTGTCCACTTAGAACTTCCTAAACTTGAACAGAAATTGCCGCGCGTATTATCGTTGGAGGAAATAGACAGACTTATCTCGAGTCCCGATCGCGCGAAGCCGCAAGGTATAAGAGACACAGCGTTATTGGAAGTATTATATGGAACAGGTATGCGTGTAAGTGAGTGTATTGGACTGAATATTGATGATTTACATTTATCGATGGGCTTTATCCGTGTTTTCGGGAAAGGAAGTAAGGAAAGAATCGTTCCGTTAGGCAGAAAGGCGATAGAAGCTTGCAGGCAATACATGGAAGAAGTCCGGCCAAGGTTAACGTCAAAGCAGAAAACCGAAGCTTTATTTGTAAACTTGCGGGGAACTCGTTTGACGAGACAAGGATGTTGGAAAATATTAAAGACATATGCCTTAAAAGCCGGGATCCAAAAAGAATTGACACCGCATATTTTGAGGCATTCTTTTGCGACGCACCTTATTGAAAATGGTGCTGATCTTCGCGCGGTGCAAGAAATGCTTGGACATGCAGATATTTCAACGACACAAATCTATACACATGTGAGCCGCACTAGGTTAAAAGATGTATTTGTGAAATTTCACCCGCGGGCATAAAATCGATAAAGCCCCAGCGATGGCGTCTTTATAAATCGTCATGTATGCGATTACATGTATTGGAGGACCTATTATGGAAAAAAAACAGTTTAACCGCATTCACTTAATTGTATTAGATTCCGTGGGGATCGGGGAAGCACCTGATGCCCATCTATTTGGTGATGAAGGTGCCCATACACTTGGACATATTGGAGAAGCGATGAATGGTCTCCATTTACCAAATTTAGGGAAGCTTGGCTTATCGAATATTGAACCGATTCAAGGTGTAGTCGAAGCGGAAGTTCCGGTCGGATTTTATGGAAAAATGCAAGAGGCGTCGGTCGGAAAAGATACGATGACAGGGCACTGGGAAATTATGGGCCTCAATATTGATCAGCCATTTAAAGTTTATCCGAACGGTTTTCCGCAAAAGCTCATAGACCAGCTAGAACAACGTACAGGTCGTAAAGTAATTGGCAATAAGCCGGCAAGTGGGACAGCGATCATTGACGAACTGGGGCCAGAACATATGAAAACAGGGGCACTCATCGTCTACACATCTGCTGACCCTGTTTTGCAAATTGCTGCGCATGAGGATGTTATTCCGATTGAAGAACAGTATCGTATATGTGAAATTGCGCGCGAGTTAACATTGCAGCCGGAATACCTGGTAGGACGAGTGATTGCGCGGCCGTTCATTGGGGAAATCGGAAACTTTTCTCGGACAACCAATCGGCATGATTATGCGTTGAAGCCTTTTGGTCGCACCGTTATGAATGAATTGGCGGATGCTGGTCATGACGTGATCGCCATTGGGAAAATTGCGGATATTTATAACGGTGAAGGCGTTACAGAGTCAGTCCGTACCGTTAGCAATATGGATGGTGTCGACAAATTGGTTGACGTCATGCAAAGGGAATTTAAAGGGCTAAGCTTCGTAAACCTTGTGGACTTCGATGCATTATTTGGCCACCGCCGGGATCCAATTGGCTACGGCAATGCGCTTCAAGAATTTGATGCTAGATTACCGGAAATCATGAAGGCAATGGCTAAAGATGATCTGCTTATTATTACAGCGGATCATGGCAATGATCCAACGCAGCCAGGAACTGACCACACAAGAGAGTTTGTTCCTTTGTTCGTCTATTCACCATCGTTTACAAAAGGCGGTGCGCTGCCGCTTCGTAAAACATTTGCAGATGTCGGCGCGACGATTGCCGATAATTTTCACGTGAAATTGCCGGAGTTTGGCAAGAGCTTTTTAATGGATGTAAATGGCTCAGATTCTACTAGATGATTGTTTATAAATGACAAAGGGGAGTGGGTATTTTGTTTAGAATGGTCGATATCATTGAAAAGAAACGCAATGGTGGGCAATTAACTGAACAAGAAATTACATTCTTTGTAAATGGATACACAAACGGAACAATCCCAGACTATCAAGCGAGTGCATTCTTAATGGCCGTATACTTTAAAGGAATGACAGCCGAGGAACAAGGCCACTTAACGATGGCGATGGTCAAATCGGGTGATGAAATTGATCTTTCCGCGATTCGAGGCATTAAAGTAGATAAGCACTCTACGGGCGGCGTTGGCGATACAACAACTTTGATCTTGGCGCCTCTTGTAGCGGCATGTGGTGTGCCAGTTGCCAAAATGAGCGGTCGTGGTCTTGGTCATACCGGGGGAACGCTCGATAAGCTAGAATCTATTGGAGGGTTTCATGTTGAACTGACGGAAGAGCAGTTTATCAATCAAGTGAACGAACTAAAAGTGGCAGTCATTGGACAAAGCGGGAATTTGACACCGGCAGATAAAAGTTTGTATGCGCTTCGAGATGTAACAGCTACTGTCGACAGCATTCCGCTCATCGCGAGCTCCATTATGAGTAAAAAAATTGCGGCGGGTGCAGATGCCATTGTACTTGATGTTAAAACTGGCGAAGGGGCTTTTATGAAAACTGTGGAAGATGCAAAAGCTTTGGCAGAATCCATGGTAGCCATTGGTCGTCAAGTCGGCAGGAATACGATGGCGGTTATTTCTAATATGAGTCAGCCGCTAGGTTTTGCAATTGGCAATGCGCTTGAAGTGAAAGAAGCGATTGAAACGTTGAAGGGTGAAGGGCCTGAAGATCTAACAGAATTATGTCTCGTGCTTGGCAGCAAAATGCTTGTTGTCGGTGGCAAGGCCGAAACGATTGAGGAGGCACGCGGCCAATTGACTGCAGTCATGAAAGACGGCTCTGCGCTCAAACTGTTTGGTGAGCTGATTAAAGCGCAAGGGGGCAATGAAGCGGTCATCCACGACCCTTCCAAACTTCCCACGGCGACTTATCAAATAGAGGTGCCTGCTCTTCAATCCGGCTTTATTACGAAGATGGAAGCCGACGACCTCGGCGTAGCCGCTGCAATTCTCGGCGCAGGCAGGGCCACGAAAGACGATCAAATTGACCCGGCAGTTGGGATCATGTTAAAGAAAAAAATTGGAGATACAGTGGAAAAAGGAGAAACCATTGCCATTATTCACTCAAATTCAAAGGAGATCGAAAAATCTCTTCAGCTTCTTCAGGAACATATTCGAATAGAGAACGATTATGTCGCGCCCCCGAGCCTAATTGGCGACGTGATCACAGGAGACTAAACTGTAAGAAAAAACTATCTCAGAAGTGCCAGGCACCGCTGCACGCTGTCAAAATAATGTATCTGATTCCTTTTTCGATACTTTATTTGATGGTTAGTGGTGCCAGGCACTTCGTTTTTATTATTTCTTTTTTAGCGAGTGTGTAAATCATTTAGAAATCGTACATACTATTTTTTAGCAGTAAGCAAGTGTCGAAACTTAAGAACATTTCACAGTCTGTGACTAGTTCTGTCAAGTGAAAGGATTGCATCCTTATAGTGTGGTATATTTCGCTATAGAAGGAGGCGGTTAACGGTGGCTAATATCGTACTACGAGACAGCGGGATTTTAGTAGTAGCACTGCATGGGGAACTGGACAATCATGAGGCAAATCAAATTCGTGCTCAGATTTCGTCAGCCATTTTTTCTGGACAAGTAAGGGCGATCATTTGGGATCTCGAACGGCTTGGTTTTATGGATAGTGCAGGAATCGGGCTGATTCTTGGAAGGATGCGTGACTTGGCTCCTTCAAATGGTGAAACACTCATATTAAATCCGTCCCCGACGATGGAAAAGATATTCAATTTTTCCGGTCTTGGTTCCAACATTAGACATTGCACAGTAGATGTGGCAATTGGAGAAATCGGAGGGGTTCTACATGAACAATGAAATGACACTATCATTCGTCGCGAAAGAAGAAAATGAGGCACTGGCGAGGATGGCGATGACCTGTTTCATCACACCACTAGATCCGACGATTGAGGAAATATCAGAATTCAAAACGATTGTATCAGAAGCCGTAACAAATGCGATCATACATGGGTATGAATGTGATGGAAAAAGTCTTGTGACCATTCATGCCGTTATCGAGGATCATAAAGTAACGATGACAGTTCGCGATGAGGGTACTGGTATTTTTGACGTGGAGCAAGCAATGGAACCGATGTTCACGACGCGTCCATTTATGGAGCGTTCAGGCATGGGCTTTACCATTATGGAGAGTTTTTCCGACCATCTTTCCGTAGAATCCGCCATGGGAAGCGGAACCGTCGTTAAATTCGAGAAAACCTTTTCTCCGGTCACGGAAGTAAGCAGAATGAGGTGACCCATGGACGTATCCGTTGAAAAGCAGAATGAGTTGTTGTCTCAAGAGAAGATGCGTGAATTGATCCAAGCATCTCAATCGGGCGATAAAGAAGCGAGAAGAGTAATGGTTGAAGGAAATACACGGTTAGTATGGTCAATCGTTCAGCGCTTCGCTTCAAGAGGGGCAGACCCTGAAGACTTATTCCAAATCGGTTGTATTGGTTTGATGAAATCCATTGACAAATTTGACTTATCCTATGATGTGAAATTCTCAACGTATGCGGTTCCGATGATTGTTGGAGAAATACAACGTTTTTTGAGAGACGATGGCATGGTGAAAGTCAGTCGTTCTATTCGAGAACTTAGTTTTAAAATTCGTCATGCGACGGATGATTATATTAAAAAACATGGAAAATCACCTTCTATTACGGAAGTGGCCGCTGCTTTAGAAGTGTCCGTTGATGATATTATTTTGGCGTCGGATGCGCTGCGAGATCCTGCTTCGCTTCATGAGGAACTTTACGAAAATGAGGGAGACAGTTTAACGTTAATGGATCAGCTAAGGGATGATCGATCGGAAAAGGTATTTGATCATATCCCGCTGCGTGACGTCATTTCGCGATTGAATAAACGCGATCAAACGATTATTTATATGCGCTACTATTTGGATTGTACGCAAAGTGATATCGCTGAGCGAATCGGCATTTCCCAAGTGCAAGTGTCAAGGTTGGAAAAGAAAATATTAGCCCAGTTGAAAACTTGGATGGGCGTAAATGCCGAAGAAGCAATTGCAAAAATGCGCTCAGATTAAAGCATGGATTTAAATTGAACCTGTCTATTTGTTGGAATTGTGTTCCATTGGACATTGCCACTTCACACTCCATTATGATAAAGTTCTAGTTATCTTCGTTCAGCGGAAGACTATCACTTCTATAAATGGTAAGATGAAAGAAGTGTGGTTTACCTGTTCAACTGGTATTTAAATACCCGCTGAACGAAGATAAAGCCTCCGGCGGATGTCACGGGTTTTTAAGGGAAGTTTTTCGAGTATGCTCGAAAAAATCCGGACACAATCACGCCGAGGCGTGATTGATTTAATTCGGGAGGGTGAAGTGTTATGCATTTCTACGGGACACAAACGGTCAATGAAAAGGGGCACCTGACAATTGGCGGTGTCGATACGGTCGATCTTGCACATTCGTACGGTACACCGCTAATCGCATACGATATCGCTTTGTTCCGGGAACGGGCAAAAGCCTTTAAGGAAACATTTAAAAATGCGGGCATTCAGGCACAAGTGGCTTATGCGAGTAAAGCATTTTCCTCTATTGCAATCTATGAAGTTGCGCAGCAGGAAGGTCTATCTTTAGATGTTGTCTCAGGGGGAGAGTTGTATACAGCAATTGCCGCCGATTTTCCGAGAGAACGAATCCATTTCCATGGTAATAACAAAAGCTATACAGAACTGCAATTAGCGTTCGATGAAAAAATAGGCTGCATCGTCATTGATAATTTTTCGGAAATTGCGATGGTGAAAGAAATTGCAGAAATTCGAAAAGAATCTATGAAGGTGCTTATTCGAGTAACGCCTGGTGTCGAAGCGTCCACGCATAACTACATTACGACAGGTCAAGAAGATTCTAAGTTTGGATTCGACTTGAAAAATGGCCAAGCAGACGAGGCTTTCAAGCAGTTGTACGACCATCCCTACATTGGGTTGCTTGGGATGCATTGTCATATTGGCTCGCAAATTTTTGAAACAGACGCTTTTCGATTGGCAGCTAAAGCGCTTATGGACAAAATGGTCGCATGGCGCGAACAGCATCAATTTATTTGCACAGTTTTAAATTTAGGCGGTGGATTTGGCATTCGGTACACCGAAGAGGATGAGCCGCTCCATCCATCTGCCTATGTTGAAGAAATGACGTCTGTCGTGTTGGCGATGACGCGGGAGTTCCAATACCCAATTCCTGAAATTTGGATAGAACCAGGCAGATCACTTGTCGGGGATGCTGGAACAACGTTATACACCGCTGGCAGCACGAAGGAAGTTCCGGGAGTCCGTAAGTATATTGCAGTAGATGGAGGGATGACTGATAACATCCGTCCTGCTTTGTATGAAGCGAAATATAATGCGGCTACAGCAAATCGGATGAATGTACCACATTCCGATCCAGTTACAATTGCCGGGAAATGTTGTGAGTCCGGCGACAAATTAATCGAAGAAGCATTCATTGCAAATCCCGAGGAAGGAGATCTGATTGCCATTTTTTGTACGGGGGCATATACGTATGCAATGGCAAGCAATTACAACCGCCTTCCTAGACCAGCCATCGTATTTTGCGAAGACAGCGAACACCAACTTGTCGTTCGTAGGGAAACGTATGAAGACGTCATTCGATTGGACATCCCGTTACAGCTTGCGAAACGGGGAGAGAAGATTTGAGAAGACGCAACATCCTCTTATTTCTTCTGTTAATCGTAATGGCAATTGTATGGGGAGCGATTTATTGGTATTGGGTGATGCCGTACATCGATCCCCGCTAGTACAAAAAGCGTTGTAGTTGGATGCAAATAATCGATGAACACCGCTGATTATGGAAAATATACTACCCAGTATTTACGTAGTGATTTTCAGAAAAGAAGGGATTCAAATGATGCTTTTACGTTATAAGAAAACATACGAAAAAATTGCGATGGGTTTGCTTTCCTATATGCCTGGCGATAAGAGTGCAAAGCAGCTTCAGGAAGCCATCCATCAATATGAAACCGATGAAGACTGGCAGCTCTATTTAGCGAAAAAAGAGGATGATATTATTGGTCTGATCGGGATCGAAGTGAAAGATGATGCTTATATTTTGCATCATCTTTCCGTCAATCCATCTTATAGAGGAGAAGGGGTCGGTCAAGCAATCGTATCGAAGTTGCAGTCCCTATTTCCAGCTAAAAAGTGCTTCGCAACGAATGAAACAGAATCTTTTATAAAAAAATGCATAGAAAAAGAAGAAGGAGCAGGGGAATAATCCTATCTGCTCTTCTTCTTTTCTTCTCGTTTACGTAGAATATCTGACCGATCCCGGAGCATATGTTTATGAATGACAGCATCGCTTCCAAATGGTAATAACTCTATGGATGTCACCATTTCGTTCACATGCGAAGCGAGTGTGGCCGAAGATACATGGATTGGAAACGGGCTAAAACTTGAACGTTCTTTAGACTGAGAGAATGCTAATTTTGCATCTGCAATTAGCTGATGCATATCAATTTCTTCTGTGAAATCCGGTGCATGCAGTTTGAAATTCATGAATTTAAGCACAGCTTTTTGCAGTGTCTTTTCGGCTCCGGTAAAATTACGTCTTCGCCAGTGATACATGCCGGTAGAGAGTAATATGAAAGCTGTAAGGGGGTGCTGCTTATCGCTGTTCGGCAGCGACTTCCAGTATTCCTCCAATACTTCATGGCATTCAAAAAAATCTTGATTCTCATTAAAATAAACAATAAACTTTACGAATAGTGGATGATGATATGGGTGCATTGAATCAATCCTTTCTTGTATAGTAAATGATAAAAACTCGAACAACGGAAGGTTGGAACAGGAACAGTTCCCGTCTAGGCTCCGGGCGCCAGACGCTCGGGTCATAAGTCAAGCCGACTCTGTGGCAAAGAACGCCACGGCATCGACTCGCCTTATGCCTGTCGCGTCTGAACAGGCTCCCTACGCTTTTGTTCTAGTAGACCAATAGGCAGGTGTCCGATATTGTCATATAAAGTGAGACTCGAAGTTTTTGAGGGTCCCCTAGATCTATTATTACATTTAATTAACCGTCTGGAAATCGATATCTACGATATTCCTATGGCTGAACTAACACAACAATACATAGAACATCTTCACGCCATGCGCGTTCTTCGGCTAGATGAGCTGAGTGAATATTTGGTGCTTGCAGCAACGCTTCTTGAAATTAAAAGCAAAATGTTGTTGCCAATCCATGAAGGAGAAGCGTTTGACGATGAAATAGAATATGAAATAGAAGACGACCCGAGGGATGAACTCGTTGCACGTCTCATAGAATATAGAAAATATAAAGATGCAGCCATTTCGCTTCAACAATCAGCTGAGGAACGGTCCAATCATTTTACAAAAGAGCCTGGAGATTTATCGGTCTTCGGGGAAGTTGATGTCACAGACCAGGCAGATCCATTAAATGTATTTGACCTCATCGGTGCTTTCCAGAAAATGATTGAACGAAAACGGTTAAAAACACCACTGACGGCAAGTATTGCGAAAAGCGAAATATCTGTCAGTGAAAGGATGGATGAAATTATGTCCTTCCTGGAAAAAGAAGGCGGAAGATGTAGTTTTTATACGTTGTTTGAACGAGGCGATACAGCTAGCCTTGTTGTAACATTTCTATCGTTGCTCGAATTAATGAAATGTAATGACATAACTGTCGAGCAAAATAATAATTTTGCTGATTTGACGGTAATGTTCCGGCAGGAGGGTGTATAAAAAGTGGAAGTCGACAATCAAATTGTCGGGAAGACCGAAAGTTTTTTGTTTTTAGCAGGTGATGAAGGACTTTCCGTTAGGCAGCTTATGGCATTGACGGAACAGAGTGAGGAACAGATGCTTGCGATTATCGGGCAGCTAAAGAATAGTTATGAGCAGCGACAGGATAGCGGGCTTACGTTAAAGCTGTTCGGAGGTTCGTACCGACTTGTGACGAAAGCGGAATATGCGGATGATATCAAAAAGTTACTAGAAAACTCATCTCCAAAATCAATCACGCAAGCTTCTCTGGAAGTACTGGCAATTATCGCGTATCAACAGCCGGTGACTCGGGTCGAAATAGATGATTTACGCGGAGTAAAATCAGAAGGACCCATACATACCCTTATTTCAAATGGGCTGATCATGGAAAAAGGACGCTTGGAAGGAAGTGGACGAGCGATTCTTTATGGAACGACAGATTTGTTTCTTGATCGTTTTGGGCTAGCTTCCCTAAGCGATTTGCCGCCTCTTATGCATAACGATGAAGAAGATGTGGGGGATACAGATTTATTTATGACACAGTTTCAAGAAGCTTTTGAAGTAGACAATAACGGGGGAGGAAACCATTCTTGAAACGAGCATTGTTCGTTTTCCTATTGCTAATGTTATGTCTTGGCGGCACGAAATCAGTTCAAGCGAATTCTGCGCAAGCATGGGCCGTCATTGACGCTGACACGGGTAGGTTATTGGATGGACGCAATGCGAACGAAAAGCTTCCGATTGCAAGTCTAACGAAAATTTGGACGGCATTTACATTTCTCGAAAGCGGTGCGTTACCCGGAGAAGTGCCGATTTCAGCGGCAGCGGCTGTTGCGGAAGGTTCATCACTTTATTTAAAACAAAATACGACGATGGATTCTGAAGCATTACTATATGGGCTGATGTTAAGATCGGGAAATGATGCTGCCCATGCGCTAGCCGAATATGCGGGAGGGTCAGTTGAAGGCTTTGTTGACTTAATGAATGAAAAAGCGCTCTATTATGGTCTTCAAAATACATACTTTGCCAATCCGTCCGGTTTGCATCATGATGCACATCTTTCCACTGCCTATGAAACGGCATTGATGATGTATTATGCGATGAGAAACGAAAAGTTTCGGGAAATTGCTTCCGCAAAAATCCATACGTATGAAGGGAAAGATCAGGTATACAGCTGGGGAAACAAGCATCGACTTGTAAGAAATGAGCCGACAGCCATTGCGGGAAAAACGGGGTTTACAAAAGCGGCAGGGCGAACGCTTGTTACTTATTTTGAAAAAGATGGAAAAAGTATAATTGTTTGTACGTTAAATGACGGTGACGATTGGAGAGATCATATGCAAGTGGCAGAAGATACATTTTCCAAATTTAAGCTTGCGACCGTTGTAAAAAAAGGAACGTATAAAATCCAACCCGGTGTCAAAGTCGAAGTTGAAGAACCTATTAAACTACTTATAAAAAACGAAGAACGTAAGAATGTGAGGAATATCGTTCAAATACCAAGAGGGAAGCACGATCGAACGACTGGTCTGTGGTCCATTTCCATGGATCATTCCGTTCTCCTAACAAAAGAAGTAGATATTCAGCAATAATTGAGGTGAAAACCAAATTTTTGGTGAAGACTGACCTTATATAGGTCAGTCTTCTTTTATTTTTACGAGAAGTATGACATAATTTTTCACAGACTAACAGGCGGGGTGACTCAGATGGAAAGATTACAAAAAGTACTAGCACGCGCAGGCGTTGCATCGAGAAGAAAATCCGAACAACTCATTATTGACGGGAAAGTAAAAGTGAACGGCAAAGTCGTCACTGAATTAGGCACAAAGGTAACGCGGACGGATCGAGTAGAAGTTGAGGGAATTGAACTTGTGAAAGAGCAATTTGTCTATTATTTGTTATATAAACCGCGAGGATATTTGTCAACTGTTCATGATGAAAAAGGTAGAAAAACGGTGCTCGACTTGGTTCCTCATGTAGAAGAACGAATATTTCCCGTAGGCCGTCTTGATTATGATACATCGGGTCTTATTTTGTTAACGAATGACGGGGACTTCTCTTATCTGATGACCCATCCTAAATTCGGCATTAAAAAAACGTATGTTGCAAAAGTGAAAGGAATTCCAAGTCGCGAATCATTGCGCCAATTAGAACGAGGGATTGAGCTGGAAGACGGGAAAACAGCACCTGCACGTGTAAAAATGAGTACCGTTGACCGAAAAACTGGAACGGCAATTGTCGAAATTACCATTCATGAAGGACGCAACCGGCAAGTACGCAGAATGTTTGATGCGATTGGCTGCCCGGTTCAAAAGCTCAGAAGGGAATCGTTCGCCATGTTAACAACGCGCGGATTGAACGCGGGAGAAGTACGTGAATTGACAACGCACGAAGTGAAGCAGCTCCGTGTCCTAGCGGAAACGGGGAAGATTGGATAGTCCTTAGAAAGTTCACAATCCACTCATTATTTCAAGTTTCGACAGATTTCTTTTTGTTATAATAATAGGTGGATCAATTACTTACTCAGCATATGAATGATAGGAGGCGGTAAACGTGGCGAAGTCAGCTAAGAAAAATAAGCGACTGGTTATCAGGACGATCACATTAGCAGTTTTAGCGATCGCAATTATTTTTTCTATTGCATCTAAAGATAAAGTAAAGGTACTCGCAGTCGGCGATCAAGCGCCGGATTTTGAACTAATTGACTTGGAAGGCAATAAACAACGTCTTTCTGATTATAAAGGACAAGGCGTATTGTTGAACTTTTGGGGAACTTGGTGCCCTCCTTGTAAAAAGGAGTTTCCTTATATCGAAAACCAATATAAAGACTTTAAAGATCAAGGCGTACATGTATTGGCAGTAAATATAAAAGAGTCCAAGCTTAAGGTAGAGGCATTCCGTGACCAATATGGTCTGACATTTCCAATTGCGATTGATAAGGACGAAAGTGTAAAGGAAGCCTATAATGTCGTTCCTTTACCGACGACGTTTTTCATCAACAAAGAAGGGGAAATTGAACAGATTATTACAAGGGAAATGTCCGAGGCTGAGATCAAGTCATTAATGGAGAGCATTCAGCCTTAATGAAGGAGCGTTCAAAATGAACAAAATCAAATGCCAGTGCGGTCACGATAATCCATTTGGCACGGTGCTTTGCGAAAGCTGTGGACGACCGTTAACCGAAGAAGCAAAAAAGAGCAAGCTTGTCGATATGCGCTATGAAGGTTCGTCCCGAAGATCACAAACGTATAAGCGATCGATCATTGATAAAATATGGAACTTCTTTTCGAGTGTGAAAATAGGAGTCAGCATTATTGTCGCAGTACTTGCAACATCGGCAATCGGAACAATATTTCCGCAGAAACTGTATGTTCCATTTACGGCAGAAGCAGATATTGCTGCCTACTATGAGCGTCTGTATGGTTTTGCGGGCGTTGTCTATTACAAACTGGGATTCCATGACATGTATAGTAGCTGGTGGTTTAAAATATTAGTCGGCATGTTAGGAACTTCGATTATTATTGCGAGTGTGGACCGGGTCATTCCTCTTTATAAATCTTTAAAGAAGCAACGTACAAAGCGGCATATATCATTTATGAAAAGACAGCGGATTTACGGCGAAGGACCTTCCGACAATCCAGACGAGGCATTGACGAAGGCGGAAGAGAAACTCAAAGCGTTAAAGTACAATGTGAAAACAGAAGACGGGGCAATATTAGCTGAAAAAGGCCGTTTTTCTCGTTGGGGCCCTTATGTGAATCATACAGGCTTAATCATATTTCTTTTAGGGGTTTTACTGCGCGGACTGCCAGGTTTTTACGTAGATGAAACGATGTGGATTCGTGAAGGGGAAATGCGGGCGATTCCAGGCGCGCCAGGGTATTATTTAGAGAGTCATCAATTTATATTAGAAAATTATACAAAAGAAGAAGCGGAAGACGTGTTTGGGGAAGCGCTTGAGCGGGTTGGCATGATTCCGAAAAATTACCAGACAGACGTCACGCTTTATAAAACAAAAGATGGTTTACCGGGAACGGCTGATTTGGAAAAAGTAGAAGACTATTCTATTATCGTTAACAAACCGCTAAAATTTAGCGGCTACAATGTTTTCCAAATGGATTATCGCTTGGATGAGCTGAAAGCGATGACATTCCAATTAACAGATAAAGCATCTGCCGGATCACTCGGTGAGTTTACGGTCAATCTGGTCAATCCGGAAAAAACGTATGATTTAGGAAATGGTGCGCGTGTTGATCTATTAGACTATTACCCTGATTACGACGGGATCGAAAATGGGGAGCCTGTTTCAAAGTCTCCATTACCTAATAATCCAGCATTTATCTTTAAAATGGTGACTGCCGAGAAACCAGAAGGTGAAAAGAGTTTCGTTGCGATACGTCAAACATTGGAAACAGAAGAGAATAATTATAAAGTAAACTTCTTAAGTGCAGAGACAAGAAACATTTCCGGATTAACGATCCGAAAAGATAAGACATTATACATTTTATTATTGGGCGGCATTATTTTCATGATCGGTGTAGCCCAAGGTTCTTACTGGAACCACCGTCGAATTTGGATTCAAAAAGGAACCGACGGGGAGTTGCTGGTTGCTGCGCATACGAATAAAAACTGGTTCTCATTAAGGAAAGAAATTGACAAAGTGAAGGATTTTGCGCAACTACCTAATTATGAAGATCGGAAAGATCCAGAGTCCAATTCACAAAAGGAAGGGGACAAGGCTTAATGGAACTTGCATCGTTAAGTGCCAATTTGCTTTTGATATCGTTTATTGCTTACCTTGTAGCCACGCTATTTTTTGGCGGTGCCGTAAAAGGCGCGAAATCGGAAGCAACTTATCAAAATAATCGATGGGGAACAATTGGAATAGCTATTACGATTATCGGATTTGTTTCCCAAGTTGGCTATTTTATTACGAGATGGATTGCATCAGGTCATGCACCTGTAAGTAATATGTTTGAATTTACAACGGCATTTGGCATGATGCTTGTCGGGGCGTTCATATTGTTATTCTTTATCTATCGAACGCCATCCCTTGGTTTGTTTGCACTGCCAATTGCGATTATTATCATCGGCTATGCAAGTATGTTTCCGAGGGAAATTACACCGCTTATACCAGCATTGAAAAGTTATTGGCTAACAATCCATGTGATTACAGCAGCGCTTGGAGAAGCGATTCTTGCAATTAGTGCCGTTGCAGGCGTTGTCTACTTATTAAAAAATGTCGATATGACGAAAAAGTCAAAAGAGCGTTTTTGGCTTGAGGCAGTTGTCTTTACGCTCATTTTAGTCGTTGGCTTTATCGTTTCTTCAACAACTTTTAAAGTGACTGGGTATGAGGCGGCATTTACATATGTCGATCAAAATGAAAAACCGGCTCAAATGGTTTATCATTATCCCCCATTGTTTGGCATGCATCAATATGAGGCACTTACCCCAGGTGCGATGGAGCCTTGGGCTGAAATGCCGGCAGTCATTAATGCGAAAACGTTAACGACATTTGTTTGGTCAGTTGGTACTGGAATTGTCATTTATTTATTAATGCGACTCATTTATCGTCGTCCGATCGCCATGATGTTCCAGTCATTTGCTAAAAAAGCAAACTCGCAATTAATGGATGAAATTGGTTACCGTTCAGTTCTGATCGGATTCCCGGTCTTTACATTAGGTGCATTAATTTTCGCGATGATTTGGGCGCATGAAGCATGGTCTCGTTTCTGGGGCTGGGATCCAAAAGAAGTGTGGGCACTCATTACGTGGCTCTTTTATGCGGCTTTCCTTCACTTGCGTTTATCCCGCGACTGGGAAGGAAAGAAATCCGCATGGCTAGCAGTGATTGGATTTATCATCATTATGTTTAACCTAATTGCGGTAAACTTAATTATTGCCGGACTGCATTCCTACGCATAAATTGATTAACTGGGGCTGTCCCAGAAGTGCCTACCACTATACACTATCAGGGTGTAGTATCTCCTTTAAATCTCGATACTATATCTGGTGTTCAAAGGTGCCTGGCCCTTCGTTTTGGGACAGTCCCAGTTTTTCAGTATGGTGTTGTTCCAGTTTACTTTTTCGCGGTTTGACTTGTACAATAGAGACAGAAGGATGTTGAAAGGGGTAATGTTTTGTGGAAAGCAAAGTTACTTTACTAGTTGTAGATGACGAAGACAGAATTCGCCGATTATTAAATATGTACCTTACACGTGAAGGTTATGAAGTCGATGAGGCGGTAGACGGCGCAGAAGCCATTGAGAAAGCATCCGCTACTCGTTATGACTGCATTTTACTTGATCATATGATGCCTGAAAAAGATGGGCTCGAAGTACTGAAGGATTTAAGAGATAAGAAAGATATGACACCAGTCATTATGTTGACTGCGAAAGGAGAAGAATCCGATCGGGTTTCTGGATTCGAATCAGGAGCTGACGATTATATCGTCAAACCGTTTAGTCCTCGGGAAGTTGTATTGCGTGTGAAGGCAATTCTTCGCCGTTCCGCTTCATTTGCAGGAGCTGCAACAGCAACGACATCGAAAGATCTTGTCGTTTTTCCACAGCTTACAATTGACCATGATGCACACCGTGTGACGGCAGATGGAAAAGAAGTGAACTTAACACCGAAAGAATACGAACTTCTCTACTTCTTAGCCAAGTCTCCGGACAAAGTATTCGACCGGGAACAATTATTAAAAGAAGTATGGCATTATGAGTTTTTCGGAGACCTTCGGACGGTTGATACACATGTGAAAAGATTGCGTGAAAAGCTCAGCCGGGTATCAGAACAGGCGGCCAAGATGATCGTAACGGTCTGGGGCGTTGGATACAAGTTCGAGATCCCTTATGAATAGAATATGGAATTCAATTGTCGGGAAGCTATGGGCAACCATATTGCTTCTCGTTTCATTTGTTTTATTTATCGTTACGGTATTGTTGTTAGAGTTTTTGGATGATTTTCACACGGAACAGGCTGAAGATTCTTTGCGGAGGGAAGCTACCACCATAGGCAAGATTGTGGAAGATCATGAAAGCGAATCGTCCATGAAGTTAATTATCCAAGATATTTTGGATGTCGAAACAAGTGCAATGATTATCGATGAAAATGGCAAGACGCTTTACGCCTTTCATCATGGCCTAAACGCGGATACGATTGAGCAAAAAATTTTAACGGAATCGTCATTGCTATCGATGTATAACAATAAAACGCCAGTTGTGAAAGAAATGATGCTGCCATCGAATAAAGAAGAAGGCGTGATGGAACAATACCTTGTATTGATCCAACCATTCCAGCAAGATCAGGAATTAGTCTCATCTGTCGTTATGTATCAAAGTCTTGAAGCGATTCATAGGACGACGAAACGAACGACACATATCGTTGTGTTGTCCGCTTTTATTGCGTTTATATTGACGACTGTTTTTGCATTTTTCTTATCGACCCGTATTACTTCACCGCTTAGAGGATTAAGACAAGCTGCATTTGAATTGTCGAAAGGGAATTTCGATACAAAGTTGCCAGTCACATCAACCGATGAGCTCGGCCAGCTGGCTACCGCATTTAACCAAATGGGTCGTCAGTTAAAGTATCATGTTGAACTCATTAGCCAAGAAAAAGAACAACTTTCAAGTATTTTAACGTCGATGGCAGACGCGGTCATAACGTTTAATCGTGATTTCACAATTTTATCGACAAATCCGCAAGCTGATCGCGTTTTACAAAATTGGTATTTGAAAAACGGCGCGGAAGATGAACCGATACCACCCGAAATTTTCCATATGCTTGAACATGTTTTATCATTTGCAGAAGAAGTTGAGGATGAGCTCGAGCTCAATGGCCGCTTTTATGATATTTCCATTAGCCCGCTTTATAGTAGGGGCAATAATATCCGTGGAGCGGTTGCTGTTCTAAGAGATATGACGGAACAACATAAATTGGATAAGTTGCGATCAGATTTTATCGCGAATGTATCCCATGAGCTGCGGACGCCGATTTCAATGCTTCAAGGGTATAGTGAAGCGATTATTGATGGTGTGATCGCGAATGATGAAGAGCGCGATGAAATGATCCAAGTGATTCATGATGAATCGATGCGCATGGGGCGTCTCGTCACAGATTTGCTGGATCTTGCCCGGATGGAGTCTGGTCATAAGCGTTTGTATAAAGATGATGTCTCAATGGTACCATTTTTAGATCGGATAGTGACGAAGTTTACGCAAGTTGCACGTGATGCAGAAGTTTCGTTGACATTGGATGTCCCGCAAAATGAAGAGGTTATTTTACATGTGGACGAAGATCGACTGGAGCAAGTATTCACGAACTTGATCGACAACGCGATCCGCCATACGCCGATCGACGGGAATGTCACAGTTGCTCTTCGGCAATATGGTCAATCTGTTGAATTAACCGTTAAGGATACTGGCGTCGGGATTCCTGAAGAAGATTTGCCATTTATTTTTGAACGGTTCTATAAGGCGGATAAAGCGCGAACACGTGGAAAAGGCGGTACGGGTCTAGGACTTGCCATCGCCAAAAACATCATCGATTTACACGGCGGCGAAATTAGCGCGAGAAGAGGCGAAGAAAAAGGGACTATTTTTAGCTGTATCCTTCCTTTAACGGCTACGGGTTCAAGTGAATGATGAGCCACAAAGCGACATTGTAAAAAAGTTGATTGATCTTCTGTAACTTTTCAGTTTAACTAACGACTAATTGATTGAACGGGGGGATTTCATGGACGACTCCGTTTTCCATAGAATTTATGATCAATATCACCAAGATGTTTTTAAGTTCTTAATTTATTTAACAGGGGATCGCAATGGTGCGGAGGATCTCGTTCATGAAGTGTATGTCCGTGTACTGCGGGCATATGCTGGCTTTGAAGGGAAAAGCTCTGAGAAGACATGGCTTTTTTCGATCGCAAAAAATGTTGCCATCGACCATTTTCGAAAGAAATCCGTTCGGAAAAAGCATGCGTTTGACAAGTTCGATTGGGAACAACAGGAGCTTGTCTCTTTGGGTCCTCCTCCGGAAGAAATTGTCATGCTCAGTGAAGACATGAAAGAACTTTTAAGCGCGCTCGATACGTGTACGGGTGATCAGAAAATGGTCATTCTTATGCGATATTTCCATGATCTGTCAATTGCGGAAACAGCCGACTCGCTTGGCTGGACGGAAGGAAAAGTAAAAACAACCCAGCACCGGGCGATCAAAGCGCTTCAGAAAAAACTGAATGCTCTTCCAGCTGAAAAGGGGGGACAGAAGTGAACGAAAAAAAATGGGATGAAGATAAAATTGAAACGCTTTTAAAGGATATGCCGAATATTGAAGATCACCGCCCGAAGTCGGAAATATTGGCCAGGCTAAAAGCAGATGAAAGATTCACTGCCCCTCGTCGTCAAAATCGTTTGAAGAAGTGGATCCCGGCTATGGTAGCTGCGGCCGCACTTCTTTTAATCGGAATTCTTGTTCCTTCTATGCTGAATGATAGCGAAAGGTTAGCATCTAGGGATTCCACCTCACAGGATTATGCTGAAACAGCTGCACTTGAGGCGGAATCAAATGACGCTCAGTTATATAGCAGTCAAGCGACGGATGACGGTTATCTTAAAGGAACTGAAGAAAGTGTAGCTGTCGAAACTGAAAACAAGCTTGTTGCATTTGCTGAAAGAAGCCGAACGTTAAAAAACGCAGTCTATCCACAAGACTTGGAAGGAATGACAGTATTCCATCTTGGCTTATTAGGTGATCAAGCACTAAGCATACCTGTCACTATTTTAATTCCCAAGAGCCAAATTGAAAAGGATTTTGGGAACGTCAATCCGACGAGCTATGAGTTGTATGAAAAATACGCCGCGGAGATTGACGAAACTGGACTTGGCTTCGGGGAATACCACCCTTATAAAGGTCAGCTGTTAGCAGAAGGCGATGCCCTCATTCATAAGCTGCCACAAGGACATGGTTACGATTCATCATCTGCTGCGATAGAGACCTACACGCATTCCTTACAAGATACGTTTTACGGTTTCCAGGAAGTGCGTTTTCAAAATGAAGATGGTACACCTGCCGAGTTCGATCAAGTGGGTGAGCCGGGAGCACTGCCATTAACGAACGGCCGAAATGCGACTAGTTATTATGTATATGAACAAGCAAACGGCGAACAGTTTTTGTCTCCAAACTTTGGTCAAACGTATGCGAATTTGCCGGAGGCTTTAGAGCAGATAAAAGAGCAGCCGAATGATCTATTTTTATCAGTCATTCCGGAACATATTGAATTTAATGTGATTCCGAAGGCAGATGTGACAGTTGTAAAGTTTAAGCAACTAGTGGACTTGGAAACGATGGAGCAGAAGCGGGCGATGCAAATGATCGAAGGTCTACTACTTACCGGTGCAAGTTTCGGCGAGCAGTTACAATTTGAGAACATCATGCAAGAAGAGTGGAATGGATTTGATTTCCGAAAGCCACTTCCAGTACCAGTAGGTTCGAACCCAATGCCAACTCTATTAAAATGAGTATTGCGGCAACTTGTGACGGAAGAGTTTACAAGTTGTCGTTTTTTGTGTATAATAAAACCAAATACAATATTGATTCATCTTCGGGGCAGGGTGTAATTCCCGACCGGCGGTAATGGAAGATCTCTTTCTAGCCCGCGAGCTTAACAGCTGATTCTGGTGTGATTCCAGAGCCGACAGTAAAGTCTGGATGGGAGAAGGTGAAGGTAGGCCGTCTTTTTGTGTTGCATGCAAAGAGAGAGCTTATTTAAGTACGGGTGGGATAAGGAGAAAAACGCTTATGATTACCCTTTATTTAAAGATGCCTTTAACACTCCCTAAAGTGATTTTTTCGCTTTAGGGATTTTTTGTAGACACAGATGCTGACGATGGAACCGCCTTTCCTCTTTTGAAGTGAATCGCAAAAGGAGAGAGGAACAAATGAATAATAAGAAGTTGCGTAAAATGATTTTGATGGCGATGCTTGGAAGTATTGGCACGATTTTAATGCAGTTTAATTTTCCGCTGCCGGCTTTACCGTCTTTTCTGAAAATTGATTTTGGGGAGATTCCCGCGGTAATTGCCATTATGACGATGGGACCGGTTGCCGGTATTGCAGTTGAGCTGATCAAAAATGTTATGCACTGGTTTTTATCCGGCAGTCCTACAGGCGTTCCGGTAGGGGAAATTGCGAACTTTACGACAGGTGTATTGTTTATCATGCCCATTTACTTTATTTACAATAAATTTCGTTCAACAAAAGGTCTTGCGGCAGGTCTGATTGCAGGAACAGTTGCGATGGCAGTCGGGATGAGTGTTTTAAACTACGTATTATTCTTGCCGATGTACACGTATTTCTTAAATATGCCAGTCATGTCTGGAGATGCGCTATATTCTATGATCGTCCTTGGGATTTTACCGTTTAACTTGATTAAAGGTATTATTCTAATGGCTGTTTCATTACTTTTATTCAAGAGCATGAAAAAATGGATTGCTCAACAACGTACACAATTAATGGCTTAAAAACTATTCAAATAGAAAAGTTAGATTAGAAATGGGGTTGTCCTAGAAGTGCCAGGCACCGCTAAACACTTTCAAAATATAGTATCATCTTACCGTTTACGATACTATATTTAGTGTTCAATGGTGCCTGGCTCTTCGTTATAGGCCAGCCCCATTTTTTAACTTTGTAAACAGATCAAAAAGACCAACCCAGTGAATGGTTCATTCAAAGAGTTGGTCCTTTTTGATTAGTTAATCTTCATATTTTAACGCGTCGCCGTCAAATGGAGCGTCTGCAATTTTGATCGAATCTGTTGGACAGCCATCGAACGCATCTTCTAAATCCTCATACAGTTCTTCTGGTACTTCTGTATTTCCCATGTTATCATCAAGGATAACATATGCAATTCCATCATCATCATAATCGTAAATGTCAGGGGCTGCTGCGCCGCATGCGCCGCAAGCAATACATGTGTCCTGATCGACGATTGTATATTTAGGCATAATCCTTCTCTCCTCTTTCTCCGTACGTACATTTACTTCCCATTCCATTCTAAAGATCTTTTCGCTAGTTTTCAACAAAAAAAACTTAAAAGGAGGGAGGGAATGGCATGGAATTATCTTCTATCCTATTAAAAATCATCGATCAATTGGATGGCGAGCGAACGATTTATGCAGGTTACCATTTATTAAGGGGAAAGCGTTCAGGTCAAACGTTGCAAGATGTCGAATATTATGGGTTAAAACCTTATTTTCATATCATTCCAAACTGTTCCAAAGAAATTTATGACGAGGCTGTGAACAAATTATGTCAGGCTCATCTAATTTACTTTGCGGCAGATTCCTTTGCCCATACTACGGAGAAAGGGAAAATGGAAGCGCAGGCGATTGCAGAGCCACAATTTAATGGCTGGAATTATCGTGGAAGAGAACTGTTGTTTTTTAGCAGATTATCATTAATTGTACAAGCTGCCTCACATTTGAAGGCTGGTGAACCGTCATTTATGCCAATTCAAAAAAATGTTGAAGTTCAGTCATTCGTGAAAGAATTCGCAAGAAGTTATTCACTAAAAGATCCTGTGTTTGCCAGTACTTTGAAAGAAGAACTTCTCCATTGTATGGAGAAAAGTGGCATGACTGAGGAACAAAAATTCATTTTAATTCATCGTTTATCAGGTTATCGACTAACTGGTTGGACGTGGGATCAGCTTTCCGAGCAATTACAGTACCCAGTCGCAAACGTCCGTCTTTTATATATTGAAAGTTTGCATCGAATATTAAAAGTCATTGAAGCATCAAAGGATATGGCACTTTTGCCCAAGATAGCGGAAAATATTAAAGTTACTTCTTATTTAACGGAATCGGCAAATAAGACAAAGCAACTTTTCGAAATGGGGCTTCCGATGACTGCTATTGCGGGAAGAAGAAAGTTGAAAATGAGTACGATCGAGGACCATTTTGTAGAAATGGCGATCAATGATCAAAAATTTCCGCTAACACAGTTTGTATCAGAAGCAGAGGCTCAGGCAGTTGTGGACAAAGTACGGCAAATTGGAACGAAGCGGCTTAGAATATTAAAAGATCAATTTCCCGCATTGTCTTACTTTCAGCTTCGACTTATTTTGGGCGCCAGAACAGGGGGAGAGCGTTCATGAATTTAAAGGCAATCTTACAAGAGAAATTTGGGTTCGAACAATTTCGTCCTGGTCAAGAAGCGGTTATTCGCGATGTATTAGATGGTCAGGATACAATTGCGATTTTGCCGACAGGAATGGGTAAGTCGTTATGTTACCAATTCCCTGCTGCCTTAATGGACGGCACCACATTAATCATCTCGCCTCTCGTGGCATTGATGGAAGACCAAGTGGCCATTATGAAAAAGAATGGTGAAAAAAGAGTAGCCGCGTTAAACTCTTTTTTATCTTATCAAGAGAAACAGCAAGTTTTACGTAATTTGCCGGCATATAAATTTATCTTTATATCACCAGAAATGCTCGTTCAGAAAAAAATTATGCAAGCGTTTAAGCGCATTCAATTATCTTTAATTGTCATCGATGAGGCGCATTGTATATCACAATGGGGTTTCGATTTTAGACCAGATTATTTACGAATCGGAGAAGTTTTTCATGAACATGAACGTCCGCCTATCCTCGCTTTAACGGCTACTGCCAATCAAAAGGTTGTCGAGGATATTCACCATTATTTAAAATTATCTAATCCAATTATTCATCGACAGTCGGTTGACAGGCCAAACATATCCTATTCTTTTGTGAAAGTTGATCGAGAGGACGAAAAATTGGAGTGGCTAAAAAATCATGTCAAACGGACGGTAGGTCCTGGCATTATTTACGTTGCTTCGCGTAAAAAGGCGGATGAAATCGCTTCACTATTGCAGATGTTAGACATTTCGATTGCCTCTTATCATGCCGGGAAAGAGCAAGAAGATCGCGCGTTTATTCAAGAACAATTCATTAATGGCGAACTCCAATGGATCTGTTCGACAAATGCATTTGGTATGGGCATACATAAAGATAATATTCGACAAGTGATCCATGCGCATATTCCGCAAACAATGGCTGGATATATTCAAGAAGTCGGACGAGCGGGGCGCGATGGGGAACAATCGGCAGCGACTTTGTTATTTACACCTGAAGATGAAGGACGAACAAGATTCATCATGCAAGAAGATCTTCCGACAGAGACAGAAATTCGCCATTATAACCACCTGCTGGCCGAAAATGCATCGCCGACTGAAGCGGCGCAGTTAGCTGGAATTAGTGAAACAAGTATGCGGATCATTGAATACTATAGAGAACGAATGGTAGTAGATGCGGTCATTCAACAAATTAATGCATTAATCCAAGAAAAGGAGACACAACTACAAAAGATCATTCGTTTTGTTCATACGAGGGTATGCATTCGAAAGGAAATTTTAGCGTTTTTTGATGAGAGGCAGCAAGCATTGCAAGCTGTTTGCTGTTCGAACTGTCATTCTCTAGATGATACTTGGCTAGCGAAAACGGCCGAAGATAGTGGTAAACAAGCACTTAACTGGAGAGAACGGCTGGCGCTCCTCCTGTAAGTTGTTTGATGAAATAGACTCAGCGATTCTCCCGTAGACTGAATCATTTGTGAACCGCCACACTTTTGTTCGTTTACTTTCTTAGCGAAATTCGTCATAATAAAGGGAAAGTACCATGCGATAGGAGATGTGGCCATGAAGGAAGACAATTACAAAGCCGAATTCGAAGAGCATCGGAAGGAAATCAGCTTGGACAACGATCATGAGGAAAGCCTTCCATCTCGTGCCGCAAAGCATCGAAAAGGAAATGTTAAAAAGAAAAAAAGATCGAGCCATACAATGATTAATGTTCTTCTTGGATTATTTACACTCATACCGATTTTAATCTTTCTTTATGTATTGTCCAATTTCTATTCACCAGGGGATAGTAATCCCACAAAAGTGGAAGATTTAGGCGTAGTCATTGATTCGGGAAGTAAAGTTTCGTCGGAAAAGATGGAACCCTCCCATAAAGAGATCGCGCAAGATGATGATGAAGAAAAAAAGAATGAAAATCTTCAAGATGCCAATCAATTAGAAACGAGCGGAGAAGTTGTATCGGCTCCGTCGATACAAAAAGTTCCGCCTGTGGAAAAGCCGGCTCCAAAACCAGAGTCAAAACCAGAACCAAAACCAGAATCAAAACCAGAATCAAAACCAGAACCAAAACCAGAGCCAAAACCAGCTGTTAAGACGCATACAGTGGGTGGAAATGAAAATTTATACCGCATTTCATTGAAATACTATAATTCGGGTGATGGCGTTGAAAAAATTAAAAAAGCAAACGGACTGACTTCGGATAATATTCGGGTAGGCCAAACGCTAATAATTCCTTAAGATTGGCAACAGGGGCTGTTCCAGAAGTGCCTGGCACCACTATACACTGTCAAAATATCGTATCACCTTTCGATTTCGATACGATATTTAGTGTGCAAAGGTGCCTGGCTCTTCGTTCGGGGACGCCCCCTTTTCAAATGGAAGGTGGCGCATGATTACGTTTAAGAAAATAGTCTGGACATCTCTTTCTTTTATTTTTGGCTTTTTCCTTTTTATGTTCATCAATGCGAGAAAAAGAAATGTGATTACCCAGGAAATGATCATTGGAACAAGAAGTAAGCAAGCAAAAAAGCTGTCTGTCTTTTTCATTTCTGATATTCATCGACGAAAAATTGACGAGAAATTAGTTTCGAAAGTATTAAGCCAGGAAAAACCGGATGTTGTCATTGTTGGTGGGGATTTAGCGGAAAAGGGCGTCCCGTTAGCACGGATTGAACAGAATGTACAGCAACTTTCGGAGCTTGGACCGCTCTTTTACGTTTGGGGAAATAATGATCGGGAAGTAAGTGAACAGGCAATTCGAGACATTATGAAGCGCCGAGGCGGAAGCATTCTCGACAATGAAATCATGCAGATCCCAAAACATCCAAGTTGGGGAATTTGTGGAATAGATGATCCATCAAGCGGAAAGGTCGATATTGGAAAAGCAGTCCAGTATAGTGAGAATTATGAGAATATGATATTAGTAACACATAACCCATCATTATTCCGTAAAGTTTCCAATTATATACAGCCGGATTTAATGCTAGCCGGACACACACATGGCGGACAAATTCGAATTGGAAAGTTTGGACTTGCGGAAAAAGGAACATTCCAAGTGAATGAAGGATCTGGGCAGCTCATTAGTAACGGATATGGCACTTCCACATTGCCGCTTCGGCTCGGTGCCGATCCCGAATGTCATTTGATAACAATTATTTACGGTGGGTGAAGTTCATTAAAGGGGTGCAAGGTAACATGATTCAAAAAGATGTCATTATTGTTGGGGGAGGGCCCTGTGGTCTTTCAGCTGCGATTGAAATACAGAAACTAGGTTTGGATGTACTTGTCATTGAAAAAGGAAATATTGTGAATTCGATTTACAACTATCCCACTCATCAAACATTTTTCAGTTCAAGTATTAAATTGTCAATTGGGGATATCCCATTCATTACTGCGAAAGAAAAGCCAAAGCGGAACGATGCGCTCGTTTACTACCGCCACGTTGCAGAGGCAAAGGGAATATCAATCAACAGTTTTGAAAAAGTAGAAGATATTGTCAAACAATCAGAATACTTTCGCGTTGTGACGTCAAAAGCAGAATATGCTGCTAAAAAAGTAGTAGTTGCAACAGGTTATTATGATCAGCCGAATATGCTGAATGTTGAAGGTGAAGAATTGCCGCATGTTTTCCATTACTTTAAAGAAGCGCATCCATACTTTCAGCAACAGGTTGCGATCATCGGCGGGAAAAACTCTGCAATTGATGCTGCTATTGAATTAGTGCGGGCAGGTGCAGAAGTAACAGTCGTTTACCGTGGCTCTACCTATTCTCCCAGTATTAAACCTTGGATTTTACCAGAATTCGACAGTTTAGTACGAAGTGGGAAAATTAATATGCTGTTTAATGCGAATGTCGTCCGGATTACAGAGTCATCGGTTCTCATTGAGCAGGAAGAGAAAACTTTTATCGTTCCAAGTGATGCAGTATTCGCGATGATTGGCTATCATCCGGATTATTATTTCTTTGAAAAAATAGGCATTGAAATTGACTCGGAAACAGGTCAGCCGATTTTTAATGAAGAAACGATGGAAACGACTGTAGAAGGTCTTTATATTGCTGGTGTCATTGCAGCGGGCAATAATGCAAATAAAATTTTTATTGAAAATGGCCGATTCCATGGCGAACAAATTGCCCAATCGATCAAAGAAAAAAGAGCTATTGTGAAGTAAATGGAAAGCTGCCTAAAACGAATGTTAAATTTGGGCAGCTTTTTTGTCTGTTCCGTCATAGTTATAAGAGTAAATGATATAATGGGAAAGAATGGAAAAGGGGTGGGGAGCGGATGTTCATCTTGTTTACAGTAGCGATTGCGCCGGGATTGGCGTTATTTAGCTACTTTTATTTACGAAAACAAATTGCAAAAGAACCGTCGCGTATCCTTGTTCATACATTTATCTATGGAGCAGTCATGACATTCCCCATTCTATTTATCCAACATGTTTTCGAGGAAGAAAATATTTTTTTAAACTATTTCTTTCGTAACGTTATTTTTACGAGTGGGTTAGAAGAGTTTTTCAAATGGCTTATTCTCTTAATTGCGATTTTTAGACATGTGAAATTTGAAGATGCTTATGACGGTATTTTGTTTGGCGCAAGCGTGTCGCTTGGCTTTGCGACAGTTGAAAATATTATTTACTTACTTGCCTTTGGACTAGATACCGCATTTCTCCGCGCCCTCTTGCCAGTTTCCAGTCACGCATTGTTTGGCGTCGTAATGGGCTACTATTTTGGAAAAGCTAAATTTGCGGTCAAGAACAATCGGTTTATTCTTTTTGTTGCTTTTTTAGCCCCTTATAGCCTTCATCTGATCTATAATGGAATTCTTGCCTTCTCTGCTTTGTGGATTTATTTAATGGTCCCTTTTATGTTATTTCTATGGTGGTTTGGCCTATCGAGGGTCAAGCAGGCACATACTTTTGCGCTGCAACAATTTAGGCAGAAAGCGCAGTGAAATGAAAATGTAGAGTTACAGAGCTAATTCAAGATCTCTCACACTAGAGGTCTTTTTTTATTTTATAAAACAGAAAACTTTGGACAGACTATATCAAAAAGGAGGAATGAAATTTGAAAAAAGTAGTCATCCATTTGATGACCATTGTCCTTCTGCTAGGATGTGCATACATAACTTCACCGATCCAAATTGGTGCGTTTAGTGCACAGGAAATTGCACGTGGAGCAAAGGGCGATGACGTTATAGAATTGCAAGCAAGACTTCAATACATCGGTTATTATACTGGTTCTATTGATGGGAACTTCGGCTATGGAACCTATTGGGCACTAAGAAACTTTCAAGATCAATATGGCCTTCCAGTGGATGGGATTGCCGGAGCAAAAACAAAAAAGAAGCTTTCGGAAGTATCCAAATATGATGAGAAATTTGTAAAGGATAATTTAAACAAAGGCAATAAGTTTTCCCACTATGGGGGAAAACCATTGGCCAATCAAGTTTCAAAAGGTGCTGGCAAAAAAGAAAACACGCAATTACCATCAAAATACTCTGAACAAGACATTCAGTTAATGGCCAATGCTGTATACGGCGAGGCGCGAGGGGAACCGTATGAAGGACAAGTCGCAGTGGCAGCAGTCATTTTAAACCGAGTAGAACACCCCGACTTCCCGAACACGGTGAGCGGTGTCATTTTCCAACCGCTTGCGTTCACTGCAGTCGCTGATGGACAAATATGGCTTACACCAAATGAGCGGGCAAAAGAGGCTGTACTAGATGCGATTAACGGCTGGGACCCGTCAGAAAATGCCATTTACTATTTTAATCCGATAACGGCAACGAGCAAATGGATTTGGTCAAGACCGCAAATCAAGAAAATTGGACTGCATATCTTTTGTAGTTAAACCGCGGAAGGGAGGATATGCGAAAATTACCGGGTAGCCATCATCTCTCGGCAATGTTTTGCTCTACTTATGAAAAAAGTCATTTTTGTATTATCTTACGCGCTTGTCGCGTTAGCTATTTTTTCTTACGGGAAAGTAAAAGAAAATGAAAGCTTGTCAATCGCATTAAGCGGCCAATATGCAAATCATATGGCGGATGCTTCTGAAAAACTGAGCGCACTTGATACAGCAGTAAAGAAAACATTATTATTCAATGAGGCGGAAGGGTCTTCAAAAGCACGTGAAGATATTTGGCGATTATCGGCAGATATTCAAAGTTCCGTTGCTTCGCTGCCGATAGATCCAAGTTTTTCTACCTCTTGGATGAATTATTTAAGCAGACTAGGGAACTATGCAAAAGAAAATGACAATATAACGAATCATCAGGAGTATCACAAAGTCATGTCTCAAGCATCCAACAACCTTTCAGCGATGGCAGAAGAATGGGAGGTTGCTACAAATGGGATGGTTGGCGGAAGACTAACAATGGATGAGTGGCGCAGAAAGTTGGATGCCGAACATTCAGGTCATGACTGGAAGAAAATGGGGACTACCGTTAAACAATATACAGAAAGCGACTTTCCGTTAACTGCAAGTGAGTCTGATTCTATGAAGAAAAAAGATTTACGGGATATGAAAGATGAAAAAGTAACAAAAGAACAAGCAATTGAGCGTTTTAAACAGTTATTTCCGAATGTATCAAATGAAGTCGTCGGTGTGGAAATGAGTAAACCGGGATCACCCTATCCTTTTTACCATATTCGTTTCGCGGAAAATCAATCCGTCAGCTACATTGACATTACTGAAAAAGGGGGACATGTCCTATCCTATCTTTCAGAAAGACCATTTGGTAAAGAGGTTTTGCCTTTTGAAGAAATTAAGCAAAAAACGGAAACATTTTTAAAAAATGCAGGGTATAAAGATGTCGTTTACGAGGAGGCTCGGGAAAACGATACGTCTTGGCATTTGGTCTATGTTCGGATTGAACCGGAATATAAAGCAAAAGTGTTTTCAGATGTTATTCATTTGAAAGTAGCGAAGGATAATGGACAAATTGTAGGATTAGATGCATCAGAATACATCCGTAAAGAAAAGACAGCACCACAGCCTATGGTACAAATCGATTGGAATACATTTTTCCATTCAGGCGTTCATATTGCAGAAAACGAACTCGCTTATGTTGAAAATGATCGACTGGAACAACGTCTGGCGCATTATTTAACAGTCACGATGGACGAAAATGGAAAAGTCGGCACTTATGCAGTGATCGTTGATACGGAAACCAAAGAAGTGATCAAAACCGAGAAGTTAAAATAAGAGAAACCCCTATCATGAGAATGACTCCCCGCTTTTGTTTTATTAACGAAGCGGGGTTCTTGTTATCTGACGATTGGAATATTTATCCTACCATGTCATAATAAAGGGAAAAGCAGGCTGGTGGTGATGGAAAATGCTTTCAATTGGATCTATCATTTCATTAGTGACTCATGATCAAGATGAAAAAAAGCATTATAAAAGTAAAGTCGTTGACTTAGGGGATCAATGCTTTATGATTGATTATCCGATTCAAGTCGATACTGGAAGGACAGCTTTTATGACAAACGGAACGGAGATAACCGCAACATTTACGGATGATCAAAAAGATTCTTTTCAGTTTGACACAAAAATTATTGGTCGTTTGAAGCAGCAAATTCCCATGTTAACTTTATTTTACCCGGGAAATGATAAGCTTAATAAAATTCAACGACGTGAATATGTTAGAGTAGAAACGCCAGTTGATGTTGCGGTCAAATACGACGACTCGTATGAACAATTTGTTGCAAAAGACATAAGCGGAGGCGGGATTGCCTTAATTCTTCGGGATGGTGCTTCGTTTTCGGTCTTTGAACAAATTGAGTTAACGATCGTACTGCCATTTCCAAATGATGAAATCGAATATGTTCAGACCAAGGGTAGTGTTGTTCGGGTCGTTGAAAAAGATGGACGGACAATTGCCCCCATTCAATTTGATGAGATAAAAGAGGACGAACGTCAACTAATCATTCGCTTTTGTTTTTTGCGTCAGCTGCAATTACGAAACGAAAAATAGAAAATGAATCGGGAAAAGTCTACTCTAGGAGGACTTTTCCCTTTTCTATATGTTACAATATTTTCGACTTGACAACGGGGGTAGATGAAGAAATGTCAAAAGGTATTCAAATCGCAATCGATGGACCTGCGGCAGCCGGAAAAAGTACGATAGCGAAAATAACGGCTGAGAAACTTGGATTTACGTACATTGATACGGGTGCAATGTATCGTGCATTAACGCATAAGGCGTTGCTTGAAAACATAGATACTACTAACGGTGAACAAATGGCGAATTTGCTTCTTAAGACGGAAATTGTATTACATCCTTCTCAAGATGGACAGCGTGTTGTTTTAGATGGACAGGATGTATCTGAGGCGATTCGTTCCCGGGAAGTTACAGAAAAAGTTTCGCTAGTTGCTTCACATAACGGGGTTCGAAAACAAATGGTGGAAAATCAGCGCCTCTTGGCAGCTCAAACAAATGTTGTCATGGACGGAAGAGACATCGGGACAGACGTGCTTCCAAATGCTGATTTAAAAGTATTCATGACTGCAACGGCCGAAGAAAGAGCGAAAAGACGCTTTTTAGAAAATGAAAAAAGAGGGATTTCAACACCACTTGAACAATTGACTGCTGAAATTATAAAAAGAGATCAGATAGATTCGGAGAGAGCGGTGTCGCCGCTAAGACAGGCGGCGGACGCAATACGCATTGACACGACTTTTATGACAATTGAAGAAGTGGCCGAGCGCATTAAAGAACTTGCCGAAGAGAGGGTTCGTCGATGAATTTATATCCATTTGGCAAAGCGCTATGCAGTTTGATATTTTCTCCGCTGTATAGAATTCAGGTCATTGGCAAGGAAAATTTCCCGAAAGAAGGGGGTGTTCTTCTTTGTTCGAATCATATTTCTAACGTAGACCCGCCTGTAGTTGGCCTTACAAGTCCTAGAACGGTTCATTTTATGGCAAAAGAAGAACTATTTCATGTTCCGGTCTTAAAGAACATCTTGCCGAATGTAAATGCGTTCCCGGTTAAAAGAGGAATGAGTGACCGAGAGGCATTTAGAACAGCATTAAAGCTTTTACGAAACGGGGAAGTAGTTGGACTTTTTCCGGAAGGAACAAGGAGTAAAAGCGGAGAGCTCGGAAAAGGGCTGGCAGGTGCTGGTTTTTTTGCGCTCAAAGGAAATGCCCATGTCATGCCATGTGCGATTATTGGTCCGTACAAGCCGTTTAAAAAATTAAAGGTTGTCTATGGAAAACCACTGGATGTAACGTCTTATCGTGAACAAAAAGCGTCTGCCGAAGAAGTCACAGCAGCGATCATGGATGAAATACGCAAGTTAATTGAACAAAATAAATGAATCCTCAAGGGTAATTTTTTGTTTTTATGAATAGATTCGCATAATATAGAAGTAGGATTCTTTATGGAGGAGGACTACATATGACTGAAGAGTTGAATTTGGAAAATGAAAACGTCTACAGTGAAGGAGATCGTGTTACCGGAAAAGTAATAAAAATTGAAGATAAATCGGTAACGGTTGAAATTAGTGGGGCGCCATATGACGGGGTGATTCCGATCAGTGAGTTGTCTAGCCTTCACATTGAAAAAGCTTCAGATGTCGTTGAAGTTGGCGATGAGCTCGACTTAATGATTATGAAAGTTGAAGAAGGCAATTATGTTTTATCCAAACGAAAAGTCGATGCAGAAAATGCATGGGGTTCGTTGGAAGAGAAATTTAATAACCAAGAAACCGTTGAAACAGAAGTAAAAGATGTTGTAAAAGGCGGTTTAGTTGTCGACTTGGGCGTACGAGGTTTTATCCCTGCATCGCTTGTTGAAGATTATTTCGTTGAATCATTTGATGAGTACAAAGGAAAAACGATGACATTTAAAATCGTTGAAATGGACAAAGAGAAAAATCGTCTCATCCTTTCACATCGCGCAGTCGTTCAAGAGGAAAAAGCAGCGAAAAAAGGTGAAGTGTTAGAAGGCTTAAAAGAGGGGCAAGTACTTGAAGGTGTTGTCCAAAGACTTGCATCATTCGGTGCTTTTGTTGACATCGGCGGTGTAGATGGACTTGTCCACATTTCTCAATTATCTCACGAGCATGTTGAAAAAGTTTCGGACGTGTTAAAAGAAGGAGATCAGGTTACGGTTAAAGTTTTATCAGTTGACCGCGATTCAGAAAGAATCTCTTTATCCATTAAAGAAACCCTTCCCGGACCGTGGGAAGGGATCGAGGAGAAAGCACCAAAAGGTTCAACGCTTGAAGGAACTGTTAAGCGTCTTGTCTCGTATGGTGCATTTGTTGAAGTATTCCCTAGTGTTGAAGGACTTGTCCACATCTCTCGTATCTCCCACAAACATATCGGTACACCGCATGAAGTGTTGGAGGAAGGACAGACAGTCAACGTGAAGGTTCTTGATGTGAATGCGGATGAAAAGCGTCTTTCATTGAGCATTAAGGATCTGATCGAAAAAGAAGTTGACAGTTCTTTTTCGGATTATGAAATGCCGGAAGAAGCGTCTGGTTTTTCATTAAGTGATGTCATTGGTGATCAGCTCAAAAAATTCACGAAATAATAGTAGCTGTCATAATTGGTACATGGTGATGGTGCTTTAACGGGCATCATCATCTTTTTTTGGGGTATTTATGTTTGAACCCTTACGTAAGGACATAAACTTGCCTTACAGGAATAACGCCCGGCCATTCATCACCGGGCGGTTTGTGTAAGTTGAAAGGATGTTAATGATGACAAAACCAACAGTTGCAATTGTCGGTAGACCTAATGTCGGTAAATCGACTATTTTTAATCGAATCGTTGGCGAAAGAATTTCAATTGTAGAAGACGTTGCCGGTGTTACGCGAGATCGAATTTATAGCTCCGCAGATTGGCTGACGCATGAATTTAATGTAATTGATACAGGTGGCATTGACATTGGAGACGAGCCATTTTTAGAGCAAATCCGTTTGCAGGCGGAAATTGCGATCGACGAGGCCGATGTTATCATCTTTCTCGTAAACGGCCGCGAAGGTGTCACGGATGCCGACGAACAAGTTGCTAAAATTTTATATAAAACAAAGAAGCCTGTCGTACTCGCTGTCAATAAAATCGACAACCCCGATATGCGCGATATGATCTATGACTTTTACTCGCTCGGTTTTGGTGATCCATACCCTATTTCGGGTTCCCATGGGATCGGACTCGGTGATTTACTCGATGCGGTAGCGGCACATTTTAAAACAGGTGAAGAAGAGATAGAAGATGACGTCATTCGCTTTTCTTTGATCGGTCGTCCGAATGTTGGAAAATCTTCTCTCGTGAATGCATTGTTGGGAGAAGAGCGTGCAATTGTTAGTAACGTAGCGGGCACGACAACTGATGCAGTCGATACGGCTTACGAATTTGAAGGACAAAAATATAAAATTATTGATACGGCTGGTATGCGTAAAAAAGGAAAAGTGTATGAGAACGTTGAAAAATATAGTGTACTGCGTGCTCTCAAAGCGATTGACCGTTCAGATGTTGTTTTAATCGTCTTGAACGGCGAAGAGGGGATTCGTGAGCAGGACAAGCGCATCGCCGGTTATGCAGAAGAAGCTGGGAAAGGTGTCCTGATCGTTGTCAATAAATGGGATGCCGTAGAAAAAGATGATAAAACAATGAATCAGTTTACAACATCTATTCGTGAAAACTTCCAATTTCTCGATTATGCACCGATTGCTTTCGTTTCTGCCAAAACAAAACAAAGAGTCAAAAGCCTTTTCGATTCCATTCAGATGATTAGTGAAAACCACGCGCTGCGCATCCAATCGAGTGTGTTGAATGAGGTCATTGAGGATGCAGTTGCAAGAAACCCAGCGCCAACTGATAAGGGCAGAAGATTACGCTTGTATTACACGACGCAAGTAGCTGTGAAGCCGCCGACATTTGTCGTCTTTGTCAATGATCCTGAATTGATGCATTTTTCATATGAGCGCTTTTTACAAAACCGTCTAAGGGAAGCATTTGGTTTTGAAGGAACACCGATCCGAATCATCACGCGTGCCAGAAGCTAACTATAAGCAGAAAATTGGACGTGATTACGCAAAGGCGTAATGGATTGGACCGAGGACGAGATTGGAGAATTCAAATGAAAAAAATTACTGTTATTGGAGCAGGAAGCTGGGGAACAGCTAATGCGTTTGTTCTTGCAGAAAATGATCATGACTGTTTAATTTGGGCAAGACGTCCGGAACAGGCCGCAGAAATAAATGAAATGCATACAAACAGTGCTTACCTGCCAGGGATTACTTTGCCCAAAAACTTAAGAGCAACCTCGAACTTGGAGGAAGCGGCAATGCATGGTGATATGCTTGTGATTGCTGTTCCGACGAAAGGGATTCGCGAAGTATGCAGGCAATTGAATGGCATGGCTTTGAATAAGAAACTTATCGTCCATGTCTCTAAAGGAATTGAACCAGATTCGCTGAACCGGATTTCGGAAATGATCGCAGAAGAGATTGATCCGAAGAAAAGAAAAGCGATTGTCGCGCTTTCAGGTCCGAGCCATGCGGAAGAAGTTGTACTTAGACATCCAACTACGATCACCGCAGCCTCGACGGATCTGGAGGCTGCACAAGAAGTACAGGACGCTTTTATGAACCACTACTTCAGAATCTATACGAATAATGATATGATGGGTGTTGAAATTGGCGCCGCATTAAAAAATGTCATTGCACTGGCTGCTGGTATTTCCGATGGTCTAGGCTACGGAGACAATGCAAAGGCAGCGCTTATTACGAGGGGTCTGGCGGAAATTACACGTCTAGGCGCCAAGATGGGTGCGAATCCTTTGACGTTTTCAGGTTTAACGGGTCTAGGAGATCTGATCGTTACTTGTACAAGCGTCCATTCTAGAAACTGGCGGGCGGGTAACATGCTTGGAAAAGGAAAAAGTTTGGCCGAGGTAGAGTCCGGCATGGGCATGGTCATAGAAGGTGTCAGAACGACGAAAGCAGCCCATCAACTTGCCCGGCGGTACGATGTGGAAATGCCGTTGACGGAAGCGCTCCATGCAATATTATTTGAAAATATCCCTCCAAAAGACGCTGTGGATAAATTGATGAGAAGATTGAAAAAACAAGAAGTTGAGGATCTATTTGGAAACGAGTAATTATATACCTTTTATTCTGATATTAAAATGAGACAAAAGATTTTTGTGACAATTGAAAGGATGACTCACTTTGTCCGCAATGGATAAAATGTGGCTCTCATTTTATGCGATGGGATTCATGGCCATATCTATGGGTCTCATCTACGTGAGCCGCCACAAGATTAACAATCGATTGATTAAGTTTCTATTTGCCCTTGTCGCTTGGATCCTGCTTATTATTGCATTTTTTGCAATGATTTACCTTGTCTTTAATGGACCAACAGGAGGGGCATCATGACATTTTCAAAATACAAGTTTAGCTTCTTTCTCAGTGTACTATTGCTATTTATCTTATCCGGATGTATGTACCCGGGGGATGATCAAATGAGTCAGCAAACGCCGTATGCAGACCAGCTGGAGGCCGTTCAAAAAGCGGTAGATGCATACAAAGAAAATACAAGCGGCATGCTGCCGATTAAGACTAAAGAAGCGTCAACAGACATATTTATTAAATATCCGATTGAGTTTTCTAAGATTGTGCCGGCTTACACAGAGAAAATTCCAAGCAATGCCTATGAAACTGGTGGAATTTATCAATATGTACTTCTGGACGTTGAGGAAAATCCTACAGTAAAACTTGTGGATCTTCGGGCGGCAGAACGTATTCGTGAATTAAATTTAAGAAAAAACGTGAATAATTCTGTGCCGTTTAAAGAAGCGGTAGGGCAAAATGTATATGAGGTTGATTTTGAAAAGATGGGCTTTAAAAGTCCGGTCACTGTGCCGAGCCCTTATTCGGATGTTCAATTACCAATTGTTATTGCTGGTGACGGCAATTTTTACGTAGACTACACCATTGATTTGAGCCGGGCTTTACGTGAGAAAAATCCTGACGTTACACAAGGCGAGGATATTCGATTCCTATTATCTGACGATTATCCGATCGTACCTGCCTACTCTTTGCCGTATACTATAAATGAAAACAATGAACCTATTTTTCTGAAATAATATGAAAAAACGTTTCATGCTTGGGCATGAAACGTTTTTCTTTTACATAAACTATTATGCGCAGAAAAGGAGGACGATGGAGCAATGAAAGAAGAATTGTATGAAAACCTCGCTAGACGTACAGATGGTGATATTTATATTGGTGTGGTGGGCCCTGTCCGTGTAGGGAAGTCAACATTCGTAAAAAGGGTCATGGAAGAAGTCGTCATTCCAAATATGACGGATGCTTCTGATCGGGTTCGTGCGCAGGATGAGCTGCCTCAAAGCTCGCCTGGGCCAGTGATAATGACATCGGAACCCAAATTTGTACCCGCACAAGGAACACAAGTTTCGGTAGGGGATGGCGACCTAAATTTCCAAATCCGCCTCGCTGACTGTGTAGGTTATGTAATTGATGGTGTAAAGGGTTATGAGGATGAAGAGGGACCGAAATATGTCCATACACCATGGCATAATGAACCTGTACCATTCGAAGAGGCGGCTCGAATCGGAACAGATAAAGTCATCCGAGACCATTCAACAATCGGGATTCTTGTGACGACGGACGGAACCGTGAATAATATTCCGCGCGCTGCCGCCGAAGTAGCCGAGGTTGAAATTATTAATAAATTAAAGGATATTGGTAAACCGTTTGTCATCGTGTTAAATTCGAAAATGCCTGCGCACGCTAGAACAGTCGCTTTAAAACAAGAATTGCATGAAACGTATGGTGTGCCGGTTATTGCCATCAGTGCCGATCAATTAAACGCTCAAGAAATTCAGCTTATTTTAAAAGAGGCATTATATGAATTCCCGATTTCTGATATCGATTTACAAAAGCCGGATTGGATGGACGTGCTCGGCAGTGAGCATGAATTGAATGCAAATATCGATCGTGTTATCCAAGAAGGATTTTTGGAAGTGTCAAAAATACGGAAAGTGCAGGAGCTTGCTGAAAGGTTAAGAGACGAAAAATATGTTCGGAACGCCGAAGTGATTGAAGTCGATGCAGGAAAAGGAAAAGCCACGGTGAAAATCGATATGGATGAAGAGGCATTTCGTGAAGTGTGCGAAAGTATTATGGGGCAAGAAATCGGAACGAAAAAAGATTGGCTATTATTCGTCCAAGAAGCTGCTAAAGCAAAGAGATCGTATGAGCTTTACTCGGAAGCAATTGAAACAGCAAAAACGCAAGGGTATGGCGTTGCCCTTCCGACAATTGCTGATTTTAATCCAACACCTCCAGAACTAATTAAGGAAAATAATTTCTTTGGTGTTCGGATGAAAGCCACAGCGCCTTCTTTGCATATTATTCGGGTTGACATGGAAGCAGAATTCTCGCCGCTCATCGGTTCGGAATTCCACAGCCATCATTTACTGAAAGAGTTGAAAAACTCGTACTTACACGACCGAGAAGCACTTTGGGAAACACAACTTTTCGGCACACCGCTTCATGAAGTGATGAAAGAAAGCATTCGCTTTAAAACAGCATCTGTTCCAGCCAACGCCCGCAAACGTTTACGGGAAACGATTGAGCAAATGGTCAATGATGGAAACAAAGGCATGATTACATTTATAGTATAAATAGCATAAAGGCAGATGAAGAAAGTAGTTGTTTTCTTCATCTGCCTTTCTATGTTCTGAAAGGTTAGAAAATATGACAAAAACGTATCGTTATTAGGTTTTAACTTGGAAAAAAGGGTAATAATAGATAAAAGTGCATGATAATGGAAAAAAACACGATAATATTGTTGCACCGCGGTTTTTCTTATGATACTCTTTTTACAGTAATGAAGCTTTAACTTCATACGGCAATAGTCATCAAGCTGTTTCTAGCGGTGAATGCACTTGCCAATCTTAGTAATTAAAAAGTAGATGATATGAGGTTAAACCCTCTGTGATCGTCGCGGATATGTTTATGGCGTAAATAGACAGAGGCTTTAATTGATCAACATCCCCTTTGAGAGGAGGTGAATGGTGTGAATAAAACAGAATTGATTAACTCTGTAGCTGAAGCAGCTGGCCTTACAAAGAAAGATGCTACAAAAGCTGTTGAAGCGGTATTCGATACGATCCAGTCGGCTCTTGCAAAGGGTGAGAAAGTGCAGTTGATCGGCTTCGGAAACTTCGAAGTTCGTGAGCGCGCAGCACGTAAAGGACGTAATCCTCAGTCAGGGGAAGAAATCGAAATTGCAGCAAGCAAAGTTCCTGCATTTAAAGCAGGTAAAGCACTAAAAGACGCTGTTAAATAATTAAACTTACATAGGAGCCCTTCCGCTAGATCTTAACTGAGATCTAAGGAAGGGCTCCTTTATGTTGAAATACTGTACATTCGTCTCCAAGTCCTGTACGGAAGGGGTTGAATATGCTACTATTCTTGTTGGAATAGCTTTAATTCCGATTAGGGAGGATTACGTACGATGAGAGAATTCGATTATGAAAAAATAGAGACAGCAGTCACAATGATTCTTGAAGCGATTGGAGAAGATCCTTCGCGGGAAGGGCTGCTTGATACACCTAAACGAGTTGCAAAAATGTATGCGGAAGCATTTGAAGGATTGAACAAAGATCCACGTGAATACTTCGAGACAATTTTTCATGAAAATCATGATGAAGTCGTGCTTGTGAAAGATATTCCCTTCCATTCGATGTGCGAGCATCATCTTGTACCGTTTTTTGGGCATGCGCATGTCGCATACATCCCACGGGACGGTGTAGTTGCTGGTCTTAGTAAACTAGCGAGAGCTGTTGAAACGACAGCGAGAAGACCGCAACTGCAAGAGCGAATTACATCAACGGTTGCCGAGGCAATAATGGATATGCTCAATCCAATCGGTGTCTATATCGTAATTGAAGCTGAACATATGTGCATGACAATGCGCGGTATTAAAAAACCAGGTGCAAAAACAGTCACAACTGTGGCGCGTGGAATTTACGAACATGATGATGTGAAACGTGCTGAAATATTATCACTGATTAAGATGCACTGATGTTTTTGCGGGCAGTTCCTTTTCTATGATATGATGGATCCATATAGGCAGACAGGAGAGGTAAACATGGCACAACCTGAATATATCGTAATTAAAGCGAAAGAGGACGGCGTGAACGTTATTGGGCTTACACGTGGAAACGATACAAAATTTCATCATACAGAGAAGTTAGATCATGGTGAAGTAATGATTGCTCAATTCACGGAGCACACGTCGGCGATGAAAATTCGTGGAAAAGCTGAAATACATACCGCACATGGCATTGTGACAAGTGAAGGAAAAGAATAATTCAAGATCATCTATGAAGATGTCTTTGAATGGAGATCCGCTGATGGAAAGACAAAAGATAAAACAGCATATCGAAAATTATCAAATAACAGTGACGCAGACAATTACAGAACCAATTATTGAAAGAGAAATCGGACCCATTGATATGGCAGTTAACCAAGCCTTTTTTTTACTTTTGCCAATGTTAAATGGTGAAAGGTTGACGGAGTCGATGTATAAGGCGGCAGTGGCTGTCGGTGCCGTTCATGCGGCATTTGCAGCACATGATACAATCGATGAATGGGATGCTACGTCAAAGGAACAGCAGCTAACAGTTCTTTCAGGCGATTATTTTAGCGGCATTCACTATCGTATCCTGGCGTCATTGCCGGATTTTGACTTCATTCGTTCATTGTCTCAAACAATCGCTTCGGTCAATGAAAGGAAAGCGACGATGCGTATGCAAACCGATCTGAATCTCGGGGACTTGATGGATAGTCTTCAAATTATAGAAGCAGGCTGTATTGTCGACTATTTTCAATCGTTTGGTTTTGAGCGCTACGCTGCCATTGCGAGTGTTGCATTGCCATTGCTTACGTTAAGAGAAGGTAAAAGTCCACTATACGAAAAGCAGAAGTTAACGGACGAGGCGCTAGCCTTGTTTCACTCGGAAATGGCAGAAGCTTTAGAACAGGCTGATTTTCTTGCCCCTTTTTTGAACGATGAAATTCGTCGCATGACATCACCTCTTCTTGGTAAATTGAATTGACTTACATCGAAGCGCAAAAGATCTGACTGGGGGCATCTCAATGGCTTTATCAAAAGAACAAAGAGTCCATAAAGTATTTGAAAAAGTATCGGGTAATTACGATAAAATGAATTCCGTTATTAGTTTTAACCAACATAAAAAATGGCGAACAGATATGATGAATCGCATGGCGGTTCAAGAAGGTGCTTCTGCATTGGATGTCTGCTGTGGAACGGCAGATTGGACAATTGCACTTGCGGAGGCGGTTGGCGCCGACGGACATGTGACAGGGCTTGATTTTAGCGAAGGTATGCTGGCTACCGGCCGTGAGAAGACGGCGGATTATCCAAACATCACACTCGTTCAAGGGAATGCGATGCAGTTGCCGTTTCCTGATCACTCCTTCGATTATGTAACGATTGGCTTTGGGCTTCGCAATGTTGCCGATTATTTAACAGTATTAAAAGAAATGAATCGCGTATTAAAGCCTGGCGGAATGATTGCTTGCCTGGAGACATCACAAACGAAAATTCCGGGATACCGTCAGCTGTTTAAATTTTATTTTAAATTCATTATGCCAGTACTTGGGAAGATCTTTGCAAAAAGTTACAAAGAGTATGCATGGTTGCAAGAGTCAGCCGACAATTTCCCAGACATGGAAGGGCTTGCTCAATTATTCACAGACGCTGGATTTTCAAACGTCTTTTATAAGTCTTACAGCGGTGGAGCTGCGGCTGGCCACATAGGTTTCAAACAATAATTGCCGTAGGGGAAGGTTATCGATTTGGAGAAAATGAAGTTAATGGCACTTTACACTCATTTCCGGAAGGATCTTAATTATATCGAAAAGGAACTTGAACGATCCGTCGATTCATCTTCTCCTATTATTCGACAAGCATCGTTACTTTTACTGCGTGCTGGTGGAAAGAGAATTCGTCCAATTTTTGTGATCCTTGCTTCTAAATTTGGAAAATACTCCTTGGAAGAAGTCGGGAAAGTAGCAGTGTCTCTTGAACTTGTGCATATGGGATCACTTGTCCATGACGATGTTATTGATGATTCCGATATGCGCAGGGGGTTTAAAACGGTCAAGGCAAGATGGGACAATCGGATTGCTATGTATACGGGAGATTTTATCTTTTCGCGTGCGCTTACCTCCATTGGAGAAATTGAAATCCCCGAAGTCCATCAACTGTTAGCGGAAACAATGTTAGAAATTTGTAAAGGTGAAATCATTCAAATTGACTATCAACGAAAACCAGAGCAAACAGTCCGCGATTATTTACGGCGCATTAAGAGAAAAACGGCATTACTTTTATCGTCGAGCTGTGAGTTAGGTGCGCTTGTCTCAGGTGCTGACCAAGCGACAGTAAGACGGCTGCGCCGCTTCGGTTATTTTGCTGGTATGGCTTTTCAAATCATCGATGATATTTTAGACATCACATCGACGGACGAAGAGCTTGGCAAGCCGGCAGGCAGTGACTTATTGAATGGTCATTTAACATTACCAATATTTTACATAAAGGAAGATCCAAGCTTTCAGTTTTATATGGAACGTTCATTTGATGGGACGCTTACAGAACAAGAAAGAGACCAGATGCTTACATACATTCGACGTTCAGGCGGAATTGAAAAAGCGCAGGCGGTAAGTGATCTGTACTTACAAAAAGCGCTGCGAGAAATAGAGTCATTACCAGATGGAGAAGCTAAGAAAGCATTCGAGCAAATCGCTGCTTTTATCGGAAAACGAAATTATTGAGCCTAATGAGCAGTGGGTCTCCCTGCTAATGGGAGATACGCCGTTTATTAGTTGAAAGATTTTCCGCATGGTGGTACGATCAATTGGGAAATATCCCGCTACATATCAGACGAGGAGTGTTAACATTGGAAAGAACATTTTTAATGGTTAAACCAGACGGCGTACAACGCAATGTCATCGGTGACATCGTTAGCCGCTTTGAAAACAAAGGCTTCCAACTAGTAGGTGGAAAGCTAATGCAAATCTCTCAAGAGCTTGCAGAGCAGCACTACGGAGAGCATAAAGAACGTCCATTCTTTGGCGAGCTTGTAGACTTCATCACTTCAGGACCAGTTTTTGCAATGGTTTGGGAAGGTGAAAATGTGATCTCAACTGCACGTTTAATGATGGGTGCTACAAACCCGAAAGAATCTGCACCAGGTACAATTCGTGGAGATTTCGCAGTAACTGTTGGAAAAAATATTATTCACGGTTCTGACTCTCCAGAATCTGCGGTTCGTGAAATTGGTCTGTTCTTTAAAGAAGAAGAACTAGTGTCTTACGACAAATCAATGAACAGCTGGGTTAACTAATCCATTTAACTTGATGCAATTATGCCGAGGCGTAATTGATTGATTAAAAACAGCCAAGCGGTTAAACGCAGGCTGTTTTTTTGTTATCCAATCAATACATAATGGAATGGAGAGTGAGCGGTATTGCCAGATTACACGACATTCGTAAGAAACATTAAAAATAAGACAAAGATAGACTTATCAATGTATAAAGAGGCCCAAATGAAAAGACGCTTGACTTCACTATATGAACGTCGGGGTTATCGGAATTTTACGGAATACGCCCAAGCCTTACAGACGGATCGCGAACTGCTTGACGAGTTTTTAGATCGAATGACAATTAATGTCTCTGAATTTTATCGGAATGCACAGCGCTGGGAAGTGCTTGAGCAAAAGATATTTCCAAGTTTACTAGCGAATAATCCAAAGCTGAAAATTTGGAGTGCAGCATGCTCTACAGGTGAAGAGCCTTATTCAATTGCAATGACACTTTCCACACATGTTCCGTTAAAGGATATCTCTATCTTGGCAACAGATCTCGATCAAGGTGTGATTCAAACAGCAAAGAACGGGGTCTATCCAGAGAAATCTTTAAAAGAAGTCCCAAGGAAAATTGTTCAAAAGTATTTTGAAAAAGAAGGTCGTTTTTTCAAAGTAAAAGACGAAATTCTTCGAACAGTTACCTTCAAACAACATAATTTGCTGCATGATCGTTATGAAAGTGGTTTTGATTTAATCGTCTGCCGCAATGTGATGATCTACTTTACGGATGAAGCGAAAGATCAAATTTACACAAACTTTTCAAAGTCACTAAAGCCGGGCGGTGTGTTATTTGTCGGAAGTACAGAACAAATTTTTAATCCGGGTCAATACGGTTTTGAATCTATTGAAACTTTCTTTTATAGAAAAGTCTAAATGGATAGATATTTTTAATAAAAGCATAGTCAAAACACATTTAGTTTGATAAAGTGGATAAAATCGTTTTGTTTTGATGCAGGTGATAAGGAGGAAAAAAGATGAGATATTTTACAGCTGGTGAATCGCATGGACCACAATTGACGGCTATTATCGAAGGACTACCCGCTCAAATGGAGCTAACAGCTGAAATGATTAATAAAGAACTGAAAAGGCGCCAAGGCGGTCATGGGCGTGGAAGACGGATGCAAATTGAAAAAGACCAAGTTGTCATTTCTTCAGGTGTTCGTCATGGGAAAACAATCGGTTCACCCGTAACACTTTCTGTTGTGAATGATGATTGGAAGCATTGGACAAGCATTATGGGCATTGAGCCGTTATCTGAAGATGTGAATCCGGAAGATATTAAAAGGCAGATTACGAGACCAAGACCAGGCCATGCAGATTTAGTCGGGGGCATGAAGTACGGACATCGTGATTTACGCAATGTTTTAGAACGTTCTTCAGCGCGCGAAACGACAATGCGTGTGGCGATCGGTGCGGTTGCCAAACAGTTTTTACGAGAGCTGGGCATTCATACGGTCGCGCATGTCACTGAAATCGGCGGAATTCAAACAGATCCGAATACATATGCAGATGTAACGATAGAAGAGCTGCGCGAAACGATCGAGCAAGATCCTGTCTACTGCGCAGATCCAGCAGCCTCAAAGCAAATGGTACAAGCGATCGATGAGATCAAAGGACGCGGTGATACACTAGGTGGTACCGTTGAAGTGATCATTGAAGGCTGTCCGCCAGGAATTGGCAGCTATGTACAGTTTGACCGTAAAATGGATGGCAAACTTGCGGGTGCTATGATGAGCATTAACGCATTTAAAGGTGTAGAAATCGGTCTTGGCTTTGAAGTGGCAAGAAGACCGGGCAGTGAAGTGCATGATGAAATTGCTTGGAGCGAGGAGCGGGGCTATTACCGTAAATCGAACCGATTAGGCGGGCTTGAAGGTGGAATGACGACTGGAATGCCAATTGTCGTTCGAGGGGTTATGAAGCCGATCCCAACATTATATAAACCGCTTGAAAGTGTTGATATCGATACGAAGGAGCCGTTTGCAGCAACAATTGAACGTTCTGACCCTTGCGCAGTACCAGCCGCATCGGTCGTGGCTGAGCATGTGATTGCAACTGAAATGGCTAAAGCGATTATGGAAGAGTTCCGTTCCGACACAATGGATGGACTCAAAAGGGAGATCGACCAATACAGACAATATGTCAAGGAGTTTTAATATGGGAAAGTTGACAGTCGGTATTCAAAATCATGCTTACGATGTGCATATTGGTTCAGATACATACCAGTTATTGGCAACGGAATACCAGGATCTTCTGGGCAGTGCCGATCACATAGCCATTATTGCCGACCAGCAGGTAGCGGAAATCCATTTGCCGCTCTTGCTGGACGCACTAGAAGTAACGAATTCGGAAGTTGCTGTCAAATTAGTGCCTTCTGGGGAAAGCTGCAAAACATCCGCTGTTTACCTTGAATGTCTATCTTTTTTGTTAAATAAAGGTTTCACAAGAAATTCATTGCTCATTGCATTTGGCGGTGGTGCATGCGGTGATTTAACAGGATTTGTTGCCGCAACATTTATGCGCGGGATCCGTTATCTTCATTGTCCAACAACGATTTTAGCGCACGATAGTGCTGTAGGCGGAAAAACTGCGATCAATATGCCGGAAGGAAAAAACATGGTCGGTGCTTTTCATCAGCCTTTAGGTGTACTGTTTCAGACCGAACTATTCAAAACGTTACCGCCAGTAGAAGTTCGTTCTGGCATGGCGGAATTGTTAAAGCATGCCTTTATTTCGGATGAAAATTGGACGGAAGAACTATTAAATGAGCCGTCATTTACAGAACCGTCGATCGATTGGCTACAGGTAGAGTTGTTAAAAGGCATACAAGTGAAAGCAAAGATCGTTGAAGAAGACGAATTCGAGCATTCTAGCCGAAAGTTTCTTAATTTTGGCCATACATTTGGCCATGCTGTGGAAGCCATTTGTGGATTTGGCGGATTAAGCCACGGTGAATCGGTCATGATCGGCATGGCTTACAGCTTGTTATTGAGCGAATCAGAAGGCGGCGTCTCTGCACAATTAACGAATCGCTTCATAGACTTTGCAAGGAAGAACGGCTATACATTCCAACCGATTATGGACTATGACTTTGAAGAGTTTGCAGAATATATGGATAAAGATAAAAAGGCATCCCATGGAAAATGGCATTTTGTCCTGCTGGAAAAGGTTGGACAGCCTATTGTAAAAGAACTAACAAAAGCTTCGTGTGATGCTGCTTTTCATCAATTAAGGGAACGGATAAAAAAGGGAGATGGGAAAAATGATGGTTAGGGGATTAAGAGGTGCAACGACCGTCCAACGCGATGAAAGTGAAGATGTGTTGGCGGCGACGGAAGCGCTTGTCATTGAACTTGCCGAAGTAAACAAAGTATTGCCGAAAGATATTATTTCGGTTTTGATCTCTACAACGACAGACATTCACTCGACGTTTCCTGCGAAAGCTGTTCGTTCAATCGATGGCTGGAAATACGTGCCTGTTATGTGCACGCATGAAATGGATATTCCAGGGGCACTGCCGCGTTGCATTCGCGTTCTTATGCATGTTAATACAGATGTACCACAACGCTATATACAGCATGTTTACCAAAACGATGCGGTTAAATTGCGACCAGATTTACAAAAGTAATATATGTATCGGACTAAACGGGGGGATTTTGATGAAATGGGTTAAAGCATTACAAGAGATTACGCCTTATAAGCCGGGGAGATCGATCGAAGATGTCATTCAGCATTATGGATTAAAAGAAGTCGTAAAGCTTGCCTCGAATGAGAATCCATACGGCTGTGCACCGTCTGTACAAGAGTGGATCAATTCTGCTTCCATCCATACTGAAATTTATCCGGATGGTTTTGCAGCATCATTGCGCGGTAAACTTGCCGAGAAACATGGTGTAGATGAAGGTGCAATTTTATTTGGAAACGGCTCAGATGAAATCGTTACGATCATTTCAAGGGCACTTTTAGGACCTGATACGAATACGGTTATGGCGGCTACGACATTTCCGCAATATGCGCATAATGCCAAAATCGAAGGCGCGGAAATTCGTGAAATTCCGCTCACCGACAATGGACAGCATGATCTGGATGGTTTTTTGCAGGCAATCGATGAGCAGACGGCTGTCGTTTGGATTTGTAACCCGAACAATCCGACGGGGAATTTAATCCCAAGCGATGACCTAAAATCATTTCTTGAAAAAGTGCCAAGCGATGTATTAGTCGTATTGGATGAGGCTTATTTCGAGTATATTACCGATCCCGGACATGTAGATTCGATGACTTGGCTTAACCAATTTTCAAATATTAGTATTTTACGTACATTTTCAAAAGCGTATGGTCTTGCAGCTTATCGAATCGGCTACGCGATCAGTGATCCGACAATCATCACAGAGTTAAACAAAGTTCGAAACCCTTTCAATAATAACTCCTTTGCACTCAGTGTTGCCGAAAAAGCAATAGAAGATGAAGCATTCATCGAGCAGTGCCGTGCGTTAAACCACCAGCAAAGAGAAAGATTTAAACAATATGCACAAGAAAAAAACATTCGTTTGTACGATTCTGAAACCAATTTTGTTTTAATGGAAGTACCAAACGATACGGACGTCGCATCCGAAAAACTTTTACACGATGGATTGATCGTGAGAAGTGGAAATGCGCTTGGGATACCTGGCTTTGTACGTATAACGATTGGTTCAGAAGAACAGAATGACAAACTGTTTCAAGCTTTTGATCGTTTGTGGATGGAAGGGTAAGACAAATGAAAGAAAACGTAGCCATCATTGGATTAGGCCTAATTGGCGGTTCGCTTGGTCTGGCGCTGAAAAGAAATGCCAATCTTCACGTAATCGGCTTTGACCGATCTTATCAAACGGCGGATGAGGCTTACCGAAGAGGCATCATTGACACCATTGCACCGTCGGCGGAAGCGGCATGCCGAAATGCCGACGTAATTATTTTTGCAACACCTGTCAATACGACGGTGAGGTTATTACAAGAAGCCGAAACTTGGAAGTTAAAAGAGAATGTGATTATTTCTGATACCGGAAGTACAAAAAAACCAATTATGGATGCAGCTGCGAACTTAATTGAAAAAGGGATCATTGTCATTGGGGGGCATCCGATGGCGGGTTCTCATAAAAGCGGTGTTTCTGCAGCGTTAGGACACTTGTTTGAAAATGCCTATTATGTGTTGACCCCTTCCCACACGGCGGATGAAGAGCAAATCCAAAGAATGCGGCATTTGCTGCTGCCGACAAAAGGGAAAATTGTCGTCCTCGATGCGATAGAACACGATCGAATGACGGCCATTGTTAGCCATTTCCCTCATATCGTGGCATCTTCGCTCGTTGGCAGACTTGAAGATCAACACGAACACCAGCCGTTTGTGAAACAGTTAGCCGCGGGAGGTTTCCGTGATATTACGAGAATTGCATCAGCGGATCCGGTGATGTGGCGGGATATCACCCTTCAAAATCAAGAAGAGTTATTAACGCAAATCGATGGTTGGATGGAGAAGATGACCGAAGTTCGCCAAATGATCGCCTCGAATGATGAAAACCATATTTATGAATTCTTTGCGGATGCGAAGAAATTTCGAGATACTTTGCCGCTTACTTCTAAAGGCGCTGTTCAAGGTGCCCTTTATACGCCTTTTGATTTACATATTGACATACCGGATACGCCGGGTATTATTTCTGAAATCACAAAGATTTTAGCCGATGAGCGGATTAGTTTAACAAGTATTCGTATCGTAGAAACACGGACGGACGTATATGGCATTTTGGTGATCAGCTTTCAAACTGCCGAGGATCGAAAACATGCCCAAAAGGCCTTGGAGAAAGCAACCGATTATTCGATGCATATTATTTGAACGAAGGGGAGCTGGAAATGAATTTGAAAACGATAGCGTTCAATCATTCACAACTGACGGGTGAATTAACGGTTCCGGGGGACAAGTCAATTTCCCACCGGGCCGTCATGCTCGGTTCAATTGCCGAAGGAACAACGCGTATTACAGGCTTCTTGGACGGAGAGGACTGCCTGCGGACGATCGATATTTTTCGGCAGCTTGGCGTCTCGATTGAAAGAGAAGGAACAAATGTAACGATTCATAGCCCAGGCATGAAAAACTGGACCATGCCAGAAGGAGAGCTATATGCTGGGAATTCTGGAACGACAGCGAGACTAATGCTTGGCATCCTTGCAGGTTCTAACGTAACATCTGTTCTTACAGGTGACGAGTACTTGTCAAAACGACCGATGAATCGTGTATCGTTGCCGCTGCGCTTAATGGGCGCTTCTATTGAGGGGCAGCCGGATAGTAATTTACTGCCGCTGACGATTTCAGGAAGCTCATTACAAGCGATCGATTATGAGATGCCAGTAGCGAGTGCCCAAGTGAAATCCGCTATTTTATTGGCAGGACTTAATGCTGAAGGGAAAACGTCTGTCAGCGAACAAACAGTATCCCGCGATCATACCGAAAGAATGCTTGAACAATTTGGTGTATCCATTGAACAGAAGGGGAAAACTGTTTCTGTTGAAGGCGGGGCAGAGCTGAAAGGAACAGATGTACATGTACCCGGCGATATTTCATCGGCAGCATTTTTTATGGTCGCCGCAGCGATCAAAGAAGGAAATTGGATTACATTTAACAATGTAGGACTAAATCCAACGAGAACGGGTATTCTTGATGTCCTTGAAAAAATGGGAGCAGCGATTGAAATAGTTGATCAAAAGGGTGAAATAGGCGAACCTTATGGTACAGTTAAAGTAGCCTATAATCGTTTGCAAGGAACTGAAGTTTCAGGTGAACTCATTCCAAGGCTTATTGACGAACTTCCTGTCATAGCGCTGCTTGCTACGCAGGCTAAAGGAACGACGATCATCAAAGATGCAGCCGAGCTTCGTGTCAAAGAAACGGATCGAATTGCAGCTGTTACTGCGGAGTTAAAGAAGTTAGGTGCGAATATCGAAGAAACCGAAGACGGTATGATCATACATGGTCCTACACCGTTATCGGGCGGAACACTGTTTTCCTATGGGGATCATCGGATCGGGATGATGGCTGCCATTGCATCCATCGTTGCGAAAGATCCGATCACGATTCAAGATGTTGCATGTATTAACATTTCGTATCCTACATTTTTCGAACACTTGGAAAAACTGACGAGTCCATCCAATGTAAATGGTTAAGGCAAATGTATACATTGTGAAAGAACAGGTGAAAATATGGGGAAGTTGCAAGAAATTGAACGGCAAATAATAGAAGGAGATGTCACTTCTTTACAGCGAACACTTGAAGCGCTGCTTGCTTCAACTGATTTTGATTTGCTGTATGATACCGCGGGACTTTTAATAGACTATGGTTTTCTTGAAGAAGCTGACCGTATTTATGAAGTGCTACTTCTTCATTTGCCGAACGAGGCGCAATTAAAGATTGATCGCGCGGGTATCCTGCTTGAGTTAGGCCAGGAGGACGAAGCACTCTTATTGTTAACGGATATTTCCATAGAAGACGAAGAGTACGTGCAATCTTTGTTGGCACTTGCTGACTATTATCAAATGACTGGTATGGCCGAAGCTGCACTTGCAAAAATTCAAGAAGCGCATAAACTCGCACCGCATGAACCTGTTGTCCGATTTGCTTATGCGGAATTGCTTTTAAATGCAGGGAAATACGGAGAGGCTATTCAATATTATCTTGAATTGCTTGAGGAAGTCGGTCAAATCGGACCCATCGATTTATTATCGCGGGTGGCTGAAGCCTATAACGCAGGTGCTGCATATGAAGAGGCAATCCCTTATTATGAAAGGCTCTTGGAAAAGTCACCTACGCCAGATATTATTTTTGGTGCCGCATTTGCCTATTTCCAAAGCGGTCGCCCCGAAAGAACAGTACCATTGCTAACAGATTTACTCGAGATGGATCCTGATTATTTCTCGGCATATATGCTTGCGGGTGAGGCATTATCTTCAACGGGTGACGACAAAGGCGCTTATGAGTTATTTAAACGCGGGATTCGAAGAGACGAGTTTGACAAAGCGCTTCAATTGGCGGCTGGGAAATCAGCATTAAAGATTGGATTACCTGAGCAAGCTGAAGTGCATTTGAAAGAAGCGCTTGTCTTAGATCCTGAGTATGTAGAAGCTTTGATAACCCTCGCTTCGTTGTATAATGAGGAAGAAAAAGATGAGGAGTTACTGGATTTACTTTCGTATCAACAAGCAACCAATGAGGGAATTCCCCTACTAAATGCTTTTCGTGCATATAGTTATGAACGTTTAGAACAATATAATGATGCATACAAAGCCTATCGTAAGGCATATGCTGAATTACAAGAGGAGCAAGAGTTTTTAGGTAAGTATGCAAACTTCCTACTTGAAGAAGGAAGACGTGAAGAAGCTATTGTCATCGTAAAGAAATTGGTTGAATTGAATCCTGACGACGCAAATTGGAGAGATTTTCTAGAAACATCAATTGATGAGGAGGTGTGACATGACTGCTATGGTTCCTGTCGCAGCCAAAAAGGATTTCGTACGCTGGTTTTTAAAACGGTATAAATTGAAACGCCGTGAATGTGTATGGATTTTAAATTATCTTCTGAGTCAAGAACACCTTCTAGAAAACGTTCATTTTACGGACGAAGCTCATTATTGTCCCCGCGCAATGGTGATGTCGACGACAGATTCGGACAGTATTCCATTTCGGTTTTATAAGGGCAATTTAATGACAGCGGATGCAGAAAAGTCATTTCACGATTTAAGACTTCATCCGGATGATAAAATGTATATCCAGCTTAATTTCCCAAACAATCACACTTGCCCTCAATATGCAAGTGTGCGGGAGGAAAATCCATTCCTTCCCACTTACTTGCAAGTAAGTGAAAGGGATAAACAAATTGCTGAACAACTGCTTGAGGAAAGCATTTCGAAGATGACGGCGGCCAACTTGATGAAAAGAGTGGATGAAGCGCTTGATGCAAATAATAAAGAGTTGTTTATCACGCTGTCCGATATGTTAAAGGACTTGGAAGTATTAAAAGAGTAATGACTCCATCTTATTGTGATGGAGTCATTTGCTCGTTTTGATTGCAGGGGGATTGAGGAAATGAATTGGACATCTAAAGATATGGATACATTTCTACAGCAGCAACAATATATCGACACGCTCATTGTACCGTTGCTTAAAATTGAAACAAATGCGGCAGCGATGAAAAATAGTGCATCTGCATCGGAGTTTTTAATGCAGCTTGTGACATTCATGGAGGCACAGTTTAAAGGCAGGCTAATGCTTCTACCGCCATTTACATATACACCTAGCATTGATTTGGTACAAATAGGTGAAACATTTTCAAAAGATCTTCAGGAATTGCCGTTTAAACATATTTTTTATGTAACGACAGATCCTGCATGGACTCGTATTGAATTGGCGGGTGAAGTCCTTTGGGTGCCATCTGTTCCGATAGAAAGTATGGATGATGCCTTGAAGATGAAAGTGATAGAAGATCAGTTTAGACAGCTTTTGCCAAAGCTGACGGAGAAATGGTCGGGGCAGTAAAATGGAACTTCAATAGTTGTGCAAGTGAACGCTTTCCAGAAGTAATGGGAAGCGTTCATTTGTTTGTTGGATATTAAGGGAATTGGGCAATTATTTTATGTTATACTATTTGGAATAGTAGGTTAATATGTTGTTGCATAGATAATAGGTACGGGAGGAAGAAGATGAATCGATTGTTAAGAGAGGCTTTGGTCACTTCGGACCATTATTATCTTTCTACTAAAAACGCATGGAAACATTATTTGGAGCAAGGACGGAAAATGGATCATGTTATTCGTCCCGAGATTTATCACTCGTGGAAAAGTTCAAAGGAAATGGGTGTGGATCCATTTCAAAGTCGGATCAATGAAATTATTAGTGAACAGGCCCTGTATAGCAGATTAGCGCAAAATGAGCGATTGTTATCATTTGTCGAACCAAAAATGTCAACATTTACGGATTTACTCAGTGAATCAAAAACGATGCTTTCTATAGTGGACAAGCATGGAACGATCCTACAATCGAATGGCGATGAAATGACTTTGAAAATGGCCAATCGATTAAACATCATGTGCGGGGGAACTTGGAGCGAACAATCAGCGGGTACGAATGCAGTTGGCGTTGCACTTCGAACGAAGCAGCCTGCCCAAGTTTTATTTTCTGAGCATTTTTGCGAAAAAAACCATGAATGGTTTTGTGCAGCAACGCCAATTGTAGAACCATTTACAAATGAATTATTAGGGATTGTTAACATTGCCGGCATGTCGGCCAAAAGTAAAAATGCCATCGAACTTGTCATTGCAGAAGCAAATCACCTCGCGACCGTGTTCATTAACGAATTGTATGCGCATACATTGCGCGATAATTTGTTTTTAACCTCGGTTGTTGAAGGTGTAGATGATGCGGTTATCATTGTGGATAGCCAACAAAGAATTGTTCAGAAAAACCAAAAGGCAAACGATCAAAACATCCAATCGCTGCAACCTTTTCTGGGAATTTCAAAACTACTGGGCGAAGTATTATGGAAAGGCAAAAGAATTACGAATGAATGGGTTCAGAATGCCAATAGTGATCTGCATTACAAATGTTCGATTTTTCCAGTTACTTTTCAAGAGGAACAACTAGGAGCGGTTGTATTTCTGAAGGAACAGATCAGTATGAGATGTTCTAAAAATGATAATCCTCCCGTGAAAAAATCCTCTAATTCCTTATCGGTTCGGTATACATTCGACGATCTGATTGGTCAGTCTCCAACTTTTAAAAAGGCTGTCAAAAAAGCGGAAAAAGCCGCAACGATCGATACAACCCTTTTTCTAGCAGGTGAAACTGGAACGGGAAAGGAGATGTTTGCGCAGGCAATTCATCATGCAAGCGCCAGAAGCGAACGCCCATTCGTTGCCGTCAATTGCGGTGCGATTCCACAAAGTCTATTTGAAAGCGAATTATCAGGTTACGCACCAGGGGCTTTTACCGGCGCAAAATCTAAAGGAAGTCCGGGAAAATTTGAACTTGCGAATGGCGGCACCATTTTTCTCGATGAAATTGGTGAAATGCCGCTCGATATGCAAGTGCATCTTTTACGCATATTGGAAGAGCGGGTAGTGACTAGAATTGGCGGTGAAAAAGCGATTCCCATTGACGTGCGTGTGATTGCTGCGACCCATAAAAATTTAATCGAGGCTGTCGAGAAGGGAGAGTTTCGTGAAGATCTGTTGTATCGACTGCATGTCATTCCATTAACGATCCCCCCATTACGGGAAAGAGGTGTGGATATTTTAAACCTAATTCATTACTACACGACGAAATTGAGCAGTCAGTTTCATAAAAGGCATATAAAAATTGATGATCAGGCAATGTGGCATCTTTCCCAATACAAATGGCCGGGTAATGTCAGGGAATTGATCAATGTTGTTAAGCAAACACTTTTTAATATGGAAGGAAATAAATTGTCAGTGTTCGATCTGCCGGACAGAATTGTCAATGCAGTGGAGAATGAATGGAATATGGAGAAAGAACACATTCAACAAGCGCTCATGCGAACGAATGGAAATGTTACAAATGCCGCAAATCTGCTTGGCATCTCTCGATCGACAATGTATCGCAGACTTAAACAACATCAACTGGATCAAGCATAGACGGCCTTTTAAAAGCTCTAAACGCAAAAAGCGTTTAGAGTTTTTTTATGAGAAAACATGAGACAATGAGACGTTTTGTGTGTCAGTGAGACAGTCTATGTGCTAGTTGTAAGAATAAAAACGTGATCATATTCCACTTTCCCACACTTTTAAAAGTTGGCATACATCTTGCAATATTAATTAATGAAAAGCCAAACTGAACATTTGGCCAAATCGAATGTGAACAATGGCTAGTCATCTGCTAGGAGGTGGAAATGCGGTTAAGGCTTACAGATCAAGAAACACTTACCAAAACTATAAGTTAGGTGATGAAAACGAATGAAATCTTTTGACTTAATCGTTATTGGGGCAGGGCCAGGCGGATATGTTGCGGCAATTCGTGCAGCGCAACTTGGAAAAAAAGTTGCGATTGTCGAAAAGAATGCACTTGGCGGGACATGTCTCAATACTGGCTGCATTCCTTCCAAAACATTGCTTCAACACGGAGAAGCGGTTGAAACCATTCAAAAAGCCAATGATTGGGGAATTCAAACCGGTGAAATTTCTATTAATTTTGGAAAGCTCATGGGGCGGAAGGATCAAGTTATTCGCACATTAACAAACGGCGTCGATTATCTATTAAAGAAAAACAAGGTGACATTATTTAAAGGAACGGCAACAGTCGATGAAAGTTTAGTTGTCACGGTTGGTTCCGAAAAATTAAAAGGCAAAGATCTTTTGCTGGCAACGGGCAGTAAACCTTTTGTTCCGCCGATTAATGGATTGGATGAAGTGGATTACTTAACAACAGATAATTTCTTCAACTTAGAAGAGTTGCCAGAATCTATGGTTATTATTGGCGGAGGCGTGATTGCAGTGGAATTAGCATTTGCAATGGCACCTCTTGGAACAAACGTTACGATTATTGAAGTAGCACAAAATATTTTGCTGACAGAAGATCCAGATGCACGTGAAGTGATCAAGGGACAGCTAAAAGCGAAAGGGATTCAAACGATTACAGGCGCAGAAATTCAACGGGTAACAGAGAAAGAGGTTGTGTTAGCTGATCAAACCATTTCTTTTGACCGACTGCTCGTTGCTGCCGGCAGAAGTCCGAATCGTGAACTAGCTTTAGATTTACAGCTGCAACTAGATGAAAATGAAAAATTCGTTGTTGTAAATGAACAGTATGAAACGAGTAAAAAACACATCTATGCCATTGGTGACCTCATTGGCGGTTATCAGCTCGCACATGCTGCCAGCGCTGAAGGGATTATAGCTGTGCATGCGATGGCAGGTGAGCCGATTCAGCCAATCGAACAGACAAAAATACCGAGATGTGTGTATACACAACCTGAAATCGCTTCTTTTGGATTGAATGAAGAACAAGCAAAAAGGGCCGGCTTTGACGTAGAAGTGACAAAAACACCGTTAGCTGGAAATGGAAAGGCAATCGCGATGGATAGCACAGCGGGCTTCATAAAAATTATTGCTGATCGGAAGTTTGGTGAAATCCTAGGGGCTGTTATTGTTGGACACGGAGCGACTGAATGGGTGGGCGAATTATTGGCGATGAAGCATACAGAAGGAACGATGCATGAATTAGCGAGTATGATCCATGCACATCCAACAATTTCAGAAGCAATCGGAGAAAGTGCAAATTTGTTTTTTAAACAAGCCATTCATATGTAAAAGTGTAAAAAGGAGGAATTGATGATGAATAAAGAAACAGCATTATGGATTTATCAAAAAATGAACGAAATCCGCTATTTTGAAGATGAAGTGCACCGCACATTTGGGAAAGGATTGATCCCTGGATTTGTTCATCTCTATGCGGGTGAAGAGGCAGTTGCGACAGGCGTTATGGCATTGCTGGAAAACGATGATTACATTACGAGTACGCACCGCGGACATGGGCATGCCATTGCCAAGGGCTGTGACATCAATGGAATGATGGCGGAAATTATGGGAAAAAAAGATGGATTGGGCGGTGGAAAGGGTGGATCTATGCACGTCGCCGATGTCGATAAAGGGATGTTGGGGGCAAATGGAATTGTTGGAGGCGGTTTTGGTTTAGCGGCCGGGGCAGCACTGTCGATTAAAACGAAAGGTCTTGACAATGTAGCCGTCTGCTTTTTTGGCGACGGTGCTTCAAATGAAGGGACATTCCATGAAGGGTTAAACTTAGCTTCTATTTTAGATTTACCAGTCATTTTTGTTTGCGAAAACAATCAATTTGGTGAAGGGACTCCGTTCCGTTATGCAAGTGCATCCGAAACGGTTGCGGAACGTGCGCCTGCCTATAATATGCCGGGGATTCGTGTAGACGGCATGGATGTAGAGGCCGTTTATAATGCAACGAAAGAGGCTATTGAGCGCGCGAAGGCCGGACAAGGACCAACGCTCATTGAATGCGACACATACCGTCAATATGGTCATTTTGAAGGTGATGAGCAGAAGTATAAAACGGAAGATGATCCGAACCGCGATCGAGATCCAATTCCTGAGTTTCGTGAAAAAGCGATTAAAAATGGTTGGATGACGGGGAAAGAAGCGGACAAAATTGAACAAGAAGCGAAAAAGACAATAGAAGAAGCGGTTGCTTTCGCCGAAGCGAGTCCGCTGCCGGATGAAGAAACACTTTACACAGACATTTTTGCTTAAGAAAAGGAGGAACTATGATGACAAATAGGAATATCACATTTATGACTGCCATTAACGAAGCGATGGCTCAGGCGATGAGAAAGGATGAAAATGTCATCCTAATCGGGACAGACGTTGCAGGCGGAGCGGAGGTAGATCATTTGGTCCATGATGATGGACGTTATGATGACGCATTTGGAGGCGTATTCGGCCTGTCGAAAGGACTTGTCACAGAGTTTGGACGCGAGCGTGTCATTGATACACCAATTGCAGAACACGGCTATTTTAGCGCCGCTGTCGGTGCTGCTGCTACAGGATTACGTCCGATCGCAGAACTGATGTTTAATGACTTCGTCGGTTTTGCATTAGACCCGATCTTAAATCAAGGTGCTAAAATGCGTTATATGTTTGGCGGAAAAGCGAAAATTCCACTGACGGTACGGACAGTACACGGCGCCGGTGCTGGTGCGGCAGCGCAGCATTCCCAAACATTGTACGGCATGTTCGGGGCCATACCAGGCGTCAAAGTTGTTGTTCCTTCCAATCCATACGATGCAAAGGGCCTGATGCTTGCTGCGATTGAAGAAGATAACCTCGTCGTCTTTTCAGAGGACAAAATGCTCTATGGCATGAAAGGTGATGTGCCTGAAGATTACTACACGATTGAAATCGGTAAAGCAAATGTTGTACGGAGCGGGGAAGAGCTGACAATCGTTGCCATTGGTAAAATGGTGCAAGTTGCCGAAGAAGTTGCAAATATACTGGCGAAAGATGATATTTCTACTGAAGTCATTGATTTGCGTACAGTTGCCCCATGGGATCAAGAAACGGTGTTGGAGTCCGTTAAGAAAACAGGAAGACTAATCGTTATTGATGAATCGAATCCTCACAATAACACAGCAACGGATATCGCATCCGTCGTAGCGGATCAAGCATTTGATTATTTAGACGGGCCGATTAAAACGGTCTGTGCACCGAATACACCGGTACCATTTGCAACGAATCTCGAACAGGCATATATTCCAAATGCCGCGAAAGTATTAAAAGTAGCAGAAGAACTTATTGTAGATTTGAAAAAAGAACCGATGATCTAGGAGGTGAGCAAGAAGATGCAAGGAACAATTGTAATGCCCAAATTGGGAATGACGATGAAGGAAGGCACGATTGTCGAGTGGTATAAGGAGATCGGTGATCCTGTTGCAAAAGGTGAAGCGGTCTTAATGATTAGTTCGGACAAGTTGAATCAAGACATCGAAGCACCGATCGATGGCATGCTGCTTGCTAGAAATGGAGAAGTGGACGATGAACTGGAAGTAGGAGCAGTTATTGGCGTCGTTGGGGCAAAAGGGTCTGTTGTTCCGGAGATAGAAAAAAACGCATCAGCTCCGACAGTCACTGCGGCAGAAATAAGCAAAACTACTGATCAGCAAAGTACGGTAGAAAAATCGAGTGAAAGTAAGAGTGCTCGAATATTTATTACTCCGTTGGCAAGAAGAATGGCGGCAGAAAACGAACTGGATATTCAGTCGATTAAAGGGACAGGCGGCAATGGGCGCATTACGAAACAAGACGTTCTTCGCGCGATTGCAGAGCTTCCGAAAGAGGAAGCAGCTGTGGCGGCGGATACTGTAAAGACCAGAACAAAAGTGGGAGAAGGACTTACGCCAATGCGCAAGGCAATTGCCCAAAATATGCGTAATAGTCTGGAGCAATCGGCGCAACTTACGCTTCATCGAAAAGTAACAGCTGATTCATTACTAGATTTCCAAAAATTATTGGCAAAAGAAATTGAATCGAATGCAATCGACGCAAGGCTGACGTTAACCGTATTTCTCGCAAAAGCAACAGTACTTGCCCTACAATCGCTGAAGAAAATGAATGCTACTTACGCGGAAGGCAGATTAACGGAATTTGATGAGGTTCATCTAGGAATTGCGACGTCTTTAGAAAATGGTTTAGTCGTCCCGGTCATTCAAAACGCTCATCAAATGACGATTAGTCAACTTGCCAAAGAAATGAAGACTGTGAGTGAGGCGGCAAGAAATGGAACAGCTGATCCGGGGCTGTTAACGGGATCTACCTTCACCATAACGAATCTTGGGGCAACGGGAATTGAATATTTCACACCGATTTTGAATGCCCCTGAAACAGGTATTTTAGGAGTAGGTGCCCTACAAGACGAATTAACTTTAACCGAAGACGGATCTGTTAAAGTATCGAAGAAAATTCCGCTGAGTTTGACATTCGATCACCAAATTCTAGATGGCGCGGATGCTGCACAATTTTTAGGGAGTTTGTCAAGTATCATCGAATCGCCGTTTCGATTAGTACTTTAAGCAAGATCCGAAAAGTAGGACGTATTTGCGAATATGTTCATTTAGAGTGTGGGCAAAGGCTTGTTGACTTTGTCTACACTCTTTTTCGGGAGATTATCGTTCATTGACGGGTGGAAAATTGCATTTTTTCACTGCGAAAAAGAAGTGGGAACTACAAACTTCAAAGTTTGTTCACAAACTTCAACAAATGTTCACAAACTTCAACTGTATTTTTAAAAGCGTAATTGAATTAAGGTTCGTATTGGGCTATCATAGAGATGTCCTAGTATTACAATTTGCAATATTATGTCCGTTCCGTTGGACTGAACTTAAGTAGGGGGAGGGAAATTGATGAGCAAGAAAGTGACAAGGCGCCAATTTTTAAGTTATGCACTGATGGGAACCGGTGGATTTATGGCTTCTGCGATGCTAATGCCAATGGTTCGCTTTGCAATAGATCCCGTATTGCAAGCGGGTGGTGAGGGAGAATTCATTCCAACACCTCAAAAAGTGGATGACTTAACAGCAACGCCAATTCGTGTCGACTTTACAGTTAAAGATCGAAAAGATGGATGGTATAAGTCGGATGTTTCGAATACTGCCTGGGTCTTTAAAGAAGGCGACGAAATTATTGCGTTTTCACCGGTTTGTAAACACCTTGGTTGTACAGTGAGCTGGGAAGGGGATCCTGCGCATAAAAATGAATTCTTCTGCCCATGCCATAATGGTCGCTACGAGAAAAACGGTAAAAATATCCCAGGATCACCGCCATTGGGTCCACTTGATCAATTTGAAGTGAAGGTAGAAGGCGGCTATGTCTACCTTGGAAAAACGATACCGAACACATTAGTTTAAAATGTAAGGGGGTACGACAAACATGCTTAACAAAATTTATGATTGGGTTGATGAACGGTTGGACGTCACACCAATTTGGCGTGACATTGCTGACCACGAAGTGCCTGAACACGTAAACCCTGCGCATCATTTTTCTGCATTCATTTATTGTTTCGGAGGATTGACGTTTTTTGTCACAGTCATCCAAATTTTATCCGGGATGTTCTTGACGATGTACTATACGCCGGATATTGAAAATGCATGGAAATCCGTTTACTATCTTCAAAACGAAGTAGCATTTGGTGAAATTGTGCGTGGGATGCACCATTGGGGGGCATCACTGGTCATCGTTATGATGTTCCTACATACTTTACGTGTTTTCTTCACGGGTGCTTATAAGAAACCTCGTGAACTTAACTGGGTAGTTGGGGTTCTTATTTTCATTGTGATGCTTGGGCTTGGATTCACGGGCTACCTATTGCCTTGGGATATGAAAGCGCTATTCGCAACAAAAGTAGGAATCGAAATTGCAGCTTCAGTTCCATTTATTGGTGAATCTATCAAGATCCTACTTGCTGGAGATTCAACAATTCTTGGTGCTCAAACATTGACACGCTTCTTCGCGATTCATGTATTCTTCCTGCCAGCTGCTTTGCTTGGGTTGCTTGCGGCTCACTTTATCATGATCAGAAGACAAGGTATTGCTGGACCTCTATAATACTGGATTGCGGAAAGTAGACAACTATTTTTCCAATGAAGGTTTGAGGAACTCAAGACATTTATAAGGAGGGAACAATATGCAACGCGGAAAAGGGATGAAATTTGTCGGCGACTCGCGGATTAAGGCTGAAAATAAAATGCCGAACGTCCCGAAAGACTACTCTGAATACCCGGGTAAAACGGAAGCGTTTTGGCCAAACTTCTTATTGAAGGAATGGATGGTCGGTGCTGTATTCCTAATCGGTTACTTAATTTTAACAGTTGCACACCCGTCACCGCTTGAACGTCAGGCGGATCCTACAGACACAATGTATACACCGGTTCCGGACTGGTACTTCCTTTCTATGTACCAGTTACTAAAATATGAATTTGCTTCAGGTCCATGGAATATCGTTGGGGCAATTATTATGCCAGGACTAGCAATTGGTGCGTTGATGCTTGTTCCATTTATGGACACATCGAAAGAGCGCAAACCGATCAAGCGTCCGCTTCCGACTGCTTTTATGCTTCTAGCATTTGCAGCGCTATTCTATTTAACATGGGAGTCTGTTGTCAATCATGACTGGGAAAAACAAAAAGCATTGGGTGCAATTGTTGAAGAAGTTCAGTTCGACCCGAATTCAGAAGGTTATCAGATTTATGCTGAATCATCCTGTATTGGATGTCACGGGGATGCATTCCAAGGCGGTTTGGGTAAACCACTTGCTAACACAGGCTTAGCAGCTGAGGAAATTGAAACGATTGTCCATGATGGGGTTGGCGACATGCCGGCAGGTACTTGGACAGGTTCTGATGAAGATTTGAAAGTTCTTGCCGAATTCCTAGCAGAATTGAAATAATTCCATTAAAAAAGAGTCAGAAACCTGACTCTTTTTTGCGTGTTTTTCACATACTGAACAATATACAAAACTGAACGTCTGTCTGGAGAGATGCCGATTGGGAGCCTTATTACAAAAAGTTTGGTTTTACTTATCACATAAAATGTTTCTATGGATATTATTATATGTTAACTTGCTTGGTACTGTTTATGGCTATTACTGGTACAAATGGCAGCTCGTTCGAACAGAACCAAAGTTTTGGATTTTTGTTCCGGATAGCCCAACAGCCAGTCTATTTTTTACAATTGCTGTGCTCGGCTGGATCATTGGTAGAAACTTCAAGTTAGTAGAAGCACTGGCGCTTATTACACTTGTGAAATATGGGCTTTGGGCAGTCGTTATGAACTTATTGACACTGATTGAAACGGGGGATATCGGCTGGGTCGGCTGGATGCTTGTTGGCTCCCATTTTGCGATGGCGGTTCAGGCAGTTCTATATAGTCCGCTATACAAATTTGGAAAAATACATATTGTGATCGCTGGTATTTGGACGCTGCATAATGATGTCATCGATTATGTTTTCGGTCAAATGCCGATTTATCATAACTTGATGAAATATATGGCGCAAATTGGCTATTTCACGTTCTGGCTTTCGATTGGCTGTATTGTGCTTGCTTATGTTCTTTATAAAAAAAGAATAAAGCGATCTGCCTTTGCATAAATGTAATTTGCTGCAACTTTTTGGTCAAGCATCCGTCCTAGTTAGCAGTAACGATATCCACATTGAATGGTTACAGTCGTAAAGGTTGCGGGGAACGCTAGTTCATTATAAAATACTCATATAGAAAAAAGGGGAGGATAAGTGAATGTTTTGGATTTATTTAGCTGCAATTATCGTATTGCCGCTATATGCTCAGTTTAAAGTAAAAAGAACTTACAACAAATACTCAAAAGTCCGTTCGACTTCTGGTATGACTGGTGCAGAAGTTGCACGTTTGATTCTTGATCAGAACGGTCTGCACGATGTTAAAGTCATAGAGAGCCAGGGGTTTTTGAGCGACCATTACAACCCGCTCACGAAAGTCGTCGCATTATCTCCACATAATTACCACGAGGCGTCTGTTGCGGGTACTGCAGTTGCGGCGCATGAAGTGGGCCATGCCATTCAAGACAAAGAAGCGTATTCTTTTTTGCGTTTCCGTCACCGACTTGCGCCTGCGGCAAATATTACGTCGAACGCATCATGGATCTTCATCATGGCCGGGCTTTTTTTCTCAAGCTTAAACTCTTTGCTAGGCATTGGGATTTTATTAATGGCGGTGGGTGTGCTATTCCAAATTGTAACGCTGCCAGTTGAATTTAACGCTTCAACACGTGCAATGAACCAAATTGTCGCGCACGGCATCATTCGCAATGAAGAAGAACCGCATGCGAAAAAAGTATTGAGCGCAGCAGCAATGACTTACGTTGCAGCAGCTACAGTAGCGGTGCTAGAACTTGTTCGTCTGATTTTTATCTTTACGAATAGAGAATAGTAAAGAAATCCGTCACTCTATTAAAAGAGGACGGATTTTTTGTTTCTGTGAAATCAAGTCAAGGTTCAATCGGGCGTTTGTCTTCATCTAATGTAAATCCTTCTCCCATTACATCATGGACATCGGTGAGTGAAACAAAGGCATGCGGATCAATCGATGTTATAATATTTTTCAGACGAATGATTTCATTTTTACCGACAACGCAGTACAAAATTTCTCGATTTTCTCTTGTATAATGGCCATAGCCTCGGAATACTGTAACACCGCGTTCCATTTCTGTTCCGATTTTAGCGGCAATCTCGTCTTGGGCATCGGAAATGATCAATGCGCCTCTCGCCGAGTACGCACCTTCTTGTACAAAGTCAATAACACGTGCACCGACGAATAATGCGACAAGCGTGTACATCATCGTCCGGTAATCGAGATAAACGAGCCAAGATAGAAGGATGACAATTGCGTCAAATAAAAACATTGTTTTCCCCATGCTCCAACCGATGTACTTTTGGGCAAGTCGTGCGATAATATCTACACCGCCTGTTGTGCCGCCGGATCTAAAAATAATGCCAAGGCCAACGCCTATAAATACACCCGCGAATAGGGCGACGAGGAATAAATCGTCCTCCAGATGAATGTTCACTTCATATTTCATAAATATTTTAATGAACACGGATACAGCCACGGTTCCAACAATTGTATAGATGAAAACACGTTTCCCTAATAGCTTCCAACCAATGATAAACATCGGAATATTCAAAACGAGGTTCATAATGGCTGGATCCCAATTAAAAGCAAATAGTAAAATGAGCGTAATGCCTGTGAACCCACCGTCAGCGAGTTCGTGTTGAATAGTAAAATTAACAAGACCAAAACTAAATAATGCGGCGCCTATAATAATCCAAAAGATATTACGGATTTTAATACCGTCCAGCATACGATACCTCCTTGTCATAACAAACTAACATGGCTATTATGGGCTATAATATTTATTTTGACAATAGTTAGGTAAATCAATACGATAAGAAAGGAAGTCATTCAATTGACGGAATCAAAATCATTGGAGAGTCTGCAACAAGAAGTGCATGCATACATAAGCAGTTTTAAGGAGGGCTATTTTCCTCCGATGGAATTGATGGCTCGGCTAACAGAAGAGCTTGGTGAATTAGCAAGAGAAGTGCAGCATGTTTATGGCATGAAAAAGAAAAAATCGACAGAAGAAATAAGTACACTTGAAGAAGAAACAGGAGATTTATTGTTTGTACTTATTTGCTTTGCGAATTCGCAAGGAATTAGCTTGGAAAATGCGCTCTCCACTGTCTTGTCAAAATTTAAAGAACGAGACGCAGATCGATGGACGAAAAAATAGGGGGAAATGACATGACAATCAAAGTAGCAATTGCTGGTGCGCGCGGTCGTTTAGGCAACGCAGCTTTACAAGGCATTACAGAAATGCATGATATGGAAGTCGTCGCGGCATTCGACTATAAACATGGCGGTCTCTTTTTACACGATACTGTTATTAACGAAGAGCCAGGCGGCATTCCTTTTTATACATGCTTTGCGACAATGGTTGCTGAAACGGAGCCCGATGTTCTGTTGGACGTGACAGATCCGGATGCTGTGTTCAATAATGCCAAGCAAGCGATCGAACATGGCGTTCGTCCGGTCATCGGCACATCAGGTATTTCGAATGAAAGTCTCGCAACGTTAGAAGAGCTTGCACATGCAAGACAAGTAGGAACCATCATTGCACCGAACTTTTCAATTGGTGCCGTATTAATGATGAAGTTTTCCGCTATGGCGGCTCGTTATTTAGGGGATGTGGAAATTCTTGAAATGCATCATGATCGTAAATTAGATGCACCATCCGGAACAGCTGTCAAAACGGCAGAAATGATTCAAGCCGTTCGGGCAGCGCATGTACAAGGCCATCCGGAAGAGCAGGAAATCATTCCAGGCGCGCGCGGTGCAGATATAGAGGGGATGAAAATCCATAGCATCCGATTGCCGGGTCTTCTCGCACATCAGGAAGTGCTGTTAGGCGGAGAAGGCGAGTTATTAAGCATTCGACATGACACGATGGATCGTAAAAGTTTTATTCCGGGCATTACTTTAGCCATTCGGGAAGTGATGAATCGCAATGATTTTGTATACGGTTTAGAAAAAATTATCGACTAAAAACAAAGCCTCGGTTGAAAGGGATGTTGTGATTGGAAAAATTGAAAGTCGGTGTCATTTGCTATCCCTCACTGGGCGGCTCGGGAGTTGTTGCGACTGAGCTAGGGAAGAAGATGGCGAAAAAAGGGCATGAAATACATTTTATAGCGTCAGATAAGCCTTTTCGGTTGGAGGAATCCCATTCAAACATCCATTTCCACGAAGTAAAAATTGATGCATATGCCGTCTTTAAGTATCCGCCCTATGACATCGCGCTTGCGAATCGCATTGCCGGGGTCATAGAACAAGAGCAGCTGGATCTTTTACATGTCCATTACGCCGTTCCGCATGCGATCTGTGCAGCGCTTGGAAAAGATATGGCCAATTCAGACATTGGGATGATTACAACGCTCCATGGAACGGACGTGACAATTCTTGGGCAGGACCCTGCACTGCGCAATACAGTCCGATATGGCATTCAAAAATCCACCCGCACAACAGCTGTTTCAGCGTCTTTGCGGGAGGAAACATTGACGACGATAAAGCCTGATAGAGAAATACTGACAATCTATAATTTTATTGACGAAGAAAAGTATCGCCCTGTTGATCCCGGAAATTTAAAAGGGGAACTAGGGATTCAAGCGGATGAAAAAGTGCTTATACATATCTCGAATTTTAGAAGTGTAAAAAGGATTCAAGATATTATTGAAAGCTTTTCAAAAATCGTGGCTGTTATGAAGGCGAAACTGTTACTCGTTGGGGAAGGGCCAAAAAAAGAGGAAATGCTTGAACTCGTTCAAAATCTTCAACTGGAGAAGGATGTAATCTTTACTGGGAAGAGGGATGATTTGCCAGAATTGCTGTCAATGAGCGATCTTATGTTTCTTCTATCCGAAAAAGAAGCATTCGGTTTAGTGCTGCTGGAAGGACTTGCCTGCGGTGTTCCCGCGATCGCGACAAATATCGGCGGCATTCCAGAAGTAATTGAGGACGGTGTGAACGGTTATCTCGTTCCATTAGGTGACACAAGTCTAGCGGCTGAACGGGCGGTTTTCTTGCTTTCAAATGAAGAGCTCTACGAACGTTTTCGAAAGAATGCTTTAGGAACGTTAAATGAGAAGTTTCATTCTTCGGTCATTGTCGAGCAATACGAACAACTTTACTATGAAGTGGCGGGAAAGAAATGACAGTGTTTTTTGGAAGCCATGCGAGTCAGAAAGTGATTCAGTCCCTTGAGCAAGCGGGTTTTGAAGCGGTGTACGTTGGCGGTGCGGTGCGGGATTATGTGCTTGGAAAAGAAGCGACGGATATCGACATTGCAACGTCTGCCGAACCGCAAGAAGTAAAGAAAGTTTTTTCCTCGACAGTCGATGTGGGCATTGACCATGGAACGGTTCTTGTCCTGTTAGACGGTGAGTCGATCGAAGTGACGACTTACCGGACGGAAGGGACCTATTCAGACAATCGTCGACCAGACACTGTACAATTTGTAAAAACGCTGAAGGAAGACTTGCGCCGCCGTGATTTTACGATGAATGCCTTGGCAATGACGAAAGACGGTACGTTCATTGATCCTTTTGGCGGAAAACAAGATATTCAGGCGCAAACGATACGGGCAGTCGGCATGGCTTCCGAGCGTTTCCAAGAAGATGCCCTACGGATGCTTCGCGGAATTCGCTTCGTCTCTACTTTAGGTTTTGAGATAGAAGCTGAAACATTCAATGCGATTGCTGCAAACGGACACTTGCTTCGAAACGTTTCGATCGAGCGGGTGAAAGCAGAAATGGATAAGCTTTTTATGGGTATTACGCCGTTAGCAGCTTTGCAATACTTTGAAGATACGCGGTTGGGGAACTATTTGCCGCTGTTTCCAGATGAAGCGGTACGGCTTAAACAGGCGATTCCATTTGTAAGTGCAATGGAAGGGTGGGCCGGCTTGATGCTTGCTGGACCATTTAAGCCGCTTGAAGTAGCGAGGGCATTTAAACTTTCAAGGACTGAACGGCAATTTTTAAAAGACGTTCATACGGCTTATCAAACACGAAAAATGCGAACGTATTCAATAGATGATTATTATCAATCGAGCCTCGAAGTGCTATTTGCGACTGAGAAATTATTTGCCGCACTGAACCCAAAGGAAACGACTGTAGGGCCCGGGGAACTGGTAAAACGAAAAAAGCAATTGCCGATCCAATCAAAAGAGCAACTGGCAGTTTCCGGCCGTGACTTAATACAATGGGCGGAGACAAAAGGCGGAAAATGGACGAGTGACTGGTTGACAAAAGTGGAATATGCTGTGCTGCATCAGAACTGTATAAATGAACGCAGCGCGATAAAGGAATGGTTTCTACATGAGTTTAAATGTCAAAAGTAAATTGTTGAAAAAGCTCTTTGAAGCAAAAGGGGAGCCGGTTTCCGGTCAAGATCTCGCCGATCAATTCGGAATGTCCCGAACAGCTATTTGGAAACATATTAAGGACCTAGAAAAGGACGGTTATGAAATTGGGACGGTACGGAAAAAAGGCTATTATTTAATTGAAACGCCGGATCTCGTGAACGAGGCGAATATTCAAAAGTACTTAATGGCGAAAAAATATGGCCGTCGTATTCGTTATGTCGATAGCTGCCCATCTACGCAGCCAATTGCGCTTGAGGAAGAACAAAATGGCGCACCTGATGGCATGATCGTCGTTGCCGAAGAACAAACGGCAGGAAAAGGCCGAATGATGCGGCCTTGGAGTTCTGCCAGCGGTAAAGGCATTTGGATGAGTGTCATTTGCAGACCGCATCTTATGCCTCAGCAAGCACCACAGATGACGCTTGTTGCAGCAGTTGCTGTGACGCGGGCAATCGAAGAGATTACAGGTTTGGAGCCGACAATTAAATGGCCGAATGACCTATTGATCGATGGTAAAAAAATAACGGGCATTTTAACAGAATTGCAAGCCGACCCGGATCGTGTGAAAGCGGTCATTTTAGGGATCGGCATTAATGTGAATCATGAGGAAAGTGACTTTCCGGAAGAATTGCAAACAATTGCGACGTCATTAAAAATTGCTTCCGGTCAACAAGTAAATCGTGCCCAATTAATCGCCAAAATTGCTGATTATTTAGAGCTCTATATTTCCATGTATGAAAAAAGTGGATTTGAGCCGATCAAGCTCGTTTGGGAAAGTTACTCCAATACAATTGGAAAAAGAATTCGGGCTGTGCTGCTCAATGAAACGATTGAAGGAACCGCGCTCGGTATTTCGGACGAAGGTGTATTGGAGCTAAGACTTGATGACGGTTCGATTCGTGGCATTTTTTCTGCAGATATTGAATTACCGAAAGACTGAAAACTCTATACAGGGGACTCGGCTTTTGTTATAGTATTCCCAGAGGGCGGTATCTTAGGAACTGCACCGATTCATTCGCATGATAATTGAATATGAGTCCGATAAGATCTGCCTTGATCTTTTTACAGACAGGGACGGAGGAAACCATTTAATATGACATTACACAACCCTTCTGTCCAAACTCGGAAAATGAAGGGTTTTTTGATTGAAATAAACGGTTTTCTCCCCAAAGAAGGGAGCAAAAAACAGTGAAGAGTACAGTCGATTTTATGAAAATGAAACAAGCAGGTGAAAAAATTGCGATGGTCACCGCCTATGATTATCCGTCTGCAAAGCTTGCGGAGGAGGCGGGTGTAGACATCATTCTCGTCGGTGATTCACTCGGCATGGTCGTTTTAGGGTATGAATCAACGACATCTGTTACGATGGCGGATATGATTCATCACGGAAAAGCGACGGTAAGGGGAGCGAGAGATACATTTGTCGTTGTCGATATGCCATTCGGCACTTATCACGGCTCTAATGATACAGCACTTCAAGAGGCGGTTCGTTTATACCAGGAAACCGGCGCACAGGCTGTTAAAGTGGAAGGCGCAGGACGAGTCATTGATAAGATTGAGCTGTTTACAGAGGCCGGTATACCCGTCGTTGCGCATTTAGGATTATTGCCGCAATCCGCAGCTGTTCTTGGCGGCTACAAAGTGCAAGGGAAAACGGCTGCGGCCGCCAAGCAGTTGATTGCAGATGCGAGAAGCTGTGAAGCTGCCGGTGCGATGATGATTGTTGTCGAATGCATTCCTTATCAACTTGCAAAAGAAGTGACAGCAGCGGTTTCGATTCCGATTATCGGCATTGGAGCGGGTAGCGAAACAGACGGACAAGTGCTTGTGTTTCACGATGTGCTCGAATACGGAAGTCACCATATTCCGAAATTCGTCGAATCGTACGCTGCGGTCGGTACAAGTATCGTCAACGGCTTATCGTCTTATGTTGGTGCAGTGAAGGATCGTTCATTTCCAGCGGAACAGCACCGCTTTACGATGAAGGAAGAGGAATTAGTCAGCTTGTATGGGGGAAATGACAATGGTCGCTAATGAAAAAGAGATGGTGATTGTTCATTCTGTTGGAGAACTTCGGGAAGCGATTGCCACACGAAAAAGGGATGGTCAAAAAACAGTCGGATTTGTACCGACGATGGGTTTTTTGCACGAAGGCCATATAGCACTCGCTGAAAATGCGAGAAAGCAAAATGATCTAGTCGTGATGAGCATTTTCGTCAATCCGACACAGTTTGGACCGGGAGAAGACTTTGAAGCGTATCCACGTGATGAACAACGTGACATTCAGCTAGCGCGTGAAGCTGGTGTCGATATTCTGTTTATGCCAACACCTGAAGAAATGTACCCGCATGACGGCGGGATTCGGATTTTACCGGGGCCGCAAGCGAAAGTGCTTTGCGGAGCATCGCGTCCGACTCATTTTGACGGTGTTTTGCAAGTCATTTTGAAGCTGTTTAATATGGTCGATCCAGATCGTGCTTATTTCGGATTAAAAGATGCCCAACAGCTGGCGATTATTGAAACATTCGTCCGCGATTTTAACTTCCGAACAAAAATTGTACGTGTTGAAACGGTGCGGGAAAGCGATGGTCTTGCGAAAAGCTCAAGAAATGTCAACTTATCGCCAGAAGAGCGTAAGGAAGCACCTGCTATTCGTCAAGCTTTGAGCAGGGGGGCGGAATTGTTTCAAAGCGGTCAATCCGCAACTGATGTGGAACAGGCAGTCGCAAACTATATTACGGAACAGACATCGGGGCAAATTGATTATGTAACGATGCTTACTTATCCTGAACTAGCAACTGATGACGGCAAGGCGACGGAAATGATTCTTGCCTGTGCAGTTAAATTCCAAAAGACACGATTGATTGACAATATTTTAATTCAAAAGGATGGTAAAATATGTTCAGAATGATGATGAACAGTAAACTACACCGCGCAACTGTCACGGAAGCGGATCTAAACTACGTAGGAAGCATTACGATCGACAGCGATTTGCTCGACGCAGCAGGCATGCTGCCGAATGAAAAAGTTCATGTCGTTAACAACAACAATGGCGCACGATTTGAAACATATATCATTGCAGGAGAACGCGGAAGCGGCGTCATTTGTGTGAATGGAGCAGCAGCTCGCCTCGTCCAGCGCGGTGATGTCGTCATTATCCTTTCCTACGTTTACATGACCGATGAAGAAGCGCGTACACACGAACCGACTGTATTGATTATGGATGAAGGCAATCAGGTGAAAGAAATTATTAAAGAAAAACCGGGGATGACTGTTTAAGGAAAGAAGCGTGTTAAAAGCTTACCCCTTTAAAAACGCTTCGGCGCTATGTGGATGCCTCCCGCCAGCGCCGAAGCGTTTTCAATGAGATCAATAATTTATATAACTCCATGTATAAAAGAAGCACCCATTTTGATTAATCCAAATCAAAATGGTTTTTTTATTACGGCGGATTCGTTTTCACGATTTTTTATCATGCTTTATTTCAAAGCTTCAGTAAGAATATGATACAATCGGCAGTAGGATGATTAACAGGAAGTTGTTGATATTACGATGAAAAATAATACATATGCGGTTGTTGATTTAGAAACGACTGGGAACTCTTCTGCAAAGGGAGATCGCATCATTCAAATCGCAATCGTTTTCATAAAAAATGGTGAAATTGCCGATGAATATGTTCGGTTTGTCAATCCGGCGAAAAAAATTCCCGCATTCATTCGCCAGTTGACGTCGATTTCGAATGAAGATGTGTGCAATGCGCCCTATTTTGAAGAAATTGCCCAAGAAGTTTTGGAGCTTTTACAAGGGACGATTTTCGTTGCACACAATACAGATTTCGATTTAAATTTTTTACAAAATGAATGGACGCGATGCGGTCTGCCAAAATGGACAGGGATGAAAATTGACACGGTTGAATTAGCGAAAATTGCTTATCCTTCTGCACAAGGCTATCGACTTCAGGATTTGGCAGATGAGCTTGCGATTTCGCTTCCATCCGCGCATCGCGCAGATGACGATGCCCGTGCAACAGCGCAGCTATTTCTAACAGGTTTTGAAAAGCTATACACGCTGCCGTACGAGACATTGGCCTTATTGCATAAGCGTTCGTTTACATTGAAATCGAATATAGCTTCACTCATTTTTAAAGCGCTGAAAAAAGTCCGCGCTTTGAATGAGCGAAAGGACTATGCGCTTTTTAGAGGGATTCCGTACAAGAAAATCCCAGCAGATCCTTCTGTCCATTTTAGAGGCTTCGATTACCCAGCAGAAGATCAGCAAAAAAAACAGTTGTTTGAAAAAGCTTTCCCAGTTTTTGAACAAAGATCTTCACAATTTCGGTATATGGATCGCGTTTGGCAAGCACTTCAGAACCACGAGGAAATCGCCGTTGAAGTGCCAACAGGTATTGGGAAAACGGTAGGCTATTTACTACCAGCAGCGATTCATTCCCTTCAAGCAAATAAACCGATCGTCATTAGCACCTACACAAACCATTTGGTGGATGAAATGATGAACGGTGAATTGGTGCGGGTCCAACAAATGCTTGGAACGAAACTAAAGGCAGTCGTCTTAAAAGGAAAAGCGCATTATATATCATTGGGGAAATTTGAAGAACTTCTTCGAATTGCGGATGAATCATACGATGAAACATTCACGATTATGCAAATACTTGTTTGGTTAACAGAAACAGCAACTGGTGATTTAGATGAGATTAACGTTTCCGGCGGCGGTCAGTTATTTGTGGATCGGATCCGGAAACGAACTACGGTATTACGGTCAGATGAACAACAAGCTGATTATTATAGTAGGCTCGTTCAGTTATGTAAACAATCCAATGTCATTATTACAAACCACGCGATGCTTTTGTCCGAAATGAACCGAGAAGAAGGTGTTCTCACTTCGGCGGCTGGCTATATTATTGACGAGGCGCATCAATTTGTCCAAGTTGCACGTCGGCATCATGAAATCGTATTTTCGTATACCAATTGGAAATATGTTATGGGGCAGCTTAGTTCCGATGGAGATGGCCAATTGCTACAAAAAATTGATGCGATCCATCGCCAATTAGAAACTGCAAATTCGGGTCATAAAGAGCAGCTACAATTTTCCTATTCATCATTTTCTCATCTTTTCGATGAGGTTATTCAGCTGTTAACAGTTGGTAACTGGGTGCATAAAGGAAAGCAAAATGGAGAACGTGTCCAATATTCTTTAGTCGAAGTGAATGGGGAGATGGACCGATTTGCACAAGTATCAAAAGCGCTATCAAATTATCTACAGTTAGCAGATGCTTATACAAAGTCACTGCACGCCCGAAAAAATGAGCTAACGAAAGATGAGCTCGCAAGGCTTGCAGAATGGGATTATTGGGTGCAAGAAATGACGATCAAAGCCGGTGAATGGATAGAGATTTTTCTGGATTTACAATCGGACAGCAATACCGCTTGGGTTGAAGTCGATCGGCGCAGCATTCCTGGCAGCTTAACAGTTTTTAAAACGCCCATTGACAGCGCCGCGATCATTCGCCAATTCATTGGAAAAATTAAAGATCATCAAGCAGGAATTATTTGGACTTCTGGTACGCTTTTGCTCCAGGACTATGACCGATTTATCGCCCGTCAGCTTGGCATCGCTGATGAGATTCCGCTCATTCAATACGAAGCACCGCCGCATTTTTATGAAGGCGCGGAAATTTATCTTGTGGAAGATATGCCGGACATTCAGAAAGTGTCGCAAAACGACTATATTGAAGCCATTGCAGATGCAATTATCAGCGTATCGCTCACCTTAAATGGCCGGCTTTTCGTCTTGTTCACTTCGCAAGATATGCTCCGAAAAACGTATGATTTAATCGTCGAAAGTGAACAGCTGAATGACTTTGCGCTCTATGCACAAGGCGTTAGCTCTGGGAGTCGAATGCGGCTATTAAAAGCATTTCGCCAACTTTCCCGGTCGATCCTCTTTGGGACGAATAGCTTCTGGGAAGGGGTGGATGTTCCTGGTGAGGCGCTAAGCGGAGTCGTTGTTGTCCGTTTGCCATTTTCGTCTCCCGATGAGCCGATCTTTAAAGCGAAAGCGGCACAGCTGACTGGGGCTGGTAAAAACTCATTTATGGAATATGCTTTACCTGAAGCGATGATGAGGCTTCGGCAAGGGTTTGGCCGCCTCGTTCGTGCGTCAACAGACAAAGGCTATTTTATTATCTTAGATCGGCGAATTGAAACAAAATCTTACGGCAAGCACTTTTTAAAATCATTGCCAAATGTTCCAATCCAAAAAGTAACACTTGAGCATATGGTGAATGATATCGAAAATTGTTATAATAATGGGGATGAATAGAAAGAGGTTCCAAAATGGCTGGGTATGAAACGATAGTTTACGAAGAACGAGGCATGCGGCACGATGTGGAATTGGATTAAATTTATAACGGTCTTCTTGTTGTCCTTAGCCTCTGTCATTACCATTCTTGTTTTTTACAATGCTTACAAACCTATTGCTACTGAAGAAGAAAAAGCAAGAGAAGTGGCAATTAAGTCAGGGCAGCTTGTGACGGTTCAGTCGACAGAAATCTTTAACGGTACGAATTCGATGGTTACCGTATTTGGGAAAGATCAAGAAGGGAACGAAAAGGCTGTCTTTGTAGGAAAAAACAAACAAGAACGGTATGATGAAGTATTATTAGCAGATGGCATCACAGCTAAAAAAGCACTAGATGTTGTTAAAAAAGAATTGGATGTTCAGAAAGTGATGCATGTCTCACTTGGGGTCATGGAAGAAGATCCCATGTGGGAAATCGCGTTTAAAAGTGGAAATGGGCAGTTGAATTACGTCTATTTATCATTTAAAAATGGACAATGGAAGAAACGGATATTAAATTTATAATGATTTGTTTTAACTAAGGGTAGGGGGAATGGATTGTGTTGGAAAAACAATTAGCAGCTAGAGTCAAAACATTATCACCGTCAACTACATTGGCGATCACGGCAAAAGCGAAAGAGATGAAAGAGTCAGGCATTGATGTCATCGGTTTGGGTGCGGGTGAGCCTGATTACAATACCCCAGACAATATTATCGAAGCGGCTTATCGTTCGATGAAAGAAGGAAAAACAAAATATACGCCTTCTGGTGGATTGCCAGCATTAAAAGATGCCGTCATTCAAAAGCTAGAGCGGGATCAGGGCTTAACATACGGAAGAAATGAAATACTCATTGGAATTGGTGCGAAGCACGTCTTATATACATTGTTCCAAGTATTGCTCGATTCGGGTGATGAAGTGATCATTCCAACACCGTATTGGGTGAGTTACCCGGAGCAAGTAAAGCTTGCCGGCGGTGTACCGGTTCATGTTGAAGGAACAGCTGAAGCACAATTTAAAGTGACGGCAGAGCAAATTCGACATGCCATTACGGACAAAACGAAAGCTGTCATTTTGAATTCTCCTGGAAATCCAACAGGCATGATTTATACGCGCGATGAGCTTGAGCAAATTGCGGATGTATGTAAGGAGAAAGACGTTTGGATTATTTCAGATGAAATTTATGAAAAGCTCATTTACGGTGGCGTGAAGCATGTTTCCATTGCAGAGTTGTCGGAAGACGCGAAGAATCGAACGTTCATTATTAATGGGGTTTCTAAATCGCATTCGATGACGGGCTGGCGCATCGGTTATATTGCCGGGGATGCTGCGGTTGTCCGCGCAATGACGGACTTGGCGAGCCACTCGACGTCCAATCCTACAACAACTTCCCAATATGCAACGATTGAAGCGTATAATGGACCGCAAGATGCGGTTGAAACGATGCGAAGAGATTTTGAAAGTCGCTTAGAGCGCGTCTATCCACAGTTGGCTGCTATTCCTGGTTTCAAAGTAGTAAAGCCGCAAGGTGCTTTCTACCTGCTGCCAGAAGTTTCAGAAGCAGTTGAAAAGACGGGCTTTGAAAATGTAGATGATTTTGCAGCGGCTTTACTTGAGAAGGCGAATGTGGCAGTCATTCCTGGATCTGGTTTTGGTGCACCAAAAACGATTCGCTTATCGTATGCGACATCGATTGAATTGATCGAAGAAGCGATTCGCCGCATACACGAATTCGTAGAAGTGAATTGGAAGGAATAAAGATCATACCTTAAAGAAATAGAGAGGAGTTCGGATATGCACGAAGATCGGCTCCGAATTTGGTTAGAGCAGGGAAATGTTAACATTTCCCAGCTTTTTTTTCACGAATACAAACGTCTTGGCATTCAAGATATTGACGCAATGCTTATTATGCATATGATTGCGTTTCAAGCGGAAGGCAAAGGCTTTCCAACACCTGCGGACTTTTCCAATCGAATGTATATATCGGAAAATGATGTATCGACGATCTTGCAGCGCCTCATGCAACATGGCTTTCTACAAATCGGGCAAAGTGAAGATGGGGCAGGTGTGATCCATGAAACATTTTCTCTTTATCCGCTATGGAATCGACTTGTCGATCAGCTTACCTTATCAAAAGAAGTGGACGAGGCAGAAAAGAAAAAGCTTTCGGAGGGAGAAATTTTCTCCTTGTTTGAACAAGAGTTTGGGCGTTTTTTATCTCCTATGGAATGTGAATCGATCGGGATGTGGATTGACGAAGATGGACATTCGGCCGAAATTATTCGCGCAGCGTTGAAGGAAGCCGTCATTGCCCAAAAGCTAAGTCTTCGTTACATTGATCGGATTTTATTTGAATGGAAAAAGAAAAACGTTAAAACATTGCAAGACGTTGAGAAACAAACGAAAACGTTCCGTCGGGCGGGTATTCGTCAAATGGACCAGCAAAAAACAGTATCAGTCAAACGTGTACCATTTTACAATTGGTTGGACGAAAGAGAGTAGGTGGAGGCAGTTGCTGACAAAAAAACAATGGGAAGTTTGTTTAGAAAATTTTGCGGAAATGTTTCCCGATGCGCATTGTGAATTGGTTCACGCCAATCCTTTTGAATTGCTCATTGCAACACTTCTTTCTGCGCAATGTACAGATGTTCTAGTGAATCGAGTCACAGCGGATTTATTTCAAAAATATAAAACACCGGAAGATTATGTGTCGGTTGATATAGAAGAACTGCAAAATGATATTCGCTCGATTGGTTTGTACCGGAATAAGGCGAAAAATATTCGCGCCTTAAGCGAGTTATTGATCGAAAGTTACGGCGGGGAAGTGCCTGCAAATCGGGATGTCTTAATGACGTTTCCGGGCGTTGGGCGCAAGACTGCCAACGTCGTTGTATCAAACGCATTCGGCATTCCGGCACTTGCTGTTGATACGCATGTCGAACGCGTTGCAAAGCGGCTTGGGATGAATCGATGGAAAGATACACCGCTTGCCGTCGAAGAAAAAATTATGCGCTGGACACCGAGAGAAAAGTGGACGGATACGCATCATCAAATTATTTTTTTTGGCCGTTATCATTGTAAAGCACAAAACCCTGCATGCGGGGAATGTCCGCTATTACCACTTTGCCGAGAAGGAAAGAAAAGGATGAAGGTTGTTGCAAATGAATAATCAACGATTGGACCGGCAGCAATTGGCTCCGTTTTTTGAACAATGGGAAGCAATGCGTGAAGAAATCGAGGCAGGTTACGCTAACAAAAATCGAAAAGTGGTTCCCTTAATGGAACACGCCATTAATAATTTCGAAAAGTTGCTTGCGTTTGGTGGAAAAGAATTAAACGAACGCAGTGGAAAACAACTATATATTCTTCTCCCCTTGAATGGAGAAGAGCGTCTGGATTTCATTAAAAAGAAAATCACAAGCCACTATGCTTTTGTACAATTGGATGCACTTTATACTGAAACGAAAAAGAAAGCAGCGAGACTGGCGATACAGAAAAGATAAAGGGCTGTCCCAGAAGTGCCTGGCACGAATGGAAATAGCCGGGCGTGCCGACTACTCGTTTTCAAGTGTCAACAAAATAAAGCCATCATCCCAATCAGTTGAACACGATTGGGATGATGGCTTTTACGTATTACTGGGCGATTTCATCGCTGCTTTCATTTGTTTCGGTATTTCCACCTGAATCATTTTGAGTTGAATCTTCTTGAGGAGGTTGCTTATTGGTATCATTGTTGTTGCCGTTGTTACCATTATTTCCGTTATTCCAATTGCCATTACCATTGTTTCCGTTGTTGCCATTATTCCAGTTTCCGTTATTGCCGTTGTTCCCATTGTTGTTATTCCCGTTGTTCCATCCATTGCCGTTCTGGCCATTATTATTTTCATCGTTCGGAACTTCAGGCTCGTTATCTTCATCGGCATTACCCGGATCTTCTTCCTGACCTCCATCCAGTTTCAATGAAGTGGATGCTGGCTTACTGACAAGTTCTCCAGCTCTTGCGACAACGGAGAAGGTATACGTTCGACCCATTTCAACGCCCGAGAACGTGACGAAATGTTCGCCTGTTGTTGTTAGCTCCTGCATGCCTCCACCGTCTACGCCAACTGCAACAGTAAATTGTACAGGACCTTCGTAAAGTTCAGGATCTGGTGCATTGTGTGCCCAGCTTAACGAAATCGAGTTTGTCGCAACATCGTATTGTGCGGCCAAATCAGTTGGTGCCGCTATTTCAATCACTTCTTCTTTAGCCATTTCGACAGGCACTGTTCCTCGTACAAAAAGCTCTGTACGTCTCAGATTCGACGGAGTAGAGTTACTGGCAAGGATCAGCGGTTGGGAGCCGTAAAGAATTGTCGCTTCTTCAACTGAACTTGGCTTTTTGAATCTTGCTGTATCTTTCCCGGAAGAGATATCCCGCATAACCATTTTGAACAGGTTTTGTGGAACGTATCGGCCGTAGTCATATGTTTTAATCGGTGTTGTGTATTTTTCGTAGCCGCCCCATACGGCAATTGTATAATTTGTTGTGTAGCCTGCAAACCACGAATCAGGGACATAAGTGCTTTTAAATCCATTCTTTTGAATAATTTCGGATGGATAGTTTGTTGTTCCCGTTTTTCCAGCAATGTCTAATCCAGAAACATTTGCACGCTGACCTGTTCCTGAAGTAAGAACATCACGCAAAATATCGGTAATCATATACGCCGTTGATTCTTTCATCGCGACAACTGGTTTTGGTGCTAAACTACGTTCTGTTTTGCCATCTCGGAAAACGATTTTTTTCACCGCATGCGGCTTCGTATAAATACCGCCATTACCGAAGGCTGCATAGGCACCTGCCATTTCAACTGTTGAGAAATTATGTTCACCGCCGCCTAAAGCATCGGAGGAATATAATTTATTGGTATTATAATGGAGCCCAAGTCCATCGGCGAAAGCACCTGCTTTTGAAACGCCGACTTCTTCGAAAACTTTCACTGCGGGAATGTTCCGCGATTTATATAAAGCTTCTCGAACTGTCATTTTGCCTAAGTACCTTCCATCGACGTTCCGAATCGCTCTGTTTGTTCCTTTGTAATTATACGGTTCGTCGACGATCGTCGTTCCCGTTGACCAGCTATTATTTTCAATCATCGGACCGTAAGAGAGAATCGGCTTAATAACTGAACCAGGCTGACGTTTTTGGTTTGAGGCAAAGTTCCAATTGTGCCCGGAATAATTACGCCCGCCGCCAATGGCGACAATCGCACCTGTTTTTGTATCGACAACTGTCATACCCGCTTGCATTTCTTCAGACTCATACAGTTCCGACGTGTTTAATGCATTTTCAACAGATTGCTGCGCTTTTGGATCTAAATTCGTTTGAATTTTAATCCCTTCAGAAAGCAAGTGCGTTAGATCGGCAGCTTCTAACTCGTCTAACACATATGCGACGTAAGCTGGATATTTAGAAGAATTATTTTCTTCTCTTTCCGCTTCAGATAAAAGTGTTGTAGTTACAGGAATCGCTTTTGCAGCTTCCATTTGTTCTTTTGTAATTTTCTTATGCTGATACATGAGCCCGAGAACGATATTGCGTCGTTTTTCGGCTCGTTCTGGATGCAAAAATGGATTGTAGCCGTTTGGATATTGCGGCAGACCCGCCAATGTAGCGACTTCTTGTAGATCCAACTCGTCTAGGTTTTTACCGTAAAAGTACTTGGCGCCTGTTCCAAATCCATATCGATTGCCTGACATGAGTATTTTGTTAAAATACATTTCAAAAATTTCTTCTTTGCTATATTCGCGTTCTAATTTAAAGGCGAGCCACGCTTCTTGCGCCTTCCGCTTTAATGTCTTTTCATCCGTTAGGAAGGAGTTTTTAATGACTTGCTGAGTTAGCGTACTGGCACCTTGAGAGCCAAACCCGCCGCGTACGTTAGCCAAAACCGCACCGCCCAGTCTCCAAAAGTCCATTCCGTGGTGCTTATAAAATCGGACGTCTTCTGTTGCAAGAATAGCATCTTCCATTAGTTTAGGAATTTCATTATAAGGTACAAATTCTCGCTTTTCAGCCCCGAACTTCATAAAGACATTCCCGTCTACGTCAAGAAAATCAGAAGTTAATGGATCTTTTAATAAGTTTTCGTCTAGTGCGGGAGCGGAACTTGCATAATAGGCAAATAGCCCAAAGCCTCCAAGTAATCCAGCAAGCCCGATTAAGAAAATGGTTAAAACAATTTTTTTAATCCATGACGTTGCTTTTTGGGGTTTTTTAGTTTTTTTGTTTTTTGCGCGTTCTTGTTCTAGTTTTTTACGCCGCGCCGTTCGTGAGTTTAACTGATCACTCATCGTTCTTGTTCCTGCCTTTCAATTGTTTCAGTGCTCTTTGCCGCTAGGGTGTCAAGTGCTTGTATATAATCCAGCCTCGGGTGGAATCCGGGTTGAATTTCGATTGCATCTTTTTCTATTTCCGCCAAGGTAATAGACTTTCTTCCACCATCTATCATTCTTTTCCACTTATTGGAGAATGATGCGTATGGTAGAATAAAGTAACGGTCTAGCGTACTAAACCGAATGACAAAGAAGGCAATACCACCTTGGGATGAAATGTTTTTCATATGCATCACTTGGTGCTCATGAATATTTTGCAGTGGAAACGAAGTTTTGTTTTTCGTTTCTTTTGCTTCAAAGTCGATGTATTTGCCTTGCCAAACACCGTTATAGTCTGTTGTAGAAGGGGTACGGAAATAAGCCTCTGTAATAACTGCCGCGCTTCTTGCCGGGTACTTCACATTGACGACTTGGATCGGTACAGGTTTCTTGTGGATGACCGCAATGCCATGATGTAAATAGTATTCATTGGATTCGTTCAATTCATCCTCAAGTGTCTTTCCACGGTTACTAAATGACGGATTTACTTTGCGTGCGGTGTCTTTTTTTTGCACAGGTACGTACTTTTTGCCATTAGGGTAACGAATCGCCAAAGCATTCACCTCACATCACCTAATCATACCACATATGCATTGGACGAAGTAGGCGTGGGAAAGTTTCATAGGGAAATTTTGGATACGGAAAAGAGAGTTGAGGTTTGGGGTGGGTAACGGGGATTGGTTAAAAGAATGGATCCTTAACTACTATCATCACGTGGATCCATTCTATGCCAATCATGCCTTGGGGTTTGTCCAATCCAATCACAGTGGTGTTGTGGAGCCAAGAGAAAACCGTCCGCTTTAAAATGAATTTAATTCCATCATATACGTAACAATGATCCCTATTAAAATACCGACTACGACCGCCCCAGTATATACATAAGATCGCTTCAAGCTGCCTCACCCTTTCAGACTATCGTTAATGTAGTTTATTGACAGTAAGATGGAATTATGAATCTTTTGTGAACGGTGCTGTGAACGGTGCCAGGCACCATTTTTAGAGGCCGGCACATTTATAGCTGTTTTACATAGGTTAGTACTGCGGTTTAGCAGAATAGAATAGATTGGAGGGAATGCGACTTGGCTAACTTCGATGGTGGGATGTTCATCCAAAAAGTGATGATTATCGTGTTTCTTCTCCTGCTAATCTACCGTTCAACAGGATTTCGGAAGGAAGAAGTGGAACGTTAAAAAGGATCCGGACTATGGATCCTTTTTGTATTTACAAAGTTATGGTAAATTGAGTTTGTTGAGGGGGGAAATATGGCCGTGAAACTTGTCAAACCAACTATTTCACTAGAAGAGCAATATTTAAGTTTTTATAAGGAATGGAAAGCTTCAGGGGAAAGTTTCGTTCCTTGGGTTATCGGTGAAGATCCGTCCGATTTCGAAGGAATGGTGAATACGCGCTTAGATGCCGAAAAAGGCATTGGCCTTCCAGAAGGTTGGGTGGCGGATTCGACATATTGGCTTGTGAATGAAAACGATGACGTTTTAGGTGCGGCGAATATCCGCCATGCATTAACGGAACGATTACAAAATATTGGGGGACATATCGGATACGGCATTCGCCCAAGTGCCCGTGGAAAAGGATATGCCACAAAGCTGCTTGCGCTCGGGCTTGAAAAAATAAAAGGGCTGGGTATCGAACATGCCTTGGTGACCTGTGATGCGGATAATATCGCTTCCGAAAAAGTCATTCGTAAAAACGGCGGCGTTGAAGATGAGGATTTTATAGAAGATAACGGCAATGTCGTCAAAAGGTTTTGGGTAGAATTGGTGTAATCATTAAAACAAACGTGAATGTTCAAACATTCACGTTTGTTTGGGTGCCTGGCACCTTATTCCGTTACTTCCAGGATCGCAATTGCGCCTTTCGATGCGTGTTTAAATTGGTGCGTTACGATTGGGTAGTTGCCTGCTTCCGTCACTGTGAATTCGACGACTGCACCACCGCTTGCAGGGAGCATAATCGTTTGCATGCCTTTTAGAACGTTAGCAGGATTGCCATCGACGTAGACATCGTCCATAATCGTACCGACGACGTGGAAAGAGCTGACTTCGTTCGGCCCGACGTTGTTAATATACAAACGTACTTTATCACCGACTTTTGCTTGAAGCGGTTTTTCTTTCAGGCTAAATGTATCGCCGTTTGTATTCAGATCGCCTTCTTTTAGTGCCTTTGTTGAGAAGACAACATGCTCTGGCTCATCGTTAATGAAAGCATCGTAATCATTATAGGCATACCATTCATTTTGAATGAGCAAGTATTCCTGATCAATTTCCGCGTCAGTTGGATAACCATCTTTGGGTTTTACAATAATGACACCGTGCATGCCATTCGCGATGTGGGAGACGATTGGATCTGTTCCGCAGTGATACATAAAGACACCTGGTTTTGTTGCTGGATACGTAAACGTGCCATCTTCGTTTGGCATGATATCCGCAAAGTTTTTAGAAGGTGATGTGTGCACTGCGTGGAAATCCATACTATGCGGAATCGCCGGGTCCATATTGACGAGTTTAAAGTTAATGATATCGCCTTCATTTACGACAATGACTGGACCAGGTGCTTCACCATTAAATGTCCATGCTTTGTACATTTTCCCTTTGTCGATTTCAATGTCTGTAATTTGAGCTGTCATCTCAATATTTACTTCATTTTCTCCGACACGTTCCATTTTTAGTGGAATCGGCTCTTGATGCAACCCTTCATGAGGACCAAAGACTTCCGAGGCAGATTCAACTTTCGACTCTGGCGGCGTAATTTTTTCCACAGGTTCAGAAGCCGAGTTTGACGTACAACCTGCCAATATTCCCGCGACGAGCAACCCTGACAATCCTACTGCTGCAAACTTCTTCATGATTCTTTCCTCCCGTTTTTTTAATAGTTGGCTTTTATGCCGTTTAATGACTTTGTCTATCTACCTTTATTTTATGCTGTCAATTATTTTGAATTGTGATATAAATCACAGTGCTGTCGCATGTCATCAATCATTCACAGATTAATGTGAAGAGTGTCACTAAGTAGTCATAAAGTCATGAAGTGTATGTGAACTCATCAATGATCAAGATGGAAACACGGGAAATGGTATAAATGGGATTGGAATGCATGTTCGTTCCTGTATGGTCGTACATCTCTTTTTCTGATAAAATAAAGGACATGAAAGGGTGGTAGGAAGATGAATTTAATAGAAAAAACAACAAAGCTCCTTTCTGTTTGCGGAGAATGTTTAGAAAGACATGCTCATTGGCGGGAGCTCGACCGAGATCCTGATTTTTTTATAGATGTGAAGCCTTATGCTGACGAGTACCATGCATTGCTTGATGAGTGGACAACTGAAATTTATGAATTTATAAAAATGGCAAAGCCGAAATACGTACATCCGGTTCAAATCGAGTCATTGAATGATTCGATGAAGCAATTTATTGTCCAATCTTTTTATAAGAAAACAGGGAAAAGCCGTTTCGTTCATTCGATTCAGTCTGCTGAATATACGCTAAAAACAATATTGGATGCCTTACGTGAAGAGCGTGAAGAGGATTCGAAATGAAGAACAATGTGAATGTCCAAGCTGTGTTAGAGATGTTGCGGACAGATCCATCATTCTCATCAAACGTTGCCCATTATAGAACGATTGAAGGCAAGGTTGCTCATTACGCACCATTCCCGGATCAGCTTCACCCTTCTCTCATGAAAGCTTTGGAGAAAAAGGGGATCAACCAACTTTATAGCCATCAACGGGAAGCGTTTGATCTTGCAATGAGTGGTCATTCATTTACGGCTGTTACGCCGACCGCATCGGGGAAATCACTTTGTTATCATTTGCCGGTTTTGCAAAGTATTTTAGAGAATGACAATTCGCGTGCACTTTATCTTTTTCCGACAAAAGCACTGGCGCAGGATCAATTGGCGGACTTGCATGAAATGATTGAAGCAAGCGAAGAAACAATATTAAGCTATACGTATGACGGCGATACGGCACCGGGTTTAAGAACGAAAGTTCGAAAGTCTGGCCATATTGTGCTGACCAATCCAGATATGCTTCACTCCGGCATTTTACCCCATCATACGAAATGGGTATCGCTGTTTGAAAACTTGAAGTATATCATCATTGACGAATTGCATACGTATAAAGGCGTGTTCGGGAGCCATGTCGCACATGTCCTTAGACGGTTGAAGCGAATTTGCAATTACTACGGGAGTAACCCTATTTTTATTTGTACGTCTGCAACGATTGCAAACCCCAAAGAGCTGGCAGAGACGTTGACGAATACCGATATGGAACTAATTGCCAATAACGGGGCGCCGGCTGGAAAAAAGCATTTCTTATTTTATAATCCACCCGTTATCCATCCAACATTCGGCATTCGAAGAAGTGCCATCTTAGAAGTTCGTGATTTGGCTTCGTTACTTTACCGAGAAGGTGTTCAGACGATCATTTTCGCTAAAAGCCGTGTTCGAGTAGAAATGCTTGTCACCTATATGAAAGAGTTAACGAAAAAGAAATTATTTGACGAAACGATTATGGGGTATCGGGGTGGGTATTTGCCTTCTGAACGGAGGAAGATTGAAAAAGGATTGAGAGATGGAGCGATCCGAACGGTTGTCAGTACGAACGCACTTGAACTTGGTGTCGATATTGGCCAGCTGCAAGCGTGTATCATGACGGGTTACCCGGGGAATATTGCAAGTGCCTTTCAGCAAGCTGGTAGAGCTGGCAGAAGACAAGAAGAAGCGCTCATCATTTATGTGGCACAGTCGACTGCGCTTGATCAATACATTATCGATAACCCAGATTATTTACTCGGTCAAACGCCGGAAGAAGCACGCATTCATCCTGACAATATCCTCATTTTAATGGACCATTTGAAATGTGCATCTTTTGAGCTGCCTTTTACATTAACAGAAACGTATGGGGAATTTGAAGTGCAAGAGCTGCTCGCCTTTCTTGAAAGTGAAGGTGTGCTTGTTAAAACGAGTGAGAAATGGCATTGGATGACGGATCGTTTTCCGGCTGGGGATATTAGTTTGCGCTCTGCCTCCCAAGAAAACGTCGTCATTATTGATAAAACCCATCCAAAGGAAACGACGGTTATCGGGGAAATGGATCGCTTCAGTGCGATGACGCTACTTCATGAAGAAGCGATTTATATTCACCAAGGCACACAATATCAAGTGGAGCTGCTCGATTGGGAAGAAAAGAAAGCGTATGTGACGGAAGTGGATGTTGATTACTTTACGGATGCGAACCTTGCTGTTGAACTAAAAGTCATCAGTGAAGACAAGACGAAAGTATTTGGGAAGAATGAAGCCGCATTTGGCGATCTCGCGGTGTTGGCGATTCCGACGATATTTAAAAAGATCCGTTTCGATTCGCATGATAATATCGGTTCAGGTCCCATTTCATTACCCGCAGAAGAACTGCATACATCATCTACATGGCTGACTTTTGATTTGCCGAAAGGGTGGACGGAAGCTGCGCTTACGGATGCGATGACTGGGGCAGCATATGCTATTCAGTCTTTCATTCCATTATTCGTGCAGTGTGATAAATCGGATATTCATGTTGTTCCTCAAGTGAAAGCTGTTCATACGGAACGACCGACCATTTTCATTTACGACAGCTATCCCGGCGGCATCGGTTTAAGTGAAAAGCTTTTCGATCGTTGGGATGAATTATTACAACAAGCATCTCGGCATGTTGCAGCTTGTCGGTGCGAAGCAGGCTGTCCGATTTGTGTAGGTGCACAGGAAGCGGGACAAAATGTGAAAAAAGAAGTGGCTGCACTATTAAAACTTCTTGCTGGAGGCACGGGTAGCCGTGTCATATGAACAAAAGCTAATGTACAAAAAAAGAGAAGACGGGGCCGGAAAAACAAGGAAGAAAAGACAACCGTTCGTTATATCGGTGTTACTTGTATATTTCGGTTTAACAGCGCAGGACCTCATCATATGGGGTTCTGTTTTTTCTTTGGTTTTGGATGCATTGAGCAATCCGTATGTACTTGGCCTTAAAAAGATGTGAAATAAATGAGAGCCAAAAGATGCTTGACCTACAAGACTTGTCGAATCACGGAATATATTAGGGACAAGGGGGTGAAATAAATGTTCATCAAACCATGTCGCGGTTTACTTATGTCGCTATTCGATAAATCTCGAAAAAATCCCGTAACAGGTGTCGTCCAACCTCACTGGGGCATTGATTACGGCAATCACGCCGACAACACGATTGTGGCATCAGCATCGGGAACAGTACGTATTGCAGTCAATAGTACGACAGGCTTTGGCAAATATATTATCATCACGCACATCAATGGTTGGGAAACAGTGTATGCACATCTAGCATCGATAAATGTGAAAGTCGGTCAAAAGGTTAGTCAGGGGCAGCTTATTGGCGTTAAGGGTACGACTGGCAATAGTACAGGCATTCACTTGCACTTTGAGATCAGTCGCGGACAATGGAGCAATAGCTACAAATATCACGTTGATCCAGCACTTTACATTGACGATCCAGACGTACGGCATCTGCAACAGTCACTTAACAAACTGGGTTACTCTTTAACTGTTGATGGCATCTATGGTGCTGAAACCACTAAAGCGGTATTGGACTATCAAAAGAAAAATGGATTAACTGATGATGGTGTAGCAGGTCCTTTGACAGTAGCCGCCATTGAAAAATCAATCGCTGCAATCATCACAGCAACAACTAACAACCAAAATAACGAGAATGGGGTGAGATATTTGAATTTAGCAGATTGGCAGAAAAAAGAAACAGCAGAAGTGTACAAATTTGCACGTGAAAAAGGAATTTTTTCATCTGCGGAACACGAGAAGAACGTACTGGAAGGAAAAATGACAGTTGATCAGGCGATCTTCTTGATGACAGTAATTGCCGGTGCAGCATTAAACGATGGGAATCGGATCCAGTAAAAGGAAAAGCGACCACTCTTGATTGAGTTGGTCGCCTTACAATGTATCCCCATTCATTTTCAATCTGTTCGACTAGTACCATTCTGAGTACTTTCAGCAATTGTAGAATTAGCTTTCTTAAACTCATTGTTAATAGTAGGTAAAGACGATTTTACAGGATCTCCGTAAGCTGTATAGTTACCTGGGTCTTTATTTTTCTTGTCAGCACCTGCATTTGTGTTCATGTTTTGGTTTGTCATTGTCGAACCTCCTATCTACATTTACTATCTCCCATAATGCCCTTATTATGCAGCTGGACGTTGGTAAGGCAGAAGGCAAGAAATAGGAATAAAGGCGGTGATCGAAAATGATCCTGAACTAAAGTCAATTTTAGAAGAGGCTAAAACAGCAGACAGCAGCAAGTTGCCATTTACAACTAAAGAGGAGGCAACAAAGGTTTTGATTCAAAAAGTTGGAATAACGGAACTTAATGATATTAGGGTGCAACTGCAGGATGGATCTATTTCGAAAGAAGCGGTACTTCAAGAAAATCAAGGTAAATTAACAGAGGAAGAAATTCTGGCGTTAAAAGTAATTGCTTATAAAGAGCTATATAAATAAATGTCTGAGGCGGCTAATAAAAGTTAGTCCTCTATTGGGTTTATAAATTCTAGATTTAGTTTTCAATCCATACTACTTTCTATTGATTGGAAACGTACGTTCCGTTGTCGTGGTGTCTATTGGGAATCCAGAATCAATTGTCATTTTCGTAGACAGCGGGGATAATAAAGATAGTTTTTTCTCATTTAAACAGTCAGTAACATTTATTTCCGATAAAATAATATAGAAGTGATTTACGCGATCTTATTATTGAATATAGAATAAGAACGTCCATCACGGGAGGTTTTAATTTTACTCAGTAAATCATGGTAAAATGATTCAGAGGTGATAGCATTGGTTACATTCCAATATGAACATGTTTATAACCTATGCTTTATAAAAATCCGTTTTGACTCACCGAAAGACTGGACGGAGGCTACAGGAGGCGTGAGTGCCGATGTCATATGAACAAAAGCTGATGGCGATGAAAAAGCTGTTGCATAAAAAAGAGAAGACAGCGCCAGAAAAGCAGCCGATCCTTGCAAAACCCCCTGCTCCTTCTTATGAAAAAGAATGGCTTTCAGCGGGGGTTATGAAAGAAGAACATCAAATGGGGATTGTTTATAAGCGTATCGTTGAATACGACGCCAATCATTTCCACGGCAATATTCGATTAGGAGATTTAACAACAACTTTAACTAATTGGAAGCGCGCCCCGATCCGCCATCCGTTGTCACCCGATCCTTCCAAGCCGTTATTGTTTTTTGATACGGAAACAACGGGGCTGAAAGGAACGGGGACGCTTATTTTTTTAATGGGCTTCATCGAACAAACAGCAGATACATTTACATTAACGCAATACGTATTGCCAGGGCCGGATCATGAAGCTGCCTTTTTATACGCTTCGCCGTTTTGGAAAGACGCGGCAACTGTGATCACATACAATGGCAAAAGCTTTGATTTACCCCAACTCGAAACGAGGTGGACGATGAATCGGAACGACTTGCCGCCGCTACTCAAGCATGATCAGATTGATTTACTCCACGGATCCAGACGGATTTGGAAAGATGCAATGGGCTCGTTTAAATTGACTGCTGTGGAAGAAAGGCAACTTGGGTTTTATCGTCAAGACGACATACCGGGTCATATGGCGCCGATCATATATCAAGACGCAGTGAAAAGCGGGAGGGCTGAACTTCTCATGAAAGTGCTTGAACATAATGAATGGGACATATTATCGCTTGTCGCCTTATATATACGGTCAACCGATCTTCTGCTCAAAGAGGCAGATCCCGAGTCAGCGATCACACATACAAATATCGGGAAATGGTTTGCGGATTTAAAGTCTCATGATCAAAGTCGAGCTTTTTTTGAACAGACTATCGCCAAGTATGGAGAAAATCATCCGATGACGCACTACCATTTTGGATTTAGCCTAAAAAGAATTCATGAATATGAAAAGGCCGCAAATGCATTTAAGGTAGCAGCTGAAGCGCTTACAGGACGTCATCGAATTATTGCTTTGGAGGAATTAGCAAAGCTTTATGAGCATAAGTTAAAAAGTCTGCATGAAGCGTTAACTTATACGAAAGAGGCGATGGAATGGCTGGAAAACGACGGAAATTTGACGTTCCGTTTTAAGGAACGGGCTACGGAAGCGTTTACAAAACGGGAAATAAGAATAATGAGAAAATATTTCCCGGGAAAGCGCAAAAGCTGACAAAAGCTGCCTTTGTGTCTGCTTAAAAAAGACAGATATGGACAAATTATGGTATAATCACACATATGTAACGATAGACGGAAGGGCGATTTTGTATGGATATTAAACTGGACTCAAAGAAGATTCTTGAAAAAGATTTCAAGACAGGCCTTCGCGGCTATAACCAGGAAGAAGTCGATCTCTTCCTAGATGACATCATCCAAGACTATGAAACATTTAAAAAAACAATTGCTGAATTGCGTAATGAAAACGCACGTATGAAAGAAGAACTTGCAGCTGCACAAAAACGTCCAGCTGTCGGAAGTACGGGAACGACAAATTTTGATCTCCTAAAACGTATTTCCAATCTTGAAAAGCATGTATTTGGAAGCAAGCTTTACGATCAAGAGTGAGACGGGCACACATCATGAATAAGTCCTTGCAAACGATTGATAAATGCTATATAATAGCTAAGCCATAGCAAGAATTCAGGTAATCGCTGCAATGCTTGACGTTGTAGAGGAAAGTCCATGCTCACACGATTCTGAGACGATCGTAGTGTTCGTGCGTGACGAAAAAATAAGTCGCGGCTTCGTGCAAATAGCACGTTGACGGCGGGAATAAGCCCTAAGTCCGTTCGCGGATATGGGTGAGGTTCCCTGAAAAGTGCCACAGTGACGTAGCCGATTCGGAAACGGATCGGGTGGAACGCGGTAAACCCCACGAGTGAGAAACCCAAATTATGGTAGGGGCACTCTTCTGAAGGAATTGAACGGACGAAGGGACAGGCAATTGCCTGTAGATAGATGATTACCACCCTAAGTACGAGGCTTCGGCCGTTTGAGTACACGGGAACAAAACATGGCTTATCGAATTGGCTATGGCCTAAATGTACATGTAATTGCCTCTCCGGTTTTGCGAGAGGCTTTTCTTTTGGATATTTAAGTCTACATATAAAATGTTAAAATGATGCTTTATCGGGAAATAATTGAGTAAAAGCACATAGAATTGGAGTGGGTTGCGTGAGCAGCTTTAAATTAGTAGCAACATCCGCAATGGGATTAGAAGCCATTGTTGCAAATGAGGTAAAAGCACTTGGATTTGAAACGACTACAGAAAATGGGAAAGTTTTTTTCGAAGGTGATCAAGCGGCTATCGCCAAGACGAATATGTGGCTTCGCGTTGCAGATCGCGTGCGTATCGTTGCCGGCGAATTTCGCGCAACGACATTCGATGAATTATTTGAACGGACAAAAGCAATTCCGTGGGAACGATTTTTGCCGGTCGATGCTGCGTTTCCAGTTGCCGGGAAGTCAGTTAAATCGACGCTTTATAGTGTGCCGGATTGCCAAGCGATTGTAAAAAAAGCAATTGTGGAACGTCTGAAACAGGCGTATAAACGAATCGGCTTTTTAGACGAATCCGGACCGCTATTCAAATTGGAAGTATCTATTTTAAAAGACCATGTGACACTTACAATTGACTCAAGCGGAGCCGGTTTACATAAGCGCGGTTACCGTGTCGGGCAAGGAGATGCTCCGTTAAAAGAAACATTGGCTGCTGCACTCGTTCATTTAACACGCTGGAACCCAAACCGGCCATTCGTCGATCCATTTTGTGGATCAGGAACGATTGCCATTGAGGCGGCAATGATCGGTCAAAATCTTGCACCGGGTTACAATCGGGAATTTTTAAGTGAAGCGTGGCCGTGGATGAAAAAAGACGTTTGGGACCGTGTGCGCGAAGAAGTAGAAGATGTTGCGAAATATGACCAACCGCTAGACATTACGGGGTCGGACCATGATCCGCGAATGATTAAAGTCGCAAAAGAAAATGCGATGGAAGCAGGATTTGCGGATCTCATTCAATGGAAACAGCGTGATGTGCATGATTTGACAGTGGAAGGCTTGAATGGTGTTATGGTCGGTAACCCGCCTTACGGAGAACGACTGGGTGAAATAGAAGAAGCAGAAGAAATCACGCGCGTTTTAGGAAAGATTATGAAAAATTACCCATCGTGGTCCGTCTATATGTTATCTTCATTAAGTAATTTTGAGGAGATGTACGGTGAAAAAGCGACGAAAAAGCGCAAGCTGTTTAACGGTTTTATCCGTACTGATTTTTATCAATATTGGGGACAACGACAATCATAAAGCGTATGTTGGAAGAGGGAAAGCCTCTTCCTTTTGCATGTTAGGAAGGAGTTCACTATGAAAAGTAAAATGCCATTCCCTTTAACGAAAGAAAAATCATTTTACGAATCGCTCAACGATTGGATCGGGGATACGTTATACGATGATCTGACCGAAAAAGGTTTTGAATGTCGGGATGAGCAGATTTTTATGGCTTTTCAAATCGAACAAGCGTTAAAAGAAAAGAAAGTATTGTTTGCAGAAGCTGGTGTCGGGACGGGTAAAACGATTGCCTATTTATTGCCGGCGATTGCGTATGCACGTTATACAGGAAAGCCGGCGCTTATTTCTTGTGCGGATGAAACGCTGATTGACCAGCTTGTGAAAGAAGATGGCGATATTCGGAAAATAAGTGCGGCACTTGGACTCGATATTGATGTTAGACTTGCGAAAGCGCGTGATCAATACTTATGTTTAAAGCGTTTGGAAGAAATGGGCGAAACGACTGCCGAGGAATTTGTAGAACAAATTGAAGATCGTTTACCGGAATTCGTTTATGGGAGTTCATCTTTACAATCGATTCACCCGTACGGAGAACGTTCGGATTATCGAGAACTTAGCGATGAACAGTGGCGCACGGTCAATTTCCATCCGATTCAGCAATGCGCAGCTTGTGATGTTCGGAACCGCTGCGGCCAAACAATTCACCGCAATCATTACCGGGAAGCCATTGAAATTATTATTTGTTCGCATGACTTTTATATGGAGCATATATGGACGAAGGATTCCCGGAAACGCCAAGGGCAATTGCCGTTATTGCCGGACGTTTCGATGATCGTATTCGATGAAGGGCATTTACTTGAATATTCAGCGCAGCGTGCATTGACATATGAAGTACAAAATAGTACGCTTCTTCAGTTGTTAGAACGTATTATGGTGGATGGCGTACGGGAAAACACACTGCAACTAATGGAGCGTTTAATTGATGTGCATGAAGCTTTTTTCACATTGTTGAAAAAACATGCGGTGACGATGGAAAATGAGCGGCTTGCGATTGAAAAAGCACCTGAACTGATGACTGTAGGGAAAGAAGCGGTGGATATTTCAACAGCACTGCTAGAGGAATTCGTTTTTGAAGGTGAACTGTTTATCATTCCCGAATATGATTTGAAAATTGTTGAAGAGTACTTAGATCAATATATTTATTCAATGAAGTTATTTACGGCAGGGGATGACGCTGTCGACTGGCTGGAAGATCGAAAAGGTGAATGGACACTTGTAATTATGCCGCGTCTTGTGACGGATATTTTGAAGGAGACGTTATTCTCGTCTAAAACGCCGATTGTATTTTCTTCAGCAACGTTATCAGTTGGAAAAGATTTCTCTTATTTGGCAGAAGGACTTGGAATTGACGATTATTTATCATTTTCGGTTGAGTCTCCGTTCGATTATGAAGAGGTTATGAAAGTGTTCGGGACAAAAGTGGAGGCAAGTGACAAACCGAAACGTGTGCTTGATCTTTTAGCGGATGGTGAACAAACGCTCATATTGTTCAAATCGGAGCGTTCGATGGAGCAGTTCGGACAGCAAGTCCCTAGCGAATGGCGGGAGCGCATTGCATTTGAAGGAGAACGTGAACTGTCATCGATTGTCCGCGATTTTCAACAAAAACAAGTGTCTGTCTTTTGTTCGTATCATCTATGGGAAGGGCTGGATATTCCGCAAGATGCACTGACACGTGTCATCATCTACGATTTACCATTGCCGCCTTCCGACCCATTGTTTGACGCAAGACGCAAGCATGCAGAGAACCCGTTCCAAGAGGTAGACTTGCCGTTTATGTTGCTGAGATTGCGTCAAGGCGCAGGCCGACTCATTCGAACATCTGAGGATTTTGGATTTGTTCACTTGTTGCTGAATCCGGAAGAGCAACAATTAATTCCCGAAATTGAAGGGATTTTTCCAGTGCCGATGAAATACTAAGGAAAAGAGTGATGCCCATAGCGGTGTCACTCTTTTTTATAGTTAGCTATTGTTATTTCTGTCTCCTTTTCCATATCTTGTGAATGATATGGTACGATACAACTGTATATAAAAGGGGGAATTGTTTTGTCCACTGAGGAGAAATTTTTAGCTTTATTGAAAAAAATGAGCGCTTATTCTGAAGCGATTTCAATCATGTATTGGGATATGCGGACGGGCGCGCCTAAAAAAGGAATTCCGGCTCGTTCTGAGGCAATCGGCGCGCTTTCAACCGAACGATTTATGATGAGTGTTTCGGATGAAATGGCTGGTTATCTTGAAGAGCTTGGCGGCCGAAAAGATTCACTTGACCCAGTGTTGGCGAAAACAGTTGAAGAAGTGCAAAAAGAATTCGACCGCAGCAAGAAAATTCCTGCGGAGGAGTACCGTGAATATGTTGTTTTGACTTCGCAATCAGAAGCGATTTGGGAAGAAGCGAAAGATCAATCAGACTTTGCGATGTTCCAGCCCTATCTTGAGAAGCTTGTGGCAATGACGAAAAAGTTTATCGGCTATTGGGGCGAAAAAGACGGCAATCCATACAATACGCTGCTTGACCAGTACGAGCCTGGCGTTACAACAGCGATTATTGACGAAGTGTTTGGGCAATTGAAAGAGACAATTGTTCCGCTCGTCAAAAAAATCGGTGAAGCGGGCGAGCAACCGGACACATCATTTTTATCTAAACATTTTCCAAAAGAGCGCCAAGAAGCGTTTAGTCATGCGATTTTAAAACAACTCGGCTATGATTTTGAAGCGGGGCGTCTAGATGAGACGGTGCATCCATTTGCGATGGGGATTAATTTAGGGGATGTGCGGATTACAACGCGCTATGATGAAAATGATTTCCGCACGGCGATTTTCGGCACGATTCATGAATGCGGCCATGCATTGTATGAGCAAAATATTGATTCGAAACTAGAAGGACTTCCGATTGCGGATGGCACTTCTATGGGTATTCATGAATCACAATCTTTGTTTTATGAGCACTTCGTTGGACATAATGAAAAATTCTGGACGCATAATTACGACCTGTTGAAAGAACATTCACCGGGGCAGTTTGATGACGTTGCGCTAGAAGACTATCTTCGCGCGATCAACGTATCGAAGCCGTCGCTCATTCGAATCGAAGCCGATGAATTAACGTATTCGCTTCACGTCATGATCCGTTATGAAATCGAAAAAGGGCTATTCAACGGTGACCAGCAAGTAAAAGATTTGCCGCAAATTTGGAATGATAAATACGAGGAGTATTTAGGCATTCGTCCATCTAATGATGCTGAAGGTGTGCTTCAAGACGTTCACTGGTCGGGCGGTATGTTCGGCTACTTCCCGTCCTACGCGCTCGGCTATATGTATGCAGCGCAGTTGAAGAACGCGATGCTCAAAGACTTGCCAAGCTTCGATGATCTATGTGAAAAAGGGGACTTCAAGCCAATCTTGAACTGGCTCACACAGCATGTCCACCAATACGGCAAAATGAAACAGCCGCTAGAAATTATTCAAGACACGACGGGTGAAGGGTTAAATGCGAAGTATTTGTCGGATTATTTAAAGGAAAAATATTCGAAGCTATATGCATTGAATTGATGATCGGCCAATTTTTGCTAAATATGTCGAAGGAGACGAAACAGTATGAAAATTATTGTCACCAGTTTATTTGTAGAAGATCAAGACAAAGCATTGGCATTTTATACCGAAAAGCTAGGATTTGTTAAAAAGCATGACGTTCCCGCGGGAGAATTTAGATGGATTACGCTCGTTTCCCCCAACGATCAAGAAGGTACCGAGCTTTTGCTTGAACCGAATAATCATCCAGCCGCTAAGGATTATCAAAAGAAAATTTATGCGGATGGCATTCCAGCAACGATGTTTGGTGTTTCAGATATTCGCAAAGAGTACGAACGTTTATCGGCACTCGGTGTGAAATTTACAATGGAGCCGACAGATGCGGGGAAAGTGACCATCGCGATTTTCGATGATACATGCGGGAATCTTATTCAAATCGCTCAGAATAACTAACTCATCAAAAATAGATTGGCCCTGTCCTACATTTAGGGCAAGGCCAATCTATTTAAGCTACAAAATAAATGCTACGGAGACTTCCTTTTTGTTGACACCTACTTCTTTAGTGCTATATTTACTACTGACCTACTAATCGCCCCAAAAAATGCATATCATCAAGCAGCGAACCCGCTATAAAGTGTTTATAGATTGTTAGAATGTGTTAAAGTAATAAAGAAAAAATTGGTAAAAGGTAAATTAGAGGGAGTTCGTAAACAATGACAAAAAAGGTAGAATCACTGAAACAAATAACGCCGACCTATGATCCGTGGGAAGCTTATTTGGATATCGAAGCACATGGGAAATACACGTTGTCGAGCATCGAGTTTACAACAACGTATTTATGCAATATGCGTTGTGAACATTGTGCGGTCGGAGATATGTTGCAACATAAAGACCCGGATGCGCTTCCACTCGACTTGCTCATATCCCGCCTCGATGAAATTCCGCATTTACGGTCATTCAGTATTACAGGTGGGGAACCGATGTTTTCCAAGAAGTCCGTGGAACAATATGTGCTGCCTTTATTGAAATATACACATGAACGCGGGATTCGTTCGCAATTGAACTCCAATTTGACCATGCCATTGGACCGTTATATGATGATCGCTCCATATTTGGACGTGTTACATATTTCCCATAACTGGGGGACGATCGATGATTTCGTCGATGGCGGGTTTGCGAACATGGAACGCAAACCTCCTCGTGAGCGCCGTGCCGCACAGTTCGAGCGGATGATTGAAAACAGTCGGGCGCTCTCTGAGGCGGGTGTAATGGTTTCGGCGGAAACGATGTTGAATAAACGGACGTTGCCGCATCTTGAGCATATTCATCGTCAAGTGGTAGAGGAAATGAAATGCGCAAGGCATGAAATCCATCCGATGTATCCTGTAAATTTTGCTTCAAATCTAGAAGTGCTCTCTTTAAAAGAAACGAGGAAAGCGATCCATCATTTGCTGGACATTCGCAATGAAGATGTATGGATGCTATTTGGTACGCTGCCGTTCTATCCGTGCAGCGATCATGAGGAAGAGTTGGCGTTGTTGGAACGATTGTACAATAGCCGCAACGTGTCTGTCCGCAACGATCCGGACGGCAGATCACGACTCAACGTTAATATTTTCACGGGCGATGTGATCGTGACGGACTTCGGTGATACGCCGCCGATGGGTAATATTCAGACAGAGGCATTGCCGGTCATGTTGGATCGTTGGCTAGAGCAGCCGCTCGCACAGACGATCGGCTGCCATTGTCCAGCAGTGAAATGCTTGGGCCCGAATTTGTTAGTGAAAGATGCTTATTATCCGAATGTGGATTTTCGGGAAAGAAAGGCGAATGTGTCTCGCGCACAATAAATGGTGGCAAACACAACTATAAGCGACTCACCGAGAACCCTGTCCTAGTTTTTGGACAGGGTTCTTCAAATTTTAAAAGGAGAAAATTAGCAATTCAACATTTTTACTATTGATTGACTATAATTGACTTAGTAGTTGCAAAAATGTCTATAAAAATCAAAGTGAATGCTTTTCTGCGCTATTTCAAAAATAGTCGAACGGGGTGATGGAGTGAATATTGTCATTGCGGGTGGCTCGGGTTTTATTGGACAGAAATTGACAAAGTTCCTTGTAAATGAGGGGCATACCATTATGATCTTAACAAGATTTGCCAAACAATCATCAAGAAATATCACGTATGTTCAATGGCTTTGCGAAGGGGCTTCTCCTGAAAAAGAACTAACAAATGTTGACGTATTCATTAATTTAGCCGGTGTTTCAATTAATGACGGACGATGGGATGCAAAGCATCAGCAACAAATTTATAACAGTCGGATGACCGCGACGGACGAGTTATTACGAATCATTGACGCACTGCCTCATAAGCCTTCCGTCTTTGTCAATGCAAGTGCAATTGGCATTTATCCAGCTTCGAAACAAGCCGTTTACACAGAAACATCAACTGAAGTCGCAAATGATTTTCTCGGTAAGACGGTTTTTGACTGGGAAAATAAAGCGAAGCAAGTAGAAACATATGGGACGCGTACTGTATTGATGAGATTCGGAGTTGTGCTTGGTAAGGAAGGTGGTGCACTGCCACTTATGGTGTTGCCGTACAAATTGTTTGCCGGGGGTACTGTCGGAGAAGGGGATCAGTGGGTCTCTTGGATACATGTGGAAGATGTGATCCAGGCGATTTCATTCGTCATTGAAAATGACAACATACGCGGCCCAGTCAATGTGACTGCACCGATAGCACTACAAATGAAAGAATTTGGCAAAACAATTGGTGCGGTCTTACATCGTCCGCATTGGATGCCTGTTCCGTCATTTGCGATGAAGCTGGCGCTCGGTCAGAAAAGTGCGCTAGTATTGGAAGGACAGCATGTTGTTCCTGGGGTGCTACTGGAAAGCGGATTTAAATTTCATTTCCCGACGCTGCACACTGCGCTAAAGGATTTGTATGGAAAGTAAATCCTATTGTTTGAACGGATTCCGAAAGTGACCTAGAATAATAGCCGAATGAAAATATAAGGGAGTGGAATGTATTGGCAAAAGTTTGTTTTTTATTAGCCAACAACTATGAAGACTCTGAAATGGTGAACCCGTATGAAGCGGTGAAAGAAGCCGGTCACGAGGCGGTAATTGTAGGACTTGAAAAGGGAGTCGAACTAAAAGGGAAAAAAGGCGCATCGTATACAGCTGATGTTTCAATCGATGAAGTGGATGCTTCTGAATTTGCTGCAGTTATTATTCCAGGAGGATCTGCGCCGGAAGCACTTCGAGTGAATCCGCAAGTCGTCGAATTTGTGAAGGAAGCACATGCACAGGAAAAAGTGATCGCGGGTATTTGCCACGGGCCTCAAGTGATGATTAGCGCTGACATTCTAAAAGGGAAGAAGTCAACATGCTATATCGGCATTCGCGATGATGTCAAAAATGCAGGTGCGGAGTATTTTGATGAAGAAGTCGTTGTAGACGGAAACCTTATTACTTCCCGAACGCCGAAAGACGAACCGGCGTTTATTCGGGAGATTTTGAAAAAATTGTAATTGAAAGTCCACGAGTGACGATCACCATAACACTTCTCTTAATTTTTGTACTAGGGCATCGTACAAACTATGAAAAAAGGACATCGGTGACAGTCACTCGTGTTTCATTTGTAAAGTATCTTTCATATTAATAACGATCACAAACGAAATGATTAAGAAAACAGACGCGCCTATAAAAGTGTACACGACATTAAACAAATCGGAAACGATACCAACCAAAGCTGTTGAAAGTCCGAAGCAAATGGTGATTAAGGCGCTTTGGGCAGTGTAAACTTTTGGCAGCAAATGATCATCCAGAGACGACTGCACAATACTTTGTAAAAAAATGCCTTTTAGCTGATCGAATAGTCCGTTGAAACCGATTAACAATAGCGCGAGCCACGGGAATACATTGAATCCGAAAAATAAAGTCGTTAAAAAGACGAAAAAACTGCTAACAATGACAGTCGGAACGAGGCGTTCTTTCAAAAATGCGGACTTGTAGCCAATTATGCCGGCAAGCAGAATTCCGACAAAAAGTGAAGTGTTGATATATCCCCACCACTGCACTCCGACCTTTAGCCGCTCTTGAATAAAAACATATAAAATCGCAGATAGCCAAACTGTGTTTGCGATCGCTTCGAAAATAATAAGTAAATGAATCGTACGCAAGGCCCGATTTTTAAAAATAATTTGCCAACCTTCAAACAATGCCTGCTTAATAGAAGTTTTTTCTCGAGGCACTGTGTCCTTTTGTTTGGGATCAACAAGCAGACTCATTAACCCAGTTGATAAAATAAACAAACTAAACGTAATCCAAAACAATCCGTTGGGATGAAGCAAGGCAAGAAGAATCCCTCCTAAAGACCATCCGGCTAAACGAATCGATTGGTCGGATAGCGAAACGAGGCTGTTCGCTTTAATCAAGTTATCAGTAGGCACTAATCTAGGGATCATAGAATTTCTGGCAGGAGATGCCCATCCATCTAGAAAAGATATACAACCAACTAATATAAAAAGAATAGCGATTGAGTAGAGGGATACAAAAGTTAAGGAATATATTGCCAATAGGAAAAGAAGGATCATTTTAGAAAACTGTGAGTACAGAAGAATATTTTTCAATTTATATTTATCAATGATCAAAGGTGCGATCAAACCGCTGAGAAAAGTTGAAAATGTATGGATTAAAGGCACTAGGGACACAAAAAATGTGGATCCTGTCATATCGTAAACGATCGATATGAGCGCAACGATATAAAACACATCCCCCGCATTGGCTAGGCTTTGTCCGATCACAAGATACCTAAACGAATGATTTTTCAGCGTAGCCCCTCCATTTATATCAATATGACCCCTTTTGGAGCAACCTCAACAAATTAAAAAGTAATTTTTTATATTGTGAAGCGATCTAATCATATGCATATCTTAGTATTATAACGCGTGAGTAATTGTATGATTAGTTATTTCCGAAATTTCATATTTGTGAACAGCGATGGTAAAATAATAAGAAAGCAAGATACGATTATGGAGAAAAAGGAAGAAGGGGTGGCGAAGATGGCTATGGAATATTTTCAGGTAAACTTGCCAAAATCTTTTTTACCGTTTATCAATCATGCCTCGGGTGAGAGTATTGATGCAAAGGTAAAACAATCTTTGGCAATTGGAATGTTTATTGAGAAACAGGTTACTTTGGCAAGGGCTGCGGAGTTAGCCGATAGTTCCCTTGTAGACTTTATTGACCTTTTGCAATCCAAGAATATTCCTTGGTTGGAGTACACTCAAGAACATCTGGAAGACGATCACCGAGCCATTCAGGAGATTTTATCTTCCGATGATGAGATGATATGAGAAAAATCATCACAAACTCGACACCGGTAATTGGTTTGTCAATGATAGGAAAGCTTTCTTTATTGAACGAACTGTTTGACGAAGTTTATGTACCGGAAGCTGTATATAATGAAATTGTAAACGGAAGATCGAATCGGAAATATGGCAAAGAAGAGTTAAAGGGCTTGATCGAGGAGGGCAGCTTCAGTCTAGTGCAGATAAAAAACAAACAGCTCGTTGACACCTTGTATGGGAAATTGCATGAGGGAGAATTGGAGACAATTGTGGGTGCTAAGGAACTTGGCCTGCAAAATGTTCTCCTGGATGAACAAGCTGCAAGATCTTTCGCCAAAACCTTTTTACTTCGACCGATCGGGACTGTTGGTATTCTACTACTCGCCAAGAAAAAAGGAAAGGTAGAAAGGATACAACCCCTTTTGGATGAATTGATTGCTAATGGAATATTTCTTTCAAAAAGTCTATATAAACAAGTCCTGTTTGAAGCGAAAGAAATATAGGGAAATATACCCCATTTGTATTTGATTTATGAGTGACTGTTATCACATTACTTCAATAAGGCTCTGCACTAGGGCATCGTACAAGCCGCGAAGCAAGGAAAACCAAAATGAACTTTAACAGTTTTTTGTTGGGAGGTAATAGGATTTGAAAAAAGCCATCTTCAGGGCATTATCCCTAGCATTTGTATCTTTGCTACTTTTCGGTTGTCAGCCAAAAGAAAACATCTCTACCGAAAAAACTGTTAATTCATCGCCTGAACCGGAAAACAGTAATCAACTTTCAATAAACAATAATTTTATTGGCATTAGTTTTTCGAGTCTGAATGGTTTCAATAAAGTTAATTTTGATGATCAGCAAACTTTAAATGCCTTTCAAGACATCTTTTCAAGCGTAATAAAGGAAGACGGCATAGTTAATATGACTGATCCTGAATTTTATATGGATGTCATTTATGATAACAATGAACAGTTAAGGTTTTATTTATGGATAGGGGAAAAAGGACAAAGAAGCACATTTATGAAAACGAAAGATGCCAACACCATTTATACTGTTTCACCAGAACAAACGGATAGATTAATCATGTTAGTTGAAAACACTTTTAATTGAGTGAACCTTGATTGAACACCTTCAAAATGGGTTTACGAGTGACTGTCACTCGTGAGACAACAATTTATAAATCCACCAATTGAAATTTAATTGATTTTGCTTGATACATTTTATCACGATATTCATAAGTAATAATAATGTTACCAACAAAAGCTCCTGGAGAAAACTGGGGATGTAATCTAGCGATAAGATGATTATTTTTCACTTCATATTTTAATGATACTGCCAAAGTAAATTTCATTAAATATTGTTTCAGGAAGAAGTTTCAACTCTTTAACGTTAATGACATAATTTTTCTTACCGATTATTATTTTGGCCTTGCTTCGAGTTAGGCTTGATTTGATATTTTTATTCACGATTGCCATCGGTTGGTCAACAAGCACTTCTTCGAACCGATTATGATCTATATGAAAAACATGAACCTCTTGGTCTAAAACACCAGTACCGTAACCCTTTGTCAATATGATGATTAATTCTTTCCTTTCATCTTTATTAATGTCTTCGTAATATACTTGCGGGGCGTAGGCACGGTTCGTAACGTTCATCCAATAGGGTCTTGAATAAACTCTTCCATTCAAATCAATTTTAAAATCTTGATAGTGACTATCCGTTTTCTTGGCATAAATAGTGATATGGTCTTTATCTGCTGTTGCAACCACAATATGTTCTGGAATGGTTGCTTTTGCTTTAATAAGGGCAATTACAAGAAAAGATGTAATTATAAAAATAACGTATTTTTTCATTTGTTCTTCACCTCATTGTATGAATTCACAAGTGACTGTCACCACACCACTTTTTCAAAGTTTGTACTAGTGTATCGTACAGGCTATGAAACAAGGAGAGCGGTGACAGTCATTCGTTTTTCTATTCCCTAAAAATTCACATCATTCCACCCTATAAAAAATGGTATGATAAGAAAAGCATTGTATGAAGGGATCGAAAGGTATGTCTGAAATAGACGAACGTTTACAGTTAGCAGCAACTTATGGAAAAGTTTTTGCGATGCATGACGATGAAGAGCGTATACGGAAAACAAATTTATTTGCGAAAAAGCTCATTGATCAGGAATATATGATCGGCTTCGCGGGGCACTTTTCTGCTGGGAAATCGTCGATGATCAACGCGCTGACGGGGGAGGATTTATTGCCTTCCAGCCCGATTCCAACGAGTGCGAACATCGTTAAAGTTAAAAAAGATGATCATGATTATGCCATCATCCATCGAACGGATGGAACGGCTGTTAAATACGATGGTCATGGATTTCCGGGGGCCATTAAGTCTTTTAGTAAAGACGGTGCTGCCGTGTCGCTTGTGGAAATCGGCCATACGGCATCCAACTTGCCTGAAGGGATTACGGTAATGGACACGCCCGGCGTTGACTCCACAGATGATGCACACCGGTTGTCAACGGAATCCGCACTTCACTTAGCGGACTTGGTATTCTACACGATGGACTATAACCATGTGCAGTCCGAACTTAACTTTCGTTTTACGAAGGAATTAATGCGGTACAATGAGAGCGTTTATTTAATTATCAACCAAATCGACAAGCATCGGGAAAGCGAATTGCCTTTTGAAGCGTTTAAACAATCGGTGGAAAATTCTTTTGCACTTTGGGGCGTGGAGCCGAAAGGGATTTTTTACACATCATTAAAAGAGTTAGAACATCCGCATAATGATTTCAACAAAGTGAAAGCGATCGTTCAACATTCAATGGACAACTGGCAAGAGCGATTTTTGGAAAACATAGATGGAACATTTGCAAAGTTAAAAGATGAGCATATACAATTTTTAACAGATGAAATGGAAGAGCGCAAAAATACATTTGCTGAAATCGTTTCGGAAGAAGAGTGGTCAGAAAGGGAAGAACTGCAAGCGGAAGCTTCAGAATTAAAGAAGAAACTTACGCTTTTATCAAGCGATGCCTTTGCAACTGCATTTGAAGAAAACCGCAGTCATCTTTTACAAAACGCAGCGATTACGCCCTATGAAACGAGAGAATTGCTAAAAGACTATTTAGAATCATTGTCTTCACGCTTTAAAGTTGGATTTCTATTCAGCGGGAAAAAGACCGAAGAGGAAAAAGCGAGACGGAAAGAAGCGCTTGCCGAAAACCTGGACAAGCTCATTCATACACAAATCGAAGTGCATCTAAAAGTACTGATGAAGCAATCATTAAGAGAGGCGGGCATCCTAACCGATGAACGTTCTTTGGCGATTGATGCGCTTGACCTTTCTGTACCATTCGCCGATCTTGAAAAAGAATTTAACGTCTCGGACGTCATTACGGGTGATACGGTCCTTAATTATGCGGAGCGGATGAAGACCGTCATTCAAACGGGTTTTAAACGGTTAACGGATGACTGGAAGCATGAGATGTCAACCGTCGCGTCAACTGCCGGCAATGAACAGACGGGTGAACTTGAGCAAAAAATTCATCGCTTGGATGAAAAGTTATCTGCAATTGAACAAGTGAATGTAATTGAAGACCAATTAGAAGTGCTTGACCGGGAAATCATGCATCCGACTTCCGAAATCAAAGCGGGGAGTGCGCTACTATTAAAGCAGTGGACGGCACGGACAACTATACGTGCGGCGGACTATGCAGAAGAAGTGAACAGCACCCCTTTAGAAGAAGATAAGACAATCAATGATCAGCAAGTTGAATACGTGGCGGAAACATCGTTTTCTGATGCCGATGCTGTGATTGCTGATGCGACCCGTGTGGCAAAAGCGGTTGAGAAAATTCCAGGATTTTTAGAATCCGCGAATTATTTACAAAGAAAATCGAATCGATTGGAAGGTCAGGAATTTACGGTCGCCTTATTCGGTGCATTTAGTGCAGGGAAATCATCATTTTCCAATGCATTGATCGGAGAAAAGGTATTGCCAGTCTCCCCAAATCCAACGACGGCTGCCATTAACCGGATTCGTCCAATTACTAAAACGAAACGAAATAATACAGCGGATGTTCATTTAAAATCAAAAGAAACGATGACCGAAGATGTGATACGTTCATTCGATGCACTGGGGATGCCGGTGTCAACGCTCGAAGTTGCGTTTGATAAAGCGCAGGAAGCGGTGCAATTAGAATTAGACGATGAAAGTCTACACATCCACAAATCATTTATTGATGCATTCCAAAAAGGCTATCCGGTTTACAAAGAAGCGCTCGGTACAATTTTAAACGTTGAAAGAGACGAGTTTGTGAAATTTGTTGCGGAAGAAGACCGAAGCTGTTTTGTGGAATCGATCGATTTTTATTATGATTGTCCATTAACGCAAAAAGGCATTACCCTTGTCGATACGCCTGGTGCAGACTCCATTAACGCCCGCCATACAGACGTTGCTTTTGACTATATCCGAAATGCGGACGCGATTTTGTTTGTGACATATTACAACCATGCATTTGCTAGAGCAGACCGTGAATTTTTAATTCAGCTAGGTCGTGTGAAAGACGCATTTGAAATGGATAAAATGTTCTTTATCGTTAATGCCATTGACCTTGCCGCAAATGAAGAAGAGGCGGAAGCGGTACAAACATTTGTGAAGGAGGAGTTGCAGAAGTTTGGCATTCGACACCCGCGCGTACATGGTATATCAAGTTTAGAAGCGCTTGAAGCGAAGCTTGAAAACCGTCAAGATCCATTTATGGCGCCGTTTGAACAAGAATTTCATCATTTCTTAGAAAAGGACTTGAAAGGTTTGGCCGTTCAAGCATTGGAAGAAGAAACGATGAAAACAATCGGACGGTTGTCAGCACTTATTATAAGAACAGAAGCGAATCGCACGCGAAAAGCGGAACGTCTCCAAGAGCTTGACCGTTGGGAAGGGGAACTGCGGCAACACTTCGGGGCAAAGTTTGCGAATGTGTTAATGAAAGCTGCACACCATGAGTTAGGTGAACTTGTTTATTACATTTTACAGCGTGTTTTCTTACGATACGGTGATTTCTTTAAAGAAGCGTATAATCCATCCGTATTCGTCAACCATTCAGCAGACCGTGCTTTGACAATGGCACTTGCTGAAACGACGCAACTGATTGGCTTTGATTTGACGCAAGAATTAAAAGTGACGAACTTACGGATGTTAAACTTTATGAAAAAGCAAATACAAGAACGTGAGCGAAATGAAATGTCTTATTTAAAAGACAAAGATGGTTCGATTGCGTTCTCGCCGTATGAACCACAGGATGTGGATTTATTAACATTTGAAGCGCCTTACAAAGATCCATCTAAATATAGCAGTGTGAATAAAGTATTTAAAAACCAAAAAGCGTTTTTCGAAAAAGGAGAGCGCGATGTTTTAAAAGATCGTTTGGAAGAGTTATTGAAGGAAGAGGCTTCCATTTATTTGGGGATTGAAAAAGAAAAGCTTGAAAAATGGACGGATCAATGGATCGATCAAGAGGCGGAGGGATTAAGGCAACATCTTCTAAGCGAAAGCCTGCAGCAAATTGCATCAGAACGAACATTGCTACAAGGATCGGAGCAATTGGAAGAGTGGCGTGAAATCTACACATCCATTAAAGATTTGAACAAGGAGTTGGTCTGAATGGCGAATGTATTCATTTCCGTAAAAGATGTAAATCTTAAAGATATCAAATGGATCGATGCACGTTTCTCATTGCAAGATCCGGCTGCCGGTAAGCGGAAATTTGCAGAAGAACATATTGCGGGTGCAGTCCATTGGGATTTGGAAGAAGACTTGTCGGATATGACAAAGTCTTCGGGACGTCATCCAATGCCCGACAAGTCAGCCTTAACAGCGCTATTTCAAAAAAGTGGATTGAACTTAGCGGACAAGATCGTTGTGTACGATGATGGCGGCAGTCCTTTTGCCGCCCGTGCTTGGTGGTTATTAAAGTATGCGGGTTTCAAAAATGCCTTTATTGCGCTGGAAGGCTTTGAAGAAATAGTGAAAGAAGGCATTGCGGTAAGCAAGGAAATGTCAAATCCTGTTCAAACGGATATGACGCCTGTTTGGGATGAAACGATCTATGCGGATCGGCAATTGGTGAAAGACATTGTGCTTGGAGAGCGGGAAGGCAAGCTTCTCGATGCGCGTTCAGCAGAGCGATATATGGGTAAAGTAGAACCGATTGATCCAATCGCAGGAAGAATTCCGGGTGCACTTAATTTAGATTGGGAACAGTTAAAAGAACAAGGGAAGTTTTGTTTGAATGCTGATGTTTCATCCAAATTGTCCGAAGTGGCAAATCCCGGCGAACCGATCACTGTATACTGCGGCAGCGGCGTAACGGCAGCCCCTCTCTATGCAATGCTGGCAGAACATGGATATGATAATATTCGCTTATATGTCGGAAGTTATAGCGATTGGATTTCAACTGTGGAGATGATGGTTGAAAGGGGATAAGGACTAAGTTTAGTAAGACAAGGCATACTGAAAGACAGGGAATACTTATTCATCAAAACATAGTAGTGGAGGCTGCGAATTTTGCAATACGCAATTTTAGGAGATATACACTCATCTAAAGAGGATTTGGAAGAAGTACTAAGGCAAATTTCAAACGAAGCGCCTGGGGCCATTCGGATCGGTACAGGTGACATTTTTGAGTGTACAATTAGTAAAAAAGACGTAACAGCACACAAGTTTACTAATTTAAAAGATGTGATGATCCTCCCTGATGGATTTGTGGACTTGTTAACGTTCGTTTCTGTAAGGGGCAACCAGGAAGAACGTATTTTACTGTTGACTGAAACAGACGAACAGCTTCGAGAAAAGTTAGCAATCATGCCCGAAACTTACGAAGTCGGGCGGGCGGAAATCATTCATGGTCATCAATGGGAGTGGGGTGGAGAGCCGTGGGATTTAATGCAAGCGGAAACTTCAGCGCCCATTACTTTTTACGGACATAGTCATCGATCATCATGGACGATGGACGGCGTTCTTCAAGAAGTCGAATTTGGCAAAGCTTATGAGCTCAATAAGTCTAATATACTCGTCAATGTGGGTGCGGTAATTGGTAACCGTGAATGGGTGTTATACGATGCGGAAGGCGAGACGCTAACATTTATGAAAGCGTAAAAAATAAGCATGGCCAAATGGCTGTGCTTATTTTTTGAAGGTTATAATCCTCGGGTTTAGGCGCATGTTAATGTCTACGGATCGCTTCCCTTGCGAGGGCATCCGCTGCCCGATTTTGTTCGTCTGGAATCCATTTGATAAAAAAGAAATCAAATGTTTTAGTGAGTTCTAAGATTTGTTGTAAATAAGGTTGATATTTTTCGTTTTTTACAAATTCTTTTTCAACCGCCATGACGACAATTTGGGAATCAGATCGTGCGGAGACGATTCCGGTCGTCAATTGGGCTGCTTCTTTCAAACCTTTAATTAAGGCTTGGAATTCAGCACTATGATTGTCCGTTGGCTCAATGGGCTCGGAAATTTTGATATGATGGCCTTCGCCTTTTATAAAGATGCCAATGCCGCTTTTACCGGGGTTTCCGGCACTCGCACCGTCAACATATAATTCGAGCATATCTACACCTCATCTGTTTACAGTGGGACTCTCCACTGACGGAAGTTTACTTTCAGTATAGCATATGGGGCTTGCGATGAAGGATGTTCCGTATTAGAATAAAGTCACCTTGAGGAGGTTTGTATGGAAAAAGCGATTGTGATTACGGAAATTCATGAAATTCTTGATACGTATTGTGAAAAGTGTTTGGTGAAAACGCAGTTGGGGAAAGAAAGAGGAAAAGCGGGTGCGCATCAATTTTGTATTAGCATGTGTACGATCGGTGAACATCTTCAATTTCTAGGGGAAGAAATGAATAAATTTACAAAATAAGATCCCGCTGAAAAAATTCTCAGCGGGATTCAGCCTGTTGAGAAACGCTCGCATCCGTCGTTGGGGCCTACAGGATGTAGGTCATGCATCCGTTGCCGCAGGACGCGGCGCACTTTAGGATGCCTTCCAGTTAAAGCTCGTCCGCTCATGAACTTTTAGTTCTATTCGCGTCTTCGCTCGACTTCGCGCGGGCTCGCAGGATGCGAGTCATGCAAGCGTCGCGACAGGACGTCGCGTACTTAGCCTGCCTACCTTGACAAGCGTTTTCAATCAGGTTGAAGGTTATATTAATTACCTATTTATCATTTCCGAAAAATTTATGAATCGGCTTCCATTTTTAAGACATTAGCTGCCTGAGGACCTCGGTTCCCTTCGATGATTTCAAAAGAAACAGTTTGACCTTCATCAAGCGTTTTAAAACCTTCCGATACAATACCAGTAAAATGGACGAATACATCTTCTCCATCTTCAGCTTCGATAAATCCGTAGCCTTTTTCGTTGCTAAACCATTTCACCGTACCCTGGTACATGTACACTCCTCCTCGGCGTTTCACAAATGTCCTAACCAATGTTTACATGGTTGCACTAACTATACATGAATCGACAACTTGCGTCAACAATATGGGGCACTATTTTGAATTGAGTGGAAAATCCCCTCGATGAACTTCGGAAAAATGATGGTACTAGGAGGAGCTTATGAAAACATTAATTGAAAAATGTAAAGATGTTGTTGAAGATCTTTATCATTCATATGACGCGAGTCACGATTTTGACCACATCCAACGTGTATTAAAAAATGCGGAAGAGATTCTATTACATGAGCCATCGGCCGATCGGGAACTTGTAATAATTGCAGTACTTTTACACGATGTTGAAGATATTAAATATCAAACGGAAGACGGGCCAAAGATCACTGACATTTTACACAATGTCGGTGCAAATGAGCAACTCATTGAAAAAGTGGTCGCATGTATTGAAAGCGTATCGTTCAATGGAGGCAACTCGAAAGAGATTACTTCGATCGAAGGGGCGATTGTTAGGGATGCGGATCGACTCGATGCGATCGGTGCAATTGGCATTGCACGTGCATTTGCTTTCGGAGGAGCGAGGGGACGAAAGTTGTATGATAAGAATGAGGCGGCACGTGAGCAAATGTCTGCCCAAGCGTATCGCACGAAAAAAACAGCGACAGTCACACATTTTTATGAGAAACTTCTCCTTCTAAAGGATTTGATGGTAACAGAGGCTGGCAAAAGGCTTGCACAGCAGCGGCATGATTACATGATTGAATTTTTGCAGCAACTTGAAGAGGAGATTGGTGAATAATTCCTCTTTCCAATATGTTATAATGTCTGGAAGTTTAGTTGTAGAATAGGCGGTGTTTGGTTGAAGTTTTTAATGATTTTTCTTCAGGTCCTTGTATTATTCGGATTTTCGATGGTGGGCAATTGGCTTCAAAATCTATTACACTTGCCATTGCCTGGAAGTATTATCGGGTTGATTCTTGTATGGCTTTGCCTCATGTTGAAAGTTTTTCCATTACGCTGGATTGAGTCAGGCGCACTTTTTTTTCTATCATATTTACCACTTTTTTACATACCCGCCGCGATCGGCATTATGAATTACGGACAAGTTTTTATTGGAAAAGGGGTATTGCTCGTTATCATCGCTATTTTTAGCACTTTTTTAACGATGTGGCTATCGGCCTGGACGAGCCAATGGATTGCGCGTCAATCTGAAAAGAAGAAGGGGCCGACGCCATGCAAATGATGCTATTAGCTACACTATATGCCGTCTTAACAGTCGGCGTTTATGTTGTCATGAATTGGGTTTATGTTAAGTATCGCCGTGATTTTCTATTTCCGATTTTAACTTCATCGGCAATTATTATAATTACACTTGTTCTTTTCAATATTCCGTACGAAACGTATATGACGGGCGGCAAATGGATCGATATTCTGTTAGGTCCAGCCATCGTTTCGCTCGCCATTCCTTTATATAAGCAACGGGATTTACTGAAACAGTATTTATTTCCTATTATCGGCGGTGTCATTGTTGGTGTGTTCGTAGGCATGATTAGCGGTGTGTTTTTTGCAAAAATCTTTGGTTTTCCAAAAGACATCGTCATGTCGATCTTACCTAAATCGATTACAACGCCTATCGCGATACAAATTACCCAAAGTCTTGGCGGATATGCATCTTTATCCGCAGCTTTTGTGATGATCGCCGGATTTTCTGGTATTCTTTTTGGCCGCATCTTTTTAAAATGGATTCGCATAGACTCTCCAACTGGTATAGGGATTGGTTTCGGAGCGGCTGCGCACGCGTTAGGCACATCGAAGGCGATCGAAATAGGAGAGCAAGAAGGATCAATGAGCTCCGTCGCGATGACGCTATGTGCGGTTGTTGGTTCGATTATTGGCCCAATCATTGCTTGGATATTTTATTTAGGATAGGCCTGAAATTTTCAGCCATAGAAAACCGCTTCCAAAACTAGAAAACTGTTTTGGAAGCGGTTTTTAAATGACCTTTTATTCAAAGTTTTTTAAGGGAATAGAAATTTCTATTGGCTTGATTGTAGAATTTTCCTTAATTTCTCCTCTTTGAAATGTTACTTTTGCATAAATATTTCCATTTGTTGTTTGTACGGACGGGTATAACACTTCAACTACTTCAATTGATGCGCCAGGCTTAAGATGATGCTCTGAGACGTCTTGAGTACATGCAGCTACAGTATGCCATTTACTTCCTATGTTGACTTGACCATCCTCAGTTTCAATAAATAGTTTGGCAGAAATTCCTGGATCACATCCATTATAGCCTACATACGGAATGGTTTTACTACTGACATTGGTTGCTTTTACTTTTGCGTATATCTTCTCATCCGAATGAGCTAACATCATTTCAAATTGTACTCCATCCTGCTCGATCGACTTTTTTAGAGTAAACTCAGGTTTAGTTGTATGAAATTTTAATGTCATAGGTTCAGCCAAAGGATTTCCTGTTTTTGATTGAATATCTTTCGTAATGTATAGAGCGTAACTCTCATCAAAATCATAAAGGTCAACTAAATGAAGTTTGACTGATTTTGGATTATAAAACAATGGTTCAACTGCACGTACTTGTTTATCACTTTCACTTACAGCATAAATATTCTCATAAAGGCTTCTTTCATCAAGTTCATCGTTAAACTCGATAACCCATTCATGATCTATGTCTACCTCTATCATCGAAGCTCCCTTTTCCCAGCCTGAAATAGATTTAATGGCGAGGGTCGGAGTATCTCTAAATGAAGGCTCTAATGCACGCGCCAAAAACGCGGAAAACTGTCCTCGGGTAATAGGTAGATTGGGGCGATAAGTCCCATCAGCATAACCATTTGCAATGCCTTCTGCAGTGACATTTACTATAGATTGATAGGCTGCCATCCCAGGTGAAACATCCTTAAAGCTAGTTGTTTTCTCATCTGCCATGTCAAATGCACGATTTAAGAAGATAGCCATTTGTCCACGTGTAACAGGTTGACTAGGTCGGTATGTTCCATCTTGAAAGCCAGAAATTATTCCTCTTTCAACAGCTGACGCAATATATCCAGATGCTACCGCAGTAGGTTCAACATCATTGAATATTGTCTTTCTCTGCTCTCCATTTAAATCTAGCGCTCGACCGATCATAATAGCCGCTTGTGCACGAGTGACAGCATCATTCGGTTTGAATGAACCATCGGAGAAGCCTGAAATCACATTTCTTGACGTTAAGAACATAATTTCTTTCGTAAACCTGTCTCCTGTTTTAACGTCATTAAACCCTGCTGCTTGTCCCGTGATTGGCGCAATTAGTCCGATCATAAGCATGAAAATTACTGAATTGACTAAAGTCTTCAAATAAATAGCCCCCTTTAATTACTAGTATAGCTGGAAGAAATTTCATTTCCCTAGTACAAAAGAATTAATTCTGAGTACCGCCTTTTAATTGGTATAAATTAGCCATTTACTCTTATCATAAAGTTTGACATCACTTTTATATCTATAACGAAGAAAACACCATCTTATGAAAGATGGTGCAGGTTCGATAGACCTTTTGTATAAAGGTTTTGTATCACACTAAATTTTCATCCAAATGACAATCCGTCATTCGACGAGAATACCCGCTTTTAATAACGCTTCTTCAGCATTTTTAATATTTTCTTCTTTGTCTGCAACGATCGTATGCAGATGAATGCTGCCCTCCGCAAGATTTGCCAAATACACAGCATTTGCCTCATTAATCTTTTCCATAAATTCTTTGACTTCACTGCGATTTGAAACCATAATGGATGCACTTAAATCACCATAGACAGGATGTTCAATTTTTACATCTTTCACAGTTACACCGTGATCGACTAGAATATTTAATTCCTCTTCTGTTTGGTGAGGATCATGCTGACAAACAATAGATTTTTCAATTTTCTTTGGCGTTGAATCCGTGTGCATATACAAATAGCCTTGACTCGTCGCAATGATTGGCTCGTCTTTTGCCTTTAATAATGTTATATCACCAACAATTACTTGACGGCTCACATTTGTTAATTCGCCAAGTTCTTTTCCCGTCATCGGCCTAAGGGAATTTTGCAAGGTCGTCAAAAGGAGTTGACGACGCTCGTCTCCATGCATTTTTTCATTGCTCATTTTATATCACTCTCCGCACTGCCATTTTACCATATGCATTCATGAGGACCGTCATCTTTGCTTCCTTCCGTAAGCTCGATTAAAATGAAATAGGATCGATTTAATAAAAAGGGAGTACAATTTACATATGGACATTAACATTCTTTACGAAGACAATCATTTACTTGTTGTGGAAAAACCTGTCAATATCCCGGTTCAAGCAGATGACAGCAAAGATCAGGACATGCTAACTATTTTAAAAGAAGATTTGAAAGTCCGTTACAATAAACCCGGTAACGTCTATCTAGGATTAGTCCATCGTCTTGACCGTCCAGTTGGCGGTGTGATGGTCTTTGCGAAAACATCAAAAGCGGCATCCCGTCTTTCGGATGTCATTCGCAAAAACGAATTGGAAAGAAAGTATGTAGCGGTCGTTCGAGGGGTACCGAAACAGAAGAAAGCACAACTCACACATTATCTGTTTAAAGACACAAAAAAGAACCAAGTATTTGCGGTAGCACAGAATGATAAGCGTGGGAAAAAAGCAATCCTCGATTATGAAATGATCGATACAGATGGCGAGTTGAGCTTATTATCCGTTCATCTTCACACCGGACGCTCTCATCAAATTCGCGTCCAGCTGTCAACTTCTGGTTTCCCGCTTTATGGCGATCAAAAATACGGCCAGCATGTCAACAAACCCGGACAGCAAATTGCCTTATGGGCACATACACTCTCATTTCCGCATCCGACAACAAAAGAAATCATCACCGTTCAATCATTCCCGCCAAAAGAGTATCCGTGGGATCTTTGGACTATTTAAAATAGGACTGTCCCAAAACGAAGAGCCAAGCACTTCTGGGACAGCCCATTTCTTACCGTTATTTAGATCAGTAATCCGAATAGGCTGCTATCTTTGTTTACTTCTTGGAATGGGAATCCGCATTGCTTCATCCGTTCAATTAAGCCAGGATAATCCTCTTTGTTTTTTACTTCAATGCCAACTAGTCCCGGTCCATTTTCTTTATTATTTTTCTTCGTATATTCAAAGGTTGTAACGTCATCATCAGGTCCTAACACATTGTCTAGGAATTGACGCAAAGCACCAGCACGCTGTGGGAAATTGACGATAAAGTAATAGAGCAATCCTTCGTGAATTAAAGATTTCTCCTTGATTTCCTGCATGCGGCCAATATCATTATTTCCACCGCTCACGATACAGACGACAGATTTTCCTTTAATTTGCTCTTTGTAAAAATCGAGTGCTGCAATCGGCAAGGCACCTGCTGGTTCGGCAATAATGGCATGTTCGTTGTACAAATCCAAAATGGCTGTACAAACTTTACCTTCTGGCACAGAGATCATATCATCCACATATTTGCGGCAAATGCTGAACGTTTGCTCACCAACACAGCCAACCGCAGCACCATCTACAAATTTGTCGATAGACGCTAATGTTGTGACTTCATTATTCTGGAAGGACGCTTTCATACTTGCTGCGCCCGCTGGCTCAACGCCAATCATTTTTGTGAAAGGTGACAAGTTTTTAATGTATGTGCTAACGCCAGACATTAAGCCGCCCCCTCCAATACTGGCAAAAACAAAATCAATGGGTTCTTCAATATCATTCATAATTTCTACCGCAACAGTTCCTTGTCCGGCAATCACTTCATGATCATTGAATGGATGAATGAATATTCTATCTTCTTTGCGTGTTAAGGTCATTGCTTCATTGTATGAGTCATCGAATGTATCACCGGTTAAAATGATTTCTACAAATTCTCGACCAAACATTTTGACTTGGTTAATCTTTTGTTTCGGAGTCGTTTGTGGCATGAAAATTATTCCTTTAATTCCGAGATGTGCACAAGCATAAGCAACGCCTTGGGCATGGTTGCCGGCACTTGCGCATACAACCCCTTTTTCCCTTGCATCTTTCTCAATGGACTTGATTCTATAGTAAGCGCCGCGCAATTTAAAGGAACGGACGTATTGTAAATCTTCCCTTTTAATATAAACATGGCAATCGTATTTTTCAGAAAGGCGTTCATTTCGCTGGAGAGGGGTATGAACGACGACATCTTTTAGTAATTGATTGGCGATTAAGATATCTTCAACTTGCACTGGTTTTACATCTGATTTTGTTACTTGCATGACTCCATCATCTTCCTTCATTATCATTTAAATATTAAACAATGTTATCATGAAATACATGCATAACACAAGAATGTTCTTAATTATGTGCATTTTTTAATATGATCTGGAAAATAAGCTGCGGACTTTAGAAAAACCCCCCTTGACATTCCATTCTTCTGGTGTATGATAAGTAAAAATCATTCGATAATTCGATAATTTGAACGTCCAACGTCGGAATAGTATGCAGAACGAACATGGTCAGAGAGCGAAATTTACCAGCTGAAAGATTTCGCCGTGGATCGTTGCGGAACCTGCCGGCAGAGTCCTTTATGAAAATAGAGGCGCACACCTCAGCGTTACGAGGAAGCGGGATGTCGTCATTGACGTCCAATTTTGGTGGTACCGCGGAAGCAAAGCCCTTTCGTCCTTAATATTGAGGATGAATGGGCTTTTTTTATTTAATTTAAATCGAGCGAACGTCATTAGGCGAAACGAGAAATGGGGGATTTGCGTGCGAAAGCAGCGGATTGTCGTAAAGATTGGCAGCAGTTCACTGACAAACGATGTTGGTGAAATTGATCAAGAAAAATTTGATGATCATGTGGGCGCGCTTGTGCAGCTGCGTGAAAATGGTCATGAAGTCATCGTTGTTTCTTCAGGAGCGGTGGCGGCGGGATTTGCGGGCCTAGGGTATCCCGCTCGCCCCTTAACGATTAAAGGAAAACAGGCCGCGGCTGCGGTCGGACAGGGTATCTTAATACAATCATATCGAGAAAGGCTTGGGCAACATGGGATTATACCTGCTCAAATTTTACTGACACGGGATGATTTTTCCGATCGGGATCGTTATAAAAATGCATTTGCAACGTTAACGGAATTGCTTGCGCGAGGCATTTTGCCGATTATTAATGAAAACGATACGGTTGCAGTTGACGAACTGACTTTCGGAGACAATGACATGCTATCTGCGCTCGTTGGCGGATTTCTGCATGCGGATCAGCTTATTATTTTAACGGATATTAACGGTCTGTATGATGCAAACCCGCGTACACATCCAACCGCAAAACGATTCGACTACCTTGAAGAAATTACGGATGAGCAGCTATCTGGTGCTGATGAAAATGGCTCAAGTGTCGGAACGGGTGGAATGAAATCAAAGATCCTGGCAGCAAAAACAGCGACATCACTTGGGGTAGCGGTTTTTATTGGAAATGGAAAAGGGCATGAGAAATTGGTGGAAATTGCGAAAGGTAAAGGGGATGGCACTTATATTGCCAAGGCAAAACTTTCGAAAATCAATACAAATCGGCAGTGGATTTATTTACATTCTGAATCGACCGGCAAGTTGTATGTCGATGAAGGTGCCGAAAAAGCGATTTTGCATAATGGCAAAAGTCTCTTACCCGCAGGTGTTTATAAAATAAAAGGTGCGTTTCGTGAAGGGGATGTTGTAGAAGTATTTGGTCGCAAAGGGTTGCTCGGAAAAGGAGAAGTGCAGTATTCGGCGGAAGACTTGAAAGCTGAGATGGCAACACGGAACCGCCAGGCGGCATCGGTGGAAGTCATTCACCGGGACCGTTGGGTGAAAATATAAGGGGGAATCGATCATGAGCGAAGCAGTTGAAAAAGGAAAGTTGGCTAAGCATGCGAGCTATGCACTCATAGATGTTTCATCAGCTGAAAAAAATGAAGCCTTGCAATTCATCGCACAGCAATTATTGTTGGACCAGGAGTCGATTTTGGCCGAAAATCAAAAAGATTTACAAGCGGGGAAAGAAAATGGGCTGACAGATGCTATTTTAGATCGTATCCTGTTAGATGAAAAACGGATACAGGCGATGGCAGATGCGATTCAACAATTGATCGAATTGGAAGATCCGATCGGAGAAACACTTGAAAAGATTCAGAAAGACAATGGACTGCGCATTGAAATGAAACGAGTACCGCTCGGTGTCATCGGCATGATTTATGAAGCACGTCCAAACGTGACGGTCGATGCAGCAACGCTCGCTTTAAAAACGAGCAATGCAGTCGTATTACGCGGCAGCTCGTCTGCAAGACACTCAAACTTGGCACTTATTCAATCCATTCATCGGGCGCTTGAAAAAAGCCTATTGCCAAAAGAGGCTGTTCAATTGATCGAGGACACGAGCCGGGAAGTGGCAAAAGAATTATTTAAGCTCAATGATTATCTGGATGTACTCATTCCAAGAGGTGGAAAGCAACTCATCGAGACAGTCGTGCGAGAAGCGACAGTTCCTGTTATTGAAACGGGCGCTGGTAATTGTCATATTGTGGTCGATGAAACAGCGGATTACAAGATGGCGGAGGAGATCGTTTTAAATGCGAAAACACAACGTCCATCCGTTTGTAATGCGGTTGAAACGATTTTAGTGCATGAACAGTGGTTTACAAAATATGGAACCCAGCTCATTGAAGCGTTGCAGCGCAATGGTGTAGAAATCTACGGTGATGCGTCTGTTGTGCAAGCATGCAGCGATGTGAAACAAGCGACAAATGAGGACTGGGAGACGGAATATTTGGGGCTGACAGTTAGTGTGAAGCTCATTTCCTCTATTGGAGAAGCGATCGATCACATTCACCGATATGGCACGAAACATTCTGAAGCGATCGTAACAAACGATGACCGGAATGCAGCGATCTTTTTACAACGAGTAGATGCTGCCGCGGTTTACCATAATGCGTCAACACGATTTACGGACGGTTTTGAGTTTGGTTATGGGGCGGAAATTGGCATCAGTACACAAAAGCTCCACGCACGCGGACCAATGGGACTGAAAGCGTTAACGTCAAGTAAAGTGGTCATTTACGGCGAAGGGCAAGTAAGAGTTTAAGGTTCTCGAAACAAAAAGCTGAACCCGCAAAAAAAAGTCGGGTTCAGCTTTTTATTATGCAGTTGCGGAGGGCAATTTTCCTTTTGGCGGTAACTCTCCTAGCAATAGTTTACCTTTTGGCATCAAATTCTTAATCGTGATCGAGACGAGAATCGGTATGAATAAGCCAAATGCTGTAAATCCGATGATGCCATAAGTGAAGTAGTCATTCATTAATATATCTACAAAAATATGCAAGTACATAATGGTCAGTGAGTGTTTCTCAACTTTTTGTAACGAGACAAGTGATACACGTGATGTAATGAACTGGAATAGGCCTACAAATGTAACAGTAAATGACAGTGGAATGACCAAATCCAGAATGAAATGATCATAGCGTAAAAATTTCATGCTTAAATGATAATCAATCACATGGAAATGATCGAGTAATACCGCAATAACACATCCTGCAATTCCCACAAACATCCATTTTTTTGATATGCCCATCCAGAGATTTTTCATGTAATACCCAAGGGCAAAATAGACGATTGCCATCAAAGCGACATCGATATTCCAAATCATTGGAATTTGTTGGGCGGCGGCAGCTGGTGAACCGCCGATGACATGCATAGCAAAGATGCTTTCCAAATGAGCAATGATATAGAAAATCGTTAGAATGATGATTTGTTTTGTGCGATCAAAGTATTTGGTTAACCCTAAGAAAAACAAATACGTAAAGAATAAGGTTGTCACAAACCAGAAAACCCCGTAGGCTCCTCGTATAAAACGACCCCCTATGACAAGCGTCCACAAATCATTGGCATACCAGGTTAAATCCCGATTCCCCGTACCAAATTCAATGCCATATCGAATGAGTGTAATACTGATCAGGAAAAATAAATAAGGAACAATGAGTTGCATAAATCGTTTGTGAATGGCATTTTTCATTTGCCCTTTCTCTACTACAGGCTTGAAAAATAAGCCGCTCAAAATAAAAAAGGCAGGCATATGAAACCAATAAATATACTTTGCAAGTGGAAAATCAAGCTGACCGGGATAATGACCAATGACGACAAGAATCATTAAAAACCCTTTCATCACATCGACCCAGCCTAACCGTTTATTTTTCATAAACATCACTCCAAAAAATAATCTGTTCTATTGTATACCCGAAGATCTTGTTTTTGGAGGGATGTAACAGCATTGAAATAAGATTGATAAATAAGTGAAGGTTTTTTAATATAATTTTAATGAACGGGCAGACATGATATTTATTTTAATAACTACTGACAATCACGTAGAATAGAGAGTATGAAAGACATGCTCTATTGAAGTCCCATTTTTAAGGAGTAGGGAAGATGATATCTGTTGATAAAAAGAAAATTAAATATCTTCAAGGCAAGCCAAACACTATTATTCACTTCAAAATGAAAATGATTTTACTAGTCGGCGCGCTTGTCTTGGCCATCATCGGCGTGATCGGACTTTTTGTTGATCACTTTCTGTCGGACACATTAGAGGAACAAGTAGGAGATCGTGCACTAAGTGTTGCGGAAACCGTTGCGCGTATCCCAGAGCTCGTCCATGCATTTGAACAGGAAGATCCCGCTTCTATTATCAATCCGATTGTTACGCCTATTCAACAAGCGACGGGGGCCGAGTTCATCGTCGTAGGCAATCAAGAAGAAATTCGCTATGCCCATCCAAACGCTGACAAAATAGGGGAGAGAATGATAGGAGAAGACAATGAAAAAGCATTAGTCTATGGACAGTCTTATGTGTCTAAAGCAGTTGGATCATTGGGCAGTTCTTTAAGAGCAAAGGTGCCGGTCTATTTAGACGGAGAAATTGTTGGGGTCGTTTCGGTCGGCTTTTTAGTCAATGATATTCGAACGATTATCGAATCGACAAACAACTATGTTTGGCTCGTTTTATTCAATATCGCCATCGTTGCCATCATTGGGGCAGTCCTCATTGCCTCGTATATAAAAAAAGTGTTATTAGGCTTAGAGCCGGAAGAGATTGCGCATTACTATTTTCAAAAAGAGACGATTCTTCAATCGACGCATGAAGGCATTCTCGCAGTGAATCAGCATGGCATCGTTACAATGATGAATTTGGCAGCGGAGCGGATGCTATTTGATGAAGCGACTCCTCCGCAACAGTATGAAGGGAAAATGCTAAAAGACATCGTGCCGGCGCATCGATTAGTAGATTATTTGCAAAATGAAAATGATGAAATGGACCGAGAAATGCTGTTAGGGAAAACAGTTGTTTTTGCCAATAAAGTGCCCATTTACTATGAGAACCTGTTGATGGGAACTGTTTTTACGTTTCGAAATAAAACAGAAATTGATTTGTTAACAAAGGAATTAAAAACGGTTAAACAGTATACGGACGCTTTGCGGGCCCAAACGCATGAATTTTCGAATAAACTTTTTACGATTCTCGGATTGTTGCAATTGGATCAACAAGAAAAAGCCATCGCCTATATCCAGAGTGAAAGTTCCCTTCAAAAAAACTGGATCCATTTATTAATTCGAAAAGTGGCAGATCCAATGGTAAGCGGACTATTATTAGGGAAATTAAATCAAGTACATGAGCTAGGCATTGATTTTACAATTGAAGAAGGGAGTAGACTTGCATCCCGTTTAACTGAAAAACAAAGTGAAGCGTTATTAACAGCGATTGGGAATTTCATGGACAATGCGATCGATGCGGTGAAAAATAATCCGTCAGCCGATCAAAAAATCTCTATTTCTTTTACAGATATCGGGAATGATATACTATTTGAAATCGAGGATTCAGGCGCGGGTGTACAAGATACGGATGTCCATAGAATTTTTGAGCAAGGCTTTTCATTAAAAGAAGGAGAACACCGCGGATTTGGGTTGGCGCTCTCCAAACAATTGATCGAGAGAGTAAATGGCCATGTTTTTTTAGAACAGGGTGACCTTGGAGGCGCGCGTTTTGTTCTTTCAATTCCGAAAAAAGCATATGAAAGGGGAGTAGAAAATGAGTGATGGGATTGGCGTATTGATTGTAGAAGACGATTTTCGGATCGCGGATATTAACCGGCAGTTTGTTAATCGAGTAGAGGGATTTGCGGCGCTAGAAGTTGTTAAAACAGCCGAGGAAGCACTTACTTATTTGCGGAGTCAAGCCGTTTTGCCAGAACTCATTTTGCTGGATGTGTACATACCGGACGTAGAAGGCTTAAGTTTGTTTTGGACATTGCGAAACGAGTTTAATGAGATTGACGTAATTATGATGACGGCAGCCAAAGAAGTAGAAACGATAGCAGAAGCACTTCGCGGCGGTGTATTTGACTATATGGTGAAGCCTGTAGATTTTGAACGATTTGCACAAACATTGGGTAGGTATCATGCTCAAAGGCATGTTTTACAGACAAAAAAAGAACTGGATCAAGAAGAAATTGACCGTTTGACCGGCTTACAATTCACTGTGACAGCGCAGAAAGAAAATGAGGAAATACTGCCAAAAGGCATCGATCAGCTAACCTTAGAGAAGATCAAAAAAGTACTGCAGCAAAATGGTGAAGAAGGTGTTACCGCATTAGATGCAGGGAATGAAGTGGGCGTTAGCCGTTCAACTGCGCGGCGTTATTTAGAATACTTAGTGTCGATCAAAGAAGCAGATGCGCGTTTGAAGTATGGCGAGATCGGACGTCCGGAACGGAAATATGTGCCGTGAACAAAATGAACAAAACACCCATAATGATCAATAGGGATTTTAGTTGAATAAACTTATCCATGTAACCTCTCTATGATAAATTTCTTAGTATAAAGAATTTTGAAATAGAGAGGGTTATTTTTTGTATGGGATACTTTATTTTTTGTTGAGTATGTATCCGCTTACATCATAAGATGCCGTTTCTCTTTCATGAGTGAACTATTCGGTTTACTAGAAAGGAGCCAATATGCTTAGTATTATAGGTTTAATAACGATTGTCGTCATTGTAGCGTTACTCATTAGCGGGAAAGTTTCTCCGATAGTGGGTCTTGTGTTAGTACCGGTTGTAGGGGCATTTGCAGCAGGCTTCGGCTTCGACCAAATCGGAGAGTTTTTCACAGAAGGAACGACCAAAGTTGCCGGCGTGGCCATTATGTTCATCTTTGCGATTTTATTTTTCGGAATTATGCAAGATGTCGGATTGTTCGATCCGCTTATTAACAAGATGATTGCAATTTCCCGTGGGAACGTCATTGCAGTTGCGGTCGCAACAGTGATCATTGCAGCAATCGCACACTTGGATGGGTCTGGGGCATCTACATTCCTCATTACAATACCAGCATTGTTGCCATTGTATAAGCGGTTGAAAATGAATCCTTATTTGCTCCTAATGCTAGTCGGGACTGCGGCAGCCATTATGAATATGGTTCCTTGGGCGGGGCCGCTTGGGAGAACAGCTTCAGTATTAGATGTTGACGTGACAGAACTTTGGAGACCACTTATTCCTATTCAACTGATCGGTCTTGTATTATTAATCATCATTGCCATTGTTTTAGGCTATCGTGAAAAACGACTCATTGCAAAGAAGGCTTCTTTAGGCGAAGAAACGATGGAAGATCAGATTTCTGATGCAACGATTGCTGAAGCGCAGCTGGCAGCTACTGTAATCGAGGAAGATTTAAAGCGTCCTAAACTGCTTTGGCTTAACGCCATTTTAGCGGTTGCTGTGATTGGTGTTCTAGTATGGGGGATTATTCCAGCAGGTTTTGCGTTTATGATTGGCGTGAGTATTGCATTACCGTTAAACTTTCCGAAAGTGCAAGACCAGATGGCGCGCATTAAAGAACATGCGCCAGGCGGTATTTTAATGGCGACGATTATTTTGGCTGCTGGCTCTTTCTTAGGGATTTTAAACGGAACGAATATGTTGACTGCTATTGCTACGGATCTTGTGACAGTTTTACCGGCGTTTGTTGTACCGTATTTACATCTCATCATTGGGATTTTCGGCGTGCCTTTTGATTTGCTGTTAAGTACGGATGCTTATTATTTTGCTCTTCTGCCGATTGTTGATCAAGTGGCAGCGTCATTTGGCGTGCCATCACTCTCTACCGCTTACGCAATGATCATTGGAAACATTATCGGGACGTTTGTCAGTCCGCTATCGCCTGCCCTTTGGTTGGCACTTGGACTTGCTGGACTAGAAATGGGGAAACATATCCGGTATTCCTTTATGATGATGTGGGGGTTGAGTATCGCTCTATTAGCGATTGCGGTCGTACTTGGAATTATTATCATTTAATTAGAAAAAGGCATCATGATGAGGTTCTCCGACAAGATCGGAGTAACAGCATCAGATGCCTTTTTTCTATGCAAACACTACTTCATTTCTTCAATGTTTAAAGTCGTACCATCATCAAAATGCACTTCTAAATCGAATTTCGAATACTGATCAATGGCATACCATTCTAGTATTTTGTCGATCACTTCTTGTTGCGGCGTGTCGTGTCTGATAAGAATTTTCATAAACAATTTGTGGAGCTCATCCATTGCTTTTGTATCTTGTAATTGAACATTATTTCTTGCGTCGATATATTCTGCTTTCAGTTGATTCTCTGTTGTCTCATAGTCCGCTTCGATCGTATCTTTGCCGTTGACGTCAATATCAAGGTCGAAGGAAGTAAATCCATACCCAGCACCAGTCTCTAAAGAACCGCCTTCCTTCTCGTCTTCATGAATAATGTCGGCCTCTTCACGTTGTGGTTGATCCGCATTTTTGCCCAGGTTGCCGCATCCGCTCACAATTAAGATGGATGTACATAGGATCATCCAAATGATTCCAAGCTTTTTCAAATTCTTCTCATTCCTTCCGAGTGTTCTTGTTATAGTTATTGCCTTCGTCCGAAAGGATTAAACGATCCTTAACGCGTGTCAAATGGAACCGCTTGATCGGTATGTTAAACTATATAAACAGGAAATGTTAAAGGAGAATTTTGATGAAGCGAATTGCAATAGATATGGATGAAGTAATGGCGCATTTCAGTGCGAAATGCTTGGAACTTTTCAACGAAGATTACAAAGAAAAATATACAAGTGAACATTTACAGGGGAGGCGACTAGTAGAGCTTGACACAAGATTTGAGGAGAAAATAGGGAATTACTTAGAGAAGGATTCCTTTTTTCTTGAATTAGATGTCGTCAAAGACAGTCAAGCAGTGATCAAACGATTAAGTGAGCATTATGAAATTTATATTGTGACAGCAGCCATGGACTTCCCTGCGTCTATGGCGCCAAAATACGAATGGTTGAAAAAGCATTTTGGCTTTTTGAATGAAAGAAATTTCGTTTTCTGCGGAGATAAAAGCATTATTCAAGCGGATTACTTAATCGATGATACACCGAGTAATTTAGCTACTTTTTCAGGTGAAGGCATCCTTTTTACCGCCCCGCATAATTGGAATGTAACAGGCTACACAAGGCTAAATAGTTGGCTAGAAGTGGAGGAATACTTTCTGTCAGCGGTGCCTGTTGCTCATTAATCATCACAAAAAGTCCCAAGCGTCAAAATTGCTTGGGACTCCTTTTATGCCTGAACCAAATGTGGGAACGTAATGACAAGCTGGCGGTCTACATTGATCACTTCAATAATTTCTTTATCGAATAGATAAGGTGTGTCATTTTTGTCTTGCGGTGTTATTTTTTCATAGCTATTTTGTGTCCGCAGCACTTGAAAAGTGACTGGGATATAGCGGCCTTTATTCAAAGTTTTCGTATTCCCCATTAAAAATACTTCTTTACTAGAAGCGGCAAAACTTAAGTATCCAACTTCTCTGCCTGTGTCCGCCGAGCGAAGCGGAATACTTTGCAATAGGGAAATGATACATAAAATAAAGTCATTAATGACTTCGGGAGAGAGCTTTTCATACCCATATTTTAAAAACAAAGCGTTAAAACCGTTTCGAATTTCCCTAAAAGAAAACAAGTCTTCAATTTTCTTCAGACTGCGTCCTTTTTCCATGTCTTTGATAATTTGAATACTTTCATCAAAATACTCTTTGACAAATCCAGTGTAATGTTCCCTTTGTACAATAAAATCTCCAAGGTCTTTCAATACTTTAATATCTTGTACATCATTTTTTACGAACGTTAAAAAACAATAAAGATCTTTTTCATCAAAATTCCGTATGGAAAATTTTTCATAATAGGTTTCTACTAAATGCTTCGCTTTCTTATCCACGATAATCCTCCTAAAGCTGTTTCTTCAATTGTAACTTTAAACGGATCCGAACAGGATTGCAATCGAGACAGTTAAAAGTGAGTTTTTTTAGATATGAGACCCTCAAATGAGTTACAATAAAGCTCGTGCTAAAATTTATAGGGGAACTTACAAGTCGGTCATCTTTTTTTGAGATCCTGACTTTTCATTATTTATTTTGTTTAGAAAGGGGTCGTACGGGTGAAGCAAGATAAAACGAAACAAAGCATTCTGAAGTGCGGCCTTGGCATCACCAATAATGCCCGTAAAGGAATTGCGAAAGTAATAGAAGATGAATTGGCTTTCTTTTCTATGCAGGAAGCTTTCGATATCTATATTGAAAAACGTAAAAGCAATCGGGAAGGAGCGATGGCTTTTACGTTATTCTTTGATAATGACACGAATGAATTATTAGCAAAACGATTAGACGGCAAAGTCGCTGTCATGGAATGTGTCTATCAGTCAGACGGCTTTTTGGCAACAGGATTTCACGTAAGGGGGCGGAAAGAAATCGTCCGCACGAATCGCCGCCTCCCGATTCGAATAAAGTTTTTACCTGGCCGAAAAACTGCCGCGCCGATTGAATTATATACACAGCTCCGAGAATTGCCGATTGCTGAAGAACGGTCAGAATATGTGAAAAAAAGAATTGCCAGCTGGGAAGGGTATTTGCGTATTCAGGAAAGAAATGCCGATGTAGAAGACGTCACTACAACGTTTTCAAAGGTAACTTTCAATGAGGACTTCACAAGGCTGCGTCTCGTATGCGGCGGCTTAAAAGCGAAAGGCTGGCAGATGATTCAAGGGTTCAGTGCAAAACTGAAAGGATCTTCTCGTGACATTGGCCAAGTATTGAAGACAAATAAAGCGAAAAGCACCGTTGAAATTGAACTAAATCGATTTACAGCGGAAAGCGCCCGGAAAAATCATTGGCGCCCGAAGTGGGACGAAGAAATTATCTTTAGCAATTTTGCGGAACTAAGCCAAGTGAGACGATTGCGCAAAGGATTTAAAGATTTACAAGATGGACTCGCTGCCAACCCCAATTTAGAAAAAATTCTTTTTGAAGAACGGCCACGCGTCCGTATTACAAACCAAAAGAAAAAACTTGAATTTCATAATGAATTAAACGAATTTCAGCAAGAAGCAGTAGCAGGTGCGATGAATGCGAATGATCTATATGTGATTCAAGGACCGCCAGGCACAGGGAAAACGACGGTGATTTCTGAAATTTGCTATCAAAATGTAAAGGCCGGCCTGAAAACACTTGTCGCATCCCAGGCAAACCTTGCTGTTGACAATGCGCTTGGCCGGTTGCTGTCAGACTCGGATATTCGAATTTTGCGTTACGGTCGGACAGAAAGCATTGAAGAAGAAGGCAAAAAGTTTATCGAAGAAAATGTGGCGCATTATTGGAAAGAACAAACAGTGGAAGCTGTGGATGAACAGCTGCAGTCTTTTTCGCTTAGGGAAAAAGAAACGGAAGAAGAGCTACATCGCTGCGAAACCCAAATAAAGGAATTGCAGCGGGAAGCGGAAGAACTAGAAAAAACGATCCAGCTGCAACAAAAAGCACAAGAAAAACGCTTGCGGATTGACGTCGATCTTAAGGGACTGACGAAAGAAATAAAGCAGCTCGGCGTGAAAAAACAAGCGCTGGAAAATGATCAAGCGAAGCTGAAACAAACTACTGTAGAATTACAGAAAGTCATTTCCCGCCTTAAACAATCTCTTGATGCAGAACAGGTGGGCGAGGAGACAGAGGCGCAAATGAAAGAAGCGGCAAAGGAAATCGAAATTCTTCGCGGAAACATGCGCTACCGCCAAACATTGGAAGAAATCGGGGCGCTAATCCAGGCGCTTCAAGACCATCAGCAATCGCTTGAATTGAATCAAAGCAAAGTGAAAAATCTTCAAGACATGACTCAACAACTTCAAGAGATTCCTAGGTTTTCCACTTTTATGGAACGCATCCGTGACTTCAAGATCCCTCCATCTTCTAATGTACAAAAGAACATAAATGAATTACAGTTGCGAATCCGAGAAATTCATGCCAATACGTCGAGCGAAAGCTTTCAGGATTGGAACGATTTAAACAATCGATTGGCAATTGCAATTGAAAAGGTTGAAGAAACGTTAAGGCAAAATGGCTTTCGACAGCAGCCCATTCAAAGAAGGATGAATCAAACATTCACTTCGGTACAAGACATTCACGGGCTAGTGGATCGGGTAGGAAGATTTTTGATTAGCCCGCCTACAAAACGAATGTTGGAAACGAGGAATTATTCGCCCGAGAAATATGATTGTCTTCTTAAAATAGCCGATGCGGCTGATATTTTGCGTGAACGCCTGTATTATGCGAAAGAAAAAGCAATGAAATTGGAAAGGCAAGATCAATTGCAGCAACATGCTAAAGAATTATTTGCTGCTATTAAATCAGGCATCAATGACCAGCTTAACGGAATGATGACCAACTTAGAACATGAAAGAAAAGCCGTTCAGCAAGAAATGGAAAATGCAGAGATAAAGCTGAGTGACCTACGGCGTGCTAGTGCCAAACAGCTAAAGCAACTTGGCACTGTCAATGAGTCAGCAGCGATTAGTTTTATGGAAGAAGCATTGCGGAGGAAAGAGGCGGTGTTTGCTCAATTCGAAGAAAAGAAGAGAGCCCTTGAGCAGTCAGCGCGCCAGCTTGCGACCCATCAAGAAGAAGTCAATGAGAAAGCTAACGAAGAAAAGTTGATTGCCGAAGAGCTGAACGAATTGAAAGAAAAACAGAAAACAATTTGCGATGAAATGGAAGAACGGGAAAACGAACGCAAGGTATTGGATGAATTACTTGCCCAACGTCCCGAAGAGCAGCGTAAACTAGTAATCGCTGAAATAAACACCCTTCATAACAAGATAGAAGCATTGGAAAGTGTTAGAAAAAGGTTGCCAATGACAAAAGTGTTGCAACAACAATGGCAATCTCTTTTATTGGAAGCAAATGACTATGATTTGGATGAAATCCGAAAACTGTATGTAGAGCATGCCAATGTGATTGGTACAACATGTGTCGCTTCCGCGAGACGCGACTTTGACGAAGAGTATCCAGAATTCGATGTCGTTATTATTGACGAAGTGTCAAAAGCAACGCCGCCTGAATTGTTGCTTCCGATGCTAAAGGGGAAAAAGATTATTTTAGTCGGAGACCATCATCAGTTGCCGCCATTAATCGGCCAAGAAACAATGGAAGAATTCCTAGAGGAAATTGAAAACCAGGAAGAGCAGAAAGAATTCGCTCAACTGTTGAATGAGTCGTTATTCGAACGGCTCTTTAGAACGTTGCCGAAGCAAAATAAAACAATGCTTGGGATCCAATATCGCATGCATGAAACGATCATGGGGACGATCGCGCCGTTTTATGAAGAAGGAAATAGTCGACTACAATGTGGGCTAACTGATTCAGATCGGATGCGAGATCACTTATTAGAGTCGCGCTTTGTACAAAGAAAAGATCATTTGCTTTGGTTTGATCTGCCAAATGCACCGAATTATTTCGAAGAGCGAGTGAAAGGCGGTACAAGTAGATTCAACCAAGCTGAGCTTTCGATGATTGAAAAACTGCTCGCCGATTTGAATGATGCGACGAAAAATGCGAAAATAGCAGGCAGAATGGCAGAGGAAGATCAAAAAAGTGTTGGTGTGATCAGTTTCTACGGGGAGCAAGTGAAGCGGATTGATCAGCTAATCGAACAAAAGTTGATGCCGCAGCATTTGCATTGTAGAACTGGATCTGTCGATAAATTCCAAGGAATGGAAATGGATGTCATTATTGTTAGTTTCGTTCGGAATCACGACGAAAAAGGCGGCGACATTGGTTTTGCGAAAGATTATCGCAGGTTAAATGTTGCTTTGTCACGTGCTCGCGAACTGTTAATTGTTGTAGGAAGTTCGGAGATGTTTACGATCCAGACGAAACACCCGGCTTCGAGGAAAATGTATGGGCGCCTGTTGCAAAATGTTCAAGAGGTCAATGGGTTAAGGGATTATCAAGGTGACGTTATAGGGGAGGGAAGTGGTGTCAATGGATGAATTGAAAAAGCGTTTGGCAAGGGAACTCCAACAGGATTTCAATGTGAAAATTTTGGATTCTCTCGTTTGGCATGTACCCGTACATTCCATTGACATTTCATATCAAACCGAGAAGCGAACGAAAATGGATGTCTTGATGAAAATGATACTCATCGTGTTACAAAAATTAACGACCGCAACTATTGAAGAACTAAGTGACATACTGCTTGTTGAACCGCTTTTTGTAGAAGGAATCCTTGCGAAAATGACAAGGACGCAGATGGTTGAAAAGAGCAGCACATCTTTTACCTTAATGGATCGAGGAAAGGAAAGACTTGATGAGGAAGTTTTTATTCATGAGCCTGAAACAGATTCTAAAACCGCACTATACAGCCTATGTCATCAATCATTCCTAAATGGAAATGTGGCGAATTTAACTGAAGAAGCGAGGGAAGTCTTTCGTTATGCGGATGAGTTTAATGATTGGGCAGTCGAATCTCTTGAAAAAAATAAAATCAAGAGTGCACTTCAATTTTTGAATGTCGAATCGGCTGAAGGCAACGTCCAAATTGTTATTTCTGAAATTCTTTCGGTTGTTGACACTCAAACCGATTGGTCGCCATGTCTGGAATTTCGGCTATACAACAAGGCGGAAGACTTGCTCTATGCCCGCGTTTGGAATACGATGACGGAGCATTGGGATGAAACGCTTGAAATGCAGTTGAACGAAAAAGAACGGAAGCAATGGCGAGAAGATTATTTAAATAAATAGGAAGAAAATGATGGTGGGTTTTGCGCATGTGAACAGGCGCAAAACCCCTTTTCATATGGTGCTTCCTTTATGATTTTATACCTCCAACCAGTTTTGCGACCATTTTTCTATTTCTTCCATAAGTGGTGCGAGCGATTTCCCTTTATCGGTTAAGGAATATTCGATGCGAACCGGTGTCTCTGGAAATACAGCTCTATTGACAATCCCTTCATTTTCCAAATCTTTTAACCGCTCTGATAGCACCCTGCCGCTTACACCGATGGATGATTCCATGTTGCAAAAACGTTGTGGACCAGATAATAATTGGTAAATGATTAAACCCGTCCACCTTTGGCTTAATAAGCCCATCGCTTTTTCGAATCTCGGACAAATTGACTGATCCATAAAATCAACTCCTTTCTTATAGTATAACGAGTATGAATGACGAATTACAAATCAGTTACTTGACGGTCGTCAATTCTGATCGTATACTAACTTACATAAAGTAACTGGATATCAAATTTTTTTAATCCAAAGTAGGAGGCAACCAAAATGAATTTTCATCGTGAACCTATTACATTCGTAGGGCGAGTTGACTTGAAAGTACAAAACTTAGAAAGATCCTTAGCGTTTTACAAAGAGGTCATTGGATTTACAGTATTAGAACAAACAGAGCAATCTGCTCAATTGACTGCGGATGGGAAGACTATATTATTGACCCTTCAGCAATTGGAAAACGTTGTGCCGAAACAAGGAAGAACGACAGGATTGTATCATTTTGCACTTCTTCTGCCAGAACGTGATGATTTAGCCAATATCGTGCAACACTTTAGTGAAATTGGTTTGCAGTTCGGTTCTTCGGACCATCTAGTAAGTGAAGCGCTTTACTTATCTGATCCAGATGGGAATGGGATTGAAATCTATATAGACCGTGACCCTTCCGAATGGGATTGGCATAACGGTGAGGTTGCAATGACAGTTGATCCATTGAATTTTAGAGACCTACTAGCAGGTGCCAGAAAGCAATCATGGAACGGTTTACCCGCCGGCACCGTGATGGGACATATTCACTTGCATGTAGCTGAATTAAAAAAGACGGAAGAATTTTATATTAAAGGACTTGGATTTGAGGTCGTCAACCGATATGGCACACAAGCCCTTTTCATTGCGGACGGAAAATACCATCACCATATTGCGTTAAATACATGGAATGGAGTCGGGGCACCTGTGCCATCTCCGAATCATGTTGGACTTGAATCATTTACGTTAATGCTTCCGAATGAAGAAAAGAAAAACAAAGTGATCGCTCAACTAAAGAATATGGGCGCTGCTGTCACTGAAGAAAATGGTTCGATTGTGACAACGGATCCTTCCGGAAATCGTATCCACTTAAGCGTTTCAGTAATATAACTAGCCGTTTGTTTTGGATCACAAGACGATCGGATCCGCAAAACAAATAACAAAAAGAATGATGATCGTAGAAAGCAACAGTAAATTTAAAAAACACCAGCTCCCCGTTGTTCAGATTCATTTAGAACTAGCGGGGGCTGTTTTTTATATTTCGAGCTAAAATCTTTCAAATTGCTAGTATTAGTGATAGAGTAAAATCTTATGTTTACAAAGGTATATAATGAATGGATTGCCTTTAGGCTTGGAAAGGTTGAAAGCATATATGGAATCATTAACAGGAACAAGGCGATTAAAGCTAGCGCTGCTTCTAGGAACGTTGGCAGCGATGGGTCCTTTAACAATCGATATGTATTTGCCGTCATTTCCTACGATCGTCACGGCTTTTGGTACAACGCCTTCCCTCGTGCAAGTGAGTCTAACAGCGACACTTGTTGGAATAGGAGTGGGGCAATTGATACTTGGCCCGATGAGCGACGTTCATGGACGAAAGAAACCGTTAGTCATTGCCCTCATCGTTTATTTGGCGGCATCGATTTTTTGTGCATTTGCACCTAATATTGGCTTGTTTATTGCCGCACGGTTTTTACAAGGATTTGCTGCATCTGCGGGGATTGTTATATCAAGGGCGGTCGTCCGAGATGTATATAGTGGCAGGGAATTGACAAAGTTTTTTGCGCTGCTGATGCTGATCAATAACTTAGCGCCAATCATTGCACCCCTTCTTGGAGGTGGGATTCTTGCGTTTACAGATTGGAAAGGAATATTTATCACATTAAGCTTCATCGGCCTATTATTAACGGTCGTTGTCCTGTGGGGAATGGATGAATCCTTGCCGAAGCATTTACGGGTGTCAAGCAATCTTTCCCAGACATTGAAAAACTTCCAATCATTACTCAAAGATCGAAAATTTATGGGGTACGCCTTGGCACAAGGTTTCATCATGGCTGGCATATTCGCTTATGTTGCAGGGACACCGTTTGTCTATCAAACTATTTATGGTGTTTCCCCGCAATTGTTTAGCGTGTTATTTGGCATGAATGGGATTGGGCTCATCATAGGATCGCAAATTGTTGGGCGTTTGACGGGTGTCGTTTCTGAACAGCGGTTTTTAGAGACGGGGTTATTCATTTCCGTTACGTCCGGTGCATTATTACTCATTGCGGTACTTGCCCATGGACCGCTTCTCACCATTGTTGTGCCGATCTTCTTTTTCGTCGCATCGATTGGCATCATTGCAACCTCATCTTTTTCCTTAGCAATGGAATCACAAGGGCATATTGCAGGGAGTGCTTCCGCGCTGCTCGGATTACTGCCCTTCGTGTTGGGTTCCATTACCGCGCCGCTTGTTGGCATCGCAGGAGAAGAAACAGCGGTCCCAATGGGGGTGCTTATTTTCGGGTCGGCTGTTATTGCCATTTTTTCTTATTATGGACTTGCCCGAAGGAACAGGGAGGCATCCTAACAAAGAAAGCATCTACTCTTCGGAGAAGATGCTTTTTTAGCTCCATGCTATTCAAGTATCCCCCTATAAAAGGATTTTCCCCGCTCTTCGTAGAAGTAGTACATTGTCTGAAGTAGTCCTATTACCGAAAGAGGAGGGAAGCCGGTGTTTTCTTTTAAAAAGAAAAAAACTGTTCGACTTCAGGAAAGTAAGTTGTATTTTCATTATTCGGCTGAATCATCGACAGAAGAGGATCTGCATGAAATGTCCTTTATCCTGAATACATGCTACCAGTCGTGTAATGAGATTGTGTTCCTTTGTATCGGTTCAGATCGCTCGACGGGAGATGCATATGGACCTCTCGTTGGGACGATGCTCGAAGAAAGCCACTTTCCCTATCCTGTATTTGGCACCATTTCCGAACCCGTTCATGCGATAAATTTGGAAAAAGTCCTTAAAGACATTCATAGCCGCTTCACTGATCCGATGATTATTGGCGTCGACGCATGTTTAGGAGATCATCATCAAATTGGCTCTATTCTTTTAAAAGAAGGTCCGTTCATTCCCGGCAATGCGATTGGGAATCCATTAATCGAAGTCGGGACCTACCATTTGAAGGCGGTTGTTAATTACTTAGATCCTCATTTCCCAGTCAATTCTTTGAATACTACGCGATTAGACACGGTCATGAACCTCTCCAAGATCACTTCGGCAATTCTACTAAACTCAGTCAAAAAAGTACCGCAAACAAAATGACGATGAATCCCAAGCGATTTATCGTCATTTATTTGTTGCCTGGCGTAATAAAGAAATTATTTTGAAAAAATGCTATGATCAAATGGAAAGTGAGTTGTGTGAGTGACTGTCACCAATTACTCTGAGAACGCCGATAGCTAAAAAGATGTCGCGATGGTTGTTGGATGATTTTATGTATTGTCTTCATTTGTACGGGAATCCTATGATTACCCAATCATTGAAACGGAGGATTTCCATTGCTGCCAAATAATGTAACGAACCGCTTGCCTGTGGATAACTATTGTATACCCGAGGAAATGAAATGAGAAAAATATTGCTCGTAATTCTTTCCGTAATTGGAATTGGCGTCATTGCTGTAGTGAAAATCGGAATTTTATCGGAAATTATTCGTAGTAATAAGGTCGCAACGTTTGCAGAAGTTGAACCAGACGAACTATCCAAAGAAATTGGAACGTATGATCGGTTGCATCAAATCAAACCGATTGACGCGAAAATTGACCGTGTTTGGAAGGCAATACCCGGATACAATGGACTCGTTGTTGATACGGACGCTAGCTATAAAAAAATGAAAAAAACCGGACGATTTGATCCGAAAAAAGTCGTTTTGAAAGAAATTCCACCAAGCGTTCATTTGGATGATTTGGAACCGTCGCCGATTTATAGGGGCAATCCCGAAAAACCAATGATCGCATTATTAATCAATGTCGCGTGGGGCAATGAACATATCCCGGGAATTCTGAAGACATTGAAAGAAAATAACGTGAAAGCCACTTTCTTTTATGACGGCAGCTGGGTAAAAAACAATCCAGATCTCGCGATGACCATTTATGAGGAAGGGCATGAAATTGGCAATCATGCGTACAGTCATCCTGATTTGCAGCATCGCTCCAGAGAAGAAACTGTCAAAGAACTGGCCCAGACGAATGAAGTGATTGAAAAAACATTAGGCATCACACCAAAATGGTTTGCACCGCCAAGCGGAAGCTTTAACGAAACGACGATCCAAGTCGCTGATGAGCTTGGCATGAAAACAATTTTATGGACGATTGATACAGTCGATTGGAGAAAACCAGCTACTGCCGAAATGGTCAACCGCATTGTAAAGGGCGTTGACAAAGGATATATGGTGCTGATGCATCCGACAAAACCTGTCGAAGAAGGACTTGGGACGATTATTCAGGAAAGTAAAGCGAAAGGACTGCAGCTAGGTACGGTAAGCGATTTAATGAGTGAAAAGCGGATTGGTCAAAAAAACAATCTTGAAAGAAAAGAATAGTGAATGGCCTTTGCGGATGAGGAATTGAATCCCGCAAAGGCTATTTTTATTCAATGGAGTTTGCAATTTTAACGAAAGTCTCGGGCGTTACTTGAGACAATCTTTTATCGATGCCAAGCATATATTGCCAGGCGTCATTTTCAAAAACAAAAAAGTTGAATAAGTGGTGTTCGAAGTAAATGGCTTTCCCACCATTTTTAAGTGTATAGGTTTTCTGATTGCGTTGATCTTTAAAATGTAATCGGTTTTTCAAAGGGCGAATATCAATTTTATAATGATTTTCTGGTGCATTTTCATTCACAAACTTAATTTCCAGTGAATCGTTGATGTTGTATTTCGGATCTTCAGTAAATCTTCCGAATTGATGGGTGAAAGGAATAGTGGGTGTAATTGTTGGTAACTGCACTTTCTGATTGAAGTGTTTTTCAAATTGTATGACTGCATCTTCAACAGATTTATATCCAATTTCTTCATAACCTTCTTCAAAAGATTCCGGTCGATCGTTTTGGTTGGCTGATATTAACTCATAAGCTGAAAAACAAATGGTGATCACAATTATTGATAATAATATATAAATTTTACTTTGCATTTGTCACACATCCTTTTTCATTTAACTAATAGCTTTCCCATCTAAAGTAAATATATTTTAGCGGTTTTTTACATTTTTAAACGTGTAAAAATAGATTAGTAGAAAATGAGGTATACTGGAATTTACTAATTTCAAAAAGGGAGTTTGTTCACGTGATTCGGATGATGAAAAAGAGAGGGAATGAAATACATTTTTGGCAAGTGTGGAAACTAAAGCGGAAAATAGTAACGATGACAGGGATTCTAGGAAAAGTGGGCCGACGTGAAGAAATCCTACTTGGGTTATTTGAGCGTTCAGAAAAAGTGATGAAAAGACTGGCAAAAGAAAAGGAATATGAGGGATATAACCATGTGGATGAGGAGTCGCTTACGATCATAGCTGTTCAATACCGTTACGATGATGAGGAAGATGACGGCGCGTTCGATGAAGCATCCGATCAATGTGTCCATGTGGGAGATTTATTGGACCAAGCTTTGCATGATACCGGCAATGGCGGTATTGATGGCGCAGAAATTGGGAAGGGTGCTGCCATCAACTTTTTTCAAGCACTAGACGTTGAACTAGCATTCAAAACGATGGTGAATGTGCTGCATCGTCACAATCTTTTAGAAGGGGCTGAAATAGCTGTCTTTCATATGGAAGATGCCTTTATAGCACTTTATCCGGAAGATGCGGATATTAAGTTTACCCCGTCGTCGGCTTATGAAAGTTAATTGTTTGTGAGCGTAATTATAAAAAGGTGCTGTACCTTATGTCGAAATCGACATGAAGTACAGCACCTTTTTCAATTTGATCGTTAAACGCCCCGTCTGTTTCCCCATACAAGCGCATGCAACTGCGGCAGCACTTTTACATCGTTCATAATCGGAGAAGCAACAGCTAAATCAATGAGCCATTCAAACCGTTTCAAAAGGTGAGGGATCAGAACGGCATCGTCTGTTGTTGTCGTATCATCGTTACCGACCTGTAAATAGAAAGGAACAGAAGGGTATCGGAGATGGACTTCTTCTGCAAATTTGAAATCCTCTTCGTCAAAAATGACGATTTTCAGACTTGCATTTGTGTCCGAAAGCTTCTCCATGAAAAGATCTAGTTTGTCGAAATCCGTTATCATCTTTGAACTCGGCGGTTTCGGCGAAAGGGTGATGTCATCGATTTTCAACAGCCAATCTTGCCAAAACGTCGCTTGCGTTTCGACCGCAACTTTCCAACCTTCTGCATGGCACAAATCGACGAGTTCCCCGATACCTTTATGCAAGGCGGGATTTCCGCCCGAAATCGTCACATGCGAAAAAGATTGTCCGCCGATCGTTTTCAGTTCATCGATAATTTCTTGCGGTCGTTTCGAAACACTTTTCCCTGTTCCATCCCACGTAAAACTTGAATCACACCACGCACAAGAATAATCGCAGCCCGCTGTTCGGACAAACATCGTTTTTTGTCCAATTACCATTCCTTCGCCCTGGATCGTCGGACCGAACACTTCCATAACAGGAATTTTCATGCCAATTCCTCCTGTCTTGGACGGTAGACGACATAGCTCGTCGGTGTTTCCCGCACAATCACTTGGAGGCAGTCAGGCCGATTGTCTTTTGTTCGCAAAACTGACTGTATCGATGTCCAAATTTGTTCAGCTAATCGCTCAGTGGTCGGGTAAAGCTGTTGGAATTCAGGATGATCATTCAATACAGAATGGTCATATTTTTTATGAATCAAATCTTTCAGTTGCTTGAAATCAATTAAAAAACCAAGTTCATCTAATTCATTTCCACCAATCGTTACATTGATAAAATACGTATGGCCATGCATCACTTGGCATTTCCCCGCATTTTCATTTGGTATGAAATGCGCAGCTGAAAAATGCATATCTTTATTTAATTCGAATCGGTAGTTGTGCTGTACTTGCGGATAAAATTGCTGCATCATTTGGAAACACCCGCAGTCTTTCTTGCTAGGTATGCTGCAAGACCTTCATTGCGCAGTACACATGCCGGACATTCCCCGCATCCCGTACTCGGCACCCCATTGTAGCAAGTAAGTGTTTTTTCTTGCACAAAATCGAGTGCACCGAGCTCATCGGCAAGTGCCCAAACTTCAGATTTATCGAGCCACATTAACGGTGTGTGGATGACAAAATTTCCATCCATTGCTAAATTCAATGTCACATTTAATGATTTAATAAAGTTATCGCGACAATCCGGATAGCCGCTAAAATCCGTTTCACTCACACCGGTGATTAAATGCCGTGCGCCAATCGCATCGGCGTAAACCGCCGCGAAAGAGAAGAACAAATGGTTTCTTCCAGGTACAAACGTCGACGGCAATTCGCCGTCTACCTCTGCCACTTCAATGTCATTTCGCGTGAGTGCATTGGCGGATAACTGGTTGATCAAATTCATATCTAACACTTTGAACGATACACCAAGTTCCTCCGCAATTTTTCGGGCATGTTCAATCTCATCCGAGTGACGCTGTCCATAGTCGAACGTCACTGTTGCGACTTCCCGGAAATTTTTCAATGCCCAAAACAGGCATGTCGTACTGTCTTGGCCGCCGCTAAAGACGACTAACGCTTTTTCATTTTTCATATTACCAATCTCCTTAGTTTTTTATAGAGGGAGTTTGCGAACCTCTTGTTTTGAACCTTGTTTATCATACCATAGGTGGACGGGGAGAGTAATAACCTTTATACGTTATACTAGAGTTAAGGAATAGGGGATTTATGTTGAAGTTGATAGAAGGGAAGGTGTTTTAAATGAATAAAAAATTACTAGGGATTCTCCCATTAATTCTCATTTTTATTATCGGATTCTTCATCTGGGCTTTGGCAGAAAGGTCAGAATCCTTTCAGGAACCGAATGAAGCATTACTAGCGAATGATCAAGACCTAGTACTCATCCCCGGTTATAAACACGATGATCGAGCACTGTTCTTTTTTATAAAAAATGAGACGTATTTAGGTGCTGCTTATGTGCATAAAAGAATCTTTGGATGGAAAGCAGGCATGTTGACATGGAGTTCGCTGGATCGTAACAATGAAGGATTGGACAGTTACTCAGGACATGGGGATCATTTGATTTATGGATTGATCCGGCATGGTGACGAGCGGCTTATTCAAGTAGGTGAACATGACGCGAAGATGCTCAATTTGGAAATGCTGCCGCAAAATAAGGTGGAACAATTGCGATTGAAGGGGCTGTATCTGTGGTATTTTGAAGGCGGTTCATTTTCAGATAGGAAAGGAGTTAAATTGATTGATAAAAATAATGGGGAGGAAATAGATTCTCTGTAAAAGAGCTTGTTCAGCGGCATTCTAAAATGCCGCTGGACTAACAACTCAAAGCTTTGTGAAATTCCGGATCCTGCGACAAAGCAGCGGTGTCCGGAATTTTTGCCATTCATTTGACCACATTCAACTATTTTCCTGAAACAAACGTTTCATTTAGAATTCTCGCCAGGTGAGTCGGGAGATATTTGTTGTTTTTCTTTATTCGCAAAGCGTTGTAAACGTTGTTGTTCTTCCGTTAGTACTAATTCGATAAATTCGCTAAAGCCCGTTATATCTTGTTCAGCAAGATAACGTAAGTAAGTTGCTTTCTCTTTGCTATGAATAATGAGTGGAGCAAAATCGTGTTGTAATAAAGAATAATTGAGAAGCATACGTCCAGTGCGCCCGTTGCCATCTGCAAAAGGGTGAATACGCTCAAATACAATATGAGCTTCTGCAATAATGACTATTTTTTCTTGCGCAGTAGTAGCCGCTTGTAAACGATAATTCAAATTTTCTACCCATTGTTGCATAAGAAGTGGTGTTTCCCGCGCGCTGGCTGGCATAAAGTCAGCCCCTAGTATCGCATTGTCTACAGACTTAAATTGCCCTCTGTCATATTGCAAACGATCCATTAATAAAGCGTGAATTTCCTTGATTGTTTGCAAGTGAAGCGGCGCATCTTGTTCAATTTCTTGTACGAGATATCGAAAGGCTTGCTCATGGTTTTTAATTTCGTAAATTTCTCTCAAATCAACACTGCGATTGCTTGACACTTGATTGTGCAGAATAATTGAGATTGTTTCAGGTAATGTAATCGTATTCCCTTCTAACGCAGATGAATGATGAGCCAAACGGACAAGAATATCGTCTAAGTATTCTTTGGACATTTTTTTCAATGAATTCCCTCTTTTCTATTTCCGGTATTTGGATCTTTGTATGTTGCTTCATCCACTCGTCAAATGCGGGTACTGATGAACTCCTGAGTGCCTGTTCTTTTTGATCTTTTTTGGTTATTGTGGATTCTCTTCGTTTCTGTTAATTATATTCTACAAGACCTTAATTTTATTTTCTAGCTAAGTGTAGTCATTCTGCTATCCAATCGGGAAATCCGATAGTTTCTTCAAAAGACCTCTAAAAACCCCGTCATTCCGGGCAATAAAATCCCTCTACAGGCACGTCAAAGCACATGAAAATATCTCCAAAATACATCTCGTCCACCAATTGCTTTAGCACGCCATGAAAATACCCCGGCAAGTTGCGGATCGATTTCCTTTTTGTTGCCATTACGGTAATCATGAGCGCACGATAGGCAAGATCTTCGAAGACATTTTTGTCATCTTTGTAAATATCAAACTTTAACATTTTACTTGAGATCGCTTTATGAATACCAAAAAACTCGCGAGCTAGTTTAGTGTTTCCGATTGTTGTGTTAAGAAGATCTTTCATTCGACTAAAAAGACTTGTGGAGTACTTTGACGATTCCTTAGGAGACGTATTATTTAGATCTTTAGATTTTTTAGATTTAGAAAGAAAGGCTTCGTTTTCGGAAATGGGTTCGTTTTCCTTGTTGTCATGGGGTTTATCGGCCTCATCCCGGTCGTTCATTTTCCCGTGGTCATCGAAAGGTAAAATGATGTAAATATTGGCGCCGAGCCCGCTCATAACTGGACGAATATAGTGAACTTTTTCGATAATTTGTAGGCTGACAAGTTTCCGGATGGCACGGCGGACTGTTACGTTTGATACCCCAATCGCTTCTTCGATTGTTTCGTGTTTCAAATGTGCTGCACCGTATTTCACCGAATAGCGGCGGATCACGTCCAGCACCCGGCGATCTGATTTTGTCATTTGATCCCAGTGGCATAAGATATGCTGTTCAGCGGCTGTATCCATTTCGGCGATTGTAGTGAAGCGTGCGTGTTGTTTTAAATAATGTGTCATTTACTATTCCCCCTTTACCTTTTAGATAGAAGGGAGTGGTCAAAAAGGATACATGATTGGAAAATAAATATTTGGGAGAATTTTATTTGAGTGTGTAGATCGCCGATAAGAAACAAAAACAAAGAAATCTCACCCATCAACAAGATGACGGGCGAGATTTTCTACTACATAATGGTTATTCAATCAATTTAGTGGCACAGAACAATAATAGAAGTAGGGCTCGTTTGCGCTGGAATGCTTTTTGTTGTGAAGTCGTAAACAACGACCAATGTACGATTGGCGGGGTAGCGGCGGAACGCTTGCCCGTTCGTTAAAAGAATTTTCGTTTGTGGGGAAAGATTTAATTTTAATTGTCCGTCGCTGCTTAGTAAATTTCGATTAAAAAAGTCTACTTTTACGTTCCGATTCGGAGAATATTTAGCCATCACAATTGTCCGGTACTGCGGCGGATAGATGAATGGAACAGGCACATCTGCATCATAAAAACCTGTTACCCGATCTCCAATCCTGACCATTGTGTGATCAACAAAATAAGTAGTTGGTTCGACAACAAAATTGACAATAGATCCTGAACCATTATCGACTGTAAACAACTGATAACAACCGCCATTTTCATCTGTAGGTGTTATCCCAAAATCATTTATCGCAGTCACAGTCCCACTAAAAGAATTGATCTTCATCCAACCAACCTCCATCCAATATCATCTTACAGTATGCTTTTGCTAGACGATCTGTTCAATATAGATTCTGATTCTATTTTTGATTGATTGAAATGAAGCCTATTGTTAAAAAGGGAATAGTGTGCAGGTCAGGGAATAGTCCCCGGCTTTTTTGTTGTTCCAATCGTTACTCTATCTATGCATAAAATCCAATGTGAATGGGAACGGTATTTTGATGGAAAACTATATTTTAAAAGTGAAAAACACTTGTTAAAGTGAGATAATAAAAAATCAAGAATGATTGAACAGTGACAAATGCTACAATCCCTGTCATTCTAATTCAATGATCCATGAGATCAAGGCAAATGTAAGCAGGAGGAAAATTTATGAAAGCTATGAAAAAGCCCAAAAAAGTAAGCAAATTAAAAATGGGATTACGCGCATTAGCTGTTATGGCTGGGGCGTTTATAACCGCTTATGGTCTAGAGACTATACTCATTCCAAACAACGTATCAGACGGAGGCGTGACAGGTCTAAGTATCGTCGGTTCGCAATTATTTGGACTACCACTAGGTGTCCTTATCGCAGTACTCAATATCCCCTTTGTATTTTTAGGGTATAAACAAATTGGTAGGAGCTTTGCGATTTATTCCGTACTGGGCATCGCTTCACTTGCATACGGGACGAGTATTATGCATCAACTCCCTACGATTATCGAAGGAGATACGTTATTAGTAACAGTTGTTGGGGGAATCATCATTGGTATTGGTATGGGGATCGCGTTACGAAATGGCGGTGCGTTAGATGGTATTGATATGCTGGCTGTACTTTTTTCCCGAAGATTGCCATTTGGAACAAGCGACCTTATTTTATTTTTAAACTTATTTGTATTTATCGTCGTTTCGTTCGTATTTGGTCTTCAAGGTGCATTCTTATCAGGAATTGCTTATTATATTGCCTCTAAAGTCATTCAGATCGTTGAAGAAGGTTTAAGCGGTTCGAAGACTTATAAAATTATTACAAGCGAACCAGAATTAATGGTAGAAATGATCCGTGACCGCCTCGGCCGCAGTGCAACGTATAACATTGTTAAGGGAAGCTATTCAAAAGAAACCTATAAAGAAATTACGTGTATCATTAATCGGCTAGAAGATAGCAAAATGAAGGAAATTATTTATGAAATTGACCCAAATGCGTTCGTTGTTGTCTATGACGTTGCTGAAGTGAAGGGCGGTAATTTTAAGAAAAGAGATATTCATTGAGTGCAATTCCATCTCACTATTTTGGGACAGGAGTCTTCTTCTACAATACTTTAGTAATCATATATTGGAAAAGGTCGGGGGGTCATCCCTGACTTTTAATTTAATCACATTGGATAAAAATCGCTTAGAGAAATCTCTGAGCGGTTTTTATGTGCAGCATTTTTAGCCGCCTTATATAGATGGGATGGGCATTCATTCGGGCTCTTTCATAAGGTGAAGGAGGGGATTGTTGGAGGGAAGCCCGTCAAAAATCATAAGTGATACCGCATCATTGACGTTATGTCATTGACATTCCGTTAAGGGGACTGCTATTATATCAATATGCTAATAAGTGGAAAACTCAGTCGAGAGGGAGTGGATGAAAAAGGTCGATTGCGAAATTAGTCCAAATAAATGAAAGCGCTATCAAAAGTGTGGAAGTGAAACTTTTTCAAGATGCTCAAAATTAAAGGAGGAAATAGCATTGAATAAGTCAATTGCAGATCTTCATAAAAAGCTTGAAGCGGAAAAAAATATTCATACCGATTTTAAGAATAAAATGACTTATGGCGAATATTTAAGCCTAGATTCTATCTTATCAAGCCAAAAAAGACTTTCAGGCCACCACGATGAAATGCTGTTTATCATTATTCACCAAGTAAGCGAGTTGTGGATGAAACTTGTTCTCCATGAATTGACAGCGGCGATTCAAGCGATTGAAGCGGGGGAAATGCAATCAGCCTTTAAAATGTTGGCACGTGTGACGAAAATTCAGTCTCAAATTATTCAGGCATGGGATGTTTTATCGACGATGACGCCTGCCGAGTATTTGGAGTTCCGCGATTCCCTTGGTCAGGCATCGGGTTTTCAATCGTATCAATATCGATTAATTGAATTTGCATTAGGTTATAAAACAAGTCACATATTAAAAATTTACGAGAAAGATCAAAAAGTTCATGAAACCCTTAAACAAGCTTTTGATGCACCAAGTATTTATGACGTTGCGATCAAATCACTTGCACGGGCCGGCTTTTCGATTAATCCGGATTTGCTGACGCGCGATTATTCAGAGACGTACGGCGGAGACCCAACTGTTGCAGCTGCTTGGGAAGAAGTTTATCGCGATGTGAATAAGTATTGGGATTTATATCAGCTTGCTGAAAAATTGGTCGATGTAGAAGACTGGCTGCAGCAATGGCGATTCCGTCATGCGAAAACAGTGGAAAGGATTATTGGATTTAAAGTAGGAACAGGGGGTTCATCGGGTGTTAATTATTTGAAACAAGTATTGGATCATCGCTTCTTCCCAGAACTTTGGGATTTGCGAACGAAGTTATAATCACTGAATGATCATTTTACATCATACACTTTTAATGAAGTGGGTCGTGCCGTTGACGATTGTGCTCGTTTTTCTGAATACACTTGGTTTAATTTGAGCTTTTCAATTTTAGTGTCCTTAACCCATTTGGATCAATATTATTTGCAATTGTTTTTTCGGGGGGATTTTAGCGTATTTGGTCTTGGAAAAGGTCATTTGGGACAATGAAGGTAAGAAAGAATATAGCTATTTAGTTGGATGATCCATTTCAAATTATGCCTAACATATCTTGTATTTGCTGCAAAAGTCTATTGACATCACGCAATTTAAAGACTAGTATGAATATCAACAAAATATTTGAAACTCTTATGAAGAGAGGCGGAGGGACTGGCCCTTTGATGCCTCGGCAACCATTGAACTTGTTCAAACGGTGCCAATTCCAGCAGATTTCTTTGAAAATCTGACAGATAAGAGGTTTTGCACACATCGTGGAGTAGATATGGGCAACCTCTTATTAGTTTAAGAGGTTGCCTTTTTATTTAATAAGAAATGGGGGAATGATGTAGATGGCTGAAAGAAAAAACAATCATTACGAAATCGCAACATTTGCAGGGGGGTGTTTCTGGTGTATGGTGCAACCGTTTGATACACAACCGGGAATTGAAAAGGTTGTTTCAGGTTATATTGGCGGAACAACAGAAAATCCAACGTATGAAGAGGTGCGTGCGGGAATCACCGGTCATACGGAAGCAGTGCAAATTACATACGATCCTACTATTTTTCCATATGAGCAACTCGTTGAAATTTATTGGCAGCAAATTGATCCGACGGATGCAGAGGGGCAATTTCGCAGTCGCGGATCCTCTTATCGAACCGTCATTTTTTACCATAGCGAGGAGCAAAGGAAAATCGCGGAACAATCAAAACAAGCGTTAATTGAAAGCGATCGTTTTTCAAAGCCAATCGTAACGACGATTGAACCAGCGACAACATTCTATCTTGCAGAAGAGTATCATCAAGATTATTATCAAAAAAATCCTGATCAGTATGCAGTTTTTAAAGAAGAATCGGGCAGAGCACCATTCATCCGCGAGAATTGGAAATCGATAGTCCCTGCGAAGAAGTGAGCTACTACTCTATTAAATATTAAAGACTTAGTTGACAAATAGGAATTATTGGTTTAATGTAAGTTTCAAGAAAATAATTAAATGACTAAAAACTCTTATAAAGAGAGGTTGAGGGACTGGCCCTTTGATACCTCGGCAACCATTGAACTTGTTCAAACGGTGCCAATTCCAGCAGATTCTTTAGGAGTCTGATCTATGAGAGGTTTTGCATACATGCTTTGACATGCAATGACCTCTAACTTTGGTTAGGGGTCATTTTTTATAAGCATAAAAAAATTAGGGGGAAAAGAACATGAAGAAAATCATCACAAGTTTGTTGTTAGTTGTTGTCAGTGCATTTCTTTTAGCGGCTTGTGGAAATGCATCCGCAGACGATGAAAAGAAAATTAAGATCGGAGCGACTGCCGGTCCTTATAGTGATCAGTTGAAAGAAGGGATTATTCCATTATTGGAAGCGGACGGCTATAAAGTGCAAATCGTCGAATTTAATGACTATATTCAGCCGAATAAGGCATTGGATGAAAAAGATATTGATGCAAATCTATTTCAAAATCGCATTTATTTAACGAATTTCAACGACAGCCACGGGATGGATCTTGATCCGGCGTTTGCGGTGCCAACAGCTCCGATCGCATTATATTCTGAGAAGCATACATCGTTGGACGATGTGAAGGAAGGTATGACCGTCACATTGCCAAATGATCCGACGAACTTGGCAAGATCGCTGCACATGTTGGAAGGTTACGGTTGGATTAAGGTAAACCCTGACGTTGAACAGACGACAGCTTCTGAGAAAGACATTATTGAAAATAAGTACAATTTAAAAGTGCAGCCATTAGATGCTGCGGCTACACCACGTTCCTTAAGTGATGCTGACTTTGCTTTCGTCAATGGAAATTTTGCGCTTGCGTCCGGATTGAAACTGGAAGAGGCGGTTGATGTGGAAAAAACGCCTGAGGATTTCTTAATTTACATGACAATCCGTAAAGAAGATGCAGAAAAACCTTTTGCGAAAGCGTTGAAGGCTGCTTATGAATCCGACGAATTTTTACAATATACGAACGAAAATTCAAAAGGGTATGTAAAGCCTGCTTATCAGCTTGAGAAGGAGTGATTGCCGATGATTGATATTGTGAATGTGACCAAACAATACAAAGAAGTGACTGCTGTAGATCATGTCAATTTGAACATTCGTCAAGGTGAAATTTTCGGGATCATTGGGTATAGCGGCGCGGGCAAAAGTACTTTGCTGCGTTGCTTGAACTTATTGGAAAAGCCTACAACAGGGCAGATCTACATCGATGGAAAAGAAATTACATCCTTAACGAAAAAAGAAGTGCGGAAAGAGCGGCTAAAGGTTGGCATGATCTTTCAACATTTCCATCTAATTAGTTCGAAAACCGTTTTTGAAAACGTCGCATTTTCATTGAAGGCTGCACGTAAAACGAAAGATGAAATTCGGGTGCGGGTATTGGAATTGCTTGAGATGGTCGGCCTTTCGGATCGCGCGGATCATTATCCATCCCAATTGTCAGGCGGGCAAAAGCAACGTGTCGGGATTGCGCGCGCATTAGCGAATGAACCGAAAGTGTTGCTTTGTGATGAAGCAACATCTGCCCTTGATCCAACGACGACGGTTTCCATTTTAAATCTATTGAAAAAAATCAATCAGAAACTAGGCATCACAATTGTCCTCATTACGCATGAAATGGAAGTCGTGAAAGAGATTTGCCATCGGATTGCAGTGATGGAAAACGGGCAAGTTGTTGAATCTGGGGACGTCTATGATCTATTCGCAGATCCGAAGACTTCATTGACAAAGCAATTTGTTCAAACGGTCCATTCTTTAGTGTTACCAGAACGGTTACTTGCTGGCCGGAAGGGACCCATTATTCAAATCGTTTTTCGGGGGGAGTCGGCAGAGGAAGGCGTTCTCTCGGAAACATTGGAAAAATTCAAAGTGTCCGTGAATATTCTTCACGGACAGATCACTTATATACAAGATCGTCCATTAGGCACACTCATCGTTGAGATTAACGGCGAGGCATCAGAAAGACAAAAAGCGATCGACTATATGACAACACGAACGAATCAATTGGAGGTGCTAGCAAATGCCGCTTGAGATGATCAATGAATTTGGAAAAGCTTTTGTTGAAACGTCTTGGATGATGGGGATTGCGGTCGTTTTTGCCATTCTCATTGGCGTCCCTCTTGGCATTGGTTTGTTCGCGACAAGTGAAGGGATGTTTTGGCAAAATCGGGCAGTGCAAAATATTGCGGGCACTGCGATTAATATTATTCGTTCATTGCCATTTATCATCTTACTTGTTGTGCTCATCCCTGTGACGAAGCTTATTCTTGGCACGACAACTGGGCCGACTGCCGCAAGTATATCGCTCACTGTGGCAGCCATCCCATTTTACGCACGTTTAGTGGAAACATCATTGCGCGAAATCGACAAAGGGGTTATTGAAGCAGCCGAATCATGCGGCGCTTCTCCGTGGCTCATCATTAAGGAAGTACTTTTACCGGAAGCAAGATCAGGCATGATTGCGGGATTAACGGTGACAGTCATTAGCTTGTTGAGTTATTCGGCAATGGCCGGGATGGTTGGCGGCGGCGGTATTGGAGACTTGGCCATTCGATTTGGCTATTACCGTTTCCAAAATGAAATTATGCTCGTTACCGTTGTCATTTTAATTATTCTTGTACAGCTCATTCAATATGTTGGGGATCGATCTGCAAAAGCAGTCGATCGGAGATAAAGGAGGAAAAAAGATATGACGGTACGAACAGAAGAAGTGTCATCGAGGCTTTACGGATGGGAACACCCGGATACAATGAGGGAATACAGAAAAAAACATAAATCTTTTGCCAAAAAAGATAAACGAACAACGCTCGCTGAAGCGGTGTCCCGTGGTGTGAAGGACGGAGATTATATCGCTTTCGGGGGGATGGGTTCCGTACGAAATCCGATTGCGGCAGTTCATGAGATCATTCGTCAAAAAATTGGGGATTTAACAATCGGCACAAAAGGATCACAGCATGATTGGCAATTGCTTGCGGCAGCAGGAAATGTAACGAAGGCCGAAGTAGCTTATGGGTTTGGAGATGAAGTGCGTGGCCTCTCAAGACCTGCACGGGCGGCGGCTGAGTCCGGGCGTCTCAAAGTGTTATCAGAAACAACGAATGCAGGGTTCCAATGGCGGTTTACCGCTGCCATGAAAGGATTATCCTTTTATCCAACGCGTTCGTCGCTAGGTACAGATACACTGCACTATAGCGGTTCAAAAACGATTATAGATCCATTTACCAATGAACCAGTAGAATTATTGCCAGCTTGCTATCCGGATGTTGTCATCATTCATGTACATCGTGCAGATCGCTATGGCAACTGCCAAATTGACGGGAATATTGCAGAGGATATCGAACTTGCCCATGCAGGTAAATTTGTCATCATTACCGCTGAAGAAATTATTCATGATGAAGTGATTCAACAGGATCCAGCATTGACGAAAATTCCTTATTTTGTCGTCGATGCGGTTGTCGAAGTACCATACGGCTCCCATCCCAACCAAGTACCTGGCCTCTATTCGTTTGACGAAACACATTGGCAGGAGTGGCTGGATGCTTCGCTGACCGATGAGGATGTTGAACAATACTTTAATACATACGTCTACGGAACGAAAGACCATTATGCCTATTTAGAAAAAATCGGGGGCGTACGTGTTCTCCGTGAACTTGAGAAAATTGAAAAGAAATTGGCGCCATATCCAAAAGTGGCGAGAAGGAGAGGGAAATAATGGCCAACGAAACAGAAAAAATGATTGTTGCCGCAGCGCGGTTATTGCCTGCGGACGGAGCAGTATTTGTCGGAACAGGTATGCCGCTTCTTGCTTCCGTATTAGCGTTGAATACACATGCGCCCGATCTGTTGCTCGTCTATGAAGGCGGCGGCGTTGGCGGGAAACCAACCGGAAGATTGCCGATTCAAGTAAGCGAATCGTTAACGTATGAAAACGGCGTGACAGTTGGGTCGATGGATTACGTCATGAGTCTGGCACAAGCAGGTTGGATCCAATATGGATTTCTAGGCGGCGCGCAAATCGATCAATACGGAAACTTGAATACAACGGTTATTGGGGATTGGGAAAAGCCGAAAGTCAGACTTCCTGGTTCTGGCGGCGGAGCGGATTTAGCGTCACTCTGCGAAAAAACGATTGTCATTATCGGGCAGGATCGAAAGAAATTTGTCAAGGAGCTGGATTTCCTCACGAGCCCAGGCTATTTCACAGGTCCAGGTGAACGAGAGAAAGCAGGTTTGCCGGCAAATACAGGGCCTTATCGCGTCATTACACAGTTAGGGGTTTATGGATTTGATAAGGAAACGAAAAAAATGACGTTGTTGCATTTATTTGAAGGACACACGCTAGAAGAAGTCCAAGAGAATAGCAGTTTCCCAATTGCCATCTCGAAAGATTGGACGTATGTCACAAAACCGACAGATGAAGAGCTTACGACATTGCGTTCACTTGATCCGGACGGAGTTGTGATTGCATAGAGCACTAGAAAAATAGTCGGAATGGAGGAATTTACATGACAAAACAAAAAACTTTACAGGAAGCGGTCGCTTCCATTCAAGATGGTTCGCTCCTTGCGCTTGGGGGAAATGCTTTACATCGATCTCCGCTTTCTTTTGTTCGCGAGCTGGTTCGTCAAGGGAAAAAAGAACTCTCTGTAATTAAAACAGCCGGTGCATTAGATATTGACCTGCTTGCTTTAGCAAAATCGATTCGTTCGGTTTATGCAGGGTATATCGGCTTTGAGATGCTCGGTTTGGCGCAAAATTACCGGAAAGGCGTTCAAAACGAAGAAATCATCGTCCATGAACACGCTTGTGCCAGTGTTATCGCGGGACTACGGGCAAGTATTTACGGTGTGCCGTTCCAGCCAATCAATGGGTTCCAAGGAAGTGAACTGCCGGAGTTGACGGGATTGGTTCGAAATGTAACTTGTCCGTTTACGAATAAAGAAACGGCGGTTGTGGAAGCACTACGTCCGGATATTACAGTTATCCATGTAAGCATAGCTGATGAAAAGGGAAATGCGTATATCGACGGTGCAGCCTTTGAAGATTTGATCATGGTGAAAGCAGCGGCGCGGGTCATTATTACAGCTGAAAAAATCATTGATTCGACTGAGTGGAAAGTGACACCTCAAGTACCAGGATTCCTTGTGGAAACGGTTGTACTTGCAGAAAAGGGCGCAGCGCCTGGAAGCTGCGGATCATTATATTCGATTGATGAGGATGAAGTGACGCGTTACTTGCAAGATCCTGAAAGTTACTTAGAAAAAGTGAAAGGAGTGGCTTCCCATGTCTAATTTGAAGCCCGCTGATTATATAACGGTTGCAATGGCGCGATTGATCAACGACGGTGAGCGCGTTTTCCATGGTGTTGCTTCTCCGATGCCGGCTATTGCCATTCAACTTGCGAAAAAGTTACATGCTAAAAATGCTGTTTATGTCAGCATCGCGGGTGGAGTGGATGCAGTGCCAACGGACTATTCAAGCGTTTCGACAGCGGATGCGTCATTAGCTGAAGGCGCCCTTGCACCTTTCACATTAGCTGACATCTTTGACTTATCGGCACGCGGTGCGTTGGATGTTGCTTTTTTAAGCGGCGCGCAAATTGATGGCGCCGGCCGGTTGAATTTAAGTGCCATTGGATCGTTTGAGAAGCCAAAAGTCCGTTTGCCGGGCGGAGCGGGCAGTGCGGCACTTCTTCCAACGGTAAAACGGGGGATTTTATGGAAAACAACGCATGATAAACGGGCGCTTGTCGACAAGCTAGACGTTGTCACGGCATCGGGCAATACGGAATTTGTCGTTACACCGCTTGCTATTTTCAAAAAATCCGAACAAGACAATCAGCTTAAACTGTATTCTTTATTGCCGACAGCAAAGATTGAAGATGTCATTGAGAATACAGGATTTCCGATTGAAAAACATCAGGAATTCCATGAATTTCCGCGAGTGACGGACGAAGAGATTCAATACTTAGAAGAGATTGACCCAAAAGGTGTTCGTTATAGTGAGTTTAGCTAATTATCATATGTAATGGAAGAGACTGTCTTATCGTCGGTTTTCATCGACAGATCGGGCAGTCTTTTTATAAACAAAAGATACCTAGTTCGGCATATTTGCAGAACTAGGTACTTCTTTTTCAGTTTCAATTGTTGATATATTTCTCAAACACATCGCCAAAGTCTATCACATGGTATTGGGAGCGGGCCGATGATAGCCAAGAGAAACTAAATTCGGTCAATTGTTTATACTGGTCGGCCAATTGAATGTCAGACGGTCTTGCGTTTTGCAACACTGTTACAGCTTTATCCAAACTTTGTGTCGCCATGTCAAATAGTATGTTGTTGTCGTAGACTTTTTCTGAGATATAGACCAATGCTTTGTATAGATCCTTTAATTGATCCAGCTGCTTTTTGTCGACATCAATGCTGTATGACTGATCGCCTAAAGTGAACTTGATTTCAACATCTAAATCTACTCTTCCCGCCGTTTCCAAAAATACATTGGTGAACTGATATTGTGAATAAGGATAACGTTTTAGCACGCGTTTCGAAGAGATCGCATTTTCCCCATCAACATGGATGAAGGCGATGTTCGTAAAGCAATATTCATCCGCTTTTGTCTTGATCAAAAAATAAATTTTTTCATTGTCTTCATGTCGAATATAATCATCTGCATCTGTTTTGTCATAGTCTTCTGGACCAATGATTTTACCGATATCCGATAATCCTAATGCGTCTGAAGCGAATTTTTTCAGCATATGACCATCCTCTTTTCTGTTCTAGTATGCTTACACTCATATTATAACATTCAATGATGATTCAAAAAATAAACATAGGAACTTCATTTTGGGGCATCTTAATCGTACAAAACAGTTGCGTGAGGTGATATTTATGATCATTGAAAGGTCGTCTGGATGGAAAGATGGATTAGTGGAAAGGTTGGAAAATCGTGAAGCATGGGATAGTTGGACATTGTATAAAATGCATTACGAGGCAGTCAAAGCAAACTTGATCACAGATTTCTATGGTCTTCAATGTACTAAATATTTGCCGAATTTAACGCCGCTTAAGCACCAATTGGAAGCCGCGGAAACAGTCATCGAACGGATGAATGGCAAAGCGATTCTTGGGGATGAAGTAGGGCTCGGGAAAACAATTGAAGCGGGTTTAATTTTAAAAGAATATTTAATAAGAGGGCTTGTGAAAAAAGCGTTGATTTTGGCGCCAGCTTCGCTTGTGACCCAATGGATTGAAGAATTAAATCAGAAATTTTATATCCCTGCGATCCAATATAAGAAAAATTATGATTTGAACGCTTGTGATATTGTCGTCATGAGTCTAGATACAGCGAAACGAAGTCCGCATATGGAGAAAATTTATGAGCAGGCGTATGATTTGATCATTATTGACGAGGCACATAAATTAAAAAACCATAAAACGAAAAGCTATGAGTTTGTCCAACATTTAAAGAAAAAATTTTGTTTATTGTTAACGGCAACGCCTGTTCAAAACGATGTGTTTGAATTATTTTATTTGATTTCATTACTGAAACCAGGTCATTTGGGGAATTACGAAGCGTTCCAATCCTACTTTTCCGCGAGTAAACGTCATGTGGAACATGATGAGTTTTTAAAAGAATTGGTCAATCAAGTAATGGTTCGAAATAGAAGACAGGATACAGGGATAGAATGGACGAATCGCCGCGTGCAAATACTGCCGATCGATTTTTCGGACAAAGAAAAAGCCATTTACGATATGATTTCAGATCTAAAAAATGTGTCGCCAGTTTTTTCGGATGCATTTTCCATGATTACGCTTCAAAGGGAAATGTGCAGCAGTAAGGAAGCTGCATTTGTCACGTTAACGAAAATGCGTCAAAAATGTGCGAATGAAGAGGATCTGTCTTATATAGATGCCATTATTCAACAAATGAATGAATTAGATCGTAACTCGAAAGCGGAAAAGGCTTTCGAAATTATTTCTGAAGTAAACGACAAGGTTATTATTTTTACCGAATATCGGGCAACTCAAACATATTTGCAGTGGTTTTTACAAAAAAAAGGCATTACAAGTGTTCCTTTCAATGGGCAGTTTAATAAAAGTAAACGTGAGTGGATGAAGCAATTATTTAAAGAAAAAGCACAAGTGCTCATTGCGACGGAATCCGGCAGCGAAGGGATCAACTTACAATTTTGCCATCACGTCATTAATTATGATCTGCCTTGGAATCCAATGAAGTTAGAACAGCGGATTGGACGTGTTCACCGATTAGGGCAAGAACATGACGTTCATATTTATAATTTAGCAGTTCAACATACAATTGAAGATCATATATTAGATTTGCTTTATGAAAAAATCGATGTTTTTGAAAAAGTAGTGGGGGAACTGGATGATATTTTGTCTCAGGCATAATAGTTGGAGAAGAAAGGAGGTTTCATGCGCATGTATCCCCAACAAATTCATGATTATTTACATCAATTTTTCAAAGAAAATAATTGCCCGATTTTAAGTAGGCATGACCATTTCATCTGCGTTCAATTAACGATTGAAATGGATAAAAGAATTATGAATAGGCCCTTTTATTGGAAATACCAAGAAAGTACGAATGAGGAACCTCGTCCGGCGCAGCTTACATTGATCACCGATAAAAATAAATTAGTGGAAGACATCAAAGGAGAAGTTGTCCATTTCGGTTCCCCGCGGCTGAATCAACTGTTTCAAGTAACGAAAGAAAAAGGGTCGTTTGTTCAAATGTATGAAGTAGATCCATTGGATTCCAAAGCAATGTTAGCACCGTGGTTAGGTGTGAATTATAAAGTATCCTATTCGAGTAATCAAATGACCGAAAAACTTTATTCATTGGGCATTCATTTAATGACAGGGAAAGTCATTGATGGCTTTCATGAATCTATACAGGACATTGACTTAAGTGCGACTATGCAAGAAAATACTTTTTATCCGCCGCCAATTATTCAACCGATTCGGGCATTGGATCGATTGGATATGGTGATTGAAAACATCATCGAACAAGATGATCACACATGGATGGAAGAAGCAAAATTAAGAAGAAAAAAGGAAAGGCAGATCCTGGAATATTTTTATGAAGGGATGGAAGATCGACCGGAGTGTTATGAAATTGAAAAAGAAGCGATTGATCAACAATATGAAACGAAAATAAAAATTGAAGTGTTGAGTGGTGGGATATTTTATTTGAAAAGTTCAAGGTAACGCGGATTTAGTCCATTCGTAGCTGTATGGCGCTTCGATCGCTTGGCTGTGAATGGGCTTTTTGGTATGACAATTGCATTTTCACGAAAATACTTTTGGAACTGGTATAATCATACATATTCCCCTTAGTTAAAGGGGAAAAAACTCTAGAAAAGGAAGAAAGCATGAGAGGAAAAACACACATCGTAGGCGGGATCGCAGCAAGTCTTGCTTTTGCCCATTTCTATCACTATGATCCAATTAGTACATTAGGAGCCGGGGTGGCTGGGGCGTTGCTGCCGGACATTTGCCATAGCGGTAGTACAATTGGCAGGAAATTACCGCTCTTATCAAAGCTCGTCAATAAGCTATTTGGGCATCGCACCTTTACGCATAGCTTATTATTTTTAGTCACTGTCGCCTTCCTATTGAATATGTATGTACCGAATGAATCCTTGCGCGGCGGATTTTTAGTCGGAATGGCAAGTCATTATTTGTTAGACATGGCTACTAAAAATGGGATTCAATTGTTGTATCCGATTCGATTTACTGTTCGTTTTCCATTGACTGCCAAAACTGGCGGGGCAGTGGAAACGGTTGTATTTGCAGTGTTATCATTGTTTTCATTTTATATGGGTTATTTATTGTTTGACCATTATTTGGGTTGATTTTTAGCGGCCAATCAACGAATTGCGGGGGGATATGAAAATGATGCAACCACATGTACTAAAAATATTCACGGGAAAAGTAAAGCAATTGGGTGATCCAAATGCCAAGGATCGTATGGATCGACAATGGGAAAGCGGAATGTTTAAGACTGAAAAGAATGAGCGGGTTTGGTTGGGGAAAACAGCACTCGAAGGGGATGAGGTAGCGGACAAAATCAACCATGGCGGTCCGGAAAAAGCTGTGTTTGCCTATCCAGCGAAGCATTATGCCGATTGGAAAAAAGAGTTGAAGTTGGAAACGATTGATATGGGGGCTATGGGTGAAAATCTGGCCGTACACGACATGGCCGAATCGACTGTCTGTATTGGGGATATTTATCAATTAGGAGATGCCCTTATCCAAGTATCCCAACCGAGACGACCTTGCTGGAAACCGGCAAGAAGATTTCGAGTGGTCGATTTGGCGTTAAGGATCCAAGACAGCGGAAGGACTGGATGGTATTTCCGCGTTTTAAAGGAAGGTGCGATCCGGCGGGGCGAACGGTTGGAGTTAATCGAACGTCCTTATCCGAAATGGACGATTGCCGCGTGCAATGAAGTGATGTATGTGCGTAAAGACGATAGGAAACTGGCTAGCGATCTTGCTTCATGTGAACTGTTGGCAGAGAGTTGGCGGCAGTCATTGGAAAAAAGGTTACAAGGGGAGGCTCCGTCGGACGAGAGGCGAGTATTTGGGCCGAATAAAGCGTGAGAAATTTTAAAAGGGAAAAGGCTGTCCTAAAATGAAGAGCCAGGCACTTCCAGGACAGCCCTTTCACTTTTTTACAACTTATTAAAGTAATGATCCACGCGATCTGTTACAAATAAATGATCTGCGGGCACGGGACTGTTTTCGAGACGCAGTTGAAATTGATTAAGCTTTTTAATTAACAATTCTCTCCGTTTTTCTTTCAAAATAAATTGGATGCCGTATCGGTAGACATCATCTATTTCTGATGTATGAATGATCTTCCCATGTAATACCAATTCATTCCCCAAAATTGACATTTTGAATTGTAAGGTGAGGTCTTCTTTTGCGGGCAGTTTAATATTTGATAGGAATCGTAATCCACCAGGTCCAATATTTTCGATTAATACGTTAGTACGTCCTAATTGAACTTTTTTTCCATTCAACTCCGATATAGTCATCGAACATTCCAATGGGTATTGAAATTCAATTCTAAAATATTTTCTTCTTTCCGTCGTGTTTTGAACAAGGTTTTCAGAAATCGACGGTCCCTTCAATAAAGTTAACAGCTGATCTTCTGACACAGGCCTGCTGAACAAATATCCTTGCACCCAATCGCATTGTAAATTCGATAAAAATGCAAGCTGCTCGGCCGTTTCAACACCTTCAGCAACAACAATAATAGAAAGCTTTTTCGCCAATTGGACAATGGAAGTGACAATTTCAACACTTTCCTGATCATTAGGAAGCTCTTTAACGAAAGATTTGTCCAACTTTACAATATTAGGTTTTATTTCTTTTAAGCTTCTATAAGAGGCATAGCCCGTGCCAAAATCATCGAGGGATACTTGGATGCCAAGTGTACGTAATTTAGCGATTTTCTTAATCTTATTTTCTTGTTGTTCTAACATAACACTTTCAGTAATTTCAACATTTAACCATTTGGGATCTAGTTCGTGCTCTTCCAAAATTTGGATAATAGTATCCACTAAATTTTCATTGAAAAACTGCGCAGCTGATAAATTGACAGAAGCTTGTATGAAATATCCCTTTTTATGCCACTCTTTCAAGTTTTCGCACACCGTTCGAATAATCCATTCGCCAATAGGGATGATCAATCCCGATTCTTCCGCGAGCGGAATGAATTCATTCGGAGGAACAATTCCCCATTTTGGATGATCCCAACGAAGAAGCGCCTCTACACTTCCAATTTCATTTGTCACTGGATGGACAATCGGTTGATAATGAACAATGAATTCATTGTTATGTAACGCTTGTTGCAGATCATTTCGCAATGAAAAAATTTTATGCGTAGCAATATCGGTTGTCGGAGAAAAGATTTGATAATGATGACTTCCTTTTTTCTCCGCGAGATACAATGCTAAATCTGTATTTTTTATAAGCGTATTTGCATCATTTCCAGACTCGGGATAAATCCCAATGCCGATTGATGCCGTGATAAAAAGATTATAATCTTTTATTTGAATGGACTGCTCGAAAAATTGCAATACCTCTTTAGCGATTTTTTCGATCATCTTGTCATCGTGGAGAGGTGTCGTTAAAATGGCAAACTCATCACCATCAATTCTTGCGAGCATTTCAATAGATTGCGAGCAATGACGATGTAGGTTTCGGGCAATTTCAATTAACAATAAATCACCAATTTTATGCCCTAGCGAATCATTCAAATATTTAAATCCGTCTAAGTTCAGGAATAAGACAGCAAATTTACGATCGTCAACATTGGCGAGCCGTATTTCTAAATTTAACCGTTCTTCAAAAGCTCTCCGATTCGGCAACTCCGTTAAATAATCGTGATAAGCCATATAGTGAATTTCTCGTTGTTGTTTTTTGATTCTCGTTATGTCCTGGAGGTTGCAAACGATGCCATTCACGCTTGCATTGTGAAGTAGATTTTTTATGCTTATTTTAAAGTCTCGCCATTCACCATTTTTATGTTTTAGGCGTAATTCGATTTCTGTTGTTTTGTTCGGTCGCTTCATAATATTATCAAGCTTCCGGTTGGCTAGTGAAAGATCATCCGTATGTACGAGGTGGGCATAATTCTTCCCAAGATGCCCATCCGCGGTATAACCGAGTATTTTTTCAGTCGCTGCACTGGCAAATAAGATATTACCTTCTCTGTTTAGAATACAAATAATTTCTTCGGCGTGATTTAATAAAGATTGAAATCTTTCCTGCGATGTTTGTAAGCTGTGATTCAAATCTCTTCTATCAGTAATATTCCGCGTTAGGCCGTATAATCCAATGATTTCATCATTTTCTAGTCGAATTGGAACGAGTGTAACGTCAATTGGTATAAAATCGCCATCTAGACCTGTCATGCGATACTCCACATATTTAGCTTCGCCGCCCAATACTTCATTGAAGTAAGCATCTACTTGGGCAACATCCTCGGGGTGAACGAACTTCTTATACGGTTTGCCGACGAGCCGATTGAAAACGTCTTTGACTAGCGGGCTCCCCCCGCGAAATTTTACAATGGTGCCATATAAATCTACAACAAATAAAAGTATATCTGGTGAATTCTCAAAAATATCAGGATAGGAATGTTTTTCTTGCTCTAAATAATGATTTAATTTCCGCTTGTTTTTAAATTTGGTAAGCATAGAATCCTCCTTAGTTGTACAAGTCATCGGTTAATTTAGGGCATATTATATCATAGATTGGGAATGAACGAGTCTGGACCTTTAGAATCAGATTAAGTCAATGAGTAGTGAGTGATAGTTAAGGGGGAATTGATTAGGTTGTTTTCACCATACAATTTCACAATGCCTCTCTTTACATCTACAACGAATAAAGCAATTAGGCGAAAGAATCCGGTGTTGGAAGGTTTTTCCAATCCCGGATAAACGCCCTGTTCCTGCTTTTCACCGAAATTGAAAGGCATGGAATCCCCATTAAAGTGAAAGAAATTATGACTCTTATAGTAGGAGCATTGTACCACGTCGGGAAGGAATGTTGTATCTGAAATACCTGTTATATGAAAAGACCGCATCAATGCATGTCTGATCTGCCCGAAGACGAATAGATTAATATAGAAGAGATTTTCATTCATGCCGACTGCCTAATTTGTATAGGATGGAGTAGGGGGAAAAAGGAGGAAAAATAGGGGAGGGAAAAGGACATGAAGATTAGGTTTAATCTTGTAACGCAAATTTTTATCGCGTTTGTCTTGGCCATTATACTTGGAAGTCTATTTGGCAGCTCCATCAATTTTCTAAAGCCTCTTGGTGATTTGTTTTTACGATTGATCAAATTTATTATTGCGCCGCTTATCTTGTCCACACTTGTTGTCGGGGTCGCGGGAACTTCAGATCCGAAGCAATTGGGTCGGATGGGCATCAAAACAGTTGTCTATTATTTGGGGACGACAGCCATCGCGATTATCATCGGATTGGCTGTTGCATTTTCCATCGGGCCGGGTAAAGGGGTTACGATGTCAACAGAAGGGTTGGCTGTTCCCGAAGCGGCAGCGCAAGAACCGCAAAGTACGATTACGACAATTTTGAATATCATTCCGGAAAATCCATTCGCGGCTTTGGCTGCGGGAAGTATTTTGCAAATCATTTTCTTCGCTTTATTCATCGGGCTGGCTATTACATTTGTAGGGGAAAAAGCGCAGCCGGTCTATCGCTTTTTTGAAGGATTTGCGGAAGTGATGTTTAAAATTACAGGCATTGTCATGAAAGTTGCACCAATCGGGATTCTGGGATTGCTTGCACCGGTGATCGGTCAATACGGTTTATCGGTTTTATTACCGCTCTTAAAAGTCATTTTAGCTGTCTATATCGCCTGTATTCTTCATGCAGTAATCGTTTATTCAATGGCCGTGAAAACATGGGGAAAAATGAGCCCGCTAAAGTTTTTCAAAGGAATCTCACCAGCCGCCCTCGTTGCTTTTAGTACAGCAAGCAGTGCGGGAACGCTGCCGGTAACGATTAAAAACACAAACGAAAATCTCGGCGTCCCGAATAAAATTTCAAGTTTCGTCCTGCCGCTTGGGGCAACTGTCAATATGGATGGAACAGCGATTTACCAAGGAGTAGCCGTCATATTTATTGCGCAATTTTACAGTTTAGAACTCACTTTCGTCCAACTGCTTACAGTTGTCTTAATCACCATATTGGCAAGCATTGGAACCGCGGGAGTGCCGGGTGCTGGCATGATTATGTTAGCGATGGTACTCACTTCAGTAAATATGCCGCTTGAAGGCATTGCGCTCATCGCGGGAATCGATCGCGTATTAGACATGATGCGTACAACTGTCAATATCGTCGGCGATGCATCCGCCGCGGTAGTTGTGGCGGGAACAGAGAAGAAAAAGTAGAAGAAGGTGCACGGCACCCAAACAAACGTGAAAGTTTCGACATTCACGTTTGTTGAAACTTTCATGTTTAATAGGATTAACGTGATGGTTTGGGTGCCTGGCACTTGGCGGGGGTGCATCGTGCTTAATTTCATCAAGAAAATAAGGGGAAAATTACGGCTGCCGGATCACTTACTGGAAATTAGAGATGAACTGAAACGGATGGACCGCACGAATCGGCCAGAGGAACAAAATTTGCCGCTGCACGAACAGCATTTGCTGCAAACGATTCGATTGAAAACGGAACAGTTGAATGTAAATAATGTAACAAGAACGAAAGCGTATCTTGATTTTTATAATTGTTGGCCGGACATTCACTGGGCATTTCTTGGGCATATCGTTTCGAGAAATGGCGGATGGAATATGACAGACTTACGCGGAGAATTTCTTGCCAGATTAATGACCGAATCGTCCCGCACTCATTTCTTTTCGTTTTTGGAAAGGGGAAACTGGCTCATTTTTCAAGATGCGTACCCGCAATTTTTATTGTATGAAGAAAGTGTCATGCGAAACCGCAACTTGTTTTATCTCTTATCTTATTTGAATGTCTCGGTTTTCATGGAAGTGATCTGGAATTATTTTTGGAAGGAACATGATCCTGCCATCCTTGCCATTGCTTTAATTATTAATGAACAAAGTTATTTAGAAAATCGGGTCGTTCAAAATCCAGTCTACAAGAAAAAAGTTTTTCAGACAGTAGAGTTTGTTTTACAAGATTTTTTATCATTCAATCATATTTTATTTCCATTCGCAAAGGAGGGGGAGGAGCTAAGAAGGGCATCACTTAGGGGATTGACACTGCACCATTTCGGATTTTTGCATGAGCGGATTCAACTTGGAAAGGAATTGTACCAACTGTTGTTTCAAGATCCGGAGCTGTTCGAGAAAGTGTATCAATGGGCGATCACGCATCCCCATACGGGATCAAGAAAAGATTATTGGCCGGATGTCTTTAATGATTTACACGAAAGATTGCCGGGACATGCGTTTTCGCGGCGGCTAAAATTATGCCGCTTGAGAAAGGGCTCCCCTCGAATTTATAGTCCAAAACTCGAGTATGCATGGCAAAATGTCATCCATCCGGAGGCGGAGCTGGGAGATTGGTTTGAGCACTGGCATGTCATTCATTATTTACTAAGGGAAAACGCAACCATTAATGGAAAGATCGTAGGTGACTATTGTGAAACACTCGAAAAACTTGAACTTGCGGCAATTGCCAAAAATGCAATTTTCCCGTAGAGTCCAACCGTATGTCTTCGCAATTCTTTTCGCTGCATTAGTAGGGACTTATGTGGAATTATGGTTTGTTGAAAAAAACTTTTACACATTTTCCATCCGGCCCTTCCCCGAAATCTTTTCGATTAATATCGCATTTACACTATTACTCATTCCATCCATCACATTCATTTATCTTTTAGTAGCAGGGAAGATGGCCAGTTGGCTTCGGCTCATCTTTACAATAGCCCTTTGCGCTTTTGTACCCTATGCAGAGGAGCAGGCAGTGCAGTATGGGTTCCTTTCTCTTGGTGATCAATGGAATTCATATTACTCTTCAGTCGGTTACTTCATCTTTCTTGTACTTATTTGGAAGTTGTATAAGTGGAATCGATCTATAGCTGCAAAATAAGGTGCCAGGCACCAAAACAAACGTGAAAGTTTCGACATTCACGTTTGTTTAAACAATCATGTTAAATTGAATTAACGTGATTTTTCGGGTGCCTGGCACTTATTATATTTCGATAATGAATGGTAGGATCATCGGTCTTCTTTTGGTTCTGACGTATAATAATTGTTCGACGGTGTTTTTGATTTTTCGTTTTAAGTTTCGTTGGTTGGCTGTCGATTGTTTCCATTCTTCGATCGTTTTTGTAACCATTTCATTGACTTCGTTAAGTAGATCTTTCGACTCGGGGTCAAATACGAACCCACGTGAAAAAGTATCAGGACCTGAAATAAGTGTTCGGTTTTTTCCGAGTGTTACGATGACAACAAGCATTCCTTCTTCGGAAAGTAACTTGCGGTCACGCATGACAATTTTGCCGACTTCGCCGATCCCGAATCCGTCCACAAAAATATTCCCCGACTGTACATCCCGCGTTTGGCGGGCAACCCCGCCCAGAATATCAACAACATCTCCGTTCTCAATAATAAAAATATTGTCTGATTGGATCCCGACGGATTCGGCCAGCCTTTTATGGTGATGCAACATTCTCAATTCACCGTGTATCGGAACGAAATATTTAGGTTTCATTAAAGCGAGCATCAACCGTAATTCTTCCTGGAAGGCATGACCCGAAACGTGCATGCCCGACGCACTTCCAGAACCATAGATGACATTTGCACCTAATTGATATAAGTTGTCGACGATGCGGGAAACACTTTTTTCATTTCCAGGAATCGGACTTGCGGAGAAAATGACGGTATCCCCGGGTGAAACAGAAACTTGCCGGAAAGAGCCGCTCGCAAGCCGCGCCAAAGCTGCCATCGGTTCGCCTTGACTGCCCGTACATAACACGACAACGTTTTCGGGATCCATATGGTTCACTTCTTGGGCCTCTATTAACATGCCTTCCGGTATTGTCAAATAGCCGAGGTCAGCAGCTACGGAAACGACATTCACCATACTTCTTCCAAGCAAAGCTACTTTCCGATTGGTCTTCATGGCGGCATCGATAATTTGTTGCACACGGTTTACATTTGACGCAAAAGTTGAAATGAAAATTTTCCGATGCGCTTTGCGGAATTCCTCTTCAATATGCTCGCCGACAATCCGTTCCGATTGTGAGAAACCAGGACGTTCGGCATTCGTACTTTCTGATAATAAAAGGATAACATCCTTTTTACCAAGCGCAGCCATTTTATATAGATCGGGTAACTCACCATTTACCGGTGTTAAATCGAATTTAAAATCACCCGTATGTACCACAATTCCTTCGGGCGTTTCAAAAGCGATACCGAGGCAATCGGGAATACTATGATTTGTTTTGAAAAAAGTCGTTGTAATGGACCCAAAGTGAAGAGTCGAATCGCTGTTTACCGTTACGAGTTCCGATTCCCTAAGCAGTTTATGCTCTTTTAATTTAATTCTGATTAACCCCAACGTTAATTTGCTTGCATAAATAGGGATGTTTAGTTGTTTCAATAGATAGGGAATCCCGCCGATATGGTCTTCATGTCCATGGGTAACGACCAAACCCCGGATTTTATCTTTATTTTCTTGTAGATAGGCAATGTCTTGGATGATTAAATCAATGCCTAATTGACTTTCATCCGGAAATTTGGAACCACAGTCGATGATTATGATGTCATCTGCATATTGCAATACATACATATTTTTTCCAATTTCATTAATGCCGCCTAAGGCAAAAACCGATAAGGTGTTTGCTGTTGAATTCAATATCAGATTCCTCCTGCGAAACATAGATGTTCGCAGTATTGCCCCTTTGCCTATTTTTTATAATCTTCGAACACATGGTTTCACTAAATAGCATGCGATTTTCTGCCATGCAAAATAATCCTGTTGAGGGCAAAAACCCCTTCAACAGGATTATTTTGATCGCTAAAACGTCTTATCACAAAGATTTGTGTCTGATCGGCAGCGTCGAAGAGAATTTTTAGTTCAATTCCAAATGCTGCTTCAACTCATCCGACATCTGATTCAATTCTGCCTCATCCATGATGTAATACCAAATTCGACCGTTCATGCGCTGGCCGTGTCCTTTTTCAAAATGTAATTGGTCGATTGTACCAGCAGCTGCCCGATAACTTTTTTGAACTTCCATCATTTCATCGAACGTCATATTTGTTTTTACATTGTCTCCGAGTGCATTAAAAATACCGCGATACTTCAATAAATTATTAAATGATGCACCTTTATGCAAGACGCCTTGAATAACCTGCTTTTGCCGTTCTTGGCGACCAAAATCTCCGTTTGGATCTCCTTTTCGCATGCGAATGTAAGACAATGCTTCTTTCCCATTTAACGTTATAGTGCCAGCCGGGAAATGAATAGAATCTTGGGTGAAATCAAAAGCATTTTCCACTTTAATCCCGCCAACTGCATCTACGATATCTTGAAATCCTTCCATATTAATTTCTGCCACATAATCAATGGGCATGTCCAATAAATTTTCAACCGATGCTAAAGACATTTCAATCCCGCCAAATGCAAAGGCGTGGTTCAGTTTATCTTTTTTGCCGTAACCGACGATTTCAGTATACGTATCCCGTGGAATGCTGACCATTTTTGTAGATTTTAACTTCGGATTAACGGTTAAGACAATCATCGTATCCGATCGTCCTTTGTCGCCTTCTCGTTCATCAACCCCTAATACAAGTACTGAAAAGGGATGCTGGTTTTCGAGTTCGATCTCATTGGCTCGCTTGTCTGATTCTTCACGGTCAATTGGACTGTGCATATTTTTTAAGGTGGAAGACAATTCCGTATAAAAACTTAGCGCATAGGCTCCAAAACTAACAAAGACTAGTAAAAGAACAATCCATGGCCATTTTTTTCGTTTTTTCATCTGTTTTATTTCTGAACGTTTCACAAGTATTCCTCCAGTTAAATAGACCTCTTGTATGAAAAGACTATTTAGTAGACGTTCAAAGGATCAGTTTAGTTTCAGTTATAAAACCCCATTATAAAAAAGCCATGTAGCTGAATGCAATCATTCGGCACATGGCATGACATAAAAATATTATTTTGCTTCTGCTTCCCGAGTTGTTAAAAGGCTTGTCGATTTCAAGCGATTTCGAACAGCAATACCCGCCCACGCTGCCAAGTATGCTTTAATAAAGCCACCGATAATGAATGGCAAAAATCCACCAGCGAACGCAGCCGTCCAAGATAAATCCGCTACGATCTTTAACCAAACCGTTCCAAATATCAATGCGACAAACATGCCAATGACATTTGCGATCATCGCATGAAGCATAGAAAAGCTCGTTTTCTCTAAATAATAACCGATGATAAATGCTGTAGGAATAAATCCAATTAAATAGCCCCCAGTAGGTCCTACTAAAATACCGATCCCAGCAGACATTTGCGCGAAAACTGGAATACCAATTGCGCCTAGCGCTAAATAAATTAAAATCGATACTGTCCCGTATCTAGCACCCAAAATAGTCGCGGCCAGGCCAATCGCTAATGTTTGTCCGGTAATCGGAACAAGCGGCAGGGGCACAGTCACTTGTGCCAATACCCCAGTAATGGCCGCAAATAGTGCAGATACAATCATCATACGTAGTTTTGTACTAGATTCTGTCATATGAATTCCTCTCCCTTGGTGGTTAACCTAAATATATAAGTAGTTGACACATTTATCATTATTCATGAACGTGTTAAATATGTCAACTACATCTTAGAAGAGGTTAACATTAGGAGATTCAATGTGTTGACATAATACTTTTATTGTCGAAGGAATCTTGCATGACACATAAAAAATAAAGGCTTGCTGTCTAAGTAAAAGACAACAGACCTTTCCATCGGTATAGAAGCTATTATATATGTTGAAGTAAGAGGACAACAACTCCAAGTACAAGTGCTGACGAAGCAAGTATTTTTTTCGGGAATATAAAAGTGACTAATCCTAACATAATTGCAACGCTGCCTAATTGGGGGTCAAAGAAAAATCCGCATACCGCCATCATAATGCCGAGCCATCCAGTCCAGAAGCCCCAAGACTTCATCATTTGTCAGAACCTCCTTTTTTGTAACAACTTGGACAAGTTGTCGATCTTGTACTTGTCTACTATCTTATGAACTTATCTAGGTTCTTATGAACTTGCTAGTTTTATTTCTATAGAAAAAGGCTTGTTGTCAAAAGTAGAGACAACAGGCCTTTTTATATAGAGCTAGTGTATATATGGCAGTAAGAATGCGACTAATCCGAGCACAAGTGCCGACCAAGCGAGCATTTTTTGTGGAAATGCAAAAGTAACTAGACCTAATACGACGGCTGCTCCGCCTAACCAGAAAGGATCATAAAGCAATCCAGCTACCGCTAAAATAATGCCAAGCCATCCAGTCCAGAATCCCCAAGATTTATTCATCTGTCAGACCCCCTTCCACCAACAACTAGGACAAGTTGTCGATCTTGAACTTATGTTGTATCTTATGAATTTGGTGCAAGGGTGGGGTGATGAAAACACCTATTGTTCTAGTAAAATCATTTCTCAAGCCACAACTAAGAATTTTAATCGCGGATTGGGATAAAATAAAGACAACGACAATTAAGATCTAGGCAAAAGGAGAAAAAATGACAAAAAATCAAAACAAAGCAGGCTGGCATTTGCAAAATAGCTATGCGGAACTGCCTGCACTATTTTATTCGAAAATGAAATTACATCCAGTTTCGTCACCAAAGTTAGTGAAATTTAACGAATCATTGGCGAAGACATTGGGATTAAATGCGCAAGCCTTAAAAGAGGAAGGACAAATTGATATATTGGCAGGTAGTCAAGCACCTCAGCATGCCGAGCCGCTTGCTCAAGCTTATGCTGGGCATCAATTTGGCCATTTTACAATGCTTGGCGATGGACGGGCGCTACTCATTGGCGAGCAAATCACACCCGATGGAGACCGATTTGATGTGCAGTTGAAAGGATCTGGCCGGACGCCTTATTCGAGGGGCGGAGATGGTCGTGCTGCACTTGGCCCGATGCTTCGGGAATACATGATTAGTGAAGCGATGCATGCGCTAAACATTCCGACGACGCGAAGTTTAGCAGTTGTGACAACTGGGGAACCGGTTTTTCGGGAAACAGAATTGGAAGGTGCTATTTTAACAAGAATTGCGGCAAGCCATTTACGCGTCGGCACTTTTCAATTTGCGGCGCAATGGGGGACGATTGAAGAGCTTCGTACGTTAGCGGATTATGCGATCGAACGGCACTACCCCGAAGTAGCATCACATGAAAGCCCATACTTATCTTTTTTACAAGAAGTGATGAAAAGACAAGCATCGTTAATTGCCAAATGGCAGCTTGTCGGTTTTATCCACGGCGTCATGAATACCGACAATATGACGATTTCGGGTGAAACGATTGACTACGGACCTTGCGCGTTTATGGATACGTACGATCCGGATACAGTGTTTAGCTCAATCGATGTGAATGGCCGCTACGCGTATGGCAACCAACCGTATATCGGCGGGTGGAATTTGGCGCGTTTAGCGGAAAGTCTCATTCCTTTATTGGATGAAAATGAGGAAAAAGGACTTGGAATTGCACAAGATACGATGTCGGATTACTTTGAAATATTTCAGGGGTATTGGCTTTCAGGGATGCGATCTAAATTGGGGCTATTAGATCAAGAAGAGGGGGATTCGTTATTAGTTGATAGCCTTCTTGATCTCATGCGAAAAAATGAAGCAGATTTTACGAACACTTTTCGTGCTTTAACAATTGAAAAATTTGAGGGAATGCCCTTGTTCGAGACGGATCAGTTTAAACATTGGCATGAAAAATGGCAAGAAAGGTTAACAAGGCAATCAAGGACGCAAGACGAAGTGTTTCAGCTCATGAAAAAGCATAATCCAGCGATTATTCCGCGCAATCACCGTGTTGAGGCAGCACTCGAAGCGGCAGTAGAACAGGCAGATTACAGTGTAATGGAAAACTTACTGGCAGCTTTGTCAAATCCCTATGCGTATACGAAAGAGCAAGATGATTATTGTACATTGCCACCGTCGACGGATGGGCCTTACCGGACATTTTGTGGTACTTAAACCAAACGTCCCAGCGCAACTACTCTTTGCGTTGGGACGTTTTTCGAAAGTCGATGCGATATACTTTTTTGGGGCGACCTCTTAACTTTTCTTGTTTTCGATAGATCGTTTCGGCAACACCTTTTTCTTCCAGCTTATTTAAAATCCGATTCGCTTGGCGAACGGTATGTCCTAAATGATGGGCGAGATCTTCTGAGGTCAGTTCGTTTGATTGGTTATTTGAAAGGACAGCTAGTATTTTCTGGATATGGAGACTGGAGATCTCTAAACGCTCGCTTAATCGCTCAATTTCTGGATCGACGGCAATGCTATACTCAATGCAAGTATCCATTCCAAGCGGGCCAACGACCTCTTCCTGGTCAATCATAGCGAAAGCGCAAGAAAAATGATGTGCAGCCGCTTCAGTATTGGCAATGTAGGCATCCTTTTTTGTTTGATAGAGTGTCGTTCCTACACTCCAGCCAATGTTCACTTGGAAGGGAAGTGCATTCGTTAAGTAGTGAATGGCGGAGCAATTTGTAAAATCATTTGTTAACTTTTTCAACTCACTCTGTGAAGTAACGACTTCAAAACCCTCACGCTTTTTTTGAATGATGGAAAAAGCTTTTGTTTGCTGATTAAACTCTAACAAAGCTTTGTGTAATAAAACTTGTGTAAAGTCTAGTTCACTGTCAGTCTCGTTTTTTAATGTGATGATCCCAATCGCCCATTGGTTTTCTTGCAGATGGGAGATTTGCAACTCGTGAATGATTTGCTGTAATTGCTCCCAAATCGATTTTGTAGATGGGAAGATAAAGGTATTAGGAATGCCCGCTTCATTTAATCGGTGAACGATATTACTTAAACGCGTAATGGCGTAATCAATTTTTCCTTCATGCCAAAGTGTTAAATGTTTTTGCAATGTTTTTTCATAGATTTCCTCAGAATACTCCGGTTGCATCGCATAAGGTCTTTCGTCTTCTGCTAAGACTTCATACAAGCCAAACGCATTTTCATTGTCATCTAAAAAATCAATAAAAACTCTTGAAAACTGCAGTTCTTTATATTGGTTGCGGATCACAAATAGGTGTTTATAAAAATCGCCCTCCGTAATTTCTAAGTAAAAAGTTGGTGTAGGCAAATCCTCTCTATGCTGCAACAATATTTTATAAGCCAGCCTACCGCTAAAAAGGATACCATCATAGTACAAATGGTGCTGCTCGTATAATTCTACAATTTCTTTAATTTGTCGGTACGGAATAAATGTTAACTCACAATCATTTGGCAAGTATGATTCGACTTGTTGAATCATTTTAATGGAGTGGCTTGCTGTAATAACCCCAATTTTAAGCATTTTCAATCCGATCCTTTCCCGAAAAATCCATTAATTTTAACTATACTAAAAAAACTCAAGAGTGTTCAATCATAATTGAGAAAATCATAATGTTTTCAGTAGTTTTTAGTAGTATTTAGTAGTTTTCAGGAAAAGTATGATTGCAATCTTAAAATGAGCCTGTTATACTTCTTTCATGACATGTCTTAAATAGGTCTAAAAATAGTTTTTTACGACTACAGTGTCGTAGTTTTCAAAATATTTTTTTCATCATAATGAAAGCGCATTCATCTATTAAAATGAACCTGGCCTGTTGATAAGGACAGTACTTAAAACATTGGAGGTAAGATATGGAAAGATCTACAGTGAAATCTGAAAAACAAGGATTCTTCATTCGATTTTTAAATGGCGTTGAAAAAGTTGGAAATAGACTACCTGATCCATTCATGCTATTTGTCTATTTGGCAATCGCAGTTATGGTTGCATCTTTTATTTTCGCACAATTTAATGCATCGGTTATTCATCCTGGCACAGGAGAAAAACTAGAAATTAAAAGCTTAATTTCGGGTGAAGGTTTGCAATATATATTATCATCCATGATTACGAACTTTACAGGCTTTGCACCTTTAGGGCTTGTTCTTGCGATGATGCTTGGGATTGGATTAGCAGAAAAAGTTGGTTTGCTCGAAACGGCCATTAAAAAAACGGTTTTAAAAGCACCTAAAAAATTAGTTACATATGCAATTGTTTTTACTGGGATTATGGGGAATTTAGCTTCCGACGCAGCGATGATTTTAATCCCACCGCTTGCGGCAATGGTATTTTATAAGCTTGGTCGTCATCCGCTAGCTGGTCTTGCCGCTGGGTTTGCGAGCGCAGGTGCTGGATTTACTGCAAACTTATTAGTCGTTGGAACGGATGCGCTGTTAGCAGGAATTACGACGGAAGCTGCTAAAATTATTGATGAAACAGTCATCGTCACACCGGTAGACAACTGGTATTTTAACATTGCATCTGTTTTTGTCTTGACAATTGTCGGCGGACTCATTACTGATAAAATTATCGAGCCGAAACTTGGTAAATTTACCGGAGAAGCCGTATTAAAGGCTATGGACGAAGATTTGCCGAATGCAGGTAAAGGGCTTCGTAATGCAGGTTTAGCAGGACTCGGTTACATCGCCTTACTGCTGCTTGTTATTTTCTGGCCTAACTCTCCGCTTCGCAATGAAGATGGCGGTATGATCCCTTCACCATTTTTAACGGGTATTGTGCCAATTATTATCTTTTTCTTCGTAACCATTGGCGTTGCCTACGGGTTGACGACTGGCACGATAAAATCGACAAAAGATGTTGCGAAACATATGAACACATCTATTCGCGATTTATCGGGTTATATCGTACTGATTTTTGCGGCATCTCAATTCATTTCTTATTTTAACTGGTCCAATATTGGTACATGGATTGCGGTTAATGGTGCAGAATGGTTAAACGAAATCAATTTAACAGGCATGTGGGTCATTATTGGCTATATCCTGTTCACGGCTATGCTAAATTTCTTAATTACTTCTGGTTCAGCAAAATGGGCGATGGAAGCACCTGTATTTGTGCCGCTCTTCATGCAGCTAGGGTACCACCCAGCATTTACACAAGTCGCTTACCGGATTGCGGATTCTTCAACAAATATTATTACGCCGTTAAATGCGTATTTCGTTGTGATTTTATCGTTCATGCGCGAGTATGACAAAAAAGCTGGAATTGGAACATTAATCTCCTTAATGCTTCCTTACTCCATTGCATTTCTTGTCAGTTGGATTCTTATGATCCTTGTGTTCTTCTACGCTGGCATTCCATTTGGACCAGGCGTGACGCCATTCTATACACCTTAAATTATGTACATTGACATGGCGTACTGTTGCGGATAGACCGTAGCAGTACGCCATTTTTTAAAATATGTGGGGGTGGAGTTTATGGACAAGCAACAACAGAGTAAAGCACTCCAGCAACAGCTGCAATACTGGAGGCGCGACTTTCATCAATACCCAGAAATTGGCTTTATGGAAATACGGACGGCATCGCTCGTCGCTCGCTATTTAGAGGCGTTAGGGTATACGGTTTACGCAGGGGAAGAAGTGATGAACCGAGAAGCGAGAATGGGAGTGCCGGATCAGGCTGCATTGGATGCACATGCAGCGTGGGCAAGAGAGAACGGTGCCGATGAAAAATGGTTGGAACGATTGACGGATGGCCTGACAGGTGTTGTTGGTGTCCTTGATACGGGAAGACCGGGTCCAACGGTTGCATTTCGTGTAGATATGGATGCACTTGAAATTCAAGAAGAATTGTCACCCGGCCATCTTCCGTTTGACGAGGGATTTGCTTCCGTGAATGAAAAAACAATGCATGCTTGCGGTCATGACGGTCATACAGCGATCGGAATGGGGCTTGCTAAATTGCTCATGGAAAATAAAGATTCGCTCAACGGGGTAATGAAGTTAATTTTTCAACCTGCGGAAGAAGGGACGCGCGGTGCAAAATCGATGACAGAAGCAGGTGTTGTTGATGATGTGGACTTTTTCATTGCCACACATATTGGGACAGGTGTTCCAGTTCGTCATGTCGTCGCGGGAAATGCAGGTTTTCTAGCCACGACGAAAATGGATGTGGTATTTAAAGGGAAAGCTGCTCATGCGGGGGCAGCACCGAATGAAGGGCATAATGCATTAGTAGCGGCCTCAACGGCAGTGCTCGGATTATATGGAATTCCTCGTCATGCAAACGGTGCATCCCGCATTAACGTCGGTGTGTTAGAAGCTGGGAGCGGACGCAATATTATCGCACCGCAAGCGTATTTACAGATTGAAACGCGCGGGGAAACATCCGAAGTGAATGATTATGTGCGTGGGCAAGCTTTATCGATTTTAACAGGTGCGGCTGCGATGCATCAAACAGAAGTTGACATAGAAATCGTCGGTGAAGCGGTGAGCAGTACACCAAGCGAAGCGTTAGTGGACATCATTTCCGAGGTGGCCAAAACGATACCGTATATCGATCAAGTTATTCCGATAAGTGATCAATCTGCCGGTTCTGAAGACGCCACTTATTTCATGGAAAGAGTGAAAGAACGAGGCGGTCTTGCGACGTATGTGATCGTTGGGACGAATTTGGCGGCGGGACATCATCATGAACGGTTCGACTATGAGGAGGATGTACTGCTGACTGGTGTCGATCTATTATTCCGCACCGCAAAAGAACTGGCAAAAAGTAAATGAAAAGCAGGAGGGATATAGGTGAATGATCTTCAAAAGATAGTACAATTAATAGAGGAAAAGAAAGAGAAATGGATAAATGTAAGTGAACAAATTTGGGATTTTGCGGAAACGCGCTTTGAGGAAGTGCAATCAGCGGCGTTACTTTGTGAAACGCTAGATTCCGAAGGTTTTCAAGTCGAAAAGGGACTCGCCGACATGCCGACAGCCTTTGTAGGCAGTTATGGTTCTGGCAGTCCCGTTATTGCGTTTTTAGGAGAATATGACGCGCTTTCCGGATTAAGCCAAGAAGGTGGCACGTCAAATGCCTCACCGATTGAACAAGGCGGAAATGGACATGGCTGCGGGCATAATTTGCTCGGGACAGGCTCATTAGCCGCTGCAGTCGCATTAAAGGATTTAATGGAAAAAGAAGGATTAGAAGGAACGATTCGTTACTATGGCTGTCCGGCAGAAGAAGGCGGTTCTGGCAAAACGTACATGACACGCGCAGGCATTTTTGATGATGTCGATTTTGCATTATGTTGGCATCCATGGTCAACGAATGAAATTTTTACAGGCAATTCACTTGCAAACTATCAAGTTTACTATCGTTTTAAAGGGAAAAGTGCTCACGCAGCGGCCGCTCCGCATCTTGGCAGAAGTGCATTAGATGCAGTTGAGCTAATGAACGTTGGTGTGAACTACTTGCGTGAACATATTATTCCTGAAGCACGGGTTCACTATGCCATCACCAATTCAGGTGGTTTCTCGCCGAACGTCGTCCAAGCTGAGGCGGAAGTTTTGTACTTAATTCGTGCGCCTAAAACACCACAAGTCCAAGAAATTTACGAGCGGGTGTGTAATATCGCAAAAGGCGCAGCCTTAATGACAGGGACGGAAGTTGAAATCATTTTCGATAAAGCTTGTTCAAATCTTATTCCAAATAAAACAATTGAAACGAAAATGTATGAAGTGTTTAATGAAATTGGTGTGCCGGAATATAGTGAAGAAGAGCTTGCATTCGCCAAACAACTACAAGCGACATTGTCAGCGGCAGATATTGAGAACGACATGGGGAAAATGCCAAAAGAAGTTGCGGCTCAATTAAAAGGAAAAGCAATGGCAGATGTCCTTCATCCTTATGATGCGGTAGCTGAACCAACTATTTTCGGCTCGACTGATGTCGGGGATGTCAGCTGGGTTACGCCAACCGCTCAAATTTTTAGTGCTTGTTGGGTAATTGGTACACCTGCTCATACGTGGCAAGTTGTCTCTATTGGGAACACGTCCATTGCCCAAAAAGGAATGTTAATGGCAGGGAAAGTAATGGCAGGAACGGCGCTCGAAATGCTGAGAAATCCAGAGCTAATTGAAAGAAGCAAAATAGAACTAAAAGAACGTCTCGGCGACGATGTGTACAAATCTCCAATTCCAGCCCATATTTTGCCTGCGAGCAATGAGAAGAAATAATAGGGTAGCACAAACCTGGAACATGGTTTGTGCTATTTTTGATTTTAGTATATGTAAAACAGATAATTTGGTTTTTCTAAATCGAGAATAGAGAGGTGCACTACGTAGTTCGAAAGTACAACTTTAAAAACGTCACGGCGAATGACACGACTTCTCTTCTTTTCTCATATGATAAATAAAGGAACGAAGGGGAGTGGTTAGCATGGATAAGAAAAGAAATCAGCGATACCCTCGTCGGCTAAAACGTCCTAATATCCTCTTTATTATCGTGGATCAGGAACGTTATCCTACTGTCTATGAATCAGAAGAGTTAAGCAAATGGCGCAAGGAAAACTTACAAGCGCACCAATGGTTGCTGAAACATGGGATGGAATTTCAAAATCATTACGTTAGCAGTACGGCATGTGCACCGAGCCGGACAACATTGTTCACTGGACAATACCCATCGCTTCATGGCGTTTCTCAAACACCCGGCGCAGCCAAAGGATCTTTTGATGCCGATCAATTTTGGCTCGATCCGAACACTGTGCCAACGATGGGCGATTATTTCCGTGCTGCTGGCTACGATACGTACTGGCAAGGCAAATGGCACGCTTCAGAAGCAGATATTTTAATACCAGGGACGCATAATGCATTGCCAAGCTATGATCCGTCTACTGGTGCACCTAGTTTGGCGAAAGAAAATCATTATCAAAAGGCGAATCGATTAGATGAATACGGCTATTCTGACTGGATAGGACCAGATCCCCACGGTGCCGATCCAAGAAATTCTGGATCATCCGCAGCTATTGGCACGAGCGGCCGCGATGAAGTCTATTCGGCTAAAACTGTAGAATTAATAAAAAAATTACACGATCAGGCGTCTAGTGAAAAGGATCATAAACCGTGGCTGATCACTTGTTCAATTGTAAATCCGCATGATATTGCGTTGTATGGGATCTTTACAGCCGTCTCATCCAACTACCGTTTTACCGTCGATGACACACTTCCTTATATACCGCCCGCCCCCACCACGTTAGATTCATTACTTGAAAAACCGCAAGCGCAAGCTAGTTATCGTGATACGTATCCGAAAATGCTGCAGCCCATTATTGATAATAACTTTTACCGTCAACTGTATTTTAGTTTAATGAAGCAAGCAGATGCTGAAGTGATGAAAGTATTAAATGCTCTTCAACAATCCCGTTTTCACAAAAATACGATCGTTGTATTTATTTCAGATCACGGTGAATTATTGGGGGCGCACGGCGGCTTGTATCAAAAGTGGTATAATATGTATGAAGAGTCGATTCATGTTCCGTTCATTATATCCAATCCTATTTTATTTCCTCAACAAGCAAGTACAGATATGCTAACGAGTCATGTGGATGTACTGCCTACTTTGCTAGGTCTTTCGGAAATTAACGTTCACAAAGTCCAGCAGATTCTTTCTAAAGATCATACGGAAGTACATTCGTTCGTTGGGCGAAATTTAAAGCCGCTTGTGAAAGGATATGGGCATTTTTCAAGAATTAACGAACCCATTTACTTCATGACGGATGATCATGTATCAAAAGGATTGCGTCAGGCGAATGCAGTGACTGGTAAAGCGTATGAATCGGTCATACAGCCATGTTCGATTGAAGCAGTAGTGGCGATGCTCGAAACAGGCAAAAATGGCCGGAAGGAAAAATGGAAGTTTGGACGGTATTTTGACAATCCGCAATTCTGGACCAGTCCAGGGGAAAGCGATGCGATTTTGAATAAAAAGGATTGTACAACACAGAGAAAAGAACAGCCCGTGCTAGATGAATTTGAATTGTATAATTTAACGGAAGATCCTTTAGAACAAAAGAATTTGGCAGATCCAATGCATTGTACAAAAGAAACAATAGAAGTGCAGCGCGTTTTAATGAAAATACTTAAAGCAGAGCGTAAACAAAAAAGGCTTCAACCAGTAAGTGGATCAGTTCCGGGGGCGTTTACTGGTGAGTGAACGAACTAGGTGTCAGCGGCACCTAGCTTACATAAAATGCGGCAGTACTTTCCTCATGAGTGGCTAAATAAGTAACATACAGGACAATTGTCTTAGGTTATATTAAAATAATAAGTAGTTTAAAGAAAAAGAGGGAGCGGCTATGGGGTATAGGGGAAGAGTTTTTTCGATTTTAGTTGTGGGATTATTTAATATTTTGCGCTATTTTTATTACCATCATTATATGGACGTCCAATTTCAAACTGATTTTTTTATCTTAACAGTAATTTTTCTGCTCGTTGCTTGGTGGTGCGGAAAACAATATGACTTTGCTAAATATTACGCTGAAAAAGATCCTTTGACAGACGTTTATAATCGGCGTTCCTTTGAGAAGGCGCTGAAAAGATTTAAGACGAACTACCAAAGAAAAGGCCGACAATTTGGTGTTGTCATGATTGATCTTAATAATTTTAAAAAAGTCAATGATACATATGGTCACGAAAAAGGTGACGAGCTATTGCGTCATGTTTCATGCATATTGAAAAAAATTACAACGAATGAAGATTTTATCGCTCGTTGGGGCGGTGACGAATTTATTATACTCATCTCTCGATTGTCTCCAAACGCATCCAATGATTTGATTAGAAAATTGGAGCAAGAGTTCTCGGCTACTGCGTTCATTCCGAATTATTCAATTGAGGCATCGGTTGGACTTGCAGTTTTTCCGACACATGGAAGGGATGTTGATGAACTTATTCGCTATGCTGATCTTACAATGTATAGGATGAAGGACTATGGACTTGGGGGTCTTTCTTAGACGCTTATAAAATGGAACTGTGCTTGAACCCATTGTCCGAAACCTTCATATACTAAGTTCAGTATCATTTCGTTTGCAAATGGGTAAGGGGGAATTTCAGTTGACAAGAGAGTTCCCATTGTTTGAAATTGAAGAAATAGGTGCCCGTTCTGGCAATGAATCGTCCCCACAGGCCGGTGATAAAATTGCGTTATTGGGGGCAGCTATTTCGGCGTTTGGGGATATGGTGGCCGTTATAGGGGGAATCATTGCGATTCAGGAAGATCAAATTTCTGATCAGCAGCAAGCCAAACAGACAGCGGATCTTCAAAAACAAATTGATGAATTAAAAAAGCAGCTTGATCAAAATGTATCTAACTCAGAGACGTCAAATAAACTATTGTTACAAATCCTTGATCGGCTCGATCGGTAGGTAGAAGAGATGGAGTAAAGCGCTTTCCTGAACCAAGGAACAGCGCCTAATTTCATTTTAAGAATCATGCATACTTCAGTGCCATTCCCAATAGTAAACGCATAGGATAACTCGACGAACTGCGAAGGGATTGAAAGAAATGTACAATTATCCATATGGGTATCCCTATCAGTATCCTTATTACGGTTACATCCCCATGTACCACTATGGAAGACAGGTTGGTACCTTTCCGGATAGGGTCGTGTATGCAAATGGATTGGATTCTTTTTACGTAAATAACGACGATGAAAATATGATGTTAAAAGATTATGGCCCCAATCCGTATGTTGTCAATATCGATGAAGCAGCGGAGCAAAACAATACATTTCGCACTGCTTTATGGACAGGGAAACATTTGCAAGTTACGTTAATGAGCCTAAATGTTGGCGAAGAGATCGGTTTAGAAATGCATCCTGATGTTGATCAATTTTTGCGTATTGAACAAGGCCAAGGAATTGTTCAAATGGGGAGAAGTAGGGATCGTTTAGATTTTAGAAGAATGGTTGATGATGATTCCGCAATTATGGTTCCTGCTGGAACATGGCATAATCTAACGAATACAGGCAATGTTCCGCTAAAGCTCTACACCATTTATGCACCTCCGAACCATCCATTTGGAACGGTTCATATGACCAAAGCGGAAGCAGATGCTGCAGAAGAACACAATCACTAAAACGAAGAGCTAGGCACCATTGTACATTTAATGTGAGCCTGGCTCTTTTAGTCATGTCTAGTGTGAAGAGGCGCATTATCCTAAAAGTCGTTCAAATAGTACCAATTGTATGGTTAGACCGCATTTATCTTGTTTTATAATTATACTTATTCAATATTCATATACCCCTAAATGACGAAAAATATTGAATTATCAACCTTTAGATGATTATACTAGAAGTACCTAAAATGAACTGGTACGGACGTCATGACTCGTCTGGTATCTATGGTCTAGATTGATTTTAAATTGAAAGTGAGGGAGAACTAATGGAGACGATTAAAATGTATATGAATAAGGTGGCGGCCACTCCTAACCGAAATTATGTAAGTGTCATTCTCCCGGGTCTCGTGATTTGTTTTCTAATCATGATGCTGGGGATCTACTTGGCGGAGTTAATCGGCGTAGTCATTGTGAAGCTGAATATTTTGCCGGAGGGAAGCGCAAGTCCTGTATCGGGCATATTTGTGGCAATCCTCATTGGAATCATCATTCGGAATGCGCTGAAGCTGCACCCGATCTTCGTCGAAGGTGCTGCTTTCTCAGTCAAGTATGCGTTAAGGGCCGGAATTATTTTATTAGGTCTTCGTCTCAGTTTAATAGAAGCAGTAAGACTAGGAGCGTGGGGGATTCCGCTTGTTGTGATCTGTATTTCTTGCGGTATTTTCGTAACATTATTTTTCACCAAAAAGCTCAATCAGTCTAAACGTCTTGGTACATTAATTGCTTGCGGAACAGGAATTTGCGGCGTTACAGCGATTATGGCGACTTCTCCAGTATTAAAGGCGAAAGACAATGAAATCTCATACGCGGTCGCTAATATTACGGTTTTCGGTTTAGTCGGTATGTTGTTTTACCCATACTTAGCCAATCTGTTTTTTGCAGATGATCCGATTAAAGCAGGCTTGTTTTTAGGAACAGCTATTCATGACACAGCACAAGTGACAGGGGCAGCACTCATTTTTAATCAGGTATTTGATATGGAACAGGCCGTTGATGTCGCGATGGTTACAAAACTTACAAGGAATTTATTTATCATTGCTGTCATTCCGCTTATTTCGTTTTTCTTTTATAAAAATGCTAGTCAAGAGGGTGGGATTGGCGAAGAGCGAAACATCCCAAAATGGTATAAATTTATTCCATTATTTGTTATTGGTTTTCTATTGTTGGCACTTGTTCGTACGATTGGAGACATGAATATTACGAATAATGGCGTAGCGTTTGGCTTTTTAGAACCAGATGCATGGAAGAGTTTTTATAGTGCCAGCAGTTCTTTTGGTACGACATATATGCTTGGGTTGGCAATGGCTGGCGTTGGGCTATCCACTGACTTCAGTAAATTTAAAGGGCTGGGCATCAAACCATTTTTGATCGGCCTCATTGCTGCCGTTGCAGTTGGTGCTGTTAGTTTGACATTGGTGAGCCTATTTGGGCATTTGGTAGCTGTTTGATCAATTTGCACAGAAGCAATGAAAATAAGGCGGTCTACACGTTCATTGTGTAGGCCGCTTTGCTCATTCTTTTACGGTATGCGTAAACAATAGAAACTCTTTTGTGACTGTGTCACGAATGTAAAAATGAATGTTTTGATCTTTTCTTTAGGGAAAAGATAGGAAGAGTACTCTTTTTATCCAACAGGGGGGCTTCCATTGAACCGGTTATTTACGATACTCATTTTTGTTGGTGTACCATTTGTCATTGCAGGTGCCATTTTTCATTGGGGAGACATTCCAATGTTTTTTCTTTGCAGCGTAACCATTATTGCACTTGCGGGTGTGATGGGGCGGGCGACGGAAAGTTTGGCCATTGTAAGCGGGCCGAGGATTGGCGGTTTGTTAAATGCGACGTTTGGAAATGCGGTTGAACTCATTATTTCCATCTTCACATTAAAGGCTGGCATGATTGGCATCGTTTTAGCTTCACTTACGGGTTCTGTCCTAGGTAACTTGCTGCTTGTCTTGGGACTTTCCTTCTTTGCGGGCGGCGTTAAATTTAAACGGCAAAATTTCAGTATTCAAGATGCAAGATATAACTCTGGTTTGCTCATTTTCGCTGTCATTGTAGCCTTTGTCATTCCTGAGATCTTTTCGATGACACTAGATCGTCCGAAGACATTAAGTTTAAGTATTGGGATTTCTGTCATTCTCATTACTTTGTATCTTGCGGGATTGTTTTTTAAATTGGTGACGCACCGGGGAGTTTTTGGCGCATCTGATCATGAAGAAACCGAGACGCCCGAGTGGACGAAAGGGAAGTCGATTTTAATCCTTCTACTCTCAACAGTTGCTGTTGCCTTTGTGTCGGAACAACTTGTTCATACATTTGAGACGCTTGGCGAGAAATTTGGTTGGTCAGAATTGTTTATTGGGATCATCATTGTCGCGATTGTAGGGAATGCCGCCGAACATTTTTCCGCGATTACGATGGCGATAAAAAATAAAATGGACATTTCTGTTGAAATTGCGGTTGGATCGACTTTGCAAGTGGCGATGTTCGTAGCGCCCGTACTCGTACTTATCTCGCTCTTTATGCCCGAGCCAATGCCGCTGGTTTTCACGATTCCTGAATTGGTGGCGATGATTACAGCGACGTTTCTTGTCATTAATGTAAGCAATGATGGGGAGTCTAATTGGTTTGAAGGGTTGATGCTTTTTGCGGCGTATCTCATTATGGGTATCGGATTTTTTCTGTTGTGAACATAACGCTCTTTCGGCTTATCACCGCAGAGGATCATCATCAGAGTTTTAAAATATTGTTTGTGCGGCAATAGTGATCATAAAACATACTAAAATTAGCAATCCGACCCATAGATGCGGTCTAGACTGCTAATTTTGGTATGTTTTTTATTTAGGGAAGTTATTTCCATTTCCATCCCGATCGTCATTAATACGATTATAATCACTAATCTTCTTATCATTATAAAAGATTTGCTTGATAATTAAACAATAAAATTCCTGCTGCCATTTATGAAGTTAGGTATATTCATAACCTCAAAAAGGTGTGTGAACTTTTTGTGTTATATAAAAATCATTGGAACCATTGCTATTATAGTGTTTTAAGTGAAAGTTTGAATAATTCTTAAAAACAAATTCACAAAAACTTCAAAAAGTTATTTACAAACCCCATGAACGGTGATATGTTAATTCATAACGTAACGTATTAAATACGTTGAGCTATACTTTGGTTACATCAAGAAAAGTCAGAAGATACCGATAACACTTTATTACGTTAGATTATAAGTCAGGAAAGGCGTGAGTAAAAAAAGAAATTAGGATGGGGACAAGTACTTAAAAAGTTTGGTTGAAAACTGAAAATCCTTGGGGAGAAAGGGGAACTGGAATGACAATAAATGTAAAAGATCGCTACGATTCAGCATTGGGTTCCAATGAAACAACGATGGATCCGTCATGGCCTTACCAGAAGGGAACGGAAACAGGTTCGAAGCAGACATATAGTGAGTTAACCAGAACGAAGGAATTTGCGAAGCTTATCAAAGAGAAGAAGGCATTTCTTTTACCAACAACAATATTTTTCTTATCTTTTTATTTTCTTTTGCCAATCCTTGCAGCTTATACAGATGTTTTAAAAGGGGACGCGTTTTTCGGTCTGACATGGGCGTGGGTCTATGCGCTCTTGCAATTCGCAGTTGTTTGGATTTTAGGTCTTGTCTATATGAAGACCGCTGCAAAGTACGATATAACGGTTAAAGAGATATTGACAAAGCATAAAAAGGAGTTGGAGAAATGAGCCTTCTTTCTTTGTCGCTTTTTTTAAGTATTGTCTTGTTAACGCTTACAATAACGTACTTTTCAGCAAAGAAAACGAAAAGTGCAAGTGACTTCTATACAGCGGGCGGTGGGCTAACGGCTTGGCAAAATGGATTGGCGGTTGCTGGTGATTTTATGTCCGCTGCTTCTTTCTTAGGAATTACAGGCGCGATTGCGCTGATCGGCTTTGACGGATTTTATATGAGTGTAGGGAATTTGATGGCATTCCTATTCCTTCTTTTTTTAGTGGCGGAACCGCTTAGAAATCTGGGGAAATTCACGCTTGCGGATATGATTACCTCGCGCTTTAATTCGAAAAAAGTAAGGGGAATGGCGGCAGTTAGTACACTCGTTATCTCCATTTTCTACATGATTGCCCAACTTGTCGGTGCAGGGGGGCTCATTAAACTTCTACTTGACATTGACTATGGAATAGCCGTCTTAATTGTAGGGGTAATGATGACGATCTACGTCATATTTGGAGGGATGACTGCAACAAGCTGGGTTCAGATTACGAAGGCGGTTCTTCTACTCGGCGGCTCAGGGATCCTAACGTTTATGGTTTTTTCAAAGTTTAATTTTAACGTTTCAGAAATGTTCCATTATGTGAAAACAGTTACGCCACTTGGGACGGAATTTCTGCAACCGGGCAATAAATACACGAATGGACTTGACATCATTTCATTGAATATGGCGCTTGTTCTTGGCGCAGCTGGATTGCCTCACTTACTCGTGCGGTTCTTCACGGTAAAAGATGCGGTGACGGCACGGAAGTCAGTTGTCTATTCAACGTGGTTTATCGGCGCTTTCTTTGTCATGACAATTTTCCTAGGTTTCGGTGCGGCATCATTTGTAGGATTTGATACGATTGTCGGCGCGGATCCAGCTGGAAATATGGCGGCACCTTTGTTGTCCTTAGTTGTCGGTGGGGACTTCTTATTTGCCTTTATTGCAGCAGTTGCATTTGCAACAATTTTGGCTGTCGTGTCTGGACTTGTGTTAACTTCTGCATCCGCATTTGCACATGACATTTATGGAGAAATTATAAAGGATGGAAAAGTTTCTGAAAAAGAGCAAGTACTAGTGGCGCGTATTGCTTCAGTCAGTGTAGCCGCTACATCTATTATTCTTGCTTTATTCTCTCAAACGCTGAATGTCGCCTTTTTGTCTGTTTTAGCGCTTGGAATCGCAGCTAGCGCCAATTTACCGGTCATTTTGTGCACGATTTACTGGAGGCGCTTTAATGCATCGGGGGCAATTACGGGAATGCTCGTTGGATTATTGAGTTCTGTCATTCTTGTTTTTTTAAGCCCGAACGTTTGGAACCCTGAACCAGGTGCAGCTATTTTTGTAGGAGAAGCATTGTTCCCACTAGGAAATCCAACGATCTTTACTGTACCACTTGGCTTTTTAGGTGCTTACTTAGGAACCATTTTGTCAACCGAAAAAGCAGATGAAGAAAAATATGCAGAAGTTGTTTATAAATCGAATACCGGTTATGGCGTAGGATCTGCACAAAATCATTGAGATTCAGAAATAAATAAAGGAGAATCCATGCAGGTGGGTTCTCCCTTATTTTGAAGAAACGCTTGACAGTCTCTTTTTAAACTCAAGACGTTCCTGAATAGCTATTTATTAAAGAATATACATTTTATTAAGAGTATTCAGATTTTCATATTGACATTTTCTGAATCAGGGATTACCCTGTATTCATGTTACAAAATTAATTCATTCGTGATATTGGTGTTATGTTTTGGTGAGGGATAAGAGGACTAGGAGAAGGAGGAGTTAACGTGTTCAATCCACAAATGGAAACATTATCACGGCCTGAGATGGAGGCTTTACAGCTGGAAAGACTTCAAGAAACTGCTGAGAAAGTCTATAAGCATGTGAATTTTTACAAGCAAAAGTTTGAAGAATTAGGGGTAACTCCGAAGGATATTAAAAGTTTAGATGATATTAGCAAACTACCTTTCACTATTAAGGGTGATCTTCGTGATAACTATCCATTCGGTTTATTTGCAGTATCGCAAGATGAAATTGTCAGATTACACGCTTCTTCCGGAACGAGTGGTAAACCGACTGTTGTTGGCTATACGAGAAACGATATTGATAACTGGGCGGAAGTGGTCGCACGTGCAGTCGTATCCGCGGGTGGTAGAAAGGGAGATATTTTCCACAATACGTATGGCTATGGTTTATTTACCGGAGGAATTGGAGTCCATTACGGCGTAGAAAAATTAGGCGCAGCTGTTGTTCCAATTTCTGGGGGGAATACGGAAAGGCAAGTGATGCTGATTGATGATTTCAAACCAAGAGGTATTTCCGGAACACCATCATACATTATGACGGTTGCTGAAAAGATGAAAGATATGGGGATCAATCCTCGAGAAACGTCTATTGAATACGGTATTTTTGGTGCGGAACCTTGGTCAGAAGAAATGCGCCATCGGCTTGAAGAAACCTTTGATTTGAAAGCGGTCGACATTTACGGGTTGAGCGAAATTATTGGACCAGGAGTCTCTATAGAATGTCACGAAGCACAGGATGGATTGCATATTCAAGAAGACCACTTCTATGTGGAAGTGATTGATCCAAAAACACTGGAAGCCGTTGCTGAAGGCGAAGAAGGGGAACTTGTCATTACAAGTTTAACGAAAGAAGCATTCCCGGTTATTCGTTATCGAACAGGCGATATTGCTTCTATTACACGAGAAAAGTGTAAATGCGGCCGAACGACGACAAGAATGTCACGCATTAAAGGGCGTACAGATGACATGATTATCTTACGTGGAGTAAACGTTTTCCCATCGGAAATCGAGCGTGTTCTTCTGCAAGTAGAAGATCTTGTGCCAAATTATCAAATTCACCGTTTGCAAAAAGGGACGATGGAAAGTGTTGAGCTGCACGTTGAAATTACAAATGAATTATACAACGAAATTTCGGGCGATCTTGTCCACCCTAAAATTCAAAAATTATCTAAGGAGATTGTAAAAGCGATCTCATCAAACTGTCTAGTGTCGATGGGTGTTATTTTCAATAAACCGAATACGCTTCCAAAATCGGAAGGAAAGGCGATTCGAATTATTGATTTACGTGAGAAAAAGGTTTTAGTAGAAGCATGAAATACCGTTAATAAGGAGGAAAACGCGTGTCTGAAAATAAGAAGGTTTATGATGTAACGATTATCGGCGGAGGTCCCGTCGGCTTATTTACTGCTTTTTACGCTGGATTGCGAAACATGACTTGTAATATTATCGAGAGTTTACCGCAGCTAGGCGGTCAGTTATCCGCTTTATATCCAGAAAAATATATTTATGACGTAGCTGGATTTCCAAAAATTACAGCACAAGATTTGATTGATCGCTTAACAGAACAAATGGAACAATTTGAACAGACAGTTAGTCTTGGTCAAATGGTTCAGCAGATTGAACGGCAAGAAGATAACACATTCAAGCTTGTCACAGACAAAGCAACACATTATTCAAAAACTATCATTATTACAGCGGGCAATGGTTCTTTCCAACCAAGAAGACTTGAACTTGAAGAAGCGACCAAATTTGAAAACTCGAATTTGCATTATTTGATCACAGATCTCAATCGTTTTGCAGGGAAAAAAGTTCAATTATTCGGCGGCGGAGATTCCGCCGTTGACTGGGCTCTTATGTTGGAACCTATTGCAGAAAAAGTGACAATCGCTCACCGCCGTGATCGATTCCGTGCGCACGAAGCGACAGTTGAGGAAATGAAGAATTCTTCCGTAGATGTGTTGACACCGTACGTGCCAATAAAATTGATCGGAGATGACAAGATCGAACAAGTTGTTCTTCAACAAGCAAAAGGTGATGAAGTGAAAGTGATTGATGTAGATGATGTCGTCGTCAATTACGGATTTGTCTCTTCGCTTGGACCGATTAAGGATTGGGAACTTGAGCTAGACAAGAACTGTATCGTTGTCAACTCGAAAATGGAAACGAACATTCCGGGTATTTACGCTGCTGGTGATATTTGCACATATGAAGGAAAAGTGAAATTAATCGCGAGTGGTTTTGGAGAAGGGCCGACTGCTATTAGTAACGCAAAAACATATATCGATCCGTCTGCCAAAGTGCAGGCGGTTCACAGCACGACAGTGATGGCTAAGAGAGAAGAAAAAAAGAATAAGGCCTCAGAAACAGTTAATGTATAACAAAAAAAATCCGGGAGCGAGGAATAAGATATGTCTGCATACACAATAGTGAATCAAGAAACTTGCATTGCGTGCGGGGCTTGCGGAGCCAGTGCCCCTGAGATCTTTGCCTATAACGATGAAGGTTTTGCTTATGTCCTTTTGGATAATAACGAAGGAACTGCAGAAGTGCCGGATGATTTACTAGATGATCTTGAAGATGCATGCGATGGCTGCCCTACTGATTCAATTAAAATGAGTGAAGAACCATTGTTGGTCGGGGCATTCGATTGAAATACTTTCATCCTAATCGGAATAATCGGATAAAGGCTTGCCTTCTAACATAACAGTATTGTATACTATCGTTAGTAGACGGTTATATGGAACGGAGTTAACAGCAGAAAGGGGATTTGGAAAATGGTTGTGGTAGCTTTAAAAACGGAAGAAGAAAAGCAGCAAGAATTTCTTGCACGTATTGAAGCAGGCGAGAAGATTGAAGCAGATGATTGGATGCCAGAGGAATATCGGATAGCGCTTATTAAGTTGATCTCCATGCATGGAATCAGTGAAATAATGGGGGCACTTCCCGAAAAGGAATGGGTTCCGAAAGCCCCGTCTTTACGTCGAAAGCTTGGCATTATGTCAAAAGTACAAGATGAAATGGGGCATGGACAGCTTCTCTTGCGTGTTGCAGAAGATCTATTGAAACCGTACGGAAAAAATCGCGGCGACTTGATGCAAGATTTATTCAATGAAGATTTGAAGTTCCATAACGTCTTCCACATGGAAACAAACACATGGGCGGATGCAGGGCTAATCGGCTGGCTCGTCGATGGAGCGGCAATCATCACTCAAACGAATATGCTAGGTGCTTCATACGGTCCTTATGCACGAGCGTTACAACGTATTTGTGCGGAAGAAGTATTCCACGCGCAACACGGAGAGTCTATCATTCTTGCTTTAGCAGAAGGAACGCCTGAGCAAAGAGCCATGATTCAAGAGTCACTGAATGGTTGGTGGGAATCCTTGCTCATGTTCTTTGGACCTGCAAGCAGTCAGACAACAGGTGCTTCCAAACAGGACGTAACGATTAAATACAGAATCCGTACGAAAACAAACGAACAATTACGACAAGATTTCTTTGATAAATACATCCCGCGTATTCTGTCACTTGGCTTAACAATTCCAGATCCAACTCTTCGTTACAACGATGAGGAAAAACGTTGGGAGTACGCGCAGCCAGACTGGAATGAATTTAAGAAGATTATTAGAAATGAAGGACCGCGTTCACAGGCGCGTTTGAACTTACGACGCACTTCTTACGAATATAACGCATGGGTACGTGACGCATTGAGCGCAGTCATTAGATAACAGAAAGGAGACGTTAACAGATGGGAAGAGAGACAACATTTTATCAAGAGTTTGAAGTCTTTAGCAAACGAACACCGACAGCGTCATTCCAACACCAATTCAGCTTGCTCGCTCCGAACAAGGAAATGGCATTGATCATGGCACAGGAAAACTTTATGCGACGTGAGCCAGTTGTTGATATATGGATCGTGAACCGGAAAGACATACGTGGCTTGGAAGGTGAAGAGAAGCTAATCCTTGGTCGCTTGAATAATAAAGATTATCGGGAAACAAAAGGTTACGGCTACTTAAAGAAGAAATGGCGTCATTATGAGCAGCAAATGTTTGATGAAAAAGAAATTTTATCATGGGCAGGTGATAAAAAATGAGTAACGAAAGAGTAGCATTGAAAGAACTTCTATTCCAATTAGCGGATGATGACTTCTTAATATCATACCGAGGATCCGAATGGCTTGGTTTGGCTCCACATATTGAAGAGGACGTTGCTTTCTCTTCGATCACGCAGGATACGATGGGACATGCGACAATGTACTACAACTTACTAGAGGAACTTGGAGAAGGAAATGCAGACGCACTCGCACATTTACGTTCGTCAGCAGAAAGAAGAAACAGTGTTTTAGCCGAGCGTGTCAACGGTGAAGGTTATTACATGGAAACACCGATCTATGATTGGGCTTATGCAGTCGTTCGAAACTACTTCTATGCACAGGCGAAGCGCGTGAAAATTGATTCGCTTCGAGAAAGCTCATATGCACCGCTTGCAGAAGGCGCTGTGAAAGTGAGTATGGAACTGCATTATCACCTTATGCACTGGAGAACGTGGTTCACGCAGTTAATGAGCTCTACAGATGAAGCTGAAAAACGAATGACCAACGCGATTAAGCTTGTGATGGAAGATTTTGGCGACATCTTTTCATACGGTCAGTATAAAGAGGATATTGAAAGTGCAGGCCTCATTGCAACTGAGGAAGAATTGACGAAGAACTGGATTGCAGCTTTGACACCTGTCTTTGAATCGCTAGGTTTAGCAGTGCCTACGATCCCGGCACCTGTGAAAAATGGACGAAACGGTGAACATACGGATGAGCTGGACACAGCGATTGCGACACTGTCTGAAGTATACCGATTAGACGTTGAAGCTGTTTGGTAATTGATCAATAAAGGAGGCATCTCTAGTGACGGTACTTACACAACTTACGAACGACAGTATATATGGTGCGCTTATGAATGTGAAAGATCCAGAGATTGACACAGTAAGTATTCTCGATCTTGGGATGGTAGAGGATGTCTCGGTAGAAGGAAATGATGTGAAAGTCGTCCTTTTGCCGACATTCCTCGGCTGCCCGGCTCTTGAAATTATCGAGAAGAATACAGTCGAGGCTGTGCAGAAAGTTCCGGGCGTGTCGAACGTGGATGTAGAATTCATATTCAGTCCGCCTTGGACATCTGACCGTATTACGGAGCAAGGGCATGCGGGCCTCCGAGCGTTTGGTATTGCACCGCCGCCACGCCACTTCGAAGAAGACGGATCGTGGCATGTTGACTGTGCTTATTGTGGTTCAACATATGTGACAATGGATAATATTTTCGGACCGACCGCATGTAGAAGTATTCTCTATTGTAAAAGTTGTAAAAACGTTTTTGAGGCTATGAAGCCGATTTCAACATTAATGTAAAGTGAGGAGATTGACAATGGCAAAACTAGTTGCATTATATAAACATCCAGAAGATGAGCAGGCATTCGATGAGCATTACTTTAATGTCCATGGCCCACTGACGGCAAAAATTCCAGGATTGCGTGAAATGAAAGTAACAAAATTCTCCAAGTCTGTAATGGGCGGAAAACCTCCTTATTATTTGATGTGTGAAATGAGCTATGACGATATGGAAGCACTAAATAATGGTTTGCGTTCGGAGGAAGGAAAAGCATCTGGTAAAGATTTGATGAGCTTTGCGGGCGATCTCGTTTCATTGAGCATCGGTGAGGATCAATAATAATGGAGAGCTTTGAATTCATTGAAACATCTCTGGCGGACGGAGTTGCAAGCATCGTCTTGAACCGTCCGCGCCAACTAAATTCTTTGAATCGGAAAATGGTTGGAGAAATTCTGCAGGCAATGGAAAAATTCGACCGGGATCCTGACGCACGTGTGATTGTGCTTTCAGGAAAAGGCCGCGCCTTTTCGGCTGGTGCAGACATCGATGAAATGTCACAAGATGATCCAATCCGTCTAGAGCTGTTAAACCAGTTTTCAGATTGGGATCGAATTGCCAACATCAAAAAACCGATTATCGGTGCTGTACAAGGTTTTGTTTTCGGCGGCGGTTTTGAACTAGCGCTTTGCTGTGATTCGTTAATTGCAGCAAGCGGCACGGAGTTTTCATTTCCGGAAGTGAACCTGGGAGTGATGCCCGGGGCAGGTGGTACACAACGGCTTACAAAGCTTGTTGGACGAACAAAAGCACTGGAGTGGATATGGACGGGAGAACGAATTCCAGCTGAAGAGGCACTTCACCACGGTGTCATTAATCGGATCGTTGCACCGGAACTCTTACTTGAAGAAACGATGAAGTATGCAACAAGAATTGCTGCGCAGCCACCACTTGCAATCCGCCTCATCAAAGATTCAGTGAATAAGGCTGTTGATTATACATTATATGAAGGAATGCAATATGAGCGTAAAAATTTCTACCTGTTGTTTGCTTCTGAGGACCAGAAAGAAGGCATGAGTGCTTTCGTTGAAAAAAGGAAGCCAGAGTATAAAGGGAAGTAAAGGAGAACTGTCGTATGTACGATACGATTCAATATGAAGTAAAAAGCAATGTTGCTTGGCTTCGACTAAACCGCCCGGACAAACTCAATTCGTTTACGGATCAGATGCTCAAAGAAGTAACGAAAGCAGTTAAAGCCGCAGCAGCGGATGAACAAGTTCGCTGCGTCGTACTAACTGGTGAGGGAAGAGCGTTTTGCGCCGGCCAAGACTTGGAGAGCGTAGATGAACAGATGGATCACGGCGAAGTATTGCGAGGCCAGTACGGTCCAATGTTGAAAGCGATTCGACAACTTGAAAAGCCGATTGTTGCGGCTGTAAATGGGGTTGCAGCGGGTGCAGGATTCAGCCTCGCCCTTGCGTGTGATTTCAGATTACTATCGGAGCATGCGAGTTTCTTAAATGCTTTCATTCATGTCGGACTCATCCCAGATTCGGGGAACTTATATGCGCTGACAAAGCTCGTTGGACAGGCCAAAGCAGCGGAACTTTCGATACTTGGTGAAAAAATCCCAGCAGACGAAGCCGTCCAATTGGGTCTTGCCAATCGCTTGATTGCGGCCGATGACTGGGAAACTGAAGTGACAGCGTTTGCAGGACGATTGGCAATGATGCCGACAAAAGCCATTGGACTCATTAAACGTTCATTAAACGCAGCCTATGAACTTTCTTATGATGAGTTTCTTGAACAAGAAGCACAAGGACAGCGTGCAGCGGGTTTGACAGCTGATCATCGAGAAGGTGTCACAGCATTCATAGAAAAAAGAAAGCCAGTTTTTATAGGAAAATAAAAGGAGTGTTCTACATGTCGACAACTATAGAAGAAACGAAGCTAGAAGTTAAACGTGATTTTTACTCCCTGCTGATCAATGGAGAACAAGTGAAAAGCAGCACAGGTGAAACAATTAAAGTTTATAATCCAGCAACAGGAGAACAAATTGCAGAAGTTGCAAAAGCTTCACAAGAAGACGCAGAACGTGCAGTTCAAGCAGCACGCGATGCATTTGACCATGGGAAGTGGAAAAAGTTACCGGTAGGGTACCGTTCACGTACATTAAACAAAATTGCTGAAATTATGCGTTCACGTTTCAAAGAGCTTGTTGAGCTTGAAGTGTTGAATACAGGCAAAACGGTTGATGCTGCAAAAGGACAAATTAACCAAGCGATCGAGGACTTCGAATTTTACGCTAGCGCTATTGTAGGTCATAGAGGTGTTGTGAATAACCTTCCTGGTCAGTTCCACAACTATACAGAAAAAGAACCAGTAGGCGTTTGTGCACAAATTATTCCATGGAACTATCCACTGATGATGGCAGCCTGGAAAATCGCACCTGCCATTGCGGTTGGTTGTTCAATCGTCGTCAAGCCGGCATCCTTAACACCGCTTACGGCAATTGTCCTTGGTGAAATCTGTCACGAAGCAGGCGTTCCTGAAGGCGTTGTGAACATTGTACCAGGATCAGGTGCAGACGTTGGAAATTACTTAGTAGAGCACCCGAATGTTGACAAAGTGGCATTCACAGGATCTACACCAATCGGTAAGGACATTATGGGTAAAGCATCTCAAACATTGAAACGTGTAACGCTAGAGCTTGGCGGGAAGTCTCCAAACCTCGTATTTGAAGATGCGGACATTGACGCGGCTGTTGACGGTTCTCTTTATGGTATTTTCTATAACTCCGGTCAATCATGTGAGGCGCGTTCAAGACTGTATATCCATGAAGCTGTTTACGAAGAGTTTATGGAGAAATTCGTTGCAAAAGCTAAACAAATCGTTTTAGGCAACCCGTTCGATAAAGGAACACATATGGGCGCAATCATTGACCAAGGTCAGTTGGATACGATTGATGGGTTCGTTCAGCGTGCAGTCAAAGACGGTGCGGAAGTGTTAGTGGGCGGTAAAGTAGCGAAGCCTGAAGGATTTGAAAACGGTTTCTGGTACGAGCCGACAATTATCGGCAACGTTACACAAGACATGGAAATTGTTCAGGAGGAAGTTTTTGGTCCAGTTGTAACGGTTATGAAATTCTCAGATGAAAAAGAAGCAATCGCTTTGGCAAATGACACAATCTACGGTCTTGGATCCGCAATTTGGTCAAAAGACGGTGGACGCGCAACACGTGTCGCAAACCAAATTCAAGCTGGAATTGTGATGATTAACTGTCCGTTTTCCGCAATGCCAGGCACACCGTTTGGCGGCTACAAGCAATCTGGTTTCGGACGTGAACTATCGATCGAGACATTGGACTTGTATTCGGAAACGAAGAGCATAGTTTCCTATTTTGGCAGTCGTCCATTGAATCCACTAGGCGTTTAACTTGATTCAGCAGAAATCTCCCACTTCCATAAATGGCGGGATGAATGCTGAAAAATCCTTTAAATCAGAGGGAGTACAAACTCCCTGCTGATTCAAGTTAAGCCTCCGGCGGATGTCAGGGATTTTGAAAGGAGTTAAGGAAGGCAGTCTAAGTGCGCGACGTCCTGTCGCGACGACTGCATGACCAACATCCTGTTGGCCTCAATTCAAAATCCCGCCGCAATTACGCCAAGGCGTAATTGATGTTATCAACTGATTACGATGCGGACGGGGTCATTCTCCGTCCGCATTGATTTACCCATAGGGAGGAATGAATGTGATAAAGCGCATCGTTGTCGTCGGTTCTGGCGTCATGGGAAGAGGGATCGCTTACGTTGGGGCATTGGGAGGCTATTTCGTTTCCATCGTAGACATTAACCCCGACGCACTGGAAAATGCAAAAAAAGAGCTTGATGTGATTTTTGAGCATGGCATTAAAAGAGGAAAAGTGACGACAGAAGCAGCAGCAACTGCAAAAGATCACTTGTCCTATGTCACAGATTTAACACAAGCAGCAGCAAACGCCGATCTGATCATTGAAGCCGTTCCTGAGATCGCTGCGATTAAACAGCAAGTATTTGAAACGATTGAAAAGTATGCGCCAAAAGAGTGCTACTTTGCAACGAATACATCTACAATGAGTCCAACAGAAATTGCATCGTACGGGAAGCGACCAGAAAAAACGATTGCCATGCATTTCTTTAACCCCGTACATAAAATGCCGCTCGTTGAAATTATTCGCGGGTTGGAGACAAGTGATGAAACGGCCGAAGTGATCCGGGAAGTTGCTGAAAAAATGGGCAAAGAAACAGTTGTGATTAATGAGTTTCCAGGATTTGTCACGAGTCGTATGAGTGCACTTGTAGGAAATGAGGCCTTTCATATGTTGCAAGAAGGACTCGGTACACCGGAAGAAATTGATAAAGCGATCAAGTTAGGTCTTGGTTATCCGATGGGGCCATTTGAACTCGTCGACCTTGTCGGTTTAGATGCGCGTTTGAATAACTTGCGCTATTTGTATGAAAAACTTGGAGAAAGATACCGTCCAGCCCCTCTTTTAGAGCAATATGTCCAAGCGGGACGTCTCGGAAGAAAGAGTGGTAAAGGTGTGTATGATTATACGCAGCCTGCAGCAGAGAAGGAGTTGGTGGAAAAATGAAAGAAGTAGTTATTGTCGATGCGGTACGTACACCGATCGGAAGATATAACGGTGCGTTAAAAGATATTAGACCAGATGATCTCGGTGCCGTTGTTCTGAAAGCACTTGTTGAACGAAATCCAGATGTTCCAGTTAACCAGATCGAAGAAGTGATCTTTGGGAATGCGAACCAGGCCGGAGAAGATAATCGTAACGTTGCAAGAATGTCCACATTACTTGCAGGCTTGCCAATCGAAATTAGCGGTACGACACTGAATAGGCTATGTGGATCTGGGCTCGATGCCGTCATTTATGCCGCAAGATCGATTGCAGTTGGAGAAGGAGATATTTATATCGCGGGTGGAACGGAAAGCATGACGCGTGCACCATTCGTAATGGCAAAACCAGAACGAGCCAATCCTCGTGGTGATATGAAAATGTACGATACAACAATCGGTTGGCGGTTCACTAATAAAAAGCTAGAAGAAATGTACGGCGCAGACACAATGCCGAAGACGGCGGAAAATGTAGCGCAACGTTTCGATATTAGCCGAGATGCGCAAGATCGTTTTGCATTCGAAAGTCAAATGCGTGCCAAAAAAGCGATGACTTCCAATCGTTTCGCTGAAGAAATCGTTCCGGTGATCTATAAAGACCGTAAAGGAAATGAAATTGTTGTCGATACGGATGAACATCCACGTCCTGAATCGACACTTGAAGGACTTGGTAAACTACGTCCTATTTTTGAAAATGGTACGGTAACAGCAGGGAATGCTTCCGGCGTCAATGATGGGGCTTCTGCTCTGTTATTAATGAGCGCTGAAAAGGCCAAAGAACTTGGTTTGAAACCATTGGCGAAATACGTATCAGGAGCGGCAGCGGGACTTGAACCTGCTGTGATGGGGCTTGGTCCGATCTATGCATCCAGAAAGGCACTGGAACGTGCAGGTTTGAACAAAGATGACCTCGGCTTAATTGAATTGAACGAGGCATTTGCTTCGCAAGCACTGGAATGTATCAAACAACTTGAACTCGATCAGGAAAAAGTAAATGTGAACGGCGGAGCCATTGCATTTGGACATCCTCTCGGTGCGAGTGGGGCGCGTATTTTGACAACGCTCATTCATGAAATGAAGAAGCGGGACGAGAAATACGGACTTGCGACAATGTGTATCGGCGTCGGACAAGGCATTGCGGCTATTGTTGAAAATATCCAAGAATGACCGGCCGTGAAAAGCTGTCCAGTAAATAGTGGACAGCTTTTTTGTTTTATTTTTCTAATAGTATGCGAAATAGACCGAGCTTGATAGGTGATAAAGGAGAGAGAAAAATGACGAATGTTTTATTGACAAAAAAGAATGGAATTGCCTATGTAACAATTAACCGAGAAGAAGCGTTGAACTGTTTTAACTATGATACGTTACGGGAGTTACAAGAAGTAACGGACAAGATCGCACTCGATACAGAAGTGAAAGTAGTCCTTTTTACCGGTGCAGGAGATAAAGCATTTAGTGCGGGCGCCGATTTAAAAGAACGTAAAACGTTAACGGAGGCGGAAACAAGACGGAATGTGCGGGCCATCCGTGATGTGTTCAATAGTATTGCTGACCTTCCGCAACCAACAATCGCGGCGGTAAACGGCTATGCGCTTGGCGGAGGCTTTGAATTGATGATTGCGTGTGATTTTCCAATCGCAGCAGAAGGAGTTCTCATGGGGCTGACCGAAACGAGCTGGGCGATTATTCCGGGCGCGGGTGGAACGCAGCGGCTTCCTCGACTCGTCGGTGAAATGAAAGCAAAAGAATTGATCTTTACAGCAAAACGATTTACAGCTGAAGAAGGACTGGAGCTAGGTGTCGTCCTGAAGGTAGTAGAAAAAGAGCGGCTAATCGAAACATGTGAAGAGTTTGCTTTTAATATCATGAAAAATGGACCGGTCGCGATTAGACAAGCGAAATTTGCTATTTCACAAGGCATGAATACCGATTTGCAGACGGGACTTGCCATCGAGTCGAAGGCATATGAGCTTGTGATCCCGACGGAAGATCGTCTGGAAGCGTTACAGGCATTTAGTGAGAAAAGAACTCCAGCGTTTTTAGGCAAATGAGTTCCAATTTAATTATGTAACGATATAATGTAAAGAAAGGAAGTTCTTGAAATGCTTTAAAGAAAGAGTGATACACGATGTCTAATACGCAATCTATGATATTGACAATTTACGGAGATTATATCCGGCATTATGGAAACAAAATTTGGATCGGCAGTCTTATTCGGTTGCTTAAAGAGTTTGGTCATAACGAACAAGCCGTTCGTGTGGCTGTCTCTAGAATGATGAAACTTGGTTGGTTTCAATCCGAAAGACAAGGAAATAAGAGCTATTATTTCCTAACAACTCGTGGGAAAACTCGGATTGAAGAGGCTGCTCGCCGTATTTACCGTGTGCAGCCGCATGAATGGGATGGAAAATGGCGCATGCTGATGTACACAATCCCGGAAGAAAAGCGGCATATTCGCGATGAGTTGCGCAATGAGTTGATGTGGAGTGGCTTTGGCAGTTTTTCAAACGGCTGTTGGATCGCCCCTAATGATTTGGCTATAGAGGCAAGATTACTCGTGGAAAAATACGGTATCGAGGACTATGTGGATTACTTTTTGGTTGAGTATCGGGGACCACATACGAATAAGGCACTTGTTGAAAGAAGTTGGCCCCTCGAAGAAATTGAGTCGAAATACGAAGAATTTGTTTCAGTATACAGTAAACGTTACATCGTCCATCAAAGCATGATTAATGAGGGGCGGATGACCGATGCAGAATGTTTCGTTGAGCGGACAAATCTTGTGCATGAATACCGAAAATTTCTTTTTAGCGATCCCGGTCTGCCTAAAGAATTGTTACCGGATATGTGGAGTGGAACGCATGCGAGTCTCTTATTTAAAGAGTATTATAAATTACTCGCAGAACCCGCAAGCCGCTTTTTCGAAGAGATATTTGCAAAAGATAATGATTTGGGGCGAAAAGACAAAGAGTATAACGCCAATGATCATCCGCTGATTATATCCTAATGAAGGCAAACATACTGCGCCCCGCTTTGGTTATAGAAGGTTAATGAGAAAAGGGGCTGCTTGAAAAGTGCGTTCACTAAACGACTTTTCAAGCGGCCCCCAGTTCATTTTACAAGGACGGAATCCGAGAAAATTTTACGATACTCATATCCTTTTTGAACATAAGAATCGATTGATAGTTGAATAAGTTCCAAGTCCTTATCCGTCAGTTCCCGGACGACCTTACCGGGTGCACCGATAACGAGCGAACGGGGCGGAATTTTTTTACCTTGTGGAATGAGTGTATTAGCGCCGATGATGCACTCCTCTCCAATTTCCGCATGGTCCAGTATAGTTGAGCCCATTCCGATAATGGATCGTTTGCCGATTGTACATCCATGTAAAACAACATTGTGACCAATGGTGACCTCGTCCTCTACGTTAACGGGTACACCCTCGGATTGATGGATCGTCGAGTTTTCCTGGACACTGCATCGTTTACCAATCTTGATGTAGTCCTCATCTCCGCGTAGGACGGCACTGAACCAAATCGTCGATTCTGCTCCGACTTGAACGTCTCCAATTATTTTGGCACCCGGTGCAATAAACACGGTTGAATCGATTATCGGTGTATGATTGTTATACGGAATAATCATGAAAAGCCCCCCAGTAGAATATAGTGATAATTTATACTTGTTTCTACTATAACATAATTTCGTTAGGAGGATGAAGAAATGTTACGTGTGTGCGAACTACTTCAGATTAAGTACCCGATCGTTCAAGGGGGAATGGGAAACATAAGTAATGCCCAATTGACAGCCGCAGTTTCTGAAGCAGGTGGACTTGGCACGATTGGCTGCGGTACGATGACACCGAAAGAAGTTGAACATATCATTTTACAGACGAAAGAGCAAACAACGAAAAATTTTGCAGTGAATATTGCGATCGGTGTGTCGCCTTATACGGATGAATTAATTGATGTCGTCATTCAACAGAACATTCCAGTTGTATCGCTTTCTGCTGGTAATCCAGCACCGTTCATCCCTAAGTTGCACAAACATGGTATCAAGGTAATGGTACTCGTTGCTTCCGTGAAGCACGCGCAAAAAGCGGAAGCGGCTGGGGCGGATCTTTTAGTGGCGGAAGGGTTCGAAGCTGCTGGGATTAATTCGCATTTGGAATTGACAACGTTTACACTTATTCCACAAATTGTTGAAAGTGTCCAAGTTCCCGTACTGGCCGCGGGTGGTATTGGAGATGGCAAAGGACTTGCTGCAGCGTTTATGCTCGGCGCAAGCGGTGTCCAAATGGGCACGCGGTTAATCGCAACGAGGGAAGCTCCGTTTCATAGGTCTTACAAGCAACGCCTGGTCGAAGCGGAAGACACGTCGACGGTCATTATTGGCCGAAGTATCGGACGTACAAGAAGAGTATTGACAAATCCCTATGCAAAAAGAATTGTAGAGCAAGAGAAAGCAGGAATCACGCTAGAGCAATACATGGACTGGACTACTGAAGACCAGCACATTAAAGGTGCGATTCAAGGGGATATGGAAAATGGTTTTATCAATAGTGGTCTGATTGCGGGGTTAATCGATGAGATCCCAAGTGTTGAAGAGTTGCTGGCAGGTATGGTAGAAGAGGCGGGGGAAAGAATTCGGTTAACTGCCGAAAGGTTTCAGGGAATTCACAGTCAATCGCGCGGGTAGACACATCAATTCTATTTTCACGCGATAAAAAAGCGGGTAGACAAAGTGGAGAACAAACTTTGTCTACCCGCTATTGTTCATTGTAAGTATTCGGGCGGGGGATTGGTATGGCCTTCATTTTGGACTTCTGTAAACAAATTTTCCCTGAAATAAGTAAAGTTCCGATTGAAATCATTAAAATTGTTTCCGCTAATGTCATTTGGGAAATCGTTTTTCTGCCGGCGATTCTTAGTAATAATGTGCCGACAACTATAATAAGCGCGGTCTGCCAGATTAAATTGACATTCATAGTGAACAGCTCCTATCAATTGGAATGCAATATGTAGGTTGTTGCTGGAGCTGTTCATTTATACAGTTAATTACTTTTCCGCATGATAAAACTCAAATGTCTTCCGCATTGCTTATTTTCGCGGTATGAAAAGCCGTTCGGATTTTGAAATGTGCAAGTCGGATCGATGAAAATGTTGTCCTCTGGAATACCGGCGATCATGCATTGCCTTTTGACGGTTTGTTGATTGTCAATATGGTATTTACGTGTTTTGGAATTGTAGTCAATAAACTCGTCCGCATAGCCGAGGTTTTTAAATTGTCGATAAACATCTTCATCGACTTCGAATTTACGCTGGCTTATGGCGGGGCCGATGTGCACTTGTATATGCATAGGATTGCATTGTTCCACTTGGATTAAATGATTGAATAGTTTTAACGTCAATTCTTTTACGGTTCCGGGCCAGCCGGAATGAATAACACCCGTTAACCCGCTTGTTTCATCAAAAAATAGGACCGGTACGCAGTCCGCTGTGAAAACGCTTAATAAAATATTGGGTTCATACGTATAAAGCGCGTCTGTATTTGCGATCGCAGTTTCTTTTTGAAGGGCGCCTTTTCCCCGGTCTCCTAAAGTAACTTTATGAAAGTTTGCACTATGGGTTTGATGGGCACAAACAAATTGTGCAAGTTCACATTGGAGAAAATCAGCTAATTTTTTTCGATTCGTTAAAATAGATGCCGGATTTTTGCAGGCGTGCAGTGCCATATTGTTGTGTTCGGGTTCATTAGGATCTTTTAAGGTAATACCAGCTAAGATCTTTTCGTTATTCATAAGCATTTTTGTTTTCACGGTAGTCACCTCATTTGTTAGTATACTATACCGAAAATAAACAAGCTGTATGATCTTCACACTTCTATTTGTTAATTGATGCAATAAAGGTATTGACAGTTTGGAAATGGAAATGTTATCCTTTACCAGTAAGTTCTGATTATACTAAAAGGGAGGTACGGAAAATGACAAAAGTACATACAACAATCCATCAAATCGTATATCATTCCGTGCCAGATTATCTTTTAGATTCAATGTAATTTTTGAATTGTGGAATGGCACATTGCCGTTCTTTTTTCATGAGCACACGCTTATAGTAAAAGGCGTGTGCTTTTTTTGTGTCTTCACATATGGGAAAATTCGGTATCTTCACGCAATGCGTGTGATATATATAACAAAAAAGGAGTGTTTCCAATGTTCGTGCAAGAAAAGGAAATTGTGAGAAATGGTGCTTTTGACAGTGGATAGGTAGTAGAAGAATTTCTAAGAAGTGTTTCAACAATAAAAAAAGGAGGAGAAGTACAATGATCAAATTCAAGATGCAGATTGTAAATGATAAATCAACAAAAAACGAAAAAAATAAACTGAAAATGGGGCTTCCACCGGATCTATATCGGCGAAGGTGAATATAGCATTCAATGATGTCGCTGGAAACTCCTGTAAAGGAGATTATTATGTTTATACCTGACATAGAAGCTGCCAAGCAGCATAGACAAAAAATGCAAGAAGAGGTTCAACGCTATCATATGGAACGTTCTAATCGTAAAAAAGGAAACAGAAGGTCACTTTTGACGCTGTTTAAGAAAAATAAAAAGCATGTGTGGCAAAGTATTTCTAAGCAATGATCGATCGTTTGATAATAGAAAAAGAGCAGGGGGTTCTCTCCCTGCTCTTTGTGTATTTAAAATATTTTCTTCCGGTCTCGCTCATCCTTCAGTATTTCTACAGCTTCTCTAAAACGTAAAGAATGGACGTTTTCTCTTTCACGCAAAAACTTTAAAGCATCATTAATATCGGGATCATCCGAAACGTCAATGATCCATTGGTATGTCGCGCGTGCTTTCTCTTCCGCCGCGATATCTTCATATAAATCCGCGATCGGATCGCCTTTCGCTTGAATATATGTTGTCGTGAATGGAACACCGCCGGCATTTTCATAAAATAACGCATGGCCATGATTCACAAAATGAGCGCCTAAACCAGCCTCTACTAACTGTTCAGGTGTCGCGTCTTTCGTTAATTTGTAAATCATTGTGGCCAGCATTTCCAAATGTGAAAATTCTTCTGTGGCGATATCATTTAACACACCGATGACTTTGTCCGGAACCGTATAACGCTGATTCATGTACCGAAGTGCAGCAGCTAGTTCTCCATCGGCACCACCGTATTGCTCCATAATATATCTAGCAAGTTTTGGATTACAAGTGCTTACTTTGACAGGGTAAAGCAGTTTCTTCTCATAAACCCACATTCAATTTCCCCTTTCTACCGTTGCCATGGCCATGGCGATTGGTTCCAACGCCAGCCGACCTCAAGTGCTTGTTGTGTAGGAATGGAGTTTAAAGAGATGGGACCGTATCTGGATTCATATTGGCGTCTCACTTGCGCGGCTTTTTTAATCGCTTCGCGCCATTGTTCTAAAGCTTCCATATCGTTTGGGTGGGTATTCGTATAGAGTGTGAGTTCGACAACGACAAAATCGGCTTGTTGTACTTTTTCCATTAGTAGGCGTTCTTCTTCGGCGGGTGTCAAGAAATTCCCTCCTCCCGTGAAAATCCATCCACTAATGCCGGCCAAAGTGATCCATGCCGAAGCGCATCGGCAGGTGAAAATTGCGGTAGGCCAGGTGGTTGGGTATCCATGAAAAGTTGTGGCGGCAAAACAAAAGTCTTGACCCGAATCGGCGGACACGGATCAAGCGGAGAAACGTAAGGCATAAACGTTCCCCTAAATTGTTGACGCTCCAAAATCCATCACACTCCTCTGTCCACTTTATGAGGACCGGGATGTAAATATTCAATTAAAAGAGAAATGCATGCGTAGACAAAAAAAATTTGACCATACTATCTGTTGAATGAAAAAGGAGGGAGTGTGGAAGGATGTCTAAAAAGAACAATCATAATAAAGGCAGACAAGCAACAAGCGTGACACCGCAAGGCGATACAGAATTCGGATCAGAACCAAAAACAAAGTTGGAAGAAGCGGCGAAAAAGAAAAATACGAAGTGACTAAACCCCCGGCGTTCTGGCTGGGGGTTAGTTTTTACTGGCATATAATTTGTATAATTCAATCGGCACAAACAATCCAACTTTTCCATATGCATCATGATCGAGTGTTGCGAAGACAATGCCAATGACTTGTCCGTTTTCATTCAGCACGGGGCTGCCGCTATTTCCGCGGTAAACGGGTGCTTTCATCATCATAACGGATTCCGGCCAATCCTGTAGCAGAATCGGTTCAAGCAGCGTACCTTCATTGGCAATCCCGGTGAAATAGAGCGGGTTCCCGATGAAATAGACGGCTGCTTTTCGGACGTAGTCATTTGATTTGGCTAATGGTAAAGAGGGGAAAGAAACCGCGTCTTTTATTTCAAGTACGGCAAGGTCAATGTCTGGGTACGTTTTTGCTACGGTTGCAGAAAAACGCCCCAATTCTGGAAATGTGACTGTTGCTGTTTCGGAACCTTCAATGACATGATAGTTTGTGACAATCGTTCCGCCTTGATCAATCGAAAAGCCCGTTCCTTTGCTGTCTTCCGTTAAAACGACTACAACTGATTTTTTATAACTAGCAATGTCTTCCCGCGCAGATAGTTTGGCTGATACTTTTAAAAATTCGATAGCTGGGATTGAGTAAACTTCAAAGATAAAGAGAAATGTACTGAGCGTTAATGAAATGGACATGAGCCAAATGAGCATTTTATGAAAAGGGCGTTTTCGCTTTTGGCCGGAACGGTTTTGTAAATCTTTTTGCCGTATGTCTGCCTGCGCTTCCAACGCAAGCCGTTCAATTAATTCTTCTTCAGATTCTTCCAGCTGTTCATCTATTCGTTTTTCATTAGTAGGCATCCTATCAAATCTCCTATTAATTCAGTAGAAAATAGTGGTTTTTCATCAATTCATGTTTATTTGTTCTATTCTAGTGTATATCAATAGTAAGTAACTAACTAGAAATGAAAGTTTGAAAGGGTTGTTTTAAGTGGGAAAATGGAGAGCGTTTGAACAGTTTGTTGAAGAGTTAATGGATAAGGAGCAAATCCCTGGCGTGGCTGTAGCCGTATCGGTAGGCGGTCAAGTTGTCTATGAACAAGGCTTTGGAAAGAGAAATTTAGAAACAATGGAGCCGGTAACACCCGATACGATTTTCGGGATCGCATCGGTCACCAAGTCATTTACCGCTTTGGCAATTATGAAGCTTGCGGAAGAAGGCAAAGTACAAATTCATAAACCAGTTGTTCATTATTTGCCAGATTTTAAATTATGCGGCTATAAAAAGAGCGATCAAATCACGATCCACCATTTACTGTCCCACACGACAGGAGTGGGTTCTGTTGAACGTAAAGAGCAGCTGACAAATTTGGAGGAACATTTACGCTATTTGGCTGAAAAGAAACTTGATGTTCTCGGTGATCCCGGGGCCCATATGAGCTATAACAATGATTTGTTTCTACTTTTGGGTGCTATTATTGAAAAAGTCACGGGGGAACATTACAAGACTTACATTACGAAACAAATTATTGAGCCGCTCCGAATGAATCGAACGACTTTTGATTTAGAACAATTACGGCACTTTGAGAATGTATCGGTCCCCTATGTATTCAATAGTGGACGGCCGACAAAATGTGCATGGCCGACTTTGGGCAATTATGCAGTGGGCGGCGGGATCCGTTCTTCAGTAAAAGACCTATTGAAATATGGCCAGCTGTATTTACATCGATTTGCGCATGGCATCGTGTCAAAAAAGACGACAGATATCATGGCAAAACCTGTTCATCGGACACAACAAAATCGCCATTATGGATACGGTCTTCATATCACGCCGCGTTATGGGGAAGTTACGCTAGTGGAACATGGGGGAGGGCAGCCGGGCGTTTCTTCGAATTTCGGGTTTATCCCCGAAAAAGAGATCGTTGTGGCGGTGTTAACAAATGTCAGCGGCGTTAGTGCAGATGCCATTTGGCTAGCAGCCGCTAATAATGCTTTAGGTCTCCCGCTAGACCGAAAAAGATACACAGCACCTCAAATTGCCTTGGACGAAGGTCAGTTGAAGGGAATGGTTGGGTGTTATGCATCCGATGAAGGATATCAAGTTGAGATTGAGTTAGAAGAACAAGGTCTTGTCGCACAGATTGATCAAAACAATTTTCCTCTATGCGCTCTTTCTCGTCAGTCATTCGTCATGATGCCGAACGAGAAGCCACTTGAATTCGTATTAAACGAAAAAAATGAAGTGTGGGCATTATTTTTTGGTCTTCGACTGCTTGTGAAGCGGCCAGTTGGTGTTATTTTAGGCGAATAAAAAAAGAGCGGTCCATTGGAAATTGTACAATGGATCGCTCTTCTTTATTGTTCATTCAAAATCTCATCGACTGTTGACTCGACGTCTGACCGTGACATTTTTTCGTGGCCCGATTTTAATGCTTTCAGTGTTCGCTCTGCTAAGGCGAGCGGAATTTTACAGAACGTAATGATGTTTTTCGTTTTGATCGATGCAATATAATCATTTGCTTGCGCTAAGTTTTTACTTGCATAGTCAAACATCTCTTCTCTCGTCCAGCCATCCGGCATAAAATGGACACCGCGATCAGCATCTTCATCTACGTTACGAAGCATATTGACCGCTTGTAGCCCTCGCCCGTAGCCAATCGCCAACTCACGGTCCGTTTTCGTGCCATCGAACCATTCCCATATATCCGACAGCATGACGCCGACTAAGCCTGCTACATAATATGTATAATCATCTAAGTCTTCTTTTGTTTTGATAACAAAATCTTTTTCAACCCATTTTGCCATTCCATCTGCCATAATACCCGTCGATTCTTTCACTTTTTCAAGGATTCCTTCTGGGCAAACGTCCAGCCAATCACTTAAACGTAAAGTGACTTCGGGTAAAATGTTTTCATAAGGCTGTACTAACTTTTCGTAGGCCTTTTTGTCAAATGTCGTTTGAAGCAATTGACTCGTTGAACGCAATAGATGTTGTTTTACGTCTGATGGTAATTGTTCGTGATCTTCAATTTCATCAATTGCACGCATGCATAAATAAGCTGAACCGACAGTTTGCCGTAATGTCGTATTCAGTAGTTTGATCGGGATATAAAATGTTCGGCTTGTTAACTTTAGAACATGCATGGCTTCTTTTTGCAGTTTTGCATTGTTGCTCAACCCAGTTTTCCTCCTTCTACTTGAGGTTATGCTTAGTATACCAATTCATTGGACGACTGTCACTTTCTGCTAATAGTGTGCCTTTTATTTACTGGTGAGGTCACACTAATTTGTTGAACATTTAGCCCGCTCTTTCCATATGTATAGGGAAGAAGGGGGCTTTGTTATGATTACGATGACACCAGTTTCAATTAATGGAAATACGTTTACGGCAGTAGAAGTAAAATTGCCTAAAACGACATTACTGACGGTTTCGAACAAAAATGGTTATATTATGTGTGGGGCACTCGATGTCGAACTGTTAAACACGAAATTATCGGATCGGCAAATCATCGCGGGCCGCGCAGTAGGCGTCAAAACGATTGAGCAATTATTAAAAGCACCGCTCGAATCCGTTACGATTGAAGCGGAAAGTCTGGGCATCCATGAAGGAATGATCGGGGAAGAAGCATTGTTGAAAATGGTTTAACTTTTAGTTACGAGCAATATTTTCTAAGGTTGCTAAAGTATTCCGAATTATTTTAGTAACCTTACTTTTTTATGTCCATTTTCGTATTGTTCGATAAGTGTTACACTAAATTATCGGGTACAAGAAAGAAAAGGACGTGTTTTTATGGTAGGACGTAATGATCCATGCCCTTGCGGCAGTGGGAAAAAATATAAAAAATGTTGTGCAGGGAAAGAAACTGTTTCGATCGCGGATGTGACTGCGGAGGAACTGGAAGCGGTTTTACAAACTTTTTACGAAGTGCATCCGGATCGCGGAAGCGTTCGCGACTATTTGAATCTCGTGAATGAATGGAAGACAGCGCTTGGCACTGATTTGGAAGAGGAAATGATCGAAGCCATCGGACTGGACGAGTTTTTCTTTCATCATCAACCGGAAATTTGGACGAAATATTTGGACAGACAACGAAAGAAAATCATTCGCCCAAGCGTTGAAAATGTCTTGAAAAATTGGTACGAGCCGAGCATCTTGATCGGGGAAGTAAAGGCAGTTCATGAAGATTACTTAACAGTTGACTGTATTTTCACAGGAAAAACGAATTTCTTACGACGAGAAAGTGGGAAACCCGTGCCTGAAGGTGTTCATGTATATTGCTTTACCTTGCCGGATGGTACAGCGCAAGAAGATCATTATTTGGCGATTTCGAGCCTGGTCTTTATCCCAACAGATCATCAAAAAGTGTTTGATGAGTTGGTGAAGCAATTTAACGCACAAGGTGAAGTACCTACTGCCTTCATGCAGCAAAATGGGCTTGCTTTCTGGAAAATGCTTTGCGCGGAAGGGTACGGGGGGGACGAATTTACAAACTTTGAATCTGGTGTACTCTCTAAAGTGACAGCATTTCTAAACGAAAAAGGCCAGGATCCGGACAAGCTGTTAGAGGTTATCGAAGATTACTTAGTCGAGCAGCAGCCGAATGCCCGAAAAGACGTGGCAATTGCGGCAGGCGCGATTCGATTCGGAGTTGAGCAACAATTAATAGAGCCGCTTGAAATGACGATTAAACAAATTGCCGAGTGGTTTGAAATTTCGCCGTCCTCTTTGAATAAGTATTATCACGAACTAAATGCTTATTATGAACAATACGAGCCTACTATTTAAAAAAGCCGTCAACAATGAACCATTCATTGTTGACGGTTTTTCATTATTCTTCGATTCTATGATGCTGGGTATAAACATTAAAAGACTGTCCGCGAATAAAGCCGACCGTTGTAATGCCGAGCTCATCCGCCAGTTGAAGCGCGAGTTCAGTCGGAGCGGATTTTGACAGAACAACACTGCAGCCAATTTTAGCCACTTTTAATAAAATTTCAGAGGAAATGCGGCCGCTGAACACAATGACTTTGTTTCGAACAGAAATCTTATGCTTTAAACAGTGACCGTAAATTTTGTCCAATGCATTGTGCCGCCCGATATCCATTCGCGAGACAACGACGTCGTTTGGTGTACAAAGTGCAGCATTATGCACGCCGCCCGTATCGTGGAACATGTCGGCGGCTTCGTCCATTTGTTTCATTAGTGTAAAACATTGCCCGGCTGTAAGTGTGAACTGGACTTGGGACATGTTTTTTGCGGTGATGGCGTCGTGGGCAAAGACAAACCCTTGCCGGCTCATCCCGCAGCACGAAGTAATATATCTTTTGTTGAGCATTTTTTCGTAAAAGGAATACATTTTATTCGTCGAAATATGCACATGTCCGAGCTCTTCTTGAAAATGAATCGATTGAATGTCTTCATAATTTGGAATGACACCTTCGGATGCCAAAAAGCCGATGACCATGTCTTCGATGTATTCAGGTGAACAAACGATCGTCGCAAATTCACGACCATTTATATAAATCGTAACGGGGAGTTCGACCGCAATCGTATCTTCTTTCTGAATGAATTGTCCGTTCTGATAGCGGGACACAACTCTTTTCGTCACCTGCTCCACTCGTAGCCCTCCTTTCAATGTCAAGGAATTCTGAAAACAAATTGTTTATGTAATGAAAATCTACTATAATAATAGTAACATAATAAAGACTGAAGAATTACACTAAATCCGCTTCGGCGCTAGCGAATGCTGTTACGTAGAAAGGCATTTGCGAACAAAAGCGAAGCTAGATGACACATGATCAATAGCTAGCATTTATATTGGGAGGAGGGGTTGTGCGTTGAACATCAAGATCAATAACAAAGCGTACACCTATAGAGAAGGACAAACACTGCTCCAAGTCATCAATGAAAACAAAATTGAACATCCTCAAATTTGCTATTTGCCAGAAGTAGACCCGATCGAGACATGTGATACTTGTATCGTAGAAGTGGATGGAAGGCTTGTCAGGTCCTGTTCAACAGTTGCTGCGACGGGCATGAATGTCGAGCTTTCTTCAACACGAGCAAAAGCGGCCCAAACCGAAGCGATGGATCGCATTTTAGAAAACCATTTACTCTATTGCACAGTTTGTGATAATAATAACGGCAATTGTAAAGTGCATAATACGGTCGACATGATGGAGATTGAGCACCAAAAATATCCGTATTCGCCGAAATGTTCGGTAGACGAAGTCGATTTGACGCATCCATTTTATCGTTATGATCCGAATCAGTGTATCGCCTGTGGACAATGCGTGGAAGTGTGTCAAAACCTACAAGTGAATGAAACGCTATCCATTGATTGGGAACGGGAACGCCCGATTGTTTTATGGGACGGCGGCGCGAAAATTAATGATTCATCTTGTGTCGGTTGCGGCCATTGTATTACCGTTTGTCCATGTAATGCGCTGATGGAAAAATCGATGCTCGGAGAAGCAGGCTTTATGACGGGGATGAAAGAGGATGTATTAACCCCAATGATTGACCTTGTAAAAGACGTTGAACCGGGGTATAGCGGTATTATGGCGATTTCGGATGCGGAAGCGGCAATGCGAGATACGCGAACGAAAAAGACAAAAACGGTTTGTACGTTTTGCGGTGTCGGCTGTTCATTTGAAGTGTGGACGAAAGATCGGACCATTTTAAAAATCCAACCGGTTTCGGATGCACCAGTGAATGCGATTTCTACTTGTATTAAAGGAAAGTTCGGCTGGGATTTTGTGAATAGCGAAGAACGGATTACGACGCCTTTAATTCGAAAAAATGGTGCCTTTGTGGAAGCATCTTGGGAAGAAGCACTCGATCTCGTGGCAGAGAAATTGGGCACGATTAAAAAAGAAAATGGAAAAGACAGTGTCGGCATTATTTCTTCGTCTAAAATTACAAATGAAGAAAACTATGTTATTCAAAAGCTTGCGCGGCAAGTGTTTGAAACGAATAATGTGGACAACTGTTCGCGTTACTGTCAATCCCCAGCGACAGACGGCTTATTCCGTACAGTCGGTATGGGCGGGGATTCCGGGACAATTCAAGATATCGCGAAAGCGGGTCTTGTCATTATCGTTGGCGCAAATCCGGCGGAAGGACATCCTGTGCTTGCAACGCGTGTCAAACGAGCGCATAAATTGCACGGTCAAAAACTGATCGTGGCGGACCTTAGAAAGCATGAAATGGCGGAGCGTTCCGACATTTTCTTAAGTCCAAGACAGGGAACGGATCAAGTGTGGTTGATGGCTGTCACGAAATATATGATCGATCAAGGTTGGCATGATCAAAAGTTTATCGATGACAATGTGCATTATTTTGATGAATTTAAAGAAGTGCTGGAAAAATATACATTAGATTATGCAGCTGAAATTACGAAGCTCTCGAAGGAACAATTGATCCAAACGGCTAAAATGATTCGAGATGCAGATGGAACTTGTATTTTGTGGGGCATGGGTGTGACGCAAAATACTGGCGGCTCTGATACGTCGGCTGCTATTTCAAACTTGCTTTTGGCAACAGGAAATTACCGACGCCCGGGCACAGGTGCTTATCCACTTCGCGGACATAATAATGTACAAGGGGCTTGTGACATGGGAACGCTGCCGGGTTGGCTACCTGGGTATCAACATGTCACGAATGACGCAGCACGGGAAAAATTTGAGCGGGCCTACGGTGTGAAGATCGAGGGCAAGCCAGGTTTAGATAATATTCAAATGCTTCAAGCAGTGGATCAAGGCATTATGAAAGCGATGTATGTTGTCGGAGAAGATATGGCGCTTGTAGATTCCAATTCGAATTATGTCCATGACATGCTCTCTAAACTTGAATTTCTTGTCGTTCAAGATATCTTTTTCTCTAGGACTGCACGCTATGCGGATGTCATTCTGCCGGCAGTGCCATCACTTGAGAAGGATGGAACGTTTACGAATACCGAAAGACGTGTACAGCGTTTGTATCAGGCATTGCCAGAGCTTGGTAAAGGAAAAGCAGATTGGTGGATTGTCCAAGAAATTGCGAATCGTCTCGGTGCCGATTGGAATTACAGCCATCCGAAGGAAATTTTTGCGGAAATGGCAAGTTTATCACCGCTGTTTGCTGGGGCGGACTATTCAGTCATGGAAGGCTGGGATAGCTTTTTATGGGGCAGCTTGGATGGTTCCAGTACGCCGCTTCTTTATGAAGATGGGTTTAATTTTCCAGATCAAAAAGCAAGGTTTGCTTTATCCAATTGGGTAGAGCCGACCCGATTCCCTGAGGAATATGATTTGCATATTAACAATGGCCGGATGTTGGAACATTTCCATGAAGGAAACTTGACGAATAAATCGGAAGGGATCCAAGCGAAAGTACCGGAAATTTTTGTGGAAGTTTCACCGGAACTTGCGAAAGAGCGCGGCGTGTTAAGCGGCTCAACGGTACGTCTCGTCTCGCCGTTTGGTGCATTGAAATTACCTGCGCTTGTGACGGATCGTGTTAAAGGAAACGAGTTATTCTTACCGATGAACTCAGTTGAAAAACAATCGGCCATTAACTTTTTAACAGGCCCGGCTGTGGATCAACGAACAAATACACCTGCTTATAAGCAGACGATGGTGCGGATGGAAGTACTTCAAAAAGACGGCGAAAATCCATTGCCAAAATCGAATCCGCGAAATAAAAAACGTCATCCGCAAAATGGTGTGGAAGTCGAACGGAAATGGGCACGTCCAGGTTACGTCCATTTGACTGATGATGGGAAAGGGATGTGAGGAGCCATGGCGGAACCAATTACGACGATTATTCGGAATGAATTGACGGAAGAACAATCCAAACAAAAAAAGTTAGAAGAACTTCAAACATTCATCGCCGAACAAGATGAGGCCCTCCAAAAATTAATAGCGATTACGGGTGAATTAGATCAAGCTGGTGTACTTGACGCGGTGCAGGCAATGGCAAAAGCAAAAGATGCCATTTCGAAAATTGCGATTGACCAAGTATCGAAAGAACCCGTGACGAATCTGATCAATCACGTTATGAATGTCGCTGGCGTCTTCTCATCAATCGATCCGGCCGTTACAGAAAAATTAGCGAATGGATTAAAGAGTGGCATGCAGGAAGCGGAGCTTTATCAAAATAACGGCGATAAAGTAAGTGTATTTCAGCTATTAACAGCTTTGAATGACCCCGATATTAATCGCGCGGTGAAGTTTGGTCTTGATTTTTTAAAAGGTATGGGCAAAGAACTGGAGAAGTAAAGACATAGCAGCGCTTCGGTATGAAGATTAATCTTCATACCGAAGCGCTTTTGGTTGATACTATGTCCTAAATAGCGTTTAGTCTCTCGGTACGAAAGTTTTGCAATCGGTTTCTTCACTGCTTTGGGCAGTTTTTCCTTTTTGACTGACAACGTAAATTGATTTTGCGTTACAACGGTTGCCAGAACCCCAATATTTACAGTTGTTTACTTCGCAAAGAATTTCTTGATTCACAAGATCACCCTCCTTTGTGATTAGAATGGGCAAAAAACATAAAAAAGATACTTATTTGTGATCAAGTATTCCACTGTAATCTGCCCGAATCACATACGTTTTAGAATCCGTTAAAAGGGCATGCTATGCGTGAAAATTGTGAAGGAGGCGATGCGAGTGAAAACAATTAAGAACGAACTTCAAAGGCTAAAAAAATTCAGTTGTGGCGACCGTTGTGTGTTAAGTGTTTATTTGAGCACAAATCCCGGGGATCCCGAACAATTGAATGGCGGTTGGAAACTCCATTTGAAAAGTGGCTTAAAGCGAATTGAAGAGTATATTCAAGCTTCCGACGACCCGAAGGAATTAAAAGCGTTCAAGTCGCTTAGGGAAAAAGTGACAAAAGAAATTGAAAGCAATATGAATAGCTTACGCAAAAGCGTTGTGATTTTTGCGTCGGCTAATCCGGAGCTTTGGTCCGTTCATTATGTGCAGGTGCCTGTCCGGAAAACAAGTTTTCATTGGGAAAGTCATCCTGTCACCGAGGAATTGGAATATATGTACAAAGCATACCCAGAGGCAGGAATTATTCTGCCGAGCTTTGGCGAAGTCCGCATATTGGATACCTCTATGGGCTTTGTCCACGGGGAACTGACTTTTGAATTCGACCCCAATTTAGAAGGATGGGCAGAGGGGAGAAGAAATATGTCCGATGCCCATAACACGACTTCGGGAGGCAGTACGCGTATAGATGGAATTGAACCTCGACTTCGCGAAAATTTGCAGCGTTTTTACAAAGGAATGGGCGAAATTGTCGAACGTTTGAAAAAACAATTGGGCTGGGATGCAGTCTATATTACAGGCGAAGCAGATCACGCCAACGCTTTCGCCGCAACTCTTCGCCACAAACCAGCGGGTACTATTTACAAAAACCTCAACAACAGTAAAGCACAAGACGTAATTCATCAAGTGCTTGAGAAATAAATAACTAGAAAAAGCGCCCACGAACTAATTCGCAGGCGCTTTTTCATTTTTGGGTGCCTAGCACGAGTGAAAAGAGCCGGGGGTTTCGAGAGGTGTCGGTGCAGGCATTAAAAAGTTAATAAAAAGACTACCATTTTGAAATGAAGTATGCTATATTAAACACAACATCACTTTAGCGCATTAAAGCGTTAAAACGGAAAAGGGGTTATGGGAAATGAAACGTTTGTTAACAATGATGTCCATTTTAGCAGCTGCTTTACTGCTGCTTGTAGGCTGTAGTAGTTCTACTGAACCATCGGACGCTTCAAATGAAGGAAATGATGCGGGAGAAGAGAAACAAACACTCGTTATTGGGATTGATGATAAATTCGCGCCAATGGGCTTCCGCGATGAAAATAATGACATTACAGGTTTTGATATCGATTATGCGAAAGCAGCGGCAGAGCATATGGGGTACACGCCGAAATTCCAACCGATCGATTGGAAAACGAAAGAAACTGAATTAAGCAGTGGACGAATTGACTTAATTTGGAATGGGTATACAATTACAGATGAGCGTAAAGAAAAAGTTCTTTTCACGAAGCCTTATTTGAGAAACGCACAAGTGGTTGCGACGCTTGCGGATTCGGATATTACGGAGCTAGCTGATTTGGAAGGAAAAGTAGTTGGCCTTCAGGCACTATCGTCGGCACTTGACGCTTTAAATGCAAACCCAATTGCTTCAAAAATTAAATCGACAACAGAATTTGCGGACAATGTGCTCGTTCTTACAGATTTAAAAACAGGCCGTTTAGATGCGGCTGTCATTGATGAAGTTGTTATCGATTACTATATGTCTAAAGAACCTGGCACATTTAAAGTGCTTGACGAATCACTTGCGCCGGAAGAATATGGTGTCGGTGTGAAAAAAGGAAATGAAGAGCTGTTGGAAAAGCTTCAAAATGCATTAGATGAAATGAATGAAGACGGCACAGCAGCTGAAATTTCAACAAAATGGTTCGGGGAAAACAAAGTTTTGCAGGAATAGAATGAACAACTAAAAGGCAAACAGGATTTCCTTTAGGGGAAACCTGTTTTGTTTTTGGAGGAATACGCGTATGACGTTAGATTATTTTTTATCCATCATTAAACCGATGTTAGAAGGAGCACAGGCAACGGTATTATTGTTCTTCATTGCCATTATTGTGTCGATTCCGCTTGGCTTCTTATTGACGCTCGCGGTAAGAAGTTCCATTAAGCCGCTTTCGTTGTTTGCGCATGGCTATATTTATTTAATGCGTGGAACACCTTTACTCTTACAATTGTTATTTTTTGTGTTTGGGTTACCGCTGCTGCCGGTTATTGGTGAACATTTAGTATTAGACCGTTTCGTTGCTGCTACATTGGCCTTTATCTTCAACTATGCGGCTTACTTTGCGGAAATTTTCCGCGGCGGGTTACTTGCGATTGATAAAGGGCAATATGAGGCTTCACAAGTTTTAGGGTTGTCGAAATGGCAGACGACGACACGTATTATTTTGCCGCAAATGTTCCGTGTCGCATTGCCGGCCGTATCGAATGAATCGATTACACTTGTGAAAGATACAGCACTGCTTTACGCGGTCGCAGTTCCGGAATTGCTGCACTTTGCACAAACGGCAGTCAATAGGGATTTCACCATCATTCCTTTCTTCTTCGCAGGAATCATTTATTTAATCATGACACTAATCCTCACGCTGTTCTTTAAACGGCTGGAGAAGAAGTACACATTTAGCGGGTAAGGGGTTTTTAACAATGGCTATTATAGAAGTTTCAAATTTAAAGAAATCATTTGGCGAGCTGGAAGTATTAAAACAAATTACATTTGATGTAAAGCAAAATGAAGTTGTTGCGATTATCGGTCCATCGGGTTCTGGAAAAAGTACAATGCTTCGCAGTTTAATCCACTTAGAAGAGATTAACGGCGGTTCGATCGCGGTCGGCGGTGATTATTTAGTGAAAGACGGCGTCTACCCGAAGCAATCAGAGGTCAAACGAGTGACTGCTAAAATGGGGATGGTCTTTCAACATTTTAACTTGTATCCGCATTTAACTGTCATTGAAAATTTGGAGCTTGCACCGAAGCTGCGAAAATTGGAATCAAAAGAGGCAGTTCGAAAAAGAAGTACAGAGCTCCTGGGGAAAATCGGGCTTTCAGCGTTTGCGAATGCTCATCCAGCGACATTGTCGGGGGGACAAAAACAACGTGTCGCGATCGCACGTGCTTTGATGACGAATCCTGATATCTTATTATTCGACGAACCAACTTCTGCATTAGATCCAGAGTTAACAGGCGAAGTGTTGCAAGTAATGAAAGATTTAGCAGAGGAACATATGACGATGATCGTCGTCACACACGAAATGGGATTCGCACAAGAAGTCGCCGATCGCGTGATGTTTATGGATAAAGGAGAAATTATCGAATCCGGCAGTCCAGAAGAAGTTTTATTAAATCCGAAATTTGAAAGAACGAAAGCATTTTTGAATCGCAGTTTGAAATGATGAACGGGGCACTTCTGGCTAACAGAAGTGCTTTTTTGTTTGCAATTAAGTGCCTATCATGACTATTCGGCAGAACTGAGTGATAGTCACTCGCCAGTCATATAGATCAGTACCCAAGACAAACACACAATTTTCCCTTCCTACATAAAATAGAGAAACGATAGGAGGGCAGGCTGTGAAAAAAAGTTCATCTTACCGGTCAAAATGGCAAGTGTTTGAAATCATTGGTGTCCTATTAGTCTTTATTTCCTTGATCATTTTGTTAAAAGCGCCTAATTCATTGTCCAATTACTTCAATACCGTTATGGGTGAAGTAAAGCCAATTGTCGTCGATGTGTTTCTTACGGGGGAAGTGGGAATTGCCATTATCATAAGTGTCATTTTTGGACGTCTCCTTGAGCGCGCGGGCTTTACAGACGGACTCATCCGTCTATTTGTCCCGGTTATGAAATGGTTGAAAATTAACCCATCCGTCATTGTGCCAAGCGTTTACAATATTCTCGGCGATATTAATGCGGCTGGTAAAATTGCCGGGCCAATTTTAGTGAAAGCAAAAGCGACGAAAGACGAACAAAAAATTGCCATTGCCACAATGATTCAATCGCCGCAATCTTTTGCGACACTCGTCCTCGGGCTCATTGCACTCGCCGTCTTTGGCATTAAATCTGTTCCACTCATCCTTTTCTCTATTCTTCTTCCCATTGTTGTTGTTCCATTCCTCCTCTCTATTACCATCTATCGCGATACGAAAAAAGTAGACTTAGAAGACTTGCCAAGATTTACACCGAGAACGCGTTTTTTAGAAACGTTTTTCTCGTCTGCAAAAGAAGGCGTCGAGCTCCTGCTGTTGATCATTATTCCGGCAATTGCGGCTGTCTTCTTTTTCATCGGCACATTAAAATTTTTCGGTATATGGGGACCGATTGAAACGGGTCTAACGGCTGTTTTATCTTTTATTAGCATTGAACCGACAACAGGCATTATTTCGATTCTCGCTGCACCAACTTTAGCTGTTGCGCAACTGGCAGAGTTATCGACAACGATCGATCCGCGTTTAATTGTCGGCTCTTTTATCCTGGCTAATTCGGGGTTGCCGCTGTCCGTCATTTTTGGTCAAATTCCAGTTACTTGGATCGAGTCATCTAATTTGAATGAAAGAGAAGCGTTACATGCAGCGCTTATAGGTGTCATGATTCGACTCCTGACTGCATGGGGATTAGCCGTCTTCTTAACGCCATTCTTAGTAGGTTAAAGAATGAACGGTTATTTGATCAAAGCCGGGGAACTTGTTACTGTTAGTCCACTTGGAACAATTCAAAATGGCGGTATGGTAATTGACAAGGGGAAAATAGTTGCCATCGACACTTGGCGACAATTGGAAAAACGTTTTCCTGCTTTGCCAATAGTCGATTATTCAAATGCGACCATCACGCCATCCCTTGTCGATTGCCATACGCATTTGCTTGAATTTGCACCATCCTCATTATATCCGGTAACCCCTGCAACGCATTTTCTAGCAGCAAAAGCGATCCTTCTAAAAGCACTTTCATCAGGCATTACAGCAATCGGCGAGCAAATTTGCGGCCATCCGCTTTGTCGGTTTTCCGTGCAAGATTATCGTGAAATTGTTCAAGGAATACCGCTTGACGTTTCCTTTGCGACTGTCAGCATATCCATTGGTTTTTCGGAACCCGCACATTTTTCAGCCATCACACAATCCCGACCGATTACGATCGATGAATTAAAAGACCCGTTCCTAATCCGAAAAATTGCCAGGGAAAGTGAGTTTCCAGGAGAAAATATTTTTATCAACGCAACCCCTGCCAATTTCACTGAAAATGAAGTGCCAAGAGCGGGAGAAATCATCTATGAATTAGAAGACTTAAAACAAGCTGTTTCAATTTACCATCAAATGGGAAAAAAGATCGGTGTTCACGTAGCGGGGGAAGAGAGCATTCGGATGGCAATCGAGGCGGGTGTGGATGTCCTTCATCATGCGCATGGTATTACGGACGTTTTAATTGAAAAAGTTGCAACGACAGATGTAAAGGTGGTAGCTACACCGCTTGGGGGCACACATCTGAAACCAAATTCTCCTTCGGATATTTTGAAGCTAGTGAAGAAAGGCATTGCTGTTTCAATCGCGACCGATGCTTATTTACCGCCGCATCCCGAGGCAGACTGGCTGCCGTTTACGGACGGTCAGCTACGCGGAGTAGAGTCATTATTAGCCATCGCTCAGCCGACTATGCGGCTTTTGCAACAACAAGGTTATGATGAAAATCAACTATTGGCACTGATTACGGCGAACCCCGCCGAAATCTTAGGGAAAGACAATCATTTTGGCCGATTGCTGCCGGGAATGGACGCCAATTTTATTATTTGTGACGGAATCCCCGGTTTAGAATTTTCAAAAGCCGATGCCATTCAACAAGTCTATTTCCGTGGAAAGAAAGTGATTGCGCGCTAAGAAAATAACGATCATAATAGTAATATACTAGATAGGGGATGGGGGCGAGGGCGATGGAGTTGGCAAAAGTGATTGAAATCATTAGACAATCTATACAAATGCCAGATGCATCCATTGAGATCATCAAGAGAGTCGGCGGCATGACGAATATTAATTATTTAATCACCATCGATGCGAGGGAATATATCGTTCGAATTCCGGGGAAGGGAACGGGGGCTTTAGTTAATCGACAAGAAGAAATGGAGAATTTACAGTTAGCGACAACGCTTGGCATCAATCCACAACTTTTCTACTTCAACGATGTAAGCGGTTTCAAAATTACCGAGAAAATCACAGGTGCCGTGACGTTAACGCCCGCACTAGCCGGGTTGGATTCGATGATGGAAAAGGTTGCCGCATTGTTTCAAAAGTTGCACCGTGCTGAAGTGCACATGAATAACCAATTTGACTTGTTTGCGTTAATTGAAACGTATGAAAGACTTGTAAAAGAAGTGAACGTACCTTTATTTAGACATTATGAAAAAGTAAAAGAGGATTTATTTAAATTAAAAACGCTATACGAATCTTTTACTATTCAAGAGACACCGTGTCATATAGACCCATCGTATACAAACTTTATCCAAAGTACGGATGGAAACCTTTATTTGATAGACTGGGAGTACAGCGGTCAATTCGATCCGCTCTGGGATGTGGCTGCATTTTCATTAGAAAGTGGGCTTTCGGAAAGGGAAGAATCCATTTTCCATCAACATTATTTTCAGCGACCTTTGACTAAACAAGAACAACAAAGAATCGCCATGCATAAAATTTTCCAAGATTTTTTATGGAGTTTATGGACATTGTTTAAAGAGGCCAAAGGCGATGAATTTGGGGCTTATGGGATGAAGCGATTTTTGCGCGCACAAGAAAATATGAAGAAGTTTCAACAGATTTTCGCGATATAAAGCCTTCTTTTTCCAAAAAGAAGGCTTTTTTTTATAAAAGCACCTTTTCTTTGTTTTCCATGGTAAAATGGAAATAGTATGTTAACGGTGAACGGGAGAGAAGAGAGTTGATGTACAAGGAGTATTTGACGGCGCGGCAAAAGAAGGATCAAACCGCTTTATCAGGTGGGAAGCAGACGATGACGTTATTTGATGATTTAAGATTACTTTTTAAAGCGCCGGTTTTAATCGCAAATGTGCTGCCTGTATTTACAGGATTTTGGCTGGCACTTTATTTTACGAACAGTTCATTAGCCGAAAGCTGGACGCTTTTACTTCTAACGCTCTTTGGAAGTATAGCTGTCATTGCAGGGGCTTTAATCCTAAACAATTGGTATGATGTGGACATTGACACGGTCATGAAAAGAACTGTAAAACGTCCGACCGTTACGGGACATTTCTCACTTCGATTTGTCTTGTGGCTTGGTATTCTATTAACGGTCATAGGATTTGTGCTATTATTGTTTACAACACTTGAAGCAACGATTTACGCAGTGGTCGGCTGGGTTACATACGTCTGGCTCTATACGATGTGGTCGAAGCGTAAATATACGTTAAATACAGTGATTGGTAGTATTTCTGGGGCCGTGACGCCGCTGATCGGTTGGACAGCGATTGCACCGGGCTATCATGTCGTACCAATTGTCTGTGCACTGATTTTATTCATTTGGCAAATGCCGCATACATTTGTCATTGCGATGCGAAAAAGCGAGGAATACCGGGCGGCGAAAGTTGCGATGTTGCCAGTTGTTCGGGGCTTCGACATGACAAAACGGCAAATTGCATTATACGTAGCGTGTTTAATGCCGCTGCCATTCTTAATGGGAACGTTAGGAATGACATTTATCGTTATTGCTACCCTTTTAAATATCGGATTTTTGGTCATTAGTTTGCAAGGATTTAAGACAAAAGATGACATGAAATGGTCCACAGTCATGTTTTTATATTCCGTGAACTATATTGCCATTTTATTTACGCTGATGATTGTGTTAACGTGGTCAGTAGTTAAAAACTAAAAAAAGCGATTTCGGCATGAACCGAAATCGCTTTTTTACTCGTAAATTATAAAATATCGAACAGGTGAAAAGTAATCACCTAGAGATTTCTCGTCTAGACTCCGGGCGCCAGATGCTCGGAGGCTCACAGGATGTGAGTCAGTCAGCCGTTGCCGCACGATGCGGCGCATTTAGGCTGACTTCCTTAATCGTCAAAGCTGCTTTGTGGCAAAAATCACCACGCCGCATCTTCGCCTTATGCCTGTCGCACCTGAGCAGGCGCCCTCCGCTTTTGAGATTATTTAGAGTGATCTCTGAGCCATTTGTCAACTAATGGGAACGTTTCATTAATCGCTTTTCGGCCGACTGCAACAGAAACGTGACCCGTTTCCAGGAGATGGAACGCTTTACTTTTACTGGATACTTTGTCGTTAAGCGGCTCGACTTGTTTTGGCGCTGCAATATTGTCGCGGCTTGCTGCGATGTTTAGGATGTTCGCTTTAATATTGCTTAGCTTCACTTGGTGTCCGCGCACGTACAGTTTGTCATTGATCAATTTGTTTTCTTGATAGAAGTCTCGGATCCATTGGCGATAGGCTTCACCTGGGAATGGGATGCCATCTTTTAACCATTTTTGCATGAGCTTCCAGCCTTCAACGAATCCTTCATTGTCCGCACGATCCGCCAAGCTCATATAAGGGCCGTAGAAATTTGGAATTGGATTTAACAGTTTGTTTCCAAAGTCGATCATTTCATGCGGAATATTGCCCATTGTGTCGACCAATTTGTCCAAATTGAAATGACGTTTGTCCAGCCAGTTCGTATAATGGCCTGCATCGGAAAAATCGAAAGGGCTCGTCATAAAAATAAGATTGCGAATTGGCAGTTCTGGGTGCAATGCCGCGAAAATCGATGTCATTGTTCCGCCCATACAGTAGCCAAGCATACTGAATTCTTTTGCATCAGATGTTTGAAGTACTTTTTTGGCGGCACGTGGAATGTAGTCCATAATGTAATCTTCTAGCTTATTATGGCGATCTTCATAGCCCGGCGTACCCCAATCCAGCAAGTACACATCATGGCCTTGGTTCGTTAAATGTTCAATTAAGCTATTGCCTGGTGCCAAGTCTAAAATATAAGGCTTGTTAATCAGGGCATAGACCATTAATAGGGGAACTTTATTCGTTTTCTTAACCGCCGGCTGATAACGGTATAGTTTTGTTTTGTTTTTTGTCCAAATGACTTCTTTTGGTGTCTGTCCGACAAGCGGTTCCGGCTCATTTGTGAGCACTTCAGTCATTCGCTTGAAGCGATTGTAACTACTTTTGTATTCATCGGGCATTTTGTCAACCCAGCTTTCTACTTCTTTCATGCTCGAATAAATCATTATCGTTTGAACCTCCTTGTGTTTTCCAGAACGAAGCAGGGTGCTTCCGGATTGGAAGCACCACGCCGCATTGTATGGAGAAGATTACATGTATAGACCACCGTTTACATTGATCGTCTGACCTGTAATGTAGTCTGCTTGTGCTAGGAATACAACAGCTTCAGCGATTTCTTCTGGCGTTCCAAGACGTTGCATTGGAACTTTAGAAACAACTTTCGCCAGTACATCTTCCGGCATTGCTTGAACCATTTCCGTACCGATGAAGCCTGGGCAAACGGCGTTTACTGTAATACCATTTCTTGCTGTTTCCAGTGCAAGTGATTTTGTGAAGCCGATCATACCCGCTTTTGCTGCTGCATAGTTCGTCTGACCGAAGCCGCCAGCTTGACCGATGATGGAGCTAATATTAATGATGCGTCCAGACTTATTTTCCAGCATGTGGTTAATAACCGCAGATGTTGTATTATAAACGCTGTTTAAGTTAACGTTGATTACGTCATTCCACTCTTCTTCTGAAAGACGGCGGAACGTACGGTCTCTCGTAATGCCAGCGTTGTTTACAAGAATATCAATTTTACCGTATTTGTTTTTCACTTCCTCGATAAACTTCGCAATATCTGCGGCGCTTGAAACGTCCGCTTGTACGGCAACGGAAGATCCGCCGTTTTCTTCAATTTCTTTTACAACAGCATCCGCTGCATCCGAACGAGATTGGTAGTTAATCGCAACTTGTGCACCTTGACTTGCTAATTCTTTTGCAATCGATGCGCCGATCCCGCGGGACCCCCCTGTAACGATCGCCACTTTTCCTTCTAAAGGTTTTACCGCTACTGTTTTTTCTGCAACTTTCACGTCTTGGGCTGTCATTCTGTCATCCACTCCTATGTTGTTTTAATGATATGAATTTTGCCGCCTGGAAAAGGGGCGACTGCTATGCTTACTTTTTAGTAGGAACAGCAGGGGTTGTCTTTTTATCGTTATTTTCGATTGCTGTAAGGATGCTATCGAGTTTTTTATCTAAACTAGAAATGGTTCTCTTTAGAGAATTAATTTCTTTCGTGCTATCATCTTTTAAACTTTCAAGCTGATCTTCTAAACTATCGATCTTGTTTTCCAAATTAATGACAAGTGAAGCGACGTTTGCGACTTCACCGCGCGTTGGCATGTTGAATTGTTTTAAATACGTTTCGGCCGTATTCGTAACGAATTCCTGATATTGTAAGTAGTTATTTAAAGTCTGTCCCATTCCCTCAGAGAAAGACTCTTTACCTAGCGAATCTTGGATTGCATCATTCCAAGCTGCCTCCGTTTTGTCGTAGATATCTTTCCATATTTTAAACGGATCTATGGGTAATGTTTGCGACAAGTGACTTCATCTCCTTCCTTAGCATCAAAATCACCTTTAATTGTATCTTTAATTTTGTTTTTAATGAATAATCGGAAAGAACTAACAATTCTTCTTTTAGTCTATTTATTCGACATAATCCGACGAACTTACAGGTGAAATGTAACGTTTTTGTGAACAATTACCGTGGTGTTTGCCAATCTTCTGAAGTCATTAGGTTCTATGATTCGTTGCTTACAAATGATATATAGCAATATTTCGAAAATGGTTAATTGTTTTAGTTGACATCGGAAACATATAGGTGTAAATTACATATAGATGAATTAAACGGTACTTGAGGTGGTGAACAAATTGAGTTCGAAACAAGAAGAACCCAAAAAAGAGAAACCAACAAATTTAGGGACGCCGCGAAATTTTCTTATTCCGATTATGTTATTACATTTAAGAGATTGGAACACGCATGGCTATGAGTTAATGGAAAGGATTACACAATTTGGTATTCAATCTGTCGACCAAGGGAATTTCTATCGAATTCTAAGACAGCTAGAAAAAGATGATTTGGTGTCATCGACTTGGGATACAACATCTGGGGGGCCTGCTAAACGAATTTATTCGATTACGGAAGCGGGCGAACAATATTTAGATATTTGGGCAAAGTCGTTGGAACAATACCAAAAAATGCTCGATCAGTTTTTTAACTTGTACAATCCATTTCTCTCTCCTTATAGTTTGTTTTCAAAGGAAGGAAAAAGGACAGAGGACGAAGATTAAATTTGGGTGGTATGCAAAAACTTTGCATTCAACATATATCCATGTTACATGGGGAAAATAGAAAGGGAGGAATTCAGGATGACAAAGAAAGTAGTAGAAAGTAAACAACAAACATCTATTAACGGGGTAGAGGTGCTTTGGGACAGCTGGCTAAGCAGCTTCAAATCATTGCAAGGTATTCAAAATGATATTGAGAAAAAGTCTCTTGAGGCGTTCCAATACCAAAAAGATCTATTGGAGACGGCACGCAAGTCTCTATTCACAGCAGAGGCAGAATCGAAAAAGCTTGCATGTGAATGGAACGATAAGCTTGAAAATAGTGTGAAAGCAGCTGAGAAAGTTCAAAGCGAATTGTCTTCTAGTTGGTTATCAGCAGTCAAAGAAATTAACGACAAAGCATTGGCGCTTTCCTGGAACCCAAGCCACTCACTATTAGATCTATTATCACAAACACAAAATCAGTTGGAAGCAACTGTAAAAGAAGCTTTGAAACAGCAAGACAAAGGCCGCGACGAAGCGTTGAAACAAATTGAAGATTTAACAGAGCAAGTGAAAGAGACACATAAAGGAATTTTGGAGACTGTGTCTGTATAATAAGGAAGAGACCCGTGCGATTAACAGATTTTCTGTTAATCGCACGGGTTTTTGTTTGGAAAATTGTTTGTTTGTTGAATTTCATTTTCTGGGCCTGAACTTTGCGACACTTCATCTCGGGGCTATTGAAATTAGTACATTTCTCCTGTAATGTCAGATTTGTAGTTATGTCTTTTGAAAAAAATATGCCAAAAGGGGGAAGGGGTAATTGGGAAAAGGGAGCTTTGTATTATTTAAAGTTTTGTGTTGTGTGTTGATTGTATTTTCATTTGTGGCACCAAATTTTGCTGTGGCGGAGGATTTGGATAAATCACATGAAATTGTGATTCATGCTGGATCGGATGATAGGGAGTTGGTATCGGCGGAGGGGGTTATTTTTCCGATGGTAAATGAGAATGAATTTCTTCCAACTATTTATTCTTACGGAGAAATAGAGAATGATAAACAATTGAAATTTAAGTTTCTAAATTCAAGCATTGAAGGTGATAGAAGTTATAAATTGGTACTTTCAATTGGATATTTGGAAAATGGATTATCTAAAAGATTTTTTGAAGAAAGAACCCTAAGTGGAAAGGAACTGTTAGGCTGGTCGGATTCTGCTATTCCGACGGAGCTATTTTCGACTGAATTTAAATTAGAAAATGAAACAATTCCTATTCAAAGTGGACGGTTTTATTTTGAAGATGGGCAGGAATTAAGAAGACATGGTTTTAATATAAATAACAAGATTGAGGCTATTACATCCTCTGAACAACTAAAAATTCCATTTACCATTGAAAATATCATGAATGGAAAAAAGCATTTTTTTATGGATGAAATTATTGTTGGTGAAAATGTGGATTATGATTTGCTTTTGGAAAAAGCATCTGAAATTACGTTCGATGGTAAAGCTGAAAGTATTCGTTTTTTTGGTCGCGGGAATTTTGATTTAACGACGATCGAAAATGAAATAATTATGGTTACGAATGGAAGGTATTATATTGACATTCATACCAATTCACACGTGTGGTCTTCAATTAGTGAAGTAGATATTAACAGAGATCAAAAAATTATTATACCGGCAGAACCCTTGAAAGCCTCTTTTGATTATTTACATTATTATTTAGATGAGAATGTAAATGAGGTAGTTGTGGACTCCAGAATTAAATTATCTTCTGATACCTTTCAATTAAATTCAGTAGAAGATGATGAATTAATTGAATTCACTCTTTTTAAAGATGGGGAGACGATTGCTGATTGGAAAAGTAATCAAACTAATAGTCATCAAAAGTTTAAAGCTAGTGATTTTAAAAATGGAAAATATACACTAAGGGCAACTGTTAAAATCGGTAATAATAGTTTATCTACAGAAAGAGAATTCAATTATCAATGGGGCTCCCAGCTATTGAAAGGTACCGTTATATCGGCTGAATCCTCACCGGGGGAGTTAATACAATCTGGAACTGTCAAGGTATATGAGATAAATAATTTTTATGGTGACCGACAATTGAAATTGGAAATAACTGAACAAATAAAAGAGGTGGAGGGTACTTTTGAGGCTTTCATTCCAGATGCATATATACTTGATGGCGTTGAATATCTTGTGACTGTTGAGGACCCGGAGAATAAGATCATATATGTCAAGAAGATCGTTGGAAAACAAGTGAATAACCTTCGTTTTACCGCTGATCAATTAAGGAATCTTCAAATAGGTACTGGAAATTTAAACACTTTGGATACAAGTTACTATCTATCGAATTCAGTTAGTGATGCGCTATTTTCTGGAGGAACGGAATGGAAAGTAAGTACAGACTCTCCTATTGGAATACATTGGGAAGGTCAAGATGAAAATGCTGCATATTATTGGTATGGTGTTTTCCATCCCAATAAAAACACACTTGTAGATATTGGAAACATGGAGTGGCGAACTATTAAACCTTCCGAGAAGTATAGCGATGCAAAAATATCGTTAGATAGGAAAAAGATGTTTAAAGAGATCAATGTAGCAAAAAATGAAGAACTTAATTGGATTTATTTGGAAGTATTCGATAACGAGATAAAATACTCCGGTTTCACTTATGATGCAGGAGATTGGGATGACAACGGGGTTACTTTCAAAAATATCGTTGGGCATCCGTATTATAATATGTCTACTAATACTATCCATACAGACTTTTATGACATTAATGTTGAATCACCTGGTGCTCAACCGACTTATACGTATCAAATATACAATGAGCTAAACAGGCCGATTGGGGATCCAATAACATCGAATAATATTCGTGAAGTTAGATTGTCAGATAAACTAGAGAGTGGAAGTTACAAAATAAAATTAATCGATACGTCATTGAATAATGAGATTGTAACACTGTCATTAGATTCACCGATTTTTGTGACAGAAAATCAGGAACAATTTGAAAAATTAAAAGTGCCAATAGACTTGGAAACTAAGTATGGGCGAATTGAGCCGACTAGTTACAACTATACCAATGTACAATTATTTAGAAACTATAATCAGAATTGGTATCCGGTAGCTAGACTAGTCTGGGATGATAACGTAGAAAGCTTTGTCTCTAGATATAATGTTTATGTAAATCCCGATGATATGTATAAGATATTGTTTGAAACTAATATCAGTTGGGATACTTGGATCATTGACGAGCTTGAGCTAAGTGGAAAGGAAATCTTAAATCTGGATAACAAAATTCCATTAAAGATATCTGAGGAATTACAGAAACTAACGGTAAACCTTTCGGACATCTATCCCAATAATATAAATATCGTTCGTCTAACTCCAGACGGCTTTAGTTTTCCCGATTCACAACTTTATTTTCATGGCAATAATTATATACAATTGCTTCTGCCACCTGGAAAATACAAAGGATTTGTTCAAGAGCATGAATTGAATTATACAAGTATAATATCACTCCCCGAGATTAATATGGATCAAGACTTGGAAGTAACGTTAGATAAGTCTGATTTAGTCGATGTCTCTATTTCTGATAATCATAAAAAGCTTAATATTTATGGTTTTGAACTTCCCGAGAAAAAAATATCGTCAACCTCATTCTGGAGTAATCCATATTCTTACGTATCGTTAAGTAAAGGAAAATATGAGTATTTAAAATTTAGTTTTGTAACAGAAGAACGATACGACACGCCATGGGGGTATGACGCCACTGTAAAGAATGTAAATCTTGAACAAGATACAAACTTTAGCTTTTCAAATGACATAGAAGGTGAAATTTCAAATGCTAAAATTACATTTGAAGAATATGGTGTGCATACTTTAGATTTTGATTATAAGCTGCATTCTAGTGATTTTGATATTAATGGGATTTATCGAGCGCAGCAGCATTTTGCACCCTTTAGTCTCCTCCAAAATGAAAGTCCTATTCGAGATTATAAAGGACTATTTAATTGGATGAATTCTGTTCTTATAAATTACTCTTTACTCGATGCAGAGGGTGAAATTCTATGGGAACAATCTGATAAAGATTTAGGTTCCAATAAATCATTTTACTTGAATAAAGTTTTGGAAGCTGGGATATATCAATTACAAGTGCATATTCCGACGGGTCCGCGGAAATCTATCACACTGACTAAAGAATTAGCAGTTGATCAATCGCAAACTCCATATGTCCAGATTACTAAACCTGTGGATGGATCTTTTATTAATCAAGAAACGGTCACAGTGTCAGGGAAAGTAAATACTGAATACGTATGGCTAGAATTACACAAGGATAAAAACCTAGTAGATAAGTTTGGATTATATCTAGATAGTAAAGGGCAGTTTTCTCACAGTTTTACTTCGTTATCCGAAGGGGAATACTTGGTTATCGTTGGAAATAGTTATGGACATGAGGACATGGTGGAATTCACGATTGATCTTACCCCCCCTCAAGTAGTTGAGGAAATAGCTGTGAAAAGCGAAAAAGAGGGTATGTTAGTGTCGTGGGATAAAGTGGAGGATGCTGTCGCATACTCGATAGAAGTAAGAGAAGGACAAGCTCCTTTCAAAGTTGTTTTTGATAAAACATCAGAAACGTCTGTTGTATTGTCAAACATTTTGGCGGACAAAGAATACAGCATAAAAATACTCGCATTTGATGAGGCTGGGAATAGTAGTGTTTCAGAAGTTGTCACTTTTACAAAGCCAAAAGATGATGGTAATAAAGGTGGGGGATCTGGTGGTACAGGCGGTTCCGGAGGATCAGGAGGATCAACACCAGGACCAGCTACGCCACCAACAAAAGAGGAACCAGAAGAAGCACCAAAACCAGATGAAGGAAAAGAACCTGTAGAAACCGAGAAGCCGGATAAAGGAGAAGGATCTGAAGAACCTCAGAATCCAGGTAAGGAAGAGCCTGGCAAAGTTTCACCACCAAACTTCTCCGACATCACAAATATCTTCGCGCGAAACGAAATTAACGAGTTGGCTGCGAAAGGAATCATCCAAGGGAAAACGAATAAAAAATTTGCACCGAATGAGCAAATTTCCCGGGCGGAGTTTGCAGTGTTAATAGCGCGTGCGCTAGATTTACCTACGAAAAAGTACGAAGGAATATTCAGTGATGTGAATCAAAGTAAAAAGTGGGCGTATGCAGGAGTTGAAGCGGCATCGCGGGCTGGAATTGTAAATGGAACGAAGGACGGCAAGTTCAATCCGGATGCGCCAATCAGACGTGAAGAAATTGCGGCGATGCTTATGCGTGCGATTGGATATGAGGATCAAACGCTGTTAGAGAGGCTCGATGTATCAGAAAGATTTAAAGATCATGGCATGATAGGGGCTTTTGCGGTTGATGCGGTGTATAATGCCGCAGCGCTTGAAGTCGTTAAAGGGAATGCTGGTCAGTTTAAACCTAAAGATCATGCAACAAGAGCGGAATCCGCGGTAATGCTTCACCGTACATTAATGAAGTTGGAAATTTTGAAGTAATAGATGGTTGTCTCGAATGTCTGTTTCTAGACATTTGGGACAACTTTTATTTTATTCCCATAATCTATGTATTGATTAATGATTAAAAACCCGTGCAACACACAACTATATCCACCGATGGCCATTTTTGCCTCTTCATAGAGTTTAATGGTTTTTTCTGCATATATTCTAAACTCTTTTCGGGCCTCAGTCAGTGCTAGGCGCTTACCTAAACGTTCGAATAATCAGTTTTACTATTTTGTAAATGTAGTCTACGCTATAATTAGTAAACAATCAAAAAGCCACAGTGGACTGATAATAAGTATCGCAGTCATTTCTAGTGCAATATAACTTTAATTTGGAAAGGGAGCTTTGAAATGAAACAATATGTTGTTGATGCTTTTACAGATAAAATTTTTGGCGGGAATCCCGCAGCAGTATGTGTAATGGATGAATGGCTTCCTGACGATTTGATGCTAAAAATCGCTGCTGAAAATAATTTATCAGAAACGGCTTTTACGGTGAAGGAAGGAAATACATATCGACTCAGATGGTTTACACCTGCTGAGGAAATAGATCTTTGTGGTCATGCTACTTTGGCTACAGCTTATGTTATCGCTACCTATTATGAAAAAGAGGTGGAGAGCTTAACGTTTCAGACAAAGAGCGGGAATCTTGTTGTTTCAAAAAAGGGTGATTTATTTGAAATGGACTTTCCATCATATGAATTGAAAAAGGTGGATGTAACAGATGAAATGGAAGAGGCTATTGGTACAAGGCCATTAGAGGCATATATGGGAAGAGATCTACTTTGTATTCTAGCTTCAGAAGATGAGGTTCGTAACTTGAATCCTGACCTGAACAAAGTGAAAAAGCTAGATGGACTATTATTGCAGGTGACAGCTGAAGGAAAAGAGTATGACTGTGTATCCAGAACATTTGGACCGAAAAGCAATATACCCGAAGATCCTGTGTGTGGTAGCGGACACTGTCATATCATCCCGTTTTGGGCAGAGCGATTAAATAAAAGCACTTTTGCTGCCTATCAAGCATCAGCACGCGGGGGAGTACTATACTGTAAATATGAGGGGACACGCACGAAATTAAGCGGGAAGGCTGCATTATATTCAATAGCGGATTTGTATGTTTAACCTAGATTATTCATCAATTTTAAGTGAAAAAGAGACTCCCACCGAAAAGCCGACAAACTAGCTTTTCGGTGGGATTTTATGTTGGCTGGTGAATAATCTAGATACATGTTTTATCCTATGATTTTTTTGTTTGACAATGTCTGGCCTAGATTGCAAATTCGATAAGTCGAGTGGAAATAGGGATAACGGTACGCTCAAATAATTGTGCGATGCATCGAAAAACTAATCCCTTTATTTGATTCTTTAATACGACTCAATGGAATAAGTATGTTGGTATACCTATTTTTCACCATGGAGGGATCTAAGTGACAGAACTCATTTGGCCTGTCATAAATTTGACAGGCATTTCCCCAACATTAAATTCCATGTTTGATCGTTTACAAACTGCTGAAGCAACTCCGCTTTTCAACTATACATCCAACTATGGAATTTCAGCATTAAGGGATGTCATTTCTACCGCAGGAAGTGGGACAGTGACGAATACACAAGGCTTTTATCTCGTATCAACAACCGCTTCTGCAAATGCATCGGCAATTTTGGATACAGCGGAACGAGGTAAGTTATTTCCGGGGAATTCATTTGAGATCGGGATTTCTGTCCGGATGCCAACAGCACCCGTTGGCACTCAAAAAGCGACTTGGGGATATTTTGATGGAACTAACGGTGCTTATTTTGGACAGGACGCGACGGGTGTTTTTATAGCAGTCCTGAACAATGGCGTTGAAACAGCAAAAGTGTATCAATCTTCGTGGAACATAGATCGGCTAAACGGTACGGGACCGAGTAAACTGTCACTAGATACAAAAACGGGAATGATGTATCAAATTCGATATGGGTATGAATACGGAATTCTTGAGTTTCGGATCGTATTTATCAACAATTTAAACTTTCAACAAATCGTCGTCTGCCATCGTCAAACTTTGGGCACAAGCGCAGTTTTACTTTCTGACCCAAACCAAATTATCCGTGCTCGGGTCGAAAATGGGACTTCAGGTGGTGCATTTTCTATTAATGTTCGTGGAAGATATTGTGCAATCCTCGGCCCAACCGTACCAACGAATAGGATCACTTCAGAAGCTCGTTTAAATATGACAGTTGGGGCCGGCACCTTTGTTCCAACCATTAGCTTCCGGCGAAAAGCTATTTTCCCGGATGGTTCCAATCGGAATAACTCGGTAAACGTTCAAATTCACAGCTTCGATATTCTTGCAAGTAATGATCTAAGATGGCAATTAAGATATGGTTCTACACTAACAGGTGCTTCCTTTGGCAATATAAGTGATACCCCCTCATCAGAAACATGCTGTCAATCGGATGTCTCTGCTACTGGAATCAGTACCACGACAGGTATTAAACTAATGAGCGGGTTTGCGAAAGGTGGGCAACACGCCGCACAGCAAAGCTTTCCAGTTGATACGATATTAAATGGAACCTCGCCAGTTACATTAGCGCTTGCGAGTCTATCAGGAAATGCAACTTGTCAGGTGATCTTTCGAGTGCATGAGGATTGGTAGAGGCTAGAAGTTCAGTGTAGAACCTTTGTTCTTTATCGGGGTATTTGCTATACTTTAAATAGAAATTGTCAACTTAGCCAATCATCATTTCTTTGGCAAAAGGACGTGTTTAGATGGTTGTAATGCCATATATGAAGGAAACTCGGGCATCTTATGAAATGGTGACATTCATTCGAGAAGAACAAAGAAACTACGTGAGCCATGATCAATTATTCAAGGAACTCATTAGCCATTTTTTTGAAGAGTTTATGGATGTGTTTTTTCCCGCAGTCCATGCGAATATTGACTTTGAATCGATTTCACCGCTTTCTGAAGAATTGTTTACGGATCTCATTAAAGGCGATAATCGTCGAGTGGATATTGTGATTGAGGCAAGGTTGAAAGAAACAGACACACTTATCGTCGTTCATGTGGAGCCACAAAGTTCGTACCAAAAAGACTTTCACGAGCGCATGTATCTGTATTTTAGTCTGCTCTACAATAAATACAGAAAGCCCATTTTGCCCATTGCGGTCTTTAGTTATGACGAACAGCGTACGGAACAAAATCAATTTACAGTTGGTTTTCCTTTTTTTCATGTGCTTACCTATAACTTTTTGATGCTAGAATTAAAGAAAAAGAATTGGCGGGACTATCTTGAGTCAAATAATCCAGTGGCAGCGGCTTTGCTGGGGAAAATGGGTTATAAGGAAGAGGAAAAAGTGCAAGTGAAATTGGAATTTTTGCGCATGATGCTTAAGATGGAACTCAACCCAGCCCGCGCAAGATTCATCAACGACTTTTTTGAACAATATTTAAAGCTTAACACAGAAGAGGAGGAAGAACTGATGCAAGAAATTAGCCGATTGGATAATGCAGAAGAGTTTATAAAACTGCCGAATTCTTGGGAGGAAAGAGGGATTCGGAAGGGGATCCAGCAAGGCAAGGAAGCAGTCATTATTAAAATGTTGGCGGAAGGTTTTTCAATTGACACGATTGCTAAAGTGACTGAAATGGATAGGAATGAGATTGAGAAGTTGCAAAAAATGAATTAGGTTTCTGCCTGGGTATCCGACTGTATTGAAAAAGTTAGCTTACTAAAATTGTCACGCGATGTACTCCATTGCGGGTGTCAGTGACTGGCACCCAGCGTCTAAAAGGATCGGTTATACCGGTTCTTTTTTCGTATATGGAAAGAAAAATAGGGCGGGAAGGTTACTTAATTCGCTAGTAATTCGCTAGTGACAGTCACTCGGTTCCTAGGGAGGTTGATGAAATGTCGGAAATAAAAGATGAAATCATTCTAAGAGGACTTAAAGAAAATAATTTAAAAAATATAAATTTAAACTTACCAAAAGAAAAAATCATCGTATTCACTGGGGTTTCCGGCTCGGGAAAGAGCTCCGTTGTGTTTGATACATTAGCCACTGAAAGCAGAAGGCAAATGACTTTGAATTACCCTCTCTATGTCAGAAATCAAATGCCGAGATACGAAAGGCCCCACGCCGATCTGATGCAAAACTTAAGCCCGGTTGTAGTAGTAGAACAAAGATCTATCGGAAGCAATTCCCGCTCAACAGTTGGCACCTATATGGATATCGATCCATTGATTAGACTGTTGTTCTCAAGAATAGGCAAGCCATCAATAGATTCTGCCACCGACTTTTCGCGCCAAAGTATCTTTGGCAGATGTCCAGAATGCGGCGGATTTGGGGAGGTCATTCGGCCAGATTTACATAAGATCATTAATGTCAACCAGTCACTTCGAGCGTATGCAGTGAAATTTAAGCCATTATCACCTTCGGGTTGGCAAGGCAGATGGATGATAACCGGCGGATTATTCGATCCAGATTTACCGATCAAAGATTATCCGGAAGAAACACGCGATCTGTTACTCTACGGTCCCCAAGATGGTGAAAAAGTGTATGCGCCATTCCATACAAAAAACGGACCTCAAGCGCACGAATGGGACGGGTTATTACCAAGATTTACGCGCCTTTATATTAATAGGGATATCTCAAAGCTAAAAGAAGTCACCCAAGATGACGTCCTAGCAGTATCAACGCGATGCTTATGCACAACATGCCAAGGTTCGGGTCTCAACCCAAAGGTACTAGCATGTCGAATAAATGGATTAAATATCGCAGCATACGATCAATTAGAATTTACCAAATTACTGGAAGAGCTAACGAACATAAAAGATCCGATGGGAGAGTTGATTGTACAACAAATCATTCCGCATCTCCTGCAACTCGTTGAAATGGGATTGGGCTATTTGAGTCTATCCCGAAAAATGGGCACTTTGTCCGGCGGTGAAGCGCAGAGGGTGAAAATTGCGCGTCATTTAGGAAGCAGCCTAAACAATATTACTTACATTTTCGATGAGCCGAGTGCGGGACTCCATCCAGAAGAAGTCGATCGATTAATCCAAATGATGAAAAGTATAAAAGCCCAACATAATACCGTCATTGTTATCGAGCATGATTTATCATTCATTAAAGCAGCAGATGAAATCATTGAGATGGGACCAGGCGCAGGTGTAAACGGCGGAGAAGTTGTTTACCAAGGAAAATTAGAAGGACTTAGAGACGCTAAAGCTGCAACAAGCCTAGACCATAAGCCAAAAATCAATAGGAATCCAAGGGATATCGAAAGTTATTTTACAATAAAAAGGGCAAATAACAACAACTTGAAAAATATCAGCATCAATATTCCTAGCAATGTCTTCGTCTTTATATGTGGCGTATCCGGTTCGGGTAAAAGTTCTTTACTATTGGAAGCATTCACAGAAAGGTATCCGGAAACGATAATGGTCGGGCAAGGAAGTATCGGAACCTCTAGCCGCTCGACACTCGCCACCTATATGGGAATCATGGATGATGTACGTGCAATCTTTTCAAAAGAAACAGAACAGCCGGCGGGTTTATTCAGCTTTAACTCTTTAGGAGCATGTCCGACCTGCAAAGGAAAAGGGGTCCTGACGCCGGATGTAGCCTTTGCAGATCCGGTGACACTTTCCTGTGAAGCGTGCGGCGGTTCGAGGTATTCGGACGAAGCCCTAGCTTATCGGTATCAAGATAAAAATATAGTAGAGATTTTGGAACTAACGATCGACGAGGCGATGAACTATTTTCAATTGCCCAAAATCATCCAAAGCTTAAATACGTTAAAAGAGGTAGGGCTAGGTTATTTAACGCTTGGACAGACTACGAGTTCTTTAAGTGGGGGAGAAATCCAACGACTTAAACTTGCAAGCCATTTACAAAAAGAAGGACAAATTTACCTGTTGGACGAGCCATCCTTAGGTCTGCATACCAAAGACAATGGAAAACTCTTGGACGTATTTCAAAACCTTGTCAACAAAGGTAACTCTGTGATCATTATCGAACACAATTTGGATTTTATAGCAGCGAGCGACTGGGTGATCGAATTAGGGCCAGGAGGTGGAACTGAAGGCGGAAATATTCTTTTTGAAGGAACGCCAGAGGAAATGTTGGATGTGGAAACTGTGACAGCGAAGTGGTTAAGGGATGGCGTTGAAAATCATTTCATTCATTTTTAGTGAATGTAGAAGGAATAACATCCTAGGCATGAAACATTTTAATTTTTTTATGTCTAGGATATTGTATCACAAAATATCTACTATTATTAAATAAATTCAACCTCCCTAGTGCACATACAAACACACTAGAAGCAACGTAACCAGCCCATAACTTTTATTCATCCCCGCCCCATTATTTAGCATGCGGTGGTGATAGCCACTCGGTTCCTAACGAAGAAGGGAAGAAAGAATATGGCTTGCCTGAAGGGCAATTCAATCGATTAAAAACGATTAAAAGAATTACCTATGATCGAGCAAGCCTGAAAATGTTGGAAAAGAGAGTGCTTTATCGCTTCGGGTGATATCCCTAAAACAATTGAGAGTTTTAAGGGATTTATATGTAGATTCTTACCAAGTACGTCGCCCTTTTGAAGGTTTGAAGGGTGATTATTCAATTTGATAATGCTACTTTAACATTTTTAATTGTTAGCGTAATAGGCTTGTTTTAAAATTTGCATACGTCGTTCTTTTTCTGCCTTTTTGTAAGTGCTATCTTTGAACTTGTCTTGATAAGCTTTGTTCTTTTGTTCAGCTATTTGTTTTTGATTATCTCTGGCTGCTTTCTCTTCCATTGGTTTTTGTTGTAATTTTAGTTCCTTCTCCTGTTGTTCTTGTAAATAAGCTGCTAATGATTCTTTGAATTTTTCTGCATATTTAGTTTGATTTGCCAATTCTAATTCCATATTGGCTAATGTTAATGAATCATTAGTTAGTTTGAAAGCCAGCGCAAATGTGAGTACATAAGGCTGATTGAAGAAATATGCTTTTGTTGGAGCGGTGTTTGGTTGTTCAATTAGATGAAATGCTTCAATTGCAATAGATTCATTGGCTGGAGTTATATATAAGATACTTTTCACGTTTAGCGACGTAGTGGGAATCTTAAGTAGTTGTTGAAGTTGGTTAGCTGGTGCTAATTGTGTTAAGAATTTTTGCCAATGTAAATCTGCTGCTTGTGTAGTTAATGCTTCTTTTTCAGTTTGCCATAACACTAAAGAATGACCATCAGTATCGATAGCTAGATTACTACGCTCGATAAAAAATAAGGGCTCATAACCTAATTGAATATAGTAGTCATAGTGTTTTCGAATATTTTTTGCTTTCGTAACATCTAGTAAGCTAGTTACATTCGTGACAATTGTAATTGCATATTTGCGTTCGTAGATTTTTAAGGATATGTCCGGGACGTATTTTGTGAAATTGGTGTCTAAATAACCACGTGTACAGTTGATATGGGTGTAAACTTTTGATAATACATGAAGTTCATCATACATTAACGCTAAAATTTGTGATTGTCTAGGTGTGTCGTTCTTTTTTAATTGTTCGTATCTACGCGAACGAGCTTCACTTTGTTTAGAGGGCTCACACCCTTCGCCATGTTGGTGTGAAAAATAGTTGCCAAGAATCGGACCACTTCTTACATGTAATTTTGCTTCACAATAAGGACAAATAAAGGTCCCCTTTTTCGCAATTTGTCTGTGGTTTTCTACTTCTGTTTCAGTTAAGTCTTGTGGAATGATATACAACTGTTGATCATTTACATGCAATGCTTCTCTCAATTTCAAACCTCCTATAGAATGGTGTTTATAGTATGTACGAGTAATTATCTAAAAGGTTTCAAAATTTTGCGAATGACGCTTAAGATGGAACTTAATCCAGCCTGAGCAAGATTTATCAACGACTTTTTCGAACAGTATTTGAAACTGAATGAGGGGGAACTCATGCAAGAAATTAGCCAGTTGGATAATACGGAAGAGGTTATAAAATTGCTGAATTCTTGGGAGGAAAGAGGGGTTCGAAAGGAAATCGAACAAGGAATCGTAAAAGGCAAGGAAGCAGTAATCATTAAAATGCTGGCGGAAGGCCTGTCTGTTGAATTAATTGCCAAGGTGACTGAAGCGGAGAAGGATGAGATTGAGAAGTTGCGAGAAATGAATTAAGCTTCACCTAAAGAACTGGTGCTAAATGGGCGATTTATTGAATTGTTGTATACGCATATTTGTATAGCATGTATACAGAAAAACGAGGTTATTTCTGAGGCTGCCCTTTTGCTTTCCGCAGTGTGGGTGGGTTCTTTTTATAGGTTGAATAACTCTGTACGGATGTAGATAGGGGAGCTATCAACATTAGACTTGTGCATCATAAGTTGAAATGGCAGCAGTTTTGCTTAAAAACTGGAATACAAGGAAGGGATCAAATCATCGTCTTTTCGCAACAACAGCCCATTGTTTAATATATGGTCGTTCTAAAAAGTTAGGGTTTTCATTGATGAATCTAAAAAACCAACCTAGTTTTCCATCCCAATTTTCCATTCTTCCTTCCGGATATAACGCCCAATTTAATTCGTCTAAAGTAAAATTAGATTTAGCGCTGTTTCTTTTCATCGAAGTCGTTACTAAATTTTCCTTATTATTTGTACCGCCTAAAGCAACTGGAATGATATGATCGATCGTCGGCAATAAATCCCAATAGGCGGAATGACACTCGTTGTATTTCCAATTGGGATGAAAGGGAAATTCCTTAGGATATATTTCGGACAATATTCTTAATACCGGCGGAAAAAGTAACTTTTCACCGCTATAACGGTCTAAAAAGCCATCCCTCATAAAAACACCCAACATATCAGCTTTTGAGTAATTCCTTTTAATATATTCAATTTTGTTAAAGGGGTAGCTACTTTTAATAAGATTTTCCCCAGCTGGTTGATCCCCCGATTCGATTAAGTCACAAACTTTCGAGATGATATCTGCTTTGTTCATCGAAAAATGCCTCCTTATAATTTTAGCGTTCCCTTATTCTCCGATATATAAATTCTAGGTGAAAAAACTTAAACAACTGACCACTAGAACGTAAATTTCTGAACCTTCCGTGAACTACGGGATGCCATAATATAGGGCATGGGTAGTTAGCCTTTGCCCTATATTATGGCATCCCGCAATTGGCATCAATATGATAACATAATACTATGAAGAGACAATCTTATGGTCGGAGGAAATGTCACATGGACAGTCAATCATATTTCTATCAATTTCTTGAACCGCTATCAAAAGAACTTGCGTATGTTGCACGTGAGCTTGAAAATAGTATATTCACAAGCCCACGCACAATGCTTACACATGCAAGAGTATTTGTTGAAAATATATTGCAGCAAGTCATCAAAGCAGAAAATTTGCCCGTTGAACAATGGACGAACTTGAAAGAACGGCTCGACCTGCTCAATGAAAAAGGCTATTTAACACCGGAAATCCGCGACGCACTGCACCATGTCCGCCAAATAGGTAATCAAGCAGCGCATAATGCACGCATGTTCCGCTACTCCGAAGCGTTGTTATCATGGGAAGCCGTCTATACTATCGTCAAGTGGTACGTCGAAGTGTACGGTCCCGTCGACGTCAAAGTCCCAGAGTATCAAGATCCGTCACCTCGGTCAGAACAGGCTTATGACATTACCGAACTTGAAGTGCGTCTCAAGGCGCTGGAAGAATTGCTCATTGCATCCGTCCAAAAACCAGCCGATCAACCTGTAGTCGATGAAGTGGCGGCGACAGTTGCGAATATACATGCAGAACCCGTAAGTCCAGGCTTTACAACGATCCGCACGCTAACATACAAAGGACAAACACTTGATGTCCCGTACTTTTTGCGTGATGCATTTTTGCTGCCACAACGATTCGCTAAATCTGAAACATTTCTCATTAGACTTGGAGCAGAACAACAGGCGCGCATTATGAGTGAACTGCCAAACAACCTCGAAGGGCTGCACAAGCACGTCAAACGATTCGGCGAAAAGAACGATGAGAATTTATTCGAAGAACTAAAGGTATATATTGAAGAGGAAAAAGTGAGAAGAAAACTTTTATTAGAACGACCGGGAGAACTGTTTTTCTTCTATAAAGCAGATCATATCGTCGTGACGGAAGAACTATCAAAAATCCCATTCACAGCAGACGAATTCACGGGAAGCCCAAGCCTCTTGAGACAACTGAATGAAGACCAAATTCAAACCGTTGGACAATTGCCGAAAGAACTCGTTATTTTGGCAAAGTATGAGAATGTTGGGATTGGGACTGTGGAAAGATTGTTTGAGCAGTTGAAGGGGAAGCAAGAGAACTTTGTTACAGCATAAGGGGTGAATCCATTGATTGGAACAACGTGAATGGTGCAACACACAACTCGGACACTATTCAGATAACGGGGGTTAGTGCCAAAGAAATTAGCCCATCGATACGAGAAATCACATGCCAGCTGGGGAGAGAGCGGTTTTTAGCAGCATAACCCGAAAATAGTTCCTATGCGAAAATCCCTTTGACAAACAATATGATTCATCATATAATAAGAATAACAGAACCCACCACGCCTCTTAACAATGCGTACCAAGGTGGGACTTTTTATTTTATGGGGTGGTTATTCGATGAAATCTAATAATAATAGAATTAAGAAACCAACGACACCTCAAGAACAAATAGAACTTTTTCGAAGTAGAAATCTACATATTGAAAATGAAGAAAAGGCTATCGAAATCCTTAGTCGCATTAATTATTATCGGTTTAGTGCATATACACTTACTTTAAAACAAAATGATCGTTTTTTGGCCGGCACAACATTTGAAGACGTTTACCGCCTATACGAATTTGATCGAAAATTACGTTCCTTATTAGTGGCGAATCTTGAAGTTATTGAAATCACTTTTAGGGCTCAACTTGCTTTGTTTCATTCGCATAAATATGGTGCTACAGGTTATTTGGATTCCGAAAACTTTATTAATCCATCCTACCATGTGGAAATGGTGAAGCAGTTAAACCGTGAAATTCATCGGAGTAAAGAAATATTTGTTCACCATCATAAAAGTAAATATGAGGGTGTTTTTCCTGTTTGGGTAGCCATCGAGGTGACATCATTTAGTTTGTTGTCCAAAATTTATTCGAATTTGAAGAACAAGGACAAGGCAATTATTGCGAAGAGTAATTATCATTTTCCCTACGAGTATGTTAAAAACTGGCTTTATTCATTATCGACATTTAGAAATATTTGTGCCCATTATGGTAGGGTTTATAATCGAAAACTGCCAATACATCTAAAAATAGATGAGGATGACCGAAAAAAAGGCGTTAAAGGAAATTCAGTTTTCGCGGCCATACTTATAATGGGGAAACTAATAATTGATAGAACAGAGTGGGATTCCTTTGTAACATCTTTAAGCGTATTGATCGAGGAATATGATGTTGTGGATCTGGATAGATTAGGATTCCCTTTAAATTGGGAGGAATTACTTCGGGTATTATGACGGAAAAATGTATTTTTTTGAATGAGTGTCAAATTTCAATATGCAGCAACCATTTTATTAAGTATTAGTAAATCACACTTTAATAGAAGGGCCTACCAACAATTCACTGAATTGTTGGTAGGCCCTTTTTAGTGACTCATGCCTGTGCAACACACAACTTACGGGTCGATCAAAATTATATCCTTTGTGCGTTTTTTATTGTTAGAATTGAAGAAAAAGAATTGGCGGGACTATCTAGCGTCATATAATCGAAAGCGGCGCCAACAACTATCCTTGTGGAATCAGGGGAAAATCAAACAAAAGCTGACATACAAAGCTCAATTAAGAGGCATTCAAGTGAAAAAAACAGAAGAAATCTACACTTCACAAGACTGCCCGTTTTGTGGCGGACGCCACCAAGCAAACGGAAGAAACTTTAGCTGTTCTGTTCACAAAACAGAAATCCATCGCGATGTCAACGGCGCGCAAAACATTGCACGCAAAAAATATCCGATAGCTGTAAAAACAATCATCTTGGTTGTCTATAAGCAGCCGGTATGGTTAAAAAGGCATCTATCGTCCGAAGACAGAAAAAAATTCAAACATCCAAACGATCTGCCGAAACAAGTGAAACGTATCGTTGAACGGACGGCGTAGTTGGCACAGACCTTGCCCATTCGAAAGAGAAATTCTTTCGAATGTTGTTCGCCCAAGTTTCGCCTCTGCCTTCTCAAATGGGGAAGTGTAAGTGAAATGTTTGCGAAAAAGCATCCCATTGCTTTAGCGGTGGGAGTGGTCAATTAACAATAATATTTCAAAACGGAATATCAAAAAGGATGCTTTTTTTGGGTATTAGAAATTGAGATGGGTGCCAGGCACTAATTACTACATCTACTCTGGCTCCTTACAAAAAACACTGGAAACTGTAGAGCATTCATCTGCAGCCTTCCAGTGTTTTTTGTGACATGCGGCAGTGACAGTCACTCGGTGTCTACAAGTATTAGGAATGTGTTATTATGATTTGATCAACGGTTATAAAAAAGTATGGAGATCTTTAATGAGAGGGGAAGTTTAGCATGAACATAGAAGAGTTATACAGATTGGTTGAAGCTGTTCCTGAAAGCAAATGGGCTGAAGTGGCAAGGTACCTTAAGATCAAAGCAATGCCCACTGAATCCCCGACTGATGCTGAAATTGAAGCGATCAGACAAGGATATGGAAAAGGTGAATTTTACAAATATGCAACACCCGACGAACTGAAAGCGGGATTCAAAAAAGTAAACGAAATGATTATGAATCGAAAAGAGTTCAATGAAGTATTTGAAGTAACAGTATCGGAAGAAAGGTGGGTGGCATTAAAAACGTACTTGAGAGACTTGAATCAACCCGAAAATATGCCGACTGCACATGAAGTAGAGGTTTTGAGGTTATACGAATTGGAGAAGAACAGCCCAGATTACGTGACGTACTCACATGACGAGCTCATGGAATGTTATAGTGATGATTGTGAAGAGGTGAGTGTCGCAAAAGTGATCAAAGAAGACTTGCTTCAATCGATAGACGATATGTCGGCTGAACATTTAAAACTTGTAAGCGACTATGTGATGAACCTTAGTGAAGATGAAGGATCAGCGCTAGATGCAAAAGAGTGATCGGGTCTGCACGGTTGATAAATTTACCCTTTTGCTTGCGTGAAAAAGCTGGGGTTGTTTCAGAAGTGCTTGGCTCTTCGTTTTGGGACAACCCTAGTTTTTTTTATTGGAATGGTTTCCTCCATGCAGTAAAACTATGTATTGTTTTCAGTCAAAGCAAACCTCGCTAGTGCATATTCGAAAACTTTGCACGCACGTAACACATCCTCAAACGTTTATCTACCTCGCACCATACACTTAACTTAGCTTTTTTGCTATAAAACTTGATACACATCAATTCAATTCCTTCCATAATTTGCTACGATCAATAAATGAAAAAAGTATTTGCTAGCAGGAGGGATTGGTATGTTTCACTATAAACAAACATTATTTGGCAGGTTTCGTCCGTCAGTTGTTATTGAACCACTACAGGAAACCGGTCTATCTATAGATGTTGCGCAACAAAATATAAAAGAACTTTTGACTTTAACGCAGCTTACACAAAAAGATTTGGATGCGCTGCAGAAAATGGATCGCCTAATGGAGGAGCATGCGCCTACCATTGCAAATCGGCACTATGAAATGATTATGAAGCTGCCGGAGACCCGAGAGATTTTTCAAAAGTTCACAACGAAAGAACGGTATACAAAAGCGATCGAACAATACTTTTGTCAGCTGACAAAACCGACGATCGATGAAGCATACATACAATATCGAAAAAAGATTGGCCAAATTCATAGCCGTATTCAACTGTCGGATGAATGGTATATCGGTTCGTATACAAGGGTTTATGAATATTTAATTCCTTACATAACGGCACAATTCTCGAAAAAACCTCTGGAACTAGCCGAAATACTGATCGCATTCAATCGGATTATTACATTTGACAGTTTGATTGTTTTAAGTGCATACCAAGAGGCAAATGATTTTAATCTCGTTGAAAAAATTACTACTGTTAATGAATTGATCATGCAGGTAGATCAAGTAAAAGCATTGAAGGACGTCACGCAGCTGACAGCGAACGAAGCGATGAATGTGAGTGCATCCGCACAGGAACTGAGTGCATCCGTTAAAGAAGTGACAAACCATACAGTATATGTATCTAAAAATACAGATGAAATGGTGGAAGTAACGGCCAAAGGACAAACCGTCATTGATCATGCGTTAAAAGGTTTTTCCGCAATGACAGGTGATTTCGATCAAACGAAATTGAAGGTGCAACAATTGGTAGAGGAAGTAAAGGCAGTTACCGAAGTGATCGATTTCATCAATGACATTGCGACACAAACCAATTTGCTTGCATTGAATGCTTCGATTGAAGCCGCACACGCAGGGGAAAGTGGAAAAGGCTTTGCAGTTGTTGCTGAAAGAGTTCGCGAATTAGCAGACCAAACAAAAGATTCAGTCGTGAAAATTGCCTTAACCATTGAAAAGGTGCAGCAAGAATCAGAACAAGTTGGGACAATTGTTGAAGGAATTTCAAATCAATTGCGGGGAAGAATCGAACAAAACAACGAAGCGATGGACAGTTTGCAAGAGATCGCGGAAAAAGTCCAGGAAGTTGGACAAGCAACGGGTACAATCGCGGCGATTGCAGCAGAACAATTGACAGCAACCGAAACAATCGCGGATCATATCGGCATTGTCTACGATCACATCGAAACCATTAGCAACCGGGTGGATGATACGGGAAAAGCGATATTTCATGCAAGTACTGAAATCGAACAACTTCGCAAAACGTCGATACAGGAAATCAGGGAATTAACGGAGGAACAAAGGAAGAGAATCGCAGAAACTGAATTAGTAAGCGGAAAATGGCGGGCTTATAATTTGGAGTTGGGGTATTTATAACGGTGAATGACTTTCAAGAGGTGCTTTTTCGATAGATAAAAGGACAAATAAAAAAATCATTCAGTAGAAAAGCTGGTTACCAATTGATCGATGAATGGTAACCGGCTTTTTAAAAATTACATGTACCTACAACACGCGGTTATAACAATCCAACAAGTCGAGTGGAAAGTTGGAGAGCGGCCAATAAATGGCCCCGTTCCATTTTTTATGCACTAGTAATGTATTGTCAGAACAGTTTCCTGCCTCTAAAAGATGTACTATTTTTAATTAAAATAAACCCCGCCAGTACATATTAAAATATTTTACACACGCATTACTCATTCTTTAATACTGATCCATCCCTGCAGAAGCACCCAATCAGTTTTCCTGCATTATTCAAAAAAATAAATGCAACGAGCAATTCAAAGCATCCTCGAAGAGGAGATGCAGAGGATGGAGCGTCATGAGCGAAACATGGAAAAACAAAAGCGTATGATAGACGCCTCTATTGAGACATTTTCGCTGTTCTAATGTTCTAAATCCCGAACGTTCAATTGTAAAAAAACAAAAACTATCGTTTTTCTATTGACCTATTTAATATTTTTATGCTATTCTACAAAAGTTCAAAAACTAAACAAATGTTTATTGCGTGTATATGCTTAGGAATATGGCTTAAGCGTTTCTACCTGGTAACCTTAAACTACCGGACTACATGAAGAATGACTGAATACGAATATTGACTGCGATGTGTATTCCATCATTTTTACATGTAATTCTGTAACCTGGGTAGAGATCTATCCGGGTTTTTTTGTGCTATAAAGGGAACACTTTAGGATATTAATGGGTGTATTCATTAAACAATCCGAATGAAAAGGATGCGAATTTGAAATGACGAAAAAACCTATTTATTTTAACCATGACGGCGGCGTCGATGACCTGATTTCCTTATTTTTATTACTAAAAATGGATAATGTCGAATTGACAGGTGTATCGGTCATTCCGGCTGATTGTTATTTAGAGCCAGCGGTATTTGCAAGCCGAAAAATTATCGATCGCTTTGGTGAGGGCGGCCTCGATGTAGCGGAGTCAAATTCACGCGGTAAAAATCCTTTTCCAAAAGATTGGCGCATGCATGCTTTTTACGTAGATGCACTGCCGATTTTAAATGAGACCGGTGAAATTCTTACACCGGTAGCAGAAAAGCCAGCACATCTTCATATGATCGATGCAATTCGCAATACGGATGAAAAAACAACTTTATTGTTCACAGGACCTTTGACTGACCTTGCCCGCGCATTGGACGAAGCGCCGGATATCGAAGAGAAAATTGAAAGACTCGTTTGGATGGGCGGTACGTTTAGAGAAGCTGGAAATGTTCATGAACCTGAACATGATGGGACGGCTGAATGGAATGTGTTCTGGGACCCAGAAGCGGCTGCACGCGTATGGGAAACGAACATTGAAATTGATTTGGTCGCGCTGGAAAGCACAAACCAAGTACCGTTAACATTGGATGTGCGTGAACGCTGGGCAAAAGAGCGTAATTATATTGGGGTGGACTTCCTTGGTCAATGTTATGCGATGGTACCGCCGCTCGTTCATTTTTCAACAAACTCTACGTACTATTTATGGGACGTATTAACGACTGCATTTATCGGCAAGAGTGATCTTGTGAAGGTACAAACAGTCAATAGTATTGTCATCGCGGACGGAGTAAGTCAGGGACGTACAGTTGAAACACCTGATGGCCGACCGGTGAATGTCGTATATGACGTGGATCGTGATGCTTTCTTCGATTATATGACTGAATTAGCGAAGAAAGTAACTGGTGAGAATTCTAAGTAATAGCCCGGAAAAACGGGTTAACTTTTAGCTACGGTTGTTTGAATCAGTAGGGGGTTTTAGACTCCCTCTGATTTGAAGTACAGTTCAACTTAAAAACTTCATTCTATTTATTTTATAAACCATGACGGGAGAGGAACTATGCAATACATCTGGGGCATCATAGGCATAATCGGAATTTTAGCGATCGCATTCGCGTTATCGACAGCACGTAAATCCATCAATCCAAGAACTGTACTGGGTGCTTTAGCCATCCAACTTGTTTTTGCGTTTATCGTGTTAAAATGGGAATTCGGAAGAACGATTTTGCAATTCCTTTCAGGGATTGTTCAAAAAGTCATTGACTCATCCAATGCTGGCATTCAGTTTTTGTTTGGAGGAGTCCTGAATGTAGAAGGCGTAGGTTTTACCTTTGCGTTCCAAGTACTACCTATTATCATTTTCTTTGCGTCATTAATATCTGTTCTTTATTATCTTGGAATTATGCAATTTGCAACGAAGGTGATTGGTGGACTTTTGGCAAAAGCGCTTAAAACAAGTGAGACTGAATCGATGTCAGCTGCTGCCAATATTTTTCTTGGTCCAACTGAAGCGCCATTGGTCGTTAAACCTTATATTGAGAAAATGACCAAATCGGAATTATTTGCTGTCATGGTAGGGGGAATGGCCTGCGTTTCTGGGGCTGTTCTAGGAGGCTACGCGATGCTTGGTGTTCCGATCAATTATTTGCTAGCTGCAGCTTTTATGGGCGCTCCGGCAGGATTATTATTTGCTAAAATCATCGTGCCGCAAACGGAAGAACTTAATACGAAAGACCGTATTGTAATGGTGAAAGACGAGGAATCGAGAAATGTCGTCGATGCGGCCTCCCGCGGAGCGATGGATGGACTGAAAATAGCGGTCGGTGTAGGTGCAATGTTACTTGCATTTATCTCCCTAATCTTTTTAATGAATACGATCATTGGGGCTATTGGCGGAATTTTTGGGCTTGAATCTTTAACGCTAGAACAGCTATTAGGTTATCTATTCTTCCCACTTGCTGTACTCATTGGTGTTCCGTGGGATGAAGCATTACAGGCAGCCTCATTTATTGGACAGAAGTTTGTCCTAAACGAATTTGTTGCCTATACATCATTTGCCCCTGAAATCGCAAATTTATCACCTAAAAGTGTAGCAATGATCAGTTTTGCACTTTGTGGTTTTGCAAACCTTGCAGCCCTTGCAATGCTAATCGGCGGATTAGGTGGAATGGCGCCGTCTAGAAGAGCGGATATTGCGGAGCTTGGATTACGTGCGATTGTTGCTGCAACGTTGGCGAATCTGTTAAGTGCGGCAATTGCGGGGATGTTGATTTAAAGGACAAGTTACGATGGATAACGTCCGAGAAGAGCCAGGCACCACTATACAAAAGGTGCCTGGCTCTTCTTTTTGGGACAACTTTTTTTGCGATTTTTATCGAATTGAGGTATGATTCTCTGCCATCACCAAGTCGTTCTGATAGGCAGCCATTGCCAGTTCATATCTAATTTTTTTGCTTGCTTCTACGAAATCTGCTTCTTGAACAAGACCCGATATTGCATACCGGTGCCCCTTGAAATCTACATTCAGCTCGGTAATTTGGTTGAATGTGAAACGCTCCACAGGAACACGGCTTGCATCTTTCAGCAGGTACTTCCCATATTTCTCATTGCATATTTGTGTTACTTCCTCCATGACTTTGAAGGCATCGTCTGGATTTTGCGTATAGCTAAGGACGAGGCTTTCCGTCACGCGGCGCATTCCGCGTGTCCCGTTCTGAAGTTCCGTGACATTGCTGTACGAGACCGTATACAGGTAGCCGTCATGTTGACGGATTTTTAAGTGACGCATGCTAATTTCCTCGATTTTCCCCTGATGCTTTCCATTGATGATGACAGTATCCCCATGTTGGATTTGGCGCTCAAATAAGTAGGTCAATCCCATAATGTAGTCGCGGATAATATGCTGGAAGATTAATGCCAAGGCACCGACGAAAACGACCGAACTAGTCAGAAGCTTACCTAATTCAAAGAAATAACTAAGCACATAAATAAAGAAGAATAAGAGTCCCAATGCCTTTGTTACCTGATTGGCGAATTGTCTCAATGTTTCTTCTCGTTTTTCATCCAAGAAGTTCGTCTTGGCAAAGAAAAGCTTGATCGATTTGCGGATCAAATAGACCGTGAGTAGAATTAGCAGCGCCACTGCTAGGATTCTTACGGGCAACTGCTGAGAAAAATCCGAGAAAGACATCTGGCAACCCTCACTTTTTTAGCATTAGAATAAGAACGGGAAGAAAAAGATTCCTCTTTCGACAAAAATTAACAATAACATGGATGCCATCAAAAAAGAAGCAGTTTACCGTTCTTTTTTCGCTTTTATTAGACTGGACAGACTTGCTAAATTTTATGAATCGGCAGGTTTGGGGGAAATAAATCGAGTGAAAAAACATTCACACGGAGAAAAAGACGATGCGCAAAGGTTAAAATGAAGATCAATTGATGGGATATCGAGGGCGTACATTAAATTCAATTTATGTTGCAATGATTTAGGGTGCTATATTTGAAATTGCACATCGGAAACTTTATGCATACAATGACTATATTACTGATAAAAAAGTGGCTTAACCAATGGTGGAAAATAAATTGTTAAGGATGGAAAAAATAGATGATTGATTTTTTTGCGACACTAAGCCCGGTAAACCAAGCTTTAGTAGCGACCTTTTTCACATGGGGAATGACCGCGGTCGGCGCTGCATTAGTATTTACAACGAAGACGATGAATCAAAAGCTAATGGATGGCATGTTAGGCTTCGCTGGCGGAGTTATGATTGCCGCAAGTTTTTGGTCATTGCTTTCGCCCGCCATTGAAATGGCAGAAAGCAGTTCTTTCCCGTCGTGGTTTCCAGCGGCTGTTGGATTTTTATTGGGTGGCTTTTTCCTATGGGCGGCAGATAAGGTTATTCCACATATACATCCCAATTCCCCAATGAAAGATGCTGAGGGGATCAATCCTGCAAATAGGCGACGTAGCACACTGCTTGTTTTCGCCATTACACTTCATAATATCCCAGAAGGGCTTGCAATCGGTGTTGCCTTTGGCGCTGTAGCCGCAGGTTTTCCGTCCGCATCTTTACCGGCAGCGATTGCTTTGGCAGTTGGGATAGGAATTCAAAACTTACCCGAGGGTACAGCTGTTTCGATGCCGTTAAGGAGAGATGGCATGTCTCGCCGGAAAAGTTTCTTATACGGACAGTTTTCGGGAATGGTAGAACCTATTTCAGCTGTAATTGGGGTTCTTGCGGTTTCATTTATGACACCAATCCTTCCATTTGCTTTAAGTTTTGCGGCGGGAGCGATGATCTTTGTCGTAGTAGAAGAAGTGATTCCCGGCTCACAAGAAAACGGCAATAAAGATTTGGCATCCATTTGCTTAATGTTAGGATTTACAGTGATGATGATACTGGATGTAGCATTCGGATAAGTGCGGGGAAAAGCTCATTTTCTCTCTTGTGATTAATAATTCGCTCGTCGGCGTGACGCCAATTGAAAACGCGATCGCAATCGTTCTTGCCGAACATGAATTTAGTGCGAACTAACCTGTTAAATGAATATGAAAAATAAAGCACTAGAATTGTTCGACAGATTCTAGTGCTTTTCATCTTTATAAAACAGTATTATCTTAGCGTTCAGTGTCGTCCAACCATACTTTCACATAATCAATAAACTTTCGAGCGGCGGGGGAGATGGTGTTAAACGATGGAGCTGCAATTCCGATGGAGCGGTAATGTTCTCCTTTTAAGCCGACAATGCGAACGTTCTTTGGCACACGGTACAAAACCATTTCAGGTAAAATACTAATGCCCATCCCATTTTGAACCATGGAGATGATTGCTTGATCGTCGGCAAGTTCGAATTTAATTTGCGGCGTTACTTTGTGTTCATGAAAAATTCGCCGCAAATCGTTGTCGCTGCCTTTTTTAGACAAAATGAACATTTCTTCCTGAATATCTGCAAAACAAATCTCTCGCTCGTTTGCGAGTGGATGATCATCAGGCAGAATGCAAAGCATGCGGTCTTTTTTTAAGGGAATGACTTCAAATGACTTCGACGTCGGTAACGAGACAAATCCAAAATCGACCATCCCCGTTGCGATCCAATGTTCCAGCATATCGTAATCTCCCTCAAACAATTTGATGTTGATCGCGGGAAGATCTGCATTAAAACTTTTTAGGATTTCTGGCAGCCATTGGATGGAAACACTTGAAAAAGTACCTATGCGAACAGTACCGATTTCAAGCCCATTGATATTGGCAATTTCTTGTGTCATTTGTTCATGCCATTTTAATATTTCATGGATATATTGTAAAACACGTTCTCCGTTACTCGTCAATTGAATCCCCGCACGTCCTCTGATCAGAATCGTAAAACCCCATTCTGACTCCATGCCAGCAATTGCATGACTCACAGCTGATTGCGTTAAATTTAACGTTTCTGCTGCTTGTTTCAGGCTACCTAATTCCACAACCGTGCTAAATATTTCAAATTTCGCAAGCGACAACTTCCTCAACCCCTTTACGTGAATATTTTTCAACTAAAGACTTAAAAACATTCATTTTTCTTATCCAAACTTTACACGTATAATCATAACAATTCAATTGTTTTTAAGTTGAACAACGAGAGGAACTGGGGGATGGAAGATGGATAAACCAATGGGTGAGCCCGCGCAACTAAAAGCGGATTTAATGATGGTAATGGTGACAATGTTTTGGGGTGCCTCCTATTTGTTTATGAAGATGGGCCTCCATTCGATTCAAGAGTTTAACTTAATCGCATTACGTTTTGGACTAGCATTCCTTGTCGCTTTTCTTGTATTTTACCGACGAATGATCAAAATTGATCGAAAAACGTTGATGGTTGGATTTTTACTGGGGGCTATATTATTTTTTACAATGTCGTCAGTCGTCATTGGCTTAAAAACGACATCCATTTCAAACGCTGGCTTTTTGTTTAGTCTTGCGGTCATTTTTGTTCCTCTGTTGTTGGCAGTCCTTTTTCGAAAGGTACCTGAGAAAAGAGTGATGATCGGTGTTTGTATTTCGATCACAGGAATTGCTTTGTTGACGTTAAATGGGGCATTGCACATCACGACTGGTGATTTTCTATGCATTTTGGGCGCCTTGTTATATGCTCTGCACATTATCATTACAGGGAAAGTGACGAAAAGTGTGGATGCCATCTCTATAGGGGTTCTGCAGCTTGGTTTTGCGGGGGCATGGGGACTTCTTTTTTCGTTCTCGTTTGAAAGCCCGCAACTTCCAAGTACTACTGAGTCATGGATTGCGATTTTGGCATTAAGTATATTTTGCAGCGCTATTGGATTTATTGGCCAAACAGTCGCCCAAAAGTATACAACGCCAACGCGTACAGGTTTGATTTTTTCACTAGAACCTGTATTTGCGGCAATCTTTGCTTTTATTTTCGTTGGAGAAATTCTTACAATGAAAGGATATATTGGTGCCGCTCTTGTATTACTTGGCGTGCTTGCGGCGGAGATCAATGTTAAGAAACTTCTAGCGGGAAAAATCTTTGTGAAAACAATGGGTCGGTCTGGCGCAAGTACCTTTCATAAATGAAATTAGTTATCGAGTGACTGTTGCCACTGCACTTTAGAAAGCTGTCGTATAGGCCATAAAAAAAGACAATGGTGACAGTCATTTGGAAGCATCTGTGGAAACAAAATAGGAAATGATAAAAAGATTTTAGAGTATTTGATTTTTTAGGAAAATAATGTATAGTTATATCTATTCATGTGAAGTTTACTTCGCAAATGATAGACAAAGGGGATGGAGTCGATGGTAAGTAAGGTGGGAAAGAAAGCGTTTACAAATTATCCACAACAACCGCATGGGGGCGAGTTGGTGGATCAAGTTGTGACGGGAAAAGAACGAGAAGAGTTACTAGAGCGAGCAAAAGGGCTACCGACGATTATGGTAGACTTGGAGGCCGTGATCACACTTGAAATGATCGCGACAGGGGTATTGTCTCCAAACAAAGGCTTTATGACTGAAGCAGATTATAACTCCGTTCTAGCGTCGGGGCGCTTAACGAACGGACTTGTCTGGCCAGCACCGCTCAGCTTTGCGCCAATCGGTAATCGCAACAAAGAAATCGTCGCGTCACTGAAAATAGGGGATGAAGTGACACTTGCGAATGAAAACAAAGAGCCGATTGCGATTTTGCAAATTGAAGATATTTTTAAATATGATAAAGAGCATCGTGCGTTGTCGCTTTTTGGTACAACAGATCGCGATCATCCAGGAGTCGATTCAATTTATAGACGAATGGGCGATGTTTCTCTTGGTGGACCGATTAAATTGTTGCAGCGAGTGGATTGGGGCCCATTCGAAAAGCTTCGTCTAGAACCGAAAGATACATGGCATACATTTTACGAGGAGAAGAAATTCCGCTCGGTAGGCGGCTTTATCACAGGGGCAAACCCTCTGCATAGAGGTCATGAGTATATTCATAAAAATGCGTTGGAAGTATTAGATGGCTTACTCATTCAGCCGCTAGTCGAAATGGCCAAGCGTGAATATACAAGGCATGAATTCCGGATGTTGTCGTATCGGAGCGTTTTGGATACGTATTATCCGCAAGATCGTTCCATTCTCGCGCCTTTACGTGTGACATATGTGTTTGCAGGGCCGCGTGAGACGGTTTTGCATGCATTAATTATGAAAAATTACGGTTGTACACATGCATTGATTGGGCGAGATCATGCGGGAATTGGCGATTACTACGATAAGTACGCGAGTCATAGCATATTTGACGAGTTTAAACCGGAAGAATTAGGGATCGAAGTTCGTCTGTATCATGAAGTTTTCTACTGCACACGCTGCGATAGTCCAGCGACAGAGCAATCCTGCCCACATGACTCACAGTACCGGATTAATATTTCAGGGACAGGCATTCGAGAAATGCTGCGTCATGGGATTATGCCACCGAAAGAAATTGTCCGTCCGGAATCCGCACGCATTGCGATGCAAGGAATTCAGCCGAAAGGACTTGATGCGGAAGGAAGAGCCATTTCGCCAGTCGGCAAGACGATCAAGAGTATGTTCCCATTCTATTTAGAGCGGACAAGACTCGGCGGACGAAAGCGCCATACGCCTTTGTCAGTAGAGGAACTGACGAACCTCGATTTGGAAGCGGCGAACTTGGATGTGCGAACGAATGCGGATCGCATCTACCGAGATGTGTTTGAAGAGTATAGCAGCGTCGGTGACATTAATCGCGATTTGCAGCCTGAATGGATTGCAGATGCCCGGGAATCGTTACGTGTTCAACAGGAAATGGTCATTCAAGATTTGGAAGAGAAAGTAGCACAAGCACCAGCTGCCGCTTCCGATGAATTCCTGTACCAGGACAAAGAAGAAGCGCAACGTGAACTAGATGTCGCGAAAAAGATTCTTGAGGACATTCCAAAGGTGATTACGGAAGAGCGCTTCCAAGAGCGGGTTTGGAACGTTCTCCCTTACGAGCGGTACCTTGGCAGTGATGAGCCGAAGGAGTAAATAGAGGGTGAGAACGAAAAGGAAAGTGTTGATCTATTAAATAGTAAAACGACAAAGCGTGTCACTTGGATAAACCAGTGATACGCTTTGTTTTTTTGTGATGAATAATGGGCCTGAAAACAGGCATGCAATTTTAAAACTGCTGTAATATTCACCTAAGAATGACACATGGAGGCGAATAGAATAAGGTATAAAACAAACTTATTTCGAAGCCAAGAAGGACAAGGGCTAGCAGCCAAAAATACGAAGGTAATTCGTTTGCAGTAGACATCTGGATAGAAAAGGTTTTTTTATGAATAAGCCATAAGGAGGTGTTATTGTTGGATAATATATTAGGTAAATGGGAGCAACACTCGCTGCTTCGACAAAATGCATTAGTCGCTAAAAGGATGCCGAAAACGATTCTTTATAGTCATCAAAATGTAGTAGATTTCGTAAACCGCTTTCAAGATGTTTACGTGAAGCATGACGTATCGGGACAAGGCAGGGGTATTTTTAAAGTATCCAAAAGAAGTGATGGCTATTATTGTTTCAATGGGTTTTCCCTTCAAGGAAAACCCATTCATCAATGTGTAAAAGCCGTTAGGGATATTCAGAAAATTTTACATCCAATGGAAAGGTTAGGGAGAGTAGAACGGTATATTGTTCAGGAAGGTGTTCCAAGTGTTACGTACAATGGACTGCTGATGTATATTCGCGTTCATGTTCAATATGTAAAGGGAGAATGGAACATTGGTGGGATGAACGCAAAGATTGGAACGCCTGAAACAAGTGAAAATGGTATTCTCAATTACTACCGGGGTTCAGAAGTTATTTCAATCGATGAATTATTGTCGGTGCACTTAAAGTTAAATGATCTAGAAAAAGCAAAAATTCTAGTTCAATTAAAGGAAATAGCGATTGCGGCAGCCGAAACAATTGCATTGCATTATCCGGACAAAGAATACGGGGTTGATCTTGGATTGACAGCTAAAAAGGAACCCGTTTTTTATGAATTGAATAGAAATCCGTGCATTAAAGACTTCGCCGAGATTGACAATAAAGCCACTTTGAGAAAAATTATGGAGAACCGGAAATTACAAAAAAGAGAAAATCAGAGGAACGACGAATGACAAATAATAATAAATAAAAGAACAACCATAAACCAATTCAAAAGGGCAGGTGGGGTTGTTCTTTTAGATTTGCAAAAAAAATTACGGGGAATAGGCTATTTTATTTTCGAACACAAACCTCTCTATCTGTCAGCACACTTAATGCATCCCGTGTTTTTCTTGCAAAGGCAAGTGGTCGATCGATCGATGCCCAGTGCATGTACATGAGACGTGGATTTTCAAATAACCAGTGATTATGAACGGCTGTTACAATAATTCCCTGTCGACGAAGCGCACTTATAAAGGGATTAATTTCCTCCTGAAGTATGACTGTTTCCCCAGCGCAAAGTGCCCGGCCATCATTTGACATTGATTCGAATGTGAACATTTGAGGGATCAGCAGGAAAGAACGGCCGCAGTCGCCAAGAACCTCCGGCTTAATATTGAGACGTGATTTCATGACGATGCATTGCTCATTTTCAAACGTGTGCATTGTGCCGCCAAGAATTCGATTAAATTCATTGCAAATGTCAGCATGTCGGTTTCTTCCCTTAGCATCTAAGCTTCTTGATTGACAATGACAGCGACCGTGGCAGGATTTCGATTCCACGCGGACATCATGTGTTACTAAAACTTTCATAGCATCTCGCACTTTTCTAGCGAAAGTAAGTGGCTGATCGATAGATTCGAAGTGCATATACATCAAGCGCGGTTGGTCAAAAAGCCAATGATTGTGTACCGCAGTGACAATAATGTTATGTTCACGAAGTTTACTCATAAATGGATTAATTTCCTCTTGCAAAATTACCGTCTCACCTAAGCATAAACCTTTGCCGTCGCTATCAAGATTTTCAAACGTAAACGCTTGGGGAATAAACATGAAGGAATCCGCATTTCTCCCCAATACGACTGGGTGGATATTTGTTCTCGACCGAGTGGCTGTACATACCCCGTTTACAACGCCAGCAGTAGCGCCAAGGATCCTTGCAAATTCTTTACAAAGGTTAGATGGATTCATATCCGTATTTCTTTCATTCATTCATAAGCTCCTTCGGAAAATTATTTTATTTGAACAACTTTTTTAGTGTATGCGCAATAAAATAATTGGATTGGGACAGAACATTGTTATGTAACGGGGATGTATATTTAGTGCTAACTAAACTTCTATGAAAAAGGGAGCTAGACAATAGTTTAGACATCGCTTCACATTTTCTTCATAATCTTTCCCTATACTAATTGAAAAGTATGAAAAAAACAGTTTGGATGGTGCTACACCTATGTATGGATTATTGTCGAGATTTAGTGAATCTATTATTCAACCAGTAACGGTTCTCATTCACTCATTTGCAGAATACCCGCTTATTATTGCGCTGCTATTAGGGATCGTTGGTGCAGTTGCACCATGTCAACTGACAGGCAATATGAGTGCGATTACTTTGTATGGAAACCGGACAATCCAGATGAGAACGGACTGGGGTGAAATTTTATCCTTTATGATGGGGAAGGTTGTCGTTTTCAGTTCCATTGGTTTGTTGGCCTGGATGTTCGGTCAGACGTTTGAAACAAAAATGACTGAGTTTTTTCCATTGTTCCGTAAAGTGATCGGGCCACTTATTGTCGGTACGGGACTTGTTCTATTAGGTGTTTTGAAATTGAGGTTTTTACAGCATTTGTCATTGCGCATGCCGAAGCAAATACGAGAAGGGAAGATCGGCTCTTTTCTTTTAGGCGTCAGTTTTTCACTTGCATTTTGTCCGACCATGTTTGTGCTGTTTTTTCTCTGGCTAATGCCGATTGTGACAGCAACTTCCTACGGCTTTGTCCTTCCTGCAGTTTTCGGGATTGCAACGTCACTGCCTTTACTGCTTCTATTTTTTATCATTTGGTTTTTCGATATGGACCGCCGTATTATGCGGAAAAGCGTGAGCGTTGGAAGAGTGATTCAACGGGTTGCGGGCTTGATTCTTGTAATGATTGGTCTTTTTGACACGATTACTTTTTGGGGGATCTAACAATCTTAACAATATCTTGATAATTCCCCCATAAGTTCTGAACATTGCTGGGGTATATTATAAGTAAGGGAAAGGAAAAAGTTCCATACCTTTCCACTTATGATATACCTGGAGTGAGTTCTGATGAAGAAATGGTTGATCATAGCGGGTTTTGTCGTTGCATTTGCCATCGGATCACTATCATCGGGGTTATTTTTTCCAGCAAAAGGAAATTATAACGGATTTAACGATGCAATGTACAACAGGGGCAGTGAAGGTCACATGATGTACTACGGCCATGGACCTGGAATGATGAACAGAATGGGCAATTCAAACGGAATGCACGGGATGGGGTATTCAGAAATTCCCGGGCATATGATGGGCAACTGGAACGGAAATCATATGCACATGATGGGGAACATGCATGGCGGCGCAATGTATGGACAGATGCCGATGATGCCTGGAATGATGGCTGATTTTTTCGGTGAAGCCGCCAAAGCATTAGATATGCCGGCGGATCAGCTGCAATCCGAGCTGCAAAGCGGAAAATCGCTTGGCGCCATTGCAGAACAAAAAGGATTAATGAAAGAATAATTGATTGAAAAGTTTGAAGACGCGGCGATTCAACATCTTGAGAGATTCAAACAAGAGGGCGGTTTGTCGGCCGCTGAGCAAGAAAGAGTGCTTGTTTATATGCGTGAAAATATTGACATGATGGTTGACGCGCCTGGAATGTTTGGTTGCTACGGCTATGGGTTGTCAAACTACACTCGTTAATTAATTTCACCTTACAATATGCCTGCGCCAGGAAGTATTCAGACAAAACACGTCAATGTTCTTTTGTGTAGTGTTTCGAATGGTCATAAATACACCTTGCGCAGGACCTTGCAATATCAACCCCGAACAACTTCAAAAATAGTTCCCTGGTTTAAATCCGCCACTTTTGTAGAGCCATAAACCCCTAAATAAAGTCTGGTCTGATCCAAATTCGTTCCCAAACTAACATAATAAGCGGAACTAGCACCGAAGTCATGTTCGGTTTCAATTACACTGTAATCATTGAGTTTGCAATCTGCTCTGACGCTTGTATAAGCCAAAGCACCTCTAGCTGGAGGCGGGGAATCTTCATTTCGTGCAAGGTCAGTAAAAATAACACTTCCAGCTAAGTCGGGGATGCCATTTCCCATATAAACTTGCACGCCTGTTAATGCAGTTCCCCCAAACTTATCACCCCGAGGTTCACGGTGATAATAACTCGTTAAAGGCTGAAGACGCCCTGCCGAAGTTTTTACTGCTTCATCATAATAAGCAATTGTTTTCTCCTCCAAAGTTGGGTTTCCAGAGCAGCCCTTCATAATCGAAGTTGGAAAATCACCTTCCCATCCTCGCCATCCAAAGTTCACCAATCCTTCTTGATCCATTTCAGATTTCAATACGGAGGCTCGAACAAGCTCAGTAACCGGTACTGGTTGATATTGAATGAATGAAAAAATCGACTCTACCAAATCCTGTCCGACATTTCCGACATATTTGATATACTGATTGTAGAACCTTTGAAATGTAATGCCCGGTATATTGCGAACACCTTTGGCCATGACCGTCAGTGTTTCCTGAATTGGAATCGGAAGCTCATCAAAACGTGTGACGACGGGTAGATGGGAGATAAATAAATTCTTCCCCACATCAATTTCAATGATTTTACCGGCGATTTCCATGTCATTTTGGCTTAAATTAAAGGGATCATAGCCCAATCCGCCATCCCCGGTTGTTAAAATAAGTTTTCCGGTTTCGGGTGAAAAGTTTAGGCTGTTAACACCATTATGATTAGAAAATGGCCTTCGTAAGTTCAGTAGTGTTCGTCGCTTTTGAGGTTGGCCATTTGATTGGACAATCCATTCTTCAACTGTATCAATATGATCATATTGCGTTTCTCTATTGTTCCACCTTACGTTTAACGTTTCCGGATTGCACGGATCTGGAGTGAAACGTCCGGGAAGTGCACCAGGACCTTGAGACCCAGCTACTGAATAATGAAGATAAAACAAGCCGTTATAGTAAAATTGGGGATGAAACGCCAGTCCAAGTAATCCCCGTTCATCATATCCGCCACTGGAAGCACCGAGTTGTAAAATTCGCGAGCGAATGTCTAAAAAAGTCCTGATTTCACCGTTTCCTAAGTAAAAGATTTCTCCGACCTGGGTTGCAATGAATAATCTTTCCATGGAATCGCCCGGAAGTATCGTTGTTTTTAAAACGGTCGGTAAATTGATATTTCTTACAAGGGGTTGTAAACGAACCTTCACTTTTTTCAACGAACTTTTCATCCCTTCTTTTTTGTTACCTTTTATAAGAATATGATGATGACGATTCTATTAGTCTCAAATATGCCAATCAATCAGGGGGAAGTCCAATGAGTCCAATTGAGCTATTGGTAATGATGATTTTCGGCAGCATACTTATACTGATCCTTACCATTATGTGGTTCATATTTCGCAAGAAGAAAAAAATTGCCTTCACAGTGACTGTTATTTCTGTCCTTGCCTTCGTTTTATTTTTTGCATTACGCCCTTACTATATAAAACATCAACATGCTGAGCGATATGTGATAGTAGCCGATTATTTACATGAACAATATCCAGAATATTCGTTTGAAATATCTCCGAAAGTGCTAAAAAAAGGTGATTATCCCTATCAATATCGTGTCGAAGCAAATGGTTATAAATTTCGCAATGAAATTTTCCGTGTAGATCAAGATGGTTCTGTCAGATTCACATCTTTTACTACGCTAGATTTAGGGAATGAAAATGAACTAGATGAATTACTAGTAGTATGGAGTTATGAACAGCCTTTTGAATATCTTGAGCGTCATGTAGAACTTGAAGAAATCGCGCGACACGAGGAAAATGCATTTTTAGTACGACTAATGCGTGTAGATGGAGAAGTGATGTTATATAACTATTTGAAATATGATGGAAAGTATTTTTTTGCGCAGGCGAATCGTTTAGACGAGCATCATACGATTGAAATGAATGTATCACCTAGACATGACGAAAATTATTATGTGTTGGCGACCTTGCCTGGATTTAATGAGGAACATTGGAAAAAAATAAATGGGACGGCAGCTAAAATTGAATTTACGGGGGAATCTCCTTCAATATACGTTGTGCCAAAATAAGAAAGTATGTTGAGAATCCCTAAAATACAAGAAAAGACAAATCGCTTTTTGGATTAAATTCCCGAGGCGATTTTTTATTAGAAAAATATAGTTGATCAAAAAAGATCAAACAAAACCCTTGAAAGTCAAAAAAGGTCAGTGTATAATCAGATTATAAGTCAAGGTTAGTCAAAGTCAGATCGGAAAAATCAAAGAAAATTTAAAGGAGGAACTGATGATGAAATGTCAACAATGTCAACGAAACGCAGCAAGTGTGAGCTTAAGACTTCAGGTGAATAATCAACGGATGCAAATGAACTTGTGTCAATCTTGTTTCCAAGACATGCAAGGACAATTGAACGCTGGCAAAATGCCGTCATTTGGCAATGATGCAAATCAGTTTTTCCAAGCGAACGGAAGCAAACAAGCGCGTACGCAAACAAGACAAGTCGACGAACAGCAAGGCGATGGTCTATTAGATCAATTAGGTAAAAATATTTCGGATGACGCAAGTCAAGGACTCATCGACCCAGTCATCGGACGCGATCAAGAAATCAAACGTGTGATTGAAACATTAAATAGAAGAAATAAAAACAACCCAGTCTTAATTGGGGAGCCGGGTGTCGGTAAAACAGCGATTGCGGAAGGGCTTGCGGTGAAAATTCACGAAGGTGATGTACCTGCGAAGCTTCTGAACAAAAAAGTGTATTTGTTAGATGTCGCTTCACTCGTTACGAATACAGGGATTCGCGGTCAGTTTGAAGAGCGCATGAAACAATTAATTGACGAGCTACAAAATCGAAAAGATGTCATTTTATTCGTCGATGAAATTCATTTGCTTGTCGGGGCAGGATCGACAGAAGGTTCGCAAATGGATGCAGGCAATATTTTAAAGCCAGCATTAGCACGCGGCGGCTTGCAGTTGATCGGTGCAACGACGTTGAAAGAATACCGTCAAATTGAAAAAGATGCAGCGTTAGAGCGCCGTTTCCAACCAATTATTGTGAAAGAGCCATCCGCAGAAGATACAGTCAAAATCTTGAACGGCATTAAAGATCGTTACGAAGACTTCCATGAAGTTCATTATTCCGATGAAGCCATTGAAGCATTTGTTACACTGTCCCAACGTTACATTCAAGATCGATTCCTGCCGGACAAAGCAATCGATTTAATGGATGAAGTGGGCGCACGCTTAAATCTAAAACAAACGTCAGCTGATTCTCATGCGATTCAAAAACGTTTGGATGAAATCGTCGTCCAAAAAGAACAGGCGGCAGAAGTGGAAGACTATGAAAAAGCCGCACATTTACGCCATGAGGAAATTCAACTGCGCAAACAGTTAGAGAAAGCGAAAGAAAACGGAGAAGTTGAAAATACAGAAGTGACAGTTGCTGATATCGAGCTAATTGTAGAAGAGAAAACGGGAATCCCTGTCACAAAACTGCAAGCGACGGAACAGGCGAAAATGAAAGATCTCGCTGACAATCTTCGCAAAAAAGTCATTGGGCAAGAAGAAGCAGTCGACAAAATTGCGAAAGCAGTTCGACGCAGCCGTGCAGGACTGAAATCGAAAACGCGTCCGATTGGATCGTTCTTATTCGTCGGTCCAACAGGTGTTGGTAAAACAGAAATCACAAAAGTGCTCGCCGAGGAGTTATTTGGTTCACGTGACGCACTCATTCGCCTCGATATGAGTGAGTATATGGAAAAACATTCGGTGTCCAAAATTATCGGTTCACCTCCAGGGTATGTCGGACATGAGGAAGCGGGTCAGTTGACGGAACAAGTTCGCCGCAACCCGTATTCGATTTTACTCCTTGATGAAATTGAAAAAGCACATCCAGATGTGCAAAATATGTTCCTACAAATTATGGAAGACGGCCGTTTGACCGATTCACATGGCCGCACGGTAAGCTTCAAAGATACGGTCATCATTATGACAAGTAACGCAGGAACAGGGGATAGAAGAGTAAGTGTCGGATTCAATCAACCAGCACATGAATCTGTGACGAAGTTGGAAACGTTAGGGGATTACTTCAAACCTGAATTCCTCAACCGTTTCGATGCAATTGTTTCATTCAATGAATTAACGGAAGAAAACTTGCTTGAAATCGTAGATCTAATGCTTGTTGAGTTAGAAGAAGCAATTGAAGAAAACGATATTGCCATTACGATTTCTCCTGAAGCCAAACGAGCATTGGTGAAACTTGGTTACGATAAACGCTTCGGTGCTCGTCCACTTCGCCGAATGATTCAAGACAAAATCGAAGATCCATTAACAGATTTGATCTTGGAAGAAGAAAATGTTGTGAATGTGCATGTCGATGTTGTGGATGAAGAGATTGTTGTGAAACGGGTATAATCGAGAAGCCTCACTGAAAAAATTCAGTGAGGTTTTTTATTTACTGCAAAAGTTCAGAAAAGATATTGTAATCTGGGAACTTTTATGATAAGTTATTCACAATCAATTATGAAGTTTAAACTTCATTTCTTGGGAATGAAATGCAAAAACTTCAAGTGGTGATCAATTATGAAATTACTAGATCTCGTTCACGAGCACTTTAATAACTTATCGAAAAGCCAAAAAAAAGTTGCCACTTATGTGCTAGATCATCCGCGAAATGTCGCAATGTCTTCGGCGCAAGAAATTGGCATGGAAATCGGCGTGAGTGAAACGACGGTGATCCGCTTTTGTTATCGTATCGGACTGTCCGGTTATGCCGAATTGCAGAAGACCATACGAGAACAGCTATTGTTCCGTGAAAGTAGCTTGTACACGTACCAGCAAACGAAGCTTGAACTGGAGAAGGAATCCCCTTTTTATGAACAGGTGATGGAGCAAGACTGTCGGACCATTACGGAAACGATTAAGCAAATTAACGAGCGTGATTATGAAAAAGCGATCGATGCTCTTTCCAAAGCGGAAACAGTTTATATACTCGGACTTAGGTCGTCCCACGCCGCGGCAACCTGGCTATCCTATACACTTGGGCTTGTCAGGCATGACGTGCGGCTCATTCGGATTGAAGCGGAAGATGTGATTCGAACGCTGAGTACGATGACGGACAAATCCGTATTGATCGCGATATCTTTTCATCGCTATTTAAAAGAAACGATTAGAATTGCTGAATTGGCACGGGAGCAAAATGCTTATGTCATTGCGATTACAGACTCATTGCTCTCGCCGATTCATGCACATAGTGATGTGCTGTTTCCGATTTATTCACCGAACAAGTCTACATTAGATGCGACAGCTTCTTTGTTTTCATTTATGAACGCGATTGTTGCCGGGTTATCGGTGAAGGAAAAGGAACAATTTGACCAAAGCCAAAGAAGTTATCAATCGTTGAAAAGTGATTTTTTATTTGTTAAAGGAGCGGAGAAAAGATGAAAAGGGTATTGCAAGAAATTAAACCGTTGATCGAGAAAGTATTCGATCACTTACATACACATCCTGAAATTAGTTGGCAGGAAGTCGAGACGACGAAATATTTAGAGCAGCTTATCAAAAACGAAGGGTACGAAGTCACAACATTTGAAGATTCAACGGGGCTCGTTGTGATGGCTGGGGAAGGAGAACACTGCGTCGGGCTCCGCACAGATATCGATGCACTTTGGCAAGAAGTAGACGGTGTTTACCAAGCCAATCATTCTTGCGGACATGATGCGCATATGACGATCGTATTTGGGGCGCTGCTCGTTTTGAAAAAACTCGGCTATCCGAAGAACGGCCGCCTGAAAGCGCTGTTCCAACCAGCGGAAGAAAAAGGAACAGGCGCCTTGGCATTTGTTGATAAAGGGCTCGTTGATGATGTCGATTACTTATACGGCCTACATCTTCGCCCGATCCAAGAAATCGGTCATGGTTACTCCGCACCTGCACTTTTTCATGGCGCTGCGAAAATGTTGAAAGGGTCCATTATCGGAACGGACACGCACGGGGCAAGACCCCATCTTGGACAAAATGCCATTGAAGTGATGGCTTTACTCGTACAAGCGATCCGTTCCATTCATGTCGACCCGATGGTACCGCATTCGGCAAAAATGACGATGTTCCAAGCGGGCGGGGAATCGGCGAACATTATACCTGGAAACGGTGTCTTCAGTATCGATATGCGCGCGCAAACGAATGATGTGATGGACAAGTTGTTGGAACAAGTGCAATCAGCCATCGATTCCGTTGCGAAGATGACTGGCGTGGACATTCAATGTGAATTGCTCACTGAAATTGCGGCTGCCGAAGTGGATGAAACGGCCACTGACATAATGGCTCAAGCGATTACCGATACGGTCGGCGAGTCCTATCTAGCGCCGCCGATTGTCACGCCAGGCGGAGAGGACTTTCATTTCTACACATTGAAACGTCCTACTGTGAAAGCAACGATGCTTGGCCTTGGCTGCGATCTATCGCCTGGCCTCCATCATCCGAACATGACGTTCAACAAAGATAGTTTGCTGACGGGAATTGAAATTTTAGCCCGTGCAGTCATCCATACATTCGAACGGTTAGACCAAAAGGACGTGAACTGAATGAAACCAACCATTATAACGCGCAAATTGGAAACCATTGAAGAACTAAGGCTCGTTCAATCTCTCGAAAAAACAGTGTGGGGGATGGACCCGATTCCAATCCACCAGACGTATACTGCGATTACGAATGGCGGTTTAATGTTAGGTGCTTTTGACGGTGAGAGACTCGTTGGTTTTTCGTATAGTTTTACGGGATTTGCAAACGGTAAAGCGTATTTATGTTCGCACATGTTAGGGGTTCATCCAGATTACCAGCTCATGGGAATTGGCAAACTATTGAAGGATGAGCAGCGAAAGCTTGCAAAGGAAATGGGCTATGAATTAATTACATGGACATTCGATCCGCTGGAAAGCCGTAACGCCTATTTGAATTTGTCAAAATTATACGGGATATGCAGTATTTATTTAGAAAATTGGTACGGAGAAATGGAAGACGGATTGAACAAAGGTTTACCTACAGATCGCTTTAAAATCGAATGGTGGATTGCAAGTGAAAGAGTGGAGAAAGGCTGGGTGCCGACACTCGATCGTTTTGAACGTCCATTCACGGTAGGAAAAACGGAACAAGGATATCCAGTTCTCGAATGGGATGAACAGAACGTACCGACTGATGTTGACGGCTTAGAAATTCCAGTCCCAGATCACATTCAGTTGATCAAAAGCAGTGAGCCAACCCTTGCATTAGATTGGCGATTGAAAATTAGAAAGATCTTCCAGACATTATTCCAAGCAGGCTATGCATTAGTCGGTGTAAATCGATCTAAGGCGGGCGTTCACTATTACCAAGTAATAAAAAGAAGCACAATCCCATTAACTACGAGTGAAAGAGGAGATATACAATGATCATCAAAGAAATTAACATCCGAAAAATGAAAATGACGATGAAGCATCCATTTACAACAAGTTTTGGTACGATGCAGGAAAAAGATTTTCTATTAGTAGAGGCAAAAGATGAACTCGGCAATTCCGGCTGGGGCGAGTCTGTCGCATTCCATTCGCCTTGGTATAACGAAGAGACACTTGAAACGAATTTGCATATGATTCAAGACTTTCTCATTCCACTCGTGTTAGGTACAACAGTTGGTCATCCAGATGAAATAAGTGAACGTTTCCGTCCCATCCGACAAAATAATATGGCCAAATCAACTGTAGAAGGAGCGATTTGGGATTTATACGCGAAAAGAAATCAACTGACATTGGCAGAAGCGCTAGGCGGAAAGCGTGACAAAATTGAAGTTGGTATAAGCGTCGGCATTCACGAAAATGTCGAAGACTTGGTCCAAACGGTTCGTGGTTTTGTGGAAGAAGGGTACAAGCGGATCAAAGTGAAAATCAAACCAGGGTATGATGTCGAAGTGATGCGTGAGCTGCGGAATCAGTTTCCAGATGTACCGCTCATGGCGGATGCGAATTCAGCTTATACGCTGGAGGATGTTGAGCTGTTAAAACAACTGGATGAATTTAACTTAACGATGATTGAACAACCGCTTGCTTCAGATGATATTATCGATCATGCGACTTTACAAAAACAAATGACAACGCCGGTCTGTTTGGATGAAAGTATTCATTCGCTTGAAGACACACGTAAAGCACTTGAGCTCGGCAGTACGAAAATTATCAATATTAAAATCGGCCGCGTCGGCGGTTTGACAGAAGCGAAGAAAATTCATGATTATTGTATGGAAAAAGGCATACCGGTTTGGTGCGGCGGCATGTTGGAATCTGGGATTGGGCGTGCCCATAATGTTGCGCTAACGACATTGCCGAACTTCGTGTTACCTGGTGATACGGCTGGTTCGTCCCGTTATTGGGAAGAAGACATCATTTCACCGGAAGTTGTCGTGGAAGACGGTTATATTACAGTGCCGACTGCATATGGGATTGGTTATGAACCGAATTTCGACGCAATGGATAAGTTCACGGTTGAACAATACCGTTATCAAGCAGCTAAATAATGATTATGTGGGTGGACCTCCACCCACATGATTTATTGCATAATAATTATTCGGAATATTCAGATACCGGATTAGGTCGAAAATTTAGATGGGGGAAATTTTATGAGAAAAAGTTTTCAAATGGGTGCAGCTTTTATCGGTGTCATTGTCGGTGCCGGATTCGCATCGGGACAAGAAATTTTACAATTTTTCACAAGCTTTGGTGCAATGGGCATTGCGGGCTCTGTTGTTGCAGCGGTATTATTCGCTTTTATCGGAATGAATTTAACACAATTAGGCAGCCGTTTGCAAACGACGTCGCATCAAAAAGTGATTTATCATATTTGTGGTCGTTATTTAGGGGTTGTGATTGACTTCATCATTACGTTTTTCTTATTCGGTGTGACGGTTGTCATGTTTTCAGGAGCCGGTGCCATTTTTGAACAACAATTTGGCGTACCGAGTTTCATTGGCAGTATTTTGATGGCTGCCGTAACGATTATCTCTTTGACTTTCGGTATCCAAAGAGTCATGTCCCTTATCAGTGCGTTCACACCATTTTTGTTGTTAATTGTTATTGGGATCACCGTCTATTCGGTATTCAATTTTGATTTTGCATCAGCGGATCTACAAGCGGCAAGCGATAGCCGAGGTGCTTCTCACTGGCTGTTAGGAGCGGCGTTATATGTTTCTTATAATATTGCCGCCGGCGCTGCGATGTTGACCGTAATGGGCGGAACGGTAAAGGACGAAAAAGTTGCGGCTTGGGGAGGTATTATCGGTGGACTGGGTCTTGGTCTACTCATACTTCTTATCAACGTTTCCATGTTGACACAATTGAAGGAAATCGCTTCTGTTCCAATGCCAATGTTACTGCTCGCGGGTAGTATGAATCCAGTGGTAAGTATAATCTTTTCCATTATTTTACTTGGTATGATTTATAATACGGCTGTCGGTATGCTCTATGCATTTACGGCACGGATCGTCCCAAGAGATACAATGAAGTTTAAGGGAGCTGTTGTTGTATTCGGCGCAGCCGCATTTGGAGCAAGCTTTGTTGGGTTTATCACGCTTGTCGGAACGGTCTACCCAGTCATGGGGTACTTGGGCTTTACGCTGATCGGCGCGATTGTCTTAGCTTGGGTGAAGAAAAAAAGAGCATCGGTCGTGTTGGAAGAGAGCTGAAAAAGATGAAAAGTGCATGTGGATGAAGTCGAAAAAGACCTCTACCGGATATTTGTTGGGTAGAGGTCTTTTGACGGGTTAAAATCAAAAGACTGTAAACAAACTCGATTTTTTGAGTTTGTTTACAGTCTGAAATCTGCTCTAAAGAGTGAGTCATTTCTTATCTATTCAAATCGCTGATTCCTGGGGCGTGCTCATTTGGCATTTCAGGCATAACAGGAACTGGATAACCTTCAGGTGGAGGAGTAACTTGAAGTTCTCCGCCATTCCTGCTTGGGGATTTTCCAGAGAAAACGTCTGCAATTAGGGTATCATCCAGCCTGAAGTTAAACTGGGCATTGTGGAAGCCCATATCTACATACTTCCGGCATTCAGGGTATTTATTGATATCGTAGTTTGGAACCGGGAACAATTTCCCCCATTCTACTCCAAGTGTTTCAAGTGCTTTGGCAAAAGCATTTTGATGCGCATTGTCGCGAACGATTAGAAACGCCAGTGTTTCCCTAAACGTTTTGTTGGAACTCATTTCATAGATTCTTGACTTTTGCAAAACCCCAGTTGATTCCAATACAAGGTTATCCAGTAAGTCTCCTATCAAATTCCCGTGGCTGTACACCCAGGACCCATTCCACGGGTTTCCTGCCGCATCCACTGGAAGAGAAGCCTGCGCGCCTACTATATAATGATGGGGGTTGGCGTGGGTTACCGGATCTTGCAATGGCGCTCCGCTTGGACTGTCGTTTCCTACTCCAGGTTCCCCAGATTCATTTAGCAAATGGTTGATGGTCGTTTGCACAAGTTCAACATGCGCAATCTCCTCTAAAAAAATTCCTCGGAGCAGATCTCGGTATTTTTTCTCCTTGCCCCGGAAATTTGAGCTCTGGAAAAAGTACTGCATCATGGTGCGCATTTCTCCAAAGTGTCCGCCAAGTATTTCCTGCATGACCTTCGCTGCAGCTGGATCAGGTTTGTCAGGGACAATAATATTAATTAAATCTTCCTTATAAAAATACATGGTTTACCCTCGCTTTCACATCTTATAGGCATCGGCAATGTCCTTTATGTTGGCTTATTGTAAACAAGGTATACGTATTGCTTGGTTTTCAATCAGTCTTATAAAAAGGAATCCGTTCATGGCGACGATCTTTACAAACAAAAAACACTCCTTCGAAATGAGGGAGTGTGTCATTAGAAATGATTGCTCTTGTTTTATACTTTTGAATCCAAATAACGATAAAGGGTTGATTTACTAATCCCTGTTTCATTTTTAATATCATGCAAGGTATATTGCTTACTTTTATACATTTCAAATGCCTTTTCTAAGTTTACATCCGACTTTCTAGGGCGACCGATAGTTTTGCCTTGTTTAATGGCCGCTTGAATGCCGAAAGTGGAGGCGTGGCTAATAAAAGTTGATTGCAATGAAGTGAAAAATTGTGTCCAAGTAGAAAGATTGCCTTCTTGGATCGTTCGATTTGTCAGTTCTTCATCGATGAAATGAATCGTAACGCCATCCCGCTCGGCAAGGCGGAGTAAGTCTAGAAAGTGATGCAAGGAATCGGCCAACACTTCGATATTTTGGACAACTATTTCATCTCCACTTTCCACCTTCATCAACAAATTTTCCAATTCATGTCTTTTTTTGGCAAAGCCATGCGTTTCACTAAACATTTCATCTATTTCTATATGTGCAAGTTGCTGCGTCATTTTTTGATCTTCCAAAATGGGACGCTGATAGCCAAATTTCATCTTCTTTCACTCCTGGTATTCCCAAAAACATTCCTTTTTGGGAATGAAAATGTTATGCTATGAACGTTCCTAAAACGATATTCGGGGGAAACCACTTCTATCATAACTAAAGGAGAATCTGGATGCAATTATATAGGAAACAATGGTTCGGCAATATAAGAGCTGATATTTTAGCTGGGATTGTTGTAGGTTTGGCGCTCATTCCGGAAGCGCTCGCATTTTCATTCATTGCAGGTGTAGACCCGCGTGTAACGTTATATGCTTCATTTACAATTGCGGTCGTCATGTCATTTGTCGGCGGACGACCGGCGATGATTTCTGCTGCGACTGGGGCAATGGCACTTGTTGTCGTCAAGCTCGTTGCGGATCATGGCCTGCAATATTTATTGGCTGCAGGCATTTTAACGGGTATTCTTCAATTTTTATTTGGGGTTTTTGGCGTGGCGAATTTAATGCGTTTTATTCCGAATTCGGTCATGCTTGGGTTTGTCAATGCGCTCGGAATTATGATATTCATGGCGCAACTTCCCTATCTTGTCGGGGAAGGGTGGATCGCTTACCTTTTCGCAGGTGTGACGCTTGTTCTTGTATATGCGATTCCGCGGTTTTTTACGCTCATTCCAGCACCGCTCATTGCGATTGTTGTTATGACCGCGATTGCGATGTTCAGTGGTGCGCCGATGAAATCAATTGGGGATCTTGGAACGATGCCAGATACGCTGCCAATCTTTTTCTTGCCTGATATCCCGCTGAACTTTGAAACGCTGAAAATTATTTTGCCGTATTCTTTTGCGCTCGCAATTGTTGGATTGTTAGAGTCGTTAATGACTGCGCAGGTTTTAGATGATATGACCGATACGGGCAGCAACAAAAATAAAGAAGCGCGCGGGCAAGGGATCGCCAACTTCATCAATGGTTTCTTTGGCGGCATGCCGGGCTGCGCATTAATTGGACAATCGATCATTAATGTGAAATCAGGCGGACGCGGCAGACTTTCGACTTTTGTTTCGGGTGTTTTTCTTCTGTTCCTCATCCTTGTGTTAGGTGACGTTGTTGTGGATATTCCGATGCCGGTACTTGTTGGTGTGATGATTATGGTGAGTGCGACGACATTTAATTGGGGTTCGTTCAAATTTCTTGTCCAAGCACCGCGTGCAGAGTCACTCGTTATGATCGTTACGGTCGGCATCATCATTTATACGCATAATTTGGCAATCGGCGTTGTCATCGGTGTTATTTTAAGCTCGCTCTTTTTTGTTGCAACGGTTTCACATGTAAAAGTGAAAAGAGCAGGCAATCGGTATGTCGTGGAAGGACCACTTTTCTTTGCCTCCACAATGCGATTTACAAAGGCTTTTGAACAAATAACAGATGATACGATTGTAATCGACTTTGCGAGCAGTAACCTTTGGGATGAATCGGCAGTTGGGGCAATTTTGAAAGTAAAAGAAAAGCTGGAGCAAAAAGGGAAAAAGGTTGAGTTAATCGGTTTTAATCCCGCAAGTGAAAAACTCTATAATCAGTTAATCACTTAAGGAACGATCGTGAAATGAATGATTAGAGGTTATTCCAGAAGTGCTTGGCACTTCTCGGATAACCTCTTTTTGTGTTTCTGTAATTAACCAAAAGTTAATTCGAATGTAAACCTTTAGTTTTTATTCGACTTAGATCATTGACAAATGATTTTTCTAGCACTTATAATGAGACAAATTATCGGAGGGAGAAATGTATATGGTAAAGAAAAAGTACACGCAGGCATTGCAAATGTTCCCGATTGCCCTACAAATGTTCTTAAATATCATGCTCGTTTTTCTTGCCATTATTTTATCTATTGTCCTCATAAAAGAGCTATATGTTTTTGGACAATTACTGATCACGGGCGATCATACTGACTATAACGCATACTTGGCGAATATTTTGATCTTCTTTTTGTATTTTGAGTTTATCGCTATGATTGTCAAATACTTTAAGGAAGACTATCATTTCCCGCTTCGGTATTTTATTTATATCGGTATCACCGCGATGGTTAGGTTAATCATCGTTGAACATGATCATCCAATCCATACATTGTTCTATTCATTTGTCATCCTTATTTTAATCATTGGCTATTTTATCATCAATATGACACCGCGTGATCGTCCGGATAGTGGCTGGTATTTTAAAAAAAGTTCCAAGTAATTTGTAGTGAGAAGTCTAAACGAATTAAGCGAAAGTTGTATGATATCGTTTGTAGGAAGTAACATGATAAATTGATTATGAGACAGCCGACTCTATCTAGGGTCGGCTTTTTAATATGATGATAAGAGGAGACGATTAAAAAATATTAGAAATCTCATAGAATTACACAATATCGCCATTGAATTTACTTAAGAGAGTTTAAAAATGGCCGATCAAATAATAGATAATCTGTTTCATGCGGAGGAAACTTCTAATTGAACAGATTTGTGAATAGCAGTGAATGAAGTGTTGTCAAAAATAATGGAATCGAACTGAGGGGAAAGTTATGTTAAATTTTTTCGTCAAAAAACCAAGTACTTGGCAAATGTATTTAGAACAGACGAATGGGTCGGAAATTGAAGGAATCGGAGAGCGTATAAAAGAAAGAATGGCATTTATGGGCGTTACCGAAGAAACAATTCGTCACGTACAAGCGGCATCACATATTTTACTCCCATACCAATCTGAAATTATCAATCAATTTTACAAACAAATTACGGCGGCCGGTCATCTTGAACAATTGATTGCTAAACATTCTACGATAGAGCGATTAAGGAACACAATGGAGAAATACTTAGAACAGCTCCTTCATGCTAAAGTGGATCGGGAATATGTCTTGACAAGGGTTCGAGTGGGCCAAATACATAGTCAAATCCATTTGACAGCTGAACATTTTATCGCTGCACACCATTTATTGATACAAGTAATGACGACTATTTTAATGGAAAAAATGCACCATAAACCAAATGAGATGATTGAAAGCGTGCTTGCCATCCAACGATTAGCAGCTTTTGACCAACAGTTAATTGTCGAAGTCTATATGGAAGAAACATTTAAAGCTTTTTTATTTGATATGTCCGATATGTTGAACAACATGACTGGGTTAGATACGTCTAAACAACTGATTGCTGGAATGGACAATATGTTAGAAGAAAGCTATAGCGTTACGGCAGCTACGGAAGAAATGAGTGCTTCTGTAGCAGAAGTAGCCGATCAAGCAATAAAAGCTGCAGAAAGAGCAGATGAAGCAGTGCAATCCGCGGAAAAAAGTCAAAAAGATATTCAAGGGGCGCTTGAAGATATTCAACAAATCGGCAATTTGTATTATGAAGTGGTCGAACAAGTACATCAGCTCAATACAGAAATTGAGCATACTGAAACAATTGTCAATGTTATTCAAGGTATTGCAGAACAGACAAACTTACTTGCTTTAAACGCAAGTATTGAAGCAGCGCGCGCAGGAGAACAAGGGAAAGGTTTTGCGGTTGTTGCCGATGAAGTAAGGAAGTTAGCAGAGCATACAAAAGAACAAACGTTAAAAATTACTGGTAATATGAGGTCTTTGTTCAATGTTGCGCAATCTGTTACGACGCAAATGACCCATACTGAAAAGCTTGTGGATCAGAGTATGGCTGACGCAAAGTTTGCCCATCAAGCACTGGATGCAATGGTTTCAACGATGGATGATATCAACGAGGCGACATCGCAAATTGCTGCAATGACTGAAGAACAAACATCAGCGATCACTGATATTACTGAACGAAATTCGACAATTCATAATTCAAGTACATATGCTCGGGAAATAGCAAAAGAGACAACGGAAGCTTTTTTTGATCTAAGTATGGATATGGATCGATACCGTCTTACGTTTTTGGAAACGAATATTCAGCTAACGCCCAAAGATATCTTGCGAGTTGCGAAAACAGATCACCTTCTTTGGAAATGGAAAGTGTATAACATGCTGATGGGATTGACTGCCATTGATATTGAAAGTGCTTCAGCGTATCGAGCTTGTAGATTCGGAAAATGGTATTACGGTGATCTCCCGTCCCGTTTGAAACATAGTCCAGCATTTCAACAACTAGAAGAGCCACATAAAGCTGTTCATCAATATGCAGAAATGGCTGTTACTTATTATCAAAATGGACAGATCGATCAGGCTGAGGAAGCTTTCGAACAGCTACATCGAGCATCTGAAACGGTTGTCACTTTGTTGACTGAATTAGCTTCTGAATTATAAATTGTGAGGAACAGGGAGTCATGAATTACTGTGCTTTCGAAAGATAAAGATACAAAAACCTCCTACTGAATGAACCTTGACTCATTCAGTAGGAGGTGTATTGTACAGCTTAAAATTTCTTGCGAAAGTACGGTGTTTTTTTCAATACAGTACAGACAGGTATCGCGATCAGTAAGCCGACAACGTTTTGAATGATGTCTCCTGGAATGGATGCGATCGGTGCGACCCAGTTATTGTACATGAACCCTTGTCCGATATAGTATACCGCGATCATCACGGGCATAGACACAACTGCTGCTAAAATGTTTAATTTCACATTGTCGCCGCGATGCCCTTTCGACCAAGCGATTTTACCAACGATGGAGCCTTGTAATGCGCGGGCAACAATTGTAATAGGCGCCCAAATTAACCAGCCACCTACGACATCGAATAAGCCCATTCCGATCGCTCCGGCAAGCATTCCCTTTTTAGGGCCAAATAAAATCGCTGCGATGAAAAGCATGGATGTTCCTAAATGAATGAGACCGCCTTGTCCGATCGGAAGCTTAATGTTAATGAACATTGTGGAAACTAAAACAAGCGTTGCTAAAATAGCTGTTAATACTAAGTCAAATGTTTTCGTGCGCGTGTTTGTATAGGACTGACTTTGTATATTTTGCATTTGTGCTTCCTCTCCTTTTTAATAATTTGAAATATGAATTCTTTGATTACTTTCACTTTAGCAAAGGACTGACCATCGTGAAAGTGTCACTTCTATGAAAAAGTATGGGGTCAGATTGTTTTTTAATTTATGATACGATGAAGATAGAATAAGTAACGATGTGTTAGGTGGGGAGATAGATGAAAAAGGTTGCGGTCATTCAAGATATGTCATCTTTTGGGAAATGCTCATTAACGGCTGCCATTCCTGTATTGTCTGTAATGGGTGTGCAGGCGGTTCCATTGCCAACTGCGATCTTAACAGCGCAAACAGATTATTCGAGCTTTTATTGTGAAGATTTAACGTCAAAAATGGGCCGTTTTGTAGAAGAGTGGAGCAAACTTGGTGCGACTTTTGACGGTATTCACACAGGTTTCGTGACAGGAAAGGAGCAAATCGATAACATCTTTGAGTTTTTAAACGTGTTTCACACGAAAGAAACGAAGCTGCTTGTCGATCCGGTCATGGGCGATACGGGTGAAGTGTATAAAATATTTACGGGCGGGTTGCTTGATCGTATGAAGGAACTCGTGAAGTGTGCAGACATTATTACGCCTAATGTAACAGAGTGTTGCATGCTTACGGGATTGTCCTATGAAAAGTTACAAAGTTATCGAGATGATTCAGATTATATGCATGCATTAGAGGGGGCGGGGCGCGAGCTGCAAGAAACAACTGGCGCGACCGTTATTATTACTGGTTTGAATCCGCCGCCGACAGCTTCGAACGAACGTTTTGTAGGCAATATGTATATCGATGAGAATCGTTCATTTTATCGTTTACTTGACTACAATGGTGAGAACTATTCCGGTACAGGCGATTTGTTTGCATCCGTCATCATGGGCGGCATGATGCGCGGGCAGAATTTGGCAGCGTCGATGGAGCTTGCAGAGACGTTTTTAGCTGCTGCGATTGAAGCAACATCGAAGAAGCAAATTCCAAACGAGGCCGGCGTGAATTTCGAACAATTTTTGCGAATGCTAATTTGAGGAATAGGTTGAAGTTTTTTGTTGAAAAATAACAGTGAGCGAGATATAAATTAACAATGAAGATGTTTGGGCACCTACTATTATTAAGAAGTAACAAAAAAGACTCAGAATAACATCTGAGTCTTTTTTGTTACTATTTCCCCAGCATTGCCATTAAACCTTTATAAATTAGGACAACGGAGAAAATTAAAATCGCCAAAATACCTATTAAATTAGTAATCGGCTCTATACCTGCTAGGAAAGTTCCTGTTAAGGAAACCTTTAATAAAGCAAATCCCGCTAAAATACTTGCCAACATCAAAAGAATAAATCGGTCCATTCTGTTAAGCCCCCTCTCATTTTAGTATATGTACAAGTACAAGTGAGGTTTGGACCAATTACACCTCATATGAGGCTATTGACTTTAATAAAATATACGCTTTTTAGGCCTTACCTGTATGAAATGCTGTACTTCCGAACCGTAAAAAACATACATGGAGAAATGTGAAATCGATCGTCGTGAAAGAGGCGCTGATAAATGATGGGACAGGCTGGGAATACCGCTAGGAGTAAATAATTTTCGGGGCGATATATTAGGCTGGAAGAATAAATCCTTATTGTAAATAAACACAAAACACGTTTCATTTGATGATTGAATGAAACGTGTTATTTTTATTACTATTTTCATTTTTAAATAAAATTCTCCTCCAACATCTTCAACAATTCTTTTACCGCGAAAGATTGGTAGGCCCCTTTTTTTGTAATAATTCCCAGTCTCCATAGAAGGATTGGATTTTCGATCGGAACAATTTTAACATTGCTGTTCGTTTGTTTGTGATAGATAGATTTCGGCAAGATTGTGATGCCGAGTTTTGATGAAACAAGTTCGATAATTAAATCCCATTGAGAGCTTTTATAAGCGATGTTTGGAGTGAAGCCCTTGTTTTCACACGCTTGGATGACGTAATCATGTAAAGCGAAGTCTTGCGAAAAAATGATGAAATTTTCATCTTTCAATTCATCTAAAGACACCGCGCTTCTTTCGGCTAGTGGGTGATCTTCATGCAAAAATAGAACAAATTCATCTTGAATAAGCGAGGAAATCTGAAATTTGTTTTCATTGGCTGGCAAGACAACGATGCCAAGATCTATTTCCCCATCTTCCACAAGCTGTTCGATTAACTTTGCGCCAAGTTCTACTAACTCAAGCGTTACATTCGGATATTGTTTGTGAAAATGATGGGCAATTTTCGGGAAAAATAGTGTGCCGATGAGCGGTGGGATGCCCAGTTTAATTTCGCCGCCGGTTACGTTGCGAAGATCATCTAACAATATGCTTAATTCGGATAATGCAGCGAGTGCTTTCTGCCCCTGTTGGTAGACGATTTGCCCGGCATCCGTCAAATGTAACTGTCTTGTGGATCGATCAAATAGCTGCACTTGAAGCTCATCTTCTAATTTCTTCACTGCTTTACTTAAAGAAGATTGTGTTAAATAGGAGTGGGCGGCAGCTTTTGTAAAACTATTATGTGTGGCCACTTCGATAAAAGATTTTAAGTCGCGAAATTCCATTTCATCCTCCTATTTATTCTTTTTGTTCATAGTTTATATTCGTTATATTCATTTTACTCATAGTCCAATGAACTGTAAACTAGTAATATCAACTTGTTGGAAATTTCGGAAAAATTATAAACGCAAATGATAAGATTAGAAAAGGAGTTGTTTAACTATGACAACAGCAGGATTAGAAGGAGTCGTAGCAACACAATCCGGGATTAGTTCGATCATTGACGGTGTACTGACGTATAGGGGAATCGATATTGACGAATTGGCACTACAGGCCAGCTTTGAGGAAGTTCTTTATTTGTTATGGCATGATGAATTGCCTACAGTAGAAGAACTTAACAAGCTTAAGAATGACCTTGCCATCCAAGGCGTTTTGCCAGATGAAATCATTGCTTTGATTAATGCCTTCCCGAAAGATACGCATCCAATGGCAGTGCTGAGAACGGTCATTTCGGCGCTTGAGCTGTATGATCCAGATGCATACGATATGTCTCCTGAAGCCAATCTACGGAAAGCATTGAATATCCAAGCGAAGATTTCAACAGTTACGGCCGCTATACAACGTGCAAGAGAAGGAAAAGAGATTCTTTCGCCACAATCAGATTTAAGCTTTGCCGAAAATTTCTTATATATGTTAACGGGCGAAATTCCAGATGAAATCGCTCGCCAATCGTTCGACACGGCTTTAATCCTCCACGCTGATCACGAACTCAATGCATCTACATTTGCTTCACGTGTGACGGTAGGGACGCTTGCCAATATGTATTCAGGAATTGTATCTGCGATCGGTACTTTAAGCGGTCCACTGCACGGAGGAGCGAACGAAGCTGTCATGGAAATGCTTGAGGAAATTGGAGACGTTGAAAATGTAGAATCTTATGTGTATGAAGCATTCCGCACGAAAAGAAAGATTATGGGATTCGGACACCGTGTTTATAAGACAGGGGATCCGCGGGCGAAATTCTTGAAAAGCATGTCAAAAAGTCTAACTGCCCTCAAAGGACAACAGGCGTTATATGAAATGTCCGTCAAAATTGATGAAATTGTAACGAAAGAAAAAGGGCTGCTGCCGAACGTTGACTTTTATTCAGCCTCCACTTACCATAGTCTTGGGATCGAAAGAAACCTATTTACGCCAATCTTTGCCGTTAGCAGAACGTCAGGGTGGACTGCACATATTATGGAACAATATTCGAATAATCGTTTGATTCGTCCACGGGCGGAGTATGTTGGATCCCAGCTTAGAAGTTATATTCCAATCGAGGAAAGAGCACTGAAAGAGGGATGTTTGCGTGAGTAAATGTACAATTGATCATTCAATTGACGATGTGAGGAAAAAGTTGGAGGAACAAAGAACATTTTTGCCTAAAGCATTATACGAGAAATATTTACTTTTTTTGAATGAACAGCGGGATCAGGCGACTTTAAATGAAGTCTTTCATTTATTGAAAAAGTATGATTTGGCATCTGAAGAAGTAAGAGAAGAACGAAATGCGGGCTTAAGGAAGTTGATTTGAAAATAGAATCAAGTGACTGTCCAATAAATTTTTGCATCAATTGGAGATGTAAATATGTACGATCCTACAATATTCGATAACTTAAAAGTCGTATTTGAAAATGAAGTGTATGATCTTGATAATGTAGATCGGAAAATAACAATTACTAATCGCAAGGATGTAATGGATTTTGCGATTTTAGCGCGAGAGTTTGCCATTCAATTTACGCTAGAAGACCAAAAAGATATAACCGCCGAAATTGTGTTAACCGCTTCATTAAACGATTTAGCGGGGGAAATTTTAGAGCAGACTGAAGAAGGCTTAGGTTGCTCATTGGTGTTGCGATTTATAAAGTCGATTCAAAATGTAGAGCGATGTAAAGAGATTGAGCAGGCGCTAAAAGGGATATGGGAAGATGGAATTAATTTGACGCAAACTCTAGGTTTCAATTATGGGGAAGAAATGGAAAGTTATTCTAACCATATCGAACTTAGATTCAAACGGAAAATTAACGAAGCACATATGCATGAAATAGACGATTTTCTCAAACATGTTTTACTTTCTTTAGAAGTATTGCATCGGATTGGAATCGAGTGACTGTTACTTCCCAATCCAAGATTAGGGGCTGTCCTAGAAGTGCCTGGCACCACGATACACTTTCAAAATGTAGTATCATTTTTCAATTTTGATACTATATTTAGTGTTCAATGGTGCCTGGCTCTTTGCTTTAGGACAGCCCTTTAAGCGTTATACTTTTAAATTTTATGAAAAAAAATGGCGTATGATAAAGCGAGTTATGTCTTTAGGAAGTCCTTATAGAAAGGTGAGTTACCATGTGCCGAAACATAAAAATGCTATTCAATTTTGATCCTCCAGCTACAGATGATGAAATCTACGCCGCATCGCTTCAATATGTACGTAAAGTGTCTGGATACAACAAACCATCAAAAGCCAACGAGGAGGCATTTTTTCAAGCGGTTGAGGGAGTGGCCATCAGTACAAGAAATTTGCTGAATTCACTAGAAACGAATACAGCCGTTCGTAATCGGGAAGCAGAAACAGAAAAATCGCGGGCTAGAAATGCAAAAAGATTTGGCAATTGAGTGAGAAGGATGCTAGTTCCGTATAAATTATTTTCTGAAATATAGTCAATTAAATAGGTTAAAGTTGGAGCATTCTTTGTTTAGAGAAGAATGCTTTTTTTATTTTATTTTAAATGTATATACAAGTAACGATAATAATATAATACAAAGGGATAATTATTTATTGTAAAACGATAAAAAATCTGTTAAGATCAAAAAGAAATTAAATAGGTGAGGTGTTTTTTATGAAACGAGAAACGGGATTTTTAAAGATTGCTGTAATCTTTATTGGCATTCCTGTGCTTGCTTTATGTGTATTTTTGTTGCCGCAAATCGCAAGCGAAGCAATTGAACAAGCAAAAAGGGGTGCGTCGCTAGCTTATGCAGTTTTTGGCATTTTAATTGTAATGTATGGATCGGCGATACCGTTTTATATGGCGTTGTTTCAAGCATTAAAACTGTTAAGCTTTATTGATAAGAACGAGGCGTTCTCAGAGTTGTCAGTAAAAGCCCTAAAGAAAATTAAAATCTATGCGATAATCATCAGCGGCTTGTATGTGGTCGCTTTGCCATTCATCGCGATTATAGCAGAGTGGGACGACGCACCGGGCCTCATAGTAGTTGGCATGGTCATTGTGGGTGCTTCGGTGGTAGTCGCAGTTTTTGCAGCTGTTTTGCAAAAGCTATTAAAACATGCGATCGAACTAAAATCAGAAAATGATTTAACGGTCTGAGGTGAAAAAACATGGCAATTATTATTAATATTGATGTGATGTTGGCAAAAAGGAAAATGAGCGTAACAGAACTTTCGGAGAGAGTAGGCATCACGATGGCGAATCTGTCTATATTAAAAAATGGAAAAGCAAAAGCGATTCGATTATCCACTTTAGAGGCGATTTGTAAAGCGTTAGACTGTCAGCCTGGAGATATTTTAGAATATCGAAGTGATGAGGACAGTCAAAGTGAATAAAGCTGGGCAGTAACCGAAAATGCAAAACGAACGGCAGTGAACCGATGTGAAAACCCGAAATTTAGTGATCTCCTCTTCGAAAGAAAAAATGCCCTTGTCGGCAAAAATGATGCCGCTTCCTTTCTTATCACGGTATGACTGGCTGCTTATCATTTGTCTTCTGATGCAGGTGTGGATGGTGCAGTCTGGGCTCGAAACGCGTGACGAACTGAAGGTGATCACATTATTTCACTTGATTGGACTGACGCTTGAAGTCTTTAAGGTGCATGTGGGCTTGAACTGCCCCGTAAATGTTAGCCGCTAAACTAACATTTATGGGGTGTTTTTATGTCTAAATATACAGTAGGGCTCTGATGGGTTATTTTATCCAGAGACAGAATGGGTTAACTTTTGTATCGACCGTCCGATCTCACAAATCAGTGGTCTTTTTTACCTCATTTTATCTTGTCATTGGTTTTGCTTCCTCTACATATGGTGGGTATTAAGGAAATAGAAGGAGTTGAATGATAGGTTAACAGACCCTAGCCCACTCAAGCGGGTCATACGCATGGTCATCTGGGTGCGACGACATGCGCGGAACATCACATTCATATGCATCCCGGCGTTACGAGCACGCCGATTCCGTTGCTTGGCGGTTATCATGTCCATTACGTTGAAATCCGAACAACTGTAGATGATGGCCATTCACATGTGATTAAAGGCTTCACGCAACCTTCGAAAGCTTAGCAACGATAAAATTAGCAATGTGAGCGAAGAGCCGTTTTTTGTTGGAAAATTGCTGGTACGAATAATGCGCCTGTAAAAACAATTGTTACAGCGATTTGGATTCCTTCTATAAGAAGTCCGTCACCCGAAAATGGTTCACTCTGCAAATAGAAAGCATTGAGCATGCCGTGTAAGATTGCTGAAGGAATGACTGAATTGGATTTTATACGGAACAAGCTGATCAAAATAGACAAAAGGAACAAATGAATAAAAAATAGGGACGTACCGGCAAATGGAGAAGCCGTAAATTTGTAAAACAACGCAATCGGCAAATGCCAGACCGACCAAACGATTGCACTGAACAAGATCGATTTGTAAAATCCAAACCCTTTCGTGTAATGAAATAAATAACCTCTCCACACGACTTCCTCAAACAATGCAGAAACCGATGCAACCGTCAGTCCGATGATCCACAAGAAGAAAAAGCTCTGGAAAAAGGCAGCCCCAAAAAGATCTTCATCGAATAAAAGCTTTATGCCTACAAGCTTGAAGAGTGTCATGATGATCGGGAGAACCATCGCAATAAAAAACCACCGATTTACTGTGAATGAAAGACCTAAAGTGTGCACGATAGGATCGCTAAATAAACTTTTATGGACGAGCAATACAGCGATCAAAGGAAGAATCATCGCCACACCTAACAATTGAAAGTCACCCTCATTCGTCCCGCCGCCAGTGAATTGCAATGCAACATGGAAAATAGTAGTTAAAAAATAGATCAGGCCAATTACAATCATTAACTTTGTTTTTATATTCATAACGTTTTGGAAATCCTTTCTCGAAGAATTTATGATCAATCATTATGTCGCTACCATATAAAGCAGAACTTGTATCGAAATGAAAAAAATTTCTATAGAAAAGGGTGCTATGATGGATGAAAAAAACGACGTATGAAGTTTTACTATTTGATGCGGATGACACACTATTAGATTACGGCTTAGCAGAGAAAAGGGCCTTAACGAATACATTTGAAGCATTTGGACACCCGACCGGATTAAAGGTGTGCGAATCTAGTTTTAAAGAGATGAGTAGCAGGCTGTGGAAAAAGTTGGAGCAAGGTTTAATTTCATTAGCGGAATTGGGTGAAAGTCGTTTTCATCGATTATTTGAGATGCATCATCTTGAAATCGATGCAAAAGCATTCAGCCATGCTTATTTCGATAATTTAAGTAAAGAAGCCCATCTAAAGGAAGGGGCATTGGCGCTCTGTGATAGTCTGAAAGAATTCAGACTCGCTATTATTACAAACGGTTTTGCGAATATGCAGACATCGCGGATTGGCAGCTCGCCTTTACATAATGCATTCGAACAAATAATCATTTCAGAAAATGCCGGTTCTCAAAAACCGCAAAAGGAAATTTTTGAATATGCGTTTGCTCAACTTCAAGTTACAGATAAAAAGAAAGTCTTGATCATCGGTGATTCGTTAACCTCTGATATCCAGGGGGGCATCGACTTTGGAATCGACACGTGTTGGTACAATCCAGAAGGCAAAGAGAATCATATCGGCAACCAGCCCACGTATGAAATTCGGCATTTGATGGACTTAGTAAAAATCTTGAAAGCTGAGACTTGCGCATAATCTTAAAAGTCGCCCATGGAGTTAGCCATGGGCGACTTTTTGGGTGGGAGATTGTGAGAGAGTTCCCAACGACTCCGTGTAAGTCTCCAATCAATTGCGTAAAGTGTCCAACAAACGCCACGCAATGTCCAACAAACCCCATCTAGCTTCACAAAAAATCAGCCGAAATGGCTGATTTTTTATAAATGCTCCTTAATTGGCTGGGATGCTGCTAATCTTGGCTGCCTTTTTGCGGCTTTGTTCGTCACATGAGCGGCGATAATGGCAATGAGACAAACGGTACCAACTATCCAAAAAGCAACTGAATTTTCGCCAGTGAACACTTGTTGATAAAATAATGCACCAAACGTACCTCCAAGCAGCGGGCCAAAAACTGGTACCCAGGCATATTTCCAGTCGGATGAACCTTTCCCAGGGATCGGCAAGAAAAAGTGTGCGATTCTCGGACCGAGGTCACGTGCCGGGTTAATGGCGAAACCGGTTGTTCCGCCCAATGAAAGCCCGATCGACATGACAAGCAACCCAATGATGAGGGGATTGAGTCCTTCGGTAAATTCATTGGCACCGATCGCCAAAATCGCTAACACAAGCACGAAGGTGCCAATCATTTCACTCGCGAAATTGGAAAGCGGCTTTCTAATCGCTGGAATGGTTGAGAAAATAACTAGTTTTTCTTCTTGGCTTTTTGTTTCTTCCCAGTGAGGCAAGTAGTTTAGGAACACAATGACAGCGCCGATCATTGCGCCAATCACTTGCGCCACAATATAAGTCGGGACACTTGCCCAAGGAAAAGCGCCGATGACCGCTAATCCAATGGTCACTGCCGGATTAATATGAGCGCCGCTAATTCCGCCAACTGCATAAACAGCAATGGCCACAGCAAAACCAAATCCCGCCGTAATGACGATCCATCCAGAATCATTGGATTTTGTTTTCTTCAGTACAACCCCTGCTACAACGCCGCACCCTAAAGTGACTAAGATCATCGTTCCGATTAATTCACCAAAAAAGGCCGACATAGAAAATCCTCCCTTAATAAGCGTAATTTTCATTTACGATCAAGGATTTGAATAAAGAAAATCCACGGCAAGATCCTCCTATTCGAAAGTTTGCCGTGGATTTGTTGTCTTTGCTTATTTACTTATCGGTTCTTGATCAACCCGTGCGGATCGATGACGAATTTTTTCGCTGCGCCTTTATCAAACACTTGATAACCATTTGGTGCTTCATCCATCGAAATGACAGTTGCATTGACTGCTTTTGCAATTTGCGCTTTGCCGCTTAAAATGGATTTCATTAAAAATTCGTGGTATTTCATGACCGGTGTTTGTCCAGTGACGAAGTGATGTGCTTTTGCCCAGCCTAAACCGATGCGGATTTTTAGTGTGCCCATTTTGGCATCGTCATTCACTGCACCTGGATCTCCAGTTACATACAACCCTGGAATTCCGAGGCGTCCGCCTGCACGTGTAATATCCATAATGGAGTTAAGAACCGCAGCAGGCGCTTCACCGTGACCCGGCCCGTTGCCATGTGCTTCGAATCCGACACAGTCGACCGCACAATCAACTTCTGGCGTCCCAAGAATTTCTGCAATTTGTTCTCCGATATCATCATGTTTACTAATGTTAATTGTCTCACATCCGAAGCTTCTTGCTTGCGCTAAACGTTCTTCAATCATATCGCCTACAATGACGCAAGAAGCACCAAGCAGCTGTGCCGAATGAGCAGCGGCGAGTCCAACTGGTCCCGCTCCTGCAATATAGACCGTCGATCCAATCTTCACCCCTGCACTGTAAGCACCGTGGAATCCTGTCGGGAAAATATCAGATAGCATCGTCAAATCAAGAATCTTTTCCATCGCCTGATCTTTATCCGGGAACCTTAACAATTGGAAATCTGCATAAGGTACCATGACATACTCAGATTGTCCGCCGACCCAGCCGCCCATATCAACGTATCCATAGGCAGAACCAGGGCGATCTGGATTCACGTTCGTACAAATATGCGTATCTTGCTGTTTACAATTACGACAGCGGCCGCAAGCAATATTAAACGGTACAGAAACAATATCTCCGACTTTCATAAATTCAACGTCGCTTCCGACTTCAATGACTTCTCCGGTTATTTCGTGACCTAATGGAAGTCCGCTCGGGGCAGTTGTCCGTCCGCGCACCATGTGCTGGTCACTTCCGCAAATATTCGTGGCGATCACTTTCAGAATGACACCATGATTACATTTTCGTCCAACGTTCAACTTATTGACACCAGGTCCATCTTTTAACACTAATTCAGGGAAACCAATATCTTCGACAGCTACCTTTCCTGGCTCTTTATACACGACGGCACGATTACCTGTGCTTTTGTAAGCGGCCACCTGTTTTTCTACGAGCTTGTCAACGGCAACACTATTTTTAGACATAAACAAAACCCCCTAAATAGTAGTTTGTCCTTCGCCTTTGTAATATGCAAAACGCGTGCCAAGTTCTAAAAGATTGTTAAATGTACGTTTCAGAACGATTTAATTTCTCGAGTGTTCCAATTTATGACAATTGAGTGTACAATTTAAGGACAATGCATAAAGATAACCAAATTCATCAGAAGTCTAAACAGCCAGCCGCACTCGGTTATTACTTCCGGCAGATGAATCAAACTGCCGAGGCTCATAATCAGTTAAAGAATATGATGAAGAGGTGAATGGACGGTTGAAAAAAGGCATTGTAGATCGGCAGATGATTCCATATTCTCGGACGCGTCATCATCTTTATACGTTCGCGGATATTAAAGGAAGTTGTGCTTCTCTTATCCGCACCAAAAAAATGGCGAAGCGGGCTGCAGTTACAGACATTCCAATCTTGTTGATAGGGGAGACCGGGACGGGGAAAGAATTGTTTGCGCAATCTATCCATTCTTCTAGTTTAAGGGGACACGCTCCTTTTATCGCTGTGAACTGCGGTGCGATTGCCGAAAACCTCATTGAAAGTGAGTTGTTTGGTTATATTGGCGGATCGTTTACTGGCGCCAATCAGGAAGGAAAGAAAGGGAAGTTTGAAGCTGCGCAATATGGAACGCTTTTTCTCGATGAAATTGGCGATATGACGCCGCGCGCACAAGTCACGCTACTGAGAGCATTGCAAGAAAAGGAAATTACACCGGTCGGCGGCGTCACGAGTAAAAAGGTCGATGTTCGAATTATTGCCGCGACGAATAAAAATTTACTAGAAGAAATTGAACATAACCGCTTTCGTGCGGATTTGTATTACCGCTTACGAGGCATTCAACTGACACTTCCGACACTTAGACAGCGTCGTGATCTTATTCAAATTGCCACCAGTATATTAGAGGAAATCGGTTATTCAAGTTTAATCATTTCAGAAAAAGCAAAACAGAAAATCCTACACTATAGATGGCCGGGCAATATCCGCGAGTTAAAAAGCATTTTAATAGAAGCTGCTTTTCTGTCTGATGGACAAGTGATACGTTCTGAGGATCTTCAAATTGAAATGCGTCATCCGAAGTTTGAAAACGAAGCAGAAGAAAATCCATTAAGAAATGCTGAAAAAATGGTGATTGAAAAATATTTAAAAATTGCTGAGGGAAACATCAGTGTCGCAGCGGCCGGACTCCAAATTAGCCGCAATACACTTTACCGAAAAATGAAAGAATATAATATAGAAGTCTAATGAAAACAGCCCCGAATGATTTTTACATTCGAGGCTGTTTTATGTACTTTTTCAAATGTTCTTCATTTGTATTTTATTTTCTAAAAAACTTCGCTACATCTTTTGCCGTATGTTCTGGTATCCGTAAACATAACGGCTCATTATGCAAAAAGTTAAAGACATTTATATCACTCGTATCAAGCACGCCACTTGTAAACCGAGGAACAAGTCGGACATGAACACGCTCCGATTCATTCGCATCAACTGGAATAAATAACCCCAAATTAAAACTGCCAATGCCAATCATTTCGAAATATTGTAGAAATCGAAGCATGCTTTCCGCCAATTCATCCCAATGACCGGCTGTTAGTTCTCCAAATGAAGCTGCTTTGAAAACGCCGATAAAATCTGTATGGCCCTTCGGTGCAAAGGCATGTAGCCAATCGATTGATCCGATTGAACCGATAAAACGCTGATCTAATTCAGCCTCGGTTTTTACAAGTTGGCTAAAAAAGTTTACGCTCTGTTCTTTATAAAAATATTCACTCGCCCTCGCAATAGTCGCTTGATAATTTGTTGGACGTTCGGACGCCAACACATGAATATGCGGATGTAAGATACTGCCGCCTGAAGGAGGTAAGTAGTTCCAATTGATCGAAGCATATTTGGTCTCTGCATCACTTTCCACCACTTTTTGCAAGTACTGATGTGCCGCCATAAATGATTGTGCGATCATAGGGGCGGTGAATTCACTTGGCTTGACAAAATGCTGATCACACATCCGAACAACCGCATTATGTTTACTATATGGAAAAAGGTTTGGAAACACGACGGTTTCATTTAAAACGAGGCGGCCGCCTTCGATGAGTTCATCCGGAAAAGTAGGTGTGCGTGAAAAAATATTTTCAGAACAAAATGGACACTTTGCGCCTTCTGTTTCTTTCGCAAGATCTGTATAATCCGTCGGTGTAAAAGGTGCGCCCGGATCATATATAATCCGCGATGATTCCCCAGTGAGTGGATCGAATCTGATTTCTGTTTGCCGCTCGATCAACTTCCCATTCTGCATCGGATCATGAAATGTGAAAAATTCCTCATGTGCTGTAAATTGAATAGACAAAAAAACTCCCCCTCGTCAAATGTACTCCCGATATTCATCATAACGTGAATAAAATGAAAAGTCAGCCATCATTAGAATTTCAATGAACGAGTAGCTGGCTTTTCTATTAGAAAAGTGCGAAATGCAATTGCTAATAATCTGTCAAATTCAAAGCGCTTACATATAGCTGTGAAATCCATTATAATTTAGAAGGACAAATTATTATCCAAATTTACATAAAAGGAGAAGAAATTACATGAACACCATTCAGTTCAGAAAACAACTATTAGTTGTTTTTGTCGGCATTTTAATGCTTGTCCTTGCGGCTTGCGGAAGTTCAGCTTCTAAAGAAGAGAACACAGAGAAAGAAAAAACTGCAACGTCTTCGAAATGGGACGAAATTGTTGAGAAAGGTGAAATCACCGTCGCAACTTCTGGTACTTTATATCCCGCTTCATTCCACGCAAGTGAAACCGATGAGCTAACAGGATACGAAGTTGAAATTGTGAAGGAGATTGGAAAAAGACTGGATCTTGACATTCAATTTATCGAGATGGGTCTAGATGGTATGTTGACTTCGCTGAACAGCGGACAAGTGGACATGGCTGTGAACGATATTGAAATTACGCCAGAACGCGAGGAGAAATTCGCATTTTCCGACCCGTATAAATATTCCTTCGGTACTGCAATCGTCCGTAAATCAGACCATTCAGGCATCGAATCATTGGAAGATTTAAAAGGTAAGCGTGCTGCGGGTGCGGCAACGTCCGTTTACATGGAAGTTGGTCGCCAGTATGGCGTCGAAGAAGTGATTTATGATAATGTCACAAATGATGTCTACTTGCGTGATGTCGATTTGGGACGTACAGATGTTATTTTAAATGATTATTACTTACAAAAATTGGCGTTAGAAGCGTTCCCTGAATTTGAAATCATGATCCACCCAACGATTAAGTATCATCCAAATGTACAAGCCATCATTCTGAAAAAAGATAACGAAGAATTATTACAGCAAGTGAACAAAGTGCTTGCTGAGATGCATGAAGACGGAACGATCTCCGAATTATCCAAGAAATTCTTCGGCGGGGAAGATGTCTCCGTTGAACAAGATCACGATTTTGAATAACTGAAAGGCGGATCAAAGCTTGAGTGAAATAGAGTGGCATCACATTTTCGATCTGTCGCTTGCCATTGAATCATTTCCTTATATATTGCAGGGAATCGGTTATACGGTTTTGATCTCATTTGGTGGTATGGGCATCGGTCTAGTGCTTGGCTTTTTGCTGGCACTTTGCCGAAGCTCAAAATGGTTCTTCCTCAAGTGGCCGGCAAGGATTTTCATCTCTTATATGCGCGGGACGCCGATGCTTGTCTTTTTATTCCTTTTATATTTTGGGTTGCCGAATATTGGTATTCAGTTTACTGCGGTGACGGCTGCTTTAATCGGATTTAGCCTTCATTCTTCTGCTTATATGGCGGAAATTAACCGTTCCGCATTAGAAGCCGTTGACAAAGGACAATGGGAAGCATCGACTGCACTTGGCTTATCTTATTGGCAAACGATGTTGTTTGTCATCTTGCCGCAAGCGACTCGTATCGCCATTCCGCCATTATCGAACGTGCTGTTAGATTTAATTAAAGCATCTTCTCTTGCCGCTATGATTACTGTACCGGATTTGTTTCACCGGGCAAAAGTTGTCGGTGGGAGAGAATTCGATTATATGACGGTGTATATACTTGTTGGTCTCATCTACTGGGGGATTTGTCTCATTGCGGAAGCGTGGCAAAGTCATTTAGAAAAACGATTCTCGTAAAGATGATCGACATGGAAAGTGGCTTTTTGACGCTTTTTAGGTATTGTTGCTAAACATGCTTATGCTATAATAAAGTGAAATATGAAATATATTGCCATTAAGGGGATAAGAACATGTTAAAAGAATTTTTTATGGGGTTATCGCAAAATCAATTATTAAATAGCACTGCTAAAAAGTATGGATTGAAGCTCGGTGCACAACATGTCGTTGCTGGTACAAACGTGGCAGAAACAATTCAAAGCATTAAAGAATTGAATGCACAAGGGATCTCTTGTACTGTTGATAATTTAGGTGAATTTGTTTTCGAACGCAGTGAAGCAACGACGGCAAAAGAACAAATTCTCGAAGTCATTGAAGCGATTCATGAGCATCAAGCGGATGCACACATTTCTTTAAAGCCAACGCAGTTGGGCCTCGATATCGAATATGATTTTTGCCTAGAAAACTTGCGTGAAATTGTTGCAAAAGCACATGAATATGGTATTTTTGTCAACTTTGACATGGAAGATTCAGGACATCTGCAGCCGTCATTCGACATTTTAGACGAACTGGCAAAAAAGTATGACAACATCGGAACGGTTATCCAAGCATATTTTTTCCGTGCGGAAGAAGATCTACATAAATATAAGGACTACCGCCTTCGAATTGTAAAAGGCGCATACAAAGAGCCGGCTGATCTTGCGTACCAAGAGAAAAGCCAAATCGACCAAAACTATATTCAACTCATCGAATGGCATTTGCTGAACGGTAAATTTACATCGATTGCAACGCATGACCACAATGTGATCAATCATGTGAAACAATTCGTGAAAGAAAATAATATTCCGAATGACAAATTTGAATTCCAAATGTTATACGGTTTCCGTAAAGACATGCAACTGCAATTAGCTAGAGAGGGCTACAACTTCTGTACGTATGTGCCATTTGGACAAGACTGGTACGGCTATTTCATGCGCCGTCTTGCAGAGCGTCCGCAAAACGTGAATTTGATCGCGAAACAAGTTTTCAATAAGAAAACGAATACAATGATCGGTTTAGCAACAGGCGCATTCCTATTAGGCCGTTTGACGAAGAGAAAATAATGAATAAAAGGACTGTTCCCAGTGGGGGCAGTCCTTTTAATTATAGTTGAATATGAAAATACTCCTTTAAGATACGATGTTTTTCTTGTTCCGTTGTAATGTTGTTTTCTATTAGAATACCGTGATCTATAATCGTTAACTTCTGATCATTCAATGTAATTTTACCGGTTTCTGTTGCTCGTGTGACAATATCTGCATGGGTAAATGTAGACGCTGGAGAAACTTGATTGAACACACAGCCTTCGTGGAAGTCGAGAAGGTTTTTAGGATTCGTACGGAACCGATATAATGTATGGAAGTCACCGTCTCGTTTTCTCATTAAATCAAAAGTAAAATCATCATTTTTTTTAATTATGTAGATTCCATTTGAATTTTCTTGCGTCGTCCCATTCAATGGAATCGGTTCATGGGGCGTTGCGGCGCCAAATCCAACATCGACAAGAAACAATTGATCTTGGAGGTGAACAAGAATAGCTGCATGTGTATCGGCTTTTGCCCATTTTCCATTCGGGCGTAATACGGTACCGGCGATGAGATGGGCCTGAAACCCTAGTTCGTTCAGCAACCAATGGAAAAGGCCATTTAACTCATAACAATAGCCGCCTCGATGTTTTTCAACGAGCTTTTTGAAGATCGTCGTTAAGTTCAAGTAAATCGGCACTTTTCGAATAACATCAAGATTTTCAAAAGGGATCTGTCGCACATGATTCATTTGCAGTTCTGCCAACTGCACTAAAGATTGTTCAGAAGCATCGGTTGCTTTCATACGTTTGAGATACTTTTGAATATCCATCTGACACACCTCACTTTATTCGGATAAGTTAAAAGCACAATCCAACGACGGATTGTGCTTTTCGTTCATCAATAGAATACGACAATAATAATAAAGTAGATGATCATAGCAACTAAGCCAATTGGAACGGCGAAACGTGCATATTCTCCACTCGTAATATTCAGTTTGCCAGCAGCAATAATATTTGGGATATTCCCAGGGATCAACATCCCACCACTGACGAGAAGACCCATTAAAATAGCTCGAATTGTCGGCTCGTCCATTGTCGGGCTAATTTCAGCCGCGGCTAATGTCGCATTGTCAAGTATTGCTGAGAGCATGTTAATCCAGTAAAGAACCTCTGGTGTAAGGCCTAGTAAATATCTTTCGATGAATGGTTCGAAACCTGCACCAAGAAATGTTAATGCCATAACGAATAGGTAAATTTTAAAACCGCGTATGAAGATTTCTCCGTATGATTCGGTTGTGTTTTTCGCTTGCAACGTATTTGAACTATTTGCAGGCTTGACCATAATCGCAGCAAGGATCCCGAATGCGATGACTCCCGGGAACACTTCTGGCCCGATTAATCTAAGCAAATAAAAGAAGTCTGCATTTAGTTTACTCGTTGCAATTGTCGACAATGGCTCACCGATTGGCGTGAGTACGGCACCAAGGCCGATGGAAAAACAGGCGATGATAACGAGCAAAACCTCAGATTTTCGATCGAGGCGCAGGACGCTTACAATTGTAACGAGCACAATCGCGGCGATGATCGCTGTAATAACACTGGAAACAATTCCGAGAACGATAACAACAAGCGCGATAAATAGACGGAATGGGATTGCTTTACTCATCCCTAAAATCGCTCTTTCCAATGGCACTTGCAGCCAACGGAAAATTAAACCTGCAATAATAACCGCTAACGTAATATGTATAGGATCTTCCAGCGCTTTGAAAAAGAGCGCAGCATCGAGTTTATTACTGACAAGAACAGCGGCGATCCCCATCACGAATAAAAATACTTCCAAGTTGCGTTCAACAAAACCGACAGTAAACGGCATGAACAGCACAAGGATCAAAATAATCGTTAACCCTAGAATCATGAATATTACTCCTTTTCAATTAATTATAAAAATAACATTAGTTTCATATTAACATTGTGTGAACGTAATGAAAACGTTTTTTTAAACATTTTTCTAGCTTCGGATTGGATTGCTTCATTCTTCAGCCAATTCGAAGTATGATATATAGTAAGCGTTTTAGAATGGATGTGTTTGTATGAGTCAATTAATCGTGGAAAATTTAACAAAAACAATTGGGGAAAAAACATTATTTAAAAATATCGAATTTACGATTGTCAGCGGAGAAAAAGTGGGATTAATCGGCATTAATGGAACAGGGAAATCGACATTATTATCGATCATTGCCGGGATAGAAGATGCGGATACCATTTCAAAAGAGCATCCGAATCAATATCGAATCGCCTATTTACCGCAAGAGCCTGACGTTGATCCGGCAAGAACTGTTATGGAAACCGTATTTATGAGCGACGCGCCAATCATACAACTAAATTTAGATTATGAACATGTACTTCAGGCGTTAACTAAAAATCCCGAGTGTGCCGAGAGCCAACAACAATTTGCGAGGCTCCAAAATGAAATGGATGCCAATTCCGCATGGGATCTGAACACGAAAGCGAGAACCATTTTAACGAAATTAGGCATCGATACATTTGATAAAAAGATGGGAGAACTTTCGGGAGGACAGCAAAAAAGGGTTGCCCTTGCGAAAGTGCTTATTGAGCCGACCGATTTGCTATTGCTCGATGAACCGACGAACCATTTAGACGTCGCTTCTATTACATGGCTGCAGGACTATTTGAAAAACGAACAAGGCGCCATTATTTTTGTTACGCATGATCGGTATTTCCTCGATGCGGTATCTACACATATTTATGAAATCGCAGATCAAACGCTCTATTCACATACAGGAAACTACGGCGACTATTTAGAAGCAAAAGCATTGCGCGAAGAAATGACAGCATCGACGGACGCGAAGCTTCGCAACCGCTACCGCTCCGAATTAAAATGGATCAAGCGCGGGGCAAAGGCGAGAACGACGAAGCAAAAAGCCCGCATTGGTCGATTTGAAGAATTAGCCGAAAAAGTTCAAAAAGAGGACAACCGCGGGGAAATGGATGTTGCTTTAAAAACATCCCGATTAGGCCGCAAAGTCATCGAAGCCAATGCGGTTGGAAAGTCATATGGCGATCAAAAAATCATCGAGGATTTTTCGTGCCTATTACAGTCAGGAGACCGAATCGCCATCGTTGGACCGAACGGGGCAGGAAAAACGACATTACTTAAATTATTTGCTGGCGAAATCGAGCCCGATCACGGCGAAATCGACAAAGGATCCACCGTGAAAATCGCCCATTTTCATCAGCACATTCCTGAGATGGAAAGCAATAAGCGAATGATTGAGTATATACGGGAAACATCCAACGATATTGAGGATGCGGACGGCGTGCGTATTTCTGCTTCGCAAATGTTGGAACGTTTCTTGTTTCCGGCATCTGTCCACGGAACGCCAATTGGCAAATTATCTGGCGGCGAACGAAAGCGATTATATTTATTAAAGCTCTTAATGGAACAGCCAAATGTCTTGTTGTTGGACGAACCGACAAACGATTTGGATTTAGAAACCTTATCCGTATTAGAGTCATTCATTGATACGTTTCCGGGAGTTGTTGTCACCATTTCGCACGATCGCTTTTTCCTGGATCGAACGTCTTCAAAACTATGGGTGTTGGATGGCGGCGGGAAAATCGAGACGTGGTATGGCATTTACACTGATTATTTGGAAACCGTCAAAGATGTCGTTGAAGAAAAAGCACCTGTAGAAGAAAAAGTTCAGGTCGCCCCGAAACCGCAAAAGAAAAGAATGTCTTACAATGAAAAAAGGGAATGGGAAACGATCGAAGCGGATATTGAAAAAGTTGAAGCAGATATCGAAGAAACAGAGGCCCAAATGGCGGCAGCCGGCTCCGATTACGACCAAGTAAGAGAACTAACGGAAAAGCTTGATACGTTAAATGCAACGTATGAGACATTAATCGAACGCTGGTCTTATTTGCAAGAACTAGCAGAAAATTAAGGAGGAACCATCTTTGAAGATACTCGCAATTGAACCGACACCAAGTCCAAACTCGATGAAAATACTGTTGGATACTGAGCTTCCGCAAGGGGTTGGAAAAAACTATAAAAAAGAAGATGCTGAAACAGCGCCGCATCCGATTGCGGATTTATTGAATATTCACGGGATCAAAGGAATTTACCACGTGATGGATTTCATGGCTGTCGAACGAATCGGCAATGTACCGTGGGAGACGATTTTGGCGGAAGTCCGCGCGGTGTTCAATGATGAAGAAACAAATGAACGGGCATCGGCTGAACAAACCGACGATCATTACGGGGAAGTGTACGTCCATGTGCAAACGTACAAAGACATTCCGCTTCAAGTGAAAGTATTCGATAGCCATTCCGAAGCTCGTTTTGGGTTAAGCGAACGATTTGTTAAAGCAATGGAAGAAGTCCATAGTCGTGAATCCGTCAACTATATTTTACTGCGCAAGTGGGCGGATTACGGCATTCGTTACGGTGAAAAAGAAGAAATCGGACAATTAGTCGTACAAGAAATTGAAGCCGCCTATCCAGATGACAGACTTACTGAACTTATTCAGCAGGCGAATGAAGGGCAGACGAGTACAAGGGAGCGTGGCCAAAAAGTTACACTTGAACAATTTGACGTGGAGCAATGGGAAAAAAGATTCCAGCTGCTCGATCAAATGCCAGATCCGGATCTATCTGATTTGCCTGTTCTCGAACGTGCTTTGGATGATGAAAAAATGTCGATCCGAAGACTGGCGACGGTGTATCTTGGCATGATTGAAGATGAAGCTGTGATTCCATACGTTGAAAAAGCACTCAAAGATAAAAGCTGGGCGGTTCGCCGTACAGCGGGAGATTGTATGAGTGACCTTGGGTTTGAAGGATTTGAACAAGCTGCTATTGAAGCACTGCAAGACAAAAATAAGCTTGTCCGCTGGCGTGCTGCGATGTTTTTGTATGAAACGGGCACAGAACAAGCACTACCAGCTTTAAAGGAAGCAGAAAACGATCCAGAGTTTGAAGTAAAGCTGCAAATTCGTATGGCCATCGCCCGGATTGCAGAAGGTGAAGAAGCAAAAGGCTCTGTTTGGAAACAAATGACAGAGGCGCGAATGGGCTCACAGGAGAAATAATTTTAAAATAAAAATACTCCTTTCTTTTCTTCTTATTTATGATAGCAGTCGGTACCGAATGGACAGGTCTTTCATAAAGTAAGAAGAGAAGGGAGGGGGATTACATGTTTGAACTGTATGACGTACTCATCATTCCGCTTATTTTAGGTATTGTTGAGATGTTTAAGAGAGCGGGGATCAATGCTAAGTGGCTGCCGTTTATTTCTTTGGCACTCGGTATTGCGATTGGGATTGTTTATGTTGCCAACGGGGATTGGAAACAAGGTCTTTTAGTCGGAGCAATGTTAGGTTTATCCGCATCAGGTTTGTATTCAGGTACAAAGAATACGTTGGAAAAAAGGGGAAGCCTTTAACGGCTAAAAATTATTTTAAAAACCTACTTGGGTAAAGTAGGTTTTTTCTATGCCAATAAAAGAGGGAAGCATGGCAGGTGAAAGCATGGCTGAATAAGTCCTAATGCCGAAGCAGGCAAGGTGATTGGTGAAGTATTAAGTCTCACACAGGAACAGATCTCTAAGTAATAAAAAACTTGTGAATCATTCGAAAAAGTATTACGATAATTACGTACATCGTTTTTTTATTGAAATATAAAAAGGGGGTCATGACGATGAAAGCGGTTATCGATGAAAGTAAATTACATCATCAACATAAAGAAGTGATCGTCCAAGCATTGAAAAAAGACACGTATGCAAACCATTTAGGTATTCAATTAATCGAGGTTGGAGAAGGATCAGCAATTGCGGAGTTAAATACCGAAACCCATATGTTAAATGCACACGGAACTCTTCATGGAGCTGTTACATTTGCGATTGCCGACTATGTATTCGCAGCGGCTTGTAACTCTTGCGGTAGAACGGCTGTTGCCCTGTCCAATACAATTAATTATATGGCAGCCGGCAAAGAAGGAGCGCTCGTTCGGGCCACGGCCGAGGAAGTAAAGAAAAATTATCGAACAGCTTGGTATACGATTAAAGTCGAAAGCGACGGGGAGCTAATTGCTACAATGGATGCGACAGCGTATCGATTAGACCATTATTTCGTACCGGTAGAGGAATAAATTTAATTTCGGATTCTACGTTCCAGAACAATTAACGAGGAAGGCCCCGTGGGAAGAAATCTCTCTGGGTCTTTTTGATGTGAAGGATTAGTTGGACATTATAAATAGATGACTAGAAAGGTTGAGCGTATATGTTCAATGTCAAAGGAAAAGTTGTTATTTTAACAGGAGCTTCTAGTGGGATTGGTGAAGCTACGGCCAAGGAGCTTGCCAATCAGGGAGCCATGGTAGTTCTGGCAGCAAGACGTGAAGAACGCTTGAAAGCGCTCGATGCAAGCATTAAAAAACAAGGTGGCATTTCTGTATATAAAGTAACGAATGTTGCTGATCAAAAGCAAATGGAAGATCTGGCTCGTTTCGCCATAGAGGAGTTTGGACAAATTGACGTGTTGATTAACAATGCCGGTGTCATGCCGCTATCTTTTTTAAGCGAAAAGAAAATTTCTGAATGGGATCAAATGATAGATGTTAATATTAAAGGTGTACTTTACGGAATTGGTGCTGTTCTTCCCTATATGCGTGAGCGAAAAGAAGGGCATATTATCAATATATCTTCTGTTGCCGGACATATCGTTGAACCAGCTGCGGCTGTGTATGCCGGAACGAAATTTGCTGTCCGGGCAATTACGGAAGGTCTTCGAATCGAAGAAGCAAGAAATAATATACGCACTACCATTATTTCACCAGGGGCGGTAGATACAGAACTTGTACAAACCATTTCTAATGAAAAATTAAGACGAAATGTAGAGAAACTGTATCAAACTGCTATACCAGCAAAAGTAATCGCCGATACAATTCTGCATGCAATTGCTCAACCAGATTACGCTTCCCTTAATGAAGTTATTGTTAGACCGACATGAATATAAACAGCCGCCAACTTAATTGAGAAGGTGGCTGTTTTCTCTTCGGAAAAATCACAAAAACTAACAGTTAAAGTGGCAATCAGTGAAAAAAGGTGAAAAGCAAGGTAGAATAGGTTTTGTGTAACTAACTACATCAATCACTTATGACCTAATGTGAAAGGGGACGAAATCATGAATGCGTACGAAGAATACATGAAAAGCATTGTGAAACCAATGCGTGAGGAGCTTGTAGGCAACGGATTCACGGAGCTAGTAACAGCGGAGGAAGTAACGGAGAAGATGAATGGATTAGAAGGTTCAGCACTGATCGTTATTAACTCCGTCTGCGGATGCGCAGCGGGACTGGCTCGTCCGGCTGTTAAACTTGCTTTAGAAGAGGCAGATCATACACCAGATCATCTGTTAACGGTTTTTGCGGGACAAGACAAAGAGGCAACTGCGGAAATGCGAAATTATTTCTCTGAAGTACCGCCGAGCTCGCCATCCATTGCGATTTGGAAAGACGGAGCGCTTGCTTACTTCATTCCACGTGAGCAAATTGAGAACTTTGAAATGGAACAAATTAAAGAGCACTTAACAGGCGTGCTCCATCAAGTTTGTGCGAAGTGAGTACGATCGTGACAACTGGCGGGAGACCGGATGATCATTCCCGCCTGCTTGCCCAAACAGCCGCCGAAAAGCTTCACTATCCAATGATCGAGCGGCATAAACGATCTGTTGCTCAGCTACAGCAACAATACGAGTCGGATGTACTTGTTGCGGGAAAGAATCGCTATGAGTTATATCGAATCGGCATGAAAGAACCGTTCTTTTTCCATCCGAACTCGGCTGCTTTTCGTTTGAAACGACTGCTGAACGGAGAAAGTGATCCAATGATCGAGGCATGTGGGCTTCGAACTGGTGATACATTTCTCGATTGTACACTTGGACTTGCTTCAGATAGCATCCTTGCATCTTTTACAGTCGGGACAGGCGGGAAAGTGCTCGGCATCGAAGGAGATCCGGATGTTGCATTTATCACTGCGACCGGACTCAAAACTTTTCCAGCGAAATTCGAAGAACTAGTGGGGGCAATGGATCGGATTGAAGTCATTCAGTCAGAGGCCATTGATTTTTTAAGGCAGCAGCCAGAAGCTGCATGGGACGTTGTGTACATAGATCCTATGTTTCATCAACCGATCGAAGAATCGTCAAACTTCACACCGCTTCGGACGGTCGGAATGGATCAGCGGCTGACAGCGGAATGGGTTGAACAGGCGTTGCGGGTTTGTAAGCGGCGCATTGTCGTCAAAGATCGATTCGACTCTCCAGCTTTTGACCTATTTAAACTGGAACGAACGATCCGGCCAACTTCGAAATTTCATTACGGACGATTATCGAAATGAAAAGATCCAACACTCTATCAATGAGTGTTGGATCTTTTTAATTAGTGGGTAAAGCTAAGTGAGCTCAAGTAAAGGACTAATACGAGCATACCGATTCCAACTACTAATTCCATTTGGGAACCCTCCTTAAAAACGGTCAACATTTATCTACATTTTTATTGTACAATGAAAGTAAGAATTATGAAACCATTTCTATTCTTTTTCGTTCCAATATGTGACGGTTGTGAAAAAATGCTAATGGCAGGTGATGATGATGAAAAAATGGTTACAAAAAACGCTTATTGCCGCGGTGGCATTTTTGACGCTGGGCGTCATTTCACCGAGCCATGAATTTTGGACAACCTTGCATGGAAAAGATGATGCGAAACAAGCGGATCAGCCTTCGATCGCTAAATCGGATTATACGCTGGATTTTGCGGAAACAGTGCAGGAGGAAACGACCTCCCAGGAGGATCTCGTGTCAGCCGCGAAAGAAATGTCTTATATGAAGTTTGGCACTAAAATTGGCCCAGTCATTGAAACCCAGTTTGATGAAGTGATTTTTCCGAAAATCGAAGAAGCGATTGGCATGACACTTACGGATGCGGACCTACATAAACGCAGACTTGCAATCACAGAAAGACCGGCTGGCGGCTACGCGGAAAAGATTTTCCATGTGTACGACAAAGAAACGAGAAAAGATGTCATCCGATTCCATGTGAGAACCGAAAAGCGTCCACAAGATGGTTACTTTTTCAACTTCCATTATCATGTTGCGGAAGATGATTATGTTAAACATTATGCTTTAGGTGAAATTTATTGGTCCAAAAATACACCGCCAAAATGGTTATCCTAACACTCGTGCAAAAAACGAGTGTTTTTTTATTGCAGAAACGTTGTTGTGTCAATGTTTGTTAGATGTTTTATGTTTCATTTTACACACTCGAAAACGATGCGTAAGACTACGTACCCCAAAATGTACTCCAAATCTATTATTTGAGAACGTTCCAAATCAGGAGCGTTCTTTTTATATTGCGCAAGGACATGAAAATCACGCCAAGATTTATGCCTTATATAGAGTTTAAACACGTTGTCTAGCGGTGGCAATGCCACACTGAACCTGTAAGGAAGAAAGTGTGCCCATGAAATCGCTGTTCTACGGCAACAACCTAGTAAAAAGAACAGGTATTGGATTACCCATCAAGGCAGCGGTACGCTGGTCCTCAGAAGTCAATAGATAACTGTGTGACGTATCTATAAACCTTTTATGTGGGAGTGAAAGTCTCTCATGTGAATCGTGGAGGGGACACCGTTCTTGCCTTCGCGTTAGGTAGGGTTTCTATTTATTTCTACTTATTTTCGAACGGTAACTCTACGCATTTTTATAAACGGCAATTATGAAATTGATTCTCTTTATAAATGAAATTCACCATAAATGTAACTAAATATTTTACCGTTCCCCGAAGTGAGAAGGACTTTCAAAAAAAGACAGTCGGAATCGCACTATCCCGAGTAAGTTTATAGGTATAGTGTATTATTTGCGGAAATGCTGTTGACACTGTGTTTTTCATGATGTATATTGGGGACTAACAGGTATAATATGCATGCTGATTAGTCAACTAAAGGCATCTTTCCAAGCGATCTTTTCGTGTCGCTTAGAAGGATGCTTTTTTGTTTTCCGATCATCAGTGAATGATGATAAAAGAAAGGAGAAGGCTGGTGATGTCATGGGAAATGATTTTGGTGCTCACACTGATTATAGGCATGCTCGCTTGCTTGATTTTAGAAGTGGCAAGACCAGGGATGATCATGTTTTCAGTCTTGGTCATATTTTTGGTGTCAGACATTTTAACGGCGAAAGAAGCACTTAGCGGATTTTCTAACGAAGGAATGTTAACCATTGCGCTCCTTTTCATTGTTGCGGGGGCTGTGCAAAAAAGTGGGGTGATTGATCATGTCACGGAAAGATGGTTGGAAAAAAGTCAAAGCTACTCAGGCGCAATGGTGCGATTTCTAGTACCAATATCAATGATTTCAGCTTTTCTCAATAACACACCAATCGTTGTGACGTTTACACCGATTATTAAAAATTGGTGTGAGAAGCGGGGGATTTCCCCTTCAAAATTTTTGATTCCTCTATCGTATGCCACCATTTTAGGCGGAACAATTACGCTTATGGGGACAGCAACGAACCTTGTTATACATGGAATGTTATTGGATTATGGCCTCGATGGCTTTTCGATGTTTACAATAACGGTTGTTGGAATACCTGTTACGATTGTCGGGCTTCTTTACTTGTTCACAGTGGGGAAGAAATTGCTTCCTAATCATAAAGGGTTTCGCCAGCGAGTGAAAGAAGATGCGAAAGAGTATATTGCAGAAATGAATGTCGAATCATCTTTTCAATACGTAAACCAAAGTGTCAAGAAAGCAGGATTGAGAGAGTTGAATGGCTTGTATTTAGTGGAAATCATTCGAAAGAAAGAAAGGGTTTCTCCTGTCCGGGATTCAACAATCATACAAGCCAGTGATCGTTTAATATTTTCCGGTAAAATATTGACAATAGCGGAATTACAAAATATAAAAGGTTTGGAATTGAGAACTGGAACAGACTTGGATCTCGATGACCTTAAAAACGGAAGCACCTATTTAATTGAAGCAGTTGTTTCACACCAATCGGGACTATTGTCCAAGTCACTTAAACAAGCGCAGTTTCGATCGCGATACGATGCAGGAGTTATTGCTATCCATCGTCACAATGAACGCATCCAAGGGAAAGTTGGCGACATTATTTTAAAGCCTGGAGATTCACTGCTCTTATTAGCGGGTGTGGATTTTATGAGTAAGTATGAACAGTCCAATGACTTTTACGTTGTTTCACCTTTGGATATGCCACAAATATTGAAACAAAAATCTTGGAAATCCTGGAGTGCAATTTTACTTTTAGTCACGATGATTATCTTCGTATCAATAGGTTGGTTGACGATGCTGAAAGCCATGGCATTAGCAGTTGTCTTAATGCTTGTGATGAAAGTGGTCAGTGCAGAAGAGATAAGAAGAAATATGCAATATGATGTGCTGCTCATCATTGCAAGTTCACTCGGAATCGGCGTGGCGATGACTAAAACGGGTTTGGCAGACGTCATTTCTTCCGGTTTGATTGCTGTCGGAAATCCGATTGGAACAATTGGAATACTAGTAATTATGTATTTAATCACAAGTATATTTACCGAATTCATTACAAATAGCGCAGCGGCAGCTTTAATGTTACCGATTGGATTGGAATTGGCGAACACACTTGAACTTGATCCGATTGGATTTGCAGTTTTGATTGCAATTGCAGCTTCGGCCAGTTTTATTACCCCGATTGGCTATCAAACAAACTTGATAGTTTACGGTCCAGGTGGTTACAAATTTATAGATTATGTGAAAGTCGGAACACCCCTTAATTTTTTAGTGATGGTGACATCGCTTGTAGTTATTTATAATGTGTGGTTTTAGGAGGATAAGAAAATGACAAAATCTACAAATATCGTATGGCATGAATCAGAAGTGACAAGAGCAGATCGACAGCAATTAAATGGGCATCAAGAGCAGATCGACAGCAATTAAATGGGCATCGCAGTGCGATTTTATGGTTCACTGGACTATCTGCATCAGGAAAATCTACCATTTCAGTAGCATTAGAAGCGGCTCTATATGAAAGGGGAATTCGTACATATCGGCTTGATGGAGATAATGTGCGATTTGGTTTAAATAAGAATTTAGGCTTTAGCCAGGAGGATCGGACAGAAAATATTCGAAGAATTGGTGAAGTATCGAAACTAATGATCGATGCAGGTTTATTAACATTGACTGCTTTTATCTCACCGTATCGTGAAGACCGCGAGCAAGTAAGAGATCTTGTGGAAAAAGGAGAATTCATAGAAATTTACGTGGAAGCAAGTTTGGAAACATGTGAGGAACGCGATCCAAAAGGGCTGTATAAGAAAGCGAGATTAGGTGAAATCAAAGGTTTCACAGGAATCGACGCGCCTTACGAAGAACCGGATGATCCGGAAATCAAGATTGATACGAATCGGTTAAGCGTCGAGGAATCTGTGAATGTCATTGTTGACTATTTGGTAGTTAATAACTATATCTAAGTGATAACTATTGCCATATTAAAAAAATTATGAAACTAAACTTTAAAACCTACTTGGCTTATAGGATTAGTAAGTATAGTATGATATTAATCTATTTTGGCTGACCAAGCGTTTATTGAAAAACTAAAAAACAACAGGAGTAACGCTAAAAACTGAATCTTATTCGCTGACTAAACAAATTAGAGGCGATTTTAATCGATGGTTGGTTAAAGTCGCCTATTTTTTATGAGGTTAAATGACGGAATATTAACTCTACCAAGCAGTGTTTATTGTGACGAAAATTTAAACTCCCTATTATTTATTACGATCAAAGGAGGATTGTGATGGCGAAATTGACGTACGACTCATGGGTAGAAGAAAGCCATCGTTTTTCTATAAACGATGCGTCAAAAGGCGCGCTATCTGTTCTACGATGGGCGTATCAAGAATATGGCGACGAGCTCGTATATGCATGTAGTTTTGGAGTGGAAGGAATTGTGATGATCGATTTAATATCACAATTCAATCCGGATGCCAAAGTTGTATTTTTAGATACCGGGTTGCATTTTCAAGAAACATACGAACTTATAGAAAAAGTGAAGCAACATTACCCATATTTGAATATTGAAATGAAGCAGCCAGCCTTGACGGTTGAAGAACAAGCTCAAAAATATGGTGACCGATTATGGGAAAGGCAACCGAACCGCTGTTGCCATTATAGGAAAGTGGTGCCGCTTAGGGAAACGTTGAGTAGTGCGACAGCTTGGCTATCGGGTCTTAGACGTGAACAATCACCGACACGAAGCCAGACAAACTTTATCAATAAAGATGAAAATTTCCAATCAGTCAAAGTTTGTCCGCTCATCCATTGGACTTGGAAAGATATTTGGGAATATGTTAAAAAAAATCAATTGCCGTATAATGCGCTTCACGACAGGGGATATCCGAGTATTGGCTGTGCCCCATGTACATCGACAGGTGATATGACAACAGGTTCAAGGTCTGGCCGCTGGGAAAATCAATCGAAAACAGAATGCGGCTTGCATACAATTTGAGTTTGCGCTGAAGTAGGTGGAATTTCATAACCGTTTATTCGGATCAAAGTGCAAGCGTTCATATTTTATTATGTTAAATCATTTGTCAGTAAAAAATTCTAGTTGCATTGATTGGAGCGGAAACCAAGTTTGTTCGGATTTCAATGCCGCTTTTCTAATGATGAAATTGACTCAATTATAAAATGATTAAAAATGGAGGAATTGTAATGAGTTTAAGTAAACCGCATGGAGGAAAATTGATTAATCGCTGGAATCCCAGCTATCAAATCAATGGATTTACCCCAACAGTTGAATTGGATGAAATTGCAATCAGTGACTTAGATTTGATTGGAACGGGCGCATACAGTCCGTTAGATGGATTTCTTACAGAAGCAGATTACAATGCAGTCGTTCATAATATGAGATTAGCGACAGGAGAGCCGTGGACGATTCCGATTACGCTGCCTACGACAGAGTCGAATGCCGCGCAAATCAACATTGGTAGCATCGTGAAGTTGGTAAAAGACGGTGTCATCTACGGAGTGTTGGAAGTATTGGATAAATTTATGCCGAATAAAAAGAAGGAAGCTGAATTGGTTTACAAAACAACAGACCGACAACACCCTGGTGTGAAGAAGTTGTTCGAACGTCCAAATGTCTACTTGGGTGGACCGATCACCCTCGTTAAGCGTCGTCCATTGGATGAGTTTTCCGGTTATCATTTTGATCCTGCTGAAACAAGAAAACAATTTCAAGCGCTCGGATGGAACACAGTCGTCGGCTTCCAAACGCGGAATCCGGTCCATAGGGCACATGAGTATATTCAAAAGTCTGCATTGGAAATTGTGGATGGATTATTTCTGAATCCATTAGTAGGTGAAACAAAGTCAGATGATATTCCAGCCGATGTCCGCATGAAAAGTTATGAAGTATTGCTAGAAAACTATTACGCAAAAAACCATGTGTTTTTAGGTGTATTTACAGCGGCAATGCGCTATGCAGGACCAAGAGAAGCTGTCTTCCATGCAATTGTCAGAAAGAACTTTGGTTGTACACATTTTATAGTCGGACGCGACCATGCAGGCGTAGGTAATTATTATGGCACATATGATGCGCAAAAAATATTCAGCAATTTTACAAAAGAGGAACTTGATCTTACATTGCTGTTTTTTGAACATAGTTTCTACTGCACTCAATGTGACAGTATGGCAACGGCGAAAACTTGCCCACATGATGTGAGTCAACATGTGATTTTGTCGGGTACGAGAGTAAGAGAGATGCTAAGAAATGGAGAAAAGCCACCAGCGACATTTAGCCGTTCGGAAGTAATAGATGTACTGATTGACGGTTTACAAAGTGAGTCAGTTCTTTTGTGAGAGGGATTGAACGCCAAGCGTTGAGAGGAAGTGATGAAGTTGGGAAAAGTCTATCTAGTCGGAGCAGGACCTGGAGATATAGATCTAATTACTGTCAAAGGATTGAAATGTATTCAGGAAGCTGACGTCATTCTATATGATCGATTGATTAACAAAGAGTTGCTTTCGAATGCAAAGCCTGGGGCAGAATTGATTTATTGCGGGAAACTCCCAAAGTTCCATGCCATGATCCAAGAAAGGATCAATCATTTTTTAGTGAAATTTGCGAAGCAAGGAAAAGTGGTGACGCGGTTAAAAGGCGGTGATCCATTCGTGTTTGGAAGGGGCGCTGAAGAAGCCGAGGTGCTTGCCGATCATGGAATCCCATTTGAAGTGGTTCCGGGGATTACGTCAGGGATTGCAGCTCCCGCTTATGCGGGAATTCCTGTTACCCATCGGGATCTGGGGTCCAGCTTCGCCATTGTGACGGGCCATATGAAAGAGGGGGTAAGTGACTCCATTCAATGGGAAAATCTTGCCAAAGGTGTAGACACGTTAGCCATTTATATGGGTGTCGGTAATTTGCCTTATATTTGTGAACAATTGACAAAGTATGGACGTCCGGAAAATACACCCGTTGCACTTGTGCATTGGGGAACGACAGAAGCACAAGAAACGATTACGGGTACGCTGTCTACAATTGTTGGAATTGCGAAAACAGCTGAAATAAAAAATCCGAGCATGATTATTGTCGGAGAAGTTGTGAAACTGCGTGACAAAATCCAATGGTTTGAAAAATCAGGATTGAATGAAGAGATTTTGATGAGAGAAGTCATTGTTTAACTGAATTCAGCAGAAGTGGGATTGTCCCGTAATTTTCTAAAAGGAGTCGGACGACAGAAACACTTTTAATTCCGCTTCAGGCAGACACTTCCGCTTTAATCAATGAAGTTTACCGAAAACTGGCAATCTGGGTAATAGAAAGGAGGGAGTCATATGCAGGCAGTTCTATTCGTTGGACACGGAAGCCGAATGCAAGCAGGTGTTCAAGAAGCGATCCAGTTTATCGAGAAATGTAAACCGATGATCGATGTACCGATTCAAGAAGTTTGTTTTTTGGAGTTGACAGCACCAAATATAATAGAAGGAATCGCAAACTGTGTGGAGCGCGGGGCTAACAAAATTGCTGTCATTCCAATCCTATTATTAGCTGCAAAGCATGCTAAAGAAGACATCCCCTTTGAAATTGAAGTTGCGAAGACCCTGTACCCGGATATTGAATTTACTTATGGGAAAGTGTTCGGGATTCACCCGAAAATCATTACAAGTTTGTATGAACGGGTCATCGAACAAAATGTAGAAGTTTCTGAAGATGCGTATGTGTTACTTGTAGGAAGGGGGAGTAGCGACCCCGCAGTCAAACATGATTTGACTAAGATTGCGCAACTTCTTAAGAGTGAGTATTCCTTTAAAGCTGTTGATGTCTGCTTTCTTTACGGAGCAAAGCCTAGTTTTGAAGAAGCTTTATTGAAACTGCAACAAGCTTCTAATAGGCAGGTATTTGTCATTCCCTATTTGCTATTTACAGGAATTCTACTGAATGGCATCGAGAAAAAAATTGAGCGGCAAAACTTAAATGGCCAGCGACTTATTTTATGCGAAAGTCTTGGATATCACGAACAGATCCAACACGTCCTTGTAGAACGGGTGAATGAATTGCTGATACAAACAGTACCGCGTGCGACAATTTGATGGTGCTAACTTGAAGAGATTTGCTGTGTTTATAATTAGCTAGAAAGGATGAATTGTGACGATGGCTAAACGTGAACAAAATCTTGAATTGACCATCGAAAAGTTAAAGAAAATGTTATCTACAATGAACTATGGCTCCATTACGTTGGTTGTTCAAGATAATACGGTCGTTCAAATTGAAAGAAATGAAAAAATCAGATTGAAATGAAAAATATAAAGTAGTGAGGTGGAAATCGTTGGTGCTTCAAGTAATGAAAAATCCATTTACTGAAGAGCAGATTAAACTTCTTAATCAGCTCTTGCCGAATTTGACCGAAGCACAACAAATTTGGCTTAGCGGATATTTTAGCGGCGCGCTTCAAATAAAAGAATACTCAACTCCTTCCGGTAATATTGCCGTACAAGAAGCTTCTGTTGCTGAAACAAAAGTAATTACGAAAGAAGTGACAATCCTTTACGGATCTCAAACAGGAAATGGGCAAGGGTTAGCGGAGAGATTAACAAAAAAGTTACAGGATGAAGAATATCAAGTGACAATCTCTTCCATGGGCGATTTTAAACATAGAGACTTATTGAAAATAAAGAATTTATTGTTAATCGTAAGCACGCACGGAGAAGGGGATCCCCCTGATAATGCAATCCAATTTCATGAATTCCTGCATGGCAAACGGGCGCCTAAATTGGAAGACCTGCAATATTCTATTTTGTCATTGGGCGATAGTTCTTATGAGTTTTTCTGCCAGACAGGTAAAGATTTTGATAAACGTTTACAAGAGTTAGGGGCGAAACAACTGACGCCGCGGGTTGACTGTGATTTGGATTTTGACGAGCCAGCCGCGGAGTGGTTTACGAGAGTATTGTTCAAGTTAAATGAACAACAAGAAAGCGCAAGTGCCAGTACATCACAGTCAATTAGTCAATCCGTATCGTCGGAACAAACGGAATATTCGCGTATAAATCCATTTAAAGCTGAAATTCTCGAGAATTTAAATTTGAATGGTCGCGGATCGAACAAGGAAACCCGTCATCTGGAGTTATCACTGGAAGGTTCTAATTTTCATTTTGAAGCGGGGGATAGCTTAGGGATTTATCCGGAAAACGATCCGGAATTGGTCGATGCGTTAATTGCCGAAATGGAATGGAATCCAGAAGATCCTGTACCTGTGAACAAGCAGGGAGTTTTCCGTTCTTTACGCGAGGCACTCATTTCCGATTTTGAAATTACGGTGTTGACGAAACCGCTCATGAAAAAAATAGCAGAATTGACTTCGAATGCTGAATTGGAAAAGCTGGTGGATCAGAAAGAGTGGTTAGATGACTATATTGATGGCCGTGATCTATTGGATTTAGTAAAAGAGTTTTCACTAAGCCAAATTGATCCGAAAGAGTTTGTTGGAACCCTACGGAAAATCCCGGCGCGTCTTTATTCGATCGCAAGCAGCTTACGGGCGGCACCGGATGAGGTGCATGTAACAATCGGGACGGTTCGCTATGAGGCGCATGGGCGTTCCCGACTGGGTGTCTGCTCAGGAGAGTTTGCACTCCGGTTGGAAGAAGGCGACACTGTACCAGTTTATATACAGCGCAATGATAACTTTAAATTACCGGAGAATCCAGATACGCCAATCATCATGATTGGGCCAGGAACAGGTATTGCCCCGTTTAGATCGTTTATGCAAGAACGAGAAGAGATCGAGGCTAAAGGTAAGACGTGGCTGTTCTTTGGTGAACAACATTATAGAACAGATTTTCTTTATCAAGTCGAATGGCAACAGTGGCTGAAAGAGGGTGTCTTGACGAAGATGGATGTTGCATTTTCGCGTGATACGGATGAAAAAGTCTATGTGCAACATAAAATGCTAGAAAAAAGCAAAGAAATCTATGAGTGGCTGGAGGATGGAGCTGTTATCTATGTTTGTGGGGACGAAAAGCATATGGCCGCCGATGTCCAAAATACGCTAATTAAAATTATTGAAGAAGAAGGCGGTTTGAGTGTAGAGGAAGCAACGGACTATTTGGCAAATTTACAACAGCAGAAACGTTATCAACGTGATGTCTATTAAGACACCGGTAAAAGGAGTATGAGAAATGACAACAAAAATCACATTGCCGCCACAACCTGGTACACCAAGTGATGTGGAACGGATTAAAAGTGAGAGTAATTATTTACGTGGAACACTTGCAGAAACAATGGAGAATCCACTAAGTTCCGGGATTCCTGATGACGATAATCGATTGATGAAGTTCCATGGCAGTTATTTACAGGATGATCGTGATGTAAGACTTGAACGGCAACGTCAAAAATTGGAGCCCGCCTATCAGTTTATGATCCGTGTCCGTGCGCCAGGTGGTGTTGCCACAGCCGAACAGTGGCTGGTCATGGATCGTCTTGCGCATAAATATGGAAATGGCACGTTGAAATTGACGACTCGTCAGGCTTTTCAAATGCACGGCATATTGAAATGGAATATGAAAAAAAGTATTCAAGAAATTAATGAAGCATTGATGGATTCCCTTGCAGCTTGCGGAGATGTAAATCGGAATGTGATGTGTAATCCAAATCCATATCAGTCTGACGTTCATGAAGAAGTTTATGAGTGGTCTGCAAAACTTAGCGAATATCTCTCACCGCGGACAAATGCTTATCACGAGATTTGGTTGGATGATGAGAAAGTCATTGATAGTCAAGATGATGATGTGGAAGTCGAGCCGATGTACGGTGCGCTTTATTTACCACGTAAATTTAAAATAGGGATTGCAGTTCCACCGAATAATGATGTGGATGTATACTCGCAGGATCTAGGCTTCATTGCAATATTGGAAGAAGGTAAATTGGTAGGATTTAATGTGGCTGTCGGTGGCGGGATGGGAATGACGCATGGTGATACGAAGACATATCCTCAATTGGGGCGGATCATTGGTTTTTGTCCGGCAGAAAAAATTATCGAAGTGGCAGAAAAAATCATTACGATTCAACGTGATTATGGGAACCGTTCCGTGCGGAAATATGCCCGGTTTAAATATACAATCGATACTCGAGGAGTGGAATGGGTATTAAACGAACTTAATGAAAGGTTAGGATGGGAACTGGAACCCGCGCGTGATTTCAGGTTTGAGCATAATGGCGACCGGTACGGTTGGGTAAAAGGCAGTAATGGGAAATGGCACTTTACATTATTCATCCAAAATGGTCGTGTGCAAGATTTTGACGATTACCCAATGATGACAGGCTTACGCGAAATTGCCAAAGTGCATGCGGGGGATTTCCGGTTAAGTCCAAACCAAAATTTGATCATCAGTAATGTGGGAGAAGAAGATAAAGAAAAAATTAATGCATTGATTCAGCAATACGGATTGTCGGGCGGAGAGCATCACTCTGCCTTGCGCCGGAGTTCAATGGCTTGTGTTGCGCTGCCGACTTGCGGCCTGGCCATGGCGGAAGCGGAGCGTTATTTACCTGAATTAGTGGGTAAAATCGAAGGAATTGTCGATGAAGCGGGTTTACGGGATAAAGAAATAATCATCCGCATGTCGGGTTGCCCTAACGGTTGCTCCCGTCCGGGGTTAGGTGAAATAGCCTTTATTGGTAAAGCCCCAGGGAAATATAATATGTATTTAGGCGCCGGCTTTACAGGAGATCGATTGAATAAGTTGTATCGGGAAAATATCGGCGAAGAAGAGATTCTTGCACTACTGAAGCCTCTTCTTTTCCAATATGCGAGAGAAAGAAATGAAGGCGAACATTTTGGTGACTTTGTCATCCGTGCCGGTCATGTAAAAGCAGTTCAATCAGGTTTGGATTTTCATGAGTGAGATTAATGGATAAGCTGAAAAAGGCCATGCACGTAGGGCCTTTTTTAGTTCGAGAAATAAAAGGCAGGTGAATAGATAGTGCATACATATCCAGTGATGCTAAACGTGAAGGGAAAAGCTGCGGTAGTAGTGGGCGGAGGACTGATTGCTTATAGAAAAATACTAAGTTTATTAGAATCGGGGGCTCATGTAACAGTCGTTAGTCCAGCCCTACATTTGAAAGTGGAGAAATTAGTCGTTGAAAACGAGGTTACTTGGAAAAATAAATTATTTGAGACAAGCGATTTGGATTCCGCATGGATTGTTATTGCAGCAACAGACAAAGAAGAAATAAATGAATTCATAGCGCTAAGTACGAGTGATTTCCAGCTTGTCAATGTCGTTGATGATCCGCAGTTAAGTAATTTTCATGTTCCAGCAAAGGTGTCAAGGGGAGATTTAACAATCGGGGTCGCAACAGGCGGGGCCAGCCCAGTTCTTGCTAAAGTGATCCGGGATGAAATTGCGACCATCTATGACGAGTTCTATGAGGAGTATTTGAAGTTTCTTGCTTTATCGCGTAAGAAAATTAAACAGTTGGATGTGAATCGGCAAATGAAAGAACAATTGCTTAAGAAAATAACAGGTGAGGAATATCGAAAATCAAAAGAAAAGCAAACTGATTTTATAAAGGAAATTGACGGTTGTCTTAAACTTCAATTAAAGTTGGCTTCAATATTCCATGTATTATAAAGCGCCGTATCAAGGCAACACTATTAAATTTTGGATTATTTCTCATTGTTTGTTATTTACTGTTTATGATGCTTATGGGCGCGATAATGATGCTTGAACGAAGTGAGCGCTAAACAATAAAATAGCAACTTTGATATAGGTGACTAGTCCGTCGAAAATAGTAAACTGTTTGATCCCGAAAAATAAAAGTAAACGATATCCAATACAATAATAAGAAATAAGATGACGAAATTTAAGATCATGAAAAGCCCCTTCATTGCATACGTCCAGCATACATTGTAGCGGCTTTTTAAGCGGATTGTGCCCGGAATATAGAGAGACAGGGGGAATTTACTAGTGGAAAGTCAAATCATCGACATAATTGAATCCTATGAAACGATTATTATTCACCGGCATGTCCGGCCTGACCCGGATGCTTATGGATCGCAGGTTGGTTTGAAGACATTGATCCAGACGAACTATCCAGAAAAGAAAGTATATGCTGCTGGAACACATGATGAATTGTTATCTTATTTGGCGACGCAAGATGAAGTCACTCAAACGACTTATCAAAATGCGCTCGTCATTATAACAGATACTGGCAATACAGAACGAATAGATGGAGAGTTTTATCAGGAAGGCGCATATCTTTTAAAAATTGATCATCATCCGGATGTTGACCAATATGGGGACCTGCGATGGGTCAATACTGTAGCGAGTTCGACGTCTGAAATGATTTTCGCCTTATTTGAAGAAGGTGTAGCGTCTCGGGGTTGGAAAATGTCTGATGAAACAGCAAGGTTGCTTTTTGCCGGCATTGTAGGAGATACCGGTCGATTTCTGTTTCCGCGTACGACAATGAAAACATTTGAGGTGGCCAGTGAATTAATTCGACATGCATTTGATCGGCCGCAGTTATTTGCCGACATGTATGAAGTGGACCGCAACATTTTACATTTGCAAGGCTATATTTATCAGAACTTTGTCATAGATGGAAACAGAGTAGCCTCTATCAAAATTGACAAAAAGACTATGGAGCGGTTCCAAGTGACTGCCTCCGAAACGTCGCAGCTTGTTGGGTCTTTAGGAGAAGTAAAAGGCGTCAAAGCATGGGTCATTTTTATTGAAGAAGAAGACCAGATTCGCGCGCGACTCCGATCAAAAGGACCCGTCATTAATGGATTGGCGGCTCAATTTGGTGGTGGAGGCCATCCATTGGCTTCTGGAGCGTCTGTCTATTCCTGGGAGGAAGCTGATGCATTAATTGGCGAAATTCAAAAGTTATGTAAAACGAATTAAATGAACGGAGGGATTGTATAGGATTTTTCGGTTATTTTCTAATTGCTGAGGACTTCATGTGCTTTGCTGCCTAGTCGAACATATTGACAGGACCGGGACACGTTAGATTGGCAGGATCCCTCGTGCCTTTGCCCTTCGGATTAGGACGTTGATCTCGGTTGATGATGTGAGAATGAAAATTGCGCGAGGCGATATTGTGGAAATCAATAAACCAGAAATTGGTTACGAAATCAGACTATTAAAAGAGGAAACGGAAGTTACACTTAAAAAAGTAAATAACTTACTCGAAAAATTAAAGAAGAAAAATATGTAATGAAACAGCCACCGACCCAAGCGAAATGGTGGCTGTTTGACTTTAAGGGATGCGCCTGTCCACATTTTAACCTTCCTATATATCTCCCCCAATCCATTTTAAATCTTTGCTTTTCTTTGCAATGCAGTCACTAGTTTGATAACGTGACAAACGTTGATACCCACTGTATTTCTACGTGTTAAATGCATGGATTTTCTTCGGTCGGGTGGTATACTAAATAAAGCATAAGGAGGCAGTTTTGAATGAAGCAATATTTGGATTTATGTAAACATGTTCTTGAAACAGGAACTCCAAAAGGAGATCGGACGGGAACAGGGACGATCAGTACATTTGGCTATCAAATGCGGTTTGATTTATCGAAAGGATTCCCACTCTTAACGACGAAGAAATTAGCGTTTCGACTGATCGTATCTGAATTATTATGGTTTTTGAAAGGCGATACGAACGTTCAAACATTGATACGTGAACGCAATCCGATTTGGGATGAATGGGCTTTTGAACAATGGGTGAACAGTCTAGAATATACAGGACCTGATATGACCGATTTTGGCAGACGGGCAACAAAAGATCCAGAGTTTGCGGAAGTTTATAAAGAAGAAATGGCTTCCTTTAAAGAACGCGTATTGGCAGATGATGCTTTTGCTGAGAAATATGGGGACCTTGGCCCGGTTTACGGCAAGCAATGGCGTTCCTGGGCAACGGGGGGCGAAACGGTCGATCAAATTGCCAACTTAATTGAAGGATTAAAAAACAATCCGGATTCTAGAAGGCATATTGTGACGGCATGGAATCCATCAGAAATTGAAGACATGGCTTTGCCGCCTTGTCATGCATTGTTCCAGTTTTACGTTGCAGACGGCAAGCTTTCTTGTCAGCTATACCAGCGCAGTGCGGATATTTTCCTCGGCGTGCCGTTCAATATTGCCTCTTACGCATTGCTCGTCCATTTAATCGCCCATGAATGTGAGTTAGAGGTGGGTGAATTCATCCATACGCTTGGGGATGCGCATATTTATGCGAACCATGTGAATCAAGTGAAAGAGCAACTATCCCGTGAACCAAGAGAGTTGCCGACGCTGTCCTTGAACATCGGTGAAAAATCCATTTTTGAATTGGAAACAGCTGATATTCAAATTGACAATTACGATCCACATCCAAAAATTAGCGCGCCAATCGCCGTTTAAAAGCATCTATAGGAGAAAGGAATGTTTAGAATGATTTCACTGCTCGTTGCACATGATACAGATCGTGTCATCGGTCGGAATAATGATTTACCTTGGTATATACCAGAAGATCTTGCGTACTTTAAAAAAATGACGATGGGAAAAGCGATGGTGATGGGAAGAAAGACATTCGATTCGATCGGCAGACCCTTACCTGGCAGACAATCCATCATTGTGACCCGTAATCCGGATTATACTGCTGAAGGGGCGATTGTCGTCCGCGACTTATCCGAAGCGATCGAAAAAGCGAAAGCGTATGGGGATGAAGTGATGGTCATCGGGGGTGCTGAAATTTTCCGCCAATCGATGGATATCGCGGATCGTCTTTATATTACGTACATTGACAAGCAATTTGAAGGGGATACGTTCTTCCCGGAATATGATTCTGAATGGAAAGTCGTGTCGTCATCAGAAACACACGTAACAGACGATCAAATTCCGTATCAATTCCTCATTTATGAAAGAATTGTTTAAGAAAACGCATGGATTGAACATATAATAGAGAAAGAATTTGTAAACGAAAGAAAAGGGGAAGTTTGTTTTGAGAAGGATAATAGTGTTGACGATTGTCTTCTCATTCTTGTTAGCTAGTTGCAGCGCACCTTCCACAGTGAAAAACGATGTTGTGAAAAGGGAAAATACCGCCTTTGGGGAGTGGGACATCCCGAATTATTTTATTCCCAAAAAAGTGCATGTCGTTGGACTTGGCGACTCGTTAACGCAAGGCGTTGGGGATGAAAGGAAAAAGGGCGGCTATTTTGGCCGTGTTTCACATCGAATGGAAAGTTGGAAAGGGGTCGAAGAAATTCAAGCGGATAACTTATCCAAGCGGGGGAGACGGAGCGACCAGCTTATCGATCAGCTGGAAAGCCCGGAAATTCAAGCCGAGTTAAAAAAAGCAGATGTGATTTACTTAACAATCGGCGGAAATGATCTCATGAAAGTGATGAAGGCTAATCTTTTTGACTTAAAGATGAAGCCCTTCTATATTGAGCTTGGAAAATTTGAAAATCGTTTGGATGAAATTTTTACAATTCTCCGTGCGTTGAATGGCGATGCCATTATTGTTGTTGCGGGTCTTTACAATCCGTTTACGATTGTAATGGATGAAGTGAAAGAATTTGATGACATACTTGAAGATTGGAATACAGCAATAGAGGGCCGGGCAATGGTAGATGGAAAAACATGTTTTGTCCCTGTCATCGATTTGTTCGATTCAAATGCAAATATGGTGTATCACACAGATTTCTTTCATCCGAACGCCAAAGGGTATGATTTAATGGCTAACCGTTTTCTTGATCAATTACAAGCATGCGGTTTAGAAAAGCTTTCGGATGGGGAATTGGAAATGTAGGAGTTGAGTTTGCATGAATCGATGGAAAATCGGGTTTTTTACACTCGCAGGTTTGGTGGCAGCAGCCATCGTATTTCTCGTTGTATTAGTTGGAGCGACAGGAGATTCTCCGCCGATTCCTAAAGGGAAGGAAACACGGCCGCAAGACCACATTTTAACTGTTAAAACGACGAAGGAAGATTTTGAGGGGATCGCAAATACGTATATTCGAAAAGCCATTAAAGACGAACCGCTTCCCGTCATTATGCGTGTTCGAGAGGATGTCATCTTGCTTTCTGAAATGACAGTCTTCTCCTACACGCTGCCGGTCATCATGCATTTTGACCCAATCGTGCAGGAGGATGGCAACTTAATACTGAAACAATCATCACTGGAAATTGGACAGTTAAACATTCCGCCATCGACTGTACTGAAGATTTTAAAAGAGTCAGTGAATTTGCCGCCATGGATGGTGGTACGGCCTAAGGAAGAAGAAGTGTTCATCGATCTTTCTGCGATTTCCGTTTCGGGTAATTTACAAGTGAAAATGAAAACATTCAACTTAGAAAAAGATGAAATCATTTTAGAAATTATTATTCCAGAAGAATAAGGAGTCGACTAATGGCAAAAGAATTGGCAACATTTGCAGGTGGCTGTTTTTGGTGTATGGTCAAGCCGTTTGACCGTTATGACGGTGTGTTATCGGTTGTTTCCGGCTATACGGGCGGAGAGGTGGAAAACCCTTCCTATGAATTGGTGTGCACGAACAGCACCGGTCACCGAGAAGCGGTTCAAATTACTTTTGACAATGAAATCATTTCGTATGAAACGCTGCTTTCGATTTTTTGGAAACAAATTGATCCAACCGATCCGGGCGGGCAATTTTTTGATCGAGGAGAATCGTATCAAACCGCCATATTTACACATTCAGCGGAGCAACAGCGTCTGGCGGAGCAATCGAAAAAGGATTTAGAGGCAACCGGTAAATTCGATCGGCCAATTGCAACCGACATTTTACAGGCAAAGTCATTTTATCCGGCGGAAGAAGGGCACCAACAGTATTATTTGAAAAACCCATCGCATTACAATCGATATGCAGTCGGCTCGGGGCGCGTTCAGTTTAAAAAAAATCATTGGGGTGATGAGGCATGAAGGAAGATTTACGAAAAAGATTAACGGACATGCAATATTACGTGACGCAGGAAAATGGTACAGAACCGCCGTTTCGAAATGAATACGACAGTCACTATGACGAAGGCATCTATGTTGATATCGTATCCGGTGTTCCGTTATTCAGCTCAAAAGACAAATACGATGCGGGCTGCGGTTGGCCAAGCTTTACAAAGCCGATCGAAGCAGCCGAAGTGACAGAGCACTTTGATGCGAGCCATGGCATGCGCCGAACGGAAGTGCGCAGCAAGACGGCCGATTCTCACCTTGGCCATGTCTTTCCAGATGGTCCGGGAGAGAATGGACTCCGCTACTGCATCAATTCAGCTGCGCTTCGATTTGTTCCAAAAGACGAATTGGAAAATGAGGGATACGGACAATATTCGAAGCTTTTTCAATAGAAAGGATGTTGCCAAGTGGATCGATCTTTTTACCGCTTCGTCTTATCGTTTCGAGGAGGATCAAAAGAAGATGCGAAAGCTGTTTTCGCTGAAAGCATGTTTCAAGATTTAAGCTTTCCAAGGGAAGAAAAAGCATTTGATCCTTTATCCCGTTATATAGAGGAGAAGGCTGATACCCATATGTCCTCCGCGGTATTTGACGAGTTGTATGACCTTTATAAAGAACAATACGATGTAGAGTAACCGTGTATGGACAAACTGCGCGGTTCTACCCAGGTCTGAGTGAGTATCAAGCTAGACTTAGACCTAAGGTACTTCATTGCATTATCCACTTTTTATCTGTATGATGGAAAAAGAAAATTTGAAAGTGAGGCAACAACTGTATGAGTATACATATTAACGCAAAAAAAGGTGAAATCGCTGATACAATTTTACTGCCGGGAGATCCACTTCGTGCGAAATATATCGCAGAAACTTTTTTAGAAGACGTTGTTCAATACAATGATGTACGAAATATGTTTGGATATACGGGCACATACAAAGGAAAACGCCTTTCTGTACAAGGAACAGGAATGGGTGTTCCGTCCATTTCTATTTACGTCACAGAACTTATGCAAGAATATGACGTGCAAAAATTGATTCGTGTCGGTACATGCGGCGCAATTCAAAAAGATGTGCATGTCCGTGACGTGATCATTGCACAAAGTGCGTCGACAAATTCCAGCATGAATGAAATTTTATTTGGCGAGGCAAGATATGCGCCTACCGCGGACTTCGATCTTTTATTAAAAGCTTATAATGAAAGTCTTAAAAAAGGCTTAGATGTTAAAGTTGGAAATGTCTTTACAGAAGATCTATTTTACAATGAGTTCGCCCAACATGAAAAATGGGCGCAATATGGCGTGTTAGCTGTTGAAATGGAAGCGGCGGCTCTGTACACATTAGCAGCTAAATTTGGTCGACAAGCTTTGACCGTATTAACGGTGAGTGACCACATTTTAACGGGTGAAGCGACTTCCGCTGAAGAGCGCCAAACAACATTTAATGATATGATTGAAGTTGCATTAGAAGCAGCGATTCAATAAGCTTGTGAAGAAGGACCGCCCGCAATGCGGCGGTCTTTCTTTGTATGCACCTTGTAAAAGGAAGTGGGGAATGAGATGGAAGAGAAAGAGAATATGAGCCGCGAACAAGGGAATGAACCAAAGCACCAGCCCCCGGCTAAACGCTATATACGCCTAAAGCCGTTCTCTTTTCTAATGCTCGTGTTCGGTCTTGTTTTAGTGTCGGCGGGCATTACGTTTTTTGTCTTAACGACGGGTGAAGATAAAGTCGTCGAAGTCGTGAGCCCTCAAAAACCGTTGGAACGGAAAGAATTCCAAAAATTATATGATGCTTATGATGAATTAAAGACGAATTACTATGACGAAATCGATGAAAAAGCGATTATTGACGGCGCGATTAATGGCATGATTGACGCACTCGGAGATCCCTATTCGGATTACCTAAACGAGCAAGAAGCAGAGCGTTTAATTGAAAGTATTTCTTCTAGCTTTGAAGGAATCGGTGCGGAAATTCAAGAATGGAACGGCTACATTAAAGTTGTTTCGCCGATCAAGAAATCACCAGCAGAAAAAGCGGGACTGTTACCGAACGATATCATTACTGCTGTGGATGGGAAAAGCATCCAAGGTCTTTCTTCCTCCGAAGCTGTATTACTCATTCGCGGTGAAAAAGGGTCGACTGTGACACTTTCGATCCGACGCGGTGAATCACCTGAAACGTTTGATGTTAAAATCGTTCGAGATGTGATTCCGCTCGAGACAGTGTATCCCGAGATGTTGGAAAATGGCATCGCGCATATTCATATCACGAACTTTGCGGATAGCACGTATGAGGAGCTACTGACTGCAATTCACGAAATGTCCGCAGAAGGAATGAAAGGGCTTATTTTAGATGTCAGACAAAATCCGGGCGGCACATTAAATGCGGCGCTTGCGATCTCCGATCTATTCGTTGAAAAAGGGAAAAACCTTTTTCAATACGTCGGGAAAGATGGCAAGCCAAATATTTACACGGCAGAAGATGGGGAAAAACTCACACTTCCAGTCGCAGTCGTCATAGATGACGGCAGTGCTTCTGCCTCTGAAATTGTCGCTGCAGCGCTCAAGGAATCGGCCAATATTCCTTTAATCGGGTTAAAAACCTTTGGGAAAGGAACGGTTCAAACACCGATGGATCTATCTGATGGATCTAATTTAAAATTAACGACTGCCAAGTGGCTGACGCCAAATGGCAATTGGATTCATAAACAAGGCATTGCACCGGATATTGAAGTACCCTATCCACCGTATGCGATGTTGCCTTACTTGGATCCGTCAGTTGAATTGAAAGAAGGCATGCTTTCTCCGCAAGTGAAAGTGGCGGAAGACATGCTGACAGCTACTGGATATGACGCTGGAGAAATAGATGGTTTGTATGATGCCCAAACAAAGAAGGCTGTACAAGCACTGCAGGTAGACTTGAGCGTTGAAGTAACAGGTATCCTAAGCGAAGAAACGACATTTGGTCTGTTGGATAAGCTTCGTACGAAAATTCAAGAAGAAGATCCACAACTAATGAAGGCAAAAGAAGTATTACTTGAAAAAATTCAACAATAATCGAAAAAACGTCCAAAAACTGGACGTTTTTTTAACTTGATTCGGTAGGGGATTCAATTCCCTACCGAATCAAGTTAAGCCTCCGGCGGATGTCACAGATTTTGAAAGGAGTTAATTGCGCTTCGCACAATTCAAAATCTGGACGCAATTACGCCGAGGCATAATTGATCAGAAGAAAGAAGGATGAAAATGATAGACGTGTACTTATTTAGCGGATTTTTAGGGAGCGGAAAAACATCGCTGTTACTGCATCTCATTCGTCAACTGAAAGAACAAGGGAAAAAACCCGCTATATTGATGAATGAATTTGGAAATTTAGGTGTCGACACAAACATTTTAAATGAAGAAGGAGAAGTGCCGTTAAAGGAATTATTAGATGGCTGTATTTGCTGCACGGGCTCCGAGCAAACAGAGGCGCAACTCCAAGGGTTATTAGAAGATCATGAAAATATTGATGTCATCCTTATTGAAACGACAGGGGCGGCTCATCCGGTTGAAGCGCTTGATGCGGTTTACTCTCCCTTATTTGCCGATCGATTAAGTGTGAAGGGCATTGTCACGGTTGTCGACGCTGTCAGATGGCTAGACCGCGAAAAACTGTCGCCGCAAATTCGATCTCTATTTATGGAACAAATTCGACATGCCCATCTACTACTCGCGAATAAGGCCGACTTGCTCACAGAAGGGGAACTCGCAACCGTTGTCACTGAATTAACGAATTTCAATGGTCATGCACCGGTTATTCAAACGATTAATGGGAAAATCCCTTTTGCAATGATTGAAAGGCAGCTTCGTTCCTCATCCGAAACGAAACGGCAACCGATTATATCAGGTAAACACTTACCGCTCTCTTCAAAATTGATCACCTTCCAGGAAAGTGTTGACAAAGAGGCGTTTGAGCGATGGGTACAATCATTGCCAGAAACCGTTTATCGCATGAAAGGGTATGTACCCATTAGCGGGGTGAAAAATCCATATTTATTTCAATATGCTTATGGCATTGTGAGCTGGCTGCCTGAATATGTCCAAATGGCCCCTCGGCTGGTCGTGATTGGGGAAGGGGTCAATGAGATTGCATACGATGATTCAACGTCGTTAGAGAAATAATCGTCAACCCCCTATTACTTGAAATTATTGTCGCATTGCCCAACATTATCCATTCTCTCTTTCCTTAAAAGCTATTCTTATCATAATGTTTAATAGATTGGATGTACTGGAAAAAACCGTCAGTTATCAAACTCTATTTCACGGTATGATAGTTTGCGAAGGGAGGAGACAAGATGAAAAAATCGATTGCTGTCATCTTACTCGGTTCGGCAATGTTATTCTCTAACAATGCGAACGCAGAAGCTGCCTATACACAAAAAAACGTGCAGCCTTACAAAGTACAATATGTTCAATATAATTGGGGAGGTAAGCAGTCTTATTTTTATGACTTTACCCCTTATTATAATTCTGGTTCTCGCTACAATTGGAACAATTCGTACAATAATCAAATAAATACTAATCAACCAACTCAGGCTCCATCCGTTGAAAAGCCAGCACCGGCTCCGGCACCTGCGCCGCAACAGCCAGCTGCTGAAACACCTGCAAAACCAGCACAAGCGACACAAGATGCTTCAGTGTCAGCGGTGGAACAAGCAGTGCTGAACTTAACAAATGCTGAAAGACAAAAGGCGGGTCTTAAACCGTTACAAACGGACAAGAACTTAATGAATTCAGCGCGTCAAAAATCAGCGGACATGTCTGCGAAAAATTATTTTTCTCATACAAGCCCTACATACGGTTCACCGTTTGACCAAATGAAAGCGAATGGTGTAACATATCGTGCCGCAGCGGAAAACATTGCGATGGGTCAACGTTCAGCTGAAGAAGTTGTGAAAGCTTGGATGGAATCACCAGGTCACCGTCAAAACATTTTAACGCCAGAATTCACACATATCGGAATTGGTTTCGATGCGAACGGGAATTACTGGACACAACAATTTATTCAAAAGTAATCTGTTAGACAAATAGAAAAAGCGCCATTTTACACTAGAATGATCTAGTTCGTAAAATGGCGCTTTTTTTAATTATAAATTTAATAATATTATTATGTAAACCAAAACCATTCGGATTGACGTCCGTTTTTGCGTTTAAAACATTTTTCCATTGACCATACTTTTCTGAGAGGTGAACGTCATGGATGAAGTACAGTCAATGGACAGTTTAATTTTATCTATAAAAAATATATTCCATAATTCCACGGATCTCGTTGTAAGAGAGGTTTCATGGAAAGATGGGAGTGCGCTCGTTTGTTTTTATAATACGATAACAGAAAGCGGCGAGGTCAATCGGCAAATTGAGATTCTTCGTCATCGATCCATCGCCGATCTGCCGGATTGGGGAAACACAGCCGCTTCAAGTGTAGAAGCTTTTTCACAATCGAAATTGGTTGAAAATGTGACCAATGGATTTGTGGCCATCTTTTTTCCCTATCCGAATTTGTTGCTGACGATTACGATGCCTAGCTTTGAAACACGTTCAACACAAGAGCCTAGCAATGAGCTTGTCATTCGAGGCAAGCACGAAGGATTTGTGGAAAGTGTCGACAAAAATATTTCCCTTATACGAAAAAGTTTAGGTGTCCCGGATTTAGTCGTTCAGGATTTAAGGCTTGGGGAAGATACAAATACAAAAGTTACTTATGTCTATATTGAGTCGATTGCCGATCCAGAAGTCATCAAAGAAGTGGAAACGCGTCTCGAACACATTCATGCCTCTAAAATAATGGGACTTGGACAAATTGAAGATTATCTAGAGGATTCAGTTTGGACGCCATTTCCACAGTGGCTTACGACAGAAAGACCAGATCGCGTGGTGGCGAATATTCTGGAGGGGAAAGTTGCGGTTTTTATGAACCATTCGCCTGCAGCGCTCGTTGCACCGGTTACATTTTTTTCGTTTTACGAGTCGCCGGATGATTTTAATGGACGTGTCCTTGTCGGATCTTTCTTTCGTCTGCTTAGAATAATCAGTTTCTTTATCGCGGTTTTCCTTCCTGCGTTTTATATTGCATTGACCGGCTTTCACCCTGAAATTTTGCCGTACGAACTTAGTAAAAAAGTAAAATTAGCGGTGGAATTTATCCCCTATCGGCCGATGGTTGAAGCATTGATCGTAGAGCTATTTATAGAAGTAATTCGTGAAGCAACAATTCGTTTGCCTGCACCGATTGGGCCAACTATCGGGATTGTTGGGGGACTTGTTATTGGAGATGCGATCGTCAATGCGGGGCTCGTTTCGAATTTAATGGTAATTGTTGTTGCGATGACTGCCATTTCAAGCTTCGTCGTACCGAATGTGGAAATGAACACGACGGTTCGAATTTTACGATTTCCGTTCATGTTGGCAGCATCTTTTTTTGGGTTCTTTGGCATCGCGATTGGGACACTCATTCTTTTCATCCATATGATGAACCAATCTTCATTGAATCAGCCGTATTTGTCACCTGTCATCCCATTCGATCCATCTCGCTTCAAAAATGTGTTTTTCAGGCTCCCTTATTTTAAAAGTCGGAAACAACAGCAAACATTTACACACGGTGCCCCCAAGCAAAAAGGCGGTGGGAAAACATGAAGTTCATGCTTTCTAGAAATCAGTTTTTCCTCCTGCTTTTCATTGTTCAGACGGGTTCGTCCTTTTTCTCTTTTCCCGCACCGTTTGTCAATGCTGCCGGCAGAGATGCGTGGCTCCTTTTTATCGTTTCAGCAATATTTCATTATATGCTGTTGCTTTTTTATGAACGGAACTATGACTATTTCACAATGGGGCCATTTGTTAGTTGGTTATATAAAGGATATTGGCTTTTTGTAGTTATTAGCTATCTTGCCTACGTCGACTATACATTGGCGGTCTGGGGGTTTCCGAAAACGCCTCAATATATCGTCATTGGCATACTCGTAACTGTATCGCTTTATGCAAACTTAAGCCGGGCGGAAACAGCCATTAATCTTCCAGTTTTATTAATTCCACTTATCCTCGCATTTTTAGGATTTTTACAGTTTGCCTGGGGAGATGTAATCTGGACGAATATTTTCCCGATCGGGCAAATAACGGGAACGGAGTGGTGGAAAGGGCTTTTGAAGGGACAAACCGCATTTATCGGCATTGAATTGTATTTAGTTTTCAGAAGTCGCGTGGATATTAAGCAAAACATAAAAGGCCTTCCTTTATTCGTCTACCAAATGACATGGTTTTTGTTCTTTTTTTTCTCAGTTCTCTTGACAATCTGGTATTTCACGCCTACTGGAGTGAAATTGGTCCCAGAACCGCTGCTTTTTCTTTTAAGAACACAGGAAGTCACATTTATTGAACGGCTTGATTTGTTTTTCCTGTATATTTGGACAGTTTGGACCATCGTGACAGTGACTTTAGTCTCTTTTACTGCATTGTATGTCCACAGGCAACATGCGAAAGAAAAGCAAGTACGAGATACAATCATTTGGCATGTGTTACTCGTCGTGTTGCCTTTATTCTTCTTGAAAAAGGAAAATGTCGACTATTTAAACGATCTTATCATCTATGTTCACTTAGTCTTTGCTATCATCATTCCCGTCATCGTTATTTTTATCAATCGGAGGAAAAGAAAATGAAGAAATTGGCTCTAATTTCCATTGCTTGTTCTTTTCTGTTGGCAGGATGTTGGGATGAGCGATTGTATAAGGAGTTTACGATCGTACCTCTAGTTGGGTATGATCGAGAAGAAGGAGAATTAACGGGATATCACACATACACCACCGTTTCCGCGCCAGATATGCTCAGTTATTCAACCGTCGTCGGAAAGGGTGCTTCTGTAAAAGAAGTTGGGTTCGATGCCAATCGAAAAATAGGTGAAACATTAGATTTTTCGCAATTGCAAGTGATCCTTGTTTCGGAGGAAATGGCGAAGTCGAATTTACTGGAAACTTTTGATGTCCTCTTCAGAGAGCCCCATAATCGGCTTAGCAGCAAACTTGCGGTAGTGGAAGGAGAAATAGCTTCCTATATGGAAAAGACAGAAGAAATGGGGTTGGAGGCACCTGATTTCTATCTTAAAAATTTGAAAACTGCCGCAGCTCATTCCATTATTCCGGATATTAATGTTAATGAGGCTAGCACACGCATTAATGACAAGGGAATCGATCTTTTTTTACCTTATATTAAAATGTCAGAATCGGGAGAGATACCTGAACTGGCAGGTGTTGCTTTATTCAGTAATAAAGTATTTTCAGGTCATACATTGGATGATAAGGAATCGCTCATCGTCAATATACTCGCGAAGCAACCGGGTAAGTTCACGGTATTTAGTTATGAGTGGAAACAAGGCAATAAAACCTATCCAATTACAGTTGAAATCGCAAGGTATACGAAAAAGTGGAACATTCACGACAATCAAATAGATGCAAATTATAAAGTGAAATTAAGTGTCGAAGAATTTGCCCATAATCACTTGAACGACGAAAAGACGGTCAAGGAGCTAGAACAATTTCTGTCAAAAGAAATGACAAAAGATTTCAATAAAGTCATCAAAAAATTGCAGGAAGCGAAAAGTGATGCAGTCGGATTTGGAAGAACAGTTCGCGCATTTCATCCACATTTATGGAACGAAGGGAAATGGCAAGATACGTTTGCAGAATTGGACATTGAGGTGAAAGTGAAGGCGAAAATTGCCCATTCCGGCATTTTGAACTAACGAAAACCCGCGAAACTAAGCTTCGCGGGTTTTTCCTTCGTGAAATTTCGTCTTTTGAATATGCAATAATCGAATCGTTAACGTGATGGCGCCAATCGTTAACCCTGCGATGAGTCCGATCCAGTACCCATAAGGCCCCAAATCTGTAAACGTCGCCATACTGTAGCCAACTGGCAGTCCGATGACCCAAAAAGAGACGATCGCCATTATAAATGTCATGTTCACATCTTTATAGCCGCGAAGCGCACCTTGCACGGGTGCCATGACCGCGTCAGATAATTGGAAAAGTGCTGCATAAATGAAAAACTGGGTGGCCAGCGCAATAATTTTACCATCAGTTGTGTAAAGGGATGCGATTTCATTGCGGAATAATAGGAGTACCGCAATGGATATAAAACTAAAAGCGATGGCAATCGCAACCCCTAAAAATCCATAATGCTTTGCATCTTTCATCCGATTCGCCCCAATTTCTTGACCGACAAGGATGGTCGCGCCCATTGAAATACTTAAAGGGATCATATAAAGCAAAGAGGTGAAATTGAGTGCAATTTGATGGGCAGAAATAACAATTGTTGAATATTTACTCATCAGCAGCGTCACAACAGAAAAAATGCTCGTTTCAACGAAAATAGAAATCCCGATTGGAACACCGATCAGTAAAATTTCTTTCCATCTCACAAACGATATTTTCCCCCAATTTGCAAAAAGGCGATAGTCGCTAAAGGACTTATGCTTCCAAGCAACCCCGCAAGCGATCAAGAACACAAGCCAGTACGTAAGCGCAGCCGCATAGCCTGCACCGACACCGCCTAATTCAGGAAAACCAAAATTACCGTAAATTAATAAGTAGTTTAAAAAGATCGTGAGCGGGGCGGATAAAAGAATGATGGTCATCGATACGCGGGTTGCGCCGAGTGCATCAAAGAAAGATCGTAAAACGGTATAGGCAAATAATGGGAGCAGCCCCAAACTCATGGCTTCCAAATATTTTGCTGCGACGACCCGCACTTCTTCTTCAAGCGGCATCGAGGTGAGAATCGATGAAACCCCGAATTTAATAATGAGATAAACGATGATTGACAAGACAATCGACACGTAAATCCCTTGTTGTACGCTTGGACGGACTGCATCTTTCTTCCTGGCACCGACTAACTGTGCAATAATGGGGGTGAGTCCCATTAAGATACCGGCAAGTCCTGTATAGACAGGCACCCAAAAAGAAGAGCCAATTGTCACGCCGGCAAGATGGTATGTATCGTAGCGGCCTGTCATAAGAATATCGAAGAACGTTATTAAGTACAACGCAACCTGTGTCACTAAAATCGGCATAACAATTTTTGCCAAACGGAACGGTTTTTGTTTTAAAGGCAATGCATTTTCCAAAGTCAATCATCCTTTATAGTTCTTATTCATTTTTTTAAAATGAATTCCCATTGTACCATGTTTCTTTTGTTATAATGGCTATGAAGTACGGACATTAATCAATTATGCCTCGGCATAATTGCGTCCAGATTTTGAATCGAGCTTGCTCGATTAACTCCTTTCAAAATCTGTGACACCCGCCGGAGGCTTGGGCCTACAGGATGTAGGTCATGCAGGCGTTGCCACAGGACGTGGCGAACCTAGCCTGCGTTCCACTATTCAGCGGGCGTTTGAACAACCGTTGAATAGAAGACCGAACAGCATTCATCCCATTACCTATGGAAATGGGAATCTCTGCTGAATAAAAGATAAAAGGTAAGAGGTGAAGGGCCTTTGAAACGGCCAGTAGTATTATTAACAGGAGGCGGAACAGCAGGGCATGTTTCCGTCAATGAAGCGCTCATCCCATTTTTTAGTGAAAAGGGATACGAACTGCATTACATAGGGTCCCATGATGGGATTGAAAAAGAGATTATTGGCGATGGGCACTCAGAAGTCACATACCACGCCATTCAAAGCGGTAAGCTAAGACGCTATTTTTCCATGAAAAACTTTACGGATCCATTTCGTGTAGGGGCGGGTGTTTTACAAGCATACGGGATTATTCGTAAATTGAAACCTGAAATTATTTTCTCAAAAGGTGGTTTCGTATCGGTTCCAGTCGTACTCGCTGCGAAAATGGCAAAAGTGCCAGTCGTTACGCATGAGTCCGATGTCACGCCAGGTTTGGCTAATAAAATTGCATTGCCATTTTCTAACCATATTTTTACAGTATTTGAACAAACACTTCAATACGTACCAGCTGAGAAAGCGACTTGTACGGGTTCGATCATCCGCCCGGAATTATTTCATGGCAATCGGCAGGAAGGGCTGCGCATTGCGAAGCTTTCGGGCCAAAAACCGGTTCTCATCGTGATGGGAGGCAGCCAAGGTTCAGCCGTCCTTAATGAGGCCATTCGATCCGATCTGCCATCCATCTTAAATGATTTTGAAGTCATTCATCTTTGCGGTCGTGGTCATAAAGATTCATCACTCCATGGTCAAGAAGGCTATGCACAATTTGAGTACGTAACAGAAGAACTGCCGCATCTATTAGCTGCTTCGGACTTCGCGGTTTCCCGTGCTGGGTCGAATGCAATCTTTGAACTCCTTGCAATTCGAAAGCCGATGCTACTCATTCCATTATCCGCAAGTAAAAGCCGGGGCGACCAAATTTTAAATGCCTCTCACTTTAAAAAGTTAGGACTTGCGGAAGTCATTCAAGAAGAAGAAGTGGGTCAACGTCCATTTTCTGAAGAGTTGCGATCGTTTAGAAGTGAAGAAGACAACCTACTGCAAAAAATGCATGCAACGGCTTTGCCTAAAACGCCAGATGTAATGGTAGATCTTATTTTGTCCTATCGACACTTACGTTGAAACTTGCCTATCATCCAAAAAATCTGTCGTATTTGCTAGGAAGTAGGACAAATTTTTCATAAAAGTTCGATGTTTTGTAACAAACTCTTTTAGTTCAAGTGTTTGCATGGTACTATTAATAAGGATAAAAAGAATACACAATATGCCGAATTGGCAAATGTGGAGGTCATTTTACATGTCGAACAATGTTGTTTCCCAGCGTTCCCCATATGAACTTTTCTTGGGGCCTAATTTAGGATATGTGATGGAAATGTACGAACTGTTTAAAACGTCGCCAGAACTAGTCGATGCCGATTTAGCGGAAATGTTCCGCAAATATGGTGCTCCTGTTCTCGATCAAAAACAGACTGAAGCAGTTGGAGAAAAAATAGCATCAGCTGATTTTGGGAAAGTGCTGTCTGCATACAAATTACAAGACGGTATCCGTACATACGGACATCTAGCAGCTGATATTTATCCGCTGGGGGATCGTCCAAAAGATTCCACACGTTTAGAGCCTTCCTATTACGGGCTGTCGGAAACGGATTTACTTGCAATGCCGGCAACTTTGTTTTTTGACAATGTTCCGGTGAATGTTAAAAATGGACTCGATGCAGTCAACTATTTAAAATCATTGTACACAGGAAAAATTGCCTATGAATTTGACCAAGTCATCGATGAGGAAGAGCGTAATTGGATTCAGTCGAAAATTGAAACCGGAGAAATGTCTATTAAACTTTCTGCTGATGAGAAAAAGGCTTTACTAGAAAGATTGACGAGAATTGAAGGTTTTGAGAAGTTTATCCACCGCACATTTGTAGGTGCAAAACGATTTTCAATTGAAGGACTTGACACGCTCGTTACATTCCTAGATGAGCTTGTTCGCCGTTCAGAAGAAGAACAGGCGACGAAGAAGATCTTAATTGGAATGGCGCACCGCGGTCGCTTAAATGTATTAACCCATATTTTAAATAAGCCATATGAGATGATGTTTGCGCAGTTTGCCAATGTGCCGGATGAACCATTTTTACCAGAAGATGGATCACTTGAAACGACACGCGGTTGGTTTGGCGATGTGAAATACCATATGGGTGCTTTATATAAAGGAAAATCCGGCATGGAACGTTTCCTTGCTTACAACCCATCGCATTTGGAAGTTGTCAACCCTGTTATTACAGGACAGACACGCGCAGCACAAGAAAATGTTGGGCAACCTGGTATTCCTGAACAAGACACGAACGCAGCTTATGCAGTATTAATTCACGGTGATGCAGCGTTCCCGGGTCAAGGGATTGTGCCGGAAACATTCAACTATAGCCGTGTCCGTGGATTCCAAACAGGTGGTTCTATCCACGTCATTGCGAATAATATGATCGGATTTACGACAGAATTCTATGATTCTAGATCTTCCCATTATTCATCTGACGTTGCAAAAGGATTTGAAGTGCCTGTTATTCACGTCAACGCAGATTGCCCGGAGTCGGTCATGGCCGCGGCATCGTTTGCATTTGAATATCGTCAGAAATTCGGCAAAGACATTTTGATCGATCTCATCGGCTATCGTCGCTATGGCCATAACGAAATGGATGAGCCGTTAGTGACAAATCCGCTCATGTATCATGACGTTCACCGTCATTCGACTGTTCGCGAAATCTACGGGGCAGAGCTAACGGCATTAAATATCTTGTCTGAAGATGAAGTGAAACAGCTTGATGCAGATGTATTTGCAGAAATGCAAGCCGCTTACGACACGGTGAAAGAGCAATCTTCAAAAGCAGAGCCGATTTCGAATGCTACACCTGAAGTTGTACTGGCAGGTTATCCAAGAGATCTCGCGACCGGTGTTGAAGAAGATCGCCTACGCCGTATGAACGAAGAATTGTTGACGTATCCAGAAGGATTCAACGTTTTCAGTAAGTTGGAACGTATTTTAAATCGCCGTAAAGATCCATTCAATGGAAAAGGAAAAATTGACTGGGCGCATGCAGAACAGCTAGCATTTGGTTCAATTCTTCAAGACGGCAATCCGATCCGCATCACAGGTCAAGATGTACAGCGCGGAACATTCGCCCATCGTCACCTTGTCTTGCATGATGAGAAAACAGGCGAGGAGCTTGTGCCGCTTCACCATATTAGCGATGCCAATGCCTCATTTGTTGCCTATAACAGTCCGCTTACTGAAGCAGCGATCGTTGGGTATGAGTTCGGTTACAATATCGAAGAACAAGAAGCATTATCCATTTGGGAAGCGCAGTACGGTGACTTTGCCAATATGGCGCAAGTGATGTTTGACCAATTCGTGTCATCGAGTCACTCGAAATGGGGGCAGCAGTCTGGACTTGTTATGCTGTTACCGCATGCGTATGAAGGGCAAGGACCCGAACACTCCAGTGCACGCCTAGAACGATTCTTACAACTTTGCGGGGAAAACAACTGGACAGTCGCCAATCTATCAAGTGCGGCAAACTATTTCCATATTTTACGCAGACAAGCAAAAATGCTTGGATCGGAAACAATGCGTCCGCTCGTACTCGTATCACCAAAATCATTGCTTCGTCACCCGCTCGTCGGTGCAGACGTCAGCGACTTAGCGGAAGGACATTTCCAAACGGTTCTGGAACAGCCCGGAACTGGGAAAAACACGGATACTGTTGAGAAGATCTTATTTGCAAGTGGTAAAATGGCAATTGATCTCGCGGAACGGGTGAAAGATGGAGCCGGTTTTGACCATCTGCATATTGTTCGTGTGGAACAGCTTTATCCATTCCCGTCGGAAAAGATTGCAAACATCATTGCACGTTATCCGAATGCTAAAGAACTTGTTTGGGTTCAAGAAGAACCGCAAAACATGGGATCTTGGTCATTTGCACTGCCATATATGCTAGACTTAGCGAATGGCAAAGAGGTGAATTATGTTGGACGTATCGATCGTTCAAGTCCATCAGAAGGTGACGGAGAATCGCATAAAATTGAGCAAACTCGTATTATTGCAGAAGCATTAAAGCAATAACCATTTTATTTAATATAGATCCGATAAATGTTAAGCGCGTAAACGATATATTTTATAACAGTAATTGGCGGACCGCCGTTTAAACGGTAGATTAGAGGAGGAATTATTGTGGCAGAGATTGTCGTACCAGAACTTGCAGAATCGATTACAGAAGGAACAATTGCAAAATGGTTAAAACAACCAGGTGAGCAAGTAAACAAAGGTGAATTCATCGTTGAACTTGAAACGGACAAAGTAAACGTCGAAGTTATTTCAGAAGAAGCAGGCGTTGTCAGTGAACTTCTAGTTGCAGAAGGTGATACAGTTGAAGTTGGCCAAGTCATTGCACGCGTAGGAGAAGGCGGGGCTGCATCAGCACCAGCTGCTGCACCTGCACCAAAAGCAGAAGAAGCGCCAGTCGCACAAGCAGAACCAGTTGCGGAAGAATCTAGTTCAATGGATCGCGCAATCGCAAGCCCAGCGGCTCGTAAATTGGCACGTGAAAAAGGAATTGACTTAAACGCAATTTCTCCAGTAGATCCAATGGGACGCATTCGTGTACAAGATGTTGAGGCACATGCCGCTGCGCCAAAAGTACCGGCAGCACCAGCAGCACCAGCAAAAGCTGCTGCACCAGCCCCGGCACAAGATGATGGCCGTGTGACGCGCGAAAAAATGACGCGCCGCCGCCAAACAATTGCGAAACGTTTGCTTGAAGTAAAGCAGTCTACTGCAATGCTGACAACATTTAACGAAATTGATATGACAAACGTGATGGAACTGCGTAAACGCAAAAAAGACGACTTTTTCGAGAAAAACGATGTACGTCTTGGATTCATGTCATTCTTCACAAAAGCAGTTGTCGCTGCATTGAAGAAATATCCGTATGTCAATTCTGAAATTGATGGCGATGAAATCATCTTGAAAAATTACTATGATATCGGAATCGCTGTTTCAACGGATGGTGGCCTTGTTGTACCGAACGTTGTCGACGCTGACCGTAAAAACTTCGCAGAAATTGAAGCTGCTATTGGTGAGCTTGCTGTAAAAGCACGTGATAACAAGTTAACAATTGCTGATATGACAGGTGGTTCTTTCACCATTACAAACGGCGGTGTATTCGGTTCATTGATGTCAACACCGATCCTAAATGGTACGCAAGTTGGGATTCTCGGTATGCATACTATTCAAAGACGTCCAATCGCAGTTGGTGACAACATCGAAATCCGCCCGATGATGTACGTAGCACTTTCATATGACCACCGCGTCATCGACGGAAAAGATTCTGTTGGCTTCTTGAAAATGGTCAAAGAATTAATTGAAAATCCAGAAGACCTGCTACTTGGTTCTTAATTTAAATCGTAAGTGCGAATAAGTTCGATAAATTAGGGACATGATGTTCTTACAATTATGGAACAAAATGGATAGATCAATTTAAATTTGGAAGGCTTGATTCAAAAATGAATTTCAAAAACTGGCCGGATGCACCAACGCTTCGAACGGTAGTTTGTAAACATGCCGACGCCGAAAAATATGTTGTAACAAATGTTCTCACACCGGGGAAGGAGTATGAAGTGAAAAACGAAACAGAAGAATTCGTTTTCATCATCGACAACACCGGTAAAGTCGGAGGCTATTATAAGACATATTTTGAATAACCAAAAGCTCCGGCGGCCCGTTTAGCTCCGACAAGCGCTGGAGAGCTTGAACGGAAGGCGTTTTTTGCCTTTCGCTTCAAGATCGAAGCGACTCGAGGAGCTGGGCCGCCGGAGCTAGACGAAACAAAAGCGTTTGGCGCCCGAAGCTAGACGAAACAATTCCCGGTACCCCATATGGTGTACCGGGTTTTTTATATGAAGTTTACGTGAACTCATTACGGGAGGTTTTTTTATGAACAGCTTGGTAGAACAAGAACAGCAAAAGCGGAAAAGTATCGACCATTCAACTGCTGACGGACAGTTAGTTCAAGAAGGTGGTTACGTGTCTCCGGATCCTTATTTGTGGGAAGATGTACTCGTCAGCGTTGTGTTGAAAAAGCCGGTCTTATTAAAAGGACCATCGGGTTCAGGAAAAACAAAATTAGCGCAAACAATTTCCCATTATTTTGGGCAGCCCATGCATAGCGTCAACTGCTCTGTCGATTTAGATGCGGAATCTTTACTAGGCTTTAAAACAATTATTAGCAAGGATGGACAAACTTTCATCGAATTCGTTGAAGGTCCTGTCATTCAAGCGATGAAAAAAGGACATATTTTATATATTGATGAAATTAATATGGCAAAACCTGAAACGCTGCCGATTCTTCACAGTGTACTCGATCACCGCCGCATGCTGACAAATCCATTTACAGGCGAAGTCATTTTTGCCCATGAAAATTTTACTGTCATTTCGGCAATTAATGAAGGTTATGTTGGAACTTCTCCGATGAACGAAGCATTGAAAAACCGTTTCGTTTCGTTTTCTGTTCCGTATTTAACAGGAGACCAATTGAAAACAGTAATGGAAGAAACACTACCTCATAGTTCCACACAGCTCGTTGAAACATTTTTAGCAATTGGTGAAGATTTGCGGAAACAAGTTGTGAATGGGATGCTTTCCGATGAAGCGGCGTCGGTTCGGAGTTTACTAGATGCATTGGGTCTGGCAGAACATATTCCAGTTAAGCGTGCAGTTCAATACGCGATTGCTGAAAAACTGGAGGATCGAATTGAACGGGAATTGGTCATGGAATTACTCGAAACATGGGTGAAATGAGGCGATTGCTATGGTGAAAATGAATCGATTCATCCAATTTAACGATGAAACGGTAGATGCACGTACGCTTTTATTGTATGAGCGATTGGGCCGAGCGCTCGCAGATGCACCTTATCTTGAATTGACCGAAAGAAAACTGTTAGAATTCAGACCTAAAGAAGGCGCAGTCTCCATGAGTGTTTTTTGGCGTCATCGGGCGGAAGATGTTATACATGCGGGTCGTCTTTCCGATATTTATCTGTTAACGGCAGGCTTTTGGAAATGGTTCAGTGTGAAACCATGGCTCGAAATGATGGAAGAGTACCGAGCGCATCCGTTGCGAAAATTTATGGCTGAAGTTGTACTGATGCTGGAAGAATTTCGATTAATGGATGTCATCTTAAAGCAGCGCCCCGGAACTGAAAATGCTTTTGACGTACGGCGTAATGCGTATCTTCGCTTTCATCGAGATGGATTGTCAGCGAATATGCAAAAAGGATTTTTGGCAGAAGCGATGATGAATCAATTGTTCATCAGTTTACATGAAGGGATGTTTGCGGAAACAGCAGTCGATTGGGATCCGATCGATATTACACTGATTCAATCTGTTTTACAGCATGCCTATGATTCGAAAACAACACAAGATAATATTTACTTAGCCGAAAGAATCGTCGGCATTGTGGAGCAATCCTTCGAAAACGATTTAACGTTCCAATTTTATGCCATCGGGGATTCGATTACCGAAGAAAACACGGTGTTTCATTACCATAAAGGAATGGCGGATGCTGAAAGAGGGGAAGAGGAACGAAAGGAAACGATCGAAGAAGTGTTCCGCTCCTGGCATCGGGAAAGTGAAGACGAGTCTGGCATTCACTTAGAATATGAATTGGAGCATGGCCGTTCAGGAAAAAGTGATGCAAATGATGCTACGCCTGGAAATGAAGAAGCCGAAATTGAAGAAACGGGCTATGGTCAATCAGAAGGAGATGACAGCGATCGTTGGTCGGACGTTGAAAGCGATAAAAAAGACCAACGTGAACGAAAAGTAAAGGCCGGAAAAATATTTGGGAAAGAGCATCTGAATGTCGTGTATGAAGAAAAGCAACTCGAACCGATACAGGATCATGATAGTAAACAAAAGCTTGTGATTTGGCGAGAAGAGCAAAAGCCTTTCGTTCGTTCGTTTGTAGAAGAAATGAAAAAGCGAATCGATTTGAAAGAAGATTCGAAGCGGGAAAGGCTTATGAAAGGAAGGTTATCGACAAAGCTCACAACGATGGTTGTCGATGAACGACCGAAGCCGTTTTACCGGAAAAATGCGCCTTCCATTGCGTTGGACGCGGTGTTTGGCCTCTTGGTCGATGGGTCGGCTTCGATGATCGATAAATTGGATGAAACGAAAAAAGCGGTTTTACTTTTCCATGATGTGTTACGTCAATTGCAAGTGAGTCATGAAATTTCTTCGTATTATGAAGATGCGTATCATGCGTCAAAAGACGAGCAGCCGAATGTGTTTGAACTGATGCATTCGTTTTCCGATCGCAATCGGGATAACGGATTGTCCATTTTATCCTTCGATGCGCATGAAGATAATCGCGACGGTTTTGCGATACGCTGGATGGCAGATCGTCTGCGAAGCCGCCCAGAAAAGCATAAGTTTTTACTCGTTTTCTCAGATGGCGAGCCATCTGCATTCGGTTATGATCGAAACGGTATTTTGGATACGGCCGAAGCAGTCATAGAAACTGAGAAGAAAGGCATATCGGTTATTCATTTATTTTTATCGACGGATGAGCCAACAGAGGATCAGCGAGCAGTCTTTTCGACGATGTTTGGACATAAAACCGCCTCGTCTAGTTCTGTAGAGGATTTTGCGGATCAAACATTACGAATTTTACGAAAGTTGCTTGCAATTGTCATTCGGAATACATGAACAACAAAAACCGCCTTAAGAAGGGCGGTTTTGTGTTTTTTCATGGACAGCTAACAGGCGCTGTTTTAGTTCTTCTTCCATTCGTGAAATTTCTACTTCTGCCGCTTTGCGTTTCGCGCGGCCATCTGCTTGAATGAGAAGTGTTTCTTCGATTGTTTGGATTAAGTTTTCCTGTGTTTTCTTTAAGGTGTCGATTTCAATGATACCGCGTTCGTTTTCTTTAGCGGTTTCGATGGAATTTAATTTAAGCATTTCTGAGTTTTTGAGTAACAGGTCATTCGTCGTTTTCGTTACAAGTTTTTGAGATTCCACCGCTTTACGCTGCCTATTTAATGTGAGCGCAATGGCAATTTGATTTTTCCATAATGGAATGGACGTCATAATGGATGACTGAATTTTTTCGGCAAGCGTTTGATTTGTCTGTTGGATCATCCGTATTTGCGGGGCACTTTGAATGGTGATTTGACGAGATAACTGTAAATCATATAATCGTTTTTCCAACCGATCTAAAAATTGGCCCATGTCATTCACTTCCTGGTACGCCATTTGATCATTCGAAGCTTCTGCTTGTCTGCGCATTTCTGGGATGAGAACATTGGCGATTTCATCGCGTTTTAGTTCAGCTGCCGCAATGTAAACATTCAAAGCTTGAAAATAGGTTTTGTTTTGTTCATAGAGCCGGTCAAGCATTTGAACATCTTCCATTAAACCGCGCTTGGAATGTTCTAATTGAACACCGATTCGATCAATTTGGGTGCTCAGTTTTTGATATTTCGTCATCATTTCTTGGATCGAGCGAGTCGCACGATTGAAGAGTCTTCTTAACCCTGATTTCTTCTTTTCCGATAATTCTTCTGGGTCGATATCTGATAGTTTATCCATCAAATCTTTCAAAATATCTCCGACTGGACCAATGTCTTTACTTTGCACATGATCCAGCATTTGATGGGAGAACTTAGACAATTCATTTTGCGCATTCGTGCCATATGTCAAAATTGCTTCGTAATTGCCAACCGGAATTTGGTCCGAAAGCTGTTTCGCTTTTGCTTTTTCTTCATCTGAAAGTCGGTCGATCAATTTAATAGGAGTTCCGCTTTCGGCAACTTCTACAGGCATTTCTTTCGTTAAAACAGATTCCTGTATATCAAATGGATTGTCTAGTAAGTCATCAAATGTTTTCACTTCATTTTGGGCTGTGTTATTTTCCATCGTTGTGGGGGTCCCCTTTCATTTCAAGCAGCGGCTTGTTTCGTTTCATCGTCGCATCGACAAAGTCGATTTCCAGTTGTAGCTGTTCGATATCTGTTGAGAGTGCACTGCGCAAATCTTGCTCTAATTGTTTGTTCACATCGTTCAACGTTTCTCGCGTATTGTTTAATGCGATGCGAAGTTCTGTGTCTTTTAGCGGTTGATTCACAAGCATCGCATATTTAGATGTCAACTCAACTGCCGAATCTAAATGTGCATAGAAAAATTTTTCGACATGATAAAATTTTGAAGGATTCGTTCGAACGATATTTAAAATTTTACGAGAAAGTGTATTCATTTCATGAAGCTGACGAAAAGCTTGGATCGACCGAACTTGTCCATAGAGGCCATTCAATCGTTTCAGTTTGAGCTTGGCTTCTGAAATTTGTTTTTTTATATGATTGAATTCGGATCGGGTCATTCTGAGCTGCTTCAAGTCGGATGCAATCTGAATTTGTTTAATCGAAAATGAACTACCGGCATATATGGCTAATAATAGGCCTGTTGCCACATAGAAATTCATGCCCGCACCTAGAATAAAATAGATCCATGATCCAAAACTAATTGGTGCTGTGATGAAGTGTCTGACGAAAAATTGTTTAAGTTGCTTCATCGATCGCAGACCTCCTTTCGCTATCTTACATACGTTTTTAAATATAAAAAGTTTCAATTGCTTCTTTAATTATACCCGAAAAACAGGATGCACACATTTGTTTTGAATCAATTCCTTTTTCAAGCATAATAATAGACAAACCCATGAACTTTGCTAAAATGAAAATCATTCAGCCATTGTAGTGGGGGAGACGAATATGTATGAAGTTATTTATATGAAAGCAGATTATGAGCCGTGGTGGATGTTTGAAGATTGGGAAGAAATGATTCGGTCCAGACAAAGTTTTCATACGATAGAAGAAGCACGAAGCTATTTGGAACAAATGCTGGGAGATTTTCGCAATCAGTATGAACATGAAGAGATGCGAAAGAATTGCTTCTATGCATTTTGGACAAAAACAGAGACAGTTTATTGTGATGGATGCGATGATGACCAGCAAATTTACCATGGTGTGATTCTTATGAAAGATGGAAAGCCACACCGTATATTTGAACAGTAAAATGGTTAGGCTATTAAGTATGGTGGAATAATTTGAATATTTATTGTTTTGAGTTGACAAAAATGGTAGTTATGATATATTGGCAGTAACAATTGAAAATTTTTCGTGCGATCAGTTGTATGATTGGACGCTTGTCGGGACACGGATTTACCGAAGTAAACGTATTCACATATTACAAAAAGTGATCGGCGTTGTCGGTACTTTTTGTAATATGTGAATTTTTCTTTTTGGGAAAATTTGTATATTATTATTAAAGTTATTTGGAGGTTTGTTCACATGAAACAAGGTACAGTAAAATGGTTTAACTCAGAAAAAGGCTTCGGCTTCATCGAAGTTGAAGGTGAAGATGACGTATTCGTTCACTTCTCTGCAATCGAAGGGGAAGGTTTCAAATCATTGGACGAAGGTCAACAAGTTGAGTTTGAAGTTGTAGAAGGCAATCGTGGTCTACAAGCTGCAAACGTTTCCAAACTATAATTCGTACCGAACGTATAAAGAGGTGCCCTAAAATGGCACCTCTTTTTTCATTCATAAATTGTTTCGAGCATTGAGGTGACAGCCACTTCACCCTCTTCTAAATCCATGATCGTTTCGCGTTTTACTTCACCGAAACCAGGGACGAAGTATTTGCGATTGACGGAATCTTTTTCTTTCATTTCAATGACTGTTGCATCATCAAACGTTTTGTATGGTGTTTCTACAGATACATTTGTATCGACGACTGTCCAATTACCAAAATTTTTCCCTTTTGTAAGTGGGGCATCGATATAAAGTTCTGCGGGCGTCATTGCATCAAGATCTGCAAGCGAAGGAAAATCCTGTTCCATATCGACGGCTTGCGTATCGAGTAAATAAATTTGGTGGTCTTGGATTTTATAAACTCGTTGAACGAGTGCGCCGCCGTTATTTTCATGGACGATGATATAGTTTTCATAAGGATGAGCGACATCGATATCAAGCGATGCAAATTCATTGCCCTCGCCTTTAAAATGCGCTTTTGTGCCGTCAGGTAAGAAAAAATCTAACATCGAGATTTCTGCATCTGTTTTATCTTTTGTTTCCCCGTTATCCTGATCAGCGTTTTTCCCGTCTACGCCATTGTAAACTGTTTCATCTTCTTTCGTTGCCGTCCCTGTACTTTCCCCGGAATTATTAAGATTCGTGCTCGTTTTAGAGCACCCAGCAAAAATGACTACTGCTAGTAATAGGTAAATGAAAAGATGTAGTCGTTTCATTTAAAAACACACTCCTTTCAATTGGTTTACCCAATTAGATGTTTTTCATGCGGTTGTGTTACAGATGCTTTTTTGGGAAATAAAAAAGCCGTCTCCCGAAGGAAACGACTTTACAATTAAGCTAGTTTTTCTTGTTTCTCTTTCCACTCAAGGTATTCTTCATAATTCATCATTTTATCGAAAATCGTCCCGTCTTCACGGATTTCGATAATACGGTTTGCGACCGTTTGGATGAATTGTTGGTCATGCGATGTAAAGACCATTGCGCCTTTGAATGCGATGAGACCGTTGTTGAGTGCTTGAATCGATTCAAGATCCAAGTGGTTCATCGGCTCATCAAGCAACAGAACGTTCGCGCTTGAAAGCATCATTTTTGAAAGCATGCAGCGAACTTTTTCTCCACCTGAAAGGACAGATGGCTTTTTCTTTACTTCTTCACCGGAGAAGAGCATACGACCAAGGAATCCGCGTAAGAATGTTTCTGTCTGATCTTCCGGGGAATATTGACGCAACCATTCGACGAGTGTTTCTTCATTTCCATTGAAGTACTCGCTATTATCGAGCGGGAAGTAAGCGCGGGATGTCGTAACGCCCCATTTAATCGTCCCGGAATCTGGTTGTGATTCTTCCGCCAGCAATTCGAGAAGTGCTGTTTTTTGAAGCGGGTTACCGAGTAAAATGACTTTGTCTTCTTTATTAAGCGTAAAGTTTGCATCTTTAATCATTACTTTGCCGTCGACTGTTTTTGTAACATCTTGAAGCGTTAACACGTCGTTACCAATTTCACGTCCGATTTGGAAGTTAACGAAAGGATAGCGGCGGGAAGACGGTTTAATGTCATCCAACTCAATTTTTTCAAGTGCCTTTTTACGGGATGTCGCTTGTTTGGATTTCGAAGCGTTTGCGCTAAAACGTGCAACGAACGCTTGAAGCTCTTTAATTTTCTCTTCTTTTTTCTTATTTTGATCTTGCGCCATTTTCAGTGCCAATTGGCTGGACTCATACCAGAAATCATAGTTACCAGGGTAAATTTGAATTTTCGAGAAATCCAAGTCCGCAATTTGCGTACATACTTTGTTCAAGAAATGACGGTCGTGGGATACGACGATGACTGTGTTTTCGAATTCAATTAAGAATTCTTCCAGCCACTGAATTGCTTTTAAGTCCAAGTGGTTTGTCGGCTCATCCAAAAGAAGAACGTCAGGCTTACCGAATAATGCTTGTGCAAGAAGCACTTTTACTTTATCGGAACCCGTAAGCTCGGCCATTTTGACATGGTGAAGATTTTCAGAAATGCCAAGACCTTGAAGTAAAATCGCCGCTTCAGATTCTGCTTCCCAACCATTCATCTCCGCGAATTCACCTTCAAGCTCCGCTGCGCGCATGCCGTCTTCATCGGAGAAATCTTCTTTCATATAAATCGCATTTTTTTCAGTCATTACTTCGTACAGACGTTTGTGACCCATAATGACCGTATCAAGTACTTCGTTTTCCTCGTACTCGAAGTGGTTTTGTTTTAAAACGGCCATACGCTCATCTTTGTTCATAATGACGTTTCCAGTTTGCGGCTCAATTTCACCCGATAAAACTTTTAAAAACGTCGATTTACCTGCACCATTCGCACCGATTAAACCGTAACAATGTCCAGGGTTGAACTGTATATTCACATCTTCAAACAGCTTGCGATCGCCGAATTGAAGGCTTACATTACTCACTGCAATCATTCGAAATCCTCCTAAATTCACAATGCTCCTATTATAGCACGAATTAATCCATAGGAACAACGATGATTGATGGAGTAGGGGGATAAGGGAATAGCGGAAACCTGCCCCCAAAAAAACAATGGACTCAATACAAAATATGTGATAAAAAGCCAATTAAATTTTTGCTTTCTTATTCCAGTCATTTTGCCGATGAATCTAACTTATCCAAGAAAAAACGACGGTGTATATAACGAGAACATAATAAAACTCGCTAGTGCATATAAAAAAGTATCGTCCGCATATAGTCTAACCTATAATTCTAATCCTCCCCGCACAATCGGTTAAATGGTTAATTATCCATTAAATTTACTTGGGAGCAGTGTCGATCGGATTCCAATAATTTTGCTTTACTTTATCAGTTAGTAGTGTTATGATGGTTTAATGCTAATCGAATAAACTTGAAATATCATAGATGAAAGTACTAATTTTGGCGTTCTTGATGAATCATTAAGAACTAATCACACTGGATCGACTTCGGAGTCGTAAGGATGTATGAGAGGTAGGGCATACGTCGTTTAGGTTTCAGGAATACTACCGCGGCGATAATTCGTCTTAAGATATTCGGAACATCAAGTCATTTAACATATTCGTGAAAAAAAGTCACCATTTATGGTGGCTTTTTTTATTTTGCGGAGAATTTGGTGTTGATCTAGGGGAGAGGATGATTTGTTTTTTGGCAAAAGAAAAGCCCGGCGGAGGGCGGATTAGTCAGTATTAGACACAGACATTCGCTAATACTTTTTGGATGTCGTAAATGCTGTTGTCTTTTTTAAATTGTTTTTGAATAGGGTTAGCTAATCCTGACACCCATATTTTTAACTCAGCGTCCAGGTCAAAACGGCCGGCTGTCTCTACGCTGAAATGAGCAATGCTTCTGTAAGGGATTGAATGATAGTCAACCTTTTTTCCAGTCAATCCTTGTTTGTCGACGAGAATCATTCTCTTATCTGTAAACATGATTAAATCCCGAATCAATTTAAACGCAACATCTACCTCTTCCTGGTCTGAAAGGATTGGTTCTACTTCTTTTATCACATCTTCCTTGTTAGCTGTCGAAGCATTTCCTAACAATGCATTTAAAAACCCCATGAAATACCTCCATCTAAAAAATGAATGTAGTTTTCTATCTTTAGAACAATGTACACCACGTTTAACTGAAAAGTAAAATTATTTGACGACTGAGTAAAAAGGTCGACAAAAGGTCTTTTTGCAGCCCTTTGTCGACAATTGGTTAAGAAGAAAACACTTCTTCCTGCTTCGGCATTAATTCAATCTCAAACCCTAAGTCTTCTAAAATTTGATAGTCTGTATTCGCCAGTTGTCCGTCTGTTGTTAAATAGTTGCCGATGAAAATGCTGTTCGCTGCATATAATCCCAACGGTTGCAACGTACCTAAGTTTACTTCGCGGCCGCCCGATATGCGGATTTCTTTCGTCGGATTGATATAACGGAATAGGGCTAACACTTTCAAACAGTACCGCGGGTTTAGTTCTTGCACACCTTCTAATTTTGTCCCAGGAATCGCATGCAAGAAGTTAACAGGAATCGAGTCGGCATCTAACGCGCGAAGCGCGCGGGCAATGTCGATGACGTCTTCTTTTGTTTCCTTCATGCCGATAATCGCACCGGAACAAGGTGAAATGCCATGTTTTTTTGCAATTTCAACGGTATTGACCCGGTCCTCATACGTATGCGATGTTGTGATATAAGAGTGATGGCGCTCCGATGTATTTAAGTTATGATTATAACGGTCTACGCCAGCTTCTTTTAATTGTGCGGCTTGCTCATCCTTTAAAATTCCTAGACAAGCACAAACTTTAAGACCGTATTTCTCTTTAATTTCCTCCACCGCTTCACTGACGACTCTAACGTCTTTTCGCGTTGGTCCTCTGCCGCTCGCGACAATGCAAAACGTTCCGACTTTATTGTCAAACGCGCGTTTGGCACCTTCTAAAATTTCTTCTTTTGTAATGAAAGGATACTTTTCAATTTCGGCTGTTGAAATGGAGGATTGGGAACAGTACCCGCAGTTTTCCGGACAATAGCCGCTTTTTGCGTTGATAATCATATTTAATTTTACTTTCTTTCCATAGTAATGCTTGCGAATGTGAAACGCACCATTTAATAGAAGCAACAGGTCATCGTCATCGCAATTTAAAATGCTGTGTGCTTCCTCATTACTTATGATTTTCCCATCAAGGACTTCTTGTGCTAATTGAATCCAATTCATCGTATACTCTCCCTTGTCAGTTCAATTTGGTTATTTCGAATGGAAAAAACTGCTTTATATAAGCGAGTCGCGAGGATCCCCGTCAGTACGGAAATGACTATGTCGCCGCCAACGCTGTACACAAAACCAATCATGATGATATGTGCCCAGCTGCTTGGAACACCTAGCCATAGATTGAGCGCCAGATAAAGATACGGAACGCCGATTAAGTAAACGACGAACAAACCCGTAAGATTGGCGATCACAAAATGATGCGTCTTCGGACTTTGAATGCGCTCAATGATCCGACCGACGACAAACGCCGCCGCGATAAAGCCAATTAAATACCCGAATGTCGGCTGCAACACATAGCCAATGCCACCACCCTGTGTAAAGACAGGGAGGCCCGCCAACCCAATCGCGACATAGACCAATTGACTTTGCATCCCTTTTTTACTGCCCAGTAAACTGCCCGCCATAAAAGTAAATAAAATTTGTAATGTAAAGGGAACATAGGGCAATGGAATTTTAATGAAGGCACCGACTGCAGTTAACGCTGCGAATAAAGAGACAGTGACCAAAGAAAAAGTTGCGTGTCTACTCAACGACCATCACCTCTGCAGTTTCGAAATATTGTTGAATCGCTTCATTTGTAATGGAAATCATTTTCTCCATTTCTTCTTTTGTAATGACATAAGGCGGCATGAAATAGAGGACGTTTCCTAATGGTCGTAACAATAAGCCATTTTCTAAAGCGATTTTGTAAATGTGATACCCGACACGGTCACTGCTCGGGAAAGGCTCTTTTGTCACTTTGTCTTTCACAAGTTCGATCGCTCCAACCATCCCCACTTGTCGGTATTCGCCGACATACGGATGATCTTCGAATACTTCTGTAGCAATTTCCCGCATATAGGCACTTTTCAATCCAATTGCTTCTATATAATTGTCGTCTTCAAAAATCTTCAGAACTTCTAGTGCGACCCGGCATGCTAAAGGGTTTCCTGTGTAGCTGTGCGAATGTAAAAATGCTTTCATCGTTTCATAGTCATCGTAAAACGCCTCATACACATCATCTGTCGTTAAGACGACCGATAGCGGCAAGTAACCGCCTGTTAATCCTTTCGATAAGCACATAAAATCCGGAGTAATCTTCGCTTGTTCACACGCAAACATCGTACCTGTCCGACCAAACCCTACCGCGACTTCGTCTGCGATCAAGTGAACATCGTACTGTTCGCATAGCGCTTTTAACTGCTTCACATACGTCGGCGGATACATTTTCATTCCCGCAGCTGCTTGGATTAACGGTTCGATAATAATCGCGGCAATTTCTTCGTGATGCACTTTTAATTTTTCTTCAACGAATGAAAGACAAGGAGCACTGCAACTTTCCGGGTTCTCGTTAAATGGACATCTGAAGCAATCAGGACCTTGTGCACGTACAGTGTCTAACAAAAGCGGTTGAAAGACTTCATTATATAGACCGACGCCGCCGACCGAAAGTGCACCAAGCGTTTCACCGTGATAGGCATCTGTTAAAGCAAGAAAACGTTTTTTATTGGGCTTGTTTTTTTGCTGATGGTATTGAAAACTCATTTTCAATGCAATTTCGATGGCGGCTGATCCGCTATCTGCAAAAAACACTTTCTCCAAACCGTCCGGCGTATGTTCCACCAATTTTTCGGCTAATAAAACAGCCGGCTCATGTGTGAAGTTCGCAAAGATGACATGTTCTAATTGAAGCGCTTGCTCGGCTAGGGCGGTGCTAATGCGTTCATTTGCATGTCCAAATAAATTCACCCACCAAGAAGACACGGCATCCATATACTGCTTGCCATTTTCATCCGTTAGATAAATGCCTTTTCCATTTTTAATGACGATCGGTGGAAAATCCTCGTAATCTTTCATCTGAGAACAAGGATGCCACACGTGGTTTAAATCTCTTCTTTGTAAATCTGAAAGCATTGTGTTCATGTCGGTAACAACCTTTCAAAAAATTCTTTGTTTTCTACTCGTACCTCTTTTAACTCCGCTACAGTTGTTAAGCGAGGGAAGACGAGAATCGGCAATTTTGTCAGCTCTTGAATCGTTTGGATATTGTCTTTTTCTGTTTCGGACCCTTCAAAAGCATTCAATACAAGACCCGCAATCGGGATCTTTCTGCTTGTCAATGCTTCAATCGACAATAGCGTATGGTTGATCGTGCCGACTGTCGTGCGGGCAACGAGTACGACAGGCAGCTGTGATTCCTGAATCAGATCGATCAATTGCACATTGCGCTCTGAATCCAACGGAACGAATAATCCGCCCGCGCCTTCGCAAATGACATGGTCATACAGTGAGGTTAACTGTTGAATTTTTTCCAAAATGACATTCTGTTGAATAGTTGTACCGACTAAGCGTGCCGCATAATGAGGGGATGCTGGCTCCGGAAAAGAATAACTATTCAAATGTTCTGTAACGAATTCTTTTTCAGTGAACGATTGATAAAAATTCGTATCGCCGTAATAAGAACGCGAAGTGTCTCTGATGATGCCTGTTTGTACAGGTTTATAGGGAAGAACATTTTTACCTTGCGCCTGAAGATACCGCATGAAGTATGTAGTGATAATTGTTTTCCCGACATCTGTATCTGTCCCCACAACCCAAAAATGTTGTGTCATCAGCTTTTTCCTCCTTGCTTAACTTGTGTTAACCAATATGCTTTAAAGGTTAACACTTAATGGTAACTTTGTAAATATATAAAATAGGAAGTAGAATTAGAGAATCAATGCTATTGAGTCGATCCGCATTTGATGGACTAAGAATCTTGGAGCGGATTGTAAGTAGAGAAGGGAAGAGGCAACAAATAAATTGAGCGAAACTATATACAAGTAAGTGCTTGTACATTTACAATAGGTAAGGTTATTTGCAATTTGGAAAGTAGGAATTAAATCATGTCTGAACAAACCCAAACACAAAATCGGCTGTTGATTATTTTCGCTATTTTTGCATTGTCGATGAATATGCGGCCAGCGATTACATCGATTGGGCCTATGTTGGAAACGATCCGTGAACAGCTAACATTATCGAATGCACAAGTCAGTTTATTGACAGCTGTTCCTGTCATTTGCATGGGGATTTTTGCGACATTGGCGCCTGTGTTTCATCGTCGGATTGGCCTCAAGAAAACGATGTATCTGATGATTATTCTGTTAGGTGTAACGACAGCTTTCAGAAGCATTTCGGGCTTTGCGATCCTCATCGGGACGGCTTTTCTTGTCGGGATTATTATTGCCATCATGGGTCCGTTAATTTCGGCGATGATTAAGCAAAACTTTCCAGATCGGGCGGCTTCGCTCATTGGGGTGTATTCATTTGGTATGGGGGTTGGGTCAGCCGTGAGTGCGGGGCTAACGGCGGTCTTTTTTGAGTGGTCGAATTCGTACCGATTTGCGTTAAGCATTTGGGCGGTGCTTGCGGTCATTGGATTACTTTCGTGGTTTTTGGCCATGAAAGACCAAGTTGTCGTCCAAGAGCAGTCACAAGCTATTGTAAAAGCAGAACGAAAAAAAGCAAGCTCTCCGTGGAAATCTAACAAAGCTTGGCTGTTTCTTTTGTTTTTCGGGCTTCAGTCATCCGCTTTCTTTTCGATTATTACGTGGTTAGCACCGATTGCGATTTCGTCGGGTATGACGTTGCTCGAGGCGGGAACGCTGTTAAGTGTGATGACAACGGTTCAAATTTTCTTGAATATTGGTTTGCCGTTACTGATGGAACGTTTTCCGGCGCGTAAAACCTGGTTACTCTTTATGGTGCTGTCGGGTATCGTGTCGATTGTGCTTTTCTGGACCGGAATTCATGCACTCATGTGGGTCGGCGCCGTTTTCATGGGCATTCCGCTTGGTGGTCTGTTTCCGATCGCGTTACTATTACCGTTAGATGAAACTGATACGGCGGATGAAACGAATGCTTGGACAGCGATGATGCAGACAGGCGGTTTCATCATTGGGGGACTGTTACCACTCATTATTGCACTCGTCTATGACTGGACGGCGAATCATCACTATACATTTGGCATTATGTTGATGCTCTATATGGGCATGTTTATCCTGACATTTTTAATTGGCGATAAGAAGACATGAAAAAGAGAGGTTGGAATGTCACTTCCAATCTCTCTTTTTTCACGCCCAATGTTTGTTAATAAATTCATCTCGTCCGGATTTTGCACGGTCGGCTTCGTAATATTCCTTGTCTTTCAAATAATAATCTTGGTGATATTCTTCTGCTCGGTAAAACGTTTCTGCCGGTCGAATAGGTGTGACGATTGGCTTGTTGAAAATGCCGCTTGCCGCAAGTTTTTCTTTTGAAGCTTCTGCCAATTGACCTTGCTCCTCTGTATAGTAAAAAATAGCCGTCGTATACGAATGGCCGCGATCGTGGAATTGTCCTTCTGAATCGGTCGGATCAATTTGCTGCCAATAAATTTCGAGTAATTGATCATATGTAAAAATGGAAGGATCAAACGTAATTTCCACGACTTCCAAATGTCCTGAATCGCCTTTTTTTACATCTTCATAGGTAGGATTTTCTAAATGACCGCCCATATAACCAGAGACGACATCATGAATGCCATCCCATTCTTTAAACGGTTTCACCATACACCAAAAACATCCGCCCGCAAATGCTGCTTTTTCAAGTTGACTTGCCATGATCACCAACGCCTTTCATTATTAAATAGATTCATTATAACATATTTAAAAGACCGTCATGGAAAGGTGATTGCTTTCCAGACGGTCCACGATTTTCTACTTTAAAAGGTGAGGCAATGAGCGGTTATGATGAAATAGAACTTCTTTGATTAGTATACGAAGCTAGCCCCGATGATAATAAGTAGGATAAACAGAACAACAATCAAAGCGAAAGAAGCGTTATAGCCTCTACCTTCTCCACATTCATAGCCCATGCGTAGCACCGCCTTTCCTTCTAAATCTATTTGTATCATATGCAGGCGGTTTTTAAATGAACTGGGGAAAAGTCCTGGGTCATTAGAAGTTCAAAATGGAGCTTCGATGTATCTCAGTTTCAACAGGGATATAAAATGGTTATAATGAACACATGCAACCAAGACTCTTCATGTACGTCTTAAGTGAAGAGATTCATTTTTGGAGGAATACAAATGGAAGATCATTACGAACGGCCTACTAGAAGAAGAAGAAAAAAGCTTCGCATCGGTAGAGTCATCATGTTATTTACAACACTTTGCTTTGTAGGCATTGGATTCTTTTGTTATTTCCAATATCAAGAAGGGAAATCGATGGCAAAAGGAAATGTGATCGATCCAGGATCTTTTAAAGGAGATGCGATAGATCCAAATTATACGTCTATTGAAAATTATCTATTGCTTGGGATTGATAATGATGGCAGCGGCCGATATCGGACCGATACAATGATGGTGTTGTCATGGGATAAGCATGCAGGGGACATGCGTGTCGTTTCTTTTATGCGTGATATTTATGCAGATATTCCCGGGTACAAGCCATATAAACTTAATACTGCTTATTATTTAGGACGCGTACAAACGATAAAGGATACGATTACAGGCATGTTTGGGGTACCGATCCACCATTATGCAATTGTTGACTTTGACAATTTTGAATCGATTGTCGACATTACTTTTCCAAAAGGTGTAGAGATTGATGTGAAAAAAGAAATGTCCGAGAAAATAGGGGTTACGCTACTGCCAGGTAAAAAGCGGTTAAATGGAAAAGAGTTACTTGGGTATGCACGTTTTCGAGCAGATGCAGAAGGAGATTTCGGGCGTGTCGCGCGTCAGCAAGAAGTCATAAAGGCGATTAAAGATGAGGCGATGAAACCAGGGACGGTGCTGCAAATTCCGAAACTCGTCGGAGCGCTTTCTGGGTATATCCAAACCGACATTACGTCGAAGGACGAAATTTCGTACGCATTCTCCTTGTTATTGAAAAAAGGGGCGAATATTTCGACCATGACGATTCCTGTGGAGGGATCTTATGCATTTAAATATTATCCACATGCGGGATCTGTTATCGAAATTGATCGTGAGAAAAATCGGGGGCAATTAGAAAAATTTTTAAATATGAAGCTGGATTAACCGGTAGGTAGACAATCGCTAGACAAAAATTTGATCCTAGTTCAGTTTTTTAGGGAGAAGGGAAGTTGAAATGGATTCCAACAAAGAAAGAAAAAGGGGAGACGGCAAAACATCGAATATGATTTCATTTTTGGGCGGTCGAAATACATTATTTGTGCTCGTATCGATTCTTTTAATCGGATTCATCATTCTTATTTACAATCAGGTATCTTTTATTTTTTATCCGATTCGCATCTTTTTTTCGACCGTCGTTTTGCCAGTGATACTTGCGACGATTTCCTATTATTTGCTTCGGCCGATTTTGCGGCTATTAGAACGGGTGAAGATTCCAAGAGTGTGGGGGATTTTCATTATCTTCGTTGGTACGATTGGGGTCATCACGCTGCTTGTCCTACTCGTACTGCCATTTTTAAAAGAACAATTTAATAATTTGATCAAGGAGTTTCCGACGTATTTTAAACAATTGATTTTGAATTTAGATCATTTTTTACGGAATTCCATTTTTTCATCTTATTACAAGGAATTAGATATTAATGTGCATAGCTTTTTTGATTCGGGACTAGAAAATATTGGGAAGTTTTTAACAGATACGATTGGCGGAATCGCGAGCGGTGTAACGACTTTCGTTTCGGCTTTAACGGGCTTCGTTCTGTCGATTGTAACGGTTCCATTCTTACTTTTTTATATGTTGAAAGATGGCGAAAAACTTCCGAAGCTGATCATCCGTATGCTGCCGCCGCGCTTGCGGGATGATGCGGAAATCATTTTCAAAGATGCGGATCATCAAATTAGTTCGTATATTCAAGGACTCATTTTTGTCGCGATGTCGATCGGCATCATGGTATCAATCGGATTTTTAATCATTGGCATGGATTATGCATTATTGCTTGGTGTACTTGCGATGTTTACGAGTGTCGTACCTTATCTTGGCCCATTGATTGCGATTACACCGGCTGTTATCATCGCCATTGTGACTTCGCCATTTATGCTCATTAAATTGGCCGTCGTATGGACGATTGTTCAATTAATAGACGGGAAAATCATATCGCCGCAAATTATGGGAAAATCATTGCACACGCATCCGATTACCATTATTTTTGTGTTATTAACAGCTGGCTCATTGTTCGGCGTGGCGGGGGTTATTTTAGGAATTCCGGGTTATGCATTAGTGAAAGTGGTTGTATCGCATTTGTTCAAACTTTTCCGCATAAGATATAATAAGTTCGAAAAGGATGAAGAGATGCATTATGATTTACGCGAATAGTGAAAAAGCGTACGCCAGTGTGTGCGTGCGCTTTTTGTTCTATTCTCGCATTTACGGTATACTTTATATTATTGACGTAGTGGAATTTGGGAGGAATAAATATGGTGAATAGTTTTTCATCTAGCATAGAAGAAGGTCCGATTAAAGTAGATACGATTGTCGATGCGCCAAACATCGCATTTGGAGATTACTTGTCGGGTAAAATTTATATTGAGGGACCGGATAGCGAATTGCGTATCCAACAAATTGAGCTGGAGCTCATCAAGTTGCCAGGGCAATCTATGGATCGTCAAGAGGTCATTTCAAAACAATCGTTTGAAATGGTTAGTTTAATCAAATCAAAGGAAACGTATATGATTCCATTTGAACTCATTCCTGACGAACGGTGGGAAACGGAAGTGGACGATGAGTTATGGCTCCGTACGACGGTCTATTTTAAAAACAGTGTGCAACTACAAGATCATGATCAAATCTCATATGAATAATAAAAACGCGCCTTTCATACAGGCGCATTTTTTATAGCAAGATTAGGGGGCTGGGGGAATCATGCTGGAACTGAACATTTTCCATGATGTATTAAAAAGTATGCAGCGCATTCACCGTGTAAGCAGCGGGGAACTATCTGTTGTGCAAAGTGCCATTCTTTTTGAAATTTCTCGTCTGCATCATCCGTCCATGCAAGAAGTGGCGTTTGCGGTAGATATGGATATTACGACATTTTCGCGACAGATGGGGACATTGGAAAAGAAAGGGCTCGTGAAAAAAGTGCCTTATGAAAATGACAGACGTATTTCCATCGTATCATTAACGGAAGAAGGACAGAAAAAATCGGATCAAATCAATCAAAATATACTAAGGCAGCTTGAACAAATGATGGGGTCAATGAATGAATTTGAGCGGGAAATCATTTCACGATCCTTGCTGGCATTCGAAGAAAAAATACGCAGGGATTAGACGACTGTACACTTTTCTATAATACTTGCATATTACAATTGTTAGAATAATTAAACTTGCAACTTACAAATGATTGACAATGTGGTTAATCCGATGATTGTAATTAGTTGTAAACCGCAAGTAACGCCAATGTGAAAGTTGCAAATTGCAAGTGGTGATGAAGGTTGTAAATTGCAAGTGATGTCGGCCGTGAAATGAAATGGCAAAGGACAAGCTACTCATTTTTACAATTAGCATCCCCGTGCCCAAAACATATTAAATTAGTCGGAATAGTATGTTTGGAAGAGGGGGAGATGCATAATGGGTAGGGAGTTTATCGATATTTTTGATGAATGGATCCATGTTTATGATGCAACAGTGGCTGGAGAAGATCCGGAATACCGTGATGTGTTTAACAAGTATGATGAGATTTTGAATGCGGTTGCGCAGAAAGTTATCGGAACGGTTCTCGAATTCGGTACGGGAACAGGAAACTTAACAACAAAATTAATTGATGCCGGCCATCAAGTCATCGGGATCGAACCGAATCGTGTTGCGCGTCAGTTAACGCAAAAACGTTTTCCATCGATACCAATTAAAGATGGGGATCTTTTAGACTTTGAAACGGATGGTCTCCAAATCCATACGGTAACAAGTTCGTATGTCTTTCATCATTTGACAAACGAAGAAAAAGGAATCGCACTAAAAAAGTATGCGGAGCTGTTACCGACAGGCGGCAAGATCATCTTTGCGGATACAGTCTTTAGTAGTGATCAAGCACTGCAAGATCAAATTGCTAAAGAACGTGCAAGAGGGTTTCATGTTGTAGCAGACGATTTAGAGCGCGAATATTACACGACGATACCAGTCATACGAGATTTATTTACCGAAGCAGGCTTTCAAGTGACGTTTGAAAAAATGAATGACTATGTTTGGTTGATGGATGCCAGCAAACAATAGACGTCAACTAAAAATGCGATAAAAAAGTCATTCATGGAATTATTTAATTACAGAGAACCTCTCTAGTGCATATATAAACATATTGCCCGCCACCCATCTACTCTTCAACAACTATCCACCCCCGCACACTCTCTCAAGTGGTGCCTAAGCCCATGATGAAAACGAAATTTTTACGGGAGAATGGGGTTTTCGCAATATGGTATGAATAGCATCTTCGTCTCATTTAGCATGGTTCATGTTCTACTCCGTCTAAAGTCCGAGCAGTACTCACATCCCAGGTCTATTTAAATTAAATTTCCATTATTTATAATAGAGAGTAAGAAATCATTCAAAGGGTGGGAGTTCAAATGACATTTCAAAAGAGGTGGCTGCCTTTATTAATCATCGGACTGCTATTGGGGTGGGCACTCGTCTACGTGATGACGGGCAGCAGTGGCGGGCCGAGTAAAAAAGAAATTACTAAGCCTTCATTTTCAAACATCGATCTTAAGACATCGAATGCTTCGGTTGAAATCGTTCCAACGAAAAAAGACAAGGCAATTGTTTCGCACACGGGAAAGAAAAAGCTTGGAAGAAAGTATCGTTTTCAAGTAAAGGAAAAAGGCGATACGCTTGTTGTCGTTTTCAAAGAAAAAGGCTGGTCATTTTTTAACTTGGACTTTTCTAGAAAATCGTTGCGTTTAACGGTTCAAGTGCCTGAAAAGCAATATGCATCTATTAAAGTTCTCACTGATAATGGTCAAATTGAAATAGGAAATATGAAAAGTGATCAGTTGATGCTGCGAACTGACAATGGCCGTATTCAATTAACGGAAATGGATGTCCAGCGTACCGATGCACGAACAGATAATGGCCAGATTGCGTTAACAAATGTCAGTGGGGAAATCAAAGCTAAAACAGATAACGGAAAAATTCAACTGACCGCTGATCTACTCAATCAACCAATTCAATTGAAGACGGATAATGGCCGCATCGAGATCCGGACGAAAAAAGAGCCGAAGAACGTGAAGATTACTGCACGAACGGACAATGGACGCGTAAAAATTTATGGGGAAGATACAAGAGAAATCGTATTTGGTAACGGCAAGTCTGTTGTTCAACTGCAAACAGACAATGGCTCTATAATAGTGGAAAAATGAAAAACATAAGAATTAGTTTTAATTGTTTATGGAAAAACCTGCCCAAATGATTTTTTAACTCGAGGGTAGGTTTTTTCTGTTCGGTTTTCTGGTCGCTTTCAGTCATCCCTACTTTTGGGATAGGAACTTATATCCCTGAAATTCTTGCACAATTTGGTTTTGCTGATGGTTCAAAAGAATATCTTGGATCAGCAATCATTAACATTGTCTATCTTGTCGGTTTACTGCCTGCGCTTTATTTAATTGAAAAATATGGCAGAAGACCTACACTCATATGGCCATTCTTAATATCTGGAATCGCTTTAATCGCACTTGGGGCAACCTCTGGATTGGATACACCATTTAGTCTTATCCTATTGCTCTTTATCATCTATGGGACATTTAATACTGCGATGGGTGCCCATCAATGGATCTATCCAAATGAACTTTTTCCGACCCATATTCGTGGTACGGCAATGGGCTTCATTACAGGAGTGACCCGTTTCGCTTCCGCCATTGGAACATTTGTCTTTCCGTTCATTTTGGGGACTTTTGGTTTGGCTGTTTCACTGTATATTTGTGGCGCTTTACTTTTCCTTGGATTTTTAATCTCTCTTTTCATGGCGCCGGAAACAAAAAATATGAGTTTAGCAGAAACGAGTGCTATGAACAAAGCTGGAAATCTGAAAGAAAGCAACATTCCATCAAGTGAAAATGTTATGCTAAACGAGTGACTTATTAAGTTTCGAGGTAACCTTTGATCCGGCTAATCGTAAAGTGATTGGCCGGTTCTTAGTTCTTAAATAGGGGGGTGTGTGTGATGGGGAGACTGTCGGGTCTGAAATTTTATATTTTTACAATTGCAGGCGCTGTATGCTGGGGACTGATTGGCTTACTTATCGCGCCGTTGTATGCCCGCGGCTTCACAGCTTGGGACGTCGTGGCCATCCGGGCGATCTTTACTTTTCTGATCCTTATTCTACTAATGGTATTATTTTACCGTGATCAGTTACAAACTAGATTAAAAGATCATCTGTTTTTCGCTGGTTCGGGTATTTTTAGTATCGCTTTATTTAATTTTTTTTATTTTGAAGTTTTTTCGAGATCGAGCTTATCGCTTGCGGTGACCCTTTTATATACAGGTCCATTGTTTGTAACGATTTTATCTTGGCTCTTTTTCAAGGAGTCGCTAACGATTCGTAAAGGCATTGCGCTTGTTCTTGCGATTACTGGTTGTGCATTTGTGGTAGGTCTACTGCCGTCCGGCCAAGAAAGCATTCCATTGACTACCTTATTAATGGGCGTTCTATCTGGATTTTGTTATGCGTTATATAGTATTTTTAGTAAACCTGTAACGAAACGCTATTCTGCATTGACCATTACAACATATACATTTCTTTATACAAGTGTTTTCATGCTCCTAACGAGTGATATCACAACAAAGATTGGCCAATTTCAATATGTAGATGTTTGGATATCGGCAGTGTTGCTAGCGTTAGTTGCAACAGTTATCGCTTTTATTTTTTACACAACGGGACTTAAGCATTTAGAAGCGAGTAAAGCCTCCATTTTGGCAACGATCGAACCCCTCGTTGCAGTCATCACAGGACTTCTTTTTCTTGGGGAGCAGCTGCAAGGATGGCAAATGGTAGGGATCGTATTGGTTTTGTATTCAGCAATCCTTGTGACAGGGAAAAGGTCAATAAAAATGAATGTAAATGATTTTAGGGAGAACCAAACGTAGAATATGAACAAATTGATTTCTGCCACAAACGGACGCCATTCAAAAGGTGTCCTTTTTGAATAGGGCGAATTTGAGATATAATAGCTGTAAGGTGAGGGGGGAAATGAGTTTGGATGATCAAACAACAATGAACAAGATCGTTGAAATGAAAGATTCTTTACCGAAAAAACAAAGACAGTTATGTGATTATATTCTGAAAAATTACCAGTCGATCGGATTGCTGACCATTAAAGAACTTGCAAGCAACGCGAAAGTCGGAATTTCAACTGTGATCCGCACAATTAATGCATTAGGTTATGAAAATTTCAATGATCTTCGAAAAGATATTTATGATGAATCAGTGCCGGTCGCCTCAAAATGGACATTAAAAAAGTCTTTGACAGACGTTCAAAAGGAAAGTGGAGAAGTTCAGACTTTGGTAAAGGTTTGGAAGGAATCTGTAAATTTATTAAACAAATCATTGGGTTCTGACCTGTTAGAGAATTTTGGATCTGCAATTGATTTGATTGTGAAATCAAGTTTTGTCAATATTTTAGGCACGCGGCCGTACAGAGCAACTGCCTTATATTTAGAACAGTTACTCGGTGAATTCTACTCCAATATTAGGCAGCTAAGCAATGACACAGAAATCATTTATGACAAGATTTTGCAATTTGAGAAGAGTGAAGTTTTAGTTGTTTTTGCATTTGAACCGTACACGAATGTAGTGATCGAGGCAGTTAAGCTTGCTCATGAACAAGGCAATAACGTTATATTAATAACAGACCATATCTCCTGTCCCATTATTTCCTGTGCGACTGTGGTGTTGAAAGTTGAAGTCAGTGAAGAACAATTTTCGGTTATCCCGACAATGGCATTGATAGACGCATTAGTCATTGAAATTGGTAAGCGGTCATCGGAAGAATCAATCAAAAAATTGAAAAGACTTGAGAAAACACTTCTAGAAAAGAATGTAACATTTTCTTATTAAAAATAGGGAAAAAACTCCGTGGAAGTGTGCTTGATGCACGCAAGAGTTAGTTAATGTTGAAAAGACAAAACATTAGCGTTTATTATGTCAAAAAAGAAATAATCCACCCTTGAGTTTAGCGACCCTGGTGGATTATTTTGCTAGGAAATGCTGACCCCCTTAAAGGGAATCTGCTATTATAATAGGTCGTTCGATGCTCCAACATCGGGCGACCCTTTTTCATTCTATTCATTCTTAATTTTATTATACGTTTGAATCACTTCCTTGACAACTATTTACTTTGAAATGATCGTAATCCTCCGGTGTATCGATATCAAAAACAAACCGCTCATCCTTGCAGGGGATCAACTTGCCGCTTTGAATCCTCTTTTCCAATAGCCTTCTTGCGCCGATATCACCATGAATGGTTAACAGCTCATCGAACAACGTATTGGAAACCAGAACGGGCGGTGTAATCATTTCTTTGATGGACGTCGCGACGAAGGAACAATCGTTTTGTTCTTTCATACAAGCAATCATTTCCTCAAGCATTTGTACGGTGACGAAAGGCATATCCGCTAATAAGATTAAGGCGGCGCTCATTTCGTCCCGTTTTGCCTGTAAAATACCGCATCGCAAAGATTCCGATTGCCCTTTATGTGCATCGGGGCATCTGAGAATAACGCATTTTGGGTGTTCCAGTTGGGAAGGAGTCATCCAATTTAAATCATCGGATTCAGTGACTATACAATAGATTTTTGTGAATGAGGCATGTATGGCTGTTTCTAACGCCATACTCCCTAAAAACTTTGTACCGATTGGCAATGTTAACTTATTTCGCCCCATCCGGCTGCTTTTCCCGGCAGCCAAGTAGACACCTGCGATTTCCATCCGACTTTCCTCCTTCTTACTGCGATGAGTTCTGCAATGACACTGAGCGCAATTTCTTCTGGTCCATCCGCGCCGATCGATAGCCCGATTGGCGAATGAATATGATCCGGGATTTTTCCGCCAAGTAGGCGTTTTGTTCGCTTTTGCGAGCCCAATACACCGAGATATAACAGTTGCGTTTGTCGCAACTCTTTAAGCAGTTGGACATCCCGTTCGAAATCATGCGTCATTAGGACAACTGAATCCAACTGACTAAACGCAATTGTGTCTATCGTTTTTACGGGGTCTCCCAAATGAAGGGCATGGACAGTCGGAAAGTGTTCTTCTGTACAAAAAGTAGGACGCCAATCGAGCAGTTGCACTTGGTAGCCGACATGTGTCGCGAATTGGGCAAGAGGTCGTGCATCTTCTCCGGCGCCAATGATATAAAGGACAGGATCCGGCCAAATCATTTGAAAATAGTAAAGCTTTTCATCAATCATTTTTTGCCCAGCGAATTGTTGGTAAAGCGCAGTGAAGTCAATTTCGGTAGGCAACTCATGTGCAAATGCTCCGTAATATTTACCTTCTTTTGTTAAACATGCATAATCTTTTGACTCATTTGTAGCTTGAATCCATAAAACAGGTTCTTTTCGGTACAACTGCTTTTGGGTAGCTGATAAAAAATCCCGAAAATCGGCATCGATATCCCGCAGCATAACCGTTATGACACCGTTACAGCCAGCCCCGCGACCCCAGCCCAAATCATCTTCGGATCGTAAATCATAATCGAAAACGTCGGTCTGTCCTGTTCCGAATAACTGCTCTGCCCGCGCTGCTAAATCATTTTCAAGACATCCGCCGCTAATAACCCCTTTCCGTGTCCCATCCGCAAAGAACAGCATCCATGCGCCTTCTTTGCGATACGCAGAGCCTTCCACATGGATAATTTGCGCCAAAACAACTTTTTGTTCAGTAGCAATCATTGATGCGATCATTTTTTGGTTCGTTTGCATAGACATTCCCTCATTTTCATCAATCTTTCAGAAACTATCCCCAGTTTGTGAAAGTCCCATTGAATTTAGACCTGACATTATAAAGCTTCCTCTCTTTGGTTAAAATATGTACTGTTCTATAAAGTGATTGAATAGGACTATTCGCGAGGAATGGAAAGGAGGGAAAACGGTTGGATGAAACCTTGATTGCCGTTATATTGGGCATCCTATTTGGGTTTATCGCCCGTCTCTTACTGCTCCAAACAGATTTTAGACAATACCCAACATATCCGACAGGCCGCATCATTCATTTATCGTTCGGGTTTATTGCTGCTTTTATTGGAGCGGTCGCAATCCCCGCGGTGTTAGATTCTGACTGGACAGCTGTGACGTTTTTAGGGCTTGCAGCGACGCAATTTCGTGAAGTTCGAAAAATGGAAAGGGATTCACTTGAAAAAGTCGATCAAAGTGAGCTCGTAAAAAGAGGAACACCGTTCATCGAAGGCATCGCGCAAGCATTTGAAAGCCGAAATTATTTGGTCATGTTTACCGCGATGTTGACGACATTATGCGCCGTAAAGTCTGCATGGTTCGGCATTATTGGCGGGATCATTTTATTGCTATTCATCAAGTTCAAAAAGCGCGGCAAGCTGTTATGCGACATTTGTGACGTCTCGGAAGCCGATATCCGATTTGAAGGAGCTACTCTTTTTGTCGGTGATATTTTGATCAAAAACGTCGGTCTTGAAGATACAAGAAAAGCGATTCAAGAGCGTGCGGTCGGAGCGATTATTACACCGAAAAATGAAAATAGCATCGTGACGATTTCTCATATCGGACAACGGCAAGCGATTATGCATCATGTCACAAATATTTTAGGTGCCTATTTAGATTCCGGGGAACCTGCACTCATTCCTTTGTCCAAAAGAGATATGGCAGACGGGCGGCTCGCCGTCTATATGCTGCCGCGTGAAAAAGATTTCGAGCAAATTAAAGCGGTATTGGAAAAAGTCCCCGTTTTGGATAGCGCCATTCGATTGCCGGAAGAGGCGGATAAAGGAAAAGGCCAAAAACAAAACCAAAATCAAGGTTAAAGTTAATGACACTGTGTAAAGGGGTTGGTGAAACTGAACCAGCAAGCAACGATTGCAGCGGTTATCACGATGAGTCCCGATCAAGTTATGGGCGGCGGCGCACCGATCTTTGTCGTCGAAAATCACAAAGAGTTACAAATGGTGAGCATGACATTGGAAAAAATTATGGATGCATCTGCGCATGAAATTACGAAAGAGACGTTAGTTATCGTTGCGCGGTAAGGGGGGAGCACATTGAAATATTACGGAACAACAGTCGGGAAGTCTGAGCAAAGGGTCGATGTTGTTGGAAAAGCGACTGGAAAAGTGAAGTATGTCGGTGATTATCATGTCCCGGGTTTGCTGCATGCAAAACTCGTCACGAGTACAGAAGCACATGCATGGATTAAATCAATCGATACGACAAAAGCATGGGAAGTGCCTGGTGTTCGCGCGATCGTATTAGGAGATGCGTTTCCCTATCATATTGGTCCGATCTTAGCGGATCGTCCGCCGCTTGCATTTAAAAAAGTACGGTATTACGGCGAACCGATCGCGATCATCGTTGCGGACTCAGAGCACCAAGGAAAACTTGCGGCAAGCTTAGTGGAGGTAGAATATGAACCGCTCCCGGTCGTTAATTCTGTCAAGCAAGCCTTTGGACCCGATGCCCCGATTATTCATGAGGACCTCGGCAACTATACGAAAATTATTAGCAATGTCTATCCAGTGCCAGGAACGAATATCGGCAGTCATATTAAAATTCGAAAAGGCGACTTTGCGACTGCCTGGGCCGCCTGTGAGGAAACGATTTCGGCTACGTATTCATTTAACTTATCCGATCATGCGGCGATGGAAACAAGAAGCACATCTGTTGAGATCAATCCGGATGGAAAAGTGGTCGTTCATTCGTGTACGCAGTCACCGTACACGATTAAAAAAGTATTGAATCAGTTTTTCAATATTGAAGTCGGTGATGTTGTCGTTCACGTGCCAGTTGTCGGCGGGGCGTTTGGCGGAAAAGGAACGGTTCAGTTAGAGCCGCTCGCTTATTTGGCGTCAAAAGCAGTCGGTGGCAAAATGGTGAAACTGCAATATGAACGCGAAGAAGATATGATTACGGCTCCGTGTCACATCGGGGTGGACATGACGATTAAGCTCGGTGCCACAAAAGAAGGAGAAATTCTTGCCGGCCAGTATACATTTTTAATCGATGCAGGTGCATATACCGACCAAGCCGCGGGGATTACCCGGGCAATGGCGCTTGATTGTACGGGACCGTATCATATTCCGCACGTTTGGTGCGATTCATACTGCATGTATACGAATCATCCGTTTGCGACATCGTTTAGAGGCTACGGCCATCCGGAACTAACATTCGGGATTGAGCGGACGATGGATAAGTTCGCGAAGCAGTTGAAGATCGATCCAGTTGTTTTGCGGCTTAAAAACGCCATTAAACCAGGTCATACCTCTCCGACACAATCCATTTTGACGGCTCATAATATCGGGGATGCAGCAAAATGTATAGAGCGCGCGAAAGAGTTAATTGAATGGGATCAAAATAAGGAAACGCTTGTTGATGAAAATATTGTTCGTTCAAAAGGGATCAGTTTGTTTTGGAAAACGTCAACGACCGCAACGAATGCACAAGCGGGTGTTGTGTTAACGTTTGAAGCGGACGGCACACTTAATCTAAACTGTGCGGCAATCGAACTTGGTCAAGGAACAAAAACGGTACTGGCCCAAATTGTCGCTGAAAAATTGCAAATGAACATCAATGATATCCACGTCAATATGGAAGTAAATACCCAATACGATCCGCATCAATGGCGGACGGTTGCGAGCAGTACGACATTTTTAGCGGGCAGGGCGGCGCTGCTTGCGGCGGAAGATGCGATCCGACAATTGAAAAAAACGGCGGCAATTGCTTTGCAATGTTCGGAAGAAGATTTAGAAGTGGGTGGCAGCCGTGTTTATATTAAATCGAATCCGCAGCATGCGATTCCTTTTAAAGATGTCAGCTACGGTTATAAATTTCCAAATGGCCACGCAGTCGGCGGACAAGTCGTCGGGGTTGGCACGTATATTCAAAAACATTTAACACCCATGGATAAAGAGACGGGTTTTGGAGACGTCGGTCCTTGGTGGTCGGTCGGTGCGCAAGCGATTGAAGTTGAATGGAATAAACGGGATTGTACGTATAAAATGCTCCGTGCGGTAACGGTACTGGACGGCGGTACGATTTTAAATCCACGGGCGGCGGAGCAGCAAATGCGCGGCGGGATGTTTTTGGGCTTGAGCTGGGCAAGTACAGAGTCATTTGTTTTTGATGAATCAGCGATTACGCAAAACCCGAATTTCCGGAACTACCAAATGATCCGATTCGGTGAACAGCCAACCGAGTATCTTGTAGATTTTGTGGAGACACCTGCTGCAGATGGTCCATACGGTGCCCGGGGGATTGGAGAATATGGCGTCATTGGGGCCGCAGCCGCACTCGGCAATAGCCTGTCAAGAGCTGCCGATGTCGAATTGGATCACTTGCCGCTCATTCCGGAACTTATTTGGCAAACGAAGAAGGAGAGTGGGCGATGATTCCTTTCAATTTCGATTATTATAAACCTTCTACGGCCTACGAAGCGGTAGCAACGTATCAAATGGCAGCGGATGCGGGAAAAGAAGTGCTGTACTATTCAGGCGGCACGGAATTTATCACTTTTGCACGTACGAATCAGCTGAAAGCAGATGTCGTGATTGACTTAAAAAGCATTCCAGAATGTACAGTACTTGAACAAAATGGCAGTGAATGCGTGATCGGTTCGGCCGTTTCGTTAAATGAACTGGTCACCTTTAACCTTTTTCCGCTCTTAGGTGAAACGGTTAAGCGAATCGCCGATCATACTTCGCGTAATAAAATTACAATCGGCGGCAACGTAAACAGCCGATTAATTTACCGGGAAGGGCTGCTGCCTTTCTTGCTAGCCGATGCGAAAGTAAAAATTGCTAGAAAAGAAAAGGAAGAAATTGTTCCACTGGCGGATCTTTACAAGCAGGAAATTACATTAGAGCCAGGAAGCTTTGTCGTGCAGTTTATCGTCGATCACGCCTATACAACACTGCCTTTTAGCACCCTTAAGAAAACACGAATGTCTCAAGTAGGTTACCCTATCGTGACTGTATCGGCATTAAAGAAAGATCAGGACATTCGATTTGCGTTTAGCGGGGTCTGCCAATATCCGTTCCGCTCCTTTGAAATGGAAAAGATTTTAAGCGATGGAACGATGCCCGAACAAGATCGAATCGAACAAGCGCTATCTAAACTGCCCGGACCGATACTCCATGATTCATATGCATCGGCGGGTTATCGTGAGTTTGTGTTCAAAAATACATTAGCTGATACATTACAGATGATGGAGGGGAACCAATGATTGTTTCAAACGCTACTGATAAAACAGTGAAAAAGCTTCTCATTAATGGACAGTCTCACGATGTCGTCATTCGATCCGCAGACCTCCTATTGGATACATTAAGGTCCCAGCTTGGTCTAACCGGTGCGAAGCCAGGTTGCGGAAATGGCGACTGCGGAGCTTGTGCAGTCGTCGTAGATGGCAAACCCATGCATTCTTGTTTGTCATTAACAATTGAAGCAGTTGGGAAGTCCATTACGACCATCGAGGGGTTGCAAGACTCTCCGATTCAAAAAGCATTTATTGAAAATTGGGCGATTCAATGTGGTTACTGCACGCCGGGTTTTATCATGAATTGTTATGCATTATCCGAAACCTATCCAGATGCGGATGATGAGACAATTGAAGAGTGGATGCAGTCAAATTTATGCCGCTGTACAGGGTATCAAGAGATTAAAGAAGCAGTGAAAACAATATTGCAGATTAAAAAAGATCAACGCCCGGCACAATAATCGGGCGTTGATCTTTTTTACGATTTCTTAAAGCTATGATTGCCGCTATTTAACGTTTGAACGAGTTGAAGTGTTTGGGCAGCTTGCTCAATTTGTTGACGTACTTGTTCTAGTTGCTGCTGAATTTGCGGTATGGCATTTGTCGCGGCAGTCCCTTGCATTTGGTTAATTAACTGCGAGGCCTGTTGTAATTGTTGCTGTGCTTGTTGGACGGTTTGCAAGTCCGCAGATGTTTTACATTGTTGCAATGTCTGAGAAGCTGTTTGGATCATTTGCAGCGCTTGCTTTTGCGTCGTTTGAAACTGCTGTTCTATTTGCGTTTGGCTTTGCGTTTGTTCTTGTTGTTGTTTCACATGAAAGGCTCCTTTCAACTGATTTCACCTTCCTAGTGTTTACGAAAAAGAATCGTTTTAATCAGAAATGCACGTTACCAATGCAGCGACATATTTAAACGACAGCAGCTATTCGTTTGGTCCGAGTTATCGAATTCTATTCGAATCCCTGTCGGTGTGTAATACGTATTGATTTTACTTGTAATGCCCACGGAAAGAATTAGGTCATGGACTTTGGTTTTATTCGATAATTGGGCGGCATTCATCAATTCATTTGCGAATTTCGGTGCCTCAATAATTTTGTTCACTAATAAGTTGGCTTCCTTTGTTAATCTCAACATTTTTTCCGCGGATGAATGAAGTTTTTTCGTATTCACGGGTGGAAATACATCGTCTTGCGGAGTAGGATTTGGCGGATCCTGACGATGTCCATTGTCTGGAATGGTTGTAAGATGTAAAAAATGCAAAGAAGGCACCCCTTTCCCATTCGCCCCCATTATTTTCTTTTTTGAATGGTGAAATTATCTTCGAGTAATAACCAATTTTGTGGAAATGGGTAACCGAGTACCCAATAGCTAATTCCGCGCAGTTTATACGCTTTGACGAGATCGAATTTTGCTTGCGCACTGCGTGCATCTTCGAACCAGACTTCATGCGTTCGTCCTTCTGCGTCTGCATAACGGAAAAAAGGTGATTGTGCGGTGGTATCATATTGGATGGCAGCTTGATGCGCAAGCGCGCGGCGAATCGCTTCTTGTTGGCTAAACGTTTCGGCTTCCTGGCCGCGCACATGCGGCAATCGCCAATCGCGGGCATAAATTTGAAAACCGAAGAATAGTTTCTCTCTTGGGATCACTGTAACGGCATAGTCAAGTACGCGCTTAATTTGGTTGAGTGGTGAAATGGCTTGCGGCGGACCGAATCGGTATCCCCATTCATAAGTCATCAAGACGATAAAATCAACAATTTTACCTTGTGCTTCGTAATCATGGGCCTCATATAATAATCCTTTTTGCTCACTGCTCGTTTTTGGCGCTAGGGCAGAAGAGACAAAATAGCCTTGCGGATGCATGCGGTCGACTGCCCGCTGCAAAAACTTATTGTAGTTTTCACGGTCAGCCGGCAGGACGTTTTCAAAGTCAATATTGACACCTTGGTAACCTTTTTCTTTCATCACATTTAATAGATTGGTAATTAACGTTTCTTGAACTTCGGGATTGGATAATACATTATGTGCAAGCTGGGTGCCAGTTTCCGTTGAACTGAAATTCGTCAAAACGAGTACGGGCACGATGCGTTCCGCCGCCGCCGCTTCCAGCATTACAGCATCGTCAAGCGTGGTCAGGCTGCCATCATCTTTCATACTATAGGCAAAAGGCATCCAATAGGTTAAGTATTTTCCAACTTCTTGGATCTCTCGCGCACCTGTTTCTCCGGTATTAATCGTATAAGCATTGACATCGATCACCGGCTTACCCGCATCCGGGGCTGGAATCGTCGTTGGTATGACGAGCGCCAGACCCGGGACAAGCTGATCCGGGTTTTCCAGCTGATTGGCCCGCACAATTTGCCCAACTGTCACGCCATACTGCCGGGCGATGGCCGTTAATGTTTCGCCTGATTGTACAACATGAATTTGCATCGACTTCTCTCCTTATAGGTCATCTTCTCTATCGTATTCGCAAGCGTGAAAGGATATCCTCATTTTTATATGGAAAGACTGCCTAAGTGAGGTTGTCTAAATTGATAAGGGTAGGCAAGTTCTTTATAATGATGAAAGGTTGGAGGCTTGAAATGCTTCGAAAAAAAGGAGCTGGATTTGAAAGGAGATTAGGGAATGTCTCAAAAGATCCCTAAAACGGCAGTCGGTTCTGCCCATAGTAAATTGATCTTAATCGGAGAGCATGCCGTTGTTTATGGACAACCTGCTATTGCTTTGCCATTTTCGCTTGTCGGCGTAACGGCAACAGTAGAGCGTCATGAGCAATTAAAGACGGTTGTGATCGAAAGTCCATATTATAGCGGTGCAATTGAAGAAATGCCAACAGCAATGTTAGGCATTGCCGATTGTATAAAAGAAACACTCAACACACTCTCAGCACAGCCAGTTGGTCTTTATATAGACATACAATCGACCATTCCGCTCGGTCGGGGGTTGGGGTCAAGTGCCGCCCTCGCAATTGCGATCGTTAGAGGTCTTTTTACATATTTTGAACAACCTTGTTCACAAGAGGAATTAATGAGGCTCGTTCATATTGCGGAAACGTATGCACATGGCAATCCAAGCGGGATCGACATGGAGGCAGCTTCAAGCGACCACCCCATTTGGTTTCAAAAAGGTCGTCCTACACATATCTTTCATGTGACAAAGCCAATCTCTTTGATTGTCGCGGATACAGGGCGTATTGGGGATACCCGTGCAGCTGTTGAAGGAATCGGAGAGAGGCGGAAATTGGATCCGCAGTCTGTCAGTCGATCGATCGAAAAACTGGGTCAGCTGACGATTGAGGCGAAGGACGCCTTGTCGACGGGGGATATCAATCAGCTCGGCCAAGTCATGGATTTCGCACAACATGAGCTAAGTCAATTGGGGGTCAGCGATACAATGATCGATCAATTGGTAGAAGCTGCAAGAAAAGCTGGTGCGCTCGGGGCAAAACTTACAGGTGGCGGCAGAGGCGGATGCATCATCGCGCTTGCAAAGGGTGCGCAACATGCTAGTCAACTTGAACAAGCGTTAGAACAAGCCGGCGCTTCTCAAACTTGGCATGTTCGAATTGGAGAACAGGATAGATCATAAGGAAGGTGTTTTCAAGATGCAAGCAACTGCACGTGCCCATACAAATATTGCCCTCATTAAATATTGGGGCAAACGGGACGAAGAATTATTTTTACCGACGAATAGCAATTTATCCATTACGCTCGATCGGTTTTTTACAACAACGTCAGTCGTATTTGATCGTACGCTTACATCCGATCAATTTTTCTTAAATGGAAAGCTTGCAAGTGGAGAAGAGACGGCAAAAATTGCACGTCTGTTGGACATTATTCGGAAAATGGGCGGAAAAGATATTTATGCAAAAGTAGATTCCGACAACCAAGTACCGACTGCAGCGGGCTTTGCGTCATCTGCGTCTGGCTTTGCGGCGCTTGCGGCGGCTGCGACGAAAGCAATTGGACTAGATGTTGATGAAAAGACTTTGTCAATTATCGCAAGACAAGGATCCGGATCTGCTTGCCGTTCCATTTACGGCGGCTATGTAGAATGGCAAAAAGGCGAGAAAGAAGATGGATCCGATTGCTATGCGAAACAAATTTTAGAAGAAGATGCGTGGGATTTAAGCATTCTTTCTGTCTTATTAGAATCCAAACAGAAAAAAGTCTTAAGCCGAGAAGGCATGAAACGAACTGTCGATACGTCCGTTTTTTACGATGGATGGTTAAAAACTGTCGAACAAGATTTGCAAGTTGCGAAGGCAGCTATTGCTGACCGTGACTTTATACGACTCGGCGAAGTGCTTGAAAAAAACGCACTGAAAATGCATGCGACAACTTTAGGCGCCGATCCTCCGTTTATGTATTGGCAAAGTGCCACATTTGACGTGATGTACGAAGTGCAGGCACTGCGCGAGGCTGGCATTCATGCGTATTTTACGATCGATGCAGGGCCGAATGTAAAAGTCATTTGCAGGCCGGAAGATGAACAAGCAGTGAAAGAAGCGATGTTGAAAATCCCAACCGTCCAAGATGTGTTCATTTGTCATCCGGGACCAGGGATAACCTATATCACCGAATAACAATCGCAACTAGAATCTATGAACATCAAGAAAGGGAGGTGCGAAGTATTATGACATCATCCATTCATGTGCGTGTTCCTGGGAAATTAATGATCGCAGGGGAATACGCAGTCCTTGAACCAGGCGGACAAGCCATCGTCGCTGCCGTTGACCGCTATATGCAAGCAGTCATTAAAAGTGACGAGAGTTACATGCTTTCATTGCCGCAGCTAGGCTTAGAAAATGTAACATGGACAATGACCGATGGGAAGATCACATTCAATAGCGCTAGCCCGAAACTCGCCTTTCTCAAAAGTGCAATCCAACTATTTCACCACTATTTAAAAGAAATAGACGTGCAGCCGCGTCCCTTTTCCTTAACGATTACAAGTGAGCTGGACGATGCATCTGGTAAAAAGTACGGCTTAGGCTCGAGTGCAGCAGTTGTTGTGACGATCATCAAATCATTGTCCGAATTTTATAGCGTTGCACTTCCCATACTGGATATTTATAAATTAGCGGCCATTGCTCATTTCAAAACGCAAGGAAATGGTTCTTGTGCAGATGTTGCTGCGTCTGCTTACGGGGGCTGGCTTCAATATGCGCCGTTTCAAGCGGAATGGTTGCTTCAGGAGTTAAATAACGAGACCTCGATTGTGCAGATTTTACGAAGCGAATGGCCGAATTTATTCATTGAATCGATAACACCTCCATCACAGTTAAAACTTTGTGTTGGATGGACACAGAGCGTGGCACGAACAGCGCCAATGGTTGCTAAAATTCAACAACTACGCCATGATCAACCGGAATTGTTTCAGCAATTTCTAGAAAACAGCAAACTTGCTGTGCAACAAGTCGTCCGTGGTTTCAAAGAAGACGACCCTGACCTGGCGATTAAAGGACTTGCGGGGAACCGCGTCGCACTTATGCAATTGAGTGATGCCGCGGTTGTTTCGATCGAAACACCGACATTAAAAACATTAATCCAAATTGCGGATCGGTTTGGAAGCGGAAAAACGTCAGGAGCAGGGGGCGGAGACTGTGGTATCGCTTTCGTAAAAGGAGAAGCACAGGCAGAAGCCCTTGAAAAGGAATGGAGAAAAGAACGTATTGATCCTTTAAATTTAAAGGTTTCTCAAATAGGAGCGGAGAGGCGGATGCAGACAGATGACTGAAGCGATTAATAAAAGAAAGTCAGAGCATATTGAAATTACATTGAATGAGCATGTAACAGGAAATTCGATTACGACAGGATTTGAAAATGTCGGCTTTATGCATAATGCATTGCCAGAAATCCATTTTAACGAAATTGAATTGTCAACTTCCTTTTTAGGCTATACTTGTCAAACTCCTTTTTTAATTAGTTCGATGACGGGTGGCGCGGAGTTTGCGGAAACGATTAACCGAAATTTGGCATTGGCTGCTGAAGAAAGAGGTTGGGCACTCGCCCTCGGTTCAACAAGAGCGTTGATCGAGAGTGAAGAATATCGCTCTTCTTTCCAATTGCGGAAACTTGCGCCGAGTGTACCGATCATCGCCAATCTTGGCGCCGTGCAGTTGAATTACGGCTTCGATGCGGAAAAATGCAAACAAATTATTGATATAACAGAAGCGGATGCTTTAGTGCTTCATTTAAATAGTTTACAAGAAGTGATTCAACCTGAAGGCGACCTGAATTTCAAAAACTTACTGCAAAAAATCGAACAGCTTTGCCGTGAGCTAGATGTTCCAGTAGGTGTGAAAGAAGTGGGATGGGGCATTGACGGAGCGACTGCGAAAAAACTATGCGATGTTGGGATTTCTTTTATTGACGTCGCTGGTGCTGGCGGTACTTCTTGGAGCCAAGTGGAGAAATATCGTTCTACGGATTCCATTAAACGAAAAGCGGCCGACGTTTTTAGTGATTGGGGCATCCCAACTGCCAAATGTGTGACTTCCGTGCGGGAGCATATTGATAAGCAACCGATTATTGCAAGCGGCGGCATGTACACAGGGCTGGACGGTGCGAAAGCTATTGCTCTAGGAGCGGATCTCGTAGGATATGGCCGTTCTATTTTAAAAGAAGCGACACAATCTGTTGAAGAAGTACTGGAAGTTATGGAGACACGTGAATTGGAATTACGGATGGCAATGTTTGGAATTGGAGCCGCATCAGTGAAGCAATTACAGCAAACAAATCGAGTGATATATAAATAGTAAATCAATTACGCCAAGGCGTGATGGCGTCCACGCAACATGAAAGAAACGATGTTGCGTGGATTTTTTTGTGTACTTGTGACAAAGAAGTTTAAAAAGTTGTCAATGTTTGGACAAAATGCAACCGAATTGGAGCATATTAATTATGTATAATAAAGACAGGGAAAATGTTCAACATTTCACAAACTAAGGAGGGGGATCCCAAATGTGGATCATTACACTTTATGCCGAGAAAGCGATTAAAATGTTTGAGTATGAAACGGAGCAAGAAGCGAAGATTGCTTTTCAGAAAGTAAAAGGAAATAAAATTTTATCCCTTGTAAACTAATGATCAAATTATGACTTACTACTTTACGAACATTACATGTATTGTAAGATGTAAAAGAGCGGAAAATGTCATTTAAGATATACTAATCATATACCATTTTGTCGAATTTAGACAACTTTTGCTAGTCTGAATATTTGTGTTGACATTATTTTATTTCGTTGTACCATATTGATATATTCTACTATACAGTCAATCGTTCAATGGCTTTTATATTCCGAATGCAGCGAATGTAAGGTCTCCAATAGAATCGATCCCTTATTAAAAGACCGACATTTCTATTGGACCTTTAATGGATGCGATTTTAATCGGAGGAATAAGCATTGCAGCGAACGGACTGTATACTAGAAGAAAAAATGAGGAGGCAGTATAAAATGTGGGTCATCACGCTAATTTCAAAAGAAACAGTAAAAATGTATGAGTTTGATTCAGAGATCGAGGCAAAACAGGTTTTCGAGAAAGCTACTGGTACCAAATACCTTTCGCAAATCATCTATTATAATGATGATTTAGAATTTGCAGCGTGATGAAGGGATCTACTGCCCAACAAGAAAAACACCGCTCCGAAAGATTTCGGAGCGGTGTTTTTCAAATGGTGTAAGAACGTATGTGTGTTATTTCTGAGAAATATCGTTTTCACACATGAAGAGATATTGTCATCTACTAAGAATACGGAAGATTTTTCTAAAGAGGTGACAAGGTGGCGAAACGAAACAGGGGTAAATTATTAAACAAATTGCCGGCAAGGGGAAGAGGAGAATGCCCAATTTGTGCAAGAACAGGCATAAAACTACTTTATCCATATAAAAATGAACGAAATATCATTATTCAGGTCTGTAAAAAATGTAGAAAAAAATAGTAGAATGCCGGAAAAAACATCACTTCTTCATAGGGGTGGTGTGTTTTTAATTTTCACACAAATGTTATAATAACGGTATCTAGAACATTGTCGATCATAACGGGGGTGGGGCTATGTTTTGTTCAAAGTGCGGCGAAAAAAATGAAGCAACGGCAAAATTTTGCAGCAACTGTGGAAAGCCAATGCCGGATGTACGACGTCTTTTTTCAAAAGGCTGGATGGTCATCATTGCGATTGTCTGCTTTTTCCTTCTGCTTGGCGGAATCGGCTACGGATTTTTAACGGTCTCCGAATCGCAAGAAACATCCACCCGGGAATTACACCTTGAAGGGCCAAGTGAGACCCCAATTGAAATAAATGCTTCCGAAGAACAGTCAAAAGCGATTGTGACTTCCGTGGAAGAAAAAGAAAAAACGAGCATCATACGAGAAGCGATGCCTAAAGTATTTACAATTTTAACTACCGAAAGCTTCGGGTCAGGTTTTTTGTATAAAGAAGGCGGTTATATTATCACGAACGCACATGTTGTCGCTGGTTTTACTGATGTGACAGTCCGCAATGCGGATGGAAAAGAATCGCCAGGCAAAGTGATTGGGATTTCCGATCGCTCTGATGTTGCACTGATCTACGCCGCTGCCTATCAAAACACGCAACCGTTACAGACAATGCAAAAGGAATCTCCAATTGGTACAGAAGTGATTGCACTAGGCAGTCCACAAGGGTTTGAGAATTCTGCCTCTATTGGTTATTTGACAGGACTCAATCGAGATTTAGAACTTGGTTTTCTTTATGAGAAGGTGTACCAAATTGATGCGCAAATTGATAAGGGAAGCAGTGGCGGCCCTTTGCTAGACGCCAAAACAGGTCAAGTAATTGGCATTAATTCTTTAATTTATAAAGAGAATAATCTTTTTGGGTTTGCAATTCCGATGTATAGTGTGGAAGGTTTAATCGGTCAGTGGGCAAATGCCCCGATGAGCTCCGAGGAAGTAGCTGCTGTTTTCGGGGTTTATGATTCGCATGTGTATGTGAATCATGATAGTGATACGAATGAGCGGCATGATGAGGACGATGATCTGGTGGTTGAAAATCAAAGTTCATATGTGTTTGACGATGAATCGCTTACTTATTTTGTGTTAGCTTTCCGGGATTTTTATGAAATGGCATTGGCTTATGAAGCGTTTGAATGGATCGAAGATATGCTTGTTCCAGAGAGTTTGGCCTATAAGGAGTTTTCGCAGTATATCGATGACATCACGGGGCAAGGCATGGTGTTTGATTTCACAAATAATACGGTGACGTCCATTGATATTTTGGATGGGTATGCTTCGGTTCATACGTTTGAAGAATTTGAATTTACGAATACGGCCGGAGAGCATTCACTTTACGCACGCAATAAGGAATATCATGTGGTAATGGATGAAAATGGGCGTTATTGGATCCGAAACGTATTAATTCACGAATAAAGATCAAATTCCCCCTCTATTTATAACGTTATTCAGAATGTGGTATACTGGTGGATGTATGAAATGGAGGAAGAAATATGTCAAATTTACCAAATTGCCCAAAGTGTAATTCTGAATACACCTATGAAGATGGAAACTTAATCGTTTGTCCGGAATGTGCGCATGAGTTTACATTGGAATCACAAGAGGAAGCGAATGAAGCCGAAGTGATTAAAGACGCGCACGGAAATGTACTAAACGATGGAGATACGGTTACCGTTATTAAGGATTTAAAAATAAAAGGAAGTTCATCGGTTGTCAAACAAGGAACGAGAGTAAAAGGCATTCGATTAGTGGATGGCAGCGCAGATGGACATGATATCGATTGTAAAATTGATGGAATCGGTGCGATGAAGTTGAAATCGGAGTTTGTGAAGAAGTTGTAAGAAAGTAAGATGTCTGATTAAAAATACCAAACGGGAAACAGTTCAACTGTTTCTTGCTTGGTGTTTTTTTGTTGTCAATTTGTTAACGTAAAAAACAACCATGTATATAGTGTAAATTCAGCATACCTTGTCAGTACATATATAAACAGATTGCCCGCAATTAATACTATTATACAATTATCAACCATCCCCGCACAATCACTCAAGTATTATGCGAGGGAGACATACATAAAAAAACTTTATTAAGTTTGGAGAATGCCAAGAGGGGTGTATTGAATTTGTAAAAAAGCCAACTGAGAATGACGGAAAAGAACTTTACTGGAAGCCGTTAAATTAGTCTGGGGAAATCGTTGGAAAATAATTGCATTCCGGGGATTATTATTGGGGTAGTAAATGGCGAGCGGCGTGCCGATCATCATGATCAGTATAAAGGGGCGCTCCTAAATCTTGCACACGCCGGCTGAAGCTGTTAGCGCAACATCCCAAGCGCGTTTGGCAGCAACTGGAATTATGTTAAAAGAACATTAGTTATCTATCAATGAGATTGTAAAGGAATATGCTTCAGCTAAACGAAGCAGGTTAGGGTGATTGTTAAGTGTTAGAATAGTAGTTAAAATAAGAGAATAGCAGCCAATACTTAAGATGTTAGTTGTAGCGGTTTTTATTTGCGAGGGAGGTAATGCACTGTGCATTATGACGTAATTGTAATTGGCGCGGGTTCGATGGGGATGGCGGCAGGTTATTTTCTATCAAAGAGTGGGAAAAGAACTTTATTAGTAGATTCTTTTAACCCGCCTCATAACAAAGGGAGTCATCACGGAGACACGAGAATCATTCGGCATGCGTATGGCGAAGGTGAAGAATACGTTCCATTGACGCTCAAGGCCCAAGAGTTATGGAACGACTTAGAGAAAGTGACGGGAAGACAATTGTTTCTCGAAACCGGGGTTTTAAACGTAGGCTATGAAAAAACGGATTTTATTCAGAACATCATTTCAAGTTCAAAAGCCTATTCATTGCCACTTGAGGTTTTAGATTCGAGTGAAGTAAATAAGCGTTGGCCAGGCATCACTTTACCGGACAACTACATTGGGTGCTTTGAACCGACATCAGGAGTGCTAAAATGTGAGGAATGCATTGAAGCTTATCGAGAACTTGCAGAGCGACACGGAGCTACCATCGTAACCAATAGCAAAGTAAAGGAATTATCGGTTCATGATAAAAGAGTTACCGTCAAAACCGAGGATCAAATCTTTAACGCTAATGCGTTAGTAATTTCAGCGGGAGCATGGTCAGAAAGTCTCCTCTCTATATTGGATTTAAATCTTCCTCTAAACCCAGTAAGAAAAACATTTGCCTGGTTTCATGCCAATGAAGATTTATATAACCACAAGGATTTTCCGGCCTTTTCGTTTGAGACATCTCAAGGACAATATTATGGTTTTCCAAGCATCAATGGTTCCGGATTAAAAGTAGGCCGACATGATGGAGGAGAAACAATCAATCCAGATGAGGACATTCCCGGATTTGGTGAACTCGAGGGAGACGCGACAGATGTAAGGCGATTTTTACATCACTATATGCCCTCTACACAACAATTGAAGTACGGTAAGACCTGTATGTATACACTTACTCCTGATGAAGATTTCATCATCGATTTGCATCCTAACTATTCAAACGTTGCCATTGCATCGGGTTTCTCAGGACATGGCTTTAAATTTAGCAGTGTGATTGGACAGATTTTAAGTGAATTGATTATTTCAGGGAAGACTGAACAAAACATTACTCCTTTTTCAATCAATCGATTTAAATAAACTTCATTATTTAACAGAGTGCGTTCGTGAAAAAGCCTAATTTCTCAATCTAACGTTGAGAAATTAGGCTTTTTATTTATACAGGCGTTCCGAGAAAATAACAATCCAATCTAGATCGCCTAGGATATGCATATTTTAGAATTATAAGAAACCTTTCTAGTACATATATAAACATATTGACCGCAACTAGTCTATTATACAACGATTATTTATCCCCGCGCAATCGCTTAACTGACAGTCGAAGGGATTGATGTGAAAATGAAAACTTTATAAGAGAAGGGGAACGTCGCAAAGGACATTACATTTGAATTATGGACGAACGAGGTATATGATTATTAAAAAGATTGGGAGTGTTCAGTATGAATATACCGTCATTTCAACAAGCTGTCGGTTTTAGTGTTGGTGATGCATTAGCTATGTTCTTATTACGATCGATTCTTGAACGAGAAAATTATTCAAGAGCACTCTATGAACAATTTAACTTAGAATTCCCGGGGCGTTCCGTTTCTTATGAGTATGTCGCACGCACTGCTAATTATTTAGAAAAAGATGGTTTTCTATCTTCTCAAATTGAAGGGAGAAAAAAGATCTTTCGAGTTACTGGAGAAGGGATCAAACGTCTGCAGGAATATGAAAAGGTTTATGCACATCGATTTAGTGAAGTTTCTACCGTGATCGATCGGTTCTATTATTTTTTGACTAGAAATGGACTGCCTGCACAAGGTGAAGTGGAACCGCTGCATGAAGACTTTCGTTCCTTTATCTCAAAGTTGCTATCTGTAAAAGACGTTGTGCGATTTATGGCGCTTAGACTGAGCCTGACACGTCCTTCTTTTTATATGGCTGAAGTGCAAGATCAATTGAATAGTTTGTTTGGATGGGCGCCTTCCAACGGCTATATGTACAACGTTGCACGTGAAATGGAAGAAACGAATGTATTAGTTGGCTATTGGCCAGATGAAAGAAGGACGGTTCGGATTCTTTACAAAACGGAAGAAAGCGAACATTTCTATGGGATCGTAGCCGCATCATTGACTGAGCGGGTGACGCAAGTACGTAAATATTTGCATTATGTTTTAAGAGTGGTAAGCGATGAGGAAGCGATGTAAAATTGGAGAAGAGGAGCAGGGGACTGTTCTAGATTATTCAGCTAAAAAGCCAAGTTCCCGCGAACAGGAACTTGGCTTTTTCATATTTTATTTGGCTAACAAGCTGTCGATCGTCACAAATGTATAACCTTCTGCTCTTAATTGATCAATCATTTGTGGAAGTGCTTTTATAGTACCTGCTAATTTCTGATTCTGGAAATTGTGCTGCAGGACAATACCGCCGGGGGATTTATCTCGGTGAACAATTTTTAGTATTTCATCGGCTGATGTTCCATTCCAATCAATGGTATCTACGGACCAAAGGATATTTTTGAACCCAAGACGTTCAAAAATAAGCGCGTCGGCCGCTGTGTAATCGCCATATGGAGGTCTGAATAAGGCGGCGTTTACACCAGTGACATTTTTGATGATTTTATTTGTCGATGTAATCTGTTCAATTACCTGGGATGTATACAGCTTGGAAAGTTCCGGATGATCCCAAGTATGGTTTGCGATGGTATGTCCTTCATTCACCATCCGTTTTGCTAATTGCGGGAATGTAGACACTTGGTTGCCGACAACGAAAAATGTAGCAGGTACACCTTTTGCTTTTAAAACATCCAAAATTTGCGGTGTAATTAGGCTGTCAGGACCATCGTCAAAAGTTAAAGCAATCTTTTTCGCTGTTGTATTTACTTTATGATAGGCGATTGGTTGGTTTGCATCATTGTTTGTTTTGATAAATGTTCGATTGATTTTTGGATCGTATGTAACCGTCATCCCTAATTTTTGCGCGGTCACGACTAAATTGATGTAAGGACGTCCGTTAATCATTGTCGTCGTTGAGCCCATATACTCACGGATCCATTTATTTTTCGCCTTCACATAGTAATCGGTATAATTTTTACCTAAAGGCATCGCAACAATATTATTTCTTTCGATCGCAATGGAATTGTATTTTTCATTCCGATTAACAGTTGCACCGGTATGTTTGAAAAATAGATCTGGTACCATCAGATGGCCATTTTGCATTGTATAATTTGTTTTGATTAATTGATTATCTACAGAAATGTAAGCGGAAGATACATTTGCAGCATGAGCAGGTGTATTAGTAAAAAGTGTTGTCAGTAACAATAGTGTTAACATGACTATTTTGCTTATTTGTTTATTCATTATATCCTCCTTAAGTCCTTATCTATTCCATAAGCATATTATTAGGAATCGAATGAGAAAGATACAGTTTAATTTTGGAAATACAGGAAGAGAAGGAGAGCGTTATGAATATTTATAAATTCATTTTCTACATCCATATTTTAGGCATTTGCCTTCCCGTCACTTTAACTTATATATTCTTCTTCGAAGTCTTCACAGGCCAGTCGATTCGTCCGATTTCCATTATCATTATGGCTTTAGGGTATGCGGTCATGGTTAAAATGAATCCGGTATTTCATTATCTATGGGAGAAATGGACTGATGATGGGAAGAGGAAAAAGTAGATTCGAATGATAGTTTGTTAGAGCTTTCATAAAAGTACTTTCACTTTGGTGGTCGTGGAACGTACGTATGGTATAATGAGAGAGTAATAGAATAGGTAACTCAAGGATGGTTGGCACACTCCCGTATGAAAGGGGGTGGTGCTAATGTCAGTCTTCGAATCATTAATGCTTATGCTTACTTTTGGCGTGTTAATCGTATCGATACTTTCATTTAACCATAAAAAATAACCCATCCTTGAGTTAACGGCTCAATTAGGATGGATTATTTTTTTCTCCAAACGCCGATCCCCTTGAGGGAACCTGCTGTTACAATTGGTCATTCGATGCGCGAACATCGAATGGCCTTTTTTACGCTATTCAATCTTTAACTTTATTATACGGTTAAATCGTTATACTGACAACTATTTCACTTTTTGACTACCCGATATCTCTTTAGCAAATGTGTTTAAAAGGGCTTTGGATTCGAAAACACAGTATAATACAGGAGAATGTACGTGCGTTAAGTTTCCTAATGTGTCTGGTAATACGATGTACCGAGTTGAGGTAATAGATTAACCATAAATGAGTAAACTTACAGGCACACTTATGAAAATGTTTCCAATTCGCGGCTGAAATCAGAAAGGGTGATACAGTGGCAGAATTAAAAGATCAAATCATTTTAAGAGGGTTGAAAGAAAATAACTTGAAAAATGTAGATCTAACCATACCGAAAGGAAAAATTAATGTGTTCACCGGGCTTTCTGGCTCGGGGAAAAGTTCAGTTGTTTTTGATACAATCGCAGCGGAAAGCAGAAGACAAATGACGTTGAACTATCCACTCTATGTGAGAAATCAAATGCCAAGATACGAAAGACCTCATGCTGCGCTTATGCAAAACTTAAGCCCAGTTGTCGTCGTAGAGCAAAGACCTGCAAGCGGTAATGCTCGCTCAACAGTCGGCACGTATATGGATATTCAGCCATTTAATGAGGCTGTTATTTTCACGCATCGGAAATCCGCCAATAGATTCTGCTACCGATTTTTTGAGTCAAAGTTCTTTTGGCAGCTGGTTCAGGGAAAAGTTCTTTACTGTTGGAAGCATTCCCAGAAAGCTATCCGGAAGCGATCATGGTCGGGCAAGGCAGTATCGGCATCTCCAGCCGTTCGAAACTCGCTACCTATATGGGCATCATGGATGATATTCGCTCGCTATTATCAAAGCAAACAGGGCGTCCTGCAGGTTTGTTTAGCTTCAACTCCTTAGGGGCATGCCCGATCTGTGAAGGAAAAGGCGTCACAACTCCAGACGTAGCATTTGCAGATCCAGTGACAACTACATGTGAGGCATGCGGCGGAACAAGATATTCAGACGAAGCACTGTCCTATCGATATGAGGATAAAAATATAGTGGAAATTTTAGCGTTAACGATCGATGAGGCGGTAAACTATTTTAAACTACCAAAAATCATCAAAAGAGTGAATACGCTAAAAGACGTAGGATTAGGGTATTTAACTTTAGTACAGACGACAAGCTCGCTAAGCGGCGGGGAAGTCCAGCGCCTCAAACTTGCAAGCTACTTACAAAAAGAAGGGCAAATCTATGTGTTGGACGAGCCATCCGTAGGTCTACACGCAAAAGATAACGGAAAGCTCTTAGATGTATTTCAAACCCTTGTTAACAGAGGGAATTCTGTGATCATCGTCGAACACAATCTAGATTTTATCGCAGCGAGCGACTGGGTTATCGAATTAGGGCCAGGCGGGGGAAAACGGGGCGGACAAATTGTATTTGAAGGGACGCCGGAAGAAATGGTACAAGCGGAAACAGTAACAGCGAAATGGCTAAAGACCGGCGCTGCAGAAGATTTTAGGAGCACAACATGATGAAACTATGATTCATTTTACTTATTTTTCTAAAGGCTATATACTAGAATTGTTAAAATAATTATAAATATTTCCATTTACTAACGTTTTATGAAAAAATTCAAGCGTTAATTATGGAATAAAGTAGTAATGAATTAATCGAGGGGGATTTTGAATTGGCAAAAGATCGTTATCAACAAGGTTTAGAGAAATTAAAAGAGCTTACGTTATCAGACGATAACAATCCAACCGGTAGCATGGATATCGGTGAAGGATTTAAAGATATTGCGCCTGATTTAAGCAAATATGTTGTTGAATTTGCTTTTGGTGACATTTATTCACGTCCGGGATTGGATAACAAGCAAAAAGTATTGACGACCATTACAGCTCTCGTTGCGCAAGGGAAGCCGCAAATTGAGATGCATATCAATACTGGGCTTAACGTTGGGTTAAAACCGGAAGAGATCGTAGGATGTATCATGCATCTCATTCCGTACACAGGATTCCCAAGTGTGCTAAACGCGTTAACAGTTGCTAAAAAAGTATTTGCGGAACGTGGTGTAACCGTTACAACACCCGAGGATTAAACAGATATAAAACGAGGTGTTTTCATGACTAATCATAAGATCTATACAATGAGTTTCGCGAGTGTCTATCCCCATTACGTGAAAAAGGCCGAGAGAAAAGAACGTACGAAAACAGAAGTCGATGAAATCATCCGTTGGTTGACTGGTTATAGCCAAGAAGAGTTCGAAGCGCAACTGGAGAAGCAGACAGACTTTGAGACTTTCTTTGCAGAAGCCCCTCAACTGAATCCTTCGCGGGCTTTGATCAAAGGGGTGGTTTGCGGTGTACGAGTGGAAGATATCGAAGAACCAACAATGCGGGAGATTCGCTATTTGGATAAGCTGATCGATGAGTTGGCAAAGGGAAAAGCGATGGAGAAGATTTTACGGAAATGATAATTGAAAATGAAAAGACACTGATTCCATCGAGGGCGGAATCAGTGTTTTTTTATCTTGAAGTCTTTTAATTTTGTTTAAATTGTCGAAAATATTCACTAAGCAGCACCTTCCTGGCGATGATTGGATCATTAAGTCCGATTCAGTAGCCTAATTTAACGAATATTCGATTACCTAACCGAATTTATCTCCTTGTTTGTTGTCAAAAATGCCCTTTTTCGGCGTGAAGAACAATTGTTCTGGTTAAGTTTATTCATATAATACATGAATAGGACAGGGGGCTCCCGATTTCCTTTGTTTTTCTGTCTAAGCCATCCAAAAATCGCTTATACGTTCCAGAAGTAAGGAAAATAAATGTATATTATCGAAAATGCCCTTTTTCACCTATCAGAACAATTGTTCGTTTCGGCTTATTCATATTAAATGGTTTAGTATAATGTAGGGCTAGGTGGACAGGAGACAGCATCTATGAATCTCGAGTCAATTCCATAGAATTGCCAGAAGGCACCATTCCATCTATATCCAGATACTTCACCAGATTCAACGCGGGTTGGGTAAAACCAGAATTGGTCCCCATTTATAAGCCATACATAAGTGTTTTGATAGACACAGTCAATGAGATACGATACAGAAGGTTTTGGTGGTACGAAAGGTGGGGGAGGAAATTGTGGTGCCATTGTTCCCTCGGGCTGGAAAAATCCCATGTGTTTTCACTCCTTTAAGTTAGATCCCAAACATTATATGTTGAAAAGAAGTAAAAGGATTTTTTAACTGGACTGTCCAAAATGATACAATGTGAAGTAATGTACTTAAACTATCGGGGAGCGTTCGTTAAAGAAGAACGAATTGATTTTTGGATTAGGATCATATTTTAGTGATTCCATGATAAGGCGCAGCTGTTAAAGAAGCACTGCGCCTTATTTTTTAAAAGATTTACCACCTATGGAATGGATTGTATGTTTAGTTTTCAATTGAACATACAATGAATAGGAAAAATTCCCGGTAAATTGATTGGAGGGGGAAAAATGCGGGGATTTAATCGCTACTGCTTATATGTAATTCTTATCCTGCTGTTGGGAGGGTGCGCGGAGGCAGGAAAAGGTAAAGCATCCTCAAATAGGAAAATAACCATTGAGCCATATACTATGAGTGAAAAAGAAAGTTTGCTTGTTAGTAAAACAGGAGTGGGGCATATTGAATTTTTCCAGCTAAATGGCACTTTAGCCGAAGATGATGATCTGCAAATATGGGGAACTACCTGCCGGCATTGAAGAAACAGAGCTTGCATTTTTATATAAAGTTTTATGGACTGAAAAAGAAAGGGATTAACATTGGCAAAAATCAGAACTTAAAAATACTGGGGTCTGCTGTTTTTAGTTGGGCCTGAGTCAATTCCCGCTTCGCCGCGTGCAATTGATTAGTAAGCGATTACGTTCGCGCCTTACAAACGGGCCAGATTATTGTGAAGTCTACTTATTTTCGAACGGTGGGGGAGTTATGCCTAGAAATCCTGGAATAACAGATGAAATCATTATTAAACTTTATAAAAGCGGGATGCCTTTTAAAGAAATGGTTCCGATCGTTGGAATTTCTGATCGAGCGATACGCAATGTGATCCATAAGCATGGCATTCCGATGAACCGCGAACGATATGCGGGTCAGCCGCGCAAAAATAAAGTGAATGAACATTTCTTTAAACGGTGGTCACATGAAATGGCTTGGGTATTAGGAATGTTTGTGACAGATGGCCATGTAAACAAACGTACGCATAGCATTAGCTTCGCACAGAAAGACGAAAGACTACTTCGATTAATTGCAAAGTATATGGATGCTGACTATGTGATCGCGCCTCCGGGATCGACAAGAACAACACCGGTACTACTTATCAATTCAAAAATAATAAAGGAAGATCTCGCTGCTATGGGGATTCATCCTGTCAAGTCTTTAACGATGGCATTTCCTAAGGTGCCAGATGAATTTTTGCCTTCATTTGTAAGAGGTGTGATTGATGGTGATGGTTATGTAGGTAAAGAAGGATATGCAATGCATGTGACGACAGGAAGTAATGAATTTGCACAAGGGTTGCTTAATGTGTTTCTTTCATGGAATCTAAAGGCCAAAACAACATTCTTTACAACCGCAACAGGAAATACTATTTACCGGGTATGGGTCAAGGGGAAATTCGAAGTAAGCAGGCTTGCGAATATTATTTATGAAAACGCTTCCGACAGTGATTTTATCATTTACAAAAGAGTTTATATGACGCAGCATTCGGAGCAACCTTATTATACCGACGACGATCGCGAAATTCCTAGGTGGACATTGGATAACGATGGAAAGCTAGTCCATACGCAAATCAGCTCTAGAATTTCATTTCGCACGAATATGAGTAAATCGATATTAGAGAGATTAAAAACGATAGCCGACGATCAAAATACGCATACCAATTATTTAATTGAAATTGGATTGGGAAAAGTTTTAAAGCAGCAACCAGATCCTAAAATGATTAAAACAAGTGCAAGGCCTGGAGATCGTGTACAATATAAAACAACTTATGATGTAGAGTTGTTGGAAGAAGTTCGCGATTTCGCCAAAAGAAACAAAGTATTTGTGAATGATGTGATTGAATACAGTGCGAATATGATTAAGTAGATCCATTACTAAAGGGGATGGCAAAAACTACCCCTTTTTCGTTTAAAAATATTTTAGTTTACATAATATAAATTATAAGAAGTTGCGTTTCATTTCAAAGTATACTTGAGACAGTGAGATAAAAGAAGAAAAATGTGTAAAATTCACATTGTATTAGAAATTTTACTTAACCTGTTTTTATCTTAATTTCAAACATATTGAATATGTATAGCTTTATTATGTTGCTCGTTTTGCTTCTTCGATCACCACCAAATAAATCATATCCGACAGTAGAAAATTTTGTTTTGCCTCTATTCGTTTCAAAAATTTTGTTGTTCCTTTATAACCCTGTCTAGAAAATGCTTGATGAATCCGATCTGTAATAGTCTGAAAGTTCAACCCCTTCAATACCTTTTCATTTCAACCATAACCAACTCCTAGATAAAGTGGAAAAAGTTTATGATTCGGTTTATAATTAAACTGCAGAAAGGAGTTTATGATATGAAGCAAATTCAATTAAATTCTCCTGAGTTTAACCGTGTAATGAAAAATATGCAGCTAGAAAACTTACATTTAAGTCATTCACTTCAGAAAAAGGTTCTTGAAATCGTCAATTCCGGTATAAGGATCACTCCGGCATTGATTAAGGAAGCCTTAGCAAATGACAAAGTATAATGAATTTGAAAACGATGAGTATCTTTTAAAGCACAACCTTTTAGGAATAACTGATTCTACTGAATTGGAACGTGCTGAAGCTTTTACTTTTTCTATACGTGCGGCACAAATTGAACAAGGTGCCTATCAAATCAGTGCTTTTACATTAGATGATTTTGTCAATCTCCACTATCACCTTTTCCAGGATCTCTACACATTTGCGGGACAATTTCGAGATGTACAATTAATGAAAGGCGGTACGCGTTTTTGCCAAGTGCAGTTTTTGGATGCCTATGCCGCTGATTTATTTGCTCAATTAACAATCGAATCGACTTGGGATTCCCTAGGGTATGCAGCTAAGAGGTTAGCATATTTCAAATCGGAGTTAAATATGCTTCACCCTTTTCGTGAAGGCAATGGCCGTACCATTCGTATTTTTATACAAGCCTTTGCCAGGTCGAAAGGATTCTTATGGACGTATGATCACATGGATCGTAACGTTTACATGCAAGCGATGATTCGGTCTGTGACAAGTGAAGATTTACTTGAAAATTTATTTCTTACTACTTTAATTCCTATAGACTAGGTACACCGAACTTTCAAATAGAAAAAGTTCGGTTTTTTTGTCTTATTTTCAATCAAATTAAAAAGGATACCTTAAAAAGATATCCTTTTGCTCAATTCTCGTTACTAAATTGTAAAAACATCAACTGTACTCCAGATCCTTCTCGTTCGGTTGCCCCAATTGAATGTTTCTTCTCTTCGTTTGCACAAAAAACACTGCTGTCATTGTCATGCTGATCAAGCCGAATAAGATGACCATCGTTTGCAGTCCGACGATGTCTAGAAACGCTCCTGTCGTTAATAAAACGACTTGGAACATCATGCGTTCCAACATATTTCTGAACGAGAAAAATCGACCATGATAGGCTTTTGGCATTTGTTTTTGAAAAACGACCATTGCGGTTGGAAAAAAACAGCCTAATGCAAAGCCTAATATCGCAAATGCAGCTAACGTAATGGCCTGTGATTGCACAAAATAAAGCATAAACTCAGATACTGCTACTAGGCTGGCGAAGGAAAATAAAATCGACGCTGTGCCCCACTTCTTCGCAAGCGATTTCACAGCAACCGTACCGATCATAAATGCGATCCCTTCAAATGCATAAATGAGCCCTTTAATAGATGCGGAGTTTTGAATTTCACTGATATTAATAACCACTAGATTAAAAGAGCCAATAAAAAGCAGTGGAATTAACGTCATCATTAACGTCATGCCGACCGCTGGATACGCTTTTAACACCGGGAAAACTTCCATAAAACCGCCTTTGTTTTCCACATTTTTCACTTTTGCTTCCCGCTTCTCCCCTTCATCGATTCGAAGCATAAGGGTGAACAGTAAAAGTGCGCCATAAGCTGCCATTGAAATGATATAAAGTGATGATAAAGACCAATAAACGAGCATAATGCCTGCCAATGCGGTTCCAACAACGCGTGAGATGGTGGCAACGTTCATATGCCAGCCGTTCATCGTCAGCAAATGCTCTTCTTTCACAACAAGTGGAATCGTTGCCTGCAATGCGGGGAAATAAAAAGTTGCCGATAATTGGATGCTAATCATAAAGGCAACCATCCACCAAACCGATCCTGTCGCAAGTGCAACTAACATAAATACGACACTCACCATTCGACCCAGTCCAGCCACTAGCAGTACTGTTTTTTTCTTCGATCGATCAATCGTTTTTCCTGCCAAGGGCCCTACAAGTAAACCAGCCAGCAAGCCAGCCGACATAATTAACGCCTTTACGAAATCAGACGGTATTTTTTCTTGCATAAACTCTAGATTTCCAATGATTCCCGTCCATAACCCTAGACCTGCGATCATTTCACCCATTAAAATAATCCAAACGTTGTGATTTCTCCACATACGCATTCCCCATTCTATTCAATTGTCTTATTATTTCGCATCTCGAATTATTATAATCGATTGCATAAAAAAAGTCACGGGACGTTACTCTGTCCCGTGATCTCCTAACAAATTATTCAACTTCAGCTTTCGGATCTTTATACAAACTTGTCACTTTACCGTCTTTTTTCTCATTCGTCATGGCACTGCCGTTTGACGTGCGATCGACGAGTCGCAGTGAACCTGCGGCGATCGGCACTTTCACTTCTTCATCTGTTAATAAAACGACGATATCGTTCGGCGTGACCATTTCAGTCCCAATAATACGGTAAGGATTCGTTTTTAATTCCTTTAATACGGTGAGACCACGCTTCGCACGTGTACCGCTTTCTAGCTCTTTCAAATTCATTCGTTTCACATTTCCGCGTTGGGTTGCAATGAGCAGCGATAGACTTTCATCTTCAACGATTTCCATTGATGCAAGCGTATCGCCATCTTTTAACTGAATGCCCCGGACCCCGGCCGTACGCACGCCTGTATCTCCGATTTCAGTCAATGGGAATCGTACGGCATATGCTTGATGGGAAATTAAGATGACATCTTCTTCCCCTTTCACAAGCTTCGCGTCAACCATCCGATCTTCTTTTTTAATGTTCATCGCTTTTAACGTGCGGGAATACCGCTGCGCTTGGAAACTTTCTAGCTTTGAACGCTTAATATTGCCGTTTGAAGATGCGGTTACGATACTTAAATCTTCGTTGAATTTTTCAATCCCAATTGCGGCGATAATTTCTTCATTTTGCTCAAGCGGGATAATACTTGAAATATGTTGGCCAAGATCCCGCCACCTAATATCGGGCAATTCATGAACCGGCTGGTATAGATAGTTTCCAAATGACGTAAACAATAACAAATGATGCTGGGTATTCATCGTCGCTTCTAATATGCTGTAATCCGATTCCTTCATCTCTTCCCCAACACCATTGGATGCGCTATAAGAACGCACGCTCGTTCTCTTCACATACCCATCTTTCGTCACCGAAACGATAACTTCTTCGCTTGGGACAAGAATATCAAGATCAACTTTAATTTCTTCGATTTCTTCCTCGATAATGGATCTTCTTGGCTCTGCGAATTGTTTTCGAATGGCGGATAATTCTTTTTTAATGACTGAAGCGAGCTTTTTATCACTTTTTAAGATGGCATCGAGCTGTTCAATGAGCTTGCGCAGCTCTTCCTCTTCTTTTTTCAATTCAGTGATGTCCGTATTCGTTAAACGATATAGCTGCAAAGAAACGATCGCTTCCGCCTGTACTTCTGTAAATGAAAACTTTGCGATCAAATTGTTTTTCGCATCGCGCTTATCTGTAGACGCGCGGATTGTGTGAATGACTTCATCTAAAACGGATAGCGCCTTCATGAGTCCTTCTACAATATGCAGACGATCTTTTGCTCTTCGAATATCATACTCGGATCTGCGCGTTACGACTTCTTTTTGGTGGTCAATATAGGCATCTAAGAGCATCGGCAGCGACATAAGTGTCGGACGTCTTCCAGAAATTGCAATCATATTAAAGTTATAGGTTACTTGCAGATCCGTATTTTTCAATAAAAATTGCAGAAGGCCATTGGCGTCAATGTCTTTTTTTAATTCGATGACAATGCGCAAGCCTGTCCGGTCGGATTCGTCCCGCACATCTGCAATGCCGTCTAATTTGCGATCCAGACGCAGCTCATCGATTTTCTTCACAAGATTTGCTTTGTTCACATCGTACGGAATTTCCGTTACGACAATTTGTGATTTCCCGCCTTTTAACGATTCGATCTCCGTTTTGGCACGAATGACGAAACGTCCTTTACCTGTTTTGTAGGCCTGTTTAATGCCGTCGGTCCCTTGAATGATCCCGCCAGTCGGAAAATCGGGTCCTTTTAAAACCGTCATGAGCTCGTCGACAGTCGCTTGCGGATTGTCGATACGCATTAATACCGCATCAAGCGTTTCATGCAGTGCATGCGGCGGTATATCGGTTGCATACCCCGCTGAAATGCCTGTTGAGCCGTTCACAAGTAAGTTTGGATAGCGCGCAGGAAGAACAGTCGGTTCTGGTTCGGTGTCGTCAAAGTTTGGGATGAAATCAACGGTTTCTTTGCCGATATCCCGCAGCATTTCACCGGCGATCGCAGAAAGTCTTGCTTCTGTATAACGCATAGCAGCTGCTGGATCCCCGTCCACTGAACCATTGTTCCCATGCATTTCAATGAGCATATGACGCAGTTTCCAATCTTGACTCATCCGCACCATTGCATCGTAAACAGACGTATCACCGTGCGGATGGTAATTCCCGATGACATTCCCGACCGTTTTCGCCGATTTACGGAATGCCTTCTCATGTGTATTTCCTTCATGGTACATGGCGTATAAAATTCGCCGCTGTACAGGTTTAAGACCGTCTCTAGCATCTGGCAGAGCGCGGTCCTGGATGATGTATTTACTATAGCGTCCAAATCGATCTCCGATAACTTCTTCCAAGGGAAGATCCTGGTAACGTTCCGAAAATGTCATTCAAAATCCCCCTCGACATGCAAAAATTCATTGTCTAATATATTCTGCTCGTCTGTCATGCCGAAGTCGACGTTATCTTCAATCCAGCGTCTTCTCGGCTCGACTTTGTCGCCCATTAAAGTGGTGACGCGTCGTTCTGACGTCGCACTGTCTTCGATTGTCACGCGGATGAGCGTTCGAGTTTCGGGATTCATCGTTGTTTCCCATAGTTGGTCGGCGTTCATCTCCCCGAGCCCTTTGTAGCGCTGGAGCATGTAGCCTTTCCCAATTTTTTGAATGGCTGCATCCAAGTCTGTTTCCGTCCAGGCGTATTCAACTTTTTCCTTTTTCCCGACGCCTTTAAATACTTTGTAAAGCGGCGGCAAGGCGATATACACTTTACCCGCTTCAATGAGCGGTTTCATATAACGGTAGAAAAACGTTAACAATAGCACTTGAATATGCGCGCCGTCTGTATCGGCATCGGTCATAATAATGACTTTGTCGTACGCGATGTCCTCAATGTTAAAATCCGATCCGACTCCGCCGCCGATCGCATGAATAATCGTATTGATTTCTTCGTTTTTCATAATGTCTTCAAGCTTGGCTTTTTCGGTATTAATGACTTTACCTCTGAGCGGCAAAATGGCTTGGAATGTTCGGTCACGGCCCTGTTTGGCGGAACCGCCCGCGGAATCCCCTTCGACAAGGTACAATTCGTTCTTTGCCGCATTTCTCGATTGTGCCGGCGTTAGCTTACCGGAAAGGAGCGTATCGGATCTTCTTCTCTTTTTGCCGGAGCGTGCATCTTCTCTCGCTTTTCGCGCAGCCTCTCTTGCTTGATGCGCTCGAATGGCTTTACGTACGAGCGAAGCGCTTAGCTCTGCGTTTTCCTCTAAGTAATACTGCAACTTCTGGGAGATGATCGCATCCGTGACGCTTCTTGCCTCACTCGTACCAAGCTTACCTTTCGTTTGCCCTTCAAACTGCAAAATTTCTTCCGGAATGCGGACAGAGACGATCGCAGCTAATCCTTCACGAATGTCCGCCCCGTCTAAATTTTTGTCTTTTTCTTTTAATAATCCTGTCTTTCTCGCATATTCGTTGAATACACGTGTCATCGCCGCCTTGGCGCCAGTTTCATGCGTTCCGCCATCTTTTGTTCGGACGTTGTTCACAAATGATAAAATCGTTTCAGAATAACCGTCGCTAAATTGGAAAGCGAATTCGACTTCGATGTCATCTGCCTCTCCGTCTAAGTAGGCAACATCATGCAGAACGTCCTTTTCTTCATTCAAATAGGCAATAAATGCTTCGATGCCTGTTTCATAATGGAAAACATCATGCTTGTCGGATGCTGCTTCTTTTAGCTCAATTTTTAACCCTTTTAACAAGAAGGCTGATTCACGAAGCCTTTCACTTAACGTGTCATATTGGTATTTCAACGTTGAAAAAATCGTGGCATCCGGTTTGAAATGAATTTTCGTTCCTTTTTCTTTCGTTTTGCCCATTTTTTCAAGTGTTGTGACAGGTTTACCGCCATTTTCAAATCGCTGCTTGTACATATGGCCATCCCGGTAAATCGTTACTTCCAGCCATTCAGACAATGCGTTCACAACGGAAGCTCCTACACCATGGAGTCCGCCGCTTGTTTTGTATCCGCCTTGTCCAAATTTACCGCCAGCGTGCAAAACGGTTAAAATGACTTCGACAGTTGGTTTACCCATTTGGTGCATACCCGTAGGCATCCCCCGACCGTAGTCGCGTACGCTGACACTGCCATCTTCGTGGATCGTCACGTCTATTTCAGTGCCGAATCCGGCTAAAGCTTCATCCACCGCATTGTCAACGATTTCATAGACGAGGTGGTGGAGTCCGCGCGCATCGGTCGATCCAATATACATACCTGGGCGTTTCCGTACGGCTTCAAGCCCTTCCAGTACATGGATCGAATCATCGTCATACGTATATTTTTCTTGTTGTTTCGTCAAATTACAACCCCCATCAAACGAACGTTCTCTTTTATATCATTATATATGATTGCTGGAAAGCCTGTCAAATCAACGTTCTAAGACTCTGCTCAATTAATTGTATAGAAGAAATCAGGTGATTGCAATGAGATGGGAAAAAGTTGGTCATCCCTTATCAATTGGAATGACAAGATTTATCCGATTGTCGCATGTTCTTCGATCTGCTACACTTAAAATCACTTAGACAAATTAAAGTGAGGTACATAATGAACATTTTTTTATTATTGCTTGCTGCCTATCTGCTAGGCTCCATCCCTTCTGCCCTGTGGGTTGGAAAATTATTTTATCGGACTGATATTCGCGAACATGGAAGCGGCAACCTTGGAGGAACAAATACATTTCGTGTGCTAGGAAAAACAGCTGGGATTGTCGTTACGCTCATGGATATTTTAAAAGGAACGGCCGCGGTACTTCTTTTAATGCTTCCCTACTTTGCAATGACGGATCTTCATCCGCTTTTACCAGGCATCATGGCAGTAATCGGTCATATGTTTCCCGTTTTTGCAAACTTTAAAGGTGGAAAAGCTGTCGCGACTTCTGGCGGCGTTGTACTTGGCTATCATTGGCCTTTGTTTATCCTTGCCATTCTTACTTTCGCCTTTATCCTTAAACGATCCAAAATGGTCTCATTTTCATCGATGACAGTTGCGGTCGTTGCCTTTATCTATAGTATCTACCATTATGTCCGAACCGGGGATTTTTATTTAATGATTATGATTGCGCTGTTTGGTCTTTTCATTTTCTATCGTCACCGTGCAAACATTGCGCGCATTAAAGCGGGAACTGAGCCAAAAGTGAAGTGGTAACGTTATACTAAGAAGTAGAAAGGCTGGTGTCGGAAGTGAAAATTGTGTTATCGAATGAAGCAATTCGTTGGTTTCAAGAAGAAATGGATGTAGAAAGCGGTGACAGTATCCAATTTTTTGCTCGTTACGGGGGCTGTAGTCCTTTGCATGAAGGGTTTTCGATCGGAATGCGGAAAGCGGAGCCTGATGATATAGCGGTGGAGACGGAGCAAGCTGAGGTTCGCTTCTATATTGAAGAACGGGACAAGTGGTTTTTTTCGGAGCATGATCTCCATGTCGATGTAGATCTCGGTTTAAATGAATTAATCTACACATACGAAAAAGCGTGAGTGCCTTATGCACCCCGCTTTTTTTACATTTTGCAGCGAGGATTTTCTAAAGCTGACTTACATCATGATGCCGCCATCGACATGCAGGACATGACCGTGCACATAATCGGATTCACTGCTTGCTAAAAATAAATAAGCGTTTGCGATATCTTCTGGCATCCCAAGTCTTCGTAAGGCTACTTTAGATTTCATTTGATCGAGTACTTTTTCTGGCATCTGTTGCACCATCGCGGTAGACGTAAAGCCTGGTGCAACGGCATTGACATTAATGCCGTTTTTCCCAAGTTCCTTTGCCCATGTTTTTGTCATGCCAATGACAGCTGCCTTCGTTGCAGCATAATTTGTTTGTCCGTAATTGCCATAGACACCGCTTACAGAAGATGTATTAATAATTTTGCCAAAACCATTTTGAATCATATGGGGGACAACTTCTTGTGTACAATTAAAAACACCTGTCAAATTAACGTCAAGCACACGTTTAAAGTCGACCGGATCCATCTTAACGAGCGTCGCGTCTGCCAAAATTCCTGCATTGTTAATAAGGATATCAATTTTACCATGCGGCTGTAAGGCCGTTTCCACCATTTGGGAAACGCTTTCACGGTCTGTGACGTCCAGTTTAACAAATGTTACGTCTAAACCATTTGCGCGAAATTCTTTTTCATGCCGCTTCCCTGTTGCTTCATCGTAATCTGCCATAATGACCGTTGCTTCTTCTTCCGCGAAACGTCCACAAGCCGCCAGCCCAATCCCATTCGCCCCACCTGTGATAATGGCCGTTTTTCCGGCTAATCTCATTCTTCATTCCTCCTACTGAATCAAATTCATAATGCCCTTGACCTCACCCTTCCCCTCATTCTCCTCGAGACTTACATGAACGAACGCCCCCTTACGTACATAGTCCGTTAAAATGAACAATGAATGAGTGCTCAATCAGAGGCATAAGCAACGAAGGCTACCTACTGTCTTAGATGCGATACCATTGAAATTTCCCTTTTTTGCCAATTTGAAACCTGTTTTTTCGAAGTTTTACTAATTTACTCATACCTGTATGACTTAGCTTACTATCCAATTATATGAGAAAATGTGAGATTCTTATGCCTAATGCTTGTAAAATTGAGGACTTAGTGGATTGTGCGGGGATAGATAATGGTTATATGATGGATGAGTTGCGGGTTATTTGTTTGTATGTGCACTAGCGTGGTTTCTTGCAATTCAGAATTATCCATATTCCAATACGTAATCTTTTTTACAATAAATAATACCAAGCCTGGCCGTTTCAATTGGTCTGAGCTTGGTATTATTCGTGCTTCGAAAATCACTTTAATGAAAGGGCATCAAATTAAACCGTTTCAACTGATCTTTGATGCCTTCTTTCAACAAAATGTCTCGTTGACGTTCGCCGAGTAAATCGAAATGTGGATAATCATTGCGCTGATCAATCCATTCCTTTTTTAATCCATATTGGGCTCCCCACTGTGCAAGTTTACCAACATCCGCACAGCCGACCTTTGTAACGGTTGTACATCCTGGAAAACGTTCGTCAAGCCAATAATGCGTAAGAAAAGCAATTTCGCCGTTTTGAACAGCTTTTTTCCATTGTATAAGTTCTTCGCGCTTAATGCCGAAAGCCATTAAGACGTCACCCGCTGTTCTTTCGTGTAAACAGCATCCCATTCCGGATTCACTTTGCTTAAAAGAACAGGTTTAAATTCTTCTTTCGTGACAAGGACATGTTCTGATGTTGCAGTTGTTGCCACGGTCCCGTCTTCGTGTAAAATTTCGTAACCATACACCGTGCGCAGTCTCTTATGCGATTCAATCCAAGTGCGAACAGTCGCTGTTTGTCCGTACTTCATCGCTGACTTATATTGAATCGACACATTGATGACAGGCGCCAAATAGCCGTCTGCCTCGAGTCCGGCATATGTAAACCCAAGCTCTTGAATGAGCGCTGTTCTGCCAAGTTCCATCCAAACTAAATAATTGGAATGATGAACGACACCCATTTGATCCGTTTCCGCATAGCGTACCTCGACTTTTTTTTCACTAATAAACATAATCCTCACCTCTTTGTCCATTATACTAAACAAAAGCGGAGGGTGCCTGCCTAGACGCGACAGGCATAAGGCGATTCGACGGCGTGGCGGGTTTTGCCACAAAGTCGGATTGACTTATGACCCAAGCGTCTGGCACCCGGAGCTAGACGAAACAAAAGCGAAGGGCGCCGCCTAGATGCGACAGGCACCCGAAGTCTAGATAACAAGAAAAAAAGGTGCCCAATTAAGATTGGACACCTAAGATATCATTAATTGTTTTTCATTTTGTCACGAAGAACCATTTGTAGAATACCACCGTGGCGGTAGTAGTCAACTTCTACGTCGGAGTCGAAACGTGCAAGCACGTCAAACTCTTTCACAGAACCGTCTTTCGCAGTTGCTGTTACTGTTAGAATGTCGCGAGGTTTTACTGTGTCCGTAATGTTTACGCTAATTGCTTCTTCGCCTGTTAAGCCAAGTGATTCAGCGTTTTCACCGTTTAGGAATTGAAGCGGCAGTACACCCATCATAACAAGGTTCGAACGGTGGATACGCTCATAGCTTTCCGCGATAACTGTTTTAATGCCGAGTAAGGAAGTACCTTTCGCAGCCCAGTCACGGGAAGAGCCCATTCCGTAATCTTTACCTGTAATGATCGCTAGACCTGTGCCATCCGCTTGATACTTCATCGCAGCATCGTAGATTGGCATAATTTCTTTCGTCGGCCAGTATGTCGTGTAGCCGCCTTCTGTGCCTTTTGCGATTTGGTTACGAATACGGATATTCGCAAACGTACCGCGCATCATCACTTCGTGGTTACCGCGGCGGGAACCGTAGGAGTTAAAGTAACGCGGCGTTACACCGTTTTCGATCAAGTATTTACCAGCTGGCGTATCTTTACCGATCGCGCCCGCAGGTGAAATATGGTCCGTCGTGATGGAGTCGCCAAATTTACCGATGACACGCAGGCCAGATAGGTTCTGAATGTCTGCCGGCTCTTTTGAAAGTCCTTCAAAGAACGGCGGGTTTTGAATGTATGTTGAGCTTGGATCGAAATCGTACAATGCTTCGTCTGTCGTTTCGATTTTGTTCCATGCTTCGTTTTCTGTAAATACGCGTGCATACTCTTTACGGAATAACTCAGGCGTAACCGTTGCTTTTACAACGTCCTGTACTTCTTGTGATGAAGGCCAAATGTCTTTAAAGTAAACGTCTTCTCCGTCTTTTCCTTTACCGATTGGATCTTTTTCAAAGTCGATGTCAACCGTTCCAGCAAGTGCATACGCAACAACTAGTGGCGGTGAAGCCAAGTAGTTTGCTTTTACAAGCGGGTGAATACGTCCTTCAAAGTTACGGTTACCGGAAAGAACTGAAGACATCAGCATGTCGTTGCCCATAATCGCTTTTTCAATTTCAGGTAAAAGCGGTCCAGAGTTACCGATACAAGTTGTACAACCGTATCCAACTGTGTTGAAGCCGATTTGGTCTAAGTATTGGTCAAGACCAGAATCTTGCAAGTAACCCGTTACGACTTTCGACCCTGGCGCAAGTGATGTTTTGACATAAGCTGGTGGTGTTAACCCTTTTTCGACAGCTTTTTTTGCAACAAGTCCAGCACCTAACATGACATATGGGTTCGAAGTGTTCGTACAAGACGTAATTGCAGCGATTGCCAGGTCACCTGTCTTGATCTCAACGTTGCGGCCATCTTCAAATTCGATTGTCGCTGTTTTCTCAAGCTCTTTTGCCTTCAAGCCGAACCCTTGGTTTCCTTCAGGTGCAACAACAGCATCTTTGAAAGAGCTTTGCATGTCTGAAAGTGGAATCAAGTCTTGTGGACGTTTTGGTCCAGCAAGGTTCGCTTCGATTTTAGAAAGATCGATTTCGATGACTTCTGTATACGTTGGATCTTCTTTGTCGGCTGTGAAGAACATGTCGTTCTCAACTAGGTATTGCTTCACGACTTGGATATGCTCTTCATCGCGGCCAGTTAAGCGCATGTAATCAAGTGATTCTTCGTCAACTGGGAAGAATCCACAAGTTGCACCGTATTCAGGCGCCATGTTCGCAATTGTCGCACGGTCTGCGAGCGGAAGATTGGATACGCCAGGTCCGAAGAACTCAACGAATTTTCCAACAACACCGTGTGCACGAAGTGTCTGTGTCACTTTTAGTGCAAGGTCAGTAGCAGTTGTTCCGTTTGGTAGGTCACCCACAAGCTTCACACCGATGACTTCAGGGATTGGGAAGTATGAAGGCTGTCCGAGCATTCCTGCTTCCGCCTCAATTCCACCTACACCCCATCCAAGCACACCGATTCCGTTGATCATTGTTGTGTGGGAGTCAGTACCAACGAGTGTATCCGGGTACGTTTCGTATGTACCGTCTTCGTTTTCAATTGCATGTACAACACTAGCAAGATACTCCAAGTTTACTTGGTGAACGATGCCCGTTGCAGGCGGCACGGCACGATAGTTATCGTACGCTTTTTGCGCCCAGCTCAGGAATTGGTAACGTTCGGCGTTACGCTCGAACTCAAGTTCCATGTTCAATTGTAATGCGTCATGTGTCCCGTAGCGGTCAACTTGTACCGAGTGGTCGATGACGAGGTCCACTGGAATTTCCGGGTTGATCTTATCTGGATCTCCACCCATTTCAGCCATTGCTGAACGAAGGGATGCGAGGTCCACAACAACCGGAACACCTGTAAAGTCTTGAAGGATGACACGGGATGGTTTGAAAGGTACTTCTGCGTCCTTGTCCGCGTCTTTCCCCCATTTTGCCAGATTTTCGACGTGATCGTCTTTGATTACATAGCCGTCATGCTGGCGCAGGACGGATTCAAGTAGCACTTTGACTGAATAAGGCAGTCTGGAAACGTTTGCAATACCCGCTTCTTCGAGTGCAGCAAGATGGTAATAATTATATGTCTTACCGTTCAACTCGAATGATTGGCGGCTGTTGTGTAGGTTGCTTTTCGCCATTGCTGAATTCCTCCTTATGTCTGTTACTGTGCCGAAAAGGCTCTAAGTAAGTGTCTTTACACCTACTCCATCATAGTATACTAGAGTACATAAGTAAAATACATTAAAATTATAGTCTTTCATAAGAAAATGTAATGACGTGCAATTTGCGAGAATTTAATTCTATGGATCATGCACGCTATCGGTTTGTTGTTGCCATTATTTTTATTTGTGGGACAATTGAAGATAATGAATATTAGGTATATTGAAGGGAGTTTAGATCATTGAAAAAGGCATTGCTTGTCATTGATTATACGGTAGATTTTGTTGCAGAAGATGGTGCGTTAACTTGCGGTGAGCCGGGTATTGCATTGGAACCTTATATTACCGGGCTGACAAAGGAATTTTTAGATGAAGGTCATTTTGTTGTCATGCCAGTGGATGTGCATGATTTGGACGATCCGTATCATCCTGAAACAAAAAGGTTCCCGCCCCACAACATCCGCGGCACTGCCGGACGCAATTTATATGGAACTTTGCAGGATTTGTATGAAGAACGAAAAGAAGAAATCCACTGGATGGATAAAACACGATTCAGCGCTTTTGCCGGAACAGATTTAGAACTATTGCTACGTGCGAGAGGCATCACGGAAATCCATTTAGTAGGGGTTTGTACTGATATCTGTATTCTTCATACATCGGTCGATGCGTTCAATCGCGGTTTTGATCTCGTTGTTCACGAAAAAGGTGTCGCAAGCTTTGATTTAGCTGGTCATGAATGGGCGCTGCGTCATTTTGAAAATACATTAGGAGCCGTTGTCGTTCGTTAATTTTTTGTCTTCTTAATTGTAATTAATCTCGTCTTTCATGTTTAAAGTATTGACAAAAAGGAAATTGTTCATACTAGGGAGGACGTTATGATTACAATAACAAAGGAGATGAAGAACAATGCTTAGTTTCCTCTGGTTTTTAATTATCGGTGGAGTCATTGGTTGGCTTGCTGGACTTATTCTAGGTCGGGATATACCTGGTGGAATTATTGGAAATATCATTGCAGGAATTATCGGTGCTTGGATTGGCGGAAAGCTGCTTGGAAATTGGGGCTGGAGAGTTTCGGATTTCTATGTATTCCCAGCATTAATCGGTGCGATTATTCTTGTATTTTTGGCGAGTTTTATTTTACGCTCCATGCGGAAAGCAACATAAAGAATATGCCCCTGTAGTATGGGAACTAAAAAAGATGGGTGCTTTTGCAGCCCATCTTTTTAGTCTTCTTTTTCAAGTTGCTGTGCTTCAAATTCGTTGAAAAACCAAAGAACATCTTGGACATATTTTTCACTGTGATTGTAATTGTAAATGGCTTTCTCATAGTTGCCGTCAGCCGCGCCGCTTTTTGCTAAATAATTGGCGGCGCTAAAGATGGCATCTTCAATGTCATATGGATCGGCGATACCGTCACCGTTCGCATCAACGCCGTATCCCCCGTGTTTTTTAATAACATCGGGATTTGTTTTGTCTTCTTCTGGGATCTCCCCTTTTCCGAGTCCCGTACACCCCGGATAGGACCAACCGACAAACGTACAAGGCATGAACTGCAAGTGTCCTTCTGCTCCCGCTGGAGAAAGGAGTGGGTCCATCGTTGAAAATTTCGTTTCAATCCGATGATGCGCTGCAAGCAATGTCCACGGAATACCGTATGTTTCTGCGGCATCTTTGTAAATCGGAATGTATTCTTCCGGAATTACAGTGCCTTGCAGGTCGAGCAGCGTATTTGCAGATTTTCGGATTAAATCCGGATTTTTTATGTTGCTCCAAATAATTGCTGTCAAGGTGAATAGGATGACAGCAATGGGGACGAACAGAACGATGAGCATCGCTTTGACTTTCGTAGCACGCCATTTTTTTCTTTGTTTTTTCATCTGTTTACACCTTCATTTTATCTCTGAATACTAACACTTTAAGCGCCCGACTTAATGAGTGCTTCCATATCACTGATGATTTGATCGTATGGCACATCCGTTGCACCGTTATACGTTTTCACGACTTCACCCTGTTGATTTACTAAATAAAAAGAAGTGCCATGTATGACTTGGTCTGTATTTGGGTCATCAATGACAACTGTTTTGAATGACTTCGCTGCAATTTCTGCAATCTTTTCTTGTGTAAATCCAGTAAGCATTTCCCATTTGGATTCATCTGCCACTTCAAACATGTCCAAATAATCTTGCAGCACTTCAGGTGTATCTATTTTGGGATCGACACTAAAGGAGACGACTTTATAGTCTTTTACGCCTGCTGATTCAAGACGGTGTGACAAATCTGACAAGTTGGCCATCATTGGCGGACAAACGCTTGTACAATTTGTAAACACAAATTGCGCGAGCCACACCTCACCTTTTAAATCGTCAAGTGATACTGTTTCATGATGCTGATTGGTGAACTCAAAAGGTTCCATCTCATATTTGTGATCCGCCTTAAAGCTGCCGCCGGAACACGCACTTAATAGGAGTGATATAAGCATGAAAACCGATAACCATAAACTTTTCCGCATGATCTTCCCCCACCTCTAATGATAAATCCATCATAACGGAAGAAGAGGTCTCTAACAAGCGATGCACTGGCAGTTAAGAACTTCTCCTGTGACATTTTTGTGACGCATCTAGCAAAAAACAAGTGAGTATCCGACAAATTCGGACAAAGAATCTTAGGGAATATTATTCCGTTTTCAATGTTACAAGAACATCGTGAATGGCGACAAGTTTCGTTTCAATCCTGTGTAACAGATAAAAGGATACAAAAATGGGAAATCCAATTTCCTGTATGAGATTCATCCATTGCTCCATTTCACCCGCTCCTTTCGCATGTAACTGTTCGGACATGGAAAAACCGGTTCCCCAGTTCGAAAACTGGAGAACCGGTTTTTTGAATTTGATCAATTACCTGATTTCTAGATCCGTTACGTTACGTTCAACAATACGGGCACCTTTCGAGGCGGCTAAAAACGCTCCTTCGACACCAAACACACCTGATGCAATAATTTGCTGCATGGCAGCTTCAACTTCCGCTGGTGTCATGTCTTCACGTGGTTCGTCTACGGTCAGCATGACATTTTTCCCGGCAGAAGTTGTAAAGTTTAATTGCAGAGTTTTTGCCAATTCTTTCATCTCCTCACTTATTTAGTCATTAGTTGACGATGGATGATGTTTCCACTTTCTCCGCACCGATAAATGGAAGTGCTGATAAAAGTGCAAGCTGTTCAAGCGCATTGTACAAATTGTCCGGACTTGCATTTTTTGCGATGTTTCGATACGTCTTTGATTTACGCATCACTTTCCCGTCTTCTGTCTGACCCGCCTCAAAGTAAACGCGACCGACTGCATGCTGGAATTCGATTGTGACCATGTGATCACCTCCTTTCACCCCCTATATAGTGGGAAATGATTAGGAAGGATACATTGTCCGTGTTTTTTTTAAGGAAAACTCTTATAATGGGAAGTAGGATGGAAGAGGTGAAAGTTGTTGCAGCAAGATCTATTCATGTGGTTCATATTCTTTTGGTGCATCGTCCTTGTTTCGTTATTTGGGATTGGCGGCTTTTTCATGTTTCGAAAGTTTTTAAAAGTATTTCCGAAAGCTGACGGAAAATCTACATTGGACTGGGAAGAACATTATGTGCAAAGCTCGCTCCATCTATGGAATGACGAAGCGAAGCGCTTGTTAAATGAGCTTGTGAGTCCTGTACCGGAGTTATTTCGCGACGTCGCCAAACAAAAAATTGCTAGTAAAATAGGTCAAATTGCTTTAGATGACAAGGCAAAAAATATTGATCTGGATCATATTATTCGGGGCTATATTCTCGCCACGCCAAAACGGGACCATAAATTTCTGCGAAAAAAATTAGCATCACTAGAAATTGACGTCAATCCGTATGAGCATTTGTTTTCTCAAGTTAAACATTAGTAAAAAGCGTTCATCTTATTGGCTAAGATGAACGCTTTTTTCCTTTTGCAATTTATGAAATTTTACGAGCATGCCGATCCGCCACGGCACAATCATGCCAAATGCTAAAATCCAGAACATCCCGCCAAGCTCGCCTACATCGATTGTACTGCTTAAAACGAGCTTCCCGATCAGTCGAACGATCAGAAGACCTAATAAAATAAACAAAAAGGCTTTCGATCGCTGGACGTAAATGGCTTCATTTTTAACTTCGAGTTTCGTTGTTCGAATTAAAAGTATCGAAAACAGCATACCGACAAGGAGTGCTTCAACAATTTGTAAAGGAGGTACACGGAATTCTTTGAAGAAGAACATCAGTGCACCCGTCGACATGAATAGCGGCGGTAAAATGATTTTTAACGGGGTGACTGGCTTTTTGGCCGCTCGCGAGCGCACGATGAGCGCCAACGTTCCCATAAAGATGGCGCCGACCGTTGAAACGATCACCAAGTAAATCGGCGGCACTTTTGTAAAAATCATTTCAACAAAGGCACTCAATGTTCTGCACCTAGTTGGGCGAGCTCCGAAAGTCGTCGTTTTAATTCTTCCATTTGAACAAATCGAGCGAAGCGGGCGTATTCTTTCCCTTCATTAAATAACAGCACGACAGGTGCGGTGAAAATCTGGAGTTGCCCCGCAATTTCTGGTACATCCTCCGCGCGGACTACATAAAAAGGCAGATCAAAATCCTTTTTCAGCTCCATGACTTGCGGCAGTAATCCATCACAAACCGAGCAGTTTTCCATTTTCATAAATAAAAGAAAAGCATTTTCTTGCTGTAAAATGTCCTGCCATTCTGCGTACGAATCAATTGTGTTCATCCGAATTCCTCCAACTTAAAAACCTGTGAAATCTCCAAAAATTGGGCTAAGCCAAGCGATAATGTATGTCATTCCGTCAAAAAAGAGCAGAATGCCAACTAAAATCATTACGACTCCGCCTATTCTCATAATAAGCATACTTCGTTTTCGAATCCAGCCAAGACGTGTGATGAAAAATGATAATACAAAGAATGGAATGGAAAACCCAAGTACGTACGCAAGCATATAAAACATACTTGAGCCGGGGTTGGTCGCCGCAAGCCCGATAATGGCGCCAATGATTGGTCCCATACAAGGCGTCCAGCCAGCAGCAAAGGCAAGACCGATCACTGCCGTTCCTAAATAGCCGGACGGCCGGTTTTTAAATTGCAGCTTATGTTCCTGCATTAAAAACTTTGGTGTAAATAAGCCCGTAATCATCAGTCCGAATAGAACAATGAAAATGGCACCAATTTGCCGGAGTAATTCCTGATTCATCAAGAAGAATTTCCCGATGAATGAAGTGCCGAATCCTAGGAAAACAAATACGATCGAAAAGCCGAGTAAAAAGAATAAAGTATGAAGAACGCCGCTCCTGCTCATCCGCTTTGAATCCGATCGTAAATCATCTAACGACATGCCGGTTATATAGGATATGAATGCGGGATAAAGCGGCAATGTGCAAGGTGATACGAAACTAAGAAATCCCGCACCAAAAGCGAGAAATAGGTTTAAATCTGTTGCCATTCGTCTCTTCCCTTCTATTTATCTATCTCAATCGTAACAAAAGATGCGGACGATTACGTCTTATTTGACTGTGAACAGTTTATGACAAAATTTTCGAACAGCCAAAAGCGTGAAATGATGAAGATGTTTGCAGAAAAAAGGAAGGATACTTGCAATTAGTATCCTTCCTTCTTCATATGGTCGTTAGTCGTATTGGCCATCTCGCCAAAGAGTCGTCATTCCGTCTTGTATACTTTTTTGTACATCGATGATCCGCTGATTGGACGAACCTCTAAATAAGAGGCACAAGTTCTTTTTCGCTAATTCAAATCGCCCATCTACGATCACATCTACATAACGTAAGATCTCTTTTTTATGCTTCGGTAATTCTTCAAACACAAATCCTGTATATAACCAAATATTTTTAGTCGTTTTCGCTTTAATTTCCTTCACAAGCATCAATGTATCTTCATATTGAAAGGTCAGACTGTCTCCGCCGCTGATCGTTACATCGGCGATCGGGTTTTCTTCAATAATGGTGATCAATTCACTGATGCGATAATCGATCCCATTATTTGGATTCCAAGAGGAGGGATTATGACATCCTTTGCAATAATGGTTACAACCGGATACGTAGATAACTGTCCGGATGCCGTTCCCATTGTCTGTGGCGTCCGTGTCGATGCCCATAATTCTCATTTCCCGCGTCCATGCTTGACTCTATTTTGTTCTTCATTCCGCTTGGAGCCATTCCATTTGTCCATGCTGCCAACTAAATATCCAGTGATTCTTCTAATGCGTTCTATTTCCTGTTCTTCGCTCGTTTGACACTTCGGACACTCATTGTAAATGACGCCATTGTATCCGCATTGAAGGCAGCGATCGACCGGAACGTTAAAACTGCCATACCCAATCCCATTCTCTTTCATCGCCAGTACATACGTTTCGAGGGCATCTATATTTTTTGACGCATCTTCAGCTAATTCAACATACGTAATATGCCCAGCATTCGTTAATGCATGGTAAGGGGCTTCCTTTTTAATCTTATGGATGGCATTAATCTGATATTCGACCGGGACATGATTGCTATTTGTGAACCATTCTTTGTCGGTTACACCTTCAATGACGCCATGTTTTTTTCGAGTCATTTTTAAAGCTTTCCCTGCATAGGATTCGGCAGGCGTTGCCAGCAATGTAAAGTTTAATGTCATTTTCTTTGTCCATGCATCCATCTTTTCCCTCATATAGGAAATAATTCGTAAGCCTAGCGCCTGCGCTTCATCACTCTCCCCATGATGTTTGCCGATCAGGGCCACCAAAGCTTCCGCTAAACCAACATACCCAACGGATAATGTTCCTTGTTTTAGAACGTCTTCCAGCGTGTCGGATGGATGAAGTTCCGCTGCATCTCGCCAGATCCCTTGTCCGTATAAAAATTTGAAATGAATAGGTGTTTTACAAGATTGATAGTCAAATCTTTCGAGTAATTGTTGACAGGCGATGTCTATATAATGATCTAGCTTGCCCCAAAATGCTTCGATGCCGTCACTTTCTAATGCGATCAATGGGAGATTAATCGACGTAAACGAAAGGTTTCCTCTCCCAACTGGTGTGGACTTGCCGTTCACATTGGCCAATACTCTCGTTCTGCATCCCATCGTTGCGATATGTGTTTCAGGATCGTCTGCTTGAAAATATTGTAAATTAAAGGGTGCATCTACAAACACATAGTTCGGAAAAAGACGTTTTGCAGTCGTTTCTAGCGACAACCTGAACAGATCATAGTTGACGTCACTTTGTTGTAAATTGATCCCCTCTTTTACTTTAAAGATTTGAATGGGAAAAATCGGTGTTTCTCCATTCCCTAATCCTTTTTGCGTCGCAAGAAGCATATTTTTCACAAGCATACGCCCTTCTTTTGAAGTATCTAACCCATAGTTAATACTAATGAAAGGGACTTGCCCGCCCCCTCGGCTGTGCATGGAATTACTATTATGGATAAAAGCCTCACATGCCTGAAATACTTCTCGATCTGTTAACTCCCACGCTTTTTCTTCAATGTCGCAATTCGCTTGAAGGTTTTTTAATAATTGAACGTTCTTTTCGTACGTCTTATAAACGTACGGGGCCAAATCGAAGTCAAAGTTACTCATTGCCTGCCCGCCGTGTTGCTGGTTTTGGTTCGATTGAAAAATAATTGAAGCCAATGCCATCGCCGATAAGATGCTGTTCGGTTCGCGCATATGCCCATGGCCTGTGTCAAAGCCATCTTTTAACACTTTTCCCAATGGGATTTGTACGCATGTTGTCGTGCCTGTTACATAGTAATCTAAGTCATGAATATGTATATATCCATCCGTATAGACTTGCTTTACCTCTTCGGATAATAACTGTTCAATGGCGTAATACTTTGCACTCGTTGAAGCGAAGAGTCCCATCATCCCCATCGGACTTTTGCCATCGACATTGGCATTTTCTTGGATTAAATCTTGATTGTTGCTGCCTGCAATTTCATCGAATTCCTCTATTAGATTAAAAGACATTTGATACGTTTTCATCCTTACACTCCTCGGTGTGTCATCGTATTTTTTTAAACCCCATCGTTTTTCATCGTTATATTCTATTGTCCTTAGCGTAATCACTAATTTTTAACCGTCTATCTTTTCTCATTTGCGCACTATGAAAGAGATTTTTTTCTTCTTCAGTTTCTGGAATCACACCGCTAACTGTTGTCGGAATCCCCTCGCTATCAACGGCAACCATTGTAAGAATAGCGGTAGTCGTCATCGTTCTATTATTTGTTTCCATATGTTGAGATTCTACTTTTACATAGACTTCCATGGATGTTTTTCCGGTAGAAATAACGACGCCTTCTAAGGTCAATATATCGCCGACCTTCGCGGAAGATAAAAAATTGACCGCGTCGATCGAGGCGATGACAACGATATTTTGACTATGCTTCATTGCCGTAATGGCTGCTATTTCATGGATGTAAGCTAAAACGGTCCCTCCAAAGATGGTTCCTAGATGATTCGTATCCGGTGGTAATACAAGCCTTGTTTGAATCGTTCTAGAAATACTTGCAGGTAATTTTTCTTGCATCATAGACCCCCCTTTTCAAAGTAATTGGCTACAATTCTTCAGGAATGTGAAATTTACTGTAGACAATAAAAACACCCATCTAAGTAGATGGGTGTCATAACGTGGGATCCTCTAAAAAAACAGTGCATATTCACTGCTCCTCGTCAGAATACCTTTGTTATGCCTTCCCAACTCCCGAAGAAGATCATACTTCATAAAAATGGCAGGTCTCCTGACTTATGCTTCATCCTACTCTAAACCCTTCCCATCCGAAGACAGTGGATCCGTTTATTTCGTCAGCATTTACAGTTGCGGGTACAGTTCTGGAATTTCACCAGATTCCCTATTAAGTCTTTTTCAGACACCATGATTATTGGTAATTATCTATATATAGTGTTTGTATTTAAAGCGGAACACTAAGTGTTGTATGATTTTAATATATACTATAATCATTGAGATGGCAACTGCCTAACCTTTCTTTGCTGAAATTGAACGAAGGGCGTAGAAAGAAAATCTTTCTACGCCCTTCGTTTAGATGACGTCATCTTCCAAAATATTGTTCTGCAGCAAGTACATTTTATGATACAGCCCTCTTTGTGCCAGCAACTCCTGATGCGTACCGCGTTCGACAATTTCACCTTTATGCAACACGAGGATTTGCTCAGCATCTTGGATCGTACTTAGACGGTGCGCGATGACGATCGTCGTTCGGCCTCTCCGCATTTTCTCCAAACTTTCTTGAATGGCAACTTCCGTTTCCGTGTCAATGTTTGCAGTTGCTTCATCTAGCACAAGAATTTTCGGCTTTGTTGCGATCGTTCTCGCAAATGCGATGAGCTGCCGTTGCCCGCTTGAAAAAGTAGAGCCGCGTTCTGTCACTTTTTCTAAATAGCCATCGGGCAGTTTCTCGATAAATTCATTCGCCCGAACAAACTCTGCCGCCGCCTTTACTTCTTCGGCAGTCATATCCGGGGCATGCAGCCGAATATTGCTTTCGATATCTCCGTAAAAGAGAAAAGGATCTTGTAAGACGAGACCGATTTTCTTCCGTAATTCCGATTTCGGATACGCTTTTAATGAAACGCCGTCAATGACAATATTTCCGCGCTCATATTCATAAAACCGCATGAGCAAGTTGATAATCGAACTTTTTCCGCTGCCAGTGTGTCCGACGAGTGCGACCGTTTCCCCTGCATTCGCAGTAAATGAAATGTTTTTGAGTACATCTGTTTTGCCATCGTAGGAAAAAGTAACATCTTGGAATTCGATTTTACCATCCGCAATAGAGGCGTTGTTTTGTTCACGCTGAGCAGGCTCCATATCTGGCTCATCTAGCAATCGGAATACCCGAGAAGCCGCAACGATTGCCTGTTGGAAAATGGATAGTCGCATCATAACATGACCAATCGGCTCAAAGAAACGGTCAATATACGTCACAAATGCATAAACGACCCCGACTTCTATGGCATGATCGAAGGATGCAATGCCGAAATAGCTTAATAAGAGAATGATCGCCGCTGCATAGACAAGGTCCACTGCCGGGCGAAGGAGCAAACCGTCCAGTTTAATATTGCGCATCCCCGCCCGGTAATGCTTCCCATTAATTTCCGCGAATTCTTGTTCGAATCGTTCCTCTTGCCGGAATGCCTGAATCATACTCATGCCGGAAATAGATTCTGCAATTTTGGCATTGAGCTGACTGAGCCGCTCCCGTAAATCTTGGTAAAACTCCGCACTGTATTTTCGGTACGTTCGAATAATGAGAAAGAGCAGCGGTAATAGAATAAGTGCGATGGCAGCCAGCTTTGGGTTCAACGTAAACATTGCAATGTATATGCCAATGATCAAAAAAGCTGCTTGTAAAAAGCCTGCCAGTACATCGACGAACATTTCTTTAATCGCCTCGGTGTCATTCGTTACCCGAGAGACAATGCTTCCGGCCGGTGTCCGGTCAAAATAGCGCATCCCAAGTCTTTGCACTTTCGTAAACACATCGATCCGCATTTGCTGAATGATTTTTAGTGCGATTTCTTGAAACTTTAGTAATTGCACATAAGTAACAAACACATGTAAAATTTGAATGACGATAAAAGCAATCGCGAGCGTTGTAATTGGACCCGTTGGAAAATTGCCAGGCGTTAAGTAATCATCAATGAACTTTTTAATAAGAATAGGCCCCGCCACTTGCCCTAGGACAGATAAGCCGAGGAGAAAAAGGGCGAACGCAATCATCGCCTTATGCGGCTTCAAATAACTGAGCAACCGTTTTAACACAACCCATTGCTCTTTCCCGCTTAATGTCTGCTGCTGTTCATGAGGTGATTGCATTTACATTTCCCCTCCTTTCTCCACAAGTGCTTCCAGCTGTTGCAGTTCGTACATTTCTTTGTATTGTCCACCGAGTGCCATCAGTTCCTCATGCGAACCGTTTTCAATAATCGTTCCGCCTTCCATAACGATGATTTGATGTGCATGCTCAATGGCGCTTAGGCGATGAGAGGTGACAATCGTCGTCTCTCCCGACCTTGTTTCTTTCAGCGATTGAAGGATCGCTTCTTCTGTCTTAGCGTCAACGGCCGACAACGAATCATCTAAAATAAGCAATTCGGGTTTCATCATAAGTGCCCGCGCAATGGAAATACGCTGCTTTTGTCCGCCTGATAAAGACACACCGCGTTCGCCGACGATCGTTTCATAGCCGTCCGTAAATCCGAGAATATCTTCATGAATATGCGCAAGCTTTGCCGCCCCTATCATTTGTTCTTTGGAAGCGGTTGTGTCTGTAAAGGCAATATTTTCAGCAATCGTCGTGGAAAATAAAAAATGATCTTGCGGTACATAACCAATCGATTCACGCAATCGATCCCGTTTGTAATTTTTAATCGGTATACCGCCATAAGTAATATTTCCTTGATAGCCTTCAAATTCCCGAAGCAAAAGCTTGAGGATCGTCGTTTTACCAGAACCGGTCTTTCCGACGATGCCAAGCGTTTCTCCCCGCTTCAATGTAAAATGGACATTGCGCAGCGCAGGCTCGTTGTCTTCTGGAAATGTAAATTCATCGATATCAAATTGTAAATCCCCCGCTGCTTTTAGGTCAACAGCGTTTGGCTGGTCTTCAATTTCCGCTTTTTCATTTAATAATTTTGTAATGCGCCCGTATGAAGCACGTCCACGTTCTACAATATTAAACAGCCAGCCAAATGCGAGCATCGGCCAAACGAGAAGACCAAGATAAGCTGTAAAAGCAACAAGATCTCCAAGCGTCATCGTCCCCGCAAGGATGAATTTTGAACCGAAATAGATGGATAGAAAAAAAGAAATACCAACGATAAAAGAAATTGTTGGATGGAATAACGAATCAACTTTCGCAACCCGCATATTTTTGTCAACGACATCGCCAGATAAGCGTGTAAAATCATCAATATCTTCTTGTTCTTGCCCAAATGTTTTGATGACTTTGATCCCAGAAATGCTCTCTTGCGTTTTATCGTTTAGATCGGAAAAAGCTTCTTGCGCATAGCGGAAACGCTCGTGAAGCAGTTTTCCGTAATAGCTCGTTAATACAATCATAAAAGGCATCGGTATAAGTGCAATCAATGTCAGCTTCCAGTTAATCGTCAGTGCCATGGCCAGAATAACGAAGCTGCCTGAAGTAAACGAATCGACAAGCGTCAGAACCCCGGCTCCAGCTGTTTGCTGAACAGCGCTTAAATCATTCGTCGCATGGGCCATTAAGTCACCAACCCGCCTCTTTTGATAAAAAGACGGAGACATTTGCGTGAAATGGTGGAAAAGGCGCTGCCGCAGTTGTCTTGATAGTAAAACGGCGGAGCCAAAAATCATGATGCGCCAGTAATAGCGAAGCACATACATCATAAGTGCCGCTACCGCAAGAACGACAAGCCATTTCGCTAAAATGCCTCCCGTTAACGTTCCTTTTTGAATGTCGTCAACGACATAGCCAATAATTTTCGGAGGAAGCAATTGTAAAAATGCAACAAAAATGAGCAATATGATTCCAGTCAAATATTGCTTTTTTCGCTGCTTGAAATACCAACCCAGTTCGATAAATACTTTCATTTAGTTTCCTCCCTTCCCCTTTTATCAATTACGCCTTGGCGTAATTGCGTCCAGATTTTGAATCGAGCTTGCTCGATTAACTCCTTTCAAAATCTGTGACATCCGCCGGAGGCTTTATCTTTAGTCAGCGGGTGGTTGAATATCTGCTGACTAAAGATAAAGTGCCTTCCTTATTTTAACAAATATTTCGAAGTCCGAATAGACGAGAAATTTAAATGATTCGACTAGTAAAATAAATGGTTGTTCGTAAAGAAACAACTTGTCTCATAGAATGTACTATTGCGGATCTGAAAAGAATTGGGAGGTACCGATTTGAAGAAATTTCTACTGTGTTGGTTCGGAGTGATTTTGCTCCTTTCAGCTTGCGCCTACGACAGTACAAAAGCAGTCAAAAATGGTGATGTCGTCAATATGCACGGGCCGGTGTATAACCTTTTCCAGTTTGAACGGTTTGTAGAAAGTATCCATCAACAGAAAAAAGACGAGGTGCGCATTACAAATTATTCTCTTGAAGGCGATCCAACGATTTATAATTTATCGTATGATGGCGCATCTATTGACTTACGGATTGATCGTTCTAAAAATAAAAACAGGGGGGATGCCCCTGCGAAAGAACAATTGACGTGTTCAACCATTGTGGAAGAAGACGGCGAGCAGTTATTCATTTACACACTAGAGGGCTGTGATCGTGTAGACAGTTTTACGATACTCAGCGTGGCGAAAGAGCATGATCACGACCATTAAAGCAACTTGTATCAATAATGAACGCCGTCAATTAGTAAAGAATGGACTTTCTCCCCTTCTATGAGAAAGTCCATTTTTTTATTTTTAGTGAGACGATTTCCTAACTCGACTCGTTATACTAAGTGAAGTACATAAACGAAACATGCGCATGATCGTTTGACGAAGGAGGATAATGATGCAAGAAGAGAGTGAATGGATCCAACAAGTGCTTGCCGGCAACAAACAAGCCTATGCGTTTATTATCGACAAATATAAAAATCCATTATATGGAACCATTTTGCGTATGACCCAACATCCGCAAGATGCGCAAGATTTAGTGCAGGAAGCGTTCATCAAAGTGTACGAGCAGCTTCATCAATACGATGCCACTGGTTCATTTTCGAGCTGGCTGTACCGCGTGGCGATCAATCATTGTATGGATGAATTCCGAAAAAAGCGTTACCAAATGAAGCAAGTTGAAGTTGAGGAAAGTTCGATTGTCAATACGAATCATCCGGAAGTAATTTTTTTGCAGAAAGAAAAAAAACGTCAACTGGAACGATTAATCGCCACATTGCCAGAAGATGAGCGGATCATTATTTTACTGCGCTATGTCAATGAACTGGGCTATATCGAGATTAGTGAATTAGTAGACGTCCCCCTTTCTACCGTTCGCAATAAACTTCACCGCGCGAAGAAGAAAATGAGGGCGACAGTCAAACGTGGAGGAGGAGATTTTCATGAACTGTCCATCTGCCGATAAACTTTCACAATATGTAGATGATTTACTAATAGAACAAGAGAAAGAAGCCGTAAAAAAGCACGTCAACCATTGCACGGAATGTCAACGAATTATTATGGCGTTAAAGGATGAACAGCATTACTTTCAAGAAGTATTGCAGTCCCCCGCTTTACCAGATGATTTTACGGCAAATATTTTGGATCAACTGGAGCCTTATGAACAAAAGGCTGTTCCGCCAAAAAGGAAACCTTGGAAGCGAGTCATGTACGCAGCCGCGACAGTTGTCGTAGCGCTTGGCGTAAGTGCCGCGGTCACACCGAGTTTTGCCAGCTGGATTAGCGGTTTATTCACAACGGATCAAGTCGATGAAGGTGTCAGACTGGCGGCGGATGCGGGACTTTTGGAACGAGTGAATCTTACAGTGACGGACCAAAATATTACATTTAAAGTCGAAGATGTTGTGGCAGATCCGTCACGGGTCGTTTTATCTTTTCAAATATTAAATCAAAATGGAAAACCGCTTAAAGCTGATATTAATAATTTTGCTATGGCCAATGGTGGAATTAAAGCAGTTGATCAAAACGGTCAATTGTTTGAGATGGTTGGGACAGGATGGCGCGAAGCTAGTGATTACGGTTATATTGAAGTGCCATTAAGGGAACATGCAGCGACCGAGAAGCTAACTGTCCATATTGATTTGAAAGAGTTAAATGGTGTAAAGGGAAATTGGCAATTGGATGTCCCGGTCGATTTAACGAAGAGTAATGCGCTCACAACAAAAACGACATTTGATGAAATAGCAAGCCGCCAAGGTGTTTCTATTCATTTAAATGAAATGAAATTTGCCCCTTCTTCAACAGAGTTTATCTATGAAACGCTATTTACAAATGAAGAGCAAGCAAAAATTGAACGTCATATTCAGGCGCTTGAAGCGAAGTTTGGCAAAGAAAGTGTCACTTCTGGCCGATATGGCACAGCGATTCACTTTCACTTTGAAAATGCCGATGGACAGACGATTTACGAACAAGATGATCACAATTTTTATACAGAAGATTCCAAGCCTGGCGATATGACGCAATATCAAAATACTGGCTTCGATACGGAACAGCTTGGACACGTTAAATGGAATCAATCCTTCTTCCCGCATCAAGATGACCGTGCCCTTACATTTGTATGGGATGGCGTGTTAAAAACAGTCCCATCCGACTTTTCGATTGCTATTGACTCAAAAAACGTGAAGAAAGATCCTGTTACATTTGACTACGAAGGGAATTTCCTCACGATCAACAAAGTCAAAAAGAAGCATGAGTTTTATTTGCAAAAGTCGATTTGGCCAGTTGGCAAACGTACTTCTATTGTCATTGAAATGGAAGGCGGCACAGAACCGCTCTCCTCTACACTTGGGACTTGGGTTGTCGTCGATGACAAAGGGCATGTCTATCCAGCTTATGAGAGTGGATCCATACTGAATGAGAAAGATAAAAATGGCCGCCATCAAATGACGATTGATCTAGTGGTATATGACTTGGAAGAAATTCCAGAACAATTGACATTGCACCTTATTTCTGTCACGCGTTATGAAAAAGTGGAAGAACCTTGGAGAGTACCGTTGTATGAGGAATGATGGATAAGGTTAAAAAACGAGGAGCTCCTTCGAATTTTAACGGGTTCTCTTTTGGGAGAGAAAGTTAATTTTTAACAATAAAATAACAAGCAAAATAGCACAGTAAAAACAAAAGAAGGGGTTGTCCCGAAGCGAAGAGCCAGGCACTTCTAGGCCAACCCCTTTTACTTAATCAGCAAACTTTTTATCAGTTTGGGAATTTGTGAAAACTATTGTAAAGAAGAAGAATTCGGTTTAAGAAAAGGTGTCAAGACAAGCATAAGAATGGTTACACCTACAAGAAGCCAAATCGAACTGCTGAAATCTCCAGAGATATCTCGCATAAATCCAACCAAAAACGGTCCTGTCGCTGCAATCAGATACCCCACAGTTAAAACAAATGCATTCCAGTCATTAGATTCTTCTACTGTATTCGTATTATCTAGTGGCAAGGTCATACTTAGCGTAAAGGCACCACCGAGACCAAATGCAAAAATAGATATAAATATAAATGGAGCTAAATTTGGTCCAATAGCAATGGCAATTAAACCTACTATCGCCAGAACAGAAGAAGCAGCTAACCAGCCACGGCGATCAAGTGATTTACTAAGCCAGCCGAATATAGGATTGGCTAACATAAATACGACGGTGAAAGTTAAGAGAATAAACCCTGAAACTGTAACGGATTTCCCAAGTTCTTGATACATGAGTGAAGTCCAAGATATTAAAGCATAAAAAAGGAAATTAACACATCCGAAATATAATGCGATCATCCATGCTGTGCGGTTTCTAATTGGAAGTTTTATTCCAGCTGTAGAGGTTTCTTTTGAAACGCTATTATCCTTGCGCCCTTGAAGGATTACAACAATCCAAGCAATGATAGCTAAAACTCCCGGCACAGCCCAAATACCAGAAGCCAAGCGCCATCCGCTATCTGCATTTGAAGCGATTATTCCTGTTGTACCTGCCGAGACTGCAGTACCCAAGGAGAGTGCCGTAGTATATATCCCCATTAGTAATGCTGCTTTTGTAGGGAATTTCAATTTGATAAAACCACCCATTAAAGTACCAACGATTGCGATACCAGCACCAACACCTACTGTCGTTAAAAGTAGTGAAAATGTATTGGGAGAAAATACGCGCGCTATCGTAGAGAAAGTAAGCAATAATAAAGCAAAAAGGATAACTGTATTACGCCCATAACGACGGGCAAGCCATGGGGTAGTCAGTGCTAAAATCCCCATTAAAAAATCAGGTATCGTAATCAATAACGAAGCCGTAGAATAGGAAAAATTAAAATCGGCTTGAATAAGAGACAATATAGGTCCAGTAGAAATAATTCCCGGACGTAAACTAATCGACACAAGAATAATAGCCACGATCGCTAACCCTGCACCGCCACTATGTTGTGTTTTCACTAAATCTTGTTCGTTATTTTTTCTCATCTAACCATCCTTCTTTTGTAAAACTCCATGATGTAAGATCCAAACTTACCGAAGTCCGTATTTTTTCAAGGGAAACGTAGCATGAAGCAATGACATGTGATAGGTTATTGGTAGATAGATGGTTTCACAGTTTGTAAATAATATAAAATCCGTAACCCATCCCTAATAGCCTTCTACATACTCAAGCCTCTAAAATATCTGCTACATTCCAAATAAGTTTTTGATGTTATTGTGTTGTAATTATCACCATAAAACACTCTCTTTACTCATAACAATCCTAACCACTCCCTTATTTATTATTTTCCATGGTTTTTTTCATCACTTCAGCCAATTGTTGAGAATTTATATTATCTTCTTCTTGTAATTTTTCAATGATATTCTGATAATCTTCTTCATTTCGATTCTGACTTAGTTTAAAGGCGGCTTGAATTTCTTCCACTTTAATTTTAAATCCAACAATTCCTTTTAGTTCTCGTTCTAATAGCTTAGGAGATAATATATCCCATAATATTGGATTTTCACGATGTTTCTCGTACTTTTCCAATAACTTAGTTAGATCTTGTTTTAACTCCTCTTCTCCTGAAATGGTTGCTTGCCCATATACGTGTACCGCTTGATAATTCCATGTTGGCACGTTTTCATGGCCATACCATGAAGAAGAAATGTACGCATGTGGTCCTTGGTAAATAACAAGAACATTTTCACTGGTTTCAAACGTTCGCCATTGGGGATTCCCATATGCAAAATGCCCGGCAATGAAATATTCCTCCCCCTCTTTTTGAAGCTGTAATGGAAGATGGGTCGCAATCGGCTTCCCCTTTTTGGTTGTGACAACCGTCGCAAAGGAGTTCTCCTCCATAAATCCAATCACTTCATCCATATTTTTCACTTGAAAATATGTTGGTATAAACATAAGCACCCTTCCCTTTCTATTTGTTAACATCGTATACTAGTGATTGACATCTTTAAAGGTACAAATTTTATAAAATAGGCATGTCAGAGGTGAAGGTATGAAAAATATCATTTTTACAGATTTTCCGAACGGGAAAGCCCGCCGCCTTTAGCCGTGGGAGTCTCAATGTCTTTCTCCCCCACCCATGCCTTTTTTAAAAGCTCGACGCCAAGATCGATTTCATCAATAGAAAGATGACTAAATCCAATTTTAATGATTGGGCGATCAGTATGATTGTTCATAAAATAGAGTGAAGTCGGATAGACTTTCACACCACAAGAAGAAGCGCGCTGAATGAGCCATTCTTCTGAATGGTTCAGGTGTAATTTGATGAGTAAATACAAACCAGATTGTTCGCCAATGATCGTAATCGTTGGGCCGAAATGCTTTCTTAACTCAGCAACTAAATGCGACACTTTTCTTTTATACACGAGCCGCATTCGTTTAATATGCCGATTCCACTCTCCCGATTCCATAAATTTTGCCATTGTGAGTTGGCTTAAAAGCGAAGTTGAACTTTCAAAATAAGCGAAATGCTTTTGATATTGACTTAAAATAGGCTCCGGTAGCACCATATAGGCTAAACGGAGGCCCGGAAGAAATGATTTTGAAAAATTCCCTAAATAAATGACCCGTGCCGCATCAATGGAGGCAAGCGCGGGAAATGGTTTTTGTGTATAGCGAAACTCGCTGTCATAATCATCTTCAATAATATAGCCGCACCTCTCATTCACCCATTGAATAAGCATTTGCCGCTGTTGAATGGATAGGCTCACACCAATTGGGCTTTGATGGGAAGGGGTTACATACAGTAATCGGGAGTTCATTTGTTTTAATTGTGAAAGATCAGCACCTGTTTCGTGCACCGGCAACGTTTCAAACTCAAAACGATGAAATTGAAAAGCTTCCCTTGCGCCGTCATAACCCGGGTCTTCCACGATAATGCTCTGAAATTCCTCTTTTAGTATTTGTCCAAGGTATACAAGCATTTGTTGGGTACTGCTTCCAATAATGATCGCATTTGCATTTGTTTTCACGCCGCGTGATTGGAATAAATATTTTGCAATTTGTTCGCGCAAAACTTCTTCCCCAAATGGTTCGCCGTATCGAAAGCTGTCTTGCCATGTTAATACTTGATTGGCCATCCTTCTCCAAATTTTTAACGGAAAATGGGCTTGATCGACCGCATCTCCCCTGAAATTTATTACCGGCATTTTCTTTAACGCTGTTTGCTTTTTACGATGTGGGTTCTCGTTCTCCTGAAATAATAAGGGTTCGACTTCATTCACAAAATACCCTTTTCTGCCCTCTCCGCGAATATATCCTTCCGCGACAAGCTGTTCATAAGCTGTTAATGTTGTATTGCGGCTTACATGTAAGGAATCCGCAAGCTGTCGAATCGATGGTAGCCGGTCATTCGGCCGTATGTCCCCACGTTCAATAAAAGACTTAAACTTCTCGTAAATCTGCTGATACTTCGGAGAACCTTCTTCCAACACAAAAATCGTATTTTTCATTTTCATCCACCCTGACATGTTTGTTTGTTTTTTATTGTACCTTTTTAGGTGTCAGTATGTGTAGTAGGATATGAATATTGGGAATTTATGAAACTTGTAAAGGAGTTGCCAAAATTTTATATCCTTAAACAATTTCAGCTCGATGATCCAGATTTGATTTTTGACGTTATCGAAAGGCATAGTTTTGCCACACTCTTTTCCTAGCACAATGGAGATCCCTATGCTACCCATTTGCCTTTCACAATCAATAAAGATGAAAATATCTTATACAGCCACTTTGCGCGCCCGAATCCGCAGTGGAAAGATATTGAAAATCAGAAAGTCCTAACGGTTTTCCAAGGTCCTCACTGCTATATCTCTCCCTCTTGACAAGAGCTCGTGATCAAACAGTTGGAGCAAGTTCCCATGCAAAACGAGCAACAAATTGCTTCTTTAATGAAAGCAAACCCCAAAAATCTTTCGCTATAAACAGAAGGAGTTTATTGTATGGATTTCACAACAATTTGGTTGTTTGTAATCGCTGCGCTTACTTTGTTAATCATACCTGGGCCAGCTGTGTTTTACATTATGGCAAGAAGTATCGATCAAGGAAAGACAGCGGGGCTCGTCTCGGTTCTTGGTGTATCTGTCGGCGGTTCCGTTCACGTTTTAGCGGGGGCAATGGGCGTTTCCGCGATTCTACTGACATCCGCGACAGCGTTTCAGATGGTCAAATATTTAGGCGCTGCTTATCTCATCTATTTGGGATGCAAAACGTTATTTGCTAGATCCGATCAAACGACTTCAGACTTGCCAACAGTTCCTCGCAAAAAATTACTCAAAGTTTTTTATGAATCAGTACTCGTAGAAGTGATGAATCCGAAGACAGCACTCTTTTTTCTTGCCTTCTTTCCGCAATTCATATCACCTGCTGCCGGATCCGTCACCATGCAATTCCTACTGCTAGGAACGATATTTATACTCCTAGCTTTTATGAGTGATGGTCTGTATGCAGTTCTTGCGGCAAGTATTAGAAATCGGGTGCTCACTATTGAGACTCCCACGGCTAAAGCCGCAAGCCCTTCACCTTACGGTGCAACGGGTGGGATTCTTGAGTGACTTTGCGTTCGCAGTCCATTTCTGTTTTGAACAGCCCTCAAGTTTAGGGGCATCTCATTGCCCCGCCCTATTTCGTTCTACCTACTGTTGATAGGCATGTACTGAAACAGGCGGTGTCGCTTTGACCACGACACTAATTTTTATACGATCTTTGTTGTTGACAGCCCGCTAATCGCCTTCGCTATGTTGATCGAGGCATTTACATCCGCATGACTTAAATAGCCGCATTTTACGCAAAGAAAAGAATCTTTGTTCCGATTATGCTTATCGGTATGACCGCATTTACACGTCATAGATGTGTATTTGGGATCCACATATTGAACCAAAAGCCCTGCTATTTTTGCTTTATATTCAATAAATTGTTGCAATTGATAGTGCGACCAACTATGCAAATTGCGTCCTGCTTCTTTTTTTGATTTTCTTGAATGGCGAATACCCGTCAAATCTTCCATTCGAATTAGATGAACACCGTTCTCTAATGCAAAATCAACGATTTGGCGGCTGATCTTATGGTTGGTATTTTTCATCCATTCAGATTCTTTATTTTTTGATTTACGAATAGCATCTAGCTTCTTCGCATTACCAAGCTTTCTCCTCCGAGCAGCAAAACGCCTTCTTCGATAGGCCATTTCATTCCCTGAGAAGAAGAGTGAAGTTGTCCCAATTGAAGCAACCGCAAGTTGACGGAGTCCAATGTCTATGCCCATTATTTTAGGGGGATCAGCTTGTTTTTGTTTCACCTCGAATGATAAGGTGACTGCGACAAACCAGCGCCCTCTTTTTTCATACAGTTCAGTCGCACCTTGTTTAGCACCACCAGACAAAAGTCTGTCAAGCCAACGCTGTTGGTGCTCTTTGCAGACAACCGGCACACCAATTCGCTTGTTTAGTGTCGGGAAAGAGACTTTATACAAGCCATTCTCCTTCTCCACTCTAAAATTCTGATTATTAAAGCCACACCATAAGCGGCGAAAGACTTTCGCTTTTTGGTTTTTCTTTTTCGATTTCACCGTGCGAATCGTTTGATTGACGATAGCCGATGGGAATGGCTCATCAGAATAAAGATGAAATACTTTCGAAGTGGCTGTTTGTAGCCCTTCGAAATCCAAAAGCCAATTTGAAAAAGCAGTATTAACCTTTGTCATCTTTTGGAACATTGATACTTTCTCTTTTGTTGGCTTTCGAAGCTCTAGTTTCAGCGTGATAGTTTGCAAGTAGTTCACCCCCCCTTTTCAGTATACCACGAAAAAGAACACCTGTTCACAACTTGAGTATAACTGGAATGTATAGCTGAAGAAAGAATTTCAAATACTTGAAGCGGCACAAGACCTTTGGTTTTTAGTGCCACTCCGTATTTGACCTCACTTTCATCCCACGCCTAAAGGCAGTGGGCTTTCTCGTTCGGAAAATCTGTAAAGTAGGTTCAAAGTACCAGAGTCGGATCACTGGCTGCTTTTATATTGTTTTAGGGGTGTTTTCCGCCTTCATAAGTCCTTCTCAAACATAAGTATGCGGTAAATGGTTATCAATCATGAATGCAAAATAAAAAACTTCCTTTTGTTCATACTACAGATGGATCTTACAAAAGGAGGGTTTTTCATGTCTGAGGAAAACAAAAATCGCAATAAGGATAAAGGCAAGCAAGCAAACGTCATGCCTAAATATGATACGGTAGCGAAGCATAAAGAAGTGGAGTTTGGGGAAGAAAGTGAATTTCTGAATATTAATGGCAAGAGAAATAAAAGAAAACGGTAAAAAAACAGTGCCTTCCACACGATGTGTGTGGCGGGCACTGTTTTCATGTGATCGATTGTATAGGCTTACATTTTTCAACTACTAGTTCCCTTTGCAGTGACTTGCAATTCATACTGCTTGTGTAAATCTTTTAAAGCGGAGACAAGTGCGTTGCTCGCTTTCCCTAAATAATGTTGCTTCACCACTTGGATGGGCTTGTCAATGCCATCGCGCAAACTATGTCCTCTTAATAAATGCTGAATGAAATCTCTTCCATGATCCGTTGCAAGCGTACAGCTTGCCGTGACGATCACCCCATAATTTTTGTCAATTTCTGCAGTAATCGTGATCGATTCGAACATATTCTGTGCGGCCATACCAGATGGAAGTCTTGCATGCCCTGCGATAAATAGTGTATTCACATTCCCAGCCCCCTCATGTTTCCGTCTTGGATCTCTGGCAGTCTATCGAATATTGCCACTATTGATTATACACTTCTTTCTCTGCTTGTTCATCTGTAGGGATTGCTAGTTCATCTTCTGTTTGGAGAATTCGATCTACCTCTTGATCCATTAATGTATTCGCATTGGTTGCTCCGTACTTGGACATTGCCCACTTGTAGAAAACAAATCCTAGTGCAGCCCAAGCGATGATAATGATCCATTCGTACGGCCAAACAAGTGCGGATGGCATGCCTGGCAGGTATAAAATCACAACGCCAATCGACATCAACAACGCAATCCATCCAACGGACGTGCCGCCTCGAACACGGAATGGCCGTCTCATTTCCGGACGCTTTTTCCGTAGAATAATAAAGGATAGTGCGACCATGAGCCAAGCAATGACTAACGCGAGACCACCTGCATCAACAAGCCACACGAGTGCTGGTCTGCCGAATAGAGGCGCGGCGGTTGTTAAAATTGCGATTTATAGAATCGCTTTGTGCGGTGTCTTATACTTCGGATGAAGTTCTGCCAAAAATTTCGGCAGCATACCTGCTTTTGCCAGCGCGTAAATCGCACGGCTTCCGCCAACATAGAAACCAATCCAGCTTGTTAAAATACCACCAATTCCACCAAGGACAAGTACATTCCCCATCATTTTGCTGCCGCCGAACGCTTTTGCCATCGCATCGGCCGTCACCAGCGTAGAGCCGGAAATCTCTGTCGGTGTCAACACTCGTGAAACACCGAAGATGATCAATAGATACCAAGTGATTGCGAGGCAGACCGAAAAGATGAGCAACTGACCAATCCGCTTACGCGGCAAATTAATTTCCTCCGCCGATTGTGGAATCACGTCAAATCCAACGAACATGAATGGTGTCATGATCAGTACGATTAAAATTCCGCTCATATTATTCGTGAAAAACGGTGCCATATTCTCGACATTTCCTGCGATTGAGCTACCTGTAATTAATAAAACCCCAGCGATCGCAATCAATAGCGTCAAAATCCCCATGATGACACTCGTTAACTTCATACCGCGATAATTGATCCAAGAAATAAGGATGGAACCGGCCATCCCAACGCCGTATCCCGGAATGAGATAATCGAAAACGGTTGGAAGCGCAACTGCTTCAAATGCGATCACAGAAACATAACCAAGAATGATCGCCCATGTGGTGATGAAAGAAGGCAATCGACCCATCGCGGCATGGGCATAATACATTTCTCCCCCCGCGAGCGGTAGCGCAGCTGCCAATTCTGCATAAGTGAGTCCGACAAACACAACGAGCAATCCACCGACTAGAAATGCAGCGATTGCCCCAAGTGAGCCAGCCTCGGTAATCCAAAGGCCTGCGGTAACAACCCATCCCCAACCAATCATTGCGCCGAATGCAAGCGCCAATACATCTTTGTTCCCTAAAATTTTTAACAGTTTTTGATCCTCCATTTTTTTACCCCCTTTATAGTTCGAACGTTTTTCGTTTCGATGTCACGTGCATCAGATGGCGTGCAGTGTTCATTGCCCAATCTTTGTTTAATGCCCTCAATCAATTGACAACGGGATTTTAAAATTCTTCGGCTTCATAGAGGCGGTAACATACATTCAATGTCCGCTCCTTTATGTGCATCCTTTATTGGTTAGTAAATTAAAGCGCTTACAATTATTCCTGGTATACAGAAAGATATGATCTTCCCCTTTTCGTGCCAATAGAAAAAGCCAGTTCAAAAAGACGATAACGGAGACCGTTAGTCTACTTGAACTGGCTTCTACCTGCGAATGAAATCTACTATCGATTTTCAACAGGCTGGGCAGTGTTTTTTATTCTCAATGAATGATTACTGTTTATGATACAACAAATACCAACTATTGTAAATCTTTGAAAATGTCTAATTTTGGTAAGTTTTGTAGAAAGACTGACAGATCGTCCCTTTTCCAACCGTAATTGCTCAATCGTCATCTTCCCGTTTCTTCTTTTCCTCTTTTTCCTTCTCTTTTTCTCGTTTCTTCTCTTCTTTTTCTCGCTCTCTTTCTCTTTTCTTTTGTTCTTTCTCGTCTTCTTTTTCCCGCTTCTCCTTCTCTTTCTCATGTTTTTCTCGTTCTTTCCGTTCTTCCTTCTCTCGTTTCCTTTTTTCCTTTTCTTGTTCCTTCATTTTCTCATTTTGTTTCTCGAGCTCTTTTTTCTTTTTCGCGATGAATGGTAACTCAAATCTCTTTGTAGGTAATTCACTAATCGACCTTGATAAAACTTGCTGAAATATTGGTGGCGCTGTGAAACTACTCGTCGATGTTAAATAATGTTCGGAATCCGTTTGGTCATACCCTAACCAAACCGCACCGACAATATCTGGCGTATATCCGACGAACCAATGATCCTTTGACCCATCAACACCGGTGAACGGCAGCTGGGTTGTCCCTGTTTTACCAGCTACTTCTATCCCTGATAGTTGTGCTTTTTTGGCCGTGCCGACTTCGACAGCACCTTGCAGCATATAGGTCATTTGCTGGGCAACTTGCGCTTCTGTTACTTCTACAGACTGTTCCCGCCATTTTCCAATGACTTCGCCTTCTGCATCTTTTATTTCTACAATCGCATGCGCTTCCATCATGACCCCATTATTCGCAAAAGTAGAGAATGCTTGCGCCATTCGCAGCGGTGACGTCCCTTGATGCAAGCCCCCTAATGCCAAGTTGAGGTTATGGTCATGTTCTTCCAATGGAATGCCGAACTGTTCGACGGTACGCACACCATTTTCAATGCCCATTTGATGCAAGAGCCAGACGGGCGGTATGTTATACGACTGAGCGATTGCATCGTACATGGTCACTTGTCCCCTGTATTGCCTGTCAAAATTTCTTGGGGAATAGCCATCAATATTGATGGGTTCGTCAACGAGTAAATCCGACATCTCATAGCCTTGCTCCAATGCAGAAGTGTAGACGGCAATTGGCTTTAAGGTCGATCCCGGTTGTCGAATAAGCTCCGTCGCATGATTAAACCGTCCATATGTATACTCCCCTCTGCCTCCAACCAATGCACGGATGCCACCTGTTGTAGGATCGAGGAAGACTGAAGCACTTTGAATAAGTTGATCGGGTTTACTCTCTGGAAAATAACGGTCATCCCGATAGACTTCTTCCAGGGCATCTTGAATGACAGAATTTAACTCTGTGTAAATATGGTATCCTCCAGAAAGCACTTCGTTTTTCGTTAGCCCGTACTTGTGAACCGCCTCGTCAACGATATGGTCAACATAATAGGGATATTTCCCTTTGAAATTCATCGTCGTTTGATCGGCTAACACAATTTCCTGTTTGATCGTTTCATCATAATCCGCTTGACGAATATATCCTTCATTTTTCATCAATGATAAAACGATGTTGCGTCGTTTGATCGCTTTTTCCATATTTTTATATGGAGATAAATAGGAAGGTGCTTTGATTAATCCTGCTAATGTCGCGGATTCGTTTAACGTTAACTCGCTGACGTCTTTTCCGAAATAGACTTGTGCAGCCCGCTGAACGCCCCATGCGCCTTCACCAAAATAGATTTGATTTAAATAGCGTTCTAAAATCTGATCTTTTGAATACGTTCTCTCAATTTTCTTTGTGAGAATTAATTCTTTCCATTTGCGAGAATAGGTACGTTCATGAGTTAAAAAAACATTTTTTGAAAGCTGTTGGGTGATCGTGCTTCCACCGGCAACGACTTCTCCTTTTACCAAATTTCGGGTAAATGCCCGTGCAATTCCGAAGTAATTGATCCCATGATGTTTGTAGAATTGTTGATCCTCCACAGAGATGACTGCTTCAATGAGTTCTTTTGGCATCTGATCTAATCGGACGCCTTCAATGTTGGCGTTTGAAATTTTACTAGCGATCTCTCCGTTTTGATCGTAAATAAAGGTCGGTCTTGGGTCAGGCTCTTCTAGTTTACTTACATCACTGAAAGTAATGAATAGATTGACCACGAGCAATCCACAAAGGATCATCCCTAGCATTCCAAATAGTAGGATTCGGATAGTTTTTTTGAGGGTAGACCATTTCTTCGTACTGTTCAATTGTTTCTGTTGCTGTTTACGTTCTATTCTGCTCAAATCATTTCCACCTTCTCATTGCCTGTTAAACATTCAAAGTTTAACACACAGGAAAGAAGAAAAATAATGTAATAAGAACGATATTTTGGTGAATCGGCACCAGGTTGAAATGCATACTCGCATGAATCAAAACAAACAACACATCCTACAAAAAAGGAGTGGAGTTTAATGATCCGAAAAATAGTGATTGCACTTGGTGTGTTGATGACCGTTTATTCAACGTCGACACAGATTCCAACAATGCTGCAAGCACAAGTTCCGGCTTATGCGAAATGGGGGCAGCTTGCCATGGTAGAAACACACGCCAAATATCCAAAGGCCAATATTGTCGATTATCTCCACGAAGGTAGAGAAACGGAGGGCGAAGAAACGATTGAAAAATTTAAACTGTGGCTGAAAGAAGGGAATCGAGAATTTGGCGTGTTTGTGAGAATCCGGTTTGTGACCAAAACAGAAAAAGTGGTAAAGATTACGATGCAGGAAACTGACCGATAACTGATCTTATGAAAAGTGGTTCAGGAGATCCCGCACGCTTCCTTCCCTGCTCAAATGCACACTTTCCCCTGCCCATAGTGACATGAACGCAGGCTTTCCTTCGCTCGCCGCGACTTTTCGAATTTCTTTCGTTAAATCGTTTTGATAAGGGTACGGCGCAATGACTGCCTCTTGCATTTCTTCCATGAAACGATTACGAATGCCGCGTGCGAATTTGCCGGAAAATGCAGTCGTTAGCGCGGTGCATCCTTCTTCTGCCTCTACAATTGCTCGCTTATAAAGTGGATGGGCGCCGCTTTCATCGGACGCAAGCAATGCCGTACCGATTTGGACAGCTCCTGCACCCGCGTCCAACATGCGGTTCATCAGTTCTTTCGTCGCAATGCCGCCCGCTGCAATCACTGGAATGTCAACAGCACTAACGATTGCCGGAAGTAATTCAACGAGTGAAATAAACTTAATGTCTCCAAGGAAAGAACCGCGATGTCCGCCCGCTTCGCTTCCTTGCGCAACGACCGCATCCATTCCAGCATCTTCTGCCAAAATCGCTTCTTCCACTGTTGTAGCCGTGCCGATCAGAAAAATACCCGCTTCTTTTAATCGACGGATTATTTTTTCCTCTGGCAGCCCGAATGTGAACGAGCAGATGGTCACGCCTTCTTCTAGTATGGCTTGCACTTGTCCATCGAATTCATGTTTTGAAAGCGTTAATAGCTCCGAAGAAATGCCTAGTTCATTTCTAATCGGCTGCAGTGCCTGAGATGCTTGATGTAATTGTTCTTCGCTAGGCTCTACTTGTTCCGGCACGAATAAATTGACAGCAAAAGGCTTCTTTGTGCGTTTTTGCACATCACGAATAAATGTCCGAGTTTCTTCTTTTGACAAATAACCCGCACCAATCGAACCAAGCATCCCCGCTTCTGCAGAGGCTGCGACAAACTCCGGTGTCGTCACACCTGCCATCGGCGCTTGAATGATCGGCAGTTCCATTCCTAACCGTTTTATCAAGCTCATTCCACTCTCCTCCAATCGTATACGTTTTTTTGAACATCGAGTTCTCTTCCATTTACTTTCACTGCAAGCTTTATATCCACTCTACCTTCACACGGTAAATTGTATCAATTATTAAAACAAACGTGAATGTCAGAATCGTTCGGGTGCCTGGCACCAGTTGCTATTTTTTGGTAAAAAACTTCCGTCCAATCCGCTCGACAAGCCCAGGGGCGATGGCATGCAATTTACTCGTTACCCCCATATAGCCCGGCAAGTTCACTTCTCGGACAGGTTGTTCGATCGTTTTGATGACGGCATCACAAACTGCATCGACCGATAGCAAATGGTTGCCGAGTGCTTTTCGGTAATGTCCGGTGTCGTCGGCTACGTCTAAAAACGGTGTGTCGATCGGACCGGGATGGATCGCTGTGACATGGATCCCGAACGGCGCAACTTCCATGCGAAGTGCGTCGGTAAAGCCGATGATGGCGTGTTTCGATGCGGCATAGACGGCCGCTTTGGGTGTGGCGACTTTGCCTGCCTGCGAGCCAATATAAATGAGGTGGCCGCTTCCCCGTTGGATCATGTCCGGCAATAATCGTTTTGTCAGCTGCATTGGAAGGATCGCATTCATGTTCATCATGTCGTGCATCGCTTCATCAGACGTTTCGTGCGCGGTGGCAAATCGACCAACCCCAGCTGAAAAAACGACGATATCCGGCGTTCCGACTTGCGTGAGTAAGAAATCCACCTCTTCCGGGCGGGATAAATCAGCCCGTACCATGTGCGCGCCTTCGTTTTGCAATGTCCAGATGGCGTCGGGGGCTCTACCCGTTCCGATGACATGATAGTGATCTTGATCCGCCAACAGTTTTTTCGTCAGCGCATACCCGACACCGCTTGTTGCGCCTGTAATAAAAACAGATTTACGTTTGTGCATACCATAAAACACCTTTTTCATCTCTTCGTTCTTCGATCAATCCCTTATGAAGGAGAAAGTCCACTTGCCCTACCGTTTGAGAAAGTGTGAGGCCTAGTTGTTTTTCGTAGACAGCTGGAAAGATTTGCCTCGTTAATTGAAAAATAGTTTGCGGCTTTTCTTCCATCATTCCTAACACTTTCATTGCGCGTGTTTCCTGCAGCTCTAGCCGCTCTTTTATTAATACATGTGCATTCCTCACTTCATCTCCGTGGCCAGTATAAATAAGGGTAATTGGTAAATCTAGTAGTCTTTTTATCGAGTGATTATATTGCAGCAACGACCGTGGACGTCCCGAACTTTGATCGAATGGCGGTTCAATGAGCGGGTTTGAAGAAACTTTGGCCAATAAAAGATCACCACCGATCATCGTGCCGGACGTTTCGTGCCAAAAAACAAGGTGACTCTGCGCATGTCCCGGTGTTTCTATGACACCCCATCCTTCATGTCCGGGTAGTGCATCACCTTCACTCAGAAACTGATCGAGCGGTCGCTCTCCCATCAACTGCACGGATCGCCCCTTGCGATCTACCCAAGAGTAATGGTGTTCTGGCACACCTGCCTCTTTTAAACACGCCAAGTAAAAAGCGTCATGAAACGCGAAAAACTCGTCGTCTCTTCTTAGCCAAGGGTCATTATAGGCATGTCCTAAAATATTCGCTCGATCGAACGCCTCGATCCAGCCTGCATGGTCGGGGTGGTGATGCGTTAACACCACTTGGTCGATATCCCGAAAAGTATACCCCGCTTCCTTCAATCCCCACTTAAGTGCCTCATACGCTTCCGGCGTCTTAAGACCGGCATCGATTAATGTGAGCGCATCTCCTTTGAGGAGAAACGCGTTGACATCCCCTACCGCAAACGGCGTAGGCATTGTAATTTTATGTATCATAGAATCCCACCTTCTTTGAATCTTAAAATGAATGACTGTTCAGGCTATTGTACCTTTTTTCTAGGATGACGTCATCCCTCTAGTTGGCCAACAGTTGAAATAGGTGGTTGTCGGAATATGCTATAATGAAGGTTCCAATTAGAGATTAACTATTTGATCAATATACTAGTTGAATCAAATAAGGGAGGCAACAAGATGGGATTATTCGGATTTTTTAAAAGTCAATTTATCGAAGTCATCGAATGGACGGATACCGACACAAATACAATGGTATACCGCTTTCCAGTTCACAATAATGAAATTAAAATGGGTGCGGAATTGACCGTGAGAGAGTCGCAAGCTGCGGTTTTCGTCAATGAAGGGGAAATTGCGGATGTTTTTGGCCCAGGCCGCCATTTATTATATACGCAAAATATGCCGATTTTAACGAAGCTGAAATCGTGGAAACACGGTTTCAATTCCCCATTTAAAGCGGAAGTCTATTTTGTCAACACGAAGCAATTTGTCAATCAAAAATGGGGCACATCAAACCCGATTATGATGCGGGATCCTGAGTTTGGCATGATTCGATTACGAGGGTATGGCATTTATTCCTACCGGGTGTCGGATCCAGCTGTTTTCCTAAAAGAGCTGTTCGGAACGAATGCGTCCTACGATACAAGCAACATTGAAAACCATTTGAAAAAGATGATTTTGTCCGGGTTGACGGATCTATTTGCCGAATCTCGCATTCCAGCCCTTGACCTCGCGATGTATTACGATGAATTAAGCGGCCAAGGAAAAGAGAAAATGCGGGAGCGATTCAAAGCATTCGGTTTTGAAATCACTTCTCTTTATATTGAAAATTTATCGCTTCCAAAAGAAGTGGAAGAGGCGATGGATAAAAGAACGTCCATGGGTGTCCTTGGCAATCTCGGACAATACCAACAGTACCAAGCGGCGGAAGCGCTTCGAGATGCGGCGAGAAACGAAGGAAGCGGATTGGCTGGTGCGGGTGCAGGACTTGGTGCAGGAGCGGCTCTTGGGAATGTCATGGCAAACGTCTTTTCGGGAAATGCACAGCAGCAGGCCGCCCCTGTCAATGAGCAAACTGCAAAAACGACTTGCCCGCATTGCCAAGCACGTATTGCAGAAGACTCTAAGTTCTGCCCAGAATGTGGCAATGCCGTGCAACCCCAAAAAGTACCATGCATGCATTGTCAAAAAGAGATCGATGCAGATGCCAAATTTTGCGGCGAATGCGGCGGGAAGCAAGTAAGCCATCGGACGTGTACAAAATGCGGAAAAGAAAACACGCCGACTGCAAAGTTTTGCAGTGACTGTGGAGACAACTTAAAGCCATGAGTTTTAATGGGGTGATTGCGTGACAGATTTAATCGAAAATGGCGATGAAAAGGCAAAGATCGAACAAACAGCCGTGACGCAATGTGCGTCTTGCGGCGGCAATATGGAATTCTCACCCGAAACAGGCGCGCTTCAATGCCCGTTTTGCGGCAGTACGCAAGAAATCGAACGTACGCAAAACAACACGATTGAGCTCAACTTTTTAGAAGCGCTGGAAAAGGAAGACCATAGCTGGGATGACGAAAAACGTGTGTTTACATGTGACAGCTGCGGTGCGGAAACGTTGTTGGATCAAGATAAAGTAGCCGACTTTTGTTCGTTTTGCGGTTCCTCCCACATTACGGTCAGTGATCACCATGCGGGTATAAAACCTGCTTTAGTCGTCCCTTTCCAAGTATCTGAAAAAGAAGCTGTTGAAAAATTTAAAGTATGGATTCGGAAGCGCTATTTCGCGCCGAATGAGCTGAAGAAAACGTATCGCTTGAATCGTTTGTCGGGAGCTTATATCCCCTACTGGACATTTGACGCCGATACACAATCGGCATATGTTGTGCAAGTCGGCACATACTATTATGTTACAGTCACGCGCACCGTATATGAGGACGGACAGCCGCGGCAAGTGACGGAGCAAGTTCGGAAAATTCGCTGGCATATGGAAAGCGGCCGCTACAATGAATTTTTCGATGATGTCCTTGTGAAAGCATCTGAAAATGTCGCAAGTGGACTTGTGAAACGGATTGAGCCATTTCATTTAAAGGACCTTGTAGATTATAAAATGGAATACTTATCGGGGTTTTTGGCTGAACGCTATTCGATTTCATTGCCGACTGGATGGCAAGACGCGCAACAAATAATAGATCGGCGAATCGAAAATGGGATTCGCGGCCAAGTGTATGGAGATATTGTCAACATCACAAGTGTTTCGACAGATTATCAAGACATCACATACAAGCATATACTGTTGCCAATATGGATTTCGTCCTTCCGTTATAAAGACACGGTTTATCGATTTTTAGTCAATGGACAAACCGGGAAAGTGAGTGGCAAAGCACCTATCAGTACGGGGAAGGTGGCGCTTGTTGTCATTGCAGTTATGATGTTAGTTGCCTTTATTATCGCATTGTTAGGAAATTATAGTTAGAGGCATTGACATTATTTTTCAGACATGCCATAATCGTTCTAATTCATGAACGACTCAGCCTGTTGACAAACCCTCACATTCGTCGTTGGGGCCTACAGGATGTAGGTCATGCATCCGTTGCCGCAGGACGCGGCGAACTTAGGATGCCTTCCTTATTTGCTCGCCCGCTCATGAACCTTAGTTCTATTCGCGTCTTCGCTCGACTTCGCGCGGACTCGCACGATGCGAGTCATGCAGGCGTTGCGACAGGACGTCGCGCTTAGCCTGCCTTCCTTGACAAGCGTTTTCAATCAGGCTGAGGATATGCTTGGTACGGAATATCTACTTTAAAAACATAGACTGACGTTGACGAAGACGAGTAGCTGCGGAAATGGGTCTAGAGAATGTGGTCACCGGCTGAAAGCCACATCCCCTCTCCCGCAGTGAACCTCCTTCCGAGTCGCTGTGGAAACATAGCCGTCCCTTTTGCGTTAAAAAAGGAAAAAGTAGTGCTGGCTGTCAGCTGGCAAATTTAGGTGGTACCGCGGAAACATGCGTTTTCGTCCTTTGGATAGGACGGAAGCGCATGTTTTATTTTACTGAAGGAGTGGTTAATATGAGATCGATTGCGTTTATCGGCGCAGGTTCCATGGCGGAAGCGGTCATGGCTGGAATCGTAGAACAAGGTGTATTGGAACCGAAGAATATTTTTGTGACAAACAAATCCGATGAAAAACGGCTCCTTTCCCTCAAGCAACAATATGGCATTTCTATTTTGACGGATAAATACTTATTACATGAAGTAGATCTCATTGTCTTTGCGACGAAGCCGAAAGATATCCAAAAAGCGATGGCAGACACAGCCCCATTTATCAATGAACAAGCGGCAATTTTATCGGTCATTGCCGGTGTTTCCATCCAAACATTGGAAAATGGATTGGGCAACCGGCCGATTGCGCGCTCCATGCCGAATACGTCCGCGACAATTGGCAAATCGGCAACAGGTGTGGCAATGAATGTCGCAGTCGATGATGATATGCGGCGTCATATTCTCGGGTTATTAGGCGGAATTGGGTTAGTCAAAGAGGTTGAAGAAGATGATTTGCATGCGGTCACTGCGTTGTCCGGAAGCGGCCCTGCTTATGTCTATTATTTGGCGGAAGCACTGGAAGCGGCGGCGATGACGAAAGGGTTGTCCAAAGACGTAGCACGGGAGCTCATTATCCAGACGATTGAAGGGGCGGCGGCCATGATGCGCCAAACGAAGACGGAGCCTGCGGAATTAAGAAAGCACGTCACAAGCCCAAACGGCACAACGGAAGCAGGGTTAAAAGCTTTAGAGGGCAGATTATTCAAGGAAGCGATCGCTGAGTGCATTGACAAAGCAGAGGCTCGTTCCCGGGAATTGGGTGTGTTATCTTGAAATAAGAAAGATGAATGATGACAAAAAACCAGCCGAGTTTTTCACATCAGCTGGTTTTCGTCAAGATTTAATTTAAATGCGCCGCCTCTTGCTCAACTTTTACTTGCCGTGTCTTATAAGCCACAATGAGTAAAATAAACCAAACAGGCGTTACGAATAAAGCAATACGGGTATCTTCCGCAAGCGCCAGTACAACGAGAATAAACGCTAGAAAAGCAAGTATCAAATAATTAGAGAATGGATAAAGCGGCATTTTGAACGTGCTTTCTTTCGCTAGATTTGGTCTCGTTTTGCGATATTTCAAGTGGCTGATGACCGTGATGCCCCAAATAAAAACGAAACAAACGGTAGCAACACTCGTAATGAGTGTGAATACACCCTCTGGCATAATGTAGTTCAATACAACTGCGATCAGAATGACAACGGTTGAAAAGAACAGTGCATTGGAAGGCACTCGATTGCGCGTTAGTTTTGTTAAGGGAACAGGCGCATGTTTTCCCTTGCCAAGCGAGTACAGCATCCGGCTTGTACTAAAAATGGCACTATTACACGCCGATGCAGCAGATGTTAGGACAACAAAGTTGATGATGCCGGCTGCTGCGACGACTCCAATTGCAGCGAAGACTTGAACGAATGGACTTTCCAATGGATTGATGGCATTCCATGGATAGATGCCCATAATGACAATGAGTGCACCGACATAAAACACTAAAATCCGAATTGGAATATTATTGATCGCTTTTGGGATCACTTTTTTCGGATTTTCTGTTTCCCCCGCCGTCAGTCCTACAAGCTCAATCCCAGCAAACGCAAAAAGAACCATTTGGAATGACAGGATAAAACCGTAAACGCCGTTCGGGAACATGCCGCCATGGCTCCATAAATTGGAGAAGCTTGACGCGCCCGAATCTGTCGAAAAGCCCGTTACAATCATAATGACACCGATTACAATCAATGCCAAAATCGCAATCACTTTAATTAAAGCAAACCAGAATTCCATCTCACCAAAAAGTTTCACAGTCGCAAGGTTCATAATGAGTAAGACGACAAGTGCGATTAATCCTGGCATCCATTGCGGAACTTCCGGAAACCAAAACTGAATATAAATACCGACTGCTGTTAAATCTGCCATAGCGATTGAAATCCAGCAAAACCAGTACGTCCAACCGGTGATAAACGCAGCCATATTTCCTAAATAATCTTGCACAAAATCTACAAAAGAATTATAGTTCAAGTTCGATAACAGCAATTCACCAAGCGCTCGCATAATTAAAAAACAAATGGCACCAGCGATTAAATAAGCAAATAAAATCGATGGCCCTGCTAAGTGAATCGATTTTCCTGCTCCTAGGAATAACCCAGTACCGATCGCACCCCCGATTGCGATCAGCTGTACATGCCTATTTTTTAGGCCTCTTGCTAATTCTTGTTGTTGCATCCCATTCCCCTACTTTCTCTGCTTTTCTAAGGTGTTTGTGTTAAGAATGATGTTACTTGTAGAAATTTTACCATAATATTATTTACAATACACATTTTTTTCGCATCAGCTTTTTTGTTCGTCAACTAATACGCTCCAACATGAAAAAGAACATCGCCCGTTTCAGCGATGTCCTCATTCAAATCTATAATGATCTTATTCGTTAAAATATCCTCTTTGACGCGGTAAACATTGTCTTTCCATTAAACATAAGCTGTCTCCTCCGTATCTTTTTCCAATAGATGAGAGTTGCCAGAAATTCTTCGTACAATTTCTTTTCCGATTTCAATGGAAGCGGTCGCTGCGGGTGACGGGGCATTGCACACATGGATCGTATTTTTCCCCATAATAATATTAAAATCATCCACCATATTCCCGTCTGAACTAAGTGCCTGCGCTCTTACGCCTGCAGGGGCTGGGATTAAATCTTCTTCCCTTATTTCTGGAATGAGTTGCTGTAAACTCTTTGTGAATCGCTTTTTGCTAAAGGAACGCGCGTATTCTTCCATTCCTTCTTTCATAAAATTATTGGCCAAAATCCAAAAGCCTTTGAATCTTAGCACTTCAGCAAGATCTTTTGCGCTAAAATCTGTTTTCTTATATCCCTCCCTTTTAAAGCTTAAGACCGCATTCGGTCCGGCATCGACTTCTCCGCCAATCATTCTTGTAAAGTGAACCCCTAAAAACGGGAATTTTGGATTCGGCACAGGGTAAATGAGATGCTTCACTAAATGTCTTTTTTCAGGAACGAGATTGTAGTACTCTCCTCTAAACGGAACAATTTGCATATCGGTTTTATATCCCGCAGCGAATGCGACACGGTCACTATGTAAGCCGGCGCAGTTAATGACTGTTCTCGCTTTTAATGTCTCATTTTTCGTTTCGACAATGACTTGATCATTTTCCTCAATAATTTTTTCAACTTTGGCATTGAGCTTAATTTCCCCGCCATTACCTTGAATAATTTCTGCAAATTTCTGACTGACTTGCTTATAGTTCACAATGCCAGCTTGCGGCACTCGAATCGCACCTAATCCGCTGACATGCGGCTCTATTTCTTTTAATTCATCGACGCCAATTTTTTGGATCGCCAGCTTGTTTTCAAGCCCTCTATTGTACAAATTATCGAGTAAAGGAAGCTCTTCTTGGGACGTTGCGACGATGACTTTACCGCATATATCATGCTCAATTCCGTGCATCTCACAAAAATCCGTCATCGATTGGCTGCCTTTTCTCGCGAATTCTGCTTTAAAACTACCAGGTTTATAATAAATGCCTGAGTGAATAACCCCGCTGTTATGCCCTGTCTGATGCGATGCAATTTCCGCTTCCTTTTCCAGCACAACTACTTTCGCGTTTGGAAATCGATCATATAATGCCATTCCGGTTGACAGTCCAACGATTCCCCCGCCAACGATTAAAAAATCATACATCCCCTCACATCCCCCTTTTTAATCAATCATTTCCATATACTTTAACAAGCCGCCTCACTTTTTAAATATCTTCGTCCAAGTCCAATTGTTCGATAAAATCAACAAAGGCTTTGACGATGTTTAATTGCAAAGACTCCTGATGGAAAAACATCCATGTTTTCCGGATGATCGGTTTCCCGTCCTGATCGGTCAAGTCTATTTTATACAGATGATCTGCATCGTTGACAATCAAGCTGGGTAGAATGGCGTAGCCTAAGCCGTTCAGCACCATTTTCTTACAAGTATCCGCTTTGTTCACCTCAATACTGACGAGTGGTGGCTGGGTGAAATTTTCATACCACCATTTTTCAACAGTCGTTTTCAATAAAGAATCTGTCTGATACTCAATTCTCGGCAACGAAGGAAGATGCTGTATATCAATTTTTTCTTTTGAAACAATGCATAAGGTCTCTTCGAATAACAGACGTTTTTGATCTTTCCACGTGTAATCTCCTCTCACAAAACCAACATGGACCTCTTGGTTATAAACCATTTGGGCAATATGAGCACTAAAGTCTGTCGTAACCTTAAATTCGATATTCGGGTATTGATCTTTGAATCGTTTCAACAAGTTAGGAAGCTTATAATCTGTAAAATAACTTGTCACACCCAGTTTTAAAACACCCGCGACTTCATCTTCCATATTCAAGACATTTTCTCTCATTTTTTGCGTCATGAAAAGCAATTCCTGTGCACACTTAGCGAGGTACTCTCCTTGCGGCGTAAATTGTACGCCGCGTCTTCCTCTATTAACAATTTTAACGCCAAATTCTTGTTCCATTTGCTGCAGCCGGTTCGTGAGCGCCGGCTGGGAAATAAATAACTGTTGGGCAGCCTTTGTGATATTTTTTTCCTCATAGAGCGTCTGTAACACGAGCCAATCCCGTTCATTCAAGTGGAAAAACCCCCTTCAGACATCACAATATTTGATGGTTAAACATCAATAACCACTATTTTATTTATTGCTAAAAGTGTACTACAGTTACTAGTACATGCAAGCAAGACTATTTTAATAAAACAACTGAAAGAAGGGGGCAACATGTTTAGGCACAATGCATTTCTACATTCGTTGAATGTAATTGTTTTAAGTGGAGTCGGCGGCTTTCTACTTTCTTTAACAGGTATTTCAATCGGTTGGATGATTGGCGCGCTGCTCGCAGCAACCATTCTCTCTCTACGATATGGAAAACAGCAAGATGAAAGCCCCGTACCACATATCGGAATTCCAAAATATTGGATGGCGGTCGGACAATGTATGTTAGGCATTGAACTGGGAAGGAAAATGAACAGCACGTTTTTTTTCACTTTTCAAGACCATTGGTTAACGATTAGTACGATGCTTCTTCTATCCATCGTTTTCGCCTTACTTTCTGGTCTCATTTTATGGAAATTCACAAAACTAGATTTACTGACAAGTTTTTTTGCTGCTGCACCTGGAGGGTTGTCCACGATACCGGGCATTGCGGAAGAACTTGGTGCTAACACCGGTGTAGTGAGCATTGCACAGACGATGCGGATCTTTTTAGTCGTCCTGACGATTCCCGTCATTCTATCTTTTAGCATGGGACCACCTGTTGAGGCTGTTCCTGAACTTAGCGCTTCTGTTAGCCCGCCATTTCAAATGGGGCATATTTGGGGAACTGCATTGTTAGTCGGCATTGCATGGTTCGGCTATTTCTTTGGAAGGTTTGTAAAATTCCCGGCGCCTTGGCTACTTGGAAGCATGGTAAGTGTAGCCCTTCTGCAAATGGTTAGCACGATCTTTTTGAATGCGGAGCTGCAAGCATGGTGGCCTTCCGGAATGATCGTTATTTCTCAAGTTCTGATTGGCACAAGCATCGGTTCCCGCATACATCGAAGCATGTTTCAAGGGCTGAAGAAAATAGTGTTCTTTTCAATGGTAAGTACCATCTTCCTCATCTTTACAATGTTTCTCAGCGCCTATCTCGCTTCTCTACTGACGGACTTGCCTTTCATCACGACTGCATTGGCATTTTCTCCGGGCGGCATATCGGAAATGACGACAACGTCAATTGTTCTTGGCGGAGACTCAACATTTGTGCTAGCAGTCCAAGTATTAAGAGTCATCGCGGTTTGCGTCATCCTTCCACCGCTTTTTAAGCTCATTCAGTATTGGGAGATGAAAAAGAATGCACATGAACATCAATCTGCCTAAATAAGCACTTGGTGAAACTTTTCAAACTATATAGTCGTATATTGATCAAGCAGCTGTTTGGAATGAGGAGGAGAGATCATGAATAGAAAACATATGCGTAAGAAGTTGTTTTTTACACTCTTCACTTGCTTATTGTTCACGGGATGTTCGGCACAAACGAAAAAGGATTCAAGTGAGCAAGCGATTCGGGCGGTGCTCCAACAGCAATTTACCGCGCCTGATGCCGAATATATCCGATTAGCTGAAGAGGTTGAAAAACAATTACTGGAGAATAGGAAGGAAACTGCGGACCCTCAAGGCGTTGTATCACTTCCCGAAGGTGCGCCGGAGCTGCAAGAAATGGAAGCATATGTAAAAGAAACATTTGATCCATACTTCACAGAAAATGGTTATGAAAATATGAGACCGTTGCTATTTTTCTACCACTGGTCGACCATGGACTATGAACTGGAGGTAACGGATCTTTCTATCAACCAAAGTGACGTCGCGCCGACTCATTATGACTTTATTGCCCAAGTTTTGTATACAAATCGTCAGGGACAAACGCTGCCATTTGAAATTACCGGTACAGCGATTTGTCCGGAGGAAGGAAAAATCGGGAAAATGACAGTCGATGATCATGGGCTCATGCAACAAATGCAACAAGATTTTCCTCAATCATGACAAAGAGCCTTCTCAGTTAGCGGGAGAAGGCTCTTTAGTTTTGTCCGAACCACCTTTTCAGTAAACGATAGAAATATAATAAGAGTGCCGCAAGCAGTCCCATCCCCATTAATAACAGGGACATCATGCCCCATGCCATGCCATGCCTTCCCAACCACCAATGAGAAAAATGCTTGCGACAAAAAGTGTGATGCCAAATTGACATACGATATAAGGAATGAAATACATTTTACGGTGTTGGAAGACATATTTGCAATAAGCCCATCCGATGCAAAACAGAACTATACTCACAAACCAGATCACATACTCCATGTGTTCCCTACTTCAATTTATAAGTTAAATATAAAAATATTGCGTTTGTTTGAAAACAGATCTTGTGTGAGCGACACTTCCCTTTGCTATACTAAAGTTTGTACTATTTAGGAGGGAAATGAACATGGCAAAGTTATTTGAACCGTTTACACTGCGCGGTGTCACATTTAACAACCGCATCGTCATGGCGCCGATGTGCATGTATTCTAGCAACGATGATGGCAAAGTACAAGATTGGCACAAGATTCATTACCCCACACGTGCAATTGGCGGTGTTGGTTTGATCATTGTTGAAGCAACGGGTGTGCAGCCGGAAGGGCGTATTTCTGCCCGAGATCTTGGCATTTGGGATGATAATCATATTGAAGGACTTAGTGAAGTCGTTCGTCTTGTGAAAGCGAATGGCGCCAAAATCGGCATCCAGCTTGCGCATGCCGGACGAAAAGCGACGGTCGATGGAACGATTTACGCACCTTCCGCGATTCCGTTCGATGCTAAATCGAAAACACCGACCGAAATGACGATCGATGATATCAAAACAACTGTACAAGCGTTTAAAGATGGTGCGATTCGAGCGAAAAAAGCCGGATTTGACGTCATTGAAATTCATGCGGCACACGGTTACTTATTGAATGAATTTCTATCCCCTTTATCCAATAAACGAACGGATGCATACGGAGGTTCGGCCGAAAATCGCTATCGAATCTTGCGTGAAGTATTGGATGAAGTACGGGCAGTTTGGGAGGGCCCCCTATTCGTTCGCATCTCCGCCCATGATTACACAGAAGGCGGCATGACAGCAGAAGACTATGTGGAAATGGCCGAGTGGATGAAAGAACAAACGGTTGATTTAATTGACGTCAGTTCCGGTGCAGTCGTCCCCGCGAAAATCGATGCCTATCCGGGTTACCAAGTACCTTTTTCGGAAACGATTAAACAGGGCGCATCGATCCCAACAGGTGCAGTTGGACTCATCACTTCCCCGCTTCACGCCGAGGAAATCGTCAAAAACGACCGTGCGGATCTTGTGTTTTTAGCGCGAGAATTACTCCGAAACCCGTATTGGCCTTATACGGCGGCAGTAGAACTAAAAGCAACTATTGAAGCGCCAGTACAATATGAACGAGGTTGGCATCTGCCTAGGTAATGGAAAGAATGCTAGTCATGTGATAGCGCAACAATTGGAAATTATGACAAATGAACAAGTCATTTCGGTCAGATAATGAAAACCCGATCCCCTTTGCCAGGGGGATCGGGTTTTTCGTGCCAGTCACCGAAAAAATCCCCTCGAGTTTATAAGGATCCATTCTTTATGATAGTAAAAGGACTTTTCTGTGCCCTCGAAGAAAGATTTTTCCAGAGTACAACAGTAGAAAAATGGGAAGTATAGAAAAAACAATACAGAAAATGCAATGAGGTTGAAAACTATGAGGAATAACCTACAATCGCCAAAACCAGTCATCTTGTTAAACATCGATTCTCTGATGTCTGAACCTTTGGAAATCGCTACTCAAACTGGACGTGCTCCTGCTTTAAAATTTCTGATGGAAAACGGTCAGTTTATTCCCAATATGGTCAGTTCGTTTCCGACGATGTCGGTAACGATCGATAGCAGTCTTTTGACAGGTACGTATGCTGATCAACACCATGTTCCGGGCTTAAACTGGTTTGATCACTCAAGAAAAGAAATTATTAATTATGGTACTGGTTTTCGTGAAACGTTTCGATTAGGTGTACGCCGATCGGTTCATAACATGCTTTACCGGCTAAACAACGAGCATTTAAGTAGTGATGTTTCTACAATTTATGAGGAGTTGGGTAACAGAGGAATCCCTTCCGCTTCTATTAATTCTTTTGTTTATCGCGGGAATACACCTAGGCGGTTACAGGTTCCTCGATTATTTAGTACATTGACTCGCTTCGAAAAGGGTAAATGGACAAGTCATACACCACCACTTTTCTCTCTAGGTCTTTTTTCCAAACTAAGACCGTGGGGATTCACATCGCAAATAGCTGCTGGAAATTATAAATATACTGCACGAGAGCTTCGAACTTTAATTCGTAAAAACAAACTCCCGGCGTTTACGTTTTGTATATTTCAAGATATGGACCTCCGCCTTCATTTCAAGGGCCCCAAAGATCTAAAGGGAATTACCCAAATTGACCGGGAAATCCAAAAAACATTGAATCTGTATCCATCTTGGGAAGAAGCGCTAAAACGGAATATATGGATGGTGATGGGAGACAATGGTCATTCTCCAACAGGTTCCAAGCACCGGGAATTTGCGATTGATTTGCGTAAACTACTTCAAACATATCGTATCGCCCGGATCGAGCGCCCAGTACGTAAGAAAGATCAGCTTGTTGTTTGTGTCAACCAGCGAATGGCTTATATTTACGTGCTGGATAAAAACCTTCCACTGTCTGCGATAATCGAACGCCTCAGAAATGATCGACGTTTGGATGTTATTGCCTGCAAGAAGGATGACTCAATTCGCATCGTATCTGGCATGCGCGAAGGTTCATTGACCTTTCGTCCAACCGGTGACTATCAGGATGTGTATGATCAAACATGGAGTATCGAAGGAAATCCGGAGCTTCTGGATTTGAAAGTGACGAGCGAGAAAAAGTTGTCTTACGGAGATTATCCAGATGCATTAGCTCGAGTTTATAGTGCATTACATTCTCATTCGGGTCGTTTTATCGTCGTGAATGCAAAGCCTGGCTATGAATTCAAAGCCCAATTAACACCGGCCCACCTTAGCGGCGCAGCACATGGTTCATTACACAGACAAGAGTCACTTGTACCGTTGGTGATTGCCGGAACGACCGAGCAACCAACCTATCCGCGACTTGTTGATATGAAGGAGTTTATACTTCGGATCTGTTCACAACAATATAGGCGGTAACAATTGGGCACCTATCCGGCAGAAAGAAGCGCCCTCCTTACTGTAAGTTGGTGCCAGTCACCTAGCACTTTTGTTTGAGTGAATACTCAAATTGCGGAAATACTACGTTTGAGAGGAGGAGATCAATCATGACTCAGAACGATCAATACAACGGTCGATACAGATCATCGGAGTGGCATGCGGCAATGAATCGTTTAAAAGTTGAAGTGTTCAACGCGCAAGGCAATGATGTAGATGACAATAAGAAGGTTGAAATTGCGCAGGAACTAGGGATCCCTCTTAAAAAAGGGTACAACGGTGAGCTGAAGGCAAAACAGGCTGGAAATATCGGCGGTAAAATGGTGAAAAAAATGGTAGGGATGGCGCAAACACAGTTAAAGAAGAAATAAATTGATTGATCCAAGCATATCCATTATCGATATGCTTGGATCTGATCATGTAAAATACTCAATCTTCGCATTCGGAAAGAATTTTTCTGTATAACCGAATAGCGTCTCCTTGATCTCGTCTTCTTCGTTTTTCTGGTAAATATATTTTCCAATTCCGTACTTGCCCCATTTATAACGTCTTTCTTCTTCATTCAACGCTAATTTCGTTTTCGGATAGTTTTTCTCAATAACTCTTTTCGCCGGTTTCGTAAAACGATGCTGAATGAATTCAAACGTAATATCTTCCCTTGCATCGTCAGGCAGTTCCTCATCGAGCCGCTCAAATAGATATCGGTAACCTTCTTGCCATCCTTCGTGAAGATAAATGGGGGCCACGATAAAGCCGAGCGGATAGCCGGCTCTTGCTACTTTTCCTGCTGCCTCAATCCGTTTCACTAATGGCGAGGTGCCTGGCTCAAAGTTTTTAATGACATAATCGGCATTGACACTGAATCGAAAACGGGTATGGCCGTTATGCGCCGCATCTAGCAAATGATCGACATGATGGAATTTCGTCACGAACCGCAGTCGTCCTAATTCGGTCTGTCCGAAATGGTTAATCGCCCGTTTCAACGTATGAGTCAGGTGATCGATTCCCACAATATCAGATGTACAAGCCGCTTCAAAACGAGTGATTTCTGGTGCGCGCTCTTCAATATACTTGTCAGCAGCGTCCAAAATTTCCTCCACGTTCACATACGTCCGGATATACGGCTTCGTTCCCATAGTGGTCTGTAAATAACAATAATGGCAGTGCCCCATACAGCCCGTCGCAAAAGGAATGGCATATTCTGCAGACGGTTTGGACGAATCGAATTTCAGCGTTTTTCGAATGCCCACAACTAATGTCGACTTTGCAATCCGGTATTTTTGTGCATCCGTCTCACCTGGCAAATCCCGAATTTGATTATGCGATGTCGTGAAGCGCGTTTCGATCCCCATCTTTTCAAACTTCTCTTTTAGTTCTTGGCCGAGCGGATAATCCAATGCATTCGGTTCAAAATAGACAAGCTGTGGTGTGAAGGGTTTTTTCATATGTGATTCCCCCATCTAAGCAATTACTGGTGTTCAATCCAGTCATCTTACGATAGCTTGTTTCAAGACTGATGAATTATGCGAGCCGAATCCATTCAACAAAGTTGAATTTTTTTATAAGGAGCCATGACGAAGTCGTAACACCCATCCCCCATCGATATAGTAATAATAAGAACGAATGAAAGGGATGGTGAAATGAAAAGGAGAACAGCAGAACCGTATAAAATTAAAAGCGTAGAACCCGTCGCGATGCTTTCGTATGAAGAAAGAAAACAATCACTTCAACAAGCCGGATACAATACATTCCTCATCGATTCAAAAGATGTGTATATCGATTTACTAACAGATAGCGGCACAACGGCAATGAGTGACGCACAATGGGGAGCGCTCATGACAGGCGACGAAGCGTATGCCGGAAGCAAAAGCTGGCGCAAGTTAGAAGAAGCAGTGCGAGATGTTTACGGCTTTCAATATGTCCTGCCGACACACCAAGGGCGCGGGGCGGAAAACATCTTATCTCAATTGAAAATAAAAAAAGGCGATGTCGTCCCTGGGAATATGTATTTCACAACAACACGTGCCCATCAGGAACTAAACGGCGCTACTTTTGTCGATATTATTATTGATGAAGCACATGACCCTACCATTGAACATCCGTTCAAAGGGAATGTTGATTTAATCAAATTGCAAAAGGTCATCGATGAAGTCGGTGCCGAAAACATTCCATATGTCTGCCTTGCCGTAACAGTGAATCTTGCGGGCGGACAGCCGGTCAGTATGCAAAATATGAAGCTAGTGTATGATCTTTGTAAAATACATGATATTGACGTGATGCTCGATGCGACGCGCTGCGTTGAAAATGCTTATTTCATTAAAGAACGAGAGGCTGGTTATGCCAATCGGTCCATTGCAGCGATTTTAAAAGAAATGATGTCGTACGCAGACGGCTGTACGATGAGCGGGAAAAAAGATTGCCTCGTTAATATCGGCGGTTTCCTTGCGATGAATGATGAAGAGTTATACATTCGGTCACGCGAGCTAGTGGTTGTGTATGAAGGCATGCCCTCTTACGGCGGTATGGCTGGACGTGATATGGAAGCGATGGCAATTGGAATTCGGGAATCGATCGATGATCATTATATTGAACACCGGATCGGCCAAGTTCGCCATCTCGGCGAGCAACTTATCGATGCGGGCATTCCAGTCGTGAAACCGATCGGAGGTCATGCTGTATTTTTGGATGCACGTGCATTCCTCCCCCACTTACGACAAGAAGAATTCCCAGCACAAGCGCTTGCCGCCGCCCTTTACTTAGATTCCGGTGTGCGCAGTATGGAACGCGGAATCGTTTCAGCCGGACGTAACAAAACAACGGGACAACATAATACACCTAATCTTGAACTCGTCCGTTTAACAATCCCCCGCCGCGTCTATACGAATAATCATATGGATGTTGTTGTGGACTCGATCGTCGACCTGTACAAAAAACGAGCATCGATTTGCGGACTGAAGATGGATTATGAACCGCCGACACTCCGCTTTTTCAACGCACGTTTTTCCCCACTTTCTGAAAATGGGGAGCTCATGAGCGAAACGAATCGGACGTCATAAGAGATCCAATGTGATGTTCTCGTACCATTTCGTGTTGTATGAGAACATCACACTTATGACACTCTCGTTTATGAGGATCAACTTTGGTTACACTCACTGTATACATACTGTATGGGAACAGGAAATGATATGGGTAGATGAATAGGAGGACTTGCGATGAAAATTCGGATCGAATGGACGTACAAAGCAAGAAACGGGGCGGAAGCTGCATTTTATGCTGATGAGATGCCAGCAGCGCAAGCGTTAATGCTGACAGAAGACATCGAGCGTACGGGACGCGCTAAACATGTGAAATTGATTGATCGATTAGACAACCTATGGACAGTTAAAGAGTTGAAGCGCTATTTGAAAGAAATCGATACCGAACCCCATCATATTACCGTCTATTTTGATGGCGGCTTCGACCTTGAAAGTAGTCATGCGGGTTTAGGGTGTGTCATTTATTATGAACAAAATGGTAAATCTTACAGATTGCGCCGGAATGCACATTCCACAGAACTGAAATCGAATAATGAGGCGGAATATGCAGCGCTCTACTTATGTCTGCAAGAGCTTGAACTGATGAACGTTCATCATTTGCCAGTTCTTTTCAAAGGGGACTCCCAAGTCGTGATCAATCAGCTAACCGGAGAATGGCCGACACTCGAAAACAATCTATCAGCATGGGCAGACCGTATTGAAGAAAAGATGAAAGAACATGGGATCCAACCAGAATACCAACTGATTGGGCGTAAATTAAATACAGAAGCAGATCGGCTGGCAACACAGTCATTAAATGGTGTTCCGATTACGGCTACGATTGAACTCGCAGATTAAACAGGCTCTTCCCCTATATGAGAAAGCGCATGCAAAACGAGGTACGTCGAGTGGGATTGACAAGCAATCAACTCTATTTCCTCGCCCCTCTTTTGTGACAACCTATCGCAACTAAAAAAGCATCCGAGCCTGTCAACAACGACTGCTCGGATGCTTTCTACTATTATTGAGGATACGTGCTAATTCAAACGATTCTGTAAGTATTTTTCAAAATCCTCACCTGACAACGGCTTGCTGAATAAATATCCTTGCCCCTGTTTACATCCGTCCTCATTTAAAATGGCAAGTTGATCCTTAGTTTCAATCCCCTCAGCTATCACATTCAGGCGGAGTGTCTTGGCAAGCGTTAAAACAGCCTTTACAATCGCTTGACTATGCTCGTTTTGGTCAATATCTTGAATAAATGACGAATCAATTTTAAGGGTGTCCACAGGAAGGTGCTTAATATAACTAAAAGAACTATACCCTGCCCCAAAATCATCAATGGAGATGGTAACCCCTAATGCTCTAATATTTTTCAGAAGCGTTGAAGCGTGTTCTACTTCCGCAAAAACGCTTTCCGTCACTTCGAGCTCAAGCCATTGAGGGTCTAATGCCGTATCTCGCAATACCTCTTCGACCACTTGAGGAATAGTAGGACATTCTAATTGCCTAACCGATAAATTAATCGATAACCTTAAAGGCGGGTACCCTTTCTGTTGCCACTCTTTATTCTGTTCACAGCCGCGGCGAAGAATCCATTCACCAAGCGGGAGGATCAATCCCGTTTCTTCTGCCAACGGAATAAACTTATTTGGTGGAATGCTGCCTAAATCAGGATGATCCCAACGCACAAGCGCCTCCATGCCTACTAATTCACCTTTTGAAAAATCAACTTTCGGTTGGTAAGCAAGATGAAACTGCTCGAGCTCAATGGCTTTTCTTAACTCGTTTTCCAACAAAGTTCGTTCCAGCGATTGCTTTTCCATTTCCGGATTAAAAAAGGCATACCCATTTCTACCCTGTTCTTTTACAACATACAAAGCAGTATCCGCTTTTGTTAATAGTTCATCCGCACTTTTTCCATCGTCAGGAAAAAAAGAAGCGCCAATACTGCAAGAAAGGGTATATTTGTGAGTTGAAATGTTGACGGGTTCTTCAAAATTCTTTTGTATTCTTTTGATAATGATCTCTATATTCTCTTGATTTGCATCCCCGCTTAATAGTACAGCAAACTCATCTCCACCTAATCTTCCGATGAAATCCGTAGAACGAAGGGAATTTTTAATACGCTGTGTTGCTTGGAGAAGAATATAATCTCCAGTATCATGTCCCCATGTATCATTAATGTATTTGAACCGATCCAGGTCAATAAACAAAACAGCAAGAGTCGTTGCCGATTTTTTTGCCTTCGCCACTTCATCCCTTAATCGCTTCATAAACAATCTGCGATTAGGCAAGTCCGTTAATGCATCATGATAAGCAAGATGATAAATCATCTGCTCAGATTGTTTACGCTCGGTAATATCTCGCGTCACAAGCACAAATCTATTGCTGTCCGATGCTTCATCGAACATTGCACTTGCTTTCGTTTCTACATCTATATAAGTTCCACTCTTCGTCCGCATCCGATAGTCGAATCGAATGGATTGTTTACGCCCCTTCACTAATTCTTCTAGCATTTGTGAAACCTCTTCCCTGTCATCTTCGTGTATCCAATGAAGTAATTGACTCGATTTCAATGACGCTTCCTCATGTCCTAAAAGAATTTGGTGCAAAGGTGATACATAGGTAAACTGACAGTCCGTATTAATGACCGAAATGAAGTCTGATGAATTTTCTGTAATTAAGCGATACATTTCTTCGCTTTTTTTGATCTCTTCTTCCATTTTCTTTCGACGCGTAATGTCGTTTCGAATGGCAATATATTGATAAGGCTTTCCAGTTTTATGTAAAAAAGGAACGATCGTTGAATCGACCCAATACAAAGATCCGTCTTTTGCGCGATTACAAATTTCTCCTCGCCATACTTTTCCTTTTCTAATGGTCGTCCACATGTCTTTAAAAAAATCATGAGAATGATAGTTGGAATTGATCATGCGATGATTTTGACCAATCAATTCCTCTTTTTGATATTTAGAAATCTCACAGAAGCGGTCGTTGACATATAAAATGACCCCTCTATCGTCCGTTATAGCTACAATAGAAGATTGGTCGAGTGCAAATTTAATATCAGCCAATTCTTTCAGTACTTTTTTCAAATGACCCTTTTCTTCTAACGTAGTTTGTTTCAGCATGTCATCATTTTTCATGTTCTCCCTCCTGCTTTCTTAACATTAGGTAGAAATAAATACACATAAAAACGAATAGGTCTGTTGGATTATTCGGACTTCGTCTATTCACTATCCATTTACTAATAATTCACACTACAATAGGAGAAAATCCCTACAATAATTTTAAACTACTACATAAAAGTTGTCTAGAAATCCAGTTTCTTCTAGTGATGGATTGGGATCAATCGCCGAGGCTTGGGCTAACAGGATGTTGGCTGGTTATGCAGCCGTTTGAACATCCACTGAATAGAGAATTTCAAATCGATTCTCCGCATGATTAATTGAATCCTCTCCAAAGTCTAACTTCGAAGTGTATAATGTAAGTACTAGTTTAAGAGGAAGATGGTCAATTGGGGTAATTTTGGACGAATCTGTGACGTATGTGCTACTGATGGGATTCCTTTTGGCGTTGTCAACTACAATGGGAAGGCAAACGCCTTCTTATTATATCGTACTAAACTAAAAGTGAAATAAAGTGAGGAACTCGTATGACGAATAAAAATAAAACAGTTGTCCGGTCATTAGATATTTTACACACTGAGCCATTCCGAATTGGAAAATCACACATCTGCGATCGCAGCACCCATTTTTAATCATCGTGGTGAGGTCATTGCGGGAATTAGTATCGCCGGCATCGAAGCTAATTATCATAATGACCGGATTCCGGAACTTGCAGCAAAAGTGATCGCAGCTGCCGAGGAAATATCGAACCGATTGGGCTATTTGCATTGATAAAAACCATCCCCTATTCTGCTTTCTGATCCGCGAATAGAGGATGGTTTTTATGTTAGGAACAGTTATGAAGTTACTAACTGAATGGCCATTTTGATTTCTTGAATGATCCGTTCATTTCTGATGAATGCTTTTTCGGCTTCTTCAAGCGATACTTCCTTGAATTGAATCGCTCCGCCCGGTCTCAACTGGGCCAAACTCGGTAAATCGGCGGTCATCACTTGACCGATTTTTGGATAGCCGCCTGTTGTTTGACGATCTGCCATTAAAATAATCGGTTGTCCATTCGGCGGAACTTGAATCGTCCCATATGTAACGCCTTCAGAAAGTAACTCAAATTCCTCACGCAGTGACAAAGCGGCGCCTTCCAGCCGTGAACCCATCCGGTCGGAATTCGTTGTTAGTGTATACGACTCAGTAAATAGCGCTTGCTGGCTTTTTTTCTCAAAGCGATCAAATTCGGTCCCTTTCAGTACACGAATAGTCTGTGTCTGTTCTACATTCAGAAGTGTATGATAATTAACAGACCAAGAGAGCGGATCCTTTAATTCACAGACAAGCGACTGACTGCGCGCGCCCATCTCGCCGCAATGGAAAATATCCCCTTTTTGCAATGCCCTTCCGTTGAACCCGCCAATCCCTGCACGCATATACGTACTTTTACTGCCCATGACTTTCGGTATATCGATGCCGCCTGCAAAAGCTACATATGCCCGGCATCCATGAACGGCATAGTCGAATGTCAAGACAGAACCTTCCCTGACAACGATCGGTCGCCACATCGGCGCACGTTCCCCGTCAATCGTTGCACGTAAATCCCCGCCCGTAATGGCAATGAGCCGATCCTGCTGAAACGCTAAGGACGTCCCCATTAATGTGACCTCGAGCGCCCCTTCGCCTTGTTCGTTTCCAACAAGTAAATTGGCGATTCGAAGAGAATAGGGATCCATCGCGCCGCTGGCAATGACGCCATATTGTTGTGAACCGAATCTCCCCAAATCTTGAATCGTTGTCAGTAAACCGGGATGAAGTACTTGAACGGTCATTCCATCTCCTCCTCGATTGTTCGATATTCTTCAAGGGAGATCGGAACAAACTTAATGTTATCGCCGGATTGCAATAAGGTCGGCGGTGACAGATGAGGAAGAAACAGTTTCTTTGGCGTGCGGCCGATAATTTGCCAGCCCCCAGGCGTCTCTAATGGATATACGCCCGTTTGTTTTCCTGCAATTCCGACCGATCCAGGAGCGATTGACAGCCGTGGTGTTTCTCTTCGCGGAGTGGCAATGGACTCGTTCATGCCGCCCATGAACGGAAAACCGGGCGCAAACCCTAGCATATAGACCAAATACTCGTTTTCTGTGTGAATCCGAATGACTTCGTCGGTGGACAAATCATGATACGCTGCTACATAGTCCAAATCAGGGCCAAATTCTCCTCCGTAGTAGACGGGAATCGTAATAATCCTGTCTTCAATGGACTGTGTCTCCCCCATTCGTTGCACTAACTCATTTATGAAAGCGCTCACTTTTTGAAATGGGGTGATCCCTTCTGCTCCAAATTGGGAAAGATAGACGATGTATGGATTGTAATGGACCGTAACGTTATTGTAAGCAGGTACAGATTCGACAAACCCTTCAAATGGATGCTCATGCAACAGAGTTGATAGCGCCTTCACCTGTTTATGAATCAAAGGGTCTATTCCATCCCCGAGTTGAACCATAAGCGCAGAATCCCCCAATGGTTTGATCGTCACTTGTGTATGATGCATTTTCATCCCAACAACTGCTACTAAAAACATAAAAAAACTGTCCTTTTTCTATGCCAGACCATTCCTGCTTCTTCGTACCCCGCCTCGCCAATATCCCGCTACTACGGTTGGTTTAGCACTCCACAGGCGTAAATTCGGATGTAGCCCACCCTATTAATACACATATTAATTTGTAGTAACGACCGTGTAGTCGTTCGTATATTTTAGATTTAAACTGGCATTGAAGTCTCGGTCCATCTCTAAACCGCAAACTGCGCAGGTGAACATGCGATCCGCAAGTGAGATGTCATGATTTTTTTCACCACAAGCCGAACAACGTTTTGTTGAAGGGAACCATCGATTGACGAGTCGGATTTCAATGCCGATCTCCAAACACTTCCCGATGAGCCATTCTCTAAACTGTTTAAAGTTTTGTGCGGCAATCGCTCTGGACAGGTGGCGATTTTTCATCATGCCTTTGACGTTTAAATCTTCGATGGCGATATAGGCCGGCTTGGTTTTCACCAGCACACTAACGACAAATCGAATATACTCTTTCCTGATATTGGCTATTCTGGCATGCAATTTTTGAACAACTAACCGTTGTTTCTGCCTGTTTTTAGCGCAGAATTCACCGTCCTTTCGATTTTTGTTTTGTTCATAACTTCTGCTTAATTTTCGTTGCTGGCGTTTTAATTGTTTTTCCAGTTGAATGATTCTTCGTTCTTTATTAATTGTTGGAAATACAAGATGGTTACTGCACACGGCGAAAGATCGGTCGGATTGTTTTTGGGGAAATAGGCTTTTACATCTTGATTCCGTTTCTTTTTGAAGCGTGGATATTTCGACTTTCCCTTAAAGAAATTCTTAAAAGCACGGTCCCCGTTCATAATCGATTGTTTGACGGCTTTGCTGGAAACCTTTTTAATCCATGGATCATTTTCCACTAGATGCACGTTGTTTAACCACTTTGAAAAGTCATAGCCGGACAAATGTTTTTTCATTTCTTTGTAGTGTTTTTGAGCCGTAACTAGATACAGATTGTAAACATACCTGCAAACGCCGATCGTTTGGTGTACTTTTTGTCGTTGCGCAGGCGTGAGGAGAATTTCAGTTTTA
>NZ_LPUT01000022.1 GCF_001563475.1 Sporosarcina sp. HYO08 | reverse complement strand
TATTATCGCGGAGTGGAGCAGTGGTAGCTCGTCGGGCTCATAACCCGAAGGTCGCAGGTTCAAATCCTGCCTCCGCAACCAAAAGGTCCCGTGGTGTAGCGGTTAACATGCCTGCCTGTCACGCAGGAGATCGCGGGTTCGATTCCCGTCGGGACCGCCATTTTTTTCAAAGATACATAATGTGGCTCAGTAGCTCAGTCGGTAGAGCAAAGGACTGAAAATCCTTGTGTCGGCGGTTCGATTCCGTCCTGAGCCACCATCTATGCGGGTGTAGTTTAGTGGTAAAACCTCAGCCTTCCAAGCTGATGATGAGGGTTCGATTCCCTTCACCCGCTCCAATGGGCCTATAGCTCAGCTGGTTAGAGCGCACGCCTGATAAGCGTGAGGTCGGTGGTTCGAGTCCACTTAGGCCCACCATTTTTCCGCAGTAGCTCAGTGGTAGAGCAATCGGCTGTTAACCGATCGGTCGTAGGTTCGAATCCTACCTGCGGAGCCATTACGGGGAAGTACTCAAGAGGCTCAAGAGGTGCCCCTGCTAAGGGCATAGGTCGCGTAAGCGGCGCGAGGGTTCGAATCCCTCCTTCTCCGCCAT
>NZ_LPUT01000021.1 GCF_001563475.1 Sporosarcina sp. HYO08 | reverse complement strand
GATCTGTAGCTGGATCAATATAAATTACATTGGGAAAATTCTGTAAATTCAAATGCAGAGCAAAATCTTTTTCAAAAACTCCGTTTACTCTGGTCAGAGTATTGTTGATAGCAACCAACGCAGGAGCTCTTTTCTGGTCATCTGTAGCGGTAGCAGGTACACCAGCAAGTGTCATAAAGTATTGAGTGTACTCCCCTGTAACAGACATTGCCAATCTCATTGTTCTGTATTTTTTATCAGAACTCTTGTTGAAAGTTGTTGGTTGATTAGTGAACGACTGTCCGTTTTTTAATAAAGCATCTATTTCCTTCTTAGCAGCAGGAGATTCTTCCGTAGAGCATAAGAACCCATTTTTTTCCTTTTTTGTTTTTGGATGAACAGCATAAACTGTTTTATCCGCAGAAGCAGGGTCAATAAATTCATACTTATCCCCATGGATGATCATTGACTGAAAATCATTAGGAGCAATACTGAATCTTAAATATTTGGTTGGGTCCTCGACACTTGTTCCAACATAAGATCCTAACTCATACTTATCTGCCAGCTCTTTTACAACTACTGGACAACTGTAAACATTAAATCTTCCAATCTTCCCACTCATAGTAGGACGAGAAATTACTACAGGAGTGGAAT
>NZ_LPUT01000020.1 GCF_001563475.1 Sporosarcina sp. HYO08 | reverse complement strand
GGTAACCCTTACGGGAGCCAGCCGCCGAAGGTGGGACAGATGATTGGGGTGAAGTCGTAACAAGGTAGCCGTATCGGAAGGTGCGGCTGGATCACCTCCTTTCTAAGGATAATTACGGAATGTAAACTTTAGGTTTACAAGTTAACGTTTTGCGTTCAGTTTTGAAGGTTCATTTTAATGGTGAACTTCATAAATTCCCGGAAGGGGCCTATAGCTCAGCTGGTTAGAGCGCACGCCTGATAAGCGTGAGGTCGGTGGTTCGAGTCCACTTAGGCCCACCATATAAACTTCGGGGCCTTAGCTCAGCTGGGAGAGCGCCTGCCTTGCACGCAGGAGGTCAGCGGTTCGATCCCGCTAGGCTCCACCAACTTACTCCTATGGGAGTATTTTTGTTCTTTGAAAACTGGATAAAACGACATTGAAAGCAACATAGAAAAGCTGAAGCGGTCGTTTAGATGCGATAAGCATAAGACGAAACGACGAAGTGGCATTTTTGCTACGTAGTCGGGTTGGCTTATGACTCGAGCATCTGACCGCTGAAGCTGGACAAATCAAGTAATCAACCGAGTCGATTACATTATGTAATCACTTATTTGCAATACCTTTTTAACGTTTCAGCTTTATATCGCTATAAAGTTGAACGACCATTTTTGAAGATTTCGAGCAGCAAGCAGTGCTAGGAAGCGAATGAGTGAACACCGGAGCGTGCTTAGGCACGTGAGGATGTGAACGAGTGAAGCTGACAACGCAATGCGCCGTTGATCGGAA
>NZ_LPUT01000019.1 GCF_001563475.1 Sporosarcina sp. HYO08 | reverse complement strand
CTTGGCCGATATAATTCGAACAAAGCTTTTCACAATCCGGATTAAAGTGAAAAAATGAGCACATTACTTCGGATTTCCCACTGGATTACTGTGAAAATGAGTAGCTGTAATAATGTGCTCGTTTACAATAACCGTCTAAAATAACCGTCCGATTTAGAGTTGGGGAACAAGTCTAAGCATTCGCACCTTGTAGATACAGGCTATTTGAACAAAAAAGTAAAAACTATATTAGCGGAGAGGTGGTGGGCATTATAAAAATTGATATTGGAACTCTTCCTCAAAGTTATGTTTCCGACCTACCTGACAGTGGTGGCTTTTTTCCATTTGCGATCGACGGGTAAACCCCATATCTCTTTGATGTTTTTTTTGCAGAATGGAAAGATGTACGAGAAGTAGAATGTTTTTTCTCTAAGTGGCTGGAGAAACTAAATCACTTTCCCGTATATGTATTTTTGGAATGCTACGATTTTCATCAAAAAGAAATTGAAGAAAAATGCAAGTCAAATTCAATTGAATATACAAAGGCTAAATGGGGAGAAAATGATTTTTATTTTAAGATAAAAGCCCAAAATATCGAACAATTTAATGTGGTTTTCCCCTATGCATATGCGAATGGAAGTATGAATAATTTTGCTTGTTTATCACTTGAAAAAGATGTTTTTAGTATAGGACATAGAGTCTTTAAAAGAGTTTGGGGAGAAATCAAAGATACAGAAACACCTATTATTACGATAAATGATAATACCGCTTTACTATGGGTTAGTTATGATGGTGACGGTGCGGTTTTTATTTCAAATGATAATAGATATTCCCAATTATCTTTACTGACTAAGACTTTTCCGTTAAACACAAATTATTCAATTTGGTGCTAGTATGGATGTATGGACACAAGTTGGTTAAGTCTCTATCCTAAGAATAGAGAGGACGTGTCCGGAATGAAACAAAAACGTTATAACCAAGAATTTAAACAAACAATTGTCGAACTCTAC
>NZ_LPUT01000018.1 GCF_001563475.1 Sporosarcina sp. HYO08 | reverse complement strand
AACCCTTACGGGAGCCAGCCGCCGAAGGTGGGACAGATGATTGGGGTGAAGTCGTAACAAGGTAGCCGTATCGGAAGGTGCGGCTGGATCACCTCCTTTCTAAGGATAATTACGGAATGTAAACCTTGGGTTTACAAGTTAACGTTTTGCGTTCAGTTTTGAAGGTTCATGGAAAAGTGGAAAACACCGCTTAGATATGAAAACTTCAAAACTTGTTCATTGAAAACTGGATAAAACGACATTGAAAGCAACAAATCAAGTAATCAACCGAGTCGATTACATTATGTAATCACTTATTTGCAATACCTTTTTAACGATTTAACTTTATATCGCTATGAAGTTGATCGACCATTTTAGGTTAAGTTATAAAGGGCGCACGGCGGATGCCTTGGCACTAGGAGCCGATGAAGGACGGCACTAACACCGATATGCTTCGGGGAGCTGTAAGTAAGCTTTGATCCGAAGATTTCCGAATGGGGGAACCCACTGTCCGTAATGGGACAGTACATCTACGTGAATACATAGCGTATATGTGGCAGACCCGGAGAACTGAAACATCTAAGTATCCGGAGGAAGAGAAAGAAAATTCGATTCCCTGAGTAGCGGCGAGCGAAACGGGATTAGCCCAAACCAGGAAGCTTGCTTCCTGGGGTTGTAGGACACTCTATACGGAGTTACAAAAGGTTGGATTAGACGAAGCGATCTGGAAAGATCTGCCGCAGAGGGTAAAAGCCCCGTAGTCGAAAATCCATCCACTCCAGAGTGGATCCTGAGTACGGCGGAACACGTGAAATTCCGTCGGAATCCGGGAGGACCATCTCCCAAGGCTAAATACTCCCTAGTGACCGATAGTGAACCAGTACCGTGAGGGAAAGGTGAAAAGCACCCCGGAAGGGGAGTGAAATAGAACCTGAAACCGTGTGCCTACAAGTTGTCAGAGCCCGTTAATGGGTGATGGCGTGCCTTTTGTAGAATGAACCGGCGAGTTACGATTCCATGCAAGGTTAAGCAGTGAATGCGGAGCCGCAGCGAAAGCGAGTCTGAATAGG
>NZ_LPUT01000017.1 GCF_001563475.1 Sporosarcina sp. HYO08 | reverse complement strand
CTCAAGATGAGATTTCCCATTACATTTGTAAGTAAGATCCCTCAAAGATGATGAGGTGGATAGGTCTGGGGTGGAAGCACGGCGACGTGTGGAGCTGACAGATACTAATCGATCGAGGACTTAACCTTATTTAAAAAGACATGATTACGATTGTGCATCCAATGTTTGTTTTATTCAGTTTTGAACGAATAAGTATCGTTCGCAAAAAAAGTACTTGCAAATTCCAATAACCTTGGTATAATGAATATTGTCGTCGACAAAAAACGACAAAGTCTGGTGCCGATGGCGAAGAGGTCACACCCGTTCCCATACCGAACACGGAAGTTAAGCTCTTCAGCGCCGATGGTAGTTGGGGGCTTCCCCCTGCAAGAGTAGGACGTCGCCAGGCTTTCATATTCATTATTTATGAAAAAAGTACAAGCCTCAGGCTTGTCACAATATTTATATGGAGGATTAGCTCAGCTGGGAGAGCACCTGCCTTACAAGCAGGGGGTCGGCGGTTCGATCCCGTCATCCTCCACCATATATACCTTGCCGGTGTAGCTCAACTGGTAGAGCAACTGACTTGTAATCAGTAGGTTGAGGGTTCAAGTCCTTTCGCCGGCACCACTTTTGAGCCATTAGCTCAGTCGGTAGAGCATCTGACTTTTAATCAGAGGGTCACAGGTTCGAATCCTGTATGGCTCACCATCTTTTTATAGGTGAAATGCAAAATATTGCGGGTGTGGTGGAACTGGCAGACACGCTAGACTTAGGATCTAGTGCCTTCGGGCGTGGGGGTTCGACTCCCTTCACCCGCACTCTAAGCGGAAGTAGTTCAGTGGTAGAATACGACCTTGCCAAGGTCGGGGTCGCGGGTTCGAATCCCGTCTTCCGCTCCATTTATCCTTGCCGGGGTGGCGGAACTGGCAGACGCACAGGACTTAAAATCCTGCGGTAGGTGACTACCGTACCGGTTCGATTCCGGTTCTCGGCACCAGTTGTATATTAAGTAAATGCGCCCGTAGCTCAATTGGATAGAGCGTCTGACTACGGATCAGAAGGTTATGGGTTCGACTCCTGTCGGGCGCGCCAATAGTATATTTTCGGGAAGTAGCTCAGCTTGGTAGAGCACTTGGTTTGGGACCAAGGGGTCGCAGGTTCGAATCCTGTCTTCCCGACCATTTCTTAAAAAGGGGCCTTAGCTCAGCTGGGAGAGCGCCTGCCTTGCACGCAGGAGGTCAGCGGTTCGATCCCGCTAGGCTCCACCAATGAACCTTGAAAACTGAACAGCAAAACGTTAACAAATACGTTTGCGGATCCGACCCCGTCGGTGAAGTAAACAAAAGAAGAATCTTCGGATTCAAAGTCAGCAAGAATTGAGCAAATCAATTTCTTCTATTATGGAGAGTTTGATCCTGGCTCAGGACGAACGCTGGCGGCGTGCCTAATACATGCAAGTCGAGCGGACAGATG
>NZ_LPUT01000016.1 GCF_001563475.1 Sporosarcina sp. HYO08 | reverse complement strand
TCAAGATGAGATTTCCCATTACATTTGTAAGTAAGATCCCTCAAAGATGATGAGGTGGATAGGTCTGGGGTGGAAGCACGGCGACGTGTGGAGCTGACAGATACTAATCGATCGAGGACTTAACCTATTAAGAAAAGCGGAGACGACCGCTTTGACGCGACAAGCATAAGACGGCTTGCAGTAGTGGCGAAAGCCACGGAGGCAAGAGGGCTTATGACCTCGAGCGTCAGGGAGTCGGAGCTGGACAGTATGTAATTGATTACGATTGTGCATCCAATGTTTGTTTTATTCAGTTTTGAGCGAACAAGCTCATAGTCTGGTGACGAAGGCGAAGAGGTCACACCCGTTCCCATACCGAACACGGAAGTTAAGCTCTTCAGCGCCGATGGTAGTTGGGGGCTTCCCCCTGTGAGAGTAGGACGTCGCCAGGCTTACCAATTAAATTCCTTAAAATTCTATCGTGAATCTCGTTAAAATCGGGAGAAACGAGCAGGACAAGGAAGCGATTGAGAGAGGGAAGGAGCGTATTCCAATACGTGACTGACCGAACGAATGAAGCTGACGCAGTAATGCGAAGCTTATCGCGATTTTAACATGGAGGATTAGCTCAGCTGGGAGAGCACCTGCCTTACAAGCAGGGGGTCGGCGGTTCGAACCCGTCATCCTCCACCATATACACCTTGCCGGTGTAGCTCAACTGGTAGAGCAACTGACTTGTAATCAGTAGGTTGAGGGTTCAAGTCCTTTCGCCGGCACCATTTTTGAGCCATTAGCTCAGTCGGTAGAGCATCTGACTTTTAATCAGAGGGTCACAGGTTCGAATCCTGTATGGCTCACCATTTTTATGAGAAATCATGATAAATAACGCGGGTGTGGTGGAACTGGCAGACACGCTAGACTTAGGATCTAGTGCCTTCGGGCGTGGGGGTTCGACTCCCTTCACCCGCACTCTAAGCGGAAGTAGTTCAGTGGTAGAATACGACCTTGCCAAGGTCGGGGTCGCGGGTTCGAATCCCGTCTTCCGCTCCAATTACCCTTGCCGGGGTGGCGGAACTGGCAGACGCACAGGACTTAAAATCCTGCGGTAGGTGACTACCGTACCGGTTCGATTCCGGTTCTCGGCACCAGTTGTATATTAAATAAATGCGCCCGTAGCTCAATTGGATAGAGCGTCTGACTACGGATCAGAAGGTTATGGGTTCAACTCCTGTCGGGCGCGCCAATACATATTTTTCGGGAAGTAGCTCAGCTTGGTAGAGCACTTGGTTTGGGACCAAGGGGTCGCAGGTTCGAATCCTGTCTTCCCGACCATTTATTAAAAAAAAATGGGGCCTTAGCTCAGCTGGGAGAGCGCCTGCCTTGCACGCAGGAGGTCAGCGGTTCGATCCCGCTAGGCTCCACCAATATATACTATACTGAAGTACTATAATACTATTCCTGGCGGCGTAGCTCAGCTGGCTAGAGCGTCCGGTTCATACCCGTAAGGTCGGGGGTTCGACTCCCTCCGCCGCCATCTTAAGGACCTTTAGCTCAGTTGGTTAGAGCAGACGGCTCATAACCGTCCGGTCGCAGGTTCGAGTCCTGCAAGGTCCACCAGCACATATATAATATGGAGGAATACCCAAGCCTGGCTGAAGGGATCGGTCTTGAAAACCGACAGGGGTGTTAAAGCCCGCGGGGGTTCGAATCCCTCTTCCTCCGCCATATTTATTGTAAAAAGTAACAAGTGCTAACAAGATTTTTTATAAGATCCAAAATACTATTATCGCGGAGTGGAGCAAATCACATCACGAAGAATGTGATTTGGATAATTTCCCAAAGGGAAATTATCATAAAAGCCACAGAACAAACTTAATGCGTGGTATGTCAAAAATACCAACAAATACTATTATCGCGGAGTGGAGCAAATCGCATCACGAAGAATGCGATTTGGGTAATTTCCCAAAGGGAAATTATCATAAAAGGCCGCAGAACAAACTTAATGCGTGGTATATCAAAAATACCAAAAAATAATATTATCGCGGAGTGGAGCAGTGGTAGCTCGTCGGGCTCATAACCCGAAGGTCGCAGGTTCAAATCCTGCCTCCGCAACCAAAAGGTCCCGTGGTGTAGCGGTTAACATGCCTGCCTGTCACGCAGG
>NZ_LPUT01000015.1 GCF_001563475.1 Sporosarcina sp. HYO08 | reverse complement strand
GTCGTAGGTTCGAATCCTACCTGCGGAGCCATTACGGGGAAGTACTCAAGAGGCTCAAGAGGTGCCCCTGCTAAGGGCATAGGTCGCGTAAGCGGCGCGAGGGTTCGAATCCCTCCTTCTCCGCCATATAGCTCATTTAGGCCCCTTGGTCAAGCGGTTAAGACACCGCCCTTTCACGGCGGTAACACGGGTTCGAATCCCGTAGGGGTCATAATGCTAGAATCCTGCGAGTCATTTAGACTTGTAGTTTTTTTATCAATAAAATCTGTGAGGATTATTAAATAAGCGCCGTTCAACTTTTTAAAAGCACTTGACAAAAAACGCTGAAGTTGGTATTATAAATATTGTCTTTGACAAAAGACGACAAAGTCTGGTGCCGATGGCGAAGAGGTCACACCCGTTCCCATACCGAACACGGAAGTTAAGCTCTTCAGCGCCGATGGTAGTTGGGGGCTTCCCCCTGCGAGAGTAGGACGTCGCCAGGCTTACCAATTAAATTCCTGAAAATTCTATCGTGAATCTCGTTAAAATCGGGAGAAACGAGCAGGACAAGGAAGCGATTGAGAGAGGGAAGGAGCGTATTCCAATACGTGACTGACCGAACGAATGAAGCTGACGCAGTAATGCGAAGCTTATCGCGATTTTAACATGGAGGATTAGCTCAGCTGGGAGAGCACCTGCCTTACAAGCAGGGGGTCGGCGGTTCGAACCCGTCATCCTCCACCATATACACCTTGCCGGTGTAGCTCAACTGGTAGAGCAACTGACTTGTAATCAGTAGGTTGAGGGTTCAAGTCCTTTCGCCGGCACCATTTTTGAGCCATTAGCTCAGTCGGTAGAGCATCTGACTTTTAATCAGAGGGTCACAGGTTCGAATCCTGTATGGCTCACCATTTTTATGAGAAATCATGATAAATAACGCGGGTGTGGTGGAACTGGCAGACACGCTAGACTTAGGATCTAGTGCCTTCGGGCGTGGGGGTTCGACTCCCTTCACCCGCACTCTAAGCGGAAGTAGTTCAGTGGTAGAATACGACCTTGCCAAGGTCGGGGTCGCGGGTTCGAATCCCGTCTTCCGCTCCAATTACCCTTGCCGGGGTGGCGGAACTGGCAGACGCACAGGACTTAAAATCCTGCGGTAGGTGACTACCGTACCGGTTCGATTCCGGTTCTCGGCACCAGTTGTATATTAAATAAATGCGCCCGTAGCTCAATTGGATAGAGCGTCTGACTACGGATCAGAAGGTTATGGGTTCAACTCCTGTCGGGCGCGCCAATACATATTTTTCGGGAAGTAGCTCAGCTTGGTAGAGCACTTGGTTTGGGACCAAGGGGTCGCAGGTTCGAATCCTGTCTTCCCGACCATTTATTAAAAAAAAATGGGGCCTTAGCTCAGCTGGGAGAGCGCCTGCCTTGCACGCAGGAGGTCAGCGGTTCGATCCCGCTAGGCTCCACCAATATATACTATACTGAAGTACTATAATACTATTCCTGGCGGCGTAGCTCAGCTGGCTAGAGCGTCCGGTTCATACCCGTAAGGTCGGGGGTTCGACTCCCTCCGCCGCCATCTTAAGGACCTTTAGCTCAGTTGGTTAGAGCAGACGGCTCATAACCGTCCGGTCGCAGGTTCGAGTCCTGCAAGGTCCACCAGCACATATATAATATGGAGGAATACCCAAGCCTGGCTGAAGGGATCGGTCTTGAAAACCGACAGGGGTGTTAAAGCCCGCGGGGGTTCGAATCCCTCTTCCTCCGCCATATTTATTGTAAAAAGTAACAAGTGCTAACAAGATTTTTTATAAGATCCAAAATACTATTATCGCGGAGTGGAGCAAATCACATCACGAAGAATGTGATTTGGATAATTTCCCAAAGGGAAATTATCATAAAAGCCACAGAACAAACTTAATGCGTGGTATGTCAAAAATACCAACAAATACTATTATCGCGGAGTGGAGCAAATCGCATCACGAAGAATGCGATTTGGGTAATTTCCCAAAGGGAAATTATCATAAAAGGCCGCAGAACAAACTTAATGCGTGGTATATCAAAAATACCAAAAAATAATATTATCGCGGAGTGGAGCAGTGGTAGCTCGTCGGGCTCATAACCCGAAGGTCGCAGGTTCAAATCCTGCCTCCGCAACCAAAAGGTCCCGTGGTGTAGCGGTTAACATGCCTGCCTGTCACGCAGG
>NZ_LPUT01000014.1 GCF_001563475.1 Sporosarcina sp. HYO08 | reverse complement strand
CTCAAGATGAGATTTCCCATTACATTTGTAAGTAAGATCCCTCAAAGATGATGAGGTGGATAGGTCTGGGGTGGAAGCACGGCGACGTGTGGAGCTGACAGATACTAATCGATCGAGGACTTAACCTTATTTAAAAAGACATGATTACGATTGTGCATCCAATGTTTGTTTTATTCAGTTTTGAGCGAACAAGCTCATAGTCTGGTGCCGATGGCGAAGAGGTCACACCCGTTCCCATACCGAACACGGAAGTTAAGCTCTTCAGCGCCGATGGTAGTTGGGGGCTTCCCCCTGCAAGAGTAGGACGTCGCCAGGCGCAAGGTCATTGCCAATAGGTAATGGCTTTTTTTGTGTTTAAAATTGAAATTTCCGTGCATTTGTTTGAAGGTGTGCGAGAATGGTGAGGAGTAGTGGAGTTCTAGGAAGCGAAGGCAGGAGGATCGAAGCGAAACATAGTTTTGCTTGATTTACACCGAAGGTTGCAAATCAAAGCACTATGATATACGCGAGAACCGGACTGTCAAAGCCGACGACGAAATCCGCTGCTCATCGCCATTCGGAGCCAAACGTCAAGATTCGATTAGAATCTTGGCGTTTTGCGTGATTTACACGTTCTTTGTGTAAATCACAGCACAGGTTTTTACACGGAAGTTAAGCTCCCGCGCCGATGGTAGTTGGGGGCTTCCCCCTGCAAAACAAAAAGGTTCCACTAAAACCTTTTTGTTTCTGCGTGATTTACGCGTTTTTTGCGTAAATCAAAGCACAAGTGTATAACCAATCTTATTTTGACGGAAATAGTCATACCAATTAGGTAATGGCTTTTTTGTGTTTAAAAATAGAAGCCAGTAAAGACATGATCAAATTCGCGCAAGTTACCCTGAAAACATGTTAGGTTGCCCTCAATGCAACTTGAGCTTCCCTAAACTAACCTCGAGTTGCCCTCATGCTCATTTGAGTTACCCGAATCTATGCGAGTTGTCCTGTTTCTCCTAGTTGTGTCGGTATTCGGCACTAATAACCTTTTCTCATCACTTCATCATTTTTCTACTATTTCATTCAGATATGGATATATTGAAAGAAAGAGGTGAGTGGATGATTAAAATAATTTGTATTCGCTTTCTTAAAGAGCGATATTTCGACCTTGCTGCGCAAACTGCCTATTATTTATTACTCTCTGTATTTCCTTTTCTTATCTTCATTATTTCATTACTGCAATTTTTTCCAGTTAATGCAGAAATGCTTTTAACTTTTCTCCGACCGTTTGCGCCTGCGGAGTCATTTATTTTACTTGAAAAAAATATAGAAATTGTGCTCAATCAAGGGAAAGGAAAGGTGCTTTACATTAGTCTAGGTTCAGCGCTTTGGCTTTCTTCCATAGCTGTTCAATCTTTAGCGCGTTCACTGGATTTAGCAAATGGGTTCAAGCGGAAGGGAGCATTTTGGAAGTCTCTTATCCGGGATCTGGGGATTACTTCTCTTTTTATGCTTGTCATCCCCTTGTCTTTATTTTTGCCGATCATTGAAACAGCATTGTATAAAGTTGTCACGTATTATGATCAGATTGAGCAATGGCAAGGATGGTTTTATATTTGGCCAAATGTGAAGTGGGGACTGGGCACGTTATTTTTACTGTTGTTTTTTCTCTTGTTTTACACGGTTGTGCCAACAGGTAAAATGAAGGTAAGGGAAGCTTTTCCAGGCGCTATCTTTTCAGCATTTGGTTGGCAGTTGTTTTCTTTGTTGTTTGGTGATTATGTGTCTAGTGTAGACTATACCCGTTTGTACGGGCAGTTATCTGGTATCATTTTGCTTGTGCTATGGTTTTATTCGACTGCTGTAATTATTTTGTTGTCAGGTTTAATGAATGCGGAATGGCGGAAGTCCTTTCGATAGGAGTTATTAACTGTTCCTGAAAATATTGAATAATGTAGAAAAATATGTCAAAATAGACATATGAAAAAGATCTATAAACCTAATGAATTTGCAAAAATGTTAAATGTGACTGTTAAAACATTGCAGAATTGGGATAACGACGGAAAATTAATCGCTTACCGAAACCCAAGTGGAAGAAGGTTTTATACAAATGAGCAATATGAGGCATACATGGGAATCAATCAAAGAAATCAAGTAGGTAAGACGGTGATTTACGGACGTGTTTCAAACAACGGTCAGAAAGATGATCTCCAAAACCAACTTGCTTTTTTAAGAGAGTTCGCAAATGCAAGAGGAATGATTGTCGATGATGTGATGACGGATATCGGAAGTGGACTAAACTACAAACGGAAACATTGGAACGCATTGTTAGAAGACTGTTTTGATGGACAAATTTCAACAATTATTGTGGCACACAAAGACCGTTTTGTCCGCTTTGGTTATGAATGGTTTGAATCCTTTTTATCAAAAAGAGGGGTGAAAGTTCTCGTCGTGAACAACGAAACATTGTCCCCGCAACAGGAATTAGTTGAAGATTTAGTTTCAATTATTCATGTCTTTAGTTGTCGCATCTACGGTTTACGTAAATATAAAAAGAAAATCGAGGAGGATGAAAGTTTTGAATAAGGCTTATAAAACTGAAATTCTCCTCACGCCTGCGCAACGACAAAAAGTACATCAAACGATCGGCGTTTGCAGGTATGTTTACAATCTGTATCTAGTTACGGCACAAAAACACTACAAAGAAACGAAAAAGCACCTATCCGGCTATGATTTTTCCAAGTGGTTAAACAATGTGTACCTAGTTGAAAATGATCCATGGATTAAAAAGGTTTCCAGTAAAGCCGTCAAACAAGCGATTATGAACGGGGACCATGCTTTTAAGAATTTCTTTAAAGGAAAGTCAAAATACCCACGCTTCAAAAAGAAACGGAATCAAGATGTAAAAGCCTATTTCCCCAAAAACAATCCGACCGATCTGTCGGTCGAACGCCACCGGATG
>NZ_LPUT01000013.1 GCF_001563475.1 Sporosarcina sp. HYO08 | reverse complement strand
CTTGGCCGATATAATTCGAACAAAGCTTTTCACAATCCGGATTAAAGTGAAAAAATGAGCACATTACTTCGGATTTCCCACTGGATTACTGTGAAAATGAGTAGCTGTAATAATGTGCTCGTTTACAACTTTACAATTAGAACCTGACGAAATTGAGGCTCCTGTTGCAAGGCGTATATTCATGGAAGTAATAGAAGGATATTCGACAACCGAAATTAGTTTGCGGTTGCATAGGGACGGAATCAAAACGCGCAAAGGAAAGAACTTTCACCCATCAACTATTAGTAGCTTATTGGAACGACGCACGTATATAGGAGAAACTAATTTTAAATCAAGTAAATTTGGCGAAGAAATCACATTGAAAGATACACATGAGGGGATCGTGACATTGGAAGAATATCTTCAAGTTAGGGAGATATTAGCCAATAAACAAAAATTTAATACACGCACACATGCCGTTACTAGCCCACTCGATAAATTGATCTATTGTAAAAAATGTAGACGTTTAATGCAAGTAAATCTTGCCAAAGGAAAGTATATCCATTTGCAAAAATGTAATGCCTATAAATACGGTGAACGGTGTGATAATAGTGGTTGTAGTTTAAATCATTTATTGCCTTTGGTTTATAGTGAAGTTAAAAAGCGAATAAATGTCATTAGGGAAAAGTTGGAAAAGGTGAAAGCTGGTAGCGGTAATGAACGTTTAGAACGTCTAGAGAAGGAATTAAAGGGTGTCACGAAGCAGTTGAAAAATAAGGAATCCGAGAAAGACGATTTGCTAAACTTTTTACTTAGAAAAGTCATTCCTGAAACAGTTTACGCTAAAAAGAACAAGGAAATAGAAGAAGAAATTAAACAGCTTCAACAAAGGGCAAATGATAAATTAGAAGCAATCGCCAATAGTAATGTTCAGAATGACGTTGAACACCTAAAGGGATTATTACAGCATATCGTAAATATAGAGCTAAAGCCTGTGGACGAACAAAACAGAATATTAAAGAAAATTATTGATAAGATTATTTATGAAAGGGAGGATGGCAATATAAGTCTGGATATACAATTCAAGGAATAATTTTTGTGAAAAGCTGTAAGGTTAATTCCAACAGCTTTTTTTATTTTGTTGTCCTAATTTCTTTCATACACGTAAGTTTCTTTGTGAGGTTCAAAAAATGAACCACCAAAACTTACAGAAAAGGAATGATTTAATATGTCAAGCACTAAAACAATTATCAAAGGAACAGGGAAGATCGGTAAAGGAAAGGGAGTATTGCAGGATAATTTTGTACAGATACCAATGGAACTATTTGATTATTTACAGTTAGAATTGATTACTCGTACTGATATAACCGTTTATATTAGGTTGTGTGACTTCTATAATGAAGAATATGGATACGCTTTTCCAACTATCCCACAGTTAATGCTTGCCACACGAATTGGAAGTAAAACAACTATTCACAAAAGTATTGAGAAATTGGAGGAAGTTGGACTTATACGGAAAAGTAAGACCAATAGGGGAAATAATACTTATGTGATTTATAAACCATTGAGCAAGTCGGAATTATATGATCAAGTTCCTGACAAAGTTGAACAGTTTAAAGAGTTTGTAGACAAAGTATTGAAAATGAGTGGGGATGATAAGCAACGCTTCCAGATTTATCAACAGAATAAACAGGCACAAGAACAAAAGGAACAAGCAATTCAGGCTAAGCAAATTGAGCCTACGGTGGAAACATTTAATAATGAAATCGATGAAGCTAATGACGATATGGAAAACCTTTCTTTTAAAGAATGGGCAAGGCTTGCCCGTGGGGTCAAATAAATTTATTGTGGTTAAGCAAAGCATAAAATGTTGATATTATGGCACCCCTTAGCTTTTAAAGTCACAAGTTTATTACTCCCCGAAATAGGTAGTTTTAAAACTGTACTTCTATAGTTCAAGAATTGTACTTGACATAGTTCAGATTATGTACGTTATACAGATTTACTGTAATCAGATTTAGTTATTCAGATTTAATATATTATATCTAAAAAGAATACTATCAAGGGAATAAAGAAGAAGATATTAAAGTAAGGAAAGTATTAACGTACATATTTTGAACTATGCCTTAAATCTTGATCGCTGTTGAATGGTTGCCTCTATCTATAAGGTGATAGTATTTTGATAAGACGGATAATAGTCCTTTTAAGTAGAATTAAGTGGGGAAAGGGTGGTGATCCTGATTGTTGCCAGATAATATGAATAAGACGGTTGATTCCTTAGCGCAGATTGTTGGAAACCTTGATGAATATTCAAAGAAATTGCTTGGAATTAAAGAAGATACGGTAGGTAGTGCTATCTTCGACTTCGTATATGAAGCTGGAGCAGGGGCTGCACCTGTTGTTAGTAATATTATACAAAGTATACAGATAAGAAATTTAAAAAATGGATTAAAAGAAGTAAATAATATAGTTCAAGATATGAGTGTTACTTTGAAGGAGCACGAAGAGAAATTCATCCAAGAAAAAGCATTACCTTTAATATTTAAAAATGTTGTTCAAGAAGAACAAGAGGAAAAAATTAAAATAATGATAAATGGTTTTGAATCCATTGTATATGATTCAATGTACGATGAAGATAATTTATATGAATATTATGATGTTTTAAAGAGTCTCAGGAAAAAAGAATTAGCAAGAATGTTGCAACTTTATAATAAGGAGATTCGTAATCAAGAGACATACAATATTGGGAATTTCAAATTTGATGGAACAAGCATAGAGTATATAGATAATAAATTAGTGCAATTAGGATTAAGGAGAACTTTTATTATTGATGAAGGGACATGGGGTGCATTGGCATCACCAGAAGAAGATACAGCTTTTACGGAATTTGGTAAAAGGTTTATAAAATTCTTTAGAAATAGGAAATTTAACGAGTAGTAATAGGCATCCTTTTAGGGTGCTTTTTTATTGTGAAATAACGCTTAGACGCTGTGCATACTTGTGTATGTCAGAAATACTTTTTTTGCAGAAAGCCCGTGGGAGCAACTCTGAATGGATGTTCATTTTTGATTATGCACAATTAGAGTGAAATCAGTCTATAAACCAAACGCCGCTAATAATCTCCCGTAGCAGCCACAAATTCGTTTCTAACCGCTCTTACTTAGTTTTGTTATTAATTTTATTTTGATAAACAAAAAGGAGGGCTACAGTGCCCCCCTAATCAATCCATAAAACCATCCAAAGCTGTATCCCGTGTTATGTATAACATTGCTGTATTTCGCAACTGAAAAGTGAGCCATTTCGCAATTTAATTTTGAGCCACTTCAGCCTGAAATGCTCTTCATCCATTCTTCCGTTTCCTTCATCCTAAAAGAAGGGCCATTCATGTTTAATAC
>NZ_LPUT01000012.1 GCF_001563475.1 Sporosarcina sp. HYO08 | reverse complement strand
CATAAAAAAACTCCCCCTTTTAATATGCAAAAAATTTAGCACATTATTGCGGAGAAGTATAGTAGCCATTCCGAAGGAATGTGAAAAAAACACGGGTGTTTCTGAGGAAACAAAGTGCTCGTTTACACTAATTCCTAAAGTACAATTGAATATTAGGTCGAATTGGGAAGGAACCTTGTGTGCGTTGTTTAAACAAAATAGAATTCCACCCGCAGTCAAAACCCAAAGGCTTATTGTCCATTGTAATCTAGTTGAAATATTTTCCTTCCTTTCCAATTCCCTAAAATATAGTTCCTTGTATAGTTCTAGTCTATCCATATTTACTCCTATAAAAATTTAATATCTTCAATCTTAAACTTCTCCTCAATATAACAACTAAACAATACTTTTTAAATTCCGTCAAAATGAACGACTATTGCTCATAGGCGACTGTGTAAATTTCATTTATAACAATTCAAAAAGATGTACAAATATTTGCAAAGGAAATCACCATTATGCATCCAATTAGACTTCTTATATTGAGTCATCGCCTACAAAGTAAAAGAACAACGTAAACAAGAAAAGCTATAACCCTCAAAAAGAGACCTCCTGAAAAGGAAGTCTCTTTTTAAAAAAGTCAAAAGTTGTATTAACGTAAAAGTTGTAATACTCCCTGAGGCTGTTGATTTGCTTGCTATGCATCTATGCCTTTCGAACATAGTATAGACTATATCTTCACCCTACATAAGGGGCTGGGCACTTCGAATGTTACGACTCGTAACACCCTACGGATTTCATCGTCATAGCTTTCGCCTTAGACGGTATATCCTAGTCGTTGAACGTTCCCCACGGTTTCCCGACAGGGGCTTCGCTGCTGATTGTCCAATCTCTTCACTTTTCAAACCGTTACGTTTACCGTTTCCAGTTCCGCTTTGGTAGAAGAGCTCTTAGGATGTTCCAGCAATTCACCCAGTGATGATCTATATCATTGCTGATATAGACGCCCGTACAACCAAATTATCGAAGGAGTTGAAGAACTCCGCTCGGTATTTGCTGTGACTGAGCCAACATTGCTTGTGCTGCTTGAGAAAGAATTGAATTCTTCGTTTGTTCCATCATTTCCTTCGCCATCGTGCGAACATTAGCTTTCACTAATGACTAGACTATCTCTTCACCCTCTAGCAATCTAGTAGGGGTCGGGCGCTTCGGATTCACAATGCTGATGGACATTGTTTCACCTATGGATTCATCGTCATAGCGATTGCCGTAGACGGTTTCCTAGTCGTTGAACCTTCTCCACTCTTTCGAGACAGGAGCTCGGCTGCTGATTGCCCAATCTTTTCTTTTTTTCAAACCATCACGCTTGTCGTTTCCAACTACGTTGTGGTAAGAAAAGCTCTATAGGGTTTTCCAGCAATTCACCCGATTATAATCACTAGCCGTTACCGGCTAGGACGACTGTGCTTGTTACTGCTTAGGCAGCTAAAGCATAATCAACGTCACGGATACGAGATTCCGCAGCAGTCAGGTTTTCAGAAGATGTGTTTAAGTTATTGATTGTGTGATCTAAGCGATTTTGAAAAGAACCTAATTTTGCACGTTCTTTAGAAACTTCGTTAATAGCATTATCAATAACTGTAATTGCAGCAGTTGCTGACTCATGACTCATAACATCTAGTGCATATTCATCTTTAGAATTAGAAGTACCGTCAGTTACATTTCCAGTTGCTGTATACTTTGCACCTGTTACTCCACCAGCCTGAACATCGCCAGTAGTGCCTGTTATCCCTAAAGCTACAGATCTCATGTCGGAGATATCCACACTAAAGCTTTGGTTAGCATTAGCACCAACTTGTAATTTAATCGCGTCTGAACCTACGCCAGCAAGGGCATTGTGTACTGAAGTATCCGCAAAGTTTCCAGTCCCTGATACCTCTAAACCCTCACCTGCAGTGGTAGCTTTAATTCTAACTGAGAAATCTGTTGTAGATGTAATTTCAGCTGTTCCACCATTACCAACTTCAGTTTGTAAGTCTTCTAAAATTGTAGCAAGGTTTTTATTATGTGTATCTACAAATGCATCAGGTGATACACTGCCTTCATCAACAAACTTTTGTGCAATGGCCGCTTGGTTTTGTTTTGAACTATCAAAGAAAGCTATGGTTTGATCACCAATTTTAATATAAGATCCGTTTTCAGGTTTGCCGTTAAATGTGATTTCACCTTCGGCTTTGATAGCATCTACACCTGTTACTTCTTGTGAAGAAGTACCAGTAACACCCGTAAATGATGCGGCACCTGTCGAGTTACCAGCTACTCCATCCTTTGATTGTCCCTTTTTTGCCGTTGCTAGGATTTCACCATCTTCATTCATAGTAATATCCCAGTTTGTATTTAAAGTTGAATTTCTCATTGCTTCAAATAAATTTAATGTGTTGCTTGCTGCTGTTGAACCTGCTGTTGTACCTGCGTGTACATTTCCTGAAACAATCGATCCTGAAGTATCATGAAATTCAAATTTAACCCCATCAAATTCAACTGTCTGGCCATCCGTAGAAGCCCCATCTACTGTAATTTTATACTGGGCTTGTTCTGCATTGGCTCCACCTGATAACTTAGCTGTAGTAGCATTTGCATTAATACTTCCACCACCAACATTACCGTTCAACACTTTCTTTGTATTAAACTCAGTTGTATTACCAATTCTATTGATTTCAGAAGACAATTGGCTAATTTCTTCCTGAATTTTTTCTCTATCATCGTTAGTATTTGTACTATTTGCTGCTTGGGTTGCAAGTTCTTTCATACGTTGAAGAATATCATGAGTTTCATTTAATGCGCCTTCTGCAGTCTGAATCATAGAGATGCCATCTTGAGAGTTTCGTGCTGCCATATCTAAACCACGAATTTGTCCACGCATTTTTTCAGAGATGGCTAGACCTGCTGCATCATCTCCGGCACGGTTAATACGAAGCCCAGAAGACAACTTCTCCATAGATTTTGCTTGACCAGCAGCGGCACTATTCAACTGACGATAAGTATTCAGCGCCGCAATATTATGATTAATTCTCATTTCTAAATTCCTCCTTGAGTGTTTGTCCGGTTCACATCCTTGTGAACCATTTTTTGTTCGCGATACAAAGAGCCGGCCGGATCTCTTTCTTTTCGCTTACATTATTAATATCGTCCCACTTGAGGTAATGTTTAGCGGAAAAAGGGGAAACTTGCAGAAATTGAATAAAAGATAGAGATTGATGTACGAAAAGGGTGCAAGACGCTAAGACAATTCTTGGCAAGTTGCGAATTGATGTTAGTAACTGTAGCACCCGGTTCCATTTTGATCTTAATTTCATTTTTTTTGCATGAGTTGCTTAAAGAGGTTGGTATCTAACGTAGATGCTTCCGCGTTTGTTTCGGAAATAGAAAGAACGAGTTCGCCGCGTAGGATGTCGAAGGATTTCGGGGCTTCGATTCCGATGCGCACGATATCACCTGTCACTTCGAGGATGCGGATTTCGATGTCATCACCGATTTTGATCGTCTCGTTTGTTTTTCGAGATAGTACAAGCATGATCCATAGCCCCCTTATTCCACTTCTGCCAGCGTCCCGATTGGGTGGCGCAAGGAGAATGTATTGTCGTTCAAGATCATTTGTTTCGCTTTTTTCGTATGTTTCTGGAAGATGAGTGGGGCTTGTAAATTGATAGTGGATGTGTCAATGCGTTCTTTCAGCGAAAGAACAGCAAGAATGAATACGTCTTCTTCTTTTTCGATCCCGAGCAACTCTACAGTTGGTTCATCCACGTCGAATGAATAATCCTCCATAATCGTATAAGGATTCGCGACGATGAATGCGACACTAGCTGTTGTTGCGGACTGAAGAACTTGAAATACATTGTTTCCTTCAATTGGGAGAAGGATGAATTTCTTTTTGTTTTCGAAGCCGGGGATGCCTTTGGGGAATTCCCATAGTTGTTCGGGTTGGATGTCGATTTTCCCATGAAATTTTGTTGGAATTTTCATATCATCTGTCTCCTTCGTTCTAATGTACTAGTCGAAAGTGCGCAGGGGTGCCAGGCAAGGCCACAATTCGCGGAAGGACGCGAATTGTGTCCCTGTCTGGCACCCGATGTCCATGTTCGATTAGTAAGCTTTAAGCCTTGAAATCAATTTGAACCGATGGCTGTTGCAATAACTCCACTGATACTTTCCCTGGCGTGTATGTATGGATCGGTTTGTTCGCTCGGCTGTTATTGACAACTTTTTGAGGCTCCACCCGGATATCCACATTCCCAGGCTCAAAAGATACTTTGACACTCCCGTAGGACGGAATGAATTGAATGTTTAAGCTGCTGTATGGCTGTCTGAATGCTTGGTTGGCAAATGATGCGTTTGGACTCCCGCCGTTTTCGATCTCCATTAATTCCCTACCATCTTGTGCGCGGCGGGCGATGCCATTGAATACTTCTGAACGGGAATATTGCGTCACTTCTTCTGTGCGGCGGAAAGAACTTTTTAAGTCCAGATCAGCACGTGCTTCTGTTGTGTCAATGGATAATCGCGGTTTTGTTGTTTTCGTTGTCAGGACAGCTTGGGGCTGTTGAAGATCGAGTGTTGCGCTTGGCTGTTCGATTTCCTGGACTGGTTTTGTTGTTTGCAGTCCAATCATGCCGCGGGTTGTTTGGATTTGGAGTTGTGGGAGTTGCATCGGGTCACCTCGATTCGGGAATATACTAGGAACGTGGGGGTGCCAGGCAAGGCCACAATTCGCGGAAGGACGCGAATGGTGTCCCTGTCTGGCACCCGATACCACTGGCATCCGTTCTTAACACCGGAGTTTACGTTAACGTAAAAAGTCTACTAACGATGGTTGAATAATTCTTGAACCTACCGACAATGCCGCACGGTGGATGGATTCTTGAGTGATCATTTCAGTAATGGATTTTTCATAGTCAATGTCTTCGTTGTTGGACATTTGTTTGATCGCGATGATTTCCTGTGAACCGAGACGGTTTTCCATCATTTCGACGCGATTTTGACGCGCACCGATGTCTGCACGTTTTGTGAGAACTGCATCCATATTGCCATCAATGAGTCCGACAAAGTCGTCTAACGGTTTGGCATTTTCTGATTCTGGATTCTCTATGCTTACTTTAAACGAGTCGAACATTTCGTTTAAATCTCTAAAAACGCTAGTCAGATCCGTATTCACTTGTAATGAAACACTATCGAACACTTCGATTTCAATTGCTTTCCCGAATGCAGCATCTGTTTCGATCACACCATCATTAAAGAGCGGTGAACCTGTTTTCGTCCCACTGAAAATATATTGGTCTCCTACCTTCGTGTTTCCGAGACTTTGCATATGCTGTTGAAGATGTTCCATTTCTTTCAAAATCATTTCCTTATCGCTATCCGATACGGATCCGCCCGCTGCTTTGGTCATTAATTCTTTTGTACGATGCAATGCCTGTCCGACCTTATCAAGCGCATCTTCCGAGCTATCGAGCCAGTTGTGCGCTTCGCCGAGATTACGCTGGTATTGCGCAACTTTATCGACTTGCATGCAGTAGCCCATCCCTTTCATCGCAACGACGGGATCATCGGATGGACGGTTCACTTTTTTCCCAGTTGTAATTTGGTCTTGAAGCTTGCCCATTTTATTGTAGCTTGTGGAAAGATTCCGAAGCATGTTATTAGACAACATGGATTGTGTTATGCGCATCTATCGAACGCCTCCTTCCTTATCTTCCTGCAAGCCCCATACCGTTAATGATTTTATCGAGTGTTTCATCAACGACGGTAATCATTCTTGCCGAAGCGTTGTATGCTTGTTGGTATTTGATCATGTCCGTCATTTCCTCGTCGAGCGATACAGAGCTGATCGATGCGCGGCGATGTTCGACGGCGCCTAATAATGTTGCCGTGTTGAAAGTCATCCGCTCAGCTTGCTGGCCATCTACACCGAGCTGACCGATTATGCCTTGGAAATAAGTTTGGACAGTAGAGCCACCGAGACCCTCTAGTCCATTAAATTGCATATTTGCAAGTTCCTTCGCTTGATTTCCGTTTCCTTCTTCTTCAATACCGGAAGATGCTCTAATTAAACTTGGATCTTTTATGATGGCATCATTTACTTTCAAATTGCTTGTAGAAAATGGTTTTGTCGTATCTTCACGAATAAAAAACCAATTCGGTGCACCATTGCCTTCTAACGGATAACCCTTTGCATGAATTTCATTAAATTCTTCTGCAAATGCTTTAGCCATGTCATCAATTTGTGCAAGCATTTCAGGGTATAAACCTTTTGTAACGCCACTTTCCTCATACCCATATGAGTCTACGAGCGACTTCATTTTACCGATATTGTGCATAGATTCGACCCCGATTGGACCACCTGCCGCCTTACCGGATGCAGTAAATGTAAAAGCTGTGATCGGTCCAGTCGGATTTCCTTGGTTGTCTGCCCCGTTCACGGACATTTTTGCAAAATCATTCCCATTTACGACGTCAATCGCACCTGTTGAAGTTTTAATGCGGACAGTCAATGACCCTTCCGCAATGTTAAGCGCACGGCCGCCGGAATCAACTTTTTCTGTTTCGATCGGGAAAAACGTTGCCAATTGATCGAGTAATGAATCGCGTGCATCATATAAATCATTCGGCAAATAGCCATTCGGTTCAACTTGTGCGATTTGGTCGTTCAAGCCTGCAATTTGCTCTAAAATAGCGTTTACTTCGCTAGTCACCACACCAATTTCTTTCCCTAAGTTTGTTTGAACCTCGGTTAATGATGTATGGATGTAATTAAACGAATCCACCACCGCAATCCCGCGCTGTACAACAACTGCACGTGCGCCGCCGTTCTCGGGATTGACCGCCAAATCTTGCAAGGACTGCCAAAATTCACTTAGTGATTTCGAGAGTCCATATTCGGATGGCTCATTCAACACGTCTTCCATCTGTGAAATCGCCTGTGACCGAGATTCCCAATACCCGAGCTTATTCGCTTCTTGCCTAAACTGATGATCCACGAATGTATCGCGAATTCGCTGAATCGAACCCGCTTCGACACCTGTCCCTAAAAACCCAGGCATCGTTCCCGTGTTCAGTCCTGTACCTGGAAATCCTTGTGACGCCTGCATATTAACACGCTGGCGGGAATAGCCGGGTGAATTGGCGTTACTAATATTATGACCCGTTGTATATAAAGCGGATTGCTGCGTAAACAGTCCGCGTTTATTCGTTTCAAGTCCCATAAATGTCGATCTCATGTTGCCGACAACTCCTTATGCTTGTGAATCGAAAGTGCTAAAGCCTTCCGACGGTTTTTTACGATCCTGATCAGGTCGCGTATAAGTCGCTTGTTCCGGACGCGGTCGAATGGCGTCCAGTGAAATATTTACAAGCTGAAGCGATTGCATCGTCAGCTTTTGGTTTAAGTCGTTTTGCTGTTTCAATTGATGAATCGTTTCTAAAAGGCTGTCTCTTGCCGCTTGAAGCGCTTGTTGCTCATCTATGGAATCTGCCCATTTGATAACCTCTGTAATCGTGGCGTTTTCCAGTGAACTTTGCCCTTTACTCGCTAGATAACCGACAACGCTTTGCTGTCTTTTGTTTTCCATTTGTACGATCGCTGCGACATGAGCCTGTTCATCCTTTAACAGCCCATCGAGTTTTTCCATGTCTCCCTGTTTTAGTATTTCCATTTTATCTACAGCGAGCTGTAAAAGACTACTATGCAGTTGTTCTAGCTGGACAAGCGTCTGCAAGATGGCTGTTGTTGACATGTTTGTCCCTACTTTCATCGGTGTCCATTCAATTTCTTCACTAAATTAGAAGCGAGTTGTTTCGTATCTACTTTATATGTCCCTGCTTCAATTTGCGCTTTGATTGACTGTACGCGTTCTTTCCGCGCTTCCGTCGTGGATTGCTGTTCAGACAGTTGTTTTGCTTCCTTGGAAATTTCCAGCTGATCCGTTTGGGCTTTTGCTTGGCTGTTTGCTTGCTGTTGTTTTACTTGTTGTGTTTGATACGGATTGACTGCAGGTATATTGACTCTTTGAATTTTCATCTACACTCGCTCCCTTCTATGTATTTACTATGTCGGTTGATTGGCGTTTCATTCAAGTCTCTTTTGCAAAATAAGTCAGATAGCCCGGTTCTTTAGCCCTTTCTTTTGTTAGAATAATACGTGGTTCCTGTTTTTTTAGTGACTGCCTCCCTAATTTCAACTGCCGCCTCAAACGTTCTCAACTCATTTTTCAATGTTTCCGTACAGGCGTCGCATAACTTTCCTGTTGCCGTCAGTTTCCCACATTGGTCACACGGATAGCCTAAGTTCGGAAATTGCGTCGGTTGGAGACGCCCTTTTCTCACCCATTTGTACAACAACGACTCTGAGACACCCGTTGCTTCCACAATTCTTTCAATCGTTGCCGCACGATTTTCTCGGCGTCTTAAAAAACGATACACTTCTTCATATATTTTCTCTTCATCCCTTGCACATTTCAAGCAAACATCACGGATGCCATCATACTTAAAAAACGCTCCGCAACTCGGACAGTTTCGCAAATCTACCAATTCAAGATTCCTCCTTTATGCACGGATCAATGTGACCGCTTCCACACGTGTTGCGCCTGCTTCTTTTAAAAGAGCCGCCGCATGTCTTAACGTCGTGCCTGTTGTATAAATATCGTCTACTAAAATATAAATTCCATCTATCTTCTCAATATTTTCTTTTAATCGAAACAACGGCGCCATCGATAGCCGTTGTTCTTTTGTTTTTTCACCCATCACTTCAGTGCCAGTCTTCTCCAATAAATGACTATACGAAATGCCTGCACTTTTTAATAATTCATCCACATGTGCAAATGTTCGCTCACGCTTTTTCTCCAGGTGCATCGGAATGGGCACAATCGTCCCTTCCTTCCGCAAATACGACCGCAGTTCTTTTGAAAAAACGTCTGCCAATGCGACGTCTTGTAAAAACTTATACTGATGTAAAAATTCTCGCATCGCTTCATTGTACGTGAAGACCGACGTTATACGATTAAGACTTGCGCCTTCCTCTACTATATCGGCACGTTCGAACATTTTTGAACAGTCCAAGCAAATTTTCGAATTTTCGTCTATCCCAAGTAAAGCACGCCATGACGGACTCGATCGCATCGGCTGTGCACAAAGCAGGCATTCATTCATCACGCACACCCCCTTTATTTAACCGATGGATTTCCCTTTTCGCCTCGTCCATCGCATACGTGATGCCGTGGTGAAACAACACAAAATCCCCTGTTGGAAATTGACTGGAACGACCGACGCGGCCGCCAATTTGAATAAGTGCGCCTTTGTTAAAAATACGCTGCTCCGCGCCAATGACTGCCACTTGAACATTCGGAATCGTAATGCCCCGTTCTAAAATTGTTGTTGTGAGGAGTCCTGGCACTTCTTCCTTCCGTAACGCTTGGACAAATTGTTTTCGATCGGGATGCGCCGCATGGACTGCTTGTATTCGATTATCTAGTTGTTGAAAGTATGGTAATGCCGTATTCATTAACGCAATGTGATGGAAGAAAATAAGAAAGGGTTGTTTTTGTTGAAGACGTTCTTTCGTCCAAGCTTCCAATTTTTGGGGGAGTTTACCTTTTTGAAGCTGTTTTTCATAGCGCCAAAGTGACGCATACCGCGGAACAGGCAGGGGATAGCCATGGTAACGACGGTTTATCGTGGAGATCGCTCCATTGCGCTTGGTCAAAGCGATTAATGCGTCAGACGGTGTAGCCGTAACAGCATGAATCGGTGCATTTTTCTTCGCCGCTTTTTGCACCGCTTTCCTTAACGTTTCATCGGCCGTATAAGGAAAAGCATCCGCCTCATCGACAAAAATGGTGTCAAACGCCTGCCTGAAACGATAGAGCTGATGGGTCGTTGCGAGCACAAGCTGTGAAGGTTTATAGGCTGTTTCGGCGCCGCCATATAAAGCTTCGATCATTGTATCTGGAAATGCCGCACGCAGACGAGGTTCTAATTCTAAAATAACATCTACCCGCGGGGCCGCGATGCAAACGCGTTTTCCCAAAAGCAAAAGCCGATGAATCGGTTCAAATAAAATCTCCGTTTTTCCCGCACCGCAAACAGCATGGACTAGATGGGGTCTTCCAGCCTCTGTACTTTTCGTAAGCTCATCAGATGCCCGTTGTTGCAGCGGTGTCAGCATCCCCTCCCATGCCATTGTGTGAGCGGTCGGATAATTCGGTGCTGGTCCTGTCCAAGTGATGAGCTCGCTACAAGATGAAACACGCCCCATTTTTAGACAGTTGCGACAATACGTACACGCACCTTCACATTTCACACATTCGAATGTAGTAAAGCGGTAGGGTTGATCATTTTCACAACGGTTGCAAAAATACCGTTTTCGGGAGACTTTGCCTTTCGATGCGACAACGCCAGGTACTATTTTAATATGCCCAGCCTCGATATGCGCATCAATCATCTTTGGTGAAAACGGCGTGTGCGCCCGCAGCCAAAGACGTCCCGCTAAAAAATCTTGAATAGAAGGATCAAATGGTTCCATTGTTGCACCAACCTTTCCTTTCTTGGGATCAGAAAGCACAACAAGAACTTAGTCCAATTGTTGTGCCCAAAGATTTGCTTCTATTGAAAATTGCTGTAACAGGCCTTCATTTATACCAAGCGCCATTGATAATTCATGGATTAGGTTCCAATCGAATCGCTCAAGCGCTATGGCTAATTGAACATACGGTGTAATTTCAGTCAGTTCACCCGTTAACGTTTGAACCACTTCATCGGAAAGAGAAATAAGCGGTAAAATTTCGTCCCATTCCCTTTTCATAATGACGTTAATAAGCGAAAACATGCCCGCAAGAAAGTATTCATCTGCATTTTTCTTCCTTGCATGCTTTGCAAGGAGTTCGCACATTTTGGCACGCGTTAGCGAATAGTCAATCAGCGCTTGCATACGCCCATTCTCCATGCCTTTCCCCAGTCGATGTAAGGCGAATACTAGAATCCATTTCTTCGTTTCGCGTAAACCAATTAAAATAATTGCATGTTTAATCGAATGAATTTTTTTCGGAACCCCAAACGCTAGCGAATTTATATAACGCAGTAATTTATAAGCAAGTGAGACATCTTTTTTGATCAACATGGCAATCTCGTCAATGTTCGGAGATTCCTTATTTAACTTATCAATAATATGTAATTGAAGTGTAACGTTGGAAGGGATTTCAGCGTCTTTGATAATCTCGGGCTTGGCAAAATAATAACCTTGAAAAAGCTTATACCCCAATTGTTGCGCGATGAAAAACTGTTCCTTTGTTTCAATTTTTTCGGCTAACAATGTAAGAAGCGGGTACTTTTTCGCAAGTCGTTCAATTCTACGGCGTTCGGCAATAGGTGTGTTCATAAAGTCTACTTTTATAAAATCGACAAGCTTGAACAATTCTTCATAGCGCGCATATTTGTTTTCCATCACAAAATCGTCTAACGCTATTTTAAATCCCACTTTTTTAAACGTCCTCAGTCTGGACAATAATGACGACGTAATCGCTACATCTTCTACTATTTCAATGACTACTCGTTTCGGATCAAGATCCATAATTAGATCTTGCGTAAGCAATTGTTCCGAAAAATTGATAAAGGAAAGATTTCGGCCAGAAACTTTGTCAACACCGATGGATAGAAAAGTATTCACAAGTAGACCGATTGTCGCTTTTTCTGGATCAATACCTGGAAAGCGGTTTTGCTCACTGTTTCTGTATAGTAATTCATACGCATAAATATTCCCTCTTTGATCCAAAATAGGCTGGCGCCCGACATATACATTTGTTTCCATTAATTCCATCATTTCACCATCCTATTTCTCATATTATAACAAAATACAACAAGGTTACTACTGGAATTTTCTAAATATAAATTCCTGCTAGATTACTTGTCTGGTATGATCAAGTTATAGGGAAAAAACTCATCTAATGGGGGGATAGAAGTGGAAATGATTCATTATGAACAAAGTGGGAATCTTGCGATCGTTACACTGAATCGGCCTAAAGCCATGAACGCATTTAACTATGACATGCTGATTGAGCTTGAACAAATTACAGAATCGATTCGGATCAATCCGGACATTCGCGCCGTGCTTTTTACGGGAGCAGGCGATCGATCGTTTAGCGTCGGGGCTGATTTGAAAGAACGAAGAACTTTAACGGATTTACAAGTGAAACGGAATGTACTGAAGATTGGAGAAGTGTTTACTGCGATTGATCAATTACCGCAGCCGACAATTGCGATGATGAATGGATTTGCTTTTGGCGGGGGGATGGAGCTTGCACTCGCTTGCGATTTTCGGATTGCCGCAGATTCGGCATTGATGGGTTTAACAGAAACGGGGCTCGCGATTATTCCAGGTGCTGGAGGAACGCAGCGATTGCCGCGGCTTATTGGAGAAGCGAAAGCGCTAGAACTTATCTTGACCGCCAAACGACTTACAGCGAGTGAAGCGCTAGATATTGGCTTATTAACAAAAGTTGCCCCAGCTGATGAGTTGCAAAACGTTACGTTCGCATTTGCCGATGCTATTTTAGCAAATGGTCCAATCGCCTTACAACAAGCAAAGTATGCGATTAAAAATGGCATGAACGTGGACTTGCAAACAGGCCTCGCGCTTGAGCGTAAAGCCTATGAATTAACGATTCCAACTGAAGATCGTCTTGAAGCTTTACAAGCTTTCGCAGAAAAACGCAAACCACAGTTTAAAGGAAAATAAGCGGCTCAAAAATAAAACCGGCGCAGGATGAATCCCTCCTGCGCCGGTTGTTTATTTCTGAAAAGCCCATTTATACGTGCACAGGCTCTTTTCTTTCTAATAGTTCTTTTCCTGAAATACCTGGGTTTGTCATCCCTTCCGGATGTAAAATAATGTCCAATTCTTCTTCTGTCAAAATTCCTTTTTCAAGACATAATTCACGAATTGGGCGCCCAGTTTCTAAAGCTTCTGCCGCAATCATCGATGATACTTCATAACCAACATGCGGGTTGATCGCTGTAATGATGCCGACGCTTTTGTTTACGTATGCTTCCATATTTTCAACATTCGGTCTAATGCCGTCTAAGCAATAGTTTTGGAATGCAGTAAAGACATTTGTCATAATTTCCATGGACTGTAGTAAGTTGAACACAAGCACAGGTTCCATTACATTCAACTCGAATTGTCCCGCTTCAGAAGCCATACAAATCGTTTGGTCATTCCCCATTACTTGGAAAGCTACTTGGTTCATGACCTCGGCCATAACTGGATTCACTTTCCCTGGCATAATCGAAGAACCTGGTTGACGCGGCGGCAATGTAATTTCTGCTAAACCTGTTCGAGGGCCTGATGCCATTAAACGTAAATCGTTCGCGATTTTTGACATATTGACCATGCAACCTCTTAACGCTGCAGAAATCTGCACATAGGCGTCTGTATTTTGTGTCGCGTCGACGAGATGCTCCGCCGATCGAATATTCATGCCGCTGTTTTCTTTTAAAAACGCTGCGACTTTTTGGATATACTCTGGCTCGGCATTCAGTCCTGACCCAACGGCCGTTGCGCCCATATTCACTTCTTCCAAATGATAAATGGAAGTACTCACTCTTTCAATATCTCTTTTTAACACGCGCGCATAAGCTTCAAACTCTTGTCCTAAACGAATCGGTACAGCGTCCTGCAAATGGGTGCGTCCCATTTTTAAATACGGTTGAAATTCATTTGCTTTTTTCTCAAACGTTCCATGAAGTTCTTCCATCACAATGAGCAGTTTTTGAGCTTTGGCGAGTGCAGCGATATGGATTGCCGTCGGAAACGCGTCGTTTGTCGACTGCGCCATATTGACATGCGTATTGGGACTAATGATCGCATAGCTTCCTTTTTCTTCGCCAATCAATTCAAGTGCACGATTGGCAATGACTTCGTTAGCATTCATATTCGTAGATGTCCCTGCTCCGCCTTGGATCGGATCGACGAGAAATTGATCATGCAGTTTTCCTTCAATAATTTCCTCGGAGGCTTGAATAATCGCGTTGGCAATTTTCTCATCAAGCTGGCCAATTGCTAAGTTCGCTTGTGCTGCTGATTTCTTTACGATTGCGATGGCTGTGATCAATTGCTTGTCGATTGAATAGCCTGTAATCGGAAAATTTTCAACTGCTCGTAGTGTTTGAATACCATAATATGCCTCGTTTGGAACTTGTTTTTCACCGATAAAATCCCGTTCCAGTCGAAAACTTCTCATTGTGGTCACCCCTGTTTTTATAATATTTAAATATTATACTATTTACAGATTAGATGCACTACATTTTGTGACATTTTTTTAACAATCAGGTAATGAAAAGGCTTTCATTTTCTTTTTCTCCACTTATTATGTAAAAATAGCCATTCCAGTTCGTTGGAATGGCTATTTTTCATCGTAAATAGTTAGTAAACCAATTGGTAATTTCATTCAAACGAGCAATGCGTAAACTCGGTGTCCCTGTTCGTGATAAATTATGATCGGCATCTGGAAAACGAACGAATTCCGTTTCTTTCCCTTGGCTTTTCAATGTAATATATAACTGTTCCGCCTGCTCAATCGGACAACGCAGATCATTTTCTCCGTGAAGTATTAGCAACGGTGTTTCAATCTGGTTTGCATATTTTAATGGCGAATGTGCCCACAGCTTTTCGACATCGGTCATATCTGCGCCAATTTGCCAGTCGCTAAAATAATAACCAATGTCTGACACACCAAAGAAACTTACCCAGTTCGAAATCGAGCGCTGTGTGACAGCAGCTTTAAAACGATTTGTATGACCGACAATCCAGTTCGTCATAAAGCCTCCGTAACTACCGCCCGTTACACCGAGTCGATCCTCATCGATCCAGTTATGATGTTCCAGCACATAGTCAAGACCCGCCATTATATCTTCATAATCACCGCCGCCGTAATCCCCTCTGACGGCATTGACAAACTGCTGGGAATAACCGTGGCCGCCTCGCGGATTTACATATAAAACCCCATACCCCTCTCCCGCCAACAATTGCAGCTCATGGAAAAAGGTATTGGCATACATCGCATGCGGACCGCCGTGGATTTCAACGATGAGCGGATATTTTTTCCCTTCCTCATAGCCCGCCGGTTTCATCAGCCAGCCATGGACATCCCAATTTTCCGCCCCTTTAAAAACGATCGTTTCTGGCTGGGCAAGTGTCGTTTCGCGGCAGTATTCTTCGTTAAAGGAAGTAATCGCGATTCGTTCACCTGTTGCAATCGTATATTTATAGAGCTCGCCTGGATTTGTTGCACTGCTAACTGTCAAAAGTGCGGTCTCGCCGTTCTTGGAAATATCATAGTCATAAATATGTTCATTTTCAGGCGATGCGGGATAGAGCTCTCCCTCGAGCGAAGCATAATACAATCGGACATCTCCCATTGTCGACAATTGAAAATACAATTGATTATACTTTGTCCAAATAATAGAAGGGGCGTGAACACCTTGCTGGTGATCGGCAATCGCATAGTCACCGACCGGGGCATCCAAACTTTCAGTTAGATTCCATCGCGTTTGGTCTTTTGTATCGAAAATATACACACAAGCTTGCGTCGAATTGGAAAATGCACGGCTTGCCCCTGTAAACGCAATATATTGATCGTCGAATGAAAAAGATGCGCCTCCGTAATTTCCTTCCTCTTCAATGATTACCATTTCTTCCTTCGTTTCAATATCGACCAAATAGAGCGGCTGGCGGAATTCGAAATCTAGATTTTCTTTACGATTGACACCCACCACAAGCTTTTTCCCATCATTTGAAACAGCATGCAAATCATGATTATGCTCTCCTGTCGTAAAGACGATCACTTCACCTGTCTCAATGTCGATGACACCGATTTGCTTATAGTGATCTGCTGGCAGGAGACCGATGCCATCCATTTTATATTTCATTTTGCTAACACGATAAGGCGCAGGCTTTTCATTTTCCCTTGTTTCTTCTTTGTCTGTAAATGAAAATCCAACTTTCACAGTGGCACACACCCATATTTTCCCGCCGCAAGGAGACCATAGAAAATGGCTCACACCTTTTTCAAAAGATGTAAGCTTTTTAGCTTCCCCGCCGTTAGATGCGAGCAGATAAATTTGATTTTCTCCATCGCGATTTGAAAGAAATGCAAGTTTCTTGCCATCCGCTGACCACTGCGGTGCGGAAACACGTGTATTTCCATACGTCCACTGCAACACTTCGTTGGTTGTTAAATCGACGTGAAACAAATTGGATACGTATTGATTTTCCGCCTCATCAATATGCGTCTTTATAAATACAGCTTCTTCGCCGTTTGGTGCCAATGTTGGACTTGTGACAGAATGCAGAAGAAATAAATCTTCCGCCTGTACGTTTCGTTTTGCTTTTGTCATCTCTATTCCCCTCCATTTCCTTACATTTCGACAATCGGAATAGTTTTCCTTCTAAATCGAACCTTAAACAAAAAATAAGGGGCATTCACGCCCCCTCTAAATTCCCCAACTGACTGCGAATATAATCCCCGCGATCTTTAATAAATTGACAAATAAACGCAAGCTCTTCATCAAACATATGCATTTGCTGATTTCTATACGGATCTTGTGCTAGATAAGGTCTAATGGCGTCTTGCATTTCTTCTATTTTCGGTTTCAAAAATGCTTCGTTAAAAACATTTTCCAAAATGTCTTCCAACAGCTTTTTATACTGCTTTCGAAATTCCGGAACGTCCAAAATTCGTGCCGTCAGCGTGTTAAAACCTTCGATGCGTACATAGTCCTCCTCCATAACGATCCCATCAATATCCCTGCCCCATGTCGCATCATAATCCCACGGAATCACTTCAAACAATCCAGTCTCCGCGTTTCGGTAAAGCGCATAATTATGAACAAACCCATCAAAGTTTTGCGTGCACACAACACCTGCCAGCCATCTTAAATATTTGTCCACCTGTAACATTTTTTGTATTTCCTGTTCAAACTCCTCACGCGGGATTGTATTAATCTTCATAATGAACGCCTGCAAAAACGCATCGTCTGTTTCCATTCCCACTTTTCTTTCATACCCCGCCATCAATGATTTCTTGACGTCTTGATCGATATCACTCATTAATGAAAAATTGGCGTCACCATCTATTGCGTAATAGATTGCACCTTTCGGCAAACTTCGGCTTGTTAAAAAATATTCATCAACAGATTCCAGTTGAAGATAAACCCCTTCTTTTTTGCCATTGATCGTCAAAAAAACAAATTCTGATTTTGGGGACAAGCAGCCAATCGCTTCAAAAAAATCGAAAGATAATTTATTGCGAATGAATGAAGGATCTTTGTACTCAGCATTTAAATGGACCTCTTTCACCCCACGAAATAACGGGGGTTTATAAAAAGAAAGATGGTAGGACTTTTTCGGAAATTCCCGTATATGTGATCCACGGTAGGCAAGGTCAATCTCGTATTTCTTTTTATCGATCGTCATTTTAGCCATCACGGGAGCGTCAATCCATATATCCTTTCTAAGGTCCCGAAAATCGATAGGATGGACAAAAATTTTATAGTGAGGAATTTGCACGCGGTATCCTTTCCTTTCGTTTTCTGTATTCATATGAATGAGCATTCCAACAAGTTCTTTATCATTATTTTCAAAGTATAAACGAACGTCACTACCCCTCGTAGGACAGCCACGTACGATAGTAAAGGAGGAAATTTACTTGATTCCTTCCAGTAACGGCAGGAAAGGAGGGAACAATATGTCTAATTACTCAATGGATGATATTCGGGGGGCTTTTGAACACTCTCATCGATCTGACTTAAATGACTTTATGTATCAAGAACCTTTTGGGAACGAACGCCGCGGATGCGGATGTAATCGCGGCAATCGCAACGAACGCCGATCCAATCGGAAACAATGCGGTAGATGCAATGCAAGAAGATCCGAAAGACGGTCGAATCGACGCGATAGACGCGCGGAAAGATGCAGCTGGCTACGCTGTACAGGCGGCAGTCACGTTTGGTATCCAAAAGATCGCTGCAGCGGAAGAAGAAGAGCACGGCGCACAAGCTGGGATCAATGCGGCTCTAACCAGCGCGGATCGAATTGCGGACGTCAAAACAGACGGAGAAACGATTGGTGCAATATCTTTTTTTGGTAATACCAACACAAAAGCACCGGCTTATACCGGTGCTTTTGTATGCGCAAGATAGCGCCAACGAATTAAATAAAAATACAATATTTGCATGAGCGTAAAGCCCGCTAGCACCATGGCAAGTTCTTTTACAATAGAAATTTCCGCCAGTGCATCCCAGATGACTTGGAGCGACAAAAAAGCAAATGAGCTATGCACGAATGCAACGCCCCAAGGAAAGAAAAATTGCGGGATCAATTGTTGGTTCACAATTTTTTTAAATTCCCGGTCGGTAATGCCCATTCTACGAAGCACATCAAATTGCTTACGGTCCCGTTCAAGTGACGTATACAAGCGAAAGTAAATAAAACTTCCAGCCGCCAAAAAAAATACCGCCGCAAGCAGTAAACCGATAAACAAAAGCAATGAAAATGTCGTTCGAATGACCGAATAATTGAGTCCAGGATTTTCAAACGTATAAGGCAATTGATTACTTGCTCCCGGTATGATGGATTCATTGTATTGGATCAGTAAGCCAATCTCTTTTGTCTCCTGCCATTTGGGAATATTAAATGCATAATAAGAAAATGCTGTTAACTCGCCGTATGGAGCGCTTGCCATAACCTTATTATAATCTGCGTCACTTAAAATGATGGCATTTGAACCCATCGAATAAGAAGAAAATAACTGATAAGGATAGGCGCCGTCAATTTCAACCGCTACATTACTTTCTTTAAGCGTAGTTTCTACAACGCGACTTTGTAATTGTTCGTAGGAAGAAGCAGTCGGCGGCAAAAAAATGGCCTGTCCTTTTTCCAAATAGATTTCTGGAAATTGAAAGGAATCCGCGAGCATATTAATATTGGATAACTTTAGGACATTGACTGGTTGATCAGTAAAGGACGAATGCTGGGTCAATACTTGAAAACGAACGAGCGCATAGTCAAAATCGCCGCGATTAAGTTCATTCACAAGCTGTGTAATATGCTGTCTTTCATGCGCATTACCCGGCTCACTTTTATACATTAAACCGAGCGGATGCATTTCCCGGTATTGCGAAGCAAATGACGTTAAGGATGCCAATGCGCCAACCGACATAAACGCAACGGTAGACACAATCGTAACGACAAAAAACATGCGTGCATTTTCCTTCAACCGGACAACACCTTCTGAAATAGACAATAACCAAAAATGATGCCAATACAATTTCCTTCTTGCCCTCACTTTATGAAGAAGCAATGACAAAGAATCCGTGAAGAAATAATACGTTCCCATCGTCGCAAGCGGTGGCAATAAAAAAATGAGTCCAATAACGACAGAGTTCGAAGTTGCTGCGGCCAGTATATAGGACAACCCGAGAAACAAGAGTCCGAGATAACCGCGATGCTTAGAATAGCCAAATGCCTCACGCCCCGAAGTGTCTTTCTGAATCAGCTCTAACACTTGCTCCGTTCGAATAAAAACTGGAGCGATCAAAGAAATAATGATAAATAGGCTCAGAAATGCACCAACCGTTAACGCAAATGGCTCCCAAGAAAAGTAGAGCGGCAATGCCGGCAGTAGAACAATCTCCTTCACAATCATTAAAAAGAACTTAGAAAATGTATAGCCTAACACAGTACCTGCCGCGATGGACGCAATACCAATGATCATTGTTTCGATAAAAATCAACTTCTGCAGCTGGCGCTTCTCCATTCCGAGATGAAGTAAAATGCCAAACTCCTTTGATCTCGCCTGTAGAAATGCACGCATAGAGTAAAATAAAAAAAACAACGTAAAAACATAAAGGACAAGCTCAGCAGCGCCCATGCCAGTAATTGCGATTTCCTGTACGAATCGATCTTCGATGGAAGGATGGAACAAAAGCATAGAGTAAAGAAAAAATACCATGACAGAAAAAACACTCGCCATAAAAAAGGCAGCATAAATCCGCCGATTTCGAACGACGTTACGGAAGGCGAACTGACGAAAGTCCATGTGTATGGCCTCCTAAGAGTGACAGCACATTTAAAATACGTTGGAAGAAAGTTTGCCGTCTTTCATCTTTATAAATCTCATTAAAAAACGCGCCATCTTTTATAAACACAACCCGGTCACAATAACTTGCCGCAATCGGATCATGCGTCACCATAATAATGGTCGTTCGCTCTGTCTCATTAATTTGGTTAAGTAATTCCAACACATCTTTTGCAGATTTTGAATCGAGGTTTCCTGTCGGCTCATCCGCCAAAATAATTTTCGGTTTATGGATCAACGCTCGTCCAATCGCTGTCCGCTGCGCCTGACCGCCCGATAATTCATCAGGTCTCCTGTCCAAGATCTCCGTTAAATCCAATCTTTCAGCAAGCTCATTTACCCGGCGCTCCATCTCCTCAAGCGGATGGTTATCCAATGTCAGCGGCAGCACAAGATTTTCTTCGACAGTTAACATATGCAATAGATTAATATCTTGAAATACAAAACCGAATTTCCGGCGGCGAAAAAGAGCCAATTCATTGTGATGTAATGCCTCCGGTTCGACACCGTCAATGAGTATGCGTCCATATGTCGGCACATCGATCGTCGATAGTAAGTTTAATAATGTTGTTTTCCCGCTTCCCGATGGCCCCATGATCGCAACAAACTCTCCTTGTTCTACTTCTAAATCCAAGTGGTTTAATGCCCGGTGCATCACTTTTCCTTCGTATATCCTTGTCACTTCATTCAGCTTAACGATCGGCTGCGTATCCAAACCGCTCACCTGCCATTTCTTTCAATTACCGGAACACAATTTTGACTGTTGTACCGACACCAACTAGCGATTCAATCGTTAACGTGTGACCAAGCTTTTCACAAACTTCAGAAGCGATGTACAGTCCAATTCCTGTAGATTCTCCCGTTAATCGACCATTTTCACCCGTGAAAAATGCTTTTGTCACACGCTTTAAATCGGACGTTGGAATACCGATCCCCTCGTCCCGAATCGTCAACGCCAACCCTTCACCTGTCCGCTCAGCTGTTATATAGAGCTTCTTTTCCTTATCAAAAGTATATTTCAACGCATTTGTAATAAATTGGCCTATGACGATTTTCATCCACTTCGCATCAGATGCAATGCGTTCTTCTTCATCAATCGAAATCACAGGAAAAGTGCCTTTCGTAATGAAAAGTCGCTTATGCTCCGTCACAATGTCCTGAATGAATCTTTTCAAAGGAATTTGTTCAATTTGCATATCTTCTTCAAATGTTTCAAGCCTTGCATTGACGAGTACTGAATCGAGACCACTTTTAATTTTCTCAACCTCTTCAGCTAAGCTTTCCCTGTCCAGCTTCCCTTCATTTTGAAGTAATAAGCCAATGACCGAAATCGGTGTCTTCATTTGATGCACCCACTGATTCATAAAATGGAGATGGCGATGCTGGGAAGTGTAAAGCATTTGCACTTCCTTTTGATACAGCTTATACAATTCACGTGTAAAACTGACGACTTGCCGGTGTTCTGGTGTTTGTACATGACGAATTAACGCCTCTTCCATTTTCCGAGGTTTCCGCGAAATCGTATTGTAAAAAGAGCGTCGCATAATAAACTTTCCACCTAAAAATCCAATCGTTAACAGCATACCCATACAAATCGAGTAAATGGCTGTGTTTACACTCCGGAATCCATCCAACCAGTAAAGAAGCAATATAAATAATACAAGAATCATTTGAAAGATGATAAAAGGAAGGTGCTCTTTTAAAAATAGGTAAAAGCTTTTCATAATTCCTCCGGTGCAAGCAGCAGTCGATACCCTGCCCCCCGCACTGTTTCAATGGATGATTGAATCTGATAATCTGTTAGTTTTTTCCGTACACGTGCCATGTTCACATTTAACGTGTTCTCATCTACAAAAGATTGGTCATCCCATAATTCTTCCAGCAATTGTTCTCGCGACACAACTTTCGGAGAGGCATTCATTAATAGTTCCAGTATAACGCTTTCCTTTTTTTGCAATGGAACAATCGTATCCCGAAGCTGCAATTCCATCCGTTCTATATACAATGTAAGCGCCCCTAATTTTACGACACGTTCGGATTGACTCGGTGCATACTCCCCAAATGAGCGCCGTAAATGGCTTCTTATTTTGGCAAGGACGATTTCGTAATGGAAAGGTTTCGTTATAAAATCATCTCCGCCATTCTCCAACGCAAATACTTGATCCATATCACCGGACCGTGCGGAAATAAAAAGAATCGGACATGTTGTATGTTGGCGCAATTGACGGCACCAATAATAGCCATCATACGATGGCAAATTAATATCGAGAAGGATCAGATGTGGGTCAAAAGCGAGGCATTCCGTTGTCACTTGCTCAAAATCTTCAATAATTGCTACTTCATATTGGTATTTACGCAGCGTATCTGCCAATAAGGATGCGATTTTTTTATCATCTTCCACTATAAATATGCGGTGTTGATCCATCGTTCATTCCCCTTTCACGTTTATTTATTATACCTCAAAAATGATGGATATTTTATTAAAAACAAAAACCCGACACATGAATGTCGGGCTTCTTGAATATATTGCTTAATAAATCAATTGGATAAATTCTTCTTTCGTAATACCGCCAAGAATTGTCGGAATATCGATCGCAGTTAATGCCTCACCAATTGATTGTCTGTCATATTGAACACCTTTTAAACTTTCTTCAACAATTGCTACTTCGCCAACGCCGAAAAAGTCGCCGTAAATATGCATATCTTCGATCGTTCCTTTATTGACTTGTAAGCGCACATCGATGCCACCTACTGGAAAACGATGGGAGTGCTGCACATTGAATTTTGGAGATTTACCGTAATTCCAATCCCAATTTCCATAACGCTCTGCCGACAACTTATGAATGTTTTTCCAATCTTCTTCAGTTAGCTCGACATACTGAATGTTTTCCTCACCGCCGAAAATCGAAATTAAAATCTGCTTGCGGAATTGTTCAATTGTCATCGGTTCTTCGAGAAACTCAGAAATATTCGCTACACGGCTTCGGATGGATTTAATCCCTTTCGATTCAATCTTATCTTTTCGAACTTTGAGGGCCGATACAACCCGCTCAATTTCTGTATCAAACATCAATGTACCATGGCTGAACATTCGTCCATTCGTAGAAAACTGTGCGTTTCCAGAAACTTTTCGCCCATCGATTAAAATATCATTTCGCCCAAGCAATTCAGCTTTCACGCCCATTTCAGCAAGCGCTTGAATCACAGGTTCGGTAAACTTCTTAAAGTTTCGGAACGAGTCCCCATCATCTTTCGTAATAAAACTAAAATTTAAATTACCAAGATCATGATACACAGCACCGCCGCCAGAGAGACGACGAACAACATGAATACCGTTCGCATCTACGTATTCTGTATCGATTTCCTCCACAGTATTTTGATTTTTACCAATGATGATGGATGGTTCATTTATGTAAAAAAGTAAAAATGAATCTCGATTGATATCCATTGTCTTTAATGCATACTCTTCAATAGCTAGGTTGATACGGGGATCTGTAATTCCTTTATTATCAATAAAAAACATAAAATCTCTCCTTAGGTAAACAATTTTCAGTACTATTTTATCCAAAAAGTTAAAAAATGTGTTGACATTTGATCCGTTGTTATAATACACTAACAATAACATCTCTCGTTATAGTACAAATTGAATCAGATCTCAATTTTCTGAATATACTTTCTTTTCAATTTGTCGGCCCTGTGAAATTAAAATGGATCGCATTAAATTTTTTTAATCCATCTGTACTACTACAAACACAAAAAATAGCGATCGTTGTATTACAAAGAAGAAGGGGGATGAACAGTATGCTTGAAAATGTCATCGAGTTTTTTAAAAACTTACCGAAAAAAGTATGCGTAACTTGTGGAAACGAGATCGAAGAAATGCACGAATGCTACGGCAATAAATGCGACTCTTGCAATATGCTGTAATTTTTTTACACTATCTGTACTACTACAATAGACTACAACAACATCCGTTGTACTACAAAATAAAAGGAGACTGAACGATATGATACAAAACGTCATCGAATTCTTTAAAAACTTACCGAAAAAAGTATGTGTAACTTGTGGAAACGAGATCGAAGAAATGCACGAATGCTACGGCAATAAATGCGACTCTTGCAATATGCTGTAATTTTTTTACACTGTCTGTACTACTACAATAGACTACAACAACATCCGTTGTACTACAAAATAAAAGGAGACTGAACGATATGATACAAAACGTCATCGAATTCTTTAAAAACTTACCGAAAAAAACATGTGCAACTTGTGGCAACGAGATCGAAGAAATGCACGAGTGCTACGGCAATAAATGCGACTCTTGCAATATGCTGTAATTCTTCTCCCTGTATCACTTACTCGCTGTAAATGACCCGGTTGGACTACTACAATGAAAGGAGTTCCAAAAATGTTTCAACATGTCCTTGCTGTATTTAAAAAATTGCCTTTTAAACGGTGTATTTCCTGCGGGAAAGAAATTGAGGGACGATATGAAAATCATAGTAGCAGCAAATGTGATGCTTGCAAAATTTTATGATTAATCAATTACGCCTCGGCGTAATTGCGTCCAGATTTTGAATTGAGGCCAACAGGATGTTGGTCATGCAACCGTTGCCGCAGGACGCGGCGAACTTAGGTTGCCTTCCTTAACTCCTTTCAAAATCTGTGACATCCGCCGGAGGCTTAACTTGAATCGGCAGGGAGTTGAAAAAACTTTGATAAAAATGCATTTCGGCATTCATCCACTATTTATGGAAGCTAAGGATTTCTGCCGAGTCAAGTTAAAACAGCTACCGGAATTGTAAAAAATCCTGTAGCTGTTTTTTCGTGTATTATGAATTGCCTTTCTCCGCGAACAACTCTTCTAATACTTCCCTCACGGCTTCTTTTCCTTGATCGACACAGTCCGGTAATCCAACGCCTTCATAGGATGCACCAGCCAGTAACACATGTGGAAACTCACGTTTCAGCTCTTCCTTTGCCTGTGCAATACGCTCTTTATGCCCTACCCGATATTGCGGTCGATCCTCTTTCCAACGTGTGATCACAGTAAAATCGGGTTTCCCATCAATCTTCAGTATTTTACCCAAATCATTCAATACAATCTTTTCGATATCAGCATCTGGCAAGTCTACAATTGCTTCATCCCCGACCCGGCCGACAAATGCACGCAACAGCACTTTTCCGTCCGGCGTAGTCGATGGCCATTTTCGATGAACCCACGTACAGGCGGTGATGGAATAATCACTACTCCTAGATACAAGGAAACCTGTTCCCTCTTTATCTTGCACAATCGCAGATGCCGGAAAAGCTAAAGCGACTGTTGCGACAGACGTTGTTTGAATCTCTTTTAACCCTTGAAGTAAACCAAACGGAGCGAACAATGAACTTGCCACTTCATGTCCCGTCGCAAGAATAATGGCATCCGCTGTAAGCTTCTGTCCATCACTTAAATCGACGATCGTTTGATGATCTGATCGATGGATGGCATCGACCCGCAAACCTTTTAAGACAGAACCCGGCTCTAATTGCTTTTCGATTGCTTCCACAAGCGTTTCCAGCCCGCCTCGAAACGAATGGAAAACACCTTCTTTTTTGGCACCATGTCCATCTTTTTGCGGCACTTGTTTCGGGGTTGTTTTCTTCATTCCTAAAATAAGACTGCGATGTTTTTTCTCCACCTCGTAAAACTGCGGAAATGTCGACTGTAAGCTCATATGATCAATGTCGCCTGCATATACTCCGGAAAGTAGCGGTTCGATTAAATTTTCTACGATTTCAGCGCCAAATCTGCGACGAAAAAAAGCACCAAGTGATTGATCGCCTTCTATGCCTGAGCGCGGAAGGATAAAATCACCAGCTGCGCGCATTTTTCCCGCCCACGAAAATAGTCCTGTCTTCAAAAAAGGGCTTATTTCGGTTGGGATTCCCATGACAGAGCCGCCCGGGATCGGGTGCAACATATTGTTAACCAACACATATGCCTGCCCTGTAGCATTTCGTACGAGCCCATCCGCAATGCCAAGATCCTCGGCGAGGATCCCGACGCTTTTCTTGCGGATTAAAAAGGAGTCTGGACCTCGCTCGATGACAAAACCATCACGATGAACGGTCTGAATTTTGCCACCGAGCCGGTTGGACGCTTCGACGAGTTTCACTTGAAGTGGAAGACCCTTTTCCCGAGCTTCTTTTTGCATATAATACGCTGCTGAGAGCCCTGTGATCCCTCCCCCAACGATGACAACTTGTTTCTTTTGTACGTCCATGTCCAAAATCACTTTCCTTTATTTGTTTTCATTTTGCTTTTCAAAAATTGCATCTACCATTGAATCGATGAACAATGGATCTACGTTCGGCATAGCCGGTCGGTAATAAGACGCACCGATATCATCACACACGACTTTACACTCATAATCATTATCGTATAAAACTTCTAAATGATCGGATACGAATCCGACTGGCGTGTAAACAAATGCCTGATATCCTTTTTCTTTGTGTAAGTCATAGGTTAAATCTTGCACATCCGGTCCAAGCCACGGTTCTGGTGTTTGACCTTCACTTTGCCAACCTATCACGTAATCTCCAATATTTGCTGCCGCTGCGATTAAATCTGCTGTTTCACTTAACTGGTCTGCATAAGGATCGCCGTTTGCAAGTATTTTTTCAGGCAGCGAGTGCGCAGAGACGATTAAACATGCTTTGGCACGTTCTTCCTCTCCCATACTTGTATACGTTTCTTTTACTTGATTGGCCCAGTACTCAATGAACTTCGGCTGCTTGTACCAGCTTTCAACAGACGTTAGCACAATACCATGTTTTTCCGCTTCTTCCTGTGCGCGCCCGTTATACGATTTCACAGAAAAAGTGGAGAAATGCGGTGCAAGAACGATCGAAATGGCTTCTGTAATACCATCTTTATGCATTTGTTCAACCGCCTCTTCAATGAACGGCGTAATATGCTTCAAGCCCACATATACTTTATATTCAATGTCATTTTGTACGTCGTTTAAACGGTCGCATAGGGCTTGTGCCTGGTTTTCGGTAATTTTCGCGAGTGGAGAAATCCCGCCAATTGCTGCATACCGGTTACGTAAATCTTCTAATTGCTCGGGTGCGGGCGGACGACCTCGTCTAATATGTGTGTAATAAGGTTCGATATCCTCATCTTTATATGGCGTTCCATAAGCCATTACTAATAGGCCCATCTTTTTTTTCATCGTTTCGCTCACCTCTTCGTGTGGATCAATCACTTACGCAATTGCGCACTGTATTCATGAATGAATGCTGTTAAACGTTTCAATGTAGCCGGCTTTACTTGCGGGAACACACCATGTCCAAGGTTGAAAATATGGCTACCGTGCTCGACGCCTTGCTCAATAATCGTTTTTGCACGTTCTTCAATGATTTCCCAATCCGCTAAAAGAAGTGCTGGATCAAGGTTTCCTTGTAACGGTTTTGTCAGTCCGCGCTCTTCCGCCTCTTTGATCGATAAACGCCAGTCAAGTCCTACAACATCTACCGGCAAGTCATGCCATTCGTTTGCTAAATGACTCGCACCTACACCAAATGTGATGAGTGGTACATTTAGTTTACGAAGCTCTGTAAATATTCTCGTCATCACAGGCTTAATAAAAATACGATAGTCAGACACATTCAATGCCCCTACCCAAGAGTCAAAAATTTGAATCGCCTTTGCACCCGCTGCAACTTGTGCTTGAATGTATGTAATTGTCATATCCGCAAGCTTATCCATCAGCTCAAACCATGCTTTCGGCTCAGACACCATGAATGATTTTGTTAAAGCATAATTTTTAGACGGGCCGCCTTCGATCATATAGCTTGCCAGTGTAAATGGAGCTCCGGCAAATCCGATCAGCGGAACGTTCAATTGCTCTTTCGTTAATAATTGAATCGTTTCTAAAACGAATGGAAGATCATCTTCCGGGGATAGTTCCCCTAAGTTTGCTACATCTTGAACAGTGCGAATAGGATTAGAAATAACCGGACCTACACCCGATTTAATTTTCACATCAATTCCAATTCCTGGTAAAGGTGTTACAATATCTTTGTATAAGATGGCAGCATCCACATTATATTGGTCAACTGGAAGTTTCGTAACATACGCACAAAGTTCCGGCTGATGTGTAATTTCTTCTAAAGAATACTTTTCTTTAATCTTTAAATATTCAGGCTGTGAACGTCCCGCCTGTCGCATATACCAAACCGGTGTATGTTCAATTTTCTCTCCGCGAGCAGCACGAAGCAGTGTATCGTTGAATGTAGTCATATCATCTATTCCCACTTTCATTTTTAATATTTCACGCATATCCGATTTCAATATAGACGTTTTACATTGCAAAGTATAGCATTCCGCCTGATTTGTCATAAAATTGTGCTTCTCTTTCGGCTTGCTCCGCCATCATTCCGACAATTTTCGCAGAAATTTGTGTGCAAATACATTTCGTGGTTTGAGTTGGCCTTCCCAGGGAAATTATATATATAGAAGTGGAAAGGGGTAGTGGGTTATGAAAATATTTATAACAACTGGAACACCGGAATTTATGGAAAAGCTTCAGGAGAAATTTTCGGCAGAAAAGCTTTTCATCATGTATGGCGCGAGTCATTCTATTTTGCTTCATGAAACGGAAGGAAAAACGTTATTTCAAACACCACGCCGTTATGAAGTGATCGGTTCATACGGTAATTTTGAGGAAGTAGGCTACTTTGTATTTAACCATATTCCTGTGACAGATGAAGGACGTCCCGTTTTTGAACACCATTTTAAAAATCATTATAATATCCTGCAAAAAAGAGCTGGATTTATCGCCTTTCGTTTATTGCGACCGCTTGGTTCGGATACGTATATCATACTGACGGAGTGGAAAGATGCTTTTTCATTCAATCAATGGAAGGCCACCCCTGAATATGGGCGTGTACATGCGACAGAGACATCTGGAGCCGGCGTTGACAGAGCTGCGCATTTATTCTCAAGCGCTCCCTATATTACTACCTATCAAAAGAAAAAAAACGAAGAGAAAGCGTAGTCCATTCAATTGGATTACGCTTCTGCGATTATTGCGAGATGTGAAATAGGTTGTTATACTTAAGATCACATATTGTCAAACTAGTAAAGCGAGGTAGGTCATCACATGAAAGAACAACTATTCGAGAAATTGGACCAAGCATATGAAGATATGGTCGTTATTCGGCGCCACCTCCATATGAATCCTGAACTATCTTTTAAAGAAGAAAAAACTGCAAAATATATTCATGATTTTTATGCGGATCTAGGCATTGACGTTCGTACAAATGTTGGTGGAAATGGTGTGGTCGCGCGCGTCAAAGGGGGCAGACCTGGTAAAACTGTTGCGCTGCGCGCAGATTTTGATGCACTTCCGATCCAAGATGAAAAGGACGTACCGTACAAATCGACTGTTCCAGGCGTCATGCATGCATGCGGGCATGACGGACATACCGCTACCTTGCTTCAACTTGCAAAAGCCATTCATGAAATCCATGAAGATCTTGCGGGTGAATATGTTTTCATCCATCAACATGCGGAAGAATATGCACCAGGCGGGGCTATTTCAATGATTGAAGACGGTTGTCTAGACGGTGTTGATGTTATTTTTGGTACGCATTTGTGGTCACAAACACCAACCGGTACGATTGAATACTTGGCAGGTCCTGTAATGGCAGCGGCAGATCGTTTTGACATCACAGTACAGGGTGCAGGCGGTCACGGAGCGGCTCCACACGAAACAAAAGATGCCATCGTCATCGGCTCACAGCTCGTGATGAATTTGCAACAGCTCGTTTCCCGCCGCGTAAATCCAATCGACTCGGCTGTTCTCTCTGTCGGTTCATTCGTTGCTGAAAATGCTTTTAACGTTATTGCCGATTCTGCGAAGCTTGGCGGCACAGTCCGAACTTTCAATCCTGCCATTCGCGATTTAATGGAGCGTGAAATGAAGCGCGTTGCTGATGCTACAGCTCAAATGAATGATTGTACGATCGACATCGAGTACTTCCGCGGCTACCCTGCCGTTGTTAACCACGAAGCGGAAACAGTGTTTTTAAAACAATCTGCTGAAACGGTTCCAGGCCTACAGGCAGTTATCGAAGCGACACCGCAAATGGGTGGCGAAGATTTCGCCTATTACCTAGAAAAAGTGCCGGGCACATTCTTCTTCACGGGAGCAAGCCCTGAAAAAGCGTTCCCACATCACCATCCAAAATTCGATATTAATGAGCATGCGATGCTTCTAGCAGCCAAAACACTTGGAGCGGCTGCGCTTGACTATCAACAACATGACTAATTGATCTAAGGGGTTGTCCCAACACGAAGAGCCAGACACTTCGTTTTGGGACAACCCCTTTTTTGCATAATCAAAAAGCACCAGCATGAAGGATAGTACATATTATTCATAAAAGACGTTACTTTTATAAGATTCTATCTTATAATGAGAATAATTACATAAATTCAAAAGGGGTGCTTTTTGTTGGAAAGAAAACCTTCGTTTGCAAATTACGTTATAACATTTGATACTTTTATGCTTCAGCCTATACGTGACGGTAATAAGTTATCAACCCGAGTAATCGAACGTAACAATGATTTCATTCTGCCGCGGAAGCCTTTACATATTGTTAGAAAATCATGTGACCATTACGGAGGGTCCTTGCAAAATTCAACAAATACAGCAAAGCACACACTCGGCAACAAACATAAAACACCAATTATTTTAGCCCAGGGATTCGGAGCGCCTTATATTTTTCTTCCGACATTATCCCCAAACTCGGAACAAAATGTATGGATTTCTTACCATGCGATTGATTATTTCGAGACCCATGGCTTAGGAAGTATCGTTCACTTAGAAAATAACCAGTCTTTTAAATTAAATATTGCGTCCACCACTTTGTATCGCCAATATTCTTTTGCTGGATTTCTTGAAAAGAATTTCTTAAAACGACAAAAACAATTAATGAATCCCACGCAAATGATTTACCAAGTCGCTGAGCGACCAAATCCTACGAACCAGTGACTGCCCTAGAAGTGCCTAGCACCGCTAAACACCGTCAAAATGGAGTATCATTTTTTCAATCACGATGCTCCATTTCGTGTTCAATGGTGCCTGGCACTTCGTTTTAGAACTGCCCCTTTTTCGTGAAAATTCAATCCTCCAAAAGAAAAGACATCCTAAATTGAGAGGATAGGATGTCCAAAAAATCATTAAGTTTTTTTATTCTTCTTCACCAATATAATAGACAGATGCCACTTTCCATTCACTATTGTCTTTCGTGAAGACTGTTACTTGTTTTCCTTTTTGATTCGTTTCGAAGCCAGTCTCTAACTGTTTCATAGTCGTTGTAATCCTCGAGAAAACTTGCGCTTCATCCTCTTTGAATTTAACGATCGTGACATCAGTTGCTTGACGGTTCAAATCGTAATCCTGAAAGACACTTTCCATATACTCCCGCTCTTCCGTTTTATTAAAGCTTTCCGAGTGATCCGAGAGTATATCTAAATAAGTATCCATGTTTTTTTCATTAAAAGCGTCCATATAGGTATTAAAAGTTTTTAAAATCTCTGTTTTTTCTTCCGCCGGAACACCAGCTGCTTCTTCAATCGTGTCCCCTGTTAGATTAAATCCAACCTTTTGATCTTCATTGACACCATGGTCAATCGTACCGTACCCATTCACCATTTCCCCGTCATTGACCGAACCATGATTTGTTGACGCGCCTTCATCTTTGCTGCAAGCCCCTAGCAATAAAAGCAGTAAAGATAGTACTGCTAAAGCAATAACTTTTCTCATCTTTCTCCTCCTATAGAAGAAGGGGTTGTCCCAAAACGAAGAGCCAGGCACCATTGAACACGAAATAGAGTATCGTGATTGAAAAATGATACTCCATTTTGACAGTGTTTAGCGGTGCCAGGCACTTCTGGGACAACCCTTCTAAATAATCGTCTAATGACCAATCTTATCCTAGCCTGATATTACGCGAAATGACGCAAGTATCTCCATTATTTCACTTCAACCCAACCATTTTTAATGGCCGTGACAACAGCTTGTGTGCGGTCGTTAACACCCATTTTTTGTAAAATACTAGAAACATGGTTTTTCACTGTCTTCTCGGAAATGAACAGTGTTTCACCAATCGTCCGGTTGCTTTGGCCATCTGTTAAAAGTTGCAATACTTCACATTCACGCTTCGTGAGCAAATGCAACGGACGGCGAATTTCGTTTTGCTGGAACGATCCCTTGTGCTCCCACTCACTTAAACGTCGGAATTCCGAAACAAGATTATGGGTAACTTTAGGATGTAAATAGGAGCCGCCCGCTGCCACAACTTTAATCGCTTGAATGATCGCGTCTGCATCCATCTCTTTTAGCATATATCCAAGTGCACCTGTTTTTAGTGCATGTGAGACGTACGCCTCGTCATCATGAATTGATAAAATAATGACTTTGGCATCAGGATACTCACGAATTAAGTTCTCAGTTGCATCCACACCATTTACATGCGGCATATTAATATCCATTAAAACAACGTCTGGCTCAAATTGCTCATAAAGTGCAAGTACTTCGCTGCCATCGTCTCCCTCAGCTACCACATTAAACGTATCCTCAAAGTCCAAAATTCGTTTAACTCCTTCACGGAATAGCTGGTGGTCATCTACAATTATTATTCTTGTCATGTTCATTTCCTCCCAGTGCATCTTAAGCGTTATTCAATTTCATCCTCTAATGGGATTTGGATAAAGATCACTGCCCCATTCTCAGGGCTTGAAACGATTTTCATTTCACCTTTCAATAGGTCGATTCGCTCCCGCATTCCGATTAGGCCGAAAGATTTTTCTTTAACCTCTTTTTTGTCAAAACCAAGGCCATTGTCTTTTATGATAATATTCATAATACCATGAAGCCACTCAATCTTCACCCAAACATCCTTTGATTTACCGTGACGAATGGCATTTGAAACAGCCTCTTGCACAAGCCGAAAAATGGATACTTCGATATTCGAATCTAAGCGTTGTTCGGATCCGTGCGTTTGAAAGTGAATCGTTGTGTTTCTTTCATACTCTCCAATTGTCAACAAATACTTTTTCAATGTAGGGATCAATCCAAGATCATCCAATGCCATCGGTCGAAGGTTATAAATAATCCTTCGCACTTCAGACAGGGCATTGCGAACCATTTCTTTTAAACTTGAAAGTTCTTCAAATGCTTGTTCGGATCCTTTTTCATTATATATTTTTTCAATCAGTCCTGAACGAATGAGCACATTGGCTAACATTTGTGCAGGTCCATCATGAATATCACGGGATAGTCTTTTTCGTTCCTCTTCCTGAGCCTGGATAATACGAATACTGAAATCCTTTGTATGCCGTGCAGTTTCCAGTGCTTCACCAACATTCTTCAAATCGGAGGTTAAATAGGTGATAATTGTGGTGACTTGACTAACCAATTGATCTGCACGCTCAATTGTATCCAAAACTGATACAAGCTGTCTTTCCAATTCATCCCGCCGAATACGAAGTTGCTTTTCTTCCATACGGTTAATCGATAACCGTACGAGCAATTCGTTTGCAGCCTCATAGGATTTTCGTACTTCTTCCTCAGAGTAATTTATAAAGTCTTTTGACATATTCGCCAAATGGCCGCGGGATTTACGGGTCGATTCTTCCAACGCATCCCCTTCTCCGATTACCCGGGAAATATCTTCTTTCACAGATTGAAGCTCATTTTGTAAATCCTCGTAGTTTCTGCGACTTTGTTCACTTATAATGAAGATATCGTTTTTTGATTGATCAATAACGCTCACCATATGATTGAAAATATTTTCCATCGCTTTTATATCGACTGAATGATCGTTCATTACGTTTTCCTCCGCCAATTATATTGTAAGAATCTACATACACTTAAGAACTGCTGTTTGCACTAATTGACCTTGGAGATACGGACATCATCATCTTTCCCTCATCGTAATTCCGATACATGAAAATATTAAGTATAATGTAGGATGTCGCAAGAATGATGAATTCCTGAAACACTTCATTTATTATATCATCATAGGACTAAATAGATATTAAAATTAGATTACATTTTTTACAAAAAAGTAATGGAGGCGTTAATATGCGTGCAGATTATCGTACTGTAAAACTATACGGAGAAAGCGAAATTATAATTAAAAAGTCCCAGTTTCTCACATTTGTCAAACGTGCAGAAACAGAAGAAGAAGCACTAGAATTTATCCAGGAAATTAAAAAACTTCACCATACAGCAACCCATAATTGTTCGGCTTACCTGATCGGTGAACATGATTCGATCCAAAAAGCAAATGATGATGGCGAGCCTTCAGGTACAGCCGGTTTTCCAATGCTTGAAGTATTGAAAAAGCAAGGGCTTAAAGATACTGTTGTAGTTGTCACCCGTTATTTTGGCGGGATTAAATTAGGCGGCGGCGGATTGATCCGCGCATATGGAAGTGCTACCTCAAAAGGGATTGAAGCGACGGGTATCGTTGAAAGAAAGCTTCATCATTTAATGAAAGTGTCAATCGATTATACATGGCTTGGAAAAGTTGAAAATGAAGTGCGGCAATCGCCCTATCCTTTGAAAGATATTTCTTATGCAGATGGCGTCGATTTATATATGTATGTCTTAACGGCAGAGGTAAACAAATTCACCGACTGGATCACGGAAATGACAAATGGACAGGCAGAAATACAAACAGTTTCTAAAGAATTTCTGGAATTCGACATCTGAAACAGTATACGAATAACGAAAGAAATAGTATAATTGGAGGTATTGAAGGTTTTTATCATATGAAACTTCTCACTATATGATAACGTCATCACTAGTTCAGTAACTAAAGTAGAACTTAGATGATCGACTACTTCAAGCTCGAAATAGCCGATTATGGAGGAGCTTTGAATGAAAAGAAAAGACTTTAAAAAACGACAAAGAAAATCGTCTAAAAAACGATTAGCCATTAAAGTATCGCTATTCTTTACATTGTCAGTATTTTTACTGGTCGCAGCTTATGCCGTTGCATTACAGAAAAAAGCTGTAGATGCTGCCGATCGGGCCTATGAGGTGGTTGCTGATCGTTCAAAATCTGATTTGCGTGAAATGCATGTAGAGCCTGCAACAGATAATGTTTCGATTTTATTCATGGGTGTTGACGATAGTGATACACGAAAACAAGGGGATCGCAATAGCCGAACAGACGCATTGCTTCTTGCAACGTTAAATCCGAAAGATAAATCTGTGAAACTTGTTAGTATTCCGCGAGACTCCTATGTTTATATTCCAGAAGTCAATTATCGTGATAAGATTAACCACGCACATGCTTTTGGCGGAACACGCGCAACGATTGAAACGATTGAAGAGCTCTTCGAGATTCCCGTGGACTATTACGTTAAAATGAATTTTAATGCTTTCATTGACGTTGTCGATGCCCTTGGAGGAATTGAAGCAGAAGTTCCTTACGAGCGAATTGAAAAAGATGAAAATGACAAAAATGCCATTCATTTAAAACCAGGCTTACAACATTTGGATGGTAGACACGCACTTGCGCTCGCTAGAACCCGAAAGCTGGATAGCGATGTTGAACGCGGAAAGCGACAACAAATGATCATGCAAGCCATTTTAAAGGAAGCGACTTCGGTAAAGTCTGTCACCAAATATGGCGACGTTATTGAGGCGCTCGGCGAAAACATGAAAACGGATATGACGTTTAAAGAAATGATGTCTTTCGTTGAATACGTTAAAGGCGGCATGCCGCAAGTCGACCCACTTCAACTCACTGGTTATGATGATATGTCAACAGGCACCTATTATTGGAAACTCGATGAACAAGATTTAATGGAAGTGAAAAACATCTTGCAAGCCCATCTAGGTTTAATCCCAGATACGTCCCATTTGACGGATAATCGTTCCAACAAAAAAATCAGTGTATCAGAAGAGTCTTTTAGTAACTAAAAAATCCGGTCATTCACTTTAGTATTTTTGAAGTGAATGACCGGATTTTAATTTGTATAACATGATTATTTACCAATTAACCGCACAAGATTTAATAATGGGCGGTAATTCGACCCTGCAAGTCCAATTAATTCAACAAACAGCTCAATTGCAATGAGCATGACAAGGATAAGCATAATCGCTCCCCAAATCGTTGCTTGTGAGAATAAAATAGCTGCAACACCGAACAAAATAGCGATGCCGTAAATGATTAAAACAGTTTGTCGATGGGAAAAGCCCGTTCTTAGTAAACAATGGTGTAAATGCGATTTATCCGGCGCAGATATCGGTTGCTTCATCCGAATTCGACGGACAATCGCGAAAAATGTATCAGAAATCGGTACACCGAGCATAATAACAGGGATAATGAGCGATACGACCGCTACATTTTTGAATCCTAACATCGCAAGCACCGAAATCATAAAGCCAAGAAAGAGCGATCCAGTATCTCCCATGAAGATTTTTGCTGGATGAAAATTATAAAACAAGAAACCAAACGAGCTAGCTGCCAATATTGCGGCCGTTGCCACAACGAAAACATTCCCCATAATTAAAGCCATTGCGGTAATTGTAACAAGGGCGATCGTCGATACTCCTGCTGCAAGTCCGTCAAGGCCGTCGATTAAATTAATGGCATTTGTGATACCGATAATCCACAGAATCGTAATCGGGATACTTAAATAACCAAAATCGAATTGACCTAAAAATGGTAAGTTAATGAACTCAATTTGCAAGCCACCCCATGTGACGACAACGATCGCGGCCACTAGCTGACCTGCAAGTTTAGCTTTTGCGGTAATTTCAAACATGTCATCAAGAAAACCAACTAAAATAATAATAAGTGCGCCGACAAGAATCCCTGTTGCATGTTCGTCTTCAGGACGCAGTAATAAGTAGCCAATTAAAAACGCACCAAATATTGCAAGCCCGCCTATACGCGGCATCACTGCAGCATGAACTTTTCTATAATTTGGATGATCGACTGCCCCAATCCGGAAGGCTAGTCTAATGACAAGTGGAGTAAGTATAATGGCGGCCACAAATGCGACGGCCAGTGCTAAGAATAACATGTCCTTCCTCCTATAATAAAAAACAGTATTTGATAACCAAACAGTATTATAGCATGATTGGGCAAGGAAATCACCGTGCTCTTTTAAAATTTCTTGCACATCTTTTACTTCTTTCTTTTATATTCCCCATAAACCTTCCCTCAATCCACCACTTTCCGTATTCAGTAGTCATTTACTGTTGCTTTTGATAAAATAAGAACGAATCCTTTTGAAGGATTAAGAAAAAGGAGCGTACATTCTTATGTTTTCAATTTTTAAGCGTTCAAACCAAACGAGCGAGAGACAACTTCGGAAATATCGAAAAATCGTCCAACAAATAAATAAGTTAGAAACAACATACGAAACGATGTCTGATGATGAACTAAGAAATATGACAGACATATTTAAACAAAAATTCCAAGACGGTAAAAAAATAGAAGCAATTCTTCCTGATGCTTTTGCCGTTGTCCGTGAAGCCTCAAAACGCGTCCTAGGCATGCGTCATTTTGATGTCCAACTAATTGGTGGGATGGTTTTAACGGAAGGAAATATTGCAGAGATGCCAACTGGTGAAGGAAAAACACTTGTAGCTTCCCTCCCCTCTTATGTTCGAGCACTCGAAGGCAAAGGCGTACATGTTATTACGGTCAACGATTACTTGGCAAAGCGGGACTATGAACAAATCGGCCAAATTCACCGGTTTTTAGGGCTAACAGTCGGGCTCAATTTGCCGATGATGTTCGGTCCAGAAAAGCAAGAAGCTTATAACGCTGATATTACATACGGTGTCGGCACGGAATTTGGTTTTGATTATTTACGTGATAACATGTCACAGCAAATGGCGCATAAAGTACAACGTCCCTATCACTTTGCCATTATTGATGAAATTGACAGCATTCTAGTAGACGAGGCCAAAACGCCACTCATTGTTGCAGGCAAGATGCAAGCGGATGCCGATTTACACAAAATTGCAGCACGTTTAGCAAAGCGCTTTAAAAAAGATGTTGACTTTGATTTTGATGAGGAAACGAAAGCAACTTCCTTAACAGATACTGGAATTGAAAAAGTTGAGAAGGCTTTTGGTGTTGATAATTTATACGATCTAGAGCACCAAACACTTTACCATTACATGATTCAAGCTGTGCGGGCATTCGTCATCTTCAAGCGGGATGTTGATTATATCGTTAAAGATGACAAAATTGAGCTCGTTGATATGTTTACTGGACGCATTATGGAAGGACGTACACTTTCAGACGGCCTTCATCAGGCAATTGAAGCAAAAGAAGATCTGCCGATTACCGAGGAAAATAAAGCCCAAGCGCAAATTACGATTCAAAACTACTTCCGCATGTATCCAATGCTTTCTGGTATGACTGGAACAGCAAAGACGCAGGAAAAAGAGTTTCGCGAAGTATACGGGATGGAAGTTATTCAAATCCCAACAAACCGCCCGCGTCAGCGCGTTGACTCTCCGGACAAAGTATTTAAGACAATCGATCAAAAATACAAAGCGGTTGCGAAAGAAGTTGCCAAGCGCCATCAACAAGGGCAGCCTGTCCTCGTTGGAACAACATCGATTTTACAATCTGAAAAAGTTGCCCAATACTTAGATGAATATAAGCTTCGCTATAATTTGCTAAATGCGAAAAGTGTAGAGCAAGAAGTAGAATTAATTTCCAATGCAGGTCAATACGGTCAAATTACCGTTGCCACGAATATGGCAGGTCGTGGAACAGACATTGTTCTCGGTGAAGGTGTTGAAGAAAATGGCGGATTATTTGTCCTTGGTACGGAAAAACACGAAAGCCGCCGAATCGATAATCAGCTTCGAGGACGATCTGGCCGTCAAGGAGATAACGGTGAAAGCCAATTTTTCCTCTCTTTAGAGGACGATATGTTTAGACGTTTTGCGAAAGATGATTTAGAAAAGTTCCTAAGCAAAGTCCAAACAGACGACGACGGTCTCGTGCAAAACACAGACGTCGATGAGTTAACGGATCGAACGCAAAGAATTGTCGAAGGTGCCCATTATTCCATGCGAGAGTATAACTTGAAACTGGATGACGTCATCAACGACCAGCGAGAAGTGCTATATGCCCTCCGCAACAAAATTTTACTGCGGGAAGATATTTTTGGGGAACTTAAAACCATGGTGTCGGAACTAGTTGAATTTGTCGTTTACGATAGCTGCCCGGATAACGAATCTCCAGACACTTGGAATTACGAACGGATCGAACAAACAATGAACGGTTTATTGATAGAGCCTATTACAGTTCCGAGAACGATCGAAAAAGTTTCTGATATAATGAAACTTTATAAAGAACCAATCAAACAGTTGCTCGACTATATAGACACTTTCGAAGGTAACGAGGAAGTATCTGAGATGATCCCGCAAGTGATGCTATCTTATATCGATACTATGTGGGTCAAGCACTTGGAAGTGATGACGCGGTTAAAAGAAGGAATCGGGCTCCGTTCTTACGGACAGGAAGACCCGATGCGTATTTACCAGCGTGAAGGACTACAATTATTTGGCCGCCATTACCAAAAACTGCGTCGTAATATCGCATCAGAGATTATTGGTTTTATGAAAATCGTTATGAACGAACAGGAGGCAGCAAAATGAAACTCTTTTCTTTTTTTACAAAATCTAAAAAAACCGGTTCCGATAGCACAATTGATTCAGCCGAAATTCTAGAAGAACAAAGCGTGGTGAAAGATCAATCAGAAGCGGAAGAAATCGAAACCGCACTTTCCCTACATCCGGAGTGGAATGTCCCGCAAGAGCAGGAATACGTATTTCGTTTCCTGGCAAATGAGCTTGAACCGCTTAAGCCAAACCAAATTTCTTTATCCGGCATTGACATTGACGTCGAGGAGGCAAACGGCAGCTGGCTTGTAAAAGCATTTTTCCGCTCGTCCCTTGATCAGCCTATTTCAGTTGGATCTGTGGAATTGCTCCTTTTAGACGGCGAAGGAAAGACGCTTGCATCGGATGAATTCGATTTAAGTGAGCTTGGCAATATTCCAGCCCGCAGTGCAAGACCATGGGTATTCGTCTTTACGAAGGAACATCTATTCGCTGAAGAACCGCCGACTGAAAATTGGAAGCTTGCTTTCAACGTTCAATCGATGGTTCCCCATCGATTAGAATTAGAGGAAGCATGGGAGAACGGTTTAGCAGCCGAGCAAAAAGGAGCACTTGCGAAAGTAGTTGAAGGGTTACCTAAATTAAAGCCGCGTGAAGTCAACATTAGCGGCTTTCAAGTGAAGGAGCAGGAAGACGGAAGTATTGCAACATCTGTCTTTATCCGAAACGGTCATTCAAAGCAAATTAATATCGAGCAATTACCGCTTGAGCTACTCGATGCAACTGGTGATTTAGTAGCAAGAGGTTCTTTTAAACTCGGACCTTTAGCTGTTAGCGCAAATACTTCAAAGCCATGGACATTTATTTATCCAAAAGAAATGATTCAAAAAGAAGCACCCGACTTTTCTCGTTGGATAGTCCGTGTGCCGCAACAAGACGCATAATAAGAACATAACGAAAAACCGCACTCTTCATGAAAGTGCGGTTTTTCTCTATTTACATATCAAGATCAGTAATAACTGTCACATCTTCATGGTGCAGCAATTTTGTGATAGGCCATTCAGTTGTGATGGTACCTTCCAATAACTTTTCAATAGCCGCTCGTTTTTTCTCGCCAAATGCGAGCAATACGATTTTCTTCGCCGCTAAAATAGAAGATATCCCCATTGTTAATGCTGTTTCGGGAATTTTTTCATCATTATCGAAATACTGGCTATTCACACCTAGTGTCGACTTAGTCAATGTCGCTACATGCGTCACGGAATCGAATGGCGTCCCCGGCTCATTAAATGCAATATGGCCATTCTCCCCCACACCAAGCAGTTGCAAATCAAGGGGATGCTTCTTCAAAAGCGCCTCATAATTTGCACACTCTTCCTCAAGATTGCTGGCCATCCCATTTGGAATATACGTTTCTTTAAATTTCTTTTTAGAAAATAAATGATGCTCCATAAAGTATGCATAACTATTTGGGCTTGACGCTGCAATTCCGACATATTCATCCAAGTTAAATGTCGTAACGTTTGAAAAATCAAGTGGGGATTCCGTCCATTGTTTATAAACAGGGATCATCGTACTTCCAGTTGCCAACCCGATGACATGAAGCTGATCTTTTTCAAGCTGTTCTTTTACTAATTTATAAAGGCGCTCCGCACCGTCTACAGGATTCACAACCTGAATTATATTCAATTTTGTCATTTTTAAAATCAACCCGACTTTCGTTAAATTTGCTTTCTTCTTTACTAATTTTAATTTTCACCAAGCCTACGGTCAACTATAACACCATTCCACCTTTTCCATTTTTACCCATACCACTTCTTTCTATGTCTATTTCATGAAGGGTACGTGAACAAATTGTGAAACTTAAGTCCTTTATAGCGATCTTAGGGAATCCCCTAATTCATCCTTTAGTCCTTCCCCAATATGATGAAGATATGAGGTAATTGAAAGTTCAATATTTTCCAAGGGGGTATTCATGATGGGGAAAGGAAAGCCATCTCAAAAGTCTGCATCTTCCTTTAGTTTAAAAGGAACGTTCATTGCAGTTATGTTGTTAGGTGTTTTTATCCTTGCATCCTGGTTCGGTGCATATGCGCTCTTTATCGCAAGATGAGTTAGGGATGTCGTTCCATCTAAAAGGTTCCATTGTTTCACATTAACTTCATAAGGAGGATATGGCATGCATTTTCACAAGTATGAAAAAATATGGCTTATTTTTGGCTCTGGGTCACTCATTGTATTTTTAATGGTGCTCGGTTTCGCCGCTTTCTGGAAAGGTACACATCCCCAAAGTCATATAGAAACCATCGATCCACAAAACATTGAAGCTCACGAAGCGTTTCAAGCTGAAAACCTTGGCCTACACGAGGTAGAAGATGGCAAATATATCGTCAACATTGTTGCTTCCGCCTTTAACTATGACTTAGGGAAAGATGAAAATGGTGACATCGTTAAGACGATTCGCGTCCCAAAAGGTTCATCCGTTCTTTTTCAAATTACGACGAGAGATGTCGTTCACGGATTTCAAGTCGCGGGTACAAATGTCAATATGATGGTCGAACCCGGTCATATTAGCCGCTTTGAAACAGTTTTAAAAAACAATGGTGAATTTACAATCGTTTGTAATGAATATTGCGGTATTGGCCACCATCTCATGTTTGGCACAGTGGAGGTGTATTGATCATGAGTACAAAACAGCTTACGTTTTCTAAACAAGAATCTACGCTATATATGGTATTTATGCACGTAACATTTGTTTCACTTCTAATCGGCGGTTTAATGGGTCTTTTGCAGACTTTGGTGCGTTCAGGTAAATATACTTTGCCATTTAATATTGACTATTACACAATTTTAACCGTGCATGGCGTTATTCTTGGACTTGTTTTAACAACATTTTTTATCATTGGTTTTCAATTTTCCTTATTAGGCAAAACGGTTGGGATTTCAAAGAAGCAATTGCGGGCTGCTTGGCTCTCATTTTGGGTCATGCTCGTTGGAACAGTAATGGCTGCCATTACAATTCTTATCGGAGAAGCATCTGTCTTATTTACTTTTTATGCGCCACTTCAAGCGCATCCAGCATTCTATTTTGGATTGGCTTTTGTCATTATCGGGAGTTGGATCGCGGCTATTACAAACTTCCGACAACTATACGTTTGGAAAAAAGCAAATAAAGGACAAAAATCACCACTTCTAGCCTTTATGGTGACGATTAATATGGCGATGTGGGTCATTGCATCACTTGGTGTTGCAACCGCTGTACTCATTCAATTTATTCCTTGGTCATTAGGATATGCAGAAACGATCAACGTTTTACTCACTCGAACATTGTTCTGGTATTTCGGGCACCCACTCGTTTATTTCTGGTTATTGCCGGCTTACATGGCATGGTATGCCATTATTCCAAAAATCATTGGCGGAAAGCTATTTAGCGATTCTCTTGCCAGATTGGCATTCATCTTATTACTAATGTTTTCAATTCCAGTCGGATTCCACCATCAATTAACCGAACCCGGTATTGATCCAACATGGAAGTTTATTCAAGTCGTCTTAACATTTATGGTCATCATCCCATCTTTAATGACTGCCTTTTCCATTTTTGCAACGTTTGAGATTACTGGGCGCCGCAAAGGATATCGGGGGGTATTCGGCTGGTTTAGAAAACTGCCTTGGAAAGACGTCCGTTTCCTTGCTCCTTTCATCGGGATGTTAGCATTCATTCCAGGTGGAGCTGGGGGAATTATTAACGCATCCCACCAGATGAACTCTTTAATTCACAATACCATTTGGGTGACGGGGCATTTCCACTTAACGGCTGCAACGACGGTAATTTTAACCTTTTTCGGAATTGCGTATTGGCTCATCCCACATTTAACAGGCAGAACATTAACAGCTAAACTGAATCGTCTCGGTATACTTCAAACCATTATTTGGACGGTTGGTATGACCATTATGTCAACATCAATGCACATCCAAGGGCTGCTCGGCGGACCGCGTCGTTCGAACTTCTCAGAATATGCGGGCGGCGAACAAGTCGCAACTTGGATCAATTACCAGCTTGCACAAGCGATTGGCGGATCCATTTTATTCATCGGGATTATTTTAATGGTGTATATTTTTATCCAGCTTGCCTTCTTTGCGCCGCGAGGCCACGAAGAATATCCAATTGCAGAAGAAGAAAGCGATGCACTGCCTACGCCAAAAGTTTTAGAAAACTGGTATTTATGGGTAGGTCTAACAATTGCCTTAATATTGTTTGCTTATACAATTCCTGTCATTGATATTATCAAACATTCACCGCCCGGTTCTGTTCCATTTAGTTGGCCAATCGGCCGATCCTAATCAATTACGCCTCGGCGTAATTGCGTCCAGATTTTGAATCGAGCTTGAGGCCTACAGGAGGTAGGTTATGCAACCGTCGCCGCAGGACGCGGCGAACTTAGGTTGCCTTCCTAACTCCTTTCAAAATCTGTGACATCCGCCGGAGGCTTTATCTTTATTCAGCGGGCGTTTGAACACCCGCTGAATAGAGGACAAAACTGCATTCATCCCGCAACCTATGAAAGTGAGGGAGCTTCTGTAGCTGACGCTTCGCTTTCAGTACAAAAGCATTTGCTGAATAAAGATAAAACACGAAAGCCCCGACTCCAACCGAATCGGGGCTTTCGTATTTTCAGTTGCTTTTTTCATCATTCGCAACGCGTTCAACAGCTGCCGCAACACGTTGGTGAACGATTGCATCAAGTGGATGTGGTACAAGATCACCAGGCTTCGTACTCTCTACAATTGCTAATGCAGCCGCAATTAGCATTGGGTATGTAATAGACCTCGCTTGCGCATTCAGCGCCCCACGGAAAATCCCCGGGAAACCGAGGATATTGTTAACAAGTCTGCCATCTGCAGCAAAAGCCGCTCCAGCCGCAAGTGCATCTTCAGGTTTAATTTCGGCATTTGGATTCGATAGCGCTAATATTATTTGTCCTTTACGAACCATCTCTGGTTTAATCAGCCCTGCAACTCCTGTTGTCGCAATCACAATATCACATGTGTTCATTAGATCTTCTAAGGAATCTGCGACCGTTCCGCCGTAATTTAAGAGCCGTTCCAATGCCTCCTCATTTCGATCCAACCCGCGCAGTTCTTTTACGCCATAAGCCATTAACATACGGCTAATTGCCAGTCCTGCCGCACCAAGCCCAATTTGCCCAACAACTGATTTAGCTGGATCAATACCCGTTTCTCTACATGCCGATAAAACCGATGCGAGTGTCACCACAGCAGTTCCATGTTGGTCGTCATGCATCACCGGTATAGGGAGTTCTGCTCTTAATCTCTCTTCAATTTCAAAGCAGTGGGGTGACCCAATATCTTCCAGTAAAATACCACCAAATCCTTTATGGATATTTTTTACCGTTTCAACAACTTGATCCGGATCACTTGTATCAAGCAAAATCGGTATGCCACTAATGCCGGCAAATTGGTCAAATAATAACGATTTCCCTTCCATTACAGGCATTCCCGCTACCGGTCCTATATTGCCAAGACCAAGAATTGCTGTTCCATCCGTTACAATTGCTACACTATTTGAAATCCCTGTAAAATAATTTGCTTGTTCAGGATCATTTTTAATCAATTCACAAACGCTTGCCACGCCAGGCGTGTAGACTCGGCGTAAGTCACCTAACGAGCGAATTTCCGTCCGGCCTTTCATATGGATTTTTCCGCCCTCATGCGCTTGCAGTACATCATCGGTTACAGCATGTACTTTAATTCCGTTACCGATCTCGTTAATCGCTTCTACAATTTTCATAAGATGTTCTTCGCTTACACACTGAATCGAAATGTCTCGAATTGTTGACAAAGTTCCGACTTTTATTGTTTGAATGTCCCCTATATCTCCTTCTAGACGCCCTATTGCCGTTGCCACCTTTGCAAAGTTTCCAGGTTTTGACGGCGTTTCAATAATTAGATTGCGTAGAAATTCAATATGCTCCATTCTATAAACCCTCCTATTATGTACCTTCCTATCTATGATACATCTAGTTATCTCAATCGTAAAATTGATTCTAAAATTCCTTGTTTAAAACCTAGATCTCGGTCTGAACCTTGTTCTCTTATAGAAAACTACGATATACTAATAATATAAAGAATTCACTGAATTAGAAAAAAAGTGTACGGAGTGAGCGAAGTGTTCAAAGATAACCGATTTACCAATTACACAATGGCCGGATTTCGAAATGATTTAATCGCAGGAATAACGGTAGGTATTGTAGCCATTCCGCTTGGGATGGCTTTTGCAATTGCCTCCGGTGTAAAGCCTGAATACGGGCTATACACAACGATTATTGCAGGCTTTCTAGTGGCCTTACTAGGTGGATCTCGTTTCCAAATCGCCGGACCTACCGGCGCATTTATCCCCATCTTACTTGCCATCGTTTTACAATATGGCTACGAAGATTTATTAATAGCTGGCTTAATGGCCGGGGTCTTTCTTGTCATTATGAGTTTCGCGGGTGTAAGCAACCTCATCCATTTCGTCCCTATGTCTGTAACGATTGGGTTCACAGCAGGGATTGCTGTTGTCATTTTTACTGGGCAACTGGGCAATTTTTTTGGTCTAACCGGGGTTGAGAAAAAAGAGTTTTTCCATGAAAATATGATTGAACTCGCCAACCAATTTCATACGGTTAACATGCTAAGCATCGTAACTGCACTCATCGGCCTAGTCATTATACTCATTTTACCGAGAGTAGCCCCCCGCGTGCCTGTTTTACTCGTCGCACTTTTCATTCCTACCATTTGCTCGATTTTATTGTTTCCGGGAAAGGTTGAGACGATTGGAACAGCTTTTGGCGGGATTCCTAGTAAACTTCCAAGCTTCATATTCCCACAGATCACTTTTTCTAAATTGGTTTCACTTTGGCAGCCGGCACTTATTATTGCAGCGCTCGGCGCCATCGAATCCTTACTATCGGCTGTTGTTGCCGATGGTATGAAAACCGATACGAAGCATGATTCTAAACGTGAATTATTTGGCCAAGGAATTGCGAATATTATTACCCCATTATTTGGGGGAATCCCGGCCACAGGAGCGATCGCCCGAACCGCAACGAATATTCGGGCAGGTGCAGTCAGTCCTGTATCAGGTTTTGTCCAAAGCGCTTTAGTACTTTTATTTTTAATGGTACTGGCACCTTACGCTTCGTATATCCCACTTGCAGCAATGGCACCAATCCTGATGTTTGTTGCTTGGAATATGAGCGCTCGGAAAGCATTTTCGCACATTCTTTCGCTTCGTTCTGGAGATTCAATTGTGTTAGTATCCACATTCCTTCTCACTATTTTTGTCGACTTGACTGTAGCGGTACAAATTGGAATTTTACTCGCAACACTTTCGTTCCTGAAAAAAATGAGTGGTAAACTCGACATTTCGGAAGAAAAAGTCTCTGATGTTGAGTTAAAGAAATTTGGAGCTGACAGCAAGTTAATAAAATATGTGGTGGAAGGCCCTATATTCTTTGGAACTGCAAAAGCATTGGAGGATAAAATTCCGAAACTTCTTTCCAAAGAAGGTAACGTCATTATATTGGATATGGAGCATTTATCAGTTATTGATGCGACAGGAGAAGCAGCCCTCTCTTCTCTTCTAGACCAAGCAAAAAAAGAAGATATCCAAATTATTATCAAGCGATTGCCAAGTCAGAAACGGCAAATTTTTAAAAAGAGCGGTCTTTACGATAAAATAGGAGAAGAGAACTTTTTTATGTGAATGGTTCAGGGGGAGGAATGAGTGGTATGAAGTTTACTATGAAAGAAAATGGTTTTGAAACAGAAACCTCCTTTGGTAAATTAACAATCTCGGGAAACGATGAATATGGGTTTAGACCTTATCAACTCCTCGTTTCTTCAGTAGCTGTTTGCAGTGGAGGCGTTTTACGAAATGTTTTGGAGAAAATGCGTATGCCGGCAGACGATATTTCCATTGAAGTAAAGGAAGTTGTTCGCAATCCGGATATCGCCAATCGATTAGAAAAGATCCATCTTCACTTTACACTTGAAGGCGAAAATTTGGATGCAGCAAAAATGGATCGCGCTTTTGAGCTAATGTCGAAAAACTGCGCAATGGTGCAATCTGTAAAAGACGCAATCCAAATCGAAGAAACATATGAAATTAAATTATAAACGAAACTATGGGGTTGTCCTAGAAGTGCCTGGCACTTTGTTTTGGGACACCCCCATGTTTTTTTTAAGAGAGGGATGCTTTCTTTAAAGTCGCTGCCAGAACACGGGCACCAACCGTCAGCGCCTCACGATTGAATGCCATCTCAGGGTGATGCAGTCCAGGACCTAAATCGGCTCCGATGCCAATCATAGCTGCTTTTAACTGCGGATTGCGAATCGTATAGAAATGGAAATCATCACTGCCGGATGTAATAATATCCTGTTCATAGCCTTCTTCCCCTACTGTTTCCACGATCGCTTCTTTTGCAATAGCCGCAGCTTCTTTCGACACTTCCGCGGCGGGTGTATAGTCGTACCAATCCAGCTCAATTTCTACATCATACATCTTACCAATTGCTTCAATCCCTTCCGTTAAACGCTCTTTTAATTCGTTCAATACGGCGTTGGATTGAGAGCGGGCGTCAATTGAAAATGCAGCGCTGCCTGGAATGATATTGACACTGTCGCCTCCCGCTTGTACTTTCGTTAATTTTGCCGAATAAGATTCATGCGGTGAGAATTGGACGGTCTTTACAAACTGACCAATCGCAAATAGTGGGTCAAGTGCATTTTTCCCTTGATGCGGACGAGCACCATGCGCATCTACCCCAATAATTTTCCCTTCTAAAAACACTGCCGCGCCGTGGTGAATCGCAGGTGTCACTTTTCCAAATGGAAGTTCTTCTTGTGGGCGCAAATGAATACCGAATAAGTGGGATACGCCCTCTATAGCTCCACGATCGATCATCGCGTTTGCGCCGTTGCCTTTTTCCTCGGCAGGTTGGAAAATAAATCGAATACGGCTTCCTAGTTTTTCATTCTGCAAATACGAAAGCGCACCTAGCACCATCGACATATTGGCATCATGGCCACAGGAATGGTTAGCTTGGTAAACACCGTTCACTTCTTGCCAAAGAGCATCAATATCCGCCCGTACCGCAATAATTCGATCTCCTTCACCGATTTCTGCAACGACGCCTGTCACATCATCAAAAGTATGATGTTCCACACCTAATCCAGTTAATATTTCCGAAATTTTTTTCGTTGTTTGCACTTCTTTCCAGCTCACTTCTGGATTTTTATGAAAATGATCAAACCATTGCTCAATTTGTTTTGCTACCAATGACACCACTCGCCTTTTCCTTTGAATTCGTCTACTTCTTCTCAACTTTTTCGTAAATCAATAATAATTGCTGTAAAATGCTTTCGTATGAATGATGATTCACTCTTTCCTTGACAAGCGGTTCGTCAATAAGATTAGGTACAGCATCTAAAACAGCTTGGATACCTTTTGCTAACGCAGGGGCATTTTTAGGTTCTACGAGCACACCTGCACCGTCATTCAATAAGTAAGAAAGCCCCCCGACATTCGTGCCGACGACTGTTGTACCGCTAGCCATTGCCTCAAGAGCAACCAATCCAAACCCTTCATGATGAGATGGCAAGACAAGGACTTCAGAAGCCGCCATCCACCTTGCTAAATTCGCTTGTCCTAGTGGCTCTTGGAAATGGATATCCGGAAGATTCTTTTCGTTAATCAGCTTCCGAAGCTCCGCCACGAAAGCTTGATCTTTTTGCGAACCAATTATGTAGAGGCTGCGTGCCGAATCGTCTTTTTTAAGCATCTCAAATGCCGCGATCAGTTCTAACAAACCTTTCGCTTTTATAACATTTCCAACATAGAGAATGACTTGCTGGTTCTGTGGAATCGCCAATTCATTCCTTGCTTCAATCTTTGGGATCGGGCGGAAGATAGCGGTATTCACACCCATACTCATCACATGAACACGCCTTTCAATGACACCGAACCTTTGAATAACATCTTCTTTTAACTTCTCCCCTACAACAATCACTGCATCGGCCTGCTGTAAAATGCTTTTTGTCAAATTGGCAATGAAGTTATTTTTGGCTGCCATTTTGTCAATATCACCACCGTGAACTGTTACGACATACGGAATATCCATTAATTTTTTACCGATTAGCGAAATAAGTCCCGTCGGAAATGCATAATGGGCATGGGACAAAGATAGACCTTTCCCGTTCTTCAATAAATACAACAGTGATTTGAATAACCATCCGATGTATTTTTGCAGTGTTGCAGCCTTGCCTCTTCCGGGATTATCGATCACTTGGATATCTACAGAAAGCCCTGAATTTTGCAGTAGATTCACTTGATTTTTCACGAAAATACCATAGGTAGGATGTTCTTTTGATGGATACATATTACTAAATACGACTATTTTCTTCATTATTTTACCAACCCTATCTTTTTCAACAAATCATTACTAGATTGCCTTTGACGATTCTATCATACTATGTTTTATTTCAATCATGTCATTAAATTAAGGCATAATTCGATAATCTAATCGACAAAATTCAAAAAGAACAAAGAAAAACCGTTATTCAACACATGTCGAAACACTGTTAAATAGCGGTTCTTTGGTAATTTACACACTATTCTGATCGCATGTAATCATATTGTAATACAACTGTAACCGACAATAACATACACGTATGCTAATATTATTCACAGATAGAGCACAACAGTCGGTTGTGCGAAAGGGGATTTTGAGTACGACATGAAACGTTTTTTACTTTTAGTTTTTACTAGTTTACTAATCTCGACGTCTATTCCGTCATTGGCTTCTGCAAATTCAAATTCTACACTTATAAATACAGCTAAATCATACATAGGTACACCATACGTTTATGGTGGAACAACGACAAGCGGATTTGATTGTTCAGGTTATATCCAATTTGTTTTTAAGAAACTAGGCATTTCGCTGCCAAGAACAACAGGTTCTATGTACGCAACAGGTACGGCTGTATCTAAGGCCAACCTCGAAGTTGGAGACTTGGTATTCTTTAGTACGAATGGCCGTGGTGTTTCACATGCGGGAATTTACATAGGTTCAAACAAGTTCATCCACTCTGCATCGAGCCGTGGTGTCTCAATTTCTTCTATTTATGACCCAGCTTATTGGGGCAAACGCTATATCGGTGCACGTCGCGTTGCAAATTTCTCGAATACATCCGTGGCATCAGTAGAAAAAGCAGCTGCACAATATGCATCACGTGCGGAAATCGCCGAAATTTTAACATCTGAACTTGGCTTAGATAACAATGGGACAAGTGCTGAATTTACAGACGTATCTGCAAGTCACCCAAACCATGATGCGATCGCTGCTGTCGCAGCAGCTGGAATCTTCACTGGTAACGGCGCGGGCGCTTTTAATCCAAATGAGCACTTAACACGTGCACAACTTGCGAAAGTTCTTGTTGAAGCATTTAATCTTCAAGGCACTTCTGATGTAACATTTAAAGATGTTCCGACAAGTCATTGGGCATATGATTACATTAATACGCTTTACTACAACGAAGTAACACAAGGATATGGCGATGGCAACTTCGGCATTAACGATAAAGTAACAGCAAACCAATTCAAATTATTTATCGAAAGACTTAATAACTAATCATTAACCGGGATCTATGCTTCTAGCATACCCCGGTTTTTTAGATGTTAAACACAAAAACGATCCATGGGAAGAGTATCCGTGGATCGTTTGCCTATTGACAAATGATAGCAGCTAAAGCGCACTGTTTAATTGACCGCTAAAGACACCGTTGATCTAAATCGTTCCATTGCTTTTGTAATGTCTGCCTTATGCCCAAGCTCATTGAGTGTTTCACCAATGTATTGAATCGCATTTTCAAGCATTTGTGCTGTCGTATTCCCCATGTGACCAATTCGGAATGCTTTTCCGGCCAAATGTGCGAGTGCACCGGACACAATCACGCCTTTTTTGGCTAACGCTGCTCGGAATTCTGCATCATCAATACCTTCTGGATATTGAATACAGCTTAATGTGGAGGCTGCAACTGATTCGTCTGCAAGTGCTGTCATCCCGTATTCAGAAAGCGCCGCTCGAACTGCTCTTCCGAACGCATCATGCCTTGCATAACGTTTCTCTAGTCCTTCCTCTAAAACGAGCCGCATTCCTTCCTCATAAGCATAAATTAAATTCACTGGAGGGGTCGCGAAGTATTTCGATGGATCCTGCATAATAGGCAGCCAATTATAAATATCACAATAGTAAGCGGGAACACGGTCTATTTGTTTACGTGCTTCTAACGCAGTTTGGTTAAAAGCAATGATTGCAAGTCCAGGCGGAATGCCAATCGCTTTTTGTGACCCTGTTAAAATGATGTCAATTTTATCATTTGGATTGCTTCCATATACTTTGCTCATATCTTCTTCCATGGCCGCAGTTGCACAAACGCCGTCCAAGATTACAAGTGCTCCATGTTCCTTAATGATTGGCACGAGTGCTTCAAGATTTGCCGCAACACCAGTGGAAGTATCTGCATGTGTAATCGTAACAGCCTTATATTGCTTTTCTCCAAGTAGCTTCTCAACATCTTCCGGATCCACTTGCTTTCCCCATTCTGACTGAAGAATATCCACTTCAATCCCAAACGCCTTCCCTAGTGGAATGAAGCGATCACCAAAATATCCTTGACTAATGACTAGTATCTTCTCACCAGCCGCAACTGTATTAACAAGCGCCATTTCCATTGCGATTGTGCCAGACCCAGACACGATAAAGACTTCCCCATCCGTTTTGAATAGATTACGTGTCTGTTCCAGTACCTTTTTATAAATTGCAACAAACCGAGGATCCGTATGAGATCTCGTTTCACTCGCGAGCGCGTCATAGATCGAATCGACAACCGGCGTAGGTCCCGGTATTAACAACATTTCTTCGTTCCTCATCAAACATTCATCCCCTCTGCTTACTTCGTTACACGTTCTGTGTAATCTTGCTATGTATTCTCACTTCGTGATCTTTTGTAAAAACCCTTTTATTATCAAAATCACCAAAAGAAAAGGGCGTCATCTCATCAGTCAATCAAAGTTGACTTCAAGGAGCGCCCCAATACACAACATACTTCATACTTCGTTCATCCCAATACAGCGTTCGCATTCATACAGCAGCGAGACCACCTGCTCGACAATTTCACATCCACATTCACGACAATGTTTTTTAACTCTTTGTATCTCCTTTTGAGTCATCTGTTTCCCCATCCCCCACGCCTCCATTCGTTGTCATCCAATTCAATCATTCTTCATAGAAACCAATGCAACGCTCACATTCATACAGAGCAGATTCTACTTTCTCAACAATTTCACAACCGCATTCCCGGCAAATCTTGTTCGTTCTTATCATTTCTTTCATTGTACATCTCCTCCATTTTAAGAAGTTTTATTGGCAATCATGCCTTCTAACCTTTTAATCTACAACTTTCCTCATGCAATGTTCGCATTCATAAAGGGCAGATTCTACTTTCTCGATAATCTCACAGCCGCATTCCCGGCAAATCTTTTTGGATCGTTTGATAGATTTCGTCATCATGATCTCTCCTTTTGTAAAATTATTTATTTTTGAAGGAATGCCTCCTATCTTCGAAGAAAGAAGATAGGGGCAAATTCCAATCAAAACAATGATGGATGCGCGGCATTTGCAAGGTCATCTAATTGATTTTCACCGCGCTGAACTGCTTAAGCAAACTGCGCTGTTTCTGTGGAACCTTGCATCGCAGTTGTCGAAGATGTTCCGCCAGAAATAACTTGTGATACTTCGTCAAAGTATCCAGTACCGACTTCACGCTGGTGTCTTGTTGCAGTGTATCCTTTGTCTTCGCTTGCAAATTCAGCTTCCTGAAGTTTAGAGTATGCAGCCATTCCTTTATCTTTATAGCTATGTGCCAACTCGAACATGCTGTGATTCAAGGAGTGGAATCCTGCAAGTGTAACGAATTGGAATTTATAGCCCATTTTACCAAGCTCAACTTGATATTTCGCAATCGTTTCATCGTCCAAATTTGCTTTCCAGTTAAAGGAAGGTGAACAGTTATAAGCGAGCATTTTCCCAGGGAATTTCGCATGAATAGCATCCGCAAACTTCTGTGCTTCTTCCAAGTCAGGCGTTGACGTTTCACACCAAATTAAATCTGCGTAAGGTGCGTATGCAAGGCCGCGTGCAATCGCTTGATCAATCCCAGCATTCGTACGGAAGAATCCTTCCGGCGTACGCTCTCCTGTGATGAACTTTTGATCAACAGGATCAATGTCACTTGTGACCATATCCGCTGCATCTGCATCCGTACGTGCAATAAGCACAGTTGGTACACCCATGACATCTGCTGCTAATCTAGCTGCAGTTAAATTGCGAATTGCATTTTGGGTTGGCAGTAAAACTTTTCCACCCAAGTGTCCACATTTCTTTTCAGATGCTAGCTGGTCTTCAAGGTGAACGCCTGCCGCTCCCGATTCAATCATGCCTTTCATGAGTTCAAATACGTTTAGGGGACCACCGAAACCTGCTTCCATGTCTGCTACAATTGGAGCGAACCAATCGAATCCATCATCCCGTCCTTCTGCATGGTCAATTTGGTCGGCCCGCTGTAACGCCTGGTTAATCCGTTTAACAACAGCTGGCACACTATTTGCTGGGTAGAGGCTTTGGTCAGGATACATTTGACCAGAAAGGTTTGCATCTGCTGCCACTTGCCATCCACTTAAGTAGATTGCTTGTAATCCCGCTTTTACTTGTTGAACTGCTTGGTTACCAGTTAACGCACCGAGTGCATTGATGAAATCTTCCGTCTGCAATGATTTATATAGACGTTCAGATCCTTTTTTCGCCAATGTATGTTCAATTTGAACGGATCCGCGAAGTTTTACAACGTCTTCTGCGGAGTATGGACGTTTAATCCCTTTCCATCTTTCATCCTTTGCCCAGCTTTTTTCCAATTGCGCAATTTGTTCTTGTCTTGTACTCATTCCCATCACACCTTCCCTTTAATCTAGCAAATTTTGTTTTTATCTTAAGAAACTATTCTACAACACTGTTTCATAACAGTTAATGTTGTTATACAGTAATATATAACAGAATTTCTAAATTGTCTGTGCATTCTGACAAAAAGGTGTTTTTTTAAGACGAAATAGAATATAATTGGATGAAACTGCTTTATTTGATGATCGATTACAAGGAGGTTTGGAAGAAATTGAAAGAATCTGTACGACAATACACTGGAATCATGGAAGATTGGATACCGAAAGATGCTTCAATAGCAATCGCGATTGGTACACAGTACATTGACTATGTTCCTGGAAAGTACGATATTCGCTTAAAAGAGGGCGAACCAATCTCTCCCGGAAGCCTAGCGGAGAAAGTGATTGAGCAACGCAGTAAAGTCGAACAATGTATGGACGATAAGTTATTCGGAACACCCTATTACGGGATCGGCTACCCGATCGATGTTGAAGGAGAGCCCGGTGCCCTCATTATCATTTTGCCGCCCACTTATCGGGCTCCAATACTTGAAACCTTTTCCTTCCTGACTGGTAAACAAGAGGAAGAATGGAGTCCAATACCGGTTGAACATATTACACATATCGAAAGTTTAAATAAGAAAACTTGGTTTTATGCAGAAGGAGAACAATATCATATTGGCTATACATTAAAAGATTTGCATCCAAGACTACCGAATTTCTTTCTGCGGACACATCGCTCTTATATCGTGAATATTCAATTTATACGACGTATTGCAAGAGACTTTTCTTCAAATCTAGTCCTAACATTAAAGGATGGAACCGAATTGCCAGTCAGCCAGAAGTATATGAGTGACGTGCGGACAGTTCTTGGATTTTAGTTTGTCCTTTATATGTATGTTTACATCTATATGTTTATTTCTAATATTGACTGAAATTTCAATCTAACAAAAAGACCTATTAGTAAAAAATCCCTCTTCCGCTGACTAGCAAGAAGAGGGTTCGGTATTTTTGACTATTAAACTCGTTGTTTTTCCTCAAATGCAGCAATATGCTCTTCGTATTGGAATGTCAATGAAATTTCATCCCAGCCATTTAAAAGCATTTGTTTTTGATACGGATCAATCTCAAACGAATAGACTTTTCCATCCTGCGCCGTAACTGTCTGCTCTTCTAGATTTACTTCCACTTTAAAAGGTTCCTGCTGCCCATTCGCCAATAACTCTTCGACTTCCGCAACGCTAAGTTTAATAGGAAGAATTCCATTTTTAAAGCAATTGTTATGGAATATATCTGCAAAACTTGGAGCGATGACAACTCTGAACCCATAGTCCATAATTGACCACGGCGCATGTTCCCGGGAAGATCCGCATCCAAAGTTTTCGTGAGCGACCAGAATTTCTGACTCTTTATAACGCTCATCATTTAGGATAAAGTCTTTTTTCTCCTGTCCATTTTCATCAAAACGCCAATGATAGAATAGATACTTTCCAAATCCAGTTCGTTCGATTCGTTTCAAAAATTCTTTTGAAATAATTTGGTCTGTATCGACATTTTTTCGATCTAATGGTGTGATCACACTAACAACTTCATTAATTGGTTTCATTTCGCATTTCCTCCTTCAACTTAAGCCTTCGCTGCAACCATTTCACGTACGTCAACAAAATGCCCTGAGATCGCTGAAGCAGCTGCCATTGCCGGACTCATCAAATGCGTACGGGAGCCCGCACCTTGACGACCTTCAAAATTTCGATTGGACGTTGAAGCACAGCGTTCGCCAGCCGGAACAACATCATCATTCATCGCAAGACACATACTGCAGCCTGATTCGCGCCATTCAAAACCAGCTTCTAGGAAAATGGCGTCTAGGCCCTCTTCCTCCGCCTGCTTTTTCACTGTGCGAGAGCCCGGCACAACGATTGCTGTAACAGAAGGATGTACTTTTTTCCCTTTCACTACTTCTGCAGCTGCCTGTAAATCACTTAGTCGTGCATTCGTACAGGAGCCGATAAAGACGTGCTGAATATCAATAGAAGTTAATGGTTGTCCTTCTTCTAATCCCATGTAAGCAAGTGCCTTTTTTAATGCTTCGCGATCTGACTCTTCTTTGAAATCAGCAGCAAATGGCACGTGAGCGTTAATGCCCGATCCCATTGAAGGATTTGTTCCCCATGTGACAAATGGCTCAATTTCGTCCGCATCGATTTCTAAAACCGTATCATACGTTGCACCTTCATCTGTTGCAAGTGCTAACCAATTTTGTGCAGCTTGTTCAAACGCTTCGCCTTGCGGGACATAACGACGGCCTTTCAAATAATTAATTGTCGTTTCATCCGGGCTGATCAATCCTGCTTTCGCACCTGCTTCAATGGACATATTACAGATCGTCATACGCTCTTCCATCGTCAAGTTACGAATGGCTTCGCCCGTGTATTCGATAATATGACCTGTTCCCATATCAATGCCAAACTTTGCGATAATCGCCAAGATGACATCTTTCGCAGTAACGCCAAAGCCAAGTTTTCCATTGATACGGATTTCCATCGTTTTTGGTTTAGCTTGCCATAATGTTTGTGTTGAAAGAACATGTTCAACCTCACTCGTTCCAATACCAAATGCAATGGCGCCAAATGCACCATGGGTAGATGTATGGCTATCCCCACAAACAATCGTCTTACCAGGCTGTGTTAAGCCAAGCTCTGGTCCGATAATATGAACAATCCCTTGGTCTGGATGTTCCATGTCTGCAAGTTCAATCCCAAACTCCTGACAGTTTTTTTCTAGCGTTGTAATTTGTTTTTTGGCAATTGGATCTTTAATAATCGGCAAGTTTTTTGTCGGCACATTATGATCCATCGTCGCAAAGCAAAGATCTGGTCTGCGCACTTTTCGGTTCGCCAGACGCAAACCTTCAAACGCTTGCGGGGACGTTACTTCATGTAAAAGGTGAAGATCGATATAGAGTAAATCCGGTTTCCCCTTTTCTTCGTATACGATATGTTGTTCCCAAATTTTCTCAATAATTGTTTTCGCCATTTGCGCTGCTCCTTCCCATATATGTATTAGAAAGGGGGAGTTGGGATTTGCCCAACTTCCCCTTCTAAGTAAATTGCTTTTATTCGATTATACGTACGACAACATAATGCTATCCGAAACGGATTGTACATCAAGTTCATTGATTACTGTATCTGTCCATTCCTTTGTCGATAATACACGTTGACCTGGCCCCGCAAGATCTGCTGTGAAGCTGCCTTCTTCAAATACCGCGTTCACTGCTCTTTCAATTTCTGCTGCTTCCGTTTCCATTCCAAATGAATATTTTAACATCATAGCAGCCGATAATATTGCAGCAGCCGGATTTGCTAGACCGAGTCCCGCGATTTCAGGGGCAGAACCGTGAACGGGTTCGTATAGTCCAAATCCATCAGAACGTACACTTGCTGAGGGCATAACGCCAAGTGAACCTGTAATAACAGAAGCTTCATCGCTTAGAATATCTCCAAACATATTTTCAGTGACAATGACGTCATATGCACCTGGGTTTGTGATGAGTTTCATTGCACAGGAGTCAACGAGCGCATGTTCCACTTCAATATCCGGATATTCTTTTTTCTTTTCCTCAACGATTTCACGCCAAAGCTTACTCGATTCCAATACGTTTGCTTTATCCACAGATGTTACTTTCCCTTTACGTAAACGTGCCAGCTCAAACGCTTTGTCAACAATGCGTTCAATTTCCTCTCTTGTATAGACAAGGGAATCGACAGCCGATTTTTCTGTACGGCGGCTCGGTTGACCGAAGTACAAACCGCTTGTTAACTCACGGACAATCATCATGTCAACTTCTTTTGCAACTTCTTCTTTTAGAGGAGAAGCATGGAGCAAAGCCGGAACCGCCGCTACAGGACGCAAGTTTGCGAATAGGTCAAACTTTTTCCGAATCGCAAGGAGTCCTTTTTCTGGTCTTAACGCTGAAGGATTTTGATCCCATTTTGGTCCTCCGACTGCACCGAGAAGTACGGCATCACTCTCTTCACAAAGCTTAATTGTATCTTCTGGCAGTGGGTCGTTGAATTTATCAATTGCTTCGCCGCCGATCGCACCGAATTCTATATGAAATGTATGATTGAAGCGACGTGCAATTACTTCCAACACCCTTACTGCTGCTGCAGTTACTTCCGGCCCAATGCCGTCACCTGGTAATACCGCTACTCTCTTTTCCATAGAACTTCTCCTCCTTGTTTTAGTTTCATTAGACGGAATATTCCGTCTCTTATCAGTAGTTTAACTGACTGTTCTTTTTTCTTTAATAGCTATTTTCATTAAATGTCTGTTAATGGCATTTAAATACGCTTTCGCCGAGGCTTCTAATACGTCTTGCGCAACGTCACGGCCAATGGATACTTCCCCATCGATGCTCAAATTCACGACCGCTTCTCCTAGCGCATCCCGCCCTTTGCCGATGGACGTTACACGATAGTCCAGAATATGCACTTTTCCTTGTACAAGCTGTTCAAGTGTATTAAAGATCGCTTCTACTGAACCTGCACCTGTTGAAGCAACTGAAGTTGTTTCGCCATTTGGCAAGACAGCTGTTACTGTCGCTGTCGGAATATTCGCCGTGCCATATTGTACTTGCACATTCGTTAATTCATAGACTGGCGTTTCTTTATATTTAATCTGCTGATCGGTAAATAAAACGAATAGATCTTCTTCCGTAATTTCCTTTTTCCGATCCGCTAGCTTTTTAAATTCCGAAAATGCTTTGTTTAGTTTCTCATCTTCTAAGTCAAAGCCCATTGTAATCGCACGGTCTCTAAATGCATGACGTCCAGAGTGTTTTCCTAAAGCAAGCGGTGCTGCTTTATCGCCAATAAGTTCCGGCGTAATAATTTCATACGTTTCAGGATTTTTCAGCATGCCATCCTGGTGAATACCAGATTCGTGAGCAAATGCATTTTTTCCAACGACTGCTTTATTCGGCTGGATGACAACGCCCGTTAACTGACTGACAAGCTGACTTGTTCGTTTTATTTCCTTTAAATTGATGCCTGTTTCTAGGCCATAGAAATCTTTTCTAATATGCAAAGCGACTGCAATTTCTTCCAGTGCCGCATTTCCTGCCCGTTCCCCGATCCCGTTGATTGTTCCCTCTACTTGATCAGCGCCGTTTTCAATCGCCGCGATGGAGTTGGCAACCGCCATCCCTAAATCATCGTGACAATGCGCTGAAAGTTTGACCTTCTCAATGCCTGTTACATTTTCTTTCAAAAATTTAAACAGCGCACCGTATTCTGCCGGGGTTGCATAACCAACTGTGTCAGGAATATTAATCGTCGTCGCACCTGCTGCAATAACTTGATTAATAATACGAACGAGAAATTCACGATCTGAGCGAAACGCGTCTTCTGCTGACCATTGTACAAGCGGAAAGAACTTTTTGGCGTATTTTACAGCTTCAACGGCAATGTCGACGACTTGATCTGGTGTTTTCATCAACTTATATTCCATATGAATCGGAGAAGTTGCTAGAAATACATGGATATGCGGCTGTTCTGCACCACGAAGCGCTTCCCATGCTGCATCAATATCACTTTTCATCGCTCTTGAAAGTCCTGTGACTGTAGAATTCTTTACCAAATTTGCGATACGTTGTACAGCTTCGAAATCGCCCGGCGAGGAAGCAGGAAATCCTGCTTCGATCACCGCTGCACCGAACTTTTCAAGTTGCCGTGCAATTTCGATTTTTTCAGCTGTATTTAAGTTAATCCCAGCGGATTGTTCGCCGTCCCTTAACGTCGTATCGAATATGTCAATTTTGCGCACTCGCTACCACTTCTTCCTCTTTGGATTTTGCTCCTTCCTTCACGAACGGCATCATCGCACGGAGCTTTTGACCAACTTTTTCAATTTGATGCTCAGCCTCTGCTTTTTCAATTGCGTTGAAGTTTGGACGTCCATTTTCGTTTTCTGCAATCCACTCACGAGCAAATTTACCTTCTTGGATATCTGTTAGGATATCTTTCATACGTGCTTTCGTATCTGCATCAATGACACGTGGACCAGAAACGAAGTCGCCCCACTCTGCTGTATCGGAAACAGAATAACGCATACCTGCCATTCCGCCTTCGTACATCAAGTCAACGATCAATTTAACTTCGTGCAATGTTTCGAAGTATGCAAGTTCAGGCTGGTAACCTGCTTCCACTAACGTTTCGAAGCCTGCTTTTACAAGTGCAGTCAAACCGCCGCAAAGTACTGCTTGCTCTCCGAATAGATCCGTAACTGTTTCTTCTTCAAATGTTGTTTCAAGAACACCGCCGCGTGCTGAGCCAATTCCTTTTGCGTATGCAAGTGCAACGTCTTTCGCTTGGCCAGATGCGTCTTGATAAATTGCGAACAATGCTGGTACACCTGCGCCTGCTTCGTATGTTCTGCGAACAAGATGACCTGGTCCTTTTGGTGCAACTAGGAACACATCGACATCTGCCGGTGGATTGATTTGATCAAAGTGAACGTTGAATCCGTGTGCGAATACAAGTGATTTACCCGCTTTAAGAGCTGGCGCAATCTCTTCGTCATAAACTTGTTTCTGTCTTTCGTCTGGAAGTAAGATCATGATGATATCTGCTTCTTCAGCCGCTTCACGAACTGTTTTTACTGCAAGACCATCTTGCTTCGCTTGATCAAAAGATCTTCCTTCGCGAACACCTACAACAACGTCAAAACCTGAGTCTTTCAAGTTTTGCGCGTGCGCATGACCTTGTGAACCGTATCCAACGATTGCGATTTTTTTATCCTGTAGAACTGCTTCATTGATATCTTGGTTATAGTACATTTTTGTCATTGTAAATTCCTCCAATAGTGTGTGTTATTTTTTATCTATTATTTTAAAATGGATAACTGGGTTGTCGGCAATTTTTGCATGTCACGAACGCTTGCCGTAGCACCTGTTCGTGTCAATTCTTTAATGCCATATGGCTTGAGTAATTCAATGAATGCTTCAATTTTATCTGGATGCCCAACGACTTGATAGGTCACAACATTTTTGCTTGAGTCAAGGATTCTCGCACGGAATGGCTCAATGATGCTGTTCATTTCGCTTCGAACACTTGGTGGTGAAACGACTTTCACAAGCGCGAGTTCTCTCATGACAATCGATTTATCAGTTATGTCATTCACTTTCAGTACGTCAATTTGTTTGGACACTTGTTTGATCAGCTGCTCGACTTTTTGTTCATCTTCAACATTGACGATGAATGTCATTTTGGATATACCAGGTTGCTCGGTATGGCCGACCGTAATGCTTTCGATATTAAATTGTCTTTTCATGAGTAAGCCGGTTACTCGATTTAATACACCACTTTGATTGATAACAGTTACTGTGATTACTCGTTTCATTTTCGGCTCACCCCAATCATTTCATTTAATCCTTTTCCTGGCGCTACCATTGGATAGACGTTTTCTTGACGTTTCACGCGGCAGTCAATTAATACCGGTTCGTCGGATAGGAGAGCTTCTTCAAAGATTGTTTCCGCTTCTTCAAATGTCTTGATCCGATAACCTTTGATGTCATATGCTTCTGCCAGCTTAACGAAATCTGGTTGTACCGGAATTAACGATTGTGAGTAGCGCTCTTCGTAAAACGTTTCTTGCCACTGGCGAACCATTCCAAGTGCTTCGTTGTTTAAAATGACAACTTTAACGGGAATATGCATTTCTTGCAGCAATGATAATTCCTGTGCAGTCATTTGGAAACCTGCGTCTCCGACAACCGCAATGACTGTTTTGTCCGGCTTCGCAATTTGTGCACCGATTGCAGCTGGGAAGCCGAAGCCCATCGTTCCAAGTCCGCCTGATGTTACCCAATGATCTGGGTTATTCAACTTATAATATTGAGCCGTCCACATTTGATGTTGACCAACGTCTGTTGAGACAATGGCATCTCCCTTTGTAACACGATGAATAATTTCAAGCGCCTGTTGCGGAAGTAATTCATTTTCATCTTCGTTGTACCAAAGTGGGAATTTATCCTGCAATTCCCTTAAGTAGTTCAACCATTGTTTTGTGTTCGGGGACTCTACTTGATGTGTAAGCAATGCACCCAATGCTTCTTTTGCATCCGCTACAATCGGCACTTCTGTTGGGACGTTTTTCCCGATTTCGGCTGGGTCAATATCGATATGAATAACGGTTGCATTCGGTGCAAATGTTTCTAAATTCCCTGTTAAACGGTCATCAAAACGGGCCCCGATGTTAACAAGTACATCACATTCGCTTAAAGCCATATTAGATGTTACCGTACCGTGCATCCCGGCCATTCCAAGGAATAGCTCATGTTCACCGTGGATACTGCCAAGTCCTAGTAATGTATTTGTTACTGGAATTTGGTGTCTTTCAACAAACTCTTTTAATTCATCCATCGCTTGGGCGTGCAAGATACCCGCACCCGCAAGGATCAACGGCTTTTCTGCTGCCGCAATCGCTCGCACTGCTTTTTGTATTTGTAAGAAATTCGGAATCGTTGTTGGTTGATACCCCGGTAAATTTACTTCTTGATCGGACGCTTCTACTTCAACGAACATTTCTGATGCAATGTTCTTTGGAATATCGACAACGACAGGTCCTCGGCGTCCAGTTGATGCGATATGAAATGCCTCTTTAATGATACGGGGCAGATCTGCGATATCGTTCACTTGGTAATTATGTTTTGTAATCGGTTGTGTAATGCCGATGATATCTGCTTCCTGGAATGCATCTGTTCCGATTACCGTATTGGCAACTTGGCCAGTAAACACAACAAGCGGAAGTGAATCCATCATTGCATCCGTAATTCCCGTTACGAGGTTCGTTGCGCCCGGTCCAGAAGTTGCGATGACAACTCCAGGTTTCCCAGACACGCGTGCATAACCTTCAGCCGCATGAATAGCGCCTTGTTCATGACGTGCAAGTACGTGTGAAATCGGATTTTTGTAAAGGGCATCGTAAATTGGCAAGACCGCTCCTCCAGGGTATCCGAAAATAACGTCGACACCTTGATCCTTCAACGCCTGAATGAGTACAGCCGACCCATCTTTCGGTTGTGTTGTCATTTGTTCGTCCATCGGCATCGGCGGCATCGTCGCTTGCTTCGCTTGAACCTGAGCACTCATAACTAATTCCTCCTTGTTTTTCTGTGAATAATTAATCAATTTAAAATAAAAAGAAAAGCTTTTCCATCCAACGCAAAGAAACCTAACACTTCCTCGCATAGGGATGAAAAAGCTTTTCCATGGTACCACCCTGATTCGCAGCAAATTGCTGCCTCTTGAATAGATCATCTATTCACTGCTAACGAGCACGGCTACTGCAATGCCCGGGATTACCTAATCGGTTGCCCTTTTAGTAATCCTCTCCGAGGGGATGTCGTAAATAGTTGTATTATCGGCTTCCACCATGACCGATTCTCTGGAAATACAAGTTTCTATTTACTTTAACCTCATCAACGATTTCTTGTTTATTATATTTTCATGACGCCACCTGTACTTGCTGAAGTAACAAGTGCAGAATAACGGGCGAGCCAACCTTTTTTAATTTTCGGTTCGAACGGTTGAAGCTTTTCTTGACGATCTGCTAATTCTTGATCGCTTACTTCCAATTCAATTGTCCGATTTGTTAAGTCGATTGAAATAATATCTCCATCTTCAACAAGTGCAATCGGTCCGCCATCTGCTGCTTCTGGCGAAATATGCCCAATGGAAATTCCTCGGGATGCCCCTGAGAAGCGTCCATCTGTGATTAATGCTACTTTTGTTCCTAATCCTCTTCCTTGAATCGCGGATGTAGGCGCAAGCATTTCTGGCATTCCCGGTCCACCTTTAGGCCCTTCATAACGAATGACCACGACGTGCCCTTCTCGGACTGTTCCATTGTCAATGTTTTCTTGTGCATCTTCCTGCGAATTAAAGACAATCGCTTCGCCCCGGAATTCTTTAATGGAAGGATCTACCGCACCTACCTTAATGACTCCGCCTTCTGGTGCGATATTTCCGAACAATACGGATAATCCGCCGACTGGACTATGTGGATTCTCTTTCGTACGAATGATTTCTTCATCGAGAATCGGATAATCTTGAACGTCTTCACCAATTGTTTTACCTGTTACGGTAATTCGATCTGGATGAACAGCACCTGGAATTTTTGTTAGTTCATTAATAATAGAGCTTACGCCGCCAGCTTTAAAAATATCATCCATTGAGACATCTGATGCTGGCATAATTTTCGCTAAATACGGAACACGCTCCGCTACAGTGTTAATATCTTCAACTTTATAGTCAATTCCTGCTTCGTGCGCAATCGCAAGCGTATGTAAAACTGTGTTCGTTGAACCACCCATTGCCATGTCTAATGCAAATGCATCGTCAATTGCTTCTTTTGTAACGATATCACGTGGTTTCACATCTTCTTTCACCATACGAACCAATTGCTTGGCAGCTTCTTTAATGAGCTTGTGACGCTCGTCAGAAGTAGCAACGATTGTACCGTTTCCTGGAATTGTAACACCTAACATTTCCATTAAGCAGTTCATGGAGTTTGCAGTGAACATTCCCGAACAAGATCCACATGTTGGGCATGCATTGTTTTCAATGTCTAGTAGTTCTTCAGCTGTCATTTTACCTGATTTATAGGCACCGACACCTTCAAATACTGAAGTAAGCGAAAGTGTTTTCCCTTCTGAGGAAACGCCTGCTTCCATCGGACCACCTGAAACGAAAATGGAAGGTACATTTGTACGAACTGCCGCCATTAGCATGCCTGGTGTAATTTTGTCACAGTTTGGTATATAGAACACACCGTCAAACCAGTGTGCGTTAATGACTGTTTCTGCTGAATCCGCAATGAGCTCGCGGCTTGGCAATGAATAGCGCATACCGATATGCCCCATCGCAATTCCATCATCAACACCAATGGTATTGAATTCAAATGGAACTCCACCCGCTTCCCAAATTGCTTCTTTTACAATTTCAGCAAATTTGTTCAAGTGTTTATGCCCTGGAATGATATCGATATAAGAGTTACAGACGCCAATAAATGGTTTATCTAGATCCCTTGTCTTCACGCCTGTTGCATAAAGTAAACTTCGGTGTGGTGCTCGGTCCACGCCTTTTTTAATCATGTCACTTCTCATAGCATTCTCTCCTAACAACTCACTCACACGTCGTTCACTTTTTCTAAGTTTATAGAGTATAGTAACAATACGTATTCTGTGAAACGTCTGTATCCTTCATTTGGATTGATGTCATCATAACGCGGATAATTAGTTGAGTCAACAGTCTTTTTATAATTGTTACTCAATTAAAAAAAGTGATTATCTCTGTATACGCTTACAAATTGCGACAAATAGCGCAAACCCGCGATATATTGCATATGTCACAATTTGTTCACATTTTAAAAATGTTTTAGAAATGTTTTATAGACTCTTTCATCGGGTGGAGATTGGGTTTAATTTCGATACACATGAAAGGCTATGCCTTGGGGTAGGTTTGTATGCATCTTCTATCTATCACGCCAATAAATGGTGGCTAACCGCCCATATTTCATCGCAGACCACCAAAAAGCCGAACGGATGAATTCCGTTCGGCTTTCTAATTTATCGCATTTAATGAAAGGACCTATTCCGATCGTTATGTTGCTTGTCCTTTTTGCAGTCCCATTTGTTAAGATAATCAACTATGTCCTTGTAATTTTTAATAACATCTGCAAAAGAAGATGATGCCTCTGCCGCAGGAACAATTGCAGTTGCAACAAGTGCAGCAGTCGCAGTCTCTGCGATTAATTTGTCATATTTTTTATGTAAAAAAAACATTATTTTAAAAAAGCCTCCCGTGAAACGCGTATTGCCTTTGTTCGAAGTGTAAATCTATGACCACATCAAATGAATGACCTTCTATATACTAGCAATATTCTCCTTCTGTTACAATCGCTTTCTAAACTTACCAATACTTACCGAAATTATAATGCTTCAGACGATAATGTCTGTTAAATAAATAAAATTATTCACTCGCTGTTATCACCAATTACTAGATTCATCACTTATTAATCAAGCCAAATCCGTACTTCACGATATAATCAATCGGTAACTGTTGAGAGATCCTCACCTTACAGCAAGGAAAATTTTCTGTTACATATTTTTTTATTCCCATCAAAAGTAAGGCTGAATTGGTAACCGCCCCGCCCATTAAATAAAGTTTACATGGGATGTCTTGCAGTTCACTTTTTCTAATAACGGCAGCTACTAATAATGATAGTTCTGCTAATGCTTCCTTTAAAATACGATTCGCCTCTACATCAGCCGATTTTACAGCCGCATCCAAAATCATGGAAAGCTGAGCAATTGTACTTACAGCAAAATGAGTGCTATACAACGAGTTGGCTAGTGCTTCCACGGAAGGTAATTGAGTGAGTTGCAAGGCTTCTTGACGAAGCATAGTTTCCGGACCCCTTCCGTCTTCCATCCGAGCGATACTGCGAATAATCTCTCGTCCAATCCAATAACCACTGCCTTCATCACCTACTAAATGACCCCAGCCGCCAACACGAACCATTTTGCCTTTTCCATTCCTCGCGACAGCGATCGAACCCGTTCCGGATATGAGTAGAGCACCTGGCTCTTGTTCAACTGCCCCTAGAAGCGTTGCAAAAGCATCATTCTCCACGATGAGTTTGTTTGGGGAGAAATTTATATTATTGCATACTTGAACAATGATGTTAGAAACAACCGATCGATCGACGTCAGAATCGATCCCGGCAAGTGCAAAAACCGCTAGTTCTACAGGCAGTGCAGTCAATACAGGCTTGGCTTCTATCAGTAATTTTTGTAATACAGATATGACTTGATCGGCCCCAACTGTTTGATAATTGACCCCCTCACCGTAACCCGTATAGAGAATCGTTCCATCTTCTGAACGGATGGATACGATTGTTTTGGTCGCTCCCCCATCGACAGCCAACATAATTTTAGGCATTTCCACCACTTCCATTCCCATCGTGATCATTGCGCCAATCCGTCACAAATGACGTTAGTAATTTTTCCGCCATGATCATTGAGTGTTCTTTTTCGTTTAACCATTGCATGGACTCTTTAGCCATTTCTTTTGAACGAAGAAGAGACTCTTTCATCACCTCTTCATTTGGACCGCCAAGAACATTCCGAACCGCAATAAAATGCACCGGATTAAGCGCTTTTTGAAAATCTTCTTTTGAAATCGTTAATTTTCTATGTAATATTTTTAAAGACTCTTGATTGACTGCTTCCCAAGTAAGCCCCTGAATCGATGCTTGGTCCGTCTCCATCAATTGCTGAACACACTGACTAACCATTTGATGCGCTTGTCTGAAAGATGCTTTTTCCGTCCGGACGAGTGTATCTGCCAATTCCGTCACAGTTGCAAAGCTTTTTTCGGCACGTTTTCGCAATTGGTCTTTATTCACCTTCATCGTTAAGACGACACTGCCAAACAGTTGATAAATGCCAATGAGTCGGTCAATCGCTTTCCATAAAAACGGCTGCATATCATCTTCTGTATCAACAATATCGCCAAAAGGCGTATTGTGAACCATCGTTAGTACAGTGTTTGCGTCCCCCACAACAGCAGATAATAATGAGCGCATATGTTCAATCGAAACCGGATTGCGTTTTTGCGGCATAATTGAACTAATTTGAACGTATGGACTGGCTAATGTAAAAACGTTAAACTCCTGCGTAGCCCATATTAACAAGTCCTGTACAGTTCGCCCCATATTGAGTGCAGCTAATTGAACAGCACTAGCTGCTTCTGTAATATAATCGGCCCCTGCGACAGCATCCCATGAATTTTCGATCACTTCATCAAAAGCGAGAAGATCCCGCATTCGCTCTCGGCTAATGGCAAATCCAGATGTCGTTAAGGCAGCAGCGCCCATACTGCTGCGATTCACTGTCGCAAATGCCGCTTGAACGCGTTTAAAATCACGCCCAAGCTGGTCAATAACAGCTTTTAAATAATGCGCCAATGTTGTTGGCTGTGCTTGCTGGGTATGTGTATAGCCAATCATGACGGTGTCAATATGCTCCTCACAAAAGATGATTAACGCATCCTTCAGCGCAATCATTTCGCTCATTAATTCAAGCAGCTTCTTTCGAAGTGTCATCCTATAAATCGCAATCCCCATATCATTCCGGCTTCTTGCAATGTGCAAATTACCTGCAACTTCACCAACCTGTCCTATCAAATCATGTTCAATCCGAAAAAACAAATCCTCAAAGAGCGGATTATATGGATCCGTACTATAGTAATCTACATCCAATACAGCCAGCGCTTTGCCAATAGTCCTTGCATCAGATTTCTTCACAATGCCCCGCTCTTCAAGCATTTTCAAATGGGCGACATGAATTTGCACCATAGCAGTCAAAAAATATTTCTTTGCTTCATCATAAGCAGGTTGTAAGACCATTCGCCGGTATGTTTTTGAAGGAAACTCTTTCCCTTCCATTTCATTTATTCGTTCTGTTAATTTTCTTAGCATGTTGCACACACCTTTCAATCCCGAATGCTTACCTGCATTCAGTAACATTTAGATTCAACTTTTCGTTTTACACAAAAAACTGAGTGTTATTCCTCGTTTACTCCTCGATTCTAACCAAAAAGCTGAAAAACCTTTCGACAAAATCCGCATTTCACAGCGTCTGTGGATAAGTTTATTCACAAACTACCGTTTATAAGATAACGATCTACTAGAATACAAACAAGTTAACCACAAGTTATCCACTTCTCTCTGTGGATAAAGGAACGGTTGTTCCAAATGTTTTTATTTGATAGATTGGATATACAGCAACGATACTTACCACTCTATGATCTTAACTTTCATTATATACATGAATTTTTCACATGGAGGTGATGGATAAATTGAAAAAATTATCCGATGAACTATTACTTCAAACTTATTACAAAGCACTTGCACTAAAATTAAATCCCCAATTCATTGATCTTCTGAAACACGAACTGAATACGAGATCTTTATATTTCAAGATCAAGCAATCTTCTTAATCCCATTCTCCCCCAAGCCATTAAATTGAGCGGGGGAATCCCTTGCCACTTTCAACCTAGTTCAAGGCAAAAAAAATGGAGTTGCGGCAAGCATAAAATAGCTTTTCGCAACTCCTGTTTTACAAACTATAAACTTCAGACCGGCACAGCAGGACCTTTCATATCAATTGTATATTCTCCTACCACATCATAGATTCGATCAACGTGCCTCATCATAGAACTAGCCGATACATTAAACATTTTGGCAAGCTCTGCTTGTGTATAAGTAAAGTTTTCAACCAAGAAGCCATCATAAGCCACTTTGAAAAGTGCAGCTGCAATGATCTCTGGCTTCCGAAAGACTGGCTTTTCTCTCAAGAAATAAAGTACGGCAATCATACGCAGCAATTCCATATGCTGTTCAAGCATGTCATGTCGTTCTAAGGCTTGTTTCAAAAGAGTAAATACTTCTTGCTGCTTCGGTTCATCACCGCCAGTCATTAACTCATCTAAAGCATTTGCCTTCAAATCGATAATCGCTCTATGTATATCGACAAGATGTTTTTTGAAAAACTCATAGCCTTTTGTATCTCCACTGGACGATGCCATTTTATCAACCTGATCCATAATTTTTCCTTGAGGATCACGAATAAAGGTTAACGTATCTAATAAGCGGACACCTTTTTCCCACTCGCGGTTATTTGGCAGTACGATACCGAAAACAAGGAAATCTTTTTGTACATCCATCCCTTGCTTCATCTGAATCCAATATGTTTCAGATCCAAGTGATTCTTCCACTACAAAGTAATCCTGTTCAATCGCTGTTATTTTGCCTAGCAATACAACCGGATTTTTCCAAGTTTGTAGTACTTGGCGGGTCATGGGACGCATTGGCTGATCCAACATTTTTAAAACATGTCTTTTCCACAAGTCTTGTCTGGCGATGAACATATAATATTCGATCACCGATTGTTCAATCTCTGAACGGCTAACTTGATCGCCAAGCTTTTCAACCCATTCCCTTTCATATCGATTTAATTCCGCCAATTCCCTTGGCTGGCGAACGACGCTTTCGTAATAACTTTGCAATACTCGCTCAAGTTCTTCGTCTATTAGCTGATCTTTCGTTACTTCCTTTTTAAGCGCACAACATCTTTTATATTTCTTTGTGCTCCCACATGGGCAAGGATCATTTCGACCAATCATTTGGGCACACTTCCTTTTTTCTTAAGTATACCAGAGATTTAGAATTTCTGTCGGATCTCCCGCTGGCTAGCGGCAAAACGAAAAAATCCTCCCACCTTTTTTACTAGGTTAGGAGGATCATTTTACATATTTTACGATATCCAGTACTTACAATCTGAATTTTTGTACCTGGTTGTTTAATTCTTCAGCCAGTTTCGCCAACTCCACTGAATTTCCAGCAACTTCTTCCATTGAACTGCTCGTTTCCTGAGCGGAGGCAGAAGTCTGCTCGACACCAGCTGCTGACTCTTCTGTAATGGCCGCAATTTCTTGGATTGAACTATTCATTTCCTCACTGTTTGTTACAATATCTGCCAAGTTTTCCGAGATCACATGAATATGCCCAACCGTGCTTGATACTGCTTGATGAATGTGTTCGAATGTTTCATTCGTAATTTGAATTTGCTCCGTTCCTTTTTCCACTTCTTCATAACCATTTTGAAGCGAAGAGGCGACTGAGCTAGACTCATGCTGAATACGACCGACAATACCCGTAATGTCACTGACCGAACTTGCCACGCCTTCTGCGAGCTTTTTCACTTCTTCTGCTACAACCGCAAAGCCCTTGCCGTGCTCCCCTGCTCTTGCTGCCTCGATCGCAGCGTTTAAAGCGAGTAAATTCGTTTGATCTGCAATGCCTTTAATGACATTGACGAGTTCAGATATTTCCTGCGCCTGCGAATCCAATCCTTGAATTTTTTGCACAGCCTCTTGAACAATCTCATCGATTCTGCGCATTTGTTCAGTAGATGCTTCCATTAAATGACTTCCCTCGTCTGTCATTTTAAGCACTTCTTCTGAGGCATTTTGAATGTCTTGGCCTTTCTCATTGGCTGCCTCTACTTTTTGCACAAACCCTTCCATCATCGATGATAATTCACTTGCATGGGTTGCTTGTGATTCCGAGCCACTTGCCAAGTCATACATGGTTGTCGCAATTTGATACGTTGCCGCCTTCACTTCTGATGCGGATTGTGTGAACTCTTCACTTTGACTCGTGACAGATTCCGAGACAACGTTGATGTCCTGCAGTAATTGACGGGTACTTGCACTCATTTGATTCGTTGCTTGAACGAGTTGTCCCACTTCATCTTTTGAATTTATCTCAAGGTTTTTACCGCTTAGATCACCATTTGCGATCATAACCATTCGATCCATGACGGCCTTAATCGGTTTTGTAATGATATTTGCGGTGAATAAAGCAGCAGCTATGCTAACGAGAACAACCAATACCGTTACAATTAGTATAATCCGAAGCGTCATCTCGCCAGCGGACACGATTCCTTGTTCAATTTCATTAATATGATTTTGACTATCTTGCGCCATTTTTGCGTAACCATCCATAATAGCGTTTACTTCATCGGTAGCGGCATCTAAATTGGAAAGCGCAAGCTCAACGTTCCCTCTGTCATACTCCTGAAAAACGCCCTCTTCCATCGACGTTCGCCAAGCAACCGTTCGAGCAATGATCTCTTCAAATTCTTGCGTAGATCTAATCGATCTAATCTTGTCTTCAAGTCGCTTTCCTTCCTCTGTAAACCTAGCAAAACTCTCTTTATATTCCGGGTCTCCCTCAAATAAAAGATAGCCCCTTACTGATGCCATCCGCCTTGCCATCGCAAAAGACATTTCATCATTGGCAATTACCAAGGGTAGTTCTTCCTCCATAATATTTTTGGCTGCTTGATTGCTTTTCATAACGACCAAAATATTGTACACGCCAAAAGCGAGTACAAGGACGATTACGATTGAAAAAGCGAAAAGCAGCTTGCTTTTAATACTTTTAAAATTCAACATCCACAACTAACCTCCGCTATTTATACTGTTGTAGTCTTTATATCGGCCCTTTTATTCATTTATAAAGTGTTTCGCTAGGAAGAAAGTTGTTAGTTTTGGAATTTGACGTAGAAGCTTCACATGTATTTAACAAAGTCCAAATCGAGAAATGCTATATTGTATGTAATACATGAAAGGAGTTGGATTATTTTGACTAAAAAGGAAAGATACACGAGAGAAACCGCAACTGAGGCTATTTTACTTTCTAAAAGGGACAAAGGTCTGACATTTGATGATATTGCTGAAGTTGTCGGGCGCCATCCTGTTTGGGTTGCTTCTGCGATTATGGGACAAGCGGCAATGAATGCTGAAGAAACGCATGCTCTAATCGAATTTTTGGAGCTTGATCCATCAATTGCCGAAGCATTGCAGGAATTTCCGATGAAAGGATCATTGGACGAAAGCATACCCGTCGACCCACTCTTATACCGATTCCATGAAATTTTGCAAGTATATGGCACAACGATGAAAGCTGTGATCCATGAGAAATTCGGAGATGGCATTATGAGCGCGATTGACTTTACGATGGATATTGATAAGAAAGAAGATCCAGCTGGCGATCGTGTCGTTGTCACATTGAATGGTAAGTTTTTGCCTTATAAGAAATGGTGAATTCAAATCCCACAACCTTTTCCAGTTGTGGGATTTTTCAATTTAGTGTAACAAAATTAACTTTCGCCCGTCTAACTCTACTAACCTATGAAGTTGACTTAAAGATGCCCACTAGAAACGCTTCGGCGCTTGCGGATGCCTCCCGCGATAAGCCAGGCAGTAGATTACTACCTGTCTTATCGCTCCGGCTACCGCTTGAAAGGCGCCTTCGCTAGTTCCGTCTGTAAATACTTCTGTGAGTTCAACAATTCAACAATGTATGTAAATTTAATAGGAGGTTGAAAATGGTTACGAAAAAGATTAATTTATTATTTTTAGGATTCGTCTTGATACTTTCGGCATGCGGTACATTAGAAGCATTTGAAAATAGTTCTACACCAACACATCAAGTTGAGATCGCAACCATTACCGGATCGGATGGCAGCCAATGGGATGTTCTTAAAACTATTGAAGACCGAAGCATCATAGCCGAATTAAAGCAAACGACGGACAATACAACGATTCGGGATAAAAAGGCCGCCGAGATTTCGGAAGGCGATGATTTCAAAGATAGTATGTTTGGGGAACCAACTACTGATCTTGCCGAAAAATTAGCCATTCAAGGTATTGAATTGAATGCAGCAGTGGAAGCAGTGGAAAGAGTCTATGGCGGCTATGAAGGTTTTGAAAAAGAAGGCGTCTATTTTTTAGAATGGAAAAGTGACGGTGCCAAGCAATCCGGTTTCTGGATTGGTATTAAAAATTTGGATGAACGGCTAATTGAACTTGTTGGGATTTTACAAAAACAAGTGGATAATGGTGAGATACTAGCAAAAAATATTTATTTTTACCATAGCTCATTTACACAAAAAGAAAATAATGATTTAATGCGTGAGGTGTACAATACTACCCGAAAAATGGCAGATAACCATGAAAAGCCGAATATAGCCGGCGCGGGCGTATCTGTCAATACGATTACTGGCATCATCGAAATCAACCATAACTTCTTAACAGAAGAGCAAAAAAATGATCTACGCCAACAATTTCCAAGTTATGAAATTAAGTTTGAGCAAACAGGAAGACTCGTTCCAATCGGTGATGAACCCGATGTCCTTTACCCTTCAACAAAATTCACAAAAGTACCTTCCACAGAAGGGAATTACGTCATTCGTGTTATGGAAAATGAGATGCTTATTACCGGTGCTGCGTACGTCACTTTTCAAGATGCCAACAAAAAGGTAAAAGTTGGTCAGCGGGTCCTTGTCGAATTTGCGGGATCAGTTGAATTTTCCTATCCCGGTCGCGGAACTGCAAAGATCGTTGAAGTTCTACCAGAATACAAACCAGCCAATTCAAAACTGTCCGAATCGCAGGTTGCTCAAAAAGCATTTAAGCAGGCTGAAGCTAGATCGACTTGGGTTCCCTCTATTAAAAGTATGAATTTCGATGAACAAGCAAAGAGTTGGAAAGTAACGATGGTTCAAGACGAAGGGGAATATAACTTAATGATTAAGGATGAATAAGTATTTGGAAAGCAAATTCCCCGACCTTTATACGGCCGGGGGAATTTTTATTTATGCAGCTTTCTGCTCTGACAATTGAACGACTTCCTTCTTCTTTCTTGAAGGCAGCATATTAAACATCATATTTAACACAATTGCAGTAATACTTCCAGCTACAATTCCGTTACTTGTTAAGATTTGTAATCCTGCAGGCAATCCTGCAAATAGGTCCGGAACAACCGTTACACCTAATCCCATTCCAATTGCGCATGCAATGATCATGGAATTATCTTGGGATTCTGTAATGACTTTACTTAACATTTTAATCCCCTGCGCCACGACCATACCGAACATGGCGATCATCGCACCGCCTAACACAGCATTCGGAATAACTGTTGTCACCGCGGCAATTTTAGGGACAAATCCAAGTGTTACAAGCATAATGCCGGCAATGAAAATAACTTTTCGAGACCGCACACCAGACATTTGAATTAACCCAACGTTTTGTGAAAACGTCGTATAAGGAAATGCATTAAAAATCCCGCCAAGCAGAACTGCAATTCCTTCAGCCCGATAACCTTTTGCAAGATCTGTTTTTTTCACATCTTTCTCGCATATATCACCTAGTGCAAAATAAACCCCTGTTGATTCGACAAGTGACACCATCGCGACTAAAACCATTGTTAAAATAGCTGACCATTCAAATGTTGGCAATCCAAAGTAAAAAGGCTTCACCATATGGAAATAGGATGCTTCACCAACTGCCGCAAAGTTAACCATCCCCATGAACGAAGCTGCAATCGTTCCCGCTACTAAACCTAGTAAAATAGAAATGGCACGAAGAAAACCGCTAGAAAATTTATAAACAAGAATAATAAATAGCAACGTCCCAAAAGACAATGCGATATTTGCAGAAGAACCAAAGTCGCTCGCACCAAATCCACCGCCCATATTATTAATCGCTACTGGAATGAGCGTAATACCTATAATGGTAACGACCGAGCCTGTTACAACAGGCGGGAAAAATCGAACAAGATTACCGAAGAACGAACTCACAACGATAACAAACAACCCGGAAACGATAATCGCACCATAGATGGCTGAAATGCCGTACTGTCCGCCAATCGCGATCATTGGACCGACAGCTGTAAATGTACAACCTAGTACAACTGGTAACCCAATGCCGAAGAAACGATTGCTCGCAAGCTGTAAAATTGTTGCAATTCCACACATTAAAATATCAATAGACACAAGATACGTCAGTTGTGTTGATGTAAGCCCCAACGCTTCCCCAACGATCAAAGGAACTAAAACTGCCCCAGCGTACATTGCCAACACATGCTGAATTCCTAATGCTGATGATTTCATCGTATCTTTCACTTCGATGGTTCCTCCTCAATAAAAGTTACTTCTCCATTTTCAAGCGATGCAAGATTGGCAAGTGATTCTACACGAATGCCTTTTTCACGAATAAATGCCCCGCCAGGCTGAAACCCTTTTTCAATGACAATCCCTACACCGGCAAGCTTCGCATCTGCTTGTGAAACGATGTCAATTAATCCTAAAGCAGCTTGTCCATTCGCAAGGAAATCATCAATGACGAGCACAGTATCTTCCTTCGTCACAAAATCTTTTGACACGGAAATTTCATTCGTTTCTTGCTTTGTATACGAGTGAACGCTCGCTGTGTATAAATGATCCGTTAACGTTAAAGATTTTCGTTTGCGTGCAAAAATGACCGGAACACCTAATGTTAAACCTGCCATAACAGAGGGTGCGATGCCAGATGATTCAATCGTAACAATTTTCGTGATGCCATCGTTTTCAAAGCGACGCGCAAACTCTTCCCCAATCGCCTTCATTAACACCGGATCTACTTGATGATTTAAAAATGTATCTACTTTTAACACATCATCCGATAACACTTTTCCGTCTTGAATAATTCTGTCTTTCAACAATTGCATGTCTATAATTCTCCCCTCTTCGTATAAAACAAAAAAACCAGATGTCCTACACCCCATCAATCTATGAGAGGAGCAAAGGACATCCGGCTTTAAATCCGAATGGAAAGGAAAAGAACGTGCGATCGTAAGCACACGATTTTTTCCAATCAATATTTTTGCTGCTCATAGTCGGCTTATTTACGGTAAACCGGTAGAAACTTGCGAGCCCTATTCTCGCGATTATATGAGTGAATATATTTAGAATGCCATTAGTATAACATGGTCCATAGGATTTACAACGCTTCACTTAATAGAAATACTAGTAAGACTATTGACATACTTTCATGGCAACTAGATTGTGCAAAAGACAAGCTCCCGTACAACCGATTGTACGGGAGCAGATGTCACAAATTTTGCATTACATCAAGGCGTAATGCATCGTGTGATTATTTTTGGTTGTAAGCAACCGCGATTTGTGCACCAATCACAGCATTGTTTTTCACAAGTGCAATGTTGGCATCCAAGCTTTTGCCTTCTGTCATATCTTTTACTTTTCCAAGCATAAATGGTGTTACATCTTTCCCAGCAATGCCATTTGCATTCGCTTCTGCGAGTGCTTCTTCAATGATGCCATTGATAAAGCTTTCTTCCATCGCATCTGCTTCTGGAATTGGATTTGCAACGACTGCGCCGCCTTTTAATCCTAGATCCCATTTCACTTTAATCATATCCGCCACTGTTGCAGCGTCATCTGCACGCAAGTTTAGTGGGAACTCACTTGTACGTGTGTAGAAAGCAGGTAAAACGTCAGTACCATATCCAATCACTGGAACACCTTTTGTCTCTAGGTATTCAAGCGTTAATCCGATATCTAGAATAGATTTTGCACCCGCACAAATGACTGCAACATCCGTTTGTGCAAGTTCTTCAAGGTCCGCAGAAATGTCCATTGTCGTTTCAGCACCGCGGTGAACGCCGCCAATTCCGCCTGTTACGAACACACGAATACCAGCAAGATCAGCACAGATCATTGTTGCTGCAACTGTTGTCGCACCTAGTTTTTTTGAAGAAATTAAATAAGCAAGGTCACGACGGGATGCTTTTGCAACACCTTGGCTGTTTCCGAACATTTCAAGTTCTTCATCAGAAAGACCAATTTTAATTTTTCCATCGATGATCGCAATTGTTGCTGGAACTGCCCCGTTATCACGGATGATTTGCTCCACTTCACGTGCCGTTTTCACGTTTTGCGGATATGGCATACCGTGTGAAATAATTGTAGATTCAAGTGCAACGACTGGTTTTCCTTGCTCCATCGCTTCTTGTACTTCTTTTGAATAGGATAAATATTGTTTCATTTTAATTCCTCCATTTCAATTTCTAATTGATCTTTTGATAATTCCGGCCGTACCGTATACGATGATTCTAAAGTCTTTGTTGCATTTAGCACGCCGCGTTGAATTGATTCTTCTAATTCCATGCCCGCTAAATAACCATGTAAAACTCCGGATACGAAGGCATCCCCGGCACCTGTTACGTCTTTTACATTCACATTTTTATATGCCGGAAAGTGAACGATCTCACTATTTTTACTTCCTGCCATAACGCCTTTTGCCCCGGCAGTGACGATTACATTTTCCGCCCCTGATTCAAGCAAAAGACTTACCGCTCGTTTCCAGTCTTCTTCATTTTGGATTGACTGTCCAGTGTACGTTTCCGCTTCGTCCCGATTGCAAACGAACCACGTAATGCCTTCGAGATTTTCAGGCATACGCGCCATTTTAGGAGAAGAAACAGGAATAATCACAAGGCCCGTCCCGTGGAATTGTGCACGTTCCTTCACGAACTCCACCGTTTCTTTCGGACAGTTTAAATCCATCACAACGAGTGATGCGTTTGCAATTAATGGATCATTTTCCTCGATATAAGAAATGGATAAAGAGTCATATACATCCATATTGGCAAGCGCTATGACAAGCTCGCCATCTGGATCTAATACCGCTGAGTATGAACCCGTTGCGGCATCGGGTGAAAATCCGACCAAACTTACATCTACATAACCCTCGGACTCTTGTTCGATTAACTGCCAATCCTGATCATCGCCCGCTACCGTGAGTAACCGAACAGAATGATCGAGCCGTCCAAGATTCTCTGCAATATTGCGAGCAACACCACCAACGGAAACGGACATCGAGGTTGGGTTTGACGTTCCTAGCTGTGTGACTTCTTTTAAATGAAATTTCCGATCAACATTAGCTCCGCCGATACAAACAACTTCATTTACTTTCGCCAGGATATAAGCCCGCCCTTCAATGACCCCTCGTCTCATCAAACCGGAAATCAAGTTTGCAAGCGCTGGCCTGGACATATCGACCATATCGGCCATTTCCTGTTGAGTCAAAAACGGGTTTTTTCGGAGAAGCGCAATAACTGCCTTTTCCTTCTCATTCAATTTCATCACCCTTTTAACATTTGTTTAAATTATAAACAATTGTTTGTGTAGTTGCAAGCAAAAATAGTTTAATTTATAACCATTTGTAGGTTTCCCTTTTTGGGATCTTTTATAAACAAAAAAGATCCTTAAGTTTGGAAAGGATCTCTTTACTACATGTTTAATTCTTTTTCTGCGATCATAAAATTTCGAGACAAAGCTTTCGAAATACTCATTGACTGGAATCCCTAATTTCCAGTTGATGGATTTCTTTCACAATATAAAATCTATTATCCATCTCTTAATCTACAATACGATGATCTTGAATAGTTAACTTCTATTCCCATTTAGATTTTTAAGTAAAAAACCTCCATTTAACTGATTGGGTTCATAGGAGATAATAAATGCTTTTGGAGCTAATGAAATAACCAACTCTCTTAACCTTTTCTCTGCGCTGCGTTTAGCTAATACTTTCATGACTAACCGCTTGCCATCCTTGCCATCTGCCACCCAAGATGTAACACCAAAACCTTTTTCTCGAATTTTCATCGGCAATTCAATTTCCACAAAATCAACGACAACATCAAAAACGATATAACCAAGCGCCAAACGAGCTTCAATCTTACTGCCAAGAAATACACCCATTCCCCAACCAACACAATAGGCGACAAGATTGATCGGCTTGTCTAAGTTATCTAGAACAATCGTCAATCCCATGAGATAAACAAAAACTTCCCCCATGGATAATAGAGAAGCAACCATTCTATACCCTTTAATGACGAGAATTACGCGCAATGTAAATAATGACACGTAAATTATATTAATAGCGATGATAATGAAAACAATTGATGCCATGCAGTCCACCCCAACTCTATTTACTCTTTTAGACTATCATTTGTTCAATCTCTCTTGGATACTGCGTAATTGAGAAACTTCCGGTTTGCGATAAGACAATGGTGTCGGAATGTCTAAACCCACCGACCCCTGGAACATAAATACCAGGTTCAATCGTATAGACCATCCCTTCTTGGAGAATCAGTTCATTATCAAAGCGCAAATAGGGTTCTTCATGTTCGGATAACCCTAAGCCATGCCCTACCCGATGGTTGACATAGTCGCCATAACCCGCCCTTTTAAACACTTCGTATGAGGCTAAATCCACTTCTTTTGCAGCGATCCCCGGTTTAATCATTTCCATTGCTACGCTTTGCGCTTCTATTGCAAGCTTCAATAGATCCTTCTGTTTTTCTGAAGGATTGCCAATGAAAAATGTCCGCTCATTTTCCGCGCGGTAGCCATTGAACCATACTTGTCGGCTATGAATCACGACATCTCCCTTCTGAAATTTCCTCGTACTCGAATATAAATGAGGCATTGCGCTACGTGTAATCCCTGAACATGTCCAATCTTCGTAGCCAATTAATTCATTTGGGTATTCTTTTGAAGCGACTTCCAGTAAAAGCCGATCCCCATACGCATCAAATTCCAGTTCACTTATTCCTGCCCGCGCATGTTTTAAAGACTCGCCTATCGCAAGGTCTGAAAGGCGTCCGGCAATTTTCAGCAATTCGATTTCGCCCGCATCTTTCACGGCCCGCATTGCGGTAATTTCTTGACCTATATCCAATACGGTAAATCCTAGTGATACAAGGTAGATATAAACCTGTGAGGGAAGAACCCCTAATTCTACCCCAATACAAGAATTAGCGGGATATTCCTTCAATATCTTCGTTAAGTGTTCTTTATAAGTTTGTTCCTTTCCACGATTATCCTGTTGCTCATAATACACAAATGTCTGATCGACCCGCGCTTTCTCGGCAGCATGCGCTTCTTCTAGCTCCGGAATGATAAGTGCTGTTTGCTCATCAGCAATTAGTGTGACGATTGGACGTGAATATGAAATCGCTCGAAAACCAGTGACATAATACTGATTATCCGGTTCCCAAATCATGCTCACCGCTATTTGCTGTTCCTCCATATATGTTCTTAATCGGTTTATTCGATCTTGAGATTTCACATTAAATCTCCCTTTCAATTTAATTTTTCTTATTATATATAATAATCATGATGACAAATCGTGTTTTTCAGGCTAACGTTTCTTTATTCTTCCGCATGAAAAATCCCCTTGTGCCACACGGAATTTCATCAAATGAAACACCGCGCGCAAGGAGATTAATCTATTAATTGAAGTCTCTTGGAACTTCCGTCTTCCAAACTTTATTGAAAACTTCCTGTTCACCTTCAAAAGCAATAATATGATTTGTCAAATAGAAGTTTTCCGCATCAGCAGTCATTGTGCTGAACGTTTCTAAACTTGTCTGCCATTCCCCGCGACCAACTGTCAATGTCCAATCACATTGCACTTTCGCAGAAAGCGGATCGCCTTCCCTTATGGTATAAATATTTTGATTCGTGCTACCGTACTCAATTCCATTTGAGACAAGTTTTCTTGCTCCTTCATCGGAAAAATCATCCAATGTCCAAACTCGGTTCACAAGATCATGTCGCACTTCCCTTGTTCTATTCGCTTCACGCAAGATTTCTCTTTCCATCACGGCTGCTGTCTCGGGATGCTCAAATGGTTTTAATTCTCTATCTATTTCTTTTGGATTGCGGATCGGTAATGACAGTTTTGTTTTTTCATTTGTAAAAACTGTCAGCGTTACCGGCTCAGGTGACGGCCAAGCATGCGGCCAATAAGTTGGCGAGATTGCCAATTGCCAACGGTGTCCCGCAGGCAATTGATGGCCAATTGCATTCATTTGAACAGTCACTGTATATTTTTCACCCGGCTCAAGATGTTCAGGAAACTCATGACTATTTCGATGCGTTAAATTCAGCATTCCCCATGTCACCCGAGTTGATGAACCGTCCGGCGCAACATCATTAAGTCTAACGGATAGTAGCGCGTTTGGTTTGTCCGACGATAGTTCAACAGTGAACTCCGGGAATCCTAGAATTTCCATCGGTTCTTCTAAAGGATCAGATGTGAACACAACGGAAAGTCCGTTTTCGATCCTTTGATCCGCAGGAAGATCTCCAGGCTGCCCAAACGGACAGAATACACCCGAATACAGTCCATGTTCTTGTATGCTTGAAACAATCAATGCCTCTTCTTTTTTCGACTGTGTGTTCAATTGTTGATTGCTTACGTAATAATGATGGCTTTCCTGATCCTTTGGCGGCCATTCACTTTCAGCTACCCAATGTCCCGGACGAACGGCATAATCTGTCTTTGGTGGCACGCTATCTTGTATCCAAGCGCGCAGCATAGGCTCCTCCATAATCCCAGTGTCCTCGCCTTTCAACCAGTGATCCCACCAACGAAGGCATTCTTGCAAAAAGCCAATTTGCGGGCCTGGAACTGCAACTTCTGGATATTCATGTGCCCATGGGCCAATTAAACCTTTCCGCGGACCTTTTAAACCTTCCAATAAACGGGGAATTGCATTCGTATATCCATCCGCCCAACCACCTACTGCATATACCGGAATATCGATATCCTCATAATTCTCACAAACGGATCCATGTTTCCAATATGCGTCTCGACGCTGATGCCTCATCCATTCTTCTACAAATGGCGGTGTTTTTTTCAAACGTTGCAGCCAGTTTTCGCGCCATGCATCCCCTACAACAAGTGGATCTGCGGGACGAGCATTATACGCCAGCATTGTGGATGCCCACCACAGCATGTCCGATGCAAGAACTGCTCCGCCTTTGTAATGAACGTCATCTGCGTAACGGTCATCCGTCGAGCAGAGTGTAATAATCGCTTTCAGCGCGGGATGGCGTCTTGCAGCAATTTGCAGCCCATTAAAGCCGCCCCATGATTTTCCGATCATGCCAATGCCGCCGGTAAACCAAGGTTGCTTTGAAATCCACGTTAGCACTTCGAGGCCATCATCTTGTTCCTGCTTCAAATACTCATCATACAAAATGCCATCGGAATCTCCGCAGCCCCGCATGTCTACTCGGATACTCGCATAGCCATGCCCTGCGAAATAAGGATGACGAATTGAATCTCTTAATGCCGTAAAGTCATTTTTCCGATATGGCAAGTATTCGAGAATTGCAGGCACTGGATTTTCCTCTGCATCTTTCGGCAGCCAAATTTTAGCTGATAAGCGTGTCCCATCCGACATCGGAATCCAAACGTGTTCTATTTCACGTACTTCCCTTGGAAAATTAGTTTTAATCGATCGGTTCGATTCTCGAACATTAAATACCATTTAATACCCTCCCGTAACTTCAACCATTAATCTTTTTTCGGAAAATCTTGCTTCAACCATCTCAACAAAGAGACAATAAGCAATAAGTAAATAATAAAAATCGGAACAGAAACGATAACTGCAGAGGTTTGAATCACACGCAGCCCTCCGATTAATAGCAAGGAAATGGCGATAATCGCCAAAAGAGCTCCCCAGACCATGCGATGCCATCTCGCGGGATCTTCCTCTGCTTTCAACTCTTTCGTTGCGATTGCTGAAAGAATATAAGTTGCAGAGTCTAATGAAGTCGATAAGAAAATGATTCCTAAAAACACAAAGAACGGCAAGACAATCGCGCTTAAAGGCAGTGTTTTTAAAATTTCAACGATCGCCGCAGGTCCGCCTTGATCATTTAGTATATCGGCTACCGGCAAAATATTATTTAACTGCAAGTTCATTGTATAACCGCCAAATACCGCAAAGTAAATCCAGCCACCAATTGATCCCCATAATAATACGTGGGTTATCAATTCACGAATCGTCCTTCCTTTGGAAATCTTCGCGACAAACAAGCCCATGAAAGGCGCAGTGGCAGCGAACCATGCCCAGTAAAAAACAGTCCATCCTTGCGGAAAGCCACTATTATTAATGGGATCCGTGTAAAAGCTCAACATTGCAAAGTTCTGAATCATTAACCCGAAACTATTTGAGAAATAAGTTAATATGAACAATGTCGGTCCAGTGATAAAAACGAATATAGCGATTGCCAATGCAAGATAGACGTTAAAGTCACTCAATCTTCGAATCCCTTTTTGAAGACCAAGATAAGCGCTTGCTGAATAAATGATTGTAATCATTACGATAATCACAACATTCAATCCTAGAGATTGTTGGAGTCCGAATATTTCACCGATCACAGCTGACATCATCGGCACACCTAATCCCAGGGACGTTCCTAATCCACCAACTAGACTCCAAATGACAAGAACATCAATTAACTTCGCGACCCAACCATCCGCATATTTACCAAGCGCGCCGCTAAGCGCCACACTCATTTTCAAAGAAGGGCGCTTCTTTACAAAATAGGAGTAAGCGATTACAACAGTTGGAAACGCATACAAAGACCATGCTGAAATACCCCAATGGAACAAACCATACGTTACAGCCCATTCTGCAGCCTCATTGCTTTTGGGCTCGATCCCAAACGGCGGTCCCGTAAAATAATAAATAGGCTCTATCATCGACCAATACATAATACTCGTACCCATACCGGCTGTGAAAAGCATTGCTCCCCAACTAAAATTAGAGAACTCGGGTTTTCCTTCGCCAAGTTTTATTTTTCCATAGCGACCAAACGCCAACCATATTAAAAGTATAAACAAACCAATTGTTAAAGACTGGAATGCCCAGTCCATTTTATACGTAATCGAAGTCATTAAACTATCTAAATATGGCTCTGCCTTTGTGCGATTTACTACGAGCAATATGGTAGCTCCTAAAATGACAACGAGCGACGTCCAAAAAACAAATGGATCAATACGCACCTTTCCCATTCTCTTCCCCCCGATCTTTAGAATACAGAAACGTCTACTAATCAAACGCAAATTTAAAACCATGGTATAATTAATAATCATGATTATATTTTTCTGTAAAATTATCATAACATATGGACAAAAACTGAACAATAAAGATTCTAATAACTTTTAATGGTAAAGTATATAAGTGAATTGACTAAAATAATTGATTATTATAGGGAGATTGTCTGATGAATAACAAAAAAATTCAAATGAGCCGAATGTGGAAGTACTTCGTAGATGCGACTGCAGAAATTATTGAAGAGGAAGGCATTGATCAAGTTACGATTCGAAAAGTTGCGGATCGGGCGGGCTATAACAGCGCCACTATCTATAACTATTTTTCGGAAATTTCCCATTTGATTTTTTTCGCTTCTATGAAATTCTTAAAGAATTATACAGATGATGTAACTATTTATATGAACAAAGGAAAAAATCCATTTGAGAAATATCTATTGGCGTGGGAGTGTTTTTGTAACTATTCCTTTCAACAACCACAAATCTTCCACGCAGTGTTTATTATGGATTTAGGCGATCATCCAGAAAAACTTATAGAAAACTACTATGAAATTTATCCAGCTGATTTAATAAATATTCCACAAGAATTAAAGCCAATTTTATTCGAAAGGAGTATGACGAAACGAGGAAGATCTCTTCTGGAAATCGCAGCGAAGGAAGGCTATATAAAAGAGGATCAAATCGATTCAATTAATGAAATGACCATTTTATTATGGCAAGGCATGCTGACAAATGTTTTAAACAATCGAATGAATTATGAAATTGAGGAAGCAGCAAATAGAACAATGGAATATGTCAGGAAAATTATTCTGGATGCAAGCCATTATAATGCGACAGATGCGTCAAAAGTGTAAATGCAAAATCCTTTTTTCAGCCTCTTGATCATTGATATACAAAAACACCGCCCAGTGACTTCATGTCTTTGGGCGGTGTAATTTGTTAAACCTCCTTCTATCTATAAGAATAATGGGAAGTTGCGTCACCTTAAACTAACTGAATATCTAATTGCTTCAGAACCCACTTCGGCACAACAAACCTCGCGGTCATCAACGGATCGACAATTTGACAAATTTCAGATTGTCCGACAGCGCTCATTAACATCGTGATTTCGCTTAAAGGACGTCCAGATTTTTCCACGATGCGATCAATCATTTCGGACGTTGCAAGCTTGGCCGCCTTATCAAGTGTTTCAGCAGAAACAATTTGCGTAAAGACATCATCATTTTCTAACATTGGATGACTTAATGTGTCTCCTTTAATGACTTCCAATGTAACCGTCACTTCCCCGGCTACTTCCACGCCAGATACGCTCACTTCTCCATCTCCCATCGCTGCATGAAGATCACCAAGTGCAAACAATGCACCTTCAGCAAATACAGGGAAATAAAGTGTCGCGCCTTCCGTCACCATCTTATTGTCCATATTGCCGCCGTGCGCACCCGGCGTACCACAGTTTACACCTTCCCCTTCAGGTGCAACACCGATAACCCCAATCATTTTATTAAGCGGCAATTCAAGATCATTGAAAAGTACTTTCTCATTCTTTATTGGAAGAATCTTAGATTCCATTTGGTCAATCTTATGGCCCATGACACCTAGTTCAGGCCCAACAACCATTACTCCTTGGTCGCCAATTTTAATCTTTTCAATTTTAACTTTTAAAATATCTCCAGGTTTCGCATCTTCAACATAAATCGGGCCCGTTGCAGGGTTAATTTTGTTCCAATCAATCGCTGTCACTTCAGTTTCTGGCGATTGGATCTGATTTTGAAAACAATCATACGTCTCGATCGTCAGCGTCGTTCCAGAAGCGACTACTTTTGTAGGTGAATTCAGTTTATTAAATTCATAGATAATCCCTTTGTCAACTGTTAGGACTGTCATTTAATTTCCTCCTATATAAGTTTTCCAAATTAGAATCTCATCTATTAGTCTAACCTGTGTGGACAATCGCATCAAGGCAGCCTAACTTCTCCGAACGGATAAGCATGCGCCGTATTTCCATTTCTCCCCGTTGTCGTCTCAGCTTGCGCTAATGAATTCAAAATGGCTTCTTCGGTTACATCGGCGGCCGCTGCGAATAGATCATTCATAATGGCATGGTCTTCACGCAGCTGCTTTCTCTCTTCGCTGGATTCTTCAGATGAATGAGGAATCTTATGGGCCGTTGAAAAAGCGATAACGATGTCCCCGCTACCGTGGCTAAAGTGGCTGCCTGTTCTGCCCAATCCAATGCCGCATCTTTTGGCAACGCGCTGTAATTGTCGGCTGCTTAATGGTGCGTCGGTTGCCAGCACAATCATAATCGAGCCATCCGCTGTTTTTGGATAGGCCGGCAGCGCTTCAGTTTCTTCCAGTCGGTACTTTTCAATTTGAAAATCTTCTTTTCTGCCGAAATTACTTAATACCATACAACCTATTGAATAGCTTGTCCCGCTTTTTTCATCTTGCAAGATCCGAGATGATGAGCCAATCCCTCCTTTATAACCGAAACAAATCATTCCTTTACCTGCTCCGACTGCACCTTCAGGGGAAACCTCAGTTGTTGCATTTTCAATACATTCAATTGCATGCTGCGGCTGTACTGGCAACTCACGAATGGAATTCAGTCTGCTATCATTACATTCTCCGACGACCAAATTTATCGTTCCTGTCGTATCACCAATTTCGGGGTTATCCTTTAACATATATTGCAGCGTCCCTTGCGTAACTGCTGGCACGCCGAATGTATTTGTCAGCATAATGGGAGATTCAATGACGCCAAGTTCATTCACTTGTACGAGGCCAGTTGTTTTTCCGAAGCCGTTGAGTACGTAACTTGCTCCCACGACTTTTTCTTTAAATAAATTACCATCATGCGGTAAAATAGCCGTTACACCCGTACATGCATAGCTCCCCTCTTGTTCAAGCGGATAATCTAGCGTCACATGTCCTACCTTAACGCCTGGCACATCAGTTATGCAGTTTTTTTCACCAGTTAGAAATTTCCCCACCTGAATTCCTAACTCTCTAATTTTCTTTGGTTCTGTCACTTACATTCACCTCGGTATGTATGTTAAGGGGTTGTCCCAGAAGTGCCTGGCACCGTTAAACACTGTCAAATGTAGTATCATTTTTCAATTACGATACCATATTTAGTGTTCAATGGTGCCTGGCTCTTCGTTTTGGAACAACCCCTACTGTTTAAATCGGCTGAACGATATCTATAGATTCTTTAAACTTCTCAAAAAGTGCTGTCGTTAATTTTCCAGCAGAGCCATCTTGAATTACGCTTTCATCAATACGGACAATCGGCATAATTTCATTTGTCGTACTCGTGATAAATACTTCGTCAGCTTGAAGCAATTCATCCGGTGTGAAGTGTTTTTCGATAAATGGGATACCTAGTTTTTCTGCACACTCTTTTACAGCCATTCTTGTGATGCCCGGTAGAATCTGTTTAGAAAGCGGCGTTGTATAGATCGAATCATCTTTCACAAGATAGACGTTTGAGCTCGTGCCTTCCGTTACAAATCCATCTTTAACGAGAATTGCTTCATAGCAGCCTGCTTCTTGTGCCGTTTGTTTCGCCAAAATATTGGGCAGTAGATTTAATGATTTAATATAGCAATTCGTCCATCTTTCATCTTCATGAAAAATCGCAGTTTTTCCCTTTTCACGTTCAGTTTCTTCTGTGACTTGCATAGGTCTCACTGTCATTGTAATCGAAACTGGCGCATCGGGAAATAAATGTTTTCTTGTGGCGATTCCGCGTGTCACTTGAATGTAGACATCGCAGTTATTTAATTGCGATTTTTGAACGGCTTCGTGAATAATTTGTTGTAGCTCTTCGGCCGTTTTTTCCATGCGAAGCTTAATGGCTTCTCCACTTTTGATGAGTCTTTCTATATGTTCATCGAGCATAAACGGTTTGCCATTGTATACACGAATCACCTCATAGACCCCATCCCCAAATTGATGACCGCGTTCATCAATCGGAATCACAGCCTGCTCGACAGGTATGAATTCTCCATTGAAATAACCAATAACCATAACTATTTCTCCCCTTCGTACAATCAGATATATTTTTTGGGATTAACTTAAGAAATTAGAAAAGAAAATGGTAACCCCTCGATCTGTTACAATGTGTAAGTAAATGGAATATAAAATTGAAAACATGACTATGTAAGAAACATAACTATATAATGGGTCAATATTTGTTGCATGCTCGGAAAGTAATCTCGTTAAAATATACAATGGCAATAAAAAAATCGTATAAGAAGTCAAAACAACGAGAAGCGCACTGCCGAAAGCTATGAAATTCACTAATATAAGAATATACGTTACACATACAAGTATGAGCGATGCGATCATATGCGTGCCGTAAATGCCGACCATTTTTTTAAAAGAAAGTTCAGCGCTAAACAATTTATTGATCACAAATAATGAAGTTGATGCAATCGCAACACCAATGATAAGAAATAATGCTGTTTCACTCACAACCGTTAAAAACGAGACATCTTTATTTGTTTGAATAGCAAATTGACAAACTCCTGCAATGACCGCAAATAAAATGGCCGTAATCATTCCGTTACCAAATTCATTTTTGCCCTGTTGAAAAACATCCACCGGATTCTTCATATAACCTAAGACAAAATGCCAATATTTTATAACTTTCCCTTTAATCTGCATCATCGATTCATTTGTCTGGACATTTTGAAGACGCGAAGGCACAGATTCATTCTCTGAAGGATTGATCCGCATTCCACAATTCCTACAAAAATTCCCAACTGCTTGTTCCTCACCGCAGTGAACACAATAGATGGGTATTCCCCCTTCCGATTTTATCTATATAAAATATTCGAAGGAAGGATGTAGTATGATTACACCTAAACTATTGAACTGCGCCCGCCATCATAATGGTGCTTCGAATCATTCGATAGCAGTCTAAAAAGTCCCTCATGACAAATGATATTGTAAGTGGATCGACTCTTTGTACCATTGGTAGAATTTCCACCGCATCTGCTAATCCAGTGTGTAAAAATGATATTTTCACAGAATAAGGCGGTTCTATTTTAAATGGCGGAACGTCATTTCGACCTTTTATCGCCTGTGTCGTTCCCTTTTTAATAAGTTCTCTTGCGACAATAGGATGTTTATTTAAAGCTGTCGTTCGATTAATCGTTTGTTTCACTTCTATCGTATGAATATTGGATATACATGCCGCAGCCTCCTGGGCTACTAAGTCACATCCGGATACAAGAATCGTTGGGACGTTGAAATAGCCCGCGACAAGTGCGTTCAATCCAAATTCACCAAATGCTTGTCCATTGATCTCGATCGATTTTACAACGCGGCCATTAAACGTGTGATTTAAGATTCCATTAGACCCCATCATTGTATGGTATCCAATACATATAGCCGCATCAAAATCATCGGATAACCCTTCCATCATGGCTAGTTTTTTAGGTGAGCCGCTAATGAGAGCTGCTTTTGGATGTAAATCTTCATGAAATATATTCCTCATCGTCCCATGAGAATCATTGACGATAATCTCTTTAGCACCCGCATCTAAAGCACCTAAAACACAAGCATTGACTTCTTCTGTCATCAATTTTCTGGCGTAATCGTGCTCTCTGCCATCCCGCGCAGTATGTTCGCCATGTACGATTCCCGAAACCCCTTCAATATCTGCGGAAATAAAAATCTTCATCGTTTCACCTACATTCCATCAAACTTCTACTTTGACTAAATGTTTTCTTATCTGTTCATATGGTAATGGAGGAACTCTTCCCCTCTTTCCAACAATTTAGTACCCCCTCTTCCTTGTCGGGCATGTACTAACCCCAATTCCTGCATAACTTCCAACCGTAATCGGAGCTGTTGATCAGATAATCGAATGTCTTTTTCTAGTAATTTCACTTTAACCTTTACACGGCCAAATGATTTAAAATTTCTCTTCCCTTCCTCGTAAATGGCTAAAATCGCCAAGCTTTCTTCCAAAAACCCATGTTCTTCTATTTTTTCACCTATTTCATCGATCTCTTGTTCCGATAAATGAGCCGCTTTTGGATACTGGCTTACTTGATCCATCACCAATTGCCCTTTTTGTTCGTTAGTCATTTCAAAACGATGTCTATCCGCGAGCGTAATTTGTGATTTGAAAAAACGATTCATTAATGACCTTTGATCATACAGTAAATCCAATTGCTTCGACACTTCCAAAACCGTATTAAAATCCAATGTTCTTGGGCCAATGTCAATGACATTTAAAAATTGTCCTGGTACTGACTCACATTCCCCCGGCGTAACAATATGATCTATTTGATCAGGTATAGCGTGAATAGGATTGTAGGCGATGTATTCCTGTCCATAAAAGATCTGCTTAAGTGATTCGGCAGCTTCACAAGCGTGTTCATACGTGTCATTGATAACAAGTATTTTCTGCCCGATCGGTACATTCGCAATCTCCCTAGTGCCAGCAACATTTACCTCTCGCTTGGCTACAATTACCTGACAAGATTCCGGAATAAACGGACTAGTGATCCCCTTTAAAATATCCTTTGATAGAACAACCATTTCTCCTTCGGTAATCGTCTCCATCGTCAGCTCTTGCAAAGTTGTACCTAGTACTTCTATTTGATCTCCGAAAATGTCCTCGAGTTGGTCAGCAACTATGTCTAAGTATGTTTCTTGAATTGAAAGAACACGAAGTCTTCCTTTTACCTTATTCACTTTGAAGCTCCTCAGCAAAATGACAAGCAACATAATGACCTTTTTGCAGCTCACGAAATTCCGGTGCTTGCTCCTTACATTTTTGCTGAGCAAAAGGACATCTCGTATGGAACGTACAGCCGGACGGCGGACTTGCGGGACTTGGAATATCACCTGTTAAAAGGATTCTTTCTCTTTTTAATGTTGGATCCGGAATTGGTACAGCGCTAAGCAATGCTTTTGTATATGGATGCAACGGCTTTTTAAAGAGCGTATCCCGATCCGTCAACTCAACGAATCTGCCCAAATACATAACGCCGACCCGATCAGAAATATGTTCTACAACACTTAAATCATGAGAAATAAAAACATACGTCAAATTGTATTGTTTCTGCAAATCTTTTAGCAAGTTTAAGATTTGTGATTGGATGGAAACGTCCAGTGCCGAAACAGGTTCGTCGGCAATAATTAGCTTTGGATTAACTGCAAGCGCTCGTGCAATCCCAATCCTTTGTCGCTGTCCGCCACTGAACTCATGCGGATAACGCTCACCGTGATACTTATTCAAGCCAACAACTTCTAATAATTCCGCAACTCGATCTGCTCTCTTCTCTTTTTCCATATTGTGAACAATAAGCGGTTCTTCAATGATTTCTTTTACCGTTAAGCGAGGGTTAAGAGATGCATACGGATCTTGGAAGACCATTTGAAACTCTTTTCGGTACGGTCTAATTTCGTCCTCGTTTAAATCGGTGATGTCTTTCCCTTCAAAAATGATTTTCCCATCGGTCGCTTCAAGTAATTTCATAAGCACTCTGCCCGTGGTAGATTTTCCGCAGCCACTTTCTCCAACAATACTTAACGTTTCGCCTTCTTTTACTGTAAATGACACACCATCAACGGCTTTTACATATTCTCTTTTTTTACTAAACAGTTTTCCTTTTAAAGGAAAGTACATTTTAATGTTCTGAACTTCCAACAAGTTCTCGCTCATCACTCGGCACCTCCTCTTGCAGCCAACATCTGACTGAATGCTTCGGCGAACATTCTTTGTATTCAGGTTCTTTTTCCCAGCAAATATCCATCGCAAATGGACATCTTGGTGCAAATTTACATCCCTCCGGCATTCTCGTAGGGATCGGAACATTCCCCGGAATGGATTGTAGCTTCTCTACCCGTTCACCAATTTTGGGAATAGATGATAACAACCCTTGCGTGTAAGGATGTTTAGGGTCCGTAAAAATCGTATGTACATCACTTTCTTCAACGGCCCGTCCCGCGTACATCACGACAACACGATCACACATTTCAGCGACCACGCCTAAATCGTGAGTGATAAGTAAAATTGCCGTATCGGCAGTTTTATTCAAGTTCTTCATTAAATCCAAAATTTGAGCCTGTATCGTTACGTCAAGTGCTGTTGTTGGTTCATCTGCAATTAATATTTTAGGATTACACGCCATAGCCATTGCAATCATCACCCGCTGGCGCATTCCTCCCGAAAGTTGGTGTGGAAATTCATGAACAATTTTTTCAGGACGGGAAATGCCAACTGCTTTTAACATGTCGATCGCCCGAAGCCTTGCATCTTTTTTCGATAGCTTTAAATGCAGACGGATCGTTTCTTCTAATTGTCTCCCAATTTTAAATACGGGATTTAATGAAGTCATTGGCTCTTGGAAAATCATCGCGATATCATTTCCGCGAATTTTTCTCATTTCATTTTCATTTAATTGAACCAGATCCTGTCCTTCGTATAAAATTTCACCGCCGGCAATTTTCCCCGGCGTATCTTTTAGTAATTTCATAATTGATAAGGATGTTACACTTTTTCCACTGCCGGATTCTCCTACAATTCCAAGTGTTTCCCCTTTAGCAACTTCAAACGAAACCCCATCGACAGCTTTAACAATTCCGGAGTCACTTTTAAAATGAGTTTGAAGGTTGTTCACTTTTAATAATGCTTGCTTCATGGGATCACTCCTTTTCTCCAAATCTTTAATCCTTAATCTTCGGATCGAGTGCATCTCGTAATCCGTCTCCTAATAAGTTAAATGCGAGAACCGTAATAAAAATGGCCAATCCCGGAAATAACGTTACATGCGGCGCTATATTTAAGTAATCCCTTCCACCACTTAACATGGCACCCCACTCCGGTGTTGGCGGCTGTGCCCCTAGTCCTAAAAAGCTTAAACTTGCAGCAGTTAAAATTGCCGAACCAATCCGCATCGTAAAGTAAACAATAATACTTGATACAGTTCCCGGAAAAATATGCTTCCAAATAATTCTGCTCGGTTTAGCACCAATCGATTTTGTTGCCTCTACATATAAGGTAGATTTAACTGCTAAAGTCGAACTTCTTACAATTCGTGCAAATACGGGAATACTGAAAATGGCTACTGCAATGACAACGTTTCCGAGACCCGGTCCTAAAATAGCAATAATACCAATTGCTAATAGAATTCCCGGAAATGCCAGGAGAACGTCACAAATTCGCATAATGATTCGGTCAACCCATTTACCATAGTACCCCGCTAATAATCCAAATACAGTTCCGCCAATTGCTCCTAGTAATACAGACGATAATCCAACAAACAAAGAAATTTGTGTACCTGCCACGATCCGGCTAAAAATATCCCGACCATAGGCATCTGTTCCAGCCCAATGTTCGGCAGACGGTCCCAAAAGGACACTGTCATAATCAGGTTCAGAAATATCGTAAGGTGCTACATATGGACCGATAGCGGCTAGTAATATTAGAAAAACAACAAAAAAGAAAGATATGAATGCAAGCTTTTGCTTTTTAAACTTTCTCCAAAACTCCGAGAAAGGCGTGCGACTAGTAATTTGCTCGGCTGTCAATTTCATATATTCTTCTTTTTTAGAAAGTTTCAATTCTACCATTACGATCACCCCTTACTCATATCGGATCTGTGGATTTAATACTCCATATAACAGATCGACTATTAAGTTAATTAATATAAACTCTAATGCAAATATTAGCATCTCAGCTTGAATGACTGGATAATCACGATAGGCAACCGAATCGATGAGCAATTTTCCTAAGCCCGGCCAACTGAACACAGTCTCGATGACAACTGATCCGCCTAAAAGGAATCCAAATTGTAAGCCCGTCATTGTAACGACAGGAATCATGGCGTTTCGGAGACCGTGCCCCCAAACTACCTTGCCTTCACTTAAACCTTTAGAACGTCCAGTACGGATGTAATCCTCTTTTAGTACATCCATTAATGAGGAACGCGTAAAGCGAGCAACGACTGCCGCCACCCCTGTTCCAAGTGTAAAAGATGGCAATATATAACTCTTCCATGATTCCATTCCACCCGAAGGAAACCATCCAAGTGTTACCGCAAATAATTGAATGAGCATAAGTCCGAGCCAAAACGATGGCAAGGATAAGCCAGAAACAGCACCGAACATCCCCAAATAATCTTGCCACTTATTTCGTTTCGTTGCAGAAACGACGCCAATGATTAAACCAATCACGACTGCCCAAACCATACTCCAAAATGTCAGCCAAAATGTCGGCATGAACCGTTCAAATACCTCTTCCGTTACTGGGCGTTTTGTTTTTAAAGATGTCCCTAGATCACCTTTCACTAGGTTTGCCATGTAATTGATATATTGCTCGTGCAACGGTTTATCTAATCCTAACTCTTTTCTAACTAACTCCACGTCTTCAAGTGTTGCATCTTCACCAGCAACTAATCGCGCCGGATCCCCTGGGATCATATGTACGAAAAGAAAGATGAGGATGGATACTACCAATAAGATCGGTATAATCTCGAGTAGTCTTTTGGTAAGAAAGCGAAGCATATTCATCCCTCCTATGAGTAAAGACATGGGGGTGTCCCAAAACGAAGAGCCAGGCACTTCCGGGACAACCCCATGGAATAATTATTTATTCGATTTCAATATCTGAAACGCTAAGTGATCCATCTGGCAGTAAGTAAATACCTTTTAGGTAATTTTTCTTTCCAGCCATTGTATTATCAGTTGAAAGGAAAGCCCATGGTGCATCTTCCCAAACTAAACTTTGAACTTCTTCATAAGCTTTTCCGCGTGCATCTAGATCAGCTGTTGCCAGGGCAGCAGAGATTAATTCATTCACTTTTGTATTCTCATAGTAAGAAATGTTGTAAGAGAATGGCGGGAATGCTTCATGGCCGCCTAGAAGTGGGCGAATTCCCCAATCTGCGTCACCTGTTGAAGGTGACCATCCACCGTAATACAGTTCGATTTCTGCATCTTTCGCATCTTGTACAGACCAAATTTTATCGGACAATGTACCAGATTCCATCGGGACAACTTCAACTTCAACATCGATTTGCGCTAGTTGTTGCTGTAAAAACTCCATTGCTTTAATGGCACTTGAGTGATTCGCGCCCCATAGCTTCGCTTTAAATCCGTTCTCATATCCGGCTTCTTTTAGCAATGCTTTTGCCTTTTCAACGTCAAATGCATACGGATCCTGTTTTGAATAAAATTGAACGTCTGGTGCAATGACCGAATCCAAAACATTCCCGTGGTCATTCATAACAACTTTAATGAACGCCTCTTTATTAATTGCATGGTTAATCGCTTGTCTTACCTTAATATCATCATATGGTGCTTTTAATAGGTTCATCGCTAGATAGCGAACGATGATGGAAGAGTTACTTTCGACTTCAATACCATTTTTACCATTTATGCTGTCAGCTTGTTCAGTTGGAACGGGATAAATGAAATCCGCTTCGCCTGTTTGCAGCATCGCGATACGGGAACCGTTCTCTGATACAGGTTTGAATGTGATTTTGTCAACTTTAGGAAAACCTTCTTTCCAATAGTCTTCATTTTTTACGATTTCCAATCCTTCACTTGGCTTCCATTCAACAAATTTAAATGGTCCTGTTCCAACTGGATTTCTTGCAACTTCTTTCCCATGCTCTTCCAATGCTTTCGGGCTGTGAATCATAGCCGAAGGGTGAGCAAATGTGTTAATCATCGCACCAAATGGCTCCGAAAGAACAAATTTCACTTCATACTCCCCAAGTACTTCAATTTCTTGAATGAGGCTAAATAGACTATGACGTTTTAAACCGCTATTCGGATCAGCTAATCGATCAAAGTTCACCTTAACTGCTTCAGCATTAAAAGGTGTTCCGTCATGGAATTTTACATTCTCTTTTAACTTGAATGTAAATTCCTTTGCATCTTCACTTGCTGCGTATTCCTCTGCCAACACAGGGATTACATTCATGTCTTTGTCAAAACCGACAAGTCCTTCTAACATTGTTTTTTGTGCGGAGTTGGATAATGTGTCATTTGTGTCATGCGGATCCATTGTTGTAAAATTATCCGCTACAGCGATAACAATATCTTTTCCACTTTTACTAGCTTTTTCTGATTCTTTTTTCTCACCATCCGAATTGTCTCCGCCGCCTGAAGAACAGCCAGCGATTACAAGTACGAGTGATAAAGCCAGTAAAAATAAAATATTTCTAGCTTTTTTCATTTTCTTTTCCCCTTTACTTTTTTTATTTATGAAAGAATGCTTAATGCATTTTTCAACGAAAAATTCGGACTGAGCTGCCCAATTACTTCCTGTCTTGCATTCGTCAATTTTGGATAATGATGATTTTCTAAGTTTTGAAGCTGGTTTTCATTTAATAGATTCAGCTGCTTTAAGACTTCCATAGCTACAGGGGACGCTGCTCTTCCATTGCCGTCCTCTACTTTAATCGCAATCCCAATGCCCGTTTCTTTATCGCCAATACAATAGACACCTTCTGCTCCAGCTTTGCCGAATAGTTGTCCATTTGCACATTTCATTAAATCTGTACAAAAGCGGTCTGTTCCGCCTACCATTTCCGGCGCAGCCATCATAGATTCTGTTACTTTTTCGATTGCTTTTTTCCGTTTTTCCGGGAAGCTTATTGGATTCGCCATTCTCGCAAATGCGAGCGCTAGATTTTTTAGGGGAATCCCGTGTACCGGAAGACCGCATCCATCGACTCCAATTTTTATTTCATCGGCTGGAACTTGCGCAATATCACTAATAACTTCGATTACTCGTTGTTGTACGGGATGCTCAATTTTATAGTAGTCTTGTAAACTCTCTTGCATAAATTTCGCAGTGGCAAGCATGCCGCTATGTTTTCCCGAGCAGTTATTAAATTCCGGTGTAACTTCTTTCCCTTCTCGCATGAGTTTCTCATACGCTTCCTGCCAGCGCGGCGGATGTGTACCACACTGTAAGTCTTCAGTCGTCAGTTCAAGTCTATCTAGAATCGTTAACACTCTGTCTGTATGCTGCGCTTCACCACTATGCGATGCACATGCAAGTGAAAGATCAGCGGCGTCTAAGTTATAAAATTCCATTGCACCTGTTTCAACAATGGGTACCGCTTGCAAAGGTTTCATAGATGAACGTGCAAATGTTACACGATCTGGATCTCCATTAAAATACAGCAATGTTCCTTCACTATTCACAACCGCAATATGCCCGACATGTGTACTTTCTACCAATTCCCCTCTTGTAACATCAATCAAATGCTCCCCACTCATGCTAACACCTCATGTTGTTTTTATTTTCTAAAACTATACAACATGTTTAAACATATTACAACAAGTTATTTGAACATTTTTAATCGAGTAACTCTTCCAGTTTGAAAATCTATTGTTAACATTGGGTTTCTTCTCCTTTCTAGGAGTTAGGATGAATTTTTCAAAAAAATAAAACGTTATGGAAAATGTCCTACCATTTTCCATAACGTTTTTTCGTTCTATTCACTTACTTCTAGTTAATTTTGAACGGCATATATCATTCGTTTGCAACAAAAAAGTTTCTGCAACTTTTTACTGAAAATACAGATGCACTGCCATTAAAATGATTGCCACATAAAAAAAATCCGCGGAGATTTTCATCTCCACGGATTTTTTGCGCCATCAACCGTTTTGCAAATCTATTGTATAAAGGAATAACTCTACAAACACATTGTACCATAATTTTCTGCAATCTCAAAGGTTAAATTATGTTTTTACCCTATTTTTTCCGCTAACGGATTACTTTTCCAATGCTTTGTAGAGGAAAACTGAGAAATCTGCACGGCTAATATTTTGAGTTGGGCCGAATTTGCCGCCGCCAATTCCTTGCGTAATATTATTTGCCGCTAGGGAATTAATTTCACGGTAAGCAAAGCTGCCTTTAATGTCATTAAAATGGTTTTCATCGGTATATGGTAAGTTGAAGCCGCGTTGTAAAATCGCTGCCATTTCGGCACGTGTCAACTTGCCGTTCGGATCAAATTTTGTGCCGCCTTCTTTCCCGCGAATGTAACCCGCTTTCGCTACAGCTGCTACTTCACGGTAGAAATTCATATTCGATGTCATATCCGAGAAACCAGGATCCTCCACAGTATCAAGCGATAAGTTCTTAGCACGCGCTAAAAGAATCGCACCTTGCAATCTCGTCAATTCTTGATAAGGACCGAAGGAACCATCCGCATACCCTGCGATAATCCCTTTATTGACGAGTGCCTTAATTTCATTTTCCGCTCTAAATGTCAAACCTGTGTCTTTAAAAAGACCTTCTTTATAGTCTTTACTAAACAACGCTTTGACATCATCCACCATAATGAAACCTTTTGTTTTCAAAGAGACGTTCGGCTGTGCAATGTAAATTTGTTTTAGCGTGAGATCACCTTGTGCATCAGCTGGAATATCCGCAGTTACAAAATTCCATCCAATCCATTTCAAGCCGTTTTCGGGCGTAAAGTTAATCGTGTATTCTTTTCCCGTGCTGTCTGCAATTTTTCCGCGAAGCCATGTTTGACTTGCATCACCATAAACGCGAGCAGCAATTTTCACTGGCTTTCCGCCCATGGAAATCGGTGTTTTCGCTTCCAGATAAGCCGCGGAAGTACCTGCTTGTCCAGTAAAATCATACGTTAGTTTTAATGCGCCAGTCCCTTCAAATGCCGGTTCTTTTGCGCTATTTTGCGACAACTGTGCGATTCCATTCACAGCATTTGATTGCCAATTGGTCACTGACTCCATTGAATCAATTTGAGTGCTGTCTCCGCCGATCGTTACAGGAATTGTAACGGTTTGATTTGCTAGTGTCGCTTGAATGGTACCTGTTCCATTTGACTTTGTTGCTGTAAATACACCATTTGATGAAATCGTTCCGATACTGTTCGTAACAGACCATTTGACAAGTGCTGGATCAAAAATCACTTCTCGCTTTTTCGCGTCAAATGCTTTAACAGAAATCGTTTTGCTTTCACCCGAACGTACTGTTACTGATGAAGTTGACGGTGCAATGGTTGCAATTGCGTCAACCACTTCAAATGGAAGCGTTACGGATGCAGAACCGTATTGTACCGCAATGGATCCCGCTCCCGATTTATTCGCCGTAAATTGTAAGCCATTCGGTGTGATTAAACTTTGAGGTGATGTAACTTTCAGATCGCTGCGATTGATGTTCACCGGATTATAATGCTGATCCATGACATAATCCACAACGACTGATCCTTTTGTCCCTTTCAAATAGACACCTGGTTTTTCAATACGAGCCGAGATCGATGACGGTGCTCCTTCCGGTGCAGTCGATAAAGCAAAAAGTGCTGTTGATACTGCGCGTTCTACGCCATCAGATGGACGATTGAATAAGGAAACATTCGTGTCGCCTGGTTTTCGAACAGCCATTGTCGTTGAACCGCCGCCGTCCAAGTTTAATGCTTGGTAAGCACCAATAGAGGCAAGATAGTTAGCAAATTCCGGCAGACTCATCCCTTTACTATACGGCTCTTGTCTTCCATCAACAGTAACCATAAACACTTTCGATCCTGTTTTGTCGATTGCAATAGCCGTTCGTGGTGCACGTTCTCTTGCACGATCACTTGTTGGATCAATACCTAAGTTGACTTTCCCATCTTTCACCAATTCAGGACCAGACGTCAACATAAACGAAGAACCCTTCCATTGTTCATCAATATTGGCCGTAATCGAAATGGTTTCTCCGATGTTGATATCTTTAATCATTTGCATCGCATCACCATGTGCGGATAATACAAATCCATCCTTTGGAATCGCCGATGCTGTTTGATCGCCGCGTTCTCGTATTTTAGTAACTGTACCCGTTACAGTTTCCCCAAAATTCAAATCTGTTCCACCGGTCACACCTGAAATAACCAGCTCCCAGCCTAGACCATTTGTTTCAGTCGTTGCTGCTGGATATAGGGGTGTATACAAAATTAAATTATCAGTCGAACGGTGCTTGTCCGTACTCGTAATCGGATAATCCGCTCCAGCATAATTAAATGAAAGATCTAACGTATAAGCATCGATCTTTCCTTTTCCATTACGATCAATGCCAAACGCGATCGGCTGATTGACATACTGATCTTTCCCCGATGCAATAATGCCCGCATTGATCAGTCGATCACGGTAGGCAATTAAGTACATCGGCAAGTTGCCTTGATCTTTAGACCAATAAAACGAACCATTCACAGCACCAACTACTTGCTTGCCTGAACCCGTGTACTGATTTGCTTGCGCCGTTGTTCGCATCAATCGATTTAATGGTGTGGGATAGCTGACATCTACAGTTGTATAAGGATCATTCAAATCGACTGTCAACTGACGAAACGCTTGTGGAAAACTTGAAATCGTCTGCTCATTGTAGTCGTATTGAACACCTCCCGAAACCTTCATCTGCTCATTTGCTGCCAACGATGTCATTGGCAAAATGAGTAAAAACACAAGCAATGCAACAAAAACTTTTGGTATTCTCCTATGTTTCTGCAAAACTTCCATAACCCCCGACTTCTATGTAATGCCTTTATTATAAACTGTTGTTCTACAAAAATCACAGAAGATTGGCAGATATTTCATTTTCATACTATTTGACTAGAGTTATCGACTCTATAGAAAAATCCTCCCCATTGATCAATGAGGAGGATCCTGTTAATCAGCAAATTCATTTTTTCGACTGCCCACCGCGATGAAACCGGCCGTTAAAATATAGAAATACATTGTAAATGCTTTATCTTCCCAAATATTGTAAATCATACCGCACCAGAAAATCGCAATGAGTGAAGCAAGCATTGGGATGGCAATCGGAGATTCATGACGCTTTTTCCAAAACATCACGAGCATGCCCAACAAAAACACCGCAAATAGTAGAACGCCGACCACGCCCGTTTGCGCAATCACTTGGATATATTGATTGTCAGAATAGATATTGAAGGTAATGCCGTAATCCTCATAAATTGGGGAGGAATACGTTTTGGATGCCGAATCGCCAAATGTGGAAAACCCAGTTCCAATAATTGGGTGATCTTTAAACACTTCGAACCCTTTATTGACGATAAAGAGACGACCGGTCGTTTTACTCTTATCCAACGTACTACCCGTAAACGTATTTGTGATACGGTCTTTTTCAACCGCCGCAAAACCGCTGTCTTCTTCAGCCGGTCCCGTCCTTACAAAGTTCCCGATATCGGTATGACTTTTAATCCACTGCGTCCCATATGTAACAGGAACAGCAATAAGAATAAAACCTAGCGCGATGACTGCAGCGCTTTTCACTACAAATTTCCAGTTGCGTGTAAATAAGAAGTAGACTGCTAGACCTACGACAAAGGCAATCCAAGTCCCGCGGCTGTATGTTAAGATCCACGTTCCTGCAAGAAGGACGAGGAAAATATTGAGCCACAACTGAATTTTGGTTTTCGGTAAAGCATTTTTCAAGCAATACGTAAGCATTCCAGCAATTGTTAAGTGAACGGCTAATACGTTCGGGTTATTCAACAGACCATAAATACGGCTCGCATTGTTCGGCGAAAGCTGACGATTCACCCATTTCTCAGGCATTAGCGCAGATCGCATGGAAAGCTTTTCTACAATCCCTTGGATGACAAGAATAACCGCGACAGCGACTGTTATGACAACGAAGTTCAGAATATCACGTTTTTGAATATCCAGTCGTTTGACAATGTAAATGAGCAAAAATGTAATCGCGAATGCACGTAGTTGAAAAACAACCGCGATAAGCGATACACCGGTTAACATTGCTGAAACTGATCCAACAACTAAAAATCCGATAAATGCCCACTCATACACTTCGAATCGAAAAATCGATTTAAGATTGCCTCGTGAATCCCATATGACGCGTAAAAATGCAAAAATGATGACGATATCACCGATCAACTTAAGGGTAGGGTTCACTTCAATTAAAAAAGGACGGAAAGGAAAATAAATGAGTAGGAATAAGATTGATTGTTTCGGCCTAATAAATGCAGCTGCTGCAAATAATGCGGTAGCTATGTATGCCGATATGCTTGTGGGAATCATTAAGTTAATAAGCAAGATAACTGCACCGATTAAAGGAACTGTCATCTCCTGAAATTTTGTCGTGAAATTCATTCGATAAATCCTCTCTTTTATTCATTCGAAAATCAGTATACCACAGGAAACACCTGCAAATGATATTATTTTTCTAGCCTCCTGCTATAGGACGTTTATAGGATGAAATAGATTCACTTTTTTGTTGGAAACTTGACGCGATTCGTTGGAAACTGCAAATATCACCATGAAAAAATGGGTTACCGCATCATCCAACACGGCAACCCCTTGCATTATTTTTCGCTAAAAAATGTTTCATTCAATTGATCATACCAGCGTTTGAAAACGGGGTGATCATACGTCGCCATTCGTTCTACGACATTTGTTCCTTGGTAAAACATCATCCCTTTTTCGTTGAGTCCATATCGTTTGGCAAAATCCATATAAAGATTAAACTCTTCAACGCCTCTTCCTTCATCAGCATGCCCGATTCCGTAAGAGTCAATTTCCATCGTAATGCCTGTCCCGTAAATTTGGGCATTTAAAAACGCACGGTGCAATCGTTCTTCCTTATTTGGCGTACCTGTCCGAAATGCATTCGGCTGTAAAAACGCTGCATCGAAGCCGTAATTTTGCCATTTGTAAAAATTGGTAGACGTCGCATGCGGTGAATAAATGAGATACAGATTATGCCTTTTCATCAAGCTCGAGATTGAGGAAATCAAGACTTCATCTTCCACTGTACGCACCGTCTCACTGAGCCAATAAAAGCCTTTGAAATTCAAATTGGAATAAGAGGCCTTGTCCAACTCCCTTAGCACCTTGCTAATATACCAATTTGCCAAGTCATAACGGTTATAAACGTTGTTCACTTGTTCTTGTCCATCTAGCGTAATAATGTCGCCATTTCGCTTCGGATAAGGAATGGAAACATAAATATCTACTTCACGATCATTGGAAAGAGCTGACTCATTCAACTTATGTAATGCGCCGTTCTCCGCAAATGTTCGTTTAATATAATTGTTCCAGTCTTCATAGTTCGCTTCATTTTCCGCCCCATCAATGAATTTATTGCCTTCTTCATTGTATCGAAGACCTAAAATGATAAACGTATCAAACATCTCATGCACTGTACCATCTTCAGCTTCATATCTCATATAGGGGTCAAATGATCCCGGAGTTGCTTCCTTATAGCCATTGTAGATCAAGACACCGCTATTTAAATTTGTTTTGTCTGCCGTAGCAATCGTCTGTGGATATGACACAAATTTATTGCTCTGCGGATGGATTGTCCCATCTGGATACTCTTTCACTTTTTCTAGCGCATCTTCAACAGAGGGAACGATCGCCATCGTTTGTCCTGCACTTTTCACTTCATAAGCGACTGGCTTTTGATAAACTCGAGATAAAAAGGCGCTAAATTGTGCCCTCGTTACGTGATCATTTGGACGGAATGTGCCGTCATTATAACCTGTTGTTACACCATGCATCGCAATACCATCAATATAAAGATAATATGGATCTGACTTTGGAACGTCTTCAAAAACCGACGTTTGTTTCCCTTCATATGAATAAGCAGTCGCAAGCATTTTCGACATTTCATCCCGTGTTAAGGGGGCACTGCCGTTAAATTGGCCATCTTGAAGCGATAACCAACCTTCCTCAACTGCAATGGTGATCTCATTGTAATTCGGTGTCTGTTCATGAATATCGGCAATTTCAACCGATACACTTTTTGGCTTATTCAAATCCAATGCACGCGTCATCATAACCGCCGCGTCTTTTCGAGTAATGGAGGCATTTGGCATAAAGCTACCGTCTGAAAATCCCCGAATCACCCCATGTTTTGCGATAAATTGAATATCCTCATACGCCCAATGTTGATAATTCACATCATTATATGTATAGGCTTTCGCTGAATTTGTAAAAAGAATGAGAGAAACAAAACAAATAAAAGCAGTCAATGCCATTCGGCCAATTTGTCGCATTCTGTCGCCCCTTTAGTTTTTATGCTATATTTTTCCTATTCCTCTCATTGTCCTTCATTTACTTAGTCTTGTAAAGATTATCTAAAATATTATTTAATAATCGCAATGATAGGTCGATAATACTAGTATCATAATCTTTGAGGTGTTGTTGTTTATGAAACAATTAAGTTTCTTACTTATGTTAGTATGCTGTCTAATTTTCACACCATCCATTACCTCCGCGAACGAAGCAACGAGTATAACAGACCGCGTCATCATCCAAGTAACCGCCCCTTCCGGAAAAGAAACGATTACAAGCGTAACATGGGGTGAATACGATGCAATACAAAAACAACAAAGTGTGCGTGCTGCCTCTATAAGCCCAACAAAAGTTCAAATGATTGAGCCTGATTATATACGCTATGCCCATTCTGCCACTTTTCAAGCCCAATCCGCTCCCTGGGGTACAGGGCGAATTGGGGCTCAAAAAATGCAGCAATTATTTACATCTAATGCAGGCAGCGTGATCGTGGCCGTCATTGATACGGGCATTGACTATACCCATTCCTTTTTTAGAAATAGAATTGTTGCCGGCTATGATTTTGTCGATGATGATTCGGATCCAATGGACGTTCAATATCACGGAACACATGTCGCTGGTATCATCGCGAAAACGACAAGTGAAAACGTAAAAATCATGCCCATCCGTGCCTTAGATGACAAAGGAAACGGCTATGATTCAAATGTCGCACGTGGCATTCGTTATGCCGTTGACAACGGAGCCGCTGTCATTAACATGAGTTTCGGCGGCGATCGGTATTCCCGTTATTTGGCAGATGCGATTGCCTACGCGCATTCAAACAACGTCTTAGTCGTCGTCTCTTCGGGCAATGAAGGTAAAAACACAGCAAATTTTTACCCAGCTTCAGAGGAAAAAGCGATTGTCGTAACAGCAACAGATCGATCCGATCACATTGCTCGATTTAGCAACACTGGCGCGACGATTGACGTTTCAGCACCAGGAGTCGGTATTATTTCTACAATCCCAGGCGAACGATTTGGGGTACTGGACGGCACATCCATGGCTGCTCCATTTGTAAGCGGCATTGCAGCGATGATGAAATTGGACAATCCGAAACGATCAAATACAGCGATCGAGGCGTTATTAAAAAAATATGTGGATGACCTCGGTGCCATTGGATGGGATCCTTATTATGGGGAGGGAATTATTAATGTTTCTTCATTTATGAAGACCGATTTAACAAAGCCTCTCATTTCTAAACAGACAACCTTACTCCCTAGTCATAAAAATGTTGCATTGGATAAAGAATGGTCTATCAAGTTTGATCGCCAGTTTTCCGATCACTCGATTGTGACTGTAAAAATGCATCAGGGCAGTCGGGAACTGCCGATCCAGCTCGTTCCAAATTTACTCAACAAAGAAATCATCGTACAACCGATCAAACCTTATGAATACAGCACGGTCTATTGGTTTGAAATTATCGTCCGGAATGGGAAAAGTTATGTGATGGAATTCCAGACAATTGATTAAAAAATACAAGAGCCTTTCCAGAAAGCTAGTGAAAACTGATTTTCTGGAAAGGCTCTCTTATTTGTTTTCAATTGCAGCAACTGCTGCCCGCAACCCGAGGAAATAACTATCTATGCCGAACCCGCAAATTTGTCCTTTTGCAATTTCAGCAAAAACAGACTGATGTCTAAACGGTTCTCTTGCGTGAATATTGGACATATGTATTTCAATGATCGGCACTTCTAAAATAGCAAGTGCATCCCTGATTCCATAGCTATAATGCGTCCAAGCCCCTGCGTTAATGATGACAGCGTCATTCCGCTCTTCGTATGCCTGATGAATGCGCTCACACATTTCTCCTTCAAAATTTGTTTGAAAACATTCCACTTCCACACCTAGCTCTTCCCCAAGCTTTTGTAAACCTTCGTCAATTTCCATAAGCGTAACCGTGCCATATTGCGCAGGATCCCTTTTTCCAAACATATTATGGTTTATACCATGCAACATTACTATTTTTTTCATCTTCGTCTCCTCAATTTTATTCTTTGTATGCTAGTGTAACGTAGAGCGTTGATTTCTTTCAAGTTTGAAAAGTCTTTCAAAAATGTTTTTTACAAGATAGTGAATCTATACTATAATTCAGTAGAATGATAAGATAAGTTAGAATATTGGAGTGGATCAACCTATGCCGAATCAAAATGTTCCTTACAGGGAGAAAAGCATTGTCTTTACCGGTTTTATGGGGGTTGGAAAAACAACAGTTGGTAAACTGTTAGCGACCAAGTTATATCGGTCCTTCATTGATATAGATGAAGAGATTGAACGTGAATTCAATATGCCGATTACGGAGATTTTTGATACGATCGGCGAAAAAGCATTTCGCGAAAAAGAAAAAAGTCTAATTGAACATTTTTGTACCCAAAAATTAAAAGTGATCTCTGTTGGCGGCGGTGCTTTTTTACAAGAAGAAACACGTGCCATCTGTCTTTCCAATTGTATCGTCTTTGCCCTGGACATTTCATGGGAAGCATGGAAAGAACGACTCGACAAAATTAAGGTTGACCGCCCATTGCTTCAAAATCTTTCATTGGAAGAAACGAAAGAGCTATTTTATAAACGCAAGGAAATCTATTCTTCCCATAACTCCATTTTAACGATTGACGATATGGAAAGTGAAGCTGCTGCTGATTTTATTTATGAATCTTTAAGGCTCGCTTGGGATTTATATGAACCAACTTCTAAGTAAGAAAAAGCTGTAACGTGAGGGAATCCCTTTCGTTACAGCTTTTTTGGCTTCTTGGACAATCGATTAGTTCATTATATTAGATGAAGCGATATAGCCATATTCTTTCTTTCCACCAATCATTGCTTCCACTGGATACCAAACAAATTGATTGGGTGAATTGACTCGTTCATCGTATACAGACGCGCCTAAAATCTTCATTGGAACCGCGGCGTTAGTCTGAATATAATCTGACTGTGTATTTGGTTTCATACGAAGCCTCGCTCCCGGACTGGCAACTACATCATCTTCCGTTTTAAAAAGTTCTTTTGAAGATGTTGTTTCTGTTAATTGGAAGCTTTTTGTTGGAAACTGAATCGTATTGTTCGTTTCTTGTCCGTAAATGAAGTCATCTTTGGACATTTGGATTGAATGAATATGTGTACGCTTTCCGAGCAATCCATTCGTTGTCAGCGCCTGATAGACTTTTTCTTGATAAGCCCCCTCAACGCCATCGTCGTTTCTTTTCCCCGTCTCCCGAACAAAGGGACTGTTTACAGCCTTTATGCCATTGTATGCCATCACAGCAAAGTACCAGCTTTCCAGATTCTCTGGATTGTGATCACCGACTTTCGGCAGGTCACTTCTCTTAAAGTTATTTATAAGGAATTCGATTCCCGTTTGAATATTATACGGCAAATCGTATTTTAACCTTTCCACATCATAGCCCGCTGTATTCGTAATTTGCATCAAGCCAATTCCGCCATCACCACTTATATTCGGCTGCCCATCGCTCTTAAATTGTTGCCATTTTCCATTTTCTACAGTGGCTACCGCCTTGACAATCTCAGGTGGAATTGGAAATTCAGATTGTCTTGCCAGTTTCGTGATCAGACAATTGACCGTTTGACGGTCTGGATTCTTATGGGTTGCAGGATTATACCCACAAGCAAATACCGGTATGCGTAAATTATCATGTAAAGCCCTTGCAAGGAATGCTGAAAATTGTTTGCGTGTTACATATTCATTCGGTTTGAAAGTATTATCTGAATAGCCTTCTACAATTCCGAAAGCAATTGCTTTTCGGATAGACGCATAAGCGCTTGAAGTCATTGGAACGTCAGTAAATGGCAACGCCTCTTCTTTCGTCAATTTAAATGCGCGTGCCAAAAAGATGGCCATATCCCCGCGTGTGACAGGTTTTTCGGGTCCGAATGTCCCATCCCCATAGCCTTGAATAATTCCAGCAACCGTAGCGGAATGAACGGCGCCCGATGCCACATTTTGACTGCTAACATCCGTAAATTGCGTCTCCCGATTCCTTGTTTCAAGGCCTAATGCACGAGCGATCATCAATGCAGCCTGTCCTCGCGTAACATGTTGATCTGGCTCAAATCGATCCTGTCCATACCCTTGAATAATTCCTTCGTTAAATAAATAATTCATATGTTCATAAAAACGATCACCGCTGTTTACATCAGAAAAAACCTGCGCTTGAACATATGTAGAAAATCCTGTAAATGCCAAGATCATAGATAATAGAATGACCATTAGCTTTCTCATAATCTATCCCTCCCCTGCTCTTTATCATACAAGGGAATATAAGAAATATCTAGAAAACCTTACTTCTCAAACAGTAGATTAGAATTTCTATTCCATCAATAGCATATAAATAGATGGGATCTATTTCTTCTGCCCAAGAGTAATGCTATGCCAATGCAAGAGGAGGCGAAATCCCTAAGAATAGACAATTCGAAATGGTATGCGACCAAAACTATTTCATAAAGGAGTGTAACAGTTGGGTATTTCGTTTATTAAGGTTGCTGTTGTCTATTTTGTCATTGGCGTTGTTCTAGGCATGTATATGTCGATCTCCCATAATTTCGATCTATCTTCTGTTCATGCACATGTCAATTTACTAGGTTGGGTATCGGCAGGACTTTCCGGTTTCATTTATTTACGTTTTCCAAATTTAACTTCTTCCCTACTTGCAAAACTGCATTTTTGGCTTTTTAATATTGGGATTCCTGTCATGTTAGGCGGGTTAACACTCTTAATCTTAACCGGTAACGATGCTTGGACTACAGCAACCGCAACCGGCGGAACAATGATCGTCTTAAGTGTCGTTCTTTTTGCAATACATGTACTTACGCATGTGAAAAATAAATCGTAAAAAAACGAACTGCCCTAAAGCAAAGTGCTTACACTTTCCTTTGGAGCAGTTTTTAGTACTTTATCAATTCACCCTTACTAGATTCCCTACTTTTTTAGGAATTTGACTTTTCTGAAGATAATATCCCTTTTTTCAACTATAATAGTTTTTAGGGGTCAATCAATAAGCAAAATGGGAACATATCTAACAAGGGGGCTATGTTTTGAATCTAGATCACTTAAAGGTCTTTTATGTCGCAGCTAATAATAAAAGCTTTTCGCAAACAGCAAGAGATTTGCATCTTTCACAATCAAGTGTAAGTCTCCAAATAAAGCAACTTGAGGAATTATGGGATTGCCAACTCTTTGAACGTACGACCAAAAAAATTTCCCTGACGTTGGCGGGTGAAATTTTGTATAGAAAAGTAGGGAAGCTCATTGCACTCATGAATGAAACAGAAAATGAGCTTCAACAATTAAAAGGAACTGTTCATGGTGATTTAAAATTGGGGTCTAGTTTAACCATTGGGGAATATATCTTACCTTTCGCATTGGCTGAATTTAACCAACTATATCCGAAAGTTAATATGCATTTAAAGCTCTATAACTCCGAACAAATCGTTGAAAAGCTACTCAATCATGAAATTAACTTAGGGTTTATTGAATCTACTTTAGCTTATCCATCACTTAAACAAGTTCCATTCGCTACAGACGAGTTAATTCTATTAAGCTCGCCTAATCAGCCATGTTCAAAGTCACCAACGATTACCGTTGAAGACTTGCTGACAATCCCATTCATTATTCGCGAAAAGGGCTCTGGCACACGTCAGGTCATCGAAGATATTTTGGAAAAAAATAAGATTCATACGGACGAGCTCAATGTCGTAATGGAGCTAGAACATACGGAAGCGATCAAATCAGCTGTCGAAGCAGGCCTAGGCATCGCAATTATTTCAAAATCAGCCGTAAAAAAAGAATTAAAGTTAAATACGTTAAAACAGTTAAAAATAGAAGGGCTTTCCTTACATAGAAATTTCTATATGGTGTATCAAGAAAACTCGCTGAAACAAACAAGTTTGAAATTTATTGAATATATCCAAAGCCATTTTGGAGACACCGCTGAAATTGATCAAGAGGTAAGTGCAATATAAAAAAACAAACAGGAGTAAGGGAGTGGTCCCTTCTCCTGTTCATTTTTTCCTTTTGCCAATTACGTTAGCTGAACTGGCGGTGTTTCTTTATTCGGATCGATTGCTCCTTCTCCAGAGGCTACGCCCAATGCCTCTTCTTCAGAAATTGTTTTGCCTAAGATATAGTAATCAAGCGTACTCTTCGGAATTGCATGAAGTTCTTTTCTTTTCGCCAAGTAAAAAGTGGCTCCTAGTAAAACCCATACGCCTAATGCGATGAATGATTCAACGCCAAGCGCAGAGGATGTTCCTGGGACTAATAGAAGACCTAAGAACGCCAAGCCACTTGCTGTCCCAAGCAATGCCATGATTTTCTTATACGGGGATACTTCCCTCGTATCTGTCGCATTGCTGCGGCTCCATTTAAATAATTTGTAGGCTGTTAAACAAGCGTAGAAATAAGCAATCGTAACGCCTACCGCAGACATGTCAACAATCCATAACAGTACCGGTCTGCCGAACCAAGGGGCAGCTAAACAGAAAACCGCTGTAAACATAATCCCAACATATGGTGTTCCGTATTTTGGATGTAATTTTGCAAAAGTCGAAGGTACAATTTTTGCACGGCCCATTGCGAACAATAAACGGCTCGCAGATGAGAAAAATCCGTTTAGCCCTGTAAATACACCCATACAAAGTGCAATGGCTAGCATAAATACTCCAGCTGCGCCAAGATTATCTGAAACGACATCACCTGTACCCCATGCTGGTTGTCCCGCAACTAGATTTTGCCATGGAACTGCAACAGCTGTTGCAAGTATCATAAATGCATATAAAATAAAGGCAAAGATCAACGAGTAAATAATTAATGAAAATGCTTTTTTCGCAGGGAAATCAAATTCTTCCGCTGCCTGTGGGATATTATTAAAACCCACGTATGCCCACGGTGCGATGACCAAAACAGCAAGTATTCCTTTCAACGGAGGAACTTCTGGTTTGAACATAGGCGTGATATTCGTAAGACTTGTTGCCGGGCTCATAAACATGGCAATCGTTAATAAGACAACGCCGCCTACAAGAATAATACAAAAAATATACTGCATACTTCCAGATAATGATGCACCTTTAATGTTTAAAAAAGCAAACAGGAGAAGGAAAAAAGTCGCGATAATGACTTCACCTAAATAGACTTGCCAGCCGCCAATTTCATATAGCGGTACAACATTTGTAATCGAAGGAAATAAGAACTTTCCAAGCAGTGCCATCGCTGACGCATTCAATGCAACGATACATATATAGGCAAGCGTTAAAAACCAGCCGCAAACAAACGCATGAACTCTTCCAAACTTCAAATACGTGTAAGCGAATTCTCCTCCGGATACGGGATATTTTTCAATTAGAACCCCATAGCTAACGGAAATAATCATCATAAGTATAGCGCCTACCCCTAATCCGATTACTGTCCCGACAGGTCCGGCAATGTTCATCCATTCAGTCGGTAAGATAAAAGCTCCCCAACCGATGGCGGATCCAAGTGCAATCGCCCACACCCATTGCGGTTTATACGTCTTCTCTAGTTCAACTCTTTTCTCCATTTAGTTCTCCTCCTAAACTACCTCGGTTTCACTAGGGGAAGATTTCAGCCATTTGCCATTCTGTTTGCGATGCACCAAAAGCAAATTAAACAAGGAGTAAAAATCACTTGAAAGCGCTTTCTATTCCCGCAAAAATAATGCTTCGGTTATCGTTTTCTCCTATGTCAACTATCTAGGCAACTTCTATCTATTCCCTCTTGTCCCATGTCCACGCAGCAAACAGTTTCTCTTTCCTCTCCATAAAAGGAAGTGAAGGTTAAAATTAGGCAGGTATCTAGATGCATTTTATTCGTTTTTTTGAATAAAAAAGGAGGGGCGATCCTTTAAGACTGCCCCTCTATCAGCTGATTTTACCAGTTATTATGGTCTAGGTGTGCGTACTTTGGTAACAAACGAGTCGGCATTTTCAGTGCATCTTTACGGAATGGCGGTGCAAGTTGCGTACCATCTACTTGAATATCGATGACTGTTGGTTTTCTTGATTCAATTGCCTTTTGAATTGCAGGTCCTACATCCTCCGGCTTGTTCACTCTCATACCGACTGCGCCCATTGTCTCAGCAAGTGTAGCGAAGTCTGGGTTATTAATATCTGCACCAACAAAACGATTGTTGTAAAAATCTACTTGGTTTTTCTTCTCTGCACACCATGCATTGTTGTTAAATACGCATGCAACGACAGGTAAATTCTCGTCAACAGCAGTACTTACTTCATGCAAGCTCATGCCCCATGCACCGTCACCAACAATGGCAACAACCGGGCTGTCTGGATTAGCAAGCTGTGCACCCATTGCGGATGGGAATGCAAATCCTGTGTTTCCGAAAGTAAGTGCAGCGATATGCTGACGTCCGTGGTTGAATTTCAAGTAAGCGTTCGCAGTGGACGAAACGTTACCGATATCCGTTGTGACAATTGTATTTTCTGGCAATACTTTTGTCAACTCCAATAGTGCACGGCGTGGGTTAATAGGTGTTCCTGGAACCATTGCCAGATCTACTAACTCTTTCTCCCACTTCACTTTTTCTTCTGTAACTTTAGCTAGGCGCTCCTCGTTTTTCTCCGGGTTAGGCAATTTAGCTTGTAGGCCTTTTAGAATTTCTGCTGATGCAGCTTTTGCATCGCCGATAATTCCAACTTCTACTGGATGCGTACGCGCAATTTGACGCGGGTTAATGTCAATTTGGATGATTTTCGCATTTTTCGGGAAATAGTCAATATCATAGCATGGCAGCGTGCCGAATACGGATAGGCGTGTACCGATTGCTAATAGTACGTCTGCATCTTTTAGCGTATTCATAGCCGCTTTTGATCCCATATAACCAATTGGCCCAACAGATAGCTCGTGATTCGCAGGGAATGCGTCATTGTGCATGTACGAAACAGCAACAGGAGCTGTTAAATGTTCAGCGATTTCCTTTACAACGTCAATTCCATCAGAGTCAACAGTACCGCGGCCTGAAATGATGACAGGGTTTTTAGCAGATGCTAATAGTTCAACAGCTTGTTCGATGAATTCTGGAGAACCAGATCCACGGTTATCGACTCGGTATTGATGCGGCTCAAGAATTGCATCATACACTTCTCCGTAGAAGTAGTCACGTGGAATATCAAACAATACTGGACCGCGCTCCGCGTAAGCGATACGGAAAGCAGTTCTTAGGCAGTCAGCCACACGACCTGGGTGTGTAACACGAACTGTTTCTTTTGTGATCGATTTAAAGATCGATACCTGGTCAGCTTCTTGGAACCCATCCCAACCGATTGTTGGTGTTCCAGCAGATGGTGAAATAACAACCATTGGCGTATGTGCTTGGTTCGCAGCCGCAACAGATGTAACCATGTTTGTAATACCAGGTCCGTTTTGTCCGATAACTACGCCAGCTACACCGCCGACTCTTGTAAATGCGTCAGCCATGTGAGCCGCACTTTGTTCGTGACGAACGCCGATGAAACGGATTCCAGCTGTTGGCAGAAGGTCAAGCATGTCCATAAATGCTGATCCAAGAATACCAGAAATATGTGTTACGCCTTCAGCAACTAATGTTTCAACGATTGCTTCACTCGGAGTCATTTTCACCTTTTGTCTTGTAGCTACTGCTTGTTGTTTTTCTTCTCTTTGTGCAACGTTTGTCATTTAAAAAACACTTCCTTTTCTATAGTTGTTAGTTTATATCGCCAATTGCTTGATTCTTCTATTCAGCTCATAGCCTTTGATTCGCCAAGCAAGGTAGGTAACTTACTTAGTTAAGTTCTTCAAATGCAGCAAATACTGTTTCTACAACAAAGTTCAAGTCTTCTTCAGTAGAAATTAGCGGCGGTGCAACGATTAGAACGTTATTAAAGCCTGGAACTGTATCGCCGTTACGGCCGATAATGAGTCCTTTTTCTTTACAGAATGCAATAATTTGTGCTAATTTATCGTCAGATGCCGGTGTTTTTGACTCTTTGTCTTCAACCATTTCAATTCCATATAGGAAGCCGACATTACGCACTTCACCAACATTTTTGTGAGAGATCAATTCTTTTAATCGAATTAAATTGTTGTCGCCAAGCTCGGCAACACGCTCAACAATATTTTCTCTTTCAATAATTTCAATGTTCTTAAGTGCGACCGCACAGCTTGCAGGGTGTCCTCCGTAAGTAGAGACATGACGGAAGTGGTTGTCCGGTCCTTTTTCAGTAAACTTGTCATAGATTTTAGAGTTAACAGAAGTAGCACCTAAAGGTAAGTATCCGCTCGTTAAGCCTTTTGCCATCGTAATAATGTCAGGCTGAACACCTTCCGAATGCATGTAACCGAACATTTTACCTGTACGTCCAAATCCTGAAACAACTTCGTCCAAGATGAGAAGCACATCATGTTTCTTACAAATTTCTGCTACACGCTTTAAGTATTCTGGTGTTGGAATAATGACGCCTCCACCGGAAATGAATGGTTCCATAATGACAGCTGCAACTGTCTCGGCGCCTTCCCAAGTAATCATTTGATCGATCATATCTGCTGCTACTTTATCTACATCTGTTACCTCATCGCCGAATGGTGAACGATAACTGTATGGTGGCGCTACATGTAGGAAGCCCGGTGCACTTGGACCGTATTTAACGCGGCGGTTTGCCTGTGCTGTTGCACTTAGTGCTCCCAATGTTGTTCCATGATAGGCACGATAACGAGAAATGATTTTATGTTTTTCTGGATTTCCATTTTGGTGATGATACTGTCGTGCAATTTTGAAGGCGGTTTCATTCGCTTCAGAACCACTATTCGTAAAGAATGTTTTATACGAATCTCCGAGGAGTTCACTAATTTTTGCTGATAACTCAATCGCTGGTTCGTGACTTAACGTGAGAGGAAAATAAGAAAGTTTCATCATCTGCTCAGCAGCTGCGTCAACAATTTCTTTTCTTCCATGACCCAAATTCAAGCACCATAGTCCCGAAACACCATCGAAATAACGCTTTCCGTAGATATCGCTAAACCAGCCACCTTCTCCAGCCTCTGCGATCATTGGGCTTCCACCTGGAACGTGGCGACTCATCGCATGCCATAGGTGATCTTGGTCTTGTTGCGCTAGTTGTTCCCCTTTATGAACTTCAACTTTAGTCAATTCACTTTCCCCCTCATGAAAGATAATAAAAATTTGATGCGCTTTTAAAATACTAGTTGAAACCGTTTTCCCCACTTTCCCCTTTCATGGTAGTATCATCGTGTGGTCATGTCATCCGTACCAGTTGTTTGTTGTTGAATGATTGACTCAACCTTATTAAACCATAGGACACTCTATTATTCAATCTTTTCTAAAAATTTAACCTATTGGGATTTGTCATAACTGTCATTCAGATTCTTAATAACTGGCTTTCTTCCTTAATTACATTGCCTTTTAACCATTGATGAGACATTTATTTTTATAATAGATTGCACTTTACACTAGCGAATGCTTGAAAGATGTCCCTATTCAATCATCCACGTAATTTTAAAAGACTACACACTAGTCGTTCAGCAAAACGATAATCCCAATATCGATCCGTACATCTTTCGGTGAAGAACTGGCTAGATGAATTGTACGATATCAGGATCTTTTAGTTTATCCATTGTTTTTCTTTGATAAATGGATCCGAAAAGAATACATATCACCACGAAATGACGCACGGTAATACTCAATTAAATTTCCTTCATAATCCATTAGCAATCTTTCTGTATGCAACACATTAAAATTTTTAGGCACATTTAATAGTCTGGCATCTTCACTTGATAGATGACTACTCGTAATAATTTGCTTCGCTTCTGCCAATTGCACCTGCATTTGTTGTTCGAGAATGTCGAATAACGTTCCTTTCTCGATATCATAAGTAGCCAATTTTTCACCTATTTCTAGCGGATAGTATTGGTTTTCAATCGCAAGCGGCTGTCCATTGGCATAACGGATACGTTTAATATAGTACGTTTCCTTTTGCCCAATTGCTGCAAACACTTCTTCTGGCGACTCCACGATCCCGTGTTCAACTAGTTTTGCATCTGGAGTCATTCCCATATTTTGAATAATTTCAGTCGTACTGCTTAAATTCCCCAACCAATCCTCAATCGGTTTAACGGATATAAAAGTTCCCTTTCCATGAACTTTTTCTAGCACACCTTCATTGACAAGCCTCGAAACAGCTTCCCTAACCGTACTTCTGCTCACCTTGTACATGTCCATTAACTCGCGTTCGCTAGGTATTTTCTCTTTGTACTTTCCATTGCTTATTAAAAAATGTAAACGATCCTTCAGTTGGATATGCAGTGGTATCGGGCTCTTCACATTAAGTTCCAATTTTCTCTCCCCCTTTAGCTTCTATTTTAGAATAATCTTTATTAACTACAATAACAGTTTTGTACATACACCTTCAATTGTCTGAATTATTTGCATTAACATTAATTTTATCATTAGATGATACGATACTCAACTGGTACATACCAGCAAAAGAATACATAATAAGACATTTACGATCTCCCGTTTCCAACCTCTCAATCAATTAGCCGCATCCCCAAGAAAATTATTAACTTGAAAAAGGGGCTGTCCCACAACTTCTGAGACCACCCCCGTTTCTACTTTTGTCTGCTATTCAACCGGTCGGACAACTGCCCGAACTGGGCTGCCATCTGCGTTCTGTATAGCGAGCGGAAGAGCGATCAAATCATAATTTCCTGGCCCAACATGCCCTAGCATAATGTTCTCCAAAATGCTGACCCCGTTGTCATGCAAGGAATGATGGGCGTCCATCGTTTTACTGTCGACAGGATCTACGGATGGAACATCTACGCCAAGCAGACGGATGCCTTTTTCTTTTAAGAAAGGACCGATGTCTTTCCGTAGATACGTGAATTTCAGTGGGAATTGGGTCGGGTCAGTCTCCTCCGCCGTCCGTGTTTTAAGCAGCAAGCGGGTGACTCCTTCTAATGGAAATTCTTCTAATTCACGCTTGCCAACGCTTTCGCAACCCGTTACATCTATAATGAGCGATAAACCTACGTACAAATTAATGTCCAGCTCGTGCACTTTTTTGCCGTCATTATCAAAGTGAAACGGGGCATCGATATGTGTTCCACAATGTAAACTTGTTTGAATTTGGCCGATATTGACGGAGCCGGTCTGTTCTTTTGTATAAGCCAACTTAAATTCAAATGGCGTGTCACCAGGCCATCCCGCAATATCATTTGTCAGCGGCTGTGAAATATCGATCCATTCACGTTCCTTCATTAAATAGCCCCCTCCGTTTATGCAACAACTTCCCGTTTGTTTTCAAACTTCTTGTACAGCTCTTCCTTCATTATCTTCTTCAAGACTTGAACCACTTCCCACACTTCTTCGAAAGTGTTATAAAGTGCGACCGGAGCTAACCGAATGCCGTTTGGTGCACGGAAATCAGGAATAACGTTATGTTCTTTTAAAGCTTTGCAAATACGGGCCGCTTCTTCATGCACAAGGAATACATGTGCGCCCCTTGATTTTTCATCATGCGGATTCGTCATGACAAAGCCATATTCACTCAATTCTTCATCGATTAAGGTCATAAAGTAATCTGTTAACGCGAGTGACTGTTCGCGAATTGCTTCCATTCCCGTTTCTTCAAACATCGACAGCGAACCAATTAGCGGCGCAAGACTCAGCACATGCGGCGTGCCTACTTGGAAAGCACTTGCATCCGCTGCGGCAGTCAATGTGTGCTCCATATCGAATTGTTTCTCTTTTTTTGAACTGAACCAGCCCGCAAGCCCCGGTGCTCTGCCTAAATGCTTTTCATTGACATACAAGCCGCCAACGGAGCCCGGTCCGCCATTTAAATGTTTATACGTGCACCAAAACGCGAAATCCACGTCCCAATCATGCAAAGCATGCGGTATGGAACCAACTGAATGGCATAAATCAAACCCAATTAAAATACCGCGTTTATGGGCTTCTGCTGTTAAACGTTCCATATCTAAAATTTGCCCGCTTCGATAGAGAACGCTTGGCAGAACGATTAAAGCAATTTCATCAGTCATCGCCGCAATAATGTCCTCTTCGGCCAGCGTATGACCATCCCGACTTTTCACTTGTACAAGATGCTCAGCCGGATCGAACCCTTGTAGCTCCAATTGGCTTTTCAACGCATAAATATCGGATGGAAAATTCAATTCATCCGCCAATATTTTCGTCTTCTTGCCCTCTGGCTTATAGAAAGTAGCAACTAGCTGATGCAAATTTGAAGTCGTCGAACCCGTTACAATCACTTCACCAGATTTTGCGCCAACGATCGCCTCGTGCATTTTTCCAAGCTTTTCAGAAAGATAAAACCAAGGATGGTCTCCGCTCAACCAACCGTCAATGCCGAAGTTTTTCCAGGAATCCAGCAATTCCAATAAAGTTGTTTCTGCTCTTTTGGATAATAGACCAAGTGAGTTTCCATCAAAATAAATAACACCTGGCTGAACATAAAATTCTTCACGATACTTTTTAAGCTTATTTTGCTGATCAAGCATTGTTGCATATTCTTTTGTTATATTTACAGTCGTCATTTTGTCTTTCCCCCGTTCCGATTTTCAGTATATTTACACTTTAACACCCTTAGTGACACTACGTCAATGACATCTAGTCATCGACCAATTGTCAGTATATTTGCCGCATATGCCTGGATACGTTACTATAGTGTCAAACCTATATTTTGAAAGGAGACGGATCCTTGATGAACACAGCTCAACTTTCCAAGCGGCAACTTCAAGCACAGCAAACAAGAATTAATTTATTACATGCTGGCCGAACGATTTTCCTACAAAATGGTTTTCAAAAAGCGACGATGGCCCAAATTAACAAGCACGCCAAAACAGGATATGGTACGGCCTATTTATATTTTGCGAATAAAGATGAGCTTTTTTGCGAACTGATGGAAACAATTATGCAAAAAATGTATGAGATCGCCGATCGATCTTTCCAGCCCCAAACGAAAGCTGAAGCTTATGAGCAAATTACATCGCAAGCACGCGGTTTTTTGCAATCCGCACTAGAAGAAAAAGAAATGATGCAAGTACTGAAAGAAGCTGCCGGCGTTTCTCCAATCGTTGAAGAAAAGTGGAATAAAATCCGAACACGCTTCATACACGGGATTGCGAAAGACATTCAATACGTGCAGCAAGCCGGATTGGCAAAAACATCGGCGAATCCCTCACTCATCGCAAGAAGCTGGTTTCATATGAATGAACAAATTATGTGGGATCTCGTTCTCGGTCATCTCACAGAAACGATCGATGAAATCGCAGATAGCTTAACCGATTTGTATACAAACGGTCTGTACGTTTCCTAAAAAAGTGCCTTAGCCACGAAATAAAAGGCTTCGGCACTTTTTTTGTTTACATTTCTTTTGGCGCTTCCTCGACATTTACTTGTTCTTTTGAACTTTTCACATTTACTTTCGTAAAGATGCAAAATACCCGAAACAGAAAAAATATAAGGACTATACAAGCATGACGTTCCCTCAATTTGGCTTCAATAAGAAAGGGAATCGAATGGCGATGTCGTTTTCTGAAAGTAATAAATTGTATAACACAAAATTAGGGGAAATAGACATTTACAGGCTTGAGGAAGAGGAATTCTTTCGGAAATCTGTTAAATGCCCCTCTCGTTCAGCCTACATCTCCACTAGACATTCCAATATAACAAACTAATTGCAAATTTGCGACACCATTCTTCTAAATGATGGAATTCCAAAAAAATACCTCTTCATTCATAAAGTGAAGAGGTTTTCTTATTGGTGTTTATTTAGGGTTTTCTAGGGAATGAAGTATAGAGACAATTAGAATGTCTTGGATGATCCACATCATTAATTCTGAATAATCCGTGTAACGGGAATCCAACAGTAATTTTTAAAAATATTATTGACTTGAGTTGGTTATACTTTATATTTAATAATGAATATTTTTTTCGATGAAAATATTCATAAGCACTTTAACCTTTAGGAGAGGCGTGATGATAGGGTTGGAAAAGAAGCTGAAACTTTACGGCTTTAACAACCTCACCAAAACACTTAGCTTCAACATCTATGATGTGAGCTATGCAAAAAGTGAGCGAGAACTAAAGGATTATATTGCCTATATTGATGAGCAATATAATTCCGAACGACTAACGAACATCCTCTGTGATGTTACGGAAATGATTGGTGCCCATGTATTAAATGTAAGTAAACAAGATTATGACCCACAAGGTGCAAGTGTGACCATTTTGATATCAGAAGAAGCACTTCCAATCGGTCTCATTGATGAGTCGTGTAACCGAGGTGAAGTCGATGTTTTAAAAACACGTGAATCAGTAGTCGGCCATTTAGATAAAAGCCACGTAACGGTTCATACGTATCCGGAATATCATCCAGATAACTCCATTGCAACTTTCCGTGTAGACATCGAAGTTTCAACTTGTGGACAAATTTCTCCGCTTAATGCGTTAAATTATTTAATCGATAGTTTCGATTCGGATATTATTACAACCGACTATCGTGTTCGTGGATTTACACGCGATGAACAAGGGAAAAAATTATATATTGACCATCAAATTACATCCATTCAGGATTATATCGATAAAAATACGTTAGAAAAATACGATGCGATTGATGTCAATGTATATCAATCGAATATTTTCCATACGAAATTACTCATTAAGGAACTCGACTTGCAAAATTATTTGTACAATACAGACGTCTATGAGCTTCCACCGAAAGAGCGTCTGCAAATTACGAATAACCTTCGCAAGGAAATGATTGAAATTTTTAGTGGCACGAATATTTACGAGGACACAGACTCAAAAAAATGACGGAACTTTCACAACAAAGCGCCCCAATTGTGGAAGCGTTGGAACGCTACAAGTCAATGCGCGTCGTTCCTTTTGACGTGCCCGGCCATAAACGCGGCCGTGGCAACAAAGCATTGGTCGACTTTTTAGGAGAACAATGCTTGACTGTCGATGTCAATTCGATGAAACCATTGGATAATCTAACTCATCCGGTTTCAGTCATTCGGCAAGCGGAGGAACTAGCCGCGCAAGCATTCGGCGCAAAACATGCCTTTTTTATGGTCAATGGCACCACTTCCGCAGTTCAGGCGATGGTCATGACCGCATGCAAGGCTGGCGAAAAAATTATTTTGCCGCGAAACGTCCATCGCAGTGCGATCAATGCCCTGATCATAAGCGGCGCCGTTCCGGTGTACGTCAATCCAGGTGTCAATAATGAGCTGGGTATTCCTTTAGGCATGTCTTTGAAAGACGTGGAACAAGCCATTTTGGACAATCCAGATGCAAAAGCGATTTTGATCAATAATCCAACTTATTACGGCATTTGTTCCAATTTGCAGGCGATTACAACGCTTGCCCATGCGCACGATATGCTTGTTTTAGTAGACGAAGCGCATGGGACGCATTTTTATTTCGGCGATGATTTGCCGTTATCCGCCATGGCCGCCGGCGCTGACATGGCGGCCGTCAGTATGCATAAATCTGGCGGTTCCTTAACGCAAAGCTCTTTTCTTTTGATTAATAATGAAGTAAGCGAAGGCTATACGCGTCAAATTATTAACCTTACCCAAACGACAAGCGGCTCTTATTTACTATTATCCTCTTTGGATATTTCAAGACGAAATTTAGCGCTGCATGGAAAAGAAATCTTCCAAAAAGTCGCGGAAATGGCCCAATACACGCGGGATGAAATTAATAAAATCGGCGGGTATTATGCTTTTTCAAAAGAATTATTAAATGGCGATACGGTTTATGATTATGACGTGACGAAACTTTCTGTTCATACTTTAGAGATCGGACTTGCGGGCGTTGAAGTGTACGACATTTTGCGAGATGAATACGACATCCAAATTGAATTTGGCGATATCGGAAATTTACTCGCTTACCTTTCTGTCGGGGATCGGCGGTTAGATATTGAACGTTTAATCTCCGCGCTTGCTGAAATTAAACGCAGATACGCGAAAGATAAGAGTGGGTTATTTGATCATGAATACATTAAGCCGCAAGTCGTTTACACACCGCAAGATGCTTTTTATGCAGACAAAGAAGGGCTGCCGATTACAAATAGTATAGGCCGGATTTCTAGTGAATTCGTCATGTGCTATCCCCCCGGCATTCCAATCTTAGCGCCAGGCGAAAGAATTACTGGCGAGATTTTGAGTTATATTGAATACTCCAAGGAAAAAGGGTGCTTTTTAACAGGCACGGAAGATCGGGATATTCAACAGATCAAAGTTGTAAAGGAGTCTTGACGAATGAACGTATGGTATACCGAAGAACATACACCTGGCGTCCGCTTTTCGATGAAGGTGGAGCAGCATCTTTATTCCGGACAAAGTGAATTTCAAAAGATCGATGTGTTGCAAACAGCTGAATTTGGCAAGCTTTTGACGCTTGACGGTTTAGTGATGGTAACGGAAAAGGACGAATTTATCTATCACGACATGATCGTTCACGTTCCCATGGCGACAAACCCAAGCATTAAAAAAATACTTGTCATCGGCGCTGGGGATGGTGGAACGGTTCGTGAACTGACGAAATATGAAACGATCGAACAAATCGACATGGTGGAAATTGATAAAATGGTTGTCGATGTTTGTCGAGAATATATTCCATTGACCGCTTCAAAACTCGATGATCCACGGGTCAATCTGTATTATGAGGACGGATTAAAATTCGTTCGCAACAAGGAAAATGAATACGATCTGATCATTGTCGATTCGACAGATCCATTCGGCCCTGGCGAAGGATTATTTACAAAAGAGTTTTACGGCAACTGTTATAAGGCGCTGAAGGAAGACGGGATTTTAGTGAATCAGCATGAAAGTCCTTTTTATGATGAGTACTCGCATCCCATGCAACGGGCACATAAACGAATTGTAGAGTTTTTCCCGATTACACACGTTTATCAAGCGCATATCCCTACCTACCCATCCGGTCATTGGTTATTCGGTTTTGCATCGAAGAAATTCGATCCGATCAATGATTTAGATGCAAACGCTTGGAATCAGCTCGGCTTAAAGACAAAATATTACAATACGGATCTTCACGTCGGCGCCTTTGCCCTTCCGAATTATGTGAAGGAGCAGTTGAACGATGATGAGTAAAAATGTCGAAACGTTTATCGGCTGCGAGGCGGAATACGAAGAGTCAAAAGTTGTCATTTTCGGCGCACCTTTTGACTCAACGACTTCTTTTCGTCCCGGCACGCGCTTTGCGAGTCGAGCGATGCGCGGCGATTCGTTTGGACTCGAAACGTATAGTCCGTATCAAGATAAAGATTTAGAAGATATCGCTGTATTTGACGGCGGCGATTTAGAGCTGGTCTTCGGCAATACAGAAAGAGCTCTTTCGCAAATTGAGGACTTTACGGAACAAGTTTTAGCAGACGGTAAAATTCCTTGTATGATCGGCGGCGAACATTTAGTTACGCTCGGGGCTGTACGCGCAGCGGCTAAAAAGTATCCGGATTTACATGTCATTCAGTTCGATGCGCATACAGATTTACGTGAAGACTATCTCGGTGAACCCCTTTCCCATGCGACAGTTATTCGCAGGGTATGGGATCTGCTTGGAGACGGACGTATTTTCCAATTCGGCATCCGTTCGGGCGATCGCAGCGAATTCCAATGGGGCAAAGAGCATGTCTTTACAAATAAATTCAACTTTGATGGATTGGATCGCGTCGCCCGACAGTTAGCGGGCAAACCCGTTTACTTAACGATTGACTTAGATGTCCTGGATCCTTCCGTATTCCCTGGAACTGGAACACCTGAAGCAGGCGGTGTTAGTTTCACAGAGTTGCTGCAAGCCATTTTTCAAGTGAGCGGACTGAATATCGTTGGCTGTGATGTCAATGAACTATCCCCTGTTTACGACCACAGCGGTGTTTCAACGGCTGTTGCTTGTAAAGTGCTGCGGGAATTGTTATTAAGTATTGTTGATTAAAGGAGGTGTCTGGCGATTGCTGCTAGACACCTCAGCCTGTTGACAAACGCTCGCATCCGTCGTTGAGGCCTACAGGATGTAGGTCATGCATCCGTTGCCGCAGGACGCGGCGATCTTAGGATGCCTACCTCACCCGCTCGTCCGCTCATGAACTCTAGTTCTATTCGCGTCTTCGCTCGACTTCGCGCGGGCTCGCACGATGCGAGTCATGCAGGCGTTGCGACAGGACGTCGCGCTCTTAGCCTGCCTACCTTGACAAGCGTTTTCAATCAGGCTGAAGAAATTCTAATTACTTATTTTTCACTTCTGAAAAAGTGTAGACAAAGTCAAAAAACGACTTTGTCTACACTCTGAGGTGTCTGGCGATTTCCGCTAGACACCTTCTTTTTATGGATTGATCACTGTTCCATCTTGTCACGTGTTCGGGACGTTTTACCAACGGTGAGATAGGATTGTTAGAAAACCTAACTTGTTTAACACTCCCTTTCCTAGGGTATTTCAAAAATAGACAGATCAAGGGAGTGATTTACAAATGGGTCGAATTTTATGGTTGATCATTGCAGCACTTTTCGCATTTTGGATCCTAGGACTTGCATTTAAAGTAGGAGGTGGACTTATTCACCTTTTACTAGTGATAGCGGGTATTATTTTCATTATCCAGCTACTGGCAGGTAAACGGGCGCTTTAGAGAGAGAAGATAGTTGCATATGTGTATCTCGAGCCTGATTGAAAACGCTTGTGCCGAGATAGGCAGCCTAAATTCACCGCGCCTTGAAAGTACCTTAATTTCTGTAAAGTACGCAGAAATTAAGGTAAATCGAATCCTTCGCTGTGCGATTGGCGACGGATGCGAGCATTCTCGGCAGGCTAGAAGGGATGTCGACTTTTGTCGATATCCCTTTTCGACGTTTTTTCCGGTCAATACATCACAAATTTTTCCAATTTATCATTGACTATATTCATTAATGATGTTTTAATAATTTGTATGTTCTGAAAAATCTTTACAAGGGGTGGGAGAAATGGGGAAAATTGCAGTACCTAAAAGTCAAGGGGCCATTCTGAGGAACACTGATCATGCAATATTGGGGGATATTGCTGATCAAGGGAAGCTGGATGAACAAACGCCAAATTTCGTGGCGATTGAAAATTCTGAGGGGTTTAAAAAATTAATCGCAAGAAAAAGAGCATTTCTCGTTCCGTCAATCATCTTATTTTTGTCGCTTTACATCGGCTTTAATTTACTCATTTCGTATACGGATCTTTTGGACAAGCCATTTTTAGGTGCAATTACTTGGGTGTGGGTGTTTTCAATCGGACTATTTATCATGACATGGACTCTTGTAACCGTTTACATGAGAAGATCTGCACAGTTTGACACAATGGCCTCGGAAACGTTAAAAGAATTCAACTATGATGGGGAGGCAAATTCATGAGCGCATCAGTCATCGTGTTGTTTTTAATCATTGTAGGCGCCACTCTCGTTGTTACGTATATTGCCGCAAAAAGAACAAGTTCTGCCAGCGATTTCTATACTGCGGGCGGCGGTCTAACGGGTTGGCAAAATGGACTGGCCATCGCTGGTGACTATTTGTCGGCCGCGTCATTCCTCGGTATTGCAGGTGCCATTGCTCTTTTCGGATTTGATGGTTTCTTATTCTCTATTGGTTATTTAGTAGCTTATTTAGTCGTTTTATTTATCGTTGCGGAGCCTTTACGTAATTTAGGGAAATATACACTAGCTGATATGATTAACGCCCGTTTCAATGCAAAAAAGGTTCGGGCAGCGGCTGCGTTGAGTACAATTACGATCGTTGTTTTCTACATGATTGCCCAGCTAGTTGGTGCAGGTGCACTTATTCACTTATTATTCCAGATTGATTATGTTTGGGCTGTCCTAATTGTTGGTGTTATGATGACGACTTACGTTTTGTTTGGCGGCATGACAGCAACGAGCTGGGTACAAATTATTAAAGCGGTTTTATTAATGGTTGGAACCATTATCATTTCTTTCTTAGTGTTTATGAAATTCGATTTTAGCCTTACACAAATGTTTTCGCATATGAAAACGGCTACGCCTCATGGTGAAGCATTTCTAAATCCCGGTGTTAAATACAAAATGCCATTGGATACAATGTCCCTCATGATCGCACTTGTATTTGGAACAGCCGGATTACCACATATTTTAATGCGTTTCTTTACGGTAAAAGATGCGAAAACTGCTAGAAGCTCGGTAATGTGGGCAACTTGGATCGTTGGTATTTTCTACATTTTGACAATCTTCCTCGGATTTGGCGCTGCTGCTTTTGTCGGTTCTGAAGCAATTATTAAAGAAAATGCGGCGGGTAATATGGCGGCGCCTCTGCTTGCACAGGCGCTGGGCGGAGATCTTCTGATGTCATTCGTTTCGGCCGTTGCTTTTGCTACGATCCTTGCAGTCGTTGCTGGATTGGTACTAACAGGCGCCTCCGCTTTCGCGCATGATATTTACGGTGAGATCTTTAAAAAAGGAAAAGCAAGTGAAAAACAACAAATGAAAGCCGCTCGCTATGCGTCGGTTGGTGTCTCTGTATTTTCAATTCTATTGGCGATTTTCGCACAATCATTGAACGTTGCTTTTCTTGTTTCACTTGCATTTTGTATTGCAGCAAGTGCAAACTTGCCAGTCATTGTTTACACGATTTTCTGGAGAAAATTCAATACGGCTGGTGCGGTTTCCGCAATCTTAACAGGACTCATCTCGGCATTAGTACTCGTTTCAATCAGTCCAAGTGTACTTAGCCCTGAAGGTACCGCAATTCTGACAGGAAATCCAATTTTCCCATTAACGAACCCAGCGCTCGTTTCTGTTCCACTCGGGTTCTTAGGCGGATGGATCGGTACAATGGTAACGAAAGAACGCGATGTGTTGAAGTATTCCGAAGTGAATGTTCGCGCAAATACAGGTGGGTTTAGACAGTTGTAAAAAATGATGCGAGGTATACTCATTCATTGAGTATACCTCGCATTTTTTATTTTCTTTTATTGAGACTGAGACTCCGCCAATTTCTTCAAATAATACGTTTAGAATTCTCTTATTTAATATCAACTAACTCTCTAATCACTTTTCCACCTTTATCAATCGTTTGCACGTATCCGACATGCTTCACATAATATGTTTTTGTTCCTTCACTGCTCGTCACTTCGACAGCATTCGTAAAGGTTTTGTAAGGCGTTTCGACTTTCTTCCCAATACCCGTCACTTTACTCGTGCTGGTATAGGATGTCCACGTAGCTCCGAGTTTAATTGGGTAAATGAGGCTTTCGTGAAACTCGGATAGTGGATAACCTATCCCTGACCCTTCATAAGATTCGACCTCAAAAAAGTGATAGGTTTGATCTTGATCTACGATATGCGCTTCCCACATATACTCCGGGAACATCCATTCCCAAACGCTGGCTTTTTTATAGGTGAATACTTCACGACCCAGTTCAGATGACTGATAGGTATACTGCTTTGTTTTGTCTCGCACATAGCTGTCTTGAATCGCTGCTTTTTGTTTAAACGACACGTCAAAGCCGCGGGCAAGAAAAGCTGAAAACTGAGCCCGTGTCAAACTTAAGCCCGGTTGGAACGTACCATCGGGATAACCAGCTGTAATCGATGCTGCGGCTAAACGCTGAATGTGTTCGAAGGCAGCTGTACTTTCTCCAACATCTTTAAATCTAAAAAAAGAATGGAAGGATAAGTTGAACGCTCTTGATAAAATAATGGCCATTTCACCTCTAGAAATGGATGCTTCCGGTTTAAATGTCCCGTTCGAATAACCAGAGATGATGCCCTTTTCTACAGCAGAAGCAATGTAGCCGCTTGCCTTTTGACTCTTCCCTACATCCTTAAACTTCGTCGTACGCTGAGTCCCATCCAAATCGAACGCTTTACCAATCATAATGGCTGCTTCCCCACGCGTAACAGCTTTTTCTGGCCGGAATGAACCATCTGAATAACCGGTGATGAACTGCTTGTCTGATAAATACTTGATTTCATCATGAAAACCATGAGATGTTGAAACATCTTTAAAGCTGACTGCCTGCACTGGACGTTGCGCAACACCGAGAATGAGCACAATTGCTAATAGAAATAGTACCCACTTTTTCATTTCATCGCTCCCCCTTCTTTTTATACAGTGAACTAATTTCAGAATGTTCCGATAACATTGATCACCTAATACTTTACCTTAAAATACCAATGATTCACATACTACTAACCACCTACAAACTTGTATGTTTTATTGATTCACTATTCCCTTCCTTTTGCCATGAATCACCACTATATGTACATTTTCTAGAAATAGTATTGTTTACATGAAAAAGATGTCCGTTCTGCATAGATGACAGAGCGAACATCTTTCCGGATTATTGCATTATGAAACGCAACTTAGATATATCCATTTATTCGTGATTTGTTTTCGGCATGAATTTCATCTTCCAAATCCTCGATTTTTTCTTTGCGACGCTCGTTTTTTGCTTTGATTGCCTCAAGTTCTTTTCCTTCCGCAAATTCCATTGCTGCTTCGGCCGCTTCCATATTGCTAATGGTTTTCTTTAGGCGGTTCACATTATCGTCTGAATCATTCGGTAGTGAAAAATTTTTAGTCAAAGCCTGTTCCTCCTTTTAGTCATTTTTCCTTCGTTCGATAGTATTCCCGTATTTGCAGTAAATATTTTTGCTATAATTTTTTTGGAATCTACACGAATAATAAGAAAAGGAATTTTATGACCATGCGTGAATTAATTGATTCGACCCAACGTTTTTTTGACTTTGATTTTGATGCGATTAAATCATATTTTACTTCCTTAGCATTGACGCTCATCGTGACATATTTGATCATCGTTATTTTTCGCAAGATCGTCCAAGAATTGTTTAAACGAACACGGATCTTGGAAGAAAAAAAGAAAGAAACAATTGAAAGTGTTGTAAAAAATACATCCAGATATATTTACGCCATCATTATTTTAATCGCTATCATCGGGTTCGGTGCGCAAAAGCTATTTGACAATGAGATGAAAATGGCAGAGTTGAAGATTTATCACAAGTAACTGCGTCACGGACAAGATTCAGTCGAGCTTAATTCTATTAAAGTGAATATTCCACCAATTTAACGTATAGTGGATAGTAAAGTTAAGGGGGAATGCGCTATGAAAGTTGCATCATTATGGAGATACCCAGTGAAATCGATGATGGGAGAAGAACTGAATGCGTGTGACTTTACGGAAAAAGGTGTATTAGGAGATAGGGCATATGGTGTCATTGACACTGAAACTGGCAAACTTGCTAATGCCAAAAATCCAAAAAAGTGGCCCAATATGTTCCAATACCGTGCTTCATTTACGAAACCTGTACAATTGTCTTACCCAATTCCGCCGGTTCGTATTATGCTGCCGGATGGACAAACCGTAGAAAGCAATGAAAATGATGTCAATCACCAATTGTCTGAAAGCTTTCAACGGTTCGTTACGATCGCCTCTCCTTCATCAGCCGCAGTTGAATTTGAAGGCTATATCCCGGAAGAAATTAATGAACTCGAGAACCGCGGAACGACTTTTACTAGGCAGTCTCCCGAAAATACATTTTTCGATATCGCGACGGTACACATCATTACAACCTCTACGATCAATACGCTGCGCAAGCTAACGCCAGAAAGCCGTATTGAACCACGAAGATTCCGCCCGAATCTCATTCTTGATGTCCCAGAAACTGAAGGATTTGTTGAACAGGAATGGATCGGCAAAAATCTTTCCATCGGCGATGACGTACAGCTTAGAATCATCCAACCAACGCAGCGATGCGTGATGACAACACTCGCCCAAGGGGATTTGCCGAAAGATCCGAATGTCCTGCGCACATTGGTAAAACAAAATAACGGCAACTTCGGCGTCTATGCAGAAGTTCTACAAACAGGCAGCGTCACAATTGGCGATCAGGTGGAGATTCTCTAACCCAATCAACCAGTCCTATCGGTCGAGAATGCTCGATTGATAAGACTGGTTTTTTATTTGTGCTTACGGGTGCCAAGTGGAATTGGTTGGCCACTCGTGGGGCTTCGTTGGGGACTAGGTGAATTTTGTTGGAAACCAGACAATTTATAAGGCAGTTCCCAAAACCGTTTCATGTGGAGTGCTGTGCGTTGATCATATGAAAAGAATCAATAGCGAAAATCTCTGTGGATGGAACTGTTGGTTCTTTCAACCAATAATGAGCTTCCATGGTTCCGTCTCGATGTATTTCTATTTCATTTATTAACATCAGAGGTAATTCAAATTTTGGAATGAAATTAGTTGAAAACGCTTCCAACTTATGTTGCAATAAAGAAACAAAAAGAAAGGAGAAATTTGTTTGCATATTACAAGGGTATTTTGGTATTCAGTAGTGATTTGTATAGCTATCGTACTTTGGGGATTTTTTGCCCCTGATGGTTTAAATGAGTTGACCGCATCTGCGACAGCCATTATATATGATCGTTTCGGATGGTTTTATATATTCGTAATCGTTACTATGATTGGGTTTTGCATTTATTTCATGTTCTCTCGTTTTGGAAAAGTGAAGTTGGGAAAAGAAAATGACGAACCAGCATTTAGTTTACTTGCATGGTTTGCTATGTTGTTTAGTGCAGGCATGGGCATTGGTCTTATGTTCTTTACAACAGCGGAAACCATTTCACATGCTTTCATCAGTTCACCAAATGCAACGCCAGGATCCAATCAGGCGATTATAGAATCACTTCAATACGTTATGTTTCACTGGGGACTCCATGGTTGGGGATTGTACAGTATTGTGGCACTTATACTCGCATACTTTAAATTCCGCGTTGGTGCGCCCGGCTTGATTAGCGCGACGCTTGAACCATTATTCGGGAAGAAAATCATGCGTGGTACAATTGGTCATATAGTGGATACGCTCGCGATCTTTGCGACTGTAGTTGGGGTTGCCTCAACACTTGGATTTGGATCAGCGCAAATTAACAGTGGACTGACCTATTTATTCAATGCCCCAAAAACGTTCTGGTTCCAACTGATTATTCTAGCTGTTTCTACAATACTCTTTGTTATATCCGCTTGGTCCGGAATTGGACGGGGTATAAAATACTTAAGTACCGTCAATATTTTGGTTGCATTTCTACTGTTAATTCTATTGTTTATTGTCGGCCCGTCAACGTATATTTTAAATCTTTTTACAACCTCGATTGGTAAATATGCGGGGAATTTTATCGAAATGAGTTTTGAACTAAAACCGATGGATAGCGACCAGCGGCAATGGATCAATGATTGGACCATATTTTATTGGGCGTGGTGGATATCATGGGCCCCATTTGTAGGAATGTTTATTGCACGTGTTTCAAAAGGTCGTACGATCAGACAATTTATTGCTGGTGTATTACTCGCTCCTACACTTGTAACATTTCTCTTTTTTGCCGTTTTTGGCGGGTCGGCATTATACCTAGAGCAAAATGGTCTTGCCAAGCTCTCCACATTGGTTACAGAAACGGTGACATTCGGTATGTATGAGCATTATCCACTTGGAACAATCCTGTCCCTCATTACAGTGGTGGTTATTGCAATATTTTTCATCACATCCGCGGATTCAGCGACGTTTGTACTGGGTATGTTCAGTACGGGTGGACAATTAAACCCTTCAAATGTTGTCAAAATCGTTTGGGGACTCGCCTTGTCTGCAATGGCAGCCATTGTCATGTACTCCGGTGGAATAAAAGGTTTTCAAAATCTGCTCATCATTTCGGCTCTGCCTCTCTCCCTTATTGTCGGTTTAATGGTTGTATCGTTTTATAAGGTAATACAGCAAAAAGAATGATTGTTACTCAATACGCGAATGATAGGTGCTAACAAGCAAGAAAAATTAATAAGGTGGGGATTAAATTGAATCTAATCAATGTTAGAAAAGGTCAATTCGTTTACTACAACAATCAGCTCCATAAAGTGTACTCTGTGAAACCTTTTTTTAAGAAGTCTGTTCATCTAATTCGACTTGAAGATATGGAACAGCAACTCGTAACAGCAAAAGAAATATCGTTATATAAACCAAAGCACTTAGACAGTTTTACGGTCAATTATAAACGATATACACTTCATAAAGATGTAAAGGCAAAAGTCGGTGATTATATTTTAATCATCAACCCTAAGCCTGACTCTCTCGATCATCACCATCTTCACGCGATTGAAACAGTATCAAAAATTGAAGCAAATGGTGTGATTAGTAATAAATCTAATGGAATTAAACACAACGAGTATTGGGTAATGGTACCGGGGTTGGAAGATGGTGCAACAATCATTGATTTGGCAAATCCAGATGCGCATGATCCTAACGCGCACAAACTGGTTAAACCGGAACTCCATTCACGCGCCCCCTATACACCTAAAATAGGCGATGTTTTTCAAAAAAATAATAGTGATCCGGTCGCTCAAGCATTGGTCGTAGCTATTCAAGGAGATACTGTCTATTTAGGAGGCGATATTGAAGTTCATATCGATAAATTAATGAACAGCGATTCTTGGAGCCTAATTACGTAAGCGTCCAATTTTACCCATATAGTAATCACATTTCTTCCATGCCATCATCTCCAGCCATTTTGTTACTGAAAAAAAGATTGGAGTCTACTCACCAAGCCGAGAATCAATCACCTAAATGGGTCACTTTAGAGGCAGAAAAATCTAGACGAGGGTTGGAAAATTCAACTCTCGTCTACTATTTTGCTCTTAAATCGCCACGGTGATCTGTAGCACGTAAAAACTTACCAAATTAAAAAGAATTTACACCACTGCATCTCATTTTTTAATACTATTATCTACCGCCAGCACTCTATGCATATCGACTTTGGAAACTGCCTGATTTATTGGCTGTTTTCATTCACAGTACAACATCCATTCCTTCATCTGCAATGAAAAACCCCTTCTCTTCGATCTGGCCCCGCAGCTTCCTGTCGGCATGAATCGCTGGGTTTGAGTGATTCAAATGGATAAAGTAAATAGCCGTTTGCTCGACCAATTCTTGCAATCGCTCCATCGTTTCGGTCATGAGCGGATGCGGGATTTCCCGGTAATCTCGGCCGATCTTGGCCAGATCTTCTGCGGAATGAAACGTGCCATCCAGTAAGCAAATGTCTGCTTCTCTACACGCTTCGTAAATATCCGTTTCCCATTGTTCCCATCGATCAATATCCGGGATGTAGAGTACCTTCTTGTTCGGTCCTTCTATCCAATAGGCAAATGTCTCTGAAAATTCGTTGCGATGTGGCACTTCGACTGGCGTGACGACAACCTGATCCGAAACTTGAATGGCCTGCTCATGAAAAATCTCTTGCAGCTCAATATTTCCAAGTGCCGTCAATTGACTCCACGGCGCTTGCGCTTCCAGCATTTGTTTCATTTTACTGCCTGTCATTACGGGAATGCCCTGTGCACCAATTGCTTCCCTTCCTAGCAACAAAAGTCCCGGATAATGTCCCAAATGGGCATGCGTTAAAAAAATCATATCCATTAATTGTCCTTGCATGCCAAACTTTTGTTGAACTTGAATCATCTGTTCTTTCAAATCGGGTGTAGCGTCTATCAAATGCCACTTTTTCTCTTCGGGCTCAACAATTGCTAATGATGCAGCAAACCGTCGAAACGCCGGATTGTTGATCGCTTCTGTACAATTTTCGCAATAGCAATTAGGATGTGGTAGCCCTGCATCTTGTGCAGTGCCAAGCACATGTAAAACAGCCTGACTCATAATGAAACCTCACTTTTCCCCTGTATTTCATTTGCTTTATAGTCCTTTTTGGAGATTGTCCAGCCCGTGAAACCGAATAAGAGATTGATGAGCGGAACAAGGATGACGAAAAACGCATAAGGAATGAATTCGCCTGGACTTACACCTAGCATACCAACTGCAAACACGATCGGAACACTCCACGGTACTAGGTTGATACCGACCGTACCCGCCGCCTCCACACATCTCGATAAATTTTTCGTATCAATGTTCATTTCTTTATATTTCCCCACAAATGTTCTTGCCGGCAAAATAATGGCTAAAAACTGTGCACCGCTCGCAAACGCAACGACGAAAGTTGAAAAAATCGTTGTACTAATTAACGAGCCCGCCCCGCGCACATTCGCTAGCATACTTTTCGTCATTGCTTCAAACGATCCCGTCTCTTCCAACACGCCGCCTAATGCGGTCGCGATAACGAGAAGGCTGATCGTTCCTAACATGGACATAAGGCCGCCGCGATTTAATAATGAATCTACTTCTTTGACACCGGATTCAACAGAAAAGCCATTCGTCATCGCCTGTACAACTGATGCAACGGACATTCCTTGAATCACAACCGCAAGCACCGCTCCGAGAAACCCGACGATTGCCAATGCAGGGATAGCGGGAACACGTCTCATCATTAGAAAGATTGTGAAAACCGGCATTAGCAATAGGAGCGGATGGGTAACAAATACTTCACTTAGACCCCTTTTTATTAGGTCAATACTAGCCGTTGAAACTGCTGATGCAGCCAATTCAGACGTACCAACGAACCAATATAAAACAATCGCTATGAAAAAAGCAGGGAGTGTATCCCACAACATATGTTTAATATGGCTAAACAAATCTGTCTCTGCCATCGCTGGTGCAATATTTGTCGTATCCGAAAGCGGCGATAGTTTATCACCAAAATACGCCCCTGAAATAACCGCTCCTGCGACAAGCCCCGGCGCAAAACCAAGTCCTTCTCCAATTGCCATAAAAGCAAGTCCAATCGTCGCAATAGAAGTAAATGAACTTCCCAAAGTGATTGAAACGATGCCTGTTACAAGCGCAACGAGCGGCACGAACAAACTTGGTGAAATGAGCGACACGCCGTAATAGATCATCGTCGGAATGACACCACTCGCGATCCATGTGCCAACAATAATCCCGATAATCATTAAAATAAAGATGGCCGGCAATGCCCGCCCGACACCTTTCACCATCATTTGTTCAACTTCCTGCCAGCTCCAGCCGACGCGAAGCGCAATGAGCACCGCCGCAATGACACCGATCAGTAACGGAATATGCATGCCAGCTTTCCAGACGAAGATCGACATTGCGGCAGCCGCAATTAAAGCAACGATTGGAATGATCGACATCCCTAACGAAATTTCTTTTTTCATAGTCTCTTCCCCTTCAGTTGAAAGACAGCAATCAAACTTATAGTAGAAAAAAATAGCTATCATTCCGAAAATTCTTTAGGTTATATCGTACGATATTTCTATCTATTTAGCTAGATGAAATTTCAGATTTATTGTTGTTTTTGATTTAATTGTGGGGGATTTTGTCAATTGCTTGAAGGACAAAATACCAAGCATTCGTTTATTGGTCTGCCTGTTAGGGAAAAGAGAGGTAACAACGACTTCGTGCGACAACCCGACAAATCAACTTTTCACAGACTTTATGATTCACAAAACAGCGCAACCGTGTATTGATTCCAATTCTCTTCTTTATTTCCCCACAAATTGAGGATTGAACATTCATAACAAATCGTTTTGATTGTTTTTGCAAAATCTACACCAACTTGGCAATACTGTTGAGTAAGTGATGAAATTTTTTATGGCTGAAGTTTCACTGGTTAGTCAAAAGAGGTGAAATGATGGAGGACAAGCATATTTTATACGTCTATTTACTTTCTGCTTTTTTTGCCATTCTCGGAAGTTCAATGACATTCGGTATGTTATTGAAGAGTTATGGAGGGGGCTACTTTTTATTAATCCCCATCGCAATCGCAGGCGGCGGTATTCCAAGTTTTTTGTTAGGGTTATTTGTTTCGGATCAGCTATTAAATAAAATCAATAATATGCTGCAACGCTAAAAAACCCTTCAATGAAAGATTTGATTGAAGGGTTAACTTACTGTGCTCTTTGAATAGGTCATATTGTTACTCCGTTCGTTCTTCTACAGTTCCACACGCGATCCGATCTCCAGAATCACCTGATGGCTGTGAAACGCCATCATCCGGACCGGCATGAATAACGAGGGCAGTTCCACCTTCCCGTAGCAAGGAATTTTGCTCGCCTTTTTTCAATGTCACCTGTTTAGCTACAAATTCTTCATGGACCGCCCCATCTGCGCCTACTTCTAAGTTCGGCAAATCGCCGGCATGCGGTCCTTCCTCATGATCTAGACCATGACTTGCCCCCGTCGGATTGAAATGTCCGCCTGCTGCTTCGAAATCGGGTGCTTCGCATTTTCCAGCTTCGTGAAAATGAAAACCATGCGGACCTTCTGGTAATCCTGTCGCGTTTACTTTCACTTTCACACCATTTTCTTCCTCGGTCAATTCCGCTGTTCCAATAGAATTACCCTCACGATCATTGAGTGCTACAGTTGCTGATAATAATTCCCCATCGTTCATTTCGTCGGCTAGCGGCAGGCTTTCTTGTTCCAAGACGTTTTCTTCTTCATTCTTCTCTAATTCATTTACGCCATCTGTCTTGGGAACTGGAACCATGTCATCTTTTCCATCGCCACAAGCAACGAGAACCAAAGTAAGGGCGAATAACATGATAAATCCTACATATTTCTTCAAAGGTATGCTCTCCTCTCATTGTTAAGTGTCATAGGAACCCTTGAACACTTCATTTGAAGTGTTCAAGGGCTCTTAATAGTCTCGTTTATTTCTTTAGTAAAGAGAATAGTGAGTGATACGCTGCCGTTACTTGCTGGTAATAACCAACTAACTTGTCCCAAACTGTATCTTGAACGACTTGGACAGGCTCTTCTGTTACCTCTTCAACTTCAGCTGGCACTTCTGTTGATTCTTCGCCGTCTGTCGTTTCGTCTGTGACTACTTCAACGTCACCTTCAATAATTTCACCTGTTACTTCTTCACCTGCTGCTGGTACTTCTACCGGCTCTTCACCTTCTGTTGGCACTTCTGCCGGCTCGTCGCCTTCAGTAGGTTCGTCTGTTACTTCTTCACCTTCTGTTGGCACTTCCGCTGGCTCGTCGCCTTCAGTAGGTTCATCTGTTACTTCTTCACCTTCTGACGGCACTTCCCCTTCGGCAGGTACTTCTCCCTCTGCTTTATTTTCATCTTCGATCGGGATAATCAATCCAAGATGATCTTGAATAAGGAAATTGTAGTAATCAATTAAACTTCCATAGTTTTGTAAAAGAGACCTATATCCATCTTTTAGCTCTTCTGTTATAATATTGCTATCGGTTTGGTCAGTTGACGTTGTATCTTCATTGATATTTTCGTCAGCTGGCTTTTCTATTTCTTCAACTTCTTCTGCTGGAACTTCTTCAGCTGTCGGTTCTTCCGTTACATCGTCTTCGTCTGCAACGTCGTCAGCCGCATCTTCTTCTGCCGCTGGTTCTTCCGTTACATCGCCTTCGTCTGCAACGTCATCAGCCGCATCTTCTTCTGCCGCTGGTTCTTCCGTTACATCGCCTTCGTCTGCAACGTCATCAGCCGCATCTTCTTCTGCCGCTGGTTCTTCCGTTACATCGCCTTCGTCTGCAACGTCGTCAGCCGCATCTTCTTCTGCCGCTGGTTCTTCCGTTACATCGCCTTCGTCTGCAACGTCGTCAGCCGCATCTTCTTCTGCCGCTGGTTCTTCCGTTACATCGCCTTCGTCTGCAACGTCATCAGCCGCATCTTCTTCTGCTGCTGGATCTTCCGTTACGTCGCCTTCGTCTGCAACGTCGTCAGCCGCATCTTCTTCTGCTGCTGGATCTTCCGTTACATCACCTTCGTCAACAGGCTCATCGGCTGTATCGTCTTCATCCAGTGGCTGATCCAGGCCGTCATCACTTGGCGCTTCTTCTTGAAAGTTTTTATTTGCAATCGTTCGCATAAACTGCCCTTTTTCAGGTGAACCCGGGATACTTGTTGCATAGTGTGAAACTTCTGCACCGTGATTTTTAAAATCTGCCTCATCGACTTTTTCATTTGCAAAAGCTGAGCCACCTGCGCCAAAAATTGCAGCAGATAACATTGAAGTTGACATGACAAACGGCAAAATTTTCTTGTTCGTATTCTTTTCTTTTTGATTTGTTTCTTTAACCAAGAATCATCAAACTCCCTTCATTTTTCAAAAATGTTTAATTCCGCAAAAAACGTCTAATTCCCGACTTATGAAGACAACAACCACACTATCCAATCGCTATGTATATCTTCTCCCTTCCTAAACAAGGCGAGATGCAATTTTCGGCACCTGCCATTTGCTTGATACCACCTTAACAAATGAAAATCACAAGCATGTAACAATCAGATAACAACTTTTTATTGGAAATTTTAACCTTTGTCACAATTGGAAAAACAATCCATGAGTCCTAAATATTTATTAAACAAAACACGAAATAGAGGACTTCTTGATTAAGTTTTATGCAAATCCAGTCAATGAACCTTTCTAAATAAATCTAGGAACGAAGACGATCTAAATGCATCCCATTACTTTTTCATCTCTCAAGAAACTACTCAATAAGAACTAGCCAATATATTACAGTTTAAAATTCATGTTAAAAAAACAGAATTCATGTTTTTTCACGTCGAATAGCGGGTATTCATTTATCTCACTGATGGACTGCCTCCTTTTTCTGCAAGCAGATTCCCACACCACTCCTTTTCTATTACATACAATGACAGCAACAAGAAGTGAAAAAAGACGAAAGAGTGGTTTGTCTATTCATCAGTAAAGGACAAGTGTTGATATAATCACAAAAAACCTTTGATCAATACATGATCAAAGGGCTTTACTTGTAAATTTATTGGTATAATGCGCACATGCCAGCAACGGAAAAATGTATTGATAACTATGATAATGAATATAGAATGCGCCGCCCATCCCTTGCCCAACTGGATAAGATTTCGTCCAATCATTGTTGTCATGGGATTCGAGGAGGTAACTCATGCCCGCTTCGATTTCCGGCGTCGGATGCTCTGAAGCAGCAATGAGTGCATCGAGTGCCCATGCGGTCTGGGTCACGTTACTGGCCCCGAGTGGAATATATCTTGCGGCAAGATCACTTTTACACGACTCTCCCCAACCCCCATCACGATTTTGAATTGTTAGGAACCAGTCGACTGCTTTTTGGATTGCGGGACTTTTCGGATTTTCTCCCGCTGCGATGAGCCCCGTAATGGCTGCCCAAGTTCCATAAATATAACAAATTCCCCAGCGGCCATACCAGGAACCATTCTCCTCTTGCGCTTGTAAGAGCCATTCAACGCCTCGTTTCATGACAGGATGTTTTTTTGCTAAGTTGGTGTAGTTCCCAAAAAACTGGAGTGTTCTTCCAGTCAAATCAGCGCTGCTTGAATCTGTTACTAAAAATTTATTTCCTTCAATAGGAAGTAACTCAAACAATGGATTCCCTACATTTTTCTCAAAGGCAGGCCATCCTCCATCACTGTTTTGCATGGACAATACCCAACGAACCCCTCTATTCCATGCTTCGTAATAGGTTTTATCCGTCCGGACAAGCTTGGAAATGGACCTGAGCGAAGCGGTTGAATCATCTATGTCAGGATTGAATGTATTGACGTCCGAAAATCCCCAGCCCCCCGGCGCAACACCTGGATTATGGATGGCCCAGTCACCATATTTTGATTGTTGGTGTATTTGTAAGTAATGATTGGCCCTATTTATTACAGGATCCGTAGAAGGAACGCCCGCTTTTTGCAGCGCATCACTAATTAAAGAAGTGTTCCACACGGTTGCGGTTGTATATTGCATATGGAGGTGACCATTAATGGTCGTTTTCATCGCTTTCAGCCCTTGAACCGCCTTGACAATGATCGGGTCATTGTTTGGATGACCAAGAGAGCGCAAGGCAAAAATCATGAGAAACGTTGAACTAAAATAGCTATACAATGTCCCGTCCGGCTCGATGTGATCGAGCATATATTGTTTCGCTCGCTGGATAGCCGAAGCCTTGATTGCCTCGGATAAACCAAATACTTGTTTCACATCTTGTTCAATTGCTATAAATAGTTGTTGAAGTGTTAAAGAATGGAAGAGATCATCGGATGCTGGTGTAATGAGATCGGAAAGATCAGGAGTGTGATAAGTTTTGAGGGCAAATTTATTCGTTGCAATAATCATGAGAGGGGCAAGGTTTGCTCTTCCAAAGACAGATAGATCGTAGAAGTTCACTGGAAAATGAGGCGGTAAAAGCATGATTTCAATCGGTATCGAAATAGTAGACGGCCAAGAGGTTTGACCGGTTACAGCAAGCATAACTTTCGTCAATAGATGAGTCTGTTCGATGCCACCTTTCGAGAAAATAAAAGATTTTGCCGCAAGCAATCTACTGTCTTCCTTCTTGATATAACCGGAATACAACAAAGCATAGTACGCTTCAACTGTTGCCGATAAGTTTCCGTCATCTTCATCGTGAAAAAGCTTCCAAGCCCCGTTCGCTTCTTGTTTACTCATTATCCTTTCAGTCAAAGCCTGTATGAGTTTTTCATCATCCATCTGCAAGGTCCTGAGCAAGATAATCAGATACGCATCTGTCGAAATGCCCGTCTCAAACGGATACCCCCACGAGCCATCAGCCGCCTGATCACTTTTCAACCGTTCAATCAGTCGAGCCATATATTCCTTTATCTGCGCATGCAATTCCAATTCCCCCCATTTGGCGCCAAGCACCTAGACAATTCGGATATTCATGTTTTCTAAAACAATTGACACAATATTATCTTTCTTTTAGAAGAATAGATTTATCCGCTTTATAGTCCATGCAATATTGAATATATGCATCGATTGGCTTTTCATTCCCCAAGGATAGCAGCGTCAGCAAGTAGTCAAACCGAATGAAAAGATACGGGCTTTAATTGTTTGGGTGCCTGGCACGCATTAAAATTGCCGGGTGTGTCATTTGTTTACACTCCGCTGTGAAAGGGAATTGTTCTGTAATCCGGTTATGGTAAAAGAGGTGCAATAGGATGAAACAGAAGCTAATATCTCTCATGTTATCAATCTTCGTACTATTGACGGTTATTCCCCTTCCTTTGTCTGCAAATGCAAATGAGGATCCTACCTATATGGTGATTTCTTTTGATGGCATGCGTCATGATTTTACTAAGAATTATATGGAAGAAGGCGCGCTTCCATATTTCAAGAAAGTGGCGGAAAATGGGCTGTTTGCGGAAGATATCCGCACCGTTTATCCTTCTTTAACATCCGCCTCGCATGCTGCTATTTCTACGGGGGCAAAGCCTGGGAAAACAGGCATGATTAGTAACAATCTTCATCAACCTGGAACGAAACTCACTGACAAAGACAGTGCTTTTTTTTCGCCTCTTCAGGCGACTCCCATTTGGGCTGAAGCGAAAAGACAAGGAAAAACGACCGCCACTGTCCTTTTCCCCGGTTCGAATCCCGAAGAAGGCAATGCGGCAACGTATGCGATTTACTACGGAACGACTTGGGCTGAAAGCGCGCTCGATGATTTGACATTCAGTGAAGCGAAACAGTGGAAGAAACTTCCTAAAAGTATGAGTCCGGTAAGAGAAGCTTCTCTGACTTTGAAACTTGAAGAAAGTGAAAATCAACAAGTGTATGTTTTGGCTGCGGACACTACGAATAATGGAGAAATAGACTATGATACTTTTTACTTTTATTTGGATAAAAACAGCCCTCACGTAGAGACCGTCCAATTAAATGACTGGGGTTCGGTGTCATTTACAATCAATAAAAGTCACTACGCTGGATTTTCTTTCAAATTGAAAGAAGCAGATCCTCCCCTAGACAACGTTAAACTTTATCGAACTGCCGTCACTTCAGCTGCCGTGCAGGGTCCGGGGAATTTTAAAGAAAAGGTTACTAAAAATTTTGGGCATCTGCCCGTTCAAGACGATGAAAAGGCACTGGAAATGAAATGGATTTCGCGAGCGGAATATGAAGAAATTAGTGAGCGGTTTGCTAAATGGACAACCGATGTTTCTCTTTATATTAAAGAGCAGTACAAACCCGATTTATTGTTCTTTTATTATCCACAAATTGATCATGAATCGCATAAATACTTGTTGGTCGATCCGAGCCAACCAGGCTATTCAAAGAAAAAGTCCAAACAATATATGGGGTATATTCAATGGGCGTACGAGCTTGCGGATCAATCACTTAGCGAAGCGTTACAGGTGATGAATGATACCGATCAGCTCTTCATCGTATCAGATCACGGAATGGAGCCTGTCCATACGATGATCTCCCCGAATCATGAATTAGAAAAAGCCGGTCTTCTAGAAAGAGATCGTGAAGGTAAAGTAGATCCGGCTAAGTCTAAAGCCTACGCCGTTGCAAGCGGTGCAATTGCTCATATCTACATTAATGTAAAAGATCGAGAGCTAAATGGAATTGTTTCAAAAGAGCAATATAATGAAGTTCAACAAGAGATCACCGACATCTTTACTAACCTAGAAGTGAAGAAGATCTCTAAAGTGAAAAGAATTCGCTCTTTGTTTCATCAGTGGCACCAAACCTCTGCGAACAGCAAGTCAACTGCTAAAAAAATACTCCACGTTTTACTGGATGATCAAGATGATCCTTTTGAAAAAGTTATAGCCGCAGGAAGCAATGAAGCAAATCTGCTTCAAAGTGAACGGAGTGGAGATGTCCTGCTGATTGCCAGTCAAGGCTACTATATTGCGCAAGATGAACAAGCCACAGCGAAGAAAGCCGTCGATCTAGGAAATCACGGCGGTGATCCGGAGCGAAAGGCCTTGCGTCCAATCTTATTGGTCACTGGCACTGGTTATACAAAAGCAACGATTCCAAATGAGCTCTCTACATTGGACATAGCGCCAACTTTATATACGTTAATGGATCTTGATGCGCCAGACTTTATAGATGGTAAGGCGATTGATCAGATTACTAAGGAAGGTAGACAGGAATAAGTCTTGTGTTGTCGGCGCTGTATCGCAGTTGTATGCACGCTACCAAAGCAAAACCTGTATGACGGACGATGCTGTCATACAGGTCTATTTGGATTTTAGCGATTACGCTGGTTATTTCGGTCCTTGTTGTTGGGCTGATTGTTAGTTAGATCTGGGATCTCGTCGAAAAACTCACCGCCAAATTCAAAATTATATCGATCTTGATATCTCTCTTGAAGATTTTGGTCTTGGTCGTTCTGACGATTTTGACGATTATTGTCTTGTGTCATTACCGTAGCTCCTTTACTTATTGTTTGCTGGGGGTTACTGAATAGGCCCTCGACCTGTATCCTATCCTTTTCCACTAAATATAATCCCTTTTTCTACGTCTAACTTTCTCCAATCGCTTATAACAGTTCGGTAAACAAAAAAATCCTCCGACCAGAAACCTGATCGGAGGATGACTCATTTGTTTTTAATTATGTAGGAAGCCGCCTTTGTCGTACGTGATTAGAAAGTTTTAAACCACCACTCCTCAAAGTGGGTGTTTGCAGAAACGTTCCTGTATGTCCTCGTTGTTCGAGAAGAACGAGGCTTGCCATTCCAGTTTCAATTAAAACTCCCTTTTACAGCTTAAAGGTTAAAACTTAATGTCGATACGAACAATGCAGCTTGTATTGATTATTGTACACGGATTCCCTTATTTTATCAATGGAAATAAATGTCTAGACCGTACAGGAAACTGGCAGCGATTTTTGTTGCTCGATAAATTGCGTCAAAACCTCATTATACTTTTCTCGCCGCTCCAAATTTGGCAAATGTCCGCATTGATCAAATAAAATTAATTTTGCTTGCGGCATACACCATTTCGTTTGATAAACCGAAAATAGCGGAACAACTTCATCATACAAACTTCCAATCAGTAATGTTGGCGCTTTCACAAATGGCAGTATCGGAAGATAATTTGATTTCACTGCCGAACGTGAAGTTTGGATATACGGTTCGGATTTAATTAAAAACAAGGATTTCGCTTCTTCAATTAAATCAGGTGTTTTTTGGTATAAGCATTTTTCGGCGGTAATGGAAATGTATTCATCGCTCGTTAACGAACGGAGATTTTTCAATCTGTCATGTAACGAGGTATACCTTATAAAGTAAGGAAGGTAAGAAAATGTATTCGACAAGATCATTGACTGCACACGATCAGATTGTTGTCGATAAATTTCTTGTACAACGAGCCCACCTAATGACAGCCCACAGAAATGCGCTTGTTGAATGTCAAGCGAATCCAACAACGACAACACATCATCCGCAAATCCCGCAATTGAAATGTCCTGAAAGTCGTTACACTCCCCGTGCCCCCGAAGATCAGGGATAATCAAACGAAACTTCTCTGACAGGTCAAATTGATACTTCCACGATTCCTTTACGCTTCCCAATCCATGAATAAGAACGAGTGGCTCACCTTGCCCCATATCTAAATAATGCATACTAGATTCCTCCATTGTATTGAAGTCCCCACGTTTGTCAATGGCTTGGCGAATGTGCACATTGTCCCCTTTTCGTATTTTGACCATGAAAATACGGGATCAAACAATGAAATTATTTTTATCCAGAAATACCCTTTTCCCATAAGATATGCCTGCCTCGCTACCACGTCCATGGCAAATGATCTATTCACAGTTGGAAAACAATAAAAATAAGCCCTCATTCACTTTATGGAATGAGAGCTTGTTCGAAGTACAATATGTTTGATTTTTCTGTCCATTGTTAGAATAGTGCGGGTACCTGGCACAAACGGAAAGTGCCAGGTGTTTTCTGAAACGGACTTATTGTAGGTCATACGGGACTGCCAAAGCATCCATCTCCACGCCTTCTAATTGGAGCAACTCCTCTAATGTGATGGTATTCGCTTTGTCTGGAATACCTATCGAAAATTTAACTTCTTCATTAATCTTGGATTTCTTCATATCAAAAAACAGTTTTAAACCATATGTCTCTTCTTCTACATTCACATCGAGATCCAGGTCGAATACGTCATAGGCGATGATATCGTCTTCGTTAATGACGATATGTTCTTCAAACTTATGAATGGTTACGACTTTGTTAATCTCGGCGATGATTTCATCTAGGTCGGCGGGCATATGTGCGATTTCTTCTTTAAGCAGCTCGATTTCTTCCGCAGTTAGACCTAATGCTTCCACATAGTCGTCCTGTTGCAGCAATTCGAATAGCTGTGGTAAGAAGCCATTGAATAATGTTTCAACAAATGGCTGCAAGTTATCATTTGTCAATTCAAATTTAACGATCTTTTTCACATCTACGTCACTTGGCACTTTTATCGCATCTTCATTTTCAACAGTGCTGTAAAAATCAACCGCAAATTGATCGAAGAATAGATTGTTAATTGCCAGTGCAAGTTCTGTTTGTAAATCTAGGTTGACCGTGTTATTCGGCTGACCCGAAAGCTCTGATAACTCCGCGAGATCAAATTCGATAAACTTGCCAGTCAACTCTTCCGGCAGTGGGAATAGCGGTGATTCCGGCAACTTCATCCACATCTTCTCTTCCGTTATCACGATTGGCAGTTTAACAGTTGTTTGCACATCACCAGATAGCGTCAGCTCAACCACCATGTCCATTAACATCGGATCTTTTTGGTACGCCCCGACCATGCGAACTTTCACATCTTCCAACATAGATGCGATCATCGCCATCTCAGGAAACTCTTGCATTGTTTCTGGGAATGAAATGCCTAAATTTAGATTCCCTTCGTACTCGTATGTTTCAATCGCCTGCTCATTGGCGTACACTTCTTTCAACAATCCTGCTAGCGACTGATCTTTATCGATGGCTCGTCCTAGGAAAACAGCAAACTGCGCACGAGTTGTTGGAATGGAAGGTCTAAACGTACGGTCTTCATAACCTTTCGTGATCCCACTAGCATAAATGGCATCGATCTGTTCATAAGCATGGGCGTTTTTCGGTACATCCTTAAATGATGCCGTTTGATAGCCCTTTAATTCGAATGCATTGGCTAATATGATTGCCATTTGTGAACGGATTAGCGGCTCGTCTGGTTGATACGCTCCGTTACTTCCTTGCATAATGCCTGCGTGCGTAACGGCGGCAATCTCTTTATACGCATAATGATCTTTGCTAATATCTTTGTAGTTTACGGACGGGACATTCTCTGTATCTAGCTTAAGTCCGCGTGTTAACATAATGGCTGCTTGCGCCCGCGTAATTTTGTTATTCGGACGAAACGTTCCATCATCAAACCCTTTAATAACCCCTAGATCCGAAAAGCGGTAAATTTGCTCAGCAGCCCAATAATCTTTTGATACATCACTAAATGATTTTGCTGCATCCACTTTCGTTACCGGCATGATTAAAGCGAATAAGAATGTGAAAACCAATGCCAGTACCCCAATTTTCCTCATGTTTCTCCCCCTCTTTTAAAAGTAGTTGTCCTTGTCTTAGATAACTTCTAGACTCCCTTTGTTGAATGCATCATGGCGTATTTACATGCTTTCGTTGTGCAGGATCCAGTTATTACCATAACAATGTCTCTATGGAAACCATATCACAAAAAACATTGAATTTAAACTATTCTAGTATTTTTAAAGTTATTCGACATATTTGGAGAATAACTGCATGGGTGCCTAGCACCAACCGAAATTGCCGGGTGTTTCATATCGCTTTTCTGAAAAATAGTGCTCAATTTGTTATAGTAGTAGAAACTGGGCGAAACGAGAATATAAATCATACATTTTCATATTCTGGTAAAGCGATTAAATTTAAATAGAGAAAGGTCGGTGACAGCATGAATCCATTCCTTTCGATATGGAAGCATCCAAGCCAAACGATTCAATACATCGTCGATCATAAGACAATACCTTATGCACTAATGCTCATCGCTTTTTCATCCCTTGCAAGTAGCTTTATGGGATTTGCAGATTCAGGTTTCTTCGAACAATTCCCATTTCCCCTTATACTTTTTCTTGTTCTCTTTTTAAGCTTACTCATAGGTACGGCTGGATTTGGACTTACTGTGGTTGCATACACATGGATCGGCAAGTTGCTCGGCGGTTCCGGAAAAATGCGACAGATGGGGCTTGCCGTTGCAGCGGGTACAATCCCTACGATTTGGACTGCTCCAATTGGAATCATTGCACTCTTCTTATATGGTGAACAGTTATTCGCCACCCCAACAAACCCATTTGGCATTACAAATATGTCGATCGGTTTTTATATTTTGAATGCAGTTATCATGATGGGGATATCCATTTTTTCAATTGTTGTACAGAGTAAAGCAATTGGGATTGTCCACCAATTTTCGGCATGGCGGGGATTTGGAACCCTATTGATATTCGCAGGAATTGTAATTTTCCTTCTTCTATTAGTAGTAGCATCCATACTGGCCATTATCATTTAAATTGTGTGGGTGCCTGGCACAAACGGAAAGAGCCGGGTGTTTCAATTCAAAATGCTCCTCCAAAAGCAAATATTTCAGAAAAGTATTGTTTTTGTATGAAAACATAATTATAATTAAACCTATACACTTACTATGATTTGGGAGGAGATTTAAAATGTCCGTTAGTCAATTAATTAAGATCGAAACAAGTGGTGTCTGGACAGGTGGCGTACAGACGGAAATAAAGGTTAGACAGTTCGAACCTTTTATTGTAGACGAACCAAAAAGCTTAGGTGGAAAAGATGAAGGGCCAAACCCACTCGAGTTCGTATTAGCGGGCTTATCAAGCTGTGCATCTGTTATGATTGCGTTAATCGCCAAAGAGCAAAAATTTTCTTATGAGGCTGTTGAGTTCAAAAACGCTGGTGAACTTGACGTGCGGGGATTAAGAGGCGTTGAAGGCGTATCGCCACATTTTCAATCTGTTAATCTCGATGTCTTCATTAAAACAGAAGAATCCGATGAGCGTCTAGAGCAGTTAAAAGAAGCGGTCGAAAAAAGATGTCCCGTGATCAACTTGCTCATCGATGCGGGTGTGAACGTAACGTCTAATTGGATTAAACAATAAAACTTTGCATCGCCCTACAGCATAATGCCATCATAAATCGAAAACCACCCGTTGCCTGTATTCATGGCGCGGGTGGTTTTCTTGTTTCCTACTCTATTACGCTATAAAAACTTCCATTCATTTATGCTCATAGTCTATAACTAACTAATTGCGCTGGTGCCTGGCACCAACGCAAAGCGCCGAGTGTTTCATGTCGAATTAGGCGTAGCTCGACCTCTCAAGAATAAGTTAAAAACACAAGCATAAATTGAATATAAGGAGGAGGAGAGTTTACTGCGCAACAATCAAAATAGCGATAAGAATAATAAGGAGAAGCAACTTGATGCGTTTACTGTAGATGACAAGGGTACAAAACTGACGACAAACCAAGGATTGAAAGTGTCGGAGGATGAATTCTCTTTAAAAGCGGGTGTACGTGGACCGACACTGATGGAGGACTTTCATTTCCGGGAAAAAATGACCCATTTTGATCATGAACGAATTCCAGAAAGAGTTGTGCATGCACGCGGGTTTGCTGCGCATGGCGAGTTTCAATTATATGAAAATATGAGTGATTTCACGAGGGCGAAGTTTTTGCAAGATACTTCCGTTAAGACGCCGGTGTTCGTCCGATTTTCCACAGTAAGCGGCGCTAGAGGTTCCGCCGATACAGTTCGGGATGCCAGAGGATTTGCGACGAAGTTTTATACGGAAGAGGGAAATTATGATTTAGTCGCCAATAATATCCCGGTCTTTTTCATTCAAGATGCGATTAAATTCCCAGATGTTGTGCATGCATTCAAACCAGAACCAGATAATGATATTCCACAAGCCTCCACGGCGCATGATACATTTTGGGACTTTGTTGCGAATAACCAAGAGACTGCACATATGATTATGTGGATCATGTCTGACCGTGCCATTCCAAGGAGTTTCCGAATGATGGAAGGATTCGGCGTTCATACTTTTCGATTCGTGAATGAACAAGGAAAAGCTTTCTTTGTAAAATTCCACTGGAAACCAACGTTAGGGACCCACTCTCTCGTTTGGGATGAATCCCATAAACTAGCGGGAATCGATCCAGACTTTCACCGTAATGACTTATGGAATGCGATTGAAAATGGTCATTACCCAGAATTTGAACTAGGTGTTCAAATTTTAAATGAGGAAGATGAATTTAAACTGAAACATGATATTTTGGATGCGACGAAGCTTTGGCCAGAAGAAGTTGTTCCAGTTAAAATCATTGGAAAAATGACGTTAAACCGCAATGTAGATAATTTCTTCGCAGAAACAGAACAAGTCGCTTTCCATCCGGGCAATGTCGTTCCCGGGATAGATTTTACAAATGACCCGTTGCTGCAAGGTCGGCTGTTTTCCTATATTGATACACAATTGATCCGGCTCGGCGGTCCGAACTTCCATGAAATTCCGATCAATAGACCAATCGTTCCCATTCATAACAACCAGCGAGACGGATACCATAGACAAACGATTAATATCGGAAAAGTGAACTATCACCGGAATTCTTTGGCAGGAAATACACCTGCTCCTGCAAGTCCGGCAGAAGGCGGGTACGAACATTACCAGGAAAAAATAGAAGGCCGAAAAATCCAAGCGCGAAGTGACAGTTTTAAAGACCACTTTTCACAAGCAACTCTCTTTTGGAACAGTATGAGTCCAGCCGAGAAAAAACACATCATTGATGCCTTTAGTTTTGAACTAGGGAAAGTAAAGAGCCTATCGGTAAAGCAGCAAGTGATCGACATGTTTGCGAATGTAAGCTTAGAGCTAACACAAGCATTTGCGAAGAAAATCGGTATGCCCCCACCGACAAAAGGCGGTTCCACTATCACAGAGTCATCTCCTGCACTCAGTCAACAAAATACGATTTTCACACCGAGCACACGGAAAGTCGCCGTCATTCTAGCAGATGGCTTTAACGGTCCTGATGTAAAGTATGTAATCGAACGGTTGATTGATTCTGGGCTGACACCTGAATTCATCAGTGAAAATCAGGGAGAGGTAATTGGTACAAACGGTGTTACATTCAACGTCGATCACACTTTCCTAACCGCAAAGTCCGTACAGTTCGATGCAGTTTATGTCGTAAATGGAAGTAAAACGAGCAAGAAATTTAATAAAGACGCGGCTTATTTTGTTGATGAAGCATTTTCACATTATAAACCAATCGGTGCTACCCACCAGGGGATACAACTTTTAACGTTAAATAAATACACCGGAGAACCAGGTGTTATAACGGGAAATGACGTCCAACGCTTTTCAAATGATTTCATCGATGCGGTTGCTGCACATCGATTTTGGAATAGGCAAACTGTTTGAGCAATCGTGGAGAAACTGAATTGTGTGGGTGCCTGGCACCAATGGAAAGTGCCGGGTGTTTCAATTTTTAATGGTTCTTTCAATTTTGGACTCCTAGCGTCTCGCCGTTGTATCTCTCGCAATCAGATTGTTAGAGAATCCTATCCCGGAACGGTATGATTTAAAGGGATGATCAAACAAGGAGTGTTAAAATTGAACAGAAATTATATAAAGTATTTTAATGAAATTCCGCTCTCTGTTTTGGATTTAGCACCGATTAATGAGGGCAGCAATGCAAATGCTTCCTTTAAAAACAGCGTGGAAATCGCACAACATGTAGAAGAATGGGGCTTCAATCGATATTGGTTGGCAGAGCATCATAATATGCCGGGAATCGGAAGTTCTGCAACGTCTGTGCTAATTGGGCATATTGCAGGCGCCACAAATCGTATTCGTGTAGGTGCAGGCGGAATTATGTTGCCCAATCACGCACCACTCGTGATCGCCGAGCAGTTTGGCACATTAGAATCACTTTATCCCGGAAGAATCGACCTTGGTCTTGGCCGCGCGCCTGGCTCGGATCAGGCAACAGCTTTTGCGCTGCGCCGTACGTTACATAGCACTGGGGAAGATTTTCCGAATCAACTAGCTGAACTCGAGGACTATTTTGAACCGAACCGAACAGCACGCGTTCGCGCATTTCCCGGTGAAGGACTTGACATTCCTATTTGGTTACTCGGTTCAAGCGGCTTCAGTGCTCAACTGGCTGCGCAAAAAGGACTTCCCTTTTCTTTCGCAAGTCACTTCGCGCCGCAACACACATTGCCTGCGTTACGGCTTTACCGTCAAAACTTCAAGCCGTCGAAAACACTGCAAGAACCGTACGCAATGCTAGGCGTCAATGTCATCGCAGCAGACACAGATGAAGAAGCCCAGTTTCTGGCAACCTCTCAACAACTACAGTTTCTTAGCTTAACGAGAGGCGTCCCAACACAGTTGAAACCGCCGATTGCGAACATTGAAGAAGTATGGTCACCTTATGAGCGAGCGTCCCTCGAAAAAACGCTTGACTCCCGTTCTACAATTGTTGGTAGTCCAGAAACTGTGAGGCAAAAGCTTGAAAGTTTCATTCGTGAAACAAAAACAAACGAGCTGATCATCAATTCGCAAATTTTCGATCAGAAAGCTCGGTTGCGTTCTTATGAAATTGTCGCTGAGATGATGGGTTAATCAAAGAATTCTCTGGTCAATACATTCTTCTGAACCCAATTGAATAAAGACCGTTGGCGTAATATCCTTATTCACACTCGAAGCCCCTCGATCAATTCCTCGGAATGATCGAGAGGCTTTTTATATTTGTATTATCATCGTTATCGGAATAGTGTCTGAATTGCGCAGGTGCCTGGCACCAATTATGATGAATTGATCAGAAGCTTTTTGTCCATTCTATAAAAGAATGACTTTCGAAAGGTAGTTAAAATATGCACATCGGACAAATTACGGTAGAACTTTTTGTTGGTTTACTTGCCTTATTAGTGCTGACAAAGATCTTAGGAAAGACGCAAATCGATCAGCTAACACCGTTTGATTTTATATCCGCTCTCATCCTAGGTGAGCTCGTTGGAAATTCCGTTTATGATCCCGAAGTAAAAGTATGGTCCATTTTATATGCCGTTTCGTTTTGGGGATTATTAATTTTTCTTATTGAAAAATTAACAATGAAAATAAGAGGTACACGCCGAGTCCTCGAAGGGGCACCTTCTGTTGTCATTAGAAAAGGCATCCTCGACAGAAAAGAATTAAAAGGCAACAACGTATCGATCGATGAACTGCAACAAATGCTGAGACAACAAAAAGACATTTTTTCACTCCGCGAAGTAGAATATGCCATCTTAGAACCAAACGGCAAAATAAGCGCCATTAAAAAATCGAAATATGCCGACCCTACAATAGAAGATTTAAAAATCAAGCAAAAAGCCGTTTACATCCCCGTTTCGCTTATTAGTGACGGGAAAGTCGTTCATGATAATCTAAAGCTAGTCGGATTTGACGAAAATTGGCTGCTGAAGCAAATTCGAAAAAAAGACATCTTAAATTTTGAAGATGTTTTATATGCCGAATGGAAAAAAGATGAAGGATTTTTTTGTTGGAAGATGGATCAGTAGTTAACTGCGTCCACACTGTTCCTTTTGACAACAATAAAGACCCTGTGGGGATTTCTCTCCACAGGGTCTTTTATCATTTTAGCTATTATAGGATCTAATAGACGGGCAACTTACGAGTCCACCGTCTGTTTTTCAAGTGGCTCGTTGTACATTTCTGTATCCAATTCCCCCGTCAGACGCGCCGTCGTTACGCCCGCCGTCATGGATCCACTAACATTCACTGCGGTGCGTCCCATGTCAATTAGCGGTTCAATGGAAATCAATAATCCTGCCAATACGATTGGAAGATTCATGGCAGAAAGGACAAGGATTGCGGCGAACGTTGCGCCACCGCCTACGCCGGCAACGCCGAATGAGCTAATCGCTACGATCACGATCAATGTGAGTAGAAACATTGGCTCGAGTGGATTTTGCCCGACAGAAGGTGCGATCATCACTGCAAGCATCGCCGGGTAAATGCCTGCGCAGCCGTTTTGACCAATGGATAATCCGAATGAGCCGGCAAAGTTCGCCACTCCTTCTGATACACCGAGGCGGTTCGTTTGCGCATTAATTGTTAATGGCAAGGTTCCTGCACTAGATCGTGACGTGAAGGCAAATAGAAGTGCATCTCCTGCCTTCTTCACATAGGTGATTGGATTGAGCCCCGAAAGTGAAATGATGATGAGATGAATGCCGAACATCACAAGCAACGCGGCATAGGAAGCGAGGACAAATTTACCAAGACTATAGATTGCCGCAAAATCGGACGTGGCCACCGTGCGGGCAATGATGGCTAAAATACCGTATGGTGTTAATCGTAAAACGATTCTTACAATACCCATAATGAGTGAATAAAGTGCATCAATTCCCTTTTTCACCATTGTCGCATTTTCTTGATCTCTTCTTGTGATGGCCAAGTAAGCAAATCCGAGAAATGCTGCAAAGATGACGACAGCGATGGTCGATGTCGGTCGTGCACCTGTGAAATCTAAAAATGGATTTGCCGGCAGCAGATCAATTATCTGATCCGGTAAGGTACGATCCGCTACAGTAGCAGAACGCTCTTCAAGTGAAGCCCCACGTGCAGCTTCCGCTTCTCCTTGCACAATCTCTGATGCATCAAGTCCAAAAAGAAGTGAGGCAGAAATCCCCACAATTGCGGCAATTGCGGTTGTTCCTACGAGCATCCCTAAGATCATGCCGGCCATTTTCCCGAAATTCTTGCCAATCGTCACTTTTGTAAAGGCGGCAAGGATGGATATGAAAACCAGTGGGATGACAATCATTTGAAGCAATTTCATATAACCGGTCCCGATTAAGTTAAACCATGGCATGGAATCTTTCAATACTGTCGAATCTGCTCCGTAAGCAAAGTTTAAAATGAGTCCGTAAGCAATTCCAAGCCCGAGACCTGTGAAAACACGTTTCGAAAATGAAATCTTTTTTCGTTTCATTCCATACAACAAAGCGACAAGTAGAAGCAATCCGGCAAGGTTGACTAAAAGCAAGACCGTCTCCAAAACTTCGTTCCTCCTCACTATTAAATGATTGATAAAACACGCTTCAAACCATCATAGCCGATAGACAAAGTAGGGATTCAATGATAAACCATATAAGTTAAACCTATCGCCTGCTATCATTCTATGCCGATCACGGAACGATTATCACATGGTCATAGTTATCCATCGTTGTCGGAACGGTGTCCAAATTTCGTGGGGTAGAGGTGACTAATACTTGAGGAACCCCCTACGCTATTCAGTTATTTTTCCAGTTAACCATTCATCTGAAAGTAAAAAAGCCCCCGATCACAAGATTTCTCTTGATCGAAGGCTTTTTTTGGGGGGCAAACCAATTTCAGCATCGCGTCTGAATTGTGTGATGCAATTGTTCATTCACGTAACTATGATACAATTAATCAAAAATGGAAGTGACTCGTATGCGCATTATTTCAATCTGTCCAAGTAATACAGAACTACTCGCCTACCTCGGATTACTTGATCATCTCGTTGCCATTGACGATTTTTCCGACTGGCCTGAAAGCATTCAACATCTCCCCCGGCTTGGTCCTGATTTATCCATCAATATGGATCAGTTAGAATCATTTCAACCGGATCTCGTTCTCGCTTCGTTGAGTGTGCCTGGAATGGAAAAAAATATAGCAGAACTCGAGAAACGCCAAATCCCACACATTGTGCTCAACCCACAAAGCCTGACCGATATTGCAGAAGATCTGATCACCGTCGGAAACGCATGTGGCGTACAAGCGCAAGCTTTACAAGTTCAACAAAGTTTTTTAGCCATCATCGCTGAAATGAAAAACAGGGCTTCAACTGTCGAAACATTTCCTTCCCTTTACTGGGAATGGTGGCCAAAACCAGTTTTCACGCCTGGGGGCATTAACTGGTTAACAGAAATTAGTGAACTGGCTGGCGGACGGAATGAATTCCGTGAGGTTAAACTGGCAAGTGTTCAAACTGATTGGGAAGACGTTTTACGCAGAAATCCTGACTACATATTGCTCGCTTGGGTTGGCGTCCAAATTGAAAAAGTAAAAACAGAGGTCGTTTTAAAACGACCGGGATGGCAAGATCTCAAGGCTGTTAAAAATGGGCGTATCGCTATTATGGAGGAAGAACTCTATTGCCGCCCATCCCCTCGACTACTTGAAGGTGCATTGAAATTAGGGAAAATGCTTCACCCTGAAATATACACAGACCTGTCGTTTGAGCGCTAGGCACTCAAACAACTAAACTATCTTTGTAAGGTCACCTTGCTTTGAAAAATACTGTTCGATGATTCCCCCGCATGATGATAGGAGCGAATATGCGGGGGTTCCATTTCCTTTAGGTCATCCATCATTGTCCGATTAGTGTCCAAGTTATGTGAGTGCATCGATTAAACATCAAAGATCTTGATCCATCTTAGCTCGTTAAAATCCCATCTTCCAAAAAATTCATCTTCATGCAAAACTGCTTGGTAAATAGGTTCGATGAATTCTTGAAGTTGTTTCATCACTACCTCAAATGACAAATCTTCTGCTATGCCAATTTCCTTTATAAATGCAGTCCATTGTGCATTTCTTGCTGGATCAAGGCAAAAATCTTTCGTAAACAAAGGATGTTCCTTTTCCATTAGCGTTTTGCGCCGTTCAAATGTTTCTAGAATCGCTTCTTGGAGTACCCTGCCTTCAAAAACCTGAGAACTACTTAACATATAAAGATCATAGAAATCTTTTATTCTATCATTTAAGTCAGAATGGCTAATGATGTCTTCGAACTTTTCCGAAACAATCGATTCAATTGAGTATGTCATAATAATTGGCTGCTCCATATCCAAAAGAACAGGAAAATCCATCGTTTGTGGTTTTGGAATAACCACATCCCTAAACCCAATTTTTAATTGCAGCTCATTTTCAGCCTGACCTAATGCAACAGGAATTTTGATGCTAACGCTTTCGTCATTAGCATCCTCTTTGATTCGTTCCGTAGTCATTCGATCAACGCGAAATATTACACCATCATCTTCCGTCTCTGTCGAACAAACTTCTTTAAACGCTTGCTCAATGTTTTTGATTTCACTGGAAAAGTAAGTTGCTAAAAAATCAATATCCCGTGACGGTCTGGCGGAAAACTTAGTTAGGGCAAATAAAAATAATTCTCCCTTTAACAGAAATCGTTCCCTATGGTGCGATTTCGATAAACGATACAAAAATCGCTCTTGAAAGTAGACTAATAGAGTCGAATCCAAAGACCGATTATTCCTTTTTGCCACATTCTCCAATCGCTCAAATACAGATGCGGCTATACTCTCCTTCTGATTCATCATAATAGCACCTCAAAATGTTCATAAGTATTTTAACTGCTCACACCATGAAAAAAGCCCTTCAACCGATGAGTCCTCGATCGAAGGGCTTTTGACTTTCGTATCAATCACCGTTGTCAGAATAGCGTCTGAATTGTGTGGGTGCCTGGCACCAAATATTACTGTGGAACTTTTACAGTAATTGTTGAAGTTGCGAATGCTGAAGTTTCGCCTTCTTTAACGACACGCACGACAATTGTTCCTTCGGCGCCGGCCGCTACATTTGCAGCTACGACAGAACCTGCATTAACACTTAAAGAAGTGATATCGGCAGGTGTGCCTGAGTAAAGGGCACCTAATTTCCCTAACTTAATGTCTCCATCAGTTAAACCTTCTGTTGTATCGACGTCAACAAAGATCGTTCCATCCGTATGAATTTCAGCTGTATAATCTGTTGAAGACAATGTAATTCCTTCTGCTTTTAATGCTTGTACATTAAGAGCACCGTTAGTCGTTACATCTTCAACTGTTTCAAAGTTAACAGCAGTAATCGTTGGTGTTGTATTTACAACTGTAACTTGAACAGAAGCTCTTGTTACCGTACCTTCTTTGATCTGAATATTTGCTGTCCCTGGTTTTAATGCACCGACAGTAATTGTTCCATTAGTTGCTACGCTTACAGTAGCCACACTATTATCAGAAGAAGAAACTGTATATTTCGTTCCTTTTAGGTCATCATTTGTGAAATCCTTTTCAGGTCCGATTAAAAATCCACCAGCATTATATTGATTCCATACGATGTCAAGAGATGCATCATCGGAACCTGTTACCACATCAAGCGCATAGTCAGCAGATGCAGAAACAGTTTCAATTTTTCTAGATGCAACAGCGGAATCGTCTGAAACTGCTACGCTGACGCTCTTAAGAACCTGATCTCCTGCTTTCACTTCAACCGTTGTATTGCCTTTAGCAACTGCGGCAATGGTAGCTGTTCCTTTACCGTTAGTAATCGCTACTGGATTACTTACAGTTGCAATTTTAGCATCTTTAGAGACAACGTCTACATTCCCTTCAAACTCATCACCGTATTGGTCAACAACCGTTACATCAATCGTTTGAGTCTTTGAAGCTAGTAATTTAACAGAAGTAGAAGTAGCCGTTACTTGAGCAACTTCACGAGCGCCAGAGACGACCGTTAAAGGTACTTCTTTCTTCGCGTCATCAGCTTCCATCGTAATTGTTACATTACCTGGCTTAATAGGCGTAACCACACCCGTAGTTGCATCAACAGTCGCAATAGCAGGGTTTGATGATTTATAAGTAACTTTTGGACTATTAATTGTCGCGCCGTTAAGTGCCGTTGCTTTTGTAGCTGCAACAGTTACGTTTTTATCTTCTACAGTTACTTTATTACTTTTAACAGCAACTGCACCTTGCGTGACGCTAACTTCACTAATTGAAGTTAAGTAAGTAGCAAAATCAAGAACTTCAACGTTTGTCAGTTTAGATTCAACAGTCGTATCACCTTTTGTAATCACTACTTTATAAGCAAACTTATCACCATCTGCAATTTTGGAGGCATCGACTTCACCTGTAGAAGTAGAAGCGAATAGATCCTTCGTCGATTGGAATTCCACTGTGTAACCAGCATCTACTAAATACTGAACACTCACAGCTTCTCCATCATTAATCGTAAAGCCTAAAAATTGCTTATTTGTGTCGTCATCTAGACGTTCAGATGTTCCTTCCACTGCGTTTACTTCAAGTGTATAAGTGAATTTGAATTCATTGACTTTGTCAGCTTCACCTTCAACTTTTTCAGTGAATTTCAGTGTTTGTTCAGCACCAGATTTTACCGCTGTTTCAAACGTTACAGTAGCTTCTTTTCCGTTTGCACTAGCGACCACAGAAAGAATTTTGTTTCCTTCTACAGATAATTGACTAGCTTTAAGTTGATCTAATGCTGATCCAGCTAATTTAACTTGTTTAGCGTTCGCCGCATCAACAGAAACGACCTCAGGTGCTTTACCGGGTTCAGGCTTTGTCGACTCCCCACGGTAAATGAATAGTGCGAACTGACCGCGTGTTACGTCCTGCGTTGCACCGAATGTCGTTTCATTTAACCCCATCGTTACACCGCTTGCCAATAATGCATCGACATATGGATCCCACGTGTTGTTGACGTCTGTGAACGTGTTTTTTGTGTCGCCTGCTTGCAAATTATAAGCATTTACGAGTAGTTTAGACATTTCTGCACGTGTGATGTTATCGTCTGGTGCAAATGTAGTTTCTGATTTGCCGCCCGCGATTTTCGCTTGAACGATTGCGTTAACAGCGCCTTTCACGCGGCTGTTTACATCCTTGAAACCAGCGTCTGGTGCGTTAACTGTATCAAGATCCAATGCTTTTGCAATGAAAATTGCTGCGTCACCGCGTTTGATCGGCTGATCCGTACCGAATGTTGTATCGTTGATGCCTTTTGTAATATTTTGTGAAACTAGATAATCAACAGCAGTTTTATAGTTTTTGTTCACATCTGTGAATGCTTTTGCTTCCGCAGCAGATGCGGTCGGTATAATAGCTGTCGCAACGAGCGTTGCAGTTGCAGCTGTTGCGATAAATTTTTTATAAGATTTTGGTTGATTTGACATGTGTAGAGTTCCTCCCTATTGCAATAGTACAGTTGAATTTTATAAGGTTGGCGCTGGGTATTCATTAACTACCCATCCTTACATGATCCATCTGCACAACTATTGTAACATAGTTAAATAGATTACGTGTACCTTTTCTACTTTTGGTAAATAGTAACAAAAGATTAGTAGATAAGCCCCCAAGCCGATTGTAGGGCTATTCCCTTTGGAAATAATTACTATTACTGGAATAATATTTACATGAGTTTTGTGAGCACCTGGTACTTAAAGGAAATACTATCTATCTATTCCACAATTTCCTTAACTTAAACATTGGTAGAAGTTTTAGTACAAGATTGCCACTCCCATGACTTCCTTGTTTGAGGATGAATAAGGAGTGTATATCAGTTACCTATTAAAATATGAAAAAATCGCCCCCCGTCTCACCAACAAAGTGAGAGAAAGGGCGATTTTGTGGAGTTTACTCTATATATTCAATGATTTTTCACCATTTCTATTTGAAACGGTCAGATTTTATCGTCATCTTAGGCATTCACTTTTCAACGACGTTAACGAAAAATTCTCCATTCCTCCCAATTGTCAGATAAATGAAATCCTGATCTTCAATTCCATTAACCAGGACTTTTACCTCTACGTCTTTTGTTTCGTTTATTTCCCCTAGATCATTGCCTGTTGTTGTGAAGGTGATTTTCGCTTGTCCATTGCTAACTTCAGTAATTTCAGTACCAATTGTAACGCCGTCTACCTCTAATTGCTTCAGCCATTCCCCGTCTTTTAAGAACTGAACATCGATATCTTCACTGGATGTAATATTTACTTGATCAGTTACTTTTCTCACAATTACAGTGTGATTTATTGACGGATTTTCTCTTTCAACGCTAAAGATTTTCCAAATAACATCCTGGTTATTTTCCGTTACAACAAGCTTTCCGCCATTGTGTTCGAACCAATATCTTTGATGTTCTACCGCATCAGAAATAATGACTTTATAACGATTTTGGCTACCGTTCACTTGTGACAGCGTGAATTTACCCTCAGCACCACTAATATTCAAGTGTTCTTGCAACTCTTCAAAATTCGAATGTTTTGCTGTAAACTCCAATTCACCGAGTGCACCCAATTGAATATCCGTTAGTGAAACAACCGTTTCAACTTGATAAACCGCAGTCGCTTGTCCATCTTCAGATGTGACTGTAAACAGCGATCCGTCTGCAACGATGTCACCTGACTTTAATGCTTCCCCTCCCGCATTGGTGAATTCGTATTCTTGTTCTGAATAATCCGCAGCCACAATGTTTTTCAGTAGTATTTCGACCGTAACATCCCGATCAATATGGATTTTTTTCTCGTTATCATTGTCTACCCTATAAATTCCTTTTCCATATGTTCTATTCGAAATACTAGTTTCATGGCTTAATGCAGATTCATCTCGCTCCGCAGATTCGATTGTTACGGCAATAATTTCATTGCCGACGTGATAGTCACCGACGTACAAAGTTACGCCTACATATTCAATTACTGACTCTCCAGTTTTATTTTGCGTCTTTAGTGTCAATTCCTTTTGATTTGTATCTAAATATCTTGAACCATGAACAACATAAGAGTGCGATCCGTTCTTCTGAATTCTTTGGCCCGCGGCTCCTATTTCAATCCGAAGTTTTTCCGGCTTTGCCCCTTTATAAAGATGATCCATTAACGAAGCCCCCGCCTCAACAGTGGACGCTATTGTAAATTCCGATACAATTTGACCAAGAGTGGGTTTAATAAGTAAATATTGAGCATGATCTACATCCCATTTTAGCCATTGCTTTTCAACAAATTCATTACTTAACGCGTTGACCGCTTTAAGCGCTTCATCAATTTGCTGTTGTGTCACACCTTCACGAAGCCGCTCATCTTGCGGATAATCATAGCGATCTTCTTTATAAAGTGCTTCGGTCAGTTCTCTTACTTTTTTATAAGCATCTACTTTCTCTTTTAAATCTTCATTAATTCGAATCACCATTTCTTTCACTGCCTCATATGTCTGCAATGATGATTTGTTTTTTAGTAACTCATCTTTGTATGCTTTTACGCTAACAGAATCATTTTCCGCGATCCGTTCACGTGAAATGTAAGTTCCCCCGGAAGCATCCTCCTTTTGAATCTCTTCATACGCGATATGATCCAGCAGATGAGTAAATTCCCATCCAATATCTGTACTATTATCACGAGCCAAATCATGGAGAACAAAAAGATTCAACGATTCATTATCGTATCCGCCATTTAAGGTACTAGATACACCGAACCGGTCCGCGCTTATAAAGATCCACCCCGGCTTTGTTGGATCCGTATTTTTAAGATTGATTGTCAAAACAGGGATTCCATCCGATTCGCCCCATGAGTAACCGGAGAAATTAGTCACTTTGTTTGCCACCCCATCCTGATAAACATACACATAACGCATTAAGTCTTTTACTGATCGACCATCCGTTTTCATCGCTGTTTTCAGTGTTAATGTGTTATCATCATTCAACTTCCATTCCGTAGGGAAATGCCAGGTTTCGTTCACATCTATTACCTCAACAATTTTACCTTGTTCATCCGTTTGATAAACAAAGATTTCATGTCCGTGCCAAAGGATAAATTCATCATTCTCTTTATAGTCAATCGCTTCTTTCGGCACTTGTTCCCCTGCTTTCGGAGAATTAAATGCTCCATCAACAATTAAATACTTTACTTGATAATCACCTTGGTTTTTAATATTCAATTTTACATAGCCGAATCTATCAGTTTTCAAAATGCCTGCCGCAAAGTAGTCTTCATCTTCTTTCTCCCGAAGCTCTTCATTGAATTCAGGATTTGTTACTCCCGCAATTTTATCGATTTGTTCTTTAGCTTCATTAAAGTTTTTAACTACGTCCTCAACAGTTTTACCCTCTGGCATTTTTATATCGCTAATTACTGCATCATTACCGATTGAAACTTTGGATACTTCATTTTTCATATCAAGATTTTTGATCGTTCCTGTTGTACTCAGTTTTACCTCTTTATCCGTATTTACAACGATGTTATCAAATCTGCCCTTGCCTGACACTTCAATCTCATCATTCGAATCAATAATTACATCTTGAATCGTCGCATTCAGCACTACACGTGTGACACCTTTTGTAATCTCTACTTTCGGTAAGATGACATCTGGATCCGCAAAAATATCCGCATTGGCCTGAAGCGACAATGTCGTTACTCTTGTGCTGCCAGTCGCAGTAAAGTGCACATCTTCCTTCGCGATTTCAAATGTAGCAATTGTTGAATCTTTAAAAACAACAGTGATCCGGGTCTTCGAAATACTTGCCGCCTGCACCATAAAGGATGCCGCTGCCACCTGCTTAGCCTCTTCTTCCGCAATATGCATAGTGCCTTCTACCGTTAACTGATCCGATATAAAGCTGTTTTGCACTTCACCTGTAATCGTGAAGTCCCCATTAACAGTCATGTTTTTGATATTGTAATAGTCGCCTTGAATAATAACGGAACCGTCAATAACCGCTCCATCTCCATCTAGAACAAGGTTTTTATCAGCCGTTCCTGTTGTATTCGTAAGCTCAAGCTTAGTGATTTTGTCAACTACACCATTTTTACTTTCAAATACAATAGATGCTCCCTGCAATGCTGCATTATTTTCTTCATTAAATAATCCCTTTAATGAATTAGAAATTTTATGCTTTTTCCCATTAATTGTAACAGCATCTTTTGTAAATGAATCAATGTTGCCAGAAACTGTCTTGACAACTGTCCCGCCCCCACTACCACCAGATCCTCCCCTAGAATTAGTCGGTCCTTCTACTGATTTACCATCAGGATCCATAACTGTTACTCCATCAGAGGCTTGGATTGTATGAACCGTTCCAGCTGGTGCATTCACTGTTACACCATTAACCGTAACAGTCATACTTTTAATAGTTGCACTTTCTGCAACCGTAATATCCGCTGCTTTATTGACAACTACCGCATCAATTTTACCCATTAACATTATGGCTCCATCCGTTTCAACCGCCACGTTACCTTTCACATTTCCTTGGTTAGCGAAGCTTGTCCCATCATGATCCTCGATCACTACAGCGTTTAGTATTCCTTTATTATAGAATGTACTTTCCTTCACGTTCACAATTGTAGTCGTTCCTGCAATCTCTACATTCTCACCTACAATGAAATCTGCTTTTGGAGTATTAACAGATAGATCCCCTTGCACCTTTCCTCCATTTTTAGAAGAGGCTAACGTAATTGTGTCTGTACCGTTAGGAATATCGTATTTTACAATTCCTTTTAGAGTTTTTCCATTCAAATCAATTTCCACTTTGTGTTGAATCGTCGGTATACTATCAGATGTGATATCTGCTCCTAATAAGACCTTAGTAATCTTCGAATCTTCTAATGCGGCAATTAAATCAGCCTCATTATACACTTCTATTTTTTCCTTAGCTTCTTCTTTCGGCTCTTCCCTTTCAAGCTTCGATAGCCTATGTAGGAAAATTGCGAATTCTCCGCGTGTAATGGCTCGTCCAGTGCCAAATGATGTAGCTGTTTTCCCCGAAGTAACGTTATGATCAACAAGAGCAGCAACAGAATCCTGATAATGAACAGCAACGTCGGTAAATGGAATTTTCACTTTACTTCCTGTAATTTCATAGGCCTTTGCAAGCATAATAGCTGCTTCCCCGCGGGTAATGTTCTGGTCAGAGGCAAATATCTTGGCTGTTTTTCCGTTCACAATACCTGCTTCTTTTAAAGCATCTACATATGCTTTCGCACGGGACGGCACATCCGTAAAGCCCGAATCTTTGGCATCTTTTACATCTAATTTCAATGCTTTCGCCAACATAACTGCAGCATCCGCACGTTTAATCGTTAAATCTGTTCCAAAATTTGTCACACTGATTCCGTTAGTGATTTTGTTGCTAACAAGATAATCTACTGCTTCTTTGTAATTGCTGGATACATCTTTAAATGTAGCAGCATAGGCAGGTGTCACCGCCGTTGCCACAAGTGTCGCCGTTGCAGCTGCTGCTACAAACTTACGATAAGATTTTAAATGGTGAGTCATTTATTAACCCCCTCAATTTTCTGTACTTTGTAAAGATCGTATGCTTATCTTTTCTAGCTGCCTTTTAAAATTAAATAAGTAATTTTGCATAAAATTTGGTTGTTAGTTACCAATTAAACAGGCTAATATACGCATAACTCAAAATAGAACTATAAGACTAGACTAACAGGATCGGAATTATTATCAACATTTTTCAGAAAATTGGTAATTAAGTACAATCAAATTTAGAATTATATTTTAACCAACTACCTACTGCACTGCATCAGATTGCCACCCATCCAACTTTTTTCGCGACAATGACCTTGTGCGTATTGGGTTATTATCCACTGGAGGAATATATTTACAGAAGTTAAACAAAAAATAATTTGCCAGTAAACAAAATAAAGAAAGCCCCGATTGATTTCTCGATCGCGGACTCCATGCAACACTAGTGGGTATCTCATACTCCAGGTACTTCATGTTCATGACAACGAGGGTTTGCTGAGACAACTGTTGCCGCCTGTGTAACAACCCGTAATATATTAGTCACGATCCGCTTCGTGCATCACTCGGACATACGGCTGATGGTCAGGATTGACAATATACCGCGGCGGCAAATGATTAAGCGCATGAGCCATAATGTCATCCAAACATCTGTTACATGAGCAAGTTAATTTTAATTCCTGTTTATTACCCAGTAAAACATCACGTACAATGATTTCCATTACATTTTTAATAGCCATTCAGCATCCCCCAAGTCCTCTATTGAAAGCTACAATTTTCTTCCATTTTACAACATGATGCGACAAGGGATGCAACTTTACTCAAAAGTACTTTTTATAATCGTACACTCACGTAACTATGATACAATTAATCCAAATGGAGGTGACTAGTATGCGCATTATTTCAATCTGTCCCAGCAATACAGAACTACTTGCCTATCTGGGAATTCTTGATCATCTCGTAGCCATTGACGATTTTTCCGACTGGCCTGAAAGCATTCAACATCTCCCCCGGCTTGGTCCCGATTTATCCATTAATATGGATAAATTGGAGTCATTTCAACCGGATCTCGTTCTCGCTTCGTTAAGTGTACCTGGAATGGAAAAAAATATTGAAGAACTCGAGAAACGCCAAATCCCACATATTGTTCTAAATCCGCAAAGCTTGACGGATATTGCGGAAGACCTCATCACCGTCGGAAACTTATGCGGTATACAAGAGCAAGCCTTGCAAGTTCAACAAAAATTTTTAGCCATCATCGCCGAAATGAAAAATAGGGCTTTAACTGTAGAAACATTTCCTTCCCTTTATTGGGAATGGTGGCCAAAACCAGTTTTCACGCCAGGCAGCATTAACTGGTTAACAGAAATTAGTGAACTTGCTGGTGGACGAAATGAATTCCGTGATGTAGAACTTGCCAGTGTGCAAACTGATTGGGAGGATGTTTTAAGCAGAAATCCTGACTACATATTGCTCGCTTGGGTTGGAGTCCATATCGAAAAAGTAAAAACAGAAGTCGTCTTGAAACGACCGGGTTGGCAAGATCTCAACGCCGTTAAAAATGGGCGTATGGCAATTATGGAGGAAGAACTGTATTGCCGCCCATCCCCTCGATTACTTGAAGGTGCATTGAAATTAGGAAAAATGCTTCACCCTGAGATATACAGGGATCTATTGTTTGACTTCCAGTGACAGTCACCGAATGTTTAAAGGTTTATCTTAGGGTTTATTTCATGTATAACGAGAATATAATAAAAAAGAGAAGTACCCTAACACTTCTCAATGCAACTACTGCCGTCAGGGTGGTGGTTGTCTAAGTAACTTTATTTCTTTCGAGAACCACCCTTATGCTTGCGACGGCGAAGGGCGGTTTTCTTGTTTTCTGGTACGTTTTTCCGAAAGCAATAAGCGCTTGAAACAGAAAAGCCCCTCGACCGATTACTCGATCAAGGGGCTAATTTCTTTGGTGTCAATCACCGTTATCAGAATAGTGTCTGAGTTGTGTGATGCACAGGCACGGGTTTCTTATATAAATAAGCCCTAACTCCGCAATGGAAGTTAGAGCTTCGTAATTGTATTCAGGATAATAATATCTATTTGAAAAGACAGTAGAAACAGAAAAAGCCCCTCGACCGATTGCTCGATCAAAGGGCTAATTTCTTTGGCATCAATCACGGTTATCAGAATAGTGTCTGAGTTGTGTGAGTGACTGTCACCGAATGCTTATGCTCTCTTTTTTTATAGAATTATTGCTTATCAACAACAATTGCACCAGTAGTTTTGTTACCAAATAAATCAGTAATATCAACTGTTACATCTGCATCAAATGTTGCAGCTGTTGTAGTATTTCCATTAGCAACAGTTAGTGTTGCACCATTCCATGTGAATGTTAAGTTTGAAGCTGTTGCACCTTTTACAGCAGCCTTAATTGCATTTTCAACTGCAGTTTTAGAAGAAGCAGATAGTTCTTCTGAGAAAACTACATCATCGTTACCAGAAGCAGCAATTGAAGCTGCAGCAGGTGTAGTAACAGTTGGAGCTATTTCAGCTTTAATCACTACATCAAGTGTAGCAGTCTTATCTCCTACAAGAACGCTAAGCTTGATTTTTTTATCAGCAGAGAATTGAGCTACAGTACCACCGTCAACTAATGTAAATGCTCCTGCATCAGTAGTGTAGAATCCATCAGCAGCTGCTGGCGCTACAGCGCTTGTTCCAAAGCTAATTAGGCTTGGAGTATTAACGATGAATTTAGCATCAACATTTTTATATACGCCGAATTGGTCTTTTACAGTAACAAATACTGCATCTGCATCTAAACCTTCAGCTTCTGTACCTGTTAAAGCGTTAGCTCGGTTTGCAAATGTTAAAGTATCAACTACTTTATAATCTTCAGCAAGCTTAGTTGGCTCATCAATTGATACAGCCTTGCTAAGGATTTGAACTTCCTGTGCTTTAGGAGCTTCTTTAGATACAGTTACTGGAGCAGTAAGAACTTTCACTCCGTCTGCAGTGTTTAAAGTTACTTTAAGATTAAGCTCAGCTGGGATATCTTTGTCAGCTAATTTCTGAGCAGCTACAACCCATTTACCTTCTTGAGCATCTACTTTTGTTCCTGCATTAGCAGTAGAAACTTCTCCAACTTGAAGATAAGGCGTTTGAGCATCTCCAGTTACTTCAACATTTAAAATTTGAGCAGGATTGATAGTAATCTTGTTACCATCTTTATCAGTACCTACTACATTGATTACTTTTGCATATGGGTTAGTACCATCAACAGCACCATTACCATTAGTTGCATCAAAAGTTAAGTTTTCTACTGCATCAACAGTGTAAGTTAAACCTTCAACGTTGTTTGCAACAGATTTAACTGTAGTTTCTGCAGAAGAAAGTACCTTGTTTGCAGCACCAAGCAATTCAACTTTTACTTTATAAGAACCAGTTAAGCCATTAGCAGCTGTAACTGAAATGTTATTTAAGTTAGCCTCGGAAGCAGCTTCAGCTGTAGTAACTAAAACTACAGAATCAGTATCCCCATCAACTTTTGTTAATGTGATTTTGTAAGTCATGTCTTCTGTATTAGCAACAGTTTTAATTTCTTTACCATATTGGTCATAGAATTTGAAACCTAATTTAGCTGTTGCACCTTGGATAACAGTAGAACCAGTAGCAGGAGCTACAACTTCAGAAAGTACACGAGCATCTTTAACTTCTACAGACTTAGTTACAGTTTTCCCACCAAGTGTAGCAACTAAAGTAGCTGTTCCTTTTGCAGTTGGTTCTAATTTTAATTTACCGTAGTTTTTGTCATATTTATCAGTAACGATTGACATTTGACCAGCAGCAAGTGGAGCTGTTCCAGTAATACCAAGTGAAGACTCATCTGCACTTGTAGCATAATCCTTTGGTTCCATTAACTCACCAAATTGATCTTTAACTTCAAGATCCATGTAAACTGTGTCATTAGCAGCCACAAGTTCTTCGCTGATGTTGCCTAATGTAATGCTAGTTGGTTCAGCAGCAAGTTCAACTTTGAAAGTCTTAGTTACAACAGCGCCAGTTCTAGCATTTACTGCAGTTAATGTTACATCTTTAGCTACAGTAATATTTTTTGTAGTCACTTTAATGTAGTATTTATCATCTGAATCTTTTACATAGCTAAATTCTGCAGTATTAGTATCAGAAGAAATCAATTGTACAGCTGAGCTTGGATCAGCAATGTCATTTCCGTATTGGTCTTTTGCTGTGAAAGCAATTTTTGCTGCTTCAGATGTGTTTGCATAAACACGAGTTTTATCTTTAGGGTATGTTAATTCGCTTAATTCAAAACTTGCTACTGCAGCAGCATCAGCAATTTTCACAGTTTTTGAAGCTGATACGCCTGTTGCTGGATCAACAATTGTAAGAACAACTTCTTTAGGAGCGTTGTTTGCAGTAAAATCTTTTGTTAAAGTCACTAGCCCTTTAGTTGAATCCAATTGAGGATTTGTTGCATCAGATCCTGTTACTTGTAGTGAAGCTTTTTTAGTGAAGTCATCACCATATTGGTTTAATGCTTTATAAGATACTTTAGCTGATTGACCGCCTTCAGCTTTAATTGCATCACCAATAATTTGGATTTCTGCTACTTTTTGTTCTTCAACTTTAACTTCTTTCGTTACTGTTTCTAAACCTTCAACATCAGAAATTGTTACTGTGTAATCGCCAGCAACGTAGTCTCCAGATGCTTTAGTTAAAACAGCTACTGTTTTTTCAGCATTATATTCTACAGTTGCAGCGATAGATACTCCAGATTTTTTAACTTCAAATTTTGCACCTTCAACTTCTGTGTTGAATGTTACTTCTAATTTATTAGAGTTAATCGCACTTACCGATACAACCTCTGGTGCTTTTACTTCATCGACTGGAGGAGTTGGATTCTCCGCACGGTAAATGAATAACGCGAATTGTCCACGAGTTACGTTTTGAGTTGCACCGAATGTAGTATCAGTCAAACCGAAAGTAACTTTGTTTTCCAATAATGCATCAACATAACCATCCCAAGTGTTGTTTACATCAGTGAATGTGTTTTTTGTTTCTCCTGCTTGTAATTTATATGCATTTACAAGAAGTTTAGCCATTTCTGCACGTGTGATGTTAGCATCTGGCGCAAATGTGCTTTCTGTTTTACCGCTAGCGATGCCAGCTTCAACGATTGCGTTAACTGCACCTGCCACACGGCTGTTCACGTCTGTGAAATCTTGGTCTTTAGCGTTTTCTGTATCAAGCTTTAGTGCTTTTGCAATGAAGATTGCAGCGTCGCCACGTTTGATCGGTAGATCTGTACCGAATTTCGTGTCGCTGATACCCTGAGTGATACCCTTCTCTAGAAGATAGTTAACTTCTTTTTCGTAGTTTTTGTTCACGTCTGTGAACGATTTAGTTTCTGCAGCAGATGCCACTGGCACGATTGCTGTAGCGACTAGAGTTGCAGTAGCAGCGGATGCTACGAACTTTTTGTAAGCTTTTGGTTGATGAGCCATGTGTAGAATTCCTCCCTAAATTTGAATATACATATGAAACTTTCATTTGTCTCATAGATTCCAGTTTAAATTGTACCAACAAAGTGCTAATTAATCCAGCTTTAATTTGGATAGAATAGTTTTCCAGTATTAGAGTACTAGATTCCATGACAAATTCTATGTATAAAAGCAGTGTGTGTTTTGCACCTATTGGCAATTAAACTCAGAATCTATTATAGCAAACCATTTCTAGAATTCAATATTTTTATTACAAAGACGTGAATATTTCTGATTATTCACGTCTTATTGTGACTAATTCTTTACTTTTGTTACATTTCCATTTTTGGAATCACCTAGAAGATAGACGTCAAAGCCTGCCGCTTCCCATTTGGCACGGTTGATACAATTTTTTGTATCGATGATGACACGGTGCGCCATATGAAGTGCTGCTTTTTCGGGATCTAATAATCTAAACTCATCGTGACTCGTTAAGATAACGATCGCCGACGCACTGTTTAAGGCTTCTTCTTCGTATTGCGTTTGTTCTTCGATTTGGTTTTCTTTAATATGCGGGTCGTACGCAACGACGTACAGATCGTTTTGCTTCATTTGCGCAACGACATCGACAGACGGACTTTCGCGCATGTCGTCAATGTTTCCTTTAAAGGCAAGGCCGAATGCCGCCACTTTTGGACGTTCGATGCCTTTTGCTCTAAGGATATCTGCTGTGAGTCCTGCTGTATAAGCCGGCATGCTGTCATTCGTCTTCCGTGCGGTGTGAATGATTTTGGCTAGTTCCGGATTTAATTCGACGATGAACCATGGATCGACGGCGATACAATGCCCCCCTACTCCCGGTCCTGGCTGATGAATGTTGACGCGCGGATGGAAGTTTGCGAGGCGAATCGCTTCCCAGACGTTGACGCCGATTGTATGGGAAATTTGCGCGAGTTCGTTCGCTAGCGCGATGTTGACGTCACGGTAGGTGTTTTCCATTACTTTCACGAATTCAGCCGTTGTATCGTCTGTTTCGTGCATTTTTCCTTCTACGAATGAACGGTATAACTCTGATGTCATACGTGCGGATTCTTCATTAATACCCCCGATGATACGGTCATTGGAGACAAGCTCTTCAAATACTCTTCCTGGAATGACACGTTCTGGCGAGTGAGATACGAATAGTTCCGTTCCAATTTCGAGTCCAGATGGGATCAGTTCTGGAATGACGACGTCTTGAACGGTGCGTGGTGGTACCGTTGACTCTAAAATGACGAGATTGCCTTTTTCTACATAGGGTGCAATGGCTTTCGATGCACTGCGGATGATTTCTAAGTTTGCCGTTTTGTCTTCTTTAATCGGTGACGGTACCGCGATGATGAAGACGTCCGCTTTCGTTGGTTCTGTTGAGACGGTTAATGTGCCCGCATCGATGGCCGCATCGAGACGCTCCTGTAAACCGTTCTCTTCTATATGAAGTTCTTTTTTGCGAATGCTTTTTACAACATTTTCGTTCACATCGACGCCGTGTACGATATGTCCGTGATTGGCAAACATGACTGCGGTAGGTAGGCCTATATAACCGAGACCGACGACGCAAATTGATTTTTTCATGATTAGAAAGACTCCTTTAGAAAATTAGTTTCTTCCATTAAATAGGATCGCGATGAGAAATCGCGGTAAGTTGAGTTGACGTTTGAGACGTCTTGGATCACTGAGCAGCCGGTAAAGCCATTCAGTTCCTGTCTTTCGGAACAAGGCAGGCGCACGTTTGACGGTTCCAGAAAACACATCAAAGCTGCCGCCGACTCCTTGAAAAACTAAGACGTTTTTGAGTCGCGGCATGTTGCGACGAATCCATAATTCTTGCTTTGGACTGCCGAGGGCGACGAAAATGATGCGAGCGCCGCTGTCGTTAATGCGCTGGACGAGCGCTTCTTCGTCTTGTTCATAGCCGTCTGTCATCCCAGCGATGGTGATGCCCGGATTGTCTCGTTGAATGTTTTCGGCGGCTAGTTCGATAACTTCTTTTTTAGCGCCGTATAAATAGATCGGTTCGTTTTCTTCCGCCGCAAATTTAAGAAGGCGTGCCATCATGTCGACGCCTGTGACGCGGGACGTGATGTTTCCTTTTTGGAGTTTTGATGCAAGTAGTATGCCTACCCCGTCAGCGATTTGAAACGTTGAGGTGTTGATCAAATCTTTTACTTGCGGGTCTTTTTGTGCCGTCATGACTTTTTCAGGGTTCACTGCAATTATGGTGGACTGCTCGTCCCTTTTCATACGGGCTTTCACCTCTGTCACAATTCCTTCATATGTAAGTGGCGATACGTGTACGCCAAGGTATGTTTCTTTCATAATAATACCCTCGATTCCTTCGCTTTCAATTGTATTAGTATAGCAGAAACTGAAACGGGTTGCATAGCGAGGAAGAACAATGATAAAATTTGAGGGGTGCCAGGCACTCGTTGGGGTGACAGTCACTTACACAATTTATGCCCTTTGAATTGTGTGAGTGACTGTCACCCTTAACGGAATGATAGGAGGAGTTTGTAGTATGAAGATTGTGCTTTCTGGATTTTACGGTCTCGGCAACACTGGCGATGAGGCCATTTTGAAAGCGATCGTAGATAATTTGCGTGCTGAGTTGGACAACCCGGACATTACGGTATTTTCATTGTCCCCCGAACAGACGGCAAAAGAACATGGCGTGAAGTCGGTGTACCGTGGATGGCGCCATGAGAATAAAGAAAAAGTGAAGGCATTGCGCGAAGCGGATTTGTTAATATCCGGCGGCGGCGGGCTTTTACAAGATACATATCCAACGAAATTTTTGTTCGGTCCCCTTCCCTACTATTTGCTCATCGTCTTTTTGGCGAAGCTTTGTGGAACGAAGGTCATGTTCTTCTCACAAGGGATCGGGCCTGTTACGAGTAAATGGGGCAAGTTTTTAATGCGGACGTTTGCGAATATGGCAGACTTCGTCACTGTGCGGGATCAATATTCAAAAGATTATTTGCATAGTTTAGGCGTCAAACGACCGAAAACGGTTGTTACTGCGGATATTGTGTTTGCGTTTAAATCGGATGAGGATCATGTGGCGTATGCGTCACTTGGTTTGAAAGGCGATGAGCGTCTTGTTGCTGTTGCGCCGCGTCCGTGGTTTGATCATGAGGACGAGTATATTGAAAAGCTCGCTTGGGTGTTAGATGAATTAATCGAACAGCGTGGTGTGCTGCCGGTGTTTGTGCCGATGGAGCCGCCTTATGATACGAATGTTTCGAAGAAAGTGATGGCGAAGATGAAGCATGCCGACAAGACGAAGTTGCTCGGAGAAGCATTTACGCCGAATGAGTTTTATAACTTCATCGCACGTACTGATTTAACGATTGCGCTCCGCTTGCACGCGTTGATTTTCGCGGCACTGTCGAATGTACCGCATGTGGGCTTGAGTTATGACCGAAAAGTGGAAAGCTTTTTGAAGCGTTCCGGTATGTGGAAGCACTCTTTCCCGCTTGGCGATTTTACGAAAGAGGCGCTGCTAGAAGATGCGCTGTATGCGCTCGATCATCAGGATGAAGTGAAAGCGATGATTGAACCGAATGTGGATGTGCTGCGAAAAGAAGCAATGCGCAATGTGGAGTTGTTGAAAGAGAATTTTGTAGATAAGAAACGATAAGTTGGAGGACGATGGGCGATGAAGATTTTATTAGCAACCGCGTATGATTACCCCCATTTGGGCGGGCTGTCGGTTCATTTGACGACGTTGAAGGCTGGACTTGAATCGCGCGGACATGAAGTGAAAATCGTGTCTTTTTCTGATGTACCGAAATGGAAGCGAGACGGCGTTGTGCGCGGACCTGCGTTTTTATTGAATAAAGTGAAGCAAGGCTCCGGCTATGTGTGGACGTTGAAGCGCCGGAAAGATGAGTTGGAGGCTTTGATTAAAGAAGAGGCTGCGAAGGGCTATGATTTGATCAACGCACAGGATGTCTATACGACATTTGCGTCATTGCCGACGGACGTGCCGGTTGTGAGCACGGTGCATGGCTATTTGACGTATGAAGGGATCTCCAAAGGTACGGTCATTGAAGGCTCGCCGGAAGCGGAAAAGCTGATGGCAGATGAGCTGGAATCATACCGTGTGACACGTGAAGTGATTACGGTGGATACGCGGATTAAGAATTATATTGAAGAGAAAACCGGCGTTGTCGGGAATATGATTAAGAACTTTATCGATGTGGAGTCGTTTAAACCTGAGGTGGAACGACGTGATGAGTTCCGCGGGAAGCATGGATTTGAGTTGGATGATCAAATATTTTTTGTACCGCGTCGTTTAACGAAGAAAAACGGTGTCATTTACCCGATTTTAGCGCTGCCAGCGGTGCTTGAGAAGTTCCCGAAGGCGCGTGTTGTGTTTGCGGGTACGGGTGAAATGATGGAAGAGATGAAAGCGAAAGCGGCAGAGCTTGGGATCGCGGATCGCGTGACGCTTGTTGGTGCGGTTGACCATGCGGAGATTATTGAATATTACTCGCTGGCGAATGTCGCGCTTGTGCCGTCAATTTATTCCGCAGGTGTGGAAGAAGCGACGTCGATCTCTGCGTTGGAAGCGATGGGCTCCGGTGTACCGTTGATCGCTTGCGCGGTTGGCGGATTGAAGGAGATTATTTTGGACGGCGAAGACGGCCTGCTCGTTGAAGAGCAAAACGTAGAGGATTTGAGCAATGCGATGATCCGTTTGTTGGCCGATCCGGAAGAAGGGCAGCGGCTGGCGGATGCAGCGCGCGCGAAGATTGTGGCAGAGTACTCGCATTTCGCAGCGGCTGAGAAGTATGAGGAGATTTACTTGAAAGCGCTTGGGCGCGGGTGACGTTGAGGGCAACTCGGGCGGTGTTGGGGGCATCTCGCATGGCAGTTCGGGGAACTCAAGCTACATTGAGGGCAACTCGGGCGGCGGTTCGGGGAACTCGCACGGCATTGAGGGCAACTCGGGCGGTGTTGAGGGCAACTCGCACAGCGTTGAGGGTAACTCGAGCAACTTTGAGAGCAACTCACACGGTGTTGCGGGGAACTCATGCAGCATTTGTTTCGTTAGATAAATGATAAATATGTATATTTGGCTCCCTGCTTTGGCTGGGAGCTTTCTTATATGGAGGAGCTTATGGGGAGATTGAAGAAGGCGGCGTTGTGGACGACGGCGCTGGCGCTTGTGTTGAAGGTGTCGGGGTTTATTCGTGAGTCGATTGTGGCGAAGGAGTTCGGGGCTTCGGCGGAGACAGATGCTTATTTCTTGGCTTTCGGTTTTATTACCCTCGTCGTGGCGATGATTTCGACGGGGTTTAATAATGTGTTTTTGCCGATGTATGTGAAGAGCCGGGCGGCCGGGAATTCCGGTGACCAGAACGCCAATGCGCTGTTGAACTGGACGATGATGATTTTCATTGGCATTAGTTTGTTTGGGTGGTATTTTGCGGAGTATTTCGTGCCGTTCATTTACGGAAACATGGAAGCGGAGACGAAGGTGCTGGCGGTTGAGATGACGCAAATCTTCTTTGCGTTTATGACGATGATTGCACTGAGCGGATTGCTCGATTCGTATTTGCAGTCGCGCCGGATTTTTGTGCCTTCACAAGTGGCGAAGCTATTGGCGACGTTGATGGCTGCATTGTTTGCATTATTCTTTAGTGACATTTGGGGAATTTACTCACTTGTTTATGGTTTTGTTGCCGGGACGGTGTTAGGGGCGCTCATTCAAGTTGTGGCGCTTGTACGGTCGGATTACCAGTGGCGGCCGGTGCTACGCATGGAGCGGGAATTTCAGACAGCGTTTTTGATGCTAATTGTGCCATCGTTGTTGAATTCGGTTGTGGGGCAAGTGAATTTATTCGTCAACCGGTATTTTGCGAGTGGTACGGGCGATGCCGCGGTTACGTATTTGAATAACTCGTCTTTAATTATTAGCATCCCGAATGCGATTTACGCGACGACTTTGGCTGCGATTATCTTTACACTCATGAGCGAGCAGACGGAGAATATCGCGAAGTTTCGAGATACCGTGTTTCGCGGGATGGAAATATCACTTGTAACGTTGTTGCCGATTGCGGTTGGATTGCTCGTTGTGGGCGATGCGGTTGTAGCATTTATTTATGAGCGCGGAGCGTTTACTTCGACCGATACAGCGAATACGCATTTGGCATTGCTGTTGTACTTGCCGATTATCGTGTTCCAAGGGATGCAGTTAATTTTATCGAAATCCATGTACGCGCGTGGGAAAACGGCGGTTGTGTTCCGTATTAGTGTAACGACGATCGCGGTGAACTTTTTGCTGAACTGGCTGTTGGTTGATAAGTATGGATACCCGGCGCTTGCGGTTGCAGCTTCGGCGGTCAGTGTGTATTACTTTGTTGTGTCGATGGTTGTTGTGTATAAGGATCTCGGCGCGGCGGAGTTTCAACGGTTTGCCCGGATGAGTGTGCGTGTTGTTGGACCGGCGATTATTATGGGGCTTGCTGTGTGGGGCGCAAAAATTGTGAGCGGCGCTGGCAATTGGATGCCGATTTTACAGTTGGCGGTACTCGTACCGATTGGCGCGATTGTGTATGTCGCGATGGTACGGGTGATGTATCGGCCGGGGTTTGATCGGTTTGTTGGGTTGTTGCGGCGGAGGTAATGTGATCCATTAGGGGCTCGGGGCAAGTTGCGGGTAACTCAAGACAAGATGAGGGGAACTCAATGAAGTTTCAGGGCAACTGAGAGCTAGTTGAGGGCAACTCGTACGTTTGCGGGGAACTCGTGACTCCTTGCGGGCAACTCGGAGCTAGTTATGGGCAGCTCAAGACATCATGTGCGAAACTTAATCAGTATTTCATTCCATAAGACGACCACCCGGTTCTATAGGCCGAGTGGTCGTTATTTTATTTAAGTTTATTACCCTTTCTTTCTACTATCTTAGATGGAGAAATAGTATAATCCCATGAATACAAAATGGCTCTTGACTGCCCTTCCCTCTTTAATGGCGACATACTAAGTATATATTTTGCCGTATACCTATTTTTCAAATTAAAAAATTGGCGGCATTCTTCATTTGTGATTCTGGGTTTTATTAACATAAACCAATCCTGTAAACCTTGTGAACCTCTCGGGATTAAAATCCCGAGCATCCGATAATTCCGGATGCATCCGAAGATGCTTCTCGTTTCATTGAGATGGGCAACCCCATTCTCTCCACGAAGGCACGTTCCGCACCTTATGTTTCTTAGATTACCGTTTTTATGGTGGATAGCCCGAGCTGTAAAATGTTTTTTGCGGCGTTTATATCACGATCTTCGATATAACCGCACGAGCAACTGTGCACACGCTCTTTTAATGTTTTTTTAACGATCGTGCCGCACTCCGAACACATCTGCGATGTGTTGTAAGGATTGACAAGAACTACCCTTTTACCAGCATTCTCAGCTTTGTATAAAGTTAGGTCGATCAAATTCCTCCACGCGCTATCCGTAATGCTTTTTGCTAGATGATGGTTTTTGACCATCCCTTGAACGTTTAGGTTTTCAAAAACGATCAAGTCATATTCATTTACAAGTTTACGGGATACTTTATGAGAGGTATCCCTTCTTTTATTTGCGATATGTTCGTGAAGCTTCGCCAGAAGCCTTACGGCTTTTTTTCGTCGATTGGAACCTTTCTTTTTCTTCGAAACCGAACGCTGCAGACGCTTTAATTTTCGTTCGTTTTTACGTAAATGTTTCGGGTTCTCGAAGATTTCACCATCCGAAGTGATCGCCAAATGTTGAACGCCGAGGTCAACACCTACCGATTTTTTCGGAAGGGCAGGCACAGCTACTTTTGTCGTTTCGCAAGCAAAACAAACAAAAAAGTTTCCGTTTTTATGAATAATTGTACACGTTTTGATTTTACCTGCGATTTTTCGGTGACGACGAATCCGAACATCCCCTATTTTGGAAAGCTTAAGAACGTTTCCTTTGAGTTCAAAACCACTTTGCGGATATGTGAATGAGTGAAAACGGTTTGTGCCTTTAAAGCGAGGAAACCCCGCTTTCTGCTCTTTCCTGATTCTTCCAAAGAACCCCTTATACGCTTTATCCAAACGCTCCAATACATTCTGGAGGACCTGAGAATGAACAGTTTTAAAGATCGGAAATTCTTTCTTTAGGAGCGGAAGCTCCTTCTTTTGCGTATAAAAAGAAAGTGATTGTTTCTTTTCGCGATACAAAAGAATCCGCTGTTCAAGGGCCGTGTTATACAGCCATCGGCAGAGAGAAATAGTTTCGATGATCTTATCCTTCTGTGTTTGTTTTGCGGAGATTTTGAACTTATACGTTATCATTGCCAACCAAGTCATCTCCTTTCTTTTGTTTATCGATATACTGTTGGATGGCCTCTTGTGAAACGGAACCTACCGTTTCCAGATAGAAGCTTGGGTTCCACAAGGTACCATTCCATAGTTTTTCTTTGATCTCGGGAAATTCGATGAATAATTTTCTGCCCGTAATACCCTTAATCATTTTCACAATGTAAGAAGGGGCGATCTTTGGATGTGCTGAAACGAAGAGGTGTACGTGATCCATTTCGCCGACTTCCAACTTGTGAATAACAAACTCTTTCTCCTTCGCAACCTCGAAAGCAATCTCTTTCAGACGCCTTTCAATAACTGAGTTTAATACCTTTCTTCTATATTTCACCGACCAAACAATATGATAGTTTACGTTGTAGACGCACGTTCGTGCGTGAGTTAATTTCCCCATACACATAGTGTATCTATATATCGTTTATAATTCAATATACACAATCTTAAAGCATCTACACATAGTCAGTTATTTCATTTACCATTACGGGTGGTCGCTTTCATCTCGGCATTAAAATACCGAGGATTCCCGCTCCATTTCCTAAATAGGATTGATCGGTTAGTTCTCCGCAAGTTGGACATTCCCACTTTCGTTCAGAATATCGGATTAAGTTCGTGGAGCAGTTTGAACAAATGAACCCTTTTTTAAGATGTCGCGGATCGATATTGTATTTTTCACAGATTGGATATGGATTGTAGGGACGAAGATCTTGCTGCAGTTTATAAGCGAGTTCGTTTATTTGGGACTGCGTCATTATTTGTTTTTTCGGTTCTGTGCCTCTTAATAGGACCGATAAATGTTTTGCATAGTGAATCGGCATGTCCGGCGGAGCGTTCAGGACAGATGTTTTATGATTGGCCATGACGATCATGCCTGTAGATTTAATAGGCAAGCGGTTTTTAGCTAGCCATTGATCTAAACCGATTTGATTCCTACGGAGCTGCATGAAAGGACAATCAATGACAATGGATTCTTTACCTTGATAGGTTCGAACAAAATGTGGAGGATTTGGAATATAAGTAAATGTACCCGCAATATTCTTGATCTCAAGAATAAGAATGGATGTGGAAGAAACAATTAGAGTGTCAATTGGAATGAAGTTGCCTGGGGAAATAGCAAGTTCAACATTGGTCAAAATCTTTACGGGTTCAGGAAAATGGATGGAGTGTAGAATATTGTCTACTTTGACTTCACCTATGTAACCAGCTTCTTGTTGATAGAGTATGTCTTTCATCCGTTCGAAATGGGGGCTATCGGGATGAAGACGAATCAGTAGACGATGCAACGCCTTGATTATTTCAGGCTTTCTTCGATAAATACTTATTGGAGTCACTCCTCCTTAATTTTAATTTTCTGTAATCAATTCCAGAGTAGCAAATATGTCGTTTGATAACAAGTGCTTTTTGTAGAATTTTATGAATTCTTGTCGTGGTTGGTTTATGGCGGGTTGAGGGCAACTTAACATAGATTGCGGGTAACTCAGCGCTTGTTCAGGGTAACTCGGGAGTGATTCAGGGCAACTGAGCCGGTTGAGGACAACTCAAGGCCTGTTTAGGGTAACTCAGCATGAATTGCGGGTAACTTAGCACTCGTTCAGGGGAACTCGGGAGCGATTCAGGGCAACTGAGCCGGTTGAGGACAACTCAAGGCCTGTTTAGGGTAACTCAGCATGAATTGCGGGTAACTTAGCACTCGTTCAGGGGAACTCGGGAGCGATTCAGGGCAATTCACCGCATATGAAAACCCCGATCAGCAAGCCTGATCGGGGTTGGGTTCATGCAATTATTGACTAATCGTTCTCATTAAATCGCCGCGGATCCATCCGTATTCGATTGGATTCCCGTTATTATCTTTCAAGTTGTCGGCGAGGATTTTATACCACCAGTAGCCATCGCCGCCGATTTGTCGGTCGACATAGACAATTGGGTAGCCGGTTTCTCCGCTTCTGCCAAGGTCTCTCGGTTTATAAGAGAATAAAATGGCATTTTGCGTAGAAGGGCCGGAACGTACATTAAGGTTTCCGCTTTGATTTGTCATCGCAAGGTTATAAGACTTCATGTCTTTCCCGCCCATTGCGAGGTCCATGCGCCACATATGACCCGCAATTTTAGCACCCCATGTTGGATCGGATGCGTAGTGCGCATTGAAGCCGGCTGTTTTATTGCCCGGGGCTGCGCCTTTGGAGTAGGCTCCCGTTTGCGGGCCGTAGTTTTTATTCGCATATTCCAATACGAATGCTTCGACGCTGCGTTGTGGTGTTGCATATTTCTCCCCGGCTTCTGGTGTGCTATCAAAGACGCGGATGCCGAAAAGATTGTTTTTCGTCATGGCGTTGGCACTCATGCCGTAGTCACTTTCGTGAATGGCTGTCGCAAGAATAAACAAGGCGTTGACGCGCTGTTCTTCTTCCATTTTCTTCAAATACTCACCAAGGTCAATGAGTTTTGATTTCGTTGATGCGCCTGCGTATCTCGCAATGCCTGTACTTTCTCGTTCAGCTATAGCTGTTTGGATATAAGCATTCAGCTCGTCTGCTGTATAGTTTGTTTTGGTTCTCACTGATTGGAATTGGAAATACGGATGATGTGTGCCGACCGCTTTTCCAGCCCCGTCTAAAAAGTGAACGCCGTCTGCTGAATAATATTTCACATTGTTTTGCATAAAGCCTGGCTTCGGCCCGATGCTATAAGACGCATACGATTTTGTTAAGTAATTGTATGTGTAATGATGCAGCACGTTACCAAGCGCCGTATAGTAATCTTTCGCATCTGAAATTGCCGTTGGAACAAAGTCAATTTGACTATGTTTGACGTACCCTACTGTGTCCGCCACTTGGACTTTCATAAATTTTTCATCATATCCCAAAATACGCATTTCGCGGCCTGCCATAATGTAAGTTGCTTGTGTTTTGAAGTCAGGCGCTGTGTAAATGATCGTATTTTGTCCAGCCGGCCCTTGTGCAAAAGCCATGCCGCTTTTTACGCGTATTAGTTCCGTACCTTTATAGATTCCTTGGGCTGTCGGGCTTGCGTTGAATGCTTTCACTGCTTCTGCATACGTGTTATACGTTTTATTCAAAACGACAAGCTTTTTATTTTGAATCGCAGCGAGTTGGAACTTGTCCGGTTCGATAATTGGCGGCGGTTTCGGCAAATCTTCACCAGGTTTCCCTAAGTTGTCTTCGCCTACAAAATCGATGAACCGCTTGAGAACAGCAGCAACTTGGTCACGCTGGGAAATGCCGTTCGGATTAAAGGTGATTTCCGTGCGGCTAGCGTTTACTTTGACCCCATTCATGATGCCTGCTTTAAACACTTGCTTTGCACCAGTAATTCCTTCATCCGATGTAAAGCTTGCTTCGTCGGTCAGAATGACGTTCGCATTTTCCACTGGCATGCCTAAATATGCCAATGCCCGGGCAGTTGTCATTGCCATTTCTTCACGTGTCATCGGTTGTGTCGACAAAAACTTACCGTCTGTCGTTCCGTTCATAATGCCTGTTTTTTGCATGGCTCCGATCTCGCCAGCAATCGCGGAAGACTTATTGATGTCCGTGAAATTTGGTGTTTCTTTTGGAAGTTTCATCGTCCGTGCCAAAAATGCAGCGAAGTCCCCTCGGTTGACGTCCGCTTTTGGATAAACTTTCCCATCCGAAAACCCTTTAATGATGCCGCGTTCGATCATTTCTCTCATCTCTTTTTCCAATGTAAGACCTTTTAATTCATCTGCATGAGAGATGGAAGGTGCAATCGGTAAGATTAGTAATATGATGGTCATGAAGGCGACCAGCTGTCGTTTCATAGTTTGTCCCCCCTCTTCCTTCCTATCATTCTATCAAAATTCAACGGGTACAGCACCTTGCTATTGTCATACTTTTTACTAGAATTGTAAATAGAAAATCCCTCGACTAGGTCAAGGGATTCAGTATTATTTTGAGATCGCACTATAGACAGCTGCGGAAAATTCCGCACGTGATGTGTTTTTTGTAATGTCATACGTGCTCGTCTGGAAAATGCCTGTCTTATCAAGTGTTTTCAGCGCATGAATGGCGTCCGATGCCCAGTAATTCGGTGCAACGTCTTGGTAAAGGGATGCGATTTGAACTTTGTTTGCCTTCGCTTGTAAATTAAATGCCCGATCCAAGATGACCGCCAACTGGCCGCGAGTAAGTGTGTCATCGATTCCGAATGTGCCATTTTCATAGCCTTTTAAAATATCAGCTTCATTCATTGCCGCGATATGCGGAGCAAATGGGTTCGATTTCCCCACATCTGTAAAAGTGACTTCTTGTTTGGCCGTCAGCTTTAAGTGGCGGTTTAACATCGCCGCAGCTTGTCCGCGTGTAATCGATTCTTCAGGTTTAAACGTGGCATCTGGATAACCGCCAATGATGCCTTTATTGTTTAAGTCAACGATGGCATTGTATGCAAGGTGCGATGTTGTGACATCCGTGAAGATTGGGGCTGTCGGTTTCGCATTGCCCGTCACTCGCCTAGCACCCGCGTATTTGGAATCCCAGTACGGATGGGAAAATAGTTTCGAAATCGCGATGCCTTTTGATTCTGCCGAAATGAATTGATTATCCCCTAAATAAATGCCGGAATGAGAGATGCCCTCTTTATATGTATTTTGGAAAAATACAATATCGCCCGGTTGCAGATCTTTCGCTTCTACCGGCTTTCCTGCCGTATATTGCGTTTCAGATGTCCTTGGCAGATCAATGCCGAAATTGCTGAATACGTAACGGATAAAGCCGGAACAATCAAAGCCGGCTGGTGTTGTGCCAGCCCAAAGATAAGGCGTGCCCTCGAATTGCTTTGCAAATTTTGTAATGTTATCGTTTGTTGCTGCTAGCACTTCTTTTGTCGAGACGAAAGGAAGAATGATGATGAATGAAAATAAGAACCACGCAACCGTCAACCGTTTCCTCATAAAGCCACCCCATTGTCTAGTTTTTCGACTTTTCTACTATTCTATCATTCATTTTTGAGTTTTGTAGCGTATTTTGGGGATTTCGTTAAATTATGGGAATTGTGGGGTGTTCGTTGGGCACTAGCACGGGTTTATTGGAGAGTAACTGGCCGTTAAAAAAACCGGCCGCCAGGTATAATACCCTAGCAGCCGGTTCACTCATTATTTAAAAACATCGTCTTGCACCCTAGCCAAGAACACCGAGAAGTCGGCTCTTGTCATGTTGTCGTATGGTTTGAAGGTGCCGTCCCCGTATCCTGTTGTGACACCCGCGGCAATTAGCGTGTTAATGGCTTGATAGGCGGACATAGACGAAGCGACGTCTGTAAATGTTTTGGCCGTTGTTGCTTTTAAGTCAAATGCCTTCGATATCAAAATGGCCATTTCGGCGCGTGTGACGAAATTTCCTGGGCGGAATGTGCCGTCGGAATACCCCGATATAATTTTTGCATCTACTGCTTTTTGAATGTAGCCTGAGGCAAATGAAGATGCCGATACATCAGCGAATTTTGTTGTCGTTTTTTCATCTGAATACCCGAGTGCGCGTCCGATAAGTGCGGCTGCTTCGCCGCGTGTGATGTTGGCGTATGGTCTAAAGGTACCGTCTTCAAAGCCGTTTATTTGCTTTCGGCTGCTTAAATAACCGATTGACTCGGCAAAGCGTTGGGCGTTGATGACATCGGAAAACATTGGACTTTTCAACTGAATATATTGCTGTTCAACGAGCGACTTACCGTTCGCATCGACAGAAGTGACGAGAATGTTCTTTCTCCCGCCAACGCCGTATATTTTCCACACGTTATTTTCAGATGTAATTTTTTTGCCGCCCGATTCGATGCTTGACACTTTATAGGTAGTTGCAAGTGTCGCGAGGCCCACTTCTTCTTTCACATCAAATACCGTTGTTCCTGGAATGTTTGGGACGTACTGCGCGAGGCCATATCCGAAAATCGGGTCTTTCCCCGAATCACCAAGATCTTTCGCATGTGATTGAAGAAGTGCCCGCAGTTCTACATTCGATTTTTTCGGGAAGCGTTCTTTATACAAAGCAAGAATGCCTGTCACGTGCGGTGTTGCCATGGACGTTCCCGACATATGTGTATAGCCGTCTACTTTAAAATCCAAAGAATCGAATTTCACAGGATATGTACTAAAAACCAATTCCCCCGGCGCTGCAATATCGACTTCTTTGCCCATTGCGCTTTCTTTTAGTTTGGATAAATCGTTTTTCACAGCTGACACAGCAATTACTGTCTCATATTTCGCTGGGTACATGACGGATTTATTGGCAGTTCCGCCGTTGTTTCCTGCCGAACCGACGATCAACATTCCCTTTTGATATGCAGTGGCTAATGCTTTTTCCAACGCGACATCGTGGTCTTCTGTTGTAATGCTTAAATTTAAAATATCAATATTATTTTTAATCGCCCATTCGACCCCGTTGATCAAGCTATTTGTTGAACCCACGCCGAATGCATTAAGTGCTTTTATACTATATAATTCAACATCAGGCGCAATACCGATAATGCCCGTGTTGTTGTTTGAAGCGGCAATAATGCCCGCGACATGGGTGCCATGTCCATTGTCATCGTCGTAAGGAGTGCCTGGTGCACAATCATAGCCAAGCGAGCAATAGCCGCCCTGTACTTTCAAGTCGCGATGTTTCACGTCAACCCCCGAGTCGAGCACTGCCACTTTAATGCCTGCCCCTGTGTAAGGAAGCGTTTGTTCTTTCGCAGCTTGCACTGCTTTGATCGAGGTAGGCGTTGTATCTTTCGAAGATTTGTATGTTTGATTTTTTTGGGTCGTTAAGTTTGGAAATCGGTTCTGCAGCAGTGCATATTCAGATTCTGTCAAACTTGCACTAATGATGGAAAAAGACGAGTAGATTTTTCCGATTGGAATGTTTTGTTCATTCATGTAGCGCGTAATTTCTGTTTGATTTTCCCCTATTAATAAATAATCGGCACGCGATTCTTCGGCGAATGTCGTCGATTGCATGCAGAAAATGAATAGGATGGATAGGTACAATGACATTCCAATTTTCTTCAATAAAATCATCCTTTCCAACAGCTTACTTCCATTGTACAAGATTACTATTTTAAAAAAAGCCCCACCGAACAATTTTTCCGGCGGGGTACGTAGGATTATTTTGCAGATGGTCTTGCGTTAAATTTTGTGTAAAGTGACGCAACATCTGTCCGTCCCTCGTAATGATATAAATAGTCGAGCGTTCCGAGGAAAATCGCTCTTGCCATCGATTCGCGATGGGTTGGAGAGGCGATATATGCATTGTCCCTTTTATTGTCGATAAACCCTGCCTCGACAAGGACAGCAGGCATTGTATTTTCACGCAGAACGTGGAAATTTCCGTGTTTAGAGCCTCGGTTGCCTAAGTTCCAAGCTTGCAGTGCACGCTTTTGAATGTAATTGGACAACGCTTGAGAGCTTTGAACGTACGGATTTTTAGCCGCTCCGTAATAATATGTTTCAAGTCCAGTGGCAGCGCCGGTATGTGCGTTTGTATGAATACTAATGAACAGATCTCCTTGATTCGCACGTGCAAAACTGACACGTTGGGAAAGTGATAAGAAAACATCTGTTTCACGCGTCAATTTGACATTGATCGGCGTCTGATTGAAATATTTTTTCAAGCGAAGTGACATGTCCAAGACAACGTTTTTCTCCTGGAGACCGAAGCCAGATCCGCCTGGGTCATGTGCGCCGTGTCCTGGATCAACAATGACCATTAGTTGGTTCAACGGTTTTTTCCCGCCTGTATGATTGCCGGGGTTGCTCACTTCCGGTATTAAATCAAGGGGTGCTTTGATCGAACTGACGGACGGCTGATTTGTTGATAAATAGGCGCTATGTACGAACCCATAAGATTGGTCGACTTTTATATACACCCAGTCGCCTACTTTGTAGTATGCCTCCACCGGATAACCCATAAATAATTTTTTCGTTTCAATATACGATGTAGAAGGGCCTTGGCGGAAGTTTAAAGTATCTGGCGTTACATACATCGAGGTCGCTGTCGGTGCTTCCCCATTGACGCGGAACTCGGCATTAATCGCACGAGCTAAGAATACTGCGAAATCGCCGCGTTTCATGAGTTCCCCTACGCCAAAGTTTCCGTTTCCAGTTCCTTTAGAGATTCCTTTGTCCATTAACTCGTGAGCAGCAGCCGTTGTCGTTTCAGACTTATAGCCAAATGCGCGACTGATCATTAGCGCCATCTCACCGCGTGTCAATGTTTTATTCGGCTGGAAGGAACCATCTTTATAGCCGTATAAAATTTCGCGTTGCACCGCTTCATTGATATAGCCTGCGAATAAATGACTGGATGGAACGTCTGAAAAACGAGTAGTCGTTACATCACCCTCTAGACCGACTGCTTTTCCGATCATCGCCGCGGCATGTGCCCGTGTCATGGCAGCATCTGGTGCAAAAATATTTGGGATATTGGTTGTGGGAATATCACTTTGCGCTAGATAGCTAATTTCCTTGTAAGCGCGATGGTTGGAAGGAATATCCACATAGTTCGTTGCGGCCTTGGCCGAATCCGTCGGCAAGAACGATAGAGTAGCAAATAACAAAAACGATGTGAGGATCAGGTAGATTTTCTTCAAATTCTATACTCCTTTTATGTATTTTTTGCCTCTCAATACATATATTTGAGGGACAATCCCGTGTCAAAAGTTAACATGAACATTACTTCTAAATAATTAAAGAAGTTTATATAGAGGTACAGTTTGGCTTTTCATGGCAAACTTACCGTTTTTTACATGTAAGCGACAGCAAATGACACTCAAATTCTATCATATTATTTACTAGTTTTATACGTTTCCAAGGCACTAATTTGAAAATATAGGCATTTTCACGGTTTTGTCGGAATTTGATAGCGTTTTTAATGGTTTTCGTAGCTATCGGCTTAGGCATCACTTAGCCTGTTGAGGGGAACTCGGGCGCAGTTGCGGGGAACTCGCGCATCTTTGCGGGAATCTCGGGCGCAGTTGCGGGGAACTCACGCATCTTTGCGGGAAACTCGGGCGCAGTTGCGGGGAACTCGCGGCGGATCGGGGAACTCACGCTTCGTTGAGGGGAACTCGCGCATCATCGCGGGAATCTCGAGCGCAGTTGCGAGGAACTCGCGTAAATTTGATCAACAAAAAACCGCCCCCCACTCAAGGAGGCGGCTATCAATCTATTATTCCGTTATCCCCACATCTGTAATACGGTCTTCGCGTTTCGGTTCAATTTTGTCGCCTAGTGTTTTCACGTATTCAATGAAGTTTTCGTAGTCGACGAAGCCTGGGTCGGATACGCGGCCGTCTTTATATGCTTCTTCGAATTTCTCGAAGCCATCGCCGCCGCGTGCTGTGAAGGAGTTCGTTGCGACGTAGTAGACTTTTGCATCATCAAGCGCTGCATACTGCTCACCATTTTGCACTTCTACACTTACTACGCGCTGGCCTTTTTCCTTTGTGCTGTCATACGTAAACTTCATGCCTGCCACGTGCAGGAATCCGCCAGATTCTTTTAATCCTTTGCCGCCTTCGATTACGTCCGCTGAAACGCCGTGCTCAAGTGTCGCGCGGATGTCAGCGCCGGTCATTTTCACAATAGATAACGCATTTCCGAAAGGCATCACTTTTAATACGTCGCCAACCGTAATGTCACCTGCCGGAATAGATGTACGAATACCGCCCCCATTTTGGAATGCAATGGATGTGTCTCCATTAATCGTTTTTGCTTTTGCGAGCATCGCATCTGTCATCAAGTTCCCAAGATTTGTTTCGTTGTGACGAACGCTTGAGATTCCTTCATTATTAGAATCACGCCCACCATCAAGGTCAACCAGTGCTTCGACGCCAATCGATTCTGCTTTCATTTCATCGACCACTTTTGTAAATGGTGCAAGTACTTCGGCTGTTTTTGGATCTATTTCAAGTGCTGCTTTACCAGGTTCAGTCGGGATCAAACCGCCGCCATTTAACGTCGCTTCACCGAACTGGTTAAACGAAACGTCGAGGGTTCCTAGAAACTTTCCATATTCATTTGCCTGCACGATAATGGTTGGTGCATCGTGTTCATCGACTACAAGAGGTGCTAATAAAGTAGAGTGCGTGTGTCCCCCGACGATAATGTCAATTCCCTCTACTTGCTTGACCAGTTCAATATCATTGTCCCAATCAAGTGAATCATCTAAGCCAATATGTGTCAGCGCGATGATTTTATTAACACCCATCTCTTCAAACTTTTCCACTGCTTCTTTCGCACGATCGATATAATTCGAGAATTCCACTTTTCCTGTGCTGGAAATGCTTGGCGTCTCTTCGGTCGTTAATCCAAATAAACCGACCTCATTGCCATTCACATTTAAAACGACGCCATCATAAATATGCCCGTTATCATAATCAACTTTGACGTCTTTCGTTTGCAGTCCATCGAATAATGCATCTTTAGAAAAGTTAACATTCGCCGCGACAAATGGAAAATCTGCGTCTTTTACAAAATTAGAAAGTGCTAGATGCCCATCTGGTGACGAACCAAGGTCGAATTCATGGTTACCAAATACCATGGCATCATAGCCTAGATGATTCATCATCGCGAGGTCAGCTTCTCCGTGAAACGCATTGAAGTAAAGGTCTCCCGAGAAGACATCACCCGCATGAAGTAACAGCGTATTGCGATGGTTTCTTCTTAGATCTTGGATCGGGGTTGCCAAATACGGAAATGAATCCAAATAACCGTGTGTATCATTTGTATGCATAACGAAAAGATCTAGGAAGCCAAAATGCTCTTTCGCACGGTGGATGAACAGCGCCAACTCGCCCCGCGTGACATGATCATTCGCCCCGAAACTTGTTGTTGTTTTTCCTTGTGTAATCGCTGCTTTTACAAGCGCTTCGACGTACTTTGCAAAATTCGAGTTTACATCTTTATAAGTAGATTTTTTAATAGAATCATCAATGTCAAGATCTGCCGCATTCGCTAGTATTTTAGCAGTCTGGTTCCGTGTTAATAATGCATCGGAGCCAAATTCTTTCGCATTTAATCCATCTATGACACCAATTTCCACAAGCGCATCAACCGCCCACTTTGCACGGCTCGGCACGTCCTTAAAACCGGAATCTTCATAGTCCCAGTCCGGCTGAAAACCGATTGCTTTTGCGATCAATACAGCCGCATCTACCCGCTTAATCGAATGGGTTGTCCCAAATTGTGTGGAACTAAAGCCTTGCGTCATTTCGTTGGCGACTAAAAAGTCAACCGCGTCTGCGTATTTCGAAGATACATCTTGAAAAGATATTGTGTCTGCTGATGCTGTTGGAACGATAACCGCTGTCGCAACTGCAGCGGCTGTTACAGAAGAAGCTAGAAATTTTTTCTTGAACAAACGATTCTCCTCCTTAATAGGTGCTAGTTACTAGTCTAACAGCTTTATCTAAGAACTACTATTAAGATAATGTTAAAGTGATTGACTAGTCTCTATATTTACTCACCTCCAAAACAAAAAAGCCGCTCCCTTTGTCAATGAAGACTAGAGAATGGCATGTTACGTAATTATTAATTTTCCAAGGCGTTCTGTTTTCGTTTTTTCCATAAGTCTTCAGCAGCACCAGAACCTAAAACAACGCCAATCATGATAAATACAAGACCGACAAGATGATGAGCCGTAATACTTTCACCGAGGAAAATTGCCGATCCAAACAATGAAAATATTGTATTTAAATTCATGAAAATGGCCGCTTTGGAAGGGCCCACTTTTCCGATTGAATAATTATAAAGCAAATGGCCAACCGCCGTTCCAATGAGCGCACTGGTGATAAAGCCCATCCAGAAAGCAGGCGGAACTGTTAAAAATACTTTCATTTCACCTGGTTCTTGAATAATGCTCACGAATAATAAAATAACACTTCCTACGAGCATCATATACGCTGTCATTAAACGCGGATCAAGTGTTTTCGATGCCTTTGAAATGACTAAAAAGGAAAGCACTTGCACAAGGATGGAAATGAAAATAAATAAGTCCCCTAAACTGAGTCCAGAAATTTCCCCTCCAGATAAGACAACAAAACTAATGCCGCATAGCCCGAAAAGAACACCGCCCCATTGGATTTTCGATGGGAAAATCCGCATGATAAGCGCTGCCGAAACTGCCGTTAAAACAGGTCCGGTTCCAAGGATCAAACCAGCATTCGTACCCGTCGTACGAAGAAGCCCCATATTTAAAAAGTAATGGTGAAGCGCAACGTTTAGAAGTGCGCCTCCAACAATAAACATCCACTCTTGTTTAGTAGGCTTGCGAAGGAGCTTAGCCATCCATAAAAATAAAAACACTGCTAAACCCGCAAGTAAAATTCTAAATGCCGTCATTGTGACGGGACTGACATGGATGAGCAAAAACTTAAGGAGTGGCAAGTTTAGCCCCCACACAACCATCGTAGTTGCTAATAATAGATAAATTTTCAACATACTTTTCCACTCCTTTCTTTCATGACAATAAAATGGATGATCTCACTTACCAAACCGCGATCGATCCACCCGTTCTAGATTCCATGTCCTTCATTATACCGAATAGATCAATTGATTACTCATTCTTGCTACTTTCCTAGAGTAGAATGTGAAAAATCTTTTGTTTCTGACGTAACAGTACGGTATAACTATAGTAGAAAGAATAGAAAAGTTGAGAAATAGGTGAGCGTGTGAATCAAGAGAATGAGCAATGGTCTTCTAAGCTTGGGTTTATCCTTTCTTCGGCAGGAGCTGCCATTGGTTTAGGAGCCATTTGGAAATTTCCATATGTAACGGGGATGAGTGGCGGAGGTGCATTCTTCCTAATATTTGTTTTATTTACAGTATTAATCGGTTTACCGATGCTGCTGTCTGAATTCATTATCGGTCGGGGGACAGGGAAAGAGGCCATTAGCGCTTATAAAAAGCTTGCTCCCGCAAGTGTCTGGGGATGGGTTGGCAAACTTGGCGTCGTCGGTTGTTTTTTACTTCTTTCATTTTATAGTGTCGTCGGAGGCTGGGTATTAATTTATAGCGGTTTGTCGATCGGCGGAAAAGTGATTTCTGCTGACGCTTCCTATTCGGCTTTATTCGGTTCGATTATTAGTTCACCGTCCACGACTATACTTGGTCTATTGATCTTTACGGTGATCAATGTTTGGGTCGTTGCTTCTGGTGTTCAAAATGGAATCGAAAAAGCAAATAAATATATGATGCCATTATTATTTATCTTCTTTATCCTATTAGTCATTCGGTCTTTGACGCTAGATGGGGCTATGGAAGGCGTTAAATTCTTTCTGACACCGGATTTTTCAAAGATTACGAGGGAAGCGATATTGTACGCGCTTGGGCAATCGTTTTTCTCTCTAGCGGTTGGTTTTTCTTGTATGGTAACTTACAGTTCTTACTTAAAAAAGGACGTTAGTTTAACCTCTTCTGCCTTCTCCGTGGTGGGCATGAATTTATTCGTCTCGCTGTTGGCAGGACTAGCCATATTCCCTGCTGTCTTTGCTTTCGGACATGAACCCGCTGCGGGGCCGGAATTATTGTTTATGGTATTACCGGCAGTATTTTCCCAATTACCATTTGGCCAGCTATTTTTAGCGTTATTTTTGTTGTTGTTCCTTTTTGCAACACTTACTTCGTCATTTAGTCTTTATGAAATTATCGTTGCGGCTTGGACCGCTAACGGAAAACGTTCTCGTAAGGCAAGTGCATGGATCATTGGCGGTTTCGTATTTTTGGCTGCAATACCTGCTGCCTTGTCAGAAAGCCTATTATCATCTGTCATTTTGTTTAAAAGAACGATTTTTGACATGACGGATTTCCTTGTTAGTAATATTTTGCTGCCGTCAGGCTGTTTGCTCATTGCACTATTTATCGTTCATCGAATGGACCAAGTGCTTGTTCGGGATGAATTTTTAATCGCCAGCGGAAAAGCGCAATCTCTTTATCCGACTTGGTATTTGTTAATGAAATGGATTGTTCCATTAACGATTATTTTAGTGTTTTTGAATGCTTTAGGTATTGTGAAATAATAAGAAGGGGTTTTCCCAGAAGTGCCAGGCACTTTCGGGAAAACCCCTTCTTATTCGTTATAAATTTTTATCATGTAAGAAGTTAACAACGCTATGTTGTTCAGGCTCATATTTTTTAATCTCATAGCCTTCTTTTTGAAGCCATTTAATAATTTCCGGCAAGGCTTTCGATGTTGCGCTGCGATCATGCATAAGTACAACAATGTCACGATTTCCTAAACCATCGGCTTTTTTCACGCCATTTTGTACGTTTTTTATGATTTCATTCGCTTGTTGATCCGTATAGCGCCAATCATTCGAGTCTACGCTCCAATCCCACATTTTGTAGCCATTTTTATTGAGCTCTTCTCTCATTGTTGGCGTAACATGTGGAATGCTTCCATATGGGACGCGCAAAAGTCTTGCATCTTCCCCCGTAATATCCTGAATCATCTTCGCGGCGCCGCTCATTTCATCGATAAATGATTGGGGTGATTTGTAAATGCTTGTTACGTCATGCGTCATGCTATGCGAGCCAATATAATTTCCATCCATTGAGACGGATATTACAATATCCTCATGCTTTTTCATATGTTTTCCAAGGAAGAAAAAAGTCCCTTGCACATTGTACTTTCTTAAAGTGTTTTTGTTCTTCATCGTGTATGCGTTCGGCCCATCATCAAACGTTAAATAGACATTTGCTTTTTTCGAGGCGGCAACGGCTTGTTTTTTCTTCCATTGTGATTTTACATAGTATTCAAAAGCTGGATGACTCACATGCTGATAGTCCGTACGATACATTCTTACTGTTTGAATGCCCGGCAAATAATCGACTTGAAAACCAGTTTCTTTTGCTAAATATCTTACGCTGATGAATAACTTGCCGTCTACCTCTACAATTGGCATTCCTTTCGCTGGATCTTTGCCAGATGTTGTTTTTTTGGATGCCAGGTCATATGTGATTTTATGTCCATTTTTTGTGATGAACAATTGGCCATCCTTTTTTTCTAGGCTGGCATGCAAAGGAATGACAATTTCGTCAATCGCTACTTTTGTATCGCCATCGATGACCCGAACACTTTCCAACGGCAATAATCGGTCATGAAGCCCAACATAGCGCAGTGACTTATTCTTTGCCGAAGCCCCACCCGGAACTGCTGTAAAGAGCAGACAAAGGAAGAGTGCAAAAGTAGCAAAGAAAATGCTTTTTTTCATCTAACTCCCCCACTTCAAAAAATTTTAGCGCACTTTGGAAAATACCTGTTAGCCGCGAAATTAAAAACGGAATATGACAAAATAGATTACTATTTGAACCTAGTATATCCTTCATTTTATGATTTACGTATTCGATCGGTACTCGCTCAAAATTTTTCTTCCTATCCACTCTATACCCAAAGCAGGCAAAAATATCCCACATTCCGTAAAAAAATTCCCCGACCTTTTTACTGGTCGAGGAATTGATTATTTCAAAAATGCGTACTTCATGTAATTTTTCCAGCCAAATGCTTTCCAGTCACTTTTATTTGGAAACTCTCCGGGAAATGGTAAAAAGACTCTTGGAGACTGTTCATAGTTTACAGGTCGATCGACCACAACATCGCCTAATTGAAGACCGACTGTTACGACAGAACGATTCTTCCATGTAAACGGTGTCGCGACTTCCTCTTTCACAACTCTCCCACGCCCATCCAGTTTCCATACAAATGCTTTCTTCTGATGCTCTTCATACAGCCAATGTGCGTTCACTGAAAGCGTATCAAGCACTTCATTGACAACGACAGCAGCATTGACATTTGTGCCGAATGGCAGTGACTGTAGATCTGCTTCCGTCCCAATCCGAACTTCGTAAAAGCCCAGTGGATTTTTAATATCTTGTGGATCCACTGCCTTATAGGCAGCGAACCATCGATCTTCATTCGCCGGTGTTTGGGATACTGATTGAACCGTTCCTTCTATTGCTTGGTCAAGTCCTTTCCCTTGAATATACACATGATTACCCGTTTGTAATTTTTCCCACTCATTATTTTTGATATATGTGAGAATTTCTTTTTGTGCACTATAAATGTCGACTGCAAGTGTTGTTCCATGACGTACAATATTGGCAACCGTACCATCTATAGGGCTGACAAGAGCTGGTCTTGAGGGATTTTGTTCAAGTTGCGTTTCGACAACAACCATTTGTCTTTCTACACTCGCAAGTTCCCGCTCTGCCGCCCCAATGGCTTGTGCATACGGGCCGTCTGGTGCAACATCTACTTGCACATCTACATTGAGACCGACTTCAATCTTGTCACCCTGGGTTGATTTGGAGGTGCTGTCATTTTTTTTGACATTAGATTTGTTGTCGGATTTGGCATTTCTTCGATCAGACTCCAAATCGGAAATTGTGTTTTGAATGGTCCTTTCTTGCTCCCTAAGGGCATTCAATTCCGCTTGCCAAATCGCACGCTGACCTTCCGCCCGTTCAGTTTGTAAGACAACTAACTCCTGTCCAATGGTAACTTCTTCCCCTTCTTTTACGAGCCACGTATCTACGGCGTCTTCATTGCCAACGTAAATTGTATACATTTCAGAAGGTGCGATGAAGCCTTCTTTAGGCATTTTCTCGCTAAAGTTACCATTTTTCATCCGTTCATAGCGATCAATAGAGACCGTCTTTTCGATGACGCTTTTATCTGAAAATAGAAGGTAGAGGTTTAGCGCAATAAATGTACTTACTGTTATTGCGATCGCAACATTCATCCATTTATACAAGACCAATACCTCCTCTGATGATTGCCCGGATCACATCTTCGAAAGGAATCATTCCAACTGCTGCTGTAATAAGCGCCATAACAACATGAACAGCGATCAAGAGGCCTAGAATACCTTTCCAGTTAGAGGCACCATGATACGCTCTTACAAAGCGGAATTGAAGTGCAATGATGGCAGCAGTTATGATTGTTAACTGATTTAAGAAAAAGATCATGTAATACTGATCTAAAAATGTCATTGCCAATGGGCCAAATGATAGAAATGACACATTTGCGACTTCGCCTTTTATATAAAAAACAATAAATACAATCGCTTTTTCCAGCAGCAATAAACCCGTAATCAATAGTTGCAGTGGCAAAATGTTTTGATAGGGTATTTTTGTGAGAAAACGCAATATGTATGCAAATCCCCAAAAGTGAAACGCCATATATACGAATGCCCATAAAATGACACCCAATAATGAGGCATATCTTGCAATGATAAAATCAATCGTAGTCATTGTAGCTAAAAGTGATGTGACTGACTCTGTATTCATACCCCATAATTCACGACTAACGAAAAGAAAAAGACCGAATAGAAAAACGAAAACAACTCTTTTGTTAAAACCTCTCATTTCAGAGGATTGAAGTTTTTCCGCTAATTCTTCCGGTTTCGTCAAAAAGTGCCAATATGTAAAATTAAAAAACATGCGAAACCCCTTTCTGCTAACGACGACTGATTATACTGTGGATAGTGGCTATTATAGAATATACCCTACCAATACTTTAGCAAAATATGAAAGTTTTGCAATGTAAGATCTTGTTGATTTTCCGACAGTATTTGAGAACTTTGGAAAACATTCCAAATACCGCGCAAAAGAAAAAGTAATTTGACTTATTTCCCGGGAAATTGACAAGATGCAATTTCACCAAAGGCTTAACTTGGAGCTGTCCTAAAAAGAAGAGCCAGGTACTTCTGGGACAGCCCTAAGTAAAAAAACAAAACACCTACCGTTTATATTAAAAAACGACAGGTGTTTTCATGGAAAACTTTTCAATTGTCTACAATCCTTCCGTCAATTCATAAAATAATTGTTGATTTCTAGTTTCTAGCGCATAGTCGATCATTCGTAGTTTGTTTTCTGCTTCCAATTGTGAAATCAGTGACTCTGCCTCCATCTTTACAGATTCATGTATTTCCATCTTCACGTTTTCTGTCCCTTCTAAAATCGTTGTCAAATGCGAATGCAAGTCAGAGATTAGCAGCAATTGGTATAGTGGCAGTCGAATAAAACGTGTTCCCCGTTGAAAAACAAAAACTTCACCGAGATTTTCTACTTGTAAACTTTTCGTATTAATAATAATCTCTTTTCCTTCCGAAGGTACAAATTGAAAAACTTCACCACCTTTTACAATAGAGAAATATTGATAGGCAAAGACAAGTCGTAAACGGAAATCTTCTTTACTTGTATAAAATGGCGTCATCCGCTGAACTGATAGCATAGGTCTCTCCCTCCATTTTTGAATCTTCCGATTATTATTATTTTATCACAACTGTGACCATTTTGTGAACGAATTTAGAAAAATAGTAATCAGAACTTTTAAAGAAGAGTTATTTGACCGTATCCTTTTCTTTCGGTCGGGGCCCCATCAAAAATGACATTGTGTGTGGTTCAAATTTCACACTAAGTGAAGATAATATTTTGAAAGCCGTTTGGTTAATATGAATGGAACATTGCTTACCTTTCTTGAAGGTAATGCGATTGCACGCAAAGTCAATCATCATCAAATCGTATTGCTTTCGGCCATCTGATTCGGCTTGTATAAACAGTTCTTTTTCTTTTTTAAAAAACTGGATGTCTTGACTCGAATTCACATCGAACTCAGCTGCTAGTAGATGACGATATTTTTCAATTTCTAAAAAATGTTGATCGATATCCATTACATGTAGTACAAATTTCTCCAATTCCCCACTTCCTCTCCAAAAGATGTATTTAATATAATATTTTCGCAAAGTCGATGAAATTTAAACTAATCTTAGCAGTTCAAGGAGTTCCTTATTTACTGTTTCCTGCTGATCGATGGTACTTTGTTTACGCCCCTTCTAAAAAAGCGTTATAATGATAAGACTGCTTTTTTAGGAGGTAAGCGATAAATGCATATGACTGTAGAGCGTGTCTCGTATATACACGAGGATGAAATTAATCATTTTATAAACGAAATTACGCATGCTTTTGATCCTGGAAACGAGACAGAATCTATAGCCATTCGACTTGCCGTTTCGATTGTTCGAAAAGGCGTCATTGAATATAAAGTAAACACCTCTGCTTCAGAAGAGATTGTTGTTGCAAGTTTAAATGATGTAGATGACCACATTGTTCGTATTTTTTTTGAAAGAATGGAAACCCACTGTACTTGTGGCAAAACGAATTGGTGTACACACCGGGTAGCGGTCATTTTGCATCTCTATTCTCAATTTCATTCTGTCACTGATTGGCTGCATGAATGGAAACGTTCCGAAAGCGATCAACTGGTTTTATCCATTGCAGAACGAACACCTGAAGCATGGATTGAAACGTTGTCACGTCTCACCTCCCCCTTTCGTCGGCTAGATTTGACCGAGAATCCAGGAGTCTTTATACATGAATGCGCTCTGAATGAGCAAAAAATGGCTCCTCTTTCACCTTTCGAATGGGAATGGAAACCATTATTTGAACTCTATTATCGGCTGCATCTATTGGACGCAGCTTGGCCATATGTACAAACACATTTAGGCGGTAACTCCTCGTCCTTTTTCTATGGCAAATGGCATTTAAAAAACTGGCTAGTTGAACAACTGGAGAAATTGGAAGATAACGTCCATGCGATCCGGTCTAAACCGAGATTGTTTGAAACAGATTCGTTCTACGAGCAGTTGAAACAATTGGTACGTAAATTTACGCTTGGGCATTCAGCACTTTTTGAAGATCGCTTTGAGATCTACCGCTTATTTTGGCAGGAGCTTTTTCAACAAAAAAGAGAACACGAAAAAGAATTGGCAAAACTCCAAGAGATCCAAACAGAAGAAGCAAAAGTTTTCACAGCATTTTTCTATGTCATGCAAAGTCGGCATCATGAACTAGACACACTTATCCGAAATACATCAATCGTTCAATCGGCGATTTGGCTCCCCCTTGCGGATACCGCCGATAAATTGGAAGATTCACAAGCACTTTCCATCATTATGGATGCACTATTGCCGCTCATTCACGAAATAGATGAGTTTCAATTAACTAAACAAACTGAGTTTCTGCGGCGAATAGATGGGTTGCTCGAAGCAGCAGACTTCCCAGACGCTACGAGGGAAAATTTATTCATAAACTATGGCCTTGCCAGTGTAGATGTATATGCTGACTTTCTTATTGAGCGTGAACGATTTGCGGAGTGGTCAGCGCTCATGCATCGTTACCAAGTATCCTATAATACAATTGAAGCGAGTAGCTTAAAAGTCGCATTGGCCAAAGATCCCACGGCTGTTTTTCCACTTTTGCATACGTATGCAATGCGCTTTATTCAAGAAAAAAATCGACATAGTTATCGGCATGCCGTTAGATTGTTTAAAAGGATGAAAACTGGCTCTAAAAAAAGCGGTAAAATTGCATTTTGGAATCAATATATCGATGCTGTACGAGATAAAAATCGCCGTCTACGCGCTTTAATGGAAGAAATGGAGAAGGGAAATTTACATTTATGAGCAAGTCAATCGGATTGAAACATCTTTTTCAATTGAAAATCGATCGATCCTCACCAGAGGTGTTTTCCATTTCTGCTGAAGATGAATATGGCCATTCGGTCGATCCAGACAATCTTGTTTCTTATTTATTTTTTAGCAATGAGCAAGCGTTTTTCGGGCTTTTCGCCAACACAAACAATGGATGTGTTCATTTGAATGCCAATGAACTTCTTCAAGCATTTTCTAATCCCCATCCTTTCGCATCATTTGTTGGACTAACAAACGATGATGAGCGACAGCTTGCTTCTATTTATGAAGCAGCAAATGCTTGGCGTCATCCTAGTTTATGGAAGTTTGCAAAAGTCGTTGATGGCGTGCTGCAGTTTGATGAAGGGCAAGCTGGAATTTCTCATGAGGCAGCGAATATCATTTATTTTGCAGTACAGGAAAAGTTAGGTGAAATGACGATTCACCCCGAACAATTCGCCGCATTACTCCCCCACTTACAGGTCTATGGATGGCCGGGGAAATCCGATCAAACAGTACCCATTCAAGTAGCTTTCCGTTTAACAGAACCCGAGTTGGATACAGAATCGGAATGGCTGCTTGAGACCACTATTGTGAGCGAACGCGGTGCGCATTGGACACCAGCTGTACGTAAACTTCAGGCTCCTATTGAAGAGGCATTGCCCGTAAAGTGGAAATCATTTGCGGCGGGCATTTCTCAAAAGCAAAGGGAGATGGCATCGCTTCTCACATCTATTGATATCGAAGTCGATGAAAAATTTCTTTCAATTCCTATGACTGATGCAGAAGTTCGGGTGTTTATCCAACAAGATCTGCCTTTATTCCAGTCATTTGGATTTCCAGTCATACTTCCTGCCTGGCTTAAATCGATTACGGAGTCTAAAATGCGTATTCGCACAACTGCGGGAATTCAATCGTATAAGTCTTCTACAGGTCTCGACGAGGTACTTTCATTTAACTGGAGCTTTTCACTTGGTGAAAAAGAAATAGACGGTTCCTCTTTCCGAAAACTTGTTGATGAAAATCGGGAATTCATTCGGCTTGGCGATGAATGGTTCCACATTGATCCGCTTTGGCTGCAGAAAATTCGGGCGTTAATGGATCGGGCGGATGCCGGAGAGTGGACAGTAAAGGACTTATTGTTCCAAGAAATCCCAGAAGAAATCGTACCGATTGAAGACGATGAGTATGAAGATCCCCTTTTAACTTTTTCCATGCATCAATCGCTCAGACAGTATATGGAAATGTTGTCGGACAAAAAAGGACTTCCAGCTGCTAAACTTTCACCTCGACTTCAGGCAGAACTTCGACCTTATCAAGTAGATGGATTCAACTGGCTTACATTTATGCGCGATCACGGATTTGGTGCGGTTTTGGCTGATGATATGGGGCTTGGTAAAACAGTACAGCTCATCGCTTATTTGCTTAACGTACATGATCGGAAAGCAACCGAGATACCGTCATTAATTATTTGTCCGACAAGTGTTTTAGGTAACTGGCAGAAGGAAATAGAGCGATTCGCGCCGTCACTTAACGTACACACGCACTACGGAGCAACCCGCGCCAAAGACGACCAATTAAAGACTTTGATCGATACAACAAAGCCGAACGTTATATTAACAACGTATGGCACTGCTTCCCAAGACGGCGAACAACTTGCAGAGGTGCAGTTTGCCAGCATTACACTAGACGAGGCACAAAACATTAAAAATATGCAGACGAAACAATCGCGTGCCATTCGTAAATTAAATGGACAGCACCATATTGCATTGACAGGAACACCTGTTGAAAATCGGCTTTCCGAGTTGTGGGCGATCTTTGACTTCGTCCATAAAGGCTATTTAGGAAGCTTCCGTACATTTACCGATGACTTCATCGTACCGATCGAAAGGGACGATGATGAAGCGGGCAAGCGTAAACTCCGCGCAAAAATTCGTCCGTTTTTACTTCGGAGAACAAAGGATGACCCGGATTTACAGCTTAATCTGCCAAAGAAACAGGAGCAAAATGAATATTGTCCGCTCACAACTGAACAGGCAGCTCTATATGAAAGCTTTTTAGAAGAAACAAAATTTAAATTAGAAACTTTATCTGGCTTTGAGAAAAAAGGACTTATTTTAAAAATGTTAAGCCGATTGAAACAGCTATGTAATCACCCAGCCTTATTTTTAAAAGAGCCTTATACACCTGCCAGACAGCTTTTAGAGCGCTCTGAAAAGTTACATCGCATTGTATCGATGGCCGCTGAAATTGCAGAGAACGGTGAGCAGTGTCTAATTTTTACCCAATATATCGGAATGGGCCAACTAATCCGTCAATGCCTGGCTGAGCTTTACGGTATTGAAGTACCTTTCTTAACGGGCAGTATGCCTAAGGCTCAGCGTGATCGGCTCGTAGAAGCATTTCAACAAAAAGAATTTCCAGTTTTCATCCTTTCCTTAAAAGCGGGTGGAACGGGTTTGAATTTAACGAGTGCCAATCATGTCCTTCATGCGGATCGTTGGTGGAATCCTGCGGTTGAAAATCAGGCTACAGATCGTGCCTATCGTATCGGTCAAACACGGTTTGTCCATGTGCATAAGTTTGTGACGATCGGAACAATTGAAGAAAAGATCGATAAGATGCTTGCGGAAAAAGCGGCTTTGTCAGCTGAACTTATCCAATCGAGCCAATGGATCACCGAGTTATCCGATTCGGAGCTCGATGACTTATTATCATTTGGCTAATTCCTCTGAAGATCTTAGCGTCTTAATGGGCGCTGAGATCTTTTTACATGCGTTCAATCGGTGCAGCTCTATTCATGAACATTGTTTTTTTCTGATTTTCTGCTTTCTCTAAACGATTCAGACGCTCATTCAAATTAGCGGTAATATGGATTAATTGACCAATTTGAAGTTCCATTCGAATAAGGTCTTGTTGGAGTTTGTTCATGTCCATAAGCGATTCCCCTTTCCTGTTGAAATTGGAAGCAAAAGCGGTCTTTTTGCTTCCAATTATTGGCGTAAATCATCCCCGTAGATGACGTATTAGCGATCCGTCACCTTTCCAGATCTCCTTTTTGCTATGGCAATTCCCCAATTGCCATAGCTTCCTCACTATTCTATTAACCTTTTTTTACGGTACTCGTTCCACACTATCCATATTTAGTTGTGCTGCAGCTTCTCGGCTTTTCAACCCCTCTCGGCTAATCGGTTCATCCATATACGATCCGACTAAAAAATTGGCAACGCATCACTTTCATGACTGGGCAGCTGAAAATGTTTCTTTTCATCATGATCCTTGGCAGGTGGCATTGTCGGATCAGACTCACCGTACAAATTTTCATTGCCTCTTTTTTTCGTTGAAAGGAATCGGATATCTTCTCCAATTACTTCTGTCACATACACACGACTTTTATCTTCCCGTTCGTATGTTCTAGATTGTAGCCGACCCCCAATTCCAATTAATGAGCCCTTTCCGCAATGCCTCGCTGTATTTTCTGCCAGCTTTCCCCATGTCGTACAAAGGACAAAATCCGCCTCAACTTCTCCATTCTTATTCTTAAAGTTACGGTTAATCGCCAGAACGAAGCTAGATTGGATACGCCCTTCCGATACTCGTCTTAAAATAGGATCTTTCGTAATTCGACCGACGAGTGCAACTTGGTTCACTCCTTTCCCTCCTTTCCGTTGAATTGGTTTTATCTTAATTCGAATGAATGCTTTTGGCAAAAGTCCAAATTGTAATTTTCAAGCGTTAACGATGACTAAATCTTAATTTTCAAACAACCGTTTTTATGGGATATTTAGAAAACCTGCATGAAAACGCATTTCCCGACACATCTGCCTATTCAGATAATTCGACTTTGGCACTTTTCAGAGAAAGTGTAAACCGTATGGTATACTTATAGAAAAATGAGTGAGGTGGCCATTTTGAAAACATTCAAAATGTTATCAGTCGGCATTTTAACCGATGACCAAATTCAAGATTTCCCATTAATCGATGGCATTATTATTAACCAAGAAAACAGCCACCGCTTATGGGTTCTCGAGATGTTTATCGATCAAAAATATGAGGATACTTTTACAAACTGGATGGCGTCTGAGGACTTACTCGAAGCAAAAGTGGTCATTTCCTATCCGGAGAACGAGCCGGCAGCCTTTAAAGTAGCAGTGAGTGCCGTCAAGAAGATCGGCGATAATATATCTGTTTTACTAAAAGGACGCCTCAAGCGGGCACGTGCGCAATATGCGGAACAGTTGTTGGAGGAGTTACTAGGCGAAGGATTAACAGGTGATGATTTGCTGGGTAGATTTGAATCCGACATGCGTTCACGTCCACGCTTAAAAAGAGACCAATTACAAAATAACGATTAATTGAGAAGGGGCTGTCCCAGAAGTGCTAGGCACTCCTGGGACAGCCCCTTTTATACGGCTTGCAGTTAGCGGCGAATATTGTCGTTCCGATTAACTTCACCTGGAAGTGTCGTATCGTCGTTTATCACGCCGTTAGGATTATTGTCATTAATGACTCCATCACGTACACCGTTGCCGTTAATGTTGTTTCGATTATTATCGATGCCATCAAGATTAGGCCCTGTTTGCCCATCATTCACATTCGGCGTCCAGTCTCTTGCACGGTCTTCCACATTTTGCATTGGCGTTTCATCATTCCTTGGAAGGGCACCATTATTCATACAAGCAGTTAGTACGAGTCCAGACATAAGAACAAGCGGTATCGCTTTTTTCAACATCCATTTTCCCTCCTCTCCACAAGCCGTCTATCATACAAAACCGTATGATACTAAGTAGGTTGACCAGAAAGGAAGGAATTATCCATCATTTATCGGGAAGATTCCATGAGTTTTTTTAACAAACCTTCAACGTATACTGCTTCTGCTTTGCAGTCATACTCATAGTGCGTATTAAGCTTTTCCTGCATAATTTGAATTTCTGCAATTTGCTCCTCAGATGGCGGTTCGTTTAAAATACGGGCAATATTTTCATTGATCCGCACGGCTAAATCTTCATGAAACTGTACATCCCGTTTTATATCATCTGGGATTTTTGCATACCAAAGTGCTCGCGTCGTAATGTATTCACGCCATTTTACGATAAAGTCGTCAATGCTGTATCGATCTTCATCCCATTCAATTTCACTCATATATTGTTCAAAGGTCTGTGTAATAGACCTTGTGATACTGCTTTTCAAATTTGGAGAAAGATCTTTAAACATACTGATTGAAAACCTCCTACTTTATTAAGAAGTACGAATGTACTGTTTTGACCTCAAAGATCCGATTTTACTTTTCGACAACTGGTCCTAGCGCAAAAGTGATTTCGGTTTCACAGGCAATTTCACCCTCTACGGTTGCGACGGCTTTTCCCTTTCCAATGGATCCGCGGAGTCGTGTAATTTCAACTTCAAGGCGCAATGTGTCTCCTGGAACAACTTGTCTTTTAAAGCGGCAATTATCAATTCCCGCAAAAAAGGCAAGCCGGCCCCTGTTTTCTTCTTTTTGAAGAAGTGCCACCGCTCCTACTTGTGCAAGTGCCTCAACAATTAAAACACCTGGCATCACAGGATAACCAGGGAAATGGCCATTAAAAAATTCCTCATTGATTGTCACATTTTTTAACCCTACTGCACGTTTTCCTTCTTCGACTTCGAGCATTCGATCGATCATCAAAAATGGATAACGATGCGGAATAATTGCTTGTATTTGTTCTGCAGTTAGCATGTTCATTCCTCCCAGCTTTTATGTAGCTATTAACAAAATTTTCTATTTCGTTTTACCGTTGATAATATCCAATATATGAACCCACGTTTCCTTTTTCAATACATCTCCCGGATTTCCATCACCGATAATGCCGTATCCGATCATCGCCCCAACAATGGCTGCTCCGACCAGCAGTACAAGCACAAGAATAATCCGAAGCCAAATGGGGAAAATACGAACTTGTACCCACTGCGGCTTTTTTGGTGTTCCGTTATCCCTTTCCGGCGTTTTTTCTTTCCGTCTTTTGGGAAGGGGCGGGGTAGTATTGCTTTGCTTTATCACATCATTTTTTTCATCTGTCATCGCTAGTACTCCCTATATGTCCTAACATTTCAATATTATCTAATATTGTTAATTAGTCCGAGCATTTGATCTGCTAACGTTATGGTTCGCGCATTCAATTGATAAGAGCGTTGCACACCGATCAAGTCTGTCATTTCTTTTTGAACGTTGACATTAGATCCTTCCAGTGCCCCATTCTCAAGTCCAATCATTTGCCTTTGTTCCCCTTGCAAATTAATGGCGACCTCTTCTTCCCGAATGCCAAGTTGTGCAAAGTTATTCGGGAACCCTATATATGTAGACGAAATATGTTCCATTAAGTTTGGACGTTCTATCGTTGTAATTCCTAGTGTGATTTCTTCCATCGATCCGTTTTGATGGGTTAACTGTAAAATCCCGTTTGATTTCACTGTATAAGATTGAACATGGTCGGAAAACGTAATTGGATTTCCAGACTGATCCGCAACGGGGTAGCCATCGCCGTTCACGAGCATCACCTGATTGTCTGCTATAGGCGACATGTAGAAATTCCCTTGCCGGGTATAGACTGTCCGTGTTCCTCCGTCCATCGGCATGATGACGTTAAAATATTGTTTTGGTGCAGTGAATGCAAAGTCGAGTGGACGACCCGTCGACTGTAAGCCGCCAACTTTCCAATTCACTTGGGCTTGTCCAAGCATCGCGCCTGACCCATAGCGTATCCCTAGCGGCGATTGGCGCGGTGCTTCGTCCGTCTTGTCGTTTTGAAATTGTTGATAAAGCAGCTCATGAAATTTTGCTTCACTTGCTTTGTAGCCATGTGTTGAAACGTTTGCCAAGTTATTGCCGATTAGGTCGATCTGATGCTGCAATTGCCCTAATGTGTTCGTTGCTGTTGTCATTGTGCGTATCATACGCCAAACCCCCTTTCAACTGACGGATTAGCCATTAATTGATACGCCCCACTTCATTTACCGCTTTTTCCATACTGCGATCATAGGCTTGCAAGATTTTTTGATTGGCCTCAAAAGCCCGGTAAGCGGTCAGCATGTCAGTCATTGTTTCAGCGGCATCCACATTAGACCCTTCTAGGAAGCCTTGGCGCGTCATGTAAGACACCCCTGCGCTTTCTGCCGCATTTGGAAGGTTTCCACCATCAGCAGTCCTAAATAATCCGTTTCCTTCCTTTAAAAGGGTTTCTGGACGATCAGCAAATGAAATGCCAAGTGTTGCAACTGCTGTTCCCTCTTCTAGAATGACACCGTTCTCCGTTAGTTGGAACTCGTCATTTTTCAATTGAATACGCTGTCCGACTTGATCCAACACATAAAACCCTAGTGCATTGGTCAAATAACCATTTGGAGCTACCGTGAAATTTCCATTCTTTGTGTAAAAATCTTGGCCGCCTTCTCCTTCCAATCGAAAGAAAATGGCACCTTTTGTTCCATTGTCATTCGCCGGTAAAGCGCCCTCAATGAGTGCCACGTCCGTCGTCAGCTCTGTTTCTTGCAACGAGCCTTGGATAAATGATGGCAATGTCTCTTGCATATATACACCCGTTGAAATAGATCCTATAGGCGATAGTCCTTTCATATGCACCGGGTTTTTCGTTGGTATTTTCGTAGTATCTAAACGCGACATGAGCATTTCTGGGAATGAACGAATTGCCGCCTGCTCTGCCTTGTAGCCTGGCGTATTGGCATTCGCTAAATTATTTGCTAACATTTCCGTTTTTCGCTGCTGTGCAATCATTCCAGATCCGACTGTGTAAAATCCACGAAACATGTACTCACCGCCTTTTAATTCTGTTTCTCATAGATGTCTTGCAACTTTATCGATATTTTCAAGTAATATACCCGTTCCGAGCGCAACGCAATCGAGCGGGCTGTCGGAAATAAAGACAGGCACTTTGAGCTCGTCTGCTAATAATTGATCGACGCCGTGCAGTAGTGCTCCGCCGCCCGAAAGAAAAATGCCGCGATCGATAATATCGGCTGATAATTCTGGGGGTGTTTTTTCCAAAACATTTCTTGCTGCCTGTACGATCTCCCGGATTGACTCCTGAAGTGCACGGCCAACTTCTTCTGAATGAACGGTAATTGTGCGTGGTAACCCTGTCGCCAGGTCACGGCCACGAATATCCAACTGCTCATTTCGAGAACTCGGATAGACGGATCCCACTTTCAATTTAATATCTTCTGCAGTTCGCTCCCCAATAAGCAATTTATATTCTTTTTTGATAAATTGGTTAATGTCGTTATCGAACGTATTTCCCGCTATGTTAATGGATTCCGATGTCACAATGTCTCCCATAGATAATACAGCCACATCCGTTGTACCGCCGCCGATATCAATCACCATATTACCGCTCGGTTGAAAAATGTCCATCCCTGCACCAATTGCAGAAACTTTCGGTTCTTCTTCCAAGTAAATTTTCTTACCGCCAGCCTTTTCAGCTGCCTGCCGAATCGCTTTTTGTTCCACGCTTGTGATATTCGTCGGACAACAAATTAAGATGCGTGGTTTGGACCAAAATCCTTTGACGTTTAAGCGGTCCATAAAATGTGTCAGCATGGCTTCAGTTGTGTCGAAGTCCGCAATCACTCCGTCTTTCATCGGCCGAATGGCAATGATGTTTCCCGGCGTTCTTCCAACCATCCGTCTTGCTTCTTCACCAACTGCAAGTACTTTGTTCGTTTTCTTGTCGATCGCTACAACAGCAGGCTCATTCAGTACGATCCCTTTTCCTTTCACATGAATCAGGACGTTAGCTGTACCTAGGTCGATCCCGATATCTTTTGCAAACATTGTCTATGTTACCCCTTCCAACTAGGTCATCGGTTACCCCATTTATGTATACTCTCCTAACAAACAATCTTACCATAGTCAACTAAAAATGAAAATTAATAAGAGGATATTTTTAGAAATTAGAAGGGAGTTTTTAGAAACAATCAATTACGCCTCGGCGGAATTGCGTCCAGATTTTGAATCGGGCTTGAGGCCAACAGGATGTTGGTCATGCAGTCGGTGCGACAGGACGTCGCGCACTTAGACTGCCTTCTTTAATTCCTTTCAAAATCTGTGACATCCAGTTGCAAGCGCCAGCCTCTCGGGTCGTTTCGATCTCGCCCAAAAGGTGCAAAGTGCACACCTTTTGTGACAAGCCCTCCAACGCCTGTCGAGGCTAGACGGCGCTTTCCACTTTTGACATCCGCCGGAGGCTTTATCTTTATTCAGCAGTCGTTTGAAAACTCGCTGAACAGAAGACAAAACTGCATTCATCCCACCATCTATAAAGTTGGGATGAATGCTGAATAAAGATAAAAAAGGCAGGTCGCTAATCTAATGCGACACCGCCTTTTTCTTATCGGCTTCCAATTTTCTTCGATTCGTTCATCCATTTTATCCGCGTCGCCTCTCCACCCCGTAAATGTCTGACAGACTTATGATAGGCAAGTATTTTGGCAACTTCTTCTGACAATGCCGCGTCAACATTTGGCAAACGCTCCGTCAGATCTTTATGAACCGTGCTTTTTGAGTAGCCCGTTACCTTCGCCAAAGCCCGTACGGTAAGTCCCGTTTCTAGCAACATTTTTCCGAGGCGCACGCAGCGCCTCCGTATTTGCTCGTGCACGCCCTCTTCCTTTCCTGGTCAGCTACGAATCTGTCCTATATCCTATGCGGGCGTTTGCTTAGATATGCGGGCGAAAGATGGATGTTTTGGGAATTAGCGGGAGGAAATTGAAGGAATTGCAGAGAATTCGCAGTCCGGTGTGGGAAACTCAAGGGGTGGTGCGGTGAACTCATGACATGTTGAGGGAAACTCGCCACACGTTGCGGGGAACTCAGAGCACGTTGAGGGAAACTCGCCACACGTTGAGGGGAACTCATGACATGTTGAGGGAAACTCGCCACAAGTTGCGGGGAACTCGCGACATGTTGAGGGGAACTCATGACATGTTGAGGGAAACTCGCCACACGTTGCGGGGAACTCATGACACGTTGCGGGGAACTCGCCACACGTTGTGGGGAACTCGCCACACGTTGTGGGGAAACTCGCCACACGTTGAGGGGAACTCATGACACGTTGAGGGAAACTCGCCACACGTTGCGGGGAACTCAGAGCACGTTGAGGGAAACTCGCCACACGTTGAGGGAAACTCGCGACATGTTGAGGGAAACTCGCCACAAGTTGCGGGAAACTCGATACATTTTATTTCAAAAAAAAAGCCACTCCAATTAAATTTTGGAAATGGCTTGGAATGTTGTGCTATTTAGAATGCTAGATAAGAGCGTGGGTTTACTGCGACGCCGTCTTTTTGTACTTCGAAATGTAAGTGGACGCCGGCTGCTGGATTCCATTCATTTTGTGTAGCAGTTGCGAGTGCTTGTCCTTGATCTACTGTATCGCCTTTTTTCACAACAACTCCTGAAACAGAACGATAGATTGTTTTTAAACCATCAGCATGAGATACAATAATTTCATCACCTTTAAAAACATCGGCAATCACATCTTCAACTGTACCGCTAAGTGCTGCAACAACTTCGAATGGCTGGCCTTCTACTGAGATCGATACGCCTGTGTTTGTCATATACGATTGATTAAAGACGAGTAAAGCACTTTCTCGCATATCAGCTTCGGCTTCTGTATCATAATACTCTTGTAAAATGGCTACCTTATCTAGGAGGGCTTCATCAAATGGATATTTGAGCATCTCCTTTGCAGCATTCGTTTCGACAACCACATCATCAGTTGGGGTAGTTTGTGCTACGTCCGTCGAACCTGGGGAATCTACTTTCATGAATGCGTTATAGCCCCAGATCATGGCGACGAAGACGACAGCGATACCCGAATAGACTACCGGCCAAAACCAGCTCTTTGTCTTAGCACTCACTTTTTTCTCTTGAGAAGGGGATTTCGGTTTTTCTTCTCGCATTATCATCACCTCACTTGCTATTGTCTGCAAGTCAAGGAGTTTTTAAACATTCAGATTCAGATAGAGCGAAATTTTTTATTTCTGTGCCTTTGTAATAGTGTAAAAGAATTTTTTCGGCAGTCCAGCCTTTGCGGGCAAATGCCTCTGCTCCGTACTGGCTCATCCCTACGCCATGCCCGTAGCCAACTGTTGTGACATGTACAATCTCTTTCTCTAGATCAAAAGCAATATTAAAATCAGTAGATGCCAAGCCAAGCAATTCTCGCATTTCCCGACCGCCCATTTCAAAATTAGTCGTAACCGCTTTTTGAACGCGCCCCGAAGAATTTCTAACGAGTTGCAGCGACTTAAATTGATCAGTTGTCCAATTTGTTCCTAGTGCTTCGTTCCACTCAGCTAGCGGCAGTTTCAATTGGCGTTTAAATTTGGGTGCGATGTCCTCCTCCCCCGGACTTTCCACACTTTGCAAATAAGCAATTTCATTGCCGCTAAAATTGAGGGCCGTTTCTGTTTGTCCATTGGACGTCGAAAAGAACATGGCAGAAATCATTTGTTCCTCGTAGACTATGATTTTTCCCGCAGTTGCCTCTACCGCTGCACGTACTTTTTCCTCATTGCGTTTAAAATCTTTCCCCCATCGTTTTTTTCTTTCTTCCTTTGTTTTATAGGCTTGTGCAGAAACGTCGGCGGCAATCGGCTTTTGGCCATTATTCGTTGTCCGCAATGCATATGTACGAGCTGCCACTGCTTGCGCCTTGAGTGCTTCTTCATGAAAAGTAGTCGGCATTTCCGCAGCGATAACGCCGACGACATAGTCCTCAAGTAAAAGTGGCTTGTCCTCTCCCGCAACTGTAATATGGACTTGGCAATCGGCCTCCTCCGTCATTCCTTTTGACGGTTTCGTTACTTCTGGTGTTTGTCTTAGCAAAAAAGGGACGAAAAATAAGAGTAGGATGAAAAAAACGGCAAGTAATTTGTCCATAGTCAATTATATGAAGCACGGTTTTTTTTATGCTTTTTAACCATTGAAAAAGACCATAGACAAATGTCTACGGCCCAATGATTATACATGTTGTGTTTCTTCAATTTTCACCTTTGGCTCATCTGATATGCGCGTAATATCTGCACCTAGTGCTTGTAATTTTAAGTGGAAGTTGACGTATCCACGGTCTAGATGTATTAATTCTGTTACACGTGTCACGCCTTCCGCAATTAAACCAGCTAGAATGAGTGCAGCCGCAGCACGAAGATCTGTCGCTGCTACTTCAGCGCCTTGCAAGTTAGATGGACCCGTTACAATAACAGACCTACCTTCAATTTTAACATTGCCGTTCATCCGACGAAACTCTTCCACATGCATGAAACGATTTTCAAAAACGGTTTCCGTTAAAACACCTGTGCCATGTGCTGCCAACATAAGTGCCATCATTTGAGATTGCATATCTGTTGGGAATCCCGGGTGCGGCATTGTTTTTAAGTCAACAGATTTTAATGGATGCTTCGCAGTGATGCGCATACCTTCTTCTAAATCAGTAATAACAACGCCCATCTCTCCTAGTTTGGAGATCAACGCAGCATTATGCTCGGGAACGGCGTTTTCAATGATCACATCGCCACCTGTAATCGCAGCGGCTACCATAAATGTTCCTGTTTCAATACGATCCGGAATAATATGATGCGTTGTGCCATATAATTTTTGTACGCCTTCAATTCGAATGGAGTCCGTGCCCGCCCCAACTACTTTTCCGCCCATTTCATTGATGAAGTTGGCAAGGTCGACAATTTCCGGTTCTTTTGCAGCGTTCTCAATGATGGTCGTCCCTTTTGCTAAAGCCGCCGCCGTAATAATATTCTCAGTTGCGCCGACGCTTGGGAAGTCAAGGTAGATTTTCGCACCTTTCAAACCGCCCTCTGCTTTTGCTTCGACATGTCCATGGCCAAATGTAATTTCAGCCCCCATTGCCTCGAATCCTTTTAGATGTTGATCAATCGGTCGTGAGCCGATTGCGCATCCCCCTGGCAATGCAACACGTGCAAATCCGTTACGGGCTAGAAGCGGCCCCATGACAAGGATCGAAGCACGCATTTTACGAACATATTCAAAATGCGCTTCGCTTGACAGCGATCCCGATGCATCGATAATTACCTCATCCGCCTCGGGTGTATATTCTACTTTGGCATCTAAACTTCTCAGTACTTCATTAATCGTACCGACATCCGAAAGATTTGGGACGTCACGTATGATATTTGAGCCTTCTGATGCAAGCAAGGCTGCAGCAAGCACTGGCAATACAGCGTTTTTTGCCCCTTCAACGCGCACATTTCCCTTTAGCGCGCGTCCACCATTGATAATAATTTTATCCACAATAAGCCCCTCCGACTTCAATTTATATCCTCTGCATTAAAATCTTTTATAAAGTTGAAATTGCACTGAATGCGAATTTTTAATATAAAAATCCACATAGAAACTGCAACTGGATAGCTGCAGAAAAATCCATTTTATAAGGTTCACAAAATTACTCTTAACGTCAAACATTTACTATTTTACAGTGCCCTAGACCGGTAAACAAGCAACCTACGGGCTATTTTACAATCCTCTATCATAATAATTTATAATATGTACAAATTTGAGGATTCGTGCCATACTAACTACAACTTATTGTTCGTGTCACGGACTTTGAAGCGCCGCTTACCGCTAGTACATCGTCAATTCAAAAATCCGAATATCTTTACGCTATGGCCTAACTGTTTGGTACTAGCCATCGCCCCATATACGGTTATGTTGTCGGAATGCTGTTGGATGCTCATTCTCATCCATATATGCGGCGATAACATGTACCGTATGACTCCCAACGAATTGCTTACATACATTTCCCTTAAATTTAGCGCTTGAAACGTTCAAAATTCCGACAATAATTTTAGCCAAACATCAATTACGCCTTGGCGTAATTGCGTCCAGATTTTGAATCGAGCTTGAGGCCAACAGGATGTTGGTCATGCAACCATTGCTACAGGACGCAGCGCACTTAGGTTGCCTTCCTTTAGTCTTGCAAAATCTATGACATCCGCCGGAGGCTTTATCTTTATTCAGCAAGTGTTTGAACACTTGCTAAAAAAGGACAAAACTACATTCATCCCATCACCTATAGAGTAGGGATCTACCGCTGAATAAAGATAAAAGGAATTCTTCCTGACCAATAGGATATCTCCAAAAAGAAATTCGATACAGCCCAACCGATTGCTACACTAAGTAAAATAAAAAGCAACTGCGCTTGCAATACGCGGTTTTTTCTAATTATTTTTTCCGGCATGATGGCTTGCAGCGCGTAAAATGCAATTCCGATAAAAAATATGTGCGAAAAAATGACTAGCATTGGCTGATATCCAATCATACCACTCATGCAGATCTTGCCTCCTTGAAATCTTATTCTTCTACTCAATCATTAGATTGCTAGCTACAAATTTTACCAACTAAACCCGGATGAAACAACATTTATCATCGAATTTCGACAAAGATGTAATATTTGTAACAAAGAAAAGCGTAGGGCGATTAAGGAACGCAGTCTAAGTGCGCGACGTCCTGAAGGTGCCTTAATTTCTGCAAAGTCCGCAGAAATACGGCAAATCGAACCCTTCGCCGTTCGATTGGCAACGGCTGACTGACTTGCATCCTGCGAGCCTCCGAGCCCTTAGGCGCCCGGAGCTAGACATTTAAAAAAAGGACGGACAGAAGAATGACTCCCCTGTCCGCCCGAAATAACTACCATACAAATTACGACCGTGTACCATGAACTTTAATACGTAACATGGCACGTTGTAATTCAAGTTCTGCTAATTTATAGTCCAGATCCTCTGATTTTACACGCAACTTATCTTCTGCGCGTTTGGCAGCTTGTTGTGCGCGTGCTAAGTCAATGGAGGATGCCATTTCAGCGCTTTGCGCTAAAACAGTGACTACATCCGGACGAACCTCGATAAAACCGCCGTGAACGGCAACATGTTCTGTCGAGTTATCCTTTTTTAAGCGAAGAGCGCCAATTTGAAGCGGTGCAACCATCGCGATGTGGCCGGGAAGAATCCCAATTTCACCGTTTTCAGTAGTCGCGATAACCATGTTTGCTTCCGTTTCGGAAACTGGTCCGTCGGGAGTGACGATATTGACTTTAATTGTCTGCATTTTTTTCCCTCCTGAACCCTTTTATTAGACTTCTACGCCCATGCCTTTTGCTTTTTCAATCACTTCTTCAATACGTCCGACTAGACGGAACGCATCTTCCGGAAGGTGGTCGTAGCGGCCTTCTAGAATTTCTTTGAAGCCTTTGATTGTTTCAGCAACAGGCACGTAAGATCCAGGCTGTCCTGTAAATTGTTCCGCAACGTGGAAGTTTTGAGACAAGAAGAACTGGATGCGGCGTGCACGTCCAACAACAAGTTTATCTTCTTCGCCGAGCTCATCCATACCAAGAATTGCGATGATATCTTGAAGCTCACGGTAACGTTGAAGTGTTGATTGAACTTGTCGCGCAACTTCGTAATGCTCTTCGCCAACGATTTCAGGGCTTAGTGCACGTGAAGTGGATGCGAGTGGGTCAACCGCAGGGTAGATCCCCATCTCAGAAAGTTTACGCTCAAGGTTCGTCGTCGCATCAAGGTGAGCGAACGTCGTAGCCGGAGCTGGGTCTGTGTAGTCATCCGCTGGAACGTAGATCGCTTGAATGGACGTAACAGAACCAACGTTTGTCGATGTGATACGCTCTTGAAGCTGACCCATTTCCGTTGCAAGTGTCGGCTGGTAACCAACCGCAGATGGCATACGGCCAAGAAGTGCCGAAACCTCGGAACCTGCTTGTGTAAAGCGGAAAATGTTATCGATGAACAGAAGAACGTCTTGTCCTTGCTCATCACGGAAGTATTCTGCCATTGTCAAACCAGTCAAGGCAACACGCATACGTGCACCTGGCGGCTCGTTCATTTGACCGAATACCATCGCTGTTTTATTAATAACACCAGAGTCTGTCATTTCATAGAAAAGGTCGTTTCCTTCACGCGTACGTTCTCCAACACCCGCGAATACAGAAATACCTCCGTGCTCTTGTGCAATGTTGTTAATAAGCTCTTGGATTAGAACTGTTTTACCTACACCGGCTCCACCGAATAGACCGATTTTACCACCCTTGATGTACGGCGCAAGCAAGTCAACAACTTTAATGCCCGTCTCAAGAATTTCAACGTCTGTTGAAAGGTTTTCAAAAGTAGGTGCTTGACGGTGAATTGGGTCGCGGCGCTCAGAAGCCGAGATTTCCTCACCAAGGTCAATAATTTCTCCTAGTACGTTAAAAACACGTCCAAGTGTAATGTCACCAACTGGGACTGATATTGCAGCACCCATATCCTCTACGACAGAACCACGTTGTAGGCCGTCTGTAGATGACATCGCAATCGTACGAACAGAATCGTCTCCAAGGTGCAATGCAACTTCAAGCGTTAACGTTTCAGCTTCCGCGTTTGGACGTTCAATTTGGACCTTCAAAGCGTTATAGATCGCTGGAAGATGACCGTCTTCAAACTTAATGTCAACAACCGGACCCATAACTTGAAGTACATGTCCTTTACTCATACCTTTCCCTCCTGTCTTACTGATGGCCGTGCGAGCCCGCTCTTATTCGAGAGCGGCGACTCCGCCAACGATCTCCGTAATTTCTTGCGTGATCGCAGCTTGTCGTGCACGGTTGAATGAAAGTGTTAAATCATCTATTAATTCAAATGCATTATCTGTAGCAGTCTTCATCGCTGTCATACTGGAAGCATGTTCGCTTGCTTTCCCATCAAGCACCGCCCCGTAAATGAGACTTTCTGCATATTGTGGCAGGAGCACTTCAAGAATTGCTCCAGCAGAAGGTTCAAACTCATACGAAGAAGTGTCGGGTGCCGATGTGATATCCGTGAGCGGAAGCAATTTCTTTTCCGTCACTTCACTTGAGATGGCAGAGATGTAGTGGTTGTAATACAAGTACACTTCATCATAAGTGCCGTCTGTGAACATGCCAACAGCTCGGTTCGCGATGTGTTTAATTTCATCAAAAGAAGGATGATCAGACAGACCTACCGCGCTATCTGCAACGTTATACCCAAGGCGATTGAAAAACTCTAGACCTTTTCGGCCGATCGCAACGATCTTGACTTCGTCTTTAGACGTATGTCGAGCTTCGATCGCTCTTTTGGCTGCACGTAGAATATTCGCATTGTAGCCGCCAACAAGACCTCGATCTGATGTTACAACGATATAACCGGTCTTTTTCACAGGACGTGAAACGAGCATCGGATGACTAACGTCGGTTGTTGCGGATGCAATTGCACCGACAACTTCTTGAATTTTGTCCATGTAAGGAACGAATGCTTTCGCGTTCAATTCTGCACGGCTCAATTTAGAAGCTGAAACCATCTGCATCGCCTTTGTAATCTGACTCGTCTTCTTTGTTGACTTAATACGTGTTTCAATATCGCGTAATGATGCCACTGGCAATTCACCACCTTATCGTTTTGTTAGATCTATTGTTTGTACAGAATCTTATGCGGATGGTACGAAGTTCTTTTTGAACGCGTTAATCGCATCAGCCATTACGTCATCTGACGGAAGATCTTTTGTTGAACGGATATGTTCGAAAACTTCAGTGTGGTTTGACTCCAGCCAGCTTGTGATTTCAGCTTCGAAACGTAAGATGTCTTCGACTTTTACATCGTCTAAATATCCGCGTGTCAATGCATATAAAATCACAACTTGGTATTCAACGCGAAGCGGTTTGTTCAAGTCTTGTTTCAATACTTCAACTGTGCGCGCACCGCGGTCAAGTTTTGCTTTTGTTGCAGCATCCAGGTCAGAACCGAACTGTGCGAAAGCTTCAAGCTCACGGTATGCTGCCAAGTCAAGACGAAGTGTACCCGCAACTTTCTTCATCGCTTTAATTTGCGCTGAACCACCTACACGGGATACGGAAAGACCTGCGTTAATCGCTGGACGTACACCCGAGAAGAATAGGTCAGACTGAAGGAAGATTTGTCCGTCTGTAATTGATATTACGTTCGTTGGAATGTAAGCAGAGATATCTCCAGCTTGTGTTTCAACGAATGGTAGTGCCGTAATAGACCCTGCACCAAGTGTATCGTTCAATTTAGCTGCACGCTCGAGTAAACGGGAGTGCAAGTAGAATACGTCACCTGGGTAAGCTTCACGACCTGGTGGACGTTTTAGTAGCAAGGAAAGTTCACGGTATGCTGCCGCTTGTTTTGATAGGTCATCATAAACGACAAGAACGTGTTTACCTTGGAACATGAATTCCTCGGCCATTGTTACACCCGTATATGGTGCTAGGAAAAGAAGTGGTGCTGGCTGTGAAGCCGAAGCTGTTACGACGATTGTATAGTCAAGTGCGCCGTTTTTACGAAGCGTTTCAACAACACCGCGAACAGTCGATTCTTTTTGTCCAATGGCAACGTAGATACAAATCATATCTTCGTCTTTTTGGTTCAAAATCGCATCGATTGCAACTGTTGTTTTACCCGTTTGGCGGTCACCGATGATCAATTCACGCTGACCACGTCCGATTGGAACAAGCGCATCGATCGCTTTAATCCCTGTTTGAAGTGGTTCGTGAACCGATTTACGCGCCATAACCCCTTGTGCTGGGCTTTCGATTGGACGCGTTTTTGTTGTTGCGATAGGACCTAGTCCATCCACTGGTTGACCAAGTGAATTGACAACACGGCCAATGAGTTCTTCACCAACTGGCACTTCCATAATACGGCCTGTACGACGTACTTCATCGCCTTCTTTAATGTCTGTGTATGGTCCGAGGATAACGATACCAACGTTGTTCGCTTCCAAGTTTTGCGCCATACCCATAACACCGTTAGAGAACTCAAGAAGTTCTCCAGCCATGACGTTGTCGAGGCCATGAGCACGTGCGATCCCGTCACCGATTTGGATAACAGTACCAACTTCGCTCACTTTCATCTCAGATTGATAATTTTCAATCTGCTGCTTTATGAGTACACTGATTTCCTCAGCTTTGATGCTCATGTATGTCACCCCTCAAATTTCAGATTTAAGATCCGATTAAATCTTTTCTCAGACGGTCAAGCTTTGCGCTTACACTGCTGTCATAGATTTGGTTGCCAATTTGAAGACGGACGCCTCCGATTAGGCTCGGATCGATAATATTTTCGATTCGCAATGCTTGTTTGCCAACTTTACGTGCGAAAACTTTTGAAATAGATTCACTTTCTTCTGCTGTAAGTGGTCGTGTGGAATATACTTTTGCTTCTGCAACACCAGCTGCATCATTTGCAAATGTTGTAAATTCGTCAGTGATATTGACAACTTCGTCAATACGTTTCTTATCTAGCAAAAGGGATAATGTATTCAAGACATACACATTTGCATCCTTGAATAATGTCGTTAATAGTTCTTTTTTCTTGTTCACCGATAAATTTGGTGAATCAAGCAATTGGCTAAGCTCCTTGTTTGAAGCAAAAACCTTTTTAATTTCGTGAAGGTCTGCTTGAATCGGCGCGATTTGGTCATTTTGCTGAGCGGACTCAAACAATGCAAGCGCATAACGCTTTGCTACAACCGATTTACTCATCGGCCTTCGCCTGCCTTCACAATCGTCTCTTCAATCAATGCGCGGTTGTCTTCCTCGGAAATTTCTTTGCCAAGCACTTTAGACGCTGCAAGAATAGATAGAGATACGAATTCTTCACGTACTGCTGCAACTGCTTTTTCTTTCTCAGTTGCAATTTCAAGTGTTGCCGCTTCTTTCATGCGGTTCACTTCTGCGCGGGCTGCTACTACAAGCTCTTCACGCTGTGTTTCACCTTGTTTGCGCGCATTTTCAACAATCGCTTGTGCACTTTCGCGAGCTTCTTTTAAAAGGCTTTGTTGTTCATCCAAAAGCTTTTGTGACTCTTGACGGCTTTTTTCTGCTGCCTCGATTTCATTCGCGATGAGCTCGGCGCGTTGATCCATAACACCCATTAATGGACCCCATGCAAACTTCTTGAGAAGAATCATGAGAATCGTGAAAAATGTAACGGTAACGATAATGTCACCTAAGTTTAGTCTGTTATTTAATGCTTCTAAAAACCCTGGATTAGCATTTGCTGCCAAGAGGGTGAAGGTGTTCAAAAACACGATTGTTTCACTCCCTTCAAGAGCTGTGATCTCTTTCGATATGGAAAATGATGTTTAATTGTTTACTCATGTGGTACTGAAGTTTACATAAAGGAATGGCGAAGGACTTCAAATTACGCTCTTCGCCATTTTATACAAGTTTCTTAAATGATTAGCGGTTCATTACGATGAACGCGACAACTACAGCGATGATTGGAAGTGCCTCAACTAGTGCAACCCCGATAAACATTGTTGTTTGTAGTACGCTACGTGCTTCTGGTTGACGTGCAATTCCTTCGACTGTTTTAGAAACGATCATACCGTTACCGATACTTGCACCAAGTGCACCAAGACTAACTGCGATTGCTGCTGCTAATAGACCCATAGTATTATTTCCTCCTAATTTTTAACTTTTTTTGTTGGGTAACCCACGATGCGGGTATTATATGTTTAATGATCCGTGCTCACTTTATGAGACATGTAGACCATCGACAACATAACGAAAATGAATGCTTGGATTGCCCCGATAAAGATCGAGAATCCTTGCCAAGCGAGGGCTGGTATTAATGCACCGGCAAAGCCGAAAATGCTAGAAGCCCCTAGTGCTGCAAGTAATCCAATAAGGATTTCACCTGCAAAGATGTTACCGTAAAGACGCAGACCGAGTGTCAGCGTGTTTGCGAATTCCTCAATGATTTTCAATGGGAACATAAATGGTAGCGGTTTTAAAAATCCTGCTCCATATCCTTTGAGACCATATAATTTAACACCGTAATAATGCGACAACACAACTACCATTGAAGCAAGTGTTAAAGTTACAGTCGGATCAGCTGTTGGCGATTTCCACCATAAGTTGTGGTCCCATACAATTGCGAATGGAAGACCTAGGACGTTTGCTACGAAAACGAACATGAGGAGCGTAATCCCAAGAACATGGAATCGACCACCTGTTTTCCAGTCCATATTATTCTTAATAATTCCTTTAACGAAGTCCATGACCCATTCCATGAAGTTCTGCATGCCGGTTGGCTTTACTTGCAGATTGCGAGTAGATATAACTGCAATTAGAAAAACAATCAGACAAGTAACAAAAAGCATTAGAATGTTTGAACCGTTAAACATTATCCCGAACATTTCAAAATCCGGATTTTCGTGGTTCACGTTTCGTTCACCTCCCTTTCACAGTCAGGTACTTATTTTTTCGCGTGAAATATGATCCTATCAGCTAGTAACAGAATATACGGAACCATAACTCCAACTACTGTGCTGTTTAGATCAAAGTATTTTGGCAACCCAATGGCAATTGCAGCCGCGGCTACTCCAGATGCAAAACGCATTCCGGTCCCAAGTGACACTCCTCTTTTTCCTTCCGTAACTTTTTGATCAAATCTTTCCATTCTACGGACAAGAATCCAAAAATTATACAATCCAAACAAAGATCCTAATATTAAACCTGCAAAAACCGTTTGAAAGTTCGTGAATCCCCAGCCTATAACGAACAATGCGAGCAAAAAAAAGAGAGCTTTCCTTTGCCTATTATGTACTTCTTGCAATGTTTGCATAGTTGGACATTCTCCTGTTTTTGAAATTTTGAAGTGGTGTTTTTCTTAGGCGTGGATTGTTTCGTTCTGCGACTCTAAAAGGGAAAAAGCGGCACGCATTTCTCGTTGTTCAGACCCCGCTATTCAAGTCGAAATCTGTAAAATGTAAGCGAATCGCGTTGAATGCGTTCACCAGGACACGTTGCCTGTGAATGATTAGAGAAAGATCCCCGACTTACCGCATTCGGCGTCCAGTGAAAGGATGATAGAACGTGTTGAAAACAACCATTTTCGCCCGTTTCCACATAGTAGAAACACCTATCATTCTTACCTTTGTTAGCATACAACAGGGACTTTTTGATGTCAATTGATTCCCTTGAAATTCTTCACAAACTGTTCCCTTTGTCAAACAATGGACATATTTGACGGACGGCAGTGAAGGTTCATGAATAATTGAAAAAGTCATGTGATTGCGGCATTTTAAAGTAAAATTGAAGGATCTCTTACTCAATACACGATGGGCTTCCTCGAGAAAATACGGAGCTATTCCCAAATGAAGAGCCAGGCACTTCTGGGATAACCCCGTATTTTGTGAGTTATGTCTTATGCTTGCGCAGACAAGTATTTTTTCAGCGCTTCAACAATACGTTCTGAAGCATGCCCATCTCCATATGGATTGGATGCTTGCGCCATTCTTGTATATTCTTCTTCGTTTGTTAAAAGTGTGTCGGTCAACGAGAAAATTGTCTCCTCATCTGTTCCTGCTAGCTTTAGTGTTCCAGCTTCAATGCCTTCCGGCCGCTCCGTCGTGTCGCGTAAAACAATGACTGGTTTGCCAAGTGACGGTGCTTCTTCTTGAATACCGCCGGAATCTGTCAAAATGATATGTGAACGTGCTGCAAAGTTGTGGAAATCAACGACTTCTAGTGGCTCAATTAAATGAACGCGATCATTGTCGCCAAGCAGCTCATCTGCTACTTCCCGTACAGCTGGGTTCATATGAACAGGGTAAATGACTTGAATGTCTTCATGCTTCGCAAGTAATCGATTAATCGCACGGAACATATTGCGCATCGGTTCGCCTAGGTTTTCTCGGCGGTGCGCTGTTAACAGAACAAGCTTGTCTGTCCCTAGTCTTTCAAGAACTGGGTGTGAATATTGTTCGCGAACAGTTGTTTGAAGTGCATCGATGGCAGTGTTTCCAGTTACAACAATTCGGTCTGCCGGCTTCCCTTCATTTAAAAGGTTTTGCGCCGATTTTTCTGTTGGCGAAAAATGCAGGTCCGCAATGACGCCTGTCAGTTGGCGATTCGCCTCTTCTGGATACGGGGAATATTTATCCCACGTACGGAGTCCAGCCTCAACATGTCCAACCGCAATTCGGTTGTAAAATGCTGCCAAACTTCCGATAAATGTCGTGGACGTGTCACCATGAACGAGTACAATGTCGGGCTGCGCCTCTTTCATAATCCGATCTAACCCTTCAAGCCCTAGCGTCGCAACGTCTATAAGCGTTTGGCGATCCTTCATAATATTGAGGTCATAGTCCGGGGTGATGCCGAATGTATCTAATACTTGGTCAAGCATTTGGCGATGCTGGGCCGTAACCGTTACAATCGATTCAATATCATCTGAATGCTTTTGCAATTCTAAGACGAGCGGCGCCATTTTAATCGCCTCCGGCCGCGTACCAAAAATCGTCATCACTTTCCATTTTTTCTTCAATACTTTCACGCCTTCCGATTCATTTTGTTCCGAAAAGTCTGTCGCCAGCGTCACCAAGTCCTGGCACAATATAACCTTTTTCATCCAGCTTCTCATCAAGTGCTGCAATGTAAATGTCCACATCTGGGTGTGCGTCCGTCATCGCTTTCACGCCTTCAGGTGCTGCGATCAAACACATGAAACGAATATTTTTCGCACCGCGTTTTTTCAAGGAATTCACTGCTTCAATCGCAGATCCCCCTGTTGCAAGCATCGGATCAACGAGAATAAATTCACGCTCTGAAACGTCGGAAGGAAGCTTTACATAATATTCAACTGGCAATAATGTTTCCGGGTCACGGTAGAGTCCGATGTGACCAACTTTTGCGGCTGGAATTAAGTTCAGTATTCCTTCTACCATTCCAATTCCCGCCCGTAAAATTGGCACAATGCCGAGCTTTTTACCAGCTAGGACATTGGTTTTGGAAGTGCAAACTGGTGTTTGAATCTCAACTTCCTGCAGTGGCAGTTCGCGTGTAATTTCATAAGCCATGAGAGTTGCAACTTCGTCGACGAGCTCACGGAACTCCTTTGTTCCTGTGTTAATGTCTCGTATGTAAGTCAGTTTATGCTGAATGAGCGGGTGATCAAAAACATGTACTTTTGGCATAATAATCGCTCCTTTTCGGAATGTCTTGTACATTATAACAGAATGATTCCAAAGCGGCACGCCGAATGTGGTGCTTTGAAGATGTTCTTTTTTGTGGAATATTTAGACGGACTTCGGGAATCATTGTTGTTTCAGGGAACTCAGTGGGCTTTCTGGGGAACTCCACGGGCAATCAGGGAAACTCAGGGTACGGTGCGGGAAACCCGATCTACTTTTAGGGAAACTCGACAACTAGTTGGTACGATCCAGACAGAGCAAAACGGAGCCGCTAAAAATAGCGGCTCCGTTCGTTACTTCTTATTCATATAACGGAAACTTGTCAGTCAACGCAGCTACGCGCTTGCTTGATTCTTCTTTCACTGCTTCATTTTCATGGTCTTTTAGAAGTGTTGCCATGATTGAAGCGATTTCTTTCATTTCTTCTTCTTTGAAGCCGCGTGTTGTGACAGCTGGTGTACCGATTCGGATACCAGATGTGACGAATGGGCTTTCTTGATCGAATGGAATCGTGTTTTTGTTCACTGTGATGCCTACTTCGTCAAGTACGTGCTCTGCGATTTTTCCTGTAATGCCGAGTGAGCGAAGGTTTACGAGTACGAGGTGATTATCCGTACCACCAGAAACGATGTCAACACCTTCTGCAATTAGTGCTTCAGCAAGTGCTTTTGCGTTGCTTTTCACTTGTTGGATATATGTTTTGAATTCCGGTTGCTGTGCCTCTCCGAATGCCACTGCCTTTGCAGCAATAACGTGCATTAACGGACCGCCTTGTACGCCAGGGAAGATCGATTTGTCTAACTTGCGACCGTTTTCTTCTGTTGATAAGATGAGACCGCCACGTGGACCGCGCAATGTTTTATGTGTTGTAGATGTTACGAAATGTGCGTGCGGTACTGGATTCGGGTGCTCGCCAACTGCCACAAGACCTGCAATATGCGCCATGTCAACAAATAGAATTGCACCGACTTCATCCGCAATTTCACGGAATTTCGCGAAATCAATTTCACGTGGATATGCACTTGCACCTGCAACGATCATTTTTGGCTTGTGCTCAAGTGCTTTTTGACGAACATCTTCATAATCGATGCGCTCGTCTTCTTCACTCACACCGTACTCCACGAAATTATATAGCTCACCAGAGAAGTTTACTGGGCTGCCGTGCGTTAAATGTCCACCATGGGATAAGTTCATACCAAGTACTGTGTCGCCTGGTTTCAATGTTGCAAAGTAAACAGCCATATTTGCTTGTGCACCAGAGTGCGGCTGAACGTTTGCATATTCTGCACCAAAAATTTCTTTCAGACGGTCGCGTGCAATGTTTTCCACCACGTCGACATGCTCACAACCGCCGTAATAGCGGCGACCTGGGTAGCCTTCTGCATATTTATTTGTCAAGTAAGATCCTTGTGCTTCCATGACTGCTTCTGTCACGAAGTTTTCAGATGCAATCAATTCAATATTAGATTGCTGACGTTTTTTCTCTGCTTTAATTGCTTCATAGATTGCTACATCGTCTTTTTTCACATTTTCTAAATTCATTTGTCCATTTCCCCTTCTTCCTCTAGTGTATAAACCGCACGTGCTCCACCAATTAGTTTTGGTCGAGTCGTGGCCGCCGTTACTACCGCATCCCCAACTTTTTGAATCGAGGTTCGAATTGGGACTGCGACAGGCTTCAAATGCATGCCTATTAATGTCTGTCCAATATCGATTCCCGCATTGGCTTGAATAGATTCTACAACGACCGGATCATTCATATGACGATAAGCATAATGGGACATTGAACCGCCCGCATGCATCGCCGGAACGACAGAAACTGGATCTAAGTTAAATTTTTCGGCAGCTTTCTTTTCAATTGTAAGCGCACGGTTAATGTGCTCACATCCTTGGAAAGCTAAATGAAGCTGATGCTTTTCTGCAAATTGTTTTAAAGGTGTGAAAAGAGTTTCTCCCACTTCAAGTGCACCAGATGTCCCAATTTTCTTCCCGGCAATTTCAGATGTCGAACAGCCAACAACGAATAATGTATCTGGCACCAATTCAACTTGTTCGGCCATTTCCGATAATAACTGTTCCACCTGTAACTTCCATAAATTTAGCGCATCCACACGATCACTGCCCTTCACAATTCCAGTTTGACGACTACCTATTTGTCTTTTACTTGGATTCTAATTCCATTACCTTGCCTACACGACGCTCATGTCTTCCGCCTTCAAACGGCTCGCTTAGCCATGCTTTTACAATTTCTCTCGCGAGGCCTGCTCCGATAACGCGCTCGCCCATTGCAAGAACGTTAGAGTCATTGTGATTTCTCGTTGCTTTTGCACTAAATACATCATGAACAAGTGCACAACGAATTCCTTTTACTTTGTTAGCTGCGATAGACATCCCAATGCCCGTCCCACAAATGAGTATCCCTCTGTCATAATTGCCTGATGCCACGCCGTTTGCAACAGCACCCGCATAGTCAGGATAATCAACAGAATCATCTGAATCCGGTCCAAGGTCTACAAATTCAACGCCTAATTCACTTAAAAGCTGAACGATTTCTCGACGTAGATGATTGCCGCCATGATCGGAAGAAATTGCTATTTTCATGTCGCACTGATCCTCTTTTCATAATTTACTCACAACTCATTCTATCATTATAATTTGAAAAATTACAGCCCTAATCAAAATTAGAGCTGTAATATGGTCTTTATAGTATTATTAATTATTTCAGTTCTTATCAATCGGGAAAGCGATCGCTACTAATCGTACTTTGTCCGATCAAATTGATTGATCACTTGATACAGTTGCTCTGATTGATTTTTCAAATGACTGGTAATGGCATCTGCCTGTTCAATTGAATGCACTTGTTCTTCGGTTGCCGCTCTTACTTCTTGCGCTCCCGCGGAAGTTTCTTCTGCGATGGCTGCTACTTCCTGTGATTGGCGGCCTGTTATTTCGATATTAACGAGTTGGCGTTCCATTAAGTTTGTGATGTCAGTCACTGCGGCCGCCATACCGTTTACTTGATCCGTCATCGTCTGCATTTCTTCACTCGCTTTGTTCGCATGCATGACTTCTAGCGATGCAGTTCGAACTAGTTCATCCATACCGCTAACGATTTTCGCGACATCGATTTGAATTTGACCGACGAGTGCTGAAATTCCTTTCACCGCTGCGGCACTTTCATCTGCAAGAATCCGAACTTCTTCTGCAACGACCGCAAAGCCTTTCCCGTGTTCACCGGCACGAGCAGCTTCAATGGAAGCGTTTAGCGCTAGTAAGTTCGTCTGCGTCGCGATATTGCCAACAAGCTGAACAATTTCACTAATGCTTTTCGCACTGTTATCAAGGTCTCGTATCGTTTCTAAAGAGTGTTCACTTTGGGATGACATTTTTTGAATGCCGGTCACAATTGTATGGAAGGCTTCAGATGTATGTTGCAGCCCCGTAAGCATTTCTTTTGAACGCAATGAAGAATTTTCTGCCCGATGATTCACTTCGACTGCCAATTGCCGAATGTCTTCGATTGCCTCTGCGGTTTCTTGTATAGCCATTGCCGATTCTTCAGCACCTGTTGAAATTTCCGTAATCGTGGACGCCACTGCCTCGGCTTGTCCAGTTGCGACTCTTGTTTCTGCTGATAGTTTGTCCACAATGTCGGCTGTTTTCTCAAAGTTCACCTCAATTTGCCCGACGATCGCCTGTAGGTTATGTACCATTTGTTGAAATGCTTCAGCGACGGATCGAATTTCATCCGAAGAATTTGGCAAATCGATTTCCGTTCCGATTTTTCCATCCGCTATTTGGATCGCGGCTTTTTCAAGATTTTGCAACGGTTTAATAAGAATCGTACTAAATAGTGCTGCTAAAATGCCGGACCATACAACACCAAGCGTATATGTGATAACCGCAAACCAAAATAGTTCAACCTTTGGAAAGAAATACGGCTGAACAATGTTAATAAATAAAGCACTTGTTGTATACGTGACAATTGCCAAAATCGTAACGAATAAGACAAGCTTTTTACGCAATCCAAATTTCTTTTTCTTGGCCATTGTCATGATTGATCCCCTGCCATTTTTTGCACAAGTTCATCCATTATGTTGGACAACTCATTAAATGTACGGCGATATGTATCCAAATCTCCTCCAAATGGGTCTAATACGTCCCTTCCATCTGTTGATTGAACATAACCTTTTAACGTAAATGTTTTGTGTTTTACTTCCGGGAATGAAAACAGTAGTGCTTCCTTATGCGCTTCTGTCATTGTCAAAATCACATCCGCCCAGACCAAATCCTCCCTAGAAACAGAGCTAGACACTGGCGTATAAGGCATGGATGATTCTTCGATTAGTTGCTTGGCGTTTTGCGCAATCGGAAAACCATCTCCGGCATGAATCCCTGCTGAACGGACCGTTACACCATCCAACGCTTTTGAACGAAGAATGGCCTCTGCCATCGGACTTCGACATGTATTTCCTGTACAAATAAAGTAAATATTCATATTCTTATCACCTACTTTCCACATTAACTGAGTTTTACCTATTTTGACATGCTTAATTTCAACGAATACATGACAAAACACCCATAATCAAAAGTACAAGCCCCGCAAAACGTCTTAATCGATGACCCGTTTTAAAGCCAAGGATCCCTTTCAACGTAAGGGATAAGTAAGCTAGCGTAAAGGCAAATATGCCAGAAGCTAAAATGAATATAAATTTGTCCATTTGCAGCATTCCAAACGACACGCTGACGGAAAATGTATCTAAACAAACCGCAAGTGCAATGACGAAGGGAGGTAGCTGCTTCGATTCAGAAACCGTTTCGTTGTCTTGTAAAAGCATATGTATTCCGATCAAGGCTAGTAAAATACCGGACAATAAACTACTCCAAGATGTAAAAAAATACATAGAAAATTCTCCGGTAATAAATCCCAAAAAGGGAAAAAGCATATTTAGCAATGAGGTCCAAAGCGCCAATGCAAGCTTTCCTTCTTTTACTTGTAACAAGCTATACACAACGATAATATCGATGGACGTAATGCCAGCTGAGAATAACTCAATCAAATAATGACCTCCCGCATAGAGCATTCTTTCATCCTATGCACTCTATTGAAAGGTCATTCGTTATTGTTATGCGTATCTGTTTCCATTCGCGGCTTTCATTAACCGATTCATAACTGCCGCACCAATACCAGTTGGTTCAGTTTCCACAGCTAAAATGACATCAGCCTCTGTCGTATCGCACTTACGAAGAACCCCGTATAAATTAGCGGCCATCGCGGACAAATCATTTTTTGCACCTATTGCAAAATACCAATCCGCTGTTGAACCATTCCATTCATTTGGACCAATGACAGCAACCTTTTTTCCTTCCTGGTGGAGTTGATCTACGATGGCATTTAATCGCCCTTCATCCTGCGGAATGATGTATAGCGGTGCAAGAGGGGCATAATGTGGATATTTCATCCCCGGGGATCGCGGTGCTTCTTTGTCGGAAGAGTCACCTCCGGCATGAACCTGTCCAATGACCGATTCGATCATTTCCTGTGTAATACTGCCCGGCCGCAAAATCGTTGGCGGATTTGTCGTCATATCGATCACAGTCGACTCGACACCGACACCCGTTTGTCCGCCGTCTAAAATGAGCGGGATACGCCCCTTTAAATCATCATAGACATGAATCGCTTCCGTCGGGCTTGGCTTCCCGCTTCGATTCGCGCTCGGTGCAGCAAGCGGCGCTTCCAATGTACGTAGCAATTCAAGCGCAACGGGATGGTTTGGCATACGAATCCCTACGGTCTCAACGCCAGGTGTAACGGTTGCAGCGATTACTCCAGGAATCTTATTAAAAACAAGCGTGAGCGGACCAGGCCAAAAAGCTGTCATCAATTTTTGTGCATTTTCAGTCACACCCGTCGCATATCGTTCAACTTCTTCGATATTTCCAATATGTACAATTAACGGGTTGTCAGAAGGCCTTCCCTTCGCCGCAAATATTTTTTGTACAGCTTCATCATTCGTTGCAATTGCACCAAGCCCATAAACCGTTTCTGTCGGGAAGGCGACAACCCCGCCGCTTTCCAATAAATCCACAGCCTGTTGATAACTTTTTTGTTTATCCATAGATTTATCCACTGAAATAATCGTTGTTTCCACGTGCTGATTCCCCTTTTATTCACAATTCATCGTAATTATCCACAAAAGTTGTTGATAACACTAAGCAAACTTCTTTTTTATCCACTCCCATACGAAGAAAGTGACTTCATTTTCCTCATTTTCTGCCTTCTTTTCTTTTTCCATCTCTTTTTCATCTGGAAAACAGATTTTCGGGAATAAAGCACACCACCAATTATCACCTCGACCGCTTCCAATTGTCAGTATATACGCGTCATAATTTGATTGTGGATAAATCAATAAACCTGATCGTTTCGGCGGAAACAATGCTTCTTTGCGTTCAAGCGTGATTTCTTTATTGCCGGCTAGCGATTGAGCGACCCTAACAATCTGTTCTTCAATCGCGAGTAAGTTAGCCTCTAATTCTTCCTTTGACTGCGAAGCTGCGACTGCCTGCTGAATAATCGGTTCTATTTCTTGCTGGATCGCTTCTTTCATTTGCTGATCCACAGGTGCATTAGAGTGTGCAAGTAAGCGAAATCGAATCGATTCTTCGTCCGCCCGCTCTACTGTGAATAATGTTATGACTGATTGAATGATGATTAATAATATGATGAATTCAATGATTGGTGTTAACTTTTCAAACAATGATTTCTTTTTTGCAATCTCGTAATCTGGCAACATATCTCTTCCCCTCCTACACAAATTGTTGCCAGGAGGTGGAAGATTTATTCACAAGTCTTGCAAAATATCATTCGGTCTTTCCCATTTATATCCTGGACGATATCCACAGCCGCGTTCGGAAATGCCTGTTGGAACAACTTATGCACAGCCTTACCTTGTTGATAGCCGATTTCCACACCTATTAGTGATCGTTTGTTCATAAGCGGCGGAAGCGTGTTTGCAAGTTGTTGATAAAAATACAATCCATCGTCTTTTGCAAATAAAGCGCAATGTGGTTCGTGCTCCAAGACAGAATTTGTCATTTGGTCCGCCTCATCATACGCAATATACGGGGGATTGGATAATACGACATCCCATTTTCGGTCGGCAATCGGCTCTGTTAGATCGCCTCGCCGAAAAGAAATGGCCGCTTCTAATGCCTCAGCATTTTGTTTAGCAATCGCTAAAGCGCCCTCACTAATATCCGTTGCATAGACATTCGCTTCGGGCCATTCTTTTTTAAATGACACCGCAATTGCCCCGCTTCCTGTCCCAATATCGACAACAGAAATGGCTTTATCATGAAAAAGTAGCTGGCTTCGTTTCAGCGCTTCAAAAACAAGCTCTTCTGTTTCCGGGCGCGGGATCAGAACATTCGCGTCAACTTTAAATAGGCGACCGTAAAAACTTTCTTGGCCAATAACATATTGCAGCGGCTTGCCCGAAAGCAGCTCATGCATTTGCGACCAAAATTGCTGCTGTTGTTCCTCTGTCAGTGGCTCGCGCCAATCTGCCAGTAAGGAAGCGCTAGATTTTTTCGTCACAAATTCCATAAGTAATGAAGCCATATTTGTTTCTAGCCCTTTTTCTTCCAGTAGAGCAGAAGCCCGTTTAATCGCTTCAAATATTTTTTCATTCATTACGATCTAAGCTTTCTAGACGATAGGCTTGTTCTTCCATGATGAGCGCGTCGATAATTTCATCCATTTTACCTTCAATAATTTGATCGAGCTTTTGAATCGTCAAACCGATGCGGTGATCTGTTACACGATTTTGCGGGAAATTATACGTACGAATTCGCTCGGAACGATCTCCAGTACCGACTGCGGACTTCCGCTTTTCATCGTATTCTGCCCGCGCTTCTTGGGTGAATTTATCGTAAATTCTTGCACGCAGCACTTTCATCGCTTTTTCTTTATTTTTAATTTGGGATTTTTCATCTTGACAGGACACTGTGATGCCTGTTGGCAAATGCGTAAGACGAACTGCTGACATCGTTGTGTTCACCGATTGTCCGCCTGGCCCTGATGATGCGAATGTATCGACACGGATATCTTTTTCATGAATATCTATTTCAACTTCTTCCGCCTCAGGCAAGCATGCGACAGTTGCTGTCGATGTGTGAATGCGGCCGCCCGATTCGGTTTCAGGCACACGCTGAACACGGTGGGCACCATTTTCATATTTCAACTTAGAATAAGCACCGTTTCCGTTTACCATGAAAATGATTTCTTTAAAGCCCCCAAGCTCCGTCGGCGATGAGTCCATAATTTCCACTTTCCAGCCATGCATTTCCGCAAAACGGCTGTACATACGGAACAAATTGCCTGCGAATAATGCCGCTTCATCGCCGCCTGCCGCACCGCGAATTTCCATAATAACGTTTTTGTTGTCATTCGGATCTTTCGGTACGAGTAATATTTTGAGCCTTTGCTCAAGGTCTTCAATGGTATCTTCCAGTTCGGATACTTCCATTTTAACGAGTTCTTTCATTTCATCATCAAGCTGGTCGTTTAACATTTCTTTCGCACTCTCAAGTTCGGCTTCAGCCTTTTTATATGCCTGATATGTTTCCACCGTTTCTTGAATACCAGATTGTTCTTTGGAATATTCGCGGAGCTTGTCCATATCGCTAACAATTTCAGGATCGCTCAATAATTCATTTAACCGCTCGTATCGGTCTTCTACCGCTTGTAACCTTTCAAACATGCGTCCACCTCTTCTACAGACTGTTTTTACATTTATTGTACGGGATAAATATTAATTAATACAATATTTTCCTTGGTGTTAAAGATTAAAACCCGCCCGGTGAACCGGTCGGGTTTGTCGTTTGCATTAATTCGTCGTTGGTATGGAAACACCTTTAGGTACTTCATGGTGTTTTCTGCATCTTGCTTCGTAAGCCTCTGACGCGCCTACTAAAATAATCGGGTCATCATATCCCGCAGGTTGTCCATTGATAAGGCGCTGCGTGCGGCTTGCGGGCGAACCACAAACCATACAAACCGCCTGCAATTTTGTTACATGCTCCGCAATTGCGATGAGGCGGGGCATTGGGCCAAATGGTTCTCCGCGGAAATCTTGATCGAGCCCTGCCAAAATAACGCGAAAGCCGCGGTCTGCAAGTCTTGTGACAACATCGACAATTGACTCATCAAAAAATTGAGCTTCATCAATTGCAATGACGTCATAGTTATCTGACAAAAAGGATTCAATATGCGAAGAATCTGCGATCGGATAGGCAATAACGGTTGTGCCATTATGGCTGACGACTGCTTCTTCACTAAAGCGGTCATCTATTTCCGGTTTGAACACGGCAATTTTCTGCTTTGCAAATTGCGCACGGCGAACACGACGGATCAACTCTTCCGATTTACCCGAAAACATGCTGCCACAAATGACTTCAATCCAACCGCCTTGCATTGATACGTACATATAACTCTTCCCTCTTTCATTTCAGCACTTCTTTTAAATGTATTTATATCATGTCATTAACGTTTTATTTTCATTTGTTGTGTAGTTTAAATAAAAACACCCGCCTGGCGCTTTGCACCTGACGGGTATTGCGAAAGATTACTCTTCGTCGCGGCCTTCTTCTTTGAGACCATATTTTTTGTTGAAGCGGTCGACACGGCCGTCCGCTGCAGCAAATTTTTGGCGTCCAGTGTAGAATGGATGGCATTCTGAGCAAACTTCCACTCGGATGTCCTCTTTTACAGAACCTGTTTCGAATGTGTTTCCACATGAACATGTGACAGTTGCTACTTTATAAGCTGGATGAATTCCTGCTTTCATCAATCTCTCTCCTCTCGCCCTGAACCATCTGGAACAGAGTTTTTTAAGAGGTTGTTCAAAAGACTCCGGTAAAAATGATCTTCGGATTACGTTGTCAGCTCGCCACTCCGCTGCTCACGTATTAAAATACGCTCCGTTGCTCGTAACTTCGCTTCCTAGTACTCCTCGATCCTTTTCATCCTCGTTTTTGAACTCCTCATTATAAGACTGATGCCTTACACGACCCGTTAACCGTCAGCCGTATATGCAGCAGATCGTATTTAACATACCTGAATTATTATAGCAAGTTTGTTTTTTCGATGCAACTATTTTTTAGTGATAAACATATGGGATTTTATAGAAGTCCTTTTCCATTGCGATGTGCTTTCATTTCCTCATTAAGCTTGTCGAAAAACTCTTCGTTTGTTTTCGTTTGGCGCAACTTCCTTAAAAAGCGTTCCGCGAAATCTGTCGCATCGGAAAATGTTTTTCGAATGGCCCATAGTTTTTCTAACTGATCGGATGGAATGAGCAACTCCTCTTTCCGTGTACCAGAACGTCGAATATCAAGTGCCGGGAATATACGTCGCTCCGCTAAGTTCCGATCTAAATGCAGTTCCATATTTCCTGTTCCCTTAAACTCTTCATAAATGACTTCATCCATTCGCGATCCTGTATCGATCAAAGCTGTCGCAAGAATCGTTAGGCTGCCGCCTTCTTCCAAATTTCGGGCAGCTCCAAAAAAGCGTTTCGGGCGATGAAATGCAGCTGGGTCTATTCCCCCGGAAAGCGTTCGCCCACTTGGAGGGATCACAAGGTTGTAAGCACGTGCTAAACGTGTAATGGAATCCATTAAAATGACGACATCGCGCTTATGCTCGATTAAACGCATTGCCCGCTCTAACACAAGCTCAGCAACTTTCACATGGTTTTCAGGCACTTCGTCAAACGTTGAACTCACAACATCCGCCTTCACAGAGCGCTCGATGTCAGTTACTTCTTCTGGACGTTCGTCTATTAACAGTACGATGAGTTCTGTATCTGGGTAGTTCGTCGTAATGGAATTCGCAATTTCTTTTAGCAACATCGTCTTACCGGCTTTCGGAGGTGCTACGATTAGTCCGCGCTGTCCGAACCCAACCGGTGAGACAAGATCCATAATTCGTGTAGATAGCTTATTTGGGGATGTTTCTAGACGGATATGCCTATCCGGATAAAGTGGTGTTAATGCTGGGAAATGTACACGTTCACGTGCTACTTCAGGGTCTTCCCCGTTCACAGCCTCCACATGGAGCAAACCATAATAACGTTCGGATTCTTTTGGCGGACGTACTTTTCCTGTCACTTTATCACCATTACGAAGGTCAAACCGACGAATTTGGGAGGCAGAAATATAAATGTCTTCTGAACTTGGAGAATAATTAATCGGCCGCAGGAAACCATACCCCTCGGATTGAATAATTTCTAGTACACCCTCCATAAAGAAGTAACCTTCTTGTTCAGCCCTAGACTTTAAAATTGCGAAAATAAGCTCTTTTTTCGTCAATTTTGCATAATAGGCAATTTTGTATTGTTTAGCGAGGGCATATAACTCTTTTAAGGTCATATTTTCCAACGCTGATATTGTTAACGTTGTCATTTTTTCCGCACCACTCTTTTAAATTAATGGATAGTTTATCTTTATTTATTGATTAGATTGAGGTTTTTTATAATTGAAGGATGCCCGGCTGTCGCCGGGCATGGAGGTCACTCAGTCTTGCATAACGAGCAAAGGTTTTTTCTTCATGCTGTGACGGCCTTCTACAAAACGGATTGTTCCTGACTTGGAGCGCATCACGAGTGAATGTGTCTCGCTATATGCACCTTTAAATTGAACGCCACGAAGAAGCTCACCGTCTGTTACTCCGGTCGCTGCAAAAATCGCATCATCGCCTTTTACAAGATCTTCCATTCGCAACACCTTTTGAACGTCGATGCCCATTTTTTCACAACGCACTTTTTCTGCCTCGTTGGAAGGCACAAGACGACCTTGAATTTCACCGCCGAGACATTTTAGCCCGACTGCCGCAATAACGCCTTCAGGTGCACCGCCTAAACCAAACAGAATGTCGACGCCAGTTTCGTCAAAAGCCGTATTAATGGCTCCCGCAACATCACCATCATTAATTAACTTGATGCGTGCACCGGCTGCTCGTATTTCTTCAATCATTTGCGCATGACGCTCACGATTTAAAATCGTTGCGACCACATCACCTATATCTTTGTTTTTTGCTTTTGCCACCGCAATTAAGTTGTCCGTAATAGAAGCGTCTATATCAATTTTACCTACCGCTTCCGGGCCTACTGCTATCTTATTCATATACATATCAGGCGCATGCAAAAGATTTCCTTTATCTGCAATCGCAAGGACTGCTAGGGCATTCCAGCCACCTGAAGCAACGATATTCGTACCTTCTAATGGATCAACAGCCACATCTACGTAAGGTCCTTGTCCCAATCCGAGCTGTTCACCAATATAAAGCATCGGCGCTTCATCCATTTCACCTTCCCCAATGACAACTGTGCCTTGCATTGGAATGGTGTCAAAGACGGTGCGCATTGCTGTCGTTGCAGCATCATCCGCTTCATTTTTCAAACCGCGCCCCATCCAGCGTGCAGCGGAAACCGCGGCCGCCTCTGTCACGCGAACTAATTCCATCGATAAACTGCGTTCCATGCTATCCCCCCGTTTTTACGGCTCAACCATTATAGGTTGTACTATTCATCATTAGTATAACATAATTGCATAGAACTGTTTATCAATTATTTATTCACTGCTGCTTTTTCCGGAACTGGTACTTTGGAGATGTCTGCGCCAATGCCGCGCAGTTTTTGGATGAGAGAACTATAGCCGCGTTCGATATGTTGAATTTCTTGCACTTCTGTTTCTCCTTCTGCGATTAAACCAGCAATGACTAACGCAGCACCCGCACGCAAATCAGTTGCACGAACTGTTGCGGCTTGCAGTGGCGTAGGTCCTGTTAAAATGACTGAGCGTCCTTCCACTCGCCCATCCGCATTCATTCTCCGAAGTTCATCGATCTGTTTGAATCGAGCAGAATAAACTGTATCGGTAATGATTGAAGAGCCGGCAGCTTGTGTCAATAAGACCGAGAAAGGCTGCTGCAGATCAGTCGGAAAGCCCGGATAGACAAGTGTCTTAACGTCAACTGCATGAAGCTTGTCAGTTTTCGGAATATAGATTTGCTCTTCTCCTTCAACAACATTAACGCCCATTTCTCGGAGCTTGGCAGTTAATGCTTCTACGTGGAATGGAATGACATTGTCAATAATTACGCCATTCCCCGCGACTGCCGCCATGATCATAAACGTTCCCGCTTCGATCCGATCAGGTATAATTGTATGGTTAGTGCCATGCAGCTCATCGACACCGTCAATTCGAATGACGTTTGTTCCTGCACCTTTAATTTTTGCGCCCATATTCGTAAGCAGCGTTGCCACATCAATAATCTCCGGCTCTTTTGCTGCATTTTCAATGATCGTCTGACCTTTTGCAAGGACGGCCGCCAACATAATATTAATTGTCGCCCCAACACTGACAACGTCCAAGTAAATTTTCGCACCGCGCAGTTCATCTGCCCGTAAATAGATGGCACCATGCTCGTTCGTTACTTTTGCACCGAGTGCTTCAAAGCCTTTAATATGTTGGTCAATTGGTCTAGGCCCTAAATGACAGCCACCTGGTAAGCCAATGACGGCTTTTTTAAATTTCCCAAGCATTGCACCCATTAAGTAATAAGACGCCCGTAATTTCTTGACGTCACCATTCGGAAGAGGCATCGCAATCATTTCACTTGGATCGATCGTCATTGTTCCTTCATGGAAATTTACTATCCCGCCGATTTCCTCCAATAAACTCTGTAATGTCAGAACATCGGAAATCTCAGGCAATCCCTCAATTGTTACAGGAGAATTAGCGAGGATTGAAGCTGGAATTAAGGCAACTGCACTGTTTTTCGCACCGCTCACTTTAATCGTCCCTTGAAGACGATTACCTCCTCTAATTTTGTAAACGTCCATCATCTTCTCCTTTGACATGTTACTTATTTTTCCTTGCTTCCCAGTCATTCAAAAACGCTTCGATCCCTTTATCTGTCAGTGGATGATTAAACATCTGTTTCAACACACCAAATGGCGTTGTTGCAATATGCGCACCACTTAGCGCAGCATCTGTTACATGTTGAGGTCCTCGGATCGACGCAGCAATAATTTCTGTTTTCATATCGTGGATCGTAAAGATGTCTGCAATTGTACTGATGAGCGACATGCCATCTTGACCAATATCATCAAGTCTGCCAAGGAATGGAGAAACATACGTAGCACCTGCACGTGCAGCGAGAAGCGCTTGGTTCGCACTGAAGATTAAAGTTACGTTTGTTTTGATCCCTTCTGCAGCAAAGACAGAACAAGCTTTTAGACCTTCCGGTGTCATTGGCAATTTAACTGTAATATTAGGTGCAATGGCCGCAAGTTCACGTCCTTCTGCGATCATTCCTTCTGCATCAAGAGCAATTACTTCTGCACTTACCGAACCTGGAACAAGTGCACAAATTTCGCGTAAACGGTCATGGAAAGGTACATTTTCTTTTGCAACGAGGGATGGATTTGTCGTTACACCCGCTAAAATGCCCCAGCTATGTGCTTCTTTAATCTCTTCAAAGTTTGCTGTATCAATAAAAAATTTCATTCCAAAATCCTCCTAAATAGAACTAAATAAATTAAACTAAAAATCCTCATTTTTATATCATATATATGGAAAAAGAGGAGAACATCCTAGTTGTAGAATGTTTCTCCTTTACTTTTTCATTCAATTGCCTATTGTTATGCTTTTTGTGAACTGCCAAATTCGCGCATTTTACCAATAACTGCTTGCTTAATCGCATCGCGCATTGGCGCTAAATATTTGCGCGGATCGTATACATTCTCGTCCGCAGCTAGTATTGCACGAACTGCCTTTGTTCCTTCGATTTGGTTTTCTGTATTAACGTTAATTTTCGCTGTCCCTAAAGAAATTGCACGTTGAATATCTTTTAGCGGAATACCTGTACCTCCATGAAGTACTAAAGGTAAGTCAGATTGGCTAGAAATCTCTTCCATTTCCTTAAATCCTAAGTTCGGCTCACCTTTATATGGGCCATGGACCGAACCGAGCGCTGGCGCTAAGCAATCAATATTTGTTCTTTCAACTAGTTCCTTACACTCTGCCGGATCTGCATAAATAACACCGTCTGCGATCACATCATCTTCTTGTCCGCCAACGACACCTAATTCAGCTTCTACGGACACACCGTGTTGATGTGCATAGTCGACAACTTTCTTCGTTATCTCAATATTTTCGGCAAGCGGTTTTGACGAAGCATCAATCATAACGGAGGTGAAGCCAGCATCAATCGCCTCTTTACATTTTTCAAAGCTTGAACCATGATCAAGGTGAATAGCAACTGGAACTGTAATTTGATAATCGTGCATTAAACCTTTTACCATGTTTACAACTGTTGTAAAACCACCCATATAGCGGCCCGCACCTTCTGATACCCCTAAAATTACTGGAGATTGTTCTTCTTGTGCAGCTTGTAAAATAGCTTGCGTATATTCAAGATTATTCAGATTAAACTGTCCGATTGCATAACCTTCTTTTTTTCCTTTAATCATCATTTCTTTCATTGAAACAAGTGCCATTGCTATTCCTCCTTCAGAAGTTCAGCTTCTTACTCAATTACACCACGGCGTAATTGCGTCCAGATATTTACCCCATTTATCATAACAAAAACAGACAGTGTTTACCACTGCCTGCTCTGTGAGCTTTCAAATATTTCATTGACTGCATCTCGAACTTCGTATATATCAAATGGCTTTGTAAAATATTTATCCGCACCAATTTTCAACGCATCATCTGTTAGTTCGATTTCCCCGTATGCAGTCATCATAATGACTGGCAACTCTGGCCTATCACTTTTCAATCTTTTTAATACTTCGATCCCATCGAGACCGGGCATTTTCATATCAAGCAACACACAGTCCGGAACCTCTTCTTCCACGGATTTAATCGCTTCAATTCCATTCGAAGCAAGCTTTGTTTTATAGCCCTCCCGACGAAAAACTTCATCAAGTAACAGCCTGATTCCCGATTGGTCATCAACTATTAATAGACTTTTCAAGAACCCACCCCATTTCTCCTTGGCACATATTCCCCTTTGTAAGTACCTTTACATTAAACCCTATTAGACAAGCACGCTGCTTATTCCTTCTTTTTTCTACAATCTATTACAACTACGTAAAACTCTACCACAAATTGTACTATTTTAGTAGGTATTCTACAAAAAGTTCTTCTTTGCTTTCCAGTATGCCTATTCTTATAATGAAATGGAGGTGGTTTTCTTGAAAATACTAACAACACAAATAGGAGGGCTCCTTCAACGAATTGCATCCAACAACGAAGAAGCTATAGGAGAGACAGCACGACTTCTAGCACAAGCGTCGGTCGGCGAGGGGCGGGTTGTTTTTGCTGGTTTCGGAGAGCTTGAAGCTGTTGTTATGACAGCACTAGAAGGTATAGAACCGTTTAAAGGCGCGATCCGTTACGAAGATGGCATGCCCATTGAAAAAGTGGATCGAGTTTGGCTGTTAACACGTTCCTCAGAAGATGAAAAAGCTTTAAGGCTCGCTCGCTCACTATCTGAAAACTTTATCCCTTTTGCGGCTTTGGCTGCGGAAAAGCTTGACGATTCAAATGCGCTAGCGGATTTTTCGTATACTTATCTATCTACCGGCCTGACGCGAGGGCTATTACCAGGGGTGGATGGTGAAAGGATTGTTCAGCCTCATGCACTCGCTGCTCTTTTTATCTATGAAGCGGTGAAGATGGCCTATGATGAGATATTAATGGACTCCTAAAAAAAGGTGCCAGGCACAAGGACAAAATGATGTCCCTGCCTGGCACCTTTTTATTTTAATTTTGTATCGCCAAGGCTGCACCGATAAATTCGCGGAACAGCGGCTGTGGTTTTGTTGGACGTGAAGCAAATTCTGGATGGAACTGTACCCCTATGAAAAATGGATGGTCCTCGAGTTCCATAATTTCAACGAGTAATCCGTCTGGACTTGCGCCAGAAACGACCATGCCCGCCTCTTCAAATCGCTCGCGGTATTCATTATTAAACTCATAGCGGTGTCGATGACGTTCGTACACAAGCTCTTCACCATATGCAGCACTTGCTTTTGTACCGCTTTTCAATTTACATGGATGGAGTCCGAGACGCAAGACGCCGATGTCTCCATCGCCATTATATTCAGGATGGTTTTCAATAATTGCATTTTCCGTCTCGGGATCGAATTCTGTTGAGTTTGCCTTAGAAATCCCCATAACATTTCTTGCGAATTCGATCGTTGCTAATTGCAAACCGAGACTGATGCCGAAGAATGGGATTTTACGTTCACGCGCGTAGCGAATCGCTTCAATTTTCCCTTCAATACCACGATCTCCGAACCCACCTGGAACAACTATCCCATCCATACCTTCAAGCATTGCTGCTGCATTTTCTGCTGTCACATCTTCCGAGTTAATCCACTTAATTTCAATATCCGCATCGAAGCCATAGCCCGCATGTCGCATCGCTTCAACTGCTGAAATATAAGCATCGGGAAGTTCGACATATTTCCCGACGAGGGCAATGCGAACTTTTTTGGAGAGGGATTTCACTAGACCTACAAGCTCTTTAATTTCTGTTAAATCCGGATCGCTCGTTTCTAGTTCTAAAAAGTCAACGACAATCTTGTCCATTTTTTGCTCATGCAAACGTAAAGGAACTTCGTATAATGTTTCCGCATCGAGCGCCTCGATCACTTCTTCTGGTTTAATATTACAGAAAAGCGCTATTTTGTCTTTCATATCTTGCGGCACTGGATACTCGCTTCGAACAACGATTATATTCGGCTGAATGCCAAGGCTTCGCAATTCTTTCACGCTGTGCTGGGTAGGTTTTGTTTTCATTTCACCCGCCGCATGCAAATACGGAATTAACGTATTATGGATATACATGACGTCGCTTTTTCCGAGATCGATTTTCATTTGACGGATCGCTTCAAGATACGGCAATGACTCAATATCTCCGACACTGCCGCCGATTTCTGTAATGACGACATCTGCGTTCGTTTCTTTCCCTGCACGTTTAATCATATTTTTGATCTCATTCGTAATATGCGGAATGACCTGGACTGTTGCACCTTTATAATCACCGCGACGCTCTTTTTTCAAGACAGAGGAATACACTTTACCCATTGTGACATTCGAATACTTATTGAGCTTAATATCGATAAAGCGTTCGTAATGACCAAGGTCAAGATCTGTTTCTGCACCATCTTCCGTTACAAAAACTTCACCGTGTTGATAGGGACTCATCGTTCCCGGATCCACGTTAATATAAGGATCAAATTTCTGGATCGTTACTTGTAGCCCTCGATTTTTTAATAGCCGGCCTAAAGATGCCGCGTTAATCCCTTTACCTAGTGACGAAACGACACCACCGGTAACAAAAATATATTTTGTCATGAAAAATCCTCCGTTCCTTTTTACGCTCATTGGCAAAACAAAAAAAGCGCCCCTTCGACCGTAGTTTAGTCTACAGGAGGAGCGCATATTCACGAGTTCATATCCTTTTTAAGGAGCCCAATAAAATCTTATATTTTCAGGCGAGCGAAGTCAAGCAATTATTACTCAAGCTCGTCCTCTTCATCATCGTCTTCCTCAATGTCCATTTCCTCATCGTCAATGATTTCAAGTTCGTCGTCTGGATCTATTAAATCCTCCTCGATTTCGATCTCTTCGTCGTCTTCATCTTCATCATCGTCTTCTTCGTCATCTTCATCGAGCAATTCGTCGAACTCGTCGTCGAATAACTCATCTTCCTCTTCCTCTTCTTCGTCTTCATCATCATCGTCGACTTGTTTTTTCTTTTTCTTCTTACGGACCCGGACAACAGGAGCCGTTTCTTCTTCAATCTGGTCTACAGGATACCATTCACGCAATCCCCAACGGTTGTCATTGATTGCAAGAAATCTTCCATCAATATTCATATCTGTATAAAATTGTTGCAGCCTCGATTTCATTTCTGCCTCGCTTAAGCCTGTTAGTTTACGGATTTCATCCATTAGTTCTAGTAATGTAAGTGACTCGCGTCTTTCCGTTAAAACTGCAAAAGCGATATCGATCATCGACTCTTCCGCAAGCTGTTCTTTTGTCATTTCATGGATATTCAATAGAGGCACGTCCTTTCTCTAAACAGAAGCATACTTATCATTATATACAATGCCATTCAGAATATGCCACAATCTTTAACTCTTTTTAAAGTGTTTTAGTTCTTTGATACAAATAAAAGTAAGATAAATGGCCGTTAGCAAAAATGGAATTGCACCTAAGTTGTTATCGTAAAGCAAAAAGGTGAGAACTGCAAGGAACGCTATTATCAAGATATGATGATAAAATTTCAATGCCGACACCTCTTTCAACTCATTCCTTACATTATACATGGAAATAACAGTCAATAGTACCGCCCATTCCAATTCCTACATAAACTTTACATTAGTATAACCATATTCCTTACAAAATCTAAAAACAAAAAACTGTGCATCAAGGAGCCCTCCCCAATGCACAGTTTGCTTACATATTGCGTCGATACTGTCCACCGACTTCGTATAATGCGTTTGTAATTTGTCCGAGACTTGCGACTTTTACCGTTTCCATCAATTCTGCAAAGACATTTCCACCCGATATGGCCGTTTCTTTTAATTTTTTCAAGGCTTCCTTCGATTGTTCGGCATGAGTTGCTTGGAATTTACGCAAGTTGATAATCTGGGATTCTTTCTCCTCTTTGGAAGCACGGGCAATTTCCATATTATCGATCGCTTCCAAAGACGCAGGATTCGGGTTTAAATACGTATTCACGCCGATAATCGGCATTTCCCCCGAATGTTTCTTCATCTCATAGTACATAGATTCCTCTTGAATTTTGCCCCGTTGGTATTGGGTCTCCATTGAACCAAGCACACCGCCGCGATCGTCCAATCGGTCAAACTCTTGTAAAACAGCTTCTTCCACAAGATCGGTCAGTTCGTCGATAATGAAAGCGCCTTGCAGCGGGTTTTCATTTTTTGACAAACCATGTTCTTTTGTAATAATCATTTGAATCGCCATGGCGCGGCGTACAGATTCCTCAGTCGGTGTTGTAATTGCTTCGTCATATGCATTCGTGTGTAAAGAATTGCAGTTGTCTTGCAGCGCCATGAGTGCTTGTAAAGTTGTTCGAATATCATTAAAGTCAATTTCCTGCGCGTGCAAGCTTCGTCCAGACGTTTGAACATGATATTTCAACTTTTGACTTCGTTCATTCGCACCATATTTTTCACGCATGGCGACTGCCCAAATGCGCCGTGCTACCCGACCGATCACAGTATATTCCGGATCAAGCCCATTTGAAAAAAAGTATGATAAGTTCGGTGCAAAGTCATCAATATGCATGCCCCGGCTTAAATAATATTCTACAAACGTAAATCCATTAGACAAAGTAAAGGCAAGCTGGGAAATCGGATTCGCACCCGCCTCGGCAATATGATAACCCGAGATGGAAACGGAATAGTAGTTCCGCACTTGATGATCAATAAAGTATTGTTGGATATCTCCCATCATGCGAAGTGCAAATTCCGTTGAGAAGATGCATGTGTTTTGTCCTTGGTCTTCCTTTAGAATGTCCGCTTGTACGGTTCCACGGACAACTTGAAGGGTCGCTTCTTTCACAGCTGTGAACTCTTCAATGGTCAGCAAACGCCCAAGCTCTTCTTCTTTCCGCCGCACCTGCTGATCGATCGCTGTATTCATAAACATCGCCAATATGATCGGTGCCGGACCATTGATCGTCATTGAAACAGAAGTCGATGGCGCACATAAGTCGAAACCAGCATACAATTTTTTCATATCATCGAGCGTACATACATTCACACCCGACTCACCGATTTTCCCGAAAATATCCGGGCGTTCGTTCGGATCTTCCCCGTACAAAGTAACAGAATCGAAGGCGGTTGATAGACGCTTGGCATCGTCATCTTTGGATAAATAGTGGAATCTCCGATTGGTTCGCTCCGGTGTCCCTTCTCCCGCAAATTGTCGTTTCGGATCTTCTCCTTCTCGCTTAAATGGAAAGACACCCGCTGTGTAAGGGAAGGATCCCGGAACATTTTCACGATACACCCAACGAAGGATTTCGCCGTAATCTTTGAACTTCGGCAAGGCGACTTTCGGTATTTTCAAGCCTGATAAACTTGTCGTTGTTAAGGCCGTTCTTAATTCTTTGCCGCGAATTTTCGTAACGAATTCATCACCGGCATAAGCTTCTTTTAATTGTTCCCAATTGGCTAGAATGCGCTTGGACTCCGCCGTCAGTTCATCTTTAACACCGGCCGCCAATGATTGTAAAGAAGCTGCGAGTCCATCATTCGGTGCTTTTTCTTTCACTTCTTCGATCGCACCTTCCAGCTGAAACAATCTTCTTGCAAGTTCTGCCTGTTGCGCGGACTTCTTATGATAGTCGCGAATCGTTGTTGTAATTTCACGTAAATATTGATGGCGGTCATTCGGAATAATGACATTTTCCTTCTGTGTTTTGACCGAATGCGCATAGGAAGTTTGCCAATTCAGTGCACATTTTTCATTCAACACATGAACAATCGCCGCAAAAAGCGCATTTGTTCCTTTGTCATTGAACTGGCTTGCGATTGTCCCATAAACTGGCATGCGATCGAGGTCTTGGTCAAATAACAAGCGGCTTCGCTGGTATTGCTTCTGCACTTGACGAAGCGCATCTTCTGAGCCTTTTTTCTCAAATTTATTGATCACAATGAGGTCTGCGTAGTCAATCATATCGATTTTTTCCAGTTGCGTTGGCGCTCCGAATTCACTTGTCATGACGTACATCGAGACATCGGAAATTTCCGCAATCGCAGCGTCCCCTTGACCAATGCCGCTCGTTTCAACAACAATCAAGTCGAAGCCGGCCGCCTTTACAATGTCCAGCACGTCTGGGATGGCGCTCGACAATTCAGAACGGGAGCCGCGGGTTGCTAAACTTCGCATAAACACCCGCTCGTTAAAAATTGCATTCATTCGAATTCGATCTCCGAGCAATGCGCCGCCTGTTTTTTGCTTCGTTGGGTCAATGGACAAGATCGCTACTTTTTTGTCGGGTAATTCATGTAAAAACCGACGAATCAGCTCGTCTGTTAATGAGCTTTTTCCTGCTCCACCTGTTCCCGTAATCCCTAAAATGGGCGTGTTTTTAGAAAGTGTTTTCGCTTTTTCAATAAGTGCGGTTGCCTCTTCATTGTTTTGCCCATACATTTCCTCGACGAATGTAATTAAATTAGCCAGCACTTCAGGATGATCTGTCCCGATTTTTTCAAGCAGTGCCAATTCATTGTCTTTTTTCGTTAAGAAATCACATTCTTCAAGCATGCGGTTGATCATGCCCTGGAGCCCCATTTTCCGTCCATCTTCCGGTGAGAAAATCCATGCAATCCCATAGTTATGCAGGTCTTTAATTTCCTTTGGTAGAATGACCCCGCCGCCCCCGCCATAAACCCGAATATGCGGTGCCCCTTTTTCTTCAAGCAGGTCATACATATACTTAAAATACTCAACATGCCCGCCTTGATAAGATGAAATCGCAATCCCTTGAACGTCTTCTTGAATGGCGGCATTGACGACTTCTTCAACGGAGCGGTTATGACCGAGGTGAATGACTTCCGCACCGCTCGACTGCAAGATCCGTCTCATGATGTTGATGGATGCATCATGCCCGTCGAAGAGACTTGAAGCCGTGACAAATCGAATATGATGCTTAGGTTTATAAATCTCTATCGTTGCCATTGATTGAACACCCTTTCTCCCCGTGCCAGAACCTCATCTAGCACACCCCTCTTAAAAGCTGGTCCGTCTGAATACGGATGTATTCTTCAATCGTATACTGATCGCGCAGCGCCCATCTGCGAAAAGACCACATTTGTCCTTGCACGACAATATGATGGGCAGCCAGCGGAATTTCCTTCTCCGAAAGTTGGATTGTTCCCGCTTGCACACAAGCCTGGAGGATCGATTCAAATAGAGAAACCATTTCCATTTCCTTTTTCAATACATATTGCAATGCCTCTTTTGGTAATGATTTCGACTCTTGATACATGACAAGTATTTTATCCGCCATATGGTCAATTAGCTCGAAATATTGTCGAATGGCTGCTTGCAACTCGTCTATCGTGCCTTTTTCGGTGGACACTCCCGATAGGCGATGCAGCACTTCATCGTAAATACTGTCACAAACAAGATACAAAACGTCTTCTTTTGTACGAATATATTCGTATAACGTACCAATACTAAAGCCTGCCGCCTTGGCAATTTCACGTGTCGTAGCCCGATGAAAACCTTTTTCTTTAAAGAGCTTTACGGCACCCTGAATCATTTGTTCACGTCTTTTCTCAATCAACCCTTCATCTTTAACGGATGATTGCACAGTATGTTTGATCGACATAAAATCCCCCCGAGTTATTTCGTTAGCATACGGGAGATGACGAGACGTTGAATTTCCTGCGTTCCTTCATAAATTTGTGTGATTTTCGCGTCACGCATATAACGTTCTACTGGATAATCCTTTGTATAGCCATATCCACCGAACACTTGCACCGCTTCGGTCGTCACCTTCATAGCCGTATCACCGGCCATTAGCTTCGCCATGGCAGATGCTTTTCCATACGGTAATCCGTTCGATTCCAGCCATGCCGCTTGATAAGTAAGCAAACGAGATGCCTCGATTCCAGTTGCCATATCCGCCAGCTTAAAACTAATTCCTTGGTTGGCCGCAATTGGTTTACCGAATTGTACCCGCTCTTTGGCATAGTCAATAGAGGCATCCAGCGCTCCTTGTGCGATGCCGACAGCCTGGGCGGCAATCCCATTACGCCCGCCGTCTAACGTTTTCATCGCAATGATAAATCCTTCACCTTCAGCTCCTAGTAAATTTTCTTTTGGAACGCGGCAGTTTTCGAACAATATTTCCGTTGTAGGTGAGGAGCGAATCCCGAGTTTCCTTTCCTTTTTTCCGACTGAAAAGCCCGGGAAGTCTTTTTCGATAATAAAAGCACTTGTTCCTTTATGCTTGGATTCTGGATCTGTCACCGCAAATACGATGTAAATATCGGCGAAACCACCATTTGTAATAAAGATTTTAGAACCATTCAACACATAATGATCGCCATCTAGCTTCGCTGTCGTTTTCATACCGCCCGCATCGGATCCCGAACCTGACTCTGTTAAACCGTAAGCACCCATTTTTGTACCTTCTGCCATTGGGCGTAAATACTTTTGTTTTTGCTCCTCCGTCCCATACGCGAAAATTGGCCAACCTGCTAAAGATGTATGCGCGGAAAGCGTCACACCCGTCGAAGCACAGACTCTCGATAATTCCTCCACCGCAATGACATACGCCAAATAGTCGCTGCCAATTCCGCCGTACTCTTCCGGCCAAGGAATGCCCGTTAATCCAAGTTCTGCCATTTGCTTAAAGATCTCCATGTCAAACCGTTCTTCTTCATCTCTTTCAGCAGCTGTCGGCGCAATTTCATTTTCCGCAAAATCCCGTACCATTTTCCGAATCATTTCATGCTCTTCCGATAGTTTGAAGTTCATATTTCTCACACCCCATTATGCCGGTTATTTTAGTAGATGCTTGCTTACGACGATCCGTTGAATTTCACTTGTTCCTTCGTAAATTTGCGTCACTTTTGCATCGCGGAAATAGCGTTCGACTGGGTAGTCTTCGGTATAGCCATAACCGCCGAATATTTGAACCGCTTCGATGGCATTATCAACTGCCGCTTGGGCCGTGAAAAGCTTTGCCATGGATGCCTCTTTCCCGCAAGGCAAATTGTCCGCGCGCAACGCTGCCGCTCGGTAGACAAGCAGCCGTGCTGCCTCCGTAGTGGTCGCCATATCCGCAAGTTTGAATCCGATCCCTTGCTGCGCTGCGATCGGCTTTCCAAACTGAATGCGCTGTTTCGCATAGTTTGTTGCGGCCTCAAGCGCCGCTTCCGCAATGCCAAGCGCTTGGGCTGCGATGCCAATTCGTCCCACGTCCAGATTCGCCATGGCGATTTTGAAACCTTCCCCTTCATTGCCAAGCCGATTGTTAACAGGTACTTTCATATTGTCGAACGACAATTCAACCGTCCTTGAACCATGCAGTCCCATTTTTTGTTCGTCTTTACCAATGACTAGCCCCGACGTGTCCTTGTCTACGATAAAGGCAGTAATTCCGTACGTTCCCTTAGACGGATCTGTAGCTGCAAAGACGATGTAAACATCCGCCTCACCGCCGTTTGTAATGAACATTTTAGAGCCATTTAACACATAATGATCCTCTTTTTTCACAGCACGCGTTTTTAAAGCTCCGGCATCCGATCCCGAAGAAGCTTCCGTGAGACAAAATGCGCCTAGATATTCCCCCGATGCCATTTTTGGCAAATACCTTTGCTTTTGCTCATCATTTCCAAAGTACATAATTGGATTGGTGCCGACAGATGTATGCACAGAAAGAATCACACCGATCACAGCACTTACTTTTGACAGCTCTTGAATCGCGCTAACATACGACACAAAATCCATTCCTGCCCCGCCATATTGTTCCGGTACTGTGATCCCCATGAGACCCAGTGCACCCATTTTCTTTAATACCTCACGAGGAAATTCCCCAGCCTCCATCCGAGGAATAAATGGTTCAATTTCCATCTTTGCAAAATTGCGCACCATATCGCGCATCATCTGTTGTTCTTCGGTGAATTGGAAATTCATTACGGACTCCCCTTTTACTCGTAAATGTAAAATCCACGGCCAGATTTTTTCCCAAGCCAACCAGCTGACACGTATTTTCGCAGCAATGGACATGGACGATATTTTGAGTCGCCAAAGCCATTGTAAAGAACTTCCATAATGTATAAACAGGTATCCAACCCAATAAAGTCAGCGAGTTGAAGCGGTCCCATCGGATGGTTCATCCCAAGCTTCATTACTTCATCGATTGCTTCCTTAGTCGCCACCCCTTCGTACAATGTATAAATTGCTTCGTTGATCATCGGCATGAGAATGCGGTTGGAGACGAATCCTGGAAAATCATTCACTTCAACAGGCGTTTTGGAAAGCTTCAACGTCATTTCCTCAACTGCTTTGTACACATCGTCTTCTGTTGCAAGCCCCCGAATGATTTCGACAAGCTTCATAACGGGTACAGGATTCATAAAGTGCATGCCAATGACTTTTTTAGGCCGCGATGTCGCAGCCGCAATTTCCGTAATTGGCAATGAGGACGTGTTAGATGCCAAAATTGTATGGCCTGGTGCAATGCCATCTAATTTTTTGAAAATAGATTGCTTGATCTCCATATTTTCAATTGCCGCTTCTATGACAATATCAACATCTTTTGCATCTTCCAGATCCAATGATCTTGTAATGCGGTTAAGCGTTTGCCGCATATCGTCCCTTGAGATGCGGCCTTTGTCGACATTACGTGTTAAGTTTTTCGTAATCGTTGCGATTCCTTTAGACAATGCTTCCTCATTGATGTCATTTAGCAACACATGAAAGCCGGCAGTTGCACATACTTGCGCAATGCCGCCGCCCATTTGTCCAGCCCCAATGACCATTACTTTTTGGATCTTCATGCTGCCCGCCCCCCTTTATTTCGCTACTTCAATCATCACTGCATCACCTTGGCCGCCGCCGGAACAAATCGATGCAATGCCAATACCCCCACCCCGACGTTTCAACTCATAAGCGAGTGTTAAAATAATCCGTGCACCGCTTGCGCCAATTGGATGTCCAAGTGCAACTGCTCCACCATTAACATTTACTTTTTCCGGATCTAACCCAGCAATTTGAGCGCTTGCCAACACAACTGCCGCAAATGCTTCGTTAATTTCAAAAAGATCAATGTCTTCGAGTTGTTTCCCTGTTTTTTTCAATAACTTCTCAATAACAAGCCCGGGCGTTTCTGGGAAATTTTCGGGTTCGATCGCAATTTCGGCATGCCCGATAATCGTAGCAAGGGGTGTTCTGCCCTCTTGTTTGGCTTGCGCTTCACTCATTAAAACAAGTGCACATGCCCCATCGTTAACGCCTGGTGCATTTCCGGCTGTAATTGTCCCGTCTTTCCCAAATGCCGGCCGAAGCTTTGAGAGTGAAGCGATCGATGTATCTGCGCGTGGTGCTTCATCCGTATCGATGATAATGGCATCGCCTTTACGCTGCGGAATTTCGATAGACACAATTTCTTGTTGCAACATCCCATTTTCAATTGCATGTAATGCACGGTCATGGCTGCGCAGCGCCCATTTGTCTTGTTCTTCCCGCGATAATGACAATTTTTGAGCCGTCTTATTTCCATAGATCCCCATATGAACTTGATCTGCCGAAAATGAGCAGGACAATCCATCATAAACCATGCCGTCCACCAGGTTTGCATCCCCCATTTTCAAACCAAAACGTCCTTTGGGTAAATAGTACGGCGTATTGGACATCGATTCCATTCCCCCTGCAACGATGACCTTCTCTTCACCCAATCGAATAAGTTGATCGCCAAGGGTAACAGAACGCATCCCAGAAGCGCATACTTTGTTGATCGTTTCTGTTTTCACTGACCAAGGAAGTTCCGCTTTCACCGCCGCTTGTCTGGATGGTATTTGGCCTTGCCCCCCTTGCAAAACCGTTCCCATGATGACTTCGCCTACTTCGTCAACTTTGACATTTGCTCTGTTTAAAGCTTCTTTAATTGCAATCCCCCCGAGATCACTTGCAGTTAAAGATTGTAATGAGCCGCCAAACTTCCCAAAAGGTGTGCGTGCTCCGTCAAGAATTACTGTTCTTCCCATTCCCTTTCTCCTCCACTAAAAAATGGTAGCGCTTTCAGTCCGCCTGCGAATCATTCATTTCTATCGTTCTATGTGAAGACCCCTTTTGACTGAACGCTCGCTCGACAAACTTGCTAAAAAAAGGGAGTGCGAACACCCCCAATTCTATTAACTTAATTGTATGTTAATAACGAATCTTCCGCAACTTGGATTATTGTAAAATCACTGAACTTTCCTCGTCTTCCACTGCGATATCTGCCCCAAAAACAGATCGTTCCAGCAGCTCCGCAATATCATATGTCCCAACTTTTTCTTCCACTTCAATGGCTTTCGTTCCATCCGACAGCATCGTTAAGCAATATGGACAGCCCGAGGAAATAATGCCTGGATTCACTTCAACGGCTTGTTCTGTACGTGCAACGTTAATGCGGTGGCCTGTATCTTCTTCCATCCACATTAGCCCACCGCCCGCCCCGCAGCACATCCCGTCCTGACGATTGCGTTTCATCTCTACAAGTTTGACACCTGGAATGGCTTTTAAAATTTCCCGCGGCGGATCGTACACATCGTTGTAACGGCCCAAGTAGCAAGAATCATGGAATGTGATCGTTTCATCGATCGCATGCTTCGGCTTCAGCTTGCCTTCTTTAACAAGATCATACAATAATTCCGTGTGGTGAATGACTTCCACACCTTCAAGTCCAAGGTCTGGATATTCGTTTTTGAATATATTGTAAGCATGCGGGTCGATCGTGACAATTTTCTGAACGCCCGCTTTTTCAAACTCTGCAATATTCGCCATCGCTAATTCTTGGAATAAAAATTCATTCCCTAAACGACGCGGTGTATCGCCCGAATTTTTTTCTTTATTGCCAAGAATGGCGAATTTGACATCTGCCGCATTCATTAGATGCGCGAAAGATAGCGCAATCTTTTGCGAGCGGTTATCGAATGCCCCCATCGACCCAACCCAGAATAAGTAGTCAAATTCTTCGCCAGACTTTTTCATTTCTTTTACAGTTGGGATCTGCAGCTCCGGTCGTGCATCACGCCATTTTTCTTTTTCCTTTCGGTTGAGTCCCCATGGGTTTCCTTGACGCTCGATGTTTGTCATCGCACGCTGTGCATCGGGATCCATTTTTCCTTCCGTCATAACGAGGTAACGGCGTAAATCAATAATTTTATCCACATGTTCGTTCATGACTGGACATTGGTCTTCACAGTTTCGGCAAGTCGTACATGCCCAAATTTCTTCCTCCGTGATGACATCACCAATTAATGAAGGACTGTAAATCGTATCGAGTGAAGCGCCTTCAAGACCTGCGGCAGCTGCGATTACATTTCCTTTTGTGTTGGCAAATGCGAAAGTCGGTACCCATGGCTTTTGTTTTGTCAAAAGAGCACCTGTATTCGTTAAGTTATCCCGTAGTTTAACGATCAAATCCATTGGTGATAACATCTTCCCTGTGCCGGTTGCAGGACACATATTCGTACAGCGCCCACATTCCACACAAGCGTAAAAATCGATCATTTGTAGTTGCGTAAAATCCGTTATTTTCCCTACGCCCAATGCAGGCATCTCTTCTTCATCTTCAATTTCTTCCAAAGCCGCGAAGTCGATCGGTTTTAACGTCCCAGCATGATCCAAGCGATGGAAATACGTATTTGCCGGGCCCGCGATTAAGTGCGCGTGTTTGGACTGCGGGACATAGACAAGGAATGTTAATAGAATTAATAAATGTACCCACCAACCGATAAAAAATACGGCGGCAGCGGCAGTCGGCGACATAAAAGCCAAGAGCGATGCGATGGTAGAAGCGACCGGCTCCGTCCAAGTTAAACCGCTTCCTTGCCAAATCATATTACTGCCATTCGATAAAATTGTCGAAACCATAAGCCCACCGATGAAGATCAAAACGAGCCCAGATTTCCATCCGCGTTTTAATCGCACGAGTTTTTCAACATACCGGCGATGGAATGCCCAAATAACGGCGATTAAAATCATTAGGACAACAAGTTCCTGGAAAAATGTAAATGCTGGATAAAGGGGACCTAACGGTAAATGCGAACCTGGTTTTAACCCTTTCCAAATGAGGTCGATTGCACCAAATTGTACGAGAATGAATCCATAAAAAAAGGCAACGTGAATTAAACCACTTTTCTTATCTTTGAGCAGTTTCTTTTGTCCGAAGACATAAACCCAAATTTTTCGAAGCCGTTCTTTCACGTTATTGTCGAATTCTTCTTTTCTTCCAAGCTTGATAAATTGGATGCGTGTTTTCAATAAATACACAAACAACGTAATGGCGTAAGCGGTTACACCAAGAAATAGAATCCAATTCAACATAAGCAGTGGTCCCATCTGCCCTCTCCCCCTCCTGTTTTAAACTATAGAACCTAGTAGTCCAACTTTTCAGAACAATTGGCCATTTACCACAAGTTTAATACTGAGTGAGCATTCAGTCAACAGCGTATTTAGGCAGTTTAGATTTCTCCGCCGATCAATAGGCCCACTTGAGACGATACGGCGCTGACATACTCATTGCACTACTATGTATATAGAAAAAAGGGGAATTTCATGTCAACACAAAAAACCTGCAAGTGATTTGCAGGCTAATCATACATCTTTATTTCATGAAAATTGGTGTTGAATAGCTCTTTTGCAGTTTTAATATCGGGGGAAGCCATCCCAAGAAGGACAACAGTTGCGGGACCTCCGGATGTGGTGACGTTTAATGGTGATTCAATCGTTAGTTGACTTTCCCCAAGCATCTTCTGCGCTTCCCATTTGATGCCACCCGAACCGATCGGCCACATTTTTTGAATAATGCCGACATCCAATGCAGCTTTAATTTTTCTGAGCGAGGCAATGTCCCGTGAACGCGTTAGGACTTCTTCTCCTACAAGCGGCACCCCATATGTAAACCAATGGAGTTCACTATTTTCAGGTGCCTGCAACGCGCTTTGCCTACCAATGATCGTGACAGCGAGAGCCGACTGAAGGAGGGACATATTCGTTTCTGTACTGCCACTAATCGACGGCACGCCCAAACCCGCCTCTTCAAAAACTTTTGTCACGCCTCCTACGTATTTCGGCCAACTCCCTTTTCCACTAAAATTATGAATCAGTATGGAAATCGGTTCAGCCCCCGCCGCCCATTGTTCTAAAAGCGCAACGCGGGTGGCAAACTGCGCGGTAATTTCATCGGTTACATGTACAATATCGTCTGTTTTTTCGCCGATCCCCCCTGAATTATCAGTCGTTGCGATGAATCCACTACCAAGATCGATTGCATTTCTCATCGGGTGAATCCTAGGCGATCAGGCAAGACATTTCGTAGGGCTGGTAACACAAAAGCGGCAATGATTGCATTCAAAGCCGCAGCCATGACCAAAAATGGCAATGCGCCGAAGAAAAAAGCAGGCGAAATAAGGAAATAAAACGGCAATGGTGCCAATATTCCGTTCGCCGCAACAAAAAATATCCATTTCAACAGATGATATCCCTTACGGTGCAGGCGGGCAAAAAACATCACAATGACAAACATTTCAAGCGCAATTAATAGATGAAAAGGCCCCAATGGGAACCCGGCATACAAGGCAGATGCTGTATGGCCAAGTAACGACGCAAGTCCCGAAAATACCGGCGGAAGGAAGGCAGCAGATACAAGTGCCGGAACCGTATCAAGTGCCAAAGAACCTCCAAAGCCAGAAGGAATTTTGATAAAACCGCTGACCGCACAAAGTGCTGCAAAAAAAGCGGTTACTGTTAACTTTTTAATGGACATCCATTATTCACCCGACTTTTTACTTTTATCATCTGTCCGGAACACTTTCGCACTCCGAACGTATTCGTTATCAGGTACATTTAGTCGTTTATTGACGATGCGCGCCGCAACAAAAAAATAATCTGAAAGACGGTTTAAATACTTTTGAACCGTTGCAGGTACATTCTCTTCCACTTTCATCAATGTAACCGTTTGACGTTCTGCCCGTCTTGCGACAGTGCGTGCGATATGAAGCGTTGCGGATGCAGTAGAGCCTCCCGGCAATATGAAGCGTTCTAGCGGCGGCGCTTCTTCCATCAATTTGTCGATTCGCTTTTCAAGTACTTCAATTGGTTCTTCGGACAATTTATAATGGCGCTCTTTCATCACATTGGCTAGATCTGTTCCACCGTCAAATAATTCATTTTGAATCGCTTCCAAGTCAAAGAGAATGTCTTTAAAAAGCACTTCATCCAACTCGGTCATTGCCTTTCCGACAAATGAATTTAATTCGTCCATCGTTCCGTAAGCCTCTACACGCACATGATCTTTGTCAACTCGTCCGCCAATTAACGCTGTCTTTCCTTTATCTCCTGTTTTCGTATAAATTTTCATTGTATTTCTCCCCTTTTCTTTAATGATTTTGCAAGCCCGTACCATATTTGTGTAACATCATCCGCCTGGGACATAAGCATTTGATACAGCCTGCCGCATCGATCACGCAATTCTCGTTGTTCAGCTTCCATCGGAACAATGCCGCGCCCAATGTCCGTTAAAATGAAAATGACGTCAGGATGTTTCATTACTCCACTCGCTTTTTTCAATAATTCCTCTTCCGATAAATCTGTTTGCGCGATTCCCTTTTCCACATCATAGACAACAATTGTTCCACGTGGAATATTGTCCGCACGAAATGTTTCAAATAGTTCTATCCCCGACATCCAATACGAAGTTTTGTTTCCGCTTTCGATCAACCTATTTTTGACGTATTGCCGTTTTCCGTTATGGGCACCGCCGATATAGACGTGCATTGCTCTCCCTCCTCAAATGCCTGTTCGTTTTGCCACGTCAGTTTCCAGACAGAGCCATGCGGCACATGCCAAGACCAAAAGTTTTTTTGATCTTTAGAAAATGTTGAAAGAATGATCCGTATCGGACCGCCATGCGTGACAAGCGCCGCGCCACCCGGCAACAATTTTAATGCTTGCAATACGCGTATTCGAACGGCTTCTAAACTCTCCCCGCCCCTTGGCGTATACGTCAAAGGATCTTCAATCCAATTGCGATAGTCTTGATCATTTTCAAGATCCGCATAGGTTTTTCCTTCAAAATCTCCAAAATGACATTCTCGAAATGCTGCATTAGGCAAATATTCTCTTTCAGGAAAATAAAGTGCAGCGGTTTCTTTCGCACGTATTAGGTCACTGCAATAGACCGAGCTGGGCTTAAACGGAAAGCTACCCAACATTCTTTGGGTCGGAATCATCGGTTCATTCGTCCAACCAATATATTTTTTTTGTTCATTGCCCGATGTCGGCAAGTGCCTAATCACATACAAAACAAAGCAACGAGCCATAATACCGCCTCCATTCCTTCGATCAATGCACCGCACAGGTCCCCTGTTATACCGCCAAAATGCCTGAATGACCAGCTCCGAAACAACAAAACACCTGCACTTATTACAAGTAAAATAATGAGCGCCAAAAAGTTGCCAATGAAGAACCCTATGACGAATAACGTAATGAATCCAACTGCAAATGAAAAAGCTAATAGTATATACGTATTCGTTTGTTCTTTAAAATAATGCACCAGTCCTTTGTCTTTAGCAGAACGAGTTGTGGCCATCACAATATTCATACTTGCCCGGGCCAAAATAGGGATTGTCACAAACAGAACGATCAAATCGCCCCCGCGTTGAATCAATTCCTGGAACAGTGCAACTTTCAATAGAAGAAATAAAACGACTGCCATCGTTCCAAATGCACCGATGCGGGGATCTTCCAGTATTTCAAGCCGTTTTTGACGATCGCGGTAAGAGAAAAATGCATCTGATGTATCTGCAAGTCCATCCAGATGTAACCCGCCTGTCAGCAAAACACCCGTCAACGTGATGAGCACTGCCGCAAGAAAGAAACCGAAACCTGCAACGTTGAAAGTGAGTGCTAGCACACTGTACATGCCAAGCCCGATGAAAGCGCCAATGAACGGCAATGAACCATACATCATCGTAACGTTCTTCCGTCCGAGCGGCAGTTCCTTGTTCACTGGAATAACCGTGAAAAACTGTATCGCAAGCAGTAGTCCATTCATGCTCTTTGCCCCGTAATAATCGATTGCATCAGCGGCCAATCAAGATGAGCTTTCACATGCGCCGCCCACTCATCAAACACATCCACCCCATCCGGTGCAGCCATCAATGGACGATTCGCATCCTCTTCTTCGATGCCGTGGTCTACCTTATATGGAATGACACCCGCAACGGGTATTCCTGTGTATTGTTCAATAAAGTCAATACCCGCTTGAAAAAAGGCGATATCTCCGTGGAATTTATTAATAATAATGGCTTTCACTCTAGCCCGATGTTCTGTTGGCAATAGCTCTAGTGTGCCAACGATGGAAGCAATCGCACCGCCCCGATCTATATCCGCCACTAATATAGCGGGCACATTTGCGATTTCAGCAACTCGCATATTCGTAAGGTCCCGGTCATTCAAATTCACTTCGGCCGGACTGCCAGCCCCTTCAATGATAATTGTGTCGTATAATTTCTTAAGTTGTGAAAGCGATGTTTGAATTGCTTCAATCCCACGCTCGTAATAATGATCACGATATTCCTTTCCTTCTACCATCGCGAGTCTTTTCCCGAGCATAAACACTTCGGATTTCATATACGCTGATGGTTTGAGAAGAATGGGATTCATTTCGATGATCGGTTCCGTTCGAGCCGCTAGTGCTTGAATCATTTGTGCACGGCTCATGACATGTTCATCAGCTAGTGTGATAGAAAATGGAGACATATTTTGAGATTTAAAAGGTGTTACGCGAATGCCTTCATCGGATAATATGCGGCATAAAGCGGTACAAATCATCGTCTTTCCCGCGTCTGATGCAGTGCCAAGCACAATAAGCCCATTCATAATTTTTCCTCTTTCCACATTGTCGCGATGCCGTAATTCATTTCAATCGCGGTATTGGCTTTTGTCACAAGAGATTGATGAAGCTTTCCAATCCACGCCAAAAACTTTTCCATACTTGCATCATACATCGGCCAGTCATTTAATACTTCGTTTGAAACGATGACAAAATGCGCGGCAATTCGCTGTATTTCTTCGATCGTTTCGAAAAGCCTTTCCACTTTCCGATCGAAGCAGTGAGGCTGCTCAATGCATGGCTTGCCGACTTCCCAACCGGCATACATTTCGTTCGCAAGCCAAGTCGTTAAGCAATCCCATAAAACACAATCCCCCCGTTGGATGAACGGCAATACTTTTTCCAATTGAATCGGTTGCTCAATTGTTATCCACTGTTCGACTGCCCGGTCCTGTTGATGCTTTTCAATGCGCTTTTGCATTTCTTCGTCTGTCGATACGCCAGAAGCAATATAAACAAGGCGATGGCCGTTTTTTCGGGCTTCATTGACGAGCAACTTTTCGGCGTAGGCGCTTTTCCCACTTCGAACACCGCCGCTTATGAAGGTCAGTTTTCCGCTTTCCACTTCGATAATTCCTCCATAAAAACTTGCATGTCGGCTTCGTTTTTCACACCGACCCGTAGCCATCTTCCATCCATCCCGCGAAAATTTTTGGAGTGACGCAAGATGATTCCGCGGGTAAGCAAATCGGTGTAAAGTTTTGTCGTACGTTCTACTGATCCTGTTGTGAACGCTACATAATTCGTTACCGAATCGGTGAATATAAAGCCTAAATCATTCAACTGCTTTTTAAGTTTTTGGCGTTCATTATCCGCATGTCGCATGGCAGTTTGACGGTATTCGTCTTCTTGAAAACAGATCGCGCCAATCTTTGCTGCAAGTCCGTTGATATTCCAATGCGGCACAACCGTACGGATTTCTTGGATAATCGACGGATCGGCAGCGACATAACCTAGCCGGAGCCCCGGAATAGCATACATTTTCGTCATAGAACGCACAACGATGACATGTGGATAATGGACAATCTCAGGAATGAAAGAAAGCAATTCATCCACAAAATCAATAAATGCCTCATCCAGCACGATGTCACAATTCACTTTTTCTCCATAACGAATGACTTGCAACAATTCATCCCTAGACGGCATAATCCCAGTCGGATTATTTGGCGTGCATAAATAGAGAACATCCGCTTCCTGCATGGCATCGATGATTTTTCCCACCGGTAATTGAAAGCCATTCGTTTCGGAAGCGACGATATGTGTAATGGATACATCTTTCGCTAATAGTGTTCGTTCATACTCCGAAAATGTTGGATGGACAAGGACCGCGCGCTTTCCCCGATATCGTTCGGCCATGAGCGCAAGCAATTCAGCAGCCCCGTTGCCGGCAAACAGATAGCTTTTTGGAAGTTCATGGTAATCCGAAGCGGCCGTTATAAATGGCTCGCCATTTGGGTCTGGGTACATCTGAATGTCATGCACAAGTTCATGCCATGCTTTTAAAACGGAAAACGGAGGCCCGGCTGGATTGCAGTTTTCGCTCAAGTCAATGAGGCGATCAGGCGTTGTCAGCCCAAGCTTTTCATAAACGTGATGAGGGTTTGCCCCGTGTTCAGGCAGTCGCATAAATGAGCACTCCAATCATTGTCATAATGAGCCAAAAAGTAAATGAAGCAATCGTCATTTGTTGAATGACTAGCTGAATATGGCTTGCGCGAAGCGGCGTGATGCCTGGTCCCATTTGAGGACGGTTAGACACAACGCCGCGATATGTATTTTGCCCGCCCAATGTAACCCCGAGCTGCCAAGCAGTCGCCGCTTCCAAATAGCCACTATTTGGACTTGGATGTTTGCGGGCATCTTGTTTCCACCCGGAAAATCTTTGCCGAAGCGGAATTCTTACTTCATTCTTCGTAAAGAATAAAATGAACAATCCTGTCATCCGGGCTGGAATATAGTTGAGAACATCATCCACCTTTGCGGAGAATGCACCAAATTCAGTGTAGCGTTCGTCTTTATAACCGATCATTGAATCCAATGTATTGACCGTTTTATAGAGCCACAACCCCGGTGCGCCGAGTAAAAAAGCCCAAAATAATGGCGATGTAATGCCATCCGCTATGTTTTCTGAAACTGTTTCGATCGTCCCTCTCGCAATTTCACTTTCATTCAACCGTTCTGTATCTCTGCCGACAATCCAAGAAAGTTTCGTTCGCGCTTCTTCAAGATCGTCAGTCGCAAGGGGGCGGTAAACGTCAACCGCGGCATCACGAAGACTTTTTTGCGCTAATCCAATTGCGATTAAAATACTTTCTGCGGCTACGCCAACAAAGAAATGCAATCGGTAAGCAACAGTGACAATAACTAAAGCCACTACGAAGACGATGCCGATCGTCAGAAAAAAAGTATAAGCACCTTTCCAAAAACGGAATCTGCCTTTATTTAAGCGGCTTGTTACTGTTGAAATGAATGTACCAATCCAGCGAACAGGATGCGGCCAATGCTGTGGATCCCCTATAATGCGATCGAGCATGAATCCGATCGCAATCGCGAGTAAATGTCCAGGAATCATACCGATCCCTCTTTCGCTTTCCGATACGCACGAATAGCACGAACGGTACACTCATAGACGCCATGGCCGATTAACTTGCCAAGCGGTGTAATCGGGCCCGCATAAGGTAGACATTCACCTTGTTGCGTAGCGGCAATTAACAAGCTATCTGTTGACGTGCCGGTTGCAACTGTTTTCGTCAATGGGTCAAGTACTTCCTCCGTCTGAAGCGCTTTTGTTTTTGCTTCTGTCGCTGTAATCATCGCTTGAATAAACGCCTCTTCAGACAGTTTGCCATTTACAATAACCCACGTATTGATCGTGCCGATCCGTTCTTTTCGGTCACGGCTAAGCGCCTCGGCGACATCCACTGCATTGCCAATTCCCGCCGTGACGGCAATGAGAATCGAACCAAAATCTTCTTCGTACTTTCCGAATTCAACATGCTCCGCCTGAACCGCTGTCATCATGCCCACTGTATCTGTTGGATGAAAGCCTTCCTGTTCGAGATAGCGTGCCATTTCTTCCTTTGCATCGGCTACGTGATAATTGGCATCCACATGCCGGTTGACAAATGTTTGATACCAGCCTGTGCCAGGATTATGAACAGCGGAAGATACGGTTTTTAACGGTTTATTTGTCTGTAATAACACATAATTCGCTGTTACATTGAAATCCGTTAAGTCAACAGTAAACGGCAGCTTTTTTACATCGACATGAGGTAAAAGTGTGATTTGCGGTTTCGGCAATTCTGGATGTGGCTGTGTTTTTACTTTCGCATCATACACTGTGCCGACCATACTTTCTTTGACAACGTCATGCGGCGCCCCTATTTTTGCGATTTGTCCATTTTCCATTAATAACAGTCGATCGCAGTAAAGCGATGCAAGGTTAATATCATGAAAAACCGAAATAACGGTTAAACCTTTCTGTATGGCTTGTTCACGGATCGTATCTAGTAATTGCTGTTGGTGAGCAATATCTAAATGATTCGTCGGTTCATCGAGCAGTAAGATCGGCGCTTCTTGCGCAAGTGCTTGCGCAACGAATACACGCTGTCGCTCTCCACCCGACAGCAATTCGATCGCTGTATCTTTGTAACGCATAATATCCGTCAGCGTCATCGCTTCCATGACCGCACGCTCATCTTCTTTAGACCAAGTCGAAAAAAGACCAGATTGATGCGGATATCGTCCAAGTGAGACCGTTTCAAAGACGGAATGGGAAAAAGCATGGGTGTGCATCTGAGGCAATACCGCTACTTTTCTCGCAAATTCTTTTTGGGAATATGTAGATACATCTTGAGCTTCAATTGTAATCGTTCCAGTTTGCTTCGGAAGAATACCTGAGATCATTTTTAGCAGTGTCGATTTCCCGCTTCCATTCGGACCTAAAATCCCCAGCACTTCCCCTTTTTCTACTTGAAATGAAACATCTTTTACAACGGGTGTATTTGAATAGCCACCGGTAAGATTTTTGACTGTTAACATTACATCGCTCCTTTTCGCCTTTGTCGATAAAAGATGAACGCAAATACAGGCGCCCCAATAAACGCCGTAATCACACCTACCGGTAATTCTGAGGGAGAGATAATCGTTCGTGCAACAAGGTCACAAATAATAAGCAAGGATGCGCCATTGAAAAATGACAGTGTCAACAAATGCCTGTGATCCGCTCCCCACATGAGTCTTGTCATATGCGGCACGACAAGACCGACAAAGCCAATCGTCCCCGACACTGCAACTGCGGAACCCGTTAATAAGGACCCGCCGATTAAAATCATCCATTTTCTCCGCTTCACGTTGACCCCTAAATGATGTGCACGCTCTTCTCCGAAAAGCATGGCATTCAACTCGCGGCGATTGATCCAAAGCAGCACTGAGCCTATCCCCACAAATGGCAAGATCATCGTCACATAACTCCAGCCGCGCATCGAAACGCTCCCTAGCAGCCACCCAATAATTTGACGCAACTCTTCTCCTGTCAATGCGATCATGAGCGATAAAAGAGAGCCAAGAAATGAACTAAAAATAATCCCTGTTAAAATAATCGTTTCCATTTTCATTGCCCGGTCGACGAGACGTGCAAATCCGAGAACGACAAACATTGTCAGCGCGGCACCAATCATACTAAAGACAGGCAATGTAAAATGGCCGAAAAAAGTAATGGAAATCCCAAAAAAAAGTGTCATGACCGCACCTACCGAGGCGCCGGATGACACTCCGAGTGTGTATGGATCAGCCAATGGATTTTTTAATAGCCCTTGGAATGCGGCTCCTGAAATGGCAAGAGATGCGCCTACAAGGCCTGCTAGCACGACGCGTGGCATTCTTATTTTCCATAATATATTGGCAGCCGTTGGATCAGCCGTGGCATTCCACAATGTTTGAATCGGAATTTTGACAGATCCGATCGATACACCTAACCAAACCGCCACGAGAAGTGTGGCGGCTGAAAAGATGTAGGCAATTGCTGTTTTACTCACCAAAAGCCTCCGGATAAACGGCTTTTGCAATTTCTTCTAACCCTTCTGCCAGACGAGGTCCTGTACGGCTCGTTATATTTTCTTTCACTTGCATGACAGCTTTATTTTGAATTGCAGTGATCGTATCAAAACCATCGCGCGCATAAACATCTTCAACAGCTGTTTCAATATAATCATACATAACGATAATCACATCTGGATTTCGTTTAACGATCTCTTCTGGTTCCATCATGACCCAGCCTTCTTGGTCAGCCGCAATGTTTTCCGCTCCAATCATGTCGAGCATTTGATTCATAAATGTATTTTTACCAGGTGTGTAAATTTCAGGTGCTGGCGATGTTTCCACAAAAACGGATCTTTTCTGCTCAACAGATGCTGTTTTCGCCAATACTTCTTCTACTTTTGCTTTCATGCCCTCGATAATTTCTCCGGCTTCTTTTGACTTCCCAGTTGCTTTTCCGATCGTTTCAATCGTTGTGTATGTCTCGTCAAAATTAGCAGCATTTTTTACAACAAACACCGGAATACCGGCATCACGAATTTGTTGGAGTCCGGCTTCACCCGTGCCAAGCCCGGATTCATGTGCGAATACGATGTCTGGCGTCATGGAAACAATCTTTTCAACATTAAATTCCAAACCGCCAATTTTTTCCTTGTCAGCTACTTCTGCTGGATAATCATCGTAATCATTCACGCCAACGATTTCATCATTCAATCCCAGTCCAAATAAAATTTCCGTGTTACTTGGCATCATTGACACAATTGTTTCAGGTGCTTTTTCAAACGTAATCTCGTTCCCTACAGCATCCGTTAAAGTGATTGGAAAACCTACTTGCACTTCATCTGTCTTCGCTGCATCTTCCGTTTCTATTCCTGTTGTTTGACTTGCATTGTTATTTTTCTCCCCTGCCCCACACGCAGCAAGCAAGAAAACTGCCATGATGGATAAAATCCATAGTTGCCTTAGCTTTTTCATCCTATTTCCTCCCTAAATTTGACCAAATAAAAATCCCCCGTATTGCACGGAGGAAAAGTTAGTAAAAAAAGGCATAAAAGGCCCATTTTCACCATTCCTATCCTCGCAGGTTTTGGGTGAGATCTATAAAGGCAGGTCTCCTGGCTTGTGTTCAATGCTTGTCGTGTCTTCCCGGATTTCTCCAGTGACGTGCTACGACTCGCTCACACTTACAGTGGCGGGACCGCGCCGGAATTGAACCGGCTTCCCTTTTAACCTCATAATCAATTACGCCTCGGCGTAATTGCGTCCAGACTTTGAATTGTGCCCGCAGGATGCGGGTATGCAGTCGTTGGGGCCGGCACGATGCCGGTCATGCGGTCGTGGCGACAGGATGTCGCGTACTTAGACCGCCTTCTTTTTGACGTCGCGCTCTTAGACTGCCTTCCACTACTCAATTCAAAATCTGTGACATCCGCCGGAGGCTTGACTTGAATCAGCAGATGTATTTGCTGATTCAAGTCATATGAGGCACCTTTACATTTGGTATGTAATTTTGTTCAAGTATTAGTATACTATATTTTTTTTAGCTGTCGAGTTGTGTCGGTTTCGGTGAATGAATTTTTAGTAAAACGAAGAGCCAGGCACCATTGAACACTAAATATAGTACCGTACTTTAAAAATGATACTAGATTTTGACAGTGTGTAGCGGTGCCAGGCACTTCTAAGATAGCCCATTAGTTTATTTTTTACATTTTTTCTGGTGCAGAAACGCCTACGAGTTTCAGCGCGTTCGCAATGGTTGTACGTGTTGCTGTAACAAGTGCGAGTCTTGCTTCTGATAGGTCGCGCTCGGATGGATCCAATACTTTCTCTGCGTTGTAGAAACTATGGAATGTTGCGGCAAGCTCTTGGATGTATGTCGTTACACGGTGCGGCGCACGTAATTTCGCTGCATCGCTGACAAGTTTCGGGAAGTCGCCGATTTTTTTCATTAGCTCTAATGCTTTCTCAGTTTGCAACAACTGTAAATTGTCAACAGACGCGGACAATTCGGACTCCGCCGCCTGTCTTAAAATCGATGAGATCCGCGCATGCGCGTATTGCGCGTAATACACTGGGTTTTCATTGGACTGAGAAATTGCCAAATCTAAGTCAAAGTCCATCTGGGAGTCGCCTGAACGCATGGCAAAGAAATAGCGAACCGCATCCAGTCCTACGTCTTCTACTAGTTCACGCAGTGTAACAGCCTTTCCTGTACGCTTACTCATCTTAAATTTCTCGCCGTCTTTGTACAGCTGTACCATTTGGGCAACACTTACTTCGAGTGTGTTCCGGTCATAGCCAAGCGCTTCGATCGCTGCCTTCATACGCGGGATATAGCCATGGTGATCGGCCCCCCAAATATTAATAAGCTTTTCAAATCCACGGTGTAGTTTGTCCTCGTGATACGCAATATCTGGCGTTAAGTACGTGTATGTACCGTCATTTTTGATGAGCACACGATCTTTGTCATCACCGAACGTAGTCGAACGGAACCATGTCGCACCGTCTTCTTCAAAAATATGTCCGTTTGCGCGTAATTTATCGAGCGCCACGTCAATTTTGCCATTTTCGTAAAGTGATGATTCTGAGAACCAATGATCAAATTCAACGCGGAAATCAACAAGGTCTTTCTTCAACTTTTCCAGCTCATAGTCAAGTCCATATTGGCGGAAAAAGTTATATCGTTCATCTTCTGACATTTGCACAAATTTGTCACCAAACTCTGCTGCCAAGCGCGTGCCAATATCTATGACATCTTGACCGTAATAGCCGTCCTCGGGCATTTCTTTTTCCTGCCCAAGCGCTTGAAAGTAGCGTGCTTCAACCGATAATGCTAAATTGTGAATTTGATTTCCTGCGTCGTTAATATAATATTCCCGCTCGACATCATAGCCTGCGAAATCTAAAATATTGCAAAGTGAATCTCCCAAAGAAGCGCCACGGGCATGTCCAAGGTGAAGATCCCCTGTTGGGTTTGCTGACACAAACTCCACTTGAACTTTTTCATTTTCCCCTGCATTGGATCGGCCATAATTTTCACCTTGTTGTAAAACAGAGTGAATAACCACTTGTAAATAATCTGTTTTCAGACGGATGTTCATAAATCCTGGTCCAGCAATTTCAATTGACTCAATCGCTGTTTTGGATGTATCCAACTTCTCAAGAATTGCATCTGCAATTGCACGCGGCGGTTTTTTTGCAAGCTTTGTTAGCTGCATCGCAATATTTGTTGCGTAATCACCATTTTCTTTATTTTTCGGTGTTTCCAGCATAATATCAGGAATGTTATCAGCTTCCACAAGACCTGTATCGACGACAGCCTGATGCAAAGCCATTTTTACTTCTTGTTGAATTGTTTCTACAGCATTCATTTCGTACCCTCCGTGTATGTAATGGTCAGTTCGTAAGTGCCAAGCTTTTCCTCATTTGCATAGAGTCCATATTGGACATGAAATTGGCCGTTCGCCCCGTCTTGTTCCTCAGTAAATTCAAGTTTTTTCGTTCGAACGTTTAGTGGAAAAGAAGTTGGACCGTTGCCATACGAGCCATTCGTTTCATTTTTTTCATTAAATGGCAGGCGCATCGTCACAGAGCCATTTCTCATGATGAATGCGTCAAGATGATCCAATTTAATCATCGTACGCGTATTTTGCCCATCCATTGATTCTTCATAGACTAAATATTTTTTTCCTTTTTTATCGATGATCGCACCGTCTGCTTGGATGAAATGCTTTTCCTCGGCTTGACCTGGATGTCGGATCAACGAATGGAGCTGAATTGTAACATTTCGTTCTTGATGTTTTGTTTCCAAACGCTTACACCGCCTTCTCAATCAATTACGCCTCAACGTAATTCAAATATCTTTCTATTATATCCTTTTTCTCTTTTGTATTTCAATTCAAAGAGATATTTGCTTTCATTTTTCACTAGTTTCCCGTTTAATCTGCATCCAATCGAAACATACTAAAAGGAACTTATAGATAGGACGGGATCTTTATGAAACGGACAGAAATTAGGAAAATGAAAAAAAAACGTTCAGTTTTAAGAGGCTATTTACTGCTCGCCTTGTCCATCGTAACGGCCGTACTGACAGTTTTTTTGTCACTCCGCCTATATGCACAAGTGACTGGCGCGCCTTCTTTAAGTGTACCCAAAGCATCCGTTTTTCTCGATCATAATGGCAAACAAATTGGCGATCGTTTTTCAGCAGAGCGCCGCTATTGGGTTGAGCTTGAAGAAATCTCTCCCTTTCTTATTGATGCTGTCATCGCAACAGAAGATCGGAATTTTTATAACCATCATGGCTTTGACTATAAAAGGATTGGCGCTGCTATTTTAAAAGATATTAAAAGTGGCAGCAAAGCAGAAGGTGCCAGTACAATTACGCAGCAATATGCAAGAAATCTTTATTTAACATTTGAAAAATCTTGGAAGCGGAAATTTAAAGAAGCGCTATACGCCTATCGCATGGAGACTTTTTATAGCAAGGATGTCATTTTAGAAGGGTATTTGAACACTGTTTACTTCGGACATGGGATGTACGGTGTAGAAGCTGCCAGCCGCTTTTACTTCGACAAGCCAGCCAAGGATCTAACACTAGAAGAAGCAGCCGTCATTACGGGGATTGCGAAAGGTCCATCTAATTTTGATCCCATTGATAATCCAGAAAGATCTACCGCAAGAAAAGAGTTAATCCTTTACTTGATGGAAAACCAAGGAATGATATCGGAGCAGGCTAAAAATCGGGCTATAAATGCTGCGATCGTGCTTAAAACGGATAATTGGGCGGAGGAAAATAAGCGAGTCGCTCCATATTTTCTCGATCAGGCTTGGCGGGAAGCGGAAGAGATTTTGAAAAAAAATGGACGTACGCCTGCGGAAGGCGGATGGACGATTAAAACAACGTTAAATTTACACCACCAAAAAACAGCGGAAGAGGCAATTGCCAAGTGGATGCCTGACAGTGGATTGCAAGTTGGATTTATGTCTATCGAGCCGAAAACAGGGGCTGTTACTTCACTCGTCGGCGGCACAAGTTATGCCGATAGTCCATTTAATCGAGTAACCCAAGCTAAAAGGCAACCTGGATCCGCTATTAAACCTATTCTATATGCAGCGGCATTAGAAAATGGATTTAGTCCACTCACCTTTTTATCGACAGAAAAAACGATTTTCACATATGATGATGGCCGCCAGACCTATGCACCTAATAATGTAAACGGCAAATTTGCGGGTCATCCCATTTCACTTGCCCAAGCATTAGCCATTTCCGATAATATTTTCGCTGTGAAAACGCTTGAAGATATTGGGTATCAAGAATTTAGCAAAGTGGCGAAACGCTTTGGCATTATTGATACATCCTTTCCCGAGTCACCCGCTGTGGCGCTCGGAACGTCAGAAGTCACACTTTTTGATATGACAAAAGCGTACAATCAAATTGCATCGGAAGGAAAAGCAATCGAACCCATGACGATCTTATCGATTGAGGATTCCGAAGGTAAAATGATTTACGAGCATCCAAAGCAAACAAAAAAACGTGTTCTATCAGAACAAGATGCATTTGTTTTGACACATTTAATGACCGGGATGTTTGATCCTGTATTTAATGATTATTCTGCCGCGACGGGGCTTTCCATGCGGCAAAAGCAAACAAGGCCGTACGCAGCTAAATCTGGCACAACCATTTCCGATCAATATTTAATTGGCTATACACCTTCCCTTACCGCCGGTGTTTGGACTGGTTTTGACAAAGGAAAGCAGCTAACCGACCCGCAAGATAAAGGGGCGACTAAAAAAATATGGATCGATTTTATGGAAACTGCACTTCAGGGACAAAAACCGGAAGCTTTTATCCCGCCAAAAGGCGTAAATGGTATTGTCATTGACGTCGAAACTGGCGGCATTGCTGTCAATGAATGTGACAAGCAGCGACTCGTCTATGTAAAGGAAAAGGATATTCCGCAGAAATTATGCACGGATAAGGATTTGCGAGAAAAGCGGAAGCAAGGAGAAGGTGATAGTAAAACATTCGATTTGTTCCCTTTTTCATTTTTTGAATGACTAGCGAGTGCCTGGCACCGTTGCCCACAGATATTCGAAACATATCAAAAAAGCTTTCCTCTCTGAATTCCTTCAGACCGGAAAGCTTTTTTACCGGGTTGCGCTTTTGGTGAATCCTTGCATCATGCTTGGGTTGGAATGATGTAGAATTCAACTGCGGAAGCGTTTTCCCGATTGTCCTAGCTTACAATCGCAAGCTAATTTTAGTGTACTTCCTTTTATGCAGGCATTCAACCTCGAAAGCGAATCTTTGCTGTATTTGTCATATTTCCGTCATATATTATCGGAAACTTCTAGATCCGCATGCAATTTAGGCTCACTGCGATCCCACATTTCCTGATTATGGCCAGATAAAAACTCCGCCAATATCCGTTTCGAGCGATCATCCATCTGCTCAACGATAATTTGCCGCTTCATGGACTTATCCATTTTATTTACATGGTCGGCGAGTATTTTATAGCCACGTCGCTTTTCACGGTTGACGACCATTTCACAGGCAGTAACGCCCGCATAGTACGGCCCTTCCTCCTTAAAGTCAATCGTGACCCAAACGAGCCAGTAAGGTTTTCCACCTTCAGAATCCGCGCGGCTCGTTGTAAATTTAATGCCACGCTCTGTATCGCTTCTCGCATGCATTGCACCAATTTCAATTCGCGCAACACCTTCTTCCACATCAATGATGACAGGCGATACATTTTCCAGTGACAATGATCCGATTCCGAAACCACCGTGACCGTCTGTCGGATCGTCTTTAATAATTGTGAAACTCAATTTTTGTTTTGGTTTCTCCTCATTTGTCATTCTCACTTACCTCCCATTCTGCTATCATATTGTACTATACCGAAAAATTATGAAAAAGGGGGATTTAACATGCCGATTGTAACTGTCAAAATGCTAGAAGGACGTACAGACGAACAAAAAAGAGCACTTTGCGAACAAGTAACCGATGTATTGGTGGAAACGATTGGTGCAAAGCGCGAGGCCATCTCGATTGTCATTGAAGAAATGGCAAAAAATCATTACGCAAGCGGTGGAAAGCGGATGAGTGACCAGTAATCAGTCACATTAAGGTTGAGGCTGTCCTAGAAGTGCCTGGCACTTTGTTTTAGGACAACCCAACCTTTTTTATGTACATCATCTCACTGGACAGATACCTTTTCCAACTCATCGATAAATGCAAAAGCATTGTCCATTTCCTCATCCGAGAAATTCAATTTACTTTTCACGATGCGTACTTTTTCAACTTGCTCATCCTTTTCAAGATGATCAAAATAAAGCAATGTAGACACAAGCTCAAGAAATCTAGCGCTCTTTCCATTGAGCAATTCTATACAGGCCCCGAGCATGTCATGCGGCGCATCAGCGGTTTCTAGAAAGCTCGTCCCCTCATTCGTCACATGGTAATGATATTGGACATAAGAGCCTTTATCCGTACAGCGCTCAGCCAAAAATCCCATCTCGCAAAGTTCTTCTACACGTAATGTTAACTCTTCTGAATAAGGACCGTACATATGCAGCTCATATTTTTCCGCGAATGAAAAATGCATTTTTTTTGCGATATAAACCATTTTTTGAAGCTTTTTTCTGCCATTCACTTCATTGGCCAATGAAATGAATTGAACAATTTTAGCATGTTCTTGTAACATGCGAGCCACTCCCTTCTACTTCTTCAATAACGCTAAAATCCGTTCAAAGAGTGGATTCCCCTCTTTCCCTTCTTCCAATACATCCTTGGGGAAATAGATTTTATGATCTGTCCGGCGTTTGCCGGAAATGGCATCTACAATATCAGACGAACGAGACAACTCACTCAGCTCACCATTTGGCATTTGCAAATAGATCGGTAATCGTTCATTTTCTTCACCAGGCCGATAAAAATCATACGGCAAATCCGATGATGAATCCGTCACTAAATAATATTCCGGATCGATCCCCGCTTCCCGAAACAATTGCTCCAGCTCCCCAATTTTTCGATATTCTGTCGCAGGATCAAATTCCGCGTATTGAAATAAATTTCGATTGATAAAACGACTACATAAGTCTGCTAATATACGGTCATTTTCTTTCATCCAAAGCTGGAAATAAGTTAGTAAAATACTTTCATCCAGCGCAATATAGTCTTCTAGCTTAAATGTCCGATCAAAAAACGAGCGGAAGTGAACCGGCTCTTGTGAAAATACATACCCATTATTGTAGAGATCTTTCGCCCGATGTAAAATTTTCATTAAAATTACTTCCGCACTGCGAGAAACTGGGTGAAAATATACTTGCCAGTACATTTGGTAACGGCTCATAATATAATCTTCCACCGCATGCATGCCGCTATACTTAATCACCGCTTGTTCTTCGGCGGGCCGCATGACACGTAAAATTCTCTCCATATCAAAATGGCCATATGAAACACCTGTAAAATACGCATCCCGTTGCAAATAATCCATACGATCCGCATCAATTTGACTCGAAATGAGGCTGACGACAAGCTTGTCCGGATACGTTTTTCCAATGACGTCTGCTACTTTTTGCGGAAAATCCGCGGAAACTTTTTGAAGTACTGCATTCACTTCTGTATCGCCTAACAAGATCCCTTGCGTGAATTGTTCATGATCGAGATGAAAGACTTTCTCAAACGCATGCGAAAATGGCCCATGTCCAAGATCATGCAGCAAAGCTGCGCATAATGTCACGAGGCGTTCTTCATGGTTCCATTCCGGTCTGCGACTAAAGCTATCGTCAATAATCCGCCGAACAATTTCGTAGACGCCGAGTGAATGATGGAAGCGACTATGCTCTGCTCCATGAAAAACGAGATACGTTGTGCCAAGCTGTTTAATACGGCGCAACCGCTGGAATTCACGTGTCCCAATGACATCCCAAATGACTTGATCGCGTACGTGGATGTAGCGGTGCACTGGATCTTTAAACACCTTTTCTTCGACTAATTTTTGATCTTTATAAGCCATGAACCAATACACCTCCATAACGTCAGTCCTTCAATTATAGCAAAAAACGTCTTGTGAAATCGTAAACAATGTGTTCATTTACTGGAAAAAAAGATAGTTTACTTTTTTCTTTGAATAAAAGTCCCGCAACGTGTCGACACTAACCGTAAGAAAAAGACTATGTATATGGCAGGAGGCACGGAAATGGTGAAAGTTAGACAGGATGCTTGGACTGAAGAAAATGATATTTTACTGGCAGAGACGGTGTTGCGACATGTTCGTGAAGGCAGTACGCAACTGAGTGCTTTTGAAGAAGTTGGAGATGCACTAAACCGAACGGCCGCCGCATGTGGATTTAGATGGAACGCTGTTGTCAGACGCGACTATGAAAAAGAGCTTGCAGACGCGAAAAAAGAACGCAAACAAGCAATGCGCGTACTCGGCAAAGACTTTAAAAGGCGCGGACAACAACTGTACAACCCTGCCCAGGGTTCGGAGGATGACCATAAAGTAGCGATTCCATTGTCGTCATTGTCCCTGGATACCGTAATTGCCTATCTCGTTCGCATGCATCATTCGGGTGCAGGCGATAATGAATCTTTGCGTTGGAAGCAAACTGCTAAAATCGCGAACGATAAAGTGGAACAGTTGGAAAAAGAAGTTGAAAAGTTAAAACACGAGAATCTTATGCTGCGTGAAGATTACGAGCAGTTCGTACAAATTATGAATCGCGCTCGCCGTCTCGTTACGCTCAATGATGAAGAGGAGCGTACAGCCCCGGTATTCACTATGGAACCAAATGGCAATCTTGTAACAGAAAAACCACCGATCAACCATTGATTGGTGGTTTTTCCTTTTTAGTTGTCTACGCCTGCGCTAGCATCTTTTGATTTCTTTCAACGACGCGTTGCAAATAGAAGGCATACAGCTCCATTTCCTCTGAATTAAAGCCCTCCATAACGATGTCTTCCGCTAAATTGCGCAGCAAAAGCTGTGTACGGATGACAACATCACTAACCGTTAATGGCATGTCCAACAGATCTGATAGAGACGCCATAACTGTCGGCTCAATCGATGGGTACCGAAATTTTGTTTCCTCCCCCGCCAAGCCAATGTTATACATCTCTTGAATGATCTTCGCCCGTTCCGATCCGCTTCCTTCGACGCATAAATACACTTGTACCGCGATTCCCTGGCGAAGCCTGCGCTGAGAAATGCCCGCAAACTTTCGTCCATCGATGCTAAGATCGTAGGAACCCGGACAATAGGAACCTACAATTTCATACGCCTGAATACGATCGCCAGCTTCCGGAAATAGCATTCTAACAAATGCCAGCATCGCCTCATACCCTTCTGGAATATCAATAGAAGAGCCTTGTTCTGACAGAACGATTGATAAGTTCAAAACGCCCTCGTCCAAAACGACGGCCAGCCCGCCAGAATTACGTACGATGACACGATAACCTTCTTGCTCAAGATAAGAAGTTGCCTTTTCAATATGAGGCAGTCGATGGTCTTGGATCCCAAGGACAATCGTTTTGCCATGTACCCATGATCGAACTGTCGAAGGACTCATTTGCTGTCCGACAAGATGACATAATGTATCATCTGCGGCAAATGATTCCAACGCCGATCGCCCGCGGGCAGCAATCGAGTCGTCGATCCACCGCCAGCTAGGTTTGCTCAATATGAATTCAGTGTTCCACATGTTCTTCACCTGACTTTATAGACTTTGTGCAGCTGTAATAAGAGAAAGTTTGTACACATCGTCCGCAGAGCAGCCACGAGAAAGGTCATTAACAGGCGCATTCAATCCTTGGAGAATTGGTCCGATTGCTTCATAACCGCCGAGACGCTCTGTTAATTTATAGCCGATATTCCCCGCTTCCAAAGATGGAAATACGAAAACATTCGCATCGCCCTGAATAAGTGAACCGGGTGCTTTTTTAGCCGCTACTTCAGGGACGTACGCGGCGTCAAATTGAAATTCACCATCAAGATGCAGTTCAGGTGCTAGTTCTTTCGCAATCGATACCGCGTCCGCTACTTTTTGTGTTTCCTCAGTTACAGCGGACCCTTTCGTAGAAAATGACAAGAGTGCAATTTTGGGATCAATACCAAAGGACTTAGCAGTTTCTGCACTTTCTACAGCAATTTCAGCAAGCTCTTGAGATGTTGGCGCCACTGTGATCGCACAATCTGCAAAAACAAGCCGCTCATCACCTTTAATCATAATAAAAGCGCCGCTTGTCTTGGACACGCCAGGTTTAGTTTTAATAATTTGAAGTGCGGGACGTACCGTATCCGCTGTTGAATGTGCCGCACCGCTGACAAGACCGTCTGCGCGTCCTGTGAAAATAAGCATCGTACCAAAGTAGTTAACATCTTTCAATTGCTCGCGGGCTTGTTCCACTGTCACTTTGCCTTTTCTTCGTTCCACAAACTTTTCAACAAGTTCCTCGAGATAGGGTGCATTTGCAGGATTAATAATCGAAATATTTGTTAGCTCGACACCGGCTTCGGCCGCAGTTTTTCGTACTTCGTCTTCATTCCCAAGCAGGACGGGCTCCACAAGTCCTTCTTGATAAAGACGTGAGGCTGCTTCAACGACCCGCGTGTCATTTCCTTCCGGTAGAATGATTGTTTTTTTGCTGCCATGTAGTCGTTCCTTTATTCCGCTAAATAAATCCGCCATCCGTCAATCTCCCCTTCTTCTGTATACTTTTCTCTTGCTGCCTCTAGCATACATGATTCGAAAAAGCTTTCAAACCTCAATTTTCAGAGGCCTTCATGTCGTTTTTATGAAAACGGGGCGTATTCAGAACTTTTTCCATGCCAGTATGCTAAACTTGAGGGTGAAATCAACTATAAGGAGTGGCAAATGCATTGAACGAAGCAGCTATTACACTTGATGGATGGTATGTATTACATGATTTGCGCTCGATGGATTGGGCATCTTGGAAATTACTTTCTAAAGAAGAACGAAAAACGGCTGTCGATGAGTTTCTTGCTTTTTTAGAAAAACTGCAAAAAGCAGATGATGAGAAGACAGGAAGCCATGCTTTCTATACAGTTGTCGGACAAAAAGCCGATTTTATGTTAATGACATTGCGTCCGACAATGGATGAACTTCAACAATTGGAAGCAGAGTTCAATAAATTGACGATCGCAGATTATACAATCCCTGCATATTCATACGTTTCCGTTGTAGAGCTATCAAACTACTTAGCAGGCGAGTCTGACGAAGATCCATATCAAAACCCTTACGTAAGAGGAAGACTCTATCCTGAATTACCACGCAACCAATATATTTGTTTCTACCCGATGGACAAAAAACGCGATGGCGAAGATAACTGGTACATGCTCGATATGGACAAGCGTAAAGAATTAATGCGCAGTCACGGCATGATTGGACGCAGCTACGCAGGCAAGGTAAAACAAATTATTTCTGGTTCCGTCGGTTTTGACGACTACGAATGGGGCGTTACACTATTTTCCGATGATGTCCTACAGTTTAAAAAGCTCATTTATGAAATGCGCTTTGACGAGGTAAGTGCACGTTACGGCGAATTTGGCTCATTTTTCGTCGGTACAATTTTAGACGGTGACAAAAAAGCCGACTTTTTCTCAATTTAATTTAATCCATAAGATAGGGGCTGTCCTAAAACAAAGTGCCAGGCACTTTTAGGACAATCCCTATTTTTTGCTTTTATTTCATTAGCAGTCATGATCATTTCTCTCTTTACATATGGTTAAGCGAAGGGGGTTTTTCCGTGGCGGTCATAAAGCATATCGGGGCAGATGTCGATTTACTCGCACGATTAATGCGCGCGGAAGCGGAGGGTGATGGTGAGCTCGGCATGCTAATGGTCGGAAATGTTGGAGTCAATCGTGTTTTAGCGGATTGTCTTGATTTTAATGACATTCGGACATTACAGGAGATGGTTTTCCAGCGCCCGGGCGGTTTCGAAGCAACGACGAAGGGATACTTTTATCAACGTGCCCGAGAACAAGACAAAAGACTAGCAAGGCGCGTCATTGCCGGCGAACGTTTCCACCCTGCGACCCGGTCTTTATGGTTTTTCATGCCTGCGGGGAATTGCCCGGCACAGTGGTATGGTCAATGGAACACAGGCAGATATAAGTCACACTGCTTCTTTCAACCTACCGTGTCGGACTGCCCTACTGTCTAATAAAGAGGAAAGGATGAAGAAATGGTTCAATACTATTGGAACCCGAATCTACAAAACCAGCATATTACACCTCCGGCAGTGACAATTCCGAGTGGGAGACCTCCAAGTCCAGGCGTGCCCATTGGAGGTACACCAGCACCCATGCCAGGGATACCTTTCGGCGCACCGTATGCCCCGCCCGCACGCGAGCAATCATACATTGAGAACATTTTACGCCTGAACATCGGAAATCCCGGAACTTTTCATTTTTCATTTGAACACGCCCTTAGAAGTGGCATCAACACCTTAGCTGTCAAAGGCGTTGTGGAAGCTGCTGGGCGCGATCACGCTATCATAAAAGAATCCGACACGGGCCGCACTTATCTATTTCCGATGATCTATTTTGACTTTGCGGAATTTGAAGGTGATGTGGAATATTTTAACCAGCAACCATAACCAAAAAATCTTCCGTCTCCTATTTGGAACGGAAGATTTTTTGCTAATTTGTGAATTTGACAGCCGCTACAATGAGCATGACCCATCCCGCGATGAACGCTACACCGCCAATCGGCGTAATCGCACCGAGGATGCCAACGCCAGAAAGAGAAAGCGCATAAAGGCTCCCCGAGAAAATGATAATGCCGGCCAGCAATAGATATCCCGCCCAGCTTAACTGCGCTGTTGCGCCCATTAAAGACGTGCTCATTAAAATTCCAATTGCGACTAAACCAAGCGAATGGAACATTTGATATTGAACGGCAGTTTCCCAAATCGCTAAGTAGCGTTCGGACAGTCTCTCTTTAAGCGCATGCGCCCCGAACGCCCCTAACGCAACAGCGAAAGCTGCATTAACAGCCCCAGCAATGATAAAAAATGGCATACCCGCTTCCCCCTTCTATCTATTTCCAAATAAAATGTTAAAAGTCAAACAACGATTCACCATTCGCATCACTTTCTAATAGCGGTTTACTTTCTAGTGATGAAACTGGCGGCACAACAGTTGGTGCAGTCATTACTTTTGGTGATGATTGTACCACCGAATTGCGTTCTTCACCGAGTGCAACCTCACAAAGTGATCGAATGGCGACTAGCGATTCACGAATAGTGGATTCACTTCCCGCCTGCCTTGCGCTGTTCAATTGTTTTTCCATTTCCGCAAAAATCCGGTCATAAGAAATCATCGAATACGCCACCTACTTCCATTCAAGTTTCTGTTTCTATTCATACTTTACCATACAAGTTAGGAAACGCTGTTTGTTTGGCACCAGTCGATCGGTCGCTCATTCCAAGACTCCAGAATTTGATTGACAGCGGAATAAGGCCTGCTTCCCAAAAATCCCCGACTTGCGCTTAATGGACTTGGATGTACCGATTCAACAATGGCATGTCTCGATTGATCAATTAGTTTTTTCTTCTCCCCTGCAGGACGTCCCCATAAAACAAACACAATTGGTTTTTCTCGGGCCGATAGTTTCCGAATGACTTCATCCGTAAATTGCTCCCATCCTTGACGACGATGCGAGTGTGCTTGTCCTTCTCGAACCGTCAATACCGTGTTCAGCATGAGTACCCCTTGCTTCGCCCAGCCTGTCAATGTCCCACTTTCCGGATATGGACAGCCAATATCTGCAGTAAGCTCCTTAAACATATTACGCAAGCTCGGCGGAATTTTGACGCCTGGCTGTACCGAAAAGCTCAACCCGTGCGCCTGCCCTTCTCCGTGATAAGGATCTTGTCCTAAAATAACGACCTTTACATCGTCGAAAGACGTATGCTGGAACGCCGACCACATATGATCCATCGGTGGATAAACGATTTCTTCCTCATATTCCTTTTTAAGAAATTCGCGTAACTTTGTATAATACGGTTTGGTGAATTCTTCCTTTAATACATCATCCCACTTATTCATAAAGAATTTCTTTTGCATTTTTTCACTCCTTAAACTTAATCATTACATCATAGCCCGCAAACGAAAACATTTCACGCAACGTTTTTTCTGCATTTTGCTCAGCCAAAGTAAGTACACCTTGTCCCGCTGTTTCTTCTAAAATTAGTTTCTTCGCTTCCGCCGCAAGTTCATACGCTTCTTCGATATTCGCTTTTTCACGGAAAAGCCCTTCATAGGAATACACTTCTACTTGATCAAAATAGATTTCTGCTCCGCCCAAAAACGTCGCGGGCGGCAGCGTAAGTGTTGCCGTTTTCTCATCATGATTGATTTGTATGTCTTTTTCCGTTACCCTCGAAAAATCGACGCCAGCTTTCACCGAACCTGGCACAACGACGAGCAATTGCCGTTTTGTCCCCGGTAAATTCAAACCGATACTCTGTCCAAACAATGTATTATCTTGCCGTTCAATAATGACTTTTGTATACGCCTCGGCAGTTGCCAGCTCGTTAAGAGATTGAATGCGCTCTAGATAAGCGCCTTTTTGCTCTGAAAACGTACTGCCCTGTTTTAACAAGAAAAAAGCAGCGAATGGCAGCGCGATAATGAGTGCAAGTGCTAAAATGGCAATGAATATATACGATTTTCGCCAAATGGGGAAAATTAGCCTCACTGTGCGCCAAAACCCAAACGAACGTCTTTCCCCCACATCGATTGTAACGGCGGTTTCTTTCTTGGCATCCTTTAATTCTTGCAATAAACGCTCTATTTCATTCAACTTTTTATGACCTTTCATAAGCTGACCTCTTTTCTACTAAATTCGACACATTCTTATACGTTTACATTATCGAAAAGTTGCAGTGCAAACAACCAGAAAGTCATGATACGATTAAGGTCTAGTACAGTCAATTGCTGACGATGGACATCTTTCAATCTTTATAAAGTTTGATTCTTTTGGTAGAATGAATTTTGAGAGTATTATAAAAGGAGTTGCTACATATGACACTGAAGAAGACATTAACAATCGCAGGTTCCGATACATCAGGCGGAGCAGGTATTCAAGCCGACCTAAAAACTTTCCAAGAACATGGTACATACGGTATGACAGCTCTTACAGTTGTTGTCACAATGGATCCAGACAATCACTGGTCACATGGCGTCTATTCACTGCCGGCTGACGTATTACAAGCACAAATTAAAACGGCTCTTTCAACAGGAATTGACGCCATTAAGACAGGCATGCTGAGCACTGAGGAAATTATTCGCACCGCTGGCAACGCCATTGCCGAATCGGGTTTAAAAAATGTTGTGATTGACCCTGTTATGGTTTGTAAAGGTGAAGACGAAGTGCTGAACCCAGGAACTGTCGACGCAATGGTTGAATTCTTACTGCCAAAAGCAGAAATTGTCACACCAAACTTGTTTGAAGCTGGGCAATTGGCTGGCACAAAAACACCGAAAACAATTGAAGAAATGAAAGCTGTTGCTGAGAAAATCCACCAACTTGGTGCACGCAATGTCGTCATTAAAGGCGGTAAACAGTTAGATCATGATCAAGCAATAGATTTATTTTACGATGGAAATACGTTCACATTACTAGCAGCAGAAAAAACGGACAATCATTATAACCACGGGGCAGGCTGTACATTCGCAGCAGCGATCACAGCGAATCTTGCCAATGGATTGGACGTGAAGGAAGCTGTATTGGAAGCAAAAAAATTCGTTACGGCAGCAATCACGAATGGATGGAAGCTCAATGATTATGTCGGCCCTGTCATGCACGGCGCAAAAAATCGCTTTGGCGCATCAGAAATTTCAACGACAGAAGTCTGATCAGAGGATTTTCCTCTGATCTTTTTTTGCATTTGGTTCAGATGAATCGCAATCACCCCGTGTTTTCTATATACTACAATAAGTAGTTGTTGTTAGGAGGATTTCTATGAAAAAGGTACAACCAAATCATTTGCAAGAACTTATTTCTTCTTTCGCCGGGAAAGATGTATATATTCATTTAGAAACGACGAACGGCTCATACGCCGCCCATTTTAATGAAGGATTTTTCAATGCAGGGGCATTCATTCGTAATGTTGTTGTTAACTTTGAGCTTGGGAAAGTTGCCGGTGAATCCCCGCATCGCATTGGTTTAAAACTTCCGGCAGGCTGGATTTATGCACAAGGCATTACGCATTACAAACTTGACGAACAAGGAAAGCTGCTGATGGCGGGGCTTGATCCCGAAGGTAAACTATCAGTTGCCCTGCAAATTAGCGAAACACCTTTTGATTAAAGGAGGATTTTTGATGATTAAAAAAGAACGCCACGTACTCGTTATTCTCCCTCATCCTGACGACGAAGCATTCGGCATCTCAGGTTCCATTAGCATGTATCGAGAAATGGGAGTACCGGTGACCTATGCGTGCTTAACGCTTGGTGAAATGGGGCGCAATCTAGGTAATCCCCCATTCGCAACACGCGAAACATTGCCACAAATTCGTAAAGCCGAACTCATCAAAGCATGTGAAGCACTCGGGCTAGATGATTTGCGGATGATGGGCTTCCGCGATAAAACAATTGAATTTGAAGACGACGAAAAAATGGTGCAGCTTGTCACGGATTTGATCAAAGAAACAAATCCCTCCCTCATCATTTCTTTCTATCCTGGCCTCGCCGTCCACCCCGATCATGATGCGTCAGGTCGTGCAGTTGTAAGGGCAGTCAGACGCATAGAGCCCGAAAAGCGTCCAACATTGTATACGATCGCCTTTGCGAATAATACAAAAGATGTACTGGGTGAACCCGATATCATCCACGACATCTCAGACACTTTCGATAAAAAGCTTGCTGCCCTAAAGGCGCATGCTTCACAAACCGTTTGGATGATGAAAGATCTAGAAGAAAAATTGGCTGCCGGCGACCCCGAAATGAACAGCCGGTTCCGGTATGAGCGGTTTTATACGTATAATTGGGAAAATGACTTTGAGTGAATGTTGTTGACTCCCCATCGGACTGCAACGAAAAATAGTAGGCAAAACCCAAGAATGTTGGCAAATGAACATTCTTGGGTTTTAATTTGCGAAAAATACTGTAGCACTGTTTAATTTGGAAATGTTTTTAACTTTTATATAAAGAATTCCAGTTTTAATTTCCCATGCCTATCCTTTTCGAAAAGTAACAGTATACTGAAAATTGGAACATTCATCGTGACTATTTACAAATGAATAACAGATCTTTAAAATGTATATTTATACAAGGGTGTGTTTAGAAGGGAAGAATTTATTTGAAGAAATTTTCAATTTCAACTTGGTTTTATTTCTTATTGCCATCGATTATCGGTGTTATTCTTTTTATGATTCCATTAAAATTTGGCGAGGAATGGAAAGTACCAATTGCCAAATTTGCAGATATTTTATCCGGCGCATTAGAACCTTTTATGCCGATGACCGCGATGATCATTATTGTGATTGCCGCAGTCGGTTCTTTATTGTTTTTATTCGTTAGACTAGAACATACCAAGCCATCTTTTATCGTCCAGCTGTTTAAAGTCTCTCCATTTTGGACAGTCACACGGGTAATTGGTGCTGTATTTGCGATTATGGTTACCTTTCAAATCGGGCCTGAAGCGATTACAAATGAAAATACAGGTGGGTTATTGCTTGCGCCAGATGGATTAGTGTCGTTTTTATTTACAATTTTCTTCTTTGCAGGACTTCTCCTGCCTCTACTATTGAATTTTGGATTGCTAGAATTTTTTGGAACGATGATGTCAAAAATAATGCGACCTCTTTTTAAACTGCCCGGCCGCTCTTCTATTGATGCTTTCACGTCATGGATTGGGGACGGGACAATCGGTGTTCTTTTGACAAGCAAACAGTACGAAGATGGATTTTACACAAAAAAAGAAGCGGCCATCGTTGGGACAACATTCTCAGTCGTTTCCATTACATTCTCGCTTGTGATCATAGACACGGTCGGCATGGCCAAATACTTCCCGCAATTTTATGGGACAGTAGTATTAACAGGGCTTATTCTCGCGATCATTATGCCAAGAATCTATCCTTTATCCGGAAAAAAAGATGAATATATTGACGGAACGCCAGCTACTGGTGACGAAGAAAAACTGCCAGAAGGCTATAATGTAGTTAGTCATGGTCTTGAAAAGGCTCTTGAAAAGGCCGATCAAAACCGTTCTCTTGGAAATGTCGTACGTGATGGCATGCGCAATGCGATAGATATGTGGGTTGGCGTCATGCCGGTTGTTATGGCATTCGGAACGATTGCGCTTGTATTAGCAGAATACACTGGTGTCTTCACGTTTTTAGGAAAACCTTTTGAACCTATTTTAGCTGTTCTAGGAATCCCAGAAGCACAAGAGGCTGCACAGACAATGGTTGTCGGGTTTGCAGATATGTTCTTGCCGGTCATTCTTGCTGATGGTGTTATCACTTCCGAGTTAACATTGTTCGTCATCGCGACGATCTCTGTTGTTCAGCTTATTTACATGTCCGAGGTTGGAGGACTTCTACTTGGTACGAAAATCCCGATTAACTTTTTGGATCTAGTGATTATTTTCTTGTTGCGTACGTTAATTGCCTTGCCGATTGTTGCTGGTGTAGCGCATTTGTTGTTTTGAATAATTGTAAATCACCAAAAGACTCTACCTTACTTTTTCTGGGTAGAGTCTTTTTTAAATGATTGGTTTGGAGACTGGGCATGGTTTGTTGGGCACTAGCTAGCATTGGTTAGACACTCCAGCGAGTTCGTTGGAAACCGGAATACTTGTTGGGCACTAGCATAACCTTATCTTCCCAAACAAAAAAACCACGAAATCGCGGTTTTTTAAGATGCTTCAGATTCTCTTTTCAATTTCACTTTCAACTCCGCAAGCATATCTTCTGTCATTTTGTCCAAATCATATTCGGCTTTGAATCCCCACTCTGTCATAGCCGCAGAGGCATCGATTGCATCCGGCCAACTCTCGGCAATTGCTTGACGCACTGGGTCTACGGCGTAATCAATTTCAAACGTAGGAATATGCTTCCGGATAGACGCTGCAATTTCCGATGGTTCGAAGCTCATCGCCGTAACATTAAATGCATTGCGGTGAACTAACTTTGCAGGATCTGCTTCCATTAAATCGACAATCGCTTGCAGTGCATCCGGCATATACATCATATCCATGTAGGTACCTTCTGCAATATAAGAAGTGTATTTACCTTCTTCAATCGCTTTGTAGTAAATATCAACTGCGTAGTCTGTCGTTCCGCCGCCTGGTTTCGCTACATTCGAAATAAGCCCTGGGAAACGAACACCGCGCGTATCTAAACCAAATTTATGGAAGTAATAGTCACAGAGTAATTCTCCAGCGACTTTGTTGACACCATACATCGTTGTTGGACGCTGCAACGTATCTTGCGGCGTTCCCTTTTTAGGTGTGGACGGTCCAAATGCACCAATTGAGCTCGGAGTGAAAAATTGAAGATTCAGTTCACGGGAAACTTCAAGCGCATTGACAAGCCCACCCATATTCAAGTTCCACGCGAATAGCGGCTGTTCTTCAGCTGTTGCCGACAGCAATGCGGCCATATGCATCATTGTATCTGCCCCAAACGCTTTCGCAAGCTCATGCATTCTCTTTGCATCCGTGACGTCTAGAATTTCAAATGGCCCGCCTGTTGGTGATTGAGGACGTCGAATATCCGTTGCCAAAACATTGTCTGTTCCATATTCTGAACGCAGTTTTGCGATCAATTCAGATCCGATTTGTCCAAGCGCGCCAGTGACAATAATCTTCTTCATTTTAAACTCCTCGCTTTCTTTCATGTTCTACCCAGATGTACATTTGTATTAACTAATAATTAATTACTTGATATAACAACTTTAATCCATTATATGATGTACTCTCAGAAAAGACAATAAAAAAATACACATTTGTAATTCGAATCTCCGCAATTTATATCAAGGAAGATTTTCACGCAAAAAAACAAGAAGCACTGAAACAAAAAAAATTGTTTCAGTGCTTCTTGTTTCCCCTTTATTTCACCGAATAGCCGCCATCTACAAAAATATGTGTCCCTGTTATAAAAGAAGAATCGTCAGATGCTAAAAAAAGTGCAGCGCCTACGACATCCTGAGGCTGACCAATTCTTTTAAGCATCGTTAACTCCGCCTCTTTTTCAAGTACACCTTCCGCCCCTAAACGCCCTCCGGTCAAATTCGTTTGAATGGTTCCCGGAGCAATCGCATTTACACGAATATTCTGCGCTCCAAGGTCCATTGCCATATGTCGGGTCATCGAGGCAACCGCTCCTTTAGAAGCACCGTACTGTACCGCATTTCCTTCTGCCAATACAGACGTCGTAGATGAGATGTGAACAATACTTCCACCGCCTTGCTCGACCATACATCTAGCCGCTTCTTGGCTGCATAGAAATACACCTTTTGCATTTACGTCCATCACTTTATCATAATCTGCTTCAGTCAATTCTAGAAACGGTTTTCGAATGGTGATCCCAGCGTTCGCAATCATTACGTCTACTCTAGAAAACGCTTCCAAAGTTTTTGAAATTAAAGATTTAACAGAAGCAGAATCCGCCACATCCACTTTTACTGCAATCCACTTTTTTGGATCATAACCTGAATCGATTGCTTGCTGCTCGGCATTGTCTTCATTGATATCGGCAAATACAACTTTGGCTCCTTCCGCAAGAAATCCTTTGGCAATTGCTGCACCATTTCCTGACCCTGCACCTGTTACTATAGCAACTTTATCTTTTAATCTCACAATGCTTCCCCCGCTCTAAATTATAATTTGTCTGTCGGACTAGCCTGAACAAGCGTTGGTACCTTCTCTTTGCCATAAGTCTTTTTCGTAGTTGGTTGCTTGCTCTTGGTTTGATTGGCAGGATATTCATTCTCCCAATAATCCGCATTTTCAATGCCTAGTTTGACGGGATCAAATACCGGATCAATTCCAGCTCTTTTTTGCTCCCTATAATCTTTTAACACTTTCAATGCTGGCTTTGTCAAAAGTAGAATCGCAACAATATTTAAATACGCCATACTCCCCAACCCAATATCGCCAAGTGTCCAAGCTGTACTAGCCGTAATAATGCTACCCGTTACCACAAAGAATAGAACGCCAATTTTCAATACTGCTCCCAACAATTTCTTTCCACCTCTCATGCTTCGGTGAATATATGCTAAGCTTGTTTCAGACTTATAATAGTAGGAAATCATCGTTGTAAAACAGAAGAAAAATAAAGCTAGAGCTATAAATAGATACCCGAATCCTGTAAATACTGAATCAACAGCTAGCTGTACGTTCATAGATCCCGCTTCTACACCCGGCACATTTGTGGCAAGCGCTTCTGAGCCGGATGGGTGCACATTATACATGCCCGTGATTAGAATCATAAACGCAGTTGCGGAACAAATAACCCATGTGTCAATATAGACGGCCAATGCCTGAACAAGCCCTTGTTTAGCTGGATGAGATACTTCTGCAGCCGATCCTTCGAAAGTTTCCCCTCCTGATCCAGCAGCGTTAGAGAAGAAGCCTCGTTGAACACCCCATGCAATAGCCGATCCTATAATTCCCCCAAAGGTTGCTTCGGCACCAAAAGCACTCGAAAAGATCAATTGGAACACTGCTGGAATCGCAGTGACATTAGCAGCAAGTATGATAAGACAAACTAGTAAATAGCCAATTGCCATAAATGGAACGACAAACTCTGAAACTTTTGCAATTCTTTTTACGCCGCCAAAAACAATCATCGCCAACAATACTGCCATCAGGATTCCTGTGAACAGCGGGTTAATGCCAAAAGCTTCCTTCATTGAGACCGCTACTGTGTTGGACTGGATATTCATCAGTAAGAAACCGTTTGCGACAATTGTTAAAACAGCATAAGCAAATGCAAATTTCTTTAGACCCAGACCCTTCTCGATGTAATAGGAAGGACCTCCCCGGTATTCTCCATCTTGCTTACTTTTATATACTTGTCCCAAAGTGATTTCGATGAAAGACGTCGCTGCGCCCAAAAACGCCATAAGCCACATCCAAAAAATCGCGCCCGGTCCGCCTAATGCAATCGCGGTCGCAACGCCCGCAATATTCCCAGTTCCAACCCGGCTTCCTAATGACATGGAGATTGCCTGGAAGGAGGAAACACCGCTGTCCGAGCTCTTTCGCTGAAACATTAATTTGACCATATCTTTTAAGTGTGTTAGTTGAACAAATCTCGTCGCGACTGAGAAAAACAATCCCACGCCTAGGAAACAATAAATAAAATATTGATTCCATACCATTCCGCTTAGCCAATTAAAAAAATCGCTCATGATCATTCCCCCGTTTTATCAATTTGAATAATCTAAGCTGTCATCCACTAGGCTGCAATGTAAACCTTTATAATTTAAGTCAAAATTATCGATGATTCATAATCGTAATGTCTGTCACTCTCAAATGTTTACGAGGCTTTAAATTTTCAAATATAATTTCGGCTACATCATCTGGGTTCATATAATTGGCTAATTGATTTTCGGAATATCCTTCCTCCCATAAGTTCGTTTTCATATTCCCCATGTATGCACCATAAATATGGATTTCCGTATTTTTCAACTCCTCGGATAAAGCTTCTGAAAAGCCTCTCACCCCAAATTTGCTTGCACTATAGACGGTTTCAGAGGCTTTTGCTACTTTTCCAGATCCGGAAATAATATTTACAATGCTTCCGCTGTTTTGTTCCTTCATGACCGGCAGTACTTCTTGCGTACAAAAAATCGTTCCTTTTAAATTGATATCAATCATTTGATGGATCTCTTCTTCTGTAATTTCTCCGACATCTTTAAACATGCCGACACCCGCATTATTGATTAAACAATCAATCGAACCATGCGCTATTTTAATTTCCCTAAACACTTTACTAACGCTTTCCTTTGAACTAATATCTACTTCATAAATGGAATGATCACTTTCAAGTACAGAAGCTATTTTTTCGAGCTTCGACCGTGTCCTGCCAAGTAAACAGACATGTGTCCCATGAGACGAATACTTCCTTGCAAGTGAAGCCCCAAGACCGCTACCAGCTCCAGTAATAACAACAATCTCTCCGTTTTCCATCGCCTTCTCTCCTTTGCATTCATCATCAGTAAACCGTATAACTCTGCCCCGTTTGTGCACCTAACACACTTTTTCTAAAAGCAAGAGCCGCATCTTTCGCCGGAACCGCTTTAAAACCTTCAAAGGATGGACCATATTTTTCCAATGATTCTTCCAGTACATTCGGGCTTACGCTATTAATCCGAATCCCTCTCGGCAGTTCGATTGCAGCTGATGAGACAAAGGCACGGACACCTCCATTTGCCATGGCGGATGATGCCCCATTAACGATCGGATCATCCATTAAAATGCCGGTTATCAATGTGATACTGCCGTTGTCACGGATGTATGGCAAACCAAGCAGCACAAGATTGATTTGACCTAACAGTTTACTTTCTACTGCAATACGGTTTAATTCAGGAGTCATTTTCTCGACCGGTCCGAAATGGGCGGCTCCTGCCGTGCAGACGATCGCGTCTATTTCACCCACTTCTTCAAACATTTGCTGAATGCTTTCCGGTGATGTGATGTCCACTTTTATATCTGCGTGAGTTCTGCTTGCCTGTATAATCTCGCCAATATCTTTCAGTTCTTCAACAACTGCTGAACCTAGTGTACCTTTCGCTCCAATTACTAAAATTTTCATGATGTACCTCCAACCTGTTTTAGGAAACCGTTATCGCTTGTTTCACCGCAATTCTCTCTTGCTCAAATTGAACATAAATTCGTTCACGCGCTTCTACAATACCCGGCTGAAACTCGATCAGGGCATTTGCCCTCGTTTTTCTTACATCATCCAAAGCACATTTCACTAACATTTCAGTCTTCTTTGAGGCTCCATTCGTATTGAATGCAACCGTGAGGCCCGCTACTTTCCCTTGTGCCATTGCCACTTTAGCACTTTCAACACCCGTTATATTCCCTGCTACATAAAGTCCCGGCACAGCCGTTTCCATTCGTTCACTATGTAGAGGTATATGTCCCCCGAGTTCTTCTACATATTTGAATGAGCATCCGGCAATTGACGCAAGCTCTGACATCGGCGCTAATCCGCCGGCGATGCAGACAAAATCTGCTTCTGTCACTTGTTCGGTGCCCTGAATTCTTTTACCATCTGGTGTAACAGCCACTGTTCGAACGCCAGTCGCCTGTCCTTCCCCAATAATTTCAATGGCAGCTTTCTTAACCCGGATCGGTATACCCAAGACCCGAATGCCATTTTTTGGGAAAAACTGAGCAGCAACTTTCGGACTTACAAACTTCCCAAATTTTCCTGCTTGACGCAAAAATGCATTTGGCGCCAAATGGGTCAGCCTCATTAAGGATGCCATCACTTTTTCAGGCACGCCCGCATCTTTTGCGACCGGTCCCGTTTCAGGAATAATAATTTCCTTTACTTTTACGCCGCATAACATCAATTCATTTGCGATCGCTATAGAAAGTACATTGGCACCGATAATCACGCACGAATTACCAGGTTTGACACGATGGACATTTCCCATAACTTGCGCCGCTCCAATTGAAATTGCACCCGGAAGCGTCCAGCCCGGAAGCGGAATAGCCGTTTCTGATGCACCCGTGGCCAGTAAAAGATTTTTGGCTTTTATCATTCCCACAGATGTGTAGACGCTCCATCCAAAGTCTGTCCGACTGATATCTGAGACAGATACTTCACACTGGATGTTCACTCCTTCGAGACGCGCTTTCTGATGCAACTTCTCACCCATTTCAATGCCGTTCCACCATTCTCCGCTTGGCTCCTGATGCAATTGCCCGAGAAGGCGCCCCCCTACTTTCGGAAATTCATCAAGTACTTTTACTTTCAGTCCTTGTTCAGCTGCTGCGATTGCCGCACTTAACCCTGCGGGACCCGCTCCCACGACAAGTAAATCGATCATTTTGTTTGACCTCCTTTCACAAAAGCAGTGAGTGAATGGATTTCGATGCCTTCTGAAACCGGTGTCAAACAAGCACGTACTACTTTCCGATCTCCCACCTGCACACGGCACTCAAAACAATGGCCGATATTGCAGTAGATGCCGCGTCCTTCTCCGCTCATTTCATGCTTCCTGAGTGTTTTCACTCCTTGAGCCATTAAGGCTGAGGCAATGGTGTCCCCTTCGTAAGCTTCATAGGGTTGGCCGTTGAAGCGGATCGTTATACGATTCTGTTCTGGAAGTTTTCCGAGTACCGGATGATTAACGACTCTCATTGTCATGTTGCATACCTCCTAAGACCCCGAAAGTTAATGGACGAGCAGGTGGACGATAGCTCAATTGAATTTCGTCTGCAATCGGTTCTTGATTAATCCCTGCAACAATTGTATCGATCATATGACGGCATGTTCTTCCGCCGCAATACCCCATCCCCGCTCTTGTACGAAGCTTTACTTCTCTGGAAGAGCAGCTATATTCCCGGACAGTGTCACTGATCGTTTGAAACGATATTTCTTCACATCTGCAGACAATTGTTTTTTCATCGCTCATTGCGAAAACCTCCTAAATAAAGCCGTGATAAGGTCTTTGTGCCGTAGCCATATGAGCCCATCGGATCATCGTGATAAAATCATAAACCGGAAGTCCGACTGCCCGTTGGATATCCGCTGCGTAAGGCGGAAGATCGCTGCATTCAAGCAGAATGGCCCTGATATTCGGGTTGTCGCGCACGAGTTCTTTCGCCGCATTCACAGCCTCTTCGCGAACGACATCGTTGTCAAAGCTTCCTCTGCTTTCGATAATTGCAGAGAATTCCGGCAATCTTCCCAAGTCTTTAACGACAACATAATCTGGATTTTCTATCCCACAGCTTTTATATAAGGAAGGTGTAATACCATTGCTGTCTGCTGTCAGCATACCTACAAGCTGATCAGATTTTAATCCTGTTTTAATCCAAGGAAGCTGTACAACACTCGATAGAAAAACGGGAATATCGACTGCATTAGCAACTTGCTCTTGGAAGTTTCCAAAGAAGCCGCATGCACCAACAATGACGCGAGCTCCTTCCGCTTCAAATTGTTTTGCCGCCCGGATGACATCATCCACAAGCGTCGGATCTCCCGCGTGAATTCTTTCTTGGTTACAGTTCGGTACGACTTTCAAGACGACTGGAAAATCATATGTAGATAAATTTGCCACATTACCAGGCAAAATTGGATACCAGCAATCATCCAAGTGCAAAATCCCGACAGAAAAACCCGATATATACTGTCCCTTTTTCATGTGTACTTTCGATTTGTATCCTTTGTCAAGAAAGCCATATTCTCTTTGACATGTTGTCATTGTTGTCATCGCTCATCCCTACCTTTAAATTGGTTTTATATAAAGAGGGAGGGACTGTCCTAAAAAGAAGAGCCAGGCACTTCTAGAACAGCCCCCCATGATCAGTTATACAAGACTTACTTCGTAGCCAAGCTCGGAAAGTGTCTTTTTCATTTTCTCCTTTAATTCATCTGATGCCGGAACGAGCGGTGCACGAACTGTTCCACCTTTCAATCCGATTAAATCTAGACCAGCCTTAACCGGACCTGGGCTTGGCTCAACTTCAACATAGTCGTAAAGCGGAAGAAGTTTTTGGTTAAGAGCGATTGCCGCATCAATATCCTTTTCTTTTGTAAATAGATCATAAAGCGCCACAATTTCTTTTGGAATCAAGTTCGGAATAATTCCTGTTGCGCCATCTCCACCAACAGCCAATGTTGGCAAAATAAGGTGCTCGTATCCAGTAAGGACAGCGAAATCTTCCTGATCTTTTGTCAGGCCAATGACTTTACATGTATGCTCTTGATCTGTTGTATTTTTGACGCCTACGATGCCATCAATTTTACTTAACTTAGCAATTAGCTCCGGTGACAGCTCGACATTTGTCGCACCTGGATAATGGTAAATAACAATGCCAATGCCAGACTGTTCAGCAACCGTTTTAAAATAATCAATAATGCCTTCCTCACTCGTCTGCATGTAGTAAGGTGTGATGACAAGCGCGCAATCCGCTCCAATTTCCGCTGCATATTTCGTTAGTTCAAGCGTTTCGTCCGTTCGATGCGCACTCGTTCCGGCCATGATTGGAACACGCCCGCCTGAAAAATCAACCGCCGCTTTTAAAACTGCTTTGCGTTCCTCCATAGACATAAGTGAATATTCACCTGTACTTCCGCCGGCTAGCAAGCAGTGAACGCCGCCTTCAATTAAGTATTCGATGAGTCCGCGATATGCTTCAAAATCCACTTTTCCTTGCTCATCGAATGGTGTTGGCATTGCTGGGATCATTCCAGTTGGTTTATACATTTTTCATTCCTCCAATATTTGTCAGTAGTTTAATAGTTTTTCATTAACTAGATACTCGCTCCAATTGTTTGTAGCGTGAGAAATTCAATCGATCTATGTTAAAATCTGTTTCTTCTCCTGAAATTAGCTGTGTAATCATTCTTCCTGTAATCGGCGCCATACTGATGCCGTCTCCTTCATGCCCGCCGGCAATATAAAAGCCCGGCACTTCTTCAACTTCGGAGACGATCGGCAAATGATCCGGCACCCATGGTCGTATTCCCGCATAGGCTCGAATACAGCTAATATCTTTTAAAATTGGCAAGAAGCGGATGGCTCGTTCAGCAATTCCTCGGATGACATCGTTTTCAGAACTAATGTCATATCCTTTAAATGCACGATGACCGCCAAGTAAAAAGTTATCCGCTTCCGTCGGTTCAATCGTAAACGCAATATTATTCTCTTCAACGAGTTTGCTAACGTTGCGTTTGTATTTAATATCTTCAAACTTCGAGAGCATATAGCCGAATTCATGCACTTTTTGACTAACGACTGGCTTTGTTTTTTCTGAGATGAGCACCATCCCTTTACGGGGCTGAATAGGTATATCAATGCCAACCATTTGACCAAGTTTAGCTGCCCAAACTCCGGCACAGTTTACAACCCGATTTGTATGGAGCGTTGTTCTATCAGTAATGACGGATTGTACGCGCCCGTCCGGACCTTTTGTAACCCCTTTTACCTCGTGATGCGTAAAGAGCTTCAAACCATATTTCTTAGCTTCTTCCACAAAAGCGAAGCAAACTAAGTAGGGGTTCATCGTCGAATCGACTTCTGTCCAAATTCCGCCTTTCAAATCTTTAGCTAAATAAGGTTCAATTTCAAGCAGTTCTTTCTGATCGACCATCTTCATGTCATATCCGTCAGCTCTTTGTTCCGCTACGTAACCGCTTGCAATTTCCAATTCTTGCTCTGTTTCACAAACGTACAAACTTCCTCTTGTGGAAAACTCAAAGTCAAATGAGAATTCTTTTGCTAATTCTTTATAGAGTTGAATACTTTTAAAACCAATTTCTGTGTCAATCCCCGGCTTCTTATCACAAATGAGCGCGACGGCATCACAGCGGCTAGATGTCCCGTGGGCAATGTCGCCTTTTTCAACTAGCGCAACGCTGTAGCCCGCCTTGGACAAATGATAAGAAACACTGCAGCCAATAATGCCGGCGCCGACCACAACAACATCAAAGCTATTCATGCTGCCGCCTCCTTACGCTTTCAAGTGAACTCATCCTTTGTACCAGCCGGACGGTTGTACTTCGAGGGCGATATTAATCTGTTTCGTCAATAAATACTGTTCAAATCCGTATGTGCCCAAATCCGCGCCGATCCCGCTTTGTTTATAGCCGCTCCAAGGTGCTTCGTTAAATGTCGGATGGTAAGCATTGATCCATGTAATCCCTGCTCGCAGGTTACGAATGACCCGCTGTGCTTTCGCCCCATCGTTTGTAAATACGGCAGCGGCAAGGCCAAAATCAGTACCGTTCGCTAATTCAATGGCTTCCTCTTCCGTTTCAAATACTTGAATGACAAGTACAGGTCCAAAAATTTCTTCTTGTACAATACGCATATCCGGCGTCGTATTCGTCAAGATTGTCGGCTCTACATAGTTCCCATTGGCAAGATCGCCATCTACTATGCGATTCCCTCCGCATAGCAGCCATGCCCCTTCATCCAGTCCAATTTTCACATAGTTCAGGACATTTTCCATATGCGACTGCGAGATGAGCGGTCCCATTTCTGTGTCTTCTTCCCAGCCCGGTCCCACTTTAATTTTTTTAGCGCGTGCGACAAGCTCCGGAACAAATTTGTCATAGATGCTTTTTTCTAGTAAGAGACGCGAACCTGCTGAACAAACTTGACCTTGTCCTGCAAAAATACCAAGCAGTGCATAATCGATAGCGGTTTCAAAATCTGCATCTGCAAAAACAATATTAGGAGATTTGCCGCCTAACTCTAGACCGACCTTTTTAACGGTATTCGCAGCATCTTTCATAATTTGCTTTCCTGTATCTGTACCGCCAGTGAAGGAAATTTTGTCGACATCAGGATGATTTACTAATACATCTCCAATGACCGAACCAGAACCGAGTACTAGGTTAACGACACCCGCTGGAAATCCGACTTCATCTAAAATCTCAAACAGCCGAATGAGCGTAAGCGGTGTTTGTGATGCAGGTTTAATCACAACTGTGCATCCTGCCGCCAAAGCTGCTGACATCTTTTGTGCTGCCATGACAAGTGGATAATTCCACGGAACAATTTGTGCTACAACCCCAACTGGTTCGCGGACAACCATTGCTTGAATTTCATCCGGCACTTCGTACGTTTGTCCATGCGGCTTCGTCGCAAGTCCTGCATAGTATTGAAATTGGTTGATCGCATCGTCTACATCCTGAAGCGAGTCCGCATACACTTTTCCGTTATTCAACGTTTCGAGCATGGCAAACTCTTCTTTGCGCTCGCTCAACTTTTCAGCTACCTTTAACAGAAGATCTGCCCTTGTTCGCGCATACACGTTTTTCCAACCATTTTTATAAAAGGCATTTTTTGCTGCCTCAACCGCCAAGTCAGCCTCTTCGGCAACTGCCTCTGTCACTGTTGCGATGACTTCCTGATTTGCAGGATTTAAGATCTCTCGCGTTTGATTGGAGCTGCTCGTTACCCATTTTCCATTTATATACATTTGTTGAACTGCTGTTTGATCTCGCAACACCCGTTCAAATTGATTGACTACAACCGTCACATTCATCGCCCCTTTTCTCTAGCTGAATTTTAAAATACGGTATATGTTTTCAATACCAACTCGCACTTTCAGTATAATTAGATAATTGAGATTAGTAAAACGAATGTTTATAATGATATGTATTAATAGTTTTCATGTAAGGAGAGTGGGAATTAAGTTGACGATTCAGCGCTATGAAATTTTTAATAAGGTTGTTCAATTGCAAAACATTACAAATGCCGGCAACGAACTAAATCTCACACAATCCGCAGTAAGTCATGCGATTAAAAGTCTTGAAGAGGAGTTAGGATTACATTTATTAATACGCAATCGATCGGGGATTCGACTGACTAGTGAAGGAGAAATCATACATAAGCACACACTTGCCGTTATGCATTCGCACCACCTTCTCCTGCAAGAAGCTTCTGCACTAAACGAATTGGAGAATGGGATCATTAGAATTGGTACTTTTGCAAGTGTCACAACCCATTGGCTGCCAATGATTCTCAAGGAGTTTAAGCGTAAATATCCCCAGATCACCGTTGAAATTTATGATAACGACTATGAGAACTTGGAAGCCGCCGTTCAATCAGGAGAATTGGATTGTTGCTTTACCATTGCCTCTTCGAAAAAGTGCATCGATTTTCACCCGTTACATAAAGATAAATTATTTTGCATTGTATCCAATGAAAGCGAATTACGAATGCAGCAAAAGATGCGTTTAGAGCAACTAGAAATGTACCCGCTGATCAAACCCAAAAAAGGATGGGATCATGAAACGGCTACTTTTTTTAGCGAGCATAATATTAATCCCATCGTGAAATATGAAGTGTCAGACGATCAATCGATCATTGCGTTAGTACAAGCAAATTTGGGCATTAATATCCGTCCCGAACTTGTATTAAAAGGTGCACCTGATGGTATTACAGCGCTTGAATTCGAAAAAGAGGCGTGCCGTATTATCGGACTCGGCATGACCAAGCAAACATCCCATGCAACAAAAAACTTCGCAGCGATCGTGAAGAAATTATTTAAAACGATTTAAAAAAAGCATCAAAAAAACCACCTCTTGGGTGGTTTTTTGATTTTATGAAATAACGCCTAGCTCTTTTCCAACTTTTTCATAAATCGCGAGTGCCTCATCAAGCATTTCTTTTGTATGGGCTGCTGTTGGCATGTTGCGAACACGTCCCGTGCCTTGTGGAACTGTCGGGAAGACGATGGATTTCGCGTAAACACCTTCTTCAGCAAGCCGTTTTGAAAATTGCTGTGTCAGTTTTTCTTCACCAATAATACAAGGTGTAATCGGCGTTTCAGATCTGCCGATATCAAAGCCTAACTTTTTTAGGCCTTCTTTTAAATAATTACCGTTTTCCCACAGTTTGTCATGTAATTCTGTGGATGACGAAATTTTATCTAAAGCGCCCATAATCGCCGCTACGTCGCCTGCTGGCAATGATGTGGAGAATAAAAATGGACGAGAACGCACTTTTAGCCAATCGATTAGCTCTTGCGTACCGGCTACATAACCGCCAACCACACCAATCGCTTTAGAAAGTGTACCGATTTGGAAATCAATTTCCTTTTCTAGTCCGAAATGTTTTACAGTTCCTTTTCCTAAACCTGTTACACCAGATCCGTGTGCGTCATCAACGTACGTAATTAAATCGTATTCTTTCGCAATCTCCACGACTTCTGGAAGGTTTGCGATATTACCGTCCATCGAAAATACGCCATCTGTAATGTACATGACTTTTTCGTATAAGCCAGATTCTGTTGCTTCTTTCGCTTTCGCACGTAAATCATCCATATCTTGATGCTTTACGCGAATAATTTTCGCACCTGAGAGACGGCATCCATCGATAATTGATGCGTGGTTTAATTCGTCAGAAAGAATCGCATCTTTTTTATTCATCACAGCGGAAATAGCTGCCATATTACAGTTAAAGCCTGATTGATAAGCGATTGCTGCTTCTGTCCCTTTAAATTCAGCCAGCTTTTTTTCAAGCTTAATGTGAATATCGAGTGTCCCATTAATTGTACGTACCGCACCGGCACCGACGCCGTATTTTTTCGTCGCTTCGATCGCTAGCTGTTTCAAGTCCTCATCTGTTGCAAGACCAAGATAGTTATTAGATGATAAGTTGATCAAGTCTTTTCCTTGAATTTTAATGACCGGGCCATTTGGACCTTCTACTGTATCGATTTCGTTATAAAGTCCATGCTCGCGAAGCCCAGCTAAATTTGTTTCTAAAAAGTTTTGGAGTACTTTCGACAAAATAATCTTTCCTTTCAAACAGATGATGCTTTCATTTTAACACATCACCAACGTACTCCAATAATTTTTGAGATTTCGTTTCAAATGCAGGTTGCATAATAGCCGTATCCATTGTTGCTTTCATACTATTTTCAGATTGAGCATACGCCTGCATATAACCGGTCGCATCGAGAATTGCTTCTGAATATATTTCTTGAATCCCAATAATCTTTTCTTCTGCTTCTTCATTTTCCTCGCACATATGAACAAGGTCGAGAATTTCATCCCCTGGACGTTCCGGATCATAAGCATGCGGTTTTGTTGCGTCAAATATACAAATCGACAACTCTGGAATTTGCACGAGATCAACGCCCGCAGGATCTAACCCGCACCAACCGTACAAGACATCAAAGCCTCGTTTTTCCGCCTCGGCGCCAACTGCTTTCATCAGCGTCGATTTCCCTGTTCCTGGAAGTCCTTTAATTAACATTCTACGCTCTACAGGCTTCGTAATAGACGGTATGAAATCTTGCGCTCCACTGGAGGTTAAGGAGCCGATCAGTCTATGAGAAACTGTTGCTTCTTTATTCAAATGGATGTTTCCGAAAAGTTCTTCTTTTAACGACTGAATAAGTGTTTCATGCTGCGGCCACATCATTCTGGCAATATTAACCTGTTCCCAATCATCGTGAATTTTTTTTGCCTTGCGCAATGATTGCAATGCCTTTTTCAATGACACTTCCGCCGTTTCCAAATTTTCTACAATTACCCCGTTGAGCTCGCGCAATTTCCTTTCATCGTATACATCGTAATAGCTAATCACTTTATGTCTACCGCCGATGTCCGCTGGCTCGAGCGCTATGGGATGAGATGCTTGAATGATAAAAACATTGGCATCCTTAACAAAAATCGCGTCTATTTTGTCAGGCTGGACAGGGTTCATAAATCGATCAATGTGAAATCCGCGTTTAACAAACTGCATAGCCGCTTCATTTAAAACCGCAGACAAAGAATGTGTTGGCGGGCATTTAAGAAAAACTGTCTCCGAAGCTGCAGCAATGAGTTTGTCGTATTTATGCGAAATGCCGAGACCTGTATAAGCTGTCCCCATGTATTCTGTTATCGTTCCAAACATGCGACCATCCTTTCTTAACATATCATTAGCCTATGTTTGAACGATAAAAAAAAGCACGGCTTGGACACCATGCTTTGAAATGAAATACGATCTCTAAAATAATAGTCTTTCGTTTTCCTCTCCGATTAGCTTAAGTAAAATTTTTCGGCATTGCGGCAATGTGTAGTGAACGATTTGCCCTAAAAACAAGGCGATCAGCACCGTACCGACTCCGATCGGCCCCCCGAAGATCCAACCGACAAATGCCACGGTTATTTCCAATATCGTTCGAATTTTTTTGACGCTCGCACCCGTTTTTTTAACGAATAAAAGCATCAAACTGTCGCGCGGGCCGGCGCCAATATTTGGACAGACATAAATACCGACACCATACCCTTGAACCGCAATTCCTGCTATAAAAATAAGTGCTTGACCCCAAAGTGTCGTAATATCCGGAATAAGCCAATTAAATAGATCGATAAACATTCCGATCAGCAGCATATTGATCCATGTGCCTATTTTCGGCCATTCCCTTGTCGCTATTGCCGTTCCAACGATAATGGTCAAGCCCGTTAGGATAGACCATGTGCCGATGGTTAACCCAAAGTTCCGAAATAAGCCGACGTGCAGAACATCCCAGGGACCGATCCCAAGCCGCTGCCCTTTAATCGTCATCGAAATACCTAAAGAAAGGATCATCATCCCTACTAAGTAAAATGACCATCTCCATACTATTGTTTTTCTCATTTTTCCATCTCTCCAACCTAAAAAGACATTCGCACCCCGCGCGAATGTCGAATTTCAACATCTATCTATTGTAGCATATATCAATGCATTCCATTGTTACTCTTTCATCAACGGAACAAAAACAGCGTCAGCCGCTTTTGCAAGGGCGGTTGGCGATAACTTCATCTGGAGCCCCAGCTTGCCCGCGCTAACAATCATGTCTTCCAATTTTTCCGCAGATTGATCAATAAAAGTCGGGTATTTCCTTTTCATACCGATAGCGGAACAGCCACCCCGAACATATCCAGTCTCTTTTGTTAAATCTTTAAGCGGCAACATTTCAAGCTTTTTAACCCCCGCTGCCTGTGCAGCTTTTTTCAAATCTAACTCTGCGGCAACTGGTATTAAAAAAACAAATAATTCTTTAGCATATGCCATGGCGACAAGTGTTTTAAAAACGGTTTCTTTTAACTGCCCTGTTTTCTCCGCAACGGATACACCGTCAAGCAATTCATCATCAATGTCATAAGCGATCAGCTCATAGGCAATTCCTTCACTGTCCAGCATCCTGACCGCATTCGTCTTCACCTGCTTTTTTTGTTTGCCCAACCAGATCTCCCCTTTAAAGACAAAGAGCCTGGCACCATTGAACACTAAATCTAGTATCGAGACCAGAATATGATGCTACATTTTGAAAGTGTATCGTGGTGCCAGGCACTTCTTGGATCGTCATGCAAATTATTTATCAAACAGCTTTTTTAATGCATCTGCCATTGCTGTATTGGCCGGCTCTTCTTGCTTTTTCATATATTTCTGAACGTCACGTTTATCCGCTTTTTTCCCGCCGGATTTGGCTCTTCTTTTTTCAAAAGCAGAAAATTTTTCACGGTGTCCGCATTTGCAGACAAAGATTCGGCCTTCACCTTCTCCTCGAAGTTCCAATTTCTTTTTACAAACCGGACATCTCGCATTTGTCAGTGTTGAGACTGTGCGGCGGTGGCCACATTCACGGTCTTGACAGACGAGCATCTTGCCGCGTTTACCGTTCACTTCTAATAGTAACTTACCGCAGTCTGGACAGGATTTACCTGTCACATTATCATGCTTGAATTTTTTATCGTCTGTTTTGATTTCATGAACTGTCTGTTTCGAAAAGGCAATCATATCTTTTATGAAGATCGGTTTTTTCAACTGACCTTTGGCGATTTTCGTTAGTTTTTGTTCCCATTCAGCCGTTAAAGCCGGTGATTTTAAATCTTCCGGAACAAGTTCTAGAAGCTGTCTTCCTTTTGAAGTTGTATAAATATCGTTTCCTTTTTTCTCAATGACAAATGTGCTAAAAAGTCTTTCGATGACATCTGCTCTTGTCGCGACAGTTCCAAGTCCCCCTGTTTCACCAAGTGTCTTGATCAAATCTTTCGACTCCCCTTGCATGAACTGCACAGGGTTTTCCATCGCAGCGAGCAACGTTCCTTCATTAAATCGGGCGGGCGGTTTCGTCTCGCCATCCGTCATAACGATTGCACGAATGGCCACGTCGTCTCCTTTTTTGAACGCTGGCAACGCATCCGTGTCTCCTTCTTCCTCATCAGTGGAATAAACCTTCTTCCAGCCCTCATCCGTAATCGTCCGGCCTTTCGCCTTAAAGGATTCATCGTTCACAGCAATCTCTGCCGTTACTTGGTCATAACGGAATGGCCCAAAGAAAACAGCAAGAAATCGTTTGACAATTAAATCGTATAGACGCTTTTCTTTATCAGAAAGATTTTGAAGAATTGGCGTTTCTTCCGTCGGTATGATGGCGTGGTGATCCGATACACGTTTGTCATCAACGACACCCTTTTGTGGCTTAATCGCCCCGCTGCGAAGTAATTGTTGAACCGATTTTCGGTAGGAACCGATGTCCACTGCCTGGATCCGGTCTTTTAATGTGCCGACCATGTCCGACGTCAGATGCTTGGAGTCTGTCCTTGGATAAGTGACTGCCTTATGCCGTTCGTAAAGATTTTGTAACGTAGACAATGTTTCTTTTGCGGACCAAGACCAGCGACGATGGGCCTCTTTTTGCAATTCGGTTAAATCGAATAATGGTGGCGCCGGTTGCGACTTAGGTGTCGTTTTTACTTCGACGATCTTACCCGTTTTACTAGAATCCAGTCGGTCGAGCACTTTTTCAACGGCTCCCTTGTCAAATGACTGTGTTTGCCCCGCTTGACTATGCCAAGTAAAGCGAGCAGATTCCGTAATCGCCTGTAACCCATAAAATGATTTCGGTTTGAAATCGCGGATTTGTTTTTCACGTTCGGCAACCATTGCTAATGTCGGTGTTTGAACTCTGCCGGTGGACAATTGGGCATTGTATTTTACAGTCAAGGCACGAGTGGCATTAATACCGACAACCCAGTCCGCTTCTGCGCGGGCAACTGCGGCTTCGTATAAATTTTCATAAGCGCGGCCATCTTTCAAATTGTTGAAACCGTCTTTGATCGCCTTATCCGTAACAGATGAGATCCATAATCGCTTAATGGGCTTACGGCATTTCGTCTGTTCCAAAATCCAACGTGCGACGAGCTCTCCTTCTCTACCTGCATCTGTCGCGATAATGACTTCTTTGACATCATTTCGCTTTAGCTGCGCTTTTACTGCATTGAATTGTTTCATCGTTTGTCGAATAGGCACAAGCTTAAAAGGATCTGGAATGATCGGCAACTGTTCGAGTTTCCACTCCTTGTATTCATTGCCATAGCCTTCTGGATCGGCATGTGTCACAAGGTGACCAAGCGCCCATGTGACGATATATGTTGAGCCTTCTAGAAATCCATTTCCTTTTTTATGACATCCGAGCACCCGCGCAATATCGCGAGCCACGGAAGGCTTTTCTGCCAAAACAACTGATTTGGACATAAAAAAATCCCCTCTCTTCTGCTTCAATTATATAGGAGAGTGCCTTTTGATGCCTATCATAATGATTCAAAAAAAACAACCGCACTCGTTCTAGTCCCCATTGAAAAGAATAATTCCCTATTTCCGCTCATACGTTGAAGGGATAGGCTTTTCATCGGGCCAAAGAAAGGGTGATTCCAATAAACAGCCAAAAAAAGAAAACGATCGCTATTTATATTTCCCGTTCGGAGGGAAAAGGCACATATCCCGCAAGAAGAGCGGCAATGATTGCTCATACATTACGAGAAGAAGCGCGAATTATTTATTTATGCGGGGAAAATTCTCCACCAGCTCCCGAGGGTTTTAAAACTGTCAATTTAAAGGGAAGCTCCTCCTTAGTACAAGCAATTTCGATGATTAAACCCGATCTTCTCATCCGAGATAGTGGATCTACTACTACTGAAGAAGTGGAAAAGATTCATAAAATCGTTCCTTCTATCATCCATTTTGACGATTTTGGAGAAGGCGGAAAAACTGCCGATCTAGTTTTTCAAACATTGTATGCCGAAACAAGCGAGCCAGTTCCCGATCATTATGTCGTTGGAAAAGAAAGCTTTATGGCAGATGAAAGTACAAACGCTTTAAGAAACCTAGGCCTTCGAAAAAACCGTTCGGATGCACTGCCTCATCTCGTCATATCGTTTGGGGAAGAAGACGAAGGTAACTTGTCCTATCGGGCGCTTCGTCACATGATCCAGCTACAAATTCCATTGAAAGTAACGGTTTTAGTCGGCGAACGTTATCAACATGACGTTAGCGAGCTACGCATGATGGCACTTGGCAGAAGAAATACACATATTCAACAGCAACCTTATGACTTTGCGGGCATGATGGCAACCGCGGATGTCGTTCTGTGCGCTTCCGGCTATATGCCCTACGAAGTCGCCGTTATGGGGATCCCTTGCATTGTCCTTGCCCAAAATGATTTCGAACTCGGACTCGCTTTTCCGAAAGAACAGCATGGCTTTATCCATCTTGGGCTTGGTCGAAAAGTCAAACAATCAAGTCTTCTAAACGCTGTGATGGAACCGCTTCTGCATGAACCGCTTCGAAAAAAAGCGATCGCAAGACAAACGGCTTTAGGACTTGGAGACGGCAAAGACGCAGTCTGTGAAGCTATCCGTTATTATTTAGAATATCCAAAACGAGAGAGTGGGAAACCTTCCGGCAAGGCAACTTCTGATATGGTACACTAAAGGAAAAAGTAAGGTGTTGCTGAATGGATAAACGACAGATTGAAAATGCCATTGCAGAGCTAAAGCTTGATTATATCAATCTCCAAGGAGATATTGAGAAACTCGAATCTACAGGTAATGCTGGCTTTGTGAAAAAAGCGGAAAAGCGCCTTGCGGCAATGGAAGAAAGACTCGCTGAATTAAACGAGCAACTAAATGAATGAACAAAAAAGTTGGATCAGCCTGCTGGCGAATCCAACTTTTTTCATGCGGTCACATATTCCTGAACAGCACCGTCTTCCATCATTAATTCTTTTAAATATTTTCTTGCGCGGAAAAGTCTTGACTTAACAGTTCCAATCGAAACTTTCATCAAGTCGGCGATTTCAATTAATGAATATTGGTGGACGTAAAAGTACTCAATCGTTTTACGATAAATACCATCCAATTGCTCAATTTTTTGCTGCACAAGTGATTGCACATCATTTTGTTCAAGCTGTTCGACCGGTGTCATATCCTTACATGGAACCAAATCTAACAGTGGTACGTCTAATGTATCAGGTTGTTTCATGACATGTTGACTTCTTCGAACATCCTTGCGGTAGCGATCCCGAAATGTATTCATACAAATCGTCGTCATCCAAGCTTTCAAATTTTCAACACCTGTAATTTTACCGCTATAGCGAATCACCTTTACCCATACATCTTGCATGAGGTCTTCTGCTTCTTCTTTATTGCGTGTTAATTTTAAACATAAATGATATATGTAACGACCGTATTGTTCGTATAAGTTTTCCAAATTCGTGTTCATCCGATAACGCCTCCGTAATTGCTATTGACCTCATTATCGGCTACTCATTAATTTTAAACTATCGGATTCCCTTTCAATTTTCTTACAAACGTGTAAGGAAATGATAACAAGCTCATGTGTGCTTATTCTTCTTCCTTTATTGTGATCGTCATACGGCCGATTCGACTGCGATCCATTTCATTAATTTCAAAACGGAGTTTGTCATACGTAAACCTTTCCCCCGGCTCCGGAACATGTCCAAGCTCCTGCAAGACGAACCCACCAAGTGTTTCATTGTCAGTTGGCAACTCAACGCCTAGTAATTCCATTGCATCTACAATTTCAAATCGACCGTGACAAATAAGCATATCGTCTGTTTTTTCATAGACAAGCACTTCTTCATCAATATCTGTTTCGTCTTCAATATCTTGACCAATCATTTCTTCAATAATATCTTCATGTGTCACAATGCCCAAAGTTCCACCGTACTCATCCAATACAATTGCCATATGCTTTTTCTTTGCAAGCATCATTTTAAAGACTTTCTCGATGCTTGCGGATTGTACGACATATAAAGGATTGCGGTCAATCATTTCACTAAGCTTTCGACTAGGATTCATCGACCATTCGATCAGCATTTTAGAATAAAACATCCCAACAATTTTGTCGATACTTTCTTCGTACACAGGATAGCGGGTATAAAAATATTCCAAGATCGTATCACGTACTTCTTCATACGTCGCTTCCATTGGCAATCCGATAATATCCGTTCGATGCGTTTCCAGCACATCCGAAACATCCTTTTCCGGAAAATCCAAAATTCCCTTCAGACGTACGGACTCCTCCTCTTCAACCGTCCCTTCCGTTGAGGCAATGTCAACCATCGAACGCAAATCATCTTTTGTCAGCGTAGCTTCCTTCACGGCGCCTTTGGAAATGATCCGGATAAATACATTTGTAAACGTAGCAAGGATGATTGTAATCGGTGTTAAAACTTTGACGTACAGCTCAATGACCGGTGCAACAGTGTATGCAACGCGATCCGCAAATGTTGCAGAGATTGTTTTTGGCAATACTTCGCCAAAGATAATAATGATGATCGTTAAAACACCCGTCCATAATCCAACACTTAGGCCTTGGTCAATTGCAATCATTGTCACAATCGTTGGCATCATAATGTTTGCGACATTGTTACCGATTAATATGGCTGTAATCATACGATCCGGCTTTGAAATCAGCTGCATCAGTCTGATCGCCTTGCGATCGCCTTGATCGGCGCGAAATTGAGTTTTCATCCGATTGACAGCAGTTAGCGCCGTTTCACTTCCCGATAAGAAAAATGACAAAAATAAGAAAAATACAAGTGCAATAAACAAAAGCAATTCCTCCTGGCTAGGATACTTCCTTAAAATGTAAAGCATCCACCTGTTAAACCGATTTTAGAACTTTCAAATAGCATACCATATCCTGGATTCTAAATTACAAATACTATACCCAAACAATGTGAAAATGCACCTCCATCTGGCATCCGTATTTTTCACGCTAATCTGCTATACTGTTTTCATGACACTTTTGAAATGAGGGAATACAATGAATAATGCAGAAATGTTAGATCACTATTTCAAAGAAAAACGAGATGTTCATCTTGAAGAATTGAAGGATTTCCTTCGTATTCCAAGCATTAGCGCATTGTCAGCACATGAAACGGATATGCAAAAGGCTGCTGATTGGCTTGTGCAGTCACTTCAACATGCTGGACTTGAAAACGTATCCATTGATGAAACCGAGGGACACCCTGTCGTATATGGCGAGTGGTTGCATGCAGAAGGCAAGCCAACCATCCTTTTTTACGGTCATTATGATGTTCAGCCTGTCGACCCATTAAATCTTTGGGATAGCGGACCTTTTGAGCCAGAAATACGCGACGATAAGTTATATGCACGCGGAGCGAGCGATGACAAGGGACAAGTATTTATGCATATTAAAGCGGTTGAGGCCATTATGCAAGAACATGGGAGCTTGCCTGTTAACGTGAAGTTCATTATTGAAGGGGAAGAAGAAATCGGCAGCCCGAATCTTGAAAAGTATATCGAAGCGAATAAAGAAAAATTAGCGGCAGATATTGTGCTTATTTCCGACACAGGTATGCAAGGACCTGGTCAACCGGCTGTTTGCTACGGTTTACGCGGTCTATGCGGTGTTCAAATTGATATCCGCGGGGCGAAAGGTGATCTCCATTCCGGACTTTACGGCGGCGGTATTCAAAATCCGATTCATGCGTTAGTTGAACTCGTTGCTTCTTTTCATGACCAGGAAGGGACGATTACTGTTGACGGTTTTTATGATGACGTTCGAGAACTGTCTGAAGATGAACGAGCGGCTTATCAAGCACTCAGTTTTGATGAGGAAGCATTGAAAAAAGAAGTCGGCGTTGCTGAATTATTCGGTGAGAAGGGATTTTCGCATTTAGAAAGGGTTTCTGCTCGCCCTACTCTTGAAGTAAATGGTGTTTTTGGCGGTTTTTCAGGCGAAGGAATTAAAACCGTCTTGCCAGCGGAAGCGGGTGCAAAAATTACATGCCGCCTCGTTCCTGATCAAGATCCAGAAGTCATCGTTTCAAAGTTAAAAGCACATATTGAAAAACATCAGCCCGCTGGTGTCACAGTGACGGTAACGGAGTTCGATAAAGGTAAGCCATTCATCACCCCGATTGACCATCCTGCAATTCAAGCTGCGGGCCGATCGTATGAAAAAGTTTACGAAGTGCCAACTGTTTATACACGAGGCGGCGGTTCCATTCCGATCGTTGCAGCATTTGATGAGTTGTTGCATGTTCCTGTTGTATTAATGGGCTTTGGATTGGATACAGAAAACTTCCATGCGCCAAACGAACATTTCCATCTAGAGAACTTCGACAAAGGACTCCGCGTCATCGGCGATTATTATTATGAGATGGCGAACTTTTCAAAAGATGAATTGAAGAAATAAGGATTGTCCCAAAACGAAGAGCCCGGCACCTTTTAGTGGAGCCAGGCTCTTCTGGGATAACCTTTTACTTAACGATTACTCGGAATCTCGTCCAAAATATGTGACGACTTCATTTAACGGTTTACGTGGACGGCTTTTTGGCGCTTCATCAAAATAACCAAATTGCAACATGCTAATAATACGTTCACCTTGCTCGACGCCAAGCGCTTCTCTAAACTTTGGATTGTCTAAGAAAGCTGGCGTTTTCCAGCATGTTCCAATGCCTTCATCCCACGCAAGAAGCTGTGCATTTTGGATGAGCATGCTTGCCGCCGCATAATCTTCCAATCGTTCTTTTTGACGCGCATCTTCCGGCACAACTACAAATACAGCAGCACCTGGATTCGTAAATTTCTTCATTTGCTTTTCAAGATCTTCTTCAGAAAGTTCTTGCCATTTCGGCACACCAAATTCGCGTAGCACCTCTAATAGCTTTCCATAGTCTTTTTCAGCTGCAACGATAAATCGCCATGGATTACGATGACCATGGTTTGGCGCCCACACTGCATCTTCTAATATTCGAGTAATGCTTTCCGCATCAACCGGTTGTCCATTAAAATTTTTTACCGAACGTCTTGTGACGATCGCTTCCCTGACAGATAAAGCTTGACCGATCATGTTCATTGCCCCTTTTTTATATTGTCATCAATAGTATAGCTCAAAAATTGAAACTTTGCGGTTTTGTGACAATAATAGTCTCTATTGCTTATACTATTCTACTTATTCAACATTCCTAAGTCTTTTAAATTAGTATTCATGGTATAATGATTCAATTACTAATTTGATGACAAGGATGGATACAATTTATGACTAAAAAACCTCTTGCATGGGTTTTAGACAGTACGGCATATATTCCAGAGAGCTTAAAACAGCATCCCGATGTATATGTCGTCCCTTTAAATATACACTTCGGTGAAAAACAATATGTCGATAGTATTGATTTAAGTACTGCCGAATTGTACGAGAAAATAAAAGCTTCCAAAGAATCACCTAAAACATCTCAACCGGCTGTTGGTGAATTTGCAGAGCTTTACAAAAAACTAGCCGAAAACTATGAACAAGCGATCGCGATTCATATTTCTAGTGAGTTAAGCGGAACACTTTCATCCTCCCGCGCAGGTGCGGACATTGCAAATTTCCCAGTAACGTGCATCGATTCGAAAGCACTTTCCTACGGAATGACAAAACTTGTAACTGATGGCATAAAGATGCTGGAAACTGGTTCAACCATCACAGAAATTAAAGAACATCTTGAAAAACTGGCGGGAACGCTTCATAACTATATTTTAATTGGAAGTTTGGATCAATTATACAAGGGTGGCAGAATGAGCAGCATTCAATTTTACCTTGGCAGTCTATTAAAAGTGAAGCCGATCGTCCAAATTATGAGTGATGGGCGTTTACAAGCGATTGATAAAGTTCGTTCTGAAAAACGGGCTTTGCAATATTTAGTCGACCGAGTTGTAGAGAGCCATCATGCGGGCCGAAAAAAAATCTATTTAATGCACGGCAATATTTTCGATAAAGCAACTCACTTGAAAAACTTGATTTCCGAGCAAATCCCCGACCTTGAAGTGGAAATTGGAGAGATTGGCTCCATACTAGCTGTCCATGGCGGCGAAGGAACATTGGGGATTTTATGGTTCGATTGATAATCTAAGGCGGTTAAAAATCTTTCCCTTAAAATGCTTCGGCGCTTGCAGGAGGAGTCCGCAAGCGCCGAATGTTTTATGAAAATTGGTCATTGATTTTAAAAAAGACATATTTGGCACTTGGTGAATAGGCATAGGAATCTTTATAGGCCCAGTGACGATGCTGGGCATTATACGTATGCGCGTTGACGAGTGGTACGGAACCATCTTTTGCGGTAACAATCGTAGAATGATCGTATCGACCATCACCGGTAAAATCATAGGCGATGACATCTCCTAAATCTAGTTGATCAGCCGATGAAACTTGTCTGGCTGTTAGACCTTTTTTGGAAGTGCCTAAATACCAACGCAACGAATGAGCCGTTGACCAGCTAAAGCTCCAATTTCCGCCCCTCAACCACCATCCTCTTTCCCGATTCGGATAGCCATGCATCGGCGCACCGCCAGCCAGTAAACATTGTGAAATATAATTTGTACAATCGACGTCAAACGCCGGAAATGCCGGGTTTCGTTTATCCCACCATTGATCTGCATAGCGAACTGCCGCCATCCGATCATACATCCAAAATCCCTCCTTACGTCATCGTATGAGGAAGGAGGCACAGGAATACGTTGAACGCCCACTTTAACCGGATCGATACATCCACTTCCATATAATTTGGTTAGTAGAAAACTAAAAACATTGGACAGAATGTTGTCCAATGTTTTTGCTCATTAATGATTTAACACTTTTGATAAAAAGTTTTTTGCACGCTCTGAATCCGGATTGGTAAAAAACTTGGATGGTGGTGCGACTTCTACAATTTTCCCATCCGCCATGAAGACGATTTCGTCACAAATCTCTTTCGCGAAGCCCATTTCGTGCGTCACAACGATCATCGTCATTCCGTCATGTGCTAATTTACGAATCGCGTCAAGCACTTCATTGACCATCTCCGGGTCAAGCGCAGAAGTCGGTTCGTCAAAGAGCATCACTTGTGGATCCATCGCAAGTGCGCGTGCGATCGCAACACGCTGTTGCTGCCCTCCTGATAATCTTCCCGGGAACGCATCGAATTTATCGCCCAACCCTAAGGATGATAACAGCTCTTTCCCTCTTTTTTCAGCAGCTTCTTTACTCATACCTTTTACTTTCATCGGTGCAAGCGTAACATTTTGTAGCGCCGTCAGGAAAGGATATAAGTTAAAGCTTTGAAACACGAATCCGATATTGGCTCGCGCCTTATTAATATCCGTTTTCTTATCATGAATCGAGATATTATCTACGATGATCTCTCCATTATCAATTGGCTCAAGTGCATTCAGCGTTCGGATCAATGTCGATTTACCGGCACCACTGGGACCAATAACTGCTACTACATTCGATTTAGGAATTTCTAACGTTACGTCCGTCAATACCATGTGATCTCCGAACGATTTATTGACATTCTTAATTGAAATCATGTAAAACACCCCTTACACAAACCTAGTCCATAACAATTAGTATTCATTCTTCATAAATTTCTTTTCAAAATATCCGATAAAACGAGACAATGAGAATGTAATGACAAAATATAGGAGTGCAACGAATGTCCAAATTTCAAGCGGACGGAATGTTGTCGCTACTAAATTTTTCGTTATAAGCGTCAAGTCTACAACAGAAATAACAGATACTAATGAAGAATCTTTAATCAGTATAATAAACTGTGATGCCAATGGCGGTAAAACTTTACGAAAAGCTTGCGGTAAAATGATCAGTTTCATCGCCTGAATATAACTCATCCCCGAAGAACGAGCCGCTTCCATTTGTCCGCGCGGAACAGATTGAATCCCTGCGCGAATAATTTCCGCTACGAATGCTGCTGAGAAAAAGGCAAGTCCGAGCACTGCAGACCAATACGGTCCAAGTGATAATGATCTCCCAAGAACAAAGAAGATCCAGAAAAGAAGTACGAGAAGTGGAACGCCCCGCATGACTTCTATATAAGCAGTCGCAATAAAGGAAACAATTTTATTTCTAGAAATCCGGCATAAACCAAGCAGAATCCCAATTGGAATACTAATCACTAATGCTAAAGCCGAAATCTGTAACGTTAAAATAACACCTTCTATAAATAAATCTAGATTTTGACTGATGACATTCCAATTTGTACCCATCTTCCGTTCCCCCTTAAAACGATCCCATATACCAGCTACTTAAGAGGAATTTCGGATCAGACATTTGTCTGATCCGATGCCTTGCAGCTGAGAGCAGAATTATTCCTTCGGCTCTACATCATCCATCCAATCGATATTTGTGAACCATTTATCAAACGACTCTAACTCTTTCGGACTTCCTTTATATGATGCCAAGAATGAATTTAACCATTGAACAGTACGTAAATCATTATATTTTACAGCAATTCCAAGCTCTTCCACAGAGATCAGATCGTAAACGCCTTTTACGCTTTCTTCGTGCATTTGCTCAAATGTACGAATTGCCGGTTCATCATAAACGACTCCGTCCGCTTGACCTTGCGTCAGCGCCATACCTGCTGAAGGGAAGTCATCAAAGTCTTGAACTGTTGCTTCTTTAAATAACTGTTTCGCTAATAGTGCGCCTGTTGTTCCAAGTGAGACTGCAATTTTCTTGCCTGGTTTATCCAAATCTTCCCATGACTTCGTTGTTGTATCACCTTTTGGAAGCATAAGTACTTGTCCAGTTGAGAAATAAGGGTTCGCAAAGCTAACCGCTAACGCACGATCCCCACGAATCGTCATACCCGCAAGAATAATATCGATTTCCCCCGTATTCAGTGCCGGGATCAATCCGTCAAAACCAAACTGCTTAAATTCAATTTCAACGCCTAATGCTTCTGCAATCGCTCTTGCAACATCAATATCGTAGCCAATAAACTCGCCTTTTTTGTCTTTCATTTCAAATGGGAAATACCCCGGCGCTGTTCCAACGACTAGCTTTTTATTTTTTAAAACTTTATCAATCGTTGATGGACCTGCCTCTTCTCCCCCACCGCTGCCGCTGCTCGCATCACTACAAGCTGAAAGGACTAAAATGAGACTCATCAAAAGAAATAATAGTGCTCTTTTCATAGTCTTTTCCCCCTTTTATGGTTTTTTTAGTTAAAAAGGTGACTTGGCAGCAAGACCGCCAAATCACCAAGCGTTCACACTTGCATTCTTTAACGTTCAATTCTATTATTCATCCAACGAACCGATCGGGTCACGTTTCAAAAATGCAGTCATACAGTGGATGGCTCCCCATCCTTTTAAGATTTCGCTCATGTCCGCCTCGATGACTTCAATGCCGACATCTTCCATTTTCGCCTTCGTTTCTGGGTTGCCCCCTGGCATGACAACTTTTCCAGGCTCAAGGGCTACGAAGTTCATACAAGATCCCCATTTAATTTCCTCGAAGTTCGTTGCTTCAACAATTGTAAAATCACGATCCAGCAATTGTTTCACAACATCGTATGGAACTTGCCAAGGGAATAAAACTGCCGTCTTTTTATCGGCAATGTTCATCAATCCATCGAGATGAGCATGGCCATATGGAATTTGGAAATTAATAATATCCGTCACACCAATGTTTCTAAGCTCAGACTCTACTTGTTCGACCCCTTTTTTGTTCGCCCGGGCGCTTGTCCCTAAAATAACTGTTTGACGGTCAATCCACATCCCGCAAGCGCCGTCAAACCACCCTTCCCCGTTAATTGTTTTAATAATTGGCACACCGAGTTTACTTAACGTCTCTGCTGTGTAGCGCTCTTCTCCGCGGCGCGCGGAAATCCCGTTTCGGCAAAGAATCGCTCCTTCAGGCGTCATGAAAACTTGGTCTCTCATAAATAAAGCGTTCGGTCGGTCTTCGCGTTGATTTTCAACATAGTGAACATTGACGCCGTGCGCACGGTAAATATCTGTCAATGCATCATGCTGCGCCCGCGCTTTTTCGATATCCATCGGTGCTTTCCAACGAAAATCGCCATAATTCTCTTGCGTAATATACTCGACTTCCTTGCCCGGTCTGCGCATAATAACATCTCTTAGTTTTCCAACTTCTGAGTCACAGTACCAATCTCCCCATAATTCCTTCATATCTTCTGCAAATGTTTTTTCAGATGGAAACCATCTTTCCCCTTGCACTTTCACCTTTACTGGAACTTCAATATTACTCATTCGAATACTCCCCCTTATGCCCAGATCTTGTTTGTAAACGCTGCCAAGCGTTGACTATTAGTATAGTTTAAAGCCGAATTTTTGTCTATTAACTTTTTAAATAGTGGGAAAATATAATATCTTGTTAATTGCTAGTTAGTCTGGCGACGACAACATTCATTAGGTTGTGTTATATTCATGCATTTTTCTACATAATCATGCAACAATGAAATTAAAAAAAGTCCAGATAATGAAATCTGGACTTTAAAATATATGGAGAATAGGGGGCTCGAACCCCTGACCTCTTGCATGCCATGCAAGCACTCTCCCAGCTGAGCTAATTCCCCGAAAATTTGTTTCTAGTAGTATTATAGCATAACAAATACAAAAGACAACAGTCTTAGTCGGAATCAGCGCTGTATGCATACCTAATGCATGGACATGCATACAGCTTTTCCGATCAGGATTGCCTCAACATATCGTAATAGATACCTTTTCGTTCAATCAGCTCCTGCTGACTGCCCGATTCAATCAGATTTCCTTGATCTAACACGAAAACGATATCTGCTTTACGAACCGTATTCAAACGATGCGCGATGACAAAGCTTGTTCTTCCTTTCATTAACCGCTCAAGTGCTTCTTGGATTTCAAGCTCTGTTACGGTATCGATACTGCTTGTTGCTTCATCCAGCAAAAGAATGACTGGATCCGCTACAAGTGCACGTGCAATCGATAGCAGCTGCCTTTGACCTTGCGACAATTCGCCGCCATCTAAAGTGAGCACCGTATCATAACCATTTTCAAGTCGGGTAATGAAGGAATGCGCATTCGCCTTTTTCGCAGCCTCTATGACTTCCTCATCGGTCGCATCTAATTTCCCATAGCGAATGTTTTCCAATACTGCCGCTTCAAATAAAAACGGATCCTGCAACACGAAAGCCATTTGGCTACGCAATGTGTGCCGAGGAAGTTCTTGGATGGGAACCCCATCTATTAAAATTACCCCTTGATCAACTTCGTAAAAACGAGCTAGCAATTGCATGACAGTTGTTTTCCCCGCCCCCGTTGCCCCGACAAAAGCTGCTGTTTCACCTGACTTGACGTGAAATGACATGTTTTTAATCGTATCGTGATCCTCTTCCCCCGAATAACTAAATGACACCTCTTTAAATGAGACATCTCCTATTAACTTGCGGTCCGCATATGTCGTTGCATCATCTTTCTCAATGGGCTCATCCATCATTTTAAATACCCGTTCGGCACCTGCAATTGCTGAAAGCACCGTATTCAACTGGTTCGCCAAGTCATTCAAAGGACGGGTAAATTGACGGGCAAGTTCTGAAAAAATAACAATCGTACCAATCGTCACCAATCCGTCCCCTTTTAACACTAACAATCCACCAACACCCGCAACGATCGCAAAAGCAGCGTTATTCAACAAGTTCATCACTTTCGGAATAAACCCTGAATATGTCAATGCCCAAAACCCCGTTTGACGAAGCCGTTCACTTTTAATAGAGAACTCTTCCATTACCCGTTCTTCTTGTGAAAAAGCTTTCACAATACGCTGGCCTGAAATCGTCTCTTCAATCATGCCATTTAATTCGCCGAGCGCTTGCTGCTGTTCCTTATAGAGTAGGCCCGTTCGCCTCGTAATCCAGCGAATCGCTGTAAACATGACCGGCACGATAATCATTGTAATAAGTGTTAATAATGGACTTAAATAAAGCATAACGGCAAGCGTGCCTGTTAACGTCAAGATACTGGAAAACACCTGTATGAAAGACGTATTTAACGTCTGACTTACATTTTCGATATCATTTGTCATTCTGCTCATTAATTCGCCGTGCTGCCGTTTATCAAAAAATGTGATCGGCAATTGTTGAAGATGAGCAAATAAGTTTGTACGTAAACGATAAATGGTTTGTTGAGCGATCCCGACCATCCAGAAGTTTTGCAAATAAGTAGCTGTCGATAAGACGATATAAATAACAATTAACAGCCCGATTGCCCCCACTAACCCGTCAAATCTCATCGGCACGATATAATGGTCAATGATTTTACCGATTAATAGCGGACCTAATAGCGTAAGTGCCGAACTTACGAAGACGAATGCGAGTACCATAATGAGCAGGCCCCGCTGTTCATCGACGAGTTGCCAAATACGGAAAAGTACAGATTTCCAATCACTGGCACGTTCTTTTTTCTTGCGTGTTTGCCCTCGGATATCCTCTTTCGTCAAAATCGGCTCATAGCCAAATGGTTTACGAATCGTTTTAAACAACGCGCTCTCCCCCCTCTTCCATTTGCGATTTGGCGATTTGTTGATAGAGTGGGGATTGTTTCATTAGCTCGTCATGCGTACCGTACCCTACTACCTTTCCATCATCTAGTAAAAGAATACGATCAGCCCCTTGTGCTGTTCGAATTTTCTGTGTCACAACGAGCATTGTTGCTTCCTCCCCTCGAAGGGCATCCCATAAAGCAGATTCTGTTTTCACGTCAAGTGCACTTGTACTATCATCTAAAATGAGAATGGACGGCTTACGAACGAGAGCTCGCGCAATCGATAACCGTTGCTTTTGACCACCCGACAAATTGACCCCTTTTTGGCCCACCCGCGTCTCATATTGAGAAGGAAATGCTTCAATGGACGAATGAATCTGTGCTTTTTTTGCCGCTTCTTCCAATTCATCTACACGTGCCTCCACATCTCCCCATGACAAATTGTCTAAAATAGAGCCGGTGAAAAGAATGGACTGTTGCGGAACGAAGCCGATCATTTCACGTAAATCTTTCAACGTCCACTCGTTCACATCGACCCCGCTTACCGTAATTCGGCCAGATGTCGCTTCGAACATGCGTGGAATTAAGTTTAATAATGTCGATTTTCCAGAACCAGTCGCTCCCATAATCGCTAGCTTTTCACCTGCCGCAATGTGAAACGAAATATCCTCAAGAATAGGAGTCGGTTTTCCTGGATAATTAAAATAGACATGTTCAAAACGCAAATCTCCATCCAATCGCTTCATACTGGAGCTTTCAACATAGTCTTGTTCCAATTCCTTTGCTAATAAAACTTCCTCCATTCGCTCCGCTGAAGCCTTCGCACGGGAAAATGCCACAATTAGAAAAGAAAACATCGAAAAAGCACCCGTCATCCGCATCGCATAATTAACGATTGCGACAAGTTCACCAACTTGCGCCCGCCCACTTTGCACCTCTACCGCCCCAAACCAAAGAACAGCCATTAAACTGCCATTCATGACGAGAAGAAGAATCGGTAATATCAGTTCCATTCTGCGCATCGCTAGGACAGTGTCTGTACGTAAAGCTTTCGATACAGTTGAAAATCGACTTGCCTCGTATGATCCGCGCAAATATGCTTTAATGAGCCGAATCGCTTGAAGGCTTTCTTGGATGACTCGATTGACGGTATCTAACCGTTTCTGCACACGGGAAAAATAACTGACCCCTTTTTTCGTCATGAAATAAAGGAAAAACGCTAAAAAAGGGGCGCCAATGATGAGAAACACAGCAAGCTTTGCATTCACTACAAAAGCCATCACTAAGCTTCCGATAACGAGGAGAGGCGCCCGCATCATAATACGCAGCCCCATAAAAAGAACGGTTTGTACGATCGATACATCGCTTGTTAAACGAGTAATCAGTCCCGAAGCTGGGAATCGTAAAAATGTTGCCATCGAAAAAGCTTGTACTTGTTGGAATAACGCTTTTCTGAGATCGTACGCAAATCCAAGTGCCGCATGGGCTGCGAAAAAAGAATTAATGACACCAGAAATAAAGGCAATGAAAGCAAGCCCCATCATGACGCTTCCCCAAGTCCAAACGACTTGTGCATCTCTTGTGACAATTCCTTCATCAATAATTTTTGCAATGAGGAGGGGTTGAATGAGTTCCACTGTCAGTTCGACAAACATGAGGAATAATGCAATGATAATCGGCCATTTATAGCTTTTTGCATAGGAAAATACAGTCTTCAATTTCTTCTCACCTCAAAACTCCTTCGTTTTACGAATAGTCTCACTAGTAGTCCCCATTATGCCATAGCGCAGAAACTGTGTATAGGCATGCGAGTCAATGGATTCCTTATTTACTAACTAAAAAAGCACCCATCCTCAATGCGGATCTGGTGCTTTTTCAATGTTCTTTTTTTTCGCTTTTCCACCTGCTATGGAAAGCCACGTAACGCCAACAAGCATAATAATCGCGCCCGCTAACTGCCATTTCCCTAATAGCTCTCCGAACCAAAGAACTGAAATGACCATCGCAGTAAGCGGCTCAAAGCTAGATAAAACACTTGTTTCAACAGGTGTAATATAGCTCATGCTGCCAAGGAATAACAAAAACGCCACTGTACCGACAATGATAATGAAAATGAGCATGCCCGCCATTTTTAGATCCGTTAAATATTGAACTTCTTTCACGAATGTCCAACTATTGACTATAAACAGCGTAAGACCGCCAATTAACATTGCCCAGCCAACCGTTAAAATGACACCCCATTCTTGCATAATCCGAACAGGATATAGCGTATAAAATGCAAATGTGAACCCGACGACAAGCCCCCAAAAAAGCGCTTCATTGCTCAAGACAAAGCCTGAAATAGAGCCGTTTGTAAGCAGGAAAAACAAACCGATAATAGTCACAGACATGCCAAGTACTTGCACAGTTGGCGGCTTCTTTTTTTGCCGCAAAGAAACAAAAATAATAATATAGATAGGTGCGAGAAATTGGAATAACGTCGCAATGACGGCATTGCTCGTATCAATAGAAGCGACAAATGCATACTGAACACCGAGCATACCAACAACGCCAAAGATGATAATTTGTCGAAGCCATACTTTTTGCCTGAGCGGAAGCGTAATTTGCTTCTTCTTCAACTTTAAATAAACAAGCAACCCCCCGCCAGCAAGGGTAAGACGACTGATCAATATGAAAGGGATGGACATTTGACTATTGTTAAGAAGCCATTCTAGTAAAGGACCTGTTGCACCCCAAAGCGCCGCACCGGAAATAATCATTATAATTCCTTTTAATCGATTCATTTCTCTCCCCCTTATCGATGAAACAATTTTTATTTGAAAATTCGACCGAGTGTTGATACTCTGTGCTATTATTCTACTGTACACATCATAAAAATCTATTATAATTGAACTATCTTTCTTCTGAAAGGGGATTACGACATGAGATCGGCAAAAGGCCGAAGCTTGCCAGAGATACCCGACATTATACAAGGCTTAGAACGACATTATATGGTAACTCGAACCGATAGCGATGGCTTCATCACAGATGTAAATAAAAACTTTTTGGAAATTAGCAAATGGACGCCAAAACGTGTACTCGATAAAACGATTTGGCAAATGTTTCCTAACTCAAATGATGAAAGTGCACTTGTGCATACTATTTGGACTGACGTATCAAATGGGAAAACTTGGTTCGGCGCTGCCGAAAAGTTAACACGGACAGGCGAATCTTATTTTGTCAGTCTATTAGCAATCCCACATGTAGTGGAAGAACAAGGCGTAACTTCTGTCACTTTTCTTGAGCTTGATATGACTGAAGACATCGAACGTCGAAAACAGTTGCAGCAACTCGCATTTATAGATTATGAAACGGGACTAATGAGCCGCCATAAACTCGAAACAACAGTAGATGAAGCAATTGCCGAAGATCGACATTTTTCTTTAGTCCACCTCACGATTGATCATTATTTTACGTTAAAAGAACTTCAGTCTTCTGATTTCGAAATAGAAATGATTCAAGCTTTTTCAAATCGAGTGAAACGATATTTCCAAGACAATCCTATTGCAAGAATTGGCGTCAATGAATTCATCGTTATTACGCCATTTGGTGATTGGTACGTTCAAGGGTTTCTCCAATTTTTGGAACAGCAACCTATCTCCATCAATCACAGCCCTTTTCCATTATCGGTGAGTGGCGGAATCGTTCGATATCCTGAGGATCAGATTTCCTACGTTCATTTGATGAAAGCCGCTGTTGCCGCAACAAAAGAAGTAACGAAAAATGGCGGTGGAAAAATTGCATCTTTGTCACCCGCCTCCCATAAAATATTGAACCGAAAAACAATGATTGACCGTAAATTGTTAACTGCACTCAACGATAACAACCTGCAGGTCGTTTATCAACCGCAGCGGGACATTGCTTCTGGTAAAATTACACTTTACGAGGCACTTGTCAGATGGGAAGACGAAGAACTAGGCTATATATCCCCCGATGAGCTCATCCCGATTGCTGAAGAAAATGGCCTCATTCATGAGATCGGTCAATTTGTCCTGAAGGAATCCGCGATCTTGGCAGCTTCTTGGCATGAACAGAAACACGATGTAGGTATTTCAATCAATACATCCGTTCGCGAGTTCAGCAACGATATGATGAAAAACAAAGTGATAGGAATCCTAGCAGCCGCAGGATGTCCGGCGAATCTTATCCAAATCGAAATCACAGAAAAATTCGCCTTCCAGGCAGAAGAGGAAAATTCGATCCAGCGGCAAATGAAAGAGCTTCAGGAAATCGGAATCGAATTTGCCCTTGACGATTTCGGCACGGGCTATGCTTCTTTTCGGTATATGGAGCACTTACCACTTACAAAGGTAAAAATTGATAAAGAATTTATCCATTCATTATCTACCCGGCCGAGAACGAAGCAACTTGTTGAAGGAATGATCCGCTTCGGAAAGTCAATGGGACTTTATGTGGTCGCAGAGGGTGTTGAAACCGAGGAACAATACGATCTTCTCACTTCAATGGGTGTAGATGCTGTGCAAGGTTATTATATAGGAATGCCAGTTACGGCTGATCAAATTGACCTAACAAATCAAACATATTAATAAAACGCCAGATTTTACACAGAACTAGTTTTTTGTGTAAAACCTCGGCGTTCTTTTTCGGAAGGCAAGCTGAATAATCACTTCTGCAAAAACGAGTCCCATCGCAATGGCACCCGAAATCATAAAAGCCTCAGAGGCAAATGTAATTGCTGAAAGGTAATCATTTTCAACGATATGACGCATCGCATTATAAGCCATTCCGCCCGGTACAAGTGGAATAATTCCCGCCACACTAAATACAATCATCGGTGTCCGAAAACGTTTTGCAAATAAATGTGCAACAACCGCTACGGCAAATGCACCAAGGAAAGAAGATTGGACGGCATCACCTGTAATGTTATGAAAGACCTTGTAACCCAGCCAACCGGACATGCCAACAAAACCACAGTAAAATAACATTTTACGAGGTGCGTTGAAGATGATTCCAAATCCGAATGCCGCTAAAAAACTAAGGATCGCTTGTACAAACCATGACAAAGCCGTCACCTCTTTTCTTTAGAATGATAATACGAAAGCAACGCCTGCCCCAATTGCAAAAGAAGTTAAAAAAGCTTCCGCCCCCTTTGATAACCCCGAGACGAAATGCCCTGCCATTAAATCACGGACTGCATTCGTAATTAGTAATCCTGGTACAAGGGGCATGACCGAGCCAATAATGATCTTATCTAGCTCCTGCCCAAATCCAAATGATACGGCAAAGAAACTAATTAAAGCGATGACTAAAGAAGCCATGAATTCCGCAAAAAACTTTACACGCGTTAAATCATCTAAAAATGCCGCAACCGTAAATCCAGTTCCGCCTGCCAGAATAGCCATAGGAACGTCTTTCCAACTGCCTTCCAATAAGATGAGAAAACAGCCGCTCGCAATGGCAGCCGAAAAAATCTGCAGCCACATCGGAAACATGACGTTTGCCTTTTCAATGTGCAACAGTTCTTGATAGGCTTCTGAAAGTGCGGACTGCCCAGTGGATAATTTTCGTGAAACTGCATTTACCAATGCAATTTTTTCAAGATCTGTTGAACGTTTTGAAATTTGAACGAGCTTCGTATGGTGGGGGCTGCCCGGTGAAAAAATAATGCCCGTCGGTGTGACAAAGCTGTGTGCAGCAGGCAATTCCAATGAATTCGCCATTCGCTTCATCGTATCTTCGACTCGATACGTCTCAGCCCCGGCTTCCATCATCAACCGACCGGCAAGCAAGCAACAATCAATTGCCAGTTCCTTATCCATTGTCACCATCCTCCCAAATACCTTTCTCATCATTTTAGCGAAGCCTTTTTGAAAGTACAATGCACAGCATGGTCATACTTATCACCATTTTGCACAGTTGAGGGTTTATTTATTAACAAAATCTACGACTTTCAAGGTGAAAACACCTAAATAGCCGTTGTCCACATGTGAATTAAAAAAAGCCATCCCAAACGTTGACCATTTGTGGATAGCTCTTTCTTTTGTACTCAGTTTAGCGTTACACTTCCAATCGAATCAAATGTGTTGAGATCATAACTTTTCACTTCATGCATTGACACCGTAAAAAGTGTATCTTTACTATATAAAAGGCGCCGAATTTCTTTTTCCCACTCCTCATATTGCTGTCCATTCTTTTTTGCTGTCAACAAATCTCCTTTCAAGATGATCCCATTTTCAGACGTTATTTCGTAGACCAATGAACCAGTGCTTTGAAGATCCAATTGATCTTTTTTCACTTCATCGTAAACGACTGCTGGGAAACCAAACAAGTGACGTTCTTGATGTCGCAGCAATGCCTTATGATCGTATTGAATCGGTGAATACGTACCTCTTCCACCAATTATTTCAGTGTCTTTTTCTTTTGGATTTGCAAAATCTGTTACATCGAATAAGGAAATCTTCATACCTTGCGTTAAAATACGCGGTTCATTGCTGCCGATAACTTTCTCAGCGGTCGTTTCATAGCCGAAGCCAATTAGATGGTTTTCATCAAGCGGGTGTAGGTAGTTGCTGAAACCGGGTATTTTGAGCTCCCCTAGAACTTTGGGGGCTGTCGGCTTCGCTACATCTATGACAAATAACGGATCTGTCTCACGAAAAGTGACCATGTATGCCTTATCCCCCATGAAACGCGCGGAGTAAATACGCTCTCCCTTTGCAAGCCCTTCAATCGATCCAACGACCGTCATCTTTTCATTTAAAATAAACAGATGGTTTTTTGAAGGATTTTTCTCATCCCACATATTGCCTTCTGTCGTGACGACTCGGAAGTTACCGTTGTATTCGTCCATAGAAAACTGATTGAGTACGTGGCCTCTTAAGAGTGCTGAATTTTGGAATACAACTTCTGTTTTGTGCAATGAAAACTTGAAAATCTCGCTATTCATAATACCTGGATTCCAAATCATGATCTCGGCATCACTTTTAGCAGGAGACGGACTGTCGTCGTAAATTGTTGCGGTTAAGTACAAGTTGTCTTTAGACATATAAAGCTGCCCGCTGCCACCAAGATATCCCTTCGTTACTACCTTTGACTCGGCAGGTGAAGTTAAATCGACCGCTGTAATAATTGAATAGGTTAGTTCCATTGCTCCCGGCAAAACAGCAATGTCTTCGTAATCCATCCATTCTGTCGTTTCTTTAGCGTTAGAATCGTAAATCCGCGGGCGAAGCGCCTCCCCTTCGATTTTTTCCATCATCCAGATAGGAGGTTGTACAGTCGTCACAAAGTAAAGCATTTCCCCTGTTTTCCGCGTACCGCTCAAGTATCCTTCCGCTCCTACTTCACGTACGAACGTGGGCTTTTCGGGATTTGCTATATCATACATTTGTACGACCGTCATCCCACTAACAGGCATGATGCGCAATTGATCTTCGGTAGTGACATTTTCGTATGGTTCATAGCGATCACCTATAACGACGAGCAGCCCTTTATGCAGGAATAGTTGTGTTGGGATAAATTTTTCATCCATTTTAATGGTAGATGTCCGCTTCATCTCCTGCGGGTCTCGAATATCTGTAATCGTTACAGTCCCATCCCCCATCGCAGCATAAATAAAACTCCCATCGGTCTTCACGATATCTGCTTCATCGACCCCTTCGACCTGATTGTTCGTCGTTGAATGATTTGCCGTTGCATCTTCGGATATGTCGGCACTGCTTTGGTCTTCCCTGGCCGATTCGTTGGTCGAATACGCTGTACCTTTCTGTAATTGTTTTTGCTGTGACAGTACACGTTCAAAATAGGCAGTTAGTTCTTTTTCAGACGATACGGGTTCGACCGTTTCTTGTACCTGAAATCGGATTGCTTGAAGCGGCAATTCATGCAATGATTTTCGGCTAAGCGCATTTTTCTTTACATGCAGCTGATATTCACCGGGTACCAGCCCTTTTACGTGTACTGTAAGATTGTCGTTGCTTAACGTTATTTTCGCATCTACTTCTTTTCCTTTAAGGTCTTTAACAACAAGTGCACTCGTCCCGATCGCTTCTTTTTTAATGGGCGATGAAAAACTCGCACGCCAACCTTGGTCAACTAACGCAATTTCAGAAGCCGTCACCGTCACCTTCTCCATGAAAAAAACAAATGAAAGCGCAATCCCCGTCAAGATGACGGCGCTGACTCCCCATATGAAAGGTTTTCTCACATTCACCAATCCTTTCCATCTCTCCTTGTTATTGGATTAGACTATTACCTTTCGTTTTCGTTTCACAATTTGATAAAATACTTTCAAACTCATTTTTATAGCTGATAGACTTGAAACCTAACGGGAGAATGAATAGAATGGGGAAATATGAGATTTTAACATTTTAAAAAGAAGGAGATTCAATCCATGAAAACGTTAACAAGATGGTCAAATACACTGATGGAACGCTATTTGCCCGATCCATATGTATTCGTTGCTATATTAACGCTGCTTGTATTTTCACTTGGCGTGCTGCTAACCGATTCCAGCCCTCTGGATATGGTTGTGCATTGGGGAGATGGTTTTTGGGGTCTTTTAGCGTTTACGATGCAAATGGTCATCATCCTTGTCGCTGGATATGTACTTGCCATTAGTCCGGTCTTCAAAAGACTCCTCAGTACTCTCGCTGGCTTAGCCAAATCACCTGGCTCTGCCATTTTACTCGTTACATTTGTCTCATTAATTGCGTGCTGGATTAACTGGGGATTTGGTCTTGTCATCGGAGCTCTCTTTGCAAAAGAAATTGCGCGTAAAGTAACAACGGTAGATTACCGGCTATTAATAGCCAGTGCGTACTCCGGCTTTATCGTTTTTCACGGTGGACTTTCGGGTTCTATTCCACTCTCAATTGCGACGGCGGATCATCCATTTGCAGACGTCATGGGCGTCGTCCCTACGTCAGAAACGATTTTTTCAACTTATAACTTAATTATTGTCATTGCGCTTTTGATTACAGTGCCTCTTTTGAATCGTTTCATGATGCCAAAACGAGAAGACACATTTATCATTGACCCGAAGTTGTTAGAAGAAGAAGTCAAGGCTACGGAAAACAAGGTGTATTAACGCCGGCGGACCGACTCGAAAATAGTGTGCTCCTTTCCATGCTGATCGGTTTACTTGGACTTATTTACTTGTTCAACCATTTCTTTACAAAAGGCTTTGATTTGAACTTAAATATCGTCAATTTCATCTTCTTTATCCTGGGGATCATTTTTCATGGGACGCCGAAACAATTTCTTGCGGCGATCGCAACAGCGGTTAAAACAGCGGGCGGCGTTATTTTCCAATTTCCATTTTACGCAGGCATCATGGGCATGATGGTGGCATCGGGACTGGCAGGTATCATGTCCGAATGGTTCGCCAATATTTCGACGGCATCGACGTTCCCACTCTTTACGTTTTTCGCTGCCGGCCTCGTTAATTTCTTCGTTCCATCGGGTGGCGGTCAATGGGCTGTACAAGGACCAATTATGCTGGAATCCGCGCAATCGCTTGGTGTGAGCTTATCCAAGACTGCGATGGCAATCGCTTGGGGCGATGCGTGGACCAATATGATTCAGCCGTTCTGGGCTTTGCCGGCGCTTGCGATTGCGGGACTCCGGGCGAAGGATATTATGGGATATTGTTTATTTGTTCTATTGTTGAGCGGAGTTATTATTAGTGTTGGGTTGTTTTTCTTCTAAAAGAGATTACAATTATGACAATTTTCCACGCCCCTTTCAAAAGGGGCGTTCGACATTTTCGACTCCTTGTTTAACTCCTCTTTTGATAGGGAATGACTCCCTACAAAGGAGGGAGTATAATGACAAAAGATCACTATCAAGAGCTAGATCAAAACATTCCCGCTCAAACGCAAAATAAACAGCCTGGTATAGAAGCCGAAATGAAACCTGCGCCAATTTATGATGATGAAAATTATAAAGGCTCGGGTAAGTTAAAAGGCAAAAATGCTTTAATCACAGGTGGAGACAGCGGCATTGGCAGAGCCGTTGCCGTCGCGTTTGCGAAAGAAGGCGCGAACGTCGCCATCGCTTACTTGGATGAACGAGAAGATATGGATGCCGATGAGACAGTAAAGCTTATTGAACAGTACGGTGGGAAGGCATTAAAAATACGTACGGATATTAGTGAAGAAGAGCAATGCGAGCAGTTAATCAGCGATGTCGTTCAATCGTTTGGCAGTTTAAATATCTTGGTCAACAACGCAGGTAAACAGTTTCCGCAGAAAGATATTTCAGCGATTTCAGGCGATCAGCTTCGTGAAACATTCGACACTAACTTCTTTGGGTTATTTTATCTATCAAAGGCTGCGCTAAAACATATGAAAAAAGGCGATACAATTATTAATACATCGTCTGTTACCGCCTACAATGGATCAAAAGATTTAATCGATTATTCGGCGACAAAAGGCGCCATTACATCTTTTACTCGGTCACTTGCATTGAACTTGGCAACACAAGGGATTCGTGTCAATGCGGTGGCGCCAGGCCCTATTTGGACGCCGCTCATCCCCGCTACTTTTGATGCAAAGAAAGTCGAACAACATGGCGCTGATACACCGGTTCAGCGCCGCGGTCAACCGGCAGAAAATGCACCTGCCTATGTATTTTTGGCCTCAAACGATTCCAGTTATATGACGGGTCAAACAATCCATGTTGACGGCGGTGATTTTGTAGGCTCCTAAAAAAATCCTCCTAATGTGAACAATCGCATTAGGAGGATTTTTTTCATTAAGCTACTACTTCTTCTCTTGAATATCTTTTTTTGAACATCAATGCAAAGTAGCCAACTGTCATCATAAGGCAGGCAACCATAAATCCAATGAGCACGCCGTTATTCATCCACAGGAATGAAAAGTCGCCTGTGGAAATAGACACTTTAAATGCTTGAACAGAATACGTCATCGGTAAAAACTTATTGAAAATTTGTAGCGGTGCTGGGATTAATTCGAGCGGGAATGTCCCTGCACTTGTCGTTAACTGCAAAATAAGGACGAGAATGGCGACAAAACGTCCCGCATCGCTAAATAGAGAAACGAGCATTTGCACAAGGGCAATAAATGTATAGCTCGTAATGATGGCTGTTAAGATAAACAGCGGTGTATTCACCACTTCCATCCCTAATCCATATTTCACAATGCCAACCGCGATGAGTGCTTGCAATAGGCCTACGGTCGCCAATACAGAAACTTTACTAAAGAACCATCTGAATGCGCCTGTTGGTTTTACCGCGGGCTCGACCAGCGGGAAAACGATGGAAAGCAGTAAAGCGCCCACAAATAGGCCAAGTGACAAAAAGTATGGTGCAAAGCCTGTTCCGTAGTTTGGCACGTGGTTAATGCCTTCCTGATCCACATTGACCGGAGCGGCCATCATCTCGTACGTCTTGCTGGATGGATGCACTTCGCTTGCGGCTTTATTCGCTTCGGCTAATTTTTCTTGTAAAGTTACTGTGCCTTTGTCAAGTTCAGCTATGCCATTCACCAATGAGGCAGAACCGGATGCCAGTTCTTTAGATTTTGAAGCAAGGGTAGATGTTCCCGCCTTCATAGATCCTGTCCCTTCCGTTAAAGCCGCGAGCCCTGAAGCCAAATCTGCCGAACCTTTTTGGGCGGATTGGACGCCTTCGGAAAATTGTACAAGACTTGAAGATAACGTGGCGTTGCCTGCCGCGAGTGCATTCGCGCCATTTTTCAATTCTGCGGAAGAACCATTTAATTTTTCCAAGCCGGCCAATACTTGCCCATGTGCAGTCGCAAGTCCGCCAGATGCATCATTTAGCCCTGCGGTTCCATTCGCAAGCGACGCAGTACCCGCGGCTAATTCTTGCATGCCGCCTGCTAACCCAGCGCTTCCTTGTTTTAATTGCGCAAGTGTCGTTCGAAGGGCAGTTTGCTGTTCCTCAGGCAGACCTGCCATGACTGCTTCTAGCTGTGTGGATAAACCGTCGATCCCTTGTGCAATATTTCCGGCGGCTCCCGCTAATTGCCCCGCAGCCCCATTGAGTTGTTTCGACTTGTCATTCAACGTGCTCATCGCCATATTCAATTCTTTTTCTTTTTGTGCAATTTGTCCATAGCTTGCCGTTAACTGGCCAACGCCTTCTGTATAGCTAACAATTCCTTCTTGTAGGCTAGCAGCACCGTCCGACGCTTTTTGGGCGCCTGCAACAAGTTCTTTTGAACCTGTAGCAAGTGTATCCAATCCTTTATTTAATTTGCTTGCGCCATTCCCTGCTTCACTTGCCCCTTGCGCTAACTTCTGCGAGCCATCTGCAAGCGTAATTGTGCTGCTTGCTAACGTTTCTAAATAACCTTTCAGCTCATTTGCTCCGCCTGCTAATTGAACAGCGCCATTATGCAATTTGCCAGCACCGTCCGCAGCTTCACCGAAGCCATCTCCCATTTTCACGATGGAGTCAAAAAGTTTCTCGGCATACGTAGAGGTAACTTGTTCATTTACTTCTGCACGGATGCGGTCCATCGCCGTTTCACCAATTTGTGCTGATAAGAAGTTGAATCCTTCGTTTGGTTTATAAACGATCATCAACTTTTGCGGGTCAGGATCTAATAACGTTGTTGCGTGTTCCGAAAAGTTTTCCGGAATTTCGATGACGACATAATAGTCTTGTTTGGCTAGACCTTTTTCTGCTTTTGATTTGGTGACTTCTTTAAAATCGAACTGCTTACTGTCCATTAATTTATCAGTCAAGTCTTTTCCGAGCGCAAGCTGCTCCCCTTCCATTTCTGCCCCTTTATCCAAATTCACAATTGCCACTGGCAAGTCTTTCATATTCGCGTATGGATCCCAAAAAGCCCATAAAAACATTCCCGCGTACAACACCGGGATAAATAGGATGGCGATCATGGGAACCATCAGTTTTCTGGATCGAAATAGTTGTTTCCATTCCGCCCCTGTCATTGTTTTTTTCATTCTTTCACTCCTCCTAGAACTGGTTGACCATTTCTTTCAATCGGTCACTTTTGTGTAAAAAAAGAGTCTCATATTACAAGACTTTTAAAAATCGTATCACTGATTAAAGCCACAATTCGTTCTTCGTCAAGTTCTGTTCCGTGATTTTTTCCCCAATCTACGACAAGTGCAAGATATGACTTAAATAATAGATAAGCAACAAGCTCCGCGTCACAGGGCTTCAATTCCCCTTTAGCGATCGCCTTTTCAATCTTTTCCTGAATGTAAGAGACCGCCTCTTTTTCTATCGTTTGGAGCACCTCGCTTACTGCAGGTGTTCGCAATGCTTTTTCTTCGTCGATCAGCTTTGCATATAATTGATGCGTTTCACGGAATTTGAGCATTTGCATGAGCCTGGCATGCGCGTTTTGTTGAAATGACGCGCCTTCTACGAAAGCTGCATCCGCCGCCGCACGCATTTCTTCAATCATCTTTAGTACAATGGCATGAAACAGTTCTTCTTTATTAGCAAAAAACGTATAAATCGTTCCTTTACCGACATTCGCAATTTTGGCGACTTGATCCATCGTCGTTGCTTTGTAGCCGAAAAGAGAAAACGATTTTGCCGCTGCTTCTAAAATTTCTTGTCTGCGATCCAATTCTACACCTCGCTCTTAATCAATTTTCCGTATGACTAAAAATCATTTCTGGTCACTCAGTCATTATAAATCCCATTTTGGATTTTGGCAAGTTTAGAATGAAAAAATATTAACTATGGCTAACATATAGGTAATCTCATTTATTTGAATATTGACTCAAACGTCTTTCTATGCGAAGGTTGAAATAGATTCATTTAAATTAACAATTTACGCTAGGGGTGCTTCCAAGCTGAGAGAGAATCTATTCTCAACCCTAATAACCTGACCTAGGTAATACTAGCGTAGGGAAGTGATGATGTTTGCCTAGGCAATTTAACATGTATTTAACCACTTCCCGTTTGTGTGAAGTGGTTTTTTATTTACTTAAAAGGGGGCTATTTTTGTGACATCTATTGAACAATTATTGATGCAAGTAGAAGAACGACAAAAGGAATTAGTCGACCTTGCAATGACGCTTATTCAATATAAAACACCCAGTCCACCGGCGCGAAATACGAAAGAAGCACAGGATTTCATCGCAAACTTTTTAAAGAAACTAGATTTTTCAATAGACCAATGGGACGTGTATCCAAATGATCCAAACATCGTCGGCACTTTAAGAGGAACAGATCCTAAACAGCATAATAGCTTAATTATTAACGGACATGTTGATGTCGCTGAAATCGATGAAAACGAACAATGGGATACCGATCCTTTTGAGCCGATTATTCAAGAGGGGCATTTGATTGGACGCGGTGCAGCAGATATGAAGGGTGGACTGGCCGCTTCCCTCTTTGCGATTCAATTATTAAAAGAGGCGAATCTTAACATTTCTGGTGATTTGATTTTCCAATCCGTTATTGGCGAGGAAGTAGGCGAAGCCGGAACGCTTGAATGTACCAAACGGGGGTACACTGCGGATTTCGCAGTCGTTGTCGATACATCCGACCTTCGTATTCAAGGACAAGGTGGCGTCATTACTGGTTGGGTGACGATTAAAAGTCCGACAACTCACCACGATGCAACGCGAAGAAGCATGATTCACGCGGGCGGCGGACTCCATGGTGCAAGCGCCATTGAAAAGATGATGAAGATGATTGCAGGTTTACAAGAATTGGAACGTCATTGGGCAGTTGTTAAAAGTTATCCCGGTTTCCCAGCCGGCTCTTCTACTATAAACCCTGCCGTTATTGAAGGCGGAAGGCACCCCGCTTTTATCGCAGATGAATGCCGATTGTGGATTACGGTTCATTTTTATCCAGACGAAACACATGAGCAAGTTGCCAAGGAAATTGAAACCCATTTACGCAAAGTTGCAGAAAGTGATCCTTGGTTATGTGATCATCCGCCAACTTTTGAATGGGGGGGATCATCAATGATCGAGGACAAGGGAGAAATTTTTCCGTCTCTGGAGATCAACCCAGAATCGCCCGGTGTAAAAGCATTGTCACGCTGTCACGAATCCCAATTGAACGCTCCTGCGATTGTTGACTATTCTCCTACTGTTACAGACGGCGGATGGCTCGGGGAAGCAGGAATCCCAACGGTCATTTACGGTCCCGGTGATTTACAAAATGCACATGCGGTAAATGAAAAAGTACAGATTGTACAGTTGGTTGATTTTACAAAAGTGATGATTCGTTTTATTTATGAGTGGTGTAATACAAGGAAAGTGTCTCAAGGTGAAGTTACAGTTAAAGGAACTCTTGGGAAGAGTTTAGTATAGTTGTTGGCATTCCCCTACGGCTGTTAATGGACTTGACAAATATAGTTAAAGGCCCAAAATAACCCGTAGTAAGGCGAAAGAGCCTTACTACGGGTTATGTAGTTTAAATATTGTACGCGACATGTCTAGAGGACAAGTCAAGAGTGCATCATGCCCCTAAATAAGCTCGAATGATCCGATCATCTTCCCGCAATACTTCGGCTGAATCATGCATAATAATATTTCCAATTTCAATTAAATAACCCCTATTCGCTAAGCGCAGTGCAGCTTTTGCATTTTGCTCAATCAATAAGATCGTTGTCCCTTGCTTATTGATTTCCTGGATATTATGCATGATTTCCTGAACGATGATCGGTGCCAGTCCCATCGATGGTTCATCTAGCATGAGCAGCTTTGGATTACCCATGAGACCGCGGCTAATCGCAAGCATTTGCTGTTCGCCTCCACTTAACGTGCCAGCAATTTGTTTGGAACGTTCTTTTAATCGCGGAAATAGATCAAACGCGCGTTCAATTCCTTCTTTTATCCACTTTTTGTTCTTTCTAAACGTGTAAGCTCCTAACTCAAGATTCTCTGTAATAGTAAGTCCACCAAAAATCCGCCTTCCTTCCGGAACATGAATAATGCCGGATTCGACAATTCTATGCGGTGGAACATTCACGAGGTTTTGTCCATTCCATTCGATTTCCCCAGATTTTGGTTTTATGATGCCGGATATCGTTTTAAGTGTTGTGCTCTTTCCTGCACCGTTACTGCCAAGTAATGTAACAATTTCCCCTTCGTTTATTTCCAAGTTAACATTATTCAATGCACGAATTTTCCCGTAATAGGAATTGACATTCGTCAGTTTCAATAACGGCGGCTTCACACGACTTCCTCCTTCCCTAAGTATGCCTCAATGACCCTTTCATTGTTCAGCACTTCGGTCGGCGTTCCTTCGGCAATCTTTTCACCATAATCGATGACGGTAATATGTTCTGAAATTTGCTTGATCAGTGCCATATCATGCTCGATCATTAAAACAGTAATATTGTACTCATCGCGAATCCGCCGAATCAGCTCAATTAAGTATTGTTTTTCTGCAAAATTTAATCCAGCGGCCGGTTCGTCGAGTAAAATGATTTTCGGCTTTGATGCCAATGCACGCGCAATTTCTAAATATCGTTGTTGACCGTATGGCAAGTTTTTTGCCGCTCTCATCCTAAACTTACGGATGCCGACAAAATCGATACACTCATTCGCCACTTCTTCTATTAATCTTTCTTCTTCTTTTTGCGCCTTTGTGCGGAATAATGCGCCAAATACTGCTTGTTTTGTCCGGCAATGCATGCCGGATTTCACATTATCGAGTACGGACAAATTAGGAAACAGCCGCAGATTCTGAAATGTACGCGCCATTCCTAATGTAGTGATATGACTTGGTTTTTTATTGATAAGACTCGTACCATCCAGTTCGATTCCTCCGCTTGTCGGACGATAAAAACCTGTAATCATATTAAAAACTGAAGTTTTCCCTGCGCCGTTTGGTCCGATGATACTTGAAATGCTATTCCTTTCTACAGAAAATGATAAATCGTTGACAGCTTTCAATCCCCCGAATTGAAGGCTTAAATTAGTGACCGTTAATATAGACATTGAATTCCCCCCCACTCTGTCGCAGATTATTGATAGATTTGTAATCTATTGAGCAGTTCCATTTATTTCGAAGTAACAAGTCTGTCGAATTTTCACCCCATCGTATTTGGGAATTACCTTATAGTGATGGGCTTTCTTCAGGCGCTTTCGTATTCGATCCATCCAAGTCTTCTGTCTCGTCATTAGGATCCTCGTCTTCCGTTTCATATTGCGGCGGCCATATGCCTTGTGGACGGAACACCATCATTGCAACAAGTGCCACCCCAAATATTAAATAACGCCAATCGTCTGCCCCCCGTAAAAGCTCCGGAAGTATGATGACTAAAGCCGCCCCGACAACAACCCCCGAAATACTGCCGAGACCACCTAGTACAACTGCGAGTAAGATCATGACAGATTGCAGGAAACTAAAACTGAGTGGCGCAATCGCTGTCATTTTAACCGCAAAAACGGAACCTGCAAAACTGCCGATGACAGCACCAGAAGCGTATGATAATAATTTCAGACGGATCCGGTTGATCCCCATTGCTTCCGCAGCATCCTCATCTTCGCGAATATAAATCCATGCACGGCCAATTCTTGAATGACCCAACCGATAGACGATGAGAACGGACAGGATCGCGAAGATCAAAATTAAATAATAAAAATCTTTTTGCGTCGATATGACGTAGCCGCCGATGGAAGGTCTTGGAATCCCATAAATCCCCGAAGCCGAGCCTGTAATATTAAGATTCGTCACAACGATTCTAACAATTTCTCCGAAACCCAGTGTTACGATCGCTAAATAGTCACTTCTAAGCCGAAGCGTTGGTGTGCCGATGATGATGCCTGAAATAATTGCAAGTAGAAAGGCAACTGGGAGAGTCGACCAGAACGACCACTGGAAAGTCGTCATCAAGATTGCAGTCGTATAAGCACCGACAGCAAAAAATGCGGCATATCCCAAATCCAACAACCCCGTGTATCCAACAACTATATTCAACCCCTGGGCCAACACAACATAAAAAAGAACAAAGGTAAAAACATCTAACCAGTAGATATTAAGAAAGAATGGAAGTATGAACATAATGAGGGTGAGTAGTAAAAGTGACTGTTTTTTATATTTTCTTATCATCTACATCCTCTCCATTTCCTTCGCCCCTAATATTCCTGTCGGCTTAAATACTAAAAATAAAATGAGTATCCCGAATGCCAAGACGTCTTTCCAAGATCCGCCTAAGTAAAAAGTACCATACGCTTCTAAAATGCCTAAGACAAATCCACCAAGCATTGCCCCTGTAATGTTTCCAATACCGCCTAATACAGCTGCCGTAAAAGCTTTTAATCCGATAATGAAACCCATCATAAAATTGACCGTACCATAATAGATTCCAGACATGATCCCAGCTCCGGCTGCTAGAAATGCACCGATAAAAAAGGTGAGTGAAATGATCCTATACACGTTTATGCCCATTAAACTACATGCGGTTTGATCCAACGCAATCGCGCGCATTGCTTTTCCATAAATGGTTTTATCGATAAATAATCGGAGTCCCAACATGAGCAAGGCGGAGAGTAAAATCATTCCGATTTGGGAATAGGAAATGTGAGCACCGATGATCTCAAACCCATTTTTAGGTAAACTAATCGGATATACTTTGTAAGAAGCACCCCAAACGTTCATAGACGTGTACTGAAGTGATAAAGAAACGCCTAGCGCGGTTATCAGAATGGACAACCTTGGGGCCAAGAGCAACGGACGATAAGCAATCCTTTCTACTCCCATTCCTACAAATCCGACAAGGATCATTGTAATGACAAAAATCATCCCAATTCCTAATACACTTGTATTCAGACCGCCATCTCCTGTAATAAATGACAGTAAAGTAAATCCTATGAACGCACCGATCATATACAAGTCACCATGTGCAAAGTTCAACAGCTTAATAATTCCGTACACCATCGTATAGCCTAAGGCGATTAAACTGTAAAATGCACCGATCACAAGCCCATCAATTAATATTTGTAAAAAAATCCCCATTCATTGATCACTCATTTCTGTGCTTTTTTCGTAGTTTTGATGCCTATTATTACTTGAGTGAAGTTTCTCAGTCATTTTCCCAAAGACGGGAAGCCGTCGGAACTATTCGCTTATTCCCCAAAACCGAATAACTCCGACGGCCTAACAAATCTATTTTTCTAGCACGAAGTCCCCATTCTCAACTTTCATCACATGGAAATTCGATTGGTTTAGTGAGTTCGTGTCATTGAATTCAATGACTTGTCCAATTGCCTCGAAATTCTCCGTCTCCTTCAAAGCTTTTATGAGCGCATCAGCTTCTGTAGTATCAGCTCTCTCCAATGCATCTACCAATAAGTTCATCCCATTGAATGACAAAGCTGAAAACGGACCAGGTGACAGGTTATATTTTCCTTTATATTCCTCAACAAACTCTTCTGCACCCGGGATAAAGTTTGCCGTCGGTGTTGCTGTCACTAGTAAACCTTCTGCGTTTTCCGCTCCAGCTATGTCGATGATGTCCGGTGAATAGCTTCCATCACCGACCATGAACGAGCCAGACACACCTTTTTCTTTGAATTGCTTAACCATCAAACCACCTGCGGCATAATAGCCGGTAAAGTACGTACCATCAGGATTAAGCGCTTTCAATTTTGTCATCAATGATCCGAAATCCTTTTCTTCTGGATTGATCGCCTCGAATGCAACAACTTTTCCACCGTTTTCTTCAACATAGCCTTTGGCAAAGTCAGCTAAATTTTTCGCATAAGCGGAGTTGTCATGAATAATCGCGATATTTTTACCGCCCTGCTCTTCAAAATAATCTGTACCCGTTTTTGCCTGGTCAGGCACAAGTCCATTTATTAAAAACAAACTTTCATAGCCTTGTTCAGGTAGTTCAGATGAATTTGCCGCGGCGACAATCATCGGGATATTTGCATTATGGAAAACACCCGTCGCAGGCAATGTAGCACCTGAACAGTAGCCACCTACAACCGCAATAACTCCCTGGGAAACTAGCTTGTTTGCTGCAGTTGTCGCAGTTTGTGGATCACATGCATCATCGGCAACTTCTAACTTTATTTTCTTCCCTAAAACACCGCCAGCATCATTCACTTTCTCGACCGCCATATTCATTGCGTTTAACATGTCTTTACCGTCCGTCGCATTATTTCCTGTGACAGGAAGAAGGACGCCTACCGAAATGTCATCGTCATTACTTTTCTTTTCAGAACTCTCTCCGTCGGAACAAGCACTTAATAGTATGGAGAAAAGCAGTAGTAAACCGATTGCAAAAGCTGAGTACTTTTTCAATTGAATTCCCCCTGTTATAAGTTAATAGAATTGAAGCTTGTTCTTTTCTTACCTCTGATCTATAAAGTTTCCGGTAACGTCCTTCTCCACCCCCTTTTTAATATTGGAAAGAAGCAGCCCAAAAAGCTACTTAATACCCACATCTCAAATGGCGATCATTCACGAACCCATCGTTCGAATCAAAAATTTATATTAATTCATTAAATTTAACTAAATAGTCAGTATTATCCAACTATTATAACATGTTATCAGAATGATTTTATAATGTATATAGTTTTTGACAAATTTATAAGTGAGGCTTCATATAGATAGAAGAAAGAAAGATTAGGACTCATTAACTACGAAAAATCCCCAGAGTAACTAAAAAGAGCGCTAATCGTGTGACTTAGCGCTCCTTTTAAAGGTTATCAGAATAGTTTCCAATTTGTGTGGGTGCCTGGCACCAAATGGGTACTTTTTATAAATTATCCCCTGCCAATTGCTGTTCGGCAAACTCACGGTACAGGTTATGGGATTGAATGAGCTCCTGATGTGTTCCGATCCCTGTTACTTTTCCTTTTTCAATGAAGATAATTTTATCTGCATCGACGATTGTGGATAGTCTGTGGGCAATGACAAATGTTGTGCGGCCTTCCATCAATCGTGTGAGCGCTTCTTGAACGACGCCTTCGGACTGGCTATCCAAGCTCGCAGTTGCTTCGTCCATCATTAAAATTTTCGGATCGCGCAAAAACGCTCGTGCAATGGCAATTCTTTGCCTTTGCCCGCCCGATAACTTGACGCCCCGCTCCCCTACTTCCGTATCTAAACCGTTGGTAAAGGATTTGATGAATTGATCTGCATACGCCATTTCTGTTACCTTCCAAAGCTGTTCATCCGAAATATCCGCCGCATTCTCCAGACCGTAGCAAAGATTTTCACGGATCGTTCCCGCCATCATGGCGCTTTCCTGCGGCACATATCCAATTTGGCTGCGCCAAGAAGTTGTCGACAATTTGTGAATTGGTGTGTCTCCTATACAAATTTCTCCTGTTGATGGTTCATAGAACCGCTCCAACAAGCCAAACATCGTCGTTTTTCCGCCACCGCTCGGACCTGCGAAAGCAATCATTTCACCCGGCTGAGCTTCGAAAGAAATATGTTGAAGCACTGGTTCCTCTTCATCATAAGTAAAAGAAACGTCCTTCACATAAATTGGCTGATTGGCAATATCGATATCCAAACCGTCCTGCCCTTCTTCCAACGGCAGCTCTAAAATATCGATAATGCGCTCTGTCGCCCCTTTTGCTTTTTGAAGCTGTGTGAAAAACATCGCAAATGATGTAATCGGGAAAATAATTTGGAATAAGTATAGTAAAAACGCAACGAGTGCTCCTGTGGACATCGTGCCATTCGCAACACGCATGCCGCCGTACCCAATAATCATAACGATTACAATCATTACAACTAAATACATCAACGGTGCAATCAATGCGGTAATCCGCGCTTCCTTCAATCCGTATCCAAGCAGTTTTTGAATACCTGCCATTCCCTTTTCTTCCTCATTGCGTTCAGCAGTAGAAGCCTTCATCAAGCGAATTTCACCAAGCGTTTGTTGAATCTGCCCTGTAAAAACAGCCGTTTCATCTTGCAACCCTCTTGAAATCTTCGCCATTCGTCGCCCTAAAGGAATCATCACAGCAACTGTAACTGGAACAGATATGAGCATAATTAGCGTCATTTTCCAATCCATTATCAGAAGGATCGTGACTGCTCCAAGAATTGATATAATTCCTGTAATGAATTGCGGAAAATGTTGGGAAATCAGTTCTCGAACGATGCCCGTGTCATTGACGACACGACTCACCGTCTCACCGCTCGATTCGGAATCAAAATGACTTACCGGTAAACGAATAAGTTTTATCCACATCCGATCACGTAGTCTGGCAACGACTTTTTGACCGACATAACTGAGTAAATAAATCGAAATCCCGTTAATGACTGCTTGCACGATAAATGCTGCACCGATTCCGATCATAAGTGGGACACTTAACTTGGAAACAGAAAAACCATCCACAAGATTTTTTGTTAACAACGGAACGACAAGACCTGCCAGTGTCGTGAGCACGCTTGCTGTTAAGCCTATAGCTAAAGCGAGTTTGGGAATGTTTGTGGATAAAATAAGTGAGAAAAATGGTTTTAATCCTGTTTGTTTCTTGTCCATTGTGCATAACTCCAATCGAATCATTTCAAAGTTCCAGTATACACCAAAAAAGCTAGGAAGATGTGGATCACCTTCCTAGCTTTTTTATATTAAATAGACAAGTTTTTTAACCGCTCAATTGCTCGCTGCAGCTCGTCCACCGATTGAACGAGCGCTAAGCGTACATACCCTTCTCCGCCCGAACCAAAAATACTGCCCGGCACCATGACGACTCCGCATTGTTCAATGATTTCGTAAACGAAATCGATGTCCCCCATGTCATACGGATATTTTGCCCAGACGAACATACCGCCATTTGACGGTGTGGCTGACCAGCCGATTTCTTTCATTCCATTCATTAACACTTGATGACGTTTAGAAAATTCTTTTCTAAGTCGATCTGTAATTTCTTCGGCATTGTCTAATGCTACAGCCGCCGCTTCCTGAATCGGTCCAAATGTTCCGTAATCCAAATTCGATTTTAACTGTTTCATGATGCTGACGACTTCAGCATTTCCAACAATATAGGCAATACGCGCCCCGGCCAGGCTAAAGCTTTTCGACAATGAATTAATTTCTACACCTACATCTATAGCGCCTTCTGTAGCTAGAAAACTAATCGGTGCGTCTCCTGTGAAATAGTATTCCGAATAAGCTGCATCATGCAATACAATAATGTTGTATTTCTGCGCAAAAGCGACGACTTCATCAAAGAACGAAGCACTTGGAAGCGCGGGTACTGGATTCCCAGGCAAGTTCAAAATAAGCAGCTTTGCTTTTTCTGCAACTTCCTCAGGAATGGCTCGTAAATCTGGCAAAAATCCATTTTCTTCACGAAGCGGCATGTAGTACGGTACAGCTCCTGCTAGTTTAATGCCAGCTTCGTATGCGACATAAGCGGGATCCGTCGTAAGTACAATGTCGCCTTCATCACAAAATGCAAGCGGTAAATGAACGAGCCCTTCCTGTGAACCCATCGTCTGGATGACTTCGGTCTCCGGGTTAATGTCGACACCGGAACGCCGTTTATAATAATTGGCAACTGCTTCGTTAAAACGCTTTGTCCCGCCAAGCGTGTAGCCATATGTTGTTGCCAATGCACTTTCATCAGATAATACTTTCCGCACTTTTTCATCCGGCGGCAAATCCGGACTGCCAAGACTCAAATCGATCAGCTCAATGCCCGTTGCTTGTTTTTTCGCAGCAGCAGCCTTTAAATCACCAAAAATTGCTTCGGAAAAGATAGACATGCGCGCGGAAGGCTTTATTTTAATTGGCGTTTCAAGTTTCATAAGATCGTGCTCCCCTAATCTGTTTTGAGAAATATGTTATCACACTTTTCTGCCCAATTTATTTATATTATTAATTCAGAGAATTACAACACATTGAGACGGATAACAAAATGGTCCTAAAGAAAAAGAGCTTAGGAATCCCCAAGCTCTTTCGGATTTGAAACGCTGCCCATGAACAGAATCGCTTCCGCTTCGTCATCTGTAATCATAAAAAAGAATGGCCGATTGATGTCCATATAAAATTCATCTGCCGGCGCAGAAGTTAAGACGACTTCTACTGATGTCACAGCTGCCGATTCCGTACCTTTTTCATGCACATCAATAAATGTCTTTTGCTTTACCTTATCAATCATCAGGGGTGCATCTTCTTGAATTAATTTTGGGAACTCTGCTTTTTCCGTAAAGGCAGTTGGCATTCCGAGCTTTTGTAACACGCTATTCAGTTCTATTTCATATTCCATTTTAAATTTCGGCATGTTCACAATGCCTTCCTGCTGGCTAAATTGTTTATCCCATTCCCGCCATTGCTCGTTGGAAAGCGCATTTTCAAAGTCTGTTAAACTTTTGCCTTCTTTCGGCAAAAATACTTTCATACTCATTTCCCCATCCCCATATGGAAGTGACACTGCCTGGAAGTCGTCATTTTCCATATACAAGAAATTTTCTCTTCTGTTCATAAAAGGGATTTGGGTCGTCGTTCCGTCAGACAAAAAGAATTCACGGATTTCAGTTAGATTCTTGTCAAATTCATACGTCCATTCCCCATTGAAATAGATGGCGTTTAACAACATCATGACCAAATCAGGATTAAGCGGATTTTCTACAATCTCCTTAATCTTTTCCTGTGTTTCTTTTTCCACCCACCCATTAATCGTTTTCGCTGCCTGTTCATCCATAGGATTAAATTCTTTCATTTCGGCTTGATAAAAGTCACTGACGTCCTTTTCAAATTCTTGTTGAAAATGAAATTCATCGTTGATCCAAACGGAATTGGCGATGTCCACTGTAATTCTCTCTGACTCTTTTGTGAGCATTGCTAGTAGTGAGGCGTTTGCCTTATTTAAATCATCTACTTCGATGCCGCTCACTTGAAGTATTTCTGCAATTTCTTTTTTCGTTTCGCCATCCGCTCCGTTGTAAACCATAGACAGTGCCATAAATAGACTAGTTGGTGAAATGAAGACATTGCCCTGTTCATCTTTTTCAACTTCTTTTAGCAGTTTGAATGCAAGTTCATTGTTTGAATTTGTAATTTCTTTGTAGTCATCTTGAGCGAAACTAGTATTATTTTTCTTTTGTTCATTTACGCTTGAATCATCAACGTCTGTTCCGCATGCGGTGACGAATAGCAGCAGACTGGCGATTACGATAAGAAAACGCATCATTTTTTTCTTCATCCTCGACCTCCTTCTTCAAGTAGTTAGACTGCAGCACCGAGAAAAAGTTACACAATTTAAAACTATTCCTTTCCTCAATAAAAAAACACCCCACAGGATGTTTTTTCATTCAAACGGCCATTTTGGCAACTGTTGGTTAAGCGGTTTGTCAGTTCGGTAACCGAGCACATACTCCGCCTGCATAATCGTATGAATTTCACGGGTCCCTTCATATATGACGGGCGCTTTTGAATTTCGCAAGAACCTGCCGACTGGATATTCGTCCGAATAGCCATAAGCACCGTGGATTTGAACCGCATCATCTGCTGCTTGATTGGCAAAATTACAAGCCTGCCATTTGGCAAGGGACACTTCGCGTGTATTACGCACCCCTTTGTTTTTTAGCTCCCCCGCCTGATAGACAAGCAGGCGGCTCATTTGATAGCCCGCTTCCATGTTGGCGATCATTTGTTGGACGAGCTGGTGCTTGCCAATTTCTTTGCCGAATGTTTCCCGATCCCGGCAATATTTCACGCTTTCTTCGATACACGCGCCAATCAATCCGACCGCGCCGGCCGCCACTGTGAAACGGCCATTATCTAAAGCAGACATGGCAATTTTAAAGCCTTCGCCTTCTTTTCCTACCAAATTTTCTACTGGAACACGAACGTCATCGAAAAACAGCTCACCTGTATTACCTGCGCGAATGCCATATTTTCCTTTAATCGCTTTGGATGAAAAGCCCGGCATCGTTCGTTCGACAATAAATGCACTGATGCCATGGTGTTTTTTTGATTTGTCCGTATAGGCAAAGACAAGGAAGTGATCCGCGACATCGCATAAGGAGATCCACGTTTTTTGACCGTTTAAAACATAATCGTCTCCATCACGCACCGCCGTCGTGGACATCGCAGCAACATCCGATCCGGCACCCGGTTCAGTCAGTCCGAACGCACCAATCTTCTCACCTTTCGCTTGCGGAACTAAATATTTTTGTTTCTGCGCTTCGGTTCCCCATTGCATCAACGTCATAGAATTCAAACCTATATGAACAGACACAGCCGTTCGAAAAGCAGTGTCGCCGCGCTCCATCTCCTCACACAATATCGCTAGTGAATTATAATCCATGCCGCTGCCGCCGTATTTTTCGGGCACACAAACACCCATCAAACCGAGATCCGCAATTTTCTTCCAAAGTGCCGGGTCAAAACCACCATCCGTATCCCATTTTTGAATATGCGGCATGATTTCATCATCGACAAATTGCCGCACCGTTTTTCTAAGCATCTTTTGTTCATCCGTCCACTCAAAGTTCATCGTAAACGCTCCCTTATGCAGGTGCATCCCCTTTGTGCATACTTTCCTGAATGATGACACCACGCAATTTCATTTCTTCAATGTACAGTTCACCAGGAACGATTTTTTCAGGCGGGTGAACACCTCGCTTTGTAATGGTCCCTCTCCCGATCATTTGTGCGACGACTGAAACCGTATTGGCAGTTGCACGCGCCATCGCCGTCTCATTGACTGTTGAATCTTTTTCCGTCAGCAAGTTGTACGTATACGCCACTTTTTCACCGCTCCGAAACCCAGCGACAATGACCCGCAATAAAACTGCGTCCTTTTCGTCTCGTCCGAGGTGCAGCTTGGACGATAAATACTCCCTTATGACGTCACGCACGTGAATCTCTTGCCCCATAATCTGCACAGTTGTATCGCGGGAAAGCAAGCCAAGATCAACGAGCAATTGAAACTTTTCCGCATGTCCTTGATAGCGTATCGTTTTGTATTCAAGCGTATCCACGTCTGGAAAGGACTGCGCCAAAGTTGAAATGCCCCCAGATGTATGGAATGCTTCCAGCTCCCCATATTTTTCAAAAGTAATGGGCTCAATTTCCGATAAGGATGGAATTTCAATCAGTTTTCCATTTCGAATCACTTTCGATGGATCCGTGTAATGGTCAAATAAGCCTGCCAATGAAAAAACCACTTTGTAGTTCAGCGGTGGCTTTGCATCTACTGGAATACCGCCAACGTAAAGCTTAATCGTATCCACTCGATCTAGTTTACTAGCCCCGTAACCTGTTAAAATATTAATCATTCCCGGTGCAACGCCAAGATCCGGAATAATGGTCACACCTGCCGCTTCGGCCTTTTTTGAAAGCTGTAAAACTGCTTCTGTTGCACCACCGATATGGCCGCCAAGATCGACAGAGTGAACACCAAGTTCGATCGCGATTTGCGCCACTTTTTCATTGAATGAGTAAAAAAGTGCGTTGATGACAATATTGCCAAGCTTCATCACGTCACGGAGTTGTTGATCGTTTGTTGCATCCAGTAACAGAATGGTTAACTTATCATTCATCAATTGCTCTGCAAAATCTTCCGCTTGCCGAATATTGACATCTGCTAAATAGACTTGTTCAACATCATCGCTTTTAACAAGATCACGCGCGGCCTCTTTTCCCATTAAGCCTGCACCAAGTACAACAACCTTCACGTCCTCATCCCCTTTTAAAGATAGTCTTTCGCTGCTATTTTCCTAAGGGTCCGTGAATCTATGTAGCCTTTCAAACTATTCCGTATCAATTTGCGCACGCTGTAACTTTCCGCTGTAATCAATATAGATACTTTTCCATTCTGTAAATACATCGAGTGCCGCAACGCCCGAATCCCGGTGGCCATTTCCAGTTCCTTTCGTACCGCCGAATGGCAAATGGATTTCTGCCCCTGTTGTCCCTGCGTTTACGTAGACAATTCCCGTATCTAAATCACGCTGCGCTTGAAAAACTTTATTCACATCTTGTGAAAATATGGAACTTGATAATCCATAAGGTACACTGTTATTGACTTCGATCGCTTCTTCTAAACTCTCAACTTCGATTAAAGAGACAACTGGGCCAAAAATTTCCTCCTGCGCTAATCGGCTATCCCACTTCACATTTGTAAAGAGCGTAGGCTCAAAAAAATGTCCATTCGCATAATTCCCGTCGCTTAAAACATTGCCGCCAACAAGCAATTGAGCGCCTTCCTCTCGGCCAATTTCAACGTATTTTTGAATTTTCTTCAATGCTTTCTCATTTATAACCGGCCCTACTTTTACGGACTCATCCAATCCATCGCCAATCGTTAAACCTTCCATAGCGGCAAGCAGTTTTTCTTCTAAGTCCTTCTTTATATCTTTATGCACGATGACGCGGCTGCATGCTGTACAACGCTGACCTGTTGTGCCAAATGCACTCCAAAGAATGCCTTCCACAGCCAATTCAAGATCCGCATCGTCCATTACGATGACTGCGTTTTTTCCACCCATCTCAAGGGAAACCTTTTTTAAATGACGGCCGCCTGCTTCTGCAACACTTCGGCCTGTTTCTGTCGATCCAGTAAACGAAATGACACGTACATCAGGATGCTCAATCATTGCTGTCCCAACGACTGAACCCGTGCCAAAAACGATATTCGCAACACCTTTTGGCAGCCCTGCCCCTTCAAATATGAGTGCCATTTCGTATGCCAACATCGGTGTTTCCGTTGCAGGTTTCCAGACGAAAGTATTTCCCGCGACAATTGCTGGAAATGACTTCCACGTCGCTATAGCAACTGGAAAATTCCATGGCGTAATGAGCCCGACGACACCGATTGGCGCGCGAACACTCATCGCAAATTTATTTTGGAGCTCTGATGGAACGGTTTCTCCAAAAAGCCGTCTTCCTTCGCCGGCCATATAAAAAGCCATGTCGATGCCTTCCTGCACTTCCCCCCGCGCTTCTTCAATGACTTTTCCCATTTCCTTTGTCAGGATTTGTGACAAATGCTCTTTTTTCTCTTTCATGATTCGACCAATTTCATATAAATAATCCGCGCGCTTTGGTGCTGGAACAAGTGCCCATTCTTTTTGCGCTTTTTTTGCCGCTTGCACTGCCAAATCTACATCTTCCTTTGAAGACAGTCTCACTTGCGCCAGTTCTTCTCCGTTTGCGGGATTTAATACTGCTGTATACGCTGCGCCCTCTGTTTTCTGCCATGAACCGCCAATGTAGTTGTTTAATTGCATCGTGCAACTCCCCTTTCCACTAACGCCTTCTATATGTTATATATTTCAACAAATCGGAATAAATACCTCTATTTTGAAGCATGCCTGCCATACAACTATGAAAGATCGTCACAAATAATTCCTTATATACAAAGCACTTATTTTCCCCGATGTTATACAATTTAAGTGAGTTTACTTTCTGATAGTGAGTTTACTTTCTGATAGAAAGGATTCGAATAAAATTGCAGCTCATTATTACGTTCAGTATTTTGCTCATTACAATTATCTTTTTCATAAGCAATCGTTTGCGGGCAGATCTTGTGGCTGTGCTTGCATTGTTGACTCTTGTCTTAACAGGCATATTAGAGCCCACTGAGGCGCTTGCCGGTTTTTCGAATTCTGTTGTGATGATGGTTGCCAGCTTATTTATCGTTGGCGCCGGTATTTTCCGGTCGGGTCTTGCCCAGATGGCAGGAAATTTACTTCTTCGCTGGTCTGGAGACAGTGAGAAAAAATTATTTATTCTTCTGCTTGTGATCGTTGCCACTGTTGGCGCATTTATGAGTAATACTGGAACAGTCGCTTTAATGCTCCCAATTGTTGTCAGTATTGCGATGAGTATTCAAAGCAGTCCTTCGAAGTTTTTAATTCCCTTGTCTTATATGGCAAGTTTTTCTGGTCTTTTGACACTGATCGCTTCTCCGACAAACTTAATCGTTAGTCAGCATCTCGTAGAAAACGGCTATGAGAAACTCGGCTTTTTTGACATTACACCCATTGGCATCATTGGCGTAATGACAGGTATTATTTATTTATATGTAGTTCGAAATAAGCTGCTTCCAAAAGGAAAGAGAAGAAATAATGCAAATGATGAACATAAACTTTCCCCAAAGCAGCTGGCCATTGATTATCAACTAGGTGGAAACTTGGTTCGCGTTCGTGTTCCTGAACAATCCAAAATGATTGGAAAGCGGTTGACCGAATTGAAAATCCCAGCCAATTATCAATCATTCCTTTTGAAAATCGAGCGAAAAACGACTGAAGGTTTGAACCTTTTACCCGTTACTTACCAAGAAATGGCGGGTCCAAAAAGTATTATTCAACCAAAAGATGTCCTTTATATGAAAGGATCAATAGAGAATATCGAAAGGCTAAAAGAAGACTTTGGCTTACAAATTGAAGAAAGCGACTCCGAAGCGGATGATCTAATTTCCAAGCAGCTAGGAATTGCGGAAGTTTTGTTAACGCCACATTCAAGTCTGATCGATGAAACGATCCAAAACTTCGGATTCCGCGAAAAATACAATTTAAATATCCTCAGTATTAACCGTCGCGGGGAACAATTTCCGAAGCAACTATCTAAACAGCGCCTTCGTTTCGGGGATGCGTTACTTGTGCAAGGCTCTTGGGATGAAATCGAACGGCTGGCAAAAGAAACGCAAGACTTCGTCGTTGTAGGACAGCCGAAAGAACATGCAAGTATGGCAACTGCGAGTGGAAAAGCAGCAATTGCGGGCGGGATTATGTTGTTGATGATTTTGCTAATGGTCTTTGACGTTTTCCCGACTGTCGTATCTGCTGCAATCGGTGCGGTCTTAATGATTTTGACGGGTTGCGTACGCAATATGGATGATGCCTATAGTAAAATTAATTGGGAAAGCATTATTCTCATTGCCTCGATGCTGCCAATGGCGACGGCTTTGGAAAAAACAGGAGGCATGGTCATACTTTCTGAAGGGATTATTCAAGTACTTGGTGGATTCGGTGCAATAGGAGTCCTCGCCGGTATATTTCTATTAACAATGACTTTCGGACAATTTATAAGCAATACAGCGACGGCCGTTTTATTTGTCCCGATTGCGATGAATGCGGCACTTAGTATGGATGCAAATCCCTATTCGTTTTTAATTGCAGTGGCAGTCGGCGCCAATATGGCATTCTCAACACCTGTTGCCTCCCCGACCAATGCAATGGTGATGACGGCTGGCGGGTATACATTTTTCGACTTCGTAAAAGTTGGCGTACCTTTGCAGCTAGTGATTTATGCAGTCATGCTGATCATGATCCCGATTTTCTTCCCATTATAAATACACTAGATGAAAATGGATCCAAAAAATCCGCGTCATATAAAATGATGCGGATTTTTTCATTATGAGGTTTTGGTCGTTTTTTGTATCAGTTCCTTCTGTTTTGGCGGCGTTACACGTTGAATAAAAAATGCCAACACAAGTGCCGCGACGGCAATGACGGTCGATACGAAAAATGCATGAGTGATGCCATCGAGCATAGCTTGTGTCTCAATCGTTTGCTTCATCGCCTCAATTGCCTCAGGTGTTGTCGGCATTTCTCCCGAAGCCGCTGCTTTCGCCGCAAGATCAGCACCTGACGACTCCATTCGATTCGTCATTATGGTTAATAATAATGCGGATCCAATTGCCCCGGATACTTGCTGCAGCGTGTTATTAATCGCTGTACCGTGGGGATTGGACTGCATTGGCAGCTGATTTAAACCGTTTGTCATAACCGGCATCATGACTAATGAGAATCCTAACATCCGCACTGTGTAAAGCAACATAATGTAGTAATAGCCGGAATGTAAATCAAGCTTACTTAAGTAATAGGTCGTCACAACTGTCAGACCGAGACCAATAATCGCCATGATACGTGCACCGTATTTATCGAACAAGCGCCCGGTAATTGGAGACATTACCCCCATCAGAACGGCTCCCGGCAGCATTAAAATACCCGCGTGGAATGGTGAAATACCGCGTATATTTTGGACATAAAGCGGCGTTAAAATCATCGCGGAAAACATCGCAATCGATAAGACAATTGAAATTGCCGAAGACAACGCAAACATTGGGTGCTTATATATTTTGAAATCTAACATCGGGTCATCCATTCGCAATTGACGAAGAACAAATACAATAAGGGCAATTGTTCCAATCGCGATCGTGCCGTATACAAGCGGATCTCCCCAACCTTTATCACCCGCAGAGCTAAAGCCGTAAAGCAGTCCGCCAAAGCCGATGCTCGACAATATTAATGAAAAGACGTCTAGTTGCACGTCTCGATTCGGTGTAATATTGCGCAACTTAAAAATCGCAAATAATAGCGGTAAAAATGCAAATGGCAATACGATGCCAAATAATGTTCTCCAAGAATAATGTTCAATAATCCAACCGGATAATGTCGGGCCAATCGCCGGTGCCGTGAACATGACAAGTCCAAAGATACCCATCGCCGATCCGCGGCGCTCGACTGGAAATGCAACGAGCATGACATTCATGAGTAGCGGCATCATCATGGCAGAACCGGACGCTTGAATCATCCTTGCCAATACAATGATATGAAATGACGGTGCTACAATCGCTAGAAATGTTCCTAAAGTAAATAAGGACATCGCCGTAATGAATAAATTTCTATTTGTAAACCTTTGAATAAAAAATGCACTTGCAGGAATTAAAATCCCATTAATGAGCATGTATCCTGTCGTTAGCCATTGAACGACGGACGGTTTGACATCGAATTCAACCATAATCGTCGGCAAGGCGATATTTAGTAATGTATTGTTCAACAATGCAACAAACGCGCCAAAGAATAAAATGGCCAACATGGCATAAGGTGGCTTTTCATGCATTGCACCAATATCTAATTTGTCGTTTTTCATCTCAATCCTCCATTTGTACAATTAGTATATAAATTGTACACCTAGTTCATCACTCTAAGTATTTTATACCCGCAGTTCAAAAAAATCAACCGTAAAATAATAATCTCCCATCAATGTTGATATACTTGGGATATAGGATTAAAATAAAGCTATACTATGAGTTCAAAGGTGATGTAATGAACGAACGAAAACGTCAAGTGTTGCGTACAGCACAACGTATTTTTATCGACAAAGGATTTACAGCAACTTCCGTCCAAGATATTTTAAATGAGGCGAAGATCTCGAAAGGGACTTTTTATAATTATTTTTCATCTAAAAATGAATGTTTATTGGCTATTTTAGAGCAAGCTCGAATCGAAACGTATTTGAAACGACAGGAACTGCTCATCGGACAAGACCCTAGGAATAAAGAAATTCTTACGCAACAAATTGTTCTTCGATTACATATGAATCGAGAACAAAATTTACTGCCGATTTATGAAGCTGTTTATCATTCCGGCGAAGAGGATTTAAAGCAATTTGTAAAAAAAATACTGTACGATGAATTCTCGTGGCTCGCTGAAAGAATCGTCGATGTATACGGCAAAAGTGCGAAACCTTATGCCTTAGATTGTGCCATGATGTTGCTTGGCATGCTTCATCATACATTGCATTCATGGTCCACTATTTCGTCAAAGGAACCTGATGCAACGCAGCTTTTGAATTTTCTATTGCGAAGAATGGATTCGATATTGCCAGATATGATCCGTTCTTCAGACGCATTTTTCGATGTGCATCTTTTTAAGACATTCCGAAACGACCATTCCCAAAATACGATTACGAAAGATCTGCTCGCGAAAGATCTTTTAGGTTTCCGCGATCGACTCGAACTAGAGGAACAGCCCGCCGGAAAACAGTATGTCCAATTTCTGCTCGAAGAAATTCAAAGTAATTCCCCGCGATTTTTTGTCCTCGAGTCAATTGCACGTTCTTTTAGGGAGTCTTATGTCGGTACTTCACATGAGGCCGAGGCGCGCGAGCTAGCAAGTAAAGTTTGGCGATTTTCCGGGACATATAAATGAGAGATTTACGGAGTTGTCCATTTTTTAAAAAATAATCTTTTTCCCCGAAACTTTTGCCAATTCCTTTTCGTATGAATGAGTAGTCAAAATATTAGGTCGAGGAGGCATATTTTATGAATAACCATGAAATTGATTACAAGCTATACGGAGATGACATGCAATTTGTAGAAGTAGAGCTGGATCCGCATGAAACAGTGATTGCAGAAGCCGGTGCGCTGATGATGATGGAAGACGGAATTGAAATGGAAACAATTTTCGGGGATGGTTCCCGCTCGTCAGGCGGCGGGTTGATGGGTAAGTTGATGGGTGCAGGAAAACGTCTTTTAACAGGTGAAAGTTTATTTATGACAACATTTACAAACGTGGGCACTGGGAAGAAGCATGTTTCCTTCGCTTCTCCCTATCCAGGAAAAATTATTCCGATGGATTTAAGCCTCTACAACGGGAAAATTATTTGTCAAAAAGATGCCTTTCTAGCGGCTGCAAAAGGTGTTTCTGTTGGGATTGAGTTTCAACGTAAGCTTGGTACAGGTTTCTTCGGCGGCGAAGGGTTTATCATGCAAAAGCTGGAAGGCGATGGCATGTCATTTGTCCATGCTGGCGGAACGATCATCGAGAAAAAACTACAACCCGGTGAAACTTTGCGCGTAGATACAGGGTGTCTTGTCGCGATGACACAGGACGTTGATTACAATATCGAAATGGTCAAAGGTGTTAAAACTGCATTATTCGGCGGCGAAGGACTATTTTTTGCAACTTTACGCGGTCCTGGAACAGTTTGGATTCAATCCTTGCCATTCTCAAGACTCGCAAGCCGAGTATTCGCGGCAGCACCGCAAACACCAGGCGGCGGCTCCCGCGATGAAGGAAGCATCACCGGTGGATTATTCGATTTGCTTGGTGGGAAATAATAGAAATGCAAAAAAACGTCTGCCGAATGTCATATCGGCGGACGTTTTTTGTGTTTTTCATTCGAATGACTACCAGCTTGCGATGCTAAAAAAGTTAAGAATATCCTATGATTGCGCTGTGAGATGTTCTTCGAATGCATCAATAATATGAAGGAAATGATCTGCTTCACGGTATACATGATCGGCGAGAAGCGGGTGAATAATGCTCTTGATTTTACAAGCTTCAATTAAATCTCTTGCCGTTTTCTTAAAGTCTCGCAGCGACGCAACAGAAACCCTATTTTGATCCAAAAACTGACCTAGCATCGGCTTTGTTTCTGTGTAAGGACGCATATGATCCAAATCTTGTGCTTGGTAAAGAAGTTGGTCAAAATCATGGCTAAACTCACGTGCCTGATCGACAAGTTTTCTTTCAGACGGATCCAGCAAGTGACCGATAAATTTAGAGTGGTCTGCCATTATTTTTAAGAAAAACACATTTTCTTTTATAATGGCATCTGCTAACGGTTTCATCTTGCCTTCATTCAGTTCCTTTAATCGATTAGCGAAATAGGCAGCTTCCCTACTTATGTGATCGAGTAGTAGCGGGAAATTATTTCCACCAATCCGACAATCTACGATTAACCCAAGTACTGTTCGCTTGAAGGCCCAGATGGAAACTGCCGCTTGATAGACTTGTGTGTTAAACTGTCTGATTACCTCCGGATCCGTTTCTTCGTTATATGCTTTAGCTTGTTCTTCAATCCGCTCAAATATTGCCATATATTGCTTTGCTTGTTGAATGAGCTTCGTATCGTCTGCGGTAAACCCAATACTTAAAAAGAATGCATGCTCTTTCATAATTCGTGACCAAAATCGAAGTTCTTCTAATGATTGCGTCACAAATGTAGAAATGGACTGTTCACTCCCTTTTATCGATCTAAACAATCCATTTTATTTATGAAAGGCGTTATTTATGACAATTAGTAAGTTTACAGTGCCTGTACTACAAAAAATCCGTTCATCAAACGAACGCCGGTAAATGGATTTCTACTTATTTCCCGCCATTCAACAACAGCCAAATATATCGCGCTTCTGCTTCACTTCCCGGCTGCAATTCTTGATACCGTGGATAAGGAATCGTTTTCGCTTTGAATGTCATCAAATGCATGACATGACCATTCACTTTTGCTGCTGTTTGCAACATTTCTTCTGTATTTTTCGAATCCCCATTTGTCGCTTCGTATTCAAGCTTCCAATCCAAATAGAGATACGCCGCATCATGCTGTGAGCCTTTTTCATAACGCACCATAATTTCTGCAGCCTCATTATAACGTCCAACGTGGATTAGCGAGGCGACCGCTTCGTACCGCGCACCTTGGTTATCCGTCGGGCTCATTTTCACAAGATCTGTAAAAATAGAGGCTGCCTCTGCATATTCACCTTGTTTGAACAAGTGAACCCCATAGGCGAATGCAGCACGCATGAACGGCCGATTCGGAATATTTTTCCAAGGATTTTCCCCAGGCTCAAAAGTTTTACTTGCCTGTTGAATCGCTTTTTCATAAAGGGCAGCCGCCTTTTTCGGATCTCCTTCAACCTCGGCTTTTAGAAGTAACGCATCCGGTACATTCGGTCCCATTTCCAATGCATTTTTCGCAAGCACCCTTCTCTCCTTTTCCGATTCTGCCGCATACGCTTCATACGCCAAAAGTTGCGCCCGACCATCTGCCACACTTGGCTTTCGCTCAGGCTGAACAACACCAGCTGTCGTCATAGATGTTTCCCAAAGCGCTTTTTCCGAGGGCCTTGGATCTGTCCCAATCTCATAAACACGTGATGCGATTGGCTCATCCCCACTATCCATCATTTCCTTATAAAGTGAGGACAGTTGATCAATATACCCCCTTACCCCATCGGTTGAAGCTCCGAATTTTTGTATAATATCTTCAAGTTCTAAACCTGTTCCTTGTACGACACCAATGTCGATTCCCGTTTTGACAGCAGCCGCCAGAAAATCTTTTTCTAGTAAATTGTCCTGATTTTCATTTAAGAAATAAGCAACTGCTAGTTTATGCATGATTTCAAGCGCATTGGCTGTTTGGTCAAGTTCATGTAAATTTCGATCGAGTGCCTTTAAAGCATGTAATTGAGATTCTGACAGCACTTCTTCTACAAGCTCATTCATCGAAGCCATGCTGCGCTTGATGAAAAGCTCATAAATATCGAGTGCATGATCGAGTATAAATTGCTCTGTTGATTGATTGACGACTGATTCTCTCAATTCGACTAAGGATTTTTTTGTTTGTTTACTCCACTTCGCGAGGAACATCATGGACGAAACGGGCGCAATTGCTTCTTCTGTTTCCCTCGGGTCACGCAGTACAACGCCAAACATCAACGTTCCCGGATCGATCGGCATTCCTTCATTTCGCGTTACTTTGTATTCTTTCTCACCGAAAATCTCCCTTACTTTAATCATTCCTGGTTTACTGTCCGTAATTTCGCCCAATAACATGAATGGCTCGTCCCATTTTCGCAATACGGAGGCAACTGATTCACGCTTCGTTTGCTGAAGCTGCTCAGCCAAATATATCGTCCATAGCCTTTTATTTTGAATGAATAAATAAAACTCACCGGCCGCTTCCTCAATATGTTCTTTCGCCCAACTATCCGAAAGCCGATTCACCCACTCCCTCATCATTCGCATCATTTCCTTGCGATCATCACCTTGCGGATATTGTTCAAAATAGCCAATTAGCACCCGATCAAGTTCTTCGTTAACAATCATGCCGACGAGGTCAGTTCCTTTTGAACCACAGCATTTTTTATACTTTTTCCCACTACCGCAGGAACAAGGGTCATTTCTTCCGATCATTTAAATCTCCCCTCTCATTTTTTCTTCATAATAAAAATAGAATTACGCAAAGTAATCTTGAATGTCTTGTAACAACACTTTGACTGATGGCGAAAGGAATCTATTCCTCATAACCGTTAAATAGACAGTCCGATCTAATATAGATGATGTCAATTTCTTGCTTTGAATAGATGAATCTTTTGGACCAAGCAAATAATATTCTGGAATAATGGCAATCCCTAAATTTTCTCTTACTAAACTTAAAGCTGTTTCAAACCGTTCAAATTCGTACTTGATGTTCGGCATAGCATCCTCTAATGCAAATGCATGCAAAATATCCTTTCTCGTTTGAAATCCTTCCGCACTGATCATAAAAGGCTCATCGGCAATTTGCTTCAATGTAACTTCCTCATAGTTGACCAAAGGATGAGTGTGATGGAAGACAACGACTAGTTTTTCGTCATACAAGGGGATTGTTTCGATATCATCTTCTTGAATAGGTTGATTTGTAATAATCGCATGTGTCTCATACGATCTTAATGAATGCCTTACAGCTTCCCCACTTAACACTTCCGTCAGCCTAATCTTAACAGCTGGAAATTTTTCTTCGTAATCGACAATCACTTTGGGCAACCAATGCTTAATAGACTCGATCATTCCGAGTTGAATTTCACCTTTTCCGACAAGCTTCACTTCATCCATTTCTTTTTTCGCTACGTCTACTTCATTTAAAAGATGAATTGCCCTTTTATAAAAGACTTCCCCCGCTTCCGTTAGGCGGCTATTTCGTGTGTTGCGTTCAATGAGTGGGAAACCAAATTCCTTTTCTAAGTCTTGAATCGCCTTACTCAATGACGGCTGCGAAACATGTAATTTTTTGGCGGCTTTTGAAAAACTCATTAAGTCGACAATCGTCACGAAATAATGGATTTTTTTAATTTCTATTTTCCGCATCTCCCTCACTTATAGATTAAAGCTATATATCTATGCCATTTATATATTAGAAATTATAAATTAAGACATATATAATAATCGAACAAACTGTTTTTTAATAATTTCGAAAGGAAGATTGTTATGATTAGAAAAATTAATCCCGCTTTATGGACTGGACGGACAGACCATGTTGAGAATAGATCGAGCTTCCGTTATCACCAAGTTATCGAAATTATGGATATTGACGAAATAGCGCCAGCCCCCGAAGCTTGTGCAATTATTGGCTTCGAATGTGAAGAAGGTGTTCAAAGAAATAAAGGACGTTTAGGCGCAGCCCAAGCACCTAATGCCCTTCGAGGCGAAATTTCTAAGCTTCCTTGGAAATTTCCAGCTAACAAACGGATCATCGATATCGGTAACATTGCCTGCCTAGGAAATGAACTGGAAGAGGCGCAGCAACAACTTGGTTTTGCCGTGGAAAAGTTGTTATCCAAAAAGACTGTACCGATCATTTTTGGCGGCGGTCATGAAACCGCTTACGGCCATTATTTAGGTGTACGAAACTATATTGGAAAAGACGCATCGCTCGGCATTATTAATATTGACGCGCATTTCGATTTACGTTCTTATGAAGAACAGATATCCTCTGGCACTATGTTTAAACAAATTTTAGACCATGATCCAAACAGCCGTTATTTTGTTGCAGGTATTCAACGTTTTGGGAATACGCAAGAGCTATTCGATCGTGCGGATGAACTCGGTGTATTATATGAATACGAAGAAAATATTCATCACGGTAATTTTGTTAATCTGCAGACTGCATTAACTGCATTCATAGAAGACCACGACTATGTATTGTTGACGTTATGTTCTGACGTTTTGAACGCTGCTTTTGCGCCGGGCGTAAGCGCTCCTTCGCCATTTGGTTTAGAGCCTTCCCTTGTACGTTCAATTATTCAACTCGTTGCTGCACATCCCAAAACAGTATCCTTTGATATTTCCGAAGTAAACCCAATGTTAGATGAAAATAATCGTACCGTTAAACTAGGTGCTTATTTGGCAAACGAAGCCATTGCAGCCTTTTTGGGGAGGTATAGAACATGACGTTAGAACTCAATCAAATTAGCACCATTTTTCTTGCAGTTGCACTTCTTGCATTGGGCATGTGGCTCGTTCGTAAGGTCGGTTTTTTTGCGACAATTTTGTATTCCCGCGCCAGTCGTTGGCGGTTTGCTCTTTGCGGCCGTCGCAACCATCTTAAAGTCCCTTGGCTTACTGAACATTACGCTTGACACATCACTGCAAAGCTTATTTATGCTGACATTTTTTACGACAATCGGTTTAGGCGCAAGCTTCCAGCTCATTCGCCTCGGCGGGAAATTGCTTGTTATTTATTGGCTTGCCTGTGGTTTTCTTGCCCTCGCCCAAAACAGGATCGGTGTATCGATGGCCTATTTATTCGATCTTCACCCATTGATCGGAATGATGGCAGGCGCTGTTTCGATGGAAGGCGGCCACGGTGCTGCGACAGCATTTGGACAAACTTTAGAAGACCTTGGGATTCAATCAGCCCTTTCCATTGGTGTCGCTGCAGCAACATTTGGTCTCGTTGCTGGTGGTTTAATCGGCGGCCCTACAGTAAAGTATTTAATTTCAAAGTACAATTTAAAGCCTACTGAAGTAGAAGATCATAAAGTGGTCACTGAAGAAGCGCCGGGAAACTCGATTCAAACCGATTCTTTCTTCATTCAAATTTTACTCATTACACTTTGTATGGCCATTGGCACGTACCTAGGCGGGTTATTCTCAACTGCAACAGGGTTTGTTTTGCCAGGCTATGTCGGCGCAATGTTTGTTGCTGTCATTGTCCGCAACATTATTGACCGTATCAATCCAAACATCATTGAAATGAAAGGGATTAGTTTAATCGGTGATGTGACACTCGGTATCTTTTTATCGATGGCTTTGATGAGTATCAAGCTATGGGAAGTTGCGGGTTTAGCACTACCTTTACTTGTCATCGTCTTTGTACAAGTTGTTTTCATCGTTCTTTTCGGCATTTTTGTCCTTTTCCGTTTGCTTGGAAAAGACTACGATGCGGCCATTATGGTTGCCGGTTTCACGGGTCATGGTCTCGGTGCGACACCTAATGCAATGGCCAATATGGCGGCGGTCACCGAACGTTTCGGCCCTTCCCGAAAAGCATTTCTCGTCGTCCCAATTGTCGGAGCATTTCTCATTGACGTTTTTGCCATGCCTATTATTATTACGACCATTAATTTATTTCATTGAAAGAACCGCCCTCCAGCTCACTGGGAGGCGGTTTTTCTCATTCCCTGCCAGCTTTTAAACGACCCGATTTTCGGGTTCCCTTCCTTCCAACACAGCATGAATCGCTTTTGCATTCAATTCCATCATGCCTATACGCGTTCGAATACTGGCGCTTCCGATATGTGGAAGTGCTGTCACATTTGGTAAAGTGAGCAACGGGTTGTTTAGCGGTACTGGCTCCGTTTCAAATACATCCAGTCCGGCAGCCCAAATGACGTCATTTTTGAGTGCCTTGTACAGTGCTTGTTCATCGATAATGCCGCCTCTCGCGACATTAATAATAGAAGCTGTCTTTTTCATAAGCGCAAGCTCCCGCTCACCGATCAATCCGACTGTTTCCGGTGTATGCGGTGCTAACACGACGACAAAATCTGCTTCTTTCAGCAAAGTATCCATGTCTGCATATTCTGCACCATATGCCTCTTCAGCTGCGGGCTTTCGATTACGGTTGTGGTACAAAATCCGCATATTAAACCCTGTTGCACGGCGCGCGACCGCTTCCCCGATCCGCCCCATGCCGATAATGCCAATTGTGGCACCGCCGACATCCATGCCGGTATAGCCCATTGGTGACCAAGACGTCCAGCCCCCTGACCGCAGTTCCTCTTCCGCGTGGTAAAGTCGTCTTGCCGTTGCCAAAAGAAGTGCAAATGCAAGATCAGCTGTTGTTTCTGTTAAAACGTCAGGCGTATTTGTCACAATGACACCATGTTCTTTCGCTGCTTCGATATCCACATTATTATAGCCAACCGCCATATTGGCGACGATTTTCAATTTCTTAGCCGTTTCAAAAACTTCACGGTCAATTGCATCCGAAACAACTGACCAAAGTACTTCCGCTTCTTTCACTTCTTCTAATAGTACATAGCGTTTAACGGCTGCATCTTCCGCATCCCACATGCGTACATCGTATTTTTCTCGAAATGGCGCAACCATTTCCTCCGGTAATTTCCGTGTAATAAAAATCTTTGGTTTCATCCAAACTCCCCCCAGTTCCATTGTTGTCACAATTGTAGCACAAAGGCAGTGGATGAATCAGGACAGGTGCCAGGCACTCCTACCCGCCAATATAACTCATGCCGATTTTCTTGCGGTTTTTGGCCGTTTGCTCGGTTCTTTCGTCCGAGTAACGATCGGCGCGCTTTGCCCAAACATCCGTAATCGCTTCTAAAAGCTCGTCATCGGACTTGCCACTTCGAATCAGGGAGCGCAAGTCAAACCCATCCGATGCAAATAAACACGTATACAATTTGCCTTCAGACGATAGACGAGCACGTGTACAAGTTGAACAAAATGATTCTGAAACCGATGTAATGAAACCTACTTCTGCACCGTTGTCTTTGTAGCGATAAAGTTTAGCTACTTCTCCGTAGTAATTTTGTTCAGCCGGTTCCAGTTCAAACTGCCCCCGTAGCATCGTGTAAATCTCTTTTTTCGTCACGACTTTTTCAAAGCTCCAGCCATTATCATTACCAACATCCATAAACTCGATAAATCGAAGAGTAATTCCACGCTCTTTAAAATACGCCGCCATCGGAACAATTTCGTGTTCGTTCACGCCTTTTTGAACGACCATATTCACCTTCACTTCAAAACCAGTTTTTTGCGCAAGATCAATATTGGAAAGAATAAGGTCTGATTTAATGCCCCTGCCGTTTAATTTTCCGAACAGTTCTGGGTCAAGCGCATCGAGACTCATGTTTAACCGGCGAAGTCCCGCGTCATAAAGCGGCTGTGCATACTGCTTCAATAGAACGCCGTTTGTCGTTAAGCCGATATCCTCAATGCCTTCAATTTGCATTAAAAGCGCTATTAAATCGGGAAGGTTCCTGCGCATAAGCGGCTCTCCCCCTGTCAACCGCAGCTTTTTAACGCCAAGCCGCGCAAACAAACGAGCAAATCGATGGATCTCCTCAAAAGTTAGTAATTCATTTTTCGGTAAAAAAACATAGTCATCCCCGAAGATTTCCTTTGGCATACAGTAGGAGCATCTAAAGTTGCATCGATCCGTCACTGAAATTCGCAGATCTCGAATCGGACGACCTAGTTTATCTACGATTGCTTCCATTTTTAAATCCTCTCCAATCGATTCGGCGTATTGACATTGACAAAGGTTCGCGCTGTATCCTTCGTTAAAGTATCGCCTTCAATCCATGTCACAGAACACGCTGTCAGTGTCTGGATAACACGTAATTGATGATTCCTTAGTGCTTCTTGAATCGTTGCTTTCGTTTCCGCATCCCAAATAGAGACGAGCGGATGTTGTTTCCCTTCTGCAACGACGGCTGTTGTTCCTTTTTTGTGTCGCACTAGCAAATTTCGCATGACTTCTCGCTTCATATACGGCATATCACATGGCAGAACGACATATTGATCGGCCTTGATCGCTTCCATTGCAGAATAAATCCCAGCCAGCGGCCCTAATCCGCCAAACTCTTTTACATCGACTATGACGGTGAGACTAGCCGGAAAACGGTTCACAAATTCTTGACGCGTTACGACAACAATTTCATCACATAACTCTTTTAAAACATCCACTGCTATTTCATAAAAAAATCGACTTTCGAGCTTCGCGAATGCTTTTGGTGAGCCGTAACGCCTTGAAAGTCCTCCCGCCAATACAACACCGACGATGCGTTTCATCCACCACTCACTGGCGGGATAAAGGCACAATTGTCACCGGACTGAATGACATCTTCCTTTAAGGCATATTCTTCGTTAACTGCTACATGCACGGTATCTTTTCCAAATCCAGGATACGTCTCTTCCGCCCAGTCGAGTAACTCTTGAACGGTCATTGACCCTCGTTCAATCGTTTCCTTCGTTTTGCCAGTTAGTTCCCGTAACCTTGCAAAATAATTTACTGTAATCATGTTCATTTCTTCCCTTTCCCCGGATACTTTTTCTGTGCGCCGATCCATTCTTCTCCGTCTTCCCAAATTTCTTTTTTCCAAATGGGGACAATTTCTTTAATACGCTCAATGGCGTATTCATTTGCCTCGTACGCCGCTTTTCGATGCGGTGACGATACAGCAATGAGCACCGCAATATCTGAAATATGCAATTCACCGATGCGATGAACGATGGCAGTTTTAATTCCCGGCCATTTTTCTTCCATTTCGGCTCCTATTTGCGCTAAGGTTTTTTCTGCCATTGGAATATACGCTTCATACGCTAAGTAGAGTGTTCGTACGCCGTGCGTCCATTCCCGCACATGTCCTGTAAAAACAGTGACAGCACCGGCACCAGCATGTAAAACATAATCGACATAACGTTGTGATTGTATCGGTTCTTCGACGATTTCAAATGGTTTCATTCACAATGTCATCCTTTCCAAGCCATTCAAGGAGCCATCGATCGAGCAGTGCCCCTTCTTCTCGAGTTGCAATTTTCGGCAGGTCACTTGAGACTTCCGTACAGCCAACGATCAACTGTAACCCTTGAACAGACTGTAAAGATTGCCAATCTTCACCGTCTCTTAGTAAAACAATTTTATCACCCTTTTCTTTCTTATACCCTTCAATGAATAAAATGTCAGGATGGCCGGTAGCCGCTAATTCTTTTAATGTTTCAAATGGCATTTCTTTATTCATCATGAGCTGGGTAGAACCGCCGCCGGCCGCTACAGAGACCATAGCCCCTTTATAAAAAAATTGCATAGAGTCTGTCGATGCATCCGGCATAGCAAGTGATTCGGCATGTCCGTGATGCTTCAACACGGCTACCTCTAAACCTTTTTGTTGTAATAATTGCACCCATCGTGCAATGAGCGTTGTTTTTCCACTATTTTTAAAACCAATGACGTGCAATACTTTCATAACGTCCACTCACTGACCCCTTGCTCCGAACCAAGCAGCAGTACATCGATGTCGGTCCCTTTTGTATAGCCTCGTGTTCCGCTTGGCAAGACAATGATACAATTGCCCCGCGCAATGGATGAAACGGCATTCGATTTATTAAAACCCGCGGGTGTTGCGACGATCCCTTCAGGTGTCATTTCCCAAATAGCGCGAACGAAGCGTGTAAATGGATTAGGCTTTGTAAAGTCTTCCCCAAGCTTCGCCCTCATGCGCGGCATATAAGGCGCATTGTTCTTCATCATACGAAGAATCGCCGGACGCGTAAATAATTCAAATCCAGTAAAGCAAGCAGATGGGTTACCTGAAAGGCCAAACAACAGCTTATTTCCAAGTACCGCAACCGTGGTCACGCTACCGGGGCGCATGGCCACTTTGTTAAATAAAACTTTCGCGCCAAGACGTTCATAGATTGCCGGTAAGTAATCATAGTCGCCAACTGAAACGCCGCCTGTTGTAATGAGTAAATCAGTTTCCTTCAACGCCTTTTCAACCACTTCTGTACAAGCATCAAGATCATCGATTAACATCCCATAAGAACGATGTGCAATACCCATTCTCGCTAGCTGTGCTGTAATCATTGGCCCATTTGAATTGCGGATTTTTCCAGGAACGAGCTCCTCATCGACTCGTAATAGTTCCGTTCCCGTTGATAAAATACCAGCAATCGGTTGCTTTGACACATTGACCTCGGCATAACCAAACGTCGCAAGCAAGGCGATTGTCCCCGGATGGATGAGTGAACCCGCTTCTATGAGCACTTCACCTTGTTGGGCATCTTCCCCCCGAAATGAGATATTTTCATTTTTTAGAAATGGTTTTCGTATTGTAAAACCTTCCCCATCTTCTTTGGTTTGCTCAAGCATCACAACAGCATCGGCATTTTCTGGAATTAACGCACCCGTCATAATCCGGTATGATTCGTGTTTCTTGATACCTCGTTCTGCAACATAGCCTGCTCCGATTTCACCAATGACTTTAAATGCGATCCGATTATCCCCAGAAGCGCCTGTTGAATCTTCCGAACGAATGGCAAATCCATCATAAGGGGAACGGTCGAATGGTGGTACATCGTGTTTTGCAATAATCGGCTCCGCTAATACTCGTCCATAGGCTTTCTCTAATGGTATGATTTCTGTTTGCAGTGGCTCGACATGGTCCATGACGAGCTGAACTGCTTCTTTCACTGGAATCGGTTTACGTATTTCAACCATGATGTATACTCCCCCTAATTTGATATACTAAATAAAAAGACCCCGAAAGGAACGAATATTATTGTCTGAACTTACTCATTTCAATCAACAAGGTCGTGCCAAAATGGTCGACGTCTCCGAAAAGTCCGAAACCGTTCGAACAGCGGTCGCTGCTTCTTCTATCGTTGTGAATGAACAAATTCATTCACAAATTACAGAAGGTACGAATAAGAAAGGCGATGTATTTGCCGTTGCGCAAGTTGCCGCCATTTTAGCAGCCAAAAACACTTCCAATATCATTCCGATGTGCCATCCGATTCCACTAACTGGCGTGGATGTCCATTTCGATTGGAATATCGATCAAGAAGCCGCCCATTACGAGGTACTGATCGAAGCAGAAGTGAAAACAAAAGGCGTAACAGGCGTTGAAATGGAAGCATTAACAGCCGCTTCTGCCGCCGCCTTAACGATTTACGATATGTGTAAAGCCGCTGGGAAGGAAATGATCATTGGCCCGACGATGCTGTTGAAAAAAACGGGCGGAAAAAATGGCGATTTTGAACGCCAACGCTAAACTTTCATTCCCCTTACCATTCTGATGATCTGGACGACTGAAAAACGAATAGCGAATGAAGGTTTGAGCGAGTTTGTTGGAGACTAACCGTTATTGGTTGGAGACTCGCTCAACTATACACTTTTCAGTCGTTCAAATGTTTCGTCAGCTCGCGTACAATATGATGCAGCTCCGGCACGATAAGCTTTTCCATCGCCAACTCCACCGCTTTAGAAGAACCCGGCAAAGCGAACAGTATTTTTTCGCGGATTGCGCCGGCTGTCGCCCGGCTTAACAGCGCTTTTGAACCGACATCTTCTGTATAACTTAGGAGTCGAAATAATTCGCCGAATCCTTCAAGACTTTTGGTAAAATAAGGTGTGACCGTTTCAATTGTGACGTCCCGGAAACCAATACCTGTACCGCCCGTTGTAATGATGGCTTGTACATCCGGTTCGTCCAGCCATTGATCTAACACATTTTTAATTTCCTTTTTGTCATCCCTACAAATCCGCGAATCAACAACTTGATGACCCGCCGTTTCAAGCATCTTTCGAACAACATCACCACTTTTATCTGTCGCTTCAGTTCTTGTATCACTGATTGTAAGAACACATACTGCTAAACTTTTTTGTCGATCCTTTTCACTCAAATGAGACAATTCTTCACCCTCTTTATCCGACTAATTGATGGTATAATTTCCGTCCAATCTTCCGATCTTTTAACCCGTGAATTAATAGACGCCCATTCCCGAATAGCACACATCGATAACCTTGCACGTAAAACTCAACAAAAAACGGTGTCGTTGTATAAGGTGTACCAAGTCGCTTGGCGATTTCTTCACCATCTTGAATCGTTAAAGCACGATCGGGTTCCGGCACAATTTGTACGGTTTCACGACCACATAACACCGCATAGTCTGTCCCTTCAATTTGTGTTAATGCTGGGTACGTCGGTGATTCTCCGCATGTTTCGCAAGCTTTATTTTGCAATCGAGAAATACCTGCTTCCACATGCGTATTATGCCAAACGTCAAAGTGATAAAGCTTTTCTCGCATTGTTTGTTCGTTTCCAGTGAGCCATTTTAGCGCTTCAGCACTCTGATGAGCGGCAGTAATTTGAACAGCAGGTGCGATAATGCCAGCTGTATCACAAGTTTCATTTACAGCAGGAAGCACAGGAAGCAAACATCGAAAACAAGCCGACCTCCCCGGGATAAATGGAAACACTGTCCCCGAGCTGCCAACGCAAGCCCCATGAATCCATGGAATGCCAAGTTTCCATGCAACATCATTCATAACGAGCCGCGTTTCAAAATTATCCGTCGCATCCATTATTAAATCGGCATCTTTTGCTAATTCCTCTAAAAATACCCCATCCACATGATCCAAAACAGGAATAATATGGACATCTTCTCGAATCATTTCAAGTCGCTTTTTAGCTGCTACTACTTTGGGTGTTCCAAGACGTGCATCTTGTTCTGTAAATAGCTGTTGTCTTTGTAAATTACTAGTTTCCACATAGTCCCGATCCGCAATTGTCAATTTTCCAACACCGGCGCGCACAAGTGTCTCCGCAATCGGCGAACCAAGCGCCCCGCATCCGATGATCACGACATGCTTATTTTGAAGGTTGTTTTGTCCTTTTTCGCCGATCGGCTTAAACAATATTTGTCTTGAATAGCGATTGTCCATCAATCCGCCCTCCTTCAAAACTTTTTTACTTACATAAAGAAAGGGCTACCGATCAAAAAGACCAGTTGCCCTTTCCTTTCTTAGGCGTAATATCGGTAAACGTTCCGACATAACGGATAACTTCTCCGGATTCGTCAGTGATCGCACTAATAGAAATGAGCTCTAAATACTCTTCACCGTTCTTCTTTTTATTCCATATTTCACCTGACCAAATGCCTTTTTGGCCGATTTGACTCCACATCGTCGTATAAAAATCTGTCGTGTGTCTGCCTGAGCTTAAAATTCTCGGGTTTTGACCGATCACTTCCTGTTCAGTATACCCCGTCAATGCGGTGAAGGCAGGATTGACTGATTGAATCGTACCAGTGGAATCTGTAACAACAATACCTTGCCCTGTATTATTAAAGACTTCTGCCGCCGTCGACACGCGATCCATATAATAAAGCCAAATGACGAGGACTAGGCTGACAAGTGCTACTTGTGAAAATGCCATAAAACCGATCGAGTAAGAACCGGTAATGGAATGGATGACTGATAAAAGGAGCGGTGGGAAAAATCCACCCAGTCCACCCATCATCGAGACAATTCCATTCACAATCCCTGCCTGTTTGTTGAAGTAAAATGGTACAAGCTTGAAAATGACACCATTTCCAATTCCAGCAGTTGTTGCGATGAGCATACTGCCGACTGTATATAAAGGAATGGAAGGTGAGAACGCTAGAATGATAGCAGCCCCTGTAAGTCCAGCAAAGCAAAACATAAGGATAATTAAAGGCTGGAATTTATCTGCGAGCCATCCGCCGACAGGTCGAAGGAAAGTTGCCACTGCAATAAACCCTGCCGTTCTAAGTCCAGCATCTACTTTCTCTAACTCAAAAAATGTTACAAGAAAGTTTGGCAAAAACACGGTAAACGCGACGAAACTACCGAATGTAATGAAGTAGAAAAGAGAGAAAAACCATAATTTCTCATTTTTATAAACACCTTTAATCTGTTCAACAATCGGTGCTTTCATTTTTATTTCTTTTCGATCGCCCCATACAAAATTCAATACAGCGAAAATAAGCAGTAGGACTAAATACAGCTTTACTGTCGCCGACCAACCAATTTGCGTTGCGACAACAGGTGCCGCAAATGTTGAAATGGCCGTTCCAATATTCCCCGCTCCGTAAATACCATTAACAAGACCGTGTTTTTCCTTTGGATAGTATTTCGGCAATGAGGTAACCCCAACCGAGAAAACCGCGCCTCCGATTCCAAGAAAAATTCCGCCAATGATTAAATCCATAAATGTTGAAGCCGCACTAATATAAAATACGGGAAATAAAAGTGCGATAAAACTAACGAAAAAAATGATCCTTGCGCCAAATATATTGGCATAGTACCCTAATGGAATCCGCAAAATCGACCCTAGGACAATTGGAACTGCGGTGACAATCGCAAGTTTCTCCGTAGGAATTGAAATATCTTCTCGGATGAATGGTAAAAGCGAGGAGATCAGTACCCATACCATAAATCCAACAATCAGGTTTGCTGTTTGTAACGGTAATTGTATTTTCTTAACCATTCCAATCCATCCATTTCTGTTCGTTATCATCTTACTCTTCTTAACCGACCACTCATCTAATCTTACAATATTGAAGTATAAAGCTGTTCACCAAGTTGATCTTGTTCATCAATTCTTAACATATTGTTGACCATCGGGAAAATGATCGACTCCTCTTTGATGAAATGGACAGTCAATACTTCAAACGCTTCACCAGCATCATGCGCTACGTCTTTTAAATCTTGCAGCGAAAGGTGATTGATGTCTCCGAGCGTATGGTGTAAAAAATGACCGATATAGGCGTCAATTTCTTCATGCTCCTCTTCCACCGCAAGAACAGGGCCTTGTTCGTTGCCTACATACTTTGTCAGTAAAGGAAATAAAAATGTTTCTTCTTTATCCGTATGATTTTTCAATGGTTCAATAAAATCAACGATCATTTTCCGAAGTGTTTGCAGTGCTTCCCGCCCTTCCTCAAGTGTATAAATATCTCGTTCAAACCCAAGCACAATGAGATGCCACTGTTCCATCAAATGCAATAAATATTTGTGTTCATTTTCAAGGATTCGCAATGCAGGTAGGTCAAACTTAAACGCTACGCCTTCTGCCAATGTTATCACATCCCTATTAACTAATATTGTTTCGTTAGAAGTTTAAGAACTTCTTCTTCAAAGCATATTCCACCAATTCCGGTCGGCCTTTCAATTGAAGTTTATCCATAATTTTTGCTTTATGTGCTTCAACCGTCTTTACGGAAATATAAAGCATTTCCGCAATTTCTTTATTTCCGTATCCTTTCGCCACAAGGGGAAGGACTTCAATTTCCCGCTTGGATAACAACTTATACGGATCTGTTTCGACACCATCCGTATCTTTTTTCACAAATTCCCGAACAAGCGATGTCGCCATCGTCGGGTGGATGTATGTCCCACCTTCATAAACTACGCGAATAGCATCTAGCAGCTCTTCATCCGGAGAATTTTTGAGTACATAACCTGAAGCCCCGCTTTTAAGGACATGAAATAAATATTCCTCATCATCATACATCGTTAAGATCAAAATTTTTGTCTCCGGAAAATCTTCTTTAATTTTTCCAGTGGCAATCAGTCCACTTTGGCCAGGCGGCATACTTAAATCCAACAATAAAATATCGGGGCGATGTTTCGCCACCTGTTCATAGGCCTCTAAACCATCGGCAGCGGTCGCAACGACTTCCATATCCTTTTGGAAATTTAATATGTGCATAAAACCGCTTCTTACAACGGCATGATCATCTGCAATTATAATTTTCATACAACCTTCCCCTTTCTAAGAAGGCCAGATTCTATCCATTATTTCCGATGGGAATTTTAAGTTGGATCTTTGTTCCTGTTCCCACCTCCGAAAGGATAGTGAGTGTTCCCTCAACAAGCTCGGCCCGCTCTTTCATTCCATAAAGGCCCAGCCCAGTTCCTTTTGGGCTCACTGCATTCCTATCAAAACCAATACCTTCGTCTACAACTGTTAATAGCAAACAATTGTTTTCTTCAAAAAGCCGCACAGTGATCTCATCCGTTTCGGCATATTTCAAGGCGTTGAACACAGCTTCTTGGCAAACACGATAGACGACGGTTTCAATTTCCCCCTCATACCGCTTTGACGCTAATTCAGCACTAAACCTAACGCCCAAACCATAATTTTTCTCGATCCACTTGAAATGTGTGCGAAACGCAGCTTCCAACCCTAAATCGTCTAAAGTAGCTGGACGAAGCTCAACCGATAAATGACGGATGTCATCTAATAAGCGCATGAGGGAGATTTCTGTCTGTTGCACTTTTTTTAAAACTTCTCCCTCAATGCTCATATACTTCAACACGCGTAGATCTACTAATAAGCTTAGCATTTCTTGCGCCACACTATCATGCAGCTCCCTAGAAATTCTTTTCCGCTCATCTTCTTGGGCTTTAATGATGCTTTTCATCATCATTTGCTGATTCAACATTTCTTGTGTTTTGTACTGTTTTGTTAAATTTCGCAACGTTAAAACCCGAACACCATTTTTCTCATCGATCATTTGATGACTGGCAGTATATGGGATAATCCCCTGTCCCCTCGTATCCAAATAGACTTGAAATGAGCTAAAATCATTTTTCACGTCTACCATATAACAAGACGTGCATGTTCTCATCTCTTTCTCACTTGTATACCCTTGGCACGACAGGCAAATAGCTTTTGGATCGCCTGCCACCATGCGCTCAATAACTTCTTGATCTAATATGAGCGTTGCAGCATTATTCATTGAAATGAGTTTGCATTCACGGTCGAAAAAAAAGATGGCTTCAGACGAATGATCATACATTTTCATCAACAAATCTGTTATTTGAAAGTTATTTATCTCCATCACTTTCAACCATCTCCTTGTTGTAAAACTCGCCAAATACTGGTCCTACTTGGCGTTGAAATTCTGTGAATACAGCACTTGTTAGTAGCTCCGAACGGTATCCTACGAGCAAAACGCCCTTCACGCGATTGTATTTATAAAGCGGTATGACACCGAAGCTTTGAAGTTTTTCAGCAATGATCAATGGATATTTATATAAATTCGTCTTCCCAATCATTTGCTCTACATCTTCAACGATGACAGGTCTCCCCGTCTTTAGGACAAGCCCGATCACTCCTTTTCCCGTTTGTAAAACGATACGCTTATATCGATTACTTTGGTTCCCGGATACGAATCTCCATTTTGTTTCACCATTTGCAGATTGAATGAGTGCTACCCCAATAAAGTCAAACTGAAAATGCTTTCTAAAGCGCTCAATCTCTTCCTGATAATTAAATTTCTCTTGTCCTTCCATTGTATTGACTCCCTATTGGTCCTTGCATTTACTTTTACGCACTTGGACTGTTCTTTCTGTACAAAATATAGCTTCTTCCAACATAGTTTAAAGGGACACTCCATACATGAACAAGTCTAGTAAATGGCCACATTGCAAAAATGAGAAAACCCGCTAAAATATGCAGTTTAAAAGTAAGTGGGACGGCTCCCATTAATCCTGCCTCTGGACGGAATATAAGTAACGAGCGGAACCAGACTGAAATGGAATCCCGATAGTCAAAGCCCGGCACGACTGCATTCGTTACAAGGGAAGCATATGTACCGATAAAAACGATAAATAACAGCAGTACGTTAACGATCATATCCGAAGCCGATGAGTGTTGACGCACGTTTTTTTTCGTAAAACGACGCGATGTTAATATAATCATACCAAGAAGTGTCACAATTCCAAAAAAACCACCGCCGTACACAGCACCCATATGGTACATATGATCACTGATTCCCATTGCTTGCGTCCATGCCTTCGGAATACCTAAGCCTGCAACATGACCTAAAATGACCGGCACAATTCCGATATGAAACAATAAGCTTCCGATCATTAACTGTTTCTTCTCGAAAAACTCACTTGATTTGGCTGTCCATCCAAATTTATCATTTCGATATCTAAATATATGACCCACAATAAATACTGCCATGCAAATGTAAGGGAAAATGACCCATAAAAACTGATTAGTCATTGGCGCGTTCCTCCTGACGAATACAAGACTTAAATATTTCCCGCATCCCGCGTATTAAATAGAAGTATGGGCTATCGAATTTTTCCAATGCTTTCATTAAATGATACGTTCCGTCTTCCATTACCGCTAGCAGCATGGAGAAACTTTGTTCTGCTCTTGGATCTCCTACCCACTCCGCCGCATAGATGAATTCACACATAAGCGGTAAAAAATCAGATAGCTCATGATTCGGCATTTCAAGTCCGAACATTTCATAAAGCACTTTCAACTTGGCAAGCATTTGCCCGCGCTCTTTTGCATCTTCAAACTTGACGTATGTCATAAAAAGTGTCGATTCCTTTTGAAAGTCAAACGTATTCGTGTACATCTCTTGAATGTCATCTAAACTGTATTCATGCATAAGATCCCAGTACATGACTACGTCTTCACGGGCTGGATTAGAAGAGTCAATTGACTCTTCTAATCCCTGCGGATGAAACGTAAGTTTCTCAGGGTAGGACAGCTGATTTGCAAAGAAACTGAAGATCTTTTTTTGGTCATTCAATTTCCCTAAATCAATCACGCCAAATCCCCCCATAGAAATTCTCTTCGTAAATTTCTTTGCCCGTTTTTGTCGGTACAACCGGTCCACAGCCGTCACAATCGTTATTTTCCATATAGGAATAGCTGAACTGATTGTTCGAACTGTTTCCGCCGAAATCGCCCATCTGCTCGTAGCCAAGCGAACCCTGTGAGCGGTAAACGTTCATATGCTGTTCTTTTTTGGATGTCGGGATCACGAAGCGATCTTCATACTTCGCGATGGCAAGCAGTCGATACATTTGCTTCGTTTGCTCGGCAGTTAGACCAACCCTTGCAAGCCTTGATTCGTCAAACTCCTTTCCAGATGACAATGCACGCATATAAGAACGCATCATGGCCATACGCTGCAAACCTTCTTTCACTGGCTGTGCATCTCCAGCTGTTAACATATTGGCAAGGTATTGAACTGGTATGCGCATTTCCTCAATTGCCGGGAAAATGGCATCAGGATTTTTGATTGAATCTTTCCCTTCAAAATAGTTCATAATCGGACTTAACGGCGGAACGTACCAAACCATTGGCAACGTTCGGTATTCGGGATGTAATGGGAAAGCGAGCTGGTATTCAATAGCTAATTTGTAGACCGGAGAATTTTGTGCCGCTTCGATCCACTCTTCAGAAATACCGTCTTTTCTCGCCTGTTCGATCACTTCGGGATCATTCGGATCTAAAAACAAATCGCATTGTGCCTTGTAAAGATCTTTTTCATCTGGTGTTGAAGCCGCTTCAAGGACACGATCCGCATCGTATAAGAGAACGCCCAAGTAACGAATACGACCCGTACATGTCTCAGAACATACAGTTGGCAATCCAGATTCAACACGCGGGAAGCAGAATGTGCATTTTTCTGCTTTATTTGTCTTCCAGTTAAAATACACTTTTTTATACGGACAGCCAGTCATGCAATAGCGCCAGCCGCGGCACGCTTCCTGGTCAACGAGAACAATACCGTCTTCATCGCGTTTGTAAATGGCTCCCGAAGGACAGGATGCAACACAGCTTGGATTTAAGCAATGTTCACAAAGACGCGGTAAATACATCATAAACGCTTTTTCAAAATTGAATTTGATATCCTCTTCAATTTTTTCGATGTTCGGGTCTTTTGGCCCTGTAATGTGGCCCCCTGCTAACTGATCCTCCCAGTTTGGCCCCCACTCTAAGTCCATATAGTCGCCTGAAACAACAGACTTCGCTCTTGCGACAGGTGTATGCTTACTTTCTCCTGCATTTGTCAACTTCTCATAGTCATATGTCCATGGTTCGTAATAATCTTCAATTTGAACCATGTCTGGGTTATAGAATATTTTCCCGAGGGCAATTTTCGATAGTTTTGATCCACTTTTTAGTTCAAGCTTGCCGTTTTTTAACTGCCAGCCACCTTTATAAAGTTCTTGGTCTTCCCATCTTTTTGGATAGCCAATCCCTGGTTTTGTTTCAACATTGTTAAACCAAATATATTCGGCGCCTTCACGATTCGTCCAAGTCGATTTGCACGTGACACTGCATGTATGACACCCAATACATTTGTCAAGGTTCATGACCATTGCAACTTGTGCTTTAATCTTCAAGCCAATTTACCTCCTTCATCTTGCGAACTGCTACGTACACATCACGTTGATTTCCAATCGGTCCGTAATAGTTAAATCCATAACTCAACTGCGCATATCCGCCTACCATTTGCGTTGGCTTCATATGAATGCGGGTTGGTGCGTTGTGACTGCCGCCGCGCTGTTCTGTAATTTCAGATCCTGGCACTTGAATATGCTTATCTTGCGCGTGATACATAAACATCGTTCCTTTTGGCATACGGTGACTGACGACTGCCCGCGCTGCCACAACTCCATTACGGTTGTAGACTTCTAGCCAATCATTATCATCAATGCCGTGTTCGTCTGCATCTAGGTTTGAAATCCAAACTGTCGGCCCGCCCCGGAAAAGAGTTAACATATGGTGATTGTCTTGATACGTCGAGTGGATATTCCACTTTCCGTGAGGCGTCAAATATCTTAATACGAGCGAGTCTTGCCCACCTACAATTTGTTGATCTCGCGGTCCGAATACCATCGGTGGTAATGTCGGTTTAAAGACTGGCAATGCTTCTCCAAAGTCTAGGAAAAATTCATGGTCAATATAAAAGTGCTGTCTTCCAGTAAGCGTACGGAACGGTACAAGCCGCTCAATATTCGTCGTAAACGGTGAGTAACGACGCCCTAACTTATTAGATCCGCTAAATACTGGTGTCGGAATCACCTCGCGCGGTTGTGCAGTAATACTTGCAAACGTAAAACGTTCCGCTGCCCGATCCGCTGAAATATCTTTTAACTCAACACCGGTATCTTGCTCTGCCGCCTCAAATGCTCTTTGAGAAACACGTCCATTTGTTGCGGATGATAAAGCAAGCATAGATTCCGCTGCCTGTTTTGCTGTATGCAATTTTGGAAGACCATTTTTAATGGTGTCATCACTATACGTACCATTGATACTTTTCATCATCTCATACTCTTCGGCAACGGAGAAACTTACACCGTGCGCGCCTACTTTTCCTGTTGCGAGCAATGGTCCAAGCGTTACGTATTTGTCATAAACTTTTGTATAATCTCGTTCCACAATTGTCATACCTGGCATCGTTTTCCCTGGGATCGCTTCCACTTCGCCTTTTTTCCAATCTTTTACTTCCCCGTACGGCTGTGCAATTTCTTGAGCAGAGTCGTGGGCAAGCGGAGTCGTTACCAAGTCTTTATAAACGCCTGGTAGATACGTTTTCGCCATTTCAGAAAATGTTTGGGCGATTGTCCGGTAAATATCCCAATCTGAACGCGATTCCCATAATGGATCGACAGCTGGGTTGAATGGGTGGACAAATGGATGCATATCCGTTGAAGAAAGGTCATGTTTCTCATACCATGTTGCAGCCGGAAGTACAACGTCCGCGTACAGCGGTGTTGCCGTCATCCGGAAATCCAGTGCAACGAGTAAATCTAATTTCCCTTCTACTTCATCACGCCAAACCATTTCTTCTGGCTTTACTTCCTCATTCGGTGTTGCAAGAAGGCCATCTGAAGCACCGAATAAGTGCTTCATAAAGTATTCCTGTCCTTTGGCGGAGCTCGAAACAAGATTTGAGCGCCAAACGAATAACGAACGCGGGAAGTTTTCAGGTGCCCCTGGATCCTCAACAGCAAATTTTGTTTCACCTGACTTGATTTGTTCAAGTGTATGCTGAATAATGTCTGCCGTTTCCGTTTTGCCCGCTCTCGCCGCTTCTTCTGCAAATAAAAGACTATTTTTGTTAAATTGCGGGTAGGAAGGCAACCAACCAAGCCTTGCCGCTAACACGTTATAGTCCGCAGGATGATCGTACAGCGCTTTTCCTCCTGTCGGCGACATTAAGACATCCGCGCCCATTTCCTCATATTTCCACTGATCGGTTGCATAGTAGAAAAACGAAGTAGCATTTTGCAAGCGCGGTGGTGCTTGCCAGTCCCTTGCGAAGGCAATCGTGCTCCACCCCTCAATCGGTCGGCATTTCTCTTGTCCAACATAGTGCGCCCATCCCCCGCCGTTGACCCCTTGTGAAGCGGTAAGTGTGACTAGATTTAGGATTGATCTATAAATTGTGTCACTATTGAACCAGTGATTAATACCCGCGCCCATAATAATCATGGAGCGACCGCCTGTATCCAGTGCGTTTTGTGCAAACTCCCTGGCAATTTGCGTAACAAGTGCAGGTTTTACGTTCGTAATTTTTTCTTGCCAAGCCGGCGTGTAGAGTGAATCCGCATCGTCGAATCCTTTCGCCTCTAAATTGCTGCCAATTCGGCGAACACCATACTGGCTCAGCATGAGATCATAAACAGTCGTTACAAGGCGTTTAGAACCGTCTTGTAATGTTACTTTTCTCACTGGAATTGGACGTTTGAATGTTCCATTCCCGGCACTGTCAAAGTAAGGAAAAACCATTTCAGTCCATTCTGCCCCGTGATCTGCCATCGTTAAAGCTGGCTCAACGCGGGATCCATCTTCATTCTCAAGAATTAAGTTCCATTTCACATCTTTTTCCCAACGCTGACCCATCGTGCCATTTGGAACAATAATTTCATTTGCCGCCTCATCAAAAATAACCGGCTTCCATTCTGCATTTTCGGAGTTGTTGCCAAAATCACTTGCGCGCAAGAAACGCCCCGCTTTGTAAGACCCCTCATGCTCATCTAACAGGATGAGGAAAGGCATATCTGTATATTGTTTCGCATAATTCAAGAACATTGGCTCTTTACGTTGCTCGTAAAATTCTTCCAAAATCACATGCGTCATCGCTTGGGCAACAGCCGCATCTGTTCCAGGATTGGCTGCGATCCAATCATCCGCATGGACAACACTTTCCGCATAATCCGGTGCAACGGACACAACTTTTGTTCCTTTGTAACGAACTTCCGTTAAGAAGTGAGCGTCTGGTGTTCTTGTGAGCGGTACGTTGGAACCCCACATAATAATGTAGCCAGAATTATACCAATCGCTCGACTCAGGTACATCTGTCTGCTCCCCCCAAATTTGCGGTGAAGATGGCGGCAAGTCAGCGTACCAATCATAGAAACTAAGCATTTCCCCGCCAAGCAGTGAAATAAAACGGGCGCCTGACGCGTAGCTCACCATTGACATCGCGGGAATTGGCGTAAAGCCCGCAATCCGGTCCGGGCCGTATTTACGAATTGTATAAATGAGCTGTGTGGAAATAAGGATCACTGCGTCTCGCCAATTAACGCGGACATGTCCGCCTTTTCCTCGGGCTTGTTTATATTCTTTTGCTTTCGCCGGGTCTTCTACAATGCTTTCCCATGCTTTTAATGGATCTTTCTGTTCTGACAGTGCCTGACTCCACATCCGCCACAGTTTTCCGCGTATGTAAGGATATTTCACCCGTAAAGGACTATATTCATACCAAGAAAAGGAAGCGCCTCGGGGACATCCGCGCGGCTCGAATTCTGGCATGTCCGGTCCGCAAGAAGGATAGTCAATTTGCTGATTTTCCCAAGTAATAATTCCATTTTTCACAAAGACTTTCCAACTACAAGAACCCGTACAGTTGACGCCATGCGTCGTACGCACCACTTTGTCATGCGACCACCGCTGTCGATACATATTTTCCCATTCTCGACTTTTTTCTTCTAAAATGGACCAGTTACCCGAATATCTTTCAACCGGCTTGAAGTATCGCAACCCACTTTCAAGGACACTTTTTTTCTTCATCGAAACATCCACACTCCTTCTTTAACTATCGAACAATGAGTAGATTTATCAGCTTGTCCATCCAATACCCTAAATTTTATAAGATAATCTATTTTCATTCTATTAGGGAAACTCCTATATATACCAGAAACTCCCCTCACATTCACCAGTATTGCCGTTTTCCCTAACGAACATGTATTCAAAATCGATTTCACGTTGGTAATATCGCGGTTTATGAATGTATGTTTTACGATTAACGTCCTCTAAATCATCGGTCTAATAGAAGGTTTTCATGCAGACATTACATAGAACGTGGCAAATTAGCCTTATTCCTGCTTTCGGCAAAGAAAAAACCACCGCAAAAACGGTGGCTTATATTACATAATATTAAAGAGCTGCACGCACCCGATCGAATAGGTCGTTGTTTTCAAGGTGTACATGGTCAAATGTATCTCTTTCAAGCTGCTCTAAACGTGAGTAAACGACTCGGTACGTTCCACAAGCATCTTCTGGAGGCGTGAAGTTATTTGTAATGTCCCGAAGCTCAAATAAGATTTCTCCCGCATGCGCATGCTCACTTTCGAGCTCATCAACATGCGGCCGGATTTTCTCTTTCAACTCTGGTGTAGGGTTATCGAGAAATTCTAAAATAAGCGGGAAAACATTTTTGTCTTCGTCTTCTGTGTGATCAAGCAGTTCGTCTCGCAATTCTTTGAAAAGCTCCTGAATACGTAGTAGATGCGGATGGCGATCCCCATGAACTTTTGCAACACGTGTTACGTACGGTGTAAGCTGTGGCAATTCTTCCCGCAAGTTTTCATGGTATTTCTCTTGAATATACGCAACTAACGTTTTTGCGCCAAACGAAGATGGATGCATACTGTTGCGTTGTTCTTTCTTATCTGCGATTTCCTTAACGCTATTTAATACTTCCTCGGGATTTAAATTTCTTTCTTCCGCTGCGTCCTTTAGCGGCACTTTGCCACCGCAACAAAAATCGATGCGGAGACTTCTAAATAGATCCGCACTTTGCGGGAGTTCATTGACGATATCGGAAACTTGAGTGTCGAGTGTTAGTTGTACCATTTGATTTATTCCTCCTATGATTAATTTACTTGAAAATCATTCTCATTGAATTTGACAATAAACCAGTATAGGGTTTCCCCTGGCTTTCGCATAGTAAATAAGAAATCATCATTTCTTGCTCTTATATTAAACAAAAAATTGTTCATCTGTTGTGATTAATGTCACAACTTTCTATCCGTAACAAAGTATTCACAATCGACTATAAAAACCTTATTTATTTTGCGCCAAATTGGTTTGTTCATTCAAAAACGATCTGTAAATTAACTGATAGGGAAAAACTCTTTCTACACTCCTCTATATCTTGCCCATTTCATTTTCCACTTCTTCTTTTAAATTACAAATCATCAAATCCATTTAAATCACTTGTTTTTACATATTGGCGCGAAGTTTGTTCAAAAAAGTCGGTTTTTGTGTCATCAAAATTGTCGACATATGCCCGGATCCATTTCATTGGATTTTCTATAGATTCAGGGTAAAGTTCACTTAAGCCGAGCATTCGAAGCATTTTATTAGCCCGGTACTTAATATATCCTTCCATTTCTTCAAGTTGAATACCTTGAATGTCCGCAAGAACGTAGCGGCTCCATATGATTTCTTGTTCCACAGAATGTTGAAATTGATCGTAAATCCACTCAGTAAATTCGACCGTATTGTATGCAGGGTTTTCCCCAAGCGCCGCACGGAAAATATCACTCATCGCCTTCCCGTGCTGTAATTCATCACGATTAATGTACGAAATCATCGTCGACGTGCCAACCATTTTTTGTTGGCGCGCAAGATTATAGAAAAAGGCAAATCCGCTATAGAAAAATAGTCCTTCCAACAAAGTTGTATAAACCATTGCTTTCAGCGCAGATTCTATCGTCGGTTTTTCGGCAAATTCGTTATACACTTCTACTATTCTCTCGTTACGTGTGATTAAAACATCATCGGTTCGCCCCATTTCAAAAGAAGCAATTTGTTTATCTAACGTCGTAACCGATGACAGGACATACGCATAGCTATGGTTATGTTCGCTTTCTTGGTCTGCAATCGTTGCCATGAGCGACTTCACGGAAGGGTCCGTCGTATAAGCGGCGATTTTCGCTGCAATATCGGTTTGCGGACCGTCCAGTGTCGCCAACAACCCAATAATTTTAAGAAATGCATCTTGCTCCGCTCGGTCCAACGTAGGGAACTGTTTTACGTCTTGCGTCATATCTACTTCGTTCGCCGTCCAAAAGAGTGAGCGGATTTTTTGTCGTATTGTATAAAAATGAGGATACGCAAGGTCATTCCAATTTAAAATGCCGCTTGCTTTCCCGCCAAATATCGCCGTCGCTTTGTTTGGATTCGCCGGCTCAATCACTTTTACGCGTGTAAGTGTTGCCAATGTGTATAAACCCCTTTCGTCCAATTAATTACTTCGCTTTCCTGGGCGCCACGTGGACTTTGCTCAATTTTAAGTACTGCATAGGTGGAATGATAAAACTTCGCCAACTTGTCGGCGGCCTTGCAAAACAAGTCATCCCCGCCAAATTGTGTATCACCCGTTCCAAAGACAAAAACAGGATTTGGTTTATAGCCGATCTGTGCGACAAAATCTTTGACTTCGTCAGGTGTAGCGCCTCGATCCCATGTAAATGATCCAATGATAAACGCATCAAATGAGCGGGGATTCGGTAAGACATCCCGCCCTATTCGATGCATTGTAACAGAAACGCCTTCCTCCGCTAGCGCCTCACCAATAAGCCCTGCCACTTCTTCCGTATTTCCGCTCCAAGATGCATAGGCAATTAGGAATGACACCATTCGCACTCCTCGATATCGGATGCGCTTGAGCGCATATAATAAGTCGTTTTCAAACCAGATTTCCATGCTTGTATATGAAGATCCAACAAAACAGATGCCCGAATGGTATTTGGAACGTAGAGATTAAACGAAATTGCTTGATCAATATGCCGTTGTCTTGCCGCATTTTGTTGAATGGACCAGCGCTGGTCTACGATATAAGCAGAACGGCGATAGATGTTGTACGTATTGTGGTCTAAATCTGGCGCGACAACTGGCAGCTTGTAATCTTTCTTTTCCTCGTAATAGAACGGTTTAAAAATCGGGTCAATTGATGCCGTTGACCCAGCTATGACGGAAGTAGAGCTGTTTGGCGCAACAGCCATCAAATAACCGTTGCGGATACCGTTTTGTTCGACATCCGAGCGAAGTGCATGCCAGTCATTGGAGTTATAGCCTTTTCGTTCGAAATAAGCGCCTGATTGCCATTCGGATCCTTCGAATAGCGGATACGCACCTTTTTCCTTCGCAAGATCCGCCGAAGCTTTGATCGTTAAATAGGCGATTTTCTCATACAATTTTTCGGCAAGCTCGACAGCCTCTTCTGATTCCCACTGGATTTGTTTAATAGCCAGTAAATGATGCCAACCAAAAGTTCCAAGCCCGATCCCTCGATAACGCATATTCGTCCTTTGCGCTTGCACGACAGGTATTTGATTTAAATCAATGACATTATCAAGCATACGCACCTGAATACTGATCAATCTTTCCAAAACATTTTCAGGTACCGCACGGCCAAGGTTGATAGACGATAAGTTGCAGACGACAAAATCGCCTGGTTTTGAACGGGTGACCACAAGATCGTCTTCAAGGTTGACCGATTCAAATTGGGTTGGGCTTTGATTTTGCGTTATTTCTGTGCAAAGATTTGATGAATAAATCATGCCTTCATGTTTATTCGCATTGGTACGATTGACCTCATCTCGATAAAACATAAAGGGTGTACCCGTTTCCAGCTGGCTGCGCAGTATACGTTTCATAATTTCGATGGCTGGAATGACTTCTTTACTTAGTAACGGATGCTGAATACATTCTTCATATTTTTTTCGGAACGATCCTGTTCCTTTTGTTTCATCATAATAATCTTCCAGCGAATAACCCATTACAGTGCGAACTTCGTGCGGGTCAAATAAATACCATTCCCCGCGCCTTTCCACTTGCTCCATAAATAAATCCGGAAGGCAAACACCTGGAAAAATATCATGCGCCCGAAGTCGATCGTCTCCATTATTCAATTTCAAATCTAGAAAAGTTAGAATGTCTTTATGCCAAACATCTAAGTATACAGCGATCGCTCCTTGGCGCTGTCCAAGCTGATCGACACTAACCGCTGTATTGTTCAATTGTTTAATCCACGGAAGAACGCCGCTTGACGCCCCTTTAAATCCCCTAATTGAAGAACCGCGACTGCGTACTTTTCCAATATAGACACCAATACCGCCGCCATATTTAGATAAGTTGGCAATATCTGTGTTGCTGTCATAAATTCCTTGCAAAGAGTCATCCACCGTATCAATGAAACAGCTCGATAACTGGCCATGCGGTTTGCCTGCGTTTGCAAGCGTCGGTGTCGCGACTGTCATATACAAGTTGCTCATTGCCCAATAGGCGTCTGCTATTTTTTCATGACGATCGCCTACTTCATCCTGCATGAGCGTCATCGCAATAATTAACCAGCGTTCTTGAGGGAGTTCAACTGCCTGCTTTTCAAAATCGACCGCAACATAACGATCCATCATTGTTTTTAAACCGATATATGTAAAATGTTTGTCTCGTTCGGGTTCAATCATCATTCCAAGCATTTCTAACTCGCTGCGAGAATATTTTTCTGTTAAAAAAGAGGCATATATTCCTTGTTTTACTAAGCGGTTTACATGATCTGCAAAGTCTGTATAAACTTTTGATTTTCGGAGTCTTTCCTGTTCAGAATAGACATTTTGTAAATAGATCCGTGCTGCCACAAAGGTCCAATAGGTTTCAGTTTCATCGATCAAACTAAGCGCTTCTAATGTCATCGCCTGCATCCATTCAGTATTAGACCCATCCGGATACTGTTTTTTCCATCGTTCGCTTGCTAGTAAAAGCGGTTTAATCGCCTTCTCGCCAAATTCCATTTGCAATTCATCCAGAAGCCGATCCTTGTTAGCCATTGCGATCATCATTGTCATTATCCATTCCTCCCTTTTTGTGCAACAAAAAAACGACAATTCCACCTTTTCGGCAGAGCTGTCGCTCGATGGTTTATTGGATAAGGAAACAAAATGGGATTAACACATTCAAAAAGAAGTATAGAAGTGATTCCCGCTCGCTTCCACCTCTCAACCCCCGAAGAAAGTGTTGCTTGACGATCAAATGGCAGGTCTACTGGCTTGCGCATCATCCTACTTGCCTTCCCTTCCCATGGAATTATCCACAGTGGTTTATTTAGGCTTTCGTTAGCGTTCACAGTTGCGGGGACAGCTCCGGATTTCCGGATTCCCTTTTAAACCGTATTCGGTACCATTTCATCGTACGATACAATATATAGTATTATTCACACTCTACACACCCTAACATATAGTGTTCGATTCGTAAATAGGAAGAATATACTTCTTTCAGCTATTGAATATATTTCCCATAATCAGGAATGGCAATTTGATCAAATTGTTGGGAAAGTTTTTGTAAATTATCACTTAGTTCTTCACCCGACATCGGCAATCCATGTCCGGTAATCGCAACAGATACCATCATGAATAATATTTTTCATTACGCACACCTTAGACTTGTATTGAAAATTATCAAGGAGGAGTTCTTAAATATGGGCGTTATGTCAGGAAATCCCAAAAATGAACCCATGCATTATGGTGAAGTCATTGGCGTATGGGCGTTTATCGCGGCAAACAACGGATTAATTAGTGGATACGAAGCGTTTATCAATCATGTAGGCGATGGAGATCTTGGCAAGCTGGTAAAAGAAGCCATCGACCTAATGAAGTCGGAGAAAAAAGAACTTGAAGGGTTATTGAAAGATAACGGTATTGCACTGCCGCCTGCCGCACCAGATCGCCCAAAAGCGAATGCAGAGGAAATTCCAGTCGGGGCAAGATTCACAGATCTAGAAATTGCTACAGCTGTTGGTAGTGATGTCGGTAAAGGGCTCGTTTCATGCAGTGCTGTCATTGGGCAATGTCTCCGTGAAGACATTGGCATGATGTTTGGGAAGTATCATATGGAGCGTGCGAAGTTTGGCTTAAAGGCGTTGCGGCTAGCTAAAGAAAAAGGATGGGTCGTTCCTCCTCCACTTCATTCCAGCAGTGTAAATAATGAGTAATTTGAATGCCCCTGAATTTTTAGGGGCATTATTTATGCCAAAAACCAACTTCAATAAATTAGTTTTAAAGGACTATTTTATACATATGAATCAATTTCATAATTGCTCTTTTTAAAAATACAAACAAGGGCAGAATTTACATTTGTATTTCAAAAAACAGAAATCATGCAGCTTGAATTTGGTTCAAACGTACACCGATTCGATCGACAGCGAGTTTTGAAGCATTGTAAACAAGCACGAGTAAGCCGAAGTGAACTTTCGCGCGTTTTCCAGTCCGATAGCGGACGTTGTTCAATTGGAAGAATTCCTTCAGATAAGCATTGACGCGTTCTACGGCGGTCCGGCGATTAAAAAGCATTTTCCATGCTTTGGAACCACGGGCCGGTGTACTGTATCTACGTAAATCTGTGGTGACCTTCACTTTGTATACTTTCTGACAGATGCCCTCGTTTGCGAGCGGACAATCTGCACACTCCTTTGGCCGCGTGTATTTCAACGTTTCATATTTGGCATCATAGCTATCGTAACAATAGGAATGCTCCCTGAAACAAGTTGGTGCGAAATGTTCGTCGAATCCGATGGGCTCAGGTTCATTCCGCTTATTATAAGCGATGATAGATCGTTGTTCCATACGATGTACTTGTTCGTAGATTGCTTCAAAATCGTAACCGGCGTCCATCGTATGATACGTCAGATTGTGAAGTGGAAGTCGTTCTTCGATCCCTTTCAACAGCGGGATGGCAGCCTTTCCGTCATTCAGGCTTCCAGAAGAAAATAGGGATTGCAGAATATATTGACTAGACGTACTTACTGCCAAATGCCCTTTATAGCCGAACCAGAACACGTTCTGCCCCTCACTGTTTTTCTTGACACCCCATTTGGGGTCTTGGGGAACTTCAGCACGAAGCCGGGCAAGCGGTTCATCCAACTGTGCTTCGATTTTCTTTTCGTATAGTGGAAGATTCGCTTCCTGTTCTGCCTGTTTGGCCAGCCATTGTTCACGTTCTTCCTTCTTTTTACGGCCGCGTTTTTTAGGTTCGGCTTTCAGTTTTTCCTGTTTGGCTGGCGCTTTGTCACGTGCCTTAAAATGAGTAGCGTCAATCGCCACTGTGTCATCTTGGATAAAGTCCTCTGAGATGGCATTCAAGACAATCGTCTCTTGTACCTTTTCAAGGATATCGGTTTCAGTCAGCTTAGTAAGAAGACGGCTGTAAGACGCCTCTGAAGGAACACTGTCTGAGACCTTGAACCCGCAATCCAGCTTGAAAGAGAGGTCGTTACTCAATCGCTTGATGAGGTCTTTGATTGTTGGAATCCGTTCTATATAACGTGCGAAAACACTTACAATCATCGCGCCGTAATTCAATTCAGCAGGCGCACCCAAGCGGGATTTCTTTTTGATTTCATGGAAAAGCGCATCCAGATCGATGGCCGCCATGATCTCCTCATATTTTTGGGTAGGTTCCAATTCGTATAATTCTTCAATGCTAAATAAGCTCTGTTGTCATATAATGGTCATAGGGAGTACCGCTCCAGTCTTTTGGGATGTTTTCGTCGACTACCATTATACAAGACTTGGGGAGGTACTTCCTTTTTGATGTCTACAAACCCTTGTGAGACAAGGGCTAGGAATTATGAAATTCATTCATATATAAATCGTTTATTTGCATACTCTTAACATAGCTGTTGAAATAAATCAAAGTAGTGATAGAAAACTACTAATTTTTAAAAAATTCGTCCAGAGATTCATTTAATATGCTATGCTAGATGAATAAGACATGGCTTGAAGCAATTTCAAACGCCTATATGTCTTCTTTTTTTATCGCTCCAAATTACTTTTTTATATAGTATTTGGAAATAAATTTGTAGTGAAAAACTATAGGGGGATTGTATGTTAAAATTTGAAAATGTCAGTAAGGTGTATGATGACGGCTTCCAAGCCGTGAAATCCATCAGCTTTGAGATTGCAGAAGGTGAATTTCTCGTCATTATTGGGCCTAGTGGTTCAGGTAAGTCTACAACGATGAAAATGATTAATAAAATGGAACCGCATACAAGTGGCACGATTTCCATCAACGGGAAAGACATCAACTCTTATAACGCTTCTGAACTGAGAAGAGGTATCGGCTATGTCATTCAGCAAATCGGGCTTTTCCCGCACTATACAATCGAAAAGAATATCGCGATTGTGCCACAAATGAAAGGTTGGAATGAAAAAGAAATTAAAGCGCGGGTAAATGAATTGCTTGAATTAGTTGGGCTCGACCCCGAAATATACGCCACTCGTTACCCAAAAGAACTTTCGGGCGGACAACAGCAGCGAATCGGGATCGCTAGGGCGCTCGCCGCTAACCCCGATATCATTTTAATGGATGAACCGTTTAGTGCACTTGATCCGCTTACACGTGATCAGCTGCAAGCCGAAGTCAGTGCACTGCATAAAAAATTAAATAAGACCTTTGTTTTCGTTACACATGATATGGATGAAGCGTTAAAAATGGGCGATCGCATCGCAATTATGAAAGATGGCAAGCTTCTACAATTGGATTCTCCAGAAAAATTACTTCACGAACCAGCCCACGGATTTGTAGAGGAGTTCATCGGGAAACACCGGATTACCCAAAATCCTGACCTGATGCCTGTTACCGAAATTATGTCGGAAACCGTGATTACCTCTCCTCCCCAAAGGTCTCCGGAAAAAGCACTCTCGCTCATCCGGCAGCGCAAAATCACAAATCTTATTATTGTCGATGATGACAACAAGCTACTCGGAATCGTTTCTGCGTACGATGTGATTAAAAAGTTAGATGATATTAAAACGATAGAAGAAATTATGCTATCCCGTGAACCTTTCCTCCATGACACGGCAAGTGCCGAAGACGCCATTGTTTTAATGGACAACGCGCCTTTTGGAATTATTCCGGTTGTCGATGAAAGACAAAGAATCCTTGGGGTCGTTACACGAGGTTCACTGTTATCCGCCATGTCCAGCCAATGGACAGAAACGGAGGAAGACCAATGAATCAATTAAATATATGGGAACAACTCGTTCAACAGTTACAGGCACGATGGGGAGAAGTCCTTGAATCGACATTTGTCCATATTCAGCTCGTATTTTTCTCGATGCTCATTGCCATTGCTCTTGGTGTTACCCTCGGAATCCTAGTGTCACGTATTCCAAAGCTGACAACCTTTGTGCTTGGCGGCGCAGGGATTATGCAAACCATTCCAAGTCTAGCTTTGCTCGGGTTTATGATCCCGATTTTTGGAATTGGCGTGAAAACAGCGATCGCGGCACTATTCCTCTATTCGCTTCTGCCAATCATTCGAAACACTTACGCAGGGATTAAGGACGTCGACAAAGCGACGACTGAAGCAGCGAAAGGAATGGGCATGACGAATATGCAAATTCTTTTCAAAGTTGAGTTGCCGTTAGCCCTACCTGTTATTATGGCCGGGATTCGAACAGCCGCGGTTATTAACGTTGGTAACGCAACATTAGCAGCCTTTATTGGTGCAGGCGGATTGGGTGATTTCATCTTCCTTGGAATTACACGCGGAATTGACGGTTTAATTCTACTTGGAGCCATTCCGGCGGCCCTTCTTGCGATCATCCTGGAAACACTTTTCGGGGCGTTTGAAAAGTGGACGACGCCGAAGGGATTGAAATCTTGATGAGAAGAAAATTGATTGCATTGCTTGTCATAGGGCTCGTAACAAGCATGTTGGCCGGCTGTATTTTTATTGAAAAAGATTCCTTAACATTAGGCTCACGAAACAATACGGAAAGCATTATTTTGTCGCATGTCATGGGACAATTGATTGAAGATCAAACAGATATTGACGTCATCTACAAAGAAAACCTCGGCGGCTCCAATGTCGTTTGGAATGCCATGCTCAATGGTTTAATTGATGTAATTCCCGATTACACGGGTACTATCGTCGTCAACTATTATCACGAGGAGCCAGGTACAGCCGAGGAAACACTAGAATTGACGAAACGGCTTGTCGATGAAGACGGGATCATCGCTTTCAACACATTTGGGTTTAACAATACGTATACGTTAGCGTTGGATGAAGCAAAAGCAGAAGAACTTGGTGTCAAAACGTTCAGTGACTTTGCCAAATACTCGGAAGACTTTATCCTTGGTGCCGTTTTTGAATTTATCGACCGACCGGATGGCTTACCGGGCTTCCAGAAAGAATACGGTTTGAAATTCAAAGACGTCAAAGGAATGGACCACGGCATCATGTATCGTTCCATTGGCGCGAAAGAGGTAGACGTCATCAACTCCTACACGACAGACGGTCAGTTGCAAGATTACGATTTGCGTGTATTGGAGGATGATAAGTCCTACTTCCCGCCATATCATGCGCTTCCACTTGTAAGGAAAGAAACGTTGGAAATATATCCAGAAATAGAAGAGGTTTTAAAAAAGCTGGAAGGTATGATCAATGAAGAAGCGATGCAGAAAATGAATGCCAAAGTTGACAATGACGGGATGATGGTGGAAACTGTCGCTCATGATTTTCTTGTTGAGTCGGGGTTAATTGAAGAAAAGAAATAAATGTAAAGCCGCACCTTCCGTTAAATGGGGTGCGGCTTTTTGTATATGGCGGCGGATTTTGTGATCGCCTTGACGGGATTTATGACCGCGCCTTGGCTCTCTTCTGCGCAAAACTTTTCAATCCCGCATCTCCGCGTTACACTACTACTAACAAAGGAGGCACAAATTATGAAAATTGTTCCAATCGGCATTTGGGGCGGATATCCGAAGGCAAATAGCGCGACATCATCATTTCTGCTCGAGCATGAAGGCTTTCATTGTCTTATTGATTGTGGCAGCGGGGTTCTTTCTTCCTTGCAAAACTACTTACCATTAGAAAAATTAGATGCAGTCGTCATTAGTCATTATCATGCAGACCATATCGCAGATATAGGCAGTCTTCAATATAGCCGACTGATCAATTATTATCTTGGCAAGCCATTAAAACCGCTTCCTATTTACGGTCACCAGGAAGATCCAGAAAATTTCGGAAAGCTTTCTTATAAAGAACAAACAATTGGAATTCCTATTTCAAAAGAAGAGACGATTCAAATCGGGCCTTTTGACGTTTCATTTTGCGAGACAAAGCATCCAGTTTATTGCCTAGCAATGAAATTCCAAACAACAGATCACTCCATCGTTTTAACAGCGGATACAGAATGGCAAGAGGAGTTAGTTGAATTTGCGCGCGATGCGGACATCCTTATAAGCGAGGCCAATTTATATGAAGAGCATGTTGGAAAAGCACCGGGGCATATGGGCGGAAGCGAAGCAGGGAATCTTGCACATTTAGCCAATGTAAAGCAGCTCATTCTGACCCATTTACCGTTGCACGGCAATATTGAGGAAATTTTACAAGCGGCAAAAGTGCATTATGATGGATCTGCCGAACTGGCGGAGGTTGGAAAAGAGTATGTGCTTTAAATAGAAAAAAGGCTGCGCAAGCAGCCTTTTAGTGCTTAGAAGCATAAAAGTTAAAATAGAAGCCGACAACCAAGTAATTTCAGCTTTCGCTTAATGTTTGGATGAATACCTATTTTGAACAAGTGCAGTGAACTTCCCTATTTTCAAAGAAGTGTAGTTTTGCTAGTTCCTTAACCATTACAAATCTTCAACACAGATTTTACAGACTCAACAGATTTGTCGAGTGCGATTTTTTCTTCGCTTGTAAGCGGCAGTTCAATAACACTTTCGATACCGTTTCCGCCGATTACGGTTGGTACGCCCAGGTATAGATCGCTGTAGCCGTACTCGCCTTCTAAGTATGCGATCGATGGAAGGATACGCTTTTTATCCTTAATAATTGCTTCTGCCATTTCGATTAAAGATGCAGCTGGTGCATAGTATGCGCTTCCGTTACCAAGAAGAGAAACGATTTCGCCGCCGCCCTTTCTTGTACGTTCTACGATCGCATCAAGACGTTCTTGTGGAAGGATTTTTTCCAATGGAATGCCACCCGCGTAAGAATATCTTACGAGTGGTACCATGTCATCGCCGTGACCGCCTAGTACGAAGCCAGAAATGTCCTCGACGGAAATGTTAAGCTCTTCCGCCACAAATGTGTTGAAACGCGCAGTATCAAGAACGCCCGATTGACCGATGACTCGATTTTTAGGAAATCCTGTTGTTTTGTAGCAAACGTATGTCATTGCATCAACAGGGTTACTTAAAATGAGCACGTAACTGTTTGGAGCATATTTTTTAATCTGCTCAGATACATGACGCATGATTTTTGCATTCGTGGAAACAAGGTCGTCACGGCTCATCCCTGGTTTACGCGCAATACCCGCAGTGATGATAACCATATCCGCATCTTGAATGTCTTCGTAATTAGACGTGCCTTTAATTTTGGCGTTGAACTGTTGAACAGGTCCTGTTTGAAGCATGTCCAGTGCTTTACCCTTCGTCGGACCGTCAAGCTCTGGAATGTCCAATAGAACGATGTCACCTAATTCTTTTTGGACCGCCAACAAAGCCGTTGTAGCACCTGTGTTCCCAGCACCGATGACAGCGATTTTATTTCTCCGAAATGCCATTTATGTTCAACCCTTTCGTACCTTATGCATCTGTCTTTTTAGCTGCTTGCGCTTTTGCTGCAGGGGCTTTAGACTTTGCTTGTTTTTGCTGTTCCTCATCTTTTTGTTCTTCTAGGGGTTTAACCATGCCAAAAACTGATTCATCCGGACGTGGAATGACGTGCGCACCGAGCAGTTCGCCTGTACGTTCTACTGCATCGCGCCCCGCATCTACTGCCGCCTGAACTGCACCGACATCGCCTTGTACGATGACTGTAACGATGCCGCCGTCAACGAATTCTTGTTTGATCAACCGGACATTGGCCGCTTTAATCATTGCGTCTGCCGCTTCGATGGAACCGACCAACCCTTTTGTTTCAATCATTCCGATCGCTTGACCCATTCAATTCACCTCTTTCCACTTCTGTTGCATCGATGATCCCGATAATGACCGCGTCAATAGGCATTGGGTTATTTCGATCAATGAAGCGGGATGATCCGCCGCTTGTCACTAAGACATCATCTCCGATTCCGGCTCCGATGCGGTCAGCCGCCACAAAATGCGTTTGAATCGGGTTTCCATATGCGTCTAATGGTTGAATCACAAGTAATTTTAATCCTTGCAACCCTTCTTCTTTACGTGTTGCCCAAACGTTTCCGATCACTCTTCCGATTCGCATATCGTAATCACCTTTTCTATTTACCGACCGTAATCGTTTTACCCAGTTCTCTTGCCGTATCGCGTGCTAACGCAGTAACAATTGTACCTTTTTCAACGACAATTTCGGCAGCTTTGATTTCACGAAGATCCCCATTTGAAAGCAGTTTCTTCTTGAAATAATGAGATTGTGGAACTGAACGCTCCGGTACTTTTCCGTCAGTTAATTCCATTGGACGAGAACCAGAACCTTCGCTCGATACAATTCGTCCAATGGTTCCTTGCGTGATGAAACCCGCATTCGCTTCATCCGTATCAATATGCATTTCTAAACGATATCGTTCAGACACGCGTATTTTCACATTTCGAAAAGCGATCGGCCGGATTCCGTCTGCTTCTACTGTGACACACTCGCCATTTTGTACGCCTAAACGCAATGCATCTTGAGGCTGCATATGAATATGAGCCTGTGCAACTATGAGTCCTTCATGCAAGTAAATACTGCCTTTGGGACCAATCAGGGTAATGGCTCCAGAGCCCGCAATATTTCCAGATTCACGAAGCGGCGGTTTAACGCCAAGCTTCATAGCATCTGTCCAGCTTACTTCAACTTGCGTCAATGAGCGTGCAGGTCCAAGAACTCGCACACGTTCAATACTGCCTTTGGGACCTGCAACGACAACTGTCTCATTGGCAGCAAATTGACCTGGCTGGGATAATTCTGCTCTTTGTGTTAATGTATACCCTTTACCAAAAAGTGCCTCAACATGTTCTTGCGACAAGTGGACGTGACGAGCAGAAACAGCGATTGGAATTGCATTTGCAGAAGAGGGTTCGGATGGTTGAACGCCCGCTTGGCTTAATTGTCCAAGTACTTCTCCTACAATTTTTTCGATCAATTGCTGATCCATGTCATTTCCACCTTTCAATAAACTGTAGAACCATTCGCCTTTTCAACTACATAAATCGAACTAAAAATTTCTACTAATATCGCTTCGGTGCTTGCGAATGCCTCCCGCTTGGAAGGCACCTTCGCTAGTTCAGCTTAAAATTCACATATACTTTTATGCGTTCATTAGTTCAACTTATCTATGTTCCTTAGCTTCCAGAAGGTAAGATCATTTCAAGTTCATTGTGTGGTCTTGGAATTACGTGTACAGATAGCAATTCGCCTACGCGCTGTGCTGCTGCCGCACCTGCGTCTGTTGCCGCTTTAACCGCACCTACATCACCGCGCACTAAAACTGTTACAATTCCGCCTCCAACATGTACTTTTCCAACTAAGTTAACACTTGCAGCCTTTACCATTGCGTCCGCTGCTTCAATTGAACCGATTAATCCTTTAGTTTCTACCATTCCTAATGCTGTACCTTCTCTGTTCATATTTGTTTCCTCCTAGAAAAATTAGTTTTATTTTGTTAGTTGTTTAACGATTTCACTGACTAAACCTTTGACCATTTCCGGATCGACTGTGTTAGTTGAGCCCATTGCCTGCATCACTTGAGAGACAATTTGATCTTGCGGGCTGGCTGTTACAGCACCGCCATCATTTTTTGGAGGCTGTACTTCTTTGATGCCGTAAGCCATGCGTTTAATGTTCAATAAATGCTTGGCTGTTACGTTATCGGATGTAATGTTGCCTCCAAAAGATCCACAGCCGAGTGTGAGTGACGGCATAAGACCCGTTGTTCCACCGACAGCTCCAACAGAAGACATCGTATTGACCATAATCCGGGAAACTGGCATTTCCACTGCAAACTCGCGTGCAATTGCATCATTTTCCGTGTGAAGGGATAGTGAATGGCCGCGTCCGCCCAAGTTTAAAAGTGACAGACAAATATCTTTTGCATCTTTTACATCATTCGCAACGTACATGGCAAATACCGGCGATAATTTCTCAAGTGAAAACGGAGTGTTTTTGCCAACTTCTGTTTCCATTCCAACGATAATGCGCGTTCCTTCAGGAATCGTGATACCGGCCAATTGTGCAATCGTTTGCGGGCTTTTCCCAACAATTTTCGGGTTCACTTTCCCCGGTATAGGAGAAATCGTTTTCTCCATCAACCGCTTTTCATCGTCTGATAAAATATATGCGCCATTTTTCTTCAGCTCACGCGTCACGAGTTCCGATACGTTTCGATCCACGACGATTGCCTGCTCAGTCGCACAAATCGTCCCGTAATCGAATGATTTACTGTCAACAATATCTTTGACTGCTTTTTCAATTTTGGCAGAACGTTCAATGTAAACCGGTACGTTCCCTGGACCTACCCCGTACGCAGGCTTACCAGAGCTGTACGCCGCTTTGACAAGTGCACCGCCCCCTGTTGCCAAAATCAGGTTCACATCAGGATGCTTCATCAGCTGTTGAGTTGCTTCCATCGAAGACATTGTCAAACATTGGATTAAACCTTTTGGCGCCCCCGCCGCTACAGCAGCAGCGTCACAAACTTTCAATGCTTCATGTGTACAATTCACCGCATATGGATGCGGACTGACGACAACTGCATTTCGTGTTTTTAAGGCGATTAACGTTTTAAAAAATGCCGTAGACGTTGGGTTCGTCGTCGGAATGATTGCCGCTACCACACCAAATGGCGCTGCAATTTCAACCACTTTGTTCACTTTGTCTTCGTCGATAATTCCTACTGTTTTCACATCTTTAATGCTTTCATAAACAGCTTTGGAGCCGACTTCGTTTTTAATTTTTTTATGGGCGGCTACACCCATTCCTGTTTCTTCTACTGCCATTTGGGCAAGTCTTTCAGATTGTGCAAACGCTGCTTCAGCAACTGCTTGAACAATCCGGTCGACCTGTTCTTGTGTGTAGCTCATATAAGCCTGCTGTGCTTCTTTAGCCGTTTTTACAGCTGTACGCATTTCCTGCTGGGCTAATAAATCTGCATCAATCGCTGTTACCACATGTTTCACTCCTTGCCTTAGTAATCTAATGGCCGCCTCGCCATATTGGAAACGGCCTCTCTAAATGCATCAGCTGCCGCTTGACATGACGATTGGCTTCCCGTTAAGAGACCGCCGCCAAAGTTTGTTTCAGAAGGCGGTGAAAAGAATTCACATACTGTCACGTCCGCTGCTTTTAAAGCAGCATCCAAGCCGACAACTGCTTCGATCGGCGGTGCGATTAAGTAAGCGAGTGCCTGTCCTTCCCTTACGCCCGCAAGCTCCGCTAAGTAGCTGCCGCAACTGGATATGGTATGGGCAAACATTGCATGATCTTGATTCCCATTAATGGCTTCAAAATAAGCGCTGTTCTCAATCGTAATCCGAATAGAGTCGAGACCGCTTTTCACTTCCTCTGGGGAAGGACCCGCAATAATGCCGATGAATTCTCCCGAGAGAGGTCCGGAGGCATGTGCAGCGCCGGCATAAAAACTTTTGGCATACACAACTTCAACATCTGAAGTTTTTGTTGCTTCATCGGCAGCCGTATAACCAATATCATCAATGTTCGTCGTGAACAATCCAAGGCTGCGTTGATAAGGTTTTAAGTTAAACTGCTTGGCCAACCCCGCATCTACGTTTGGAATGACTTGCATCGACAAAATATCCGCATAAATTTTATCCATTACTGACACACCTCCTACCCTTCTTTTTTGACAAGAGATACGCCACTCGCTTCGTGCTTCAAGATTTTTTGGATGAGTGTTCCTAAATAAGCACCTGCTTCAACCGGTGGAATTCCGCCTTTATGGATGTTAGACACAACCATACGATCTGCTTCAATTGTGCCAAAACGCGGTTTGTAGCAAATATACGCACTTAAAGACTCGGCAGACACAAGTCCTGGACGTTCACCGATTAAAATAATGACAACGTCCGGTTGTAGGATTTCTCCGATTTCATCCATCAATGCAACGCGTCCTTTATCAATATAGAAAGTTGTGCCCATATCGATATTTAGGTTATTTAACGATTGCTCGAGCGACAAATAGACGTCTTCCAAGTTTTCTTCGATTGCTTTTGCACTTAAACCATTGGATGCAACTATTTGAACAGTCGGTGCGTGCTTACATTTTTCCTTCACAGTGCGAACGGAATCGTCTGACAACCGTCTCCCTAGATCTGGTCGACGAATGTATTCTTCTTTATCAACAACTTTCGACTGAACTTGGAAAAAGTTTAAGCCATCCAAAATTTCTTTCGGAACTTCACCGTAAACAGCATCGACAGCTGCAGCATGGTCATATCTAAACTGCAACCATGTGTTTGTTTTGGGCCTTGAACCTGCTCTGCCTACCGCAATGCGGGCAGGTGTTTTCTTACGAAGCTTAGCTAGTTCTTCTTCCTTTTTCTTATCACTTTCAATCGACTCATTTGGATGAGACTTAATATGACTTGGCTTTGCTTCTTGTGAAACTGTATTGAAAAACTTTACGTTACCAGGCGTTGTATTGATTACTTTTTCTTCCCTGAAATTGCCTGTCGCGGACTGTTGATAAAGTTGGACAGGCATTTCCGTCCTGTCTTTTTCACGGACATCTGATCGGACGTTTGTCGTTTGCAGTTTTTCAACAACCATTTTAGTAATTTGCTCAATCAATTGTTCATTCACAGACGTCATCTCCTATCGTGTGAATATTGTCGGATCTCCAGCGCGCGCGCTTAGACGACCATTTTCGTAAATCCCCATTTTTTCAAGCCACTGCAAATATTCTGGTGCTGGTGTTTTACCAAATGTGTTTAATAACGTCGCAACGTCGTGATAGCTCATGGACTGGTAATTCAGCATGACGTCGTCTCCCATTGGTGCCGCGATGATGAAGTTGACCCCCGCAGCCGATAATAAAACACTCAAGTCTTCAATATCATTTTGATCCGCTTTAATATGGTTCGTATAACAAATGTCAACGCCCATTGGTATTCCGTGCATTTTACCCATGAAGTGATCCTCAAGCCCCGCTCGAATCACTTGTTTGTTATTGTACAAATACTCCGGTCCGATAAAACCTACAACCGTGTTGACAATAAAAGGATCATAATGTCTCGCAAACCCATAGTTGCGAGATTCGAGCGTTAGCTGGTCAATCCCGTAATGTGCTTCCGCGGAAAGCTCAGAACCTTGCCCCGTTTCAAAGTACATAACTTGCGGTCCAGATCCCGTGCCCTGCTTTAATGCAAGATCTTTCGCTTCGGCAATGAGGTCTGCTGAAATTCCAAATGAACGGTTAGCTTTTTCTGTTCCAGCGATACTTTGGAAGATCATATCAGCGGGTGCACCTTGTTCAATCGCTTTCATTTGTGTAGTGACATGTGCCAGTACACAGTTTTGAGTTGGAATTTCCCATTCATTCATGAAATCCTTTGTTGCGTGTAAGAGTCGCTTGACACTTTCGACAGAATCATCGACAGGGTTAATCCCAATTACTGCATCGCCAACCCCATAGCTAAGCCCCTCTTTAAGGGATGCGATCATGCCATCGACATTATCTGTCGGGTGATTTGGCTGCAAGCGTGATGAAATCGTTCCGTTACGACCAATCGTAATGTTGCATGTTGTAAGGATTTCAATTTTGTTTGCCGCATGCACCAAATCCAAGTTGGACATCAGCTTCGCAACCGCCGCGATCATTTCAGATGTCAGACCTCTGCTAACTCGTTTCAGCTCACGGTCTCCAACTTCATTACTTAAAATGTATTCACGTAATTCAGCAACGCTCCAATTTTGTATTTCACCGTAAATTTTCTCGTTAATATCATTTTCGATAATGCGTGATACTTCATCTTCTTCAGGTGATATTAACGGATTGTTTCGGATCTCGCTCAATAAAATATCGCTCAATACTGATTTTGCAGCAATTCGTTCCTGCACTGTTTCCGCCGCCACTCCGGCTAATCGGTCCCCCGACTTTTCTTCGTTGGCTTTCGCCATTACTTCTTTTAAATCAGCGAAGGAATAAGTGACTCCGCCTAAAACCGTTTTTAAATTCAATGGTTAACACTCTCCTTTATGACGAGTGAAAAGTTAATGTTTTTACAACAACTGGCACAACGCCAGCATCCAGTATTTTTCCGATGTCCATATAATCACCATGATCGACACTTATTTGGTCAATACAAATGACGCTTTGTTGGACATTCATCGCAAGCAATGTTTGACCTAATACTTTTGCATGATCAGTCTGTAACACAAGGATTATTGGCTCACCAGGCTTCGGCCGTTGCGACATGACTTGCATGATCGTGCGAGCCAACTGTTGGATATCCCGAAATCCCATATAAGGAAGGTTTGATAAATAAAGTGCAAAGTTTTGACCTTCCCGCGTTGCATCGAACATCTCTATCGCCGTTTGGATCGCCGCTTCAAAGTTAGCTAACCCTCGGGCTAGATCTTCTTGAAAATCGTAGTTGTAGACGGGAATGTTTTTTAATGGCAGCTCATGCGGCGCAACTTGAATCGTTGCACCGCTTATTTCAGTCGTTTGCGTCCCCGCCCCTAGGACTGTTGCACGAACTGTCTCGACGGGTTCAGCCCACGAAAATGCTTGTAGCAAACTTGCTTGTTGCAGTGAAGATGCAAGCTGCGTTCCAATATCGTCGTATTGCGCTAGATGAGAGGCAGATTCGTGATTGTACATACACTCGGAAATGCCACCTGAAAACATGATCGTATCAATTTCCTCTTGCCAGTTCGGCTGATGTCCGATGATTAGCACTTCATCTTCCCGTCGCACATCATTTTTTAATATGCGACCGAGCGATTCTGCCATGAAATCGGTTACACGTCGAATGCTCGGCGTATGTATGGAATCACCAATTTCTAGTGGAATACTTTGCTCCGCGATGAGCCTGCCGATAGATGGTGCAATAGACGCGACGCGTTGATCGTTAAATTCGATCAATCGACCGCCGATATGCATCGTGCAGGTGCCAAGCAGCTTTTGATCTTTGTAAACTGCTATATTTGCTGTCCCACCACCGATGTCGATGTTGGCGATCACTTTCCTCGTTCGGTTTGATAGATCGAAAGCCCCCGAACCCTTGGCTGCAATAATGCCTTCCAAGTCAGGGCCTGCTGTCGCAACCAAGAAATCGCCGGCTTCATTTGACAAGTAATGCAGCATTTCACTCGCATTATGCTTTGTCGCGGTTTCACCGGTTATAATTACTGCACCTGTTTCAATTTGAGATGCATCGATTCCCGCTTCTGCGTATTGTGCACGGACAATCTTTTCGATGCCCGCCACGTCAATCGTTGTAAAATCGATTAACGGCGTTCTAAATATCGGACTTTTATAAAGAATTTCTTTATCGACGATTTCAATGCGTGGTACATGGGTTGTTCCTGCTACATTCATCAATGAAAATCGACTAATGATAAGCTTCGTTGTGCTCGTGCCAATGTCAATTCCTGCACTGATCATCGTTTCTTGCTTCCGCACACGCTCACCCCTTAAAAAAATCAATTACGACTCGGCGTAATTTTTGGCTGAATAAAGATAAAAAGACGCCTTTACAGACCCGAAGACTAGTCTTCGAATCGTAAAGGCGTCTTTGCCAATTCCATTTACTTTTCTATCAATAACTTATCACACTTTTCAGAGGGTGTAAAGTGAATCAGTATACAATAAGTAATCATCTTCCGCATTTCCTTCATAGTAACGTCTCATTTGTTCCATACTTGTCATTTGAACCAATTCTTTCAAATGGTTAATGCCTTTTCCCTCGACCGCTGATGTGATGACAATCGGTCCATTTGTAATAACAGATTTGATTTTATCAAACGAACGAGCAATGTTTGCTTCAGGATGGTCACATTTCGTAATGACACCAATAGATAGTTTCGCAATCCCACTGCTAAAACCAGGCGGGAAAATAGTTTTTGTGCTTGTCGCATCTTGCAAATAAAATACATGCGTAACTTCCATTGCGGTTGCCATAATATTTTTGTAGTACATCGGGTTCTCTGTGTACTCACCCGGTGTGTCCACAATCCAGCCATCATACATCAACGTTTGCGTTTTAACCGCATCATCGTCCTTGCCCAATAAGACATTTGTCAACGTCGACTTCCCTGCGTCAATCGCACCAATAAGCATCGCTCTATTTTTCATCTAACCACACGCCCTTATGATTTTGTAATGGTCGACGGCGTATATCCTAGTGTTTCCGATAGAAATCGATTAATTTCAATCATTGCCATTTCAACTTCAGAGACAGAACCTACGATAACAAGGCTTCCAGTAAACCGATCTAGAAATCCAATTTTGACATTTGCTGCTTTTGTAGCTAAATCTCCAGCAATAATAACTGTTTCACTTGGTGTACATGTCATAATCCCTAGCGCACCAGCCTCTTGAATACCAAGTTTTTGAAACATATCCGGATCTGGATTAGCGATTAAATGACTAAGCGTAATTTGTTTGCCGGGAACAAATTCCTGAATAAACCTTTTTTTCTCTTCACTCATTTGATCCTCTCCTTTCCGCTCCATTTCACGTAATCAAGCTTGGGTGATAACTTCCTCTTTTTTGCTTTTCCCTTCTTTTCGATCACGAAGATCTTCCTCGTCCAAATATTCATCCGAACGAATAATTCCTTCTTCACGATCTTTTGCTTCTAGTTTAATAGCCGTCGGTACTGAAAGTTTGTAGGCAATTGCAATTGCACAAATTCCCGCACCTAGCTTACCAATCATAACAGGTAAAATAATCGTTGGCTGGAAGTTTGCTGTAAATGACAAGTGGTCGCCAAGTAAAAAAGCCGCGCAAACACCAAATGCAATATTAATAACTTTATCTTTCGGCTTCATGTATCGCACGAGTGAAAACATAGCAAGAATATTAGCCATTGTCGCCAAAATACCAGCACTTCCAACAGGAGATAAACCTAACTTGCGACCCCCTATTTCTAACGGCTTTGATGCATATTTTCGGATTAAGTAAACCATTGGGAATGCGCCGGCTAGCATAATTCCAATGTAACCGGCCGTTTCAAGAGCCCGAAACTGATCTTCTTTATCAGCCATAATTGGATCAAAGCCCCAAGTACCGAATAGCGTACTAAAAGCGCCTGTAAAAATTTCAACAATAGAAAAGACAAGTACAAGTTTAATCGCTGCATCCATGACTCTTCCAAATACCATAAAGCCCGCAATCATACCGCGCGGGAAGAATTTCAATCCTGCTGCAATCAAAACGACAAAAATAAGTAATGGTAGTAGATTGATTAAGATTTGTCCATAACTAATAACAAATTCATAATTAGAAGCTGATGTTGTGCTGATGACATCACGGATCTCTGTGTCAAATAAAACTACTAGCACAGATGCAATAAACGCCCCGATTGGAATTGTTAAAACACCCGACATGACACCAAGTGCCATATATTTATGGTCCCTTTTATCAAGCATAGCAAGTCCCATCGGAATTGAGAAAACAATTGTTGCGCCAGCCATAAAACCGACGATCAACGCCATAACCCAGCCTTCATAGGAGTTTTTCAAAGCATTTGCCAACTGATAACCGCCCATATCCGAAGCTAAAATCGTTGTCGCAGCAATGGCTGGATCCGCTCCGATTGTATCAAAAATCGGTCCAATAAACTTGCTAATAAATATTGTTAAATAAGGAATAGACGCCATAATCCCCGCAGCCGGAACAAAGATATGACCCACTGCATGCATACCTGACATGAATTCTTTTCCTATTCCTTCTTCTGGGTTTTTGATTGCCGCCAAAGCACCAATAATCGCACAAGCCATAATAATATAAACAATTACAGTTCCGATCATTTCCATTTTCAGATTCCCCTTTCAACGTATCCCTTGCAGCAAACCGAATGAAGATCATATAAAACTTGAAAAACCACCCACTTTCATAGAAATAAAAAAGACGCCTAAAAAGGAACGTAATCATACGTTCTTTTAAGCGCCTTTGCTTGAATGTATTTACTTGTTTTCGTAGAGAATTTCTTTTGCAATTGACTCCATTGTCATTTGCCTCGCCATACTCGCATCCCGCATTTTTTTGAATGCTTCTTGTTCCGTTAGCATTTTTTTATCCATTAGAATTCCTTTTGCGCGTTCAATCAATTTTCTTTTTTCCACCTCATGCTGCGCGGTCTTTATTTCAAGCTTAAGCTTTTTTGCTTTGTTTGCCTGGTGCATTGCTATTTCAACTGCGGGAATTAAGTTTGATTCAGAAATTGGCTTAACCAAGTATCCAACAATATTGTCTTGACGGGCTTGCTCAACAAACTCTTTTTGACTATATGCCGTTATTATTAAAATAGGGATATCTAATTGGCTCGCAATAACTTGACTCGCCTTCAAACCGTTCATCCTAGGCATTTTAATATCCATGAGAACGAGATCAGGTTTTTCTTGAAATGCCAATTCAATTGCCTGATCCCCATCCCCCGCTTCACCGACCACTTCGTACCCGTGGTCTTCAAGCATCATCTTCATATCCATTCGAATGATCGATTCATCTTCAACTATCAATATCTTCTTGCTCATGATAAATTAAAACCTCCGGATCTACTGGAAACGTAATGACTGCATGTGTTCCTTTTTTTTCCGGTACGTAATAAAACTCGCCGTTCAAATCATTAACAGCTAGGTTCTGTACAATTTCTAATCCAAGTGATGGTTTTGGCCCCTTCATTCCAACTCCGTTGTCGAAAATGTGAAGCTCAAGAATATCTTTATTGAGAATGAACTCGACAATAATTCTTCCTTTTCCACCTTCTGGGAAAGCATGCTTAGCGGCATTTTGCACTAGCTCATTAACCATAAGTGCAATTGAAACCGCTTTCCTAGATATAGTTATTATTTTATTGCCATTTGATTGAATAATCAAGTGAACTTTTTCATGTGGACTATTTCCCACCACTGAAGAACAGATCCTCTCAGTCAATTCAATCAAATCCACCGCATCATCATCGGCATTTTCATTTGATAAAATAAGTTCATAAACGGATGAAATACTATAAATACGGCTTAACGTATCGACAAAATAAGGTCGAATCTCCGCGGGAACACCTTTCCTCATTTGAAGACGTAATAAGCTTGCTACTGTTTGTAAATTGTTCTTCACACGATGATGAATTTCTTGAATAACGACAGATTTCATCTTCAACTCTTTTTCCTTCATGCGAAGTTCGGTTACATCCTGAATAATGAGAAGTGTGCCTTTCATCTTATCTTTTTTTCGAAGCCTAATTTTTTTAACTACTAAACTTTTTTTCTCTAAAGCTAAATCAAAAACAAATGAATCTTCTTGTTCAAAAACAGGCTTTAAAAAAGGCAATAACTTTACTAAGTTTTGGTTTTGAATTTCCTCTTCTCCGCTCATTTCAGTGATGAATCGAGTCCCAACCAAATTTGTATAAATAAGCCGATCATCTTCATCTGTTAGTAAAAAGATTTCCATTAATAAATCTGAGACAATTGGAAGCTCACTATTTCTGTCACCAATAATATATTCAATAGAATGTTGACCAATTGATGCATTGGGATGTAGTTTAGCATCATTAGCAGCTGCATCAACTTCCTTTTCTTGAATAAGCACACCAATCACTTCATCGTCTTCATTTTTTATAGGAACTACACTTTGTTCTACTGATTTTCCTTCTTGGGTAACCGCTCGTCGTATTAAAGACTTTCTCCCGGTTTGAAAACTATAAAAAACGCCAGGTTCAAATGTATCAAAAACTATTTTCCCCACGACGGACTTTTCGTATATATGTCCCATTTTGGTCGGGAAAGCTTCTGCTACGACAATTGCATGCTGCGTATTTTTCACTTTACAATCTATGAACGTGTAGGCATTTGATACATCTGCATACATTTGCAATGTGGATGCAATGTTATTTAACTGCAGAATGTCTCGCGTTGATAGTTCCGTATGAGCACGACATAAATTTGTTAGCGTTTGATTAATCGCAAAAACCTCCATTAACACTTTTTTAAATTATAAAATTAATACTTCTTTCGGTCAATTTAACGGACAGCGTAATCAAATTATGCAACTGTCAATTACCATTCTTGACATCGGGATGGGCCGGATAAATATCACAGTTCGTAGGGATGCTTATTCGTGGGACTAATTTATATAGAGAGCATGTTGGAAAAGAATACATGTTTTAAATAGAAAAAAGGCTGCGCAAGCAGCCTTTTCCATCAATCGTCATCTCGATCTTTTTTGAATTTCAACACTTTACCTGTGAATGCATCGATATCAAAATCATACTCAAATGTACCGTCATGGATTTCGATTTCATAAACTTTTCGACCGTCATCATGATCTAACTCAACATCTGTTACAGTTCCTGATGCTTGTTTCATCGCAATTGCGACTGCTTCGTCTTGTGAAATCATTCCTTGCTTATTTTCACTTGTTTGTTTTACATTTGCTTGTTTAGAAACAGTTCGTTTTTGATCATCGTCCCGATCTTTTTCAAACTCGATGATTTTACCTGTTACTGCATCGATTTCAAAGTCATATTCATAAACGCCGTCTTTAATTTCAATATCATAATGTTTCCATCCATCATCCGTGTCTAACTCTACCTTTGTCACAGTACCTTTTGCTTTCTCCAATGCGATTGCAGTCGCTTCATCAGCTGATAGTTGTTTTGTGTCCGTTTGAGGCGCTTGTTTCACGTCAACAACTTGTGATGGTTGAGTATTAATAGTAGCCGGACTACTAGCATAGGCAACACCTCCGACTGCTACGACTCCTGCTAACACTGGTGCAATGATCCATTTATTCATAATGTAACTCCTCCTTTTCTTATTACCTTAATCATACTCGGCGATTATGAGAGGACAGGAAGAGTATTATTAGAAATTGATGAGAATCAGTCGTCCCATGTAACAGATAAGATTTTCCCTGAGATGGCATGGATTTGAAAATAGACTTCGTCGCCGCGCGCATCGTTCTCCACTTCGATTTCAACGATATAGTAGCCGCCGCTCTCAGTCCGGACAAAGTCGACATCATCAACCTCTCCCTTTTGCTGGGCGAGCGCAATGTTTATGGCTTGTTGTTTTGATATTAACACCGTTTCTTCCTTCAATTCTGACGACCCAGTTGGCTTTTCGTTCTGCCCAATATTTTCTTTTTGTACATCTTTGGGCAGATTTTCGTTATCTGACGGAGCAGTCCCCACTTCATGATTCTTCTCATCTTGCTTGGCAGTAGAAGTTTCTTTCTTCGTCTGCGCGAGGGACAATACTTTCCCTGTTTCTGCGTCTACTTCCATTTCGTAAATCCCTTGCTTGTTCGTTAACTCCACTTCATAGACCAACCCTTTTAACGCAAGTTGCTTCACTTGCCCGCCGTACATTTCTTCTAGCTGGTGTCGGATTTCACCTTCGGGCATTGCTTCCGCTTTTGTTACAAATTGCTTCGTAAAAAAATCGCCGGCCACTAAAATAAGAATTGTTAAGATTACTGGGATCAACCAAGGTTTTTTCAAGAGCTTCATCGCCATCCCTCCTGCTCTTAGTATATCCACCCCAAATTAAAAATCGGTGAGAAATCATCGCTTCGGCAAACTAATTTGGACAGTCGTCCCAACACCTACTTCACTATCGATCGTTAAGTCTGCACCGAGTCCTTGTGCGATTTCTTTCGCAATGGAAAGACCTAAACCTGTACCGCCGGTTTTTCGGCTGCGATCTTTATCGACACGATAAAAACGATCAAAAATATGCGGCAAATGTTCGGCTGGAATGCCGCCTCCTTGGTCCACAACCGAAATTTTCAACTGATCATCCATTTGTCGAAGTTGAACATTAATTTCTCCATCACTATATTTCCTTGCATTATCAAGCAAGATGAATAACAACTGCTTTAAACGGGCTCTATCCGTTACCCAAGAAATATCAACATCACCTGCGACATGAAATGCTCGATCATAAGCTATTCGCATCGGCTCTGTTACTTCTTGGATGAATGGATAGAGTGCCACTTCTTCAAATTGAAATGTCATCGATCCATTCGTTTTGGCGAGTTCTAAAAGCTGCGTGATCATTTCCTTCATTCTTCCTGACTCACCGCTAATAGCTTCAACCGCTTCCTTTGCGACAGCGCGATTATCAAATCCTCGGCGTAAGAGAAGCTGGGAATAACTTTCAATAACAGTTAACGGTGTTTTTAATTCGTGAGAAGCATTCGAAACGAACTGTTCTTGCTTTTTGTAATTCTGTTCAAGCTGCTCCATCATGTCGTTGAATGTACGGCTCATTTGTGTAAGCTCATCTTTTCCCTTTAACGGGACTGTAATTTTTTCATATTTACCCGACTGCCGGCTTTCTATCATGGTAGTGGTCAATTTTTCAATCGGTCGTGTCACAATACGCCCTAACGTTATACTAGATGCAACAATTGGAATCATCGCAGCGATTGTCACAGCGATAAGGATAAGTTTCAACAATCGTAAGCTGTCCTTCAAGTCTTCCATTAGCTGTACCATTTCCACTTGGACGACTTCACCGTTGGGCCAAATTGCGGGAACACTGATCGCCATCGTTTTTGTGCCATTAAAGGCACCAATTGTATAGCGCTCCTTGTGATTGATATCAAAATTAATTTTCTCTGATCCGAATGTAGTTTGAGACGCCACAGTAATTTTTCCAATACGAACGGCACCATTAGCTGGCACATGGGCCATAATAATTGTTCTTGCATCCATTTGTTCGGTTGTTTTGCTAAGAGATGTTGTTAGTTCTTGTGCTCTCGTTAACAATTGACTATATTCCGAACGATACGCTGTCTTTTCGAATAAAAAATAAATACCCACATTTGTCAATGTCAAAATGACAAGCATGATCATCGTGGAGAACAAGTGAATTTTTGTTTTAAGTCGCATCAGCGGACTCCTTTAGCACATAGCCAACACCTCGAACTGTTTGAATAAGTGCCGGTTTTCCTTTCACGTCTATCTTCTTCCGGACATACCGAATGTACACATCCACGACATTTGTGTCCCCGTAATAGTCGTATCCCCAAACGGCATCCAGTATTTGTTCTCTCGAAAGCACTTGACGCGCATGCTTCAGTAAATAAAGCAATAGATCATACTCCCTCGGCGTCAACTCTACTGTCATGCCGTCTCGACTCACTTTACGCGTCTTTTCATTCATAGACAATCCCGCAAATTCATGAAGATCTGGATCTGCCTTTACAGCTGCCGGCGCAGAGAATCTAAGCGCCGTTCGAATACGCGCAAGTAGTTCTTCGATCACAAAAGGTTTCGTCACATAATCATTTGCCCCGAGATCGAGCCCCGTCACTTTATCCTCAACTTCACCTTTCGCTGTTAATAAAATAACCGGTGTATTGGCTTCCGTTGCACGGACTCTTCGCAGCACATCAAACCCATTCACCCCCGGCAGCATCAAGTCGAGCAAGACAAGATCCCAGCTCTGTTCGCGGTAAAGAATCAACCCATCCGGTCCTGTATGGGCAACCGCCGTTTCGTACCCTTCAAATTCAAGTTCCAACTGAAGTACACGCGCAATATTTTCTTCATCTTCTATAATTAAAATTCGATTCTTCATTACAATCACCTGTAGTTTTTATTTCATTCTAACAGAACAATGAAAAAACAGAGACCCATACCGTTAGGATCTCTGTTTTCATCTTTATTTAACAACTACTTTACTTTCATTCACCATCAGGCTTTTAATAAGCTCTTCAATCATCACCGGCATTTCCACAAACGCACTGTCGACATGCAGGCGTTCTGTGCGCTGATGTGCGTCTTTTCCGAATGGCCCAACGTTTAGGACTGGGGCGCGCAGCTCGCCCATTTCTTTAAATGGAATGCTGTACGTATCTCCCCAAACCGGTGTATTGCTTTCAAACGCTGCCCACCCATTTGAATCGTCTTCATAATTGACGTAGCTTAAGTCACAAATACCATTAAAGTAATGCACTTGCTTTACCGTATTGTCGAACGACTTCGCCACTTTTTTCATTAGTTCAATCGAATCTTTCACCAATTCGTCGTTCGATGAGTTAATGGCTGGATAATATGGCGGTGCGTACAGTAAGACGGTCGCCGGCGCTAGCTCTTGGCATTGGATCATTAGACTATCGACGATCCGAAGGGATTTTTCTCGGTCATCCCAATCTGGATTGTCCACAACTTCCTTTTTAATCTGTTCTACTTCCTCTGCCCCAAGCTTGTCAATTGCGTGTGCCAGCAATTGCTCGTAGCGCAACACTTTTACTTCCCCAACACCACTCACTTGTTCACGTGCACAAATCTGTCGGTAGCTTTCGTTACACGCATCCATCGCTTCCGTCGCTACTTGTTCGAATAAATCCATCACTTCGGCGGCCGTACGTTTCATTAAGAATACGTTGTACAAGGCAACTGCACGGTACGGTGTTTGCGTTGAATATTGCAGTTTCAAATCTTTTTGCTGTAAAGAAACTGGCAGCGGTGTACTTTCGCCAAGAACCGTTTCCCGGAACTTATCATTCCACTCCATGCGCTGTGTTAAGAAAGAAGCGATATAATTCGCTGTCATTCCTTTCATCGGCTCCCCGACATGCGTTTCTTTTCCATAGAATAATGCGGCTGGCATAATCTTTCCAATCGTTCCGGAATAGACATACTCATCAATATCTGTCGGATTTTTTGAAAATGAAGGTTCGCTATTGAAAAATAATTTATACGTTAAGCCATACTCTTCACGGAGACGAACGAGCTCTACGACTGCTGCACGCATACCCGCGGAGTTCACTTCTTCATCTGGAACTGTCGTTAATAGAAGATTAATCGGCCATTTTTCAATACTTGCTTTTTCGATTAACTGCATATGCAGCGCAAGACCGATCTTCATATCCATCGTGCCGCGGCCAAATAAGTACTTGCCCGATTCAAGATCGACTTGCGCATCTTTCGGCAAGTCTTTTTTATACTTCGGCTCCATGAGCTTTTGCGTTAATTCTTCCGGACGAAACGCGAGCGGCTCCAACACCCCAAATTCTTCCGTCCAAACGGTATCAAAATGGCTAATTAGGACAACTGTTTCTGTCGCTTCTGGATGCTTGTACAAAGCTGTTACCGCTTGCCTGCCTAAGCCTGCGTCATGTAATTCCAAGCGATCGGGATGATCTTTAAAATAATCCAACTCCCCTAGCTTCTCCGCCACTTTCGGCGCAAAGATGCATTCACCTTCTGTTAACGTCCGGCTATCCCAACTGACGAGCTCGCATAAGAGTGCGCGAAGGTCATCCGGTGTTCCCCAAAGACTATTACCCACGCAAAATTCTCCTTTCCATCACCTATATAAATGTTTACTGACGTCTAATCGTCACGGTGTAATTGAACGCCATTTTTCAATCTTCAACCGACTTCACTTCAACGCCTACAATTGTTTTATTTTTCTTCTCTAATCTTAATTTATAAAACAACATACACGCAATAAAGAAACCGATACCATAAGCAAGTCCAATCCGTTGTGTTGGATCAAATGCTAAAAACACGAGAATGAACGCACAAAATCCAATACAGAAAATCGGGATAAATGGGTAAAACTTCACTTTATACTTCAAGTCTTCTAGTTTACCGCCCGCTTGCAAGTAACGGCGGCGGAACATCAGCTGTGACATAGCGATTCCCATCCACGAAATCGTGACAGCAATGCCAGCGATCGACATGAGTAATACGAATACCGCGTCCGCCTCCATAACACTCGTCAAAAGTGACAGCAATGAAAATGTCATTGTAAAAAGAAGTGCCATAAGTGGAACTTTTCGTTTTGTTAAGCGGCCAAATACTTTTGGTGCCATGCCTTCATTTGCCATCGACCAAAGCAGGCGAGTTGAAGCATAAAGACAGGAGTTTCCAACCGATAAAATAGCCGTTAAAATGACAAAGTTCATAATTCCCGCTGCATAAGGGACCCCTGCAATTTCCATCAAAGTAACGAATGGACTGGCGAGCAACCCAAGCTCTGACGATGGGAAAATAGCCGATAACACAATGATCGACGCAATATAAAATACAATAATCCGAATTAAAATCGTACGGATCGCTTTCGGAATATTCTTTTGCGGATTTTCAGTTTCCCCCGCTGCAATCCCCACAAGTTCTGATCCTTGATAAGAGAAAATGACATTCATCATCGTGATAAAGACGATCGCAATACCGGCTGGGAACAATCCCGTAGGCGCTAAGTTGGTAAACAACGGCGTGCCGCGGTCTTCCAGCGGGATAAGCCCGAAGATTGCGGCAAATCCGATGATGATGAACAGCACAACTGCTAATACTTTAATGCCTGCAAACCAAAACTCTGCTTCTGCAAAACCTCTCGTTGTCAGCGCGTTTAACGCGAACAGCAATACCATAAAGACTGCACACCAGATCCAGATCGGAATGTCCGGGAACCAATGCTGCATTAAAATTCCGGCTGCCGTAAACTCAACACCCGCAGTAGCAGCCGATCCGACAAAATACATCCAGCCGAGCGAAAAACCTGCCGAAGGACTAATATATCGTGTTGCGTACGTTTGGAATGATCCCGTTACCGGCATATGAACGGCTAATTCCCCTAGACAAACCATGACCATATATAATATCAATCCGCCAAATAGATAACCGAGTAACGCACCACCTGCACCCGCTTGGTTAATCGTGTAGCCAGCGTTCAAGAATAAACCAGTACCGATAACACCACCAAGTGACAGCATGAACAAGTGCCGGCTTTTCATCGAGCGATTCAATTGGTTAGACTCCAGCAATTCTCCGTTGTTTGACATCAAAATCTCTCCCCTTTCCTTTATGTACTGCGCTCGTTTAGTACTAGAAGCGGAAGGCACGTAAGCCTTCCGCCGATAAAACAATCCTAGGTTCTTTTTTAGAAACGAAGTGATAAACAGCTTAACCCGCCGTCATGTTTTTGAACTTCAGACATTTCCAGTTCAATGGTTTCGTAGCCTGCTTCTTCAAGTTTGCGTTTTGTTTCCGGGTACCCTGCTGGAATGATGACAAAATCATTCATGCGAATGCAGTTTGCGGAATACTCGTCTTCTTTTCCAATGACAATTTGGTCATAAGATGCAAAAGCTGGATGCTCGACAAATTCACCCGCAACAACCATTTTATTATTGCCAAGGTACGCAATACCGGTTTTCAGATGGAAAAATTCTTTTAATGGAATGATTGTTGCTTGATAACCTTCCGATTCCATAATTTCTTTAAATTGACGTGCGCCTTCTTCATTCGTACGCTCTGAAATTCCAATATAAAAATGGTCTTCCGCTTGAAGAACGTCTCCGCCATCCAATGTGCCAGGTGCTTGAATCGTATGAAACTTGTCGTAAAAACCTTTTAACACTTCCTCAATTTCCACAATTTCGCCGTTACGGGATTCCGCTCCTGGATTTGTCACAACTGCAAAGTTTGGTGTTAAAACGGCCGCGTCTTCAACGAATGTTGAATCCGGAAATTCTTCGCTTGGCGGAAGATAGGTCACTTCTACACCGCATTTCTCTAAAGCTTCTACGTAACTTTTATGCTGTTCTAGCAATAACTCATAGATGGGCTTCCCTAAATCTGTTGTCGTTAATCCGTTTAAATAGCTCTTTCCCGGTTCTTTTACAATGACATTTTTAAACATTTTCATTTCCCCTTCGTTCACTTTTTATCGTCGAATGACTGGACTTGTCAGACATGTCGGTCCGCCCGTCCCTTTGACACTAATTTCTTCGCCTTTGTACTCGTAAACAGTTGCACCCGCGTCTAGCAGCTGTTGTTTCGTGGAAGCGTTTCCACTTGAAATGACGCATACGCGCGGTGCTAATGCTAATACATTACAGCCTAAATTGTCGTATTCATCCTTCTGTACTTCGATTAATTGGATGCCGCGTTCAATGAGCAACTGACGGAAAAACACTGGCATGAGACGTGAGTGCACAACGGCCAAGTCTTTATCCACCATACTGATAAAGGACATTAAATGAAGACACTCTTCTTCTCCAAGGTCATGCGGCAACTGAACAACGATAAACTCGTCCACGAAAGACCCGGTCATTTCTCGAATTTGTTCAATGGCTTCATCATTCGTTCGATAGCCGCGTCCAACAACCAATGTGCGATCATCCAACCAAACGATATCGCCGCCATCCGCTACTGCATCGCCTGTCAATTCCCCAATGATCGGAATTTCTTTTTCTTCTAAAAACTTTCGATAAACGTTTGCTTCTGGCTGTCTTACTTTTTTACCGGATTTCAAAATCATTACTCCTGCTGGCGTAAATTTCACCGGATCGTGTGCGTACAACGAATCCATTCCAACCTCATCTGAAGCTGGTAAAAAATCAATTTGCGGCACATATTTTTCTAGAATACTAATAAATTCTTCATATTCACGAACAGCCTCTTCAAAGTTCGGCTCCTCTAAGTAATTAAAAGTTTTCCATTGATCCGCCAAATAGCTTTGATTGTAAAAAGCTTGCTTAGGATGTTTTACAATTACCCACTGTAATGGCGCATACATTGATGAACAATACGTCATTATCCCTCACCCTTTTCCGATTAGTGGAAACTACTTCCGATTAACGGAAAGTTTGTAGTTCAAATATATTTGTTTCGTGTTACAATGTCAATGTATTTAGAAAACTTTTTAATTCAGATGTATTCAGAATACCCACACGACAAAAATAACTCGCTAAATAAAAGATAGGCGGTGCAAAAAATGCAATCCATACAACGTGCGATGACTGTCGCGAATGTCCTTGCAACCGGGGCTGTCGAAAATGGCATGTCCATTTCCGAGCTTTCAAAACAATGTAATTTACCACTTAGTACGATGCATCGACTGTTACAAGCAATGATCAAGCAAGGAATGGTCGAACAAGATCATCAGACAAAATTATATCGGCTCGGTATGATTTGGCTGGAATATGGACTCCGCGTCTATGACACAGTAGATTATGTGAGTAAAGTCAGACCTGTATTGGAGAATTTGATGCGGGAAGTGCAGGAAAGTGTGTATTTAAGTAAGCCTTCTGGCACGGAAGCCATTGTTATGGAAAGAATTGATTGTGAAAATAATCCGATTCGGATTTACGATCAACTTGGGATCCGCATTCCAATGCATATCGGGGCGGCTAATAAGGCTATGCTTTCCGCAATGCCGCCAATAAAAGTGGACGAGATCTTAACAAAACTTTTACCGGCAGAGGAAATTCCTTTGTTCAAACTAGAGTTAAGTGAAATTCAACGGAAAGGCTTTGCTGTGAGCCATGCGGAAAGAACAGAAGGCACATCTTCATTTGCTGTAGCCATAAAAGATGGATTTGGCGAGGTGATTGGTGCAATTAGCATTGGGGTTGTCAGTTTCAACCTCACTGAAAGTCGAACTGAATTTCTTATTGAACATGTAATAAAAGCAGGAAGAAATATTTCGGAAAAATTAGCCTATCACGGAAAATCAGTATCCTACTAATACAAAAAACTTCTGAGATGATCCCAGAAGTCTTTTTGATTTATAAAAATACGATGATCGCTAATACAATCGCCAAAATAATGCGGTAAATCGCAAATGGCACAAGTTTTATTCGCGAAATAAGCTTTAAGAAAAAGCGAATTGAGATTAATGAGAACACAAATGCACTGACGAAGCCGACAATATAGAAGTTCAAGTAATCCATCGACATATGCTCCCAGTTTTTCAACACAGAAACGAGACTCGCGCCGAGCATAATTGGAACTGCCATAATGAACGTGAAATCCGCAGCAACTCGGTGATTCATACCGAATAAGACGCCGCCTGAAATCGTTGCCCCGGAGCGTGAAAATCCCGGCCAAAGCGATAAGCATTGCACAAGTCCGACCTTGAATGCTTGCTTGTACGTAATTTCATCCAACGAATTCACTTTCGGCTTTTTAGGTCCAAATTTATCTGCCACGATCATCAGAATGGCGCCGGCAATCAACGCCCAAATAACCGTCTCCACACCAAATAAATAATCATCGATCAAATCTTTAAAAGCAAATCCTAAAATGACAGCTGGCAACATACCTACAATGACATGCGCTAAATTGAATCGGCTATTCATTTTTTTGCCGTCAATTTTATATAACCCTAGTAAACTAAACAATCGTTTCCAAAAGACAACGACAACGGCTAAAATCGAACCCAGCTGAATAACAATTTTAAATGTGTTTGCAGGGTACTTCCCTAAAAATTGCTCAGTCTTCAACCACATATCGTCAACGATGATTAAATGCCCTGTCGACGATACGGGCGCAAACTCCGTCATCCCTTCCACGAATCCTAATATTAGCGCTTTGATTAAATCAAAAATTTCCATTTATCCTTAAGCTCTCCTTCTTCGAAATCCGATATACGATAGACATCCAATAATCCCGACGATTCCCAATAAAATATAAACAAAGTTAGAATATGTATCCATTTTTAGAACGATCGATTCCCAATTTTCTCCTAGTGCGGCTCCGGTGTATACGAGCACACTATTCCAAACAAGACTTCCAATGGCGGTCAAAATAATAAAAAGGAAAAAGTTCATCGTAGACATGCCGGCTGGGATTGATATAAGACTTCGAATTAATGGCACAAGCCGGCATAATAGCACCGTCCAAAAGCTTGATTTACTAAACCATTCATCGGCCCTGTGAATATCCTTCCGTTTCAACCTCAGTACATGCCCCCACCGATCAACCATTTTTTCAAGGCGAGGCACATCGACTAAAAGGCCGATGCTATACAAAATCATCGCTCCAATGACAGATCCGGCAGTTGCCGCAACGATCACACCGGTTTCCGTTAGTTCGGAATAAGTCGTCATAAAGCCACCAAAAGCCAAAATAACCTCTGAAGGTATAGGCGGAAAAAGATTTTCAATCAATATTAATAGAAAAACACCCAAATACCCGTACGCGCTCATAATTTCCCCGATCCACTCTACCACATGATGCCTCCCAATAGTATAACTTTACTTCATCGTGTCATGAACTTCAATTTGTTCTCTACCCTAACGTGACGTAAACGGTTTGGCGAAGTTCCACATCCTGTTAACTATTTTACGCTTTGATGAAGGATCATATGATTATTTTCCACCAATCTACATATGACGGAATTGTTGATAACTTCGCAATAAACTGAGTTATCCACAAAAGAATGTTAACAAGTGGATATAAGTGTTTATAATTTTTGAATCTCTTTTGTATCAGCAGAGGATTTCGCGAATAGCTGTGGATTACTTTTTATCGATCATTTCGGGAGCCATAACAGCCTGTCGAATGCAATATCGGTCTCAAGTCTTAGTTGCAAATACGTTTTACGGCCGTTGGGACGAGCAAATCATTTCGATACGATAGAGTTACAAATGAAAGGAGGAACAATACATGAAAAAATTCGGTTTAGCGATACTTGGTATTATCGCAGCAATCGTTGTTCTAGCTAATCTCGGTTCCCTACTTGCGTTAGCCCTATCCGTTTTGATTGCCTACGCAGGGTTTCATTATTATGGAAAAAGCGACTCAAAAATGTTGAAACTGTTTTGGGGAATCGTTCTGCTCATCGGATTGTTTACAGCCATTTCAAATATCCCTGCCTTTATCGGCATTGTCGCCTTGTTCGGTGTACTCTTTGTTTGGCGTAAATGGAAAGGAACGGAAAGTAACAAAGTACTAACTGCAACTTCGAATGACCCATTCGTCAATTTTGAACGTCAGTGGGACGAATTAACAAAATAAGGAGGCAATAAATATGAACTCACTTTGGAACAGATTTAAATATTCACTTCAAGCAGATCTACACACGTTTTTCGATAAAAAAGAGAACAAAAATCCAATCGCTATGCTAAATCAATATCTTCGTGAAGCTGAGAAACAGACGAATTCAGTGGGCAACCTATTGGAACGCCAAGGAAAGCTTAAGCAAGAGATGGAAAAAGAATTAAAAGAAGCAGAAAAAATGGCAGATAAGCGCAGGAGTCAGCTAACACTTGCAGAAACAGCTGGTGAAGAAGATCTAGCCGCATTTGCGCGTGATGAAGTTGCTGCTTATGAAATGCGTGTTGCAGAGTTATCCACAAGTATTGCCGAAACTGCCGCTGAGCTTATCTCTTTAGAACGTAAATTTGAAGAAATGAAGCATAAAGTAAAAGATATGAAAATTCGTCAGTTGCAATTGATGGGGAAAGAAAATGTTACGCGTGCCCATCGTCGGATGGAACAAGTCATTTCTCCCGAGGCTGTTGAAAATAAGCTTGCTTCATTTGGGGAAATGAAAAATTACATCGAAAACCTAAGTGTAAAAGTGGAGCGCCAGTACGAAACATCATCCATGGAACGTCGTTTGGACGCATTAGAAAAAACATCCACAAAAAATGTAGAAATTGTGTAAACTATGAAGGAAGGCAGTCGCCTTCCTTTCAGCCTGTTGACAAACGCTCGCATCCGTCGTTGCTCGTCTCGCTCGTCCGCTCATGAACTTAAGTTCTATTCGCGTCTTCGCTCGACTTCGCGCCTAGGCTGACAAGCGTTTTCAATCAGGCTGAAGAAATTCTAATTACCTATTTTTCACTTCTAAATTGTAATAATTGCGCCGGCATCAAGAAGGGAGAACATCGAGATGAATCGGATTGAAACGAAAAAAATGACATTTTGGGTAGTCGCTTTCCTCTTGCTCGTTTTTGTGGAATCCGCTTTTTTCCATAATGGGAATATTGTGTTCGTCCTTTTTGGCATCGGACTTCTCTATTTCGGCACGCAAAAGCGTTCGAAATGGATGTTTATACTAGGTGCCTTTTTTATCGTTATGGCATTGTTAACGCTTTGGAGTTTACGTTTACTCATATTTATACTACTGGCAACTGTCCTTCTGAAACTTTGGAAAGGCGTTCCAGCGTCGGAAATCATGCGGCCGCTTCATGATGTGAAGAGGGAAACACCGAATGGTATTTGGAAAAACAAATTATTTTCTGTTCAGTCCTCGCCTTTTTCATCCTACGAATGGGAGGATCTTCACATTCAAGGGTTTTTTGGTGATATTCATATTGATGTGACGGATACAGTATTACCGAAGGGCACTTCTCTCATTTCTATTCGACAAGGAATTGGAAAGATCAAAATCGATGTACCTTACGAAATTCCTGTACGCATCCATTACACAACGCTATTCGGCGAGGTTAACCTGTTTGACAAACATCGGAAACGTCTCATCAATGAAACACTCCATATGAAAGATAGTTATGAAAGTAAATCGGACGACTCCCCCGAAATCATTATTACACTTGCCACATGGGCTGGAGATGTTGAGGTGATAAGAAAATGAAGGCAATCATAGGACGCAGCATTGTTTTAACCTTCCTTTTCACAGGGGTTGTCGCCATTTATATTTACTTTCTATTAGATTTACCATTACGAGAAAGTTGGTTCGCTTTTTACGAATTACAATTTGCGAACGTTCCACTCGGCTGGTGGATTTTGAATACGATCTTTCTTTTTGCTTGTGGCATCGCCGTATGGACGCATTCCATCAGTCGCCAGAAAGAAAAAGCGATGGAAGATCGACTCATCGGATTAATAGATACAGAAAGAACTTCCCATTCACCCAATAAATTTACGAAGCGGATGAACCGAACGATTGACTCCGTCTCCACTCTCATTCAAACACAGCGAAAAAGCTTGCAACGAATCACGGATGAACGTGCGGAAGCGCAAGATAAAATGATCCAAGAACAAATTATTCAGGAACGCCAGCGACTCGCACGCGAACTGCATGATTCCGTTTCCCAACAATTATTTGCAGCATCGATGCTGTTATCTGCAATTACTGAAAGTGGAAGCGAGGAAAATTTACAAAAGCCATTACAACAAGTGGAACGTATGGTGCAACAAGCCCAGCTAGAAATGCGTGCCCTACTCCTCCATTTGCGCCCCGCGGCGTTAAATAACAAGTCACTTGCCGAAGGGTTGGAAGAACTTTTGCTTGAATTACGCGAAAAAGTTTATTTCACCATTCGATTCCGCTTGGAAGAAGTGAATTTATCAAAAGGTGCGGAAGATCATTTATTCCGCATTGCGCAAGAAACCTTTTCAAATACGCTTCGTCACGCCCAAGCAACGGAAGTTGACGTATTATTTGTAGAACGGGATGGACTGGCAATTTTCCGGGTTCAAGATAACGGAATTGGTTTTGATGATACGGAAGGTAAAAGCGGATCGTACGGCTTACAAAATGTAAAAGAACGCGCCATTGAAATTGGCGGAACGTGCAAAATTGTTTCTGTTCCCTCACAAGGAACGATTGTTGAAGTAAAACTGCCTGCGCGGAAAGGTGATGAAGTGAATGATTAAAGTACTATTAGCGGATGATCACGAAATGGTCAGAATCGGCGTATCTGCCTACTTACAAATCCAACCTGATATGGAAGTCATCGGGGAGGCTGTGAATGGGAAAGAAGCTGTTGAAAAAGCGTTATCGTTACGTCCGGACATTATATTGATGGATATGGTTATGCCGGAAATGAACGGCGCGGAAGCAACCGCCGCTATCATCGAAGAGTGGCCTGAGGCAAAAATTATGGTTGTCACGAGCTTTTTAGATGATGATAAAGTATATCCTGCGCTTGAAGCCGGCGCATTAAGTTACATACTTAAAACGTCTAATGCGAAACGAATTGCCGAAGCGATTCGGGAAACATTGAAGGGCCAAACGGTTTTGGAACCCGAAGTGACAACGAAAATGATGCAAAAAATGCGATCGGGTGCAGATCAATTACCGCATCATGATTTGACAGAGCGCGAGTATGAGGTTCTTCTCCTCCTCGCAAAAGGAAAAACGAACCAGGAAATTGCGGATGAACTATTTATCGCACTAAAGACAGTCAAAACACATGTAAGTAATATACTGTCAAAATTAGAAGTACAAGATCGAACGCAAGCTGTTATTTATGCGTTTAAGCAAGGACTTGTAGAATAGGACTCTGCATATCCTAGGTTTACAGAAATCCTCTCGCCCCCGCCTGTTTGATCCCATTCCATACAAAACAAAAGCAGCTAGTCACTGAATCGGACATGACCAATTACTGACTAGCTGCTTTTAGGTTCGGGTGGTACTGATGAATCGTCACGCATCATTTTCAAACGACCTTTTCATTTTATGTGCATTCCATTTGTCGTGCGCTTGTTGGTTAAACGTCCGCTCTTCAACATCATTTTGACGTGAACGTCTTTTACCTTGATCCAGCGGCTTCAGCGTCGTGTATAAGCCGACCTTGTTTAAATTAAAGGCGGATGGCTTCATTTCGCGGAATTTGTTTGAATTCCTCATATTTGTCCAACTTGAAGTAGATGGATCAGACAACGGCAACTCGACAGTCCGAACAATTCCTTTTGTTGGATGCAAGAATTTCTGTTCAAAATCTTGTTTGTTTGGATAGTTTCCATTAAGAATAGACATTAAAAGCCCCCCTTTGTTTAGTATTTCTATGCTAAATAGCAATAGAAAAGTACCTTATCTTTCATGTATAACACCAAAGACCAAGGTTACTTTCTATTCTATTCCCTCAGGGAAGAACTTTCAAACCCATTTCTTTGAGAAATTTCGTATATTTTGTGTCCTACAATTCATTCCACTCGTGATGGGATTCTTCGACAAATAGATTTAATTCATTTTTTTCACTTGCCGATAGAATTCGAGAAGTGGAGCTTAGCTCGGTATGGGGCCCCAAGTCCTTATTGGCATCGAATGCGGACGGTTCATTTTCGCCGGCTGTCGTTGATTCGTTTTGACGAAATGTTTCCGTTTCATTGGATTCGGAGGGATCTGCCAAGGGTAACTCATACTCGTATGCGTTGTTCTTTAAATGTTTGTCGGTATTCGGTTCATGATCAGCTTTGTTGGGGTAATTTTGATTCATGATTTTCTCCTTTCAATTGCAATTTTTCACTGCTACATGAAAAGTATTCCCATTCATCGCTTTCTATATCCTAGTCCCCACTGTCTACTTCTCATCTTATAAATATTTATTAATTTGTGCTAGAACTGCTGTGGCTAGTTCGTTTGTATCTTTAAATTCTCTTGAATCGATAGGGTCAGAGTAATGGACAGATACTTGTGCTGGTGTATTCCTGCCTTTCTCACTGATCAATTTGTAAGAATCCTTAATGGTTACAGGAATCACTTTAACCCCTGACTTAATCGCAATTCGTAAACTACCCGATTTAAAATCTCCAATCTGAGGACCTTTACTTCTAGTTCCTTCCGGAAAAATTGCGATGGAATGTCCTGATTTCAAACTTTCTATCGCTTGGTTAATAGACTTTAGGGAACTGCGCGCATTATCTCGATCGATAAACACGCATCCTCGTTCTTTCATCCAAAAGCCCAACAACGGAATTTTCTCCATTTCTTTTTTCGCAACAAAAGCCATCGTTTGAGGAGCCGTTGAATATAAAATGGGAATATCCATATTCCCTTGATGGTTGGCGACATATAATACAGGTTCATCTAAAGGTATGTTCTCTGTTCCTGTTACAATTAAGTCAGCACCCGAGATTTTAATTAAATTTTTGGTACATTTTAGTATAATTTTATCCATTAGTTCCAATTTTTCTTTGCTCTTACCTGTCTTATTTAATTTATTGATCGTAAATGTTTTATTTGCTTTACTTAAAATATAACCCCACATATAGCCTTGAAATACTAGCGTGCGCATAGATTTTCCTCTTCTCGATCATATTTAATCTACTGCAATTATAAAAAACAAAACAAATAAGGTAAGTTACAAATGTCACTTGTTGACCGTAATTAGGTCATATTACCCGGAATACTTTTGAAGTTGAATGCAAAAAAACTGTACATCATCCTTACTTAGGACATGTACAGCTTTCGCTTTATAGTGCGGGTACCGTGACCGTTACTTTGAATAAATCACCGTCAACATCAATTTTTAACTGGCCGTTATGCAAATCGACAATCGATTGCGCAATTGCAAGACCGAGTCCGGAACCATCTGTGTGACGGGATGCGTCGCCTCTTTTAAAACGCTCAAACAATTCATCTGTATTTTCACCAAGTTCGTATTTTGTGACATTTTTCACGACAAACTCGGCGCTGTTACCAACTTTTCGAAGCGTCATATAAACCCGGGTTCCAGGTAGTGTGTATTTAATGGCATTGACGATGAGGTTATCCAATACACGCCACCATTTTTGACCGTCTACATATGCGATTAGCCCATTATCTGGCAAGCCTACACGAAAATCGATGCCTGAAGTTGAAATATCTTCTTCATGTTCCGCAAGTGCTTGCTGTAGCAATTGAGTAAGATCTACGCGCTGCTTATGCAACTCTAAATTGCCGCTCGCCATTTTGGACACTTCAAATAAATCTTCAATCAATGTTTTTAAACGCTGCGATTTTTTATCCAAAACATCAACATATTTTGCACGTTCTTCCGCCGTCAGCTCTTCATTTTTCAGTAAATCTGTATACGTAATAATAGAAGTTAACGGTGTCCTTAAATCATGGCTCACATTCGTAATCAGCTCTGTTTTCATTCGCTCACTTTTCGCCTGTTCGGTCATTGAAACGCGAACACCTTCACGAAGATTATTTAAATTTCTAGCATGGTCTGCAAGCGGGGATCTGCCTCTAGCCGAAATCTCTTCATTCAATCGTCCTTCTGCCATTGCTTTTGTCGAAGCCATGATTCGATTTAAATAGGCGGCTTGACTAACAAACATAAATAAAAATGGCAGACCAACAAACAATACAAGCGGAACGTAAATAAGCAATAGCCCGGGTACCATCACACTAACAACAAACCCAATGCCTGCAAGGAAAAATCCGATGAGCAGAATGAACATGAACGTACCAACTTTTCGGTTTAAAAACATATCGCGCCATATTTTGAAAAATTTGACGGTCAAACTTTCTTTTATGTCTTGTTCAAGCGCACCCGTTGCTTTCAAACGTTTTACGAATAATAGTACTTGGAAAACCATTCCCCAAAGGAACACTACTAACAAAGCAAAAGTAAAGACTAAAGAGAATAAGCTTTCGATACTGTTAGAGGAAAAATATCCATGAAAATCATGCTGTATCGTTTCTAAAATGATTCCCGTAATCAGTATTGATAAAAATAATAACGCCACTTTTACATCAATTTTCAAGCGCATATAACGATCTGCGTATGAGCTATTTATAACCCACTCTTTTTGAAATCGTGAAAAAGTAAATAGGGCAATTGCGGCCAATATACCGGCTGCCCACAACGCAATCATCCCGTATTTCGTACGATTGAAACTGTCGACTTGTCTGCCAAGCCAACCTGATTCGAAAGCACTGGCAGGAATTATTACGGCTCCTTTAAAGCGCTTGGACGTGTTTAGATCCGATCCAAGATAATTTCCCAAGGTAGAATCAATCGCCGCGTTATGATCTACACCGTATTCATTAGAAATATCATACAAATCGGAGCGGCTATATTGGTTTGCCACGAGGAAGCCATTTTCCTTATCAAAAGTCACTTGGTACCCGGAATTTTCTTTTACATTCCCTTTTGTGAATGTTTGTCCCGTTTTAATATCCATTAATTCGTACGCCACTGGAAACTCCAGCAGATTGTTAAAGTCATGTTGTCTTTGCTGTATATATTGCTTCAAATGCTGTAGCTTTTCTGCTCGAATTTTTGCTTCAACATGTGCATCGTCTTCAAAGTTTTTCCGTATATCATCGATTTTCGTATCGCGCTCCTGAACTAAAGCAGTTTTTACAATCTCATTTTTCTCTGCTTCCGCTTCGGCAATGCGGTCTTTGTACTGTTCATTAATGTTTTGAATCTGTTCAGAAAGTGTTCCATACTGATTTCGATGCTCTTCTATTTCCCCATTTAATACCGGAATTTGGTCCTTCTCCGCTTCGATATCAATTGGATTTAATACCACTTTACCGAGCTGTTCGTAAAAATCAGCCATCTGCATCTGAAAATCTTCCTGTTCAGTGAAACTTCCACGGGAAAATTGTGAGCCATATTGCACCGAAAACAATGCAACTAATACAATCGCCATTAAAAACAGCCAAATGAGGAATCCAGACTTTTTATTACTGTGCTTCATATCGATAAACTTCCCTTCATTAGACGTGCAACGTAAGCAATTGTTTGGCTGGAACGCTCCATGCCGTTTCCAATCATCTCTATAATAGAGGGCAATCCGTAAGCTAGACTAATGAGCGCAATGACAATCGCTACGATTGACCAGACAGTCGTCCAATCATTTCTCGATTTTGTAACCAATGCCCCATACCACCTTTACATATCTTGGATTTTTTGGATCCGCCTCGATTTTCTCTCGAATTTTACGGATATGAACCGCGACAATATTTTCGGCATTGTACGCTTCTTCATTCCACACACGTTCATAAATTTCATTGATCGAAAAAACACGTCCTGCATTTTTCATCAGTAGTTCAGTAATTTTATATTCAATCGGCGTTAGCTTGACAGGGTCGCCGTCCACTGTAATTTCCTTTGCTTCCTCATCAAGCACAAGTCCATCCACTTCAATTTTCTTCTGGCCATCATAAGTTCCAAGCTGTACATAACGGCGCAGCTGGGATTTCACACGTGCCATTAACTCCATCGGATGAAATGGTTTCGTGACGTAATCGTCTGCCCCGACAGACAAGCCATGAATTTTATCAGAATCCTCCGCTTTTGCACTTAACATGATAATTGGAATATTACGCGCCTCGCGAATTTTAAATGTTGCCGTAATGCCATCCATATTCGGCATCATAATGTCAAGAATGAGCAGATGGACATCATTCTCTTCCAATAGCGTCAGCGCTTCTTTTCCATCCGAAGCTTTCAACACTTGATAGCCTTCATTTTTTAAATAAATTTCGATACCGTTTCGGATGTCCTGATCATCATCTGCTATCAGAACCGTAAAATTCATCATCGCCCGCACCTCACTTCTTTCCTCTATGATACCAATTGTAATGCGTGAATCTTAACATTCATCGACGGTAATTCTGAAGAAATTCTTAAGATCTTATACTTCAATCATAAAAAGCCTTCCTATTCATTCAATCCCCTTCGTCAATGATTACTTTTTTCTACAGAGGACAATAATGGTGAGGATGATGAACTATAGGGGTGAACCTTGTCATGAGTTGGATTATCGGTAAGAGTATTGAGCGGAAGGATGCATATGAAAAAGTGACTGGAGCAGCGAAATATACGGCTGATTTCTCCTCTACTGATCGATTGCATGTGAATTTAATGGAGAAGATCGCGCGCTTCACGTTCGAAATACAGATACGCTTCTATATGTATTGCGTGAAAAATTAGGATTAACGGGTACCAAATCCGGCTGTCTCAATGGGGATTGCGGGGCATTACGATCATCATTGACGGTGAACCGATGAAATCTTGCATTATGCTTGCCATCGAAGCACAAAATCATCAAGTGACGACTATTGAAGGGCTTTATAATGTCCCAATTCAGAAGCAATTCATTGAAAAATTTGCTTTTCAATGCGGGTATTGCACGCCCGTTTTCATCATGAATTGTCATGCGATGATTCAAAAGCATCAAGACGCCAATAATCTTCTAGTTAAGGACTGGCTGGAATCTAATATATGCCGCTGTACGGGCTACAAGGAAATTGAAGAAGCGGTGAAAGTAACGTTGCAACAATTCCATTAAGAAAAAGAAAAGGTGCCGAGTACACAGACAATTTAGGGACTCGGCATCTTATGTTCACTTTTCCTATGTATTTTAACTTTTCAACTACTGCGATTTATCATATTTCCTCTTTTCTTCCATTGACATTCCCCCACTCCATCGTTTAAAATTCTTCTTTGTGCGCATCGCACAACGTGGTTCGAAACCATCCCACGATAAAAAACTAAGGAGAAGTGAATATGAAAATAAAAACGATGGCAACCAGCGGTATTATCGCTGCTTTGTATGTCGCTGTTTCGATGTTGGTGGCCCCGTTTGGATTCACCAATATCCAATTCCGTGTTTCAGAGATGTTCAATCATCTTGTCGTCTTTAATAAGAAATTCTTCTTTGGAATTGTGCTTGGGGTATTTGTCACGAACTTATTCTCGCCACTTGGCTTGTATGACTTGTTTTTCGGTGTCGGGCAATCTATTTTAGCGTTGTCCATTACGATTTTTTCGCGTAAATTTATAGCGGGTCATTTGAAACGCCTCATTTTCAATACGCTCGTTTTCACATTTACGATGTTCATCATCGCTTTCGAATTAAACCTTGCGCTTGAGTTACCATTTCTTTTCACATGGTTGACAGTCGCCGTTGGTGAATTTGTTGTGATGGCAGTCGGTATTCCGATTATGCTCAAGTTGAACGAGAAATTGAAATTTGAAAAGATGATCTAACATTTGAGGGGTTGTTCTAAAGCGAAGAGCCTGGCACTTCTAGGACACCCCCTTTCTTTTAGGGGATTTGACCATGTATATTACTATTGATGAAGCAGCTGAATACCTTGGCATGCCTCTTGAACAAGTTCGCAAATATGTTTTGGAAGGTCGCATTCGCTCCGTCCATGATGGTGAGCAGTTTCTTGTAAACAAAGATCAATTTACACTTTATTTTGAACAGCTGGAACGCCTAAAACAACAAATTGAGGAATGGAAAAACGAGCCCATTCCACCCGATCGGGATATTAAGGACGAGGATTAAAAAAACCGGTTTAAGACGAATAAGTCCAAACCGGTTTTTTCTCTTTTATTTTACTTCAACTGGCGCTGCTTGCTCAATCGCCTGCTTCAAATCTGCAATAATATCTTCCGGCGCTTCTAGACCGATTGATAATCTGATTAGTTCTTCTGTTACACCTGACACTTTTAAATCTTCTGCTGAAAGCTGCTGATGAGTAGTGGAAGCCGGGTGGATAATAAGCGATTTCGCATCCCCTACGTTTGCCACATGCGACCAAATTTTCACATTGTCGATCACTTTACGACCAGCTTCACGTCCGCCTTTGATGCCGAAGTTTACAATTGAACCAAAACCGTTTTTCAAATACTTTTTCGCAAGATCATACGATGGATGATCTTCAAACCCTGTATATGTTACCCATTCAACGGATGGATGATCTTTCAAAAACTCTGCCACTTTTCGTGCGTTTTCGTTATGCTTTTCTACACGTAAATGAAGTGTTTCAAGCCCTTGTAAAAATGCAAATGCATTATCCGGGCTTAAGCATGGTCCGAAGTCACGCAGTCCCTGGACACGAAGTTTTGTTGCAAATGCTGCATTTGGCACATCGATGCCATAGCGAAGACCGTGATACGTCTCATCCGGCTCCGTGAAACCAGGGAATTTCCCTTGTGTCCAGTCAAACTTTCCAGCGTCAACAACTACTCCGCCAATAGAAGTACCGTGACCGCCAATCCATTTTGTTGCGGAATGAATGACAACGTCTGCTCCAAATTCAATTGGATTACAGCCATAAGGCGAAGCGAATGTACTGTCGATCAATAATGGAATACCGTTTTCATGGGCAATATTCGCAACTGCTTCAATGTCTAGAACATGGAGGCTAGGGTTACCGATTGTTTCAGCAAAAATAGCCTTCGTTTTATCAGTAATTGCCGCTCGGAAGTTTTCTGGGTCTTCCGCGTCGACGAATTTTACGTTAATACCGTATTTCGGCAACGACACTGCAAATAAATTATAAGTACCGCCGTACAAATTACCCGCCGCTACGATTTCATCGCCAGCCTCCGCAATGTTTAAAATAGAAAATGCGATTGCCGCCATTCCAGAAGATAATGCCAATGCCGCTGTTCCGCCTTCTAGCAGAGCAACTCGCTTTTCAAATACGTCAACTGTCGGGTTCATAATACGTGTGTAAATATTGCCGGCTTCTTTCAATGCGAATAAGTTTTGTGCATGCTCAGTATCACGAAACACATAAGAAGTTGTTCGATGAATTGGAACAGCACGAGATCCCGTCACCGGATCTGGTTCTTGGCCGCCATGTAATAATAGAGTTTCAGGTTGAAGATTCGTCATTTTCATTACCTCCAAAACTTTCAATTTATTTTAGATGCGAATTGTTTGCGGAGATGCAGGAGGTTTTATGATAAAATCAATTACGCCTCGGCGTAATTGCGTCCAGATTTTGAATTGCGCTTGCGCAATTAACTCCTTTCAAAATCTGTGACATCCGCCGGAGGCTTTAATTGATTCTACTGAATCAATTAAAAAAACCCCTTCGTTTAAGAAGAGGTTTTGCTTTCGCTTAGTCCTCCTCTTATCTTTCAGACCGCCTCACGCGTCTGTAGGAAGTAGCACCTTTGCAAGCTCGTCGCTTACTGGTTGCCGGGCATCGCAGGGCCTAGTCCCTCCGCCGCTCTGGATAAGAGTTATTCAATTCGTTCACCATCTTGTAAGCTAGTATACGTTTAATCCCGACCTAGTGTCAAGAGTATATTTGAAAAATTTTTCTGAACCTTGTGTTTTAGGATGTTATAATAGTCATAACCTAAATTGGAGGAATACGTATGGAATTTTGGATCATCAGTGTCCTCGCATTCGGTTATATGATTGGATGCGTGCACGGATCATTTGTTGCGCAAAAAATTTCTGGAGTGAATTTAAAGGAAACCGGTGTTAAAAATGCGGGTGCCTCCAATGCGACCATTGTACTTGGGAAAAAATTCGGGGCCCTTGTTGCGCTCATTGATATTGCCAAAGGGGTATTAGCTGTATTACTCATCCATTATTTTGCTATGAATGCTGGGCTGTTACCTGACTTTACTGCCTCCCTATTATTTTTAGGAGGCGCCGCAACAATTCTTGGACATAATTTTCCGTTCTACATGAATTTTAACGGCGGTAAAGGTACAGCGACTTTGATCGGTGTATTGTTTGCACTGGACTGGCGTTTCGGACTGCTTGGTTTGGCACTTTTTATCATCGTTGCACTGGCCACCGATTATATTGTCCTCGGCGTTCTCATGCTGTACATTACACTTTTCGCTTCCACCGTTTGGATGGAGACGATTTGGCCAACTGCCATTTCGGCCTTCTTATTCATTATGGCGATCTGGAAGCACGTGGAAAACTTTCATCGAATGAAAAACAAAACAGAAAAACGCATATCAGCAGTCTTTAAAAAGAAAACTGAGAACCCCTAGAAATGGCGTTCTCAGTTTTTTTGTAAGGATGCCATGCTTACTTATATCTTCCTGTTACTCGTTTTCCTTAAACACTTTCTTCACAACTGCAATAATGAAGTCAAGATCCTCATCTGTGCAAGAAAGCGGTGGACTCAATGCAAAGACGTTATTAAATCCTGCTACTGTGTCCCCATTTCGGCCAACAATCAATCCGTTCGCTTTACATTCACCGATTATTTTTGCCATGCGCTCATTCGTCGCGGGCTCGCGTGTTTCTTTGTCTTCTACAACTTCAATTCCCAGAAGGAAACCGATTCCTCTAATTTCTCCAACATGCGGATGATCGTTCAGGCACTTTAGCTCTTCCCTTAATCTAGCGCCCAGTTCTGCCGAGCGTTCAAAAAGATTTTCTCTTTCCATAATTTCGAGGTTCTTTAATGCGACTGCACAAGCTGCTGGATTCCCCCCAAATGTGTTAACATGACGGAAGTGGCTGTTTTCTTCGCCGGTATTGAACTTTTCATAGATGTCTTTACGAACTGCCGTCACTGACAATGGTAAATAAGAGCTTGTAAGTCCTTTTGCCATCGTCACAATATCCGGTTTAATATTAAATTGCTGATGACCAAATGCTTTTCCAGTTCGTCCGAATCCACAAATCACTTCGTCGATAATGAGCAATACACCATGGCGTTTACAAATCTCTTGTACTTTTTCAACGTATACTGGATGCGGAATTAAGATGCCGCCCCCTGTAATAAGCGGTTCCATAATAACGGCTGCGATTGTTTCTTTTTGCTCCCAAATAATTTTATCTTCAATATCTTGTGCGCGTTGAATATTGTAGTCCTCAACAGACATACCCTTCGGACGACGATAGTTATCTGGCGGTGCAACATGTAAAAATCCAGGTGCAAGCGGTTCGTATTTGTATTTACGGAGTGCCTGCCCAGTTGCTGCGAGTGCGCCCATTGAGCTGCCATGATAGCCGCGATAACGGGAAATAAATTTATAGCGTGATGGCTCACCATTCTGCTGATGATATTGCCTTGCCATTTTAAATGCGACTTCGTTCGCATCCGATCCACTGTTCGAATAGAAGATTTTATACTCATCGCCAAGGAGTTCATTAATCTTTTCTGCCAACTCGATTGCCGGCCCGTGACTTTGTGTCATTGGGACATAAGGCAATTTTTTCATTTGCTCATAAGCGGCTGCTGCGATTTCCTCTCTCCCGTATCCTACATTTACGGACCAAAGTCCAGACATGCCATCTAAATAACGGTCGCCGTTCTCATCTGTCACCCAGGCACCTTCCGCACTTTCCCATACCATTGGACGGGTTGTTTCATTGTAGGAAGAAATATGATTCCACACTTGATCACGTGATTTTGTTTTTTCTTTCGCCGTTGTCATTTTTACACTCCCTTTATTTTTAATCGTAAGGCTCCGCAAATGCGGAGCCCGAGTTAGTTGGATTAGTGACGTTTTGTTACCATTTTCTTGCGTGTATAGAACTCGATCCCGTCACGGCCATTCGCATGTAAATCACCGTAAAACGATTTCTTATAGCCTGAGAATGGGAAGAATGCCATTGGCGCTGGAACGCCTAAGTTCACGCCAAGCATACCTGCATCGATTTCTTCTCTAAATTGACGCTCTGCTTTTGCACTGTCCGTAAACAAGCAAGCACCATTTGCAAAGTCAGATGCGTTTGTAAACTCAATTGCTTCATCCAACGTATCAACGCGAACGATCGATAGAACAGGTGCAAAGATCTCTTCTTTCCAAATCTTCATCTCTTGTGTCACATGATCGAAAATCGTTGGTCCAACAAAATAGCCTTCGCCGGAAACAGCGCTATCTTTGCGGCCATCACGGAGTAATGTCGCACCTTCTTCAACACCTGACTCGATGTAGCCTAATGTTTTGTCTTTATGTGCTTCGCGAATAACAGGTCCGAGGAAGACGCCCTCTTCAAGCCCGTTACCAATTGTCATGTTGTTGCACTCATTGACTAAACGCTCAACGAGTTCGTCCGCAACATCTCCAACTGCAACGACAACGGCACATGCCATACATCTTTCCCCAGCTGATCCGAATGCAGCGTTAATGATGTTCGTCACCGTTAAGTCAAGGTCAGCATCTGGCATAACGATCGTGTGGTTTTTCGCACCTGCCAGTGCCTGAACACGTTTACCGTTTGAAGTACCTGTTTTGTAAATATATTCTGCAACAGGCTGAGATCCGACAAACGATATCGCTGGGATATCTTTGTGCTCTAAAATCCCATTTACAATGTCATGTCCGCCATGAACAATATTGAAGACACCATCTGGCAATCCTGCTTCTTTCAATAATTCTGCTAAGCGGTTTGCAAGAAGCGGCGTACGCTCTGACGGTTTTAGGATGAATGTATTTCCGCTTGCAATCGCAAGTGGGAACATCCAGCAAGGAACCATCATCGGGAAGTTAAATGGTGTAATTCCCCCAACAACGCCAAGTGGATAACGATACATACCTGATTCAACATTCGTGGCAATGTCCGGAAGCTGATACCCCATCATTAAAGTTGGTGATCCCGCCGCAAACTCCACACACTCAATACCGCGTAACACTTCCCCGTACGCCTCATTGTAGTTTTTACCGTTTTCTATGGTAATTAGTTTTGCAAGCTCATCCCAATTTTCCACAAGAAGCTGTTGGTATTTAAAAAGAATACGAGAACGCTGTGGAACTGGAACCTTTTTCCACGTTTTAAAAGCCTCTTTCGCAGCTGCAACAGCCTGCGCTAAATCTTCTTTCGTTGAAACAGGTACTTCAGCTAAAATTTCTCCTGTTGCCGGGTTCGGCACCTTTTCATATTTATCTGTCGTCGATTTTACCCACTGTCCATTGATAAAATTCGAAAGCGTTTTCTTTTCAACTGCGATTTGTGTCATTTCTTCTCCCCCTGGTCTCATTAACTTATTACTGACGCTATCTTCTTTCCATTTCATAATATATAATACAAGTAATCTGAAAAGTTTTCATTTTACATATTGTCAAATCATTCAAGTTTTATTTTAACGTTATGGAGGGCATTTACATGAAGGAGTTTACGTTAACTGTTCGTGATATCCTTGTGCGACAGTCATTTAAAGATGCGACAGTCATTGCGGGTAAAAGTGGATTAGACCGACAAGTAAAATGGTCTCATATATTAGAAGTAAAAGATTTTGGTTCTCTTATTAACGGAGGCGAAATGATCTTAACGACAGGTATTGGTTTACAACAAGACATTCCGACACAGTTGATGTTTATTAGTCAATTAATAGAACGAGAGGTCGCTTGTCTATGTATTGAAATCGGGGACTTTTTCCAATCATTTCCACCTGAAGTCATTCAATTGGCTAATCTGTATAACTTCCCAATTATCACATTTGATAAAACCGTAAAATTTGTGGATATTACACAAGATTTACACACCCATATTATTAATCAACATCATGAAATGTTGTCAAAACTCGATACAATGTCAAGGGAACTAGGCGCCCTGTCTTTAATGCCTAATGGGATTTTAAAAATATTGCAAGAGCTGCATCAGCTTTTCGGAAAGGGTATTGTCTTTATTTCCGATGAAGCGAAGACATACTATTATCCATCCAACGTAAAAAACTTGGAAACTTCTATTCGAACGTATATGGAAATAACTCCGCACGATCAGATCGAACAAAAACAATTGTCAGTAGACGGGAAAAACCTTGCACTTATGCCTGTCACGGGACTTGGACAAACATTGGGATATCTATGTTTAGAGGCAACTGAAAAACAGACGGATGAATTTACATTTCTTATGCTAGATCGAGCTGCATTAGCGATTGCGCAAATCACTCTTCGAAACCGTACAATTGAGGAGCGTAAGCAAAATAACGAAGATGAGTTTATTCGTAATTTATTAAATGGACGAAGTGTCGAACAAGATGATATTCAAACATATTTACCTTCAATGAGCCGCAATATGCATTACCGTGTATTTGTCATACAAGTGGATCACCCAGAATCCCATTTAGATGAAGCTAGTTGGGAGGAAATTAAACTACAGCGGTCGATGATGATTCGAACACTGCTCAAGCGAAACGGGTTCTTTCCAGCAGTTTCGTCAAATAAAAACAGCGTAGCGGTCATCGCTTCCTTCATCGCAGCAGACCATTTAAAGAATGAACAGGATCGATTCGTGAACGTCATCCAGCAAATTCAAAACACCAATGAACATACGTACTTAAAAGGAAGCAGCTGTTCGTTCGGCTTAAGCATGGTTTATAAAAATATCACCGACGTGCAAAAAGGTTACGAAGAGGCGTTAAAGGTCATTCAAATGCGTAACACAGGAATTATCGACACTGTTTTCTATGAAAATTTAGGCGTCTACCGCTTGTTGCTTTTAGTAGACGATAAAAATTACCTTCAAGCATATGTTCAAGATTACTTGGCAGAATTGCTTGCTTATGATGAGAAGATGGAAAGTAACCTCTTTGAAACGCTTCGGTTTTATTTGAAATGCGGTGGTGCGAAAAAAGAGACTGCCGATCGCCTTTTCATCGTCAGGCAAACACTTTACCATCGATTGGAAAAGATCGAATCATTACTTGGCAGTGATTTTATGGAACCATCGAAACGATTGACATTGGAAGTTGCCATTATGGCGTATCAGCTGCTCTATCCAAATAAAAAAGAAAATAAAAAATCACTCTCAGGCTAAAGTGCCGAGAGTGATTTTTCATTTGTTAAGGATTTCTCATTCTACTCCTGGCTGTTTAAAAGAAATAAACATCCTCGCCACAACACTTGTCACAAGCATAAGTACAATATTTACGATTAACGCGATAAATGAAGCATTAATGTCTTGTATCCACTGCGGCGCAGTCGGCAACAAGTCTCCAATTCCTAATCCATTGATCGTCATGAAAAGAACTACAATTACACCTGTAATGATCCCTGCAAAAGCCCCTTCTTTCGTAATAAAATTGTTTTTCATCAGACTAAAGAAAAGGGTTGGCGCTAATTGAACGATTAAGCTATAGGCCATAATGTTTAGCATGGCCATGGCCTCTCCGCCTGTAATTGTAAAATAAAGTGCAATCATTGAAAGAACTACAATAAGCAACTTTGAAACAAGAAGCAATTGTTTGTCCGACGCATTTGGCACAATTACTTTGTATACGTTTTGTGTTAACCCCGCTGCAATGGACATGAGCATAACAGAACAAGGCACTAGTGCCGTCAGCAAACCTGCGGCACCGATAATGCCGATCACCCAGGGATCAAATGTTTTTATGGCTAATGTTAACAATGCCATATCTCCTTGTGCGGCGCCCAATTCAGGAATAATTGTGATGGCGGAAAACCCAACAAAGAAGATGAACAACAATAGAATCGTATAGAGCGGCAGCGTAATCGCATTTTTCCTCAAGTTCTTCTCACCATTAGCGGACAAAATAACCATGAATGACGTTGGCATAATGTAAAAACCGATCGCGGTAAAAATAACCGTAGAGATGAACCAAGAAGGACTTAATCCAGCATCCGATAATATTAGTAATTCGGGCTTCACCATTTCAACAGCCTGAAACATTGGCTGAATACCGCCATAATAATGAAATGGAATATAAATACCTAAGAAAATGACGACAATTAATATCATAAAGTCTTTAATAATCGCGGTCCACGCAGAACCATGAATGCCAGAAATCATTACATAGGTCGCTACAACAATTGCACCGATAACACTTGCAACAGTCGGAGAAATCGAACCATAAGAGGCAGACGAAACAATAATCCCAAGCCCCTTAAATTGAATAACAATGTATGGCACCATAGCAACACAGCCGACAACGGCAACTAAAATACCTAATGCTGTGCTTTTATATTTAGCAACAAAGAAATCTGGCTGGGAGATTAAATTGTTTTCTTTACAATATCTCCATATTTTAGGAACGAACCAATAAGACAAAACATACGCAAGGAAAATATACGCCGGCACGTAGTAAACCGCCGCTCCCCTTGTATATGTCCATCCGCTTCCGCCTAAAAACGTGAAGGTTGTATACACTTCACCAGCAATAAGAAAAAAGATAATAAGCGCGCCGAAGCCCCGTCCCCCAACAGTCCATTGCTCCATGCTCATTTCTTTTCCCCTTGAAGATATAATGCCCAAGAAAAGTGCCAAGATCATAAATAAACCGACTATCAGCAGCGATATGTTCATTCTGTTTCCCCTTCTCGATTATCCGGATCCAATTTATAAACGATCATTAAAATGATTGGTGAAATAACCATCCAAAGCACGAGCCAAAAGAGCAAGAATGGCATGCCGAGCACATAAGGCTCTATCCGATTCGCCCATGGCAAAAACCCTAAAAATCCGAGAAAAGGAACAGCGATTAGCAATTTGATTGATCTCATATGACACCTCTTGGTCTTAATTAGCGGACTTGTTTAAAGCATTCCTAATAACCACATTAGAAAATTGCTTCCAATAAATTGGACTTCATGTGCGCGATCCCCTTTGAAACGAGGACAGTTTGTCCAATCAGCTTATACTATCAAAAGCTGCTGATCCCTGCAATACGGGAAAGAAAGTTCATCCACCTCCTCTCCTCCAAGCTTATTCATTCATTTCTTCTTCCGAAATATTAACGTTTTGTTTACTTCTTTCAGAACCTTTTTAACAATTTGTCTATTTGTTTAAAAGCACGATCGTGTATGATTAACATCGTAGTGGTGGAATATTCAGAGAACAGTAAATTGGAACCGCTTGCAATCAAAGGAGGCAAGTAAACTAGGGCGGCCAAGAAAACAGTTTTTCAATCATAGGGGGATGCAATATGTCGACAGAACAAGGACAGTTAAATCCAGATTTGAAAATTCGTCACATTAGTATGATCTCAATTGCCGGTGTTATCGGCGCTGGATTATTCATCGGCAGCGGTGCAGTTATTAACTCATCGGGACCCGGCGCTATTGTGTCGTATGCACTTGCGGGGACGCTTGTTGTTTTAGTCATGAGAATGCTCGGTGAAATGGCAGCCGCTTATCCGACAAGCGGATCGTTTGCTACATATGCAAATGAAGCAATTGGGCCGTGGGCAGGATTTACGATCGGTTGGCTCTATTGGTTTTTTTGGGTCGTTGTCATTGCAATTGAAGCAATTGCAGGTGCTGCGATCATGCAATATTGGATTCCCGATTTTCCTCTTTGGCTTATGGCACTCATTTTAACCGTGTTGCTAACACTCACGAATCTTTTTTCAGTTAAGTCCTTTGGGGAATTTGAATATTGGTTTTCACTTATTAAGGTCGTTAGTATTGGTTTGTTTCTTGTTCTTGGCCTTTGTGTTATTTTCGGATGGTATCCAGGCGTGGGGGCTCCAGGAACCGTTAACCTTATAGGTAATGGTGGATTCATGCCAACTGGAATCAGTTCCGTCCTGCTAGGCATAACAGTAGTAATCTTTTCATTCATGGGGACTGAAATCGTCGCGATTGCTGCTGGTGAATCAGATCACCCTGGAAAAGCCGTTCGTATTGCAACAAACAGTGTAATTTGGCGAATCCTTATCTTCTACATCGGTTCTATCGCAATTGTCGTTACATTGTTGCCATGGAATTCTACTAATATTCTTGTGAGTCCATTTGTCGCGGTGCTAGATCATATTGGAATTCCAGCAGCTGCACAAATTATGAATTTTGTCGTGTTAACAGCTGTGCTTTCCTGCTTGAACTCAGCACTTTACGCGAACTCCAGAATGCTGTTCGGAATGGCCAAAAAAGGCGATGCGCCAAAAGCGTTTTTAAAGCTCAGCAAAAAAGGTGTTCCCGTAAGAGCGATTCTGTTTAGTACGGTGTTCTCGTATATCGCGGTGATTTTCAGCTATGTTTCGCCTGATAAAATCTTCCTATTTTTAGTCAACTCATCTGGGGCAGTGGCTTTATTAGTCTATCTCGTTATCGCCTTTTCACATTTACGGATGCGCAGAAAATTTGAAAAGGAAAACCCAGAAGCACTTCAAATTAAAATGTGGTTATTTCCGTATTTAACTTATTTTACAATCATTAGTATTTCGACGATCTATGTCGCCATGCTTATCATTGAATCATTGCGCGTGCAAGCGGTTCTCACCTTACTGATTGCGACAATTACGATTTCTTCATATTTCTTGTTTGCGCGGAAGAAAACTCACAACGATCCAGTGAAGAAAAGTATTGCACAGGCTACTCGTACGATTCGGTAAATCATAACAATAGAATTTTGAAAATGCATTGATTCGAAGCCAACATATCGCTTCGAATCAATGCATTTTTTCTGTCCAACTCCCCTTCCATACGCCATTTTGAATAAACATTCAAAATATGTTATACTATTAGTATTCATCGATCGAATTACTTGGATTTCAGATTGCTTAGGATACACGCCTGAGCTTCTTTTTATTTTGAGAGATGAAAAGAAATGAGGGGGTTTTTGGTTTGTCATTTCCACGTAGAACGAAGGAAGTTTGCGATTTTGTTGCGGAACGAGAGATTGATGAAAAGATTTCATTTATTCGCAATGACCACGAAGTAAACGGAACAATCGTGAAAATATTGGAGAACTCTGTCATTGTTGAAATTTCACCGAAGGATGCAGATTTAATTCAAGCAGCTTCCAATCTTACAGTTGTCTCGCACAAGAATTATTCGGTTGTTTGATAGATAAGAAGATCCCAACTAAAAACAGGTGCAGCAAAATAGTCGTTTTGCCGCACCTATTTTTGGTTTTTATTCAAAGAAATAATTGTATAGCCGTATAACAAACGCCAATTAAAACGAGCGTTCCGCCCAAGCAGGCTGTGAAAGGCTTCATCCCCGCTTTTCTAAAAGCAACCATATTGACGTTTAGGGCGAGCCCCGCCATCGCCATTGCCATGAGTAAATGAGAAAGTGAGACGATTTGAGTTGCGGAGTTTTCTGAAACGATGCCGGTTGTGTTTAACGCGCCCATTGCCCAAAAGCCAAAGATGAACCATGAGATTGGCAACCCGCCCTTCTGTTTATTCATCTGTTTACCTTTAAGCCGAAAGCTAGGACGTTAGACACTATAGTGTCTAACGTCCTAGCTTTCAATTATTTAATCAGATGTATAATAATCTACATCATACATTTACTCCAAATATTAGTCGTTGTCAATTTTTAGCTCTCCGAAGTTTTTCTGTGTTTCAGGTTTGGAACTGGATAAAAATGCCTCTTTATTTTTCATTTTCAAATAGATCATATAGATCGCGCCAATAGCGATCCAAATACCACCTATGATTTTAGCTAAAGGTGCCAAACTAATCCATACATATCCGATGATAATCAATCCAATAATCGGAAAAACCAAGTGATTCATATAATCATTACTTTTTCTTTGCCGCATGAAATAATTAATGACAGATAAGTGTAATAACATGAATCCCGTTAATGCTCCAAAGTTAACAATCGCAGTTAGATTGTCCATTTGTGATGTAAATAGTGTCGCAACGATTAATGAAATAATGGCTACAATAATCGTACTTGTATAAGGTGTTTGATATTTTGGATGTACTTTCGCAAATACTGCAGGCAGCTTCTTATCCCTTGCCATGCTGTACAAAAGTCTAGATATAGCAGCTTGGAAAATCAATGCGTCCGCAACCCCGAAAGCAATTGCAACAACCAATGCAGCGACCCATTTCAACCATGGTCCACCCACTATTTCAGCAACCGCATAAAATGCAGTATCAAGATCTGTAAAAGAGTTAAAGTCTGGTACTATGAGTGAAGCAATCCATGTTTGCACAACAAATAATATACCGATCACAATCAAAGAGATAATAATAGCCTTTCCAATTGCTTTCCTGTCGCCTTTTGACTCTTCGGCAAGTGTTGAAACAGCATCAAACCCTAAGAAGCTTAATACAGCTATCGATACTGCAGACATGACAAGTCCAATACTAAAGAACTCCGGGTTGTAAATTGGTTTAAAGGAGAATTCAGCACCATTTATCCCATTCATAATAGCAATAATACCAAATGCTATGAAGGTTAGTAGCACTGCAATTGACAGAAACAAAATAATCTTAAGTGCCGCAGTTGTAATTTTCACACCGAATATATTTAGTACCGTAGTAATACCGATAAAGAGAATTATCCAAACTACCATTGGTACTCCCGGTAAAATACTACTCATTGCAGCAGCTGCAACTAAGTAAATTAACGTTGGTACAAAAATATAATCCAGCAAAAAAATCCAACCTGCAAAAAATCCAACAAATTCATTTATTCCACGCTGTGCATAGGAATAAACAGAGCCTGCAATCGGGAACGCCTCTGACATCCTGGCATAACTGAGTGCGGTGAAAATCATACCAACCATACCAATTAGATAAGCAAGTGCAACCATTCCATTGGAAGCATGCGCCACATATCCATAGATAGCAAATGGGGCAATCGGTACCATTAAGCACAACCCGTAAACTAGTAAATCCCAAAATGAAAGTGAACGGCTCAACTCTTGCTTATATCCAAATTCTTCTACTGTTTGATTACCCTGATTCGATTTCTGATCCATTCCCATCTTTAAGATCTCCCCCTTCAATTGCGGATTGTCAAATAAAAACTTGCCACCCCAGATATTCTAGGATTAAAGCGGGTTGTCATACGACACCGAAATCCCTAAATATTGACGTGACAAGTTTTACCCTCGATCTGACTTTTATGTTTAGCATAGCCCTTGGGCGGCTATTGTGGGTATAACAATTAGCGTAGCGAACTTTTGATAAACCAAATAGACTGTAGTTTTAAATTAGTATTTATTTGTTCCCCTTACCCCCTGTAAACACCCCACAACCTTATTCGACTATCGTAAGATCGATTGCGGATCTCATTTTCATAATTACCTAACATTCGAAAGGACATCCGCTTTACCTATTTCCTTATCTAGATTCCAATAAGGTGAAAGTAGTTCAACTACTTTATCTACGCTTTCTTTTTGATGATCCATGAGTCTATCTATAACAGGCATATTAGCATGGAATATACCAAAGGGATCCTCTACACCTGAATCAATTTCACTTAAAGACTCAATAATACTTAGTGTGCAGAAAGGAACATAAGCAGTGCTATAGCCACCCTCATGACAAAATACTAATTTTCCATTACAATGTCGGTTTGCTATCCCCTTAACTATTTCCGTCATTTCTTTATAACCTTTTGTTGTCACCATCATCCTAGATAGTGGATCATATATGCTAGCATCTTGGCCTGCCGAGACAATAATTAATTCTGGCTTAAATCGATTGGCTATAGGGACTATTAACTTTTCAAAAGCATAAATATAACCAGCATTAGACGTACCAGGGTGAAGGGGGATATTTACGTTATATCCAATTCCCGCTTCTTCTCCAATATGCTCCGCAAATCCTCTGTCAGATGGAAAATTATACTCTTGATGAAGTGAAACAAATAATGTATTTGGATCATTATAGAATGCGCTTTCAGTTCCATTACCATGATGCACATCCCAATCTAAAATCATTATTCTATTAATTCCATACTTTTTTCTTGCATGTTCTGCCGCGATAACAACATTATTAAAGATACAAAAGCCCCTACCGCAATCCGCCTCTGCATGATGACCTGCGGGTCTTGACATTACATAAGCATTTTTCACCCGTCCTTCCATTACAACATCAACTCCGGTGATAGCTCCACCTGCTGAAAGTGATGCTATTTCGTAAGACCCTTTGCCGAACGGGGTGTAAGAATCACCTGCATCCCCGCCCCCACTATCACTCAAACTTTTAATTTTATTAATATATTCAGGCGTATGGTAGTATCCAATTTCCTCCTTACTTGCATGCCTCGGATTGATTACGTCTAGCTCTTTAATTAACCCACATCTATCTAAGAGATTTTTCACCCTTCTTTTTGATTCCGGGCTCTCGACATAACTATCCGGCTCCACATATCCCCCAGCAGGAATAAATAGAGCTCCATGCCCTGTATTATGCCAAAAATAGCTTTCATCGTAGATATACGCAGTACGTTTCATAAAAAATCCCTTCTTTCCAAGTTTTATCAATAACATCATAAGATCAAATTCCTCAGGAACCCGGTTCTCAAGTACCTATTATGCTATGCGTTAATTTCAACTTCGCCAGCCTCTATTGATGTACTAACATTCCGTCTATTCGGAGACTCCAACTCTTCGAACAATTGATCAACATTGCTTTGCCTAGGTGTGACAAGTGATACAACAATGTAAAAAATTAAATTAAACATTAAACCTATCAATCCCGCTGATACACCGTTTGCCCACGAGGTAAGCCATGGAAATAGTCCGTTTAAAATAACAATCCCCATGCCGATTACTGTGCCCACATATGCACCGTATTTATTTCCCCTTTTCCAATAAAGGCCTAATATTAAAGGGACAGCGGCTTGTGCGATACATTCATACACATATATAATAACTGCAACTAGCCTTGGAATATCTACAGTAGCAATTGCAATAGATATTAGCCCAAGTAACAACGCGGAAAGTTTAGCATATTTAAGTTTCTTTTCCCTACTTATTTTACCTGTCAAGTTCTTTCCAATAATCGCAGCAGATGTAGACACACATGCTGTAATTGATGACATACTAGCAGCTAGTGCAAACACCCCCATAAGCCCTAAACCAATAGGACCTACCTTCGCAGCTATCCAAAAGGCTCCGGATTGAGCATCTTTAGGAAAACCTTCTAATAATGTGGCACCTAATCCCAACCATAAAATCAAAATCGTAAACATTGATCCAATTAACGGGGCAACTAATGCTGATTTTTTTGCAGCCCTTACGCTTTTAGCCATATACAATCGATTAAATATACCTGGGTTCATCATTCCGCCAAATGCACCGGTAATAATAGCTGATGACCAGATCCATGGGCCGATATTTTCAGGAATGATTAATAACTCGGGCGATTTTTCAACCAAATTATCAAACATTGGAATTATACCGCCATAAACTTTATAGAACAAAAAAATTATTGTGGCACTTCCTATTATGGTGAAAAATAATCCTTGAACTAGATCTCCAATCACACCAGCCCTTACACCACCCAGCCAGGAATAAATTACTACAAATAAACCGACAATTATTAAACCTAAATTAAATGGTATAACCCCATTTGTTGCAGCAAAAACTAAATAACCTAGTGTCTTTAATTCAATAACAAGCCACGGGGTCCAAAAAAGAAAAGTAGTTAACCCTAAAAACAATCCAAAAGACTTACTATTATACCTTAATGCGGCCAGATCTCCATTCGTTTCCAAACTATGGTTTTTACCCCATATCCAGACTGGTCGAATCATAATAAACATGGTAATCATCGTTCCAACTGAATATATTGCAAGATATTGGGCAAAAACTCCTATTGTAGCTGAATCTCCAAACCATCCCGTATAGACCGATCCAATATACCACGAACCAAGAAAACCGAACATGCTTAAGAACCAAGGGAATGATCTACTTCCAACGGCATACTCTTCAAAACTATTCTGCTTCCTATGAAACAGCCTAATCACAATGGCATTTATTAATATAAAAACCGCTATGATAATTACTGGAAGTATCGTATTCAATCTAATTCACCCCTTTTGTCCTCAACGATATACCATACAATTAGGGTCAATGATAAAATGATGCAAACAAGCAAAATCCAATATGCTAAAAATGGTATCCCAAATACCCGAGGCTCTATTCTATTGAAATATTGAAATATTGGTGGAACTACTAGTGTACTTAAAACTGACCAACAAAATATGAAAAAAATTAACGTTACCTTTCCTCGACTCATTTAACTACCTCCTACATTGGAATGATCTTGCTGGCCCACTAAGAACCATTTAGCGAATAATAACAGGCAACTTTTTAAAGTAGATGCTGCAGTTTATATCAAAAGCGCACTACAATTTTTTCAGTCTTTATTAGTCCATGTAAGCAAAACCAATAAAAATCCAATAAATTCCCATACCCCAAGCCCCAGAAATTGAATTCGGGGTGCTTAATTCACTTATATATCACCCCGAATCAATTATTTACTTAGAGCGTTTTAGAATCGTTGCCTCCACGTCCACCTGGCTATCTTGAATAACCGCGCCGTAAATATTTTCTGCGGCGTCAACACTTATTTTACCTTCAAGAACGTCTTGGTAAATCAGTTGCGGTTCACGGGTTTTCGGATCACCATATCCACCACCGCCTGATGTTTCAATAATAATGCGATCTCCCGGCTGTGCTTCAAAATAGGATTTACCCATTTCGATTTCTTCGCCGCCTTGCCGAACAAGCTTAATACTTGCCGGGGAACCAGAACCGCCGCCATTCATTCCCCAAGGGGCAAAATCCGGATTGGATTGCTCTGTATAAACAAGTCCGCTATGTGATCGTTCGACAATTTCGTACTCTCTTCTAATGCCGAGTCCTCCGCGCCATTTTCCCGGACCGCCTGAGTCAGGAATGAGTTCCGTAGAACGAACGCGTATTAAGTACGATAATTCTGAAACCTCTGCCGGTAAAATTGCGACATTTCCGCAATGCGTATCTACTGCGTCGATCCCATCCCCATTCGGGTGAGCACCCATTCCACCGCCTAAGTCATCTTGAATCACTCTTGGATTTTCATGTACAGGATGCCAGCTATCAATGGCTAGGCTTGAGAAGCCGACAAATGTACCTGCTGCTGTTCGGTCAGGGTATAAATTGGCCAGTGCACGTAAAATCGTATCTGCAATCCGTTGAACAGCTAAATGCCGCAAGCTCACTGCCGCGGGGAAATGAGGATTTACAGCACTTCCTTTCGGCAATACGACTTCGATCGGACGAAAACAGCCTTGGTTTTGCGGCGTTTCTGGATCTACCACGCTTTTAATGGCATATAGAACGGCGGAAGTCGCTGCCGCTGGAGGGACGTTCATCCCACCGGCCATTTGCGGATCCGTGCCGGTAAAATCGACGGTTATTTTCTGATCATTTTTGGTCACTTTCACGCAAATTTTAACAGGATCCCCGCCTGCGCCGTCATCGTCGAGCCAACCGATGGCACTCGACTCGGCATCTTTCATTTTCACCAGCTCGGTTTGCATTCGAAGTGCAGAATAATCCATAGAACGCTTCATAACGGCTAACAATGTGTCAAAGCCATACCTGTTCGCTAACTCCGTCAAACGTCCCTCACCGAATCGACAGCTCGCAATTTGTGCGCGCAAATCACCCATCGTTGCATTTGGTTCCCGTACATTTCCTGCGATGATCGTCATAATGGCTAGATTAATTTTTCCTGAATCAGCTAATTGGACGGGCGGAATCCGCAGTCCTTCTTCAAAAATAGATTGATTATCAAACCCTTCCGTCCCCGGGTTTTTCCCACCCATATCTGCATGATGCGCAATCGTTCCACAAATGCCAACAAGCCTGTCTCCATGAAAAGCTGGCGTAAAGACATGTAAATCAGGTGTATGCTGGCCGCCTCTGTATGGATCATTGACTAAAAATGCATCTCCAGGCTTATAAGACGCCGGAGGGAAATCACGGAAAAGTTCACGTAATGCACTGCCCATCGATCCTAAATGCGCAGGAATGTTTTCCGCTTGTGCGATCAAGTTCCCAACCGGATCAAAAATCCCACAGGAATAGTCGATCATTTCACGAATAATGGGCGAATAGGCGCTTCGACCAAGGACACCACTCATTTCATCGGCTGCTGCAAGTAAACTGCTGTATACAACTTCTAATGTAATGGCGTCAACCACTTGTTCTTCACTTGTTTTTTCTATGAGCAGTTGTGATTGTTGACTCATTTGTCTCCCCCCAATGAAATAATAAGGTTTCCTTGTGCATCGTTTCGCATCGACTGCCCAGGTTCTACAACGATCGTCGTGTCCATTTGCATCACGATGGCTGGTCCCTTAATTTCCACATCGACCCCTAATTGCTCCCGTTTATAGATTGGCGTATTTGTCCATCCACCTTGTTGAAAATAAACAGAACGATAACTGGCATTGCCATTTGTGAGATTTTTTCCGTTGTTCGGATGGCTCTCGATCCGTTCCACTTCCCCAAAAGCAGATAAACGTAAATTAACCATTTCAACCGGTTCATGTACAGCCGCATGTCCATATGTCCTTTCGTGCACGGTATGGAAGTCTTGCATCGCTTGTTCTAGTAGTTCTTTTGTTATTTTCCCTTCAATTGGTACATTCAAATAGTATTCTTGTCCTTTGTAGCGAAGATCCAATGTGCGATTTAATCGTACGCGATCCGATGGGATACCGTCCTCACGTAAACGTTCCATGCCCCGCTGTTCCAATTCCGCTGCACTTCGTTCAAGCTGTAACGAATCTGCCTTTTCAAGCGCAACAATTTCGGTATGTGTAAAATCATGACGCACATCACTTAATAGAAGACCATGGGCGCATAAGACGCCGGGTGTTGCTGGAATAATGACGTTTTTCACGCCAAGCTCCCGCGCCAATGCCGTTGCATGCAAAGGACCTGCTCCACCAAAAGCAATGAGTGCAAAGTCCCTAGGATCATGACCGCGTTGACTTGAGACAACACGAAGCGCGCCGGCCATATTCGCATTTGCAACATCTAAAATACCTAATGCCACACGCTCAACATCTAGGCCAAGATTGTCGGCTAATGCTTGCAATGCATCTTGCGATTTTTCAGGGTAGACGGTAAATTCGCCGCCCAGGAAGTTTTGTGCATCTAGACGGCCAAGGTGAAGATTGGCATCTGTTACAGTCGGTTCTGTTCCGCCTTTTCCATAACAAGCTGGACCCGGACTTGCACCGGCACTTTTAGGGCCGACTTTTAATGCACCACCCGAGTCTTTCCAGGCAATACTTCCCCCACCTGCACCAACAGTATGTATATCAACCGTCGGTATTTGCAGCGGATAAACGCCGTTAACTGTTGTCTTTTCGCTTACTTGCGGTTCTCCGTCGATAATGATGCCGATATCTGAACTTGTTCCGCCCATATCAAAAGTAAGTACATTTGAAAACCCTGCATTTTTGGCAATTTCCGCCGCTGCCACAATCCCTCCAGCCGGACCGCTTAAGACGAGGTTATGTGCCGCTACCTCTGCTTCACCGGAAATAATTCCGCCGTTAGATTGCATAATATTTAACTTTCCTTGAATTCCCTTGTTTTTTAACTCCCGGCGTAGATGGCGAATATACCGCCGCACGATTGGTGTTAAAGCAGCGTTAATGACAGTTGTTGATGTACGCGTATATTCACGGAACTCCGGGCTGATTTCCGATGAAATCCCAACATACAGATCGGGTGCAAGTTCTTCCGCCACTTCCCGGATTAACGATTCATGTTCAGCATTTGCATAAGAGAACAATAAGACAACTGCTAAGCTTTCAATGTCTTCGGTAATTAGTTCTTTCAAAACTGTATAGACTTCTTCTTTACTGACGCTTTCCAATATTTCTCCTGTAGGGGCCATTCGTTCCGCCACTTCTGTACGGAGGTTTCTGGGTACGATCGGTGCAGGTTTCTGCTGTTGCAGTTGATAAAGTTCTGGACGCATTTGCGTTCCAATTTCCAGTACGTCCCGAAACCCTTTTGTCGTGACAAGCCCTACTTTGGCCCATTGTTCTTGTAACATCGCATTTGTTGCGACTGTCGTGCCATGGGAGATGGAATTGACCTTTTGAATTGGAATTCCTGCTAATTTGCTGAGTCGCTCTAACCCCTCCAAAATTGCCTCCGCCGGATTGGATGGCGTAGAATGTACTTTTATAACGATCGGCGCTTTTCCCTTTTGCGATAAAATACAATCGGTGAATGTACCGCCTGTGTCAATCCCCACGTAGACATCTTCTTGTTGAATTTCTTTCGTTGCAACCATTGACTTCACCCCATTTTTGTATTGTAATTCGTAAATTTCTTTCTTATTTCAAAATAGTTCCGAATGCTCAATGTCATTTGGAACTATTCGAAACTATTCAATTATATCTTACACCGTTACACTTTCATCTTGCGTAACGACTAGCTTTACTTTTTTCTGCTTCAGATAAGAAAGGAACTTTTCAGAATCGATGCAGCGCTCAGGCGGTTTAACACCTATTTCCGTAACTTCTCCATTCAGGATCATTTGTGCAACAATCGAAGCCGGGATCGCTGTCGCGTATTGCGTTGCACTCGTGTTCCATTCTGTATTCGGTTCTGTTAAAAGCTGCATTTTGACAGTGGATGGATTGCCATTTTTAATGCCTTTCACTTCCACTAATAAAGCATCTGTTCCCCAAACCGGCTGTTCTTTTTTCGCTAGAACTGTTTGCATCAACGAAACCGTTTGACGTCTTGGAACAACTTCCTGTCCCCCTACTTGAACCGGCTCTTCATCCAGAAGTCCAAGGGCGTCTAATGTTCTGACCTTTTCAATTGTCGCCGGATCCCAAGTATCTTTGTACGTAACTGTCCTCAGCTCGGGAAAGCTTACAGGCAGTGTCGCTAATTCGGAATGGATAATCGAGTATGTTCTTTGTACACCGATATCCTCATGGAACACCGTATCTTCTTCATCTCCAAGTGGAGGAATTTCAACCAATTTTCCATCTTTATACGCCAATGCATTTTTGATTGCTTCATCAATGATCGTGTCAATTGCAAATGTAAATGTCGCACCCGATGTCGTGGAGCCGTAGCGAATATGAATTTCTTCCGCTTTGTCTAATTGATTGACGCCATAATGCGCTAATATATTTGAAGTGCCTGGATCAGACCCCATTCCAGTAATCGCTAGAATACCTGCTGCTTTCATTTCATCATCAAGTTTTAGCTGCTCTTTCGTACGATTGTAAAGCCCGCCAAGGTCTAGGACATGGACACCTGCAGCCGCCGCTGCTTTCATGACATCGATATTAAAAATATAGTTTGTTGCATTGACACACACTTTTCCAAGGCTTAGCACTTCCTGTGTTTTCTGCTCATCTTTAATATTTAAAACGGCAGTTGTAATTTTATCGTCCGCCCATTGTTTCAACTCTACCAATTTTTCTTCATTCATATCCGCGGCTACTACCTCTACCCCGCTTGCGACTAGATCCTTTACGATTACTTGCCCGATTGTTCCTGTTGCACCTAATACGACTACTTTGCTCATTGGAATTCCCCCTAAGTTGTAATAACTCCATGAATTTCTTAAAATTTTAAATTTCTGGTATTTTTAATCCAGAAGTAATTCTCCTTTGACTTGGCTGATTATTACGAAGAAAACCATCCAGTCGGTTCTACCTTTAATGTGTTAATAATCTGTTTTACTTCTGTATATTCATTGAAGCCATAGATTCCAAGCTCCCTGCCAATCCCGCTTTCCTTGTAACCACCCCATGGACCTTCTATTAAATTTTGTTCATAGGTATTAATCCAAGTGACACCCGCCCGGATTGCCTTTGCGACGCGTTCCGCTTTCGATACGTCAGATGTAAAAATGCCGGCTGCCAATCCAAATGGTGAATCATTTGCGATGTTAATCGCTTCTTCTTCCGTTTCGAAAGGAATGATACAAAGAACGGGTCCAAAGATTTCCTCTTGAGCAATTCTTGATTTGGGCTTTACATCTACGAATATAGTCGGTTCGATGAAAAAACCATCTTCAAGTCCATTCGTTCGCAAACGGTTACCTCCGCACACCAGTTTTGCCCCTTCTGTTTTTCCGATTTCAATGTAATTTTTGATTTTGGTTAATTGTTGTTCACTAACAAGTGAGCCCATTTCCGAAGAAGGATCTAATCCATTCCCAACACGTATCTTTTTTGTCACTTCCACAAGATCTTTTATAAATTGATCATAGATCTTTTGATCAACTAATAATCGCGATCCTGCGGAGCAAACTTGGCCGGCATTATTAAAAATAGCAAACGTGGCATAATCTAAGGCACTTTCATAATCAGCGTCCGCAAAGATGATATTCGGTGATTTACCACCTAATTCAAGGGAAACCCTCTTTAAGTTTCCAACCGATTTCTCCAATATTGTCTTCCCAGTAGCCGTCCCACCCGTAAAGGCAATTTTATCAACGAGAGTACTTTCAACTAGGGGCTGACCCGCTTCGACACCCGTGCCATTCACTAAATTGACAACGCCTTTCGGAAATCCTACTTCATCGATCAACTCAAACAGACGAATAGCAGTTAGCGGCGTTATTTCAGACGGCTTTAAAATACAAGTATTCCCAGCCGCCAGTGCCGGTGCCAATTTCCATGCAGCCATCAACAGTGGATAATTCCATGGAATAATTTGACCGCATACTCCGATCGGCTCTCTTACGACCCTTGCAACAAAAGGCTCTTCGGCTTCGAACGTTTCGCCGGTTGGCTTCGTGGCCAACCCAGCATAATACCGAAATGTTTTTACCGCTTCTTCAACATCGCCCTTAGCCTCTCTTAATGTTTTTCCATTGTTTACTGTTTCAATTTCAGCTAGGTTATTTAAGTCATCTTCTATTTTACTTGCAAGCTTCGAGAGTAATTTAGCTCTTTTATGGGGAGATGTAGAACGCCACACTCCATCGTCGAATGCTTGACGTGCCGCAAGAATCGCTGATTGAACGTCTTTTTGACTTGCTAACCCCACCTCTGCTATTGTTTCGCCCATGGCTGGATTGATTACAGGAATTGTTCTATTCTCACTAGGATCAACCCATTCGCCATTAATATATAATTGCCCTATGTGAGTAGGATTGGACCATTTTCCAACCTTAGATAGATAGTTTACTTGACTCATTGATCATTCCCCTTTCTCCAGGATCACGGAAACTATTGGATAATGCATGACAGCATCTCTTACAAATTACCAATCGACAAATACTTCGTTTCCAGATATGGCTCGATTCCTTCTATACCGCCTTCACGTCCAAGTCCACTTTCCTTCATTCCCCCAAAAGGAACGTGGGCTGCTGATGGTGCACCGTCATTCCAGCCAATAATGCCAAAGTCTAGATTCTCATGAAGGTATGTTCCGACCTTGTAATCGTTCGTAAAGAAGTAGGCAGCTAAACCGTATAGTGTACTATTGGCGATTTCAACAGCTTCCTCTAGTGTTTTGAAGCTTGTGATCGGTGCGATCGGGCCGAACGTTTCTTCCTGCATAATAACCATTCGCTCATCCACATTTTTGAGTACTGTCGGATACACGAAATAATAACCTTGTTCTTTATTTACTTCATATTGATTGCCCGTGAGCAACTCTGCCCCTTTATTAATAGCATCATTAACTTGCTCTACAATTTTTTCATAACCTTTTTCATTAATAATCGGGCCGATATCCGTACTTTCATCTAATCCATTTCCAACTTTTAACTGATTGACCGCTTCTGTTAATTTGTTTGCGAAATCGTCAACTACATTTTCATGGACTAAAATTCTGTTTGCACAAACGCAAGTTTGACCCGCATTTCTAAACTTTGATAAAATCGTTTGACTTACCGCGAAATCAATATCTGCATCTTCCGCAATAATTAATGGCGCATGCCCGCCTAGTTCCATTGTGACGTGCTTCACCGTGTCTGCACTGTCTTTAATTAATGCTTTACCTACCGGTGTTGAGCCTGTAAATGTTATTTTTCGAACATATTGACTGTCAGTAAACAGTTTTCCAATGACGCTTCCACTACCATTCACATACTGAATTGCATCTTCTGGAATCCCTGCTTCGTGGGCAAGCTCTACCAATTTAATCGTTGTAAGCGGCGTTTCTACCGCAGGCTTTACAACGAATGTACAGCCTGCGGCTAAGGCAGGCGCTGCCTTTCTCGTCATCATTGCGGCAGGGAAATTCCAAGGTGTGACTGCAGCCACCAAACCAATTGGATGGCGACTTACAATAATCCGTTTAGATTCGCTATTTGCCGGAATTGTGCGGCCGTATATACGAAGGGCTTCTTCCGCATACCAATCGATATAGCTTGTTGCATAATTTACTTCACCCAGTGATTCCTTAAGGGGTTTTCCATTTTCCCGCGTCATTATTTCTGCAATTTCCGCCTTGTTTTCTTGAATAATATTGGACCAATTTCTTAATAATCGTGAACGCTCATGCGCGTTAATTCGGGACCATCTACTAAATTCTTTGTGTCCATTTTCTAAAGCTTTATTTACTTCTTCTTTCGAATGTCTTCTTACCTCTTGAACAACTTCACCTGTTGCTGGATTTTTTACAATGATATTTTCACTTGTTGCCGTTAACATTTTTCCACGCTCCTTTTTTCATATCATCTTCGATCAAGTAAATGAATCTTCTAAAATGGCAAGTCCTTTAAATAACTCTTCCTCTGTGATTACCAATGGCGTTAAAAAACGGATGACGTTCCCCTTGATACCTGCCGAAAGAAGTAAAAGACCATTGTCATTTGCGTATTTGATGATTTCCCCAGTTTTATCTTTATTGGGAACTTTATTTTCGCGGTTATTCACAATTTCTACTGCGACCATTGATCCCAAGCGACGAATTTCCCCTACATATTCATGTTTTCTGGCTAAATCTTGTAACTTCAGTTCGATTTCACGGCCGATCTCCTCTGACTTCCGCAGTAAATTTTCTTCTTCGATGATGTCAATTACAGCAAGCGCTGCTGCACATGCAACTGGGTTTCCCGCATACGTACCACCTAATTCACCAGGATCTGCAGCATTCATAATTTCCTTCCTTCCCACTACTCCACTTAACGGAAGACCAGCGGCCAAAGATTTTGAAACCGTCACTAAATCCGGTTCTATGTCAAAATGCTCCATCGCAAATAACTTACCCGTTCTTCCAAAACCTGTTTGAATTTCATCTGCGACAAACACAATTCCATGCTCTTCACAGAAAGTGCTTACAGCCTGAACAAACTTTTTCGGAGGGATGATAAATCCGCCTTCGCCTTGAACTGGTTCCATGACAACACAAGCGACAGTTTCGGGTGCAACTGTTTCAATGAAGAAGTCTTTGAATTCTTCAATTACACGCTCCACATAGGCTTCTTCTGAAAGTTCATTTGATTTGTTATATAAATAAGGAAATGGTGCCTGGTAAATTTCAGGGCTAAATGGTCCGAATCCGAATTTATAAGGCTTAACTTTGCTCGTCATCCCCATTGTTAAATTTGTTCTGCCGTGAAAACCCCGTACAAAAGAAACAACAGCTTGTCTCCCTGTATATTTCCGTGCAATTTTCACTGCATTTTCAACGGCTTCTGCACCCGAATTAAAAAGTGCAGCCTGTTTTTCAAACGCACCAGGCGTTATTTCACATAACTTTTCTGCAAGCTTAATGTACTCTTCGTACATTATTACGTTGAATCCAGGGTGCAAGAATTTTTCCACTTGCTTTGAAACCGCTTCCGTCACTTTCGGATGACTATGCCCCACGTTCAATGTTCCGATTGCACTGGCAAAATCGATCCATTCCCTTTGATTTGTATCTATAATTGTTGCTCCCGAAGCGCTTTGAGCAATATGTAAATTACCATTACTAACGCCTTTCGGAACATATTTATTTCTCTTACTCACTAAATCTTCAGTTGCTTTTATTACCAAGATGAATCCCCCTTTATCAGATTTGAGACAAGTATCGCAATTATCTGATACAATGAAAAGTACCAGAATAAATTTATTATGGTACCAGACAACTAAAGAGTAGCAGAAGGGGGAATTAATTATGTTACTTAAAAATGCTGGCAAGAATGGTAATCACCAATACAAGTACCAACAAATCTACAAAGGGATCAAGGAACAAATTTTAGAAGGCGACTTACAAACCAATGAAAAATTACCGTCGAAAAGAAAGCTTGCCAGTCAATTAAGAGTAAGTGTTAATTCTGTTACGAACGCTTACGAGCAACTACTTGCCGAAGGATATATTTATTCAATCGAAAGAAAGGGTTACTATGTCGAACAGATAACAAAGTTCACAGATAAGGATCTCACAAGTCGTAAATTACCCGATGATTTAAAAGAACAGACTTCCGACAAAGAAGGTTGGCTTTCCTTTTCACATATGACCTCTGATATTTCCAAATTTCCTTTCGATACGTGGATCAAAAGCAAACAAAAGGCAATCTCGAATCACAAAACAGAACTTTCTGAAATTGCTAATTCTCAAGGCCCCTATTTAGTACGAAAAACGATTTCTCGATTAATCAAATTAAATCGCGGTGTTATATGTGAACCGGAACAAATTGTTATCGGTTCCGGCACGCAGTTACTTATTCAACAATTAATGAATACTTTACAAAGTACCTCGGACATTGACACCGTGATAGCAATTGAAAATCCTGGCTATTCCCGTTTTTATAACCTATTAAAGAAAATGAATCTGGATGTAAAGCCGATTCAATTAAACAAAGATGGAATTGATATAAAAAAAGTCGAGTCTTCGGGCGCAAAATTTGTTATTGTAACACCATCACATCAATTTCCAACTGGTAAAATCATGCCTATTTCAAGAAGAATAGAACTATTGAATTGGACCTCGCAATCAACAAATCGATATATTATTGAAGATGATTATGACAGTGAATTTAAGTATAAAACCGATAATATTCCTTCATTACAAAGTTTAGATCGTAGTAATCGAGTGATCTACACCGGAACATTTTCAAAAACGCTATTACCAAGTTTTCGTATTAGTTACATGGTCTTACCTTCGGATCTATTAAAAGTATATAAGAAACAAAATGCAGATTTAATTCATTCAAGCAATACACTTAGTCTTTACACATTACACTACTTTATTGAAGACGGTGAATACGGAAAACACCTAAAAAAGATGAATAATCACTATGAAGTAAAAAGGAAGGTATTAATCGAGAAACTACGGAATCGTTTTGGTACACGGATTCATATTGAAGATGTTCCGGCAGGTCTTCACTTTTTTGCTACATTTCAAACAAAGAAAAGTTATAGCGAAATAGAAGAGCGAGCTGAGATGAATAAACTGGAGGTTTATACATTGAAACGTTTTTTATTAACAAATGAAAGGGATAATGAGAATGAAAAATCTTTGGTCATTGGATTCGCCAGTATTGAAGTAGAAAAAATGGAGGAGGCAGTGGAACGATTGTATCAGATCATTTCAAACTAAAATTGTGACATTGCTGTCATTGATTGAAATTTCACGGGAAGATATAGAGCGAAGCAACGTAGCTTCCAATCTTACAGTTGTCTCGCACAAGAATTATTCGGTTGTTTAATAGAGAATAGCGGGCGCCCAGTTTCTCGCACAGGCATCCGACAATTTAAAACGGCAAACACCATTGAAATAATTGGTGTTTGCCGTTTCTTATGCTTTTACAAGTTTCCAATCGACACATATTTCGTTTCTAAGTACGGCTCTATTCCTTCCGTCCCGCCTTCACGGCCAAGGCCGCTTTCTTTCATGCCGCCGAAAGGAGCATGCGCGGCAGACGTTGCCCCGTCGTTCCAACCGATAATGCCAAAGTTCAGATTTTCATGTAAGTACGTACCCACGCGATAATCATTTGTAAAGAAATAGGCAGCTAGACCATACGCTGTGTCGTTGGCAATCTCCACGGCCTCTTCGATTGTTTTAAAGCTTGTAATCGGTGCAATGGGGCCAAACGTTTCTTCATGCATAATGGTCATTCGCTCATCGATATTTTTGAGCACTGTTGGATAGACAAAGTAATATTCTTTTTCATCGTTTGCATCGTATTGGTGGCCAACTAATACCTCCGCCCCTTTGTCGATCGCATCTTGCACGTGCGCAGTAATTTTTTCATATCCTTTTTTATTAATAATCGGACCAATATCTGTTTGCTCGTCCAATCCATTCCCCACAGTTAACCGACCCGCTGCCGCTGCCAGTTTTTCCGAAAATTCATCGACAACATTTTCATGAACGAGGATCCGATTAGCGCAGACACATGTTTGACCCGCATTTCTAAATTTCGACAACATCGTTTGCTCAACAGCGAAGTCGATATCCGCATCTTCCGCCACAATGACAGGTGCATGTCCACCTAACTCCATTGTGACATGCTTGACAGTATCCGCGCTTTCTTTGATCAACTGTTTACCGACTGGCGTAGATCCCGTAAACGTAATTTTTCTTACATGCTTGCTTTCTGTAAATAGTTTACCAACAACTGGACCTTCCCCATTGACAACTTGAAGTACATCTTTAGGAATCCCAGCTTCCTGGGCGAGTTCAACTAATTTCATCATCGTTAACGGCGTTTCTTCTGCTGGCTTCACGATGAATGTACATCCCGCTGCGAGTGCCGGTGCTGCTTTTCGCGTCATCATCGCCGCTGGAAAATTCCATGGCGTGATCGCGGCGACAAGTCCGATCGGCTGACGGTTTACGATAATGCGTTTCGATTCGGTATGCGCAGGAATCGTTCGGCCGTACACGCGAAGCGCCTCTTCTGCAAACCAATCAATATAAGCGGTAGCATAATGGACTTCCCCAACCGATTCCTTTAGCGGCTTCCCATTCTCACGCGTCATAATTTCCGCAACTTCCCCTATGTTTTCCTGAATAAGGCGTGACCAGTTTCTCAACAGCCTCGCTCGTTCATGTGCATTCACTTTGGACCATTGCCCAAATGCATCGTGTCCGTTTTCAAGCGCCTCCATGATTTCAGCTTCCGAATGCTTTTTTACTTCTCCAACAACTTCTCCTGTTGCAGGGTTTTTCACGATTAATACCATTCCCAAACACCCCTTCTTATGACTGTTTGCTAGACTCACCTTAATTTTACCAGATAAATCGGAAAATTCATCACTAATCCCTTTAATTGCAAACAAAAATATTCCACGGTTCGAAGTAAACTGATAAGATGAGCATATCGATTGACCTTGAGGAGGAATTTTTAGTATGAAAGAAAAATTAATCGAACGGCTTGTCCGTTATGCAAAAATTGATACGCAGTCGGACGCATCTAGCAGTTCCACCCCATCAACGCCGGGGCAATGGGATCTATTGCATGAGCTGCAAAAGGAATTAGCGGAAATTGGGATGGAGAAAATTACGCTAGATGACAACGGATATTTATTTGCTACATTGCCTTCGAATACAGATGCCAATGTGCCTGTCATCGGTTTTCTCGCCCATGTCGATACGGCAACAGATTATACGGGTAAGAATGTTCGTCCACAGCGCATTGACAACTACGATGGCAAGGATATTTCATTGAATGAAACGACCATTATGTCCGTAGCGGATTTCCCTGAACTGAAAGACTATGTCGGGCAGACACTTCTTACAACAGATGGCACGACCCTCCTCGGCGCTGACAATAAAGCAGGTGTTGCCGAAATTATGACGGCGATGGAGTACTTGATTCAAAATCCTACTATTAAGCATGGCAAGTTGCGTATTGCTTTTACGCCGGATGAAGAAATCGGACGCGGTCCGCATAAGTTTGACGTGGAAAAATTCGGGGCGGACTTCGCCTACACAATGGACGGTGGACCGCTTGGCGAGCTGCAATATGAAAGCTTTAATGCAGCAGGTGCTAAAGTGACGTTTAAAGGAACCAATATTCACCCTGGATCTGCGAAAAATAAAATGGTGAATTCCATTTTAATTGCCAATCAGTTCCAAGCGGCGATGCCTGCTAATGAAATCCCTGAAAAAACAGAGGACTATGAAGGTTTTATCCACTTAATGGATGTTCAAGGCTCCATCGAGGAAACAACGCTTCAATATATTATTCGTTATTTCGACCGAGAAACGTTTGAAGCAAGAAAGCAATTGTTTGTCGATACGGCGGAGCAATTACAAAAGGTTTATGGCACTGGTGCTGTGACATTGGAATTGAATGATCAGTATTTCAATATGCGTGAAAAAATTGAGCCTGTCATGGAAATTGTGGAAACGATGTCAGAAGCATTTAAAAAGCTGGACATTGAGCCAAACATTATTCCAATTCGCGGTGGTACGGACGGCTCCCAATTATCGTATATGGGATTGCCGACACCAAATGTTTTCACAGGCGGCCAAAACTACCACGGGAAATATGAATATATTTCGGCGGATCATATGGTCAAAGCGACAAACGTTATCATAGAAGCTGTCCAGCTTTTCGAACAGCAATCCTAATGGGAATAGGAGATGTTCTAAATGAGGGAGATATGGATCGGGGTCTTGTCATCAGTTTTTTTCGCGGTAACATTCGTGTTAAATCGCTCCATGGAATTATCGGGGGGCAGCTGGCTTTGGAGCGCCTCCCTCCGCTATTTTTTCATGGTGCCTTTTTTAATTGCGATTGTGGCGATGCGGAAAGGGCTCCGCGTGACTTTTCATGAAATGAAAGAAAAGCCTGTCCCATTTTTCATGTGGAGCAACGTCGCTTTTGTTTTATTTTACGCGCCGATTACATATGCGGCCGCTTTTAGTCCGGGATGGCTGCTTGCCGGAACTTGGCAATTAACGATTATTGCAGGGGTATTGTTAGCGCCGTTATTTACGATTGTTGTCAAAACGGCAAATGGAGAGAAAAAAGTCCGGCAAAAAATACCGGTCGCTTCACTGGGCATTACACTTATTATATTTTTAGGCGTGATCCTTATCCAAATTCCGCACGCGCAAAGTGTAGAATTGCGGATATTAATGCTTGGCATTCTGCCAGTCATCATCGCCGCCTTTTCCTACCCGCTTGGCAACCGGAAAATGATGGCACTGCTCGGCGGACGGCTGGATACGTTTCAGCGTGTGCTTGGCATGACTCTCATGACGCTTCCTGTTTGGATCAGTCTATCGGTTTATGCCCTGTTGACAGTTGGACTGCCTTCGTCCAGTCAACTCATACAAACATTTATTGTCGGGGTAAGTTCGGGTGTCATTGCAACGACATTGTTTTTCATGGCGACGGATCTTGCAAAAGATCATCAAGGGAAACTTGCCGCGGTAGAAGCAACACAATCGATTCAGCTCATTTTTGTCATGCTAGGCGAAATGCTTCTACTTGGCATGGGACTTCCAGGTACCCTTTCACTTGCGGGGATTTTCGTCATTATCGTCGGCATGGCCTTGCATAGTTATCACACAGCTGTTGGAAAGAAAAGCCAAATGAAACCTGTTGTAGAATGATTTTCACGCGAAGAAAAGGTGCGGCAATTCATTTGTCATACCTTTTCTTCCGCTTCATCAAGTCTTTTCACCATCTTCACGATCTTCACAGTGCCGTTCGGTCTATGCACCTCATCATTTTCATAAATCGTATAACCAATTGAACGATACAGCATAATATTTTGGGGCAGCGTCAGACGCACATTGCAGTAGATGCTCGTTAGTCCTTTTTCTATTGCAAAAGCTTCTAAAAAAAACAACAGTTTCTTCGCAATGCCAAGACCCCGTTTTTCAGGGATGACTGACAGTCTGAAAAAACATATGCCATTGCTTTGGAACTTGAAACGAACCATTCCGACTGGTTGATGGTCCATATAAACAATTAACCCCTGCTCACCATTTTCTAAAGCCTCAGAAACAGACTGCGCTGTTTCCAATAAAGCGCTTGAAGGCGGGTTTTCATTTTTATATTCCGTAAATGCCTGAATCATTAAGTGATGAATAATCGGAGCATCCGATGTCTTGGCAAATTTGATGTCCATGTTAGATCCTTTCTTCTTTTTGTTTTTCATTATAAATGATTCGTGAAAACATAACATGCATAGTGTTCAGTTACGGCATAATTATTGATCGGTATTTTAATAGGCGTAAAAAAAGACCAAATCCCCGTATGATTTGGCCTCTAATGGGAAAATCCCCTGCATAGATCATTTTCAACTAACCTTACCGTTCATATTCCCCAATAATCTCTACCGCTTTTTCCGTCATGGACGTATCAATCGCTTTGTCTAAATCCACATCCCCTTGAATGGCGCCATTCGCTTTATAAGCATCATACTGTTTTTGAATATCCTCCACAAACATTTTCCCATCAGGATCAAGTCCCGTTACGTGCACTTGATCCCAAAGCGCGGGATCTTTTAACGCGGTATGCTTCGTCATGATGTCTACGATTTCATCTTTACCGATGCCTTTAATAAATGCGTCGTTATAATCCCGAACCCCTTTTAAATAGGCTGCCATAAAGCGCAGTGAAATGTCCCGCTCTTCCAACATGAACTTTGGCGAGCCCAATACCATCGCAATTTGGGATTCCGGCGCATAATCCGTTGCATCTTTGAAACGAACGTGGAATCCGTTGGCAACCCCTTGGGCAATAAGTGGTTCAATATTCAATGCCGCATCAATTGTGCCGTTTTCGATCGCGCCAAGCATGCTTCCGAAGTCTGACAAGAGGACGAATTCCACATCTTTCTCCGTTAATCCGGCGTGCTTCAGCATTTCATCATATATATAGCCGTCAATGGAGTTGCGTGAAGAAACAGCAATTTTTTTCCCTTTAAAATCAGGATAATCTTTAATTTGATCGACCATATGATTACCGATGACAAATGTGAAATAGGACTTGCCCGGCACGTTATGTCCTTTATCAGCGATAATTTTCACATCGATTCCCTGGGCAATTGCATTGAAGAATGATGCCGTTGAAACACCGCCCGCAATGTCGACTTCCCCTGCCGCAAGTGCTGGTAGCATATCATCGCTATTGGCGAAGTCCGCAAATGACACTTCGATATTATAGTCTTCAAAGTAGCCTTTTTCTTTTGCAATGTAAAAGCCTGCACCGGATGCGGCACCGTCTTCGGCAATGACAACTTTTGCACGTTTTTTAAGCGGCGACAGATCCCCCGAAGGATAATCACCGGTTGTTACATCCGGTTCGTTATTTCCCGTGCCGGGTTTTACCGTTTCTTTTGAAGCGCAAGCGCCCATTACTAAAATAAACGCAAACAACGCCATTACCCATCCGTTTTTAATCCACTTCGCCATGATCCTTCTCCTTTATGTTCATCTTCCCATCTGGATTGCTGCACTTCTTCTTGTAAATGATCCCATATGTCCACAAAGCGCTTTGCCATTTCAGGATCGTTTCGGATGTCTTCCATTCCTCGCGGGCGTGGCATTGTGATGTTAATTTCTTGAGAAATTCTGCCGGGGTGAGAACTCATCAGCACGACCCGATCGCTCAACACAAGCGCCTCGTCAATGCTATGGGTAATGAATAACACAGTTTTTTTCGTTTCCGCCCAAATGGATAGCAGCTCTTCTTGGAGGATGAATTTGTTCTGTTCATCAAGCGCCGCAAACGGTTCGTCCATGAGTAAAATTTCAGGATCGTTTGCAAAGGCTCTTGCAATGCTGACCCGCTGCTTCATCCCACCGGACAATTCCTTCGGATACAGCGCGGAAAACTTTTCAAGACCTGTCTTTTTTAAATAATAAGCCGTTCTTTCTTTGATAAATTTTTTCGGAAGCTTGCGCATTTTTAATCCAAATGCGACGTTCTCTTCAACGGTTAGCCAAGGGATAATCCCGCGCTCTTGAAAGACCATCGATTGAAGCGGACGATCTTCCCGTTCCGTCGCGATCGTGAATCCACCTAAACTCGGATCTTCAAGGCCGGCCAAAATCCGCAGCAATGTCGTTTTCCCGCAGCCGCTTGGGCCGACGAGACAAACAAACTCCCCTTCTTGAATGGTCAAATTAATGTTATCTAGCGCCGTAACACTACCTTGCTTTTTATAAAAAGCTTTCGTTAAATTTGTAATCGTAATTTTTGCATCTCGTTCCACCTACTCACCTCCACGGCAACAATTTCTTTTGAATACCCCTTAGTAAAATGGAAAACAAATAGCCGAAAAATGAAATCAAGATGAGCCCAACATACATTTTTTTCAATAAAAAAGCTTTGTAGGAGATCCAAATGAGGTAACCAATTCCCGACGTTGCCCCCATCATTTCAGCCGCGACAATCGTCAATAAAGCAATCGCCTGCCCCATTTGAATGCCTTCCAGCATAACGGGCAACGCGCCTGGTAAAGCGATTTTCAGAAAAAAGTCTTGTTTGCCTGCCCCATAGTTTTTCGCAACATCTAAATAGTTCTTGTCGATATTCAAAACGCCGGCCGCTGTATTGATGACAACAGGAAAAAAAACACTTCCTGCAATGGTAACGACTTTCGACAAATCACCAATGCCGAACAGAATGATAATAATTGGAAGCAAAGCAAGGGTTGGAATCGGCATTAGAGCCATAATAATAGGAGAAACAAAGTGCCGGATGGGCGTGTATAGCCCCATTAAAAGCCCAATGATTACACCAGGGATGACACCAAGAAAAAAACCACCAAAAATTCGGTACATGGAAACGCCAATATGCTTTGCCATTTCCCCGTTTGCGATCATTTCGAAAAACGTGCCGACAATTGCTGACGGCGGCGGGAAAAAGCGAATGTCGATCATGCCCGTTCTGGACAAACTTTCCCACAGCAGTAAAAGAAAGATCGGCGAGGCGATCGTTAATAATTGTTTTAATCGTTCCTTCGTTTGCCGCCGCTTCCATTCCCGCCGCTCGATTTCAAATGGATCATGTCGAACGACTGTCTCATTTTTCTCCAACGTTCACCACCTCTTCTTTAAATAATATGTGTTTGCCTAAAAAAGTGTGTTGGGCGTACGGAGGATAATAGCTTAAGGGAGAAGGAAACTTAGTCATTTGGGGCAACTCGGGGCATATTGCGGGGAACTCGATGACTGGTGCGGGCAACTGGACGCTTTCAGGGCAACTCGGGACAGATTGCGGGAAACTCGAGACGCATTGCGGGCAACTGGACGCTTTCAGGGCAACTCGGGACAGATTGCGGGAAACTCGAGACGCATTGCGGGAAACTCGCTTTTTTCACAAATAAAAGAACGAACAAGCTTTTCGCCTGTTCGTTCTTTTACTTAAACGCCTTCTTAACTTTCTCGATACGCAAGAAACGAATTTCTAAAAGAATAAATGGTGCCCATTGCCGCCCCACTATAGAAAAACCCCATAAAAATCCCCGCTACTAAATTCCCGGGATGGCTAATAAAAATTGAAATAACCAACCCTGTTATTGTCGCGACGGTAGATAGCCACGCTGTTGAAAGCTTGAAAAATATTTTCAAGACAACTAGCACGAGCAAAATAACGGGTATCGCCCAAATCGCGTCCCATATATTTGTATGAATGACTGGAAATTTATTGGCCATTCCTCATCCATCCTTTTCTATAAGAATGGGCTATTTCCTTCTTTCCATACGCAAAAGTTTAAACGTTCTTTGTAGCGGCCAACCGAATTTCACGCCGCCTTTCATAAATATTTTTGACGATTGCTTTTCCGACTGCATACGTCGGAATAGCAAGAATAATACCAAGAAAACCAGCAATATTTCCAGCTGCCAAAATGACCGTAATGACCGTCAACGGATGAATATCGAGTGTTTTCCCCATCACATTCGGGGTAATTAAGTTGCTATCAACTTGCTGTGCAACGAGCGTAACGATCGCAACACCAATGACCAATTTAGGATCTTGCGTAAAAGCAATGATCAATGCCGGTGTCACCGCAATCCAAGGTCCAATGAATGGAATTAAGTTCATAAATAACGCAAAAATTGCAAGCAACAACGCATAATGTAAACCAATAATTAAATACCCGATCAGCAGCATTGAGGCAAGGATAAAACTAATGAGCAATTGCCCCTGGATATATGTGCGCAATACGTTATCAATATCATGTAGCGTTTTCTGAACCCACTTACGCCGCTCACCCGTAAAGAAGTTGTAAACAAACGGTGCAAATCTTTCATGATCCTTCAACATAAAAATAAAGAAAAACGGGACTAAAATTAATAAAAACATCGCTTGGAAAAAAGATTGTAAAAATTGTACGATCCACTTTCCAAATTTAACACCAATTGCTTGAAGTGAGTTTGCTGCACTGTCGATTGATTCTTGTAAATTTGGTGGCAAGTCATCCTTATGCTGCAGCGCAAAGTCCTTCATATTGTTAATTTCTTTCACAAGGGTTGGTGCATTTTCAACTAAGTGATTAATTTGCTTCGTCACTGGCGGCCCAATAATAGCGATGAAAATCCAAATGACGAGAGAAAGAATCGCGAAAATTGATAACATCGATCCCCATCTTGGTACTTTTCGATTTTCCAAAAAACGTTGGATCGGTTCCGTAATATAATACAAAACGCCGCCTAGCAATAATGGCACAAATATTGCTTTTAAGATAATTACAACCGGCGTAAAGATGCTATTAATTTCTAAAAAATATTTAATAATAAGCATCGCAAGCAGTATACCAGCACCTACTTGAAACCATAATTTCTTTGTCACGTGTTCACTTCCTTTTACCATCCTATTTTGCATTATTCTTTTAAGTACTAACTGTTATACGTTCAGCTTCGGGGGAAGTTTCAAGCTAACAATGAAAAAAAGCTGTTCCATTCGAACGGCCTTTTCATTGTCACTTATTTTATTCCTCAATTCGAAGAATCATCTTGTTGCCCGAAGGATCTTCTGTTCTATAACCATTTCCGAACGAATCTACCTTTGCACCAATTGCCCTTACTTTTTCTATTGTTTCCTCCAATACCGCTTCTTTTGGATAAATAAGCGTAATCGATTGAAGTCCAGCACTTTCAGCAGATGGGCGTGGTGCTCCAACACCGTTCCACGTATTGAGTCCTAGATGATGATGATACTTCCCTGACGACATAAACAACGCTTGCGGATAAGTAGTTACGACTTCAAATCCTAATGCAGTGTAAAATGATTCAGTTTCAGGTAAATGTGCAACATGTAAGTGGACATGTCCCATAATCGTTCCATCCGGCAGCCCTTCCCATGTTCGTCCAGCACTTTCCGCAACAATACTTTCTCCATCGAGTGGATCCGTACGCATGACTACTTGTCCGTTTTCCCAATTCCATTCACTTGGATCACGGTCTGTATAGATTTCGATTCCATTGCCATCGGGATCGGATAGATAGAGCGCTTCGCTCACAAGATGATCCGAAGCACCAAGTCTCACATTATGCTGAACAAAATGTTTAATAATGGCACCTAGATCAGCTCTCTCAGGTAATAACAATGCAAAATGGTACAATCCTGACTTATGAAATTCTTTCGGCTTGACATTTTCAGGCTGTTCGATGATCAGAAGTGGGGTTTGCCCATCCGCAGTTAACACAACTTTATTCGAATGCTCTTCTAGCACTTTGAAACCAATTACTTCTTTATAAAAGCGTATAGATCTGTCTAGGTTTGTAACGTTAAGATACACTTCCCCCGTGTATATATGGGGTGTTTTATGGAAAATCATTGCTATTCCTCCTGTCTAATCAATGTAAGTTGCTTACTTAATGTAACTAACTTTATATGCTATAGTGAAAAATGTCAAATTTTTAAGTTTCCAGCGAAAGAATTGGCTGTCATAATGATTGAACGTTGGTCAAAAATGTGGATGACACTGGAAGAAGTAACCAAACCTCAATAAGGACTTAAAACAAAAAGCCCGGCGCCAGCATGTTGTGAAAGCAAATGATGGCGCCAGGCTTCTGCAAAGCGATATTCAATTACTTTTATTTTGCATTTTAACGATGAATACGCACAACTGTCCCAACTGGCACAATTGACGATAATTGCAGAACATCTTTATTGTACATACGAATGCAACCGTGGGAGACACTTTTGCCTATAGATGAAGGATTATTCGTGCCGTGAATGCCGTAATGAGGTTTGGATAAACCCATCCAAAAAGCGCCAAAAGGTCCTCCTGGATGTGCTTGTTTATTAATAATCGTATAAGTTCCCGTCGGCGTAGCCGTTACCATTTTCCCAACAGCAATCGGATATGTTTTCACCAATCGATCGCCGTTATAAAGACGGAGACGATGCTGATTCGTGGAAATTTCTATCCTATAAGAAATCGTCCTCACCCCCATACAATAACGAATGCTGTATTGTATGAAGCCAATTCAATTTTTGATAGAAATGTATGCATAGTCTTTTTCATCTAGGGCAAAATAAGGTGAACCACAAATACCACATACGAGGAGGACGACATTCCATGAGTAAAATGGCAATGGCAGCACTCGGTCTTGGCGCAGCGTATTTGATGAGGAATAAAAACGCTCGAGATAAGCTAATGAAGCAAATTGAGGCTTTCACAGGTACAAACACAAGTAAAAGCGGAAGCAATTCAGGCATGAATTGGCAATAATCTTGAGCGATCTCCCAAGCTTCTCGGTTCACCTCAAAATAAATCGGTCTCCTATTGAAAGGGGACCGATTTATTCATATATAACAAACAAACGTCTATTTACAAGTGAAATAAGACCGCCCCTTTGGACAGTCTTAGTCGCCACTTATTGATGACGTGCGTCGATTCTCCTTTTTATTTCATTCACTACATCATTTAGACTCACCTGGTGATCCTCTTGTCTCGGGCGCATGTTCATCCAGCTAAGACCACCATCTTTTAAATGGCCCCGATATTCCTTCCCTTCTATGCTAACCCCAAATTCAACTATCTCGTTTACAGTATCTTTTTGCAACAAATCCTTTATTTCAAGTTTATCTATCATGCTCATCTTCTCCATTCCGGTCTATAATCATAAATTCGTAGTGTTAATGCGTGGATAATTGCCATTATCGTTAACGACTAGTGTTTTTTCGTCGAAACTATCAAGCATCTGGCCATTTTCGCCAATTTCAACACCGCTGTCCATTTCATCCTTGCGATCGGTATCTTGTTCTGTTACAAAAAACAGAACTCCACCATCACTTGTTTCAATAAAATTTGTTTTTGCTTGCTGAAGAGAAAAACCCATTTGCTGACGCGCATATTCATCTTCAAATTTACCGTTCATGAAATCATCAAATTTTTGACGCCAGTTTTCACCATGTACGAGAATGACTTCTGCGTCTGTCGAACCATTCAGCGTTTCAAAGTCATCCCGGTCGTTTGTGACAAGGTAGATGTCATTTTCTGAGTAGCCTTGTGATAACAGTTCCTGGATTTTATATAACGCCGATTCGACCGAATACTGTGTTCCCATATACCTTTTGTTTTCCAACCTATCCGACCCTTTCACTCCTTTCCAACATAAAAATCAACTGCCTGAATTTTAATATGCCCACTAACAGGTCAATTAACCGTATAGTTTACTGAAATAGGCCGAAAATAAAAGTAGTTGTCTTAGAAAGGAGTGAGTATTATGGAGCGAAAACGTGTGTTCACAGCAGATGATCGTAAAGATGCCGACGGACCTTATATGGATAACCCAGAAAATTTGCGTTCAGCCAAGGAAAGTATTTACGATATGCACGAAGATATGCAGACAGTTGATGCGATTCCGCTTGAGGATAAGAGACTCGAGTTAGAAGAGGAAAAAATTCATTATGATACAAAAACAAGATCTTCTACGATCGAAAAATTTCCTGGTTCAGGCATTCGTGCGGAAGATTTAGGAGAATCATAAAACCCGTGCATCATTCCATTCCAGAATGATGCACGGGTTTTTAATAAATTGTATGGTGGTGCCAGGCACTTCGTGTCATTTATTGTCAACATTTCCCGGGAAATGATTTCTTCTGTCATTTGATCTGCTTGCTTTCACTTGTTTTAAACGGTTGTTTTCGCAGCATTTCGTTTCGACATCCAAATACCAAAGACAATAAATAGAACAATTAAGAGTAGGGTTACGCCTCCACTCATCCATAAATGCGAACGATCTAAGGTCGGGTCAAACCAATCAGAAGCGTAGGTCGGTAATTTCCAGGGAGACACCTTCCAATACGCACCAATGGTTGTGTCAATGAATGGATAAAATACTAGAAGAAAAATGCCCGCAAAAGCCGTGCCGCCCGTCGGGAGCCAAGCACTAAACATAAGGACAGTCGTCGTTGCGAAAACGATCCAAAGACTATAGGTCATAATAAATGCCAATGCTTGTTTAGGCTCAACCGCATCATAAAGGATATGAACATAATACCAATTTGCTGAAAATCCTAGCCATACACTAGCGACAAGGACAGCATTGATAACTAGCCATTTACTAAAAAAATAACTGGTGAATGACAAGGGGCGTACGTACAGAAGTGTCGCTGTGCCGGATTTTCGCTCTCCCGCAATCGTTCCCATAAATGCTAAAACGATCATTAAGATCCCGATGAACTGATATTGTCCAGACAATGAGACAAAAATATCTTTACCTTGCAGCTCAGGCCAAGTAAACTCTGCCCCTTCCGGCAAGTTTCCGACGGTTTTCATAATTTCTGGAAGATAATAGTTCGTGATCGGTTCTAAAATGCCAAAAAAGATAAAAACGAGCGGAATCCATAATAACTTAAAGCTCCGCACCATTTCCCGCCACTCTTTTAAAAGTAAAACACCGAGCCCATTCATGAATCGAGCACCACCTTCATGAAGATTTCCTCAAGGCTAGCAGTTTGTCGTTCCACTTTCCGGACGTTATAGGTTTTAGCACTAAGCGAGGAGAATATGTCGTTCATATGAACCGCTTGATCGGATAAATCCAACCACGCTTTACGCCCTTCTATCGTCATTGACCAAGGTGCACTTTCCTTAAAAAGACGAGCCCCTTCGATTTGATCGAATTCAATGACGATCTTTGGCTCGGCATATTTTTCCCGAACCCCATCCAACGTTCCTTGCTCGACGAGTTTTCCTTGTCGTAAAAAAAGCAGCTGATCGGTCATTTCTTCCGCATCGTTTAAAATATGTGTCGAGTATAAAATCGTCGTTTGCTGTTGGATTTCTTTCAATAATGTCATCACCTGGCGACGCCCAACCGGATCGAGTGCCGCTACGGGTTCATCTAACAATAAAAGTTTCGGCTTATGCACAATCGCTTGCGCTAACCCAAGCCGCTGCTTCATCCCGCCTGAAAATGTGGCGGTTTTTTTCGTCATCGCTTCCGCCATCCCTACGAATTCAAGTGTCTTTTTTGCTTCTTGTTTCGCATGCCTAGCTTCCATTCCGCTTATGCGTGCTGCCATTTCCGTGAATTCCAGTGCGGAAAGCCACGGATAAAACTTCGGTGCTTGCGGTAAAAATCCAATGAGTGAGCGAACATCCCGTCGATCAGATTTTTGGAATTTTATACTTCCATCCGTTGCACTCAACAGCCCCGCCAGCATCGATAATGTCGTTGTTTTCCCTGCACCATTCGGGCCAATTAAAGCGGTAGCTGTATGCTCTTTTAACTCGAAAGATAAAGCGTCGACTGCCAATGCATTGCCAAACTGTTTAGTGAGACGATCTACATGCAATAACGTCATCCTTGTTTCCTCCCGAAAATGAAATAGAGGATCGGACCGATTGTATTAATAAAAATCACAATAAGAAGCCACATGACCATTGGACCATTCGTTCGCTGATTGCGAATGATATCAACGAGTGCAACGATCATGAGAATAAATTGAAGCGCAATGAGCGGCCAAATAAGATGCCATGGAATAGTTGCCAGTTCAGACATTTTATATTCACACCTTTCTAGCATTAATTATCGTTATTATATCACTTTCTGTTCTATATAGTATATAACAAACTTCTTTATTCCTTCCATAACCTTTTTTTATTGCGGATATCCTTCTAAATGGTATACTGTTCAAATGGAACTGGAGGACTAAGCATTATGAAACAATGGATGTACCCACTGCTTATTATTGTCGCGGCTAGCAGCTACGGCATTTTATCGACCATTATAAAACTTGCGATTCAAGATGGATTCACAGCTGCTGAAGCTGTGACAAGCCAATACTTTACCGGATTCTTTTTAGCACTCATTCTTTTTACCGTCGTTAAACGAAAAGCACCTGTTTTTAAGGGCAGGTTTATTTTGCCGCTTGCGGGGCTTTTTACGGCAACGACTGGGACAGTTTATGGGCAAGCAGTCGTCTATATGCCCGCCTCTTTGGCAGTCGTCATGCTTTTCCAATTTACGTGGATCGGTATGTTGTTCGATTGTATTGCCCGCCGCAGACTTCCGAGAAGAATTGAAGTCTTTTCATTGATGTTTCTTTTGGGCGGAACTGTTTTGGCAGCCGGCGTCATCGATGCTGATATTAGCAGTATTCCATGGCAAGGATGGGCTTGGGGATTCGCCTCAGCCATTAGCTTTGCTTCATTTTTGATGATTAATCAAAAACAAATTAAAGACATGGATACAACAACACGACTATTATTTACTTCCTTTTTTGCCGCAATCGCCATCTTCTTTTTCCAAACGCCAGAAATTGTTTGGAATGGCACTCTTTTTGGACAAGGACTGTGGATATATGGACTAATTCTTGGCTTTTTTGGCATTATCATTCCGATCTACTTGTTTTCGATCGCTGTTCCGAAGGTCGGGACGACTATGACATCCATTTTAGGCGCAATGGAACTGCCAGTAGCTGTGACAGCGTCCGTTATTATGCTGAAGGAAGTCATCACATCCCTGCAAATCGCCGGCATTGTCGTTATTTTAATAGGTATGACCTTACCGACACTTGCAGAACGCCGAAAATTTAAACACTCTTAAGAAAAATACTTCATTAAAATCCTCGTTATTCGAGGATTTTTTTATTTTTATTCTCTTCCCGAAAACTTTTTCACTCTTTCGCGGGTAAATATAGTAAGAGCAACAAAAAACAAAGTCCGGACGACAAAGAATGTTGCTTAAAAGGAGATGAGAAATGGTGAAAGAGGATTGGATCCGCGGCATCAAAGCAGGTGACAAGCAGTCATTCCGACTTTTTTATGAAGCTTATGCGGACTATGCCATCCGAACGGCCTCGGCCATCACACGCAATCGTGAAATGGCGAAGGATGCCGTTCAAGAAACGTTCATCCGTGTTTATAAACAAATAGAAAGCTACAATCCTGTGCTGCCATTTGTGCCGTGGTTTTATCGGATATTAACGAATGAATGTCTTCGATTAATGAAAAAAGAGAAGATGCTTTCGAAATTTGAACATCCCGATCTGGAAAACGACCCAACAATCGCTATGGAATCATTTGATGAACTTTCAAGTCTATACGATACGATTCAATCATTAGATGACATCCATCGTGTTCCGCTTATTTTAAAATATGTTAAAGGTTTTACGGAAAAAGAAATTGCAAATATTCTTGGGCTCAATCAAAACACCGTGAAGTCTCGACTATTTAAGGCAAGAAAACGTTTGAAGGAATCACTTGATTTCATCGAAAAGGAGGACGATTTTCAATGAATGAATTCGATAAAAAAATAACAAAAGCGCTGCATCAACAGACAGATCGAGAAACTGAATCGATGAAGGAAGATATTTGGAATGGACTAGAAGAAACGTTATTCAGTGAAGAAAATCATCCTAAAGGAGCCGTAAAAAAAATGAAACGAAAAAACAAAATCATACCGCTTATCATCATAGTCGCCGCCGCTTTGGCAATCGTCTTTAGTTTAAACACGAAGCCAGGCTTGGCGCTTATCAAAGGAATTAAAGATATGTTCGTTCCCGAAAAAGAAGTGATTCAAAACATCGAAGGACAAGACGAAACGAACACCGTCAACCTACATGAAGGAACCGACGCTGAATACATCATTTATATCGATGAAACACGGTATAAAATGACAAAAGGTGAAGACGCAGACATTGTAACAACTGCTGAACCGCTTCCAGCCGAATATCCGGAAGTCTCGATGGAAATTAAACAAGTACCAAACGAAAAACCAGAAGATCTCGTTAAAAAAGTGGAAGCCGAACTGAAAAAAGAATTTCCAGAACTTAGAGCTATCGAGGAAGTGACTGAACCTGTTCAAGGTTACTTACTGCACGGCATTAACGGCGGCAACGATCGGCTAGATCCAGTCGTTCATACGTATGTCATTAGCAACGGCAAAGAAGGCAGCTTCATCATCCAAGAACGTTATTTCCTCGAAGCCGCAGAAGGACATGGTGCAAGATTTCACCGTATGTTAGAAACGTTTGAAATTGTGGACTAATCCCATCTGTGTTAAAGAGGATTTATTTCTTACTGGTAATATTTTAAGGTGACAAGGACGAATTTTTTGTCCTTGTCTTTTCTCGATAAACATTTCGAAATATTGTGTTAAAATAATAGTGGTGACTAAAAGATATGGAGGTCAACTATTTGTTTAGTCTTTTTTTATTGATTCATATTATTTCAGGAATTGTATGTCTAGTCACCGGCATTTTCGCGATGTCTGCCAAAAAAAGAAAAGGTACGCATACACTAGCTGGTGAAATCTACCACGGGTCATACGTTTTTGTGTTCTTCACTGCTTTAATTATGTCGATTCTTCATTGGCAAGAAAGCCAATACCTTTTTTACATTGCGTTATTCTCCTATGGATTTGCGATTGTCGGCTATGCAGCCGTTAAAAAGAAATGGAGAAATTGGATGGGTTCTCACATTGGCGGAATGTTAGGATCATATATTGGGATTGTTACAGCGACTTTAGTTGTCAACATTCCTAGAATACCAGTGCTAAACGAATTCCCCGTTCTCCTTTTTTGGTTTCTGCCTTCAATCATTGGAACGCCATTCATTATTCTCGTTGGAAGAAAGAGGCGTTCTCGTAAGAAATTATGCCAGCCTAGAATCTAGCGGAGGTGTTGATTATGGAGAAAGATCTATTTATCATCGCGGCGGACATTACTGCAATTATTCTGTATATCGCTCTAGCCGTGACCATTATTCCTGACATTATGCGCTTTTTAAAGAAACGAAGTTATGACATCTTCATTCAATTAATTCCTGTATGTTCTTTTATTTTAATGACAAGCCTTCTTATTTCAATCGGGTATGGCGGGTTTAAAGAAACCATTTTCTTCACGATTACAAGCATTCTTTCGTTTATTTGTTTAGTTGTCCTTTTATTTGCCACCCTTTATTTGAAAAAATATAAACAAATACAATACGAGCAGTTGCTTATGAAACTATCCGCTTTATTTAAAAGAAAGAAGACCGTCACTCACTAATTGAAAAACGCATTTAATCTCTTTTTCAGGATTAAATGCGTTTTTTCATCCAAAATACTCTACAGCAATTTGTACAATTAAAAGAATCGTGACAGTACGTAAAATCGGTTTGACATGCTTTGTGTTTAATTTTTGCGCTAATCGGACCCCGGTTTGTGCGCCTGTAATGGCTCCGAGCATTAGCGCAAACGTCAGTGGCCACATAATTTTTCCAGTCGAAATATAACTAATCGATGCGCCGAAACAGCTTGAAAAAATCATCACGCGTGATAATGCGACAGCGCGTAAATAAGACAGTTTCAAGCGATCGTATAAATATAACCCCAACGTTCCGCTCCCTGGCCCGAAAACGCCATCATAAATTCCGATGCCAAATAATGAAGAGACGCTTTTTTTCGTAGCACGAAAAGGTTCATTATTTGCAAAATCCCCTTTTCCAAAAAAAGAAGATATAAAAGCAAAGGTTAATAAAACAACCGCAAGCATAATCATCCATTCTTCCTTCATATAAGCGGCGATCAGCCCGCCGGTTAGCCCGCCCGTGAGACTAATCGGGACAACGGTCAGCGCTTCTTTAACCGTCACTTCTTTCCTTTTCGCCATCACAAAAAAACTAGAAAAGGAGCTGACTGTATTCGATACTTTATTCGCCCCAATGGCGGAGTGAACAGGCAGTCCCATAAGCATCATCGCGGGCAGACTAATAAGTCCCCCTCCCCCCGCTAATATACCGAGCGTATTTGAGGCAAATCCAATAAAAAACAACAACAAAAATTCCATAAAACATCCTTCTTTCGAACAACCCTATATCACTAGCATATTCCTTTCATCCTTATAAGTAAATTCAATTGTATGAATATAATTCCTTTCAGAAAATGAATGAATCGTTTTAAGTACATAAAAACGCTCCTCTTTGATCACGTCAGAGGAGCGTTTGAAATGTATAAATTTAGTAAGCGCGTCCAAACCAAACCGTGTGTTTCGCTTCTTTTCCACAGTTTATGCAAGTGGACTTTGTTGCCGGTGGGTTAAATGGAATGTTGCGCGTTGTGAATTTTGTTTCATTCTTAACGTTTTCTTCACAATCATCGTCGCCACACCAGCCTGCAAGCACCCAACCTGGAATCTCATCGTTCTTATCGGAAGCTTCGATATGTTGTTCAAGCTGCGCTAACGTATCAACATGTGTATGTGAATGTTTTTCGCGGAATGCGACCGCTTTGTCAAATAGGCGTTTTTGCATCGTTTCTAGTTCTTCTTCAATTTTCCCAACGATTTCCGCTAAGTCTACGGCTACTTTTTCATCTTCATCACGCGCTTTTAGCAATGCTTGATTTTTCTCCAAATCACGTGGTCCAAGCTCAATGCGGACTGGAACACCTTTCAGCTCCCACTCGTTGAACTTAAAGCCAGGTGATTGATCGGAATCGTCCAGACGAACGCGAATACCTTTTGCTTTTAACTGCGCAAATACTTCATCCAGCTTTTCGATAATTTCAGGATTTTTCTTCCACGGACCGACTGGAATTAAGACAACTTGTGTCGGTGCAATACGCGGCGGTAAGACAAGACCTTGCTCATCACCGTGTACCATAATGACGGAACCGATAAGGCGCGTAGACGTTCCCCATGAAGTTGTATGGACAAACTCATGCGTGTTTTGTTTGTTCAAGTACTTAATGTCAAATGCTTCTGCGAACTTCGTGCCCAAGTAATGGGAAGTTCCTGCTTGAACAGCTTTACCGTCCTGCATCATTGCCTCAATGGAATACGTATCGACCGCGCCAGCGAATCGCTCAGAAGGTGTTTTTTGGCCGTCGTACACTGGAATCGCCAATACTTCTTCTACAACTTCTTTATAAATGCCTAGCATTTGCATTGTTTCTTCGCGTGCTTCCTCTTCGTCCACATGCGCTGTGTGCCCTTCTTGCCACAAGAATTCAGACGTACGAATGAACGGCAATGTTTTCTTTTCCCAACGGAATACGTTCGCCCATTGGTTAATTAACACTGGAAGGTCGCGGTAGCTCTTAATCCAGTCAGAATAGAGATGACCAATCATCGTTTCAGACGTTGGACGGAGCGCCAAACGCTCTTCCAACTTCTCCCCTGCTGCTTCGGTTACCCATGGAAGTTCCGGTGAGAATCCTTCAATATGGTCTTTTTCTTTTTGGAAAAAGCTCTCAGGGATGAGCATTGGGAAATATGCGTTGCGGTGACCTGTTTCTTTAAAACGACGATCCATTTCTGCTTGAATATGCTCCCAAATTTCAAAGCCATCCGGTTTAAATGCGATACATCCACGCACCGGCGTGTAATCCATTAAGTCCGCTTTTTGAATTGTATCAATATACCACTTTGTAAATTCGTTTTCGTTTTTCATTATTGATCCTCCTTAAAATAATAAAAAGCACAAAGAATCCCTGTATAAGGACGTCTTTGTGCTGAATAAACGTGGTACCACCTTAGTTTAGCTTATCTTCATGATAAACCCTCTAAACGTTAGATAACGGCAACGATCCGGTTATGTTTGCATAACATCTCCGTGGTAGGTTTCAATAAGAAGCAGTGGCATAGCTCTCAGCAATCGCTATACTTTCTGTTTCACAATTCTTATTTACTTGGCCACATCTTGGATTTTTTTCTACCTATACTATAGCAACACTTAGCAGTTAATACAAATTTCATTTAACTTTTACATCTTAGGATATACCGTTTGATGGGATTCTATAAGCATATATTATCGATTCAAGCCATATAGTGAGACAGACTATGTTCGAAGCGGGGAGAGGATACAATGCAAACAAATGAAATGCGTTTACGTCGCATCCAACACTTAGCATATGAAATAATGGATGAAATGAATCGGACGAGCGAGCCAAGACAAATAGAAACACTCCATTGCGTCATTGATAACTTATCACGTGCTGTCGGAGACCTAACAGATCCTTTCGGTGATTATTCCCTCAATTACATTGAAAAGAAAATCGATCACGCCCATTATTTATTGTTCAAAAACAAACGAAAGACAAGTATCGAAACGACATGGATTCCAAGATAAGAGCAGACATTCCAATTAACGGAATGTCTGCTTTCAGTGTGTATGAAGCCTTATTGTTCCTGTCTACACTATTTTTAGGCATTACCTTTCGATCGTTCTTGAAACAAGGGATGTCCCCTAACGATTGGAAAAGAGATCGAACGGACAAAAAATGATAGAATAAGAGGAACAATAGATACAAATTGAGTATAAAAAGGAGATAAGGCGTGAGTATACATCATTCATCTGATTATTCATCCGTTCCGCAAGACAGCCTAGTTTTAGAGCACTATGGGATCAATGAACTGAACTTTGAATCCGTTAAAAAATACCGGGAAAAATTTTCGGCTATTCACCCAAGTCACCCTTGGAATGGGCTAGAAATGAAGGAGTTTTTATATAAAATCGGCGCATGGGGAAAAGTAAGAAATACGAATGAGGAAGGCTTGACCCTTGCTGGCTTAATTATGTTTAGTGAGGAAAGGATTATTACAGAAGTACTGCCGCAATATTTTCTTGAATATCGAGAAAGCTTGAAGGAAACATTAACTGAAGATTGGTCTAAACGTTTCACTTCGCAAGATGGAACTTGGTCGGGTAATCTATTTGACTTTTATTTTAAAGCAAGTGCAGATTTAACAGCTGATTTCGGCAACTTGTACTTAAATTCCGGCTCTACCCAAGTCGATGAGACGGCCGCTTTAGCTTGCCTGCACGAATCACTCATCAATGCAATTGTCCATGCCAATTATCATGGTGAAGGCGGCATTGTGATTGAAAAAGAAAAACATTTATTACGTTTTTCAAATCCCGGACTGTTCCGTATATCTGTGGAACAAGCACTTGAGGGAAATATAAGCAATCTTCGTAACCCAAACCTGTTTAAAATGTTTATTTTAATCGGGCTTTGTAAAAGAACAGGCTCCGGGCTAAAAGGCGTCAAAACAATGTGGGAAAGCTACGGAGACGATGCTTTTGATGTCATCCAAGATTCAGAGTCAGCGCGTACGATGATTACGTTACATGTAAAACCAAGTGTATTGGGAGAAGAAGACATGGGAGACATGATAGAACAAGATGTTTTATCATTCCATGAAGAAGATAGATCGGCAGCGGCAAAGTTTGACGATACGGACAACTCCTATAATAGTGAGATGAACTCCTACAATAATCAGAAAGACTCCATTAGTAACGAAAAATCTGAAAATAACTCCATCAATAGTAATGATTACTCCTTTAATAAGGAATCTAACTCCTGCAGTAAGGGGGTTAACTCTATGAATAAAGAGGCTGACTCCTATAATAAAGAAGCTGATTCTACTGTTCCTTCCCCTAACTCCTACAATAACGGGAGGCTGATGACCAACAATAAAGAAGCAGATCTAACCATGGAATATGCGGAAGAGGCATCTAAAGAAGAGGCACGTGAGTCTTCAACAACGGAAACAGAGGATGCATTATGGGAAATATCGGCGCTCGCGCGGAAGAAAAAACGCCTTCCCCCAGATGTAATGGAAGAGATCGTGATGGGTCTTTGTGCCCTAAGACCTTTGATGCTTAGGGAACTTGCTTCCTTGCTGGAAAGAACCCCCGATGGGCTGCGAAATAATTATTTGGCAAAGCTAGTGGATCAAGGAAAAATCAGGCTGAAATATCCCGATCAAATAAACCATCCAAGGCAAGCTTATATGATTGCAAATGACCAGGAAAAATAAAGCGTTAGGGTGTAACAGCAAACCCGAATAGACTGATACAGATTGAAAAGCAATGTCGGCACAGGTCCGGCATTGCTTTTCTAATATAATTATTGCAATCTTCGATCCCGATTAATGCCATTGGGGCATGGGTACTTATTGGCGAAAGGCCATTTATTGATGCATCTAAACGACTTTGTCAATCACTTCCGCCTAGACGAATCCCATTCTGTCATGTTGATAAGTTAGTAAAACATCCTGTTAGGACGACGTAATGTTGATAACCCAACCACGTTATCCACAAACAACGATTAAAAAATAAAAAAACGACCGTTTATCACTTTCGAATGAACGGTCGTTTTATGAAATTTACTTTCTTTGGTAGCGATGAGGCGCTAGTCGTTTGGGTATTGCGCTTTCAAAAACGCAATGGACTGCTTAATGAGCTTTCTCAAGACGTCGACGTTAATATCCGCCACCTTGTTAATATAGACGCATGCTTTCCCAGTTGTATGTTTTCCAAAGTTTTCAAGCAGTTCCTCGCGTTCTAGATCTCCTGGTGCAAAGTACAAGCTAATTTTCGCTTTTCGCGGTGAAAAGCCAACGTACGGGGCATCCCCTTCATGTCCTGTTTTATACATATAATGATAAGAACCAAATCCGATGATGCTTGGCCCCCACATTTTCGCTTCGTAGCCTGATACTTCTGTGAAGATATCAAGCAATTTGAAAGCATCCTCCCTTTTTTTCGGACTATCCACACTTTCAATGAACTCAATCACATTCTGATCCGTTTCCTTTGTCTTTTGTTCATACATTCCTCTTTCCCCCACTCTTTATTCGATCAGCTTTAATTTCCCCTCAATTTCAGCCCGTTTTTCCTCTAAAAATGGCGGTAAATCCAGTTGCTGCCCTAAATTTTCAATCGTTGAGTCTACTGTGAAGCCTGGTTCGTCTGTTGCCAGCTCAAATAAGATACCGTTCGATTCTCGGAAGTAAAGACTTTTGAAATAAAATCTTTCCACAATGCCCGATGATTGAAAGCCTCGTGCTTCTACTTTTTTTGCCCAATACTGCAGTTCTTCTTCATTTTTTACGCGAAGCGCCAAATGGTGAACGCTACCCCTCCCTGGCTTTTCGGTCGGGCCGTCTTGCTGTTTTAACACAATTTCACCAAATGACTCCCCTTCCACTGCCCGAAAAATAATTTCACTGGCAGTTTTAGACACTTCTTTGAATCGAAGTAAGTGCTGAATCGTATTAGCCGTTTTTCCAAGCCTCCGCACTGTAATTTCAATCGGCCCCATGCCTAAAATTCGATGCTCAGGTTCCACTTCGGAGTCTTCCCAAGCTGTCCAGTCAGATGGAATGGCCTGTCCATTATGATTCAACAAGATGAGACGTAGTCCTTCCGGGTCCTCAAAAGGCAATGCTTCATAGCCTACATAAGTCGTCCGTTCACTCATTTTCACACCAAATTGCGCTAAATGCGCCTCCCAATAGTCTAAGCTCTCACTCGTAGGAACGAGCAGCCCAATTTGCGTAATTGCATTTGTGCCACGAACCGTTCCGCCTGCCATCGGAATTTCAAAAAATGTTAGTTCCGTTCCAGGACTTCCCGTTTGATCACCAAAAAATAAATGGTACATGGAAGGATCGTCTTGATTGACCGTCTTTTTGACGCGCCGCAGCCCTAAAATATTTTGATAAAAATGGTTATTCGCTTGGGCGTTTTTCGTAATCATTGAAATGTGGTGATGACCTGGAATGTTGTACATAATGCATTCCTCCTGATCCATTTTAGTTCAGTATAAACGAATCGCCCTAATACCCGTTACTGTTATACAATTGTACTAACGAATAACGAAATGGAGAGAGAATATGGATGACACAACACACATTATTTTGGTCAACGTTTGAGTATGGAAACTGGACTGCTTATGTTGCCGCAACTGAGGAAGGGCTTTGCTACGCAGGAACACCGCAGGAGGATTTGGAAGTTTTAAAGGCTTGGGCAGCAAAACGATTGCCGGGATTTCAACTTGTGGAAAACGACGCGGCGCTTGCATGCTATAAAACCGAACTTAAACAATTTTTAGAAGGAAAACGAACGGATTTCACGCAAAAGATCTCCTTGAACGGAACACCTTTCCAGCAATCGGTTTGGGAAGCTTTACGTACGATCCCTTTCAGCGAAACGACATCCTATTCAGCAATTGCCGAACAAATTGGCAACCCAAAAGCGGTTCGTGCCGTGGGGGCAGCGATTGGCGCAAATCCGATTTTGATTGTCGTTCCCTGTCACCGCGTGGTCGGGAAAAACGGTGCGTTAACAGGGTTTCGGGGTGGACTGGAAATGAAGACGAAGTTGTTGGAACTGGAAGAAAAATAGAAAGGGTTCATCGATTATGGAAACGAAAAGCAAAATAGCCGTCATTGTTCTTCATGAAATCTATGGCGTCAATGAACATATTACCAGTTTTTGTAAAACACTAAGAGAATATAATCTTGAAGTCATTTGCCCTAATTTATTGGGGCGACATGCTTATCCGTATTCAGAGGAAAAAGTCGCGTATGAAAATTTCATGCAAAATATTAGCTTCACGACCGCGGCTTTGGAAATACAGCATTTGATTGAAAACATAAAGGATCGCTACGAAAAAATTTTCGTCGTCGGTTTCAGTGTTGGCGCAACAATTGCCTGGTTGTGCAGTACGAATATAAATATTCACGGAGTCGTTGGTTTTTATGGTTCTCGCATTCGAAATTACTTAGAAGTAACGCCTAAATGCCCTACTTTACTGATTTTTCCAGAAGAGGAGAAATCCTTCGATGTGAATGAAATCATTTCCAGTTTGTCCGAGAATGTTGAAATGATCCAACTCAAAGGACAACATGGCTTTTGTGATCCGTTTTCCACCCATTTCAATAAGGATTCGGCAACACTTGCGCTTAATGAAACGATTCATTTCCTAACGCAGCTCTCTTCTCCCGCTTCGTTTCCAAATCCGCAAGCCTAACCGGAATGGGCAGGCGTGATTCGCGATTGATAAAATGCATTGTCACTTCTGTTGCTTTCTGTAAATCGATATAGTTTCCACAAGATATGAAGATAGGCTTTACGTTTGTTTGAGTGCGTAATGCTCTCCCATAAACCTCGTTGTGGTGAGTGATTTCTTCATATGCACCAACCGTATTCCTAGGCATTTTAAAGTCTTTATTGTCTATTTTGAAATAGCTTTTTGCGATGCCGATCGTAGGTTTATTCAAAAAGAACGAAGCATGTGTCGCGATACCCATATGATGTGGATGCAGATAACCGTTTCCATCGAACATAAAAAGATCTGGCGTAATGGAAAGTTTTTCAGCTGCTTTTATGACAAGAGGAAGCTCCCTAAAAGCTAAAAATCCTGGCAAATAAGGGACTTTGACTTCCTCTTTTACAATCACTTTCTCAACAGTTTCCATCGTTTCATAATCGACTACAACAATACAGCACGTCCCCCACTCTTTTCCTTGTTCGTTCCAGTAAGCTACATCTACGCCTGCACATAATTTTATATTTTGATCCCCTACCTTACTTTCCAGTTTCACTTTTTTAGAAAGGTTTAGCTGAATGGATTCGAATTGATCTAAATCGGTATCCAGTGAGTGAATATGATGAATTTCCATTTAATTTCTCCTTGAAATGAAATATAACAAGTGCCTTGGTGTACGATCGATTATACTTATTTAAGGCTAAAAATGTAATGAAATTATAAAAAGAATCCTTTCTCTTCAACGTCGAGGAAGGATTCTCTTTCTATAATTATAAAGCAATCAATTACTTTTGTAACATTAAACTAACGACTTTGGCTGCTTCTGCACGTGTGAGGGGCTGTTTAGGATTGAATTTCCCGTTTTTATCTCCGGAAATCAATCCCATTTCTACGCCAGCTGCAACGGCTGATTGATATTCTTTGTCAATTTGCTTGGCGTCTTTGAAATGTGGTGTTGAGCTGTTCGTGTCTTCACCCGTTTTAAGTTTAAAGGCGTTCATTAACATCCATGTTGCTTCTTGACGGCTTAGCACTCCGTCTTTGTTTGTTTTCACTAATCCATTATCAATTGCAGCTTGTACTTCGTTTTTCCCGGATAGATCTAGTCCACGCACTAACACAGCAGCAAATTGGTGGCGTGTAATTGGACGATTCGGTAAAAATTGATCTGCCGACACACCTTTTAATATATTTTGATTATACAAGTCAGCGATATAAACATGTGCCCAGTGGCTAGCTGCAACGTCTTTAAAGTTCATAGGTGATACTTCCTTGGCCGTTGGAAGTCCGTGGATGTAGCCAACTGCACCTGTTTTCAAAATGCCATAAGGGGAATCTTGTAACGCATTCACTAATTGATCTTTATCAACAGCTGTAATGGCACGATCAGCCACTTCGTCACCTGGGTGCTGGAAGTTGCTCATAATATAAGAGAACCCATTTCGATCATCAACGTATTGCAGACCCGTTGCCTCGGCACCTGCTGGAACGGATAAAATACGGCTCAATTTCTTCGAATCTAATTCGTATGCCCATACATAGTTGTTTGTATGCATGCCGCTATCTTCGCCGATAAATACTGTACGTAACTCCTCAGAGTAGCTTAAGTTGTCAGGGTTTGCTACTTTATCCACATTTGCCGTATTGCCATATGCATCTGCCTCTTTTAAGTCTTCTCCGATGACAAGCCCATTCATGGATGCAGCAACATACGGGCTAGCAATCGTTGCACCGCTTTGGTCTTTTTGCCCAGCTGTTAAGACTAACTCGTACGTCGCGCCAGATTTCATTTTTGGAAGTTGAATATGATCGGTTGGATCTTCCCCTTTTGTGTCCTTCTCCATCCCCCTACTTTGATCAGCGATTGCCATATACACTTTTTTATCTTGTGCATTGAGTGCTAGGCCTTCCATTTTGTTAAATTCAGATGTAGCACCCAACATCGCGCCGTAACGTCTTGATTCAAGGAAAGCCGCCGCTTTTTCCATACCAGGTTTTACTTTTAAATATTCAACTCGATCGTAGTCACCGCCGCCTGAAGAATATTGCTTCACAGCTGTAAATCCTTCTTTCGGTGCATCTGCGGTTTCGAAAATATCACTGAATTTCAAGTTTTGATCGACAAGCGCTTTGATCTCATCGTCCGTTGAATGACCTAATTTAATCCAAGACAAATCACCCGAGCCACCATTTGCCGTACCTATTTGATCAAACTTTGCCGCATACAAAGTACCTGCGGATAAATCTTTTTCTTTATCTGCTACGTACATGAATAGCATCGTATAATCGCCATCATCTCCGAAGAAAGCAGTACGATTATCTGGCATCATCAACATAACTTCATTCGAACGGCGCCCTGTGCTGTAATGTTTGACGACATGAGATTCTCCCTTTTCGTCCACAATCACTTCCGGAATAAAACCATATCGATAAGGATTAGCTTCTTGATCGTCTCCAAAATAAAGTTTTGTGAATTCTCGTGTATGGGTCTTGTCTGTGCGCTGATCAGCAGGCATTGCTTCTTCTAATTCAAATTGACGCGCATCTGGTTCATATTCTTCTGAACCTAGATGTGTATTCCATGGTGTCAGTGAACCATTACATGGAACCCAAAGTCCATCGGCATCCGAAAAGTCTACCTTACTTGCATCCATCACTTTCAATTCGCCAGTCTTCTTATTTTGATATAACTTTGTTAATGTCATCGAAGCAGGAACTCGTCTCCAAGCGGAATCCCCTGCTTGGTCTTGGGTTGCATACTCCAAATGAGAGACAAGGTAAAGTTCACCATTGATCGGACGTAATAGGCTGTTAGCATCCGGCGCATCGGATAGATAGTGAATGGCTTGTCCTGTTGCGCTCGTATCGGAAATCGGCTTGCCATTGACATCGACGGGCGTACCCGCCGCAAACTTCTCACCGCCCTGGTTAATTAACTGATCTTCCGTTTTATATAATTCCTTATAGGATAGGGGGAAGTTTTTCGTTGCCCCGTCCGTATACGTTATCGTCAATGACGCATTCGAATACACTTGCACCATTTCGTCTATTGTTTTGGGTGCTTCCATTCCCGTGAAAGACATACTTTTAATGCTTGTTTCCGGCGCTGCTGCCTCCACCGGTGTAACTGCAGGTGCGACGATAGACGTCGTTACGGCAGCCGCCATTAGTAATTTAGCTGTTTTCATAACCCATCTTCCCCCTAAAGAATTATTTGTTCGCTTTCACTCTAGCAGTGGATTGTTAAGTAGATATGTTGCTTATGTAAAGGATTGGTAAAGTTGCGGCGAAACTGCGGAAGTTTATGGAAATTGCGAAGGAACTGGATGAGGAGCGAGAATAAAGGCGTTCGGTTGTAGTAAATGGGGGTATTTTCTACAGCCGTTTTTATGTATGGTTTGAATTACTAACGGTTCTAACCGAGTGATCAGCACTTTTCAACTACATAATTGCTTTTCGCACGTTCCTCTTTTATACTTTTATTCATCAAACGGGAGGCGATCCAAAAATGTTGAAGAATACCGTATTTGAACAATTAAAACAGGCTATGAGGGAAAAAGATGTACTGTCAAAAGGCGTACTCACGCTATTAAAAGCTTCTCTTGACCGCGCCGAAAAAGAAAAAGGCGCAGCGCTTTCGACTGAAGATGAAGTTGCCATCGTTAACCGGGAAATCAAGCAGACCAATCAATCGTTGGAAGGTGCACAAAAAGCGCAGCGAGATGACTTAATCCAACAAGAGGAAGCAAAATTGGTTCTGCTGAAAAGCTTCTTGCCTAAACAACTAAGCGAAGAAGAAATTGTGAAAGCCCTAACAGAAGCAGGCGTTACGAAAGGCATGAATATGGGTGACGCCATGAAAATCGCAAAACCATTACTTGCTGGAAAAACGGACGGCGGAACGATGTCAAAAGTTGTGAAAAGCTTACTCTAATCCCTACTCATGAACATACAAAAAGGCGACCGATTATGATCGATCGCCTTTTTTAATTTTGGAATGGTTAAATTTTCACTCTTTGCAACCGCAATGCATTCAACACAACGGAAACCGAACTAAACGCCATCGCAGCGCCTGCTACCCATGGGGCAAGCAGACCAAACGCCGCAACTGGAATGCCGATCGTATGTAAGCGTCAAATAATGCCCACCTAAAAAACTAGGTGGGCATTATTTGACGCTTACCTTTCATCTCATTTTGAACTATTATAACGGGGATTTGAACATACAAAAACCCAAAATAGGGTCACTTTTTTATAGTGTCCACTATTCTGGGTTCAGTTCGGCTTTTTGGAAAAGATCCTTTTTTAAAAACTTAATAGTTAAAAGTCAAAGCATAACTTCTTGTATCCAGATTTGTACTGGGAGTGATTCCTACCCCTGCTGGATATACAGAAACTCCAACAGAACCACTCACTTTTTTGTGACCATACTCAAGTTTAACGTTTGCTCTTCCTGAACTAGTACTCTTAATATAGAAAAATTGTCCAATTAGACCGCCATGTCTCATATTCTTTTGTGTGGATCCAGGCAATAATAGGTCATAAGCAGCAGCAACTCCAGCGCCTGGACTCCAATATGAAGGTATTGTTTTAAGAGCAGAATAAGTTCTAACATTAGTGGCAGTATTCAACAAATAATATCTACTGGAATGTCCAGTTACATTTCCACCACTCGTATTGAATGTTACACCTAAACTAGAAGGAAATCCTATAGTAAGCTTGTCCGTTAAAGCCCAAACAGGTTGGCTCTTCCAGTCAAAACCACCACTGATAAAAAACTTTTTATATCCAGACCAATCACTTTGCACACTAGACACAGTAGCATGCATACTTAAATTTGCAACTGGAATATCAGCCATAGGGCTTATCATGTTTGAATCTACGACTTTTGGCTCTTCAACTAAAACCGAATCAATTTTTTTAGCTTTACCATTTACTAGTTCTCTTGCTACCTCTACAGGAAAATTTAATACTTCCTCTTCCGTAAAACCTGACACTTCCAAAAGATAATCTTTTTCCTCTTGGCTTAATTCGTTCTCATGTTCGTCTGCTTTAGCTGAAATATTTAAAGTAATGAACATAACAAAAGTCATGAAAAAAACTGATATTTTCTTCACGTAAAACTCCTCCTTTTTCCCCTTGAATTTCCAACTTTTCTACCATATCACATTTATAATGTTTTTTCCTTTTTTTTTAAATTTCCATCATAATTAAAAACAAAAAAATAATTATTGCTAAAAACATAGATAATGTACCTAAAATTTTTGCTTGTGTTACATCCGTTCCATCGTGCAATTTTTTCATGTAAATTAAATGAAATAAATAACTACCGGACCCTAATGCCGCCACTATAAAAGCCCAAAAATAAATCATAACAATTTCTCCTTTTTATTTAATAAAAAATTAGTTCTTACAGCAGTCTACCATTCTTTTCGACTGCCCCACAAATATTTCCAGCCAACCCTTGATACCGAGCTTTCGGGGCATGACTTCCCCATGTCAGTGCCGTGCGACTCGAAAGTCTATCATGCCTTAGCTTAGCAGTAGCTGTAAAAGCGTTTTTAATTTGTAAGCGACAAATAATGGGGCTGTCCAGAAAGTCGTATTTCCGACTTTTGGATGCCCCTTTTCACGTTTAAAAAACTTGATAAATCAAGATTTTTGATTATTACATTTTAGGAGATTTCTACTTTTCGGACAGCCCCATTATTGTATTCTTTATTTAACTTTAGCAGGGATTCGGCATTCCCCTGGAATGGTCTTTGACCAAGGAAGGAACTGGTCAAGTGCTTCCTGATCGTCTAGGTCTATTTGCGGTAAATGTTCAAAGAGATAGGTTAAATAATTCAATGGATTTAGTGAGTTCTCTTTGGCAGTTTCGACAATGCTGTAGATGATGGCACTTGCAGTTGCACCCTTCATTGATTGGGCGAATAGCCACGCTTTTCTCCCCATTACAAAGGGTTTAATTGAACGCTCTGCTCGATTATTATCGAGTTCAAGTCGCCCATCTTTCATAAAGGTGATAAGTTTTGACCATTGATTTAAACTATAATTGATGGCGTCACCTAATTTGCTTTTAGGTGGAACTTGAGGACGTTTGGATTTTAGCCATGCTAAATAAGCATCCAACACGGGTTGACTGCGTTTTTGACGTTGTTCTTTCCGTTGTTCTGGGCTACAATTTTCAAATTCCTCTTCTATCTGTTTTTCAATTTTAAATAATTGCGTACAGAATTGAAGACCTTCAGCAGCAAGAGTTGTAGATTTGTCTACATTGGCAGGTAACGATTTAAGCGTTTCGTCATATTTTCTTCTGGCATGCGCCCAACAGCCAACCAACTCCACGTTCTTCAAATCATGGTACCCCGCATAGCCATCGACATGAAGATATCCAGAAAACCCCTTAAGAAATGCCTTCGGGTGTTTACTGTGGCGCGAAGTTTGATAGTCATATAAGACAATCGGCGCTATATCGTGACTAGATCGGTACAACCACATATAGGATTTGGAATTTGCCGCTTTTCCGGGTTCTGCTAAAACTTGAACTGTTGTTTCGTGATGATAGTCTAAAATTAGGACTCACTGAATTGGGAGAGTTATAATAAACTTATCCAATTGAGCGGAGTGAAAAAAATGAAAAGACAATATGACAAAGAATTTAAAATAGATGCTGCCAAGTTAGTTGTGGAAACGGGTAAAACAGTGGCTCAAGTGGCAAAGCGTTGTTGTACCTAACATGTACATTTAATTTAACAGACTACCAAAAAATAAAATAAAAATTAGTATTCCCGACAGAACTACTGTAATACACATAGTAAATATACTTCTAGCCATCGCTTTCCATCCCTTTACATCTTTTAATCCTAAGATGCTAAGGACAAATAAAATAAGCGTTATGCCTAATAAAATATTTAAAGGATGTATTCCCACAATTTTACTGAAAATACTTATAAAACTTTCGGATGAAATTAAAAGTAAAAATAAGGGTATACAGAACAAAGAAAGTGAGAAAGACCAAGAGTTGATATTCATTTTCAGAATCCTCTTTTCTTTAATTACTACAAATGATACAGCTGTTATCGGATCAGATTATTTTAATCGGTACACCCCCGAATATTGAAGTGTTTATTTTTTGGATTCACTCGTTAAAGGAGATGAATGTTAATAATTCACAAGTATTACTTATGAGAAATTAGTGATTATTTATACGTTTATCCCGATACAATATATTTTTGATTTATACTGCTGGGTTTTTACAACTTTCTGCAAAGTGATTATATAAAATCATTATTCAATTCATATCTAGAAATTCAGTACTCCCAATACTTTACCAAGTGAACCACTCACTTAAGCTAACATATCGGGAAGATATGTTGAACCATTTTATAATAATACTACTTTAATTTTATTCAGATTTCAATGGTACAAATATTTCGAACTATACACTCCATATTGATCAATAAGGAATCGTTCAAAGAACTATAAATTAACTAACGTAACCAAAACCAAGGTTACCTCACAATAGATACATATGCTTTCCTATTGGCTTTTTTAGTTTAGACCTAGATTTCCCTGTATCTATTGGATCTATTCAATAGCCAAGTACGAATTTACTATCACAAAAAACACAATCACTCCGGACTACTGAAAGAATATGAATTAATTAAACAAACAGGACTTTAGAATCGCCAAGGAAACTATTAGCATGATATGTCAAAGGATTGTCTGCCAATAGTAACTTTAACCCCTCCCATAACACCACCATTCTATAAATAATGCGCTAAAAGATTCATTTTATTTCGGTGTTATAAAGTATATCATTTGATACGGGATGAACAGTCAACAAAGGGGGAGCAAGAAGTTGAAAAAATTATTTACATGTGTCATTTTTATGCTAGGTGGTCTTTTTTTAATAGGGATGCCATCAAATGCAAACGCAGAACTTCTAGGCACAAAGAATACAAGTCCTAGTTTCCAAGTTAATAGTGATAATCTATTAGATTTAACAAAGTCATTTTCAACAACAATGAAAAAAAATGCTGCATATATGTCACAGTATGCCCTTTCAGAAAAGCAACTAACTAACACATATCCACTGGCGACAGGTGTTGAATTCGCAAGTAAAGTGAAAAGTGGTGGCCCTTGGGATTACAAGCGTACATATAGAGGTAAATATAAGTATAATGGATTAAATCTAACAGGAGAAGATCTTGGTAACATGCACTACGGTTTTGTCGGTCGTGGGGCGTTCTTCTCCCGTACTTTACTGTCTTCCGTTGCAGGGGCATATCAAATCTATTCTGGAACATCTCACGCTAAATATTATGCCTCGTACTTTGATGACCCCAACGATCAAAAATGGATAAATTACGGAATGAATCTGTGGGATAATGCAAGTTTACCTAGTTTAATGCACAGTGATGAATTTATTAATTATTCTTTATTGGATTTACTTACTGCCGAGGAAAAGATTGAGATAAGAGAAAAGGTATTAAGAGATTCAAAAAACATTGCGGAACAACAAAACCAAGAATTGAAGTAAAGCGAATGGAAAACATCCCAATTATAAGCAGTACAGACCAAAGTCACGGTCTGTGCTGCTGTTTTTATTGTGGAGAAGAAGTGAAGCAGAATAAATAATCCTCCATATCAGCTTCACTTATTTCCATTTGGTAATGGTTTGACTTTCACTCTCTGTAACCGCAATGCATTCAACACAACAGAAACCGAACTAAACGCCATTGCCGCTCCTGCTACCCATGGGGCAAGCAGACCGAACGCCGCAACTGGAATGCCAATCGTATTGTAGAAAAACGCGAAAAACAAGTTTTGTTTAATGTTGCGCATCGTTTTCCGACTCATGATCATTGCATCGGCAACGCTGTTTAAATCTCCACGCATCAGTGTAATATCCGCCGCTTCAATCGCAATATCAGTACCCGTTCCAACAGCCATGCCGATATCGGCCATTGCGAGTGCGGGCGCATCATTAATGCCGTCCCCGACCATTGCCACTTTTTTACCCGCTTCTTGAAGCTTTTGAATTTCTTCGCTTTTTTGCTCTGGCAGCACTTCCGCAATAACAGTTTTCACACCGACTTCTTTCGTAATTGCTTGCGCTGTCCGTGTGTTATCGCCTGTTAGCATAATGACTTCTAAACCGAGTGCTTGCATGCGTGCAATTGCCTCTTTCGATGTCTCTTTCACCGTATCGGCAACAGCAATAACACCGGCAATTTGTTCATCAATAGCGATGAGCATTGCCGTTTTCCCTTCATTTTCAAGCTGTTCCATCGTTGCTTCAAAATCTAACAGGGCAACATCTTTTTCTCTCATTAACCTTCTTGTACCTACTAAAAGATTGCGTCCATCCACGACCGCTTGAATCCCATAACCAGGCAACGCTTCAAAGCTGTCTGTCTCAACAAGGGCAATCCCTTTTTCCTGAACCCCTTTGACAATTGCTTGCGCAAGCGGGTGTTCAGATTGGTTTTCGGCCGTAGCTACGAGTTGCAGGACTTCTTCTTCCTGAAAACCTTCCGCTACAACAATATCCGTTAAAGCCGGCTCCCCTTTTGTCACTGTTCCCGTCTTATCAAGCACAACAGTATCGATCGATTGCGTATGCTCCAAGTGCTCCCCGCCTTTAAACAGCACACCCATCTCGGCAGATCTTCCGGAACCCGCCATAATCGACGTCGGCGTCGCTAAACCGAGCGCACATGGGCAAGCGATGACCAAAATGGAAATCGTTGGGATAATCGCTGAACGAAAATCACCTGGTGTAACCGCGAAATACCATATGAAAAACGTGGCAATTGCGATACCGACAACAATTGGGACAAAAACGCCTGAAATTTTATCGGCCAGCCGTTGAATATCGGCTTTCGATCCTTGCGCTTCCTCTACCACTTTTACAATTTGCGCAAGCGCCGTATCTTTTCCAACTTTTGTCGCTTTAATTTGCAAGGAGCCATTCTTGTTAATCGTTGCGCCGATGACTGTATCCCCAACTGTTTTGTCGGTCGGAATACTTTCCCCGGTTAGCATGGATTCATCGACAGCAGAACGACCCTCCACAATTTCGCCGTCTACCGGTATCTTTTCACCCGGTTTCACAAGAATAATGTTGCCCGCGACAACTTCTTCAATCGGAATTTCTTTCTCTACACCCTCTATTAACAATCGCGCTGTCTTCGCTTGTAGCCCAAGCAGCTTTTGAATCGCTTGGCTTGTTTTGCCTTTTGCGCGTACTTCAAATAACTTACCGAGAACGATTAGTGTAATAATAACCGCCGATGCCTCAAAATAAAGCTCCGGCACGCCAATTTTGCCACCACTGACCCATTCAAATGATAAATACAAGCTATAGAAATACGCCGCGCTCGTGCCAAGTGCAACTAATACGTCCATATTGGCACTTTTGTTGCGCAATGAATTAAAAGCACCTTTATAAAACTGCGCGCCAACAATGAATTGAACAGGTGTCGCAAGCGCAAGCTGTAGCCATGGGTTCATCAACACTTCCGGCAAATAAAGGAATGATAAAAATTCAAAATGGGCAACCATCGTCCATAGGAGCGGTAATGTTAAAATCATCGAGAAGATAAATTTACGCTGTTGCTTTTTAATATCCTCTCCTTTATGATTAACCGCGTTTGCTTCTTCTTTAGCCATGAGTGCAAAGCCCATTTTCTTCACAGCTTCCATCATTTCTTGCGGCTGTACTTGGCTGCCGTCGTATTCCACCGCTAGTTTTTCGAGTGCAAAATTAACATTCGCCTTCGATACACCTGCCATCCGATTGATACGTTTTTCAATTCTAGATGCACACGCGGCGCAAGTCATTCCTTCAATCGCAAACTCCGCTTTTTCTTGCATGACGCTAAAACCGAGTTTTTCAATTTTTTCCGTAAATGCGGCCACATTTGTTTCATCCGGGTCATAGACAATCGTTGAACTTTCCAGCGCAAAGTTGACATTCGCTTTTTCAACACCGTCTAGTTTCGATAAACTTCTTTCAATACGGTTGGCACAAGCCGCACAAGTCATACCACTAATTTTCAACGTTTTTTCTGCGGTAGCCATTTCTTCCCCTCCTATACATAGTAGGGGTATATTCGTTTTAAAAAGAAAGATTATACCTCTATGCGGTACAATCTGTTTCCCCACTTATACCCCTGTATCGTTTCAGTGGTTTACGCTTTGACGTCAAAACCTTGGTCTTCGATCGTTTCTTTAATATCAGCTACCGTTGTTTGAGTCGCATCGAATTCTACTGCTACTTCTGCTTTGTTAAGGTCTACAGCGACAGCCGCCACACCAGTAAGTCCTCCAACGCTCGTTTCAATTGCATTCACACAGTGACCACAAGACATACCTTCTACTTTAATAATTTCTTTCATATTAAACGCCTCCATTATTTTTTTATTTCGTCATCGTTTTCATAACGCTCATGAGCTCTTGAATAGCTTCTTCGCCTTTTTGCTCTTGAACGGCTTTCACAACACAGTGATGCGTATGATCTTCTAGTAAAGCGAGTGATACTTTATTCATCGCAGATTGAATCGCGCTTATTTGGTGTAAAATATCGACACAGTAACGGTCATTCTCGATCATTTGATGAATGCCTCGAACTTGCCCCTCAATACGTTTGAGTCGATTTAATAACTGCTGTTTATTCGGCTGAACAGTTTTTTTATTCGTTTCAGTCATTGTTCTCACCCCTCAGCACTATTTATATACCCTACACCCCTATGGTAACACGGATGGTACAAAGAGACAACAAAATGCTTTTGAAGACTGGATCAACAAAAAAGAGCAGCCGATCGCCACTCTTTTGGTTATCATTCCTGTTTTTTTCTTATATCGATCATATATTTATTTAAATCAGATCTAGAAAATTTTCTTTCTAAATACTGTCGAACGTCTTCCTTATTTTCCCCCTTCAGCAACCACTACCCAAATCACAGGGTCTGCTATACCAATTTGAAAAACTCTCCAATTCAAATTTGTCCCTTGTAGATTGAAGAACATTCACTGTACTATGATCCTATATTTGCCAACAACGTAAATGTAACGATACAAGCAAAAAAATATTCTTCATTTCACCTTCATGCTCATCACTACACCCCCATCCTTTCTATTTAGTAAGATTCCCTCTTTCCCTAATCATCATGCGATTGGGATACAATAAGATAAAAAAGACTGGGAACACGGCATTATTTGAAGCCAAGTTTACAAGGTGATTCGCGACGGATCACCTTTACTTTTAGTTGGTTTTTATGGTGTGTGAATAGTTATGTTAATTCATGACATATAGAAATTTGCTGATTATCTATTTCATAAATGATATCTGAAAGCTTTAGTATATCCTCTTGATTATGGCTGGTAAATATAATGGTTTTTCCTTCTTTTTTATTTAAATCCGTGAATAATTGGCGCATAGCAGCAACACTTTTTTTATCCAATCCATTAAACGGTTCATCAAGAATCAGTAATTGTTGATTTTCCATAATAGCTTGCGCGATAGAAAGTTTTTGCTTCATACCTAAGGAATAGTGCTTTACCTTCTGTTTTAAACCCCAATCCAAACCTACCTTATTCATCGTTTCTTTGATATCTTCATCAGATATTTTATTTTGGATCATAGCAAGCCTTTTTAAGTTTTCAAACCCTGTTTTATTTGCAATATAAGCAGGGCGATCAATGATAATTCCACATGATTTGGGGAAATTTTCTTTTGGTTGCTTAAAATCTGAATGAATATTAACTCTTCCTGTATCTGGTTGTATAAATCCACATATTATTTTAAAAAGAACTGATTTTCCTGAACCATTTGACCCAACAACTCCATATATTCTTCCTCTATCAAATGAGATATTTACGTTTTTAAATAATACAGATTTATTAAATGCCTTGCCGACGTTTTCCATTTGAATAATTTTCACAGGAAACCTCCTTCGATGACTATAAAATTAATTTTTTACTTAATAACAATTTAATGATGAGTAATTCTATAGTTAAGTAAATTCCTAAAATAAGTGTAATACGAATTGGTTGGTAAAATCCACCTGTGATATAACCTAGGCTATTTAATACAATTGGGAAAAGCCAGTGAGAGTTAAATAGTGGTAGTCCTAGAACGATTAATATCCCAATATTTAATAGAATGAATTCTATTTTTTTAGTTAAACAGATAAAAATAACAAAAATAAGATGATAATTCAGAAGTTGCAAAAAACCATTTACTATAAAATGATAGAACAGTTCATGAGAACTGAATGGATAATTCCCGATAAATGGGAAATCAAAAACAAGAGCAAGAAAGAGTGTATAAATAAATAGGATTGAAATAGTCAAGAATGAATGATTTACCATTCTTCTTAATATTTGATAGAACCATTGTTTGAATGATGGATAGCGAATTAATTGATAATAGATATCGCCCTTAGACGCAATAAACACATTATTGAAGAAAATAGTAACTGAAAAAAGAAAAATTATAGTAACAAATAAATAGTTATAAAGATTAAATCCTTCTGTTGATAGACCATAGAATTGTTCGTAAAAGCTTCCCGTGATTGTTCGATACTCATTAGGAAGATTATACGTCTGTATAAAAATGGAGACTAATCCAAAAAGGATAAATAGTTGATTAGAAAATAGATTCTTTTGTATCATTTTTTAATCTCCCCACAAGTAAAATTACCATTAGCAAGATCAAATAAAATAAAAAAGGGTATATTAAAGAAGGGAATATTTTATATGAATTCAGAACAGACATGTAGTTGATTACATTTAAATAATAGTAATCGAAAGTATACTTATACAAAATTAAAATACTTATATACATTACAAATCCTAATCCATATAACCAAATTTTTTTCTGTAAAAATTGAAATACTAACGCTAAAAATAAAAAACTACTAATAAAAAATAAGGATAAATAAAGAATTTGTATTATTGCAAAATATAACGGCGTATTATTTGATAAAGACATTTCTTTTGTAGATATGTTGAGTTGACTATAGGTACTCCATTGATTTTCAATTGGAAATTGAAACGAAATACTCCAACTACACGCAATGATTAACCCTTGTATTACTAATGTATAATGAATACTATTAATTAAATTATGTATTAGCCAATTCTTATAACTAGATAGACGTATTAAAATATTAGGATTCCACTCATCCGTAATAATTTTTAACGAAATAACAATCCATACAGGTATTAAAATATACATTAAGAAGAATATATCAGCATGAATCCCAAAAAAAATATCCCAAAAATTATATTGAACTTGATTTTCCATTGAAATATTTTCCAAAAACATTCGAGTAAAAATACCATATATAATGATTAGCAAAATAAATATTAACCAATTGGAATTAGTATTTAAATAAAACAATCGCTTTCCTAATTTAATCATATTGCATCATCCAGCTTATGAAGTTTTATTTTAAACGTATACACATATAAAGTTAAATTTATAATAGTGTAGAATACAAAATTCAATAATATTGTATGTATTGGATATTGCGATGAACTAAATGGAAATACTGCATTGGCCATTCCAAATGGTTCCAAGATGTCAAATAAATTAAATACAAATGCTCCAATAATGTAGAATAAAATTGGAATAGACATTCCAATTAATTTATTCTTAAAAAGAAGAACTGTAAAGAATCCTATTGTCGCATAAGAACTGGCCATTAACCCTACCCAAAATGAAAAGACTATTCCAAAAATCATTGGGTTATATTCTAGTAGTTGTGTAAATGTATATCGCTGAATATTAAATTCCAGTAATTCTTGCAGTGTAGTAAGGTAATGAATTTCCGGGAAAAATTGAATAATTCCCAATACCGGTTGAATGTAGAAGAAGAATAAGAATACATGTAAAACTAATACAAAAAACACAATAAATGTAATGATCATATTACTAAACATGCAAGTCAATAAGATGTTTTTTAATGAAGTTCTTGTGCGTTGATAAACAATAAATTTATGGTTTAGGAGACTAGAAAATTCCCCCAAATAAATAAAAACAACAAAAAATATAAAGAATACAACCATAATCCCATCAAATATAAAACTAAAAGTATCTAATTCATCTATAAATGCGTAAGAATCTTTTTGAACAAAAAATAGTAAATAAGGAAATAGATTTAATAAAACAAGAAAGATAATTAATCTTTTAGTAACGTTTTGTTTCAACTCCTGAAATAATAACTTTTTCAAAATTATAAATCAGCCTTTCTGTATAAGTCTTTAAAAAAGTAACAACTTGGATATTTTAATCCAAGTTGTTTTATTATGGCTTAATTACTTCTCCAATTATAAGAGATTGAAACCCCATTACTCAATAAATCCGAGCTGAATTGTAACTGATGATTACAGCCAATGAAATGTACCACCAGTGACAAGTTTTTTACCATTGAATGACAATAAATGTACCAGGTAACGTCAAGCTGTTTACCACTGGTGTAAACGAGCACTTTGTTTCCTCAGAAACACCCGTGTTTTTTTCACATTCCTTCGGAATGGCTACTATACTTCTCCGCAATAATGTGCTAAATTTTTTGCATATTAAAAGGGGGAGTTTTTTTATG
>NZ_LPUT01000011.1 GCF_001563475.1 Sporosarcina sp. HYO08 | reverse complement strand
ATAAAAAAACTCCCCCTTTTAATATGCAAAAAATTTAGCACATTATTGCGGAGAAGTATAGTAGCCATTCCGAAGGAATGTGAAAAAAACACGGGTGTTTCTGAGGAAACAAAGTGCTCGTTTACACGGTTATATAGTAAAGATAAGGGTAAAGGGTTAAAGGAAGAGCAAAGTTTCCCGTGCTATTTGATCAAGTTCTTCTAATTTTTCTCCTGTTGTTGGATTTTCCACAAGTCTTACTAAATCATCTTTTAATTGCATCTGGAACTCTACTGGAAATCTTTTCACCAAACACTCTAAACACCAATACTTCCATACATCGTCGTTAGTATCTAAGACATCTTTTACAAGGGGAACAATCTCATTTGGAAATGTTAATAGTAGTTCTGCAACCTCAGTTGCTATTGGCCAATTCATATCTTGAATCCATTCCATGAGGCCAGGCAACAGAAATGACAGCTCACTTCTATTCATACTCTTTAAGTGATTTACTCTGCTAAAATCATACTTATTTCTTGGAAGATATTTTTCTGACGTATTCGTGTTAAAAACCACCTTCAAGTCATTATATATTGTTATTTAATCCCAATAATTAAAAATTACATCTCCAATCCTTACAGGTTTCCAGTATGTTATTTGATGTACTTCAGCATCATTTAATTCATTGTCGTTTTCAACAATAATTTTTCCTTTAACGTCCCTAACAAGTAAAGGTTCATTCAACTCACTCACATTCAAAACCCTGTAAAATGGACTAAACTCTCTATTTAGCAGGTGATTATCAACGAATTTTATATTTCCAAATTCAATTAAAGTTGCAAAAGCCAAAAAAGGATAACTAATATTGAGTAAGATATACATATGTTCGCCGAAAACCTTAACCTTAACTTTATAAAAATTCCTTCCTACATTCGGTTCATCGAAAGACAAGATATTTCCGCCATTTTTCGTAATAGCAATAAAACAAATATTTTTAAATTGCCTTCTATCAACTGTTGGAGGAGATTTCTTATTGACATAATTAAATCCAGTTACTCCGTTTAAAAGAATCATAAAGACACCCACATTCGGTCATATCCTATATTTGCTCATTATTACAGGTTGCCATGAAATTTTTCTCAATTGTGCTAACCTTGCACTTTTTTTGTTACATATTTCAGTATATAGCTTATATCTCTTCTGTATATATGTTTAAGCGTAAAGGTTTATATTTTAAAGGAATCTTGAACTCCCCAAGACTTTCTACTTCTGAATAAAAATCCTTTACATCACCTTCGTAATCAAAGTACATTAGCGATGTTTCCAACTTACTCAATTCCTCTGCTGGTTCAAATACAAATTCACAATGCAGTTGCACCAAGTGACCTTCCTCTTCAATTGTAAACTGTCTAACAAAATCAAAGCAGAACAGTTCTTCTCCAGTGAAATCATAAACCCCACATTGAAAAAGCAACGCTGTTTCTTCCCCACCATCTATTTGCTCTTTACCGAATGATTTAAATACTTCCCAAACTTTCGCTAAGTCATTGGTATTTCTACCGATTCTGTTTTCAAGAAAACTTTCGACTTCATTTCCTTTTATCACCTTTTCAGCTCCTCCACTCTATGTGCACCTACAGCATCCAAGCTAATACCATGCTTACTTCAATTCACCAACAAACCAAATTTCACTTTCAAACAGCTCGCCATCTTCATCAGTTATTTCTTCCCTTATGCCTAAACAATCCATATCATTAGATCCAATTAAATTCCACTCACTCATAATGTTCCTTTCCTTTGATAAAGGTATCCATTTTTGGTAGTCGTCATTTCTTTCAAAAAAACCTTTAAAATGGCTGTCTCCAGAAAAAACGATAATTTGGCTATTCCATAATCCAGGCAAATCAATCGCAACAACAATCCGAAACTTCGGTTGAGATTGAGGTTTTATTTTAATCAAATGTTCTGCCCTGTCCAGCAAAGTCTGCATACATAGTCGTTTTATTGCAATTGGGGTTTTACTGGAAGAGATAAAATCTTGTGCAACTGGCAAATGTAAATGCCAATAGCCATTGTAGAAATCGGATGGGAACTCTAACGTTTCTTGTTCAATTCTGTTTACCATGTTTTTCGTTTTACGTTTTAATCCTCGTACCTTTTTGTCAGGCATATTGCGTTCTCCAATTTCTTCTTATCTTATTTTTAATAAACGGAGCGTCTTTCTATAGACTGATCCCCGAATTTTTAAATTACCTACCCTTAAACAGCAATTTTATCATTCGTCCATCCTTCAATAAAGTCTTTTAACGAGGAGGCAACCCACTTTCTGCTATCCGATTCATGATCCCAGACAAAAATATCATCTCTCCGAACACTTCCATTTAGTATCGCATACCCGAACAAATCGCCATTTCCTGCATCAGAAAAAAAGAGTAAATGATCAAACGGCATATAAATATCTTTATAATCATCAAAGTTTCTAAAGAACAGGTTGTCCTTGACAATTTGATCGGTTGGCCATATTAAAGGACAATCAAACTTGTCATAGACCCCATTAGTTTCTTTAAATAGTTCTAACAAATCAGTAGGTAATTCAACCTGTAATTCCTTTTCTAATTGATCAATTTCTGATTTTATGGCAGGTGGTTTAAAATAATATCCCTTCGCCACTGCTTGGATATAGTCCTTCCACATTGAATATTTTTCTCTCCTTTAATCCTCTGGTTTTCTGTCTAATACCCATGGAATTCGAGCCTCAAATCTTAACTGCAAAACAGGACTTGGAAATTCATCATGTACAAACATTAAATCCTTATCAAATCCAAAAGTAAAATCTCCTACTTCCACTGTATTCGTATCATTCCATACCGAATCTGTACAATACGCACCTTTGACTAATTTACCAACAATATGATAACTTCCAATATATAAGCGTAAGCCATCCTCAATTTCACCAAACTCAGATAAATGACTTGGTTTCAATGGATTAATCCCTAACGTAGTAAATATCTCCATATCAGGTGAATTCACATGCTTACAAGCTTCCATAAAATTTCCACAATATAAACAATCGCAAAGCTCTATATCCTTGCTATAGAATGCCCTCGTCTTATCCACTTCAATTTCTAATAACCACTTCATTATACTAATTTGTTTCATCTGCTTCCTCACCCAACTTTTGACTATCGTCCAAAATAGATACACTTCAATTTTTCCCTTAAACCTTAAAAAACGAGAAAAAGATTCAACTTTTCCCCGTCTTTCTTCTCTACTATGTCCATTTAAAAAATACTCCTGCACCTTCACCCCACCCAAACCCGCATTCCACCGTTGCCGTTTAAAATAAAGTCTTTCATCTTTCCCTCATTTTCACACATTTTTGGTCACGTTTTGACCACTTTTCACTGCTTTTCTCACGCTTTTTGTTCACGTTTTTCTCGGTTTAAAAGAAAGTTCTTTACGTTCGAGAGAGAAGAAAGAGAGTAGTGACAAGGGTTGTAAGGATTTTAGGTACAGGACTTTGTTTTAAACGGCTGGACAAAAATGTTGTGAGTTTATTGTAAAGTGCTGGAGTTTATTGCTGGGCTACATCATTGTCCATTTAAAAAATACTCCTGTACCTTCACCCCACCCAAACCCGCATTCCTTCGTTGCCGTTTAAAATAAAGTCTTTCATCTTTCCCTCATTTTCACACATTTTTGATCACGTTTTGACCACTTTTCACTGCTTTTCCTACGCTTTTTGTTCACGTTTTTCTCGGTTTAAAAAGAAGCTCTTTACGTTCGAGATTGAAGAAAGAGAGTAGTGACAAGGGTTTTAAGGAATTTGGGTAACGGACTTTGTTTTAAACGGCTGGACAATGATGTTGTGAGTTTATTGTAAAGTGCTGGAGTTTATTGCTGGGCTACATCATTGTCCTTTTATTTTATAAACTTCCGAAAACACACCCGCTAAACCCGCATTCCTTCGTTCCCTTTTAAAATAAAGTCTACCGACAAAACCCGATTTTCGCTCTTTTTGGTTCACGTTTTGACCGTTTTCCACGCTTTTTTTCCCCATTTCGTTCACGTTTTTATCAGTTTTTAATAAAGATTTCCGAACCCAGTCTTTTGCCAATTGTTGTGGCGGAGGGCTTTTCGGGCATTTTTCGAGCCTTTTACGAAATCTTTATTCCAAAATTGGGGCGGTGAAATCGGAAAAGCTTGTTTTAAATCGGACGTTTATATTGCGGGGTTACATAGAAGAGTAAAGGATTTAGGGTTAAGGAAAAGCTAAAAGCTGTAGTTTCCTTGGCATTCAATTTGATTACAGTCGCCTGCTGTATTTCGCAACTGAAAAGTGAGCCATTTCGCAATTTAATTTTGAGCCACTTCAGCCTGAAATGCTCTTCATCCATTCTTCCGTTTCCTTCATCCTAAAAGAAGGGCCATTCATGTTTAATAC
>NZ_LPUT01000010.1 GCF_001563475.1 Sporosarcina sp. HYO08 | reverse complement strand
GTAGAGTTCGACAATTGTTTGTTTAAATTCTTGGTTATAACGTTTTTGTTTCATTCCGGACACGTCCTCTCTATTCTTAGGATAGAGACTTAACCAACTTGTGTCCATACATCCATACTAGCACCAATGTATTCTTAATAGTAATAAATTTCATCTTAAACCTAAGAGAAAAAGTAAAAATAAGGAATTTGAAATGGCATTTTAATAACATTATATTAACAGGAAGCAGGTCTATTAAAATGAAATATATAATAATAGTTGGGGGCGAACTACACAATAAAGGTGCCCAAGCAATGACATATACTGTTGTTGATCAGGTAAAAAAAAACCATCCCAATAAGAAAGTAGTCTTATTTAGTGAAATATATAATGATAGGGATAAACTAGAAGAGAAGAAACTAAATTTTGACATTTTTTATTTTCCGGCTAGAGCAAAGATGGATATATTGGGTTTTGGATATATTAGCAAATTTGGTTTAAAAGAATATTTAAAGTTATTAATTAAAGGTACAGGTGTTTCTTCTGACAAACTGGAAAAGATTAAAAATATTATCAAAAACGCAGACGCAATGATAGATATTAGTGGATATGCATTATCTTCACAACGAGGCTATTTTGCTAGTATGAATTATCTATATAATATTATGATTGCCAAGAAATATAGTATCCCTATGAACCTTTTACCACAATCATTTGGTCCATTTCATTATACTCCTAAAGAAATGAGAAAGTTAAAACCTTTAATAAAAGAATATCTAGAGTATCCAGAAGTTATATTTGCTAGGGAAGAAGATGGGATAGAAAACCTAAAAACGGTTGGTATTGAAAATGTAAGAAAGAGTTTCGATATTGTTCTACAGGGTGATAAAGAATATGATGTATCAAATATATTTAAAATACCATCTAATAGTGTCTCTTTAGAGGTTACTATTGAAAAAAATTCAATAGGTATCATTCCAAATCAGCAGATAATGTCACATGGAAGTAGTACTGAATTATTTGAAATATATAATTCAATAATTGATTTTATTATAAAAAAAGGGAAAAGAGTTTACCTCATTAATCATTCCACATTAGATCTAGAAATATGTAAAAAAATAAAGGCTTCATTTAGTAATGAAGATAATGTAATACTAATTGAACAAGAACTTAACTGTATTGAAATTAACTCGGTCCTTAAGAAATTGGATTTTATTATAGCTTCAAGGTATCATGCAATTGTTCATTCGTATAAACTTGGAATACCCGCGCTTGTATTCGGTTGGGCAGTTAAATATAAGGAGTTACTTAAAGCTGTTAACCAAGAACAATACCTGTTTGACGTCCGTGAGAGCATTGAACAGAAAAAGCTAACCAGTGCACTAGACCATTTAATAATGAACTATAATCAAGAAACGGTTGTAATTGAAGAAAAGTTAAATAATCTTAATAAACATAGTGTTTTTGAAGATATCAAAGTAAGATATTAGTTTATAGGTTTGCGTTCCTTGTTAAAATAATTCTCTTGATATACTATACTAATGAAGCTTGGACAAATAATTTATCTGGTTGTTATTGTTAAAAGATATTTTATTATAAAGCGGTATTAGAGTTAAATAAGTAGGTGTAGATAGAAACCATGCTATGTGTTTGGTTTCTATTTTTTTAAAGTAAGCTTTAAAAATTTATTTAAGTTTCGAAGTAGTTGATTAAAAGGGGAGAGGGTTTAATACTAGTATATGGTCATCACAATAATTATTAAATGTGATTAACTATGAGTGTATATTGGTGGTGGAGCATACGCTACATTGGATCGAGGAGATAAAGGAGTATTAGTTAAATGAAGTCTAAATTGAAAAAAATTTTAAAAAAGCCTTTTGTTAGAAATGTAATCATAATGGCAACTGGAACAGCAGCTGCTCAAGGGATTTCATTGTTGTTATTACCATTAATAACCAGGTTGTATGGCCCTGAAGCGTATGGCTTAATGGGGGTATTCATGGCAGTAGTTATGATTGTTACTCCTATTGCAGCTCTTACCTACCCTATAGCAATAGTACTTCCAAAACAGGATGAGATTGCTAAAGCTTTAATTAGACTTTCTTTGTATATTACACTGGGTATATCTGGGATAACTTTATTCATCCTATTACTTTTTAAGCAACCAATAGTTCAGTTATTTCAAATTGAAGATATTGCCCCATATTTATTTTTAATTCCAATAGTAATTTTGTTTGCTGGCTTATTTCAGGTTATGGATCAATGGTTAGTTCGTACAAAGCAATTTGGAACCACTGCTAAAGTGACATTTCTACATGCATTAATAGTTCAGGGGAGTAAGGTAGGAGTGGGATTATTCCATCCAATGGCAAGTGTGTTAATTACGTTATCAGCTTTAGGTACTGGAATAAGAATTATTTTATTAGCCTTATTTACAAAAGGAACGGACATCAAAAGTTTTTTTGACATAAATAAAAACCATGAACAAGTGTCTCTAAAAGCAGTAGCTAAGACACATAGAGACTTTCCGTTATACCGAGCACCACAAACTCTTATTGATGCAATTTCTCAGAACTTACCTATTTTGATGTTGACGAGTTTCTTTGGTCCAGCTTCGGCAGGATTTTATACTATTGGGAGAACGGTACTAAGTGTTCCTGTACAATTAATTGGAAATTCTGTAGGTGATGTATTTTATCCTCGTATTTCTGAGGCTGGTAATAATGGTGAAAATCTAACAAAGTTGATTAAAAAGGCTACAATAGCTTTAGCATCAGTAGGAATTATCCCATTTGGAATTGTAATTATTTTTGGTCCATGGCTTTTTAGTTTTGTATTTGGTGAAGGGTGGGCGACAGCTGGGGAATATGCCAGGTGGATTGCACTATGGATTTTCTTTATGTTTATAAATGGTCCAAGTATTAAAGCTATCCCTGTATTGTCATTACAGGCATATCAATTAAAATATAGTATAATAACAATAATTATTAGAACAACAGCATTAGCTATAGGATATTTTATTTTTTCGAGCGATTTAGTAGCTATAGCTTTATTTGGAATATCAGGTGCAGTACGTACTTTTACTTTAACTTTAATAATTATTCATAAAAGTAAGAAGTTATATTAATACGGTGTAGTTAACATTATGTTTTTACTGAGAATAGATATCTCAAAAATAAAAAGCTGTAACCTCAATTAAAGGAAATGCATTGCATATGCACTAATAGATTATAGTTTGTAAATAGAATTTTTGATAAAACAGTATGAGCGAAAAGAAGCAAGGGTGTGTAGCGAGAAATGAAAATAACAATCGCAGGAACTGGATATGTTGGTTTATCCAATGCCATATTACTAGCGCAACATAATGAAGTAATTGCTCTTGATATCATTCAAGAAAAAGTGAATATGATTATTAATAAAAGGTCACCAATTATTGATAACGAGATAGAAGAATATTTAGCAACGAAGGAACTAAATCTAACTGCAACAACCGATAATTATAAAGCATATAAAGATGCAGATTATGTAATTATATCAACACCAACGAATTATGATCCTGATAGAAACTATTTTAATACCAGAACTGTTGAAGCGGTTATTGCTAATGTACTATCTATTAATCCGGATGCTGTAATGGTAATCAAATCAACAGTTCCAGTTGGTTATACAGAAAAAATAAAAGAAAAATTTGAAACCGAAAATATTATTTTCTCACCTGAATTTTTACGTGAAGGAAAGGCATTGTATGATAACCTATATCCTTCACGTATAATTGTTGGCGAACAGTCTGAAAGAGCAAAAGTATTTGCTGACTTGTTAGTTCAAGGAGCTATTAAGGAAGATATTCCTTTGTTGTTTACAAATTCAACAGAAGCAGAGGCTATTAAATTATTTGCTAACACTTACCTTGCGATGAGAGTCGCATTTTTTAATGAGCTCGATTCTTATGCAGAAGTAAGAGGGTTAGACAGTAAGCAAATTATTGATGGTGTAGGTCTAGATCCACGAATTGGTAATCATTATAATAATCCTTCCTTTGGCTATGGTGGATACTGTCTGCCTAAAGATACAAAGCAGCTATTAGCTAATTATGAAGATGTTCCAAATAATATAATGACAGCTATCGTAGATGCAAACAGAACAAGAAAAGATCATGTTGCCGAGATGATTATTAAGAAGAATCCTAAGATTGTTGGAATCTATAGGCTTACTATGAAAATGGACTCTGATAACTTCAGACAATCCGCGATCCAAGGTGTTATGAAGCGAATTAAAGCTAAAGGTATTGAAGTAGTTGTATATGAGCCAGCACTTCATGAAGATACATTCTATAATTCAAGAGTGATAAATGATTTTGAAGAGTTTAAGAGAGTTTCAGATGTAATTGTTGCAAATCGATTGTCTAATGATTTACGTGATGTAGAGGACAAGGTATATACAAGGGATTTGTTTAGTAGAGATTAATAGATAACCCGCTGGGCCAGATTGAACTGCACCCCGTCAAGTAGACTGTTAATGACATAAGAAATCGACCGGAATTTGACGTGGTCTTTTGTCCCGATATTGCTGGTTTTTATGTCCACGTTCGATTAAAGGAAAGGAGAACTTATGCAAGTTCTCCCTCAATCACTTTCTTTACCATTCTATCGTCGATGATCCGATAACCGTTTTGTGATCCAAATAATAGACAATGCGTCGCAAGCTTATTAATCAGTCTAGATGCGCCGCTAGTATACTGATGGATTTCATCAATGGCTGCCTCCGAGAATATATCCCTCTCCACCCCTGCATATGTTAGGTGTCGCTCCATGTACTGGGAAACCTCCGCGCGATCTAGATGGCCAAGCTTGCATTGAATGTCAATTCGCTGACGAATCGCGGAGAATGACTGTAGCTGCAGCCGATCCCATAGTTCGCTTTGACCTACCATAATCAAAGCCATCGGGCTTTGTGCATCCATCCTGAAGTTCAGAAGGAAACGCACCTCTTCCAACATTTCACGATCCAACAGATGCGCCTCATCAACCACCACAACAGGCGTCAGTCCATGGATTCCTTTCATTAATTCAATTTCCCGATGTAGCTGCCGTTTTGCATCACCCCGATAGAACTTCGATTCAAGACCCAGTTGTTCTAACATTCCTTTATAGAAGTGTCTGGGTGTTAATTTCGAATCGGACAGGTAAAGTAGCTTGAAACGAGTTGAATCTAGTTGATCCGTAAATCTTCGAATCGCCGTCGTTTTTCCAAGTCCGCAATCGCCGGTCATTACCGCAAATAGTTGACGCTCTGCCGCATAATTCAACCTGCCCATGATCTCTTCAAGACCTGCTGACTCATATAATTCACCGGTAGGAATATCGCGAGAAAAAGGGGTCATTTTCATCCCATAGAACTGCTCAAACATGGAAATCACCACTTTTTCCAAGGTAAGCGTCAAATAAAGCCCACCTATCGATGAAGTGGGCTTTATTATATGATTTATTTAGTTTTATTCGGGACGTGGCAATCTGCCGGAAGGGTCTTCGACCAAGGAAGTAGCCGATCCAGTGCTTCTTTATCCGACACATCGATTAATGGCAGCTGTTCAAAGACATGTGTTAAGTAATTGAGTGGGTTAATGAAAGGTGCCTGTGCACGATACTATTCAGACAATACGCTACAATTGCATACACCGAAATAGGAAGTCATTTGTTATGGTCTTTGTAGATTGTTTTGTCGTATCTTTACACACTTATATAAATATATTCTGCAAAGGCACCTTTCAAATCAAATTAACAGTTAATGTTTGAAACAGAAGGTGGTACTAACCCAATGAATATACTAGTAACTGGTGGTGCCGGATATATAGGCTCACATACGTGTGTTGCTTTATTAGAAGCAGGGTACTCCGTAATTGTTGCCGATAACCTTTGCAACGGTAAAGAAGAGACCTTGAATAAAGTAAAGCAACTAACAAACAAAGATCTAACCTTTTATGAAATAGATGTAACAGATGATATAGCAGTTAACACCATCTTTTCTAAACATGAAATAGATGGTGTTATTCATTTTGCTGGCCTGAAGGCGGTAGGTGAATCGGTGGAAAGACCACTAACTTATTACAATAACAACGTTGTTAGTACAATGGTACTTGCCAAAGCTTGTTTGACATATGGTGTGAATCGTTTTGTCTTTAGCTCATCGGCAACTGTGTACGGGGATAATAAAGTACCGTTTATAGAAACGATGGATCTTTTACCAACTACTAATCCTTATGGTGAAACAAAAGCAATGAGTGAGCGGATTCTAACAGATATAGTAAAAGCTAATCCAGCTTTCTCAGTTTCACTCCTTCGATATTTCAACCCAGTAGGGGCTCATGAGAGCGGGTTAATTGGAGAAGCGCCCAATGGAATTCCAAATAACCTGATGCCATATGTAACTCAAGTGGCAAAAGGTAAACTTGAGAAGTTAAGCGTGTTCGGAAATGATTATCCAACGGTCGACGGTACAGGCGTACGTGACTATATTCATGTAATGGATCTAGCAGAAGGACATGTAGTAGCGTTAGATCATCTTACTGAGGGTGTTCATGTCTATAACTTGGGGACCGGACAGGGGACTAGCGTACTGGAATTAGTGAATGCTTTTGAAGAAGCAAATGGTATTAAAGTTCCCTATGAAATTGTTGAGCGGAGACCTGGGGATATAGCATCATTCTATGCCGATGCTTCAAAAGCAAAGCGGGAACTAGGATGGACGGCTAAACGCGATGTTATTGCGATGTGCCGGGATGCTTGGAGATTTGAGAAGAATTATATGGAATGAGTAGAAAATGATTATTACCCGCAGGGCTGTTTTATTTGGCAACTTGGCGGGTGTGTTTTTTTATGTATGGAATTTAGTACGTTAATGCGTGAAAAAGAAAGAGCTCATTATGATCCGATTTAAATTTAATATCTAAAAACATTGATATTTCAGACTAAGGGAACTAAAATAATTTAGTACGACAATATGCATGTGTAATTGATTTAACAGTTTCCATTTATAGTTACCATGTTTGCCCGTTCTAAAGCAAACGCTAAAGGAGAAAATGCCATGCAAACGAAATGTTACATCATCTTGGGAAACAATCAGGACACAGATCAATTGGTTGAGCATTTACGCGGTAGGGACGATGGCACGATTACAATTATTGATAAGGAAATGAAGGGACTCAGAAGAAGCGGGGATCTTGTTTATGCAGGGGAAGACTATGTTGAATCCATTCAAGATATGAATTTACCTTTTGTGTATTACCACTACATACTGCCACAGTATCGGAGAGATGGACGGAAATGGAAAAGGGAATTGCTAGCTGACGTTAAATAAGGTTAAGAGTTATAAGGAAATTACATAAAGAAATCATCGTCAAATGAGCCCATCTGATTTTTTAGGTGGGTTTTAATATGCATGTACTTTTGCTTCGGCGAATGTTATAACCAAATTCGCGTAAGAGCGATTTCTACAAAATTATAGCGAGAATGTTTTGTGAATATTTAAAACATTATATTGGCAGCTAGCGACGTTTTATATCTTAAAAAATTTACTATAATAAAACAAAAATGAAGTGAGTGAGGAAAGAGAATGAAATCCTATCAAACGGTTTCTAAAAAAGCGAGAAAGTTCGAGTTTGAGAAACAAAATGTAAATATATTAGAGGTTTATATGAATGATTTAAGGGGATTTTTAGGATTTTCGATTAAAAAAGGGTGCCTGTGCACGACACTATTCTGACAATACACTACAATTGCATACGCCAAAATTACGAAGCCAATTGTCATGATATTTGTAGAACTTTGGGTTGTATTTTCATACGTATGTTTGAATTATCATAAGAGTATTTGGCAACCTTCACTAGCAAGGAATGAATAAGAAGATGGTAAATACCCGCTAGGCTGTTTTATTTGGCAGCTTGGCGGGTGTGTTTTTTTGTGTATTTACTTTAGTACGTTAATGTGTGAAAAAGAAAGAGGTCATTATGACCTGGTTGAATTAATGTCTAAAAACATTGATATTTTAGACTAAAGGGACTAAAATAATTTCATGGGATAATATACATGTGTAATTAATTTAACAGTTTCCATTTATAGTTACCATGTTTGCCTGTTCTAAAGCAAACGCTAAAGGAGAAAACTGCCATGCAAACGAAATGTTATATCATCTTGGGAAACAATCAGTACACAGATCAATTGGTTGAGCATTTACGCGCTAGGGACGATGGCACGATTACAATTATTGATAAGGATATGAAGGGACTCAAAAGAAGTGGGGATCTTGTTTATGCAGGGGAAGACTATGTTGAATCCATTCAAGATATGAATCTACCTTTTGTTTACTACCACTACATACTGCCGCAGCATCGGAGAGATGGCCGGAAATGGAAAAGGGAATTGTTGGCTGACGTTAAATAAGGTTAATGATTACGGCCATGCGATTTTACCACTTGTGACATCTTTTTTACCATTAAAGGCCAAATGGTTTACCACGCAACGCCACCTCATGTAACAGTACACCGAGATGGCATGCAACTGGGGAGTGAGCGGTTTTTAACAGCATAACCATCAAGCGGCATAGGTTGATTAACAACTTGACACCGAGCCTCTACGGGCATGATTCCCAAGCCAGGAAACCAGTAACACGTGCTAGCTTGTTCCGCCACTCGGTGTAAAGTAAAAAAAGTGCCTATTATGTTAAATAGATAGAAAAATGAAAGAAACCATTGTTTTCAGGGTATAGGGAAAGTACCAATCACAGAACTTCCGAACCCACCCCACCAATAAAAGAGGAGCTGAAAACAATGGTTAT
>NZ_LPUT01000009.1 GCF_001563475.1 Sporosarcina sp. HYO08 | reverse complement strand
ATAACCATTGTTTTCAGCTCCTCTTTTATTGGTGGGGTGGGTTCGGAAGTTCTGTGATTGGTACTTTCCCTATACCCTGAAAACAATGGTTTCTTTCATTTTTCTATCTATTTAACATAATAGGCACCTTTTTCTCATCAAAAAAGCCCCATGATCGATTCAACAATCATGGGGCCTTACTATGATTATCATTGTCAGAATAACTGCGCTGACACGCCCTTTTAAGACGCGCTAACTTCTACCTGATCCGCCTTTTTCATCCGCTTCGATAAAACAAACACAACAATCACAAGCAATACAATTGTCAATACAAGAGTAAACACACTTCCCGTAGCACCTGCCACGACGAATCCGACGAGAGCGACCAATGCATTCAGCAATGCATATGGAAATTGCGTTTTCACGTGGTCAATATGATCCGCGCCCGCTCCAGTGGAAGAAAGAATCGTCGTGTCTGAAATCGGTGAACAATGGTCTCCGAAAATCCCACCGGACAAAACAGCCCCGATACAGACAAGCAGATGAGCATCGAGCGCAACCGCCATCGGAATGGCAATCGGCAGCATAATTGCAAATGTGCCCCATGATGTACCAGATGCCAATGCCATGAAGGCACCAACGACAAACAAGATGGCTGGAATGATGAATGCCGGCACATTGCCTTTCGTCACTTCAACGATGAATGCGGCTGTCCCCATTTCCCCGATTACCTTCCCAAGCGCCCAAGCAAGGACAAGCGTTGTCGCCACGTACACCATTTTAGACATACCAGATGTGTAAATATCAATAATCTCACCGAACTTCTTCACTTTATGCACGAGCATTAGAATCACAATCGTGATCGCTGCAAATAAATACGCGGTGCTAAGTGCTACACGAAACTCACTGCCAGGAACCGGTGTAACCGGAAACCCTTTCGAAATCAGCAAGCCGAACAATGTTGTAAATAACACCAATAATGGAAGCCAAATTAAGATGGCACGGCTGCTTGTCGTATATTCGTTCATTTCCTCCGCCTTCCGTAGCGGTTTGGACTCCGGCCAATACAACTGGCCTGTTTGACGAACCCGGTTTTCCGCCTTCGCCATCGGTCCAAAATCCAATTTCGTAAACGCGATCAACGGAACAAGGAATACTGTCAAAATCGCGTAAAATTGGAATGGAATGACTTGAACCAATGTGCTGAACTCGGAATCCGCAATGCCGAGCTTGTCGAACTCCGCACGGATCAGCCCCATAATGTACACGCCCCATCCGATAAACGGAACCAAAACAGCGACCGGCGAGGCTGTCGAGTCAATAATCCAAGCCAGTTTCTCCCTCGAAAGCTTCACTTTATCAAAAATCTTTTCGAAAACAGGTCCCACAATAAGCGGTGTCCCAAGATCAGAGAAAAATATAATAATACCGCCGAACCATGCTGACACTTGCGCATTGGCACGCGTTTTAATATACTTAGCCGAAGCATTCGCTAATGCCGCCCCGCCTCCCGACTTCTCCATAAGCGCTACAAAACCGCCGATGAAAAAGAGCAAAATCAGCACAGCCGCATTATAACTATCCGTCAGTTGCGGAAATAAATAGTCACCAATTGTACCTGTTGTGGCGGCTAGTGGATTGCCGCCCACAAGAAACAGAACTCCAGCAAAAACTCCGGAAAATAATGCAATGACAACATTTTTCGAAACAATTGCAAGAATGACTGCTACAAGTGGCGGAATCAATGATAGAAACCCCATATGTTCCATTGCCTTCATTCCTCTCTATGAATAAACTCATGATGAACTTGTATAATTATACACACGTGGCATTCCGGATAACAACTGTTTTTTTATTTTTTGAATAGAAAAATAACTGTATCGAAAAGCACTCTTACGGATTAATATCCGGTGGCAGCCACTCACGCAATTCCCACACAATTAACAAAAAAAGACCCTTTTGTGGAAAGGATCTCTTTACAACATTTTCAATTCTTTTTCCGCAATTGGCGCGTTTTGGGATAACGCTTTCGAAATGCTCATTAACGTGAGAAGCCGCTGCTGTTGTTTTAAAACCGTGTGTTTTGACACTTTCCCTCAATCGTTGAAGCATACCGGATACACGCGCGATTCAGTAATGTGTAAGGATCCATCTCTGAATAATAAATACCATTCTTCTTATAAATCACGGATTGATATTTTAAAGAAAGAAAACCGTTTTATGTTGTCCAAACAGAAGATGACTGATTAGCGTTAACTAAGGGAATTGATAGGTTCCCGGAAAATGATTGTTCGGATAAGCCATACACCGCACTACTGGAATTGTTGCTGCCAAATCAGCAACTCATTCACTGAAAAACTAACACAAGCGGAATGCGCAACAAGAACCAGGATTAAGAAACGATGAGAAAGAATATTGGCGAAACTGCGGAGGAAGTTGGAATATACTAGGTTTCGCTAAGAAGGTTGGTGACTGCCATCTGTGTAAACTATATTTTTAATATTTTAGCTCATATCTAACTTTTTCATAAAGCTCCTACTGTAAAATTATACTAATGACTGATCAGTCTATTATTTTACAGAAGGGAGTTTTTGTTTCGTAAGTTAAACCAGTATATACCTTTCCTAGTTCCTTCTATAATCTAGTTCCTTTCATCAAAATCTTCGAAATATCTATATATCTTCTAAAGTCTTCCGCCGTAAACTCTTCTAACCCCATTAATAATCTTCGATATTCTTTTTGGTCCAATTTTTTATGAAAATGATAAACTGTTTTTCCTTTGTCGGTTAACTGGATAATCACTTCCCTGTTATCCAGCGGATTTTTTGATTTGCTAACCATCCCTTTTTTAATGAGGCGCTCAATCATCTGGGATATGGCGCCTTTTGTTTTATTAGCCAATTCCGCAAGCTCGGATACGTTCGTTTGGTTTTTATCCCCAATAAGGTTGATTGTATGGGCTTCAACCATATAAATCTCATCCTCAGTGCCATACTTTCTGGGAATACTTTCATAGGCGCTCATTTGTCTTGTGTATTCGTAAATTGTTTCCATCATTTCGTAAAAAACTTCTTCTTTGTCCATCCCGAACCCTCCCAAACTTATTTTAAACAATGACGACCGCGCTTTAGCCTTAAACATACTACTTTCTTAAGTATAACATGTACATCCTATGAAAATTGCGCCATTCGCCTGCGCCAGATGTAGCATTAATGAGTGATCAGATTCTTCAGAAATTTCTATTGACATTTATTAGTTTAGCTACTATACTAAATTTTAATTACTCACCCAATTCAAAATATTTAAAGGTGACGGGTAAATTTGGAGGTGGTTGTTGTTTAAACGGAATGATTGAAAAATGACACATCAAGTTGAATTGGTGCCCTATTTGCCACGGAACATTGTAAGCCCTTTCATCCTAAATAGATCTTTTAGTCGGATAGTTGATTTATAGGTGATAAATGGAATTTATCAAAACAGCTTGGAGAGGATAATTTATGAATTACGATTTCAACAAATCTATCAATCGCCTTGGCACATCGAGTGCGAAATGGGATTCTACGGAAGAGTTATTTGGTGAAATGGATCTGCTTCCATTATGGGTTGCAGACATGGATTTTAAAGTTCCAAATGAAGTGCTCAGCGCCATTCAGTCCCAAGCTACACACGGTATATTTGGCTATACTGCCAAAATGGATGGGTACTACGACGCGGTGATCTCCTGGATGAGAAAACGTCATCAGTGGAAAATTAAAAAAGAATGGATTTGTTCAAGTCCTGGCGTTGTTCCCGCGCTCAGCCTAATCGTACAAGCTTTTAGTCAGCCCGGAGATAAAATCATTGTGCAGCCCCCTGTTTACTATCCATTTATGAAAGTGATTGAAAGTCACGAACGGCAAGTTGTTTTTAATCCCCTTCAATATAAAAATGATCGCTATGAAATGGATTTCGAAGATTTGATTTCGAAAATAGACGACTCGGTTAAAATGTTGTTCTTATGCAATCCACATAACCCAGGCGGACGCGTATGGACGAAAGAGGAATTAGTGAGGCTAGGAGACATTTGTTTAGCGCATAATATTCTCGTCATATCCGATGAAATCCACTCGGATCTCGTCTTTAAGCCAAATGTTCATACACCATTCGCGGCAATTTCGGAGGCTTTCAGCACAAATAGTATTAGCTGCACAGCACCAAGTAAAACATTTAATCTAGCAGGCTTACAATCATCCAATATTATCATCCAGAATGAATCGTTACGAGAAAAGTTCAACGTAGAGATTGATAAGTATTTCCTCGGTTTAACCAATACTTTTGGCGTCATTGCAACAGAAGCTGCTTATAACTTTGGAGAACAGTGGCTAGAAGAATGCTTGGATTACGTTGAGGGAAACTTGCACTTTATCACAGAATACTTTAAAACTCGATTACCATCGATTAACGTTTTGCCTTTAGAAGCAACTTACCTTGCATGGATTGATTGCCGGGAATTGGGGCTTACCGCAGAAGAATTGGAGACCCTTCTTCTATCAAAAGCAAAAGTTGCTTTAAATCAAGGCTATACATTTGGCCCTGGCGGCGAAGGTTTCGTCCGTATGAATCTTGCTTGTCCTCGCCACATAATAGAAAAAGCAGTGAAACAAATGGAAGAAGCGATTTTGTCAGTACAAGCTAAAACAGTAGTTTGAATAGGCGTACCAAACATTGATCTAACTATATTCTAACTGGGGGTAGTCAAAATGACAGTTCAAACATTATACAAGCGTTCCAACATGAACCGACTTGGGGAGTTCGGAAAATTGACACCTGATGCGCTGCAATCATTTGTTCAATTCAACAACCACGCTTTAGCCGAAGAACATTTATCCGCCAAATTGAAAGAATTGATTGCCGTGGCGGTGGCACATACGACAGGCTGCGCTTACTGTATCGACACGCATGTGAAGAAAGCGAAGGCTTTGGGCATGACCAAAGAAGAAATGGCCGAGGTCATTCTAGTGGCAACGGCATTAAAAGCAGGCGCAGCCCTGGCCCATGGTGTAAATGCGTTAAATGCTTTTGACGAAATAGACAATGAGGAATTGTACAAAGCCTCGTATATTAATAGATTGCCTGAATTTCTCACCAGTAACGAAGAGTCCTTTAAAGCTTTCTTCGCATTTGACAAACAAGCGATGAAACGAGGATTGCTTAGCGTGAAAGAAAAAGAATTAATTGCCATTGCAGTTGCCCATACAACAGGCTGCCCGTATTGCATCGATATTCATGTAAAAGGAGCGAAAAGAGCAAAAGCAACGAAAGAAGAAATTGCAGAATCCATTATCGTCGCTACAGCCTTAAAAGCTGGATCCGCTCTTGCTCACGGAGTAAATGCATTGGAATCGTATGATCAATAAATTGTGAAGAACAGGATAATACGATAAATCCTATCTCTGATTTGACATCTGCGTGCAATGTCCGAATCTCATCTTACACGGGCATCTTCTTTAATACCAAAATGAAGCTGCTTGGACTTTAATTGTTTTATCGTGAAAAGCAACTATCAGGAAATCGTAATCTCAATAAAATTTAAAGTTTTACTGGGGGGAGTTCATATTATGACAAAGACTTTAGATTTGGAGAAAGATCTGGATATTAAAAAGAAAAAGTTCAAGATGCCACATTTACTTTGGATCATGCTCGGGCTATTAACATTAGCTAGTCTTGCCACCTATGTCATTCCCGCGGGAAATTTTGCGGTCGATGAAAATGGTGCGATTTTAGGGGACCAGTTCGAATTACTCGGACACCAAACACCGGTACATCCTTGGATGATGTTGATGTTGTTCCTAGATGGTTTGACCCAGTCTAGTACTATTATCTACCTTGTTTTAGTAGCCGGTGCGACGATCAGTGTACTGCTTGCATCGGGAGCGGTGGACAACATTTTGAACTGGGCCATTTATAAATTAAAGGACAAAGGCTTAGGGATATTAGTCAGTGCTATGTTTATATTAATCGTCTATATTGGCGGATTTGCCGGAAGTGATGCCCTGATTGCGTTAGTTCCAATTGGTGTAATTTTTGCTAGGAAATTGAAACTGGATCCAATTGTTGCAATCGGTATTACGACTTTCCCAGCTTTAATCGGGTTTGGTACTGGTCCCCAAGGTCTATTTATCCCTCAAATGATGATTGGTATTGCGCCTTACTCTGGATTTGGACTTCGTTTCGTTATGATGAACTTTTTCATGGTTATTGGATTGATTTACCTTATGCGTTACATCAAAAAGATTCAGAAGAACGAGCAGTCTTCCTTAATGTTTAGCGAAGGTTGGAGGGCCCAAGCGTTTGGGCAACAAAGTGGAGATCATGAAATTAAGGAAGAAAAGCTAAAGTTTACAAGTGTGCTTGCACTGCTGTCCTTTATTGTTCAATACTTGGTCATCATTTCTTACTCTGCTTTTGGTGGAAATAGTGAAATGCTGTACAACTTCATTATTGTCATTAATATTCTAACGGCGATCGTGATTGGTCTGTTGACTCGGATGACGCTTGATAATTTAGGTGACAGCTTTGCCAAAGGTCTTGCTTCCATGGCTTTTATCGCCTTTATTATTGGGTTGGCTCGTGTCATGTCACTAATTTTAACAGAAGGAAACATTTTGGATACCATTGTATACACGTTGACACAGCCGCTGATGGGCATTAATCAGAGCTTCAGTACGATCGGAATTGCATTAATTATTTCTATACTGAATCCTCTGATTCCATCAGCCACTAGTAAAGCAGCAATCCTAATCCCAATCATTGAGCCGATTGCGGACACACTTGGTCTTCCGAAACAGGTAGCTATTCAAGCATTCCAATTTGGTGATGGATTCACAAATCTACTATCTCCAGTTCTTGGATGGACGATTGGCTCCTGTGTTGCGGCGGGCGTCGCGTTTACAAAATGGGTCCGTTGGGTTTTCCCAGCAGTCGTGCTCTTTATGCTTTTAAGTGGTGTGATCTTGTATGTTTTAACATCTATCGGCTGGACTGGTGGGGCTTCATAAACATTGGAGTAGAGTTTGAAAATCCATTCTAGGAGGATGAGGATCAATGAAAACGATGGTAAAAGTGAATGACTTCATAAAAAATAAAGCAAAAGAACTAGAGCCAGAAACGATTCGTATTCGTACCTATTTGTACGAGCGTCCGGAATTAAGCGGAAAAGAATATGAAACAGTAAAATTTTTAAAAGAAGAAATAAAGAAGTTAGGCCTAGTAATCGAGGAAGTACCGGGAAGCACTGGTTTCACAGCTTTACTTGATACCGGAAAACCAGGAAAGACACTAGGAATTAGAACAGATATCGATGCACTTCCTGTTGAGGAAAATCCAATGAACCTTGCAGGCCCAAGAAAATATTTCTCTAAAAACCCAGGGGTCATGCACGCATGCGGACATGATGGTCATATGTCGATTGTTCTGTCCACTATGAAAATCTTAAATAATATGAAAGATACCTTAAGCGGCAAAGTATATTTTATCTTTGAAGAAGGTGAAGAAATTGGATGCGGCATTGAAGCAATGATTCAACATCTTAAGAATAAAGAAATTGACGCCATTTACGGAAATCATTTAACGTCCTTCATGGATACCGGTACGATAGGGGTAGATGCGGGTCCACGAATGGCGGGAGCAATATTGGTCGATTTTACCGTTCATGGAAAAAGTGGTCATGGTTCACGCCCGGATCTTTCCGTTAATCCGCTCTTCGCTACCGCTCATATTTTAACTGGACTCACAAATGCGTGGGCAAATCAAATTGACGTTACTAAAACGGTTACCCTTGGGTTAACACAAATCCACGGTGGGACAGCTAATAATGTGATCCCAGACAAAGTAGAGATTGGCGGATCCCTACGTTTCTATGATGTTGAAGAAGGAGAAAAAGCTTTAAACATCGTCAAGAACGTTGCGAACCTTACTGCACAAGCACATAATTGTACAGTAGAATTCGGGGAAAAGTTCGAAATTGCTGCCTTACCAGTAATTAATGATGAAGAATTAGCGGAGTTAGCACAAGGTGGCATTGAAGAATTGATGCCAGGATCTGTCGTTCATAATGTCAGATGGTTTGCATCCGAATCATTTAATCAATATGCGAAGATCGCTCCCATTCTCTTTGCCTTTGTTGGTGTTCGCAATGAAATGTATGGGAGCGGCGCGGAGCACCATAATGATAAATTTGATATTGATGAAAACGGGCTAATTAACGGTGTACTTGTGACGACTAAATTTGCAGCTGATTTTTTGACCAAGTAATTGCGCTATAATTACTCGCATAACGGTTGTACTTTTTAGTTTGTAACTTATGCAACGGTAATGCGCATCCTTTTAAAATTCTTAAAAATCATTTCTCCCAAATCAATTATGTAAATAAAGAGGAGTAGGCCCCCCAATACGGACTTATTCCTCTTTACTGTTTAGTTTAATATTCCATTCACAATAAATCGTTTATTCTTCCCTTAACGGAACGTAAATTTTAAAAGTTGTACCTGTTCCTGTTTGGCTTGTCACTTCGATTTTCCCTTTCATTCTGTCAATAGGAATCGAGGGATTGTCTGTTAGAAGCTGAACTAGGTATTTTTCGGGAAGACCCAATCCAACATGGATTTTATCCGAAGAAGAAGAGAAGGAACTGCTTACGATCAAAAGCTCGTATTCACTTATGATAAATTTGCTAATTCCATCATACTTTTTAACTTATTGCCATCCCAAAGAAGTGTATGGGTCTTATGCGCTAAATTTTTAGCTGATTGCGTAAAGCTGCTGTTGGTAATCACCCAAGAAACATCTGCTCCATAATATTGTTTTCCAGACGCTACCTCTTGAACAGCTTTATTCCCCACTGAGCCCGCATATCGTTTAGCCTGAATCGCATATACTTTCCCTTGTTTTTTGGCAAGAACGTCTACACCTTGATCGCCTGATGCTTTTGTAATCTTAGCCCTAAACCCTAAATTTTGAAGCAACTCCACTAAAAAGTGTTCAAATTCTTCCCCCGACATGAGGTCAATATCTGCTACTGTTACTTTCTGATCATTTGCTCGTTCTTGTGACTTGAATAATTCTTTTTCAAGTGCAATGATCTCATACTTTTTAAACTCTCTCTTAACAAGATCATATAAATCATCCAAATCAAAATAATTCTCTAGGAATCCTTCTTTCACTAAAAATTGCTTTAAAAATGCTAAGTATTTAAGTTGCTCCTGATCGCCTTCAACAATTTTTATGAATACATAGATCACGTCTTCTAGCGTTGGGCTATCAAGATGTAATTGTAATAGCGGATGAAACTCATCTTCTAACGCTTGATAATTTTGTTCTAATGCTTTTTCATTTAATAGCGTTAAATAAAACCTTTCATTGCCTTTAATCGGATAACCTTTTTGAGTTAACAATTTAAAAAAGACAGAAATATGATTTTTATAAAGCGCTGAAGCAGCAACTTTTGAATCATAGTATGAACGATTCACAGTAGATGCCCAATGCCCCGATCCATTGCTGTTGTCTATATCTTGAACTAAGTAATCGATCACTGTTGGAATGACTAAGACAAAACAATCATACGTCGCACTAAATCTTTCCATCAATTCATCTAAAGCAGCATCCCGAGTTGGTTCTGGGAGACTTGTGACTGCATTTTTATCTGCTTTACTTTCTGGAACAATCCTTTTTGAAGGTTGCTTTTTCTTCTTTTTTTGAGGGCTATTTTTTTTCCTTTGAAGATCAACATATAATTCATTCAGATCTATTTGATAGGGATAGTAAAAGCGACGAGGACGATTAACGTCTATCTCCATCTGCCAATCAAAATCACCTTTTTTTTCTATTATTTGCTGTAAAGCACTGCAGAGTCGAGCGATCCCCTTCTTCTGTTTCAATACAGGGTCTTCTACTTCTTCTACTAATTTGATCTCTCGATGTAACTTTTCTAGTTTTTCTTCCTTTTGCTTTATCGTTTTATGCATGGTTTCATTTATTTTTGAAAGTTCTTGGCCTCTTTCTGTCAAGGTTGCTATTTCTTGATCTAAACGGTGGAGCTCAACGAGTTTACTTCCCTCTTGTTTTTTAAGCGCCTGTAAAACTTCTTGTTTCTCTCCAATAGTCGCATTTATTTTTTGTACTTTATTTTCTAAAGCTTTTACTTCCTTAGTTCTTTCTTCAAATTTTTCATTGATCAATTTCAACTTATCATTCATTTCTTCTATAAACTTGAGATTTTCATTTTTTGTCGCAACAGCACTAGTTGCCTCTTTTATAAATTTAAACAAATTTAAACCACCTGTTCCTTCTTACTTTTCCTCCCTCTATAAATGTTGATGTATCAACGGTTTAACCCGTTATAAGGGTGTCAAAAAATATTTTTTCGACACGTTTACTTACTGTGTTTCGATGATATGCGAATCTTCAAACAGGTGTAGGTGCGCTACGCGGTCACCGTTGGATAATACTGGAAACGATGATCATGAAATATACGATGCACTATGGATCTCCGCATTGCTTATGATGACGTACCCTCCCATGTCTCTTGGCGTCTAAGCGCCCACATTCCTTCGTTCGGTCTAGTCATAAGGCGGAGGCTGGCGAAGCTCCCTAAGGGACTCAATGGTCGAATGGTGAATATATTGTCGGCTTCTCCGTGTCATCCAATTGTCTAGTCATTCACTTGGAATGTACTTAAGCAGCTCTTTCGAGCTTGGGAATATCCCTCATCATTTGCTCCGCGTTAAATGCCATGTGCTTTGTACAAATTGCGTGCAGTACCTTGAGTAGTTTTCCACAGAGAACTACAATCGACTGTTTTTTTCGTAATGGATTCACTTGTCTAGTTGTGTAATAGTCGTGCAGTTGGCGAAACGCCTTGTTATGCCGGATCATCGGCACCATCACCCGAAAGAGCAGCGCGCGGAGCTGGCGTCTTCCTCTTTTGGAAATACGTTTTTGTCCTTTATGCTGTCCAGAAGAGTTCTCCCTTAATGTCAATCCCGCTAGTTTAAGTAGTTGGCGTGGATGATTATAATGAGCGAAGCTACCGATTTCAGACAGTAAATCAATAATCGTTGCGTCCCCAAGACCGGGAACGGTTTGCAGATATTTGTACTCTTCTGTTGCCTGAATAAGTTCCGTCAACTTTTCCTGAAGGGACTTAAGCTCTTTTTCAATCTGGCGAAAACGTTGGACAAGTGTGGTGATTTCAATCCGGGCCATCGTCTGTCCTTCTGTTACGCCAATGGAGATGCCTGCGTAATCAATAAGCTGTTTCGTTTTTGGCATC
>NZ_LPUT01000008.1 GCF_001563475.1 Sporosarcina sp. HYO08 | reverse complement strand
AATTCATAAATGAGTCCTCCTTGGTATCTAAATTAGGGGTCAATTCGCTCAGATTTGACACCCCGCATCATACCAAGAGGGCTTTTTATGTTCAAGTCCCCTAAAAAGCTTCTAACAGGAATGCTCCCTATCAGTATATAATATTTTTATTTCGAAAATTTATATAAAAATATTAGGAGTAATGTACATAATTCAGTTTCTTGTACAGGTACCATTTTTAAACCTATTAATATCCGGCGACAGCCACTCACGCAATTCCCACACAATTAACAAAAAAAGACCCTTTTGTGGAAAGGATCTCTTTACAACATTTTCAATTCTTTTTCCGCAATTGGCGCGTTTTGGGATAACGCTTTCGAAATGCTCATTAACGTGAGAAGCCGCTGCTGTTGTTTTAAAACCGTGTGTTTTGACACTTTCACTTCAATCGCCGTGCCATTCACAAATGTTACAAGAGAAACCCCTTTTCTGCGTTCAGTGACATAAAATGGATGATTAAACACCCATACACATTCATCCTTATCCGATGCAGTTGTAGGGAATGCCCCGATCGAATACGGAGAAATGATAAACGGCGGTTTTTTGAAATAAGGCATAATCTTCTTAGCAGCCTGTACCCTTCCCTCAATCGTTGAAGCATACCGGATACACGCGCGATTCAGTAATGTGTAAGGATCCATCTCTGAATAATAAATACCATTCTTCTTATAAATCACGGATTGATATTTTAAAGAAAAAGCCCTTGTCACTGCCAATGTCTCATGATCGATCAAATTGGAATCACAGTTCCACAACGCCTTCACCCCTCTTGTATCTTTATCTCTACTTTACCATTGCCTCCACCTCTTTCATAGTTCAAATTACTTAAATACGCGGAATAGTTAAAATGACTTATTACAGCATCCGGGGCGAGACCGATTCCCCCCGGAAATAGTTTGTCGGATGATTCTTCCATCCACAATACGAGCGTTCATTCTTCCCTTAATGGAACGTAAACTTTAAAAGTTGTACCTGCTCCCATTTTGCTTGTCACTTCAATTTTCCCTTTCATTCTGTCAATAATTTGATAACAGACCATCATCCCAATTCCTGTTCCCTTTTCCTTTAAGGAATAGAATGCGGTCCCAAGCCGCTCTAACTCTTCTTCGCTCATGCCAATCCCTGTGTCCTGAATTTCAAACACGCCATATTGTTCTTCTTGATAAACGAGCAAAGTTAACGTCCCTCCGTCTTTCATCGCTTCAATGCCATTTTTTAAAATATTGATCAGGACCTGCCTTAATTCGCCTGAATTGCCATCAAGAAAAACGTTGTCCTGCAAGTCGGAAACAAGTAATATGTTATTCGTCATCATCGCATAAGAATTCATTAAATCTAACACTTTTGAAGCCATTTCACCTGCGTCAATCATTTCAGTCTGTTCGATATCGGGCTTCGCCAGTGAAAGATAATCATTAATAATCGTTTCTGCCCGATTCAACTCATTGATCATCAGCTTTATGTACATTTGTTCCTCTTCACTGATCTCCTCTTTTGCCAAAAAGATTTGCAAAAATCCTTTGACAACCGTCATTGGATTTCTAATTTCGTGTGCGACAGAAGCTGCTAGTTGTCCAATTGCATTCATTTTTTCTGCTCTCTGAAGTTCACGCTGAATTTTAGAGATCTGTAAGATTTGCTCCATTTCATCAATCGCTTCTTCAAATCTATGCAAAGACCCTATGTTTTTTGGGACCGTACCAAATTGCTCAGAAGTTGCCGATAGATGTTCAAACAATAAAGAAAGATTCGTCGTCATGAAGTTAAATCTTTCAAACAACACCCCTAAATCAGCCTGACTGGCGGAATCTAATTTAATGTTAAAATTCCCGCTACTTACCTCATTAAAGCCTGAAATGATTTCATTCACCGGGTTCAATACTTTCCGTAAGCCATTTTTCAAAATGAAATAAACGATTGTTATGATGATCACAAAAAGGACAATCAAATAAAGACCGATTTCTTTTTGAAATTTATCGAGGAGGGAAGCATTGATATCCAAACAAAAGACTGCCGCTACATTTCCATTGGCATCCGTCATCGGAACAAAGGCAGTAATCCACAGCCCTAATACCCCCCGATATAAATGAGTGGTTGTCACATCCTTGTTTTGAAGTACCTCTTTATATCCTTTTAAAAAAGCCTTGTTCTGCTCATAATAAGTGAGCGATTTCATTCCTAATTTTTCAAAGCTCTTTGAACTCACCAGAATGTAAACATCGCTCTCGTTCACAATTTCAGGCGCTAATATATAAGCATCTGAGAATGGAGCCTTTTCATTCACTAACGAAATCGTTTCAAATAAGCTTTGAAACGCTGGATGCGTTGAATCTTGTTTCTCCTTCACCTGTTCGATTTCTTCATGATCGATTTGCGAACTCCATAAGGTAGCCATCTCAACAATGCGGTTTCTAAGCTGTTCCTCCATCTGTTTCGTCTGCAGAAAAAAGCTGATCCCCCCCGTTAAGAGAACGACAAAAAAGCTAATAATAAATGAGAATAACAATACTTTCCTAAATACAGGCAAATTTTTCATTTGATCCTGCATACATCAATCACCCATTCCTTCTTTCTCAAAACTACCTTCGATAAAGATTAATAGATTGAAAATTTAGCACTATTCCCTCTATTATAAACAATTGTGCTAAATTGTGAAGCTATACTTCAAAGCAAACATGAATTATGCCAACGTTTCCAACTGTTCAAACCCGTTCCAGAATCAACACAAAATAGAGGTCACCCCTCACGGATCACCCCTTAAAACTATATTTCAAATCATGCTTTTTCTCCTGTTTTCATCGCTACGTTCGATAAAAACACATCGATTCATCTTAAATCAAAGTAACCGCTTACACAGAAAGCTTTTTAAACAACATCTCCCCGTCTACTTTTACATACATAAGTATAAAATATAAATTCAATCGGTAGATCTTCGCAGCTTTTTATGTATTCTATATTCGCATAGACAACCTCTCCCCTGCGGTGCATCCCTTTGTATTTTGCATCGACAACAGTAATGAGTTCAAATTTTCGTTTCGTTAGCTTTTCGATCAAAGCCCCTGTATGTTCGTTATCTCCCAACACTACATGCATAATCATGATGAAATCCCCCAATTTCTAACATTTTTTGATCCTTCAAAGACTGATCATCCAAATGACGATCCAGCCAACAGCACATTCATCTTTCCCCTCTCCTTCCCCCACCGCCTTATCCAGCCAAGCAATTGGAAATTAAAGTTATATATTATATCTAACTTTATTATACGGTTAGTATGGCAACAAAGTAAATACTTTCTTCCCATTACATATTTCTAGCTCAAAATACATAGAACGATCCTCAGGGGCAATGACGAGAGATGAGAAAGAAATCGGAAGCAATGGCGCTTCGATACAGCGGCAAAGTGTTCTACCTGAAATGTGTCGCGTGGTGCCAGGTACTTCTGGTATGGCGTTGCATCCCCCCTCGGAAACGACAGCCCTCTACTACTTGCATTGTTCAAATTTCCAAATGCACCAAACGGTCCAAAAGACCCAGTTAATAGATGATCTTCCCCGAACGATTTTTCAACTTGTCCCAAGTCAAACGTCACGTTTGGCCATTCGCATCCCCTTATCCAATCATCTACGATGAATTCACCCGGGAATACAACGTATCGTGCACGGTCGGAAAGGCCGAAACCATGACGGATTTTGAGGAAGTGTTACAGCAATTTGAACCGATGATTTCTGCATCCATTCGCACATTAAATATTTATCGTGACTACGAGCACTTTCGGCAAACAGGGCGAATTGCACTTTGGCAGGCATGGCAGCGATTTGACCCAAACAAAGGAAATTTCACCCCCTACGCCTATCGCAGCATTCGAGGCGCGATGTTGGATGAATTGAAAAAGGAAAATCATTTTAGTGAGCAGGTAATCCAAATGGAAGATGAAATATTAGAATTAACTGGCGGGACCGACTTCATCCCCAAAAATGGTTTGTCGGATGAGCTATTCACTGCATTGCTAGAATTGTCACTGCCAGAGCGGCAATTACTCCACTGGCTGTTTATCGATGAATTCACACAAGCGGAATGCGCGGCACGAGCTGGAATTACCGTTGCTGGGATTAAAAAACGAAGGGAAAGAATGCTTGCGAAACTGCGGAGGAAGTTGGAAAATGGCAGGATTGGGTGAGGTGTTGGAGACGTGCACTAGTCTATTGGACAGCACTCTGCAAGCGACGTAGGTGATCCCCATCTGCACAGATACCGGCTTTTAAAAGTCAGCAGTCCACGGAAGGCATATTTTTTGTATAATGAATGGTACGATTGAAAAAATGAACTGATGGGGAGTACATCAATAATGGTTTCTAAGAAAAAACATGTCCTGATCTATGGTGATGTCTTTGTCGATTATATCGCGAAAGACCAGACGAACACGACTTTTAATACATTCCTTGGCGGCGCAACGGTGAATGTGGCGGCAGGCGTTGCTAGACTGGGTGCGCCTTCAGCATACATTACCGTCATCGGAGACGATGCGACTTCACAATTCGTCTGGAATGAGTTGCGTCAAGAAGGCGTCGACTTATCGTTCGCTAAACGGGAGAGTGCCAAACGAGTATGCGGTGTCTCCGTCCATTTGACCGAAGAGAATGAGCGCGTTTTTCACTCGTATATCAACGAGACACCTGATATCCAAGTGGAAGCTTCCGATTTAGAAGCAACTGCATTTCAGAACGCCTCCGTATTGCATATTGGTTCGGGTACGATGTTTCATCCAACCGCTTTAGACACAACGAGGAAAGCAGTCCAACTAGCGAAAACGTCGGGTGTACCGCTATCGTTTGACGCAAATATCCGTCCACTTCGTTGGGAAAATGAAACGACTTGCCGCGAGACGATTCTGTCTTTTTTCAGTGAAACGGACCTTTTAAAACTAACAGATGAAGAGCTCTATTTCCTTACTGAAACAGAAACACTTGAAGCCGGCATCGCGAAACTGGCGTCTTATCACATCCCAGTCGTATTGATCACTGTCGGCGCAGAAGGAACCTTTGCGATCCTTGATGGACACGTGACACATGTGGGCGTTGAACCGATTGAGCCCGTCGATACGACGGGGGCAGGTGATGCATTTATTGCGGGCATTCTTCGGCAGATTCATATCAAAGGGATGCCAAAAACACATGACGAGTGGATTGACTATGTCTCATTTGGCAACAAACTCGGCGCACTTTGTGCAACGAAATTGGGTGCTTTGTCGGCGATGCCAAGGTTTGCAGATCTAGAGGAATGATTAATAGAAAGAGAAGTCGACCAAAGATTGCCGTGGTTGACTTCTCTTTTTTTAATAGGCAATTGTAGTGTATTGTCTGAATAGCGTCGCGCACGCACCCTTCACTCCGCATGCATAAAAAAGCTGCATCTTATCATACTAAAATCAATGGATTATCGTTCCCTCTTGTTTTCTCCCGACCTGATCGACCTTAAGCAATTGAGCTTGTCTGAAGATCACTTATATTGTCGGATCATTGTGGTATGTGGCTCCTACGCTACAGTATATGACGATTAGGAAATTGCATGTAAAACTTCAGTGATTCGCACATACTCAAAGTGAGTGCCGCGGTGCTTTAGGGAAAAACAGTGAATATCAGATCGCTTGCGTCAGATTAGGTGTTGTTAAAACAAGAAATGAACAATCCATGGCATGCATTCGCCTAAGAAAAAATCAGATCGCACAATCCAGTCTTTTCATGTTTCCATGACGGGGAGGGTAGTTTTTAACTCATCTAGACAATCTATTTTACTTGGAGTGAAACAAATGGCTCAAACTGCTGTTAATAAAGAAGGGGGAACTGGTAAAGCATACCTGATCCTCATCATTGGGATCATCTTTCTCGCGTTTACAGCCCCTTGGGTGAAACAATCGAATTTCGACCCAGCGACGTCTGTTATCCTTCGCTGTTCGATTGGAGCGCTGGCTTTACTCCCATTTGCCATTCGGGAAGCAAAAAAACTCGGTGCGCTCAATAAAAAAGGGGTCATTCTTTCCATTGTCGCAGGTCTGTTTCTCGGAATTGACTTTACGGCTTGGAATTATTCCATCTACTATGTCGGCTCGGGTATCGCCTCAATCTTGCTGAACCTTCAGATTATCATCTTACCTGCGCTTGCATTTTTAATCGACAAGGAAAAAGTTCCAAGAAGCTTCTTTATTGTTGCGCCAATCATGATACTGGGCGTTGTTCTGTCTGGTGGTGTTTTGGGCGGTGGTGGGCATACGGAAGGACCGACTACCATACATGGAATCAATATCGCCGTTCTTGGGACGATTGAAGGTAGTATATCCGGCATTTGTTACGGGATCTACCTCTATGCCAGCCGTAAGGCAACGAAGGTCAATAGGGGTCAGTATATCCAGCCGATGCTATTTGCGAGTCTTGCCCAGCTAGTAGCGCCAACGGTTGTCATGTTGTTTTTCTCTCACCGTGGATTCGATTTGACGCACGGAATGATGGTTAATGGCGTGCTTCCACCGAATCCAGAAACCGCTCTCGGTGATCCCATCACCGGCATGAACTGGTTCTGGATGATTGTTTTAGGTGTAGCAGGGCAAGCGATGGCATGGACGTTTGTTCAGTATGGTTCGGTTCGGTTGAATTCTACAATTGTTGCCGGACTCTTGTTGCTCAGTCCCATTTCTACCGTCGCAGTCATTGCCGTCCTTCTTTTCGGTGAAATACCGTCATTTATTCAGATCCTTGGTATTGTTATTGTTCTCGGAGCCGTTGCCTACCAGAACGGACTCTTGAATAAATTGAGGGGCGGAAAACCGCGGGGAGAACCTTGATTTGAAGGGTGCTTGCACGAACCCCCAGTCAATGCAGCTCACATCCGCATAAAGAGCGGTCGGCCAGTTATCAAGGAGTTTTCATAAAAAGTAACCACCCTGCTTACCCGCCAGTTACCTGTGAACTGCGAGTTAGCGGAGGATGGTTACTTTTTTTCAATAACAATCGCGATGATTGGTAACATAAATGTTTAAATTAATGAATAATGTCGTGCACAGGCACCTTTCAAAGAAGACAGTAAAACCACCCTACGCCGTCGCAAGCTTAAGGGTGGTTCTTAGAGAAACATATGGCTACTAAGACAACCACCACTCTGACGATAGTAGTTGCAATGAGAAGTGTTGGCGCACTTCTCATTTTTATTATGTTCCCATTATGCATAAAATAAACCCTAAAATAAATTTTTTAACTGCATTTAAAAAGACAAAAAGTTTAGTGTCGTGCACCCGACACTGACACTAATCATGCAATCGTATGGATCAAAAAAGAATCTTTCACCAATGAATCTTTTCCGGATATTCATCTTTGATTTTAATCATGTCCGTAGAGACACCGTGGTGTTTTGCCGAGGCTTCGACATCTTCCTTTAGCTTGTAGTAACGATTATTCTTTTCATTGATCCGCTTCACCATAATGCTAATATTCGCCAACCGTTTGTCTCGATCCATTTCAATGAATTGAATATTCAACTCATCGAGATACTGCGTCGTATATCGATAAAAAGAATCGTAAAGACGCGGCTTGAAATAACGTTTACAATTTTTAAATTTACTTTCCGGAAGCGTCTCTTCCAAACATGCAGCAACTGCTGACTGAAACTTGCGGACAGCCGCAATCGTAGGATCCCAAGCATGGAGCTTTTTCGTTTGTGTTGTCTTGTCGATGAACTCGTTCAATGAGAAAGAAACAAACAACAATTCCGGCCAGAGCACTTCAAATTGTAAATAAATATTTGATTCAGTACCCGCAATCGACAAAAAACGCATTTTATCCCGGTCCAGTCCATTTGAGACAAAACGCGCACCCCGACCGCCCATCATCGCATGCCGCAAATCATAGCAAACGCCAAGCACACGGAGCCGCACCTGTTCGAACCCAGCATACTCCCATTCTTCACCAACAACAAAATGCAATGCGTCATATAATTCATTAAAATCATGCCAATCCCCTGTCACATACACACCTGCATAGTTCGGCGTATTCTTCAATTGAATCATCAGTTATCACTCCGTTCGCTGTCTTTTAATGATACGGTATTTTCATATCTTGTACAGCACGCATAGTAAAAATCACCAAAATTTTTATTTCATCCCCTATTCTTAGTTAAAATTTCATTTTGCTATCGCTTTTTAATTAAAAATTAAATTGTAGCCTCTTTGGTTGTATTCAGACAATTGTCTTCAATGGATTTTCAAGTTATTGTAAGGAAAATTGAGAAATTTGAAAGCGGTGAAGAACGATCGCATCCACCATTATGAGCGTAGGATTAGAAGGTATGAAAGGACATAAAGTCAAAGTTGAGGCGAACGTGCGGGTTGATAAAGAACAGTGTGTCATTATCGGACTTCCGGATACTTCCATCAAAGAGTCAAAGGAGCGTGTGCTTAGTTGTTTACACGCCCTTGGTCTCGATATTGACATGAAAAAAATTACGATTCATTTGTCACCGGCGGATGTTCGGAAAAGTGGCACCGGCTTTGACTGCGCCATGCTGCTCGCTGTCATGCAAGAAGTGTTGGAAAACCCTTTGCCAATCGATGATTCAACATGTGTCATTGCAGCTCTGTCCTTGAATTGCGAACTGATGCAATTCCACGGCATGATTCCAGCATTACAACAGGCCATTGCGCTTGGGTTTAAACGTATTATTCTACCTCCAGTTGACGTTTCCTTTTTAAGCCATACGACAGATGTGGAACTTGTACCCATTCACAATATGGATACACTCATCTCTTACTTGCGGGGGCAGCCATCTTTCACACTTGAGCCCGTTACACCAATCATGGTTGAAGAACAAGAACCAACACTTCTGTTCCAGTCAATAACAGATTTTTCTTCCATTCGGGGGCATAAAAGAGCGAAGCGAGCGATGGAAATCGCTGCAGCAGGAGGGCATCACGTATTGCTAACTGGTCCTCCTGGTTGCGGGAAAAGTATGTTGGCGGATGCTTTTCATACGATCCTACCCGATTTGACGCCCGAAGAAATGGTCGAACTGTATAGTATTTATCATTTAGCGCGCGAGTCCCGGGGGTTGTCCAGCCGACCTCCCTATCGCCATCCCCACCACTCCGCTTCTTCAGTTTCATTAATTGGCGGCGGGACTTTTCCCAAACCTGGTGAAATTTCACTTGCCCATCATGGTGTTCTCTTTCTGGATGAATTAGGAGAATTCTCAAAAAAGACACTAGACATGCTGAGGCAACCGCTCGAAGCTGGCGAAGTGACAATTAGCCGCGTGAAACAATCGGTCACGTATCCATCAAGCTTCATTTTGATCGCAGCGACAAACCCTTGTCCCTGCGGCTATGCGGGTTCAAATGAAAGATATTGCACCTGCGCGCCAAAACAAGTAACAAACTATCAACTGAAAGCATCCGGACCCCTACTTGATCGGCTCGATTTTGTGTTGACGTTAAGAAGTGTCGGATTGCAACAAGATGGAATTTCGGAAACATCTGCTGAAATTCGAAAAAGAACGGAAATGGCCCGTCAACTGCAGCGGAATCGATATGGCAGTTCGGAATTGAACAGCTCTGTCCCTTTTCAACTTTTACAGGCAACAGCTAAATTTTCAGAGGAGCAACTAGGTCGCATTCAACAGACCTGTTTTGAGCAAAAATGGAGTAACCGAACACAAACGAAGATCATCCGGATCGCACGGACGATTGCGGACTTAGAAGGACTTGATCAGATCACCGATGCAGCACTACAAGAAGCAATCGAATGGAAATTACGCGCTTCACCGCTACAGGAAGCTATAGCTTTGGGGAGACAGTAACATGACAAGACGTAAACGTGACTGGATGCCGAATGCCTATTTCCATGTCATCATGCGCGGCAACAATCGGCAAAACATTTTCCAAACAAAAGAAGATCAAATGCAAATGATCCGCGCAATCGAATTCGCCTACGACAAATATCCATTTACAATGCTAGCTTTTTGCATCATGACCAATCATTATCATCTGCTGATCAAATCCGAAGAAGCCGAGCTCAGCAAAATCATGGCACGTATAAACCGGCGATATAGTGATTATTACGCCAAGCGCTACAACCACGTCGGTCGCATTTATCAGAGACGATACTTTGCAAAGCATGCCAATGGTCCCGATGCCATACTTGCCATTAGCAGCTACATCCACCGCAACCCGATCGACACACAAGTTCCGATGGTGAAAAATCTTGAGGATTATTCGTATAGTTCATTCCCTTACTATGCGAATGAAAAACTGGTTCCGCCGCGGTTTTTAAAAACTGATGTTGTGGCGAAATTTCTGCCGAATCCATTAGAGAAAACAAACGAGGCGTATTGTCATTATTGCATTTCCTACAGACAAGTCGTTGAAGAAGATGAATAGATCTGGCTTGAAAGGTGCCTGCGTAAACTTCTTTATGCAATTGTAGTGGATTGTCGGAATAGCGTTGTGCACAGGCACCCATTTTTACTTGCACTTTGAAACACTTAGTGAAGCAGAAGGCTCAAATAATAACTTTATTCTTCAAGTGATTGTAGATCAAAGAATCATTCCATCTGAAGAGTCTGTTTCACAGTTGATTAATAATTTGTTATAATAAAGAAAGGAGTGATGGATATGTTGTTTGGAAGAAGAAAAAAAGTGTCAGATATCATTAATCAAATAAAGCCAATTAACAACAATATTTCTATTGATAAAATTGGTTCTGGCTCACGTAAACGGCACAAACAACTTGTTGATGCAAAATATGCAGAACGGCTATTTTTAAAGAAAATGGCACACTCTACTGAAATGGAAATTGATGAAGAAAAGACGGAATCCTCTTCCAGTTATTCTTATAGATAAACGTTAAAAATCCTACTACCCGTTGCTTTCCGTTCCAGGTGGACGCTTTCTGCGGGGTCTCACCATTCGCGCTATCCCCCGCCGGAGTTGATTACGGCCACCCGATTTTACCACTCGTGACATCTTTTTTACCACATAACGCCAAGAAACTTACCACACAATGACACTAAATGTACCACCCCGTTGAAACGCATGCACGCTGGGGACAGTGGTAAACAGCTTGACGTTACCTGGTACATTTATTGTCATTCGATGGTAAAAAGCTTGTCACAGGTGGTACATTTCATTGGCTGTAATCATGTAGTGTATTGTCAGAATAGTGTTGTGCACCCTTCACTAAGTTTTATTTATCCGCTAGTGCGAGGATAAAGTTCGATAAGCACTCCACAGGCGGCGTTTTAACAGGTGTTATCTTCGCATGAATGTGGTAAAATAAGCATATACTAAAAAAGACTAGGTGCGTGAACACCCAGTCAGTGCAGCTGACATCCGCATGAAGTGCGGTTGGCCAGTGGTAAAGAGCGTTTAACTTAAAAAAGTAACCATCTCATCTACTTAGCCGGTAGCGGATGATGGTTACTTTTTTCTATCGACGACAATCACGATGATTGCCACCAATGCTGTTAAGCTTGTGGCTAAGAATATACCAAATTGAAAAAGCATATTCATGGCATCGTATGTCATCATATAAACACCCCCTTTCTTTCAAGGGAGTGCCAAACCGCCCATCCGCTGTATGTCACCGCGTCTATTATTCTATCACGTTCGATACAGAAAACGAACAAAAATATACGGGGATTGATGGCAGTCATTTACACACTTTTCAAGAATTGCTCCACATTGTGAACGGTGTGCGAGTCGGAAGCAACGATAAATATTGACGAAAAACTATGTTTTGGTCTATGCTACCCATAGGGAGTCTCCTTTCTGTAAGAATAGAACTGGTTTAGTCGTCAGTTTTATTTTACAGTAGGGACTCCTTTTTTTCATTTTTCAAACACTTGGCAGGCATTAAAAAATGGAAGTTATTTTACAGCTATGCAACGCTAGTGGGCACCTCTCACTACATAGTAGGCATTTATACCCCTTTACTCTACTCCCCCCACCTCCTAACAAAATTCCTCTAATCCCGAAGTTCTAGATCCACCCGCTCCCCAGTAAATTAAGATAGGGAAAATGACACACACATGCATGAGATAGCGTTTCCGGTTATTGATCGATCATCACAACACGACAGGAGGAATCAATGTAGCTATGCGGGAGATGGGGCCATTCGAAAGCGGAAATGGGGGGGAAGCGCCGATGTCAAACCGTGTACCGGGAGTTAGGAACACGTTTATGAGACCGCGGATCGTTGCATTTATCCCCGCTCACAACGAGGAATCATCGATCCGTGATTGTTTGGCAGGATTAGGCGACCAGTGTTTGCCGCCCGACGTCGAGCTGGATGTAATTGTGATTGCAGACAACTGTACGGATCGAACCGAGGAGATAGCGTTGAAAGCGGGGACGGAATTCAATCTGGAATTGACGGTGCTGACCACCAAGAACAACAAGCAGCGGAAAGTCGGTGCGTTGAATGCCGCGTGGAAGAGCATTTATGGGGATCCACTGGATCTGTATGATAAAAAGCGGACGCTCTATCAGGAATATTACCGGAACTCCATTAAGGCCATCCTCGGAATGGATGCGGACAGCCGGCTTGCACCCGGCGCGTTAGCCGAGTTGTGGGAAGGTCTGATGAGCGCGCGGAATATTGGCGGGGTGATGGCGAAGTACACGATGAGGATGCCGGAAAAGAAAAGCCTGATCTCGAAAGCCGACCCCCATTATGAGACCAAGATCGCAAGCGGCGAGTATGGCGGGGCGATGACGCGCTGGTGGACCCATCAACAGAAACAAGACATGGCAAGCTGGCTGCTGGATCTGCAGTATAGCGGCGGCAGCACATACGTATTAGGTGGTCAGGCCACCTTGTTCCGCCCCGAAACGCTGCAAGATGTGATTGACGAAAACAAGCTGGATGGACCTTGGCAGGATGAAAGTGATGTGGAAGACATGCTCCTGACGTGGCAGATCCAGAAGAAGTGGAAAACGCTGATCAGCCCCACTGCGCGCTGCTATGTGGATGCCATGAGATCGTATCATACGTTCCGGCAGCAGCGGAACAAATGGCAGTCCGGAACCGTTGATCTGCTGACAAATAAAAATATCGGCGTCCGTTCGAGGCACATGGGGAAGATTTGGCGTGCGCAAATAAAAACGCTCATGAATCTGCTCATCCGCATTTTATTCATCCTTCTATTGATTCTTAGTATTTCAACGGACCAGTTCCACTGGGCATGGATCTGGCTCACACCTGTCGTCATCGCATCTATATTGAATACGATCCTTGCGCTGAAAACGCCCATGAATCGGCCCATCGATGTGATATTCGCAGCTCTTTTGATAAGTCCCGAAATCTATCTGTGGGTCAACCTGATCACCTTTGTGAATGTATGGCTTGGAAAATTATCCACGAATAAAAAAGACGGGTGGGCCATCCAGTACAGCGCTGAAAGGGGACAGACGAAAAGCAAGCTGGCCCAGGGCATACTCGCGGTTCTGTTCTTCATCGCCCTCGCGGTGTATGTGTGCGTTCACGAAAGGGAGTTCCTGACGAGCCAAGCCGTCCAGACTGCCGTTTTGCCATTTTTGGAAACGGGCTGGACCGTACTCACCTACATCACCATTTTGGCAACGCTGAATATGGTGTACCAGATTTGGAGATTGCGGGGGCGCCATAAAGCATAGGAAACAGCGCCAAAAATACAATTATCCGGAGGGATCTAATGAAAATAAAAAAAGCGATCATTCCAGCAGCTGGATTCGGCACACGGTTCTTGCCGGCTACGAAAGCGCAGCCGAAGGAAATGCTGCCGATTATTGATAAACCGACCATCCAATACATCGTCGAAGAGGCGGTGGCATCCGGTATTGAGGACATCATCATCGTGACCGGCAAGGGAAAACGTTCCATCGAGGATCATTTTGATTACGCCCCTGAACTGGAACAAACGCTATTGAAGAAAGGGAAACTGGACCTGTTGGCCAAAGTGCAGTATTCCTCGGGCCTTGCCAATATACACTACGTCCGCCAGAAGGAACCGCTTGGCCTCGGCCATGCCATCTGGTGCGCACGAAGCTTTACCGGGGATGAACCGTTCGCAGTCCTCCTCGGCGATGATATCGTCCAAAGCGGACGCCCTTGTTTGAGCCAACTGCTCAGCATCCATGAGCAGACCGGTTCATCCGTCGTCGGAGTCCAGCAAGTTCCCCGGGAAGACACGAAGCGTTATGGCATCATCGAACCCGGATTGCAGGAAGGCAGGCGCTATGAAATCCGGAATCTAGTAGAAAAACCAAACCCCCGGGAGGCGCCCTCCAATCTCGCGATCGTCGGGCGCTACATTCTGACGCCCGAGATCTTCCGTTTTTTAAACGAGCAAAAGGTCGGTGCCGGCGGAGAAATCCAGTTGACTGACGCCATCCAGCAATTGAATAGGCACCAAAACGTGTTTGCGTATGAATTTGAAGGAAAACGATATGACGTCGGCGAAAAAACGGGCTTCATTAAAGCGACGATCGACTTCGCCCTTCTGGATGGCGGGATTCGCTCCGAGCTGCTCGCTTATATGAATGAAGTGATCGCAAAAGAAAAAAACGCTGTGTGAGTAAAGGACAAAAAGGGAAGCAAACCGTTTATTCGGCAGCTTCCCTTTTTTGTAATTTGTGAAAGGGATAGGCAAGGTGCGAAGCGATCCGTACGGCATTCCCCCGTCATGCATGTACATTCCTACTGCCGGCCGTCTACGCGTGCACCTCAGCGTGCACCTCAACGCCCGGTTTGCAGCAATCGGAACATATGGCCTTTATACGCTTCCACACCGGGCTGGTCGAACGGATTGACACCGAATAAGCACGCGCTCATAGCACACGCTTTCTGGAAGAAATAGACCAGGTAACCATACGTGTGGGCGTCCATTGCAGGAATTTCAAGCACAAACCCCGGCACGTCACCTTCCGCATGGGCTTCTAGCGTGCCCTTAAAGGCTTCGCGGTTTACAGAATCGACTGTGGTCCCGGCCAGGTAATTCAATCCATCTATATTCCGTTCATCCGGTTCAATCAATACGTCGTGCACCGGCTTTTTCACAGCAATGACCGTCTCGAACAAATTGCGCTGGCCTTCTTGGATATACTGCCCGAATGAATGCAGATCCGTGGTGAACACTGCTGAAGCCGGGAAGATTCCCCGTCGGTTCTTCCCTTCACTCTCTCCGAAAAGCTGCTTCCACCATTCCGCCAAATACTGCATGCCCGGCTCATAGGCCACGAACAGCTCAATTGCCATCCCTTTCTCGTACAGAACATTCCGCAGGACCGCATACCTGTATGCGTCATTCTGCTCTAGCACCGGCTCATTCAGCTCGTCCCACGCTTTCAAAGCGCCCGCTAGAACCTCCCCAATGTCAATACCGCTAACCGCCATCGGCAATAGACCGACCGCAGTCAAAACGGAATAGCGCCCCCCGATATCGGCAGGGATCGCAAACGTCTTATAGCCCTGCAGATCGGCCAACTCCCTGAGCGCTCCTTTTCTTCTATCTGTCGTCGCAACGATCCGTGCCGCCGCCCCCTCTTTCCCATACTTCTCTTCCAGCAGCTTGCGGAAAATCCGAAAAGCGATTGCGGGCTCAATCGTCGTGCCTGACTTGGAAATGACATTGATGGAAAAATCCTTCCCGTCCAATAGGTCCATCACGTGCCTAATATACGTGGAACTTAGATTATGGCCGACAAAAATGACTTGGGGCGTGTCCCTTTTTTCGGCGGGCAGCAGATTGTGGAAACTGTGGTTCAGCATTTCGATCGCAGCACGTGCACCTAAATAGGAGCCCCCGATCCCGATCACGAGAAGGACATCGCTCGTTTCCTTGATCGCCGCGGCACAGTCCTGGATCCGGACAAGCTCCTCCCTGTCCGTGTTGTCCGGCAGATTGACCCATCCCAAATAATCTTTATGGACAGAAGATTCGCTGTGAATGATATGATGGATCGCTAAGACCGTCCGTTCAAAAGACATAAGTTTATAACTTTCCAAAAAACGGGTGGCTTTTGATAGATCCAACCTAATATGCGCCAATAGTTCATCTCCCTGTATTTTGTTTTCAAAACTGCGGTTCATCGGGTGATTGATGAACCGGGTGATTTGCGGATGATCACGTGACATTCCGCTCCTTTCTATCCACCAGTCTTCCAATATATGCACCGCCATCAGGGAACTATGCTGTATTAGTTTCTTGCACCGTTCACTCCCAGGCACTTTTTTTGATTTTTCGTTTTAATCGTTCCTTATTAAGAATAAACATTATTGTCTGACTATTTTTTATACACACTATTGGCGTAAAGGAGAAAGCATATGTCCTGGAAAACGAAAGTAGCTCAATGGCTAAATCATAAAACGCTGGATGCGGCGTTAAAAGAGGAATTAATAACCGTTCAAGAAGATAAGAAACTGCTTGAAGACAGCTTTTATAAAGAGCTGGAATTTGGAACAGGCGGCATGCGCGGCGTGTTAGGACCGGGGACAAATCGAATGAATATTTACACCACCCGGAAAGCGGCTGAAGGGCTAGCGTGTTATATGGTGGAACAAGGAAGAAAAGCAATGATGCGCGGCGTGGTGATTGCTTATGATTCCCGCCATATGTCGCCGGAGTTTGCGTTGGAAGTAGCGAAGACAGTCGGCAAACATGGCATTCAAGCGTATGTGTTTGATGAGCCGCGCCCGACGCCCGTATTGTCATTTGCGGTGCGGTATTTGCATGCATATGCCGGTATAGTGATTACGGCGAGTCATAATCCCCCTGAGTACAATGGCTTGAAAGTGTACGGTGAAGATGGCGGCCAGATTCCGCCGGCAGCGGCTGATGTGATGATTAACTATGTGCAAATGGCGGGCAGCGAGCTGGCGATTGAAGCAGCCGATGAGCAGGAGTTGTTAGACAAAGGGCTGCTCACTTATATAGGGGAACAAGTGGACCGCGCTTATATCGACGCGCTTCATTCGATTCAGTTGAAGCGTGAGCGGGCTGGCAATGACTTATCCATTGTTTTTACTCCGCTTCATGGGACAGCGAATAAGCCGGTGCGTGCTGGGCTTAAAGCGTTTGGCTTTGAGAATGTAATTGTCGTAAAAGAACAAGAACTCCCTGATCCGAACTTTTCAACAGTCCAGTCACCAAACCCTGAAGAGCATGCGGCGTTTGAGCTGGCGATTCGTTATGGAAAAGAAATTGATGCAGACATTTTAATGGGAACCGATCCGGATGCCGATCGCCTTGGTATAGCGGTGAAAAATTGTGAGAATGAGTATGTCGTGCTAACGGGTAATCAAGTTGGGGCGTTAATGCTCTATTATTTGCTTGGGCAAAAGCAGAAAAATGGCAGGCTGCCTACTAATGGCGTTGTACTAAAGACGATTGTCACGTCAGAGATTGGTCGGATGATTGCGGCTGATTTTGGTGTGACAACGATAGATACATTGACGGGATTTAAGTTTATTGGTGAAAAAATGAAGCAGTTTGAGCAAACGGGTGAATATACGTTTTTATTTGGCTATGAAGAAAGCTACGGGTATTTAATTGGTGATTTTGTGCGTGATAAAGATGCGGTGCAGTCTGCGGTATTTATGGCAGAAGTGGCCGCCTATTACAAAACACAAGGGAAATCACTGTATGATGGATTATTGGAGATCTTTGAAAAGTATGGTTTTTATCAAGAGTCGCTACGCTCGTTGACATTGAAAGGAAAAGATGGGGCGAAGCAAATTGCGTTGATTTTAGAGAAGTTCCGGCATAATCCGCCAAAGGTCATTAACGGCGCACCGGTCACTGAAATTGCCGACTACGCAGCAAGTGAGTGTACGGATATTCGTACAGGCGTTACAGCAGCGATCGATTTGCCACAATCGAATGTACTGAAGTTTAAATTAGCTGATGGCTCCTCGGTGTGTGTACGCCCTTCAGGCACGGAACCTAAAGTAAAATTTTACTTTGCGGTAAAAGGCGAATCAATGGCTGATAGTAAAGAAAAGCTTTCTAGTTTGGAGAATCATGTGATGGAGCTAATCAATCGTTCGATGAAAATATGAAAATCAACTAAATAGCCTAGGGAGAGACAAATGGATAAGTTAGGGAGAGTTCTTCACTGATTTAAATCAGCGAGGAACTCCTTTCAGTGTATTGCCGGAATGGTGTCGTGGCACCCATCACTTTTTTCAACACAGGCACCCGAAATTTTATTGGGGGCTTACAATTGACTGAATATTGACGGGTTGCTAAGATATATTCAAAATACTCCGGAGGTGTTAGAATGGCTAACTTTGAATTTGATTATAACATTAACAGATATAGTGAAAAATTCTGTAAAAAAGATGGTACACTTTTAAAACTAAGTGATCCCTTTTTAGCTGCAAGAGAAGTATCCAGAGAAGGTGGAGTGAATAATTTTCTAAACAAACACTATGAAGAAAGAAGACACCATGAATGGCAACAGGAAGATCCCCATAATAATGATTTAACACTAGAAGAAATTAAAGAACTTAAAGCTATAGAGAAAGCCGAAAGCTTGGGCTGTAAAAGCAAAAGTATATTTGAAGTTGATCATAAATAATATAAAATAACTTTTATGAGTTATGGGCACCGGATGCTAAATGCCTGTGCCCTGTGCACGCTGTATTTATAACAATTCGACGCATTTTATGAAAATACAGGAAGTAACTGCTAAATGTCGGCATTACACTTCTTTATGCAATTGTAGTGTATTGTCGGAATAGCGCTGTGAACAGGAACACTTACAGGCATCTTTTTAACAGGTGTTATCTTCGTATGAATGTGATAAACTAACCATATACTAAAAAAGACCGGGTGCGTGAACACCCAGTCAATGCAACTGACATCCGCATGAAGTGCGGTTGGCCGGTTATCAAGGAGTTTTCATAAGAAGTAACCACCCTGCTTACTTGCCAGTTAGCGGAGGGTGGTTACTTTTTTCTATCGATGACAATCACGATGATTGCCACCAATGCTGTTAAGCTTGTGGCTAAGAATATACCAAATTGAAAAAGCATATTCATGGCATCGTATGTCATCATATAAACACCCCCTTTCGTTCAAGGGAGTGCCAAACCGCCCATCCGCTGTATGTCGCTGCGTCTATTATTCTATCACGTTCGATACAGAAAACGAACAAAAATATACGGCAATTGATGGCAGTCATTTACACACTTTTCAAGAATTACTCCACATAGTGAAAGGTGTGAGAAACACATTGATGACAATTCGATAAAATCTATAAAAATACAAGAAGCGACTACTAAACACCATCATTAAACTTCTTTATGCAATTGTAGTGTATTGTCAGAATAGTGTCGCGCACAGGCACCCAACACTAATTAGTTTATCGTTTACATGGCCGTAATCAGGTACCTTCCTTTCATAAATATCTTGGATGTCATATTGTCTCTTTTGTTATATAATAGTCATAGGGATTATGCTCCAGTCTGCCAAGTATTTCTTGGAGAGAATCCTTCTTTTTGTTTATTTGGGACTTCTTTAAGGAATTACTCAAATAAAACATCGGTTTTGAAGTGAAGAGGCAAAGGTTGTTCATTACAGGAATTGGAGAGGTAAGATGGTTTGGAGCATAGTAATACTTACTCTTTTTGGGATTTTAACTTTCCTGTTTTTCAGGAATTTAATAGTGAATTGGATATTATCAATAAAACAGAAAAACATTCCGTTTGGTATTAATTCTCTTAACTTTTTAAACATCGTTAGTTTAATTTTGGCCGTTATTTCAGTCGGTTTTACTATTAGTAGCGATTTAGTCAATAAAGTTAGTAGACATGTGCAGGATAATGGAGCTGCCTATCTCGTCTTTTTTCTTATTATTCTAGTTCTTGTGTTTTACAGAATGAATATCAAAAACGATATAATTACTTCTTTAAAAAGACAACTTGATTCTGAAACAAAAGAATTGTGGAAAAATTATTCCGAACTTAATGATTTTTACCGTCAAAAGACCTTAGCTGATACAATGGAAAGATTCATTAACTCTTCTCCACATGTAATATCTGTCCAAAGATACAAATACCGTATTTTCAAAAACAATAGAAACTTGAAGATTATACTTAACGGCGATTATACGTATGTAAGAGAAGGCGATGATCTAAATTTAGTTGCTCAAGGCTATTTTAATTTTGATTTAAACAAAATTAACCAGATTATTAGCGCATATGCAAAAGCAAGAATTAGTTTAAAAACCGAAAATGAAAATGATGATAATTACGAAGAGTTAGAAGACATTTTTATTGACTTAATGGATAAACTAAATAATATCAATGCAGAGGATTATAAGGACACCGATGTGTTTACATTTGAATTAATAAAACTTATACACCCATACCTTGAATCTGGTCTGAATATGACTATCCCCCTAACTTTATCGGAGTCTCAATTAGATGCTTTAAACGGTCGTAAATCAGGCATTGATATTGCGATGTTTTTATTGAGGGATTACATTAATATTAAAACTCAAATTGATCAATTTGATTATAAAGGACTTTCTGATTCAAAAAAGTATCGCATTTATTCCAATATACAAATAACTAATGCATTGGGTGAAAATTACGTATATGTACTAGCTCACCATCCGGACGAAACATGGTCGCAGCAGAAAAAAGTAAATAAGATTCAAGAAGACACGGCAAATTTTGTTCAAATAGCCGAGACGGAAATCCATTTCATAAAGAAGCTTTAAGATATTATAAACTAGGAGGTGTTTGCTCATGGTCAGATTTAACAATCAAGAATCGATCGTTAATGTTGCAATTACTCCACAAAATCAAGAGGTTAGGCGCCAACGCTTTATTGAGAAATACAAAAAAGCATTTAATACAGAACTAGAGGTTATTGAAAAACAAAATAAAAACCCCAATAAAGTTGTAGTGAATGTATACGGAGTGAAGTCTAAATGGATGTAGGTATCTTGGGGGCACCTTTTACTAATGCCGCTTGAGACTTTGATTTTAAGTGCCTGTGTAACACACATTTATGGCAATTCAAATAACGGAATAAATATTCACAACATAATCCTCCGAAGCACTCAATAACCGCTTTTTTATTTCAGTTTATGCATTTGTATTGTATTTTCGGAATTGTGTCGTGCACAGCGTTTAATGTGAAATAAGTCAAACGCGAAGTTAAACGATTTTTGGCCGCACGAAACCAAAGCCTCATAATGGTATTTTTTGGAAACTCAACAATCACAGAACACTCTATATAGGTGTCTTTC
>NZ_LPUT01000007.1 GCF_001563475.1 Sporosarcina sp. HYO08 | reverse complement strand
TGTATTAGGCACGCCGCCAGCGTTCGTCCTGAGCCAGGATCAAACTCTCCATAATAGAAGAAATTGATTTGCTCAATTCTTGCTGACTTTGAATCCGAAGATTCTTGTTTTGTTTACTTCACCGACGAGGTCGGATCCGCAAACGTATTTGTTAACGTTTTGCTGTTCAGTTTTCAAGGTTCATATCTTCGCCGCGTCTCCTGCGACAACTCTTACATCATACCATTTCATAAAACATCTTGTCAACAACTTTTTGAAGTTTTTTCGGTGCGTTTCTTCGCTTCAAAAGTGCAACCTTTACATCTTAACACCTTCCATACTTTCGCGTCAAGATGTTTTTTAAGTCTTTTTAAATTCACCGCATCGCTTGAAGCGGCGGATTACTAATATACCAATTTACGCCACGAAGTGCAAGCCTTTTTGTAACATTTTATAAAAAAACTGCAAAAGTGCATAATGCCGCAAATCCTGGAATCCCTAATATGGTTAATATTAACCCCGACGCGATATTGATCGGAACGTAAATCCCAATAAACCCACCGACAACATTCATTGCAAAGAGTGCAAGAAACGCAAATGCCAATCGAAACCAAAATATTGAAAGTAGCTCCAGTCCTTTTTGAATTTGTTTCTTGTCCAACATTAAAAGTAAAAGAAGAAAAACACCTACGGATAAGATCATGATAATTTTCACGGGATCCACACCTTTCTATAGAAGTGTTCCAATATATGCAGTCCCGTGAAAATATATCAATAGGCTCCTAACCGACGTGCTTTCGCTTCTTTAAATAGATAAAAATGTTTACTTTCAGCAATTAACCGACGCGCGATCACTTCTTGGTCGTAGTCATTCAAATAAGACTCTATTTCTTTCGCCCGCTCCCATTCTTCTTTCGTTTCCATCATTAATGTATGGAGCCGATCATCAAACTCTTTTTTTAGTTTCCTTTTACGACCAAACACCGGAAAGGCCCCCCTTCTAAAGTTCTCGTCTTCCTTCAAGTGCTTTCGATAATGTTACTTCGTCCGCATACTCCAAATCCCCACCAACCGGTAAGCCATGAGCAATTCTCGTCGTTGTGATCCCTGAGGGTTTAACGAGTCTTGAAATATACATTGCTGTTGCTTCACCTTCGATTGTCGGATTTGTCGCTAATATAAGCTCTTTGACTTCTTCATCTTGAAGACGTGTTAATAAGGAGGGAACATTGATATCTTCCGGCCCGATTCCATCCATCGGTGAAATAGCTCCATGAAGGACGTGATAAAGACCGCTGTAGTCCCGCATTTTTTCCATCGCGATGACGTCTTTCGGATCTTGTACAACGCAAATCGTTGTGCGGTCTCGTTGTTGATCCTCACAAATCATGCATGGATCCGTATCTGTGATGTGGCCGCATACCGAGCAATAATGTAAATTTCTTTTTGCATCGACAAGGGCTTTCGCAAAATCTAGTACGGTATCTTCTTTCATACTTAACACAAAAAACGCCAGTCGACCCGCTGTTTTCGGGCCGATACCTGGCAGTTTCATAAAACTATCGATTAATTTCGATATCGGTTGAGGATAATGCATTTGTCAATATGCCTCCTAGAACATTCCTGGCAAGTTCAATCCTTTCGTGAATTGACCCATTGTGGAGTTCGTTAATTCTTCTGCTTTAGCCATTGCTTCGTTCGTTGCAATTACGACGAGGTCTTGCAACATTTCAACATCTTCTGGGTCGACTACGTCCGGATCGATCGTTACTTCCAACACTTCTTTATGTCCGGAAACGACTACCTTTACCATACCGCCGCCAGCCGCCCCTTCTAAACGCTTTTCACCAAGCTCTTCTTGCGCTTGTGCCATTTTCTTCTGCATTTTTTGCATTTGCTTCATCATACCTTGCATATTTCCCATACCACGCATTATAAAATTCCTCCTCTATAGTTAATCATCATGAATGACTATGAATTCTTTGCCGAATAATTTTTCTGCCTCTGTAACGAGTGGATCTGCGATTTCCTGTTCCGCTTCCTTCACTAATTCAAGTGTTCCATCAGCGGCAGTATTTTCTTGGGATAACTCCTCGCCCGTTTTCGCTAATCCATTTTTCCGAATGAAATCTTCTCGGACTTTTAACCATCCTTCTTCGGGTACATATAGCACCGTATAGGCTTTTCCAGTCCTCGTTCGCAATGCCTCCGACAAACCAGCTCGCAAGGATGCATTTTCAGAAGCCATTAGACAATGAATTTCATACTTGAATTTTAACACAAAAGCATTATCAGATGCCGCAACTGGCTCCGTTTCCTCTAATAATGCTGCATGAGACTTTTGAAGTGCGCGCATCATTTGCGGCCACTCTTCTCGAATTGTTTGAATGTCCTGCCGCGTTGCAGATTTAAGTACCTCATTAATTTGTCCAGTTGGCATTTTAAATGATTGCCCTTGTCTAGATGCATTTTTCCGCGGTTGTTCTGTGCGTTCCGCAGATGTCATTCTTCCAGCGCCGCTTGCAATTTGCTGTTGCAGCTCCACAATCACTCGTTCAAGCTCGGATACTTTTTGTGTCAATCCTTCATCCGCCACGTGAACCGATGCCGATCGCTCCGGAACTTTACCCATATGAATGATTTTCAACAATGCAGATTCAATATACACTTTCGCATGATTTGAAAATCGCATCTCCTGCTGTGTTTTCGATAATACATCTATATAGGCGTATAAGTTATCCGGCTCAAATAACTTTGCCAGTTCCACAAAACGTTCGTCCCCTGAGACAAGTTCCAATAAGTCTTTTAAATCGGGCGTCGTTCGAAGGAGCAATAGATCTCTAAAAAATGTAATGAGATCTTCCGCCAATCTCGAAACGTCTTTTCCTTCCGCAATGAGTCGATCGAATAATGACAAAGCAGCGCCTGCGTCTTTTTGCAGCAACGCTTCCGCTAATTGATAAAATACATCTTCACCAATTGAACCTGTCACAAGCAATGCATCTTCGACCGTAATCTTTTCACCACTAAACGATACAACTTGATCAAGCATACTTAAAGCATCCCGCATACCGCCTGCAGCAGCCTGGGCAATCACCCTTAAAGCCCCTTCATCTGAGTTAATACCAGTATTAGCTAAGACCGTTTCCATTCGCTCAACAATGTCCGATGAAGTAATTGGTTTAAAATCAAAGCGTTGACATCTCGAAATAATCGTTAGCGGCAGTTTATGCGGCTCCGTTGTCGCCAATATGAAAACGACATGTTCCGGCGGCTCTTCTAATGTTTTTAATAAAGCATTAAATGCTGAGTTCGACAGCATATGCACCTCATCGATAATATACACTTTGAAACGTGCATTAGAAGGAGCAAAATGAACTTTTTCAATAATGTCACGCATTTCTTCTACGCGTGAATTCGAAGCAGCATCAAATTCAATGACGTCCGTATTTGAACCTTCTGTAATGCTTAAGCAAGTCGGACACGTATTACACGGTTCTTTTGCCGGACCCTTTTCACAATTTAGTGCCTTGGCAAATACTTTTGCCGCGCTCGTTTTCCCTGTTCCCCTTGGTCCTGAAAATAAATAAGCATGCGTCGTTTTTCGATGAAGGAGGGCATTTTGAAGCGTTTGCTTCACATGATGCTGTCCGGACATTTCGTCAAACGATTGTGGCCGATAGACACGATAAAAAGCTTGATAGACCAACGATTTCCTCTCCTTCTGACGCAATAATTGAATAGCACTAGTATAGCATAATTTTTCAATGAAATCTTTTTAGACAAAATAAAAACTCGTTCGTAAAACGAACGAGTTGAATGGTTATAATCAAACCGTGCACCTTCCTTCGACAGCCGCACATAAGCGTTACTCTTGTCGCCAGCTCGGCCTAGGCTACCCCGCGGCACATGAGAAAGTCCACTTAATGCTGCTTCCTTCCGGACCTGACATGGTTCATGGGTTCCCATTGCGCAGGACCCAAACGTCAACACTACGTGCAAAAGGCAGACCCTACAATACGGACAGCCTCGAGAAGGGATTCAGTCTTGCTAGAGCGGATTGCAAGTTACAGGGCACCGCTACCTCCCCACCTAGCACGGTATTTCTCATTATACGTCCTTTCCAGTTGAAAATCAAGGTGTATTCTACAATTGCCTTCTTATCGCGAATGAAATACTTTATTGTTTAATCATATGTACTTTAATACCAAGCGAAGTCAAACACTCTTGACCGTTCGTAACATCGAATGCGTGTACTCACCGGATGGCTCATATTTTTTATAAAAACTGTTGACACGTCATTCCCAACGTGGTAAATTATATTTTGTTGATTGATACGGAGGAATACCCAAGCCTGGCTGAAGGGATCGGTCTTGAAAACCGACAGGGGTGTCAAAGCCCGCGGGGGTTCGAATCCCTCTTCCTCCGCCATATTTACAACTTACGCATACATAATGATGAAATCCGTTACAATGTAACGGATTTTTTTATTACCTAAAAAAGAAGCAGATCCGTTTAAACAAACGGATCTGCTTCTTTTTATTTATGGGTACAATTCACACCAGCACCGTGTGTGGATGGCTGAACGGCAAGACATTTGTAATAAGGAAATGCAACCGCCAATTGTTTAGCGAGTGTTTCTTCTGTGCCTTTTGGAACAACGACGAATAGAGAAGGACCTGCCCCGCTAATCGTCATCCCATATGCGCCGCAAGATTTACTCATTGCACGCACTTCATCGAAATTAGGAAATAGCTTTTTCCGATACGGTTCATGAAAGATATCCTTTTCCATCATCCGCCCTGCCATTTCCCAATCATTCTGTGCAATCGCAGCAGTCAGCAAATTACTTGCTGCACTGCCCGCTGTTGCTTCTGCGTGTGTTAACTCCCCTGGAAGCAGTCCTCTTGACTCTTCCGTTTTCAAAGCATGAGGCGGCACGAGGATGACCGCGCCAACATCTGGCTCCGGCAAATGAACAATTTCCATTTCTTCTTCGACAAAATACGAAATCGTTACACCACCCAAAAGCGCGGCCGACACATTATCCGCATGCCCTTCTAATTCACTGCCAATCCGCACTTTCATTTTTGGCGATAAATCGAGCGACAACAAATGATCGACAATTTCAATGCCGGCCGCGATGGCTGTTGCACTGCTGCCAAGTCCTTTGCCGAGTGGAATATTAGATTGAACAGTAAGCTTTTGCGGAGGGATCACTTTTTTGTATCGTTTTGCGATATCTTGAATTGTTTGGACTATTAAATTGTCTTCTCCTGTTGCAAGAGACTGATACTCTTCTCCCTCATATTGAACAAGCCATTCATCTGCCGAACTTACGTCAATTGTTGTATACAAGGAAAGTGCGAGACCTAGGCTGTCGTAGCCAGGCCCTAGATTTGCCGTCGTAGCGGGAACTGTGACGGAAAAGCTCTGTGCACCCATCACTTTGCCTCTGCCTTTAGCCCATTCAACAGCTCATTAAACTGTTCCTGGGATAAAAGTGGCTTTTCTTCATTGACCATAATAGCAGTTTCCGGATCTTTTAATCCATTTCCTGTCAAAATACCAACGATTGTCGTCCCAGGTTTGATCAACCCTGCTTCAACTTGCTTTTTAATACCCGCAATTGTCGCGCAAGATCCCGGTTCCGCAAATACACCTTCAGTCGATGCGATTAAACGATACGCTTCTAAGATCTCTTCATCAGTCACTGATAAGATATTGCCGTCTGATTCTTCAAGCGCAGCTTTTGCCAAATGCCAGCTAGCCGGATTGCCGATACGGATTGCCGTTGCAACAGTTTCTGGTTCTTCAAATACACGATCGTAAACAATTGGTGCAGCACCGTCCGCCTGAACCCCAAGCAATTCCGGCGTTTTCGCACCTTTTTTCTCCGCATACTCTTTAAAACCTTTCCAAGCTGCAGATATGTTGCCCGCATTCCCTACTGGAAGGGCAAAAATATCAGGTACTTCACCGAGTTGGTCAATTGTTTCAAAGGCGATCGTTTTCTGACCTTCCAAACGATAAGGGTTCACGGAGTTCACAACTGCTACTTTTCCTTCTCCGGCTTCACGCACCATCTCAAGTGCCACGTCAAAATTCCCCGCAATCTCAACGATTTCCGCACCGTACATTTTAGCTTGTGCGAGTTTACCAAGTGCAATTTTCCCTTCTGGAATAACAACAATCGTCCGCATACCTGCACGTGCACCATACGCAGCTGCGGATGCAGATGTATTACCAGTGGATGCGCAAATGAGTACTTCTTTTCCTTCCTCTTTCGCCTTTGCCACTGCCATTACCATCCCACGATCTTTAAATGATCCAGTTGGATTCGTCCCTTCTGTTTTCACGTAAAGGTTAATACCCCATTCCTTGGATAAATTCTCCAAATGGATAAGTGGCGTGTTCCCTTCCTGTAACGTTAGTGCCGGTGTTTCATCTGTCACCGGCAACCATTCTTTATATTCACTGATTAAACCGTTCCATCTTGCCATTTTTACGCTTCCCCCTCGACTCGGTAATGGCTTTGTACGCCGATTACTTCTGGAGTCTCTTTCAATTCATTCATAATGTCTAAATGTTGCTGGCGTGAAATTTGGTGGGTAATAAAGATCAAATCAGCTTCTGCTACATTTTCTTCCGGTTGCTGAACGACCGTCGCCAAGCTTGCACCATGCGCGCTGTAAATTGCCGTCAACTTCGTTAATACCCCGACTTCGTCCTTCACTAAAATTCGGTGGAAATAACGCGCGAACTTTTGGCTATCGTCTTTCACCTTTTTCTTGTGCTGCGGCGCATGAAGTCTTGAGCCATTCACACCGAGCATTAGGTTTCGGCAAGCTGCTACAATATCACCAGTTACAGATGTAGCAGTTGGCAAGGAACCTGCACCCGGCCCATAGAACATCGTTTCTCCAACCGCATCTCCGTATACATACACAGCATTAAATTCATTATTTACAGAAGCAAGTGGATGAGAATTCGGGAAAAGCACCGGTTCAACTGCTACTTCAATACCTTCCTCATCCTTTTTCGCGGAACCAGCTAACTTCACTGTATAACCGAAACGCTCTGCAAGTTCTAAATCGCCATCTTTAATTTCTTTCATGCCCCGTACGTATACATCATCTAAATTTACGTCTGTTGAGAAGGCAAGTGACGCCAAAATGACCATTTTACGCGCCGCATCGATGCCGTCAACATCAGCAGATGGATCCGCTTCTGCAAATCCAAGCTCAGTTGCTTCAGCTAATGCATCTTCATAAGACTTATTCTCATGCTTCATCTTTGTCAAAATGAAGTTCGTCGTTCCGTTGACGATTCCCGTTAAAGCACTAATACGATCGGACGCTAAGCCATCTTCCAATGTACGGATCAGCGGAATACCGCCGCCGACACTTGCTTCAAAAAACAAATCACATTTATTTTCATCTGCCAGTTTAAGTAATTCTAGTCCAGATTCCGCCATCACGTCTTTGTTGGCTGTGACGACACCTTTTCCAGCACGAAGGGAGCGTTCAATCGCATCTTTCGCTTCTCTTGTTCCGCCAATGACTTCAACAATTAAATCGATGGAAGGATCCTCTAGTACATCATCTAATTCCGACGTGAATATTTCTGGTGCCAATGCCACATCACGTTTCTTCGTTAAATCTTTTACAAGTACTCTTTTAATTTTCACCGGAACGCCTAGCTTATGGCATAAATCCTCTTGGTGATCTTGCAAAATCTTTGCGACTCCGCCTCCCACAACCCCAAACCCCAAAAGTCCAATATTGATCTCATTTTTCATTTGACGTCTCCCCTATCTATATGTACACTATGAAAAAACAATCGTTCACTGCATAAGGACATTATAGTAAAATATACGTTTATTAACAACCCTACTTTTGTTAAACTATAAGATAACATAAAATATTCATTATAAAAAGATAGGATTTGATGAAAATGAAAGTATCAAAGTTTGGCGGAACGTCGGTTGCCTCAGCTGATCAAATAAAAAAAGTCGTAGAAATCGTAACGTCAGATTCCGCCCGTAAAATTGTCGTTGTCTCTGCGCCTGGCAAAAGGTTTGACGAAGATGTTAAAGTAACCGATTTACTTATACAATTATCCGAAAATTCATTGAAGGGTGAAGATATACAGAACGAATTGGAGGAAGTTGTAAATCGTTATCGACAGATTGCCGCCGGACTTGGCTTAGACAAGGAGATTGTACAGGTCATTGAGGATGATTTAACATCACGTCTTGCACGAGACAAAGGCGATGCTGTTTTATATATGGACTATTTAAAAGCATCCGGTGAGGACAATAATGCCAAGTTGATTGCCGCGTATTTTCAGCATATCGGCATTGAAGCAAAATACGTTTGTCCAAAAGAAGCAGGGTTGCTTGTAAACGAACGTCCTGCACGCGTGCAAGCTTTACCAAAAGGAAATGAATTGCTTTCAAGGTTGCGGGACGAGCCGGGTATTATCGTATTCCCTGGTTTCTTTGGTTACACGGAAGATGGAACACTTAGAACATTTAACCGAGGCGGTTCTGATATTACAGGTGCCCTCTTGGCAGCAGCTACAAACGCTGAACTGTATGAAAACTTCACGGATGTTGACTCCGTGTTCGCTGCCAATCCAAGGGTTGTCGATAATCCTGTCGCGATTGATAAAATGACGTACCGCGAAATGCGTGAATTGGCTTATGCTGGATTCTCCGTTTTTCATGATGAAGCACTCATGCCTGCATTTAGACATTCAATTCCAGTTTGTATTAAAAATACGAACAACCCGGATGCACCTGGCACGATGATCGTAAAAGAACGGGATCATTCATCCCATACAGTTGTTGGTATTGCAGCAGATAGCGGATTCTCAACACTGTTTGTCGATAAATATTTGATGAACTTAGAACTTGGATTTGGCCGACGCCTCATGCAGATTTTAGAAGAAGAAGATATTTCATTCGAACACACACCATCCGGAATCGACAATATGTCTGTTATCTTTCGCAGCCATCAACTAACGCCTGAAAAAGAGGCGCGCATTATTCAGCGTGTGAAGGACGAACTGGATGCAGATGATGTGTATTTACACAATAACTATTCAATGATCGTGCTCGTTGGTGAAGGTATGCGCCATACGACAGGACTTACCGCACGTGCAGCCTCTGCAATTGCACGTACCGGCACAAGCATTCAAATGATTAACCAAGGCTCGTCCGAGGTGAGTTTAACATTTGGGATTTTAAAGGAAAATGAGACAGCTGTCTTGAAAGAGTTATACAAAGAGTTTTTTAGTAATTCGCCGATCTATTCATAACAGGAAAAAACCAGCAAATCCTTAATAGGACCTGCTGGTTTTTCTACTGAAATAAATATGGAAATTGTGCCACCATGGCATTTGAAATGTAATCTGCCATCATCAGCGCTTCAGCCTCAATCTTATCGAAAATCGCAACATCTTCCTTGAATTTCTTTTGTATCATCCAAACAGCTTCGTTCTTTGTCATTGTCAAATGTGAATACATCATTTGACGCATTACTTCACGGTCGATGTAAGGATTGATCCTGCTTAAAAAATCAGCAATTTGGTCGGCATTGCGGTACCATTCTTTTTCTTTAGCACCTGCTGTTTTCGTATCCCCCTGCACAGCTGCTGTGACGAGTTCCGCTGCGATGACAAGATGTTCCTTTATGAGGTCAGCATATTGGTCTGCTATGGCGTCCCCATAAAATGGACGTAAACAATTTCCCATATCTGTTGCATTTTGTAATAATCGTTCTTGCACAAAAGGTAAATCTGGCAATTTAAAAACGATGCTAATAATCGTCATCCGCGTCCAGTTAACATGCTCTTCCCATAAAAGGCGATTCATACTCGTCAAATCTACTTCAGACTGATGAATGTACTGTCTACGATACATATCTGGCTTATTTAAAATATACCGAACCGGTGCCGTAAATTGAGAACGCGTACTCAAATTTGCATAATACGAACGCCAATCCCCATAACGAACCAAACCGAAGGCTCCTTTCTGAGCTATTACATCTACGTAATGATGGTTTTCATATTATACTATTCCATGATTCTGGTTTGTATGCCTAATATAAAAAAGCGTCCCTATTAGACGCTTTTTCAATAATTTTTCTTATATCGGGATGTTTGTTTTAAAATATGACCAATTCTTTCAACAACTATTTCGACACCATTTGGGTCATTTTTGAGATCATACTCTTCAATATCTAACCGTAACACAGGACATGCATGAAAATCGTTGATCCATTTTTCGTAGCGTGTATGAAGCTCTTCCCAATAAGCAATCGGTGTTTGCTGTTCCATTGCACGGCCTCGCTCTTGAATACGGGAAAGAATCGTATCTAGCGAACCGCCCAAGTAAATAAGCAAATCAGGGTGCGGGAAATAAGGCGTCATCACCATCGCATCGAACAGTTGCGTATATGTGTCAAAGTCTTCTGCTGTCATCGTTCCTTTATCTTTATGCATCCTCGCAAAAATGCCTGTATCCTCATAAATAGAACGATCCTGAATAAATCCGCCGCCATATTCAAAAATACGCTTTTGCTCTTTAAAACGTTCTGCTAAAAAGTAAATTTGTAAATGAAAGCTCCACTTTTCAAAGTCATCATAAAATCGATCTAAATATGGATTATGATCTACATTTTCAAATGACGTACGATAATGCAAAGCCTTAGCAAGCGCTTTGGTCATCGTTGATTTTCCAACACCGACAGATCCCGCTATTGTGATGACGGCATTATTTGGTATTCCGTATTTTTCCCGTAAATTCATCTTATTTGACACCCTTTTTCTAAAATTACAGTAATCTGGTTCAAAATTATTTGTAAATCTTTTTCATCATGCACAAAATCTAGTTCATCGCCGTTCACACGGAGGATGGGAATTTCCGGATGCTCTTTTTCAAAATGTGCAATAAATTCCTCATAATCGTCTGATAGCTGCTGTAAATAGCCAGGATCCATATTTTTCTCAAACTCACGCCCTCTCATCGCAATCCGATTCATGAGCGTCGGCAAGCTGGCATGGAGATAAATGATCAAATTGGGAACGGGCATATTTTCCGTTAAAATATGAAAAATTTTTTCATATTTCTCATACTCAGTTGGCTCGAGTGTCCGTTTTGAAAAGATCAGGTTTTTAAATATATGGTAATCCGCGACGATGGAATTCCCCTCCGCCACCCATTCCTTTTGCAAATCACTTAACTGCTTGTATCGATTGCAAAGAAAAAACATTTCAGTCTGGAAGCTCCATTCCTCGATGTTCTCGTAAAATTTATGTAAAAAAGGATTCTCATCCACGATTTCTCTTAATAAATGAAATTGCAAAGTATCGGCGATCTCTTTGGATAGAGATGTTTTTCCAACACCGATCGGGCCCTCTACTGCTATGAATGGGACAGACATCTTCTTTTCCTCCTTACTGAAGCAAGGTAAACAACGCCTCTTATTTTAGCACATCATTGTTTCACGTGAAACAATATAAAAAAGACAGATTTAACTAGAAATGCTACACTACTTTCAAGGAGCGATGACCATGGATGTGTTTGAAAAAGATCGACAATATATGAAATTGGCCATAGAAGAAGCAAAAAAAGCAGAGGCTTTGGCGGAAGTACCGATTGGTGCCATTATCGTACATGACGGCGAGGTGATCGCCCGTGCGCATAACTTACGGGAAACTTCTCAAAACGCAGTGACACATGCCGAGTTATCCGCCATTCAAATAGCATGTGAAGAACTCGGCAGTTGGCGCCTGGAAGATACAACTTTGTACGTTACACTAGAACCTTGCCCAATGTGTGCGGGTGCCATTCTCCAGTCAAGAGTTCCCCGCGTCGTTTACGGTGCGCGTGATCCGAAAGCAGGCTGTGTAGACTCGCTCTATCGGTTATTAAACGATCCGCGCTTTAATCACGAATGTGAGGTCGTGGAAGGCGTATTAGCAGAGGAGTGCGGCGGCATGCTCACTACTTTTTTCCATGCCATCCGCCAAAGAAAAAAGTTAATGAAAAAAAAGATTGTGCAGGACGCCGAATGACGTCTGCACAATCTTTTTTTCATTAACGAATAATTTCTTTACCACCCATATACGGACGAAGTACTTCTGGAATTTTAACAGAACCGTCTTCTTGCTGGTAATTTTCAAGAATTGCAGCAACTGTACGTCCAACTGCGAGTCCGCTACCGTTCAACGTGTGAACGTACTCTGGTTTTGCCCCTGCTTCACGGCGGAAACGAATGTGCGCGCGGCGTGCTTGGAAGTCTTCAAAGTTTGAACAAGATGAAATTTCACGATACATATTTTGCGTCGGGATCCAAACTTCAATATCGTATTTTTTCGCCGCAGTAAATCCAAGATCTGCTGTACACATATTTAACACACGGTACGGAAGCTCTAATAATTGCAGCACTTTCTCCGCATGTCCAACTAGCTTTTCTAGCTCGTCATAAGATTCTTCTGGTTTTACAAAGCGGACAAGCTCCACTTTATTGAATTGGTGCTGACGGATGAGTCCACGTGTATCACGGCCTGCTGAACCTGCTTCTGAACGGAAGTTCGTGCTGTATGCTGTAAAAGCAACTGGCAGCTGTGCTCCGTCCATAATTTCATCACGGTAGAAGTTTGTGACAGGTACTTCAGACGTTGGAATTAAGAAATAATCCTCTTCCTCGATTAAAAATGCATCTTCTTCAAACTTTGGCAGCTGTCCTGTTCCCGTCAGGCTTGTACGGTTTACCAAATACGGCGGCAATACTTCTTCATAGCCATGCTCTTCAATATGAAGATCCAACATAAAGTTGATCAATGCACGCTCAAGACGTGCGCCCAGTCCGCGGTAAAATACAAAACGGCTCCCCGTTACTTTTGCAGCACGTTCGAAATCTAACAGATTTAAATCCGTCCCGAGATCCCAATGCGGTTTTGGTTCAAAAGTAAACGCTGGCTTTTCACCCCATGCACGAATCTCAACATTATCGTCTTCGCTATCCCCTACTGGTACACTGTCATGCGGGATGTTAGGAATGCGCATCATAATATAATTCAATTGCTCTTCGATTTCATGTAGTTCCTCATCAAGCCCTTTAATTTCTTCCCCAACTGCACGCATACGCGCTATGACTTCATCCGCATTTTCTTTGTTGCGTTTCATTTCTGCTACTTTTTGGGAAACTTCATTGCGCTCAGCTTTTAATACTTCTACTTTTGCAATTAACTCTCTGCGTTTTTCGTCAAGTCCGCCGAATTTATCAAAATCCGTTAAGTCCTCTCCGCGTTTCGCAAGTTTTTCTTTTACCTCATCAAAATTTGCACGTACCTTTTTAATATCTAGCATTATTTTTCCTCCTCCATCTCAAGACAATCATGACCCATTTTTCAATAAAACAGCAATAAAAAAAGCCCTCTATCCCTTCTACTAAAGGGACGAGAACTACCCGCGTTGCCACCCAAATTGACCAGACGGCAAGTCTGATCCACTCGTTGAAATAACGGTTCAATCACCGGCTTAGGCCTACTTTCTTTCAACCCAGCTGCTCAGGGACGGATTCACAAATTGTTTTTATCGGCTTGCACCGACCGCCGACTCTCTTCAAAAAACAAGGTTGCTACTACTTCCCATCATCGTCAATTTTTTATTTGAAATTATCTCTACTTTACTATACGCCACAAAATTTAGCAAGTCATACGCAGCACCAATGTATGCGCTTACTTTAAGGATTAAAAAAATCCTCCTCCAATTAGCATGGAGGAGGAAAGAAGAACACTTTTAGGAACTGCGGTTTGCCATTAATTCGCTGCCGGAAAGCGTGGAAATTTCTAAGCCTTTCATCGGCGTGCCAATATCTTTTGACAGCTTGCCAATCAGATCGTAGTCTTTAAAGTTTAACGTTGCTTGAACAATTGCCCGCCCGAACTTCTCTGGATTTTCAGATTTGAAAATACCAGATCCTACAAAGACACCGTCAGCACCTAATTCCATCATCAGTGCTGCGTCTGCCGGTGTTGCTACTCCGCCTGCTGCGTAGTTTGTAACAGGTAGACGACCAGCCTCTTTTATGGCGAGAAGCACTTCATAAGGTGCACCTAGATCGCGTGCTTCTGTCATAAGCTCGTCCTTACTCATATGAACAACTTTGTTCACTTGCGCATTCACCATCCGCAAATGACGCACCGCCTCTACAATATTTCCTGTACCTGGCTCACCTTTCGTACGAAGCATTTTCGCTCCTTCACCAAGACGTCGTGCTGCTTCGCCTAAATTACGTGCACCACAAACGAATGGTACTTTGTAGTCGCTTTTCAGCAAATGGAATTCATCATCTGCAGGTGTTAATACTTCACTTTCGTCAATGTAGTCTACACCCATTGCTTCAAGCACACGTGCTTCTGAAATATGTCCAATTCGTACTTTTGCCATGACTGGAATGGATACCGCTTTTTGTACCTCTTCAACGATGCGCGGGTCTGCCATACGTGCAACTCCCCCTGCTGCCCGAATATCCGAAGGAACGCGTTCAAGCGCCATAACTGCAATTGCTCCAGCCGCCTCCGCAATTTTTGCCTGTTCTGCATTAATGACGTCCATAATGACGCCGCCATATTGAAAGTTCACTTTACCTTCCCCCTTTTCTCACTATTTAGTATAATGGAGTATGACCATATTAAAATAACCAGTTTAATATAAGTTGAAGGGGTCAGTTGGAGGGGTTAGCGTGGAAATGCTTATTGTGAAATTAGATAAAACAAATGTAACACCTTTATATGAACAAATTTACGAACAAATACAAACCGATATTTCTACAGGAAAATTGCCTGTCGGCAGTAAACTTCCTTCGAAAAGAAGATTAGGGGAATTTTTAGACGTTAGTCAAACGACAATTGAACTTGCTTATGGCCAACTCGTAGCGGAAGGTTTCATTTCTGCCAAGCCACGGCAAGGTTTTTTTGTACAAGATATTGGAGAATTAGCGTATGTGCAGCAAGAAAAAACACCTTATGAACCAGTGAAACAAGAAAAAGAAACGATTGAACTCTCGGTTGATTTTTCACCTGGAAAAATTGATACGCATTCTTTTCCTTTTACACAATGGCGAAAATGTGCGAAAGACTTAATGGATGAATCTTCACACCATCTCTTGCTGCTTGGACATCCACATGGTGATCTCGCACTGCGACAAGAAATTGCGCGTTATTTGTACCATTCAAGAGGAGTTGACTGTACACCGGAGCAAATTATTGTTGGGTCAGGAACGGAACAACTGATGCCGCTTGTCATTCGTATTCTTGGAGATGAGGCAACTTATGCAATCGAGGACCCAGGCTATCCGCTTACACACCATGTGTTCTTTCATAATAATCGGAAGGCCATCCCGATTGCTGTAGATGAAGAGGGAATGGACGTACAGATGCTTGTAAACTCGGGGGCAACTGTTGCCTATGTAACACCCTCCCATCAGTTTCCGACAGGCACAGTGCTTTCTGCGTCGCGCAGGACGGCGTTATTAAACTGGGCCTCCTCTAAAAGAAATCATTTTATTATCGAAGATGATTATGATAGTGAATTCCGCTACACTGGTAAACCCATTCCAGCCTTACAGGGAATGGACAAAGGTAAAAATGTCATTTATTTGAGCACCTTTTCCAAATCACTCATGCCGTCTCTTCGCATCGCTTATATGGTGCTGCCGCCGCAGCTGTTGGATCGTTATGAAAAAGCATTTATTCATTACTCCTCCACAGTACCAAGATTGGATCAGCATATTCTGGCGCGTTTTATGGCAGAGGGCCATTTTTCACGGCACTTAAATCGAATGCGTAAAGTGTATAGACGTAAGCTACAGGCTCTAACAGAAACACTTGAAAGCTACGCACCTGCCGTTCGTTTTTTCGGAGATGAAGCTGGCATGCATATCATCATGACCGTTCAGTCCGATCAAGATGAACAAACATTAACGGAACTTGCACAAGATGCCGGTATTCGATTGTATGGACTCAACCAATATCGAACAATTTCTATTGTCGATGAACAACCTTCATTTTTAATCGGATTTGGCGGGTTATCTGTAGATGAAATAAAAAAAGCAATAGAAGATTTAATGACCATTTGGAATATTCCAAGGAAACCTTAGTTGCAAATTAAGGGATCTCCCTTGAAGGAATCGAACCCTTCTTTATAGTAGTTAATATAGTGAGCTAGAAAGGGGATTTTCCGTGAAAAAGGGGATATATTTTTTAACCATTGGCATCGTTTTGCTCCTATTAGCGAGTTGCACACAAAATGAGAAAACCAAGCCCTCAGAACAAAATATAGAATTACTCATTTCAGCTGCCGCCAGCCTAACGGATGCTTTACATGAAGTGAAGACGGTGTTCGAAGAAAATCATGACGTAACATTAACCTTTAACTTTAACGGCTCTGGAAAGTTGGCACAGCAGATCACTCAAGGAGCACCCGCAGATGTCTTTCTTTCAGCTAGTAAAAAGGACATGGATATACTGGAAGATGCCAAGCTATTACTCGATGAATCAAGGGTCGATTTTGCCACAAACGAATTAGTATTAATTACAAATGAGGACTCATCCTTATCCATCGAGTCATTCGACCAGATACTATCGGGAAATATCGGACAAGTTGCGATTGGAGACCCAGAAAGCGTCCCGGCAGGTCGTTATACAAAAAGAGTATTTGAACATCTCGGTCTATGGGAACCATTGGAAAGCAAAATGGTATTCAGCTCCAATGTACGCCAAGTTTTGACGCATGTTGAAATGGGTAACGCTGACTTAGGTGTTGTTTATACCAGCGACGCAAAAATCTCAAATAAAATTAAAGTCTTGGTAACTGCTCATCAAGATTGGCATGAACCAATTGTCTATCCAGGAGCTGTCATTGCAGAAACAAAACACCCCAACGAAGCTAAGGCATTTTTAACGTTTTTGACTAGCGAAGATGGAAAAACCATTTTACATAAATATGGTTTTCAATAAAGGATAGATCGGATAAGTTGCTTGTAAAACATCAAAAAGGAGATACAAACCTGACAAACTTAAAATAACATACGTAAACAATTGAAATAGTCTTTGATTGAGCCATTTGAAAACAATTTGTCCAATTAAAAGGCCGATCAGGACAATGGGAATTGCATATAGACTTGAGCGCCATATTACTTGATTGGTTCCGTTAAAAATAATTTGGGTGATGAGACTTAGCCCATAGATCGCCAAATAATAAGCTAAAGTCGTCGCCCTTAATTTACTTTTTTCAGTTTTTGTTCCTGACAAGTATAGTAGTAATGGTGGACCTGGCATACCAATACTTGTTGTTAAGAGGCCCGAAATTCCACCAACGACAAAATCCTTAAATGGCGTCGCTTTTACTTTTACATTAAAGATTAGTAGTCCCGTTAAAAGTAACAATAAAATACTAACAACCAATTTAAACGTATCGATATTCATAGACATGAAAATAACAAGACCAAATGGCACGCCGAAAACACTACCAATTGTAAGTCTTTTTAAAAGCTTCACGTCTAAATCGGCGTATATTTTCCAAATAAGAAACACAGAGATGATTAATGATAAAATAATGTTAATCTGGATGGCCTCTTCTGGTAAGAATAAAAGAAGCAAAAATGGTGTCGCCATGATAGAAAAACCAAAACCAGTGCTTGTTTGCAAAATAGCGGCAATCAGAATAATGCAGATAAAAATAATTCCTATTTCCAAAATTGGCCTCCTTAGTAGTTAGTAACATTTATTTTAACAGACCTTTTTATACTTTCACTTATTAAGTCAGAATACTTTGTATGTAAAGGAAATGTTTGTGAATATGACGGATTACACGCCCCTGCTCTTATCCTTAAAGGTAGCGGGAATTTCTACGATTATTGTTTTTATAACTGGGGTATATGCTGCCTATTTTTTATCACGCAAAAAATTTTGGGGGAAAATGGTTATCGAGTCCCTATTCTTATTGCCGCTCGTTTTGCCGCCGACAGTCGTCGGCTTTGGGTTGCTCATCTTGTTTGGAAAAAAGGGTTGGATTGGGAGTTGGCTGTTGGAATGGTTTAATATTCAAATTATCTTCACCTGGTTCGCTGCAGTCATTGCTTCTGTTGTCGTTTCTTTCCCCTTAATGTACCAAAGTGCAAGTGCCGCATTTAATAATTTGGATCATCGAATGGAAAATGCAGCACGGACAATGGGGGCATCAGAGTGGAAAGTCTTTCGAACCATTACATTTCCGCTTGCATGGCCTGGATTACTTGCGGGATTAGTACTTTCTTTTACTCGGGGACTCGGTGAGTTTGGGGCTACTTTAATGTTGGCAGGGTATATACCAGGAAAGACAGACACGATTCCGCTAGCTATTTACTTTGCAGTAGAAGCTGGTCAAATGGAAAAAGCAACATTTTGGGTCATCATCATCGTTGCGCTTGGCTTTAGTACAATTATGTGGCTCAATTGGTGGGGACGAAGAAATGTCGAGCGTTATAAAAATCATTCGTCATAAGGGAGGGATTGGATGCTTGAAGTACATATTCAAAAACAACTAGCACATTTTAGGCTAGACGTTTCATTGAAGGTAAAGGATGAAATTGTTGTGTTAGTCGGACCTTCGGGATCTGGAAAAACGACTATTTTAAATACAATTGCTGGCATTGAACATCCGGACGCCGGATCGATCACATTGAATGGGCAACCATACTTTCAGGAAAATCGCCGTCCCCTTCCACCCCAAAAAAGAAATGTCGGGTATTTGTTTCAAGACTACGCGCTTTTCCCACATATGACAGTCGATAAAAATATTCGCTTTGGTCTAAAAAACAAAAATGACCAAGACGCCCTTTTTCTAATTAAGAAACTCGTCCACGTGTTAGGGATTGGTCATTTAACGCACAAATATCCACATCAAATTTCAGGCGGTGAAAAACAGCGTGTTGCTCTAGCACGCGCCTTGGCAACCGAACCCGCCCTATTATTGTTAGACGAGCCTTTATCTGCATTGGACCAAGACACACGACGTGAATGCCAGGACGAACTGCTAAGACTTCATGATATTTGGAAAATCCCGTTTATGATTGTGACACACGATCTTGCAGAAGCCAAAAAGCTTGGTGACACGCTTGTACATATAAAAAAAGGATCTATCCAAAAAGTAGTGGATCCATCAGCGCAAAAGCTTAACTGTTTTTAAATAAAAAAGAACTGCTTAGAAAATATTTCTAAGCAGTTCTTTTTATTAGAATAAACCTTTTACAAATCCAACTGCGCTGCCCCATAGACTACCGATAAAGTTACCGATTGCACCCATTGCTAACGAAAACCAGCCAGCTTTTTGTACATCCTCGGTCGTCACGACTTCAGCACCGACGTTTTTGTCATCAATATAGCCATAATCTGTTCCCTCTTTATTCACAAGTTTCACATGACCGACAACGGTGCCTTTTTTAATAGGTGCTTCAAGCGCCCCGTCTTTAAATTTGGACTCATCAATGACAAGCTCAGGTACATAAAGGTCCTTTTCACTCGTTTTCACCAACATACTAACAGGTTCTTTCACAGCAATAGGAACTTTCTTCTCTTTTCCTTTAACAACTTTCAACGTCTTCTTATCTTTAAACTGATAACCACCTGGTACGAACTCTACTTCTGAAAACTGGTTAAAACCATAATCGAAGAGCGCACGTGTCGCATCGAAACGTGCTTTGTAAGAACCAACACCCTTTGCATCGACTGCTTTCATAACGACCGCAATAACCCGCTTGCCGTCCTTTGTAGCAGTACCTGTAAAGCAATGTCCTGCAAAATCTGTCGTACCCGTTTTTAATCCATCTACACCCGCATATTCATAAACAAATCCTGGAAGCATGAAGTTCCAATTATCCATTTTAATTTCATCTGTTGTCCCTTCCCGGAACATTTTTGTATTAATCTTTGTTGTTTCTAATACCTCTGGGAAGTCTTTCAAAAGGTGAAAGGCTAGACGTGCAACGGATTTCGCAGGCATTACGTTTTCATCATTTGGGCCTGTCCCTTGCGGATGCATGCCTTGTAAATCACTATTGTTTAGACCAGTCGAATTGACAAATTTATAATCTTCTAAACCAAGTTCTTTCGCTTTTGCGTCCATCAACTTCAAAAATTCAGTTTCTGTTCCCGCAATGGTTTCTGCAATAGCGATCGTTGCCGCATTTGCGGAATAAATAGCGAGAGCTTCATATAATTCCCGAATCGTATAGCTGCCATCTCTTCTAAGAGGTACGTTACTCAAACGACGATCTTGTGAGACAGCATACGTGTAATCTGTCACTTGATACTCTTGATCCCAACTAACCTTTCCATCACGAATTGCTTCAAAAAGAATATACTCCGTCATCATCTTTGTCATACTTGCAATGCCCAAAGATGCGTCCGCATTTTCTTCATATAAAATCTTTCCACTATCAGCATCAATTAAAATTGCACCATCAACATGAATACCGAGTGTTGTATTGGCATGCGCAGGCATGGTGCCAATTGTCATCACTAACAACAGTGGCATTAATAGTAAAGCCACATATTTTTTCATTTCCCGTTTCACTGTACAACCTCCGTCACTCTATTTCCCCAAAAATCATTTTATCACAAATTCTAAATTACTTGGGAACTAAAACAAAAAAGCACCTTTCCGCTCATATGTAGACGCGGGAAAGATGCCAAAGTTCCTTTTTTACCAACCCTATATAGGCATTATGAAATTGTATAGTTTGGTGCTTCTTTTGTAATTTGTACTTGGTGTGGATGGCTTTCACGAAGTCCAGCCCCCGTCATACGGATAAACTGTGCATTTTCACGAAGATCATGTAAATCTTTCGTACCGCAATAACCCATTCCTGCACGTACCCCGCCAACTAGTTGGTGAATTGTATCTGCAAGAGGACCTTTGTACGGCATCCGTCCTTCAATACCCTCCGGAACAAGTTTTTTCGCTTCGTCCTGGAAGTAGCGATCCTTCGACCCGCGTTCCATTGAAGAAACAGATCCCATGCCGCGGTATACTTTAAAACGACGGCCTTGGAAGATTTCAGTATCACCAGGGCTTTCAGATGTACCTGCTAGGAGGCTTCCTAACATGACGACATGTCCGCCTGCTGCAAGTGCTTTTATAATATCACCGGAGTATTTAATGCCTCCATCAGCAATGATCGTCTTACCTTGCTTGCGTGCTTCTGTCGCACATTCATACACAGCTGTAATTTGAGGTACACCGACACCTGCAACGACACGAGTCGTACAGATCGATCCCGGACCAATTCCAACTTTTACAACGTCGGCACCAGCTTCAAATAATGCACGCGCACCTTCTGCTGTTGCTACGTTTCCTGCGATAATGTCAAGATCTGGGTACTGCTCTCTAATTTGTGCTACCGTATCAATGACGCCTTTTGAATGGCCATGTGCTGTATCAATTACGATCACATCGACTTCGGCATTTACAAGCTTCTCAATGCGCACCATCGTGTCAGAAGTTACACCTATTGCAGCTCCTACTAACAAACGTCCTTGAGAGTCTTTCGCTGCGTTCGGGAACTCGATAACCTTTTCAATATCTTTAATCGTAATTAGGCCTTTCAAAATGCCATTATCATCAACGATTGGAAGCTTTTCAATTTTGTGCTTCTGTAAAATCTTTTCAGCGTCTTCAAGTGTTGTACCAACGGGTGCTGTCACAAGATTTTCTTTCGTCATCACATCATCAATAATTAAGGAATAGTCATCGATAAAACGAAGATCACGGTTCGTTAAAATTCCAACAAGCTTCAATTCTTCGGTATTATTAACGATCGGAACACCAGATATACGGTATTTCCCCATCAGATGCTCTGCATCGAATACTTGATGCTCAGGCGTTAAGTAAAATGGATTCGTAATCACACCGTTCTCTGAACGCTTAACAGTTACGACTAATTCGGCTTGTTCTTCAATGCTCATGTTTTTATGGATCACGCCGAGTCCACCTTGACGAGCCATTGCAATGGCCATCTTCGATTCTGTGACTGTATCCATTCCTGCGCTCATAATCGGGATATTTAATTTGATCTTGTCCGTTAAATTGACAGAGAGAGACACATCTTTCGGCAATACTTCGGATGCCCCGGGTACTAGTAATACATCATCGAATGTTAAGCCTTCACGCACAAATTTAGATTCCCACATTCCATTTATGCCTCCTAATGATCGTTTTCATTTGAATATTATTAAAAGATTATCAGCGCCTAAACCAACTGTCAAGGAATGGACAATAAATAAGATTATTCCCATAATTCGAGATTTAATATCACTTGAAGTGAAGAGATAATAACTACACTTTATCCGCCGATAAACTTTCTATCTTTAATCAATAAGTATATGAACCCATAATTTCGAGTTTTTTAAACACCAAAAAAGCCATTACTCTTTAAGTATGGCTATAAGTTGTGAATATTATTTGTATCGTTTCTATATTTGGGCTCCGTATTTCGGTAGGTATTAGGAATCCTGAAAAATCCTTTTCATGGGGATTGCTTAGTTTCGGGTAACTCGCAATCAATTTAGGGAGATTTAAATTGCACTATCGGCTTTTGCCAGTTCAGACAATGTTGGCCTTTATTGGATTCAATTTAAAAAACAAAAAAGCCATCACCTATTGGCAATGACCTTGCGCCTGGCGACGTCCTACTCTTGCAGGGGGAAGCCCCCAACTACCATCGGCGCTGAAGAGCTTAACTTCCGTGTTCGGTATGGGAACGGGTGTGACCTCTTCGCCATCGGCACCAGACTATGAGCTTGTTCGCTCAAAACTGAATAAAACAAACATTGGATGCATAATCGTAATCATTTACATACTGTCCAGCTACGACTCCCTGACGCTCGAGGTCATAAGCCCTCTTGCCTCCGTGGCTATCGCCACTACCGCAAGCCATCTTATGCTTGTCGCGTCAAAGCGGTCGTCTCCGCTTTTCTTATAGGTTAAGTCCTCGATCGATTAGTATCTGTCAGCTCCACACGTCGCCGTGCTTCCACCCCAGACCTATCCACCTCATCATCTTTGAGGGATCTTACTTACAAATGTAATGGGAAATCTCATCTTGA
>NZ_LPUT01000006.1 GCF_001563475.1 Sporosarcina sp. HYO08 | reverse complement strand
GCGATTGTTACCTCAAAGTAACAACTTGCAAAAGTAGGGTGGGCTACATCCGAATTTACGCCTGTGGAGTGCTAAACCAACCGTAGTAGCGTGAGATTGGCGAGGCGGGGTACGAAGAAGCAGGAATGGTCTGGCATAGAAAAAGGACATTTTTCTATGTTTTTAGTAGCAGGATATGTATGAGGTATTCAAACGCGACAAACTATGCCTTGCACACAATAGTTCATTTAATGCTGCAACCTAGGGAGAGCTTGGTGGGAGTGCAAGAATTAGCTGAAATGCAACACCTTTCCCCAACGTACCTTTCTAAGATATTAACCAAACTTGCGAAAGCCGGTTTGATCGACTCAACACCAGGCGCGAAGGGAGGCTATAAAATCTCCAGAACAAAACAGGAAATATCCTTTTTGGATGTTATTAATGCAATTGAAGGAGATACAAGCTTATTCGACTGTTCCATTCATCATGAAGGCTGCTTGATTGAAAACACCATGAGGCAAGTAGAGGAAAATATGAAAGGTGAATTGGAATCAATGCTTTTGAACGATATTGCTAAAGAGACAAAATCCAAACAGAAAGAAAAAAATAGTTAAATTTTTTTTTGAGGGAGCCGATCAGATGATATTAGACTGTGCCGTGATTGGCGGAGGAACAGCTGGACTGAAGGCTGCTTTAGTACTTGGAAGATCAAGACGAAAAACTATTCTGTTCGATGACAACAAACCGAGAAATGCGGTGACTTCTGCGTCCCACGGGTTTATCACAAGGGATGGTATAAATCCGCAAGAATTAAAAAGAATTGCCCAGGAAGAATTATACAAATACCCTGATGTGAGGATTGAAAAGCAAAGGGTGCATCGTATAAATAAAGAAAACACCTTATTCAAGGTGGAGACAGAAAATGGGGAAGTATACAGCGCGAAAAAGATTATTCTCGCAACCGGTTTTAAGGAGGTCCTTCCGGATATCCCGCGAGTGAAAGAGTTCTATGGCAAGAGCCTTTTCAACTGTCCTTTCTGTGATGGGTGGGAATTAAGAGATCATCCACTAGCAGTGATTGCAGATGATCAAAAGGCGTTTCATATGGCGAAACTGGTGTCCAACTGGACGAACGATTTAATTATTTTTACCAATGGAAAAGAAGTACTTTCGTTGGAAGAACAAGAATTGCTCAAAAGCAAAGGCATCAGTATTAACGAAAAGAAGATTGCCGCTTTCATTGGGGAAGAGGGAATGCTGGAAAAAATCCAATTTGAAGATGAAACATCGGTACTCCGTGAGGGAGGATTTATATCTACGGAATGGCTACAGGCAGATTCTTTTAAAACTTCCCTAGGATATACATTAAACGAACAGGGCGGGATTGCAACTGACAGCTGGCAGCGCACGAAAACGGAAGGGGTGTTTGCTTGCGGAGATACGCGAATTGCTGGTCCCTCCCAATTAATTATTGCAGCGGCAGAAGGCAGTATGGCTGCCATATCTGTGGTCGCAGCACTGACAGAAGAGAAATTTAACCAGGATAAACAGCACGCTTAAAAAAAGGAGGATATATATGCATCACCCACATGGTAAATATAGCAAAGAAAAAGTATCGTACTTGGAAAGTCCCGAACGAAGAAAAGAATTTTCCCCGGAACAGTTGCTGAACATGATTCCTTTAAAAGAAACGGACAGCATCTTAGATTTTGGCGCTGGAACCGGTTATTTTTCCATCCCGGCGGCGAAGAGGACCACGGGCAAAGTATACGCTCTAGATATCGATGCTGCAATGCTGGAAATAATAAAAGAAAAATCCTTGCAGGAACAGCTTACGAATATTGTCCTGGTGCAAGAAAGTATGGAGGAACTTTCTTTACTTGATGGCACTATCGATATGATCATTGCTTCTCTGGTACTGCATGAAATTCAGCCGTTGGGACCACTGTTACAGCAAATGAGAAATGTATTGAAAAAAGAAGGCTATCTTATCTGTCTGGAACTCGAACCAAAAGGAAGTGCTGATAAAGGACCTAGAATTACCTTGGAAGGAATGGAGCGAGAAATGAAAGGATCAGGATTCCAAGTAACGGAGAAATATTTCCCATCGGAATCTCTATACATGCTTGTTGCGCAGAAAACGGATTAACCGATTATTTTTTGCCTGATTAGAGATATTAGATATCCCTAAAGTACCCAATTGATTCTTCACCATAACAGGCAGTTGACGAGCCATGTCAAATTGACAGCGGTCCGGAACTATACTTTCAAGGATGTCACACTAAAAGAAAACCTCTTCCAAAAGCTCTTCAAAAAAGAAAACGTGAAAGAATACGAAATTCGAGTCGTCAATGGGGAAGAGGACGTCGCGGAGGCATTCTGGACGTATTCCTTTGCGCTTGATCTGCGGCAATTGATGGACGAGAGCGGACTCGGAGTAGACTGGCCAAAGATGTTGCCCGTTCAAGATGACATGACCTATACAGATCCGATGGAAGAGGAAGACAAAGAATGGTTCGGATCGTTTCCAGATCCAGCATGGTGCCACACCAAACTGCAGGAGGCAGCAGATGTAGAAGAAAAGGCTGCGGTTCATAGCGAAGAAATGTTGAAGGCCTTTCGATGGCTGAAGGATCATTGGGGAAATGGATATCAGATTTATGCGAATACTGGCGATTTGTTTGATTATTATGGGGATGATGAGCTGGATTGACGGAGAAGTTTGCTAATCAAATGGAAAGTAATTTAAAAAATACGAAACAAGCACAGAAAATACGGTGCTTGTTTTTTGTTAGGGAAGAGTGAATGGCACCTAGTTCATCCTGTGATCTACAGCCTTTCGACAAAATATAGATAGCAGTCAAATGTTTTCCCCATTTGTGCAAAACGCTAATTAGTCGAAACTTTTCAACTAGCCATTCCGTATTACTAGTAGATAGTTAGGTTTTGAGGGAGCGGCATACAGACGTTCATTCCTGAAACGAGGGGGAATTACTTATGAGACAGCTATACATCAAGCAAAAGGTATTTAGCTTAAGTGGCAAGTTTTCAGTGAAAGACGAGCAAGAGAACGAAGTTTATTTTGTAGAAGGCAGCTTCCTGCGTATCCCGAAGACGTTTTCCATTATGGACGCCGCGAGGGATGAAGTTGCGTTGATTACGAAAAAGACGTTCAGTTTCTTGCCGACCTTTTTTGTAGAAGTGAATGGCCAGGAGACTGTGACGATTAAGAAGCAATTCACTTTTTTGAAGGCGCGTTACTCGATTGACGCGGCGGGGATCGAGGTTCGGGGAAATTGGTGGGATATGAATTTCGAAGTATATCAAAACGGGGAAGTCGTTGGAACTGTCAGCAAGAAGTGGTTCACATGGGGCGATAGCTACCAGTTAGAAATCGTAAATGATGAAATGGAACGGCTTCTTGTGGCGCTCGTCGTGGCAATTGACTGTGTGAAAGCCGACCAGGCAGCGGCTTCTTCCGCGGCTAATGTGTGAAGTCGGGTGGGGTAGATATTTACCAGTTCATAAGAACAATTCATGGCTTCAGGTTTCTTTATTAGCTATGAAGAAACTGCCCTAGTCTAAAAAAATTCATATCGCACAATATGAACTTATTTTAATTAAAGTGAACCTTGCTAGTGCGCATAAAAATATCCTGCACGCACTTAAATTACTCCCCTTGTTTTATCCACCTCCCGCACAGTCACTTAAACATTATTCGAAGAGATGTGAAGGGGAAAAGAAAGGCCAGCCGAAGAGAAGGCAATTAACGAAGGATCTACGGAACAAACTATATCCGTGTTCTAAAAAAGTAGGCGAACTAATCCGCCTTTTAAAAAAATCCTTGTGAAAAATTCTCTGTCACTATATAGTTTAGTTGACTTAACTAAGTTATATCATGATGGGGGATTTGAAATTGGAAAAAGAGATGGATACCAGCAAGAAAAGGCAAAAAAAATCATTGTTTTATAAACTTGGAATAGGCCTCTTAATACTTGCTGTTTTATGTTGGGTGATTGCTGCAATTGCGACAATGACACCATATTCCCTTACAGTAAAGGCAAGCATCATAACAGGAAGTATCATAGCAGGAGAAATCTTATTTTGGGCGGGCGCTTTACTCGTTGGTAAAGATGTCGTAACAAAATATAAAAGTTATTTACACCCCAAAAATTGGCGGAAAAAAGGGGAAGGGCAAAATTGAAAGGTGCCTATTCGACGTTGCATCCATTGGAATGACGTTCCCGACAATCGTCCCGCCGTGCATATTCTCCAGAGGGATTATGTGCTCAAGAGCAATATTGGATGTTTAAGTATGGCTGGCTCCTTTCAAAGATTGGTTTCATCCGATTCACTTTGCATTTTCCGTATCTCGACAATTCGTCTCCAAATTACTTGATTCTCGATTTGCGCAAATCCGACGATACCCGGTGTCGTGTTCACTTCAAATAAGATCGGTGTTCCTTTCTTGATTGATCCCGAAGTCAATGCCATATTCCCTACATGGCAAAACGGAATCGATTACTTTCGCTATAGAAAAAGGCTGTCCAAATTGGGTGTAGCTTTGTATATCTTCTTGAATAATATAGAGACCGCTTTTTCTATTAAACTTTATAAATGGATGAAGGAGCTGGTGAATTTCATCAACTCTTGATACGGATTTTTGTACGGGTGTTCCTTGAATTGTAAATCCATTTACGTAGTAGTTTCCGCCGTGATTTTTACGAATCTTTAAAATTGCTCTGCCTTGGCCCGTCGTTGTTGCGAATCTCTTTTCCTATTCTATGTGTACGGAATACTTGTATCTGGATTTTTAGGAAAGGTTCTATGAAAAGATGAACCGTCAGCAAAAAGTGGTTTACCTGGGGCGATGGTTATGAGCTACAAATCGAAATAATGAACTGGAACCGCTTCTCGTGGCGATTGATTGCGTGAAAGCCAACTAGGCCGCTGCTAATATTTGACTATCAAGTGGCCAGGCACTCATTGTTTGAGTACCTGGCCACTTTTTGCACAACACAATATGCAGTATTTTTAATTAGAATAAACCTCGCCAGTGCATATAAAAACATCTTACACGCAACCTAACTATTCCTCAACTTTCATTCATCCCCGCACAATCATTCAAGTGGAACTTTGGGGTGATGGACAATGAAAAATCATTCGTTTAAGATGGGAATTTACGACAAAGGAAAACGCCAATTCATGACAAATTGGCGTTTTATTCCTGGTATTTAACTAGTTACGAAACGATTGTTTCATATTCCTTTGCCACCAATCCGACTAACTACTTTGCTGAACTACTTTCAGGATTGCCCGCTTCGGCTTCGTTTGCATTTCAAAGCAAATGGTCATTCCTATATTTCATTACTGACAGCCACGGCCTTTTTCTTCTTTTCATATTCTCCTTCTTCAACACCAAGTTCAAGAAGGATGGCATTCAATTTATTGTAGAGGTCATTCGCACCCCGAACTGAATTTTTGCCTCTATCATTGATCGAAGTCAATTGTCCATTAAATTCAAATGCAATGCCGTCTTTATGGCGGAAGATTTTTACACCGTCCAAGTAAGCCGTCTTTTCGTTATGATACGTTGCTTTGAAGCGTCCATGTTCGATTGTCTTTTTATCCATTATGAAAAACTCCTTTTCGTTTTCAATTTCCAAATTGAAGATTTCTACGCTTGGGCGGGAATCCGCTTCGGCTTCTTCGATCGTTCGTTCCTTTCGCACCAATACACGAAATCGAGATATTTTTCGATCGTTAGTCCATTCACTTCCGCTAAATAGTCAAGCAGGTTGTCCAGTTTGTCGGGGTCAACTTTTGCTTCAATTTCGGGTTCGAATACCCAATCGACGAAGTTCCTGTCACGCTTTGAAAGATTTAACGTTGCGTCCATTGGAGTGACGTTTCCGATGGTCGTCCCGCCGCACATATTTTCCAAAGGGATTATGTGCTCGAGAACAACGTCGGAGGAATCCGTCAAGGCACATTTGCCATCGAAGCGATCAAGAATCGCCTTCCATTGCTGCGGCGTTAGATCGTTCTGTAATGCCAATTTGCGGGCACGGCGGCGCTGATTTTTGGCTTTAAGATATTCGGGATTCGCACGGTTAAACGCAAGTTGTTTGTTGCGAATACATTGCTTGCATCGTGTTTTTTGATAGGTATGGAACTCGTCCTGTCGGGTTTCCCAGCATAACGTACACCTTTTCATAGGATTCGTTCCTCCTATACTTCCAAATTGTACCACGCTTATGATGCAAAAAGGTTGAACAATTATTCTTGTAGCAGCCGGTCGTGGCAGAACGATCTATTGAATCGAAAAGTCGAACCGAGCGGCCAAGCGTTCGTGATTGGTGAATATTTATCGGTAATATGGAGTAAATAGGCTGCCATTACCTACATAGCTTGATTGCCGAATATAGCCTGTGTAAGATGAACTTATAATAGTATAAAATAAATGGAAATTCGGGCGGTGAAATGAGTGCTTTTAAAAATTGGGGATGTTTTTGGGATTGAAACTTCAAATGGAATTGCATATTTTCAATACGTTCATAAGAACGAGGATATAGGTTCGCTGATCCGAATTTTACCAAATTTATATAAGGGCAATAAAAAAGATAGGTTACATAAATTAGTAGAACAGAAAGAACTATATCTTATTCATTTTCCTTTAGATGCTGCATTCAGACGGAAAGTAGTTAGTAAAATGGGTAATTATCCAATCCCTAAGAATTTTGTATTAACGAAAAAGTTTAGGGATGACCACATAATAAAAGGTGAATTTATTTGCTGGCATATTGTTGATTATGAAAATTGGCAAAGAGAAAAAGTTGAAAAGTTAAACGATTGTCAAAAGCAACTATCGCCTTGGGGAACGTGGAACGATACCCTTCTCAAAGAAAGATTAGCCGAGGGATGGACTTTAAATAATTGGGGTTAAGCTATCCAACTAATGGGTTGGAGAATGTTTTCGTAAAGATACATTTGTTAAGGAACTGGAGCGAAAGGCAATTGACTGGTATACCAATCGGTAACGGATAGTTTTCTACATAGGCACCATTCAATAGGGGAAGGGGGGAACAAGTTGGTTAAAGACGATATTATGATTAGAACGGCAAAACGAGAAGATGCTTCAAGAATTTTGCGAATACAAGAAGAGGTCGTAGCAGAAGGGGATTTTTTAACGACCGTTTCAGAGGAATTTAATAAGACTGTAGAGCAGCAAGGAGATTGGATCGAAAAGATTTTGCAGAATGATAAAGAAACTCTATTGGTTGCGGAAATCCAAAACGAGATCGTAGGTTGGATAGTGTTTTTATCTCCAGGCAGAAGTAGGCTTTCCCACACGGGTTCCCTTGGAATGATGGTCAGGAAGGATTTTAGAAATAGGGGAATTGGAAAGTTATTACTACAAAGAATTTTGGAGTGGGCAGAACTAAATCCTTGTATTGAAAAAGTTTCTTTAGGTGTATTCTCAACAAATAAAAGAGCAATCGCCTTGTATAAGGGGATGGGTTTTATCGAGGAAGGAAGAAAGATTAAAGAATTTAAGATAAATGACAATGAATATATAGATGATATTCTAATGTATAAATTTGTCTAAATGCTTTTGTAATAAAGGGCGCTATGATGGAATAGATCCTCACACTTTTTATGCAATTGTAGTGTGTTGTCCGAATAGTTTCCTACACCATTCAATTATTATGAGGTTAAGTGTTATAGTAAAGCTGTTGATATATAGGGAGAGATCCACATGATACATGGAAAAGAAAAAAGAATAGGTAAAAGGCTAATTCTATTGGATTTAATTTTCTATGCCATAGTTCCCTATTTCGTATGGAAATACGGTAGGGATCTCTTTGGGGATTATGTGGCAATGCTAATTTCAACGATACCGTGATTGGTCTACACCTGTTATCGCTTTTTTGCGGAAATCCACTTTCCACTGCGCAAGAATAAGGGACGCATATTGCCGCAACGTAGTGAGCGGGTGTTGGTGCAGAGGTAGGTTTTGGGAAGGAAGGACAGCCAGTTTTAGCAAATAGAAGGATATAGAACTAGAACAGCGTAATTATCCCATGACCTTACTAGAGTTAGGAACATACGTATGGTACAATGAAAAAGTAATAGAATAGGTGACTCAAGGGTGGTCGGCCATTTCCCGTAAGAAGGGAGGTGGTCGCATGTCAGTATCTGAAGCGATAATGCTTATGTTAACATTTGGAGCATTAGGGAAGGCAGTCTAAGAACGCGACGTCCTGTCGCAACGACTGCATGACCCGCATCCTGCGGGCCTCAATACTGTCGTTCCACAATAAAAAATAATCCATCCTTGAGTGGGTAGCTCATACTGGATGGATTATTTTTATCACCCGAGCCGATCCCCCTGAAGGGAACCTGCTATTACAGACCGTCTAATGTTAGCGCATTGGGCGGTCCTTTTTAGTTTATTCATTATTAACAAGTATAATTCCTATTATTTATATTATAATGCAGATTTTTATTCATTACAATAAAAGTATGTTAAAACTTCGACCTTTCGACCAAAAGTCGATTAGAATAAGCGATTCCCCGCTTTTGGGACATACTAATTTGTTAAAACACTTCACTAATTTGTCGAAACTTTTGACTAGAGAGTCCGTATTATTAGTATAGATATTCCGGGGTGAAGGGGGCAGCACAGGGATATTCATTTCTGATACAAGAGGGCATATTGATGAATTTCGGAAATGAACACTTGAGGATTGTACAAGAAAGATTTAAAAGCGTTAAAAATCTTGGAGATCAAACAATAAGTCAATTATCAGAGGAGGACATACACTGGAAATTAAACGAGTCCTCAAATAGCATTGCAATTATTGCAAAACATTTAAGTGGAAATATGATCTCTAATTGGATTAAAGGAAAACAAAATTGTCCTAGTAATCATTGAGCAAATTGGGTATCTTAAAGGAAATTAATAATTACATGAACCTCCTGCCACTTAAAAAGTACCGTTTTTGTAGTGGCGGGAGGTTCATTCTAAACCAAAAATCCAAGTGGAATATGGTAAATAAATGAAGTAAGCCATGCATTCGATTTGCGCTTACATCATTTTAGCTCATTGCCGCTTCTTCGTTTTCTTATTATTATGTCTCTCTGCCGGTGTCAACGGTTTATTTGCAAGTTCATGATCAAACTCCCTTGATAAATTCTTTCTAACCGCTTGCTCATCATTAACGTTCCCACTTAAATTGTTTGGGTTGTTGCTCACTATATACACCTCCATGATTTTAGTTTGCCACGTGGTGTCCTAAGTATGCATTTTTATTGAACCTTACTTTCTTAACTTATGGAGTTAAGTGTTATAGTAAAGCTATTCATACATAGGGGGAGATCTACATGATTCTTGGCTTGCATCACGCGCAGATTACTATTCCGAAAGGTGCGGAAGAGGAAGGCAGAAAGTTTTATTGTGGTGTATTAGGCTTAGATGAAATAGAAAAGCCAAATTCACTCAAAGGACGTGGAGGATTCTGGTTAAAAGTCGGGAATAGGGAAGTTCACGTAGGCACAGAAGATGGGTTTGACAGATTTACAACAAAAGCGCATTTGGCTTATCTGGTAAAAGATATTTCATACTGGAGAAACACCTTAACGGAAAACGGTATTCAAGTTATTGAAGGGGTGCCGATCCCGGGTTTTGATCGATTTGAATTTAGGGATCCTTTTGGGAACAGAGTGGAAATGATTCAAGCATTATAAAATGAAGTTTCAACAGTCGGCTGCGATTGCCGAACGGTAGTTAAAGGTTTCGTTGCAACGCAATTAATACTGGAGGGACACTATGAAAATAGTATGGTTGATTTTTTCATTAATACCCGCATCATTCTTATTCCACTATTATGAGTATGGCCAACACATTAAACGCGAAGAGGCATCTTTTCTTTTTGCTGGTTCTGTTTTGTTCGTTGTGGTAGTTGGTTTTTTAGCTGGACGTGTAAAATTACGTTATGTTTTCTTCGTGAATATCCTAACAGCGTTATTGTCAGTTGTTCTAGCTTCTTATTTTATAGCAGATGACGGTGGTTGGTTTAAACCGGTGGGAAGGGACGGGGCAGTTTTATTTGTATCATTTATTTTTTTGATCGGGCAGCTACTGGTAAGGATAATTTCGTTGAATTTTTACGAGAAAACTGATACTGGAGGTTGATCATATGAAGTTGGAGATTTCGGAGCGAAATAAACTTAGAAAACCATCAACAGATAAAGCTATATTAGGGGTTTGTGGAGGAATCGCTCATTCTTTGGGTATGTCCTCATTTGGGGTAAGATTAATTTTCCTTATTTTACCTGTAAATCTACTCATTTATATCATTCTTGCAAACATTATGGCAGATAGCCCGCCATCATTAAGGGACTAATGGTTTATGTCTGTCATAAAAATTATGATATAAGGGGTGGAAATCATGTTTTACTTTAAACTAAATGATGATGCTGAACTGCGTTTACTAGAACCAAGGCATGCTGAAAATCTATTTTTGTTAACGGATCAATCAAGGAATTATCTGAGGGAATGGTTGCCGTGGGTTGATTTTACAAAAGAGGTTAGTGATTCAAAGGCATTTATTGAAAGTACATTAAAACAATTTGGTAATCACAATGGCTTTCAAGCTGGTATTTGGTATAGGGGAGAATTAGCAGGAGTCATCGGTTTACACGGTATAAACTGGGCGAATCACTCTACGTCAATCGGCTATTGGTTAGGTGAAGAATTTCAAGGTAAAGGTTTAATGACCGATGCTTGTCAAGCTGCTATCGATTATTGTTTTAATGAGCTGGCATTAAAGAGAATTGAAATCCGGGCTGCAACAGGAAATCATAAAAGCCAAGCGATTCCGGAAAGGCTAGGTTTTCAAAAAGAAGGTTGTATCAGAAGTTCTGAATTTTTATATGATCGATATGTTGACCATTATGTATTTGGACTACTAAAAGAAGATTTTAACCAACAGACTTAACAACTAAGGACATCACCTTGATTTGACAACGATCAACGTCAAATCAAGGTGATGTTCTAGAAAAAACATTCAAAACCTATGTTGACATTATGTACTTTTTTAAACTATAACAAACCTCGCTAGTACATATAAAAACCTGTCACACGCAACTCAATAACCCTCACACATTTATTCATCCCCCGCACAATCACTTACATAAAATTTTGTTCGTATTAGTGAACGAACACTCGTTTCAATTTATGGTATAATGAAATACAAAATCATCCTAAGTAAAAAATAAGGTGGAATTAACATGACAAATAGCAGCGATCACAAAGAGTTGTCACCTGAACAACGCGAAGAATTATTCACAACATTGAAAACCCGTTTCGAGAAAAACATGAACCGACATGAAGGGCTGGAATGGGCCAACGTCCAAGCAAAAATCGAAGCAAATGCCGAAAAACTATGGTCGCTTCATGAAATGGAAAGAACCGGCGGCGAACCGGACATTGTGGCATACGATCAAACGAACGATGAATATATTTTTTGTGATTGTTCACCGGAAAGTCCTAAAGGGCGAAGAAGTGTTTGTTACGACCGTGAAGCGCTGGAGTCAAGAAAGAAGCATAAACCTGAAACGAGCGCAATGGACCTGGCGACGGCTATGGGCATTGAAATTTTGACGGAAGAACAATACCGAGAGCTGCAGCAGCTTGGAAGCTTCGATTTGAAGTCGTCAAGTTGGGTGCAAACACCAACTGATATTCGAGAAGCCGGCGGTGCTGTTTTCTGCGATCGTCGTTATGGACATGTCTTCCTGTACCACAATGGAGCAGATTCATACTACGCTGCTAGAGGTTTCCGCGGATCGCTAACGGTCTAACTGTAGGAGTGAATTACATTTTTAACTAAAAAAAGCCCAATTTCTCGATGTGAATACCGAGAAAATCGGGCTTTTTATTATTTCCTTTGAATTTTTTAGGAATCCATCAGTGAATCGTTTAGTGCGAAACTAGCTTAATCTTCTTTCACTTCACGTTGATTTAACGGCAGAATAGGTCGATGGTTATCAGGGAATATTTTGCGGAATGTATCGATTTGTTCTTTAGACATTTCAATAGGAGTTTCCAATACAACCCATTTAACAGCCTCTGAACATGGGGGAGTCGTTAAAGAACCATTATATCGGAATGTATCGATATCTTTTGGCAATAAGCTCATGATATCGATCGGCTCTGTCAATTGAACATCTTCTGTTGTTACTTCTGTAGGAATGCCGCTCCAAGCCTCTTCCAGATAAGGATTCGACGCTCCTTCTTTGATCATTAAGCCGAGAACTGCTAGCTGACCATTCACATCCTTGTGAACAAAATGTAATTCCATATCAAAATTCTGCCCATTAATTTGGTGTTCACTTGGTGTATGGAAATGGAATTGTGCTAATTTATATTCCTTATTGTCAATAACGATAGAATTGTCCGGATTTGCAGGGGTGCCTTGAATCGTATGTCCGTTGTTACTTAAGGTAACACTAGTAGGTTTATAGTTAATAGCCAAATCTGCTATTTCCTCACCTTCTATCACTTGGGCAGTTTCGATGTTAATTGGGGACTGCTCTTTCCCGTTTGTACATGCTGCAAATTCAGGATTTAAATCAGCCCAATGTTCAGGTCCAGTTTTCCCTTCGTAAGTCCAATGGGCTGTGTGTACTTCATTTGACTTTTTATCTTCTTTTGCACTAACTTTAGCCACATCAGACGGAGTAGAAGAGCAAGCTGCTAAGGACAAAACGAGAAACGACATGAACAATGAATAAACTGTTTTTTTTGCTGTCATAATTGTAACCTCTCTTATTTTAATTTTTAATGAATGTCATAAATGCTTCGGTTATTGACTATGAATCGTTACGCTCTCTTAGTAAATTTCGTTTTCAAATTCCCCCTCAACGTGTGTCTGCTAGTACTATACCTACGGATGACTAGAAACCCCTGAGAGAAACATTAAAAATTAATGAAAAAAAAGGAGAATAACCGCTTTGCTAGAAAGGTAAAGGAACAATGGAAAAGGAGAGGTTTACATGTTTCCTGTAGTAGAAACAGAGCGATTGGTATTAAGAGAAATTACAAAAGAGGATGCGGAAGGTATATTCGATTGCTTTTCTAATAAGCCATAAACAGTTTGAATATCAGTTTAATGTTCTTCCTGCAATGGGCTATCGCTGTATTGGTATAGACTGGAGGGGGTTTGGCAATTCGGATAAACCAATGAGTGGTTATACTTTTAATAGACTTGCAGATGATATCCGCACAGTAGTGGGCACCCTTCAATTAAACAATGTTCAACTAAACGGAGCACGATCGTACAACAATGGCGTATACTTTAATGGTGTCGGAATATTCAATTTAACTAGTAGGCTCGATATATGGTTGAACTAAAAGATGTCTTCGTTCAATAAGCCAAGGGGCTGCGATGATCATCATGATCTTGAATAAGGGGGAGTACAATATGGAAGTCATCTATTTTGCAGGTGGCTGTTTGTGGGGCGTACAGGCTTTTATCAAAACTTTACCTGGCGTTGTGTTTACAGAGGCGGGAAGAGCGAATGGAAAAAGTCATACGCTTGAGGGTGAGTATGATGGGTACGCGGAATGTGTAAAAACAGGATTTGATCCGACGGTTGTCACCATCGGGGAATTAATGGGCTATTTTTTTGAAATCATTGACCCATACAGTCTGAATAAACAAGGTCAGGATGTTGGCGTGAAATACAGAACAGGCGTCTATAGTGAAAAGCTGGAACACTTAAAAGAAGCGAAGGCATTTCTTAGTGAGAGAGTCGATGTTGACCGGATAGTTGTTGAAGTATTACCGCTTACAAACTATGTAAGAAGTGCAGAAGAACATCAAGATCGGTTAGCTAGATGTCCAGATGATTATTGCCACATTCCGGAAGAACTATTAAGTAGGTATAAGTAAGGAAGAATAGTATCAGATGGCTTAGGGGGATGGATAGTATTTTTAAAGATCGTTGGAATCCTACACCAGAAGAAATAAAAAAGTGGGCATACAGCACGGAAGATATTCCAGATCAAGATTGGGAATTAGCCATTAATTCTTTTGGAAATATCCCAATGATTTGTACATTCATTGAAGACGAAAACTGTATACATACTTCGTTTTTTCTATGTGCCTTATACGTGTTTACAGGAGATCTTGTTAGAAGTGGATCAAGTGATGAAATAAGAAGGCTTTCTATGCTTTTAGAAGAGCTAACAGGTAACTATCAATCAGATACACTTAACGATTGGATTCAGCGCTCAAAATATCTAATTCGGAATCCCGAAAGCTATGATTATGCCTATTGGGGGCTTGGTTCCAAGTATGTTAATTGATTCCTCAACAATCAGGCCGGATTGTTGAGGAATCAATTAAAAAAGCCAAAATTGGGTAGGAGAATTTTTGGAATACATAAATGCACCATCCAAGTGAGGCTGGATGGTGCATTTTATTTTTATAGTTCCTTTTTATGTGCAGTTGCCTGTTCACTAGGCAAATCCAAGGGGGGAGGGAGATGTCTTGACATAACAAACATCGTCGCAATCATTCTAGTTTGCCAAATGACCAGCGAAATCAATGCGTGAACGATATCTATCAACTTTTTGCCTAAGCGTATAGACTTTGTCAAACAATGGATAAAAAGGCTATGATAGACAGAAGACGTTCGATTAAATGCAACAGGGCATGTATTTATGATCTTCCACAATGGGGCGCAGTTACGGAGTATGGATGGAAAGGAGGATGAAACACAGTGGGTTATCACAATAATAAGTTTTTTAAGACGTTCATTTGTTTTCTACTCATCTGGACCTTATATAGCTATCATCCTCAATCAACGCTTTCTGCAAACGAACATACAGTTTTAGAAAATAAATTAGAGAAGTACCTGATAGAACATGGGGAGAATATTGCTGGATTAGCAACGATTGTGATAGACCAAGATGAAATAGTTTACAAAATGAAGGGTTATTCAAATAGAGAAAAACAAATTCTAGTGACTGAAAATACTGTTTTTGAATGGGGATCCGTTTCTAAAATTCTTATTTGGATCAGTGTTTTACAATTAGTAGAGGCAGGAAAGCTTGATGTAGAAACAGATATCAAAAATTACTTGCCAAATGATTTTCGCTTTAAAACAAAATTTGAGGATCCTATTACGATGCAGCACTTAATGCGTCATACAGCGGGATTTGATGATAGCTATACAGATCTAATGATTCATCGTCCAACGAAAAAGAAGTTATTAAGAGAAGCACTTGAAGAAGCAGATATTAAACAACTATTTCCTCCTGGTGATGTTGTTGCTTATTCAAATTATGGAAGTGGCCTCGCTGCCTACATTGTTGAAGAAGTTAGCGGTCTAGACTATCAGGAATACGTCCGGAACAATATTTTCGAACCACTTCAAATGACGAAAACAGCAATAGATCCTGAACAAGATGATAACAAATGGGTGAAAAATCAGAGGGGAAAGGTGCAAGGGTATTCGAATACACTGCAATTAATTGAACCCAATTATTACACGATTCCCATGTATCCGGTCGGTAGTGTGATGGGAACTGCGTCAGATCTACAAAAGTTATTACAAGCTTTATTAACTGAAGAGGGAACGCTTTTATTTAAAGATAAAAAAACAATTAAATTCATGTTTGAACCAACATTATATTACCCGAAAACGAAGATCCCAAGAGTCGCAAACGGTTTATTTTATTTACCATCGAAAAGCCAGCATGTTTATGGCCATGGTGGGAATTCAAAGGCTTTTAGCTCCTCTTTTTATGTGGACCGAAAAGAACAGGTCGGTGTTGTCGTGTTAACAAACGTGAAAGATGAAAATATTTTCACATCAGGCATACCAGAAATCATTTTCGGTGCCTATACACATGTTAAAAATGAAGCCGTTTTGGAAAACTCCTCTGAGTGGCAAGGGATTTATGAACCGGCTCGGTTGCCAAGTTATGGATTTAGTAAGATATATGGATTATTTTTAAGAGGGACAACGAAACAAAGTGGGTCACATGACTTAATCATAAACGATTCACTTTATTCACAGCTAGAACCAGGTATTTATCAAACAGAAGTGGGTCCGAGTTTGTACAGTCTAGATGTTTACTCCACTCATCCGCAACTAAAGAAAATATTATCGAATACCTATTCAGATTTAATTTACATTCCTTATTATAAACACCTCATGGAATGGGGGGGAATTATTCTAGGACTATTCGCTTTACTGTTTTCTTTCATCAGCGTTATTGTCGCCACAGTCAGAAGGTTATGGCATAACAAACGCCAACACGCACTCATTTTCAGTCAACATATCTTAAATTTACTTCTGTTTACTAACGTTCTATGGATCAGTTATAAGACAGTTTCGATGGTTAGTTATGCCTTTCTAAAGCCTTTTTTAACGTTAAATCTTATCTATGTCATAATCACCCTTGTGAATAGTGGGTTTTTAATGATGATGTTGAAAAATCAAAGTTTAAGCAAACGTGAAAAATGGGTTTGGTTTCTGACAATTGTTTTTGCAGTTGTTTTATGTGTGAACGTTTTGTATTGGGAGTTTTATTATTAATTCTTTCATGTCAGTGCTAAGAAAAAAATTTGAGATATCAAGTATAAACAACTACAACAGAATACTAATTTTAAACTTATATAGACATCCCTAACATCATCGCAATCATTCTAGTTTGCGCCAAATGATCCGGTGGGATCCATGTGATATAGATCCATTGTTTGCCTAAGCGTATAGACTTTGTCAAACAATGGATGAAAAGGCTATGATAGATAGAGGATGTTTGATCATTTGATAAATAATAGGGGGCATTTATTCTTTGCAAAAATTTATTTTTGGAAACCATGAAGAAAACACACTTCGTCAGTTTGATAACTGTTTGAAAACTGGAAATGTCATTGGCGGCGTACTTTGTGCGGATGGCCATTATGGCTATAGTCAGCCGGTTGGGGGAGTCGTTGTGTACGATGGACAAATTTCTCCTTCCGGGGTCGGTTATGATATCGCTTGTGGCAATAAAGCCGTCCGAACGAACATTCAATATGACGACATAAAAAATATTCTTCCGAGCATAATGGATGAAATTGCGGGGAAGATTTCTTTTGGGATTGGCCGGAAGAATAAAACCCGTGTCGATCATGAGTTGTTTGATGACCCGGACTGGAATGTGTACAGAGAGATTGGCCAGCAAGAACATGACCGTTTGAAAAAGCTTGCGATCGATCAGTTAGGGACTGTTGGCGCGGGTAACCATTTTGTCGATCTGTTTGTTGAGGAAAAGACGGGGGATTTGTGGATTGCCAATCACTTTGGCAGCCGAGGATTCGGGCACCAGACAGCGAGCGGTTTTTTGAACTTAGCCAATAATCGCGAGTTTTCGGACAGAGCACCAGGGGAAAGTATGGAGCAGGCGCCGACATTGATGGACCTGGATAGTGAGCTTGGTGATATGTATTACCGGGCGATGACGCTGGCCGGTAAATATGCTTACGCCGGAAGGGATTATGTAATGGATGAAGTACTTAAAATTTTGCGTGCTGAAGCCCTTTTTACAGTGCATAATCACCATAATTACGCCTGGAAAGAAACGCATAACGGGAAGGAAACGATCGTTGTTCGGAAAGGAGCAACACCTTCTGCACCGGGACAGTTAGGGTTTATCGGCGGCAGTATGGGGGACATCTCGGTCATCGTGCGAGGAAAAGATAATGCGGAAAATGAACAGGCATTTTACAGCACAGTGCACGGCGCGGGTCGGATTATGAGCCGTACGCAGGCAGCCGGCAGAATGAACTGGAAAAAACGCACGCGCTCTGGCGGTAAAATTTCCAGGCAAATGATGGATGATGCCGTAAAGGAATTCGGCGTGATCTTGCGCGGTGGGGGAACGGATGAAAGTCCATTCGTTTACCGGAAGCTCCAAACTGTGCTGGATGCGCATAAAGAAACAATCGATGTTTTACACGTCCTGAAACCGGTCGGCGTTTGCATGGCTGGGGCCAATGAGTTTGATCCGTATAAAGATTGAGTAATAGCTTTCATTCAGGAAATCAGTAACAAAAAACCGTCCCCTTTCTGCATATCGCTTGCAAGATGGGGGACGGTTTTCGTATTAGGCTGTGCGTTGATCCAAATTCTTTAGAACGTTGAAGCCGAAACAAAATATACCGATCAACGTACATAAACCTCCAAGTGTCGCAATTGGGAAAAACACATCATTCACACCTAAAATGGCAAGTGCAATTGCGATCATCATGACTGGCAAACCGATATTATGAAGCCAAAAATGCGCTTTCGCTAAACCCGTTCTCTCCAAATTTGGATAGTGATGATAAAAAAGCCCAACCAATGCTAACGACATCCAGCCAAGTAAATTGATGTGTACATGCACAGTGCTTAAATCAAAGACATGTGTGAGTGACATATATAATCCAAAAGAAATCCCGATCATGAAATAGACAACGGAGATCTTCAACATTGTTTTCGCCATCATTTTCCCCTCCTTTCTGTTAGTGTTTTAAACTCTATTTATCTTATGAAATATTGTTCCGAAGTATTGCAAACCCATCTCTTTTTGTTCAATAAAAATGCAAGCCATACACTTGATTCAAAGTCCCAATCAAAAAAATCAGGTGTTAGTTTCTAATTTAAGAAACTGACACCTGATTTTTTTACGTAAATTAAAATGGTCCCCAGCCAATTAGTACGGCAATCACTAGCATGACGATAGCGATGCCGCACCAGATTAAAAAGAGTGGCAACATCCATTTAGCCCACTTGATCCAAGGGACTCCGGCAATGGCAAGGCTTGCCATTAACACGCCCGATGTCGGGAAAATACTGTTTGTAAAACCATCTCCAAATTGGAATGCTTGTACAGCAACTTGACGCGTGATGCCAATCATATCGGCTAGCGGTGTTAAAATCGGCATCGCAATCATCGCTTGGCCGCTTCCTGATGGGACTAGGAAATTAAGCGCTGCATTCGCCAAAAACATGCCAAGCGCAGCTAATACAGGCGGCAAATTCTCTAATGGCGTCGCAAGCGCGTTTACAGTAGTATCTAGGATATGTGCATCTTCCATTATAATAAGAATTGCCCTTGCTACACCGATAATCATCGCACCGTACACTAATTTCTGGCATCCTTCCAAAAACACAATCGTCAATTTGTTATAATTCATGCCGGCGATGATGCCTGAAACGAGACCGATAATAATAAAGAATGCAGCCATATGATCAATGCTCCATTTAAATTGAATGGTTGCAAAAACAAAGAATAGTAGAGCTAAGCCCACAAAACTTAAAATCAGTTTGTGACGGACTGTAAATGGGGCTAATAACTCTTCATTAGAATCGTTGTTAGTGTCCAATATACCAATCAGGCTTTTTGAAGGATCTGCCAATATTTTCTTCGCATATCTCCATGTGTAATAGATCGTTGCCCCAACAATTACGACAAATGCTATTAAACGAAATGCCATTCCTGAAAATAAGGGAAGACCGGCGATCGATTGAGCAATTCCAACTGTGTATGGGTTTAAGAATCCGACATTGAATCCTGCAAATGTAGCCCCGAAAGTAATGGCAACTGCAACAATTGCATCAAGCCGAAGTGCTCTTGCGATAATGAGGCCAATGGCTACAAATGGAATGACTGAATTGGCAACTGCACCAACAGCTCCGCCTAATGCAAACAAAGTAGAAATAACAGCGATGAGCCAAAATTCCTTGCCTTTCGTTTGATTGACCGCTTTTAAGATGCCGCCCTTAATGGCCCCCGTACGGTCAATGACTTCAAATGCCCCTCCCGCAAACAGCACAAGAAAGATGAGACTGCCGGATTGAACCATTCCAGACTGCAACGCAAGAAAAATATCCATGAAACCAGCAGGATTGCTTTCTGCTTTGCTATAAGTATTCGGGATCACTCTTTCTACACCGTCTACAACTTCGCGCTGAAAAGATCCTGCTGGTGTAATATAAGTCGCAATGACAGCTAGTAATAACACGAGAAAAAGAATTACGTAGGTGTCAGGCATTTCCCATTTTCTTTTTTTCTTTGTCTCTACGGACGTTTTTGTTGTTGTCATAATTATCCTCCGTTTATAGCATTTGTAAAAGGCTTAATCTAGCAGTTTAAAGGCCGCATGAACGAACATGCTGACACCATTTGATAAAGCGCTTTCATCGATATTAAAGCGCGGATGATGATGGGGGAAATCGGTGCCAAGTTCTCTATTTCCTGAACCCGTGAAAAAGAATGCGCCAGGTGCCTCCTTTAAAAAGGCTGAGAAATCCTCAGCACCCATATTGGGCTTCGCCTGGGCTACTGCATGTTCTCCCCAGAGTTCACGAACAGTTTCTTCAATGACACGCGCTACTTTCTCATCATTTACGACAGGATCGACACCGTCCCAATATGTAAATTGATAGGAAGCCCCGTGTGCTTCGGTGATTCCTTTGACAATCCGTTCCATCCATTCACGAATGTTCGCGCGAAGCTCCGTGTTGAAATGGCGAACGGTACCGGCAATTTCAACGGAATTCGGGATAATATTCATCGCAGTTCCTCCTAAAAATTTAGTAATTGAAAGAACTACACTATCCAATGGATCCACATTGCGAGAAACAATATGCTGTAAGTTGCTGACGACTTGTGCGCCAATGGCAATCGCATCGACAGTTTGATGAGGAAGGCCGGCATGTCCTCCGAGACCGGTAACAGTGATCGAAAATGTATCAGGCGAGGCCATTAAGGGACCTGACGAAACGCCGATTTTACCTGTTTCTAAAGGAGACCAGAGATGGGTTCCAATCACGAGATCGACACCATCCATTACACCCGCGCGGACCATTTCTTGTGCGCCGCCCGGAGCCAGCTCTTCTCCGTGCTGGAACAAGAAGCGGATTTCGCCTTTTATTTGATGTTGTAAAGATGAAAGAACTTTAGCTGTACCAAGCAACATTGCTGCATGTCCATCATGGCCGCAAGCATGCATGACACCCGGGTTTTCAGAAGAATAGGAAAGCGAATTCTCTTCTTGGATTGGCAAGGCGTCAATGTCAGCACGAATCGCTAGCACTTTTCCTGGATGCGGGCCAATGAGACGCGCCATTACACTTGTTTTTGTCGGACGTGAAAGGATTAAATTCCCAAATGACTCCAGCGTTTCAAAAATGAATTGTGAAGTTTTTTCCTCTTGAAAAGACAACTCTGGGTATTTATGAAAATACCTTCTCCAAGCAATCACTTCATCCTTAACCTTTTCAATCAAATGACTATAATCAGCTTGTATCACTTTGATTTCGCTCAATTTCAAACCTCCTATATATTCGGACTATTAACGGTCGTAGCCATTATTATATAGGAGGCGCACATTGTGGTCTAGTATTATTTTTCGGAAAACTGCAAAAAAAGACAAGATTTCAAATAGATCTTGTCATAAGTTAATCTGATAGACTTTTCTTGGTCTGCCTCTTGGATGGAGCGTTTCTTCTGCAACGACTTGCGCTAATCCTTTTTCCTCTAACTCTGTTAAAATTCTACGGGCGCTGCGCGGCACAATTTGCATATAGTGGGCAAGGTCATGAGCGCTCATTTCACTTTTGCCGATTTTCTTCATAATAGACTCCAGTTTACTCAAAGTGACAACGCTGAGTGATGTCTGCTGACTCAATAATTGTAATTTTTCCGAATTCATCTTATAAATGAGCTGTTCAGGCTTACCTAATGGACCTGTAATCTTTTTGTTATCAAAAACAGCCATCCATGATCCTTTGTCGTGACTTTTTGCGTGCAACAAAGCGATGCCGGCATTGACTTCTGCCTCATAGGCAGTCTGCCCGATACCGATTCCACATGTAACTGCGTCATCCTCGGTCAAGTGAAGAATGGTCGGAGCCGGAATGACTGTAAAATTTTGAGTGATTTCTTGCAGCAATCCACGCGTCGTGAAGATCATATAGCGTCCCGGCCCGGCCGATTTTAGAGAACCATTTATTTTCTTCGTATATTCTAATAACTTTTCAGTTAGTTTAATTTCGATTTTATAGATTTCATCCGTTGAAAACGTATCCTTTGTTAAGCTGGCGAAAGAATCGAATTCGATCATTTGTACCGCAATTTGCGAATCCTTAAAATGGAGCGTTTTTTGTGTCTGGCGAATAAGTGCTAATGATGAAATAATAGCGGATTGCGTGGGAAGGACCCGAAATGCGGGCACGCCAAGCTTCATCAGTTCATGCTGGGCATTTTTCAGACAAGTAACAGCGGCTTTTGTCTTTCCCTCTGTCCATAATTCATAATGATAGCGAACCACTTCATCCGTAGGAATCTCTTCTTCATAGTGCTTTAAATATACGGGTTGAACATCGATCTCCGATTCTAGAAAAATCCGTTCTAGCTCAGAAGGATGAAACGTGTCAAAGCTTAGTTGGTTGAACGCGATCTTTTGTTGATGTGCAATGTGCAATAACGTCTTATACAGGCTAGATCCAGAAGAGGGAACGTAAAACATTGGCTGGGAGAGGTTGGCCCTTTTTTTGGCGTAACTATACGGAATTTGTCCGGAAAAAAGCCACATATCCACATTCATCTTATTGGCATGCAGTTTTTCTAGTATTTCTTCGTCGCGCCAGTAGGAAATAGAAATACAACTGAATTCAGGGAATTGATCAATCACAGATTCCATAATTTCAAGAGAATCCTCAGCCCCAAATAAGCCCAATCGAATTTTTCTCAACAATCTGACCACCTTTCAATTACATAAAACATCGTATCAGAATAAGTAGTCTCTTGCTAGATCCAAAAGTGATACTTAAAGGCTAAACAAAACAGTACCCGATCCCCAAATGGCGTAAATCATTTTGGGATCGGGTACTGTTCTTTATTTTACAGCATGCTCAATTCTCGGTCCTTAATATCACTAATAAACATATGACCCGGCGCGTGGGTGATCATGATGGCCGGCTTACTTTCTATCGCGACCGCTTGGGGAGTTACGCGGCAAGCTCAAAATACGGGGATTTCACCTTCTTTAATCGTTACCGCATCGCAGAAATCAGGTTTTGAAAGATCTTGGATTCCAATTTGACACGGATCGCCGATATGGAGAGGGGGCCCGTGGATGCCCGGTAAGTTTGTTGTAATTTGGACAGCCCGAATGGCATTTTCCGGCGTCATTGGACGCATGCTGACGACGGTCGGACCTTCAAATAGTCCCGTTTTATCACATGGGATGTTTGCTTTATCTCCTCTGTAAGAAACCTCTTTCTTAGCGAGAAATGGCTGTTACGGAAATGTTGTTCTTTGTTAATGTCTCGTAAATATATTTTGCAAATTCAACTGCGTGCTCGCCATCCCCGTGAATACAAACGGTATCTGCCTGCAAGGAAACTTCTGTCTGCTGTCTGGAAGTGACTTTTCTTTCTGTCACCATCTTGATCACTTGTGAAACGGCTTGTTCTTGGTCTGTGATGAGTGCATCCGCTTGGGAACGCGATGTCAAGGATCCATCCGATTGATACGTGCGATCGGCAAATACTTCGTGCGCTGTCCGCAACCCTATCTTTTCCCCAGCTTTTGTCAATTCACTACCGGAGAGGCCGAATAGAACTAGAGAAGGGGACACATCATAAACGGCCTGAGCGATTGCTTCTGCCAACTCCCGATCTTGAGAGGCCATTTGGTATAAAGCCCCGTGCGGTTTCACATGTTGCATCTCTTCATTATGGATTGTTAAAAATGCTTGCAGCGCACCGATTTGGTAGACGACCATATCGTATCCTTCTTGCGGCGTGATCGCCATATTTCTTCGACCGAATCCATTAAGATCAGGTAAGCCGGGGTGAGCGCCAATTTTCACACCATATTCGATTGCAAGTTTGACGGTTTCCCGCATCACAGTTGGATCACCCGCATGAAATCCGCACGCAACGTTTGCCGAAGTGACATACTGTAAGATTTCTCGTTGTTCACCAAGTTGATAGCGACCGAAACTTTCTCCCAAATCACAATTCAAATCTACTTGAACCATAATAATCCCTCCAATTGTCATTGGAAACACAAGTAAGCATTTTCACTTGAGTGAGTTCCGAAATTCGGAACTTTGGTTTTGAAATGACAGTTTATTCTAGCATGGATTAAAGGATTTGAAAACTACGGGAATTCTAATATGTACCAACATTGCAAGTAAAGAGATTTCATACTTGTTTTTCGTTTTCTCCTCTTTATAATAAATATATAATCCAATTACTAGAATTTAATTCCCGAATATTGGAACTTAGGAGTTATTAACTGTTCCTGAAAATATTGAATAATGTAGAAAAGTATGCAAAAATAGACATATGAAAAAGATCTATAAACCTAATGAATTTGCAAAAATGTTAAATGTGACTGTTAAAACATTGCAGAATTGGGATAACGCCGGAAAATTAATCGCTTACCGAAACCCAAGTGGAAGAAGGTTTTATACAAACGAACAATATGAGGCATACATGGGAATCAATCAAAGAAATCAAGTAGGTAAGACGGTGATTTACGGACGTGTTTCAAACAACGGTCAGAAAGATGATCTCCAAAACCAACTTGCTTTTTTAAGAGAGTTCG
>NZ_LPUT01000005.1 GCF_001563475.1 Sporosarcina sp. HYO08 | reverse complement strand
AATCTGTTTATCTTTCAATGTGATCACTCCTGATATTTCCCCCTAACGTAATGCTAGGGTTATTTTCTATCAAAAGTGGCTCAGTTTTCAATTGTTATAGTGGCTCACTTTTAAGTTACCATATACACCACTTCTAGCAAAAAGAATATCTTCATCATTTAATATGAAGTTTCTAGCTACTTCTATTGGTAGTGATAATTTATTCTTATCTTTCAATCGCCCATCCAATGTAACATCAGTAATTCTAATGTATCTAGGTAAACCCTCTGAAAACTCTACTCCTGTTTCATTTGCACCGTATTGGAATGGTCTATTTGTAAGAAATTTCAACTTCACCATATCCCAATGTTCTGGAACATCTCCAATCCATTCATTACCAGTTGGCTTCATTCTCAAATTAGGATTAATTCCCTTTGTAACAGCTTTACTTATTACTGCTTGCTTCCGTTCCTTTAATGCAGAGATTAGTTTTTTCTTTACCTTTATAAACTTATTTATTTTAGCAAGCTGAAAGTCTAGATATTTTACTATTTGTTCTTGTTCTTCAAGGGAAGGTATTGGTAAAGATTGATTAGCAAACACTTCAAATCTAAAATCGGATGACCTTTCCCGTATCCCCCTATATAAAGACTGAATAAAGCCTGTCTTCGCCATTTCTCGAACTATATATGCATAATAATAATTATTTAAATCTTCCTTAGGGATACACACACTATAAACAGGTGTAGCTTTTCCATCTGAATCAGAAACACCAACTGCCCCTGCAAAAGCATCCATAACATGAATCACTAAATCGCCTTTTCTAATTCCCTGATACCCAATTTCTTTAATTGATTCTGTAAATCCTGTTATTCTTCTATTTTTTCTTAATGTAACCGTTCCGTCTCTAAAGCAAGTTACTACTTCATCAAAATCTCTAACAGGTCTATTCATTTTATTGAACATTGCCTTTGCACGTTTTACATTCCAATTTGATGGTATTTTATCTAACCATGGGATTAACGTGCTCTTGTATTCTCCATAAGGTTTAAGTTTAATTACCATGTCACTTACCTCCTATGATTTCCTGAAGTAAGCCGCCAGTTTCTGCTTCGAGCGTTTTAATGTCGGCTGCTATTTCGTCAAGTGAGCGTAATTGGACTGGTTTGTAGAAATACTTTGTGAAACTAAGTTCATACCCAATCAAGGTTTTACTGTCATCTATCCACGCATCTGGCACAAAAGATATGACCTCATCTGTGAAGAACTGTTCGATACCGCCTTCATGTAGTAGAGGTATTTGCTCCGTATCTCTTAAATCACTGTCGGCCTCATACTCTACAATACACGGTTTTCCGTCAAGTGTTGTTTCGAATAAACCATACAGTGGATTCGCTTCAACTTTTCCAGCTTTGTGTATCTTTCTGATAACTTTTTCTGCTTCCTCATCAATATAGGCAAGGTGGTTTTTTATGAGATTGATTCTTTTAGCAGGTAGTTTGGCATTTAATTCTTTTGCTACATTACGTAGTTCTTTTACGAACAAGTTAAAGTCAGTAATTGTAGTGTATTGGAACTTTTTAGCTACTGCATAAATAACAGACATTAAAGCTGTTTCTTTTTGTTGCTCACAAATCCTTTCAAAGTCGTCTAGTTTTTCTTTTGCTAGATCTATGCTTAAACGTAAAGGTCTTTCAACTGTAATCTTATGGTAACCAAACTCTTCATTGTCGAATACCTTAGACTGTTCGTTCTCATCGAAGTTGATAAGCATTTCAACAATCTGTTTTCTAATCTCAGGCGTAAATTCACAGTTTTTGTTACCCAGGTTCTTTCTAAGAGGACTTTTAAGTTTTGTTGCATCTATCAATTGAACTTTCCCTCGTCGATGTGGTGCTTTCCTATTAGTAACGATCCAGATATAAGTTGCAATGCCTGTGTTGTAAAACATATTTTCAGGCAATGCGATAATTGCTTCAAGCCAATCATTTTCGATAATATATCTTCTAAGATTACTCTCACCTTGTCCCGCATCGCCAGTAAATAGTGAAGAACCGTTATGAACCTCGACAATCCTACTACCTAGTTCTGTATCATGTTTCATTTTGCTGATTTTGTTTGCCAAAAATAACATCTGTCCATCACTTTGGCGTGGAATCATCTTAAATTCGGGATCACCTGCATGAGAAACAATAAATCGTGTATCAGAGATGCCTGTTTTACCCCCAAGGCGTTCCAAATCCGTCTTCCAACTTTTACCATACGGAGGATTTGATAGCATGAAATCAAAATCATACGTTGGAAAACCATCATTTGACAGCGTAGAGCCATAGGCTACATGATCCTCTTGTACTCCTTCACCCTTAATTAGCATATCTGCTTTTGTTATGGCATACGTCTCTGGATTGATTTCTTGCCCATATAAATAAGTTTTAATACTTTTATTATGCTCCCTTGCCAATTGGTGTAGCCTGTCTTCTGCGATGGTTAACATCCCGCCCGTTCCACATGCGCCGTCATAAACAAGGTAAGGAGCGTCTTTAATTTTATCTGCTACTGGTAAGAAAGTAATATCTGCCATCAGTTCAACAACATCACGAGGGGTAAAATGTTCTCCCGCTTCCTCATTGTTTTCTTCGTTAAATCTGCGGATTAATTCCTCGAAGATGACGCCCATCGTATGGTTATCCAATCCTTGCATCTGGATGTTACCCTCGGCATCTTGAATTGGGTTGGGGCTCAAGTTAATTGTCGGGCTTACGAACTTTTCGATAACTGCCCCTAAAATATCTGCTTCAATCATTGTGTCGATTTGATGCCTGAACTTAAACTTTTCAAGGATTTCTTGTACATTCGGTGAAAAACCATCTAAATATGCAATAAAGTCCGACTTGAGTTGTTGTTGTTTCGCCCTAGACTTCAGGTCTTTCAATGTGAAGGGCGAAGAATTACAAAAAGCTTGCCCTGCTACATTACAAAGAGCAGCTGTTTGATTGACAACACCTGCCTCATCTAATGATTTTTTCATCTGCAATACAGCTTCTTTTGTAGACTCGAGAACTGCATCAAGCCTACGAATGACTGTCATAGGTAAAATTACGTCTCTATATTTTCCCCTTACATAAACGTCACGAAGGCAATCATCTGCAATGCCCCATATAAAACTGACGATTTGATTATACGTTTGATCATTCATATTTGTTCCTCCATTTTATACACAGTACTTAGTTTTATAGTATCATATCGCCGCTTACTTGTGAGGTACTAGGAAATTGTTACCATTATTTTTATATTCAAGGTGTATTTTATAAACGAAAAAGAACCTATCCCTTTAAATGATGCTAAAATAATCATCAATAAAAGAATAGGTGCTAATTTTGGTTTTCTTTATTTATTGAAGGTTTAAATACGGGTGGGCTCTCCTGTTCCTCTTGTCTCTGCTCATGTAATACTGATTTCAATATGTTAGAAATAACATACATTATTCTATAGGAAGAAAAAAACAAAAAGGTGATCAGTAACACAAATGCGATTAGTAAGATGTTTGCATACTTTCCTTCATAATCCATAAACATGAATAGGATCATTGAATAAATTGCTAAAATCAACCCCGCTACTATAGCTTGTGATATATATGAAGTTAAGGTGTTATGAGCACCGTTATCCTTTATTCTCTGCATTACCTTTGCGTTAGTTAATGTTAGAAGAATTGAAATCATTGTTCCTAGAAACGCTATGACAATGGAACTTAACGTAACCGTGGCATTAAGTATAAGGTCAATATTTTTAACATCAGAAACTTCCCATTTTAAAAGATAAACTATTACCCCAAGAATAAGTGCAAATACATATGGATAACTACTTTCCCACAGTTTTTCCATTGATTTCCTCCTTACAAATATTTACACGTAGGTATTGTTTATATCGTTTATCCTTGTTCTATAAAGTATTTGCATTCTATTTACAACCGTAATATGTAATATATTCCTCGATTTGGGGCTTATGTCATTTCCAGAGAAATTGTGAAAATCATATAGTCTGTGCTGAATTAAATCAACTGTCTCCACCTTAGCATCTTCATTAGCCTTTTTTCGAACCTCTATTTTACTAACATTAGGATCACCTGCCATATCCTCAAGTTCTTCGTAAACCGGTAAACGACTACTTTTCTTGGAACCCTTTGGTTGGATACTTATTTTGAAGGTTATTCCAACCGATTCATTCATATCATTTGCCCCGCTAATGATTTGGCCAAGTGACTTTTTGGTTGTTGGTAAAGCATTCTTTATGTCTGCGATTGAAACTTCAGCACCCCTTATCAAGTGATCTCTTTTTAAAAGCTCCATTGCCTTAGGATGAACTAATGGTTTAAAGAAAACTGTAAAACCAGGTTCATTAACAACATCAGTAAAATAATTTGCTATTGCAGAAGGCGATAAACTATACATATTTCTCCTTATCATTATTACGCAATTATTTGGATCATATAGTACAGAAACTTCTTCACCAAAGCCCTCATCCTCGCTTAAATCATCAAAGAAACCGAAAGTTCCATCATCATTTGTTTTTATTGGGAACCCATCTTTTCTTATACGAACAAAATGCATTTCCCATTTATTATTTTTCTGTTGAATATCTTGTAACCTAGCTTGGTCATTTCCAACTCTATATACTCTTTCTCTAGTAGGAATTGCCCGGGCTTGTGTTAAAACATTAGTCAAATCACAAATCCCTTCATTCATAACATTATTCTCCTGATTGTATTGTCTTGCATAAACTTTAAAGTAATCAAATCTAATCGCTCTTGCCACTTAAATTGCCCCCTTAGACTAAACTACTTCGACATAAAGAGATAATTTCCTGCAATTTACCTATCAAAAAGCACCTATTCTTCTTACGATGCCACTAAATAGTCATCACAAGAGGAATAGGTGCTTTTTTGGCTTTATGTGGATTCACTAACTAACTGTTAACAAATTCCCATTTAAAATATTCACTTCAATATTATAGAATTCTCCCGAACTATCTTCATCACTCACTACATAAGCATAAAGATATCCTTGATTTGCCATGGATATATCATGCTCTATGTACTCCTTGATAACCGACTCTTTATTTCTTTCATTTGTTACATCTTCATCAAAAGTCATTGCCTCAGCAAAAATATCCTTTGGAACACAGAGGTAACTTTTAGTGGTAATTACTTTTTCATACGTAGACACTTCATGCTCACATTGGATTTCAATCTTTTTCCCGATCATCATATTTGATTCTAAAACATGATAAACAATAAGTCCGTTCTTTTTTAAATCCGAAATTATAATTTCTTGTGTATAATTGGTGACAGTCACTCACACAATTCACAAGTGGCAAAAGATCAGTGTATCCCACTTTTCTTATGGGAACGCTTTTGTCCATGTGGCAGAACCCCCCCGCTTCAAAACGGAACATTTTAAGTGGCGGGAGGTTCAAAGGTTTATTGCAAAGTTACAAATCATTGTCCACTTAAAATAATCTCCTGCATCTTCACCCCACCCAAACCCGCATTCCACCGTTGCCGTTTAAAATAAAGTCTTTCATCTTTCCCTCATTTTCACACATTTTTGGTCACGTTTTGACCACTTTTCACTGCTTTTCTCACGCTTTTTGTTCACGTTTTTCTCGGTTTAAAAGAAAGTTCGTTACGTTCGAGAAAGTAGAAAGAGAGTAGTGATAAGGGTTTCAGGGATTTAGGGTAAAGGACTTTGTTTTAAACGGCTGGGACAAGATGTTGCGAGTTTATTATAAAGTGCAAGGGATTATTGCTGAGCTACAATCATCTCTCCAACCACGCCACACACTCAACATGGGATGAGTTGATAGAATTGATGTATTTGCGATTTTTCGTGAAATGGTCGTATGCGGAAACATATCGACTTATTTATACGTTCGTGGGAACATGTCGATATGAATAAAATATCTACATCTATTTTTCATATGTATCAATCGTCATTTCAACATGCACACCTTGATCTAAATAACCTTTATGAACTTTTGCTATGTCTCTCATGCATCCTAATTCTATTGGAGACTCGATTAGACGCTTAATAATATCCTCTTTTTTAGTCTTAATTATAACACGTGCTTCGCTTTGCTCTTTAAATCGTATATTTTTCACAAATAATTCTTCAGGGTAATTTCTATTGAAATCCATCCACCCATTTGTACCGTATTTTTCAAAATCAAAATATGAGACATTCTTAATTAATATTTCAGTATCTTCCAAACCGAGATGTCTTAATGATTGATACAATCTATTCTTAAATTCATTAAAGTTAAAAATAGTTATCAATGCCGGTTGGTCTTCTAATGGTAGCCTTTTAACTTCTTCCGGTAATAAATTATCCGAGAAGTCTCTGAAATATGAGGTTGGGATTTCCGTGGATATCTTATGTTTCCCCGCACTATCAGGACAAGGAAACATGCTGTTTTTCAATATGTACACACAAAAACAGGGTAGCTTTAAACTTCTTTTATCCTTTAGAAATAATCGTCCCTCTCTTATTTCCTTGTGTAATGGTCTAGTATTAGGGTTCAAAACACAGCTTGATTCATATTTTCCAATCAATTCCGACATACGTTCAAAATCGAAACTATCACAAAAAGCCAGTGTTCCTTCATATCCATCTCCCCGACCATCCCCATATTTTTTGGAATAATCAATCCACGATTGGGGGGTGTTGAATTTAATTGACCCGGTATCTAAAAAGGAATCAGCATATTTTGAACTGGTTAATCTACAAACAACAAAAAAGTCGTTAGGCCTTGCCCATTCTCCCATAAAATCCACTCCTTTCAAGGTATATGTGAATTATTCTTCTTAATCAGTGTAAGTCTTCTTCGCCATCTTAAAAGCTTCTTTATACTAACTATGAACTCCTTTTTCCGAATATTCAAGTTTTTCACCTGTCCATTCTTCCTGACCGAGCTTTTTCTCAAGAACTTATTAATTGCACCAGATGAGGAAGGCAGTTTTCAAGTCTATTCGATACTTACTTATATTACTAGGATAAGTTCCCAACAAACAAAAAAGTCAAAATTGTAATGGCGGAAACACCATCAGCAATTTTGACTTTTCTTTTTAAAAATCATTAAGCAGTTTGTCCGCTATCAGTCTCTTTCTCATCATCCTTAATCTTCGCAATCCCAATCCCTGTATACCCAAATATAATCGCAAAGATAAATCCTGTGTAACAGAGGATTGCCCATGGTGCATAGCTTAATGTGGATACACCTAGTGTTCCTGCCATATATACTGCTGCAGATGACCACGGGATAAGTGGTACGACAACGGTACCTGAGTCTTCTAATGTTCTTGATAAGTTTTTTGCATGTAAGTTTTTCTTTTTGTACGTATCTTTAAAGATTTCACCAGGAACGATGATCGACAAGTAAGAGTTTCCTGTGACCAGTGCCATCGTCATACAAGCTGTAACGGTTGAAAGGATAAGGTCTCCTGTTCGTTTTACTACTTTTAATAACGCATTAATAATGACTTCGAGACAGCCTGACTTCGTTACGATTCCAGCAAAGATGAAGGAACAGAACGCAATTAATATAACACCTGTCATCGACTGCATGCCGCCTTGCTGCACAAGTCGTGTCACTTCCCAAATGACTGCTTCTTCCTCAAAGCCTGCCATACCTACATCAAAGCCTGAAACAGTTGAAGCAAAAATATCTTCCACCGAAAAGCCTTGGACAAACTTACCTAACAGTGCCGCTACAAATGACGATAAAATAATGACTGGCAATGTTGGAAGCTTTTTAATCGAACCTAACAAAATAATAAGTGGTGGTAAAAGTAATAATAAATTCCAATTAAACATTTCTGATAATGTGTTTAACATAGCAATTGTTTCTTCAGTCGTTCCACTCACATTACTTGAGCCGTTAAATCCAACGATAGCATATACGATTCCAGCGAGTAATGCAGCTGGGACTGTTGTATAAAGCATATGTTTAATATGTTCGTATAGCTCACTTCCCGCAGCAATTGGTGCTAAGTTCGTCGTATCAGATAATGGAGATAATTTATCACCAAAATAAGATCCGGAAACGATTGCTCCTGCTGTCGCAGGTAAAGATGCACCTAGTCCTGTTGCAATTCCGATTAATGCTACCCCAACGGTTCCAACTGATCCCCAAGATGTTCCTGTTACAATGGAGATAACCGCTGAAACGACGAAAGCAATTAACACGATGAATGTCGGATCAATCATTTTCAGTCCGTAAAAAATCATCATTGGAATCGTACCAGAAATGATCCATGTTCCAATTAAAATCCCAATAGAAATTAATATTAAAATTGCCGGCATTGCAGCATTTATTTTCTCTAATATTCCTTCCATCATTTCATCCCAGCTTACACCTACTCTTAGTGCAATAATTCCGGCAAAGACCGATGCAATAATGAGCAGTGGCTCCGGACGAAATCCGAATACACCATAACCAATTGCTAACAATAATAACATTGCTACAATTGGAAAAATAGATTCTATAAATGTTGGTTGTCTTTTCATGATATCCACCCCTAGTTGTCCTCAAATCTATGTTGTTTAAGAGTTCGGTTAAGGAAGCAAAACGTTATGCTCCTTAACCTGAATCTTTCTTGTTTACGTTAATTTATTATTCAAATGTTCCTTTAACAATAACTTCTTTATTTTTCAACATATGTTTTCCTTTTGCAAAAACATCGTTGATTTCCAATGTATCTTCATCTAAAATGACTAAATCAGCATCAAAGTTTTCTTTAATTTGACCCTTTGTATCAAGATCTAGTGCTTTTGCCGTGTTGCTCGTCACTAATTTTAATACGTCAGATAAATGAACATCATGATTTTTCGCAGTTGAAACGACTTGTTCATATAACGTATACGGGCTTGCAACACCCATCCCGATTAATTCACCTGCATCATTAAATTTCGGCAAGCTGCCATTTCCGTCTGATGATAATGTCAGTTGATCTAAGTTCCCGCCATTTTCTTTATAATAAACGATCCATTCGCCTGTTTTATTATCTGCGGTCATATCGACGAATGCACCTTTATTTCCTAATGCAATCGCATCATCAACTAATGCTTTACTTCTTGTAATATGTGTTGCATAAATTTTTGATGATGGAATTTCAAAATTATCAACGAGCTCATGTAATAAAGCTAACTTCTCTTTTCCAGGTCCAACATGGAAATGAGTCACTCCCGCTTTACCGCTTAATAAGCCGCCAATCTGTGCATCTGCAACAATTTTAGATAGTTCATTCACTGTCGGCTGTGCTGATCTGAAGTCAGAAATCGCAATTTCTCCAGCACCGATCACTTTATCAATAAGGATCACATCGTCTTTAACAGAGGATGTAATTGTTGGGGTAGGAACGTGGTAATTCCCTGTCCAAATGTAAGTTGTTACCCCTTCTTCCTCAAGCCCTCTCGCTTTCGCTAAAAGAGATGTCATATGTCTCGTCGTACCATCTGTACCTAATAGGCCAACGACTGTCGTAATTCCTGATCTAATAATTTCGCTAAGCTGAATTTCAGGTGTTCTCGTAGCAAAGCCACCTTCACCGCCCCCGCCGATTAAGTGAACATGCGGATCAATCATTCCAGGAGTCACAATTTTATTTGCCGCATCAATGACTGTCACATCTAAATCAAGTGCAAGCAATTGCTCTTCATCAATGTCACCAATCTTTGCGATCTTATCTTTTATAATTAAAATAGACTGCTGCCCTAAATCTTCGGGAGCATAAATCGTTGCATTTTTAATAAGTGTTATCATTTAATTTCTCTCCTCAATTTCTGTGCCAATTTACACACAATTAACTGTGATAAATGAAGGCGCTCTTATGTTATAAATGAATAAAATCTATTTTAGCATATTGTAAACGAGCTTTCTATAATTTATCAATAGAAATAAGATTACTAATTTTCTCACTAATCCATTAGTGACGGTATTTTCCAGTTTAAATTTCAAATAACTATTGCTGTTGTTCGATTAGCTAATATCCTCAACAAAATGGGTCCAACATCATAGTGACATATACCCAAACAAAAGTGTTTGTAAAATCCCTAATTTGAAAAAACTGTTCATTATCTCTTTTCGGAAGTTCATGATCAGCTATCTTATCCAAAGTATGCTTAAACTTTTCAATTTTATTTTTTGTATTTTCGTATGTACTATAGTAATTACGTACTTTATTTTTTAATTTATCATACTCCAAAATATCCCCGCTCTCCAAAACAAAATATTGAGATAGAATTCTTGATTACTCTATTTTAAACGTTGGACTTTTTCTACCAACAATATTATTTACCTTTTTTAGCCTTATTCCATTCTATTTTTAAATAAATCCGAATTATATTTCTCAATTTAACCAAATCATTAGCTAATTCTTCATTAAACTTTTTAATTTCCTTTACCTTTGATGCTTCTTTATCATATTGACTCTTAACTTCTTCATTATATTTATATTCTGTACTCATGTGATTTCTTCCATCTATTTCTATTACCTCTTGATATTCAATGCCAACTATATTATTATCCTGAAGTTCTGAATTTAGACTGTCTAAACGGGCTTCAGCCTGTGAAAGTATCCTGCTTTTCACATTCTTATTATACTTAAGAAAATCATCAGATAGTTTTGTTAAAAAGTCTACAATTAAACTATTTTTTCCCTTATTACTTTTTATGTCTAGCACATCTATGTCTTTTTCCTTTTTTGTTTCATGTCCAAAAAACAATATTAATCTTTCAATTTTCTCTCGTACTTCGACAATAATCTTTTGTACCTCTTCCGGATCATCTTCATTCAGTGCTGAAGAATAAGATGATATAATTTCCGCAGTAACATTTCTAACATTTTGAATCCATTCTACTCTTGCATTAGCGTTCTGTAACTTAGAATTTTTCCGTACTGTATATAATAGACCCCCGAAGGACAACAATGCAGCAAAAATGGCAATGTTCTCCGTTGTGAAAATATTACTTTTCTGATTTGTTTCATTTTGATTGATTAAATACTCAGTTAATACTTCAATCAAGTTTGATATATTATCCAAATGCTTCCCTCCTTATTTAGGTTAAATATTTTAAAGGTAACTTTCTCATGTTTAGCTTCTTTTTTTACTACTATATTTCTTGTTCTTCCTTTGTTGCCCACTTTCCGTCTTCACAACATTACTCCGCTTCTTCTTTTCCACCTGCACCGCTTCAAATTGCTCTTTTGAAATGATTGCTGGATGATTATTTTCAGAAACATAATGTTCTTGATGTTCTCCCGCATTGAGTAATCTAACCACACCGATATATTTTTCATTGCTTAGCATGACATCAATCGTTCGATTACTCCATTTTTCTTTTCCTGTTGGTGTTTTTATTCCACGTTTCTCTAATTCACGCTTTACACCTATAATACTTGCACCACGTAAATACAATTCAAAAATCAATCGAACATTTCTAGCTTCATCATCTTTTATAACCAATAGACCTTCTTCATCATTTTCATAGCCGTAGCATTTTCTGTTATATAATTTAGATGTGCCTTGAGCAGCATGACGTTTATAACCCCATTTAATATTTTCACTGCGTGATTCATTTTCTGCTTGTGCAATGGATTCAATAATTGAAATCATCAAAGCACTATCCGTATCAGCCGTATCTAAGCCTTCTTGTTCAAAAATAACACGTACACCAAGTTCCCTCAGTTTGTTTAATCCTTCAAGCACTTCAACTGTATCTCGACCAAATCTACTAATATTTTTTGTTATCACAATTTCTAAATCTTTGGATTCACAATCTTTTATCAGACGTTGAAATGATTTGCGGTTGGACTTTGCTTTTCCAGAAGCTATATCTATGTAAGTATCGACAAGTAACCAGTTAGGGGTTGATGCTGTTAATCTGGTCAAGGCAGATACTTGGGCCGTTAAACTATTCAACTGTTCCACACTATTAGAACTAACACGACAATAAATTCCTACCCGTTTTTCACGTTTCACAGGCTTGGGCGGAATAAAATGTACTCTGCGCTGATCAGATATCCCCTTGCCTCCTGCCACTTATATTTTAGACTAATGATATTAAATGTATTTTTTTCACCATATAGTTAGTCTAAATATAACATGTTTTATGCCTTACATCTATCCTATCAACTCCCCTACCCAAAATCTAATCTGTCAACTCAACCCCAATTTCTAGCTCTTCCAACACCAATAACAAAAAGGGTTTCATCTATTTATTTGTATAAAACAAACTTAGGTGAAACCCTATAAACCTTATTCTATCAACACTTCATCAGTTCTTATCCATCCACCCTAGACATCAACGCGACCAACTCCACATGCGCCGAATGCGGAAACATATCAACCGGTTGCACTTCTTGCGTCCGATAGCCCCCATCTTCCAAGATGCGCAAATCCCGGGCTAGCGTACCTGGATTACAGGAGACATACACAACACGTTTTGGCTTGTATTCCAATATCGTTTTCAACAGTTCTTCATCGCAGCCTTTACGCGGCGGATCGACGACTAATACATCAAAGCGTTTTCCTTCCGCGTACCATTTCGGAATGACGACTTCGGATGCACCTGTCTCAAAGTAGGCATTGGTGATGCCGTTTAATTCTGCATTTCGTTTTGCGTCTTCGATTGCTTGCGGGACGATTTCAACACCGTATACTTCATTCGCTTTTTGTGCGAGGAATAAGGATATCGTACCGATTCCGCAATACGCATCAATGACCATTTCATCACCAGTTAGCTGTGCGTATTCGAGCGCTTGTCCGTAAAGCACTTCTGTCTGCACAGGGTTAATTTGATAAAAGGAACGGGCCGAAATTTCAAAGTCGATCTCGCCAATTGAGTCAACGATGACTGGCTTGCCGTAAAGCAAAATCGTTTCTTCCCCGAAAATGACGTTCGTTTTTTGATCATTCACGTTTTGCATAATGGACGTCACATCAGGAACTACTCGCCGAATGATGTCAATGACCGCCTCTTTTTGCGGGAATTTTTTCTTCCGTGTGACAAGGACGACCATGATCTCTCCTGTTGCACGCCCTTTCCGGACAATCAAGTGACGCAGCATCCCGCGGTGTGTTTTTTCATCGTACGCTTCGATGCCAAGACCATGGAGTTCATGTTTCAATGCGGTCATGAGCGCATCGGCTTCCTCGCTTTGAATAATACAAACATCCGTATCAACGATATGATGTGTACGGGATCGGTAAAAGCCCGAAACGATTTTTCCATCTCGTTCGCTAAAAGGAATTTGCGATTTATTGCGATAGCGCCACGGGTCTTGCATTCCTTTTACTGGGTGAACCGGCACATCTGGCAGCTTGGCGATCCGGTCCATCACATCACGTACCATTTTCCGTTTTTGAACGAGCTGCCCCTCGTACGATAAGTGCTGCAACTGGCAGCCGCCGCATTCAGGAAACACATGGCACGGCGGCTTGACGCGATCTGGCGATGGTTTTACGACATGTAATAACCGTGCAAATCCATAGTTTTTCAATGTTTTTCCAACCACTATATCAACTTCTTCGCCTGGCAATGCCCCTGGAATGAAAAGTGGATATCCCTCCACTTTTGCAACACCGGAACCATCATGCGTTAAATCTTCAACGCTGACGGTAAGGCGATCGTTTTTATTTACAATAAAAGACATGGTAGATCCTCCAATAAATACTGATGTTCCTTATTCTATCATGATAAAAGAGCAGACATCCATCTAAGACGTCTGCTCTTCCTATTATTTGTCTTCCGTATACTTTCTAACCGCCCCGTCCATTGGTGCGAAAACAAATGCCGCAACCAATCCACCGATCAATACGATAAACGGCGCGTAAAATATAAAGAAATTTAACATCGGCAACTCTCCTTATGCATGGTAATCACCTTTCCCTCGCACATAGTCTTTGTCAAACAAGAAGAGGCGCATGAGCAAATACAATGATGGAATGAGCATTGCAAGCCCCAGTACGAACACGACGACGAGCGATATAGCCATCGCTGGATTTGTAAAACTGTCGTAAATGGTCAAGTATGGGTACAACAAATACGGATAATGCGAAGCACCATAGCCGAAAAATGCAAAGAGGAATTGTCCAGTCAACAGCGCAAATGCGACCCCGTAGCTTCGTTTTCTCCAGAGTAGCCAAACGGTGCCGATAAACATTAAAAATGAAATAAGGAACATTGGCCATAGAGCTTGGATGTTGCTGTAATGCGCTGGGTTATGAATACGAAGCTCGAAAATAATGCCTCCAGCCGTGATCATTGTCGGCAATGCCCAAACAAGCGCATATTTCCGCAGCAAATTTGTCGCTTCCACATCCCGCGCTTTATTAGCATACCAAGTTAAAAATACAGCGGAAATATATAACGTTGCCGCAATGCTTAAAACGACAATAGACCATGTTAGCCGGCTCGTAAATAACAACCAATAATCGAGAACTGGTGCTCCGTCTACTATTTCAATAAATCCACCTTCTGAAATGGTCAGTACGATGGAAAGTGAGGCGGGAAGCAAAATCCCCGCAATCCCGTACATAAACGAATAGCCTTTATGTCCCCTAGCCCCATACGTCTCGAAAGCATAGTAAGATCCTCGAATTGCCAAGAGAATAATCCCGATACTCACTGGTACAAGTAATGTCGTTCCGTAGTAAAAGGCCGTTTTCGGGAAAAAACCAATAATCCCTACAAAGAAAAAGACAAGAAAGACGTTTGTGACTTCCCATACAGGTGACAAGTAGCGCTGAATAATATTTGTTAAGATGCGCTGACGACCGGTTAATAAGCTGTAAGCGTTAAAAAATCCTGCGCCAAAGTCAATGGCCCCCACAAGTATATACCCAAATAGAAATGTCCATAAGACGGAAATACCAAGGATTTCTAGGTTCAACGCATATCACCGCCTTTCTCCATCTCCCGATCTTCAATTTCACGTTCAACTGAATTGTTGCGGAACATTCTTCGTAATACGACAACACTGCCAATCCCAAGAACGATATAGAGACCTGCGAATAACACAAGCATTGTGTCAACATGTCCACTTGTTGTCGCCGCTTCATCCACCCGCATAATGCCTCTCAAAATCCATGGTTGACGTCCTACTTCAGCCATCCACCAGCCCGCTTCAATGGCGAGCATCGACAGTGGACCGCCAAGTACAATGAGCCAGCGGAACCACTTCGTGCTGACCATTTTCCATCCGCGTTTAATGCCGGTCCAATAGACAGCCGATAATAGTGTCATCCAAACGCCAATCGTCACCATAATGTCGAACAAGTAATGAATGTAAAGCGGTGGAATTTCATCTTCAGAAAATTGATCAAGCCCAATCACTTCTGCCGACGGTATATTATGCGCGAGAATACTTAATGCATTTGGGATTTTAAAGGCATACTTCACTTCTTCCCCGTCCAATATGCCGTATAAGATAAGCGGTGCATTGCCTTCCGTTTCAAAATGCCATTCTGCTGCCGCAAGCTTTTCCGGCTGGTATTCCGCTAAGTATTTCCCAGAGAAATCCCCGATAAGCGCCGCTGCCACTGAAAAGATAAATCCGACTTTCATCGTTAAAAAGAGTGCTTTCTTGTGATACTCATGATTCGATCCTTTGATGAGACGATACGCTGCGATCGAAGCCAAGACAAAGGCAGCTGTCATATAACATGTCACCACCACATGCGCAACCTTCGTCGGCATCGCTGGATTTAGCATGGCAACGAGCGGATTAATATTAATGAGTTCGCCATTCACAAGGTCAAACCCTTGCGGTGCATTCATAAACGCATTCACGATCGTAATAAAAACAGCCGAGAAAGATGCACCAATCGCTACTGGAATTAATAATAATAAATGCTTTTTCTGATTTTCAAAACGATCCCATGTATATAAATAAATGCCTAGGAAAATCGCTTCAAAGAAAAATGCGAATGTCTCCATGAAAAGCGGAAGCGCAATGACGTTCCCTGCCAGTTCCATAAAGTTCGGCCAAAGAAGCGATAATTGCAAACCAATTGCTGTACCGGTTACAACACCTACTGCCACTGTAATGACAAAGCCACGCGCCCAGCGTCTGGCAAGCAAGATATAATGTTCATCATTTTTCTTAATCCCGACCCACTGTGCAAGCATGATCATAAGCGGAATTCCGACACCGATCGTTGCGTAAATAATATGAAAAGATAAGGTCAATTCGGTTAAGACCCTAGAATAGAAAACTGCTTCTTCATTCCCCAAAAGCTCCTCCCCCTTAACTGCCGAATATTCGGCCAATGATTGATAGCAGCATGATCCCTGCCACTATAAAGGCTAACCACATTAGTCGTTTTTCATGTTTTTTATACATTGGGACACGCCCCTTCTCCTTACATCTTTCGTTCATCCTATATTCAATATACACATCGTGACTGTTTTAAAAAGATTTCAATAAAAATCTTCACAAAATGGTAAAAAGTGTGTGAAAGTTTATTGACTAACTTTGAAGGCAAGAACATTGGTTGGAGACTTGTATGAGTTGGTTGGAGACTAACCACGATTCGTTGGACACTAAACTTATTCCGCCTGATTCAAACACAAACCTAAACAACACTCTTGAAATATTTGAAATTTTTAGTATAATATATTAATTACAAAGGGGGGAACACAATGGAGTTAAAAAGAAAAGTTTTGGCTTACATTACTAAAGGGGATACTAGTAGACGGAAAATCCTTGTGTTCGAACAGAAGGAACATCCGGAAGCTGGGTTACAAGTTCCAGGCGGGACGATTGAGGACGATGAGTTTCTCATTGATGCTCTGTACCGTGAGATTGAAGAAGAAACGGGGTTAACGCGGGACGAGCTCGTGTTAAATGGGAAAGTTAGTAAAACAAAATTTTATCCGAAAAATAAAGATATCATGTATGAACGAACGATTTTTCATCTTGCTTACACGGGAAGCCACCATGAACGAGATTGGGAACATAAAGTGGATCGTTACGGCAAAGATCACGGGAGAACCTTTGTACTCCATTGGGTACCCATTGATCAATGTCCGGAACTGGCTGCGGGACAAGACCAAGCAATCGAATTTATACAGTAAAAAAAGCTGAGGGCATCTTACCTTCAGCTTTTTTCGTCTTTTTCTACGTTTACATATTTTTTATCCTGCTCCCGCAGTTCGTCAAGCGGTGCGAATATTTCTATATGGCGACATAGATTTTGGAAAGTCGCCGGCAGCTTTCCGCCATATTCACCATCCAAATTTAAGAGCACTTCTGCTTTAGAATAGACGTTGATCTTTTCCGCCTTTTTCATAATGACGTGCGGATCATCCAAATGCTCCCCGCGCAGCGCCAATGAAACAATGCGAATAAATTCCGCAACATTGCATTTCTTCAAAATAATAAGTGTAAACTTCCCGTCATTAATGCTTGAGTCTGGCGCAAGCTTTTCAAGACCGCCGACCGAATTCGTTAAACCCACGAGAAACATCATCGCTTCATCATCAAAAACTTCTCCGTCATATTCAATTCGTACATGACTTGAATGGATCGACGGCAACATTTCAATGCCTTTTAAATAATAAGCAAGCTGACCAAGAACAGTCTTCAATCTGCTTGGTACATCATACGTGAGCTCCGTCATTCTGCCGCCGCCCGCGATATTGATAAAGTAACGGTCGTTCATCATGCCGACATCGACTGGAATCATTTCTCCCCGAAGAATAATGTCAACAGCCTCTTCAATATCACGGGGGATCCGCAAGGCTCGTGCGAAATCATTCGTCGTACCTGTCGGGATTAAACCAATTTTCGGTCTTTTTTCGAATGGGCTTACGCCGGCGACAACTTCGTTTAACGTTCCATCGCCCCCTGCCGCGACAACAAGGTCAAAACCGCGTTCCACAGCTAGCTTAGCCGCCTCTCTCGCATCGCCTTCCCCAACCGTTGCATGGCAAGACGTTTCATATCCCGCAGCCTCAAACTTATCGAGCACTTCGACCAAGTGTCTGCGGAATATTTCGCGTCCAGATGTTGGATTATAAATGATACGTGCACGCTTCATCCCATTATTTCCTTCCTATTCATCCATAATTAGTCTTACTTATATGACGCTCGACACATTGCTTAAGTTGCATACGCAAGAAAGTCATACTTATTTTTGCAGGGCAGGAAGAAATGTGTTTCGGATATCTTCATAGACCGTCTGCCAATATTCTGGTTTGGACGTATATTCCTCCATTAACCCTGCGATCAATGCTTGTTGTTTTTCTTTATACTCCGCTGAATCTGCTGGTGGTAATTCTTTGCGCAATTCCATGACGTACGCCTGAATGGATGTTGCACGCGGACCCCATTTTGCTTGAACTTCTCCGGCTTGATCGAGTAGTAAATAGATCGGAATGGATCTGCCGCCATTCGTTAAATGCCGGTCAATCAAGTCCGTATCCTGATCGCGGTAAACCGTGCGCACATCTAAATCCGCCGCTTCGGCAATTTTCCGTAAAATCGGATTGTTCATCATAGCATCGCCACACCAGTCTTCTGTAATCACTAATATATTCGGCTTTTTCTCTTTTAACACATTGATAAACTCCGCATCTTGCGGCATTTCAAACTGCTCATAAATGCCAAAGCTATTTTCTTTATGCGTTCCCATTTGATCCATATAGGTTTCCAATGAAATTGCTTCATCAAAATATTGTTTTTCAGTTTTCATCTTCATCACTCCTTACTAGTAAGTGTACAGTCTTTCTGACGATTGAATCAAATTTTCAGATTAGAAAACGCCCAATGCCAGGTCACTTGTGACAAAGTGGCATAGGACGCTTCCTTTTCTATTTATCGTTTTTGAATTTCTTCTAAAAGAATTTTGTTCACAAGTGGCGGGTTCGCCTGCCCTTTAGATGCTTTCATCACTTGACCGACGATAAAGCCAATTGCACGATCTTTTCCATTTTTATAGTCTTCAATGGATTGTGGGTTGGCATCCAATGCTTCGTTCACCATCGTGCGAAGTGCGCCTTCATCAGAAATTTGAACGAGGCCTTTCGCTTTCACGATGTCAGCTGCATCGCCGCCTTTTTCAATTAATTCCTTGAAAACTTTCTTGGCGATTTTGGATGAAATCGTACCGTCAGTAATGAGTTTCACCATACTTGCTAGTCCTTCTGGCGTTAAAGCTGTCTCGTGGAGCTCTTTTGCTTCTGCATTCAAGTATGCAGATACGTCACCCATAAGCCAGTTCGATGCAAGCTTTGCATCTGCACCAGTTGCAACCGTCGCATCAAAGAAATCAGACATTTCTTTCGTCAACGTTAACACCATTGCATCGTATGCTGGTAAGTCTAGCTCATTCATATAACGGTCTTTACGTGCGTCCGGAAGTTCTGGAATTTCAGCACGTACACGGTCGATCCATGCTTCATCGATATGAACTTCTGTTAAGTCCGGATCATTGATGAAACGGTAGTCGTTTGCACTGCCTTTCACACGCATTAAAGTCGTTTCGCCTGTTGCTTCATCGTAACGGCGTGTTTCTTGTTGGATTTCTCCGCCCGCTAACAAGATTTTCTCTTGTCGCTCGACCTCATTCGCAATACCGCGGCGAACGAAGTTAAAGGAATTCAAGTTTTTCAACTCTGTTTTCGTTCCGAATTGTTCTTGCCCAAATGGACGCAGTGAAATGTTAGCATCACAACGAAGTGAGCCTTCTTCCATTCGAACATCGGAAACGCCTGTATATTGGATAATCGCTTTTAATTTCTCTAAAAACGCATACGCTTCTTCGGGTGAACGAACGTCAGCTTCTGTAACGATCTCGATCAACGGTGTTCCTTGACGGTTCAAGTCTACCAATGAATACCCGTAATCAGAATGCGTTAGTTTCCCTGCATCTTCTTCAAGATGAACGCGCTCAATACGAATTTTCTTTTTCTTGCCGTCTACTTCGATTTCAACCCAGCCGTTTGACCCAATTGGACGATCGTCTTGCGAAATTTGATACGCTTTCGGATTGTCCGGGTAAAAATAATGCTTACGGTCGAAGTTCATCACGGGTGCAATTTCACAGTTTAGTGCAAGTGCCGCCTTCATGCCGTACTCAACCGCACGCTTATTCAATGTCGGCAAAACGCCTGGATACGCTAGGTCAACAACATGAATGTTACGGTTTGGATCTGCCCCAAAATGAGCCGGTGCAGGAGACATAATTTTTGTATCTGTTTTCAATTCGACGTGGACTTCAAGTCCAACAATAGTTTCAAAATTCATGGGTTATTTTCCCTCCCCTAAAGATGGAGTACGTGTATGAAAATCAGTTGCTTGTTCAAAAGCATGTGCTGTCTTATAAATTGTCGCTTCATCAAAGTGTTTACCGATGATTTGAAGCCCGATTGGCAGGCCATCGGAGAATCCGCAAGGTACTGAAATAGCTGGTACACCTGCTAAATTCACTGGCACTGTTAATACATCGTTTGTATATAGCATCAATGGGTCTTTAACTGTTTGTCCCATTTCATAAGCTGTCGTCGCAGAAGTAGGTCCGATGATGACATCATATTTTTCAAAAACAGTAGCAAAATCTTGCGCAATCAATGTACGGACTTTTTGCGATTGGACGTAAAGATCTTCATGATGATCCGCACTTAGTGCATACGTACCGAATAGGATACGCTTTTTCACTTCTTCTCCGAATCCTTCTGCACGCGAACGTGTATAAAGCTCTTCTAAATTCTTCACACCTTCAGCACGATAGCCGAAACGGATACCGTCATAACGGGAAAGGTTGGAAGATGCTTCTGAAGAACAGATGACGTAATACGTCGGAGCTGCATACTTCACATGCGGAAGCGACACTTCCTCCCACTGAGCGCCAAGTGATTCAAGTACGTTCAATGCTTCTTTCACAGCATTTTGAATAGGAGCCGGCACACCTTCACCGATAAATTCTTTCGGAACCGCGATTTTCAACCCTTTCACATCGCCTGTCAACGCTGCTCTGAAGTCTGGAACTGGCTGTGACGATGAAGATGAATCACGCGCATCTACTCCCGAAATGGCACTGAGCAATAGCGCATTATCTTCAACATTTCGAGTCATCGGTCCAATTTGATCGAGTGAACCGGCAAGTCCTACTAGCCCCGAGCGTGACACACGACCGTATGTTGGCTTCATGCCGACAATACCGCAAAATGCTGCTGGCTGACGCACTGAGCCGCCTGTATCTGAGCCAAGTGAAAATGGTACTTCTCCAGCCGCTACTGCCGCTGCCGAGCCGCCCGATGAGCCACCTGGTACATGGGCAATGTTCCATGGGTTTGTTGTTTTTTTGAATGCGGAGGATTCCGTTGTTGAACCCATTGCGAACTCGTCTAAGTTAAGCTTTCCAACAGAAACCATGCCTGCTTCGTTCACTTTCTCAACGACTGTTGCATCGTAAACAGGTACAAAGCCTTCAAGCATTTTGCTTGCTGCTGTCGTTTCAATTCCTTTTGTGACAATATTGTCTTTAATACCAATCGGCAATCCGAAAAGCGGACCTCGGCCTTCCATTGGCTCTTGATCCAACTGTTCCGCTCTTTCAAGCGCTTCTTCTTTTGTCGTTTTTAAAAACGCTTGAACTTCGCCGTCCACTTCTTCGATCCGAGAAAATGCTGATTCTGTCAGCTCTTTAACGGATACTTCTTTATTATGTAAAAGCGACTGAAGCTCTGCAGCCGTTTTGTTTACTAACGTCATCTATTTTTCCACTCCATTCATTAAAGGATATTCGGTACTTTAATTTGCCCGTCTTCGTGTTCACGAACGCTTTTCAGCATTTCCTCACGGTCAAGCACATCGACCGGAACGTCTTCACGAAGGACATTATACAATTGGATCGGGTGCGTCATTGGTGCAATTCCCTCTGTATTGACTTCCTTAAGTTCCTTAGCAAAGCCTGCTAGTTCGCTTAACTTTTCCGCATAGACTGCTGCCTCTTCATCACTTACAGCAAGCTTTGCAAATCCAGCAAAGTATTTTACGTCTTCATTTGTGAATTGCGTCATTTTGCTTTCCTCCTAAAACTCAGTTAAATTTACCCTACGTTTTATCATATCACCTTCACGTTGTGGTGAAAAGTTATCGCTATTCATAGCGGGCTAGCAATAGAATGATGTTTTTCCAATCAATATCCATAAATATGGACGTATGGTTCCTGATTCCCAGCTTCTTTCACAATTAATGCTTCTGGTCCGTTAACGGAAGTAATACTTACCTCTGTATGAATATCTGGAAAATGTTTGTTGACGAGCGAAGTGATGTATTGCGTAAAACCAATCGTTTCACTTGTCCCAAAAAATTGGATAGGAACTTCGATTGTCAAGGATTGCAGTCGATTATTCTTTATGAAAGCTTTTCCAATTACGTTCACAAAACTTGGAAAGTATTCATCAATATCTTGTTTAAAATTTTTAAATGTCGTATTAATGTCTCGATAATTCTCTTCCATTGACGAGGTAGGCAATACAATATAATGCTCGTCCACAACTTTCCACCCAGTTGGCCCTTTTCCTTTATCAGCAACAGCTGTTGCAAAATACGTTCCAGGAACAATTGAGTTTCGACTCTCTTGTTTGAATAAGCCGATGACAATCGGAATGTCAGTAAGACCTTGCTCGGCGCGAAGTCGACTCACAATGATTTCCGCCATCTTCATTCCTTGCTGTTCCAATGTTTTGTCGGGAATCACTGTTTCTTTCCCGGTACGCGTATAATAAATAGAGTTCAAAGCGAGTCCAATCGAGATGCCTGCTAAACGAACTTTTTTCTCGTCTGTCATGACAAGGTAGTTTTGTTCAATCATATGCGCAAGGTAAATAGGTGCATCCGCGGCAATTTCATCTTCACTCATCCCATCTTTTACAGCCGGATTAAGCCCTTCCTCATTATCCTTACTTTTTCTTGAAAGCCAAGATTTAGCCATTTTTTCATCAATGTACTGTCCTTCTTGAAAAAAGTATGTTTTCGGTTCAAATTGTTGTGTAGAGAGCCGAAGCAATCCCTCTTCCGCTTCTTTCATATCATATTTCGTATAAATTCGATTGACAATCATTCCACGGCTTGCACTTTTTTTGAATGGCAAAAGTGTCCGATAAAAGTTATCTTTTAACTGCAAATCTGGAATGATGACTGTTTCTTCAACGTTTTCCTCGTTTTCCTGCAGCAGTTCTTCTTGTTTCTTTCCGAATGAAGGAAGACATCCTCCGAGGATAAGGATGGCTGCCAGCCCCACAATTCCGCTCATTCTTTTCATCATCATTACCCTTTCTCGCCAAGCGATTCGACTAGCTGTGTTTCGTCCCACACAGGTATTTCGAGTTCGTTGGCCTTTGCCAGCTTAGAACCGGCATCTTCCCCAGCAATGACAAGATCTGTCTTCTTGCTTACACTGCCACTTACTTTTCCACCTAGGCTTTCAATTTTTTCTTTCGCTTCGTTGCGCGTTAAGAGTGAAAGCTTGCCTGTCAAAACGACTGTCTTGCCAACGAAAGGTCCTTCAGCCGGAAGGTCTTGCACCGTTAAGCCTTTGTACATTAAATTCAAACCATTGGCTTCTAGCTTATGAATGACATCCCGCACGTCATCATTGCCGAAATAGGTCGTCACGGCGTCTGCAACTTTTTCTCCAATTTCATGGATTTGCATGAGTCGATCTTCTTCCGCTTCCATCAGTGCATGGAGGGTGCCAAATTCCTCTGCTAAAATGGTCGCTGCTTTCTCTCCAACATGACGGATTCCTAGCCCAAATAGTAGTTTCTCAAGTGAGTTCGCTTTGGAAACTTCAATGGCCTTCAGTAAATTCGAGACGGATTTTTCTCCCATTCTCTCCAATGTCAACAACTGCTCTTTTGTTAGTGTATACAAATCGGAAACATCACGAACGAGACCAGAATTATAAAGCTGGTCGACGACTCTTTCGCCGATCCCTTCAATATTCATCGCATTTCGAGAAACGAAATGGAATATGGCTTCTTTCATTTGTGCTGGACACTGCGGATTGACGCATCGAAGCGCGACTTCGCCTTCCATTCGAACGAGTTCCGATTCACATTCCGGGCAATGGTCTGGCATTTCAAACGGCAGCTCGTTCCCCGAACGCTGTTCTATAAGCGGCATCACGACCTCTGGAATAATATCCCCCGCTTTTCGAATAACGACTGTATCCCCAATTCGAATATCTTTTTCTTTGATTAAATCTTCATTATGAAGCGAGGCACGCCCAACCGTCGTTCCTGCCACACGAACAGGTTCTAATATGGCGGTTGGCGTTACGACACCTGTTCTTCCAACAGTCAAGTCAATATCTAATAGCTTTGTCACAACTTCTTCCGCTGGAAATTTAAAGGCCGTTGCCCATCTTGGACTTCTTGCTGTAAAGCCAAGCTGCTCTTGGTCTTCAAAAGCATCCACCTTGACAACGATCCCATCAATTTCATAATCCAACTCTGCTCGTTTAGCAGACCATTTTTCGATGTATTGGATGACCTCATCTATACTTCGGCAACGTTCTCTTGCTTTATTCGTTTCAAAGCCAAGCGTATCTAAATAATCTAGCGCATCCGAGTGGCTGTCTTGTCCATATTCAGTGCCATCGCCGCCAATACCGTAAACGTAGATCGCCAAATGACGGCTCGCTGCAATTTTCGGATCCAATTGGCGAAGGGAGCCTGCCGCTGCGTTTCGTGGATTCGCAAAAGGTTCTTCTCCTGCCTCGTCGCGCGATGCATTCAATGCCGCGAATGATCTTTTTGGCATGTAAACTTCCCCGCGCACTTCAATCGTCGCGGGTTCGCGCAACCGCAGCGGAATGGTGCGTACCGTTTTTAAATTGGCGGTAATGTCTTCTCCTATTGTTCCATCTCCGCGCGTTGAACCTTGAACAAACCGGCCATTTTCATAAGAAAGCGACACGGCCAGTCCGTCGATTTTCAATTCACAAATATAGGTAAGGGCATGACCGGCCGCTTCTCGTGCGCGACGGTCAAAGTCCCTTAAATCAGTTTCATTAAAGGCATTGGAAAGGCTAAGCATGGGAGATGTATGCTCTACTTTTCCAAAGCCCGACAAAATTTCGCCTCCGACACGCTGCGAAGGCGAATCCGGATAAATGAGGTCAGGATGCTCGGCCTCTATCGCGAGTAACTCTTGCATGTACTGATCGTACACCGCATCCGGAACGAGCGGGCGATCGAGTACATAATACGCATGTCCATATTCATGCAATAAGTCATTTAATTGTTCTACCCGTTTTTCGAGTTCAATACGATCCATTTAATTTCTCCCTTTCAGGTCATGCTTTTTCAATGGGTGCGAATTTCGCCAACAATCGTTTTATTCCAACTGGATTTGGGAAGGCAATATCAAGCTCAATGTCTTCACCCGTTCCTTTCACACTGACAACAGTTCCTGTGCCCCATTTCTTGTGTACAGCCTTATCACCCGCGCGCCAAGCCATTTTTTCTCCGCCGCTTTCCTTATAATTAGGTCGCACCACAGCTGAACGCACCGGTTTTGCACTTTGCGTCGAGCGCATGGGACCTGTTGAAAAACCGGATGAAAAAATAGATTCACGGGCAATTGTTTCAATATGCTCGTCAGAAATTTCGCCAATAAACCGTGATGGACTGTTATAGCTTCCCCGTCCAAAAATCGTTCGATACGAAGCGGCTGTTAAAAAGAGTTTTTGTTCCGCACGTGTTATGCCAACATAGCAAAGGCGCCGTTCTTCTTCCATTTCTTCGTCATCCCCGATCGAACGGGAATGCGGGAAAATGTTTTCCTCCATGCCGATGATAAAAACGACAGGAAATTCAAGTCCTTTCGCAGCATGCATCGTCATTAAGACGACTTTTTCTGCCGACTGGTTCTCTTCTTTATCGAGTGAATCGATATCAGCGATTAAGGCTAAGTCCGTTAAAAAGGCAACGAGCGAACGATCTCCGCCATCTTCTTCCGCACGTTTTTCAAATGCTTCTGTTACGGAAAGGAATTCTTCAATATTTTCCAGGCGACTTTCCGACTCAATCGTTTTTTCATTTTGCAACATTTCTCGGTATCCCGTTTTATCCAATACTTGATCGACAAGTTCTGACACTGACAAATATTCTTGCATTTGTGTAAATCCATTCATAAGGTCTCGGAATTTGGCAACTTGATTTGCGGCACGGGCTGTCAACCCCATAAAGTCGACTTCTTGTAACGCATCAAAAATCGAGCGATCATGTTCAATCGCAAATCGGGCCATTTTTTCAAATGAGGTTGCACCTATACTTCGCTTCGGCTCATTAATAATTCTCGCAAGCGCCAAATCATCGTCATTATTAGCAATTAACCGCAAATACGCAAGTAAGTCTTTAATTTCTTTCCGGTCATAGAACTTCGTGCCGCCGACAATTGTATAGTCAATATTGGACTTCACAAGATACTCCTCAATGACGCGAGATTGTGCATTTGTTCGGTAAAGAATCGCAAATTGGTCAAGCTTTAAGTTTTCCTGTTCTTTCAGTTCAATAATTTTCCCAACAACAAATTGCGACTCATCTTTTTCATCGCTCGCCCGATAGACATAAATGGCATCGCCTTCTTCGTTTTCTGTTCGCAGCTTTTTATCATATCGGCTTTCGTTATTTTGAATGACGTCATTGGCAGCGTTTAATATGCGTTTTGTAGAACGGTAGTTTTGCTCCAGTAAAATAACTGTCGCATCTTTATAATCTTTTTCAAACGATAAAATATTACCAATATCCGCTCCGCGCCATCTGTAAATGGACTGGTCAGAATCCCCCACGACACAAATGTTGCGGAATTTATCCGCCAACATTTTCACAAGTCTGTATTGGCAATTATTGGTATCTTGATACTCGTCAACGTGAATATACTGGAATTTGTGCTGGTAATATTCGAGGACTTCGGGAACGCGTTCAAATAATGTTAGTGTTGTCATGATGAGATCATCAAAATCCAATGACTGGTTTTGGCGCAAACGTTTCGTATATGCATCATAAACATCTGCAACTATTTTTTCGTATGGATTAAATTCGTTCATTTGGCTGCGATAGGTTTCTGCATCGATACATTCGTTTTTTGCAGAACTAATTGCATTTAACAGTGACCGTGGATCGTATCGTTTCGGATCGATATTCAATTCCTTGGAAACATTTTTGATCACTGTTAATTGGTCAGCAGCGTCAAGAATTGAAAATGACTTGGAAAAACCGATCCGATCAATATCTCTGCGAAGAATACGTACACACATTGAGTGGAAAGTTGATACCCACATTCTTTCACTGCTGCCAGATCCCAAAAGTCCATCGACACGATCGCGCATTTCACGTGCAGCCTTATTCGTAAACGTAATCGCGAGAATATTGGATGGATACACGTTTTTTTCCACAACGAGGTAGGCGATGCGATGGGTCAACACACGTGTTTTTCCCGAACCTGCCCCCGCCATAATAAGCAATGGTCCCTCTGTTTTCTTTACTGCACGTGCTTGTTCCGGGTTCATGCCCACTAACAAGTTTTCTGCAATAGATTTCATATTAACCGTCCTTTCAAAAACGTTTGTTCCCATTATACATTGGTTACGTTTAGCGGGAAACTGATTTGACTGCTTGTACCGTCGACAATGCAGCTTTTAAATCGTCGTAAACAATATTTCCAACGACGATCGTGTCGGCAATTTCCGCCATCGCTTTTGCTTCCGTTACATTTGTAATACCGCCCCCATAAAATAGGCGCGTATTTTCAAGCACATTGGATGCAGCTTGCACGACTTCTGGGTCGCCGTACATCCCACTATACTCCATATAAAAAACCGGCAACTTAAAAAGATGTTCCGCCATTCGGGCATACGCAATGACATCTTCTTCGTCCGGTATTGTATCTACGCCAGTCAATTTCGCGGCTTTGCAGGCTGGATTCAAAATGCAATAACCTTCTGTTACGATCTCATCCCAGTTGATCATATAACCATACTCGAGCAATGCCTCATGGTGAAGGCCGTTCACCCATTTCACATCTTTTGTATTGAGCACTGTCGGAATGAAATAATAGTCGAATCCCGGTGTAATAGAGTCGACTGTTGACACTTCTAATGCAAGTGGAACAGAGTATCTTCGTATTCTAACGAGAAGATCGAGGACATTATCAAGTGTCACGTCATCTGAACCGCCTACGATAATGCCATCCGTGCCAGATTCACAAAGTTGCTCCAATTGCTCGTCCGTCACCGTTTTTGCCGGGTCTAATTTAAAGGCATGCCGCCATGTTGTAAAGTCCATATTCACTCACCTATTCAAATAATGATGGTTTCTTTAGTATACCAAAAAAACCAGACGAGTTCTTTTCTCGTCTGGTTTTGTTTGTTTTAAACTTTATCTTCATCTGTCGCCTCAGTTTCTGGATACAGCCGACTTAACAATTTATCATAACCGCCGGAACCGTAGTCGAAGCATCGTCGGATTCGTGAAATGGTAGCAGTGCTTGCACCCGTTTCTTTTTGAATCGTTTCATAGGTCTTTTTTAACTTCAATAAATGTGCGACTTCTAATCTCTGGGCGAGTGACTGGATTTCACTGATCGTACAAAGGTCATCAAATAGTTCATAGCATTCATCGAGGGTTTTCAATTCTAGTATCGCCTGAAACAACTGATCTGTTTGGTGCCCACGTATTTTATCAATTTGCATGACTTCCCCCACTTTCTGAATAATGATCTTTATGGTGTATACGTCACAGATGTGTCCATGCCAGGATTCGTTGACACAATATGAATCCACATTTTACCCGGAACAAATTTGGCAGGTGCCCCCTCTACAATTGGCATTAACAGTCCATCACGGTTTTCCCACTCTACCGGTTTAACCGTACCTGCTTGAAAGAGCATCCCCTTTCCACCCGATTCAATATCAACAGATTGTCTTCCTTCACTGTCAATTGTGCGGTGGTTTGCTTCTAAGATGAGCAGATTCGATATTTCAATGGACTGTTCATTCGCTTTGTCGATCGTCACAGTTCCATTTACACTTCGGTTATACGTTTCTTTTGTTGTGTCATACGTATACGTACTCATAAAGTCCGGATTTTTTCCATAATGTACGTCGATTGTCGATGCAAGATCCCCTGCGCGCGCTTCTTCAATGGATTCGTAAAAATTGAATTGCGGTTGTTTCGATATTTCCGTTGCCGCGCCCGTCTGCTCCTCAGCCGCTATAATATTTTCTCCGGATATATAGGAATTATGGGGAGCTTTTCGATCCGCAGCACGCCAAAATAATGACCCATCGTATTGCATGCCGTTTACGTTGTCTACTGCGCCAGACTGCAATAGTTTTTGAGCATCAGGGCTATAGCCATGTGCCACATAAAATGCATCTAATCCTTTGGCAAGGTGAACAAAATAGTCCCTGGCACTGCGAACTGGTCCAATTTCATCTGGCAAACTACTTTGGAATAAGGCAAGAAAGCGTGTGACATTGCCCTCTGCAACAAATTCATAAATGATATCCGCGTCGCTTAAACCGGATTGGGGTCTAGCATGCGGATGATTATTGATCGTTACGAGTACGGGTCTGCGATTAGATACTTCCTCGGCGATTACACCTGTAAAAGGTTCTTTGGATAGTGTCACAGCAGTATCAATCGAGTTTTCTTTTTCTTCAATTTCCTGAACGTCATCTTCCAGGACGCTTTCATCTTTGGAACACGCGCCCATTACTAAAGCAATTACTGTAAGCAGTAAAAGCCATTTTCTTTTTTTTATCATTGTATCCCCCTAGCTTCCAACGAATAAAATTGTCTATATTTTATCGCTTACCGCCATAATCTTTTCCTTTATCGTATCACAGCATTGAAGATTTGAATAGTTGGATCAACGGATGCGAAAAACCCTTGAATTTTTAGATTCAAGGGTTTTTTTATGAGAATCTGTGACTGTATTACTCAAACGTTCTCCAGCCAATATCTTGACGGTAGAAAAAGCCGTTCCATTCAAGCTGGGATAAGCCTTTGTAAACATCTTGCTGCGCTTGTTTCAATGAATTGCCCTTAGCTGCGATTAAAATAACTCGTCCGCCATTACCTACGAAGCCTGTGTCTTGTGCCTTCGTACCAGCATGGAATACTTCCAGCCCGAAGTCGGACAATACATCGAGATTCGGCAGTGCCGCACCTTTTTCAATATCACCCGGATAGCCATCCGCAGCAACGACAACACCTAACATCGCTTCGTCATGCCATTTTAGCTCATATGGTTTACTGTCCATAAGTGCCGTCATAAACTCTCCGAAATCCGATGCCATGCGCGGCAACACGATTTGTGTTTCTGGATCTCCAAAGCGCGCATTGAATTCGATCGTCTTTGGTCCTTCTTTCGTAAGGATCAATCCTGCGTACAAAATGCCTGTAAACGGCTTGCCTTCCGCCGCCATTGCTTCAACAGTCGGAACGACAATTTGTTCATATGCTTCCCGGACAACCTCATCTGAAATTTGCGGAACCGGTGAGTAAGCGCCCATTCCGCCCGTATTTGGCCCTTCATCGCCGTCGAATGCACGTTTATGGTCTTGCGCAATGACCATCGGATAAATTTGACCGTTATGAACAAATGACATGTAGGAAAATTCTTCGCCGTCTAAAAACTCTTCGATGACGACGCGAGACGATGATTCACCAAATTTTTGGTTGCCAATCATATCATCTACTGCATCCAATGCTTCTTCCAATGTCATTGCAACGATTACGCCTTTACCTGCCGCAAGTCCATCTGCTTTGACAACAATTGGCGCACCTTTTTCTCGGATAAATGCTTTCGCTTCTTCTGCATCGGTAAACGTGCCATACGCAGCAGTTGGGATATTGTATTTGGCCATCAGCTCTTTTGCGAATGACTTACTGCCCTCGATTTGTGCCGCTTCTTTTGTTGGACCGAAAATGAGCAAATCGCGCTCATTGAAATAGTCAACAATTCCTTCTGCAAGCGGCTGCTCTGGACCGACAAATGTGAGGCCTACCTCATTTTCTTTTGCAAAGGCAGCAAGTGCCTCAAAATCCGTCGCTGCAATTTCCACAACTGTTGCATCTTGCTTCATGCCATCATTGCCAGGGGCAACAAATACTTGATCAACTGAAGGGGAGACATTGAATTGTCTTGCGATCGCGTGCTCACGGCCGCCGCTCCCGATAACGAGTACCTTCAAAGCCTTTCCCTCCTCAATGTTTAAAATGACGAACGCCTGTAAAGACCATTGTAATGCCGTATTCATTTGCTTTTTTAATAGAATCTTCGTCTTTTACTGAACCACCTGGTTGGATAATTGCTGTGATGCCCGCTTTTGCAGCAGCTTCGACTGTATCATCCATTGGGAAAAAAGCATCTGATGCAAGCGCTGCACCTTTCGCACGCTCCCCAGCTTGTGTCAGCGCAATGTTCGCTGCACCTACGCGGTTCATTTGCCCAGCACCTACGCCTAGTGTCATTTGTGCGTCAGAAACAACAATCGCATTAGACTTTACGTGCTTTACAACTGCCCATCCAAGCTTCATCGCTTCCCATTCTGCTTCCGTAGGCTCGCGGTCTGTTGCCACGCGGATCTCTGCGTCCGCAAAACCAAATGTATCCGGCTCTTGCATAAGCAATCCGCCTTCAACAGAAACCGTATTCCATTGATCCTTTTTGTTTTGATCAAAAGAAATAGTAAGTAGACGAATGTTTTTCTTCTTCGTTAAGATCTCAATCGCTTCTTGTGTAAAGGACGGTGCAATAATGATTTCTAAAAAGATTTTAGACATTTTCTCTGCTGTTGCCCCGTCAACTTCGCGATTAAGCGCAATGATGCCGCCGAAGATAGAAACAGGATCCGCTTCGAATGCTTTGTTGAATGCTTCTTCGATTGAATTGCCCGTTCCAACTCCGCATGGATTCATATGCTTAACTGCAACTGCAGCAGGCGCATCGAACTCTTTTACAATTTGAATCGCTGCATTGGCATCTTGAATGTTGTTATAAGAAAGCTCTTTTCCATGAAGCTGTTCAGCATAAGCGATCGAGAAATCAGACCCTAGCGGACGGCTGTAAAAGGCTGCTTTTTGATGGGGGTTTTCCCCGTAACGGAGCGGTTGTTTTAATTCGTATGTATAAGTGACCTGCTCCGGGAATTCTTCGCCGGCAAGTTCCGTTAAGTATCCTGAAATCAGTGCATCATATGCTGCTGTATGACGGAATACTTTTGCCGCTAAACGTCTGCGTGTTTCCAATGTCGTTGCGCCGTCTGCTTTCAATTCTGCGAGCACTTGATCATAATCTGAAGCATCTACAATGACTGTCACATACGCATGGTTTTTCGCAGAAGCACGAAGCATTGCAGGTCCGCCAATATCAATATTTTCGATCGCATCTTCTGTTGTAACGTCTGGCTTCGAAATCGTTTCTTTAAATGGATATAAATTGACACAAACGATATCGATTGGTTGGATTCCGTGCTCTTCCATTTGCGCCTGGTGCAATGGATCATCCTGTTTCGCAAGTAGTCCGCCATGAATCATTGGGTTGAGCGTCTTAACGCGTCCTTCCATAATCTCCGGGAATTTAGTAACTTCATCAACCGCGGTAACAGCAACGCCATTTTCGGCTAAATGCTTCATCGTTCCTCCAGTTGATAAAATTTCATATCCAAGTGTTTCAAGTGCCTGTGCGAATTGTAAGATCCCACTTTTGTCCGACACGCTGAGCAGTGCACGTTTTTTCACGAATAAACCCTCCAGTTTTGTTTTGGTAAATATAGTTGGTCTTCTTTACCGGTTGAATAGCATTTGTAATGTACTTTTGAATAACTCATGCTCCACCGCATGAATCGCTTCGGCCGTTTGATCGATATCGCCGTCTACTACCTCGACAGCCTGCTGCGCAATAATCGGACCTGTATCCATTCCTTCATCTACAAAATGTACCGTAACACCCGTTACTTTCACGCCATGCGCAACTGCTTGTCCGATCGCATCCTTACCCGGAAACGAGGGCAATAAGGATGGGTGAATATTTACGATACGAGATGGATAAGCAGTTAACAAAGTAGAGCCAATTAGCCGCATATATCCTGCGAGAATGAGCCATTCTGTTCCGCTTTCACGAAGCGCCGACAAAACCGCTTCCTCATACTGTTCTTTTGTATCAAAATCTTTTGGACGGAAGGCCGCAACAGGAATCCCCGCTTTTTCGGCTCTTTCTACGACCAAAGCATTTGGACGATCCGTTACAAGCAACACAATTTCAGCATTCAGCTCTTGCTGTTTGCATGCCTGTTCAAGGGCAGCAAAATTACTGCCGCTTCCAGATGCGAAAACGGCAATTTTTGTTTTGCTTGTCATTGGGCAAGGCTCCCATCGTGATCACCTGTAAAAGTGACACCTTCTCCTTCAATGACCCGTCCAATTGTGTAAGCTTTCTCACCATGGGCTTCTGCAATGGCAATCGCACGTTCCGCTTGCTCAGCAGGAAGAGCAACGACAAATCCTACGCCCATATTGAAAACACTGTATAAGTCTCTATCAGACAGCTCGCCTTTTTCCTTTAGCATTTGGAAAACAGGCAGAACTGGCCAAGCACCAAGGTCTATTTCAGCGCCGAATCCATCCGCTAACATGCGCGGCAAGTTTTCGAAGAACCCGCCACCCGTAATATGCCCCATGGAATGTACATCGAGCTCTTTATGCATTTCAAGAACAGGCTTCGCATAAATTTTCGTCGGCTCAAGCAATGCCTCCCCAATTGTTCCGAGGGATTCATAGCCATCGACGACTGTATCCATTTCAAATCCATTGTCTTCAAAGACAATTTTACGAACAAGTGAATAGCCATTGGAGTGAATGCCGCTTGAAGCAATCCCTACAAGCACATCACCCGCTGCCACTTTTTCACCTGTGACAATAGCTGATTTTTCACAAGCACCTACTGCAAAACCGGCAAGGTCATACTCCTCTTCTTCGTAGAGACCAGGCATTTCTGCCGTTTCTCCGCCGATAAGTGCTGCACCCGATTGCACACAACCGTCGGCAATCCCTTTAACAATTGCTTCTACTTTTTCAGGAACCGCTTTTCCAAGTGCGATGTAATCTAGGAAATATAGTGGCTCTGCTCCTTGTGCAACGATATCATTGACACACATTGCCACACAGTCAATGCCGATTGTGTCATGTTTGTCCGCCATGAAAGCGAGTTTCAATTTAGTACCAACGCCGTCAGTGCCTGAAATAAGAACCGGCTCTTTATATTCAAGGGCTGAAAGATCAAACATGCCGCCGAATCCTCCGAAAGTCCCCGCAACTCCTTTGCGAGCAGTTCGTTCTACATGCGACTTCATCCGTTTAACGGACTCATAGCCCGCCTCAATATTTACCCCTGCTTTTTCATACGCCTTCGACATGAAAAGGCCTCCTATCTATTATCGTACAATTTCTTTTTCATGCGGCATTACCGTATCCGCGAAGATTTCTGTCGGATATTCTCCGGTAAAGCATGCAAGACATTGCCCGCAATTTTTCATCTCTGGTGAGCGGCCGATCGCTTCCAACATCCCTTCGATCGAAAGGAATGCCAGTGAATCAGCACCGATTAGCTCGCGGATTTCCTCGATTGAGCGATTTGTTGCGATCAATTCAGAATCCGTACTAATGTCTACACCGTAATAACAAGGACTGACAAGCGGAGGCGTCGCGATCATTACGTGAACTTCCTTCGCGCCAGCATCTTTTAGCATTTTGACAATTCGTTTCGAAGTTGTTCCGCGAACGATCGAGTCATCAACCATGACTACCCTTTTCCCTTCGACCACTTGCTGTACAGGAGATAGCTTCATCTTAACGCCTTTTTCTCTCATTTCCTGAGTTGGTTGGATGAATGTACGGCCGACATAACGGTTTTTGATCAACCCAAGCTCATATGGAATACCAGTTACTTCGGAAAATCCGATCGCCGCTGATATACTTGAATCCGGTACACCTGTGACGACATCCGCCTCGATCTGCACTTCACGTGCCAGCTGTTTACCGCAACGTTTGCGCGCGGAGTGGATGTTAATCCCATCAATATTGGAATCAGGTCGTGCGAAATAGGCATATTCCATCGAACACATTGCACGGTCAGCCGGTTTTGCAAACTGTTCGGACTTCATGCCACTCTCATTAATGATAATGAGTTCACCTGGTTCAACCGAACGAATACTTTCCGCACCAATAATGTCGAAAGCACATGTTTCTGACGCAACGACCCATGCATCCCCCATTTTCCCCAAGGACAATGGTCGAATCGTATTTGGATCTTGGGCGATCATTAAGCTATCTTCTGTCAGCATGACAAACGAAAAAGCACCTTTTAACAATGACAAAGCTTTTTTCACTCGGTCTTTCTGATTTAAAGTGCCGCTTGTCGCTCTTTTCACTAAATGTGCGAGCACTTCCGTGTCTGAAGCCGTTTGAAAAATACTGCCTTGGCGTTCCAGATGTTCCCGCAGTTCGACTGCATTGACGATGTTACCATTGAACGCAATTGAAAGACTGCCTGTCGTAGAACGGAAAACGAGCGGCTGTACATTTTCAATGCCGCGGCCCTTTTCCGTCGCATAAAGAACATGTGCGATAGCTGCATTTCCTTTTAATTTTTTAATGGCATCGTCGGAAAACACGTCGTTGACTAGTCCTTCGCCTTTGACGACATGCAGTTTTTTATCTTCCTTCGTTACAATACCGGCGCCTTCTTGTCCTCGGTGTTGCAATGCATGCAGACCATAATAACTGATCTGCGCTGCATCCTTATGTCCCCAAATGCCAAACACGCTGCACTCCTCCTTTAAGCCCTCGGGTTTAGCAAGCGTTGGATGGCCCCTGTCCACTCGGAACGGAACTCATCAACAGACCCTTCGATGAGCGTTTCATTTTCACCTTTAATTACAATTTCGTTTTGATCCGTTACAATACCGATCTTTACCGCATCTTTGACAGCAGCTTCAAATGCAGCCGCTTGCTCTTCTTTAACCGTCACAAGGAAACGGGATTGTGTTTCACTAAATAATGCTGTTACGGCAGATCCATTAATTGTTACGCCAGCACCTAAACCTTCGGCGCCAAATGCTTTTTCACAAAGTGCAATCGCAAATCCGCCTTCTGAAAGATCTGTTGCAGATTGTACAAGTCCTTCTTGAATCGCTGCAAGCAATTCTTTTTGACGTTGTGCTTCCACTTCAAGATCAATCGCCGGTGCTTTTCCGGAAATTTTTCCTTCTGTCATTTGTTGCAATTCACTGCCGCCGAAGTCCATGCCTGCTTCACCAATTAAGTAAATAATATCTCCAGCATTTTTAAACTCCGTCGTAATGACATGAGACAAGTCATGTGCGATCCCTACCATACCGATTGTTGGTGTCGGATAGACCGGCACGCCATTTACTTCATTGGATAAAGAGACGTTCCCGCTAATAACCGGTGTATTGAGTGAAAGACAAGCTGCTGAAATACCTTCAGCTGATTTTTCAAACTGCCAGAACACTTCGGGCTTATCAGCGCTTCCGAAGTTTAAGCAGTCTGTAATCGCAATTGGCTCTGCTCCCGAACAAACGAGATTACGCGCAGCTTCCGCAACTGCAATCTTTCCACCTATTTCCGGATCAAGATATACATAGCGTGAGTTACAGTCAGACGTCATCGCCAGTCCTTTGTTTGTTCCTTCTACGCGGATAACGCCGGCAGAAGATCCTGGTGCGACAACCGTATTGCGTAAAGCATGTGTATCAAACTGTTTGTAAACCCATTCTTTGGATGCAATCGTTGGACGCTTTAGTAATTCTTTTAAAGTTCCTTTTAAATCATCAACGACTGGTTCGGCGTTTTCCATTGACTGGAATTCTTTATAGTAAGCAGGTTCTTCAGATTTTTTATGGTAAACAGGTGCATCTTCCGCGAGTGCATCTGCTGACACTTCCGCAACGACTTCTCCTTTATGTAGAAGGCGAAGCATTTTATCATCCGTAACTTTTCCGATCGCCACTGCTTCAATATCGTATTTCGCAAATAGATCCGTGATTTCTTGCTCACGGCCATTCTTCACAACGATCAGCATACGTTCTTGCGACTCAGACAACATCATTTCATATGCTGTCATGCCTTTTTCACGTTGTGGTACAAAATCGAGATTTAACTCAACCCCATATCCAGCTTTCGATGCCATTTCAGCAGCAGAAGAAGTTAGACCTGCCGCGCCCATATCTTGAATACCAATTAGCGCATCAGATTTCACGAGTTCCAAACAAGCTTCCATTACAAGTTTCTCCAGGAACGGATCACCCGCTTGCATAACTGGCAGTTCCGCTTCCTCCTCTACTGATACTTCAGATGAAGACATTGTGGCCCCATGAATACCATCGCGTCCAGTTTTTGCTCCAGCGTACATGACTGTATTTCCTACACCTGAAGCGACGCCTTTTTGAATATCTTCATGGTTTAACAAGCCAACTGCCATCGCATTGACGAGTGGACGCTTTGAATAGCATTGATCGAATTGTACTTCGCCCGCAATCGTTGGAATCCCAATCTTATTGCCGTAGCTTGCAATTCCTGCAACTGCTTCTTCAAACAAATAACGGTCGCGCGCTTCAGACAAATCCCCGAAACGTAAAGAGTTCACAAGTGCCACCGGACGTGCCCCCATGGAAAACACATCACGCAACACGCCACCCGCACCTGTTGCAGCACCGATGAATGGCTCAATCGCTGATGGAGAGTTATGGGATTCCATTTTAAAGACAACAGCTTGGTTATCACCAATATCTACAATCCCCGCACCTTCGCCAGGCCCTTGAAGTACACGTGTGCCCTCCGTTGGGAATTTACGCAGAACAGGTTTCGAACTTTTATAAGAGCAATGTTCAGACCAAAGCGCAGAAAAAAGACCTGTTTCTGTATAGTTTGGAAGACGACCTAGTTTTTCTTCCGCTAGTTGAAACTCCTCGTCGGTCATTCCCATTTGGCGATACAATTTTTCTTCTTTAATTTGCTTTGCAGTTGGTTCATGCTTGGCTGACATTTTGTTCACTCCACCTTTTCACAATTGAATTGAAGAGAGGTAATCCATCCGTTCCACCAATGATTTCCTCTACCGCACGGTCAGGAAGGGGCATCATGCCCAGAACATTTCCTTGTTCATTCAAAACTCCCGCAATTGCTTCCGTGCTGCCATCTACATTGTCATTTGCATACGTGAAGACAATGCGCTGATCATTTTTGAGTTCCGTAATCGTTTGTTCATCGACAAAATAATTACCATATTCATGCGCAAAAGGAATCGAAATTTCTTGCCCTTGTTCATACTCCGATGTAAAAATCGTTTCTGCGTTTTGCACTGTTAGTTTTGTATTGCCTGAACGGAATTTCAATCCTTTATTTCGAAGGAAAGCGCCCGGCAGTAATCCTGCTTCTGTCAAAATTTGAAAGCCATTTCCAACACCGACTACTGGCTTACCGGAAGCTGCAAATTCTTTTAGGCTTTCGATCACTGGTGTACTCAGCGCAAGTGCGCCTGGTCGTAAATAATCTCCATAAGAAGCACCACTTGGAATAAGCACAGCATCGAAATCACTTAAGTCTGATTCAGTATGTCGGACATATTCTGCTTCTTGACCTAACACTTCATGAATTGCATGGTATAGATCTACATCGCTACCCGATCCCGGGAAAGTTAAAATAGCGAACTTCATTTGCCCGCGACCTCCTCGATTTCATACCGATAGTCTTCAATGACTTTATTGACTAATAACTTATCGCACATTTCTTTTACGCGTGTATCAATTTCATTCGCAGTGCCTTCTAATTCAAGCTCGATCAACTTTCCAATTCGTACACTTTCAACCTCATCGTAGCCGATTGCTTGAAGTGCTTGTTTTGCAGCCGTTCCTTGTGGATCTACAACACTTTCACGGAGTGTTACGTATACGTTTACTTTCGTCATATTTTCTTCCTCCTAAATGATTAAGTTATTTGAATAAAGCATGTTCTATTTGAAACGTAAAGCTTATTTTGACCAAATTCCTGTTTTTTCGATTTCTTCTAATGTATTTTCAATATGATCTGTCATAATCGTAACATGTCCCATTTTTCGCTTTTCCTTAGCCTCAGCCTTGCCATAAAGGTGAATAGACCAATCAGGATATTTCGGAATCATTTTTGTTAACGGCTCCACGTGCTCGCCTAGGACATTTACCATAATCGATGGTGCCCAAAGTTTTGGTTTTCGGAGCGGCCAACCGCACACTGCCCGGATATGCTGATGGAACTGCGAAACGTTACATGCTTCAATCGAGTAGTGTCCTGAGTTATGTGGACGTGGTGCAAGCTCATTGATGACAATTTCATCATTTGCAAGGACAAACATTTCAACTGCTAGTGTACCGACAAGCGCTAAATGATCTGCGATTTTGGTAGCTGCTTCTTGAGCTTGCTGAATTACTTTCTCATCGACACGTGCTGGCACAATCGATTCATGTAGAATGTGATGCTTATGAATGTTTTCCGCAATCGGTAAGCAGTAAGATTCCCCAGCAGCATTCCTTTGAATAATGACTGAAATTTCTTTAGTGAACGGTACAAAAGCTTCTGCAATACATGCCGAATGTTCAAAAAGCGCTGCTGCTTCATGAAGATTTTCTGCACTGTCTACCTTTACTTGTCCTTTACCGTCATAACCGCCGAATGCAGTTTTCACGATAAACGGGAAACCAACTTGGTCAATTGTCTCTGTCAGTTCCTCGAAATTTTCAGCCGTAACATAGTTCGCAACTGGTGCGCCTGATGCACGGATTTCGGCTTTTTCATTTATGCGATTTTGCGTTATGCGAACGAGTTCTGCACCTTGTGGAATATAGGCGATTTCTGAAAGACGTTTTAATCCCTCATAGTCAATGTTCTCAAATTCGAAGGTGATGACATCACTTACTTCCCCGAGTTCTTTTAATGCAATCTCATCGTTATAAGGCGCAACAATTTGAACATCTGCAATTTGACCACAAGGGGAATTTTCCGTTGGATCCAGCACTGCTATTTTAAAACCGGCTTCCTTTGCGGCAAGTCCCATCATTCGACCAAGCTGACCACCGCCAATGATGCCAATTGTTTGTCCAGGTAAAATTGTTTTCATTGTAGTTCACCACTGCTTTCTAAAGCGGCATCGCGCATTTCGTCCCGGCGTCGTTGAAGCCTTTTTAGCAGTTCCCCGTCATGTACACTTAACATTTGCGCTGCCAACAGACCTGCATTCGTAGCACCTGCTTTTCCAATCGATACTGTCGCCACTGGAACACCACCTGGCATCTGAACGATCGAAAGTAAAGAGTCCATACCATTTAATGCTTTTGATTGAACTGGTACACCAATGACAGGAAGGATTGTTTTAGCCGCAACCATACCCGGAAGATGTGCAGCTCCCCCTGCGCCCGCAATAATAATATGTATTCCTCTGCCGTGTGCTTGTTCGGCATATTCAAACATGAAATCTGGCGTGCGATGTGCGGAAACCACCTTTTTCTCATATGGAACGTCAAGTTCATCTAAAATATCGCAGGCATGCTTCATTGTTTCCCAATCACTTTTACTTCCCATGATCACACCAACTTTTGGTTCCACTACAAATCCGCTCCTCAATTAAATAATAAATAGTAATTCATAAAACATCTTGTTTCATTCATCAAATATGATTTTTAACTTTATACTTAAAAACAAAAATCCTCGAATATACGCTTCACCATTATGTGCGAAAAGCTGTACGTTCGAGGAATGTAAGATGCGCAAAGATGTGGTCAACCATAGTATCGACATATTTGACGCAAATATCCTAAAAGTCGCTTTCCCGCATAGTCCAGACATTACGGTGTCTTGGTAGAAACACTTAAGCCAATTCTTAAGTATATATGTGGGTTCTTTTTACTCTACAATTTTACCAATAGGAATAGAGTACGTCAACGAAAAAGACGAACATTGTAATAAGCAACAATATAAATGTTCGTCTTTTCGGCAGATTTATGACTCAGATAAAGATCCTTTAAATTTTATTATTTGTTTTACTGGAACGAATGTACCATCAACCTCTTCAAATAGCGGTTCTTCCTTTCTAGCAACTGCAGTGTAACCTTCTTTTTTCATTCTTTCTAAACACGCAGCGATTGTTTCTCCATCCTGCACTTCAAACCAAACTACTTTTTTTCGGCTCACTTAAACAACTTTCCTTTCCGGACGGTTTTTACCCAGAAACCGCCATGGATCGTTTTTGCCTCGTACGCAATAATGAATGCTCTTGGATCATGTTCTTTAATCGTCGCATATAGCTGTAACTCATATTTTCGCGGAGTGAGGATTTGTAATGCGGAACGGTCTCCATCCAGTCCATTTGCGGACCAATCCGTTACGCCGTACCCTTTATCTCTTAAGATTTTCGGTAGTTTTAAATCTTTTTCGGCCGTGATCACATTTACAGTTATATAACCGAGTGCCATCTTCTCTTCAATTTTTGAACCCACGACAACACCACATCCATATCCGATCGCATAGGCTATAAGGTTTTGAATTTCATTTAAATTTTCAAGGACTAAACCTAGGCCCACTACATAAATAATAACTTCTACAACGCTTACAACTGCCGCAATATACCTATACCCTTTTAAGGTTAAAATCATGCGTACCGTAAAGAATGTTACATAGACAATATTAATGGCAAAAATAATTAAAACCATCTGCAAGACAACCACCTCTTCCTTGAATCGTAACGTTCGTAGCTTATGATTTCAAGGGATTTAGCGTCGAAATATGAAAAATGTTGCGAAAATCGTATGGGATTAGCTTGTTGAGTTTTCTCTTTTTGAATGCTAAACATTTTTGGAGTAATTTACTTGGTTTTAGGGAGACTTAAATAAGTATAGGAGCAACTCGGTAGTTGTTTAGAGAAACTCACATAGATTCGGGAAACTCAAGTAGGCATGAGGGCAACTTGGGAGTTGTTCAGGGAAACTCAATGTGTATTGAGGGCAACTCGGGAGTTGTTCAGGGAAACTCAATGTGTATTGAGGGCAACTCGGGAGTTGTTCAGGGAAACTCAATGTGTATTGAGGGCAACTCGGGAGTTGTTCAGGGAAACTCAATGTGTATTGAGGGCAACTTGGGAGTTGTTCAGGGAAACTCAATGTGTATTGAGGGCAACTCGGGAGTTGTTCAGGGAAACTCAATGTGTATTGAGGGAAACCTACATAGATTCGGGGAACTCAAGTGAGCATGAGGGAAACCCGACATGTTTTGAGAATAACCCGGCACATTTTCAAGTCGTTTTTTCCAATTTAGGCAATATCATTTTCAGCATACCTTAATTGGATTCTATTTATAAACACAAAAAAAGCCATCACCGATTGGCAATGACCTTGCGCCTGGCGACGTCCTAAAACCCTTGCTTAGATTTACGCAAAAAACGCGTAAATCACGCAGAAACAAAAAGGTTTTAGTGGAACCTTTTTGTTTTGCAGGGGGAAGCCCCCAACTACCATCGGCGCGCGAGCTTAACTTCCGTGTAAAAACCTGTGCTGTGATTTACACAAAGAACGTGTAAATCACGCAAAACGCCAAGATTCTAATCGAATCTTGACGTTTGGCTTCGAACGGCGATGAGCAGCGGATTTCGTCGTCAGCTTCGACAGTCCGGTTCTCGCGTATATCATAGTGCTTTGATTTACAGCCTTCGGTGTAAATCACGCAAAACCATGTTTCGCTTCGATCCTCCCGCCTTCGCTTCCTAGAACTCCACTACTCCTCACCATTCTCGCACGCTATTAAACAAGAACAAAGAACCTTCGGTTTGATTTCAATTTTAAACACAAAAAAAGCCATCACCGATTGGCAATGACCTTGCGCCTGGCGACGTCCTACTCTTGCAGGGGGAAGCCCCCAACTACCATCGGCGCTGAAGAGCTTAACTTCCGTGTTCGGTATGGGAACGGGTGTGACCTCTTCGCCATCGGCACCAGACTATGAGCTTGTTCGCTCAAAACTGAATAAAACAAACATTGGATGCATAATCGTAATCATGTCTTTTTAAATAAGGTTAAGTCCTCGATCGATTAGTATCTGTCAGCTCCACACGTCGCCGTGCTTCCACCCCAGACCTATCCACCTCATCATCTTTGAGGGATCTTACTTACAAATGTAATGGGAAATCTCATCTTGAG
>NZ_LPUT01000004.1 GCF_001563475.1 Sporosarcina sp. HYO08 | reverse complement strand
CTCAAGATGAGATTTCCCATTACATTTGTAAGTAAGATCCCTCAAAGATGATGAGGTGGATAGGTCTGGGGTGGAAGCACGGCGACGTGTGGAGCTGACAGATACTAATCGATCGAGGACTTAACCTTATTTAAAAAGACATGATTACGATTATGCATCCAATGTTTGTTTTATTCAGTTTTGAGCGAACAAGCTCATAGTCTGGTGCCGATGGCGAAGAGGTCACACCCGTTCCCATACCGAACACGGAAGTTAAGCTCTTCAGCGCCGATGGTAGTTGGGGGCTTCCCCCTGCAAGAGTAGGACGTCGCCAGGCGCAAGGTCATTACCAATAGGTAATGGCTTTTTTGTGTTTAAAAATGAATACATTCTTAAGGTAGCGCTTCTTTGATTCATTTGCAGAAAATGTATGACAAACATATAGAACGGGAATTTTAGAATGTTGTTGGGTTATGGCGGCGCCCGTGGCATCAAAATTATTTCCCTTTATAATAGATTTAGGAAAAGGAAGTGGTTTTAGAATGCAACGATTTAAACGTCCACTTATTGAGGCGATGATTCAATTAAAAGAAACAAATTCAATTTCATTTCACGTGCCGGGACATAAAAATGGAATGATTTCTAATTTACCGCTGGATTTTCAATTGGCGCTTCGCTATGACTTTACCGAGCTGGAAGGATTGGACGATTTACATGAACCGGCGGGCGTCATTGCGGAGGCGGAGCAAAAACTTGCTGACCTCTACGGGGCTGAGCAAAGTTTTTTCCTCGTTAACGGTTCTACGGTCGGGAATTTGGCGATGATCTATGCGACATGCCAAAAGGGAGATACTGTCATTGTTCAGCGCAATGCGCATAAATCGATTTTCCATGCGCTAGAACTAACGGGTGCCGATCCTGTTTTTGTTTCGCCTGCTTGGGATTCCAAGAAGATGGCAGCTAGTATGGTAGCATCCACTGATATTCAACAGGCAATTGAAGAGTATCCAACCGCAAAGGCTGTTATATTAACTTATCCGACTTACTATGGACAAACGGGCACCGATTTACAAAAAATCATTAAACTAGCGCATGCAGCTAATATTCCTGTTCTTGTTGATGAAGCGCATGGTGCGCATTTTGTTGTCGGCACAGCTTTCCCGACTTCAGCATTAGCGTTGGGTGCTGATGTTGTTGTGCATTCAGCCCACAAAACATTGCCTGCGATGACACAAGCATCTTTTTTACATATCCGCTCCAAGCTCATTTCGGCGGAGAAAATTATGCATTATTTACAAATGCTGCAATCGAGCAGCCCATCGTATTTGTTAATGGCATCGCTCGATGATGCGAGAGCGTATGCCGAAGCTTATACTATAGAAGACCAGCAATACTTTATGAAGGAACGTATGCGTTTTATTGAGCAGCTACAAGGAGTTTCAAAGCTTGAAGTCGTTGAATCGGATGATCCGTTGAAGCTCCTTCTAAGGATAGAAGGGTACTCGGGTTTTAATTTACAAAAACAACTAGAGAAGACCGGCGTTTTTACAGAATTAGCGGATCCTTATCAAGTCTTGCTTGTATTGCCGCTTTTGAAATTAAATGCCGAAAACCGTTTCCATGAAGCGGGCGAAAAAATAAAGTTAGCCGTAGCTGCTATAACGAGAAACGAACGAACACAATTTGAAGTACTGCCATCGATCGATCAAGGCATATCACGCCTCACAATTGGTTTTTCACAGCTGCATGATATGGAGAAGGAATGGATTCACTATGAATCAGCTGTCGGACGTATTGCCGCCGGTTCGATCATTCCGTATCCACCGGGGATTCCGCTTGTTATTGCGGGAGAACAGGTAACAGTTGCACATGTACAAGCATTGCGCCAATACTTGCAAATGCGTGCGAAATTTCAAGGGGCTATCGAAGTGGATCAATCGAAAATTTTCGTGGTAAAAGAAAGAACGGAGGAATAGGATGAAGAAGAAAGGGATTTTTATCACTTTTGAAGGGCCGGATGGTTCTGGTAAAACGACAGTCATTGCTGAAATTTACAAGCGGTTGCAGGAAGAAGGTAAATCGGTTCTTCTAACGAGGGAACCAGGGGGAATTCGGATTGCTGAAAAAATCCGGGAAATTATTTTGAACAATGAATATCGTGAAATGGATGCGAAGACAGAAGCGCTTCTTTACGCGGCGGCCAGAAGACAGCATCTTGTAGAAAAAGTATTGCCGGCGATCGAGGAAGGCAACAATGTCCTTTGTGATCGTTTTATCGACAGCTCGCTCGCATACCAAGGCCATGCGAGAAAGCTTGGGATTGATGAGGTTCTTTCCATCAATGAGTTTGCGATTGGGAATATGATGCCCGATGCGACACTGTTTTTCGATGTTAAGCCTGAAGTTGGATTAGCACGCATTGAAAAAAATAATGAACGGGAGCAAAATCGCTTAGATAATGAAAAGATCCAGTTTCATCACAATGTTTATGAAGGTTATCAAGTGGTGAACGAAAGATATAAAGATCGGATTAGACATATCGATGCATCCCTTCCACTGTCTGAAGTGTCAGAAAATGTTTGGAGAATGATCTGCACTTTACTCAATTAATTTATAAATCCATGTTATAATGATGGGAAAGGGGAAAAGGAGAGATTACCGTGAAATTGATAGTGGCAGTTGTACAGGATCAGGATAGTAACCGATTGTCGGCAGCCTTGACGAAAAACGACTTCCGAGCGACAAAGCTTGCGAGTACGGGAGGCTTTTTAAGATCGGGCAACACGACGTTTTTAATCGGAACCGATGATAGCCTTGTACCAAAAGCACTTGAACTTATTCGTGAAAATTGCCGTTCACGGGACCAAATGGTTGCGCCTGTTTCTCCAATGGGCGGAAACGCTGATTCGTATATACCTTATCCAGTGGAAGTTGAAGTAGGCGGAGCAACCGTATTTGTGCTGCCAATAGAACACTTCCATCACTTCTGAGGACGGGGAGCATGAAAGTAAATAGTGATGCCCGGGTTGGACTTAGTCATTTACGCCACGAAGCATCGCAACCCATACAAGGTGGGGCAAAGTTTGGGCAAATGGTCATCAAACAACAACAGCGTCTTCAAAATGAACAGCTTACACGGCTATTTGGTAATATTTCAGCCGCTGGGGAACGACTGGCAAGGTCAAGGAACTTACGTGAGATGGCTAAGTACAAAATGCTCGTTCGCAGCTTTTTGAAAGAAGCGGTTGAATTGGGATTAGAGTTGAAACAATCCCATACGTGGAATCATTATGGAGAAGGGCGCCGATTGAATATTGTGCAAGCGGTAGATAAAAAGCTTGTTGAATTGGCTGATGAATTATTGAGCGATGAAAAAACCTCGATTGATTTATTGGCGAAAATTGGCGAGATTAAAGGGCTTTTAATTAATTTATATAGATGACCCGTGTCTTCTTTGAATAAGGAACACGGGTTTTTTGAAACAAAGGGGGCGTCGCGGTGTGAACAATGAAGACAGTGCCCAATTGGAAAAAAATCAGCAAGCAGTGTATAAGCGATTATCCTCCTCGTTTAAAAACAATCGGATTGGGCACGCCTACTTATTTGATGGGAGCCGAGGAACGGGAAAAATGGCTGCGGCTTTGTTTTTTGCAAAATTGCTTCTTTGTGAAAAACCTAACAATAATGTTCCATGTGAAACATGTCCTTCTTGCAGGCGTGTCCGATCCGGCAATCATCCGAACGTGACAATCATTGAGCCGGATGGACAAGATATTAAAAGAGGACAAATGTCTGATTTAATATTCAAAATGACAAAGAAGGGCTATGAATCGGGCAGGAAAATTTACATCGTTTCAAGCGCGGAGCGTATGAACGTATCGGCAGCTAATACTTTGTTAAAGTTTCTAGAAGAGCCTGAAGGTGAGGTAACGGCAATTTTATTAACCGACGCCTATCAAGCGATTTTACCGACGATTCAATCCCGCTGTCAAAGAATTTCATTTCTTCCACCATCCCGCGAGATGTTGATCGATGCACTAGTGAAAAAAGAGTTAACGGATGCCATGGCCGCAACGGTTTCTATGGTAACGGCAGACTTGGATGAAGCGTATCGATTGGCAAGTGATGAACAATTTGTACACATGCGAAAAACAGTGTTAAAATTAGTCGAGGCACTCGACCGCCACGTTCATGAAGCATTATTATTCATCCATTCAGATTGGATCCCTTTGTTTAAGGAAAAGGAAGACTTTGAACGTGGTTTGGATTTGCTGCTATACGCGTACCGAGATATCGTTTCGGTCAAAGCAGCATTACAGTCAATGCCGACTTACCCAGATCAGCAACAATTTTTCAACAATCTTTCAATAAAGATGCCATACAACCAGCTTTCGCTGATGATGGAAGCGATCTTGCAGGCAAAAAAATATTTGCATAGCAATATGAACCGGACGCTTTTAATGGAACAATTGGTGCTAAATATGCAGGAGGGGTTAAGGGTTGTATAAAGTTGTAGGTGTCCGCTTTAAAAAAGCGGGTAAAATATATTATTTTGACCCACTGGATTATGATTTAAATATAGGCGAATATGTAATCGTGGAAACGGCCCGGGGAATTGAGTACGGAAAAGTTTCTAGGCGTATTCAGGAAGTCGATGAAAATGACATTGTTCTTCCATTGAAAAAAATTATTCGTCCAGCTACTACGGAAGACTTCGAAATCGTCGAAGAGAATCAGTTAGAGGCTACACAAGCGTTTGATACATGTATAGCGAAAATAGAAGAGCATGCTTTAGACATGAAGCTTGTAGATGTGGAATACACATTTGATCGAAATAAAATTGTTTTTTACTTTACGGCGGAAGGTCGTGTAGATTTTCGTAATCTCGTCAAAGACTTAGCTTCCATTTTCCGGACACGCATCGAGCTTAGGCAAATCGGTGTTCGGGATGAGGCGAAAATGCTTGGCGGTATTGGACCTTGCGGCAGAATGCTTTGCTGTTCTACATTTCTCGGGGATTTTGAACCAGTATCTATTAAAATGGCGAAAGATCAAAACTTGTCATTGAATCCCTCTAAAATTTCAGGGCTTTGCGGGCGCCTTATGTGCTGCTTGAAGTATGAGAATGATGAGTATGAAGAAGCAAAAGCATTGATGCCAGATGTTGGTACGGTCGTCCAGACACCTGAAGGACCTGGAAAAGTCGTCGGGCTAAATTTACTGGAACGGATCCTCCAAATTACATTATTAGATTCCAACCAGGTACTGGAGTATTCATGGGAAGAAATCGAACAGTCCGATAAAATTGCTCAATTGACAAAATGATGGGGTGAAATCATTTGAAAGAAGGGAATTTTCTCGACAGAATTATGGAGTTTGAGCAACAGCTTGAATCCATGCATAAGCAATTCCGAGGATTAATGGGATTTGTTGCGCAGATGACAGAAGAGAATCATTCACTTCAACTTGAAAACCATCATCTGCGGAAGCGACTCGAAGAAATGGATGAACAGACGGAAGCAAAATCGAAATCGACGGGAAAACAACGTGGTCAGAAAAAATTGCATAAAGTCGATATTGGTGAAGGTGTAGATAATTTGGCGCGCCTTTACAATGAGGGGTTCCATGTGTGCAATGTCCATTTTGGTAGTAGCCGCAAAGGGGAAGATTGCCTATTCTGTCTTTCTTTTTTAAATAAGCAAAATGGTTAACTTGAATTAGCGAAAGCTTGTTACTTTAAGTCAAGTCTTCGGTGAATGGAAAGGATTTTGAAAGGAATTAAGGAAGGCGGTCTAAGGATGCAACATCCTGTTGCAACAACCGGCATCGTGTGCTGGCCCCAACGACGGCATACCCGCATCCTGCGGGTCCAATTTAAAATCCGAACGCAACTACTCGGGGGCGTAATTGATAGTGTGCCGATTCCTATTTATAGGTATCGGCTTTCTTTATGATCTAAATTCAATCAAATGGAAGAAAGGAATTGTTTTATGGTGGAATTGTTGAAAGGTGATGAACGGCTCGATTATTTATTGGCCGAAGATTTAAGGATTATTCAAAGTCCATCTGTTTTTTCATTTTCCCTGGATGCGGTGTTGTTAGCGAAATTTGCCTACGTTCCAGTCCGATCGGGGAAAATCGTAGATTTATGCGCGGGAAATGGAGCCATTCCCCTATTTTTAAGCGCACGAACAAAAGCAAATATTATTGGCGTGGAATTGCAAGAGCGGCTTGCAAATATGGCAGAAAGGAGTGTTCGTTACAATCGGCTTGAAAACCATATTCAGATTGTACAGGGTGACGTGAAAGGTATTGCTTCGACATTGGGATATGAAAAATACGACACGGTCACTTGTAACCCGCCTTATTTTCCCGCGCATGAAGCAAGTGATAAAAATTTACTGGAGCACGTTGCGATTGCTAGGCATGAAATAAAGCTAACATTGGAAGAAGCCGTTCGTGCTGCAAGCGAATTATTAAAGCAAGGCGGGAAAGCAGCATTTGTCCATCGCCCGGGACGTCTACTCGATATCGTCACCGCAATGCGTGCCAATCGTTTGGAGCCGAAAAGAATCCGCTTTGTTTATCCGAAAGAAGGAAAAGAAGCGAATACTTTATTAATAGAAGGAACGAAAGATGGGAAACCTGATTTAAAAATCCTTCCTCCGTTATACGTCTACGACTCGAATGGAGAATATACGGAAGAAGTGAGGAAACTTTTATATGGAAAAGAACGCTGAACATGTTTTTTATGTGCTGGAATGCAATGACGGCTCTTTTTATGCAGGGTATACGAATAACTTGGAAAAGCGTGTACGGGTCCATAACGAGGGGAAAGGTGCACGGTATACGCGAGCGAAACTGCCTGTTCGTTGTATTTACAAGGAGCAGTTTGAAACGAAGCGAGAGGCAATGCAGGCAGAATATCGATTTAAGCAGCTGAGCAGGGCATTAAAAGAACAGTATGTAGAAAGGGGGAGAAGTACAGATGAAGTCTCAAAAAAGTGCTGACATGTCGAGCAGTAAGCTATATCTTGTTGGCACACCAATAGGAAATCTAGATGATATGACGTATCGTGCGATTCAAACTTTACAGGAAGTACAAGTGATCGCAGCGGAAGATACACGAAATACGATTCGCCTTTGTAATCATTTTAATATTAAAACACCGCTCATTAGTTATCACGAACATAACATAGAAAGCGGTGGAGAAAAAATTTTGTCTTTACTTGCAGAAGGAAAGAATGTGGCGCTTGTTAGCGATGCTGGCATGCCGTGTATATCTGATCCAGGCGCAGATCTTGTCGCAAAAGCAATAGAGGCCGGGGTTGACGTTGTACCGATTCCAGGGGCGAATGCGGCAATTAGTGCAATCGTTGCTTCAGGATTGTCACCGCAACCATTTCTATTTTTCGGTTTTCTTTCGCGGCAGAAAAAGGAAAGGGATGCACAGCTAGCACAATTAAGACAACGTGAAGAAACGATTATTTTATATGAAGCGCCCCATCGATTAAAAACAACACTGCATGCCCTTTTAGAAAATTTCAGCGGTGAATGTCGAATTGTTTTGGCACGCGAATTGACAAAGCGTTTTGAAGAATTTTTGCGCGGCACGCTTGAAGAAGCCATCAATTGGGTAGAATCAAGTGAAATAAGAGGCGAATTTTGTATCGTTTTGGAAGGCGGCAGAAAAGAACTAGTAGAAACAGAAGTATGGTGGACAGATGTGGATGTCAAACGCCATGTGGAAATCGTCATGGAAGAAAAAAATGTCCGATCAAAAGAAGCGATTCGTGAAGTGGCAGTAACACGTGGAATGAGCCGGCGCGACGTTTATAAAGCATTTCATGTGGAGGAAAATAACTAATATCCAGTTCGAAAAAACACCCTGGATATTAGTTGTATTTTATTTTTTAAAATGCTCTTTAATTTCTTTGACAAGCCGATCTGCGCCTTTAGAACTTAAAATTAACTTGCCGTCCATTAAGCTTACATTATCGTTGGATACTTCACCCGTCATTGAACAAGTCATACTTGGTATATGCTTTTTCAATATAATTTTATCATCATCCACATAAATTTCGAGTGAATCTTTTTGTTCAATACCTAATGTTCTGCGTAATTCAATTGGAATGACAACACGTCCTAACTCGTCAACCTTTCTAACAATACCCGTAGATTTCACGGCAAATTCTCCTTTCAGTAAGAAGTGGGATTAAAAGTAGTTTCTTAGATAACAAAACTATTGAAGCAAAAGTAGTATTTTAAATATATCATAAAAGCTAGATTGCTGTCGATATGAGTTTTCCAAAAAGTGTTTCTATTGGTGAAAAACACCTTCTTCAGGAAAATTCCCTTTTTTCTAGTGTGTTAAACTTATATTCACATTTGTATCGACTGAAGGCTTTCGATAGAATAGAACGTATATTGATGATAATGGAGGCGTTTTTGTGGCTGAACAAAAAAATACTTTTTATATTACGACCCCGATTTATTACCCAAGCGGCAAATTCCATATCGGGACTGCTTATACAACCATTGCATCGGATGCAATGGCAAGATATAAACGACTGCGTGGCTACGATGTTCGTTTTTTGACTGGAATGGACGAGCATGGGCAAAAAATTCAAGAAAAGGCTGAAGAAGCGGGGTTGCCGCCGCAGAAATATGTCGATGACATTGCGGAAACATCGAAGAAAGTTTGGGAGCTAATGGACATTTCCTATGATGATTTTATCCGTACAACAGAAGAACGTCATAAAGTACTTGTCGATAAAATCTTCCAAAAGTTTTTAGACAACGGTGATATTTACAAAGGGGAATACGAAGGCTGGTACTGTATTCCTTGTGAAACATACTATACAGATGCACAGCTCGAAGAAGGCAACTGTCCGGACTGTGGACGATCTGTTGAGAAGGTAAAGGAAGAATCGTATTTCTTTAATATGAAAAAATATGCCGATCGTCTTTTACAGTATTACGAAGAAAACCCAACCTTCATTGAACCGGAATCCCGAAAAAATGAAATGATTAATAATTTCATTAAACCAGGTCTAGAAGATTTATCGGTATCCCGTATGTCCTTTGACTGGGGCATTAAAGTGCCTGGAGATCCGAAGCATGTGATCTACGTATGGGTAGATGCGTTAACGAATTATATTACAGCACTTGGTTACGATTCAGACGATGATTCGTTATTCCGTAAATATTGGCCGGCGGATGTTCATGTGGTTGGAAAGGATATTGTTCGTTTCCATACCATTTACTGGCCAATTTTCTTAATGGCATTAGACCTTCCGCTGCCGAAAAAAGTATTTGCACACGGGTTTATAATGATGAGAGACGGAAAAATGTCAAAATCAAAAGGAAATGTCGTTTATCCGGAAATGCTCGTTGAACGTTATGGACTCGATGCTGCGCGTTATTTCTTGCTGCGTGAATTGCCATTTGGACAAGACGGTGTCTTCTCACCGGAAGCATTTGTCGAACGGACAAACTATGATTTGGCAAATGACCTTGGAAACTTATTGAATCGGACTGTTTCCATGATCAATAAATATTTTGACGGTGAAATTCCAACGTCTGATCTTGTACCGACACAATATGACGAAGCGTTACAAAACTTTATGCGCGAAACGGTCGAAAAATATGAAACAGCAATGGAAAAAATGCAGTTCAGTGTCGTTTTGTCTGAACTATGGGCGCTCGTTTCCCGGACGAATAAATATATCGATGAAACATCCCCATGGGTGTTGGCGAAAGATGAAGCGTTGAAAGGGCAATTGGCCTCAGTCATGGCGCATCTTGCGTCGTCTCTGAGACATATCGCTATATTGCTGCAGCCGTTTTTAACAGAAGCACCGAAGAAAATGATGGAGCAGCTAGGATTGGATGAAAAATTATTGGCTTGGGATACATTAGGTCAATTGGATGTTATTCCGGCACAGACAACTGTCATTAAAAAAGGTGTTCCGATCTTCCCGCGTCTTGACCCCGAAGTAGAAGTGGTCTATATACGCGACCAAATGGCCCTAACAGCGCCAGCGGAAAATAAAGAGGAAGAGGCGAAAGAAGAAGCACCTGTCGAGGAAATAGCAGAAATTACGTTCGACCAATTCATGAATGTTGACCTACGTGTAGCAACTGTAACGGCATGTGAAAAAATGCCAAAAGCCGATAAGTTGCTGAAGCTTCAAGTGGATCTAGGGTTTGAGCAGCGTCAGGTTGTTTCAGGTATTGCGGAGCATTATGATCCTGAATCATTGATTGGTGAAAAAGTCATTATTGTGGCCAACTTAAAACCAGTAAAACTGCGCGGAGAACTTTCACAAGGGATGATTTTGGCGGGTAATTCAAACGGCGTTTTAAAAGTAACTACGGTTGATCCGGCATTGGAAAATGGTACAAAAATCAAATGATTACTTGTATTAATTTTTAATTCTTTTGACAAAAAAGCACATAAAAAGCGGCGTCTCGTGCAGAAACGCCGTTTTTCTTGTTCTTTGCAATTAAATCAGGCATGTCATGATATTGTAAACAAACTGTAATAAAATTAATTGTTCCATCGAATAGAATGGAACCATTGCGAGGCGAAAAAAATGTTCATAGACACACATGTTCACTTAAATGCAGACCAATATGAAAATGACGTAGAAGAAGTTATTCAACGTGCACTTGACGCATCTGTTGAAAAAATGGTTGTGATTGGTTTTGATCGAAAGACGATTGAAAAAGCAATTATCTTGGCCGAACAATATCCGTTTATTTACGCGGTTGTTGGATGGCATCCAGTCGATGCAATTGATTGTACGGAAGAAGACTTAGCCTGGATTGAATCACTGGCGGCTCATCCAAAAGTTGTCGGAATTGGTGAAGTTGGGCTGGATTACTACTGGGACAAATCGCCAAAAGAAGTACAGCAGCAATTGTTTCGAAAACAAATTCGTCTGGCTCAAAAAGTTAATTTACCGATCATTATCCATAATCGGGATGCGACGGCTGATGTTGTGCAAATTTTAAAAGAAGAAGAAGCCGAAATAACAGGCGGCATTATGCATTGTTTTAGCGGAAGTGTTGAAACAGCGAAAGAATGCATACACATGAATTTCATGATCTCATTGGGCGGGCCGGTGACGTTTAAAAATGCCAAGATTCCGAAGCAAGTGGCAAAAGAAGTTGCCCTCGACCATTTGTTAATTGAAACAGATGCGCCGTATCTTACACCGCACCCATACCGAGGAAAGCGAAATGAGCCGGCGTATGTCACATTGGTAGCCGAAGAAATTGCGAGATTAAAGGGTTTATCCGTTGAAGAAGTTGCAAAGCGAACGACGGAAAATGCGTTGAAAATCTTTAACATTTCACTGTGAAAAAAGAATAGATTTCCAAACTCCGGAAATCTATTTCTTTATAAAACTAAAAAACAAAGGGGTTGACACGCCGAGAGACAGCCTTTATAATTTGCCGAGTGATAAAGGAGGAGTATTTTTCATGTCAAATCGTATCATGGAAATCCTGTTCTTTAGGTCATTGAGGAGCAAACAAATAGCGGTGGGGGTACTTTCTCTTACACTATTTGTTGCGGTTATTTCACTAGCTCTCTTTGAGAATGCTAAAAAATCGGTCACGCTTGACGTGAACGGTGAACAAATGGAAATTCGAACACACGCACATACAGTTGGTCAACTTCTTTCTCATCAGGAAATACAAGTTGCACAACATGATTTAGTAGAGCCCTCAGTGAATACACCGATCGAGGATGGTTTATCGGTCAAGTGGGAACAGGCAAAGCAGGTTAAGTTAACAGTGGATGACGAGAAATCATCTATTTGGACGACGGGGAAGACAGTAGGGGAAGTGCTGGCAGCAGCGGGCATTGAAATTACCCAGGATGACGCGGTTGAACCAAGTATTAACGAGCAACTTGCAAACAACACCGGCATTACCGTTCAAAAAGCGTTTGAAGTGACGCTTAATGACGGCGGAAATGAAAGAAAGGTCTGGTCAACTTCGACTACGGTCGCTGACTTTTTAAAGAAAGAAAACATTCAATTGGATGAAGATGATCGACTTGATGGAAAAGGGGATACGAAATTACAGCCCAATTCTATCGTGAAAGTCGTAAGAGTGGAAAAGGTCACCGATGTAGTGGAAGAGCCAGCGAACTTTATCGTTGAAACACGCAATGATCCTCATTTGCTTAAAGGGCGAGAAAAAGTCGTACAAGCTGGCAAAAAAGGAAAGGTTTCACGAAAGTTCGAAGTTATCAAAGAAAATGGAAAAGAAGTTTCCCGTAAGTTAATCGAGGAAAAAACAATCACCCCGCCACAAACGAAAATCGTTGCAGTCGGTTCTAAAGTTGTCGTTGCAGCTGCCCCTACTTCTGCAAAGGGTAAAGGAGGCGTTGGCGTTTCAAGAAGCAATGCCGCAACACCTGCGGGCGGAAAAGAATTTTATGTAACAGCAACTGCCTATACGGCATACTGTAATGGCTGCTCTGGAAAAACGGCGACAGGTATTAATTTACGCGCGAATCCAAACGCCAAAGTAATCGCTGTAGATCCAAAAGTCATTCCGCTTGGCTCAAAAGTTTGGGTCGAGGGATATGGATATGCGATCGCCGGAGATACGGGCGGAGCTATTAAAGGAATGAAAATCGACCTTCACGTGCCGACAAAATCGACTGCGTATAATTTTGGCAGACGCCAAGTGAAAATTAAAGTGATTGACTAACGGCGGAAAAATAGATTAATCCGTAGGGCATTTTTCAAGCCCTACGGATATTTTTATGTTTGAAGCCTCAATTGTGTACATCATATTGAATGCGAAGTAAAATGAAGGACAGAATGGAATGGGAAAGAGGAATTTTGTGAACATCAAAGAAATCATAATTGTTGAAGGAAAATCCGATACAATCGCAGTTAAACGTGCGACAGGTGCTGATACGATTGAAACGAATGGCTCTGCCATCGATGAAGGGACACTTCGGCGAATTCGCCATGCGCAGGAGACACGGGGCGTCATCGTTTTTACAGACCCAGATTATCCTGGCAGAAGAATTCGTGCCATCATCGAAGAACACATCCCAGGTGTCAAGCACGCCTTTCTAAAAAAAGAATTAACAATTGCCAAAAATGGACAGGGTCTTGGTATTGAACACGCAAAGGATGCTGATATAAGGGAAGCGTTGCAATCGGTTTATACAGTGGATGAAAAACCGCTGATCCCGATCTCTTTGACGGATTTAATGGAGGCGCGTCTTATTGGCACCCCAGAGGCTAAAAAAAGACGTGATCTATTAAGTGAATACCTTCAAATTGGCCAAGTGAATGGAAAAGGTTTAAAAAAGCGACTGGAAATGTTCAGAATTAGCCCGGAGCGTTTACAGGAAGCATTGAAAGTTGTTGATGAGGTGGAGAAAAATGACTAAAGATATTGCGACACCCGTTCGGACAAAAGAAATTCTGGAAAAGCATGGCTTTTCATTTAAAAAAAGTTTAGGACAAAACTTTCTAATTGACCCAAATATTTTACGGAATATCGTTTCCCACGCGAATTTATCGGAAAAGACGGCTGTCATTGAAATTGGCCCTGGGATTGGTGCGTTAACAGAGCATCTTGCACGAAATGCAGGAAAAGTGGTTGCATTTGAAATTGATGGTAGATTGCTACCTGTTTTGGAGGATACGTTATCTCCTTATGACAATGTAACAATTATCCACCAAGACATTCTCGAAGTAGATTTGGGTGCTGTGATTCAAGAGCAGTTTGCGGATTATGAAGAAATTGTCGTCGTAGCCAATTTGCCGTACTACGTCACAACGCCTATCATCCTAAAATTTTTACACAGTAAAGTACCCATTTCGGCGATGGTCATTATGATGCAAAAAGAAGTGGCTGACCGTATTACAGCGCATCCAGGAACGAAGGCATATGGTTCACTCTCTATTGCAATTCAATATTATATGGATGCAGAGGTGGCGATGATTGTTCCAAAAACGGTCTTTATGCCGCAGCCAAATGTTGAATCTGCTGTGATCCGATTAACAAGAAAAGAGGAAGTTCCCGCAGAAGTAATCGACGAGGATTTCTTGTTTGAAGTATCTAAAGGTTCATTTGCGCAGCGCAGAAAAACAATTTTAAACAATTTGCAAACGGTATTGCCAGATGGGAAAGCAAAAAAGGATCTAATCTTAACAGCTCTTGAACATTGTGAAATAGACCCAAGAAGAAGGGGAGAGTCTCTTTCAATCGAAGAGTTTGCTAAGTTATCCAATGCCCTATACAATGATTTCTTTCGACAGTAAGCGCAACAATGCATAGAAATTTGTCGATAAAAAATTGGAATTCTATTAAGAAATATATTGACAAGAGTAGTAACATCTTGTTAAAATATTTCTTTTAATTGACAGAACTTTTCTAAAGTGTTATACTTACATGTAGTGAGGTGTAAGTAACATGCCAAAAACATTAGCGGATATCAAGAAGTCGTTAGATTCCCATCTCGGGAAACGTTTGCACATTCGTGCAAATGGCGGTCGCAAGAAGACAATTGAAAGGTCAGGCGTTTTGCGTGAAACCTATCGTGCTGTATTTGTCGTCGAGTTAGATCAGGACGAAAATGCGTTCGAAAGGGTGTCTTACAGCTATGCAGACATCTTAACCGAAGCGGTTGAGATTACAATTTTAGACGGTGCAGATCAAACTTCATTCGTCGTAAAATAATTACAGCAATCATGAATGATTTCATTATTTTTTTTTGAAAAACACCTTTGTATCCATTCTTTTTAGAATGAAATACAAAGGTGTTTTTTTATTTTTTCTGCACATACTGACATCGTCAGTCTAAAAGGAGGAAAAACCGAATGGCGAAAAGACGTGGTATAATGTCTGAGCACTTGAAGGAAGAAATTGCGAAAGAGCTTGGCTTTTACGATGTTGTACAGCGAGAAGGTTGGGGAGGTATCAAGGCACGTGACGCAGGTAATATGGTGAAACGCGCAATTGAAATGGCAGAACGAGGTGTTTCTGAAGATAAACGTTCGCTATAAGAACCCTACAATCCAATAATGACTGACAAAAGAAAAAGCTGCATTGGATTACATCCAATGCAGCTTTTTTGCATACATGAAAGGACGATACACCCGGCTATTTCGGTTTGTGCCAGGCACCCAGACAATTTAGACAAGCGCAATACTTTCCCGCTATGTTAAGATAGAGTGTAATTGCAATTGTAAGTGGGAATGGAGTGAGCCGGCGTGCTGTATGAGAAAGCACCAGCAAAAATTAATTTAACGCTTGACGTATTGCATAAGCGTTCGGACGGCTTTCATGAAGTCGAAATGATAATGACAACAGTGGATTTGGCAGATCGTGTTTGGATTCGACCTAGTCATCGGGGGATTACAATTCGGACATCTGAGCGCTTCGTTCCAAATGACAGAAAAAACTTAGCTTATCAAGCGGCAGAGCTGCTTCAAAAACGCTTCGGGGTTACGAGTGGTGTGGAAATTATTCTTGAAAAAAGTATTCCGGTTGCTGCCGGACTTGCCGGGGGCAGCTCTGATGCTGCCGCGACATTGCGCGGTCTGAATCGTCTTTGGAATTTACAGCTACCCGATGAAGACTTAGCTTCTTTAGGTTCTGAAATAGGCTCAGATGTATCCTTTTGTGTGCATGGCGGCACAGCTCTTGCAACAGGGCGCGGTGAGAAGATTGAAAGCTTGCCAGCACCTCCTAATTGTTGGGTTATCCTTGCGAAGCCTGCCATTTCCGTCTCAACGGCAGATATTTATCGTCATGTAGATTTGTCGAACATTGCGCATCCTTCTACACAAAATATGATTGATGCTTTACATACAGGTGATTATCAAAAAATGTGTCAATCTGTTGGAAATGCTTTAGAACCGATAACGATGAAGCTGTATCCACAAGTGTCAATCTTAAAAGAGCAGATGAAAAAGTTTGGGGCGGATGCAGTTTTAATGAGTGGCAGTGGACCGACTGTTTTTGGCATTGTCAAACATGAATCAAGGGTACCGAGAATTTACAATGGATTAAAAGGATTTTGCCGTGAAGTATATGCGGTTCGCATGATTGGTAGTCGTCATTTTCTTGCGTAAATACGTATGAATATGATAATGTACGAGTAAAATATTCGGGTTTAGGAGCTGGTGTCATGAAATGGAAAAGGAGCGAAAGGCTCGTTGATATGACTTGCCATCTATTGGAAAATCCACATAAACTCATTCCATTGACCTTTTTTTCCGAGCGATATCAAGCTGCCAAGTCATCCATTAGTGAAGACTTGACGATCGTCAAAGAGACGTTTGAAGAAAAAAATACAGGCAAGCTTATTACAGTTTCTGGAGCAGCAGGCGGTGTAAAATTCATTCCTAAAGTTGCTGAAAATGAGGTAAGGGATGTAATGAAAAGCTTAATGGCAGAACTAGGCCATTCTGACCGCCTGTTGCCGGGCGGTTATTTGTTCATGACGGATCTTTTAGGTGATCCGCGCCTTATGGATCGTGTTGGAAAAGTCTTTGCATCCGCATTTGCAGAAATAGAAATTGACGCCATTATGACAGTTGCGACGAAAGGAATACCAATTGCGCATGCAATTGCGCGTCATTTAAATGTTCCTGTCGTCGTTGTTCGCCGTGATAGTAAAGTAACAGAAGGACCAACAGTTAGTATTAATTATGTTTCAGGGTCAACGCGCCGAATCCAAACTATGGTATTATCAAAAAGAAGCATGAAAAATGGACAGAAAGTTCTGATCACGGATGATTTTATGAGAGCTGGCGGAACAATGATTGGCATGAAAAATCTTCTTGAAGAATTTAATTGCGAATTAGCCGGCGTAGCAGTCCTTGTTGAATCAGATTATCCGCATGGTGTTCTAGTTGAAGACTATCTATCCCTTATTAAGCTTCAAGCGGTAAATGAAAAAGACCGCACGATTGAATTAGCAGAAGGAAATTATTTTCAGAAAGGCGGAACTGAAACATGAACTTTGTAGCAACGAAAAATGCACCAGAAGCACTCGGACCATACGCACAAGCAGTAAAAGTAAATGGGCTCGTCTACACATCCGGTCAAATTCCAATGACGCCTGCGGGAGAACTTGTGGAAGGATCAATTGAAGAGCAAACGAATCAAGTATTTGCCAACTTGAAGGCCGTTCTTGGAGAAGCGGGTTCTTCGCTTGAAAAGGTCGTTAAAGCGACAGTATTCATTAAAGATATGAACGATTTTGCGAAATTGAATGAAGTCTATGCTCAAAACTTCGGCTCGCACACGCCAGCGCGTTCTTGTGTTGAAGTTGCACGTCTGCCAAAAGACGTAAAAGTTGAAATTGAAGTGATTGCAGTAGCAGAGTAATAGTGAAGTCCTGCCCGGGGAAACCGGTGCAGGTTTTTTATTTTCTACTGGAATATGGGCTTAACAGCGCCCCTTGCTATAGCCTTTTCAACTTCCAACTACCCGAATTATTAATTATTTATGAATAATCAGAAGGATTCCCTGCTCTTTTGTAGAATACAGTCTCCAGGCACTGTTTAAAAGATAAAGGAGTGGTAAAGGGATGGAAGTGACTGATGTTAGACTGCGTAGGGTAGATACTGATGGGAGAATGCGAGCAATTGCATCCATCACAATTGATAATGAATTTGTCGTCCATGACATTCGTGTCATTGATGGCAATGATGGGTTGTTCGTAGCAATGCCTAGCAAACGAACGCCTGACGGGGAGTTTCGGGATGTAGCGCATCCAATCAACTCGAACGCCCGTATGAAAATCCAAGGGGCCATTCTGGAAGCTTATCAATTGTCTGTTGATGAGGATATGCTTGAAGGGGTTAGCCTTTGAATTGAAGTTAAAAAGTTATACACCTAAAGAAGAAGCTGCCTGTTTGTGGAAAAATAGGCAGCTTTTTGTGTCGTAAAGTTAAAACTGTATATCTTAAGAGATCTAATTGGGCTTGTCAAGGGGGGGAAGTTGAAAAAAAGTGTATTTTCCGTTATAGTCGTTAATGAAAACATTTGGGAGAAGTCAATTCTCTAGTATCGATGGGGGCAAAAAAATGACAAATACATATGCCATTGTTCTCGCTGCAGGACAAGGCACGCGGATGAAGTCAGATCTTTATAAGGTGCTACACCCTGTCTGTGGGAAGCCAATGGTCGAGCATGTCATTGATCATATTCGCAGCCTTAATGCTAACCGCATAGTGACGATCGTTGGTTATGGTGCGGAAGCGGTCGAGGAAGTGCTTGGAGAAAAAAGTGAATATGCACTTCAAAAAGAACAGCTAGGCACTGCACATGCCGTTCAGCAAGCCGAGCAGCTCATCGGTGATCTTGAGGGAACGACAATAGTCGTATGTGGTGACACACCTTTGATCCGTCCTGAAACGATGGAGGCACTCATTGCACATCACGATAAGACCAGTGCAAAAGCAACCATTTTAACGGCCTATGCAGATGATCCTACAGGTTATGGCCGTATTATTCGTGGTGAAGATGGTCAAGTGCTGCGTAACGTAGAGCAAAAAGATGCGACAGAGGAAGAGCAAAAAGTAACTGAAATTAATACAGGAACGTATTGCTTCAATAACCGTGCTCTTTTTGAGACATTGAAAAAAGTAAAAAACGACAACGCACAAGGTGAATATTATCTTCCGGATGTTGTAGGTATATTACAGTCAGAAAATGAACGCGTATCGGCCTATGTAACGGAAGACTTTAGTGAAACGCTTGGCGTCAATGATCGCGTCGTTTTATCCGAGGCAGAAAGTGTCATGCGCCGCCGCATCGCTGAAAAACATATGCGTAATGGTGTTACGATCATTCATCCAGACGCTACTTATATAAGTGCAGATGCGACGATCGGTCGGGATACTGTGCTTCAGCCTGGAACGATGATTGAGGGACAAACGGTCATTGGAGAAAAATGTATCATTGGGCCAAATAGTCAGCTCGTAAATAGTGTGATCGGAGACAACACGACGATTTATTCTTCGGTTATTTTATCGAGTCAAATCGGTAATGATACGAATGTTGGACCGTTTGCGCATATTCGTCCTGACTCGAATGTAGGAAATCACGTCAAAATTGGAAACTTTGTTGAAGTGAAAAAATCTACACTTGGCGAAGGGAGTAAAGTATCCCATTTAAGTTATATCGGCGATTCAAATGTAGGTTCACGCGTCAATGTAGGATGCGGCACAATTACCGTCAATTACGATGGGAAAAACAAATACACAACGACGATTGAAGACGATGCATTTATCGGTTGCAACTCAAATTTAGTTGCACCTGTCACGGTTAAGCAAGGTGCATATGTAGCAGCGGGATCTACTATTACAGAAAATGTCCCAGAAAATTCACTTGCAATTGGGCGTGCACGACAGGAAAATAAAGAAGACTATGTCAAAAAACTAAATCTCAAATAACAGGGGGATCATGATGGCTAACCACTATCCAAATGATAAACTGAAGATATTTTCTTTGAATTCAAATGAAACACTTGCAAAGCAAGTTGCGGAGGAAATTGGGCTTCCACTCGGCAGATGCTCCGTAAAGCGTTTCAGCGATGGAGAAGTTCAAATTAACATCGAAGAAAGTATCCGTGGCTGCGATGTGTTTGTTATCCAGTCAACGTCAGACCCTGTCAATGAACACTTGATGGAACTTTTAATTATGATAGACGCTTTGAAGCGTGCTTCTGCACGTAATATCAATGTTGTGATGCCATATTACGGCTACGCAAGACAAGACCGTAAAGCTCGTCCACGCGAGCCGATTACAGCAAAGTTAGTTGCGAATCTAATTGAAACTGCTGGCGCAAACCGGGTCATTGGAATTGATCTTCATGCACCGCAAATTCAAGGCTTCTTTGACATTCCGATTGATCATCTCGTTGCCGAGCCAATTTTAACGGAGTATTTTAAAAACAAAGGAATTTCGAACGATGTCGTTATCGTGTCTCCGGATCATGGCGGAGTGACGCGTGCACGTAAAATGGCTGACCGCATGAAAGCGCCAATTGCGATTATCGATAAGCGCCGTCCGCGTCCAAATGTGGCGGAAGTGATGAATATCGTCGGGAACGTTGAAGGAAAAACAGCCATTTTGATCGACGATATTATTGACACGGCAGGCACAATTACGATTGCAGCGAGCGCTTTAGTCGAAAGTGGTGCGAAAGAAGTGTATGCTTGTTGTACACACCCTGTATTGTCAGGTCCAGCGATTGAGCGAATTGACAATTCGATTATTAAAGAATTGGTCATAACGAATTCTATTGAGTTGTCTGAACAGAAGAAGTCTGCGAAAATTCAACAACTTTCCATTGCAAAACTTCTTTCGGATGCGATCATCCGGGTGTTTGAGAATAAGTCTGTAAGTACTTTATTTGACTAAAAAATACGTATTGAAGAAAGAGGTTTTTACATTCCTTAATTGAATATGTTTCTTATCGTCTGCCTTGGGTATTTTTTATGCGTAGGATTACTTTTTCAAAAGAAAGGTGACTATATAATATGAGTACAACAATCCAGTCGAAAGTAAGAGAAGTATCAAGCAAGTCTACATTAACACAACTAAGGAATGAAGGATTTGTTCCTGCGATCGTTTACGGTTATCAGGTCGACCCTACGCCTGTATCCGTAAATGAGGGTGAATTGATCAAGACATTGCGTGTAACAGGACGTAACGGCGTTTTAAAGTTAGATATCGAGGGTAAGTCTATTAACGTTGTGTTAAATGATTACCAGACAGATGCCATTAAAGGAGATATCCGTCACGCAGATTTCCTAGCGATTAATATGAAGGACGAACTTGAGGTTGAAGTTGTCGTAAACTTAATCGGTGAATCAGAAGGCGAGAAAGAAGGCGGCATCGTGCAACAGCCAAACCGTGAAATTACGGTGAAGGTGAAGCCTTCGGATATTCCAGAGACATTTGATATTGATATCTCAGCAATGCAAATTGGTGACACACTCATGATCGCGGACATCCGTGAAAAATCTACTTTTGAAATCTTAAACGAAGACGATTTTCCTCTCGTCACCATCTCTGCTCCACGTTCAGAAGAGGACTTAGATGGAGAAGCAACAACTGCCGAAGTGCCTGAAGAACCAGTAGGGCAAGAAGCATAAAAATAGTAAAGTGACGCACGGTAATCCCGTGCGTCTTTCTTTCCGTTGAATGATGAAAGCCCCTTCATTTAACGTGAATATAGGTAAAAGGAAGAGAACTGCCATGAAAATGATTATCGGCCTTGGAAATCCAGGGAAGCAGTATGAGGCTACACGCCACAATATAGGTTTTCGTGTCATCGACGAGCTTGTCGATCGATTAGATGCACCGGCCATGGTATCAAAGTTTAACGGAATCTATACGATTGTTCATCAGCCTGAAGGTAAGGTAATGCTGGTGAAGCCGCTTACTTACATGAACCTATCTGGCGAATGTATTCGCCCATTAATGGACTATTTTAATATTGACGTGCAAGACATTGTTGTATTATACGATGACCTAGACCTTGCCCCCGGGACAATCAGACTTCGGCAAAAAGGAAGCGCGGGGGGGCAAAATGGTATGAAATCAGTGATTGCACATTTAGGAACAAATGAATTTAACCGCATTCGAATTGGCATTGGCCGTCCTACTCCAGGGGTGAAAGTACCGGATTATGTTCTCTCACCTTTTAGTAAGGATGAAAAGCCGGTCATGGAAGAGATCATTGAAAAAAGTGCGTCTGCGTGCGTTGCATGGCTCACGAAGCCTTTCCTTGAAGTGATGAATGACTTCAACTAGTTAATCAATTACGCCTCGGCGTAATTGCGTCCAGATTTTGAATCGAGCTTGAGGCCTACATGATGTAGGTCATGCAACCGTTGCCAATCGAACCGCGAAGAGTTCGATTTGCCGTGTTTCTGCGTACTTTGCAGAAATTAAGGCACTTTCAGGACGCGGCGAACTTAGGTTGCCTTCTTTAACTCCTTTCAAAATCTGTGACATCCAGTTGCAAGCGCCAGCCTCTCGGGTCGTTTCGGTCTTGCCAAAAAGGTGCAAAGTGCACACCTTTTGTGACAAGCCCCCCAACGCCTGCCGAGGCTAGACGGCGCTTTCCACTTTTGACAATTCCGCCGGAGGCTATCTTTATTCAGCAGGCACTTCGCTTTCAGTACAAAAGCAATTGCTGAATAAAGATAACGAATGAATAACAAATGAACTTCTAGCCTATACTTTGTTACGACGAAAGTTTCTTCCCTACGATGATGGAAGACTGATTTTCCAATTAATGGGGAAAAGGGGCGAAATGTATATGGCGATTCGTTATACTTGTCGACATTGTGACACTGAAATCGGATCACTCCCTTTCGAGTCAGCAAAAGAATTGATCGTTGAAATTCAGCAGTTAGACGAGGGGAAAGGAGAACGATTCCTAACATTTGAGAATGATGGAGAAGTTACTGTACGTTGTATTTGCGAGCAATGTGAGCAGTCGCTTCGTACATTTCCGGATTACTACACGCTGGCGAAATGGCTTCAATAAGGTGGTTGCTTTGGCGCTTTCCAGCGTCCAAAGCTTTTTCTGTTTTCTTCTTATTGCAATAGGCGGCTCAAGGTTATTTTAAACATCGCTGTCGGCTTTAATTTTTAGATTAATCAGATAGAATATAAGTATCTATTTATAAAAGGCCTGCTATAGCCTCATTCCTAGGAAACCTGTGAATGAAGGCTTTGTCTGGCATTCGATCACATGTATTACACGGGAAAGGTTGTGTATTTTTGGAAGTGCTCGTTGATTTGTTTTTACAAGAAAAGGAGATTGGGAAACTAGCAAAAGAATTGAAGACCGGACAGGATCGTCAGTTAGTTACAGGATTATCTGGCGGAGCGAAGCCGATCTTTTATAAAGCGCTATTCCAGTTAGTTGAACAGCCCATTTTAATCGTATCTCCCAATTTGTTGCAGGCGCAACGAACCTATGAAGATCTGGTCAAGTTATTAGGCGATTCGCTTGTCCATTTGTATCCGGCGGAAGAACTCATTGCTGCTGACTTTTCCTTTTCAAGCCATGAACTTCGTGCACAGCGGATTGAGACACTCGATCATATGGCACGCGTTGGGAAAGGAATTTACATCACACCCATCGCAGGTATGAAAAAAATGCTCCCTTCAAAAGAACGATGGACGTCGAACTTTCTTTCAACGAAAGTGACAGATGAAATTGACATAGAAGAGTGGCTTATGAGGCTCGTTCGAATGGGATATATCCGGCAGGACATGGTTACAGCGCCGGGCGAATTTGCTTTGCGCGGTGGTATTTTGGATATTTATCCAATTACGATGGAAGAGCCGATCCGTATTGAATTATTTGATACTGAGGTAGATTCAATTCGAACATTTTCAGCAGAAGATCAACGTTCAACCGGTAAATTAGATGATGTCCATATTTTACCGGCTGCGGAGTTTATTTGGACAGAAAATGATTTGATAGAAATTGCAGAAAATGCAGAGGCAGCGCTAGGCCTTAGTTTGAAAAAAATGAAAGACACAGAAGCAAAAGAAAAACTGTTGCAGAATGTCACCCACGATATTGATCTTTTAAGGGACGGCATCGCGCCGGAAAATATGTTGAAATATGTGTCGTTCTCAGAAAATGCCACAACTTATTTAGGTAATTACTTTTCTAACAATGGTCTTGTTATTTTGGATGAAATTGGACGGATTGTAGAAGTGATTGCCGCTTTAGAAAAGGAAGAAGAGGAATGGAAAATCGCACTTTTAGAGGACGGTAAAATTGTCCATGATGCGAAAATTTCCCATACCTTTGATGAAGTCAAGGATATGTTGCAACAGCAAACAATGTATCTGTCTTTGTTTGTTCGATCCATTCCGGGAATTGTCGTCAAAAATTCCATTACATTTTCATGTAAGCCGATGCAACAGTTCCATGGCCAAATGAATTTGTTGAAAAATGAAATGGAAAGATGGAAAAATGGTAACTTCAACGTTTTCATCGTCGCAGACCGCACGGATCGTATGGAAAAAGTGCAAGCAATTTTACAAGACTATGGGATGCAGGCAAATTTAAATGGCAAGCCGTCCTCTGAAGGAACTGTTTCTATACGAAATGGAGACTTGTCGGCTGGGTTTGAACTGCCATTCCAACAGATTGCCGTCATTACAGACGCGGAATTGTTCCAAGGGAAACCAAAGCGAAAGGCCCGTCCGCAGAAGATGACAAATGCCGAGCGGATTAAAAGCTACTCGGAAATTAAGCCTGGCGATCATATTGTTCATGTACATCATGGGATTGGTAAGTATTATGGCGTTGTGACACTTGAAGTGGGCGGGATTCATAAAGATTATTTAGACATTCGTTATAGAGGAGAAGACAAACTTTTCGTACCCGCAGACCAAATAGACTTAATCCAAAAGTACGTCGCTTCTGGTGAGAAAGAGCCAAAGCTTCATAAGTTGGGCGGTACAGATTGGAAAAAGACAAAAAGTAAAGTATCGGCTGCGGTTAAAGATATTGCGGATGATCTTATTAAGCTTTACGCAAAAAGGGAATCCGAAAAAGGATTTGCATTTTCAGCGGATGATGATTTGCAGCGAGCATTTGAAAATGCATTCCCTTATGACGAAACCGAAGATCAGTTACGTTCTATAAGGGAAATTAAGCAAGACATGGAAAAAATACGCCCAATGGATCGCTTATTATGTGCGGATGTGGGCTATGGTAAGACTGAGGTTGCCATTCGCGCCGCATTTAAAGCAGTCGCGGACGGTAAACAAGTCGCTTTTCTCGTTCCAACAACGATCTTGGCGCAGCAACATTATGAAACGATGAAAGAGCGCTTTTCTGGATTTCCTGTTGAAGTGTCGTTATTAAATCGTTTTCGAACAAGGAAAGAACAGACGCAAACACTAAAAGGATTGAAGGATGGAACAATTGATATTGTTGTTGGAACGCACCGTCTATTATCCAAAGACGTTGTTTACCAAGAACTGGGGTTACTAGTTGTTGACGAAGAACAGCGATTTGGCGTTACACATAAAGAAAAACTAAAGCAACTAAAAACGAATGTGGATGTTCTTACATTGACGGCCACACCAATTCCGAGAACGCTTCATATGTCGATGCTCGGTGTTCGGGACTTGTCGGTCATTGAAACGCCTCCTGCTAACCGTTATCCGGTTCAAACGTATGTCATGGAGAATAATATGGCACTTGTTCGAGAAGCAATTGAACGGGAACTGAGCCGGGGTGGTCAAGTATTTTACTTATACAATCGAGTAGAAGACATGACAAAGAAGGTCGATGAGATTAGGCAGCTCGTTCCTGATGCCAAAGTAGGTTTTGCGCATGGACAAATGGGAGAGTCAGCACTGGAAGCGATCATTTTAAGCTTCTTAGAGGGAGAATACGACGTGCTTGTCACGACGACCATTATTGAAACGGGTATTGATATTCCAAACGTCAATACGCTCATCGTACATGACGCGGATCGAATGGGACTATCACAGCTTTACCAGCTCCGGGGACGTGTTGGTCGTTCTAACCGCGTAGCTTATGCGTATTTTCTTTACCAGCGGGATAAAGTATTGACAGAAGTTGCTGAAAACCGACTGCAGGCCATTAAAGAGTTTACGGAACTTGGTTCAGGTTTTAAAATTGCCATGAGAGACTTATCGATCCGAGGCGCTGGAAATTTACTAGGCGCTCAGCAGCATGGCTTCATCGATTCAGTCGGCTTTGATCTTTACTCGCAAATGTTGCAAGATGCGATCGAAGAAAAGCAAACGGGCATCTCGAAAGAAGACGTTCAAGATATTGAAATTTCCCTTCAAATCGATGCTTATTTGCCGGATGAGTATATACGTGATGGCTTCCAAAAGATTCAAATGTATAAACGTGTTAAAGCGATTCAAAATGACACGGATTATTCAGAGCTTGTTGATGAAATGACGGATCGTTTTGGCGATATGCCGTTTGAGGCAGATCAGCTTCTTCGTGTTGCTCGCATTAAAGCGTGGGGGCGAGAAGCCGGCGTAGAATCGATTAAAAAACAACGCGCTCAAATCGAGATCCGTTTACTACCGGAAGGAACAGCGAAAACGGACGGTGCAAAGATCGTATCTGAGTCGATGAAGTTTGGCCGCGCTGTTGGATTTACAATGGAAGATGGTCGACTCATTTTATCAATTGATGAACGGCATACGGGTAAAATGACGGCATTTGATGTTTTAGAGGAAATGATGCAGTTACTTCTCACTTGTACGAAAGAAAATGTGACAAGCGATACAGTTTCTTGACAGTTATTTTTAGCGGAAAATGAAAAAAAAGTGTGAGAAGGATAAAATGTCCAAATATGATGCATACTAAAACAAAATTGAAATCGATTTTTAATTTTGTGGAAAGTGAGGCATCATGCATGAAAGCAACGGGAATCGTCCGCAGAATCGACGATTTGGGAAGAGTGGTTATTCCGAAGGAAATTAGAAGAACGCTTCGTATTCGAGAAGGAGATCCACTTGAAATATTTACCGATCGTGAAGGAGAGGTTATTTTAAAGAAATACTCTCCGATCTCTGAACTGGGACATTTTGCAACCGAATATGCAGAAACGTTATATGAAACACTAGGTACACCAACGCTTATTAGCGATCGTGATGAAATGATTGCTGTTTCTGGTCTTTCTAAAAAGGACTATTTAAATCGACAATTATCATCTGACGCCGAGGAAATGATGGCTGGACGAAAAATTGTGATAGAAAAACTTGAAAAATCAATTGAGTGGGTTCCGGGACAAGTCGAACAAGTCAAATCTTTTTGTATGGCTCCGATTATTCTTGGAGGCGACACGATTGGTGCTGTGTATTTATTGTCAAAAGTCCATTTCATGGGTGAAACGGAACAGAAGGCAGCAGAAACAGCTGCACATTTCTTAGCCAAACAAATGGAACAGTGAAAAGGTAGTAACATTATCCTCTTTAAGAAGAACCTTTACTTGTTAATACAAGTCAAAAGCCCGCAATCATTGTGATTGCGGGCTATTATTTGGAGTGAAGGTAATTTTACTTAGTATTGAACACTATTCCACTCTTAAAGTATGGAAGAAAGGAGGAATAGAAAACCTTTTATTTAATTAACATTGTTTTAAAAATTAGAGACCGATTGACCATGAAATTTGTATACTTGGTCAAGTGCCTTGATCTTATCGTATTGATTTAGCAAATGATCCAACTCTTGGCTACAGGCTATTACTTGTGGATGTGTAAATCCAAGGCGGTCAGCCATCACATACATTTTATTTCGTTTCATTTTGATTTGTGCCAACAAGATGCGTGTTTTTGAAATAATTCTCATACGCTTCATAGTCCTCCCTCCAATAGTCTAGCTGTATATCTTTCCTACCCTTTATTTATCAAATATAAACTTAAAGTCATATATAATTTACTAAGAGTGGCCCAATTGCTAGGAAAATGTCGTCTTTAGGTAATCATGCTATAATTGCCCTAGTCGCTGCGCTTCGGCACAGCGAAAGCCAAAGTGTTTTTGTTGGAAAGAGGGGACCCCCTGTATGACACAACAGTGGAATATGAAGACGTTCATGAAAGGCGCTTCAATTTTAACGATATCGGCAATTGTTGTGAAGATTCTTAGTGCCGTTTATCGGGTTCCTTTTCAAAATCTCGTCGGGGACAAAGGGTTTTATATTTATCAGCAAGTTTATCCGATTATCGGTATTTTTGTCGTTTGGACTTCTTATGGATTTTCAGCGGCTGTTTCAAAGGTAATGGCAAGTAGCAGTAATCGTGATGAGGCGAATGCTAAAATGGCCATTGCTTTTTATGTCCTTACATTCGTATCATTAGCTGTTTTTATTTTTTTATTGGTCTTTGCACAGTTTTTGGCAAATGCTATGGGGGATCCGGAACTTGCTCCTTTGATCAGAGTGTGTGCGGCCATTATCCTCATGATGCCAGCACTTGGCACATTAAAAGGTGTATTTCAATCTGAAGGAAGAATGGTCCCGGTAGCCGTATCAAATGTTGGTGAGCAAGCGTTTCGGGTTATTGTGATTTTATGTGGAACTTGGTTGGCAGTTCGGTCTAGTGCATCTCTTTATAAAACAGGGGAAGTTGCGATTTGGGGAACAGTTGTCGGACAAGCGGCAGGTGTCATCATTCTCGTTCTTTATTTTAGAAACAGGTTCAAAGGGGAACAGGGAAAAGTTAATCGTTGGGCAGTCGTCAAAGATTTGGCTGTCATTAGTGTAAGTGTAAGTGCCAGCGCTTTAATTTTGCTTTTGTTTCAGCTAATTGACTCATTCACAGTATATAAGCTTCTTCTAGCATCTGGTTATAGTTCAAATGATGCAATGGTATTAAAGGGCATATATGACCGGGGGCAACCACTCGTTCAAATGGGTATTCTCGTCGCATCTACCCTAGCATTAGCCATTGTACCTCTTATTTCACACCAGGCTTCGAAAAAGCAAGGACGCGGGGCAGAACCATACATACGGTTAACGTTTCGCACCGCTCTTTTATTTGGCTGGGCTGCGACGATTGGGCTCATGCTTATTTTACCAGCGGCGAATGAAATGCTGTTTGAAACGAAAGATGGCTCAGAAGCTTTGATGATTTTCGTTATGCAAATTTTTTGGTGTTCTTTATTGCTCCCTTTGACGGCAATTTTACAAGGAGCTGGGAAAGTAAAAGTTCCTATCCTGTTATTTTTAGCAGGAATGAGCTGTAAGGTCATCGCAAATTATTTGTTGGTCCCCCATTTTTCGATAACAGGAGCTGCGATTGCAGGAAATTTTGGGTTTGTTGTCATCGCTCTTGGGATTATTTTCTACTTTAAAAAAATTTGGGCGCTTCAACTGGCTTCGCGTCACTTTTACAGAAGTGTGCTCGTGGCAACTGCACTAATGTCTGTTGTTGTTCTGTCATGGCAGTTGTTGGCAGACGGATTTATATTCGATAATTTCCCTAGTCGAGTTGGGGCTATGTTGATAGCTATGACATCAATTGCTATTGGGGCAATTACTTTTTTATTTATGACAATGAAACTTCGTGTATTAGCTGAAAGGGAATGGTATTTACTTCCATTCGGCAAAAGGCTGGCAATTGTTCAGTTAAAACTTCACAAGAAGAAAAGGTGACTAATGTGCATGTAATTACAATTATTGGTCTAGGGGCCGGCAGCTTAGACCAGTTGTCGATTGGGGTTTATCGAAAATTAAAAGACGCTCCTAAAATCGTCGCAAGGACGGATCAGCATCCAGTCGTGGCAGAGTTGCGGGCTGAAGGAATTGAAATGTCCGGTTTCGATTATATTTACGAAAAACACGATGCTTTTCAAGATGTTTACGCAGAAATTGTGGATGAACTCGTAAAAATGAGTCAAAAGAAGCCGATCACTTATGTGGTGCCGGGGCATCCGCTCGTGGCAGAAATGACCGTTCAAAAATTGATTGAAAAAGAGCGGGAAGGAGCGGTTAAACTCGACATCGTCGGGGGGAACAGTTTCTTGGATCCTATATTTAATGCGTTGCGGATCGATCCGATTGAAGGGTTCCAGCTGCTTGACGGAACAGATTTAAAACGAGATGAATTGCAAATGACGGAGCATATTCTTATTGGGCAAGTGTACGATGCCTTCATCGCCTCTGATGTAAAGTTAACATTGATGGAAAAATATGCGTATGATTATCCGGTAACGGTTGTGACCGCGGCTGGATCGGCAGATGAAAAGCTGACAACGGTACCGTTATTTGAGTTGGATCGGGCAACTGAAGTAAATAATTTGACGACTGTGTACGTTCCACCGACGGTCGACAGAGAACAGCGATTCAAAGATTGGTCAACGTTTAGGGAGATCATCGCAATATTACGTTCCGATGAAGGATGCCCTTGGGATCGCGAACAAACACATGAATCATTGAAGCGGTATTTAATTGAAGAAGCACATGAATTACTTGAAGCGATCGACGACGAGGATGATGAAGGAATCATTGAAGAACTAGGAGATGTGTTGCTACAAGTATTCCTGCATGCTCAAATAGGCGAAGACAATGGTTATTTCACAATGGAAGATGTATTGGAATCGGTTAGTGATAAAATGGTTCGTCGCCATCCCCATGTTTTTGGTGATCAAAGTGTTGAAAATGCAAATGAAGTGCTACAAAATTGGCAAGCGATTAAGCAATCGGAAAAACAACAACTAGCATCACTTTTAAAGGGACAAGAACGACACACCTCATCTTTGCTTACATCGTTTAATTTTCAAAAAGAGGCGGCAAAAGTCGGATTTGACTGGCCGTCAATTGAAGGTGCATTTGAAAAGTTGCAAGAAGAATGGAAAGAGTTTCAAGAAGAAGTGGAAAGTGGATCAAAGGAAGCCCAGCTCAATGAATTGGGAGATGTTTTGTTTACAATTGTTAATGTTGCGCGCTTTTTGAAACTGTCGCCGGAGGAAGCCATGATTCATGCAAATCAGAAATTCAAACGTCGCTTCGGATTTGTGGAGAGAAGTGTAAAAGAGGGACGCGGTTCATTCCAAGATTATACGCTTGACGAACTCGAAGCATTTTGGCAGCAAGCGAAAGGAAGGGAAAGAGAATGAGACTCGATAAATTTTTAAAAGTATCCCGTCTGATCAAAAGACGCACACTTGCCAAGCAAGTTGCGGATCAAGGCCGGATACAGATCAATGGAAAAATAGCAAAAGCATCTTCGGTCATTAAAGAGGGTGATGAGTTGATAATCCGCTTCGGCCAAAAGATCGTTACGGCAAAAATTGAACTGTTGAAAGATTCGACGAAGAAAGAAGATGCTGCGTCGATGTATACGATTATAAAAGAAGAGAAACTTGAAAAAGTCGAACCGGAGTTTATTGATGATTAATAGATGACCACACTCGCTTTTACGTAACATGGCAGGGCTCCCCTGTCATGTTTTTTATTTGACTGGCATAAGATGTTTTGAACGTACAAGCAAAGGAGGAAGCATATGCAATTTCAAACGGACAGTCCTACGTATACAATTCCATCAGGTGATCATGTAGTCACAATGCGAAATCGAAAGAGAATGGATCTTACGTCGGTAAAATCAATCGATCGGTTCGACCAAGAAGAGTTTATGGTTCGAACTTCTCAAGGATTATTGCAAATACGAGGAGAGGAACTGCGCATCGTTCATCTAGATGTCGATAAAGGGCTTCTCACATTGGAAGGGGAGGTTAATGCCCTCCATTACGATGAAGAAGATTCGGGTTCCCGCAATTTCCTCCATAAATTATTTGGATGAGCCTCTCTGTCCAGTTTCTGAGTCTACTCGCAATGATTGGGACAGGCGTTGTAGCCGGAGCAATGATGGATATGATTGGAACCGGAATTGCTTATTCGGGTAAAAAGTCAATTATTCGAAGATATGCGATTTCAATTGAAACCATTGGATGGGTTGTTGTTGGATGCGCCACGTTCTATGTCCTCTATCTCGTTCGGGACGGGGCATGGCGCATGTACGATCCGTTTGCACAAATATGTGGCATGCTGCTATACATTAATCTTTTTTATCGCCCGTTTCGTTTTATCGGAAGGACAATAAATCTAATTTTAATCAAACCTTTACTTTGGATTCTATTCAGCATTTTTGCTGTTATTCGACAAATGATCCGCATCGTATTGAAAATTTTGTACTTCCTCCTTAGACCATTCATCAAACTATTCGGTAGTAAGATCAAAAATACTTTTAAGAAGAAGAAAAATGATCTATAATATAGTTTGATAGTTTGGGAGAGGATGTGCTAGGCATGGAAAAGAAGCAACAAAGAAAATCGGTATCCGTTGCATCGATTGAAACCGACTATGTCCGCTCTATGCAAAAGAAAGAAAATTGGAGGCAAACACAAAAGAAACGCCTTCGCAAAAAACTCATTATTTACACAGTCATCCTGATCATAACTTTTGGTGGTCTCATACAGACGTATATCTCACAAAAAAAAGACATCGCCGCCAAAGAGGCACAAAAAATTGAAATGCTTGCTGAACTAGAGCAAGTGCAAGAACAGCAAAAGCAGTTAAAAAGACAGCTAATTAAATTAGACGATGATGATTATATTGCCAAACTCGCGCGGAAGGAATATTTTTTGTCAAATCAACACGAGATTATTTTTTCAATTCCGGAATTTAAGAAGGAAAAGGACAAAAAAAGCGACGGAAAAGAGTAGTCATATTGACACTCTTTTTTTGTTGGCTATAATTAGAATAAGAATCTTGTGTTTACAGGACTCGTGAAAACAGTTGCAAGGTTTCCCAATTAGTAGGAAACCCGCTTAAATATTAAGGAGGAGCATTTTTTTTATGTCAATTGAAGTAGGCAGCAAGTTACAGGGGAAAGTTACGGGGATCACAAATTTTGGGGCATTTGTTGAGCTACCCAATGGTTCGACGGGCTTGGTGCATATTAGCGAAGTCGCAGACAACTATGTAAAGGACATCAACGATCATTTAAAAGTGGGCGACATGGTAGAAGTAAAAGTGATGAACGTCGGAACAGACGGCAAAATTGGATTATCGATCCGTAAAGCAAAGCCTGAGTCAGAACGTCCGCAGCGCCCACAACGTCCACAGCGTTCACGTGTAGGCGGTCGCTCGAATCAGAACGATCGACCAGAAAATTTTGAACAAAAGATGGCAAAGTTTATGAAAGACAGCGAAGAGCGTCTCTCTACGTTGAAAAGAGCAACAGAATCGAAGCGCGGCGGACGTGGCGCTAGAAGAGGGTAACTTGCTAAACTGTTTCAATGCTAGAAAAAATGTACGATTATAGAGAAACGGCGATCTTTTTCGGTCGCCGTTTTGTCATAGCATTATCGTATCTATTCGCTAAAAAAACCTGATGGTCGGCAAAAATGCCAATCATCAGGTTTTTTTGTTTGTTACGTCTAGCTCTGGGTGCCAGAAGCTCGGGTCATAAGTCAAAGCCGCTATGTGGCAAAAAGCGCCACGTCGTGTCTTCGTCTTATGCCTATCGCTTTTGAGCAGGCTTCCTGCACTTTTGGTTATGGCGGCGGAGGGAGTCGAACCCCCGACCTTACGGGTATGAACCGGACGCTCTAGCCAGCTGAGCTACGCCGCCTCGTTTAATTTGTCCCACAAAAATGTGCGCTCAGAACAACAAAGTTTATATTACATGCAAATGTGAACGGTGTCAACCTGTTGAAGGAAAAAAGAAATAAGTTCGGAAATAGTCGAAATATTTTGTTCACTCCTTACCACGAACAGACAAAATCTTTTGAATGACCTATGTATACTCAATAGAAAGCGGACATAGGGGGAATGTGAAATGAAACTGATCGGAAACGTAGAACGTCCATCAGCTCGCCAAACGTTACGACTCTATATCGACATGATCAATAAGAAGAGAATGAACATTTTACTTGCAGTTCTCTTTTTATTAGGTTCTTTTTTCTTGTCCCAATCTGTTCTATTTGACGCGGCGGTGCCATTTTTTCTACCTGTTTGGGCTTTAGCGCATATGCGCTTTCGAAAGCATCGGATTTGGGTATTTGTAGGTGGAATGGCAGGCAGTGCCTTGCTTGGGTTTGGACAAGCAATCATTCATCTTCTGCAATTTGTTTTGTTTAATATGGTAATGAAACATCCACTGTTTCGAAAGTCCGTTCCTTTAACAGTTGCGGGATGTATGATCGTGGTACAAGTATTGTGGCAATTTATAATGTATGCTGGGCAACCTCCTATGAACGTTCAATTTTACATTGGTTTTGAAGCAGTGCTTGCTTTGTTTATGACATTCTTTCTTTTTCTTGCATTTCCGTCGACAGAAAAGCTTTTCTTTGGTCAATGGACACCCGAACGACTAGGCGCTGCCTGTATCGTCGGTGTGATGGTGACAACGGGAATGGGCGGCATTATGCTAGGCTATTTATCTGTTTCAGGTGCACTGATCCATTTAACGATTTTACTTGCAGCCTTAGCTGGCGGGCTGCCATTTGCTACTACTGTTGCCATGATTATTGCGGTGATAACGGGCGTAGCTGAACTTTCTTTCACAGGAATGATGGCCGTTTATGGAATGACTGGCTTTTTTGCAGGTGCACTACGCCGCTTTGGAAAGCTTGGAATAGCTGTTGGGGGAATTTCAGTCTCCTGTTTTTTCTTGTTATACGATTTAACACTCCCAATGGATCTGGGGCATTTTGTCACGATTGGTACTGCGACATTTCTTTTTCTTCTCATTCCAGCAAAGAAAATGGAGCCTATTCGGCAAGTTTTTTTCCCGGAGAGGTCTGAGGTTACAGAGCACCGTCAAAAATGGCTTGCTGAACGCCTAGACGAACAATTAGCTGATTTTCAGCAGTTTGCAGAATTTATGTCTACCTTAGTGAATGATCGATTTTCAACACAAAAGGAAGAAGCGGCCGCAATGACACGGGAAATTCCATCTATTTGTGAATCTTGCTACCGTTTTTCAAAATGCTGGGAAAGTGATGATAAAGATATGTCGCGGCTTTTATTTGAGTGGGAAAATAATTATTCTACAACAAGGAAAGCAACCCGCCATCGTGTAGAGCAAAGAATAAAATACAAATGCATTCGCTTTAAGGGGATGATTGAAGAGTTGGAAGAACATGTAGCCGGCCGTATTTTAAAAGGCCAGCTGCAACATGGACGGAAAATGCTCGCTTTACAGTTAAGAGACATGAGTACACATCTTGACAAAATTATGAATGAGGTGAAGGAAGATTTATCGGTATATCGGCCGGCAGAGGAGGAAATTACAAAACGATTTGAGGAAAAAAATATCGAGTACTTCCAAATTGATATTTTGTCTGGAGAGCGAGGTGCGCGTAGGATCGTTTGCTGCCTGCCTGAAAAGCGTTCGGATTTTGAAACGGACACAACGATGGCGGAGCGAATGATCTTGCCAATTTTTGAAGAAATGTACAATGAACCTTTCCAAGTAGCCAAATCGAAAAGAAAAGAGGACCCATTCTCACATATTCAGCTAACTTTTGAATCGGCTGTTCGCTTTTCATTTGACTATGGAATTGTCTCTACTTCTGGAAACGGTACTTTTGCGACAGGCGATGCCTATGAAGTCTTTTCTTTGCATGACGGATTGAAAGCGGTTTTATTATCCGATGGAATGGGACAAGATTTAAATGCATACCACGAAAGCAGAAAAGTGATTCGGCTTATGCGTGAATGCCTGGATCGAAAGATGGATCCGGAAACTGCCATGCATACACTGAACTATATGATGTCTTTAAACGGCTTAGATGATATGTATGCTACGGTTGATCTTGCACTGGTTGACTTGCAGGATGGTCGGCTGTGGTCTTGGAAAGCGGGCTCAATGAGTACGTATATTAAAAGGGGGCAAGAATTTTTAAGAATGGATAGCAAGTCCGTACCAGTTGGCTTTTTACCGTCATTTTCAATTGAGGCAAAAAATGAGGAGTTAAAATCCGGTGATATCATTGTCATGTTGACAGATGGTATGTTTAACGGGGACTTGATGTTAGAAAAACAGGAAAGTGCATTGTTTAACGTACTGGACAAGTATGCGGATAGTAATTGTGAAGAAATTGCAGAACGTGCGATGTCAGAAATGGAGCGCAGGTTCCATGCAAATGTCGATGATCGAACAGTCCTTGTGATGAAAGTCGATCATGTATTACCTGAATGGTCTAGTTTTTCTCCACGTTCGCAAGATATTTCCCGGGAAAAGATGATAGGATAGATGGAAAATGGGAAAAGGGGATTTGGCAATGAGACATTTTACAGCGACGATTGACCAGTTTATCGATAAATGGGCATTACTCAAACGGGGAGATCGTCTGCTCATTGCTTGTTCGGGTGGTGTTGACTCTGTTGCGTTGCTGCATTTTTTGGCCAGTCACCAAAAAGACCGAAGTATTGAAGTGGCTGCTGTTCACGTTGACCATATGTTAAGGGGGGAGGAATCAGCCTTAGACGGGATACTTGTGCAGGCGTTATGTGAACAATTGAAAATACCGTTTTTTGCAGGGCGTATACCCGTTCCTGAATTGATCGAACAGCGCGGCGGTAATGTACAGGCAGTGTGCCGAGCTGAAAGATACACATATTTTTCCGAAGTAATGAAAAAAAATAACTTTACAACGCTAGTAACAGGCCATCATGCGGAAGACCAGCTAGAAACGGTACTCATGCAAGTGACAAAAGGGCGGATGCCAATTGGGATGCCGATAAAACGAATGGTTGACGGTGGTCTACTCATCCGCCCATTTCTACCTTGTAAAAAAGCAGATCTATATGCGTATGCAGAAACACATCAATTACAGTACCGAGAAGACCCAAGCAATCAAAGTGATGTGTATATGCGCAATCGTTTTCGTCATCACATACTACCGGTTATTTTAACCGAAAATGATGCGGCAGCAGAAAAATTGGTTGAAAATGCAGGGCGTCTGCAAGAAGATCTTGAGTTGTTGGAAAGGTTTGCAAAAGAGCAATTTGAACGAATTGTGCAATTTACGAATGAGGGCTTCCCAACCCTTTATAATAATGAGATTGCATCTATGCACCCTGCTTTACAAAGGCGGCTGATTACACTACTATTAAATTATCTTTATACAGATCAAAATGAACCAATTGAAACGACTGCTGCCCTAATTGAACAACTTCTTCATCATCTATCCAACCAACAAGGAAATGTATCCATCGATTTGCCGCAAGGTTACAAATTAATCCGAGAATACGATAAGTTAACGTTCACAAAGTCATCAGAAAAACCGCTATATGAACAACAGGGAATTCCAAAAGGTGTTCCCATCCGGTGGGGGGAAATGTGGCTTTTCTGGACAGAGGTAGATGATCCTAATGGAATGGAATGGTTAGAAGGGGCGGATGAAAGTATGTATTTCAATATGCCGGACAACGCGCTGCCTTTAACTGTCAGACATAGAAAAAATGGAGACCGTATACTGCTCTCTGGTATGTCACAGTCCAAACGCTTGTCACGTTTGTTCATTGATGAAAAGATCGGCGCGATTGAGCGTGATCATTTGCCGGTGATCTTAACTGCGGAAGGGGAAGTTTGCGCAGTACCGAGTGTACGGTATGGTATGTCATTTTCTCGCAACCGAACTAAGAGGGAAAAGTACATATTTATAGTGAAAAAGATGGGAATTAGTTAGTTGCATTGAATACTAAAACAACTAGAAAAGAGGAGGGCTTTCAATGTTAGCAAAGGATATTGAAGAGGTACTAATTACGGAAGAGCAGTTACAGGAGAAAGTACATGCGCTCGGCGAAATTTTAACAAAAGAATATCAAGAGAAGTTTCCGCTGGCGATCGGCGTATTAAAAGGTGCAATGCCTTTTATGAGCGATTTGTTAAAACGTCTAGACGCATACGTCGAGCTCGATTTTATGGATGTTTCAAGCTATGGAAACGCAACAGTTTCATCCGGAGAGGTTAAAATCGTCAAGGACTTAAATACAAGTGTTGAAGGACGCGACGTTCTCATTGTCGAGGACATCATTGACAGTGGGAAAACATTAAGTTACCTTGTGGAACTTTTGAAATACCGTAAAGCAAACTCAGTTAAAATTGTCACACTTCTCGATAAGCCGACAGGACGAAAAGTGGATTTAGAAGCAGATTACGTTGGTTTCATTGTCCCGGACGCATTTGTCGTCGGATACGGACTTGATTACGCAGAAAAGTATAGAAATCTGCCTTATATTGGTGTGTTGAAAAAGGAAATCTACTCTTTTTGAAGGCTTTCCGGATAAGTACTGGAAGGCTTTTTCCAATAAGGCTTTTTCTTTGTAGGTTCGGTCCTACATATGATAAGATTTACAATAGTTTTCTGTTTAACGAGTGAGGAGGCTTGGGATGAACCGTATATTTCGATATTTTCTATTATATGGACTGATTTTCCTAGCAATAATGGGGATTTTTAGTTCACTCAACAATACAAATCCGAAGATGGAACCAATTCGGTATGACGAATTTATCACTGCACTAGAAGGCGGTAAAGTTAAAAATGCAACTTTCCAACCCGTGAATCTCGTATTTGAAGTAAGAGGGACAATGGAAGGTGCGGAAAAAGGCGAGACGTTTATAACAAATGTTCCGATGAACGATGAGACGTTGATGAATGACATCCGTTCCATTGCGAAGACAACAAATACGGAGATCGATATTTTGCCAGCACCTGAAACAAGTGCGTGGGTATCATTCTTCACGGGACTCGTTCCTTTTATCATTATTTTCATCCTGTTTTTCTTCCTACTAAACCAAGCACAAGGCGGCGGTGGCGGCCGTGTGATGAACTTCGGTAAAAGTAAGGCGAAACTTCATACAGACGATAAAAAGAAAGTCCGCTTTAATGATGTCGCGGGAGCGGATGAGGAAAAAGCAGAGCTTGTAGAAGTTGTTGATTTCCTGAAAGATTCACGTAAGTTTGCAGAAGTAGGTGCGCGTATTCCGAAAGGGATTTTGCTAGTCGGTCCTCCAGGTACGGGGAAAACTTTATTAGCACGTGCGGTTGCTGGAGAAGCGGGTGTTCCTTTCTTCTCAATTTCTGGTTCTGACTTCGTTGAAATGTTTGTTGGAGTGGGGGCATCGCGTGTTCGAGACTTATTCGAAAATGCGAAGAAGAACGCACCTTGTATTATCTTCATTGATGAGATCGACGCAGTTGGTCGTCAGCGTGGAGCGGGACTTGGCGGCGGACATGACGAGCGTGAGCAAACGTTGAACCAACTTCTCGTTGAAATGGATGGTTTCGGTGAAAATGAGGGAATCATTATTGTAGCTGCAACAAACCGTCCGGATATTCTTGACCCGGCACTTCTGCGTCCGGGACGTTTTGACCGTCAAATTACAGTAGGTCGTCCGGATGTCAAAGGAAGAGAAGCTGTTCTAAAAGTGCATGCGCGTAATAAGCCGCTTGACGAATCCGTTAACCTAAAGGCATTGGCACAGCGTACGCCTGGATTCTCAGGGGCAGACCTTGAAAACTTGTTAAACGAAGCGGCACTCGTTGCGGCAAGACGCAGCAAGGCGAAGATTGACATGGCGGATATCGATGAAGCGACAGACCGTGTCATTGCAGGTCCTGCTAAAACGAGCCGTGTCATTTCGGACAAAGAACGTAATATCGTTGCCAACCACGAAGCTGGTCACGTTGTTGTAGGTTTAATGTTGGACGATGCGGAAATTGTTCACAAGGTAACGATTGTACCGCGTGGGCAAGCAGGTGGTTACGCAGTAATGTTACCAAAAGAAGACCGCTACTTTATGACGAAGCCAGAGCTTCTTGATAAAATTGCCGGGCTGCTTGGTGGCCGCGTTGCGGAAGAAATCGTTCTTGGTGAAGTTTCCACTGGGGCACATAACGACTTCCAACGTGCGACAGGCATTGCGCGTTCGATGGTAACTGAGTATGGAATGAGTGAAAAGCTTGGTCCAATGCAATTCGGTCAGTCGCAAGGGCAAGTTTTTCTAGGGCGCGATTTTAACTCGGAGCAAAACTACTCCGAATCAATTGCTTACGAGATTGATTTAGAAATTCAGCGCATTATTAAAGAGCAGTATGAACGTACGAAAAAAATTCTTACAGAAAAACGTGATTTACTTGATCTGATCGCTTCGACTTTATTGAAAGTAGAAACGCTTGATGCAGAACAAATTAATCACTTAAAAGACCATGGTAAGTTGCCAGATCGTCCATATGAGCGAAATGGAAAAGAAGAATCGGATATTCCTGATACAACGGGAGCTCCAGCAGATCCTTCGGTTGCAGATTTACCAAAGGAAACGAAAACAGATACACCGCCAAAATCGCTCGATGAACATCGTAACGAGTAAAAGATTAACAGCTGACTGTAAATTTAAACAGTCAGCTGTTTTCTATTAGGCAGTCTATGGTATGATGTTTCTAAAATTAGCTTAGTGAGGTAACGATTATGCTTTTAGTGTTAGATACAGGAAATACAAATATTGTTCTTGGTATCTATGACGAGGGACAATTAAAATATCACTGGCGTATGGAAACGTATAGACAAAAGACGGAAGATGAATATGCGATGCAAGTGAAAGCATTTTTCACACATGTAGGCATTGCGTTTGAAGATATTACTGGCATTATTATTTCATCCGTTGTTCCGACTGTTATTTTTCCGTTAGAACAAATGTGTGCAAAATATTTTCAACAGAAGCCGCTAATTGTCGGCCCAGGCCTTAAAACAGGTTTAAACATAAAATACGAAAATCCACGTGAAGTAGGGGCGGATCGAATTGTGAATGCGGTCGCTGCAATTCATGAATATGGGAATCCGCTCATTATCGTCGATTTTGGAACTGCGACAACATATTGTTATGTCAACGAAAAGGCAGAATACATGGGCGGCGCCATTGCGCCGGGGATTGGGATTTCAATGGAAGCGTTATTCGATCGGGCCTCTAAATTGCCGCGTGTTGAATTAACACGCCCTGAACATATTGTTGGGAAAAATACAGTGTCCGCTATGCAAGCTGGAATTGTTTACGGATATGTTGGGCAAGTTGAAGGAATCGTATCTCGCATGAAAGCACAAAGTAAGAAAGAACCGACTGTCATTGCAACAGGGGGTCTTGCGAGGTTAATTGCAAATGAAACGAATGCCATTGATGTTGTTGATCAATTCCTAACACTGAAAGGCCTGCATTTAATTTACGAACGAAATATGTAAAAGGAGAATTTCAATGAGTGATTATTTAGTAAAAGCATTAGCATACGAAGGGACGATTCGCGTTTATGCGGTTCGTTCTACGGATACAGTATCAGAGGTGCAGCGCAGACACGGTATGTGGCCGACTGCAACAGCTGCATTAGGACGTGCCATGACGGCTGCGGTTATGATGGGGGCAATGGTCAAGGGTGATGACAAATTGACCGTGAAAGTTGAAGGCGGCGGTCCGATTGGGTCGATGGTTATCGATGCCAATGCTCACGGGGAAGTGCGTGGATATGCTTCGAATCCTCACGTTCATTTCGATTTAAATGAGCACGGGAAATTAGACGTGAGAAGAGCGGTTGGAACGGATGGGATGTTAACGATCGTAAAAGACCTTGGATTGAAAGAATTTTTCACAGGGCAAGTACCCATTGTTTCTGGAGAAATTGCGGAGGACTTTACGGAGTATTTTACGGTTTCTGAACAGGTGCCGTCCGCTGTCGGGTTAGGTGTTTTAGTAAACCCAGATAATACAGTTAAAGCTGCGGGCGGTTTCATTCTTCAAGTAATGCCAGGCGCAACAGAAGAAACGATTACCAAATTGGAAAAGCAAATTGCTAACATTGAACCGATTTCCAAGATGATCGAGAGAGGGTTAACGCCGGAACAAATTATTCAAGAAGTACTAGGTGATGATCAAGTTGAAATACTTGGAGAAATGGACGTTGCGTTTACATGTAATTGTTCAAAAGAACGATTCGGCAATGCGATTATCGGTCTAGGTGAGGAAGAGGTTCGGGATATGATTCAGACAGATGGTAAAGCTGAGGCACATTGTCATTTCTGTCTAGAAACGTATGTGTATCCAAAGGAAGAATTGGAAGGTTTTATCGATGAAATACGGTCGCGCTCCTAAAGCCGAGGCCCAAGAACCTCCGAAGCGCAGGTTAAAAACAAAGCCGCTTCTTATACTCATTGCAATTCTTCTTGTGACAAACCTTCTTTGGTTCATAGGCTGGTTGATTCCTGACCCGCCAAAGATTGCTGCAACTAATGAAGAAGTTGCTTCCGTCGCGGGTGTTCCGATTACACGAGAAGAATGGATGTCCGCGATGGAAAAAGAAGTAGGGCGGGAAGTCCTTTTAGATCTTGTGAACGATAAGGTGATGGAAGCTGCCGCGAAGCAGTATGGTATAGACGTTTCCGACAAGGAAATAGACTTGGAGCTTGCGCTCATCCGATCGATGGACGGACAATCTTATTCTGGAATCGACGCCGAAAAAATGCGCCAGAACATTCGTGCCAACCTTATCCTTGAAAAAGTATTAACAAAAGATGTCGTCATTAAAGATAAGGCCGTTAAAGACTATTATAAAGAAAATGCTTCTTTGTATAATACGTTGACGGCCTATCGAATTTCTATGATCATCGTACCGACAAAAAAAGAGGCTGAACAAGCGATGGAAGAATTGGCAAAAGGCTCGAGCTTTGATGCCTTGGCGAAAGAGCGTTCTGTCGATTTTGCATCAGCTAGCTTAGGCGGCGATATCGGTTATGTAAATGAAGCGACCAAATTTGTAGATTCGGCAATTTTCCAAGCCGCTGCTAATACTAAAAAAGGGGATCATACCGATGCCGTCAAGCTATCTAATGGTACTTATGCGATTGTGCAAGTGAATGATATGATCGAAGGACAATCTTTTACTTATCAAGAAGTGAAAGACCATGTCAGAAGAGAAATTGCGTTGGAACAACTTTCGCAATCGGTCACACCAGAAGCTTTTTGGCAGGAATTTAATGCAACATGGTTTTATGGGAAATAACGTATTGGATACTATTTGGGGTGCCAGACACAGACACAATTCGCGTCCTTTTGCGAATTGGGGCTATGCCTGGCACCCCTTTTTAGACATAATTACGCTATGGTATAATTGGTTCTTTTGCTTGACAGTTGGCACAAAACGGATGTATGATCAATACAATAAAACATATTAAATTAGTAGGGATTGGGAGTGGGTATAGATGACGGTAGTTGGAAATTCTATTGCGGATCTAGTAGGAAGAACACCCCTTGTAAAATTGAACAGATTGACGGGAGAAAACGACGCAGAAGTGTATGCGAAACTGGAATATTTTAACCCGGGCTCGAGTGTGAAAGATCGGATTGCCTTGGCGATGATTGAAGCGGCTGAAAAGTCCGGAGATCTAAAAGAAGGCAGTACAATTATTGAGCCGACGAGCGGCAATACGGGTATTGGCCTTGCAATGATTGCGGCGGCAAAAGGCTATCAAGCCGTTTTAGTTATGCCTGATACGATGAGTTCTGAACGTCGTAACCTGCTGCGTGCTTATGGTGCTGAATTGATCTTGACGCCGGGTGCAGAAGGCATGAAAGGTGCGATCGGCAAAGCTGAAAAACTAGCTGAACAAAATGGTTGGTTTATGCCTCAACAGTTTAACAATGAATCGAACCCTGAAATTCACCGTTTGACGACAGGGCCTGAAATTGCAGACGCGCTAGATCGCGTAGATGCATTTATTTCTGGAATTGGAACAGGTGGAACGATTACGGGCGCGGGGCAAGTATTAAAAGAACGCTTCCCTGCTGTACAGATCGTGGCGGTTGAGCCGACAGATTCACCAGTCCTTTCCGGCGGCAGCCCTGGCCCCCATAAAATTCAAGGAATCGGCGCTGGTTTTGTTCCCGAAGTATTGGACACGGCTATTTACGATGAAATTATTCGAGTATCGAATGATGAAGCGTATGAAACAGCGAGACGTGTGGCGCGGGAGGAAGGAATTTTAGGCGGCGTATCGTCTGGTGCGGCATTATTTGCAGCATTGCAAGTAGCGAAGGAACTTGGAAAAGGTAAAAAAGTTGTCGCAATTCTTCCGTCTAACGGCGAACGTTACTTAAGTACGCCACTTTATCAATTCGACGAATAATCATTTACGTAAAAGAAGGGATTTTGATAATCCCTTCTTTTTTTGCGTTTAATTCTAGCGTTCGAACGCTTTTTCGCGGTAAGATGAATGCATGAATGATTATCGGGAGGACATTGATGATGCAAGGAAAACAGCCAGTCTATACGGCAATGAACATGACAAAAGAACAATTTTTTTATGGATACAAACAATTGGCAGTAGGAAGCGAACAACACGTATTACTTGAAAGTGGGCGTGGCGGCAACTTATGCATTGCGGGCATCGATCCTCTTGTGACGCTAGAAAATGTAAAAGAAAATGTATTGCGTTTCACATGGCGTGATGGCAAAGAAGAAGTGCAAGAAGGAGATCCCCTTGAGCTATTAACAAATTTTGCGCAGTCATTTGGGATTGCAACCAATCCAGCATTGCCTGATTTTCAAGGCGGTCTTGTTGGATTTATAAGCTATGATTATATGCGTCAATATGAGCAATTGAACAGTCTCGCGAAAGATGATCTGCATACACCTGATTTGTTCTTTTATGTATTTGACCGATGGGCCGTACATGACATTGAAAATGAACAAACGTATTTTATGACACTTCCAGAGCGAGAACTTGATCCAAATGCTTTTGCGTCGGAGTGGATGGCGGCGGCTGCCGAAGGATTGCAAAATAGACGTTTTTCTCCTGGGGATGCAGTGGATGTTCTTGTAGACGCGGAAGATTTGCAAGTATCCGTTACAAAAGAGCAATTTGTTCAAATGGTCCAAGATGTCCAAAACTATATAGAAAATGAAGAAGTGCAACAAGTAAACTTGACCATTCGGCAATCCAAAAAGCTTCATGCAGATCCGCTGGATATGTACGAAGCGCTTCGCTCTTTTAATCCATCACCTTATATGGCATCAATCGGTGCGAAAGAATTCACGGTCGTGTCGGGTTCGCCCGAATTATTATTGAAGAAGCGTGGAAGCGAATTAAGCACAAGGCCAATCGGCGGAACGCGGCCTAGGGGTAAAAATGAAGTGGAAGACGCGGCTTTTGCATCGGATTTATTGTCGGACGAGAAAGAAACAGCGGAGCACAAGATGCTTGTCGATATTGAAGTAGAGGATTTTAAGCGTGTTTGCATGTCTGAAACAGTCGAGACGGATGAATTTATGGTGATTGAAAAGTATTCACACGTCATGCATCTTGTGTCGAATGTGCGGGGAACAGCCGCTCCAGGCTTTTCTAATGCAGCGATATTGAAAGGTGTTTTTCCCGGTGGCTCTATAACAGGTGCTCCGAAACTACGCACGATGGAAATTATTGAAGAGTTGGAGCCGACGAGACGCGGATTATATACAGGATCCATCGGTTGGCTTGGCTTTAATGGGGACATGGAATGGAATATCGTCATCCGCACCGCTTTTATCAACCAAGGAATTGCGCATATTCAGGCTGGGGCCGGCCTTGTAGCGGATTCGATCCCAGAAGCGGAATACATCGAATCGTTAAATAAAGGAAAAGCCCTATGGCAAGCAAAAGCGATGGCAGAAAGCAGAAAGTGAGTCGATTTTCATGTGGTGTTGGATGAATGGCGAGTATCTAAAAGCAGAGCATTTAACAATATCTCCATTCGATCACGGTTTTTTGTATGGTATTGGTTTTTTTGAAACTTTTCGGACGTACGATGGGCATGTTTTATTGTTGGATAAACATTTGGAGCGTCTGAAATTCGCTTTATCGGAATTCAATATTTCATTGCCTTATGAGGCGGATGACTTCTTTCAAGCTATTCGTACGCTGAATGAGCGCGCGGGCGGTACGGATGGCTATTTCCGACTTAATGTATCGGGTGGCGTTCATGACATCGGATTAGCACCGACCGTCTACGCAGAACCGAATGTGATTTTATTTCGAAAAGAATTGGGGCCAACTGTTCGGGGCGCGGAAAAGAAAGCGGTTTGGCTAAAGACATTTCGCAATCGTCCAGAAAGTGCAGTGCGCCATAAATCGCATAACTTTTTAAATAATGTACGAGGCCGTTTGGAGTTGCCTTCTTTGAAAGAATGGGAAGGGCTCTTCCTAACAGCTGAAGGTCATGTCGCGGAAGGTGTAACATCGAATGTTTTTTGGTTGAAAGATGACGTGCTTTATACACCGACGATTGGAACGGGGATTTTACCGGGAACGACGCGTACGCTCGTTTTGACGCTCGCCAAAGAGATGGGTATCGAGTGTCAAGAAGGTTATTTTACAAAAGAAGCTGTAGAACATGCCGATGAGTTGTTTGTGACGAATGCGATTCAAGAACTGGTGCCGATGAAATCGATCGAGGATATTTCATTGCCAGGGGCTGCGGGTGTTTATTATCAAAAGCTACATCGGCTGTATGTAGAAAAGATTCATGAGTTAAAGGATGGTGGCCAGTAAATGGAGCTGACTAATGCTCGAGAGAAGTATCAGTTTGGTCGGACTGAACTGGATTTTACAAAAGAAACGATCATTATGGGTATTTTAAATGTGACACCGGATTCATTTTCTGATGGTGGGAAATACAATGCGATCGATGGAGCGCTCAAACATGCCGAAACAATGTTGCGGGATGGCGCAAAAATTATCGACGTCGGCGGCGAGTCGACTCGACCAGGCCATGTCCAAATCTCGGATGAAGAGGAAATCGACCGCACAGCGCCAGTTATTGAAGCGTTGGTGAAAGAACTAGGGTGTGTAATTTCCATCGATACATATAAATCGAAAGTTGCTGAAGCAGCTGTAAAGGCGGGTGCCCATATTATCAACGATATTTGGGGAGCTAAATATGACCCGGCCATTGCTAACGTAGCAGCGGCACATGATGTGCCAATTATCCTCATGCATAACCGAGAGCAAGCAGTATATGAGGGCATCTTCATGGATGAAGTTGTATCTGACTTAGAGGGAAGTATTGCAATTGCTAGGACGGCGGGTGTTCTAACAGAAAATATTTGGCTTGACCCTGGCATCGGATTTGCAAGAAATACAGCACAAAATCTTTTAACGATGCAAGGCTTGCGCCGAATTTCTGATATGGGCTATCCAGTTCTGCTTGGCACATCGCGCAAGTCTTTTATCGGCAATGTGTTAGATCTGCCGGTAGAAGAGAGGATGGAAGGAACGGGTGCGACAGTTTGTTATGGTATTGAACATGGCTGTCATATGATGCGTGTCCATGATGTAAAGGCGATTGCTCGAATGGCAAGAATGATGGATGTGCTCACAGGAAAGTCTGGGCTTGGGCAATAGGAGGATCGAAATTGGATTATATTCATGTGAATGATATGGCGTTTTATGGGTACCATGGTGTGCTACCCGAAGAAACAAAGCTTGGGCAACGTTTTCGTGTGACTGTATCCCTTGCGGTGGATTTATCTGAAGCGGGAAAAACCGATGATTTGCAGTTTACGGTAAATTATGCGGAAGTTTATCAAATCTGCCAATCGATTGTAGAAGGAGAGCCGGTAAAGCTTATTGAAACACTGGCAGAATCTATTGCGCAAAGGATTCTCCAGGCGTTTGAGGACAAAGTGATTGGCGTTCGAGTCGTGCTCATCAAGCCAGATCCACCGATTCCAGGTCATTACGCATCTGTTTCAGTAGACATCACGAGGGGGTGTTTTGTGTGAATGTCGCATTTCTATCGATCGGTTCAAATATCGGTGATCGACTGGATCATTTAACGGAGGCGGTAAGAGCCCTTCATCAAAACGAAAAAACAACTGTCACTGTGATTTCTTCTATTTATGAAACAGCCCCTGTTGGCTATACAGACCAAGCAGACTTTTTAAACTTGGTTGTTAAGATCGAAACGGAACTGGATCCATTTGCTTTACTGGAACTGTGTCAGCAGATTGAGCAGGAACTCGGGCGTGAGCGAATTATTCGATGGGGTCCGCGAACAGTAGATCTTGACATTTTGCTCTATAATAACGACAATATTGAAGCGGAAAATTTAACGATCCCGCATCCTAGAATGTATGAGCGGGCTTTTGTTCTCGTGCCGCTTATTGACGTTGCGTCTGATTTTATCCACCCAAAAACAGGGCGGCAGTTGTTGGATGAAGTTGCCGATCAAGCGGATGGCAGCGTCAGACTTTGGAAAACAATCGAAGGGGTGCAGGCATTTCTTCGAAAGGAGAAATAAATGCCTCCGTCTATATACATGAAAGAAATATTGAGAAAGGAGGAAATTTGGATGAACGATAGAAAAGAAAAACCGTTTAAAATTGGTAATATTACAATGGATAATCGCGTAGTGCTTGCGCCGATGGCTGGTATCAGTAACTCTGCTTTCCGTCTTACGGTGAAGGAATTCGGTGCTGGTCTCATCTACGCAGAAATGATTAGCGACAAAGGTATCGTCTTTAAAAATGATAGAACGATGAGTATGCTTTATATTGATGAACGCGAGAATCCGCTTTCTCTTCAAATTTTTGGAGGAGAAAAAGAAACGCTTGTAGAAGCTGCTCGTTATGTCGATCAGCATACGACAGCTGACATTATTGATATTAATATGGGCTGTCCGGTGAATAAAATCATCAAATGCGAGGCGGGTGCCAAATGGCTGCTCGATCCGAACAAAATTTACGAAATGGTTTCCGCGGTCGTTGACAATGTTAAAAAACCAGTAAGTATTAAAATGCGCATCGGCTGGGACGATGATCATATTTTCGCAGTAGAAAATGCACGGGCAATTGAACGTGCGGGCGGCGCAGCGGTAGCCGTTCATGGACGCACGCGTTTACAAATGTATGAAGGCAAAGCGAATTGGGATATCATTCGACAGGTAAAGGAAAGTGTTTCCATACCAGTCATTGGTAACGGAGATGTCGCGACGCCGCAAGACGCCAAAAATATGCTTGAGCAAACGGGTGTTGACGGCGTAATGATCGGACGTGCTGCACTAGGAGATCCGTGGATGATTTACCGCACCGTTCAGTATTTGGAAACTGGTGAATTGATGGATGAGCCAAATGTGCGTGAAAAGATTGATGTTTGCTTGCTGCATTTCCACCGATTAATGGCGCTGAAAGGCGAGAACGTTGCAGTTCGTGAAATGCGAAAGCATGCCGCTTGGTATATGAAAGGCGTGCGCGGGAATGCCGAGGTCCGTAATGCCATTAACTCAATGGAAACGGCAGATGAACTCACGGCACTTCTTAACGGCTTCGCCGATGAAATGATGAAACATGAAAAAGTTGCTATGGACGTAAATGCTGGTTGATACAATGACAGGGGCTGCCATACAAGATGGCGGCTTTTTCTTTGTACATAATGATTAAAACGTGTTTCAACTATACAAATTGTGTACAATAGGTGCATGTGATACATTGTAGACTTCTACATAAACAACGAGGAGTGAAAGAATTGTCCCATTTGGATGAATTAAATGATCAGCTGCTGGTAAGACGCCAGAAGATGGAAGATATACGGGAGGGTGGATTAGATCCATTCGGTTCAAGATTTGAACGAACACACTTATCGAATGAAATTCGTGAACAATACGAAAGTCTTTCTAAAGAGGAATTAGAGGAAACATCGCACGAGGTGAAAATCGCGGGGCGTATTATGACGAAGCGCGGCAAGGGAAAAGCGGGATTTGCACATCTTCAAGACCTTGGTGGACAAATCCAAATTTATGTTCGGCAAGATGCAATTGGTGAAGAAGCATACGATCTATTCACGCACGCCGACCTTGGAGATATTATTGGCATTTCCGGAACAGTGTTTAAAACGAAGGTCGGGGAACTATCCATTAAAGCAACGGAGTTTACATTCTTAACAAAAGCGCTTCGTCCTTTACCTGAAAAATTCCACGGATTGAAAGATATTGAACAACGATATCGTCAACGTTACTTAGACTTGATCACAACGGAAGGAAGTAAAGAAACGTTTATCCTGCGCAGCCGAATCATCCAGTCCATGCGCCGTTACTTAGATGGCCAAGGATTCCTGGAAGTAGAAACACCAATGCTTCATGCAATTGCTGGTGGTGCATCTGCTCGTCCTTTCATTACCCACCATAATGCACTAGACATGACGCTGTATATGCGAATTGCGATCGAACTTCACTTAAAACGCCTCATTGTTGGGGGATTAGAGAAAGTGTATGAAATCGGGCGTGTATTTAGGAACGAAGGGATTTCAACACGTCACAATCCTGAATTTACAATGATCGAACTGTATCAAGCATACGCAGACTATAGAGATATTATGGCATTGACGGAAAATCTCGTTGCTCATATCGCACAGGACGTACTTGGAACGACACAAGTACAATACGGTGACGACGTCATCGATTTAGCTCCGGGTTGGAAACGACTTCATATGGTCGATGCGATTAAGGAATATACAGGTGTGGACTTCTGGAGTGAAATGACAAAAGAAGAGGCACATGCTTTGGCGAAAGAGCATGGTGTTGAAGTAACAGCTATGATGGAAGTCGGACATGTCTTAAATGAATTCTTCGAACAGAAGGTAGAAGAGCAACTTGTGCAACCAACGTTCATCTACGGCCATCCAGTTGAAATTTCACCGCTTGCGAAAAAGAATCCGGAGGACGAGCGATTCACGGATCGATTTGAATTGTTCATTGTACGTCGTGAGCATGCAAATGCATTCACAGAGTTAAACGATCCAATTGACCAGCGTCAGCGATTCGAAGCGCAGCTTGTTGAAAAGGAACAAGGAAATGATGAAGCGCATGAAATGGATGATGACTTCATTGAGGCGTTGGAATATGGATTGCCGCCAACAGGTGGACTAGGAATTGGTGTGGATCGTCTTGTAATGCTATTAACGAATGCACAATCGATTCGAGACGTATTACTGTTCCCGCAAATGCGTTCAAAAGAATAAAGACATAGAACCGTTAAATGAAGCATTTCAGCTCATTTAACGGTTCTTTTTTTGCAGTATAATTAATTTGAAATAAATGTTGCAATTGAAATGTGGAGGTGATATAGTAATAAACGTTGCGCTTGAGATATGCAGCGAACGAGAAAAAAGACCTTGAAAAAAGTTGTTGACACGGATTAACGAAAAGTGTTAAGATGAAGAGGTCGCTTCAAGAGTGTAAAAAACTTCTTGAAAAAATAGCTTCAAAAAGTTGTTGACAAGATAAGCGTTAAGATGATATGATATAAAAGTTGTCGCGAATAACACGATGGCGATATGAACCTTGAAAACTGAACAGCAAAACGTTAACAAATACGTTTGCGGATCCGACCCCGTCGGTGAAGTAAACAAAACAAGAATCTTCGGATTCAAAGTCAGCAAGAATTGAGCAAATCAATTTCTTCTATTATGGAGAGTTTGATCCTGGCTCAGGACGAACGCTGGCGGCGTGCCTAATAC
>NZ_LPUT01000003.1 GCF_001563475.1 Sporosarcina sp. HYO08 | reverse complement strand
GTCGTAGGTTCGAATCCTACCTGCGGAGCCATTACGGGGAAGTACTCAAGAGGCTCAAGAGGTGCCCCTGCTAAGGGCATAGGTCGCGTAAGCGGCGCGAGGGTTCGAATCCCTCCTTCTCCGCCATTACATAACGGCCCCTTGGTCAAGCGGTTAAGACACCGCCCTTTCACGGCGGTAACACGGGTTCGAATCCCGTAGGGGTCATAATACTAAAAACCTTACAAGTCATTTCGACTTGTAAGGTTTTTTTATTGAATTGCTATTTTTTATTGCTCCAATTGATCTCTTGGTTCATCATGGATGTAGCTGTCCCGGTAATGGTAAGGAATATCTCCGATGATTGACTCAAGCCCTTCTTCATCTAACTTTTTTTCATAGGCATCGGAGGCGTCTGATCGTACAAAACCTCTCGTTTGCCCGCTCATATCCGTACTTGTAAATTCCTCAATATCCTCTGCTGCGCCGTCCGATAAATCATTATCATACAAATCCGTGTAACTGTTGTAGTCTCCGATAAAGTCTGACGGTGTTTCCGATGTGCCTGATCTGGCGATTTCTTGGAAGCTGTCTTGACCATCTCGTCTTGCACCGGATCTTCTGTCACTAAATGTATTCGTGTTCGCCATGATTAACTGGTCATTTTCAACGGGCGGATCATTCGGTACATTTTCAACGGCATGTTCTACGCATAATGTTGTATGAGGAACGGCTTGTAATCGCTCAAAAGGGATGTCTGCTTGGCATTCTTCACACTTGCCATACGTGCCGTTCTCTAACGCCTGCAGCGCGTTCTCAACCTTTTTTAATTCACCTTCTGCATGATCGTTTAAAGCCATGTCTTTCTCTCGCTCATACAGTTCTGTGCCCATATCTCCAGGATGGTTGTCGTACATTGATAATTCTTCTGTGCCTTCACGGTCTCTATGGCTAGTGCTCGTTCCCTCTTCAGTTTTTGTTAGTTGCTCTTTCATTTCTAATAACTCATATTTTAGTGCAGATTTTTGCATATCCGTTAACATGAACCGTCACGTCCTTTTCGATAATACTTGTAGTATGTTCATTTTTAATCCACTTCATGAAGTAGTTAATTGTAATTTTACTTAGTACTATTTTTACCCGAAAAGCCTTGATAAAAAACATAATAAAAAAGCCTGAAACGATCGAACGTTTCAGGCCGCAGGTTACAGAAGATGACCAAGCAAGAGGCCAATTCCTAGCAATAAACCGAATAATGTGTTTGTCACAGCCGTGCCTTTCATTGCCGGCGCGACTTGAAGTGGCTGGATGTATTGTCTAAAGGTTATCACGGCTTTGATTGGTTTTGGGACGCTAAGAAAAACGAGCAATGCCCACGGTGTTAAATGGCCGAAAAGGACAAGTAGAATAATCCACACATAGGATACTGCAAAAAAGAGTAACAGAATCGTTACTGCATTGTAGCGACCCACAAGAATGGCAAGTGTTTTACGCCCGCCGACAGTATCTTCTTCAATGTCGCGAATGTTGTTCGCAAGCATAATGGCCGCAACAAGAAGCATGCTTGGAATTGATAATAAAACAGCCTCTGTTGTAACGGTACCGGTCTGGATATAAAAAGCAATGAGGATGAGTAGCATCCCCATGACGACGCCGGAAAACAATTCGCCGAATGGTGTGTAGGCGATTGGGTAAGGGCCGCCCGTATAATAATAGCCAATTGCCATGGATGCTAAGCCGACAACCGCAAGCATCCATGACGTTGACATACAAATATAGATGCCGATAAGAATGGAAATGCCATACAGTAAAAAGGCAAGATTGAGTACGACTTTAGGCTTCACGCCGTTTCTAACAATGGTGCCGCCAATTCCAATGGAGTGTTCTGTATCCAAACCTCTTTTGAAGTCGTAGTATTCATTAAACATATTCGTAGCCATTTGAATGAGAATACTTGCGGTTAACATGGCAATAAATAAAGGGAAATGAAGTTTTCCATAGGGTAATGCAATCATTGTCCCAAGAAATACGGGTGCAAATGCCGCTGTTAGTGTATGCGGACGTGTCAACTGCCACCAAATGCGCCAACCCGTATCCGCTTTAATCGTTTGTTGCAAAAAAATTCTCTCCTTCGTTGATGTAGTGCCGTCTCCATTGTACTCTAAAATGACAAAACTATGTACTGCTACTTATCAAATGCCGAAAACACTTCAAAACGGCTTGGATATGATAGAATAGAGGTGGTATTTGAATTGAGGTACGGAGGGAAAAGGATGAATCTGAAGTTAACCGCGACTGGCAATTCCTACATTGGACAAAAAAATGAAGACATTCACTTTTTTACAGAAACCATTGAAGTGGGGCGTCTATCACCACTGGCCTTTTTTGAAGCGGGGGATTCCGAATATCAACAGGAACGTTTTTATTGGCAGAATGCCGATCAAACCTTAACACTTGTAGGACTTGGACATGCAGCTGTCTTGACGAGTGATAGTGGGAGAAATCGGTTTGCTCATATATCAAATGCTTGGAAACAGCTTTGTCATGCATTAATTAAAGAAGAAAAAGATCTGGATCCCATTTTATTTGGCGGCTTTTCATTTGACCCGGAAAGCATGAAAGAGTCGGAGTGGGCGGCGTATCCTTCCGCGTATTTTGTTGTGCCTTCTTTTCAATTAGTGATCAAAAATGGTAAAACAGCTATTTCGACTAACTTGATCACTGCAGATGTAAATGCTGCGGAAGAATTTGATAAGTTGCGCGATGAAAGGGATCGTCTCATTCATATTGCACAAGTTGAGGAATTTCATCCGCAATCGAAGCCGAAAGTTGCAGAGATTACGGAAATTGAAAAAGAGCGTTATCTCCAATCGATCGAAAATGTTACGGCGAAAATTCAAGAAGGTGAAGCCGAAAAGGTTGTCATCGCGAGGTCTATGATGCTGGAGTTTGAGGAAGATGTATCGGCTGTGACAGCATTACATCATATTTCAAACGAACAGAACGAAAGTTATCATTTTGGCTTACAAAAAGGAAAGCAACTCTTTTTCGGTGCGACACCTGAACGCCTCATTGAAATTGAGAATGGCCGGGCTTATTCAGCGTGTGTCGCAGGGTCCATTAAGCGGGGCAAAACTGCGGCCGAGGATAAGGCGTTTGGAGAAGCTTTGTTAAATGATCGAAAGAATCGGGAAGAGCATCAATATGTGGTATCGATGATTTCGCAAGTGTTTCAAGATTTTTGTACGAATATGTCGATCCCGAAAGTGCCAAAGCTCATGAAAATTCGTGATATCCAACATCTCTATACGCCTGTAGAGGGTGAGATTGAGGAAGGAATCGATATTTTTAGTCTTGTACAAGCTTTACATCCAACGCCGGCATTAGGCGGTGTGCCAACGGATATTTCAATGGAAGTGATCCGTGACGAGGAGAAGATGGATCGGGGTTATTACGCAGCGCCGATCGGCTGGACGGATGCTGCAGGAAATGGTGAATTTGCCGTTGCCATTCGATCCGCGTTGCTGAGTGAAGATCGGGCTTATTTATATGCTGGCGGGGGGATCGTTGCGGATTCTGATCCAGAACTGGAATATGAAGAAACTTGGGTGAAGTTTAGACCTGTCATGCGAGCGCTTGGAGGAAAATTAGATGGGTAATCGGCAAACTTTAACAAATTATGTACGGCGAATGACGGGTGCCTTACTGAAAACGGGCGTTGAGGCGGCTGTCATTAGCCCGGGCTCCCGGTCAACGCCGCTTGCTTATGCATTTGCATCGACGCAACAGCTCAAGACGTATATGCAAGTGGATGAGCGTTCCGCAGGCTATTTTGCGTTAGGTATGGCCAAGGCCTCGGGGAAACCAGTTGTCTTGTTGTGTACATCGGGAACAGCCGCATCCAATTATCACCCAGCCATTACAGAAGCGTATTATGCGCGTATTCCATTAATTGTTATAACGGCGGATCGTCCGCATGAGTTGCGTGAGGTTGGGGCACCGCAGGCGATTGACCAAATTCGCATGTACGGTGAGCATGTGAAGTATAGTGTTGATTTTCCGCTGCCAGAAGAAAACTCAGCGGTCGATGACTTTGTTGAACGGCAGTTAAATCGGGCAATCGCGGTTGCGATGACGGCACCGTTGGGACCTGTTCACATTAATGTCCCTTTTCGCGAGCCATTGTTAATTGATTTGGAAGGGGAAGCCCCTGTCATGACGTTCGTACAGCGGATGGCAGCGAAAGATCAGTTAGACGAAGGGACCGCGGCTCAGCTGATAGAAATTTTATCATCTACAGATAAAGGGATGATCATTGCGGGTGAATTACCGGTTCATCTGGATAAAAAAGCATTTTGGCAGTTTGCGAAAGCATTGAACTGGCCGGTACTTTGTGACCCGTTATCGAATTTTCGGGCGGAAGTGCCAGCCGACTGTGCCGAATTATGCATCGATCAATACGACGCTTTATTAAAAAGTGCTTCGTTTTGCGATCGGGTAAATCCGGATGTTGTCATTCGTTTTGGTGCGCAGCCTGTTTCCAAGCCGCTGTCGCTTTACTTGAAAAACATTCGTCCGCAAGTCTATGTAGCGGTCGATGAATCACCGGAATTTCGGGATTCAATCGGAATTGTGACGCATCATGTGCAAAGTACGCCGGAAGCCGTCTTCGAATGCTGCGTTGAGCAACCGATGACTGCGTACACAAAGAAGTGGACGGAAGCGAATAAGATCGCGAAAATGATTTCTAGTGCGCATAAAGGGTATATAGGCGATGAAGGATGTTTTGCCAATCAATTGTTTGAGGGCCTGCCAAACGGCGTTGATCTTGTTAGCGGCAGCAGTATGCCAATTCGTGATGTCGATACATTTTTTAGAAAAACAGACAAAGATATTGCGATCTTTTCAAATCGAGGAACGAATGGCATCGATGGTGTCATTTCAACAGCATTAGGTATTCAAGCAGCGCGCAAACGTCCGGCGTGGCTTGTCATCGGGGATTTATCGTTCTTGCATGATGTCAACGGATTGCTTGCGACACGATTCCATGAAACGGATTTGACGATCGTTGTGATGAATAATGATGGCGGCGGTATTTTCTCTTACTTACCGCAGGCAGATATGCCGCATCATTTTGAAGAGTTGTTTGGTACGCCAACAGGCTTAACATTTGCACAAATTGCCCAGATGTATGGAGCGCAATATGACATGGTGAGGACGTCAGAGGAATTTGAAGGGGTACTTCAACGCGAGAAAGAAACGCCGCTTCGTATAATTGAAGTGTTTACGGATCGTCCGGCAAGTGTCGCAGCCCACCGCAAGATGTGGAGCAACATTGCAGAAAGACTAGATGCACATGACTGAACAAATGATTGCCATCCGAGGGATCAACATACATGTCGAGATAGATGGGGATGAACATTTGCCTGCCATCGTCTTTCTACATGGTTTCACGGGCAGTACAGCTACATGGCGGGATGTAATGAGGCGACTGCATGGAAAATACCGCATGATTGCGATTGACTTAACGGGTCACGGTCAAACGTCTGTGCCTGAAGAGGCGGCACGGTATGCAATGGAAGAGCAAACCGCGGATTTGGAAGCGTTATTTAAACTGTTAGCGCTAGATCGTTTTACGCTTGTCGGCTATTCGATGGGTGGACGTGTTGCGCTTGGGTATACAGTTCAGTATCCGAAGCGTGTAGAATCACTTGTCTTAGAAAGTGCATCGCCCGGACTGAAGACGGAAGCGGAGAGGGCTGTCCGGAGAGAGTCGGATCGTTTATTGTCGGCGCGAATTACGAATGAGGGACTCTCGAAATTTGTCGATTTTTGGGAAGGTATTCCGTTATTTCATTCACAAAAAGCGTTACCTGAAGAAAATCGGAAATTGATTCGCAAAGAGCGGTTAGGCCAACGGGCAGAGGGACTTGCGGGTAGCTTAAATGGCATTGGAACGGGAAGTCAGCCGTCCTATTGGGAAAGTCTTAAGACTATTTTAGCATCTGTTACGCTTATTACCGGTGAAATAGACGGGAAATTTGTCACTATTGCCCGGGAAATGGAACATATGTTCCTGAGCGCTCGACATGTGACAGTTCCTCAAGCCGGGCATGCGGTTCATGTGGAAAAGCCTGAAAAGTTTGTTACAATAATAGAGGAACATATGAAAAGCTTAGATGGGGGAGAAATCGAATGACTCGTCAATGGGAAACAATTCGTACATACGAAGATATTAAGTATGAACAATACGGTGCAATCGCAAAAGTTACAATAAACCGTCCGGAAGTGCGCAATGCATTTCGACCAAAAACAACTGCAGAATTGATCGATGCATTTTCACGTGCACGCGATGATGAAAGCATCGGCGTCATTATTTTAACAGGTGAAGGTAAGGATGCATTCTGTTCTGGCGGTGACCAATCTGTTCGTGGTCACGGCGGTTATGTAGGGGATGACCAAATCCCACGTCTTAACGTATTAGATTTACAGCGCCTCATTCGCGTCATTCCAAAACCGGTTGTCTCAATGGTGGCGGGCTACGCAGTCGGCGGCGGACACGTGTTGCATGTTGTTAGTGACCTAACAATCGCTGCAGACAATGCGATTTTTGGACAAACTGGACCAAAAGTCGGTTCATTCGATGCGGGTTACGGTTCTGGCTATTTAGCACGTATCGTTGGCCATAAAAAAGCGCGTGAAATTTGGTACTTATGCCGTCAGTACAATGCACAAGAAGCATTGGATATGGGGCTTGTGAACACGGTCGTACCATATGAGCAGCTAGAAGATGAAACGGTCCAATGGTGTGAGGAAATGCTCGAAATGAGCCCAACAGCATTACGTTTCCTAAAAGCGGCAATGAACGCAGATACAGATGGACTTGCAGGCCTACAGCAACTAGCAGGCGATGCAACACTTCTGTACTACACGACAGACGAAGCAAAAGAAGGCCGCGATGCTTTCAAAGAAAAACGCAAACCAGACTTCGGTCAATTCCCACGTTTTCCATAAGGAATGTTGAAAAGCTGCCTATTGTGGGCAGCTTTTTCTATATAGCCGCTTTGGATCAGTGATAAAATTGCATGGCGGTTATAAACAATTCCGCGGCGCCTCCATAGCGGTTATAACAACCGCTTAATCATTCATAACCAACAGCGTGTATACAAATTTAACTTAAAAGTAGGTGAATCAAATGATACCAAACTGGCTGATCCAGCGAGCCTATTTAACGCCAAACAAAATTGCACTGTCATTCCAAGATCGCGCGTGGACATTTGCACAATTAAAAGAAGAAGCGTTAGATTATGCAGAAAAGCTAAAGGCAAATGATTTGCATGAAGGGGATCGCATTGCACTTTTGGGTCCATCTAACGCAGAAATGGTGTGCATGATCCATGCGTGTTTGCTCGTCGGGCTTGAAATTGTCATGCTCAATAGTCGTTTATCGAAAAAAGAAATGGACTGGCAACTGGCGGATGCCGAAGCGAAAGCTGTCATTGTTGCAGATGATCTATTGGGGCTGCTTGGTTCCACTGCGGTTCCGCAACTGACATTTTCTCACATACAACAAAGTCCAAGACAACCGTTCCGAGTGGCGGATCAGTGGGACGATAACCGAACGATTACGATTATGTATACGTCAGGGACGACGGGCTTTCCAAAAGGTGTGCGTCAGACGGTCGGCAATCATGTCTCAAGTGCGCTGTCATCTGTTTTGAATCTTGGACTCCATGATGATGACGTTTGGCTTTGTTCCATGCCGTTGTTCCATATTAGCGGATTCTCGATTCTTGTCCGCTCGGCAGTATACGGGATGACCGTTCGATTGTATGAGAAGTTTGATGCGAAAGCGGTCGCGAATGAAATCCAACAGGGCACGATCACCAGAATGTCGATCGTTTCTGTCATGCTGGATCAAGTGATGCGTGAACTAGAGGCAGAACAAGCGAAAGCGCACCCGAATTTCCAAACGATGCTTGCAGGGGGCGGTTCGGTGCCAAAAGATTACATCGAACGCGCCAATAGGCTGGGCATGCCTGTTTTACAAACGTATGGGATGACGGAAACAAGCTCTCAAACAGCTACGCTTGCAGCGAGCGATGCCATTCGAAAAATCGGATCGGCGGGCAAGCCATTATTTTTTAATCAAATACAAATTAAAGACGCAAAATCACCCAATGACATCGGGGAAGTGCTCATTCGTGGTCCGCATGTGACGCCCGGTTATATCGGTAAATTTGAAGACATCGAGCCGTCCGAAAACGGTTGGTTTCCATCAGGGGATATCGGTTATTTGGATGAAGAAGGGTATTTATTTATCCTGGATAGGCGTTCGGATCTTATTATTTCAGGCGGTGAAAATGTGTATCCCGCCGAGATTGAAAATGTGTTAGCGGCACATCCAAACGTCATCGAGGCGGGGGTTTGCGGAAAAGACGATCCGCAGTGGGGGATGGTTCCTGTTGCGTTCGTTGTGGCGAATGGCGAAGTCACGCCAGCCGAATTACGATGTTTTTGCGAAGAGCGATTGGCGCGTTATAAAGTACCCACGGCATTCACATTTGTAGAAACACTACCGCGTAATGCTTCCAATAAACTGCTTAGGCGTGAACTGAGAAGCTTATTGGAATAAAGTAAAACACCCCTTGACGAAAGGGGTGTTTGCCATTTAACCGCCCAATGCGGTCCGTAATACTTCTATATTGTGCTGCATTAACGTAAAATACGTTTCGTTATTTTTTACATCATCTGGCGTCAGTACACCAAGATTATGCAGGATGAGGGAATCCGCGCCAATTTCTTTTCGGACAACATCCGTCAATTTTGATGATACATTTTGTTCAAATAATACATACTTCACATTTTTGGATTTAGCTTCTGCCACAATTTTTGCGAGCTGTTTTTGGGACGGCTCACTTTGTGAGTTCAAGCCTGCAATTGCGACTTGTTCAAATCCGTACGTGTCCGCAATATAACCGAATGCTGCATGCGACACGAAGAACGTTTTATTTGGAACCATCGCAGCCATTTCTTTAAATTGCGTATCCAGCGCTTTTAATTTATTCGCCAATGCATCATAATTCGCCTGGAAATCCGCTTCATGCGCTGGATCTTTTTCAATAAGTGCATCTTTGATAGAGGAAGCTAGGTCTATACTTAATATAGGGGAGATCCACACATGCGGATCGAATTGGCCGTGGTCGTGTTCATGTGCATCACTTTCATGATCGCCTTCCTCATGACCTTCATCATCGTGATCACGTCCTTCTTCCAGTCGATCGGTAGAAATGTTCGCAGCTGTCGCAACCATCTTCACCTGTTCATTTTTTAATGTTTTCTCCGCATTTTCCACAAAACCTTCTAGCCCCAGTCCGATATAGAAAAACAAATCGGATTTCGCAAGCGAGATCATATCTTTCTGGGTAGGTTCAAATATGTGTTCATCGGCCCCAGTCGGATAGATCGATTGCACATCAACGTATTCACCGCCGATTTGCTCGGTGAAATATTGAAGAGGATAGACGGTTGTATAGACTTTTAATAGGTCATTCGGTTCCTGCTCAGAGCTTCCTTTTGTGCCGCAAGCTGCTAAAACGAGCAGGCAAGCGCATGCAAGCAGGCCCATTTTCATTTTTATTTTTCGCATAGTTTTGATCCCCCGTAATTAATCGAAATGATTACGATTTACTGTTTTTTTATAATATCGCATAAATTACCATTTAGCAATAGAAAAATGCCGACAAAAAAGCCCGGCCGAAGCCGAGCCGTACAATATCGTCATTTAGCGATGTGGTTTCCGGTCCGGTACCGGATCGAATCCGCCTTCGTGGAAAGGATGGCATTTAGAGACTCGCTTTAACGTGAGCCATGATCCTTTCAATGCCCCGTGTTTTTCCAGAGCATCGACACCGTAACGTGAACAAGTTGGATAAAAGCGACATGTTGGGGGTTTCATAGGTGAGATTGCCTTTTGATAAAACTTGATCAGAAAAATCAATACTGTCTTCATTTCTGAATCACCTCTATCAGTCAATTATACTTCGGCATAAATGTGACTGAATTTTATATTTGCCACAACTGCCAAAGGTTCAACCCGTAAAAGTTGCTGTTAAGTTTATTCTATCCACGTCTGTGGTAAAATAACAGCGAGATGCATTATAAAAGGAGATGTTCTACTTGCGAGAAAATTTAATCAAAGAGCTCAACAAACAAGTTTCTACATGGTCTGTGATGTATGCGAAGCTGCATAACTATCATTGGTATGTGAAAGGTCATCAATTTTTTACATTGCATGCGAAATTTGAAGAATTATACAATGAAGCGACGGCACATATGGATGAAATCGCAGAGCGTATTTTGACGCTTGGCGGCGAACCGACAGCTACGTTAAAAGAACATTTAACGGAGTCGGTTGTTGAAGAAGCAACTGGGAATGAAAATGCGGATGATATGGTGCGCACCATTGCGAGCGACTATGGAAAAATTATGACGTCACTCAAAAGCGGTATGGAAGTTGCGGCAGCGGCTGGCGACGATATGACTGAAGACCTTCTAAATGCTACCTACCAAAGCATTGAAAAACACCAGTGGATGCTAAATGCATTCCTCGGTGAAGATAATAAATAATTTTCCGAAACCATGCATCCCTCGGGTGCATGGTTTTCCTTTTAAAAGCCCATTCTATTTAAAAGGAAGGTGTTTTAGAATGGAAACTTATAAAATGTACGTCTCAGTGAAAGATCAGCAAGTTTATCAATACCCAGATGACTCTCCGTGGGAATATGCGGTGGAAATTCCACGTGCGTATATTCCCATTTTTAGTCGTTTATTTGAGCAGATGAATCAGCTGGAATTTAGAAATTTTTTTCGTTCGCATTTGCCATATATCCCGTATCATTATGACCGCGATAATCATGAGATTGATAAGCGTTCTGCTAAAGTATATGCATTGATTCATGAGTTTACGGATGAGGAGTCGAAAAGAGTGATTGAAAAGCTTCCGTACTTTCATTGAATGAAGTGATTTCTTTCGTTAAGATAAACGAAAGGATGTGAGGCGATGTATACATTTACGGATGTGAATGGGGGACGTGTTGAGCTGACATTCGGCGACAATCGCTTTGGGATGGAAGCACGGCATGTTCTCGTTGTGTTGAAGCATGAAAATCGATGGTTGTTAACGCGGCATGAGGTGCGTGGCATTGAATTTCCAGGCGGCAAAGCAGAACCCGGCGAACTAGTTGAAGCAGCGGCGATTCGCGAAACGATGGAGGAGACGGGTGTTGAGCTGACGAATGTAGGTAAATTTGCCGAGTATATCGTCGACAGTAATATCACTTTTTGTAAAGCTGTATTCACAGGGACGGTCGTGCGGATCGAAGAAAACCCAACGCTTTTTGAAACGAGCGGCGCCGTTTGGTTAACGGATGAAGAGCTGGATGCCTGTCAGGAGTTAAGCTTTCATATGAAAGGCACCGGCATGGAATTGTTAAGAAAGTGGGTGGTAGAACATGCATCATAATGGTTCGATTGTTCAGCGTAGGCCGTATCCATCCCCAAATCCACATGTGCAGTTGGAGGAAATTACATATTATTCGGATGGCTTAAAGGTGAAGGGGTTATTGGCTGCGCCGATTGCAGAAGGGCAGTATGAAGGGCTTCTCTACTTACGGGGCGGCATTCAACATGTGGGCATGGTGCGTCCAGCACGTGTTGCACAGTTCGCCTCCCACGGATTTATTGTGTTTGCCCCTTATTACCGAGGGAATCGCGGCGGGGAAGGGCGCGATGAATTCGCCGGCGATGACCGTCAAGATGCGGTAAATGGTGTAGAAGTGCTAAAACAACATCCAATGGTGGATAAAGAGCGTATTCACTTATTTGCTTTTTCGCGGGGCGGCATTATGGCACTGTGGACGGCCATTTTACGCGACGACATTACATCTGTTGTCACATGGGCGGGTGTGTCGGATGTCGTGTTTACATACAATGAACGAAAAGATATGCGGCGGATGATGAAGCGGGTTATCGGTGGCACACCGAATAGTATGCCGGAAGAATACCGCGATCGCACGGCACTTTTTCGTGTGAATGAAATTGATGCACCTGTGCTCATTATCCATGGTATGCGCGATGTCAATGTGTCCTATCAGCAAGCGGTGCTACTGGAAAATGCATTGCGCGAGCATGATCGACCGTATGAAACTTGGTATTTTCCGGCGTATACGCACTTTATTCCCCCGGTGGAAAATGCACGACTTGTACGAGAGTTGTGTGAGTGGATGCGGAAGTGCACTTAGCATTCCGAAGTTGCACTTACACGTACGAAGAGGCTTCCACCAATCAAAAAAACCCGACGAACGCCGTTGTTCGTCGGGTTTACTATTGCAAATTATGCAGTCGGTCCGCCTTTAAGAGAAATCTCTTCAGAAACCGTACCGAATTTCTTGAAGTTTTCACGGAAAAGATCTGCTAGTTCGTTTGCTTTTTTGTCGTATGCATCGACGTCAGTCCATGCATTACGTGGATTCAATACTTCGGAAGGAACGCCTTCGATCGCTGTTGGCATTTGAAGACCGAATACTTCGTTCACTTCTGTTTCGACATCGTTCAATTTGCCTGCAAGTGCAGCGCGTACCATTGCGCGTGTGTATTTAAGATCCATACGCTTTCCGACGCCGTATTCGCCGCCAGTCCAGCCAGTGTTCACAAGGAATACTTGTGCACCGTGCTCGTCGATTTTCTTTCCTAACATTTCTGCGTAAACCGTTGCATGAAGCGGTAAGAAAGGTGAACCGAAGCAAGTAGAGAACGTTGCTGTTGGCGATGTAATGCCGCGCTCCGTGCCTGCAAGTTTCGATGTGAAGCCACTTAAGAAGTGGTACATCGCTTGCTCTTTTGTTAATTTTGAAATTGGTGGCAATACGCCAAATGCATCAGCCGTCAGGAATACGATTGTTTTCGGGTGACCCGCTATCGACGGTGTGACAATGTTGTCGATATGATGGATCGGATACGCAGCGCGCGTATTTTCTGTTAATGAATTATTGTCATAATCTGGCACACGTGTTTCCGGATCGACGACAACGTTTTCAAGGACAGATCCAAAGCGAATCGCACCGTGGATTTCAGGCTCTTTTTCAGCAGACAGATTGATACATTTCGCATAGCATCCGCCTTCGATGTTGAAGACGCCATTGTCGGACCAGCCGTGCTCGTCGTCACCGATCAGCTTGCGATTTGCATCCGCCGATAATGTCGTTTTACCTGTTCCGGAAAGTCCGAAGAACAATGCCACGTCACCCTCATCACCAACGTTTGCTGAACAGTGCATTGGCAAAATGCCTTTTTCAGGAAGCAAGAAGTTCATAATCGAGAAGATCGATTTCTTCATTTCACCTGCGTATTCCGTTCCACCGATCAGAACGACGCGTTTTTCAAGAGAGACAATGATAAATGCTTCTGAATTCGTTCCATCTACTTTTGGATCTGCTTTAAAAGTCGGCGCAGAAACGATTGTAAATTGAGATTCATGTGCAAGCAATTCTTCTTCAGTTGGGCGAATGAACAATTGGTGGACGAACAAGTTATGCCACGCAAATTCATTAATCACTTGAAGTGAAAGTCTGGAAGCAGGATCTGCACCCGCGAAGCCTTTAAATACGAACAGTTCATCTTTCCCATGTAAATGTGTAAGAACTTTCGCGTAAAGTCGTTCAAATACATCAGAAGAAATCGGAACGTTTACTTTGCCCCAGTCGATTTTGTCTTTTGTAGACGCATCTTCAACGATGAATCGATCTTTAGGGGAACGACCTGTGTATTTACCTGTTTCTGATACAATCGCACCGTCTGCTGTTAACTTCGCTTCCCCGCGGCTAACGGCCTTTTCAACTAATTGCGGTACAGATAATTGTACCTGTACGTTTTTACCAGAAAGAAGCATATTTAGCTCATCACCAATCTTTGCAGAGATCATCACTATCATCCTTTTCATTGTAGTATATGGAAGAAAATACCTTTTAATTATCAAATCTAACGAATATGTGATTAGTATAACACATTTAGAATAATAGTCTATACTATTTCAAAATTCAAGTCGTACTTGGAAAAAGATTAAGAATTGACATTGTTGGTCGGAAAATGTTTGCTCTAAATGAAAAAACTTGACAGATAATGATTTTTTACGTAGGATATTTAATTGAAACGGATACTCTTATCCCGAGCTGGTGGAGGGATCAGGCCCTATGAAGCCCGGCAACCTGCAAAGACGAAAGTCTAACGCGAAGGTGCCGAACCTGATGCAAGGCATAGTTCCTTGGACGATAAGAGTGAAAGGTGCTTGTAAAATTATGCCTTTCCTCATGTATTTTTACGTGAGCAAAGGCTTTTTCTAATTATGCCCTTATTCCTCGTGTACTAAAGCTCGAAATGGCTTGAAGTTCTTCCATATGGGAAGAACTTTATACATGGGACAAATGAGTACCGTATCAATCTCGCAGGACATAAGGAGGAAATCTCAATGACAAACCGTCGACTATTTACTTCAGAATCAGTAACAGAAGGCCATCCAGATAAAATGTGTGACCAAATTTCGGATGCCATTTTGGATGCTATTTTAACGGAAGATCCAAATGCGCGTGTTGCGTGTGAAACGACAATTACAACAGGCCTCGTCTTGATCTCAGGAGAAATCACGACTACAACATATGTAGACATTCCGAAAGTTGTTCGTGATACGGTGAAGGAAATCGGCTATACACGAGCGAAATATGGCTTTGACTACGAAACATCGGCAGTGCTTACTGCGATTGACGAGCAATCACCAGATATTGCAGCGGGTGTTGACCAAGCATTGGAAGCCCGTGAAGGTTCTATGACTGATGAAGAATTAGAAGCAATCGGTGCAGGAGACCAAGGACTGATGTTCGGTTACGCGTGCAACGAAACACCTGAACTTATGCCGCTTCCAATCAGCTTATCGCATAAATTATCCCGCCGTCTGGCACAAGTACGAAAAGAAGAAATTATTCCTTATCTTCGCCCGGATGGAAAAACACAAGTCACGATCGAATATGATGAAGACAACAACCCAGTTCGCATCGATACAATCGTCATTTCAACACAGCACCATCCAGAAATCACACTTGAGCAAATTCAGCATGACATTAAAGAATCGGTTATTAACGCGGTCGTACCGGCTGATTTAATGGATGAGGAAACGAAATTCTTCATTAACCCGACAGGCCGTTTTGTCATCGGTGGACCACAAGGAGACGCTGGTTTAACAGGTCGTAAAATTATCGTCGACACATACGGTGGCTATGCGCGTCATGGCGGCGGTGCATTTTCTGGAAAAGACGCAACAAAAGTGGACCGTTCCGCTTCTTATGCCGCACGTTATGTAGCGAAAAATCTTGTGGCGGCAGGCCTTGCGGATCGCTGTGAAGTACAGCTGGCTTACGCAATCGGTGTTGCACAGCCAGTTTCGATTTCCGTCGATACATTTGGAACAGGAAAAGTTGCAGAAAGCGAACTGGTGACACTCGTTCGCGAACTATTCGACCTGCGCCCAGCAGGCATCATTAAAATGCTTGACCTGCGCCGTCCAATTTACAAACAAACCGCAGCATACGGTCACTTCGGCCGTACAGATGTTGAATTGCCTTGGGAGCAAACAGACAAAGCAGATGAATTGAAAGCACGCGCTTCAAAATTAACGCCTGTAAAATAATAATAAGAAAAGCCGAGAGGAAGTGCGATACGCTTTCTTTCGGCTTTTTCTTTTAAAGGGGGATGTCCATCATGAGTATGATTTTATTCATTTTATTGTTCGGTGTCATTGGACTCATTTTGCTTATTGGCATGGTGATCATGCTATTTATCAAAAAATAAGCTGAAATTGTGTGGGTGCACGCGCTCATTTTGCCTGGCGTGTCACGAAGAAAACCATTAGTTGCTAGCTGCATATAATAAGATGCTGACAGAGGAATAGAAAGTCTAGTTGGAGAGTTCTTTTCCAATCTAAAATCCAATGAAGAGAAGTCTTCCTTACGATGAAGATAAAGGGAAGGGGAATTGAAGTGGATTGGTCACAATTGTTGATTGGCGTATTGCCGCTGATCGGCGTCATTATTGGTAGTGCAGCAACATTCATTACGCAATCGCATAAGCTCAAAAAACAAATTAAGCGGGAGATCGAAAAGGAGAAAGATGAACGAAATATCGAGCGTCTGTCCATTTACAGCGATATTATCAAGTTAGACGGCGAAAATTTAATGCAAGAACATATCGATGGAAGTACTATTAACTTCAATTTACAGGCATTTAGTGAAAAGTTTAGACCGGTGTTCTTTTCAAGATTTTATTTAATTGATCAGGAAGTTGCCGATAAAATTCGGCTTATGGATTACATCATTGCCGAATCGATTTTTTATGAAGAACTTTTGCCAGATAGGGAAAAAGAATTAATTGTGTTATTCAATCAAATGATCATTGAAATTGAATTGCATTTGAGAAATTATCGACATAACATGACAGGTAGAAAAACAGTCATCTAGATCAAATTGTGTGGGTGCCTGGCACCAATTGGGAATATATCGGTTTAGGGAATTCCGTGAAGCACAGTGATACCAGGCGTTAGACGAGTAATTGTGCTATTGCCAATATCGTGAATTGAACGGGTGTCTGTGGCACCCGTTCAAACCTGTTCAAGGCACCTGTTCAATTTTGCAGCGACTTATAGTACTGCCCTTTTTCTGCATACTCGCGGACGATTCGGCGCATGTCGATGCGGTCTTCTTCTGTCAGTTCACGGACTACTTTTGCAGGTGAACCGAGTGCAAGCATGTTCGGTGGGATTTTCATCCCTGGGGGTACGAGGCTGCCTGCGCCGATAAATGCGCCTTCTCCGACTTCCGCGCCGTCCAGTACGATGGCCCCCATGCCGACGAGCGCGCCTTTTTTAATGGTGCAGCTGTGTAAGGTCACTTGGTGTCCGATGGTTACTTCATCTTCTAAAATGAGCGGGAAACGAGGACTTTGATGGAGGCAGCAAAGGTCTTGGATGTTTACTTTCTTCCCGATAATGGTTGGCGATACGTCACCGCGGATGACGGTGTTAAACCAAATGGTCGATTCCGCGCCAATTTCAACGTCACCTGTGATCGTGACGTAATCCGCTAGAAAGACAGAAGGATCAATTTTCGGCGTTTTGCCGTTGTAAGGATAAATCATTTCACTTTCCCCATTTCCTCAATATTGTATAATTATCTTATCATACTAATGGGGGCTGATGAGCATGTGGAAATGGGAAGCAGAAGGGCAGCCGAAAGCGGTTGTCGCGATTGTCCATAATGCATACGAGCATCATAGCAAGTACGCATGGCTCATACAAAAACTGCGCGGCAGTGGATTTCATGTCGTAACGGGCGATTTGCCGGGGCATGGGGAAGAGGTTGGCCGTAAAGTGCATGATGAAGCGTTTGAAGATTACATCGCATATGTGAAGAAATTACTAATGATTGGCATTGGCGACAATTTGCCGCTCTTCGTCATTGGACATGGACTCGGCGCAACGCTCGTTATGCATTTATTAAGAAAAGAACAGCTGGAATGTGCGGGAATCATCCTAAGTTCCCCTTGGTTATCACTCGTACATATGCCGAGTAAGTTTTCGAATGTATTATCAAAGCTTTCTTCCGGTATGAAAATTAACCATGAAATGGATAGCGAATTGTTAACCCGAAACTACGAATGGCGCCTCGAGGCGGGTCAAGACCCTGATTACAGCTCAGTTGTGACAGCAAGATGGTATAAAGAGCTGCAGCTGTTTTTGAAATCAGTAGCGCAAGCACAAGTGTCCATTTCCGATCGCCCGATTTTACTGCATAGTGCCGGACATGATCGAGTGACTGATACTGCCATCGCAAAAAAATGGCTTATGAATCAACAGCTGTCCGAATTTCAATATAAAAATTGGAAGCGGCTTTATCATGATATATTCCAAGAGCCTGAACGGGAAGAAGTGTACAAGTATACGGAGGCGTTTATGGACAATGTGCTACGCTCGTTAGGATATATTGTTTAATTTTTTGTGAATAAAATAAAATAATCCTGCAATTTTTAGAGGACTCATGCAATAGAAATAGAATAGTAGGCATATGCATTATTCTGACCGGATGGAGGTTAGCGCATGTCGAAAAACAGTCGAAAAGAACTCATGTCATGGATCCGATCGATAGCGATTGCCTGTATACTCGCCATTGTCATCCGCCAATTTTTATTCACACCTGTCATCGTCTCGGGCCAGTCCATGGAGCCCACTTTTGAAGATGCCAACAAAATCATCATTTCTAAAATCCACAAAATCGAACGTTTCGATTTAATCGTCTTCCACGCACCGAATTCGGATAATGATTTCATCAAGCGCGTCATCGGTTTGCCAGGCGACAAAATCATCATGAAAAACGACCATTTGACAATCAATGGAAAAGAGTACCGAGAAGACTATATTCAGCCGAATAAAGATCGGACCTTCAAAGGCCAAAAGTACACACAAGATTTCACCGTCGAAGTGCCGGAAGGGTGTTTGTATGTACTCGGTGACAACCGAAGAAATAGCACCGACAGCCGCGTACTCGGCTGTATCGACGAAAAATCCGTCGTCGGAACAGTGAAATTTAGATTTTATCCATTGAAAGAGATCGGTGTGCCGAAGTAAGGTGAAAACCGCTTTTTAGTTAGGAATTCTAACTGAAAAGCGGTTTTTTCACGTGCGCCTATCCTAAAATTAAGTACAACGCCACTTCACTGAGCTTGGTGTCTTATGTTAAATTAAATAAAGCGTTATCTTTATTCAGCGGAAGACCCCGACTTTTAGAGGTGGCATGATGAATGCAGTCTTGTCTACTATTCAGTGGATATTCAAATGCCCGCTGAATAAAGATAAAGCCTTCGGCGGATGTCACAGATTTTGAAAGGAGTTAAGGAAGGCAGTCTAAGTACGCGACGTCCTGTCGCAATGACTGCATGACCTACATCCTGTAGGCCTCAATTCAAAATCTGGACGCAATTACGCCGAGGCGTAATTGATTGAATTGGAGTTCTTGTAAGATGAATGATTTTTTTGAACGAAAGAAAAATGAGCTTAATATTGTATTGAATGACGTGCAAAAGCAGGCGGTGTTGGAAACGGAAGGGCCGCTGCTTCTTTTGGCGTGCCCAGGATCAGGAAAAACGACGACGATGATCATGCGGATTGGGTATTTGATCGAAGAAAAGCAAGTGAACCCGAAGCGCATTAAAGCAATTACATTTAGCCGGGCATCGGCGCGGGATATGGCGGAGCGATTTCAACGCTTTTTCCCGCAGAGCGCATCTGTTGATTTTTCGACGATCCATAGCTTGGCATTTTCGATTGCACGTACGTATTTGGAGAAAAATGGTACAACGTATGCATTAATTGAAGGCGGCGGATCGGGAAGACAGCCGATTCAAAAAGCATTTCTATTAAAAGATCTTTATAAAAAAGTCATTAAAGAAGAGGGTACGGACGATGAATTGGCGGCACTTTCTACGTTCATCAGCTCGATTAAAAACCACATGACGCCGATGGATACGTGGGAAAATCTAAAAGGTCCCGTGAAGAAAGCGGGGACGATTGCGCGGCAATATGAAGAGTATAAAACGCGTACGCCGGGTCACTTGCTGCTCGATTTTGATGATATGCTGACGATTGCGGAAAAAGCGCTGCGGGAAGATGATGCGTTGGCGGATCAATTTCGTGAACGCTATGATTATTTATTAACCGACGAAAGCCAAGATACGTCGCTTGTGCAGCATAAAATTGTGGAGCATTTGGTCGCGTACCACGGCAACCTTTGCGTCGTTGCGGACGATGATCAGTCCATTTACACATGGCGCGGCGCGAATCCGGATTATTTACTCGACTTCAAAAAGGTTTATCCTGACGCGAAAGTACTTATGATGGAACGGAACTACCGTTCAACGAAAAACATCGTGGACACAGCTGCGAAATTCATCACACGCAACCAAAAGCGTTATCCGAAAAAGATGCAGACGGAAAATGAAAAAAAGCATCCGATTGTCATTAAGCAACTTGATGACCCGAAACGTCAGCTTGACTATGTCACGTATGAATTGCTGGCGGAAGATGATTTGAGCGATGTGGCCATTTTGTTCCGCAACAATTCGTCGTCCACGATGTATGTTAATGAACTGCATCGCCGCGGCATTCCGTTTTATATGAAAGACGCGGACGACAAATTTTTCTCCCATTGGATTGTGGAAGACATTTTGAATTTCATGCGGCTGAGCTTTAATGTAGAGCGTAAAGATATTTTTGTGAAAATCATTATGAAAATGAATGCGTACATTTCCCGGAGCATGGTGACGCAATTTGAAAACACCCAGACGACGGGCAATGTGTTTGATGCATTTATGGGGACTGTGCAGTTGAAAGACAGCCAGAAAGAAAAACTGCGGACGTATAAAGAAGGCTATGCAGTCATTCCAGACATGCGCCCCGAATACGTCATTAAGCTCATTCGGAATGATCTTGGGTACGAGGCGGCATTAAAAAGCCGGGCTGAAAAATTTGGTTACCGTTTTGATCATTTGCTCGGCATCCTCGATACGTTGGAAGGCATTGCATCCCAGCTGCGAACGATGGTTGAATTTGCGAATCGATTGAAAGAACTCGAACAAGCGGTGCAGACGGCAAAGTTTAATCCGCCGGAAAACGCGGTCACGCTATCGACATTCCACAGTTCAAAAGGCTTGGAATTCCGCAGGGTGTTTATGATTGATCTGATCAAAGGGATGATTCCATCCGAAGAAGACGAACAGGACAATGACTTGCTCGAAGAAGCGCGGCGATTATTTTATGTGGGCATGACGCGCGCGAAAGAGAAGCTAGAGCTGCTGTCTTACCGCCAAGATGACGGCAAGACGAAAGAAAACTCTCGGTTCGTCAATGAAGTGCGAGGGTTGCTGTTGAATAAAAACCCGAAACAAAAAGAGGATATGCCGAAAAAAGTGCGTGTCGGGCAAGCGGAAGTGCCGCTTAATCCAAATGGCATTCAACATAAAAAGGATCTAGTCGTTGGAATGGCAGTAAAACATCGCGTGTTTGGCAACGGAGAAATTACGAAACAAGAGGGCAACGAACTGACGATTCAATTCGGCAAGACTGAAAAGCGGCTCGATGTAGATACAATTTTATCGCTGAGATTACTTGAAAAAACCGCCACATAAGGATGCGAGAATGATGAAAAAGTACTTCGTGATCGGTAGTGCAGGTGCACTTGGCGCTGTCTGTAGAACGATGATTGGACAGGCATTTCCAAGTCATTCGGGATTTCCAGCCGCAACGCTGGCGATAAATATCGTCGGGGCATTTGTCTTATGCTTGATCGTTGCGGGGGCAATTCGTACATTGAAGCCGGACAATCCCTATTATGAAGCTGTGACAACAGGTTTCCTTGGTGCGTTTACGACTTTTTCTACATTGAGCTGGGAAACAGTTACGCTCATTCAAAATGAACAACTAGTTTTGGCAACAAGTTATGTCCTGCTAAGTATTTTCGGTGGACTTGCCGCCGGCGCCATTGGTTTTCGGCTCGGCGGAAAGCAGGTAAGGATATGACGATGCTAGAGGTGCTCGTTATTGCAATGGGTGGTTTTGTAGGGGCGATTTTGCGGGCGGCTATTTCAAGTAAATGTAAAATGCCATTTGGCACGCTGCTTGTGAATTGGGCCGGTGCGTTTGGCATTGGCATCGTATTTGGACTAGAACTATCACTGACTTGGCAGTACTTCCTCGCATCCGGCTTCACGGGTGCATTGACGACTTTTTCGACGATGAAAAAAGAATTGATTCTACTATGGGAAGAGAAAAAAATAAAAAAAATGACCGTTTATTTGATCGCGACATATGGCGGAGGACTTCTGTTGACAGCTATTGGATATGCAATAGGAACGGTCATCTAGGGCAGTAGAAAAGGAATGAGAAAGTTGAAAGTGAAAAAGAAAACATCGCTCAGCATTGGCGGCATTCTTGTCGCCTTAGTGGCAGCGTTATTTTATACGATTTTCGGAGCAGATGTGGACGAACCGAGCCGGGAAGGGTTAATTCCCGTTGAACTTGTGAAAACAATTGACGGCGATACGATTAAAATTAAATATGAAGGCAAAGAACAAAATGTTCGTTATTTATTAATCGACACGCCGGAAACGAGTCATCCACGGCTCGGCAAACAGCCTTTCGGCGAAGAAGCGAAAAAACGGAACAGTGAAATCTTAAATAGCGGCAAACTTGAAATTGAATTTGACATCGGCGAACGCATCGATAAATATGGCCGATTGCTTGCGTACATTTACGTAGATGGGGAAAGCGTTCAAGAAAAGCTGATTGAAGAAGGGCTCGCGCGGGTTGCCTATGTGTACCCGCCGAACACGCGCTATCTCGATGAGTTCGAAAAAGCGCAAGCCCGTGCAAAAAAAGCAGGCGTCGGCATTTGGACGTTGGAAGATTATGCGACAGAGTATGGGTTTGATAGCAATGCCTATCCAGCTAAGAAGAAGGAACAGAAGTCTGCAGCGGAACCAACGGAGGTTTTTCAAAACTGCACAGAACTCCGAAAAAAATATCCGAATGGCGTGGAAAAAGGACATCCGGCTTATTCTGAGAAGATGGACGGCGACAAAGATGGATTTGCGTGTGAAAGATAGCTTGACATCTCCGCCAAACATGATATTATCACTATATCTTAAAAGTAAATAAGCTAGAGAGATGGTAGAGTAGTCGTATTGTGGGCAGCAAGAAGAGACTAGGTGGTTGGTGAAAGCCTAGGCAGCAATGACGATGAATTACGCCATTCGTTTTTCTCTATTTGGATATGAAGTGGACGGTGAAATAGAGCCGTCAACTAGGGTGGTAGCGCGGAGAACTCCTTCGTCCCTTTTTAAGGGATGGAAGGGGTTTTTTGTTTTTGTTTAGCTCGAGTGATCTGTACAACAACTTTAATATTATTAGGAGGAAAATATTGTGTTTCAAATAAAAGCAGTGATTCAACCTAAATTTTCAGAGGCTGTCGCCTTAATCGTGATGATCGTTGCAATGATCAGCGCGAGCATTATTTTCTTTGACGCGGTGCCGCATGTGCCGATTTTACTGTCCATCTTACTGCTGATCGGTTACGGCTTGTTGAAAAAAGTGTCATACAAGAGGCTAGAGAAAGGGTTAGTCGATGGGGCGGGCGCTGGCATGAGCGCCGTGTTTTTATTCTTTTTCATCGGCATTTTAATTAGCAGCTGGATGATGGGCGGGACGATTCCAACACTCATTTATGCAGGCTTTCACTTAGTGACACCGCAATTTTTCTTGGCGATCGTCTTTGTCGTCGCATCGATTGTTGGTGTGTCGATCGGCAGTTCATTGACAACCGTCGCGACAGTAGGGGTTGCGTTTATTGGCATGGCGAGCGTACTCGACGTATCGCTTGCGATGACAGCAGGCGCAATTGTTTCCGGTGCCTTTTTTGGGGATAAAATGTCGCCGCTTTCGGACACAACAAACCTTGCATCATCCATTGTTCGCGTCGATTTATTCGCACATATTAAAAATATGGCGTGGACAACAGTTCCAGCATTTCTTATTTCCGCCGTCCTATTTGGGATTTTATCACCGAAAGTCCAGTTTGAAGATACAGCGAAAATTCAAGCGTTCCAAGATGGACTTTTGCAAACGGGGATGATCCATTGGTACACCGTATTGCCGATCATCGTGTTAGTCATTTTATCGATCAAGAAAGTGCCGGCAATGATGACGTTGGCAGTCAGTTCCGCGAGTGCCGTTGTCATTTCATACTTCCATCACACGTTTAGCGCGACGGAAGTGTTGAGCATTCTATTCAACGGCTATGTGTCAAATATCGGAATGGATGAAATTGACGCATTGTTAACGCGGGGCGGCATGAACAGCATGATGTTCACCGTCGGGCTCGTGTTGCTTGCGCTAAGCATGGGCGGACTATTGTTCACGCTCGGCATCGTCCAGTGCCTCCTTGGCAAAATCGAGAGCATGCTGAAAAAAGCAGCATCTGTCATCTTTGCATCAGCGCTCACCGCGATCGGCATCAACGTTTTGATCGGTGAGCAATACTTATCGATTTTATTAACCGGCCAAGCGTTTCAAGCGCAATATGAAAAACTCGGCTTAGCTGGCAAAAACTTGAGCCGTGTGATGGAAGACGCCGGAACCGTCGTCAACCCGCTCGTCCCATGGAGTGTGTGTGGTATTTTCATTACGAACGTGCTCGATGTCCCGACGCTCGCATACTTGCCATTTGCATTCTTTTGCCTGTTGTCACCAGTGTTAACTGTGTTGTTTGGAATGGCTGGGAAGACGTTGACGTATGAGAAGTGATAGGGATTTTAAATCGCTGTACACGTAATGGGATCGACATTTGATAGGGATAGCCCATCTGAATTTGAGCAGATGGGTTATTTTTTACGGATAAAGGATAGAATCAAGATTGGGATCTATTCAAATAAAGTATCCTTATTTAGGATAAAAAGAACCCTCTTCATGAATGAAGAGGGTATCTCAGTCATAAAGGTTATAAGCAGGGCGGCAATCCTGATCTCTGGTAACTATCAATAAGATAGCGCGTGGGGAACCTTTCCCACCTCAAATAACCTTTATGTATTTAATATATTCATGATTTTGTCTAAATAACCAACTAAATAACAATTCTTCTCACTTATTATAATACACTAGCATGCGTTATTTGTAAACAATTGTTATGATTTTGCTTGGTTTGTAAAGAATGAAAAAGGGTAAATACGTCCGGTTCTTAATCGCTTTTGAATTTTCTCAACCCCGTTATCTAAGGTATAAAAAGAGCTCAAAAATAAACCAGTTTCTATATTTAATTTTATTGGCAGGATCACATGATCGCTTAGAATTTTGTACAATTCCACTGAATTTGGCTCTTTTGGATTTTGACCAGCATAATCAGGTTCGGCAATCATACGAGGTATTTCATGATAATACCTTTCAAAGTCGCCCCAGTGACCTCGTTTTTTTAAATGTTTTAAAACGCCGGGCGGCATATAAACTTCAAAATTAGAACATTGAATAGAATAATAATCGATAATACACTTTGGAATAATTCCAACTAACTGGGTTTTGGTAGCACTTATATTTATACTTATTGTCATATATCTTACAACCTTTTTAGGATACTAGTCCTAGTATATAACAAATGTATCTAAAAGAATATGAGGTTTTAATTATAACAGGGGTTTGCTATTTTGACTCATTGAACAATGACAGTATATAGCTTTTAAAAAGAAAAAAGATAGGGATAACCCATCGAGTTACTCAATCAAGATGGGTTATTTTTTATGGGTGAATGAAGAGAGTTGCACTTACAATGGCAAAGTTGCACTTACTCCTTCGAAGTGGCACGTAACATGGTCTGTCCATAATCCGTCGCTTCCCGTAGCGCCTTTTCCTCCGCCGGTATCCGAATCGACAGCATCCAGGCGTTAAGCACCGCGAAAATAATCGTGGTGAGATACGCGCTGAATAGTAGGGGAAGGATAAGTAATTCAAGTGTAACGATCGTATAATTCGGGTGCCGCATAAAGCGATACGGCCCTTTTCGAACAACTTCAGCACCAGGTAAAATGATGATTTTCGTGTTCCAAAATCGACCTAAAGAAGTGAGACACCAAATTCTTGCGGTCTGTAATAATAAAAAAGCGCCAAATAAGTAATCTAAAAGCGGGGATAAGGCTCGATCGAACAACGTCACTTCAATGATGAGCGTGGCAAAAAATGAAATATGCATGACGACCATGGCCGGATAATGGGCGGCACCTACTTCGAAAGCGCCTTGGTTTAACATCCATTTCTCGTTTCGTTTGGCGATGAACAATTCCACAAGCCGCTGTAAAATGACGAATATCATGACGGATGCAAAGATCATAGGCGCTTCCTCACTCCCACTTTAGCAACAGCAACTCGCCGCAAAAACCGGGGCCAAGTGCTGCCATTAATCCAAAATCACCTGCAGTCGCTTCACTTTGCATAAACTTTTCCAGTACATATAAAACGGTCGGGGAAGACATGTTGCCATTTTCTCGTAATATTTCCCGAGAAATTTCTGTCATATTTTCATTAAATCCAAGCGCTTCTTCGTAGGCCGTCAATATTTTTTTGCCGCCTGGATGTGCGACGAAATGGGTGATATCGTCTTTGGATAAACCATGTTCATTCAAAAAAGTATGCACAAATGGACCAAGCCAATTTGTAATAATGGCGGGGATGCTTTTTGAGAAAACGACGTATAATCCATTGTTTTTCACATCCCACCCCATGACGTTTTCTGACTCCGGCATAAGTTTGGAAGTTGTCGCGATGATCGAAGGAACCGCTTGATTCGCTTGAATCGGAGATTGATCGCCAACGACAAGCGCACAAGCAACCCCGTCTGAAAACAATGACACGCCGACTAAATTACTTTTGGAATAATCATCTTTTTGAAACGTCAAACTGCATAATTCCACAGACAGCACAAGCACATTCGCCTTCGGAAATGCGAGGCAATATTCATACGCCCGACTCAACCCCGCAGCCCCGCCCGCACAACCAAGTCCCCAAATCGGAATCCGCTTCACATCATCCCGAAACAGAATCCGGTTCATAATGCGCGCATCAATGCTTGGTGTCGCAAGTCCGCTGCTGGAGATGAAGAAAATGGCGTCAATGAGTGAAGGGTCCACTGATGTTTCCAGTGTTCCACTTCCTTCCAAACAAGACAAAACCGCTTGAATCCCATAATCGACCGCATGTTCAATATACAAATCATTACGCTCTTCAAAATCATGATCTTTGGCATACCACTCAATCGGCATACAAACATGGCGCGTTTCGATGTCGCCATTTTGAAAAACGGTCAACAGCCGTTCGATGTCTTTATATTTTTCGCTGAATAAGGAGCGCGTCAACTCGGTGGCCTCTTCTTGCTTTACTTCATACGGCGGCTTGAACGAACGGACCGATACAATTTTAGGCATAGGCTTACCTCCAAAATTATGATGGGGCATCCGCGTAATTATCGTTTTACGAAAGAAATGCTTTACACACAGTACGTGAGACTTGTACAAAAGATGACTAGAGGGAAAAATGATGGGGAGCGCTAAGTGTCCAACCAAAGCGCCCTAGTCACCAACCAATCGCAAAACACACAGCAAAAAAATAGTCCCGGCAGGTCAGATCAACCGACCACCGGGACTGGTTCTATCATTCATCACGACGCGCAAGGCGTGTACATAATTGTGTTAAGTTTTCTTCAAACCGTATATTGCTCTCCTTCGAGCGTTTTTTCGGACCTTTTAACCGTCCGCCTGCCATTCTCACTTTTTGTGCCGCATGCCGTGCAAATAATAATTGATCGATATTTTCCTCCGTATAGAGTCGTCCATTTTGATCGATCGGATGACCTTTCTTCGCAAGGACCATCGCCGCTAGCCCATAATCTTGCGTCACGACAATGTCATCCTTTTGCACGCGATTCACAAGCACAAAATCCACTGCATCCGCACCTTTGGACACAATAATTGTTTCCGCCCCATCGCGATGAAACTCATGTGCCGTATCACAAATCAGTATGCAGCGTAAACCAAATTGCCGGGCAATGCGAATTGTTTCATTCACAACCGGACATCCATCCGCATCAATGAGAATTGTCGCCATTCGCAACCATCCTTTCACTCGTCTAGATCAAGCATCTACCCACTTTCTTCATTAAAAACCTAAATAGTATATCTACTATATGTATGCTTGTCATAAAAATTCCTAAATTCTTTCCCTTATTCTACTATAGCAAATTCACCCGTTTGTTTCGTCAAATAATGGGTAAAGTATGTGTAAACTAAAGCGAGGTGCATTCGTTTGTTTAAAAAACCCGAAAACAACCGTATGACAGTCGAAGAAGCGGAAAGATATGGCCGTGAAATTAATGCCAGAAGCGCCCAGTATGAAAACGTAGAAATTCCAAAAGAAGAAATCGCCATGTCATTCGATGAAATTCCACCGCCGCTTTCCGAAGAGGAAATTAAAAAACGCGTCGGCGAACAAAACGTTAAAAATGTAGAATCAGATATCATGAATTCCATCAACAGTTAATAGGCAAAACAAAAACGCTTGGAAAAAATTCACCCAAGCGTTTTTCAATGTTCAAATTTCACCTTTCACCGTAAACTGTAACCCCTTCATCTGTTTAGACATATGCTCCGCCTTTTTTCGATAATCCACAAAAAGGAAAACGTTTAAGAAAGTGAGCGAAACGAGCATTGTGCAAGGGATCATCCACAAATTTTCACCATTCAAATTCGTGCCAATGAAAAAAACGAGCAAGACGATGATCGGCGAAAAAGTCGTATACAGCTTTGTCCGGTAAAGCCAGCCAAAAGGAAAGAAATGCGCGGCTGTAATCATCGCAAAAAATAGGTTCATTTCATACGGACTAGAAACGAACATCCAAAACAACATTGGAAAATAGACCAATTGCGCCAAATTCAAATACAAACCCAATTCCCCTAATGGATTGTCTTTCGATTTCCAATCGATGTGCAACAGTTTGGAGAACACAATTGAAAGCGGAAACATTAACCCCGTTGAAAATAACATCAAAAGATTCTGTTCCCGGATGTCCAATGGCAGCAAATAGATGACGGTGATTAACCCCCAGATCACTGATCCCGCCATCAAAAAGGAAATGCCGTTTTTACTTTTGATCGATAGATTTTTCCTCATTTGCGATAAGTCCATGGTCGTCCATCCCCCTTTTATCTATACTACCACGTTTTGACAGACTAGTGTGATAATTTTAGGAATAAACAAAAGCAGTGTTCCATGTTAGGGGAGACACTGCTTGTGCTATGTGTAACTTATGCAGCCAGTTTGGAGCGAGTTTCCCGCAAAGGTGGTCGAGTTCCCCTCAATAGCGCTTGAGTTCCCCGCAACGCCAGTCGAGTTCCCCGCAACGCCAGCCGAGTTCCCCCCAACAGCGCCCGAGTTACCCGCAACGCCAGTCGAGTTCCCCTCAACAGCGCCTGAGTTTCCCGCAACGCCAGCCGAGTTCCCCTCAACCCACCGTAATCCGCCCATTCGCAGACTTCAGTCGAATCACATTTTCCCCAGCACCAATGACCGTGCGTGAATTGCGCCCGCCAAAGACATCCACTCGGCCATGATTCGTCTTTGCCCGAATGTCCACATTCGTCGGCTTCATATCCGATTGGAGTTCAATGCTGCCATTGTCCGTCTGCAAATCGATATTTCGATCCAGATGATCCGTCTGAAGCGAAATCCGTCCGTTATCCGTCGTGCCGGTTATGTCGCCGGACACTTGAACCATTTGGATGCGCCCGTTATCAGACTCCACCGCGATATGCTCGGCTTCAATTGCCCGAAGCTCAATCCGTCCATTATCCGTCTTCGCTTGCAGCCTGTCAGTTTGCACTTTTGCAATATCAATTCGTCCATTGTTCGTCTCAGCACTGAGCGAAGATGCGGCCATTTCGGTTAACGAGATGCGCCCATTCTTGGATCGAATGTTGATTCTTTGCCCAAGCAATTTTTCAGCTGCGATTTTTCCATTATCCGATTTGACCGTCACCGTTTCATACAGTTTCTTTGGCATCAATACATTGACGGTTACGGAACGAAGGCCGAACATGAAAGACCAAAGCCATGATCCATGCAAGTTTACATGTAGCGTATCCGCAATGACATCCGCCGTCAGCTGCATTTTATCTTGTCGTCCGACCAACTCTATCGTCGTCACATCACCCAATGAAGGCATAATCGTTAATGCACCGTGCTGTACGTCAATATTAATATTTTTATAAAGCTTTTCAATTGTCATCAATTCATTCGCAGAAGGAGTATTCACTTCAGCTTCCGAAAAATCATAAGCAGCAAGCAGCTCTTCTGCAATGCCAATCGGCGAACCAAGCGAAGCCGCAATTTCCGCGTCCGTTTTTCCATCTTCCCGACCATCCATAAAATATTCGCGAATGTCCTGGAGTATATCATTCCGCTCATCAGATGGCAGCCGCTTCAACGCATTCTCCAGTTCCATAAGAAATTGCTGTTCAGTCATTTCGCACACTCTCCTTTAGTAAAGCATTAACCCCATCCGTAAACTTCCGCCACTCACTTAGCTGCTCTTGCAAATACGCCCGGCCCTCTTCCGTCAACTGATAATATTTCCGCGGCGGCCCCTCCGTCGACTCCTTCAAATACGTCGTAAAATACCCTTCCTTCGTCAAACGCCGCAGCAGGGGATACACCGATCCTTCCGAAATCGCAATCTGACCGGAAATCTTCTGCACGAGTTCATACCCATAACGATCTTCTTGCTCAAGCAATGCCAACACACAAAGATTCAGCACACCTTTTTTGAACTGCACATTCATCAGGGGAAACACTCCTTTCACTATTGTTTAATGAATAGTACTATATGATATGTTCAGTTTATCATTTGGTATTAATCAATGCAAGGTACTGTGAAAGCAAGAATTGTGGGACATTTTAGTAGTTTAGTAGCAACGTCTGACAGTGAAAAAATAAAAATTAGTAGAAATGTTGGAGTGAAATATTGAAAAATATGTTATTTATAGTAGGGTAGTAGAAGAATAGAGAATTTTGATTGATAAAAATCATACCATGAGGTGAGGAAATGACGAGAAAGAAGGATCGAGCAAAAGTATTAAAAATGGCAATGGTGGGGGCAGTGGCGTTGACGCCGGTGTTGGCGGTTGATGTTGAAGCAAGTGCGGCGGCTCCTACAAATCTTACAGAAGGGGAAAAAAAGGCGATTAAGGACTTCATCACGGAGTTTAATAAACTTGACACGACGAAAAAACATTTAATTCGCATTGTCATGCAAGAATTAGGTAAAGATCCGTCGAAGTCCCTTGAAGAAAGCTATGCGAATCCAAACTCCCCAAACTATATCGGTTTGGAATATAAAAATTTATTAACATTCAAACTTCTTAGTGATGTAACAGAACCAAATCTTCAATCTAAGTACAGTGAGTTTAAAGAAGCTGTTGCATCTAAAAAAGAAGACGTTACATCCGAAGAGCTAGTTACATATTTTACTAGCGTTGTAAATGCTTTAACGAAGGCTGTTAATGATTTAACAACAAGTCAATACAGCGATCTTCTAGGCTCTGGTTTATATAATGACCTTTTCCAAGTTTATCTTGGTAGTAATGTTCCAGATAGCCTAAAACCTGTTATTAAAGTACCTGACACTTCAATCATTAATGGTATTCAAACAGCATTCAATACCTACCTAAATCCTCCTAGCAGTGGCGGCGGCCCAATCACCCCTCCGCCTGTCGATGAAGAACCAGGAGAAGAACCAGGCGACGGTGAACCGGGCGGAGAAGAGCCAGGTGACAAAGAAACATCTGTCGAAACCGACACAGACGCAATCGAAAGCAATCCAGAAGCAGTCATTGACGCAATCACAAAAGCACCATCACTAGACAAACTAACGATCACGACACCTGAAAACGCAACAAACATCAGCATTCCGCTACCAGTACTCACGGCAGTTGAAAACAAAAATGCAAATGCAGTCATTGCCGTAAACTTTGGCGACACATCCTATGAATTGCCTGTCACGTCAATCGACGTAGGCGCAGTCGCAAAAGAACTGGGCGTTGAAGCGGCTGAATTAAAATTAAACATCACTGCAGAAAAAGTGGACAACCCATTAGATGGCAACGCCAACTATAAGACGCTTTCTGACGCAGTTAACTTCGAAGTCGCGCTTGTTGCACCAAACGGCAAGTCTGTTCAAATCAGCGTGTTTCCGATGCCGGTTAAACGAACAGTGACAGCAACAAATCCTGTAAACCCACAGACGACTGTAGGCGTTACAGTTGACGCGAACGGCAACGTAACCGCGGTTCCGACATATGTTGGCGCAGATAACAAAACAGCTGACTTGTACCGTTCCGGCAACTCCGTCTATACGCTCATTGAAAACTCCAAAACGTTCATAGACGTTGACAACGGCGTAAGCTTTGCGGAAGAGTACATTGAAAAGTTAGCTTCCCGTATGGTCGTAAACGGAAAGACAGAAACGAACTTCCAACCGACGGCAACGATTACACGCGGTGAGTTTGCGGCGATTCTTTCCCGCGGTCTCGGCATTGTCCCTGCGGATAAAGATGCTAAAAAATTCAAAGACGTATCGACAAGCCAAGCGGTCAATAAAAACGGAGAAATCGCTGCAGTCGTCGAAGCAGGCATTGTGGCAGGCTACGAAGACGGCACATTCCGTCCAAATCAAAAAATCACACGCGATCAGGCTGCGATCATGATCAGCCGCGCGATCGATTATGTCGGAAAAGAAAAAGTGACATTCGATGCAGAGAAGAAATCAACAGCATTCAAAGACTATAAGTCCATTGGTCCAGCATCCCGCGATCATGTGGAACGTGTCTATCAGGCAGGATTCTTAGACGGCTATACAGACAACACGTTCCGTCCATCAGCCGATGCGGACCGTGCCCAAATGTCGAAAATCCTTTATAACTTCCTAGCATCCGTCAAATACATCAACTAATCTCTAAAAGTGCCTGGCACCACCACACACTGTTAAAATATCGTATCATCATCCATTTTGATACGATATTTAGTGTTCAATGGTGCCAGGCACTTCGTTTTTTGGTAAACTAGTGTGAAATTGGAAGAAAAGGAGTTACGATTCAATGAAAAAGTTTTTAAAAATTTCATTAACGATCTTTGCAGTTCTTGCGCTGGCAATCGGTGGTTACCTACTGTACATACTAAAATTCAAACAATACGATGTGGCGGATGAAGAGGTCGATACGATTGTCGAAGAACCGTACACGATCGAATTACCGGGCGATGAGTTTTCGTTAGAAGATCAGGAAGTCGCTGAAGGGGATGCATCAAACGGAACAACTAACGGAGAGCAAACAACATCCGACGAATCATCCACTGCTGGAAATCAATCGCAAAATCCAACACAAACAGGTAAAAGTCAAACAACAACAACAACAACGACAACGACAAATAATTCGTCAACGCGTCAACCAACTACAAGTCCAGCACAACCGGCAAGCAAACCAACTGTCGCGGCCATCAAGCAAAAATATGCACCAACATTCTCGAACTTAGAAGCACAAGCTGACCAAAAACTCGGCGCGCTCATCGGTCGTGCCCAGGGCGAATACAATGCCAAAAAGGCGAATGGCGAAAGCGTTGATTATGGCTACTTTTACAATAAATATGCCGGAGCGGCTAACGCATTAGAAGCGAATACAGACGCAGCATTCCACACCGTCTTAAACGCTGTCGAAAACGATCTGGTCAAACATGGTTATGACAAGTCCTACGCTCAAAGTTTCAAAAGCGAATACGAAGCAACGAAAAAAGCACGACGTGATGGCATACTAGACAAAGTGACGGGTCTATAAAACTACCACCTGTCGAATAGTGTCGAAAAACCACTATATAATAGAAGGAACTCAAAAATCCGCTGGACGAAACTAGCGTCCTAGCGGATTTTTAATAGTCTTTTTATAGCCGTCAATAGCCGAATAACGATTAAAAAAGTAACTGCGCCCGACATGTCGAGGAGCACATCTTGAAAAGATGCTGTGCGTCCACCTGTAAGGGATTGATGGTATTCATCACCAATCGCAAAAAGCAATGTGAAAAATAACGCACCGAGCATTCGGAAACTGCGCTTCGGTAACAATAAATAAATGACCGTCGCAAGCAATCCGAAAATGAAAAAATGCGCACTTTTCCGCACCAGGAACTCTACAAAATAATAATAGCCCCGTTCCTCAACGGAAATCTTCTTTCCCCAATACGGAACTTCCAACGTCGATAACTGATCTTCCATCGGTTTATCTGGAAATAGTTTCTGCAACGTCGGAATAAGAGATTGCTGCTCATACGTTTGGCCAGAAGATACAAACAAAGCGCCAATTAGAATAGCAAAGATAAGTAGTTTTTTCATAAAGCGATTGTATCATAATTCTACGAATACGGAACAGTTTTGAAAGAACGACCCCAAACAAAATTTTGTATGCTATACTTGTACACGAATTTAGTCGTAGTAAAGGAGAACCACAAAATGGAAGAGACGATTAGTTTACAAGACTTATTGAAAACGTTGAAAAAACGTTTAGTGTTAATCATCAGCGCAGTCATTCTTGCCGTAGGAGTTGCGGCAGGCGTTAGCTTTTTTTTGATGACACCGATTCACCAAGCGTCAACGCAAATTTTGGTCAATAAAACACAAAATGACCCGAACCAATTTAATGCTCAAGAAATTCAAACGAATTTGCAGTTGATCAATACATATAACGTGATCATTACAAGTCCAGCCATTTTAACCGAAGTCATTGAACGATTGGACCTGGATCGTTCACCGAATGGATTGAAATCCCAAATTACGGTCAATAGTGCGCAAAACTCCCAAGTCGTGAATTTGAGTGTGCAAGATCCAAACCCTTATGTAGCAGCTGATATCGCCAATACAACAGCAGAAGTATTCCAAGAAAAAATCCAAACGCTTATGAATGTCGACAACGTCAACATTCTTTCCCCAGCGGTTTTAGCGGCCGATCCAAAACCGATCAAGCCAGATCCGTATTTGAATATGGCGATTGCCGCAGTGATTGGATTAATGCTCGGCGTTGGCATCGCCTTTTTACTCGAATACTTAGATACGACAGTGAAAACAGAGCAAGACATCGAGGAATTGATCAATTTGCCAATCTTAGGTATCGTTAGTCCAATTGTTGAAAAAGATCCAGCGACGGAAAGAAAATCAGCGCGCAGCCGAAGCAGAAGAGGAGGCAGTGTTCGTGTTTAAAAAGAAACCGAAGATTATTCAAGCGGCGGCACGGAAAATCGTGACGTTTACGAATCCGCGATCAGTCGTTTCGGAACAATTCAAAACGATTCGTACGAATATTAACTTCTCTATGCCAGATCAAAAATTAGAAGCACTTATGTTCACATCTGCTTCACCGAACGAAGGGAAATCGACCGTTGCGTCAAACGTGGCGATCGTTTTTGCACAAGAAGGAAAAAAAGTGTTGCTCGTCGACGCCGATATGCGCAAACCAACAACACATTACACCTTTAAAACAGCCAATGCCCATGGACTGACAAACGTCTTGACGAATCAAAGCACTTGGCAAGAAGTGATCACTGAAACACCAATCTCAGGCCTAGACATACTGCCATGCGGTCCGATCCCACCGAACCCGGCAGAACTTATCGGCTCCCAAAAGATGGTTCTTTTAATAGAGCAGCTTAAACAAGCTTATGACTTAATCATTTTCGACACACCGCCAATTTTGTCGGTGACAGATGCACAAATCTTATCCAATAAATGTGACGGCGCCATTTTAGTCATCAATTCAGGCACATCCGAAAAAGAAAGTGTTCAAAAAGCAGCCGAAGCGTTGCAAAATTCCAAAGCAAACGTCATCGGTACCGTTTTAAACAATTACAAACTAGCGAAAGACCATTATTACTACCAATACTACGGAAATGCAGAGTAACAGGAAAGTATAGGGTGCCAATATAATAGGGTGCCAGGCATGGACATCATTCGCGTCCAAGGAAGGCAGGCTAAGTGCGCGACGTCCTGTCGCAACGCCTGCATGACCGACATCCTGTCGGCCTAATTTTGGCTTTGCCTGGCACCCATCCTGTTTAAAAGTATCCTAAAGTAAGGGGGACACCTCATGATCGACATCCATTCCCACATCCTATTCAACGCAGACGACGGCCCAGACACCATCGAACAATCCATCCAACTACTAGAAAAAGCCGCACAAGAAGGCATCACCGACATCATTTCAACATCCCATGCATTCAGCCCGCACCATCACGTACAAGCAGCAGACGTCCAGCAGCAAATTCGGCTACTGCAAAACATCGTCAAAGAGGCAAATTTGCCCATTCAATTATGGCCTGGACATGAAGTTCGGCTTCATGAACATCTCATCGACAATTTAAAAAACGGCGAAGCACTGCCGCTTGCTGACGCTAACTATGTGCTGCTTGAACTGCCATCCGGGTCTGTTCCGGCTTATACCAATCGAATGATTGAAAATCTACTTGCGGCAGGCTATACCCCAATCATTGCCCATCCCGAACGAAATGCCGCTATAGCAGAAAAACCTGAACGACTGGAACGGTTAGTCAGACGAGGAGCACTTGCCCAAGTAACAGCCGGCAGCGTTGCTGGTTATTTTGGAAAAAACGTCCAGCGGTTAGCATTCAGATTGATTGAAGCCAATTTAATCCATACCTATGGTTCGGATGTTCATAATCTCACCACACGGCCGTTTCTATTTAACGAAGGACTCGATGTGATGGAAAAGAAAAAGTTTGGCAATATTGCAGATCTTTTACTAGACAATAACGAATGTCTCCTGCTGAATGAATCATTGACCCTTTTGGAACCATTGACGCCGAAAGCTCGGAAATGGTGGAAATGGTAAAAAGGTTTTGTCGGATTATGTAGAAAAAGCAAGCTGCATGTAAAAAGTAATTCTTTTTCGATAGTAGTTTGTGAAATAAGATTGAAAATAAAAATAGATATGTTACTATACAGCTAATATGCAATTTACATGTAAGTATTTTAGACTAGTTTTTTCAGAGGCTTACTTGAATTCGGGATGAAAGGGGGGGACCTTGTGACTTTGCGGAAAAGAATGACGTTACTTGTCTTCATCGATACATGCATTGTATTATCTTCGATTTACTGTGGCTATTTTATTTTACATCCCTATTTTAATATTTTCACAAGCAAAATGCTGTTTGTCAGCGTCGTAACGATCTTTCTTGCGCATCATTTTTTCGCATGGCGCTTCGGACTTTACCGAAAAGTTTGGTCATACGCATCCATCGGTGAATTAAAATCCATTACAAAAGCCGTCACCTGGACAATCGTCATTGTTGCAGGTGTTCAATTTGCACTCATCCAAGACATCTACTTCCGTGCACTCTTTTTAACATGGATGCTACATATTTTACTCATCGGGGGATCGAGACTATCCTGGCGTCTCGTTCGCGACTCGGTCAATAGCAGACTCGACAATGAAGCGATCCGTACACTCGTCGTCGGCGCAGGACAAGCAGGCACAATGGTCGTCCACCAATTGCAGCAAAACCCAGAATCGGGCATGCAACCTGTGTTATTCGTAGACGATGACCCGATGAAACAAGGGCTTGAGATTTACGGCGTAAAAGTCGTCGGGGGACTTGAAGCGATCCCAGATTTCGTAAAAGACAACGCGATCGAAAAAATCGTCATCGCGATTCCATCGATGTCGAAACAGCGCATGAGCGAATTAATGCGTAACTGTGTTGAAACGGGCATCCGGACCCAGAAAATCCCTCGAATTGAAGATTTAATGACCGGGAAAGTATCCGTTAAAGATATGCAAGACGTGAAAATTGAAGACTTACTCGGTCGTGACGAAGTCGAACTCGATTTAAAAGCGATCGCAGACAAGCTGACGAATAAAACGATCCTCGTCACAGGCGCAGGCGGCTCCATCGGTTCTGAAATTTGCCGGCAAGTGAGTGACTTCAGGCCAAGACGATTATTACTTGTCGGACATGGAGAAAGCTCGATTTACAATATAGACATGGAACTGCGTCAAAAGGTTTCATCGGACGTTGAAATCATTCCAATCATCGCAGATGTGAAGGATCGCAATCGCATCTTTGATATCGTTGATACATATAGACCCGACGTCATGTACCATGCGGCAGCGCATAAGCATGTTCCGTTAATGGAAGCCAATCCAGCAGAAGCAGTGAAAAATAATATTTTTGGTACGAAAAATGTGGCGGAAGCGGCGGACGTATTTGGCGTATCGTATTTCGTACTCGTCTCCACAGACAAAGCGGTGAACCCGCCGAATGTGATGGGCGCATCGAAGCGTTTTGCTGAAATGATCGTTCAAAATCTTGCGAAGAGTAGTCAAACAAAATTCGCAGCGGTCAGATTTGGCAACGTTTTAGGATCACGAGGAAGCGTTGTCCCGCTATTTAAACAGCAAATCGCAAAAGGCGGACCGATTACGGTAACAGATCCTGAGATGACTCGTTACTTCATGACCATTCCGGAAGCATCGCGGTTAGTCATTCAAGCAGGAACGTTAGCTGCTGGTGGGGAAGTATTCGTCCTAGATATGGGCGAACCCGTTAAAATTGTGGACTTGGCGAAGAACTTGATCAAGTTATCCGGTTACGCTGAAGATGACATTGGGATTAAATTTTCAGGCATTCGTCCTGGGGAGAAGTTGTTTGAAGAGTTGTTGAATGAAAATGAGATTCAGAGTGAGCAAGTTTTTCCAAAGATTTTTATTGGGAAGGCGGAGCCGATCAGTCTATTTGAGCTACAGGACATTTTAGATAAACTTCCTGGAATGTCTGGAAAAGAAGTGAAGGAGACGTTGGTTGGTGTAGCGAACTGGAAGAAGTCTACCCAGCAAGACGTTATAAAGGAAGTTGTGAATGTGTGATCGTTTTGAGGAGGTGAGGTCTTGACACATATTACATTCGATTATTCAAAAGCGCACGTACATTTCGGGAATTATAAAGTTTCTTTTTTAGAACAGACCGTACAAGCAATTCACCGGGAAATGCACAGCGGGAAAAGCGTACATAACGATTATTTAGGGTGGCTCGACCTCCCTGAAACGTATGATCGAGAAGAATTTGAGCGGATCCAGCAAACAGCAAAACAGATCAAGGAAACAAGTGATGTGCTGCTCGTCATTGGAATCGGTGGCTCTTACTTAGGCGCCCGCGCAGCGATTGAAATGCTGAATCATAGCTTTTACAATCTGTTGCCGAAAGAAAAAAGAGAGTATCCGCAAGTCATTTTTGTAGGTCATAACTTAAGTTCTACCTATATTTCCCACGTAATGGATCTATTGGAAGGAAAGGATTTTTCCATTAATGTCATTTCCAAGTCTGGAACGACAACGGAACCTGCTATCGCCTTCCGGATTTTCCGTAAGTTGCTGGAAGACAAATATGGTAAAACAGAGGCGCGTAAACGAATTTACGTGACGACCGATCCTCAAAAAGGCGCGTTAAAAGAACTTGCTGATCAAGAAGGATATGAAACATTCGTCATACCTAACAATATCGGCGGTCGTTATTCCGTCTTGACTGCGGTTGGGCTATTACCAATTGCCGCAAGTGGAATCGATATTACAGAAATGATGGCAGGAGCTCAGAAAGCACAGAAAGAGTTACAAAATCCGGTGCTTGAAGAAAATGCGGCGTATCAATATGCCGTCATTCGGAACATTCTTTTTCAAAAAGGCATGGCCATTGAAATGTTTGTCACATACGAACCTGGCTTACATTACTTAGCTGAATGGTGGAAGCAACTGTTCGGAGAAAGTGAAGGGAAGGATCGACGAGGGATCTTCCCAGCTTCCGCAAACTTTTCAACAGACCTTCATTCATTTGGTCAATATATTCAAGAAGGTCAACGAAACCTGTTCGAAACAATTATAAAGGTGAAAAAACCTAATCATGATTTAGTCATTGAATATGATGAAGAGAATATCGATGAGTTGAATTATTTAGCCGGTAAAACAGTAGATGATGTCAACAGCAAAGCATTCCAAGGCGCATTGCAAGCTCATTATGACGGTGAAGTGCCGGGGCTCGTTTTTGAAATTCCAGCAATGGATGCTTATACATTTGGTTACATCGTATACTTCTTTGAAAAAGCTTGTGCGATGAGTGCTTATTTATTCGGTGTGAATCCGTTTGATCAGCCTGGAGTAGAGCTATATAAAACCAATATGTTTACTTTACTGGATAAACCAGGTTACGAGAAGGAAATAGAGGATTCAACAAAGGTGCCAGTAGGTTAAGGTGTGGACATAGGGTGCCTGTCACCGACACCATTCGCGTCCTTCCGCGAATTGTGACGGTGACAGGCATCCGTGGGGAGAAAGGATGCAAAGGTATGCAATGGAAACAAAATAGAGACCAGTGGCTCAAACAACTGCCAGCAGAAGACCCTGTAAGAAAAGAGCTCGTTCAACAACTTCCGAATGAAAAACAAATGGAAGACAGCTTCTATAAAAATCTAGAATTCGGCACAGGCGGCATGCGCGGCATCATCGGTCCTGGAACGAACCGTATGAATGTTTACACGGTTCGAAAAGCCGCGTTAGGACTAGCGCAATATATCGTTGAACAAGGACAGGCTGCAATGGATCGTGGTGTGGCAATTGCCTATGACTCTAGACATCTGTCACCAGATTTCGCCCTAGAGGTCGCAAAAACAGTCGGAAGTCGGGGAGTGCGGGTCTATTTATTTAAAGATTTACGCCCAACTCCGGTCTTATCATTTGCTGTTCGCCATTTACAAGCATTCGCGGGTGTTGTCATCACTGCTAGTCATAATCCCTCGGAATATAACGGTCTGAAAGTATACGGCGAAGACGGGGCACAGTTACCGCCCAACGCAGCAGATGTCATCCTTCACTATATGAACGAAATCGCTTCTGAATTAACGATTGAAGTTGGAAACGAAAAAGAGTTGGTCGACCAAGGGACTCTCACATATATCGGTGAAAAAGTAGATCAAGCCTACATAGAAGCATTACGTACAATTCAGCTCAACAAAGACACGTTAGCAAAAGAACTGTCGATTGTCTATAGCCCATTACACGGCACGGGCAGTCAACCAGTTCAAGATGGACTGACTGCATTCGGCTTCAACAATGTAACGATCGTGAAAGAACAAGAACAGCCAGATCCAAACTTTTCGACTGTCCAGTCTCCGAATCCCGAAGAACCTGAGGCATTCCAACTGGCTATTCAGTATGGCAAGAAAGTTAATGCGGATCTATTACTCGCAACGGATCCAGACGCCGATCGTCTTGGTGTCGCAGTGAAGAATAATGAGGGAAAGTATACGTTACTTACCGGCAATCAAATTGGCGCATTGATGCTTCATTATTTGCTAGAACAGAAACAAAAGAATGGTCTCTTACCCCGTGACGGTGTCGTGATGAAAACAATCGTTACGTCCGAGTTGGGACGTGCCATCGCATCCGACTACGGATTGGAAACAATTGATACGCTGACGGGCTTTAAATTTATCGCTGAGAAAATCCAAGAATTTGAACGTACGAACGAGTTCACCTTCTTGTTTGGATATGAAGAAAGTTACGGCTATCTCATTGGGGATTTCGTTCGGGACAAAGATGCGGTTCAATCCGCTGTCTTGATCGCAGAAGCAACTGCCTATTATAAAGCGCAAGGAAAGACAGTATTCGAAGTATTAAATGACCTATTCAATCAATTCGGTTATTACCAAGAGTCAACGCATTCGGTAACGTTAAAAGGAAAAGACGGGGCAGAACAAATCGAAAGAATTCTACTAGCGTTCCGAAACAATCCACCTGCAACAGTGCAAGATGTGCCGATCACGGTCATTGAAGACTATGCAACAAGTGAAGCGGTAGACGTGTCTACAGGCATCAAGACAACGATACATTTGCCAAAGTCAAATGTACTCAAGTATAAACTGGCCGATGGATCATGGATTTGTATACGTCCTTCCGGTACAGAACCGAAGTGTAAATTCTATTTCGGCGTGAAGGGTGAGTCAATGGAAAGCAGTACAGAAAAGCTCACTACTTTAGAGCATGCCATTATGGAAAGAGTCAACCAAGGGTGAAAATATAAGGTGAGGAGACAGTACAGTGAATAAAATACGCAAAGCCATTATTCCAGCAGCCGGCTTAGGCACACGTTTTTTGCCAGCAACAAAAGCAATGCCGAAAGAAATGCTGCCGATTGTCGATAAGCCAACGATTCAATACATCGTTGAAGAGGCCATCGCATCCGGCATTGAAGATATTATTATCGTCACCGGAAAAGGAAAACGCGCAATCGAAGACCATTTCGATAACAACTTTGAACTAGAAGAAAACCTTCTTCAAAAAGAGAAGTTCGATCTATTAGATCAGGTGAGACAATCGGCAAATGTAGACATTCATTATATTCGTCAAAAAGAACCAAAAGGACTTGGACATGCCGTTTGGTGTGCACGGAAGTTTATCGGTAATGAGCCGTTTGCGGTTTTACTAGGTGATGATATCGTTCAAAGTGACGTACCTGGGTTAAAACAACTTATGGATCAATATGAAGAAACACATGCATCTGTCATTGGTGTGCAATCTGTGCCAGATGAAGAAACACAACGCTACGGCATTGTAGAACCTTCCATACGCGTAGGAAGAAGATATGCGGTAGAAAACTTCGTCGAAAAACCAGCATTCGGAACCGCCCCATCAAATCTTGCCATTATGGGAAGATACATTCTAACGCCTGAAATCTTTAGGTACTTGGAAGAACAAGAGACCGGAGCAGGTGGAGAAATCCAGTTAACGGATGCCATTCAAAAACTCAATCAGATTCAGCGTGTATTTGCGTATGATTTTGAAGGCACGCGCTATGACGTTGGAGAGAAGTTAGGGTTTATTACGACGACGATTGAGTTTGCGCTGCAGAATGATGAGATTCGAGATCAATTGATTGGATACATGGCAGAAAAATTGAAGGAAAGTAAAGTAGAAGTGTAATTTCATTTCATAGGTGATGCCTCCTAACCTTTATCAACGGAGGCACTCGGCTATGCTGTGGGTGGCGCGTTTTCGCGTTGCCTTAGATGCGTTTGGTTATCGGGAGTATGGTGTGAGGTGGGGTTGGATGCCCTTTTTTTGTTTTTTGAGAATGTAGAAGTCTAGGTAGTTACAATGAACAACTATAATCACTATATGACTGAATCAGGATACTTTGACATGCAGGAAATATTTTTGGTGCTCTTATAGCAAGTTAAGCTTTTGACACATTAACTTTTATCAGGGAAGGGTTGTATTACCAATGATGTTAAAGAGGTTATGCAAGAATGACAAAGGTTTGACATTAGTGGAAATACTTGCAGTCATTGTGATTCTTGGTATTTTGATGGGTATTGCGATACCAGCGTATTTGGGTGTAACAAAAAGGGCTGAAACAAAGGTTTGTGAAGCAAATCGCCTTGAAGTGAAAAAACATTATGAAATGAATTTGACTTTGGGAGGATCAGGCCATTCAGATTTGTTGTTCCAGCAATTTATCTTTGAGAATGGGGAGATGGATTGTCCGGTTGGTGGTATGTATGGGTATGTAGATGGAGAAGTGGAATGTTCTGAGCATGGGGATGTTGAAGATGATGATGGGAATGAGGTTCCTTATTTGTAAGGTTTGTTTGGGGTGGGATTGAATGGTGAAGGGGAACTGACTATCGTAATCAGATAAGATGCTGAAAACCTTGCAGGATAAGGGTTTGAGCCGTTTTTAGTGAGATTTATAGATTGATTGAATGGTATATATAATAGGAAGAAACTCGGTTTAGGATGGTTATGAAGTGAATATCTATTTCGTATTTAGTTGGTAGATTGAATAGATATTACGAGGTGGCTATGAAAAGTAGATAAGATTTAGTGGTTTAGTAGTTGGTTGGAATAAGTGACTTCCAATTAAGTCCTAATCTACTAAAGAACAAATTTTAAGGAGTGTAGCTAGATGTATATGAAGGTTAAAAGATTGATTGATATCATTCTTTCTTTAATTGGACTTATTGTTTTATCTCCCATTTTTTTAATTCTAATTATTGCTATTAAGATTGATTCAAGAGGGCCGGTTTTGTTTAAGCAAAAGCGTGTAGGAATTAACAAGACACATTTCAATATATTGAAATTTCGTACCATGAGAATCGATACACCGAAGGACACTCCAACTCACTTATTAAGTAATCCAGAACAGTATATCACAAAGATGGGTAAATTCCTGAGAAAAACCTCACTTGATGAGCTTCCGCAGATTTGGAATATTTTTGTGGGACAGATGAGTATTATTGGGCCAAGGCCAGCACTATGGAATCAATATGATCTAATTGCTGAACGGGGCAAATATGGCGCTAATGATGTACCACCTGGATTGACAGGTTGGGCACAGATTAATGGTAGGGATGAACTTCCTATCGAAATTAAGGCTAAGTTGGATGGGGAGTATGTTGAGAGGATTAGCCTTTTGATGGATATTAAGTGCTTCTTTGGTACCATCGTAAGTGTTGTTAAGAGTGATGGTGTAGTAGAAGGTGGAACTGGAGCAAAAAAGGAAGTTGCAAGTACTAAGATGACAAGCTCTTCGGGAAAGTAAACAAGTAGAGGTGGAGAAGTAATGTTATTAGTTACAGGAATTACAGGACATAGTGGCAAGTATTTCTTGCAAGAGCTTATAAGAAATAAATATGATGGTCCAATTCGATGTATTGTTAGAGCAAATTCTGATACATCGTTGATAGATAATTCGGGCCTAAATATAGAAATGATAGTTGGAGATTTAGAAAATCAAGAGTTTATGAATGAAGCTATGAGTGGAGTTAACACAGTTGTGCATATAGCGTCTATCTTTTATTCGGTTACATTAATGAAGGCAGCAGTTAAGAATGATGTTAAGAGAGCTATACTTGTTCATACAACCGGCATTTATTCAAAATATAAGAGTGCATCAGAAGAATATAAGGGTATTGAGAAAAGCATAGATAAGATAATTAAGGAAAACAATTCAACGATAGGGCTAATATATTTAAGACCTACTATGATTTATGGATATATAAATGACAGTAATATGATTGTTTTTATAAAAATGGTAGATAGATTAAGGCTATTTCCTATCATTGACCAAGGTAAGAATTTGCTACAGCCTGTTAATGGGAGAGATTTAGGAAAAGCATATTATCAGGTATTAAAGAAATCTAATATAGTGAGCGGCGATTATATTTTATCTGGTGAAAGTCCTATTTCAATGAAAGAATTGTTTAGGTTGATAAGTCAAATTCTAGGTAAGAATACGACCTTTATTAGTATCCCTTTAGCGTTAGGTGTTTTTATGGCTAGATTCCTAAAAGTCATCACGCTTGGAAAGGTTGACTATATTGAGAGAGTTCAGCGGATGGGGGAAGATAGAAGTTTTCCACATGAAAGTGCTGCGAAAGATTTTGGTTATCGACCTATGTCGCTATCAGAGGGATTAAAAATTGAAATTAAAGAGTATTTAAAAAAGGTTCAATAGAATTTGGAGGCTTTTGGTTAATGAAAATTCTAGTTGTCTGCCAATATTACTATCCGGAACCTTTTCGCATTTCAGATATATGTGAATCATTAGTAGAAAAGGGACATGATGTAACAGTACTTACAGGCCTCCCAAATTATCCAGAGGGACAAGTACTCAATGGTTACCGGAATGGTAAGAAAAGGAATGAAGTGTTAAATGGCGTAAAAGTTGTACGAAGTTTTGAAATAGGTCGTGGAAATAATAAGTTAAAACTTTTCTTAAACTATCTTAGCTTTGCCTTATCAGGATCGTTGAAGGCATTTTTTATGAAGGAAAAGTTTGATGTAATATTTGTTAATCAACTTTCGCCAGTAATGATGGGTATACCAGCTATCGTTTATAAGAGAAAGCATAAGAAAAAGCTATTACTTTACTGTCTTGACCTTTGGCCTGATAGTTTAGCAGCTGGTGGAATCAATGAAAGTTCAATAATTTATAAGTTTTTTAAGAAGATATCTCAATGGATTTATAACTCAGCAGATTGCATAGCGGTTACTTCTAGTATGTTTGAAGAATATTTCAGAGGTACTCTTGGGATGTACAATAAAAAGATCCATCATCTACCGCAATATGCTGAAGATTTGTTTACAGAAAACAAAGAAGTTGTTAAAGATGATAAATATAATTTCGTTTTTGCTGGAAATATTGGTGATATGCAGAGCGTGGAAACGATAGTTAAGGCAGCTAATATATTGCGTGAGCATTCTAATATTATATTTCACATAGTCGGAGATGGATCTAAATTAGAAGAATGTAAGATGCTAAGTAAAAAATTGGGGTTAGAAAACGTCATATATTATGGAAGAAGACCAGTAAGTGAAATGCCACATTATTATGGGTTAGCTGATGCGATGTTAATTACCTTAAAGAATAATAAGGCTATTTCATACACGCTACCAGGTAAAGTGCAATCATATATGGCAGCAGGTAAACCTATTATTGGATCAATCAATGGTGAGACAAGTCGAGTAATTAAAAATGCTGAGTGCGGGTTATGTTGCACTGCTGAAAATTATAGTGAATTAGCGAATGTAATAATACAGTTCTGTAATAGCAATGAGAAAGAAAAAATGGCTCAAAACTCATATGATTACTACATTAAAAACTATAGCAAAGAAAGATTTATATCGATGTTAGAAGATACTTTAAATAATTTGGAGGGATAAAGGATGTTTAAAAATAAAACTTTATTAATTACTGGTGGCACAGGTTCATTCGGAAATGCGGTTATGAAGAGATTTTTAAATACAGATATAAAAGAAGTTAGGATTTTTTCCCGTGATGAAAAGAAACAAGATGATATGCGTAAACTTTACAAAAATGATAAGCTCAAATTTTACCTCGGCGATGTAAGAGATTTAGCGAGCGTTAAAAACGCTATGCATGGGGTGGATTACATTTTTCATGCAGCGGCACTAAAACAAGTACCATCTTGTGAGTTTTTTCCTTTAGAGGCGGTAAAAACAAATATATTGGGTACGGATAATGTACTAACGGCTGCTATTGAATATGGAGTAAAGAAGGCAATCTGTCTTTCAACCGATAAAGCTGCATATCCAATTAATGCAATGGGTATCTCAAAAGCAATGATGGAAAAAGTATTTGTTGCTAAGTCGAAAACTGTTAATCCAGAAAGGACATTAATTTGTGGAACTAGATACGGTAATGTGATGGCCTCACGTGGTTCTGTTATACCATTGTTTATCGAACAAATCAAAAGCGGTCAGCCCTTAACAGTAACGGATCCAAATATGACAAGATTTCTTATGAGTTTAGAAGAAGCAGTAGAGTTAGTAGTATTTGCGTTTGAAAATGCTGAGGCAGGAGATATTATGGTACAAAAATCCCCAGCTAGTACTATTGGAGATCTTGCTCAAGCTGTAAAAGAATTATTTGACGCGGATAATGAAATAAAAATCATTGGAACCCGTCATGGAGAAAAACGTTATGAAACCCTTCTTACGAAAGAGGAATATGTGAAGGCAGAAGATTTACCTGGTTTCTATAGAGTTCCTGCTGATCAAAGAGATCTTAACTATGATAAGTATTTTGCAGAGGGAGATCAAAAGCTTACTACAGTAGAAGAGTATAATTCCGATAATACACAAATTCTTACCGTTGAACAAATTAAAGAAAAGTTGCTTGAATTAGACTATGTGCAAAACGAATTAAAAGAGTGGAATAAAAAAGTTCACGTAATGAATTAAAGGGTGGTTTTGAGTGATGAATATTCTTGTTACAGGAGCAAAAGGGTTTGTAGGAAAAAACCTCATAGCTGAGCTTAAAAATAAAGGATATAGTAATATTTTTGAGTTTACTAGGGAATGTGATCCTTTGTTACTCGAAAAATATACAAGAGAATGTGACTTTGTTTTTCATCTAGCTGGAGTTAATAGGCCAAAAGATGAAAAGGAATTTATGGAAGGTAATTTTGGTTTAACTTCTCAATTACTAGAGCTATTAAAAGAAAATAACAATAAGGCCCCTATTCTTCTTACCTCATCAATACAGGCAGAAAAGGACAATCCTTATGGAAGAAGTAAGAAGGCCGGAGAGGATTTACTATTTAATTACTACTATGAAACTGATGCGAAGGTTTATGTATATAGATTACCGAACTTATTTGGTAAGTGGAGCAAACCTAACTATAATACTGTGGTAGCTACATTCTGCCATAACATAGCTAATGGCTTAGATATTCAGATAAACAATCCGGATGCAGAGCTTAATCTTTGTTATATAGATGATGTATTAGAAGAGTTTTTCCGAGCTCTTGAGGGAGAGCCAACGATGCATAATGATTACTGTGTTGTACCTGTAACACATAATATCAGACTTGGAGAATTGGCTGACCTTATAAAGAGTTTCAAAGAAAGTAGAGAAAATTTAAGTATTCCAAATATGGAAGATGCACTAACTAAAAAGCTTTATAGTACTTATTTAAGCTTTTTACCAGAAAATCAGTTTTCTTATAATCTAAAAATGAATTCTGATCATAGAGGTTCTTTTACAGAGTTTATGAGAACACCTGAAAGAGGACAGGTTTCAGTAAATGTATCAAAACCTGGAATTACAAAAGGGAATCACTGGCATCATACTAAAAATGAGAAGTTTTTAGTTGTAAGTGGTGAAGGGTTAATTCGCTTTAGAAAGATTGAATCTGATGAAATTATTGAATATAGAGTAAGTGGTGAAAAGCTACAGGTTGTAGATATTCCTACCGGATATACACATTCAATTGTAAATGTTGGGAAGAGTGACCTTGTAACAGTAATGTGGGCAAATGAATGTTTTGATCCAGAAAAGCCGGATACTTATTTCTTGGAGGTATAATTAATGAAAAAATTAAAAGTTATGACAGTTGTTGGAACTAGACCAGAGATAATAAGATTGTCAGCTGTTATTAATAAATTAGAAGAATCAAATGCTGTTGAACATATCCTTGTTCATACAGGTCAAAATTATGATTACGAATTAAATGAGGTGTTTTTTAAGGATTTTAACTTGAAAAAACCAGATTATTTTCTTAATGCAGCTACCGGAACAGCAGTAGAAACTATTGGGAATATTTTGGTGAAAATAGATCCTATTATGGAAGAGGTAAAACCAGACGCTTTTTTAGTACTTGGTGACACAAATAGTTGCTTATGTGCAATTGCAGCAAAGAGAAAACATATTCCTATATTCCACATGGAAGCTGGTAATCGTTGTTTCGATCAAAGAGTACCAGAGGAGACAAACAGAAAAATCGTTGATCATATAGCTGATATTAATTTAACTTATAGTGATATTGCACGAGAATATTTATTAAAAGAAGGATTGCCAGCAGACAGAATTATTAAGACAGGAAGTCCAATGTTTGAGGTCCTTCACACTAGAAAAGATGATATTGAGGTTTCTAATGTATTGGAAAGTTTAAATCTAGAAGAAGAAAACTACTTTGTTGTATCTGCTCATAGAGAAGAAAATATTAATTCAGAAACTAATTTTATGGATTTAGTTGATAGCTTAAATGCAGTAGCAGAAAAGTATAATATGCCTGTGATTGTTAGTACACACCCTAGAACTAGAAAAATGATTGAATCAAAAGGAATTGAATTTAATCCTTTAGTAAAAACGATGAAACCTTTAGGTTTTAATGATTATGTAAAGCTTCAAATTAAGGCGAAAGCAGTTCTTAGTGATAGTGGAACTATCAGTGAGGAATCTTCTATCCTTGGCTTTAAAGCTCTTAATATAAGACAAGCTCATGAGAGACCTGAGGCAATGGAAGAAGCTGCAGTTATGATGGTTGGTTTGAAGAAGGAAAGAATATTACAGGGATTGGTAATTTTAGAAACACAAGGTGAGGATACATTGAAAATTGTTGATGATTATAGTATGCCAAATGTTTCAGATAAGGTATTGAGAATTATATTATCTTATACAGATTATGTGAATAGGGTTGTTTGGAGGTAAGTGTTGGTGAATATAATGGTTTTTGATGTGCCTGCAGAGTATGGAGGGGCGTACTCCATTTTAAAAGATTTTTATGATGAAGTTAAAACACACAGAGATGAAAAGATAAATTGGATATTTGTACTTAGTAAGCCTGAATTTCAAGAAACTGAGAATATAAAAATACTTAGATTTCCTTGGATAAAAAAAAGCTGGGGACATAGACTTTTTTTTGACAATTTTATTGCACCGAGCTTAATAAGTAAATATAACATTAACAAAGTATTTTCATTACAAAATTTAACTATACCTAGAGCTGATATAGAACAAACTATTTACATTCACCAACCATTACCATTTATAGAGCATAAATTTACCTTTAGTGAAAACAAATTATTTTGGATGTACCAAAATTTAATAGGTCATAAGATTTTTAATTCAATAAAAAAGGCAAATAAGGTTATTGTCCAAACGAAATGGTTAAAAAAGGCTTGTATTGAAAAGGTAGGAGTAGATGGGAGAAAAATAAACATAGTTTCACCAGAAATTAGACTTGATGTAAAGGGTAGTTTTTCACCGAATAATAAAGCTTTCTCAACTTTTTTCTACCCAGCAAGTGCACTACAATATAAAAACCATAGAGTAATAATAGAAGCTTGTAAAAATCTTAAACAAAATGATATTAAAGATTATAAAGTGATTTTTACTGTGAAAGGTGATGAAAATAAACACATAGAAACTTTATATAACGAAGTGAAAAGTGCATCCCTACCAATAGAGTTTATAGGGAGTATCAGTAGAGAAAAGGTTTTTTCGTATTATACACAATCAGTTTTAATTTTTCCCTCGTATATAGAAACATTTGGACTTCCTATGCTAGAAGCAAAACTACATGGTGGAATTGTACTAGCATCTGATAGTCCTTTCTCGCACGAAATATTGGATGATTATAAAAATGCATATTTTTTTGAGAGCTTTGATAGTACAAGACTGGCTGAACTAATGTTTAATACTATGAGTGGGAAAATTAATTATATTGAAATTGGTGAATTAAAAGATTTAAATATATACAAAAAAAATTCTTTGCTAGATCACATTATAAATTAAAGGATTTTATTTAAAGGGAGGTTTATTTTGAAAGTTTTATTCTTGGGAAGTGTAATTAAAACAGAGGATTGTACTAAATACCGTGGCCCTTCTGTTGCTGGCAATAAAATGCAATTAGGCTTAATAAAAGGTCTATATAAAATATTTAAAAATGATTTGTCAATTTTAACCGAACCCCCAATAGCTTCCTTTCCTAAAGAAAAAAGAATTTATATAGGTAAAGGGAAAATTCAATTGCAGAAAAATATTGTTGCAAACAGAGTGCCTTTTATCAATATTTTTATTGTTAAACAAATAATATTAATAGTTAACGCTTTTTTTATGATATATAGTTGGGTAAGGCAAAATAAAAATGAAAAAAAGGTTATTATATGTTTCAATTCTTTCCCTTATATTTCCTTGCCAGCTATTTTAGCCAAGAAATTATTTAATGTTAAAATAGTTTGCATATTAGCAGATCCACCAATAGATGTAATTAACAGAGGTTTTATTGGAAAGATAGCCAAAAAACTTGAAGATAGTACAACTGAAAAAAATATCAAAGAATTTGATGGGTTAATAGTACTCAATGAAAAGGTAATAGAAAAGTATGCCCCAAAATCTAAATTTATTCTTGTAGATGGTGGGTTTGATTTAGATGATGCACCCAAAAGCCCACCTGGAGGACAGTGGACGAATATACACGAAGATGATGTAATTAGATTAGTTTTTAGTGGTGCGTTGTTAGAATACAATGGCATAAAAAACTTAGTCGAAGCTTCAAAACTTGTTAAGAGTAATAAGTTTGTTATTGAAATTTATGGATCGGGGCCTCTTGAGCAGTATGTGAAGGAGGTTGCGCAAGATAACAGTCGAATAAAGTTTATGGGGAATGTACCTAATTCACAAATGATAAGGATCCAACAGGAAGCAGGGATTTTATTAAATCCAAGACCTGCAAATGACCCAATAAGTTTGTATACATTTCCATCTAAAATGATTGAGTACCTAATTAGTGGAACCCCAGTGGCCACGACGAAATTAAATGGTCTTACCGATGATTACTTACAATATGTATTTATATTTGATAATGAAGGCCCTGAAGAAATTGCAAAGACAATAGATAATCTATTAATACAGGATGTAGATTATCTAATTGCGAAAGCAAAAGAGGCTCGTAATTTTATTATAAATAATAAAAATTGGGACATTCATAGTAAGAAGATTAAGGAATTCATTGACTTGCTATATTAAATAAGTGGGGATATAAAAAAATGACTATATTGGAGAAAGGCCATAATTTTAACAATCTTCTAGTAGCTTTTATATTTGTTGATATACTACTATTGCCATACTTTAATTTTTTTGTAATGCCTCTATCATTACCAGTTGTTTTAGGAGTAATTCTATTAAAGAAAGTTAAAATTAAAAAAGATAAAGAGTTTATTGTTTTTTTAACGCTCAGTTTGTTAGTTTTAATAAGTGTAGTTTTATCATTTTTGCAATCGCCCCTATACTTGGAGGGGATGAATGTATGGATAGAAAATATAAAAAGAGGATTTCAACTTTTAACGTCCTTTGCATATTATATCGTTTTAAAAAATTGTATTTACAGTGTAAATATAAAAAGAATTTTGTTTAGTTTTGTAGTATTTTATATTGTTTTAGGTATCGCATCGTTTATTGATGTTGCCACGTATTTTAGATTACTTGAAATATTAGGAGTACGGAATCCATTTGTTAATGAATGGTATATTAGACAGAATGAATATTTATTTAGATATTCATATATTTGGATAGATCCTAATAATGCTGCTTATGGATTTCAGATGGTGGCATTTTATCTGTTATTAAATGAAAACCTTAAACCTATCCAAAAAATATTCATTTATAGTTCTATTCCTATAGCAATAATTTTGAGCATGAGTACAGGAGCTCTTATATCAGCACTGGTATTTTTCATGCTATACATTCTATACAAACTTAAAAACACCGTTAAAATTAAAACTTCATATGAAAAAATGTTAAAGGCAAGTTTTTTATTTTGCTTTGGTTTTACCTTAATAGCCTTTATAGCTTATTATTTTAGAGATAGCTATTCTTATGTAAGAGAGTATAGCTTAGATAGAATGTTAGATAATACAGATGGTGGTCGATTGAGTAAATATAGCTTTATGTTTTCGGATAAACTCCCAAACCTTATAGGAGAAGGCTATATTCAAATAAGGGATGGAAAATTTTTTCGACCCCATAGTGATCACTTAAGATTTCTTTATTCATATGGTATAGTAGCTTATTTTATTTCATTATGGTTCTTTTTTAGAAGAGCAATTTTTAATTCTAGTTTTTTATTTGTAATACCAGGTTTTTTAGCGTACTCAATAAACTCTTTAATAGATGAACAAAAAATATTAATTATTTTACTTTCTTTAATTGCCTATACAAATCATAAAGTTTGTAAAAGTGTAAGAAATAATTGAGCAAAGGAGAGACATCTTGAATATACCAATAGTTGTAGTAGCGTTCGATAGGCATAATTCTTTAAATAGGCTATTAAATAATTTATCTCAAGCCCACTATGATAACAACAATGTTGACTTAATAATAAGTATTGATAAAAGTGATAATAATGAAGTTTATAGAATTGCCGAAAAATTCAAATGGAATCATGGGGAAAAAAAGGTAATTTGTCATCCTGAGAATTTAGGTTTAAGGAAGCATGTTTTAAAATGTGGTGACATTGCTCTTGACTATGATGCAGTTATCATTCTCGAAGATGACTTATACGTATCAAGGTCTTTTTATCGATATGCCCAACAAGCGGTTTCCTTCTATAACTATGAAGAAAACATTGCAGGGATATCCTTGTATAATTACAGAGTTACTGAGTTCGCTGAACTACGTCCATTTATTCCTATACACGATGAAAGTGATACCTATTTTGCTCAAGTACCATCATCTTGGGGGCAAATATGGACAAGAAATCAATGGAAAAACTTTAAACTATGGTACGAAGAAAAAGAGTTTATTAATATTGATTTTAAGGGCATTGTACCTGATGTTGTTCTTAACTGGAAGGAATCATCTTGGAAAAAATACTTTCATATGTATTTGGCATTGAACAATAAATTTTTTGTGTATCCTAGAGTTGCATTAAGTACAAATATGGGGAATGTTGGGACACATAATGAAATTAATTCTAATTCACATCAAGCCATATTAATGGGCGATTTTGATAGGGATTATAATTTTAAAAGAATCCAAGATTCATCTGCTAAATATGATGCCTTTTTCGAAAGTCATAATTTATTAAACTGTATTATAAATAAAGGTGAGGACAATCTAATAATTGATTATTATGGATTAAAGCAACAATACAGTAATAGAGGATATTTACTTACAACTAAGAAGTTAAATTTTAAGGTTCATAAGAGTTGGTCACTTGCATTAGTGCCATATGAACTGAATGTGTTATATGACCTTAAAGGGGAAGGGATATACTTATATAACCTTTCACAAAAAGAAAGTAATACTAGCAGTAGTTTAGATAGAAGAAGCTTGATAAAATATGAGCTCCCAAGTTTAACAAAGGAAAGGGCTGCAATTATTTTTCTCAAAGATTATTTAGAGGCTATAGCTAGAAAAATAAAAAGAATGTTGTATATAGGTAAGTAAAATTATTTGAGGTTAATTTTATACAACACTTTAAAATTAATAAAATATGGGAATACGAATGGTACACATGTGGATCTACGTCAATATATTGGACACAAAAAAGTTAAGTCTGTTTCAGAACAACATCCATTCATGGAGTGTCCTGTATCCAGCGAAACCAGTCAAGTGAAAGACCGCACTTGACAGCTTTCGCTAGA
>NZ_LPUT01000002.1 GCF_001563475.1 Sporosarcina sp. HYO08 | reverse complement strand
CGAACTCTCTTAAAAAAGCAAGTTGGTTTTGGAGATCATCTTTCTGACCGTTGTTTGAAACACGTCCGTAAATCACCGTCTTACCTACTTGATTTCTTTGATTGATTCCCATGTATGCCTCATATTGCTCATTTGTATAAAACCTTCTTCCACTTGGGTTTCGGTAAGCGATTAATTTTCCGTCGTTATCCCAATTCTGCAATGTTTTAACAGTCACATTTAACATTTTTGCAAATTCATTAGGTTTATAGATCTTTTTCATATGTCTATTTTGACATATTTTTCTACATTATTCAATATTTTTAGGAACAGTTAATAACTCCTTATTCCAAAAAAGATATTAAAGACTCTTAATATCTCTAATAGGGAAAATCTTATCACTATATGTTAAGGAAGTCAACTGGGAGATTTATAATTTTTTTTCAGATATTCGGCACATTATGCATGCACACATGAAAGCAATCACCAAATAGCATCACAGGCAGCCTTTTATTTTCATCTATACAATCAGAGTAAGTTGTCTGAGTGTTTTTTCATACAGACAACTTTTTGATTGCTTGAACAGCTAGTTTCAACGCCATAATTCTTCTTTCTAAAAGTGTTCTTTGTGGACTACCTGCTTTTGACTTGGCATAACTATTTTCAACAGATGGCAATAAACGAGTCAGTACATTGTAAGCTTCCGCTAACTCTTCCCCGGTGTACTGATGAGGTTTTTGATGCCAAACGTTTTCCAGCATGGCTAATCCAATGGTAATAGCTTTGAGTCGTTTCTTAACTAGCGTCGTATTTGCGCCTTTCTGCGTCATCTGAGACAAGGCGTTTTCGAGTTTATTGATTGTTGATCGTAAAGATTTTAGTGATGCTAATTGATCTGCATTTGATACGTTTTCCATGTTCGTGCCATCCTTTCATCGTTCCTGAATCAGATCATCTTCTGGATGACCTGGTACAATCACTGATTGGACCCTAGACTCTTTTGCTTTTTCCAATACCTGCTGAAGTGAAAATTGCCCTATGCTAATTACGGCCAATGAAATGCACCACCTGTGACATCTTTTTTTACCAATGATTGCCACAGAACTTACCACCTATTGCCACCCTATTTACCAATTGGGAGATTTAAAATAGCGTAAGAAAACAAGCCTGATTCCTGCCTGTTTCTGGCGAGGAATTAGGCTCTTGACGTTCAATAATCGCGCCCGTTTGCGGTATACCACTAACTATTTTTCGCGCATAATTTTTGGTTCTGGCTTTACCTCTTTTGCAATAATCAGGATACCTTCTGCAAAATGACTTCCACTTCCTCATTGATCGGTTGTACATTAGGTATTGGTGTCCTTTCATCTGAAAGCTCGTATTTCATCTTCAAATTTATTATGCGTTCGACACTTTCGTCAATCCTATCCTCGCTTATTTCCCCATTTTCAACAGCCGCTTTCAATTTATCAAAAACCTTGGCAATTAAATTTGGATCATGTGCAACAAGCAGCAAATCCGCGCCCGCTTTTACTGACTGAACTGCCGCATCCGCGACATTATAATGATCTGTAATTGCTCCCATCGTCAGGTCATCGGTAATGACAACGCCATTAAAATTATAATCGTCTCGCAAAATGCCCGTGATCACCTGTTTCGACATGGATGCAGGATAAGTTTCCTCTATTTTTGGCAGCAAGATATGTGCAACCATGCTAACATCGGCTCCCTCTGAAATAGCTTTCTTAAATGGCACAAGTTCCAATTTGGACAGCTCCTTGTAGCTTTTATTGACCTTTGGAAGTTCCAAATGGGAATCCACGCCAGTATCCCCATGCCCGGGAAAATGTTTTATAACCGAAATAACTCCTTCATTCTGGATCCCTTTCATCGTCTGGATGCCCAACCTGGTAACAATATTCGGATTGTCGCCAAAGGAACGGTCACCAATAACAGGATTATTTGGATTGCTATTCACATCAAGAACAGGAGCAAAGTCTAAATTGAAACCGAGTGCCTTCATCTGCTTACCAAGAATAGTACCGACATTGAAAGACACATTCGGATTGTTTAATGCTCCAATCGAACGGCTTGATGGCAGGCTTTTTATCCCTTCAGGCATACGTGTCACACTCCCGCCCTCCTCATCAACTCCCAGTAATAATGGGTAAGGATTCTCGGCATTCGCGGTTTTCATCCCATTTAAAAAGTTGACGGTTTGAGTTTTACCTTCGATATTATTACCAAATAAGATGATTCCCCCAACATGATAGTTCTTGATGGTGTTTTTCGTCTCCGCGGTCATTTCCGTTCCATTAACCCCGCCAAAAATCATCTGGCCAATTTTTTCATCAAGACTTATACTTTTATTTCCTCTATCAGCAAAACCATCGCTATTCTCCTCATTGACATGATCTCCATTTATTTCCTTCGATAATGAAACATGATCCACATGCGGATTATCTGAATCACCGGTAGGATTTGGCAGCACCCATTTCAGGACATAATCGTCGGAAAGTTCATAGACAAGAATGATTTGATCATTATTGTCGTCCCGGTAGTAATGGATGTCATCAGGTTTTTTATAGGATTCAATTGAATCCAGATCAAACGCCGTGAATTGATCTTGCGACGAGCGCAAATCGGACACAATATTGTCTGTAATACCAACATTAATACCATCTGACGGATAGTTCAAAAAAAGGCCAACATTCGTATCCGCGGTCTCATCCGGCTTACCCAAAGATTCTTGCACCTCATCGGCAGTCGTTTCACCAACAACGATAGTACCACCCGGGATTTCCCCTTGTTTAGCCAAGTCGAATATGCTGTCCAGAGATGGATTAGCTTCCCGAATCTCTTTATTTTCATTACCCGATGATGGCTTCTTTGATTGCCGGTCTGCATATTTATCGTTTGTATGATTATCCAATGAACTGATGAAAAAGATAGCCCCCACAATAGCGACGATAGCAATAATGATTATAATGGTGATACGCTTGATCATAATAAGTCCTCCACGATTTTAGAGTATAGCTCGCTTTAATCCCTTTTCTAAATAATGGTTAGGTTATCATTTGATGTTAAACAATCTGGCCCTTTTGCGGAACTAAAAACAACAAATTGCATTACTAAAATAGACTTTTACACCTATTAAGTACCCGCTCAAGATCATGGTTATCTGACAACTCCCACGGCTAAAGGAGTGGGCTTTCTCGTTTGTAAGTTCTGTAATTGATCTGCACCGCCTGGTTGTTTTACAGTGATTGCTTTCATGTCGGGCCTCCTGCGATATTTACTTGATGCTATATTAACTTTTGAAAAGTATTAAATAAAAAAGCTTATCAGTATTTAAAGCATCTTCTGGATGACCCGGTACAATCCCCGATTGGAGCCCAGACTTCTTTGCTTTTTCCAATCGAAAAAGGAACAAAACATATCGTCCTGCTCCCTTACTTCAAACTAGTATTATCTTGCGCAGGCATCCCCCTACATAAACATCAAGTCCATTCTATCGTCACACCGTTATAGTCAGGTACTCAGTCCATATCACTTAAAGTGTATGTCGTTTGGCGTAAAGCCGCAATTGCCCGCGCCATTCCTTCCCGCGCAGATCTATACTTCTGATCAGAAACCAACTGATCCATCGCCGTTTTCAGTTCTCCGGCATCTTCCATATTCTCAACAGAAACAGCCTGAGAATAAATCCGTGTAAAACTTCTTCCTTCTTCATAGGCCAGCGCCCGCACCGGGATTCCTTGTTCTTCTAGGCTCTTTAATAAACGAGTCCTTCCTATGTACGGTAGTGGTCCTACTTCAACAATTAGCCGAACCTTCAAATTCTGCCTCTCGAACCATGCAATGAGCGGATAACCGAGCCAATACTTTTCTGTCACTTTGTATGCAGAAGGCAGCTCCGTCCACTCCTGCTCTACAAAGCTCGGGATACTCGGATGATTATTGTAATAGCCAGGAGAAAGGCGTTGTTCATTGACATACGCAGCAAATGCCTGTTCTAATGGGGACTGATCCTTTATTATGAAAGGTTCAACTAACGGAATGCTATCAGCGTTGTCCCCCATCTTCACAGCCTCGTTACTTAATCGCAATAAGGACTGGAAGGAGTCTTTGCGGTATAGCCGCAGCATGGATTCAACCAACGCATCAATATCCTCCCAAGAAGTCGGATGATCGGTATCCATATAGATTCTCGTATACTACCGGCCTTCTTCAAAAGCCTGCTCCTTCACATCGACCCCTCTTACCTTCAACGCCTGTAAAAGTCGGACGCGATTTTCATGATGTAAAGGTCCAACTTCCATCTTCAGTTTCAACCGCTCGTCCGCTTGTTCGAACCAAGCGATCAGCCCCTTATTCATCCACCAATTCTTGCGCAAGTCATCCTTGTCAAACTGCTCATCCCACGTCTGCTCAATGAAGTGCGGCACACGGAAATGCGGCGTATATAACTGTTCCGGCCATTCCAACTTCCGGGCAAACCGAATGAAAGCCTCCCGTAAGAAGCTATTGCCAACTTTCACGATGAAATCGATCGTTTCTTTATATTGACTGTAAATAGGCAGTAATTGATTCGCAAAGCTTTTCCCCCTCCCTACCTTTCCTTTTCCAACGTTAGAAAGGAGTTCAACAGCTTCCTTATGATTTGTATACAGCGCCATCCCCTTCTCATTCAGTTCATCATTTTGAACCAACTGATCCTCCAAAATGTCGATGTAATAAGAAATGAAGGAGTGCACGTCTGGATGCATATACGCTTGGTTTGCAGCCGGCATATTTTTGAGGATGTCCAATACATCCGAATAGCCCAGCATCAGATAGTCCTCATGCGTAGGCTCCTCATCCTGCAACGTCAAAAATACCGGGATGATTTTATATCCTTCATATGTCGTTCGAACAAACTCGATATATTCTTCTAGCTGCCCTTCGGATTCATTGGACCAAAACTTGTTTTCAATTAAAATCGCAACTTGATGCAAGCGGGAGACAGCCAACAAATCGATCCGCTTCCTGTTCGGTTTCGCCACCTCTTTAGACACAACGAGATCGTGATAAGCATGACGGCTCAACTGAAGGACATCATAATTGGCAAGCTTGTCCTCATCCTCAAAATTCGCGGGATTCACAAAGACCTTCGCAATAAGCTTCTTTATAAAATACGCACCCAAATCATGATTCTGCTTTGGATCGATCAACCAGGCCAACACATTGGAATGACGAATTTCATAATTATCAACTTGAAGAACTTTGAATGGATTGAAACGATTAAAATGGTTATGTAAATAGGTGAAATCCTGAGAATCCTCAATGAGGGAGAGGATTTGTTGTTGGTAGTTTGGCATGGCGCTTCCCTCCTGAATTTTAAAAGACACTGTAGCCTCATAGTAGCATGGTTTTTCTTTTCACTAACTTTCTGGACAGCAGTCCCACTATCTCCTGAAAGTAGCGGGCATTCGCCAGCTATTTTCACGCCATAAACAAAAAGATAAACAGGCGAAGAAAACGTGTCGTTTTTCTTCACCTGTTTTATTTTGGGGACTTATTAAACAGCCCCTTCGACATTTATTGAAGCTCAATAAAATCGTAATATGGAGACAACAGGAGTCGAACTGTCGTCTCTTCAAAACATTATAATAGTAGTGTTTACAAGGGTTTCAAGCTAGTATTAAAATTGTTTGACTACGTTTGATAAAAATTAGGTTGCGGAGGCAAGGTGTTTTCTTTAATAAACCTAGAGTTTGAGCAACTCAAGTTATTCAAAAAACTTTATTGTAAGGCTACATTTCCACCTCCAACCTAACCCCACACTCCACATGGGCAGGATGGTAATGGCAGATGAAAACAGATGTGGCAGTGTTTACCTAACTTTATTCCCAAAAAAATTCAAAAGGTGAATCTTTTTTATGATTTATTAGATAAATTATACACAGGACCAACATCACTATACTCGTTAAACAATATTGTACCGTTATTATAAAACCTAAATTTCTTTTTCATCAATCTATATATTTTTTCATCATGTGTGGATAAAACAAACTGCTTTTTTAATTCATTAAATACCCCTTCGCTTGCAAATCCCCTTATAATATCTATAAAGGAGAAAACATTTAAATCATCCATACTCTGTATGGGGTCATCCATTAGTATGGTACTTAAATTTGTACACTGTTGTCTTAACGCCATGGCTAAAAATATACTAATAGCCACTACATTAATTTGTGCAGAACTAAATGTATATGCAGGATTGATTTCTTTTCCATCCGCATCTCGGAGAACCTTTAAAGTTAAAACCTTGTTATTATTTCGGTTATTTTCAAGGCCAAACTTTATTTTTCTGTAAAATGGATGGGGGTAAATACGATTAAAAATATTATTGATGAATTGTTCATTCCCATCTAATAATTTTTGGTTCATCTCCCCAACAACCCCACTGACGGAATTGTTCAACCCATCAAGTTGGCTAATAATAAAATTTAAGTTACTTATTTCTTCATCTTTCTCTTTTAGATCCTTATACAAAGATCTTACTTTACGTTGATTATTATCATTCTCGATATGAGTGTTAATCCTTAGCAATTCCTCTTCCACATATTTATATTTTGATAACTCTGTTTGTTTTACATCCTTTTCTAACTTAATTTCTTTAATATACCCTTCTATGGTTTTAGAAATATTGTCGCCTTTTATTCGATAATTTAGTAATAACCTTTCGAAGTTAGTAGCCTTTTCTCTCAATTTTGATAGTTTTGATTCGGCTACTTCCATATCCATGTTGTCTAAATCAATATTGTCTTTATAATTATCTAGTTGCCCATTTAATCTATTGAGTTGCTTTTGAATTGTAATATCGATTTTATCAAAATCAGCTTCATTTAAATTCAAGTCGGATTTGACAATATCATTTAATTCTTTACTTTTAAGAGTTATTTCATTTAGTTTTTTTTCAAGGACTAGCTTTTCACTAGAATAACCTTTCCGTTGAATTTCCAATTTCTCCATTTTTGTTTCTAGTAATATCATAGTCCCTTTTACTACTTCCAGGGTTTTCCCAAATGATATTTTTCCATTTTCAAATAGTTCACCCAAACTTAAATCTATATTGTGTATCTGACTTTTTATATTATCGATATCATTAAGTTTTTTGGTTATTAGTTCATTTTCCGAGGTTAACTGAGCATCAATCTTTGATAGTAGTTGACCAGTTCCATGTTCAGTTGCACAAACCGGACATTTCTCTACATTGTTACTTTCATTAAGTTTTTCTAAAAGAAAACTCCTCGCTGACTGTAAAAGGCTTTTCTTTTCCTCCTCCATATTACTTAAACTATCCAATTCACCATTAATTTCATTTAGGGTTGTGGTTAAATCATTTTTCTTCTTTATTAGCCGATTAGTAGCTTGCACAACCTGATTCAATACTAGTGTGATATCGCTTAACTCACGCGCAATAGAGACATTCCGACTTTCGTTGGAGGTATTTGTAATATATCCTTCTAAAACTTTGTCTACATTTGTAAATGTAACATAAAAGCTCTCTGTTAAATTGGTGATATTCATTTCCCCGATATTATCAATATTCCGAATCCCTTTTTGCTTATTTAGTAAAATATCGTAATAGTTCCCCAATAAGTTATATTCACTGCCAACATATTCCCTTTCTTGGGCGGCGGATCCTTCGTTTTCGGTAGTTAATCGTATATCATCATTTAGCTTTTTTCTTAAATCAGAAAATGTTATAAATGACTTTAATTCGTTGGAAAGAAAAGTAATCCTTTTAATCTTCTTTATTAAGGGGATGCTTTTCTCCAAATGTTCAATCACCCTTAAATTTAACAAATACTCCCCTTGACCTTCATTCAATTCATACATTTCTTTTTGTTTATTTTCTACTAAATTAATTTCATTTTGAATTTTCCTTTTTGATGTTAATATATTTTCAAGCAGGGTATTTGTATATTCCCTGACATCATCATCCTGCGCAACCTTCAAATTCATATTCAAGTTATTTTTGGCATATAACTCATTGATATACTCCAATAAATTATTGCTGTTACCAATATTTATACCCTTTTCCGCTGAAATATGATTCTCTATACTTCTAATTTCCACCTTCAAAAGTTCAGACTCATTTCTTACTTTGGATAAATTCGAATCCAAATCTTTCTTTATTACCCCGAATTCTGATCCATACTTTAAGAACCTATGGGTACCAATTAAAGATGATATCTGATTATAACGCTCTGGTCCTTTTAAGCCATTTACAAAAGTTTTTAACTTATCCTGGGTTAAAACATGATATTGAGAAAATACATCCTTAAAGTCTACTTTATTTTTCCATTCATCTTTTATTAAAATTTCATTTAAGAAATCATCTGCCTGTTGCCCTTCTAATAACCCAACATCTTCTACATACACAGATAGGCTTGATTTGCCCGAACCGTAATCTGTATCTCGCCCCACAAAATTAGTGGCTTTGCGGGTTAAAGTATAGTTTTTAACATCATTACCGAACTCAATTTTCACCTCGGCTGGCGCTTCATAAGGTTGAAAATTTATAAAATGGCTTTTTCCCTTTTCTTCATTTGGTTCCTCGAATCGAAATAACCTTCCTGTAAAACCCCATTCTATTGCATCGAAAAATGATGTTTTCCCCATTCCATTGGGTCCAGCAAGGATTAGTAAATCATTACTTTTTATATTAAAAAGAGCCTGCTGTCTATATCCCCTAAAATGGTCGATACTAATTTTATTTAGTCTTAACTCAGACATAGTTAATCTATCCTTTCTTTTTCCTTCTGTTCTAGCAGCCTTTTTATTAACTCCTCTTTTTGCCCCGGAAGGTCATTTAACAAGTCTAGGGTTAAAACGTTGTTTTCCAAACCACTTTTATTATTTAGCTCTTTTAGAAAAGTAGCGTCATTAAATACATCCGTTATATCTCCCAACCTAAAATAATCCCTAGAAAAGGGCAACTTATTGTTAAGCGCAGCAATAATATCGGAATTACTGCTCATATCTATTATCAACTTTTTACAGCAGAATTTATCCTGTTCTATCAAATCAAAAGTATATTTATCCAAATTCTCATTACCTAAATAAATAACAACAAAATACATATCCCAGCGAATATCGCTATTGGCATATTTCTCTTGTTGTAGATATAATGCTATGTCCTCATCCTGCGATCTTTCCCATTCTAATATTACGTCGCTAATACTTGTAAAAACCTTACAAATAAATATATACTTTTTCGCCTCTTCATCAATATAATAACAATCGCATTTCTTTAGCATATCATCATCGACTCTATACAAACCGAAACCTTCAAAGTATTTGTCAATCTCCAAGTAAAGCTTTTCGATGTCCAACGGTGTTCCCCCTTATATTTTCTGTTAATTTTTCCTCAAGCTCCTGTACAGAGCTTAATGTTTTAAAACTAAAAGAGTTTTGACAGTGATAAGTAAACTTGAATCTATTTTTTAAATTTGTGAACTCCTCTTTATAATTCTCGGATCCTATATCAACAATTTGGTCAATGATATATTCGTAATCTATTTGCGCTCCGCCCCCTCCTAAAATGCAGGTTTTAGGTGCGCTGTTACCAACAATAACGGTAGTTATTTCCCCTAGGTCATCTGTAATATTATTGAAGTACTTCAACAATTGCAAAACCACCAAATCATACTCCTCATTGCCTTCTGAAAATATTAATGAAACTATTTCATCGGATGCTATTTTGATTGCCCTTCCTTTTTCCGATGAAAGTTCAAGGTTTGGTCTTACGAATGACATCACTATCACCTTAATTACAATATCCGTTAATAAAGGAAGGTTTTCCTCAAAAGTTAACATTCCCCTATCGGCAAATCTATTTTTAAATGGAACTTGGATTGCTTTGATAAACTGAGTGAATTTATCTTCGCCGATATCATATAATTGTTCAAGAATATCATCTGTTCTGTTAACTAGTTTTCTCTTTATCTCGGGACTCCGTATGTATTCCATGTTTAACACAGTTTCATTTACATGATTAAGAAAATCCGAATAACTCATTCTGTTTTTCTTCATAACTTCTTCCCTTAGTTTTACTATCTCATCCTCACTTGTAACGACATGTAAACTAAAAAAACGCTTGGCAATTGATGGGTTTTCATCCACCATTACATTTAATTCCTCCGGGGTAAGTCTTTTCACTTTTATTTTTTTAAGTACGGCAACCAGTTCATCCTTAATTCCTTCATAAGTCAGTTTTGCATTTTTGAAGGTTTCATATCCCTCAATTACTTCGTTTATCCATTTCTCCAAGTCCTCTTCATGTTCAATATTTGTATTAAATGCACTAAGGAAAAGGGAGGTCCTTTGATTAAATCCACTTGCCGCTACTAGTAAGTAAGTAAAGTTGTCAATATCCGAAATTAGATTGTTGTCAAGAAGGTAATACAGCGAAAACTTAATTATTTCCCGCACAGCATCGGGCTTATTAATGGGGGTTTTATAATTTTTACATTGTATTAATCCTGCACTTTTTCCCTTGTAATGCAAAACACAATCTCTACCTTGTTCACCAACGCCTTGCATTAATGTAATATCATCGAAATTCCCCAAATGTTTTTTATCCCTAATTTCCCTTTGGTAAATTAAAAACAATAGGATCTCAAATATTCTGTCGTCTAACTCTGTATAGGGATAAGAATTATAAGCTGGTGGCTTTATAGAATGCTCTTGGTTCATAATTTGTTTTTCTACAAATGCCGGATCTACCATCTGGTACATTTTATCACCACAAATCCTTTTAAATTTTTGTTTTATTAAATCAAGTTTTCTTTATATAGAATAAATAGCATTTACAAATTTGACATAGAAATTATTTCCGCATGGCAGTTTTCCCCTAGTCATTTTTCCAGTAGTTCTAATTCAAAGCACAGCCATTGAAAGAGGGCAGATCGCCCCCCTTTTTTAATTATAACAATTACACCCTATACTTCTTAAAATTCTCTGCCTGCTCAAATATCTCCTTAAATATTTCATCCTTGGGAACAGGGGGATAATCGTTCTCTGCAAGCGTCAGAATAAGATCTACTTTTAATTCCGCTTTAATATCATCTCGGCTAGACCAGTCTGTATATCTTGCTTTGTCCGCGATAATCGCTTTAATTTCCCGTGATAATTTAATAAGTTTTTCGTGTGGGTACTCAAATTGGTGTTTTTCAGAAATTGCTTTCAGTATGTCGTAAAAGGCTTTTTCCTCATAATCAATTCCCAAGTCTTTAAAGGAATCCCGCTCTTTAACCAGCTCTGAAAACAAATCGGCAAATTGTTCCGCAACGTCATCCAACACATCACTTTGCAAGGTTTGAAAGTCCTTTCTTTCATTATAGTAGTCTACCAACTCCTTGAATCTCTTTGAAAAGTCTACACCTTGCATTCTATTGGTCTTCTTATATTCCTCTATTGCCTTTGACAATAACTTTTGTAGAAGCTTAATCTTGGTATTCGGCAGTTTGATTTTATCAATTTTGGCTAAATACTCATCACTGAAGAGATCCGCATTATTTTTTGGATCGTTCTTATCCAGCTTGAATACTTCCTCCACACCTTCACTAATCAGTGCTTCTTCCATCATTTGTCTCACTTTTTCATTCATTTGGGCGGTATCTGGAGCATCACCTTTGGTCAGTTTATGAATGATGGATCTAATGGCTAGGTAGTAGTGAATATAATCCCTTTCCATTTGGCTTATATCATCACTTGATACACATGTGTAGAGTGCTTTTAACAGACATGCAATGATAAAGCGACTATACCTACTTTAATCTAAAGGAGCGGATGTTCATCCCTCTCCTCATGTATTTCAACAGCTGTTTTTTTATTCTTTGAAGGTTCTTCTACATCTTTAGTAATCTGCCAAACTATCAATCCGGAAATGACCCCGCCTATAATTGCCCCTAGAATTGCTACAATCAGCGGAAACCAAAAAGTCTGCTTAAACTCCTTTTTTTGCCGAATAGTCTCTTTTTCTTCTTTTGTGTAATCTTCTATAAAATCTTTATAACTTTGAGAATTAAGCATAGCCTGTCTTAACCCTTCAAAAGAGCGATTTGATTCTTTACGTAGTTCCTCTTGTACCTTGGGGGATATATTAAAATTATTAGCAAGGTCTTGTCTACTGCCAGCATTTTCATTCAATCCTTTAGTAGAATCAGTTTTCAAATAATATAGCATCACCGTAACAAATGTATGGCCGATATAAATTTCAACTGGTTTACAGGTTGGATTATTTATAGCTATTAATGACATGCCGAACCATTGAGGGTCTAGTGTAGTAGAAATATGACCCAGTCCTTTTGTCACTAACGAAACTTTAGAATGATAAGTACCACCTATTCTTCGAGAGACCCATATAGATTCTTCAGTATAAACACATACTGTGTCCTGTGGTGGTACAACTATCTTGTCACCTTCTACGGCTGACTTTTTGTCCGACACTCTCCAAGCATATTTACTCGCAGTTAAGTTTATCGAACTGCCTTTTATCTTAGTAATGTCTAAAGGGTAAATCATTATATTTTCCCCATCTACAAGTTCCTTCTTAACATCTATATCGCTTAACAGCATAAGTTCACAGCCCCCCTACAAATCTATTTCAAAAGTATTCATGAACCAAAGTAATTAAAGGATTTGCTTTAGAAATTGTATTTCTAATCTTTGTGAGACTTCCCCCTATGTTTTTCTCTAATTCTGATATATCCGTAAAAGGCAATACATCTAATGAATCATTTAAAAACATCTCTCCATCTCCTTTTCCCAACTGAAATGTGTTGTTTGTAAAAAGAGTGAACAGGTTTATGATGTCCCTCCTTTAACCGCCCATAATCGGTGTTATGGGCGGTTATTTTTCCACTCATCATAGAGCGGCGGCTACTTTTACTATTTCAAATTAATGATTCTACAAATGTCGTTTGAATATTAACTAGCATTCAACCCTTAAAAATCTAAGTGGAACGTTAATTCTAAGTTTCAAAATAACTTATTGATTCCATTGTCTTATAATTCCACATTTACCGCAAGACTATATTCCCAATAGTATGGCATATTGCGGATGAGTTGTGCATGACCATTTTTGAACGTCGTTTCTATTAAAAAGAACTCTCCAATAGAATCCTTTACGCTGATCATCTAAAAAACCAACCCCCTCCCAACTTCCCATAAAATATGATATGGTCAAATTACAAGACAACCCATTTTCAGGAGGGATCTACTTTGTACAAAATAACCGACACCCATGCAGTAAAAATAGACAAGACGACTTTCGCCAGTTTAAATTACCGGGAAAGCGATATTGAGGAATTACTTAGAAAAAATATAGACATGATCTGTGATGAAGAAGAATCAATGCTGATTGTGGGGAAACAAGTGCGAAATGCCAACCATGGGATCAGTGATTTGACAGCAATTGATCACGAAGGAAATATTGTACTAATTGAAATCAAAAGAGATCGAAAAGATATCGAGGGGCGTAAAGAAGCGTTTGAATTCCAGGCAATCCGTTACGCAGCAAGCTATGCAACGATTGAAGATATAGAAGACTTGGTCAATAAAATTTACGCTCCCTATATCGAAAAATATGATAAAAGTGAGCTTGAGAGCAGTCCCCTTACGAGCGCGGAATTAGCTACCCGAAAGGTAATGGAATTTCTCCACGAAAATGGGACAGAGAGCACTAATTTTAACAAGAAGCAGAAAATCATTTTAGTGGCTGCTGATTATGATGAGCAGACTCTATCAGCAGTGGCATGGCTAAACAGCAACAATGTTGATATTAGCTGTTACAAACTGACTCCGTATACAATTAACGATGACATTTTTATAAGTACTGAGAAGGTGTTACCGGTAAACACCTATCACGACTTCTACGTGAATTTATTGGAGACACCATTGAAATCGAGCTCACAGAAGAAAAAGAGTACTCGAAGAAATCTTCCTAAAATCAGCGAGATGCTCCAATGGGGAGTTGTCAAGGCTGGCGATATTATTGTCGCCAAAGGGAAGAAAGATGAAGGGATATTGCTGGCTAATGGGAATGCACAAGTTAACGGTGAAGAGCTTTCTATGCAAAAATGGTTGAAGGAAGTCTTTGATTGGTCCAGTGTACAGACCTATATGTTTGCTGTTCATAAAGAAACCAACAAGACCCTTTCCCAAATACGGGCAGAATACATAGAGAAAGAGAATCTGAAGAGTTTTTTATAATCGTTTCTTTCTTACGCCAACAGTTAAAGAAAAGGTCTTCCACCGGGTGTTGTAACCGTGGAAGACCTTTTACTTATTTCATATCGATTGCTGCTTGGAATGGCGAGCCAATTAGATTTCGATAGTTTCTTTCCACTCGCATCAACACCGGATCCCCCGCCCTGGCATAACCCAAATCAGACGGAGTAGCGACGACTTTGTTACGGTGGAACTATAAAATATTCATAGCGCTCGTTTCATCAAAAGTAAAAAGTTTCTTCATTATAAAACGCATTCGTCACTTTTCATTCATTTCTTGATCCCGAACAAACGCGATCCATTATAATACAACCCTAGTCGTACACTTGAAACGTTAATAGATCAAAGCTTAATAATGTATCGTTAGGGTATACTCAAAAAGAACAAAAGTAGTGTTAAAATTCACCTTGGGTATCACCCATTACTATTTGCTAAACTTTTTAGGTTACATTAAACGCCTACTGAATATCCATTTGAAAATTGGAGGACTGCATAAGTTCTAAATGATGGCCTTTTGCATTTTCTCCAGTTCAAATAGCAACTGCCTCTAAGCTATGGGAAATTGAAGAGCCTAGTCAAATCTCTAGGTACCCTAATAGACTGAGCAAGGGAGGCGATTACCGTGAAAAAAGCATGGTTGTTCATGTTATTGACTTCGTTACTTATTTTAGGAGCCTGCGATTAAGATCCCGGAACTGGCGGAGGTCTTAAAGAAAATCCGGAAGAAAAAATCGAAGAAAAAGAAAAAACGAAAGAGGAGAAAAAAGTTACTCCGCCTAGCGTGGAAGATGAGATTAGCACTATGCTTGAAACAAATACAGATTTCCTGCCATTTGTTGAAAAGTACTACTCCCTTCCGGAAACTGAGCAAATAAAAATATACGAGAAAAGCGTGCATGGAAAATCGGTTTTGAATTGGTCGGGTGTTGTAGTCGATATTTTCGGAAATCAAATCATCATCTATGCTGGTGATCCAGTTCTCTATAACAATGAAGATTGGGGTACCATCACTCTCGTAAGACCAGAACTCGTGCCTTATTCACTCGTTGTTTCAATGCAAGAAAACGAACAGATTGCAGAGGTTAATCCGGGTGATGTCGTATCAATCACTGGGCAAATTGCTGTACAAGGAAGTGAACAGGAGCAATCAGTTTGGGTATTAGAAAAAGGGTTAATAATTCAGTAGATATTTGGGAATTTAAGGAGTGAAAAATATGTACAATAATTATAGGCTATATTCAAATTCCTACTATCTTTATCCCTCACTTGCTCACTCACATCCTACGTACAATGCTTTTCATGGGTATCCTAATCCATACGGGCACTACAGACCCGTATATAATCAAGAAGGCTCTACGATTTATGGAGGTCTCAATACATTTATATCTACATTGAACAAAAGAGGATATATTGTTCAAGAAGGAAAATTAAATTATGTAGATATTCTACAATTAGCCAGTGAAGGAAAAGTTCCTTCGTGTTTCGGAAATAATGCAAATGCGCCATACGCGGTTTTAACCTTGCCGCCGGCTCCCAACCAGGATCCATCTCAAGGACAAGATCCTCCCATCGTATATAATCCGAATAACCCCAATAATTACCCAGAAAACATAAACGCTATCATACCAGGCGCAACGTTTAAACTGAGGCCTGATGAGGCGATTGTACTGATTGGCCAGACACCTCCACCTGCCTATTATTTTAGCTTTAGAAGCTACCTTGGATTAACAGAAAATAAACCACTAAAAGACTATAGTGATGCTGTTACAGCAGGTAACGATCAGACTGGTTTTTACCACATGCTCTTTGCAAGTCTAGGTGATTCATTGAGTAATCGGGGAATATGGACGGAACAAACGCCTCAAGGTTTGAGCGGGTCCCCTTTTAACAGCTCCACCATTATCATTAGTACAGCTGACAGATCTGTTAATCAACAAGTCCGTGATGCCCTAGGAGTTGCCGGATATAGCTCCAACATTATGAATAATGACAACATACCGTTGGAACTGGTCAACATGGGACTAGAGAAAGGAAAGGATACCTTTTTGTTTGTGATGAGAGCTCAATTATGGGCACAACAGGAAATTGGCGATGCCTATATCCAGAATGTCGATAAATTTTTCAAGGTATTACGCATTACGCCTAACATTCCCCTTGCGAATCGAAACCCATGGCCGATCCCAACCCTTAAATTTAGGGAAACAAATACGACTGAATATCAAGTTTTGCCTCATGCGCGAAAGGATCTTGATCATTTACGCAATGAGATTATTCAAAAATATGGAGGCTCAGAATATGACCACGTTGACTTGAATACAGATAAATGGGTTATGGAAGGTTTTCAAGGAATTATGCAGGACGTGACTTGTCTAGGGGATAATAATGATGCGCTCTATTTAAGAACAGACAATTTCCAATTAAAAACCGATGATGATTTTGTCATCATATATGGGGTAAATCATGAAAAAACTGGAAAAGCAACATTATGCCAGGCTAGTTTCTATGGTGCAGAGTTATTAAATGGCGTTGTCGGAACTTTCAATAGCGTTGAGTTTCCTCATTCTGCTTCTGAATTTTTCCCTGAAAGCTATGAGAACACTAACGACTATTATGTATTCAAAATGGGAAGAAAGATTGATCAAGATCGTGTTGTTGTTGTACCGTACAGTGAAGGCAACCCCTTAGGAAGTGCATATGGTGTTGATAATAATCAAGATGCCTTTATAGGTTTTAGGATTTACCAAGACAAAGAAACAGGGGTTGGCCCAGACCTCTACGATATTATCTGGGATCACGCCATCTTATTTACGAAAAAAGAAAAAAATCTTTAAGATTTTGTAATCGATTATTTTTTCTTACGCTAACATTAGTAGAAAAGGTCTTCCACCGGATATTGTCCCCATGGAAGACCTTTTGTTTCGTTCCGATCAATTGCTAATTCGAATCGCTAGCAAAATAGATGTCACTCATTATTCCATTAAATAGACGAACCCATCACTTCTCATTCATCTCTTTATCCCGATTAATCGTCGCATCAATTCCCTTTACGATTGTCCCTGTAAAAGCTTCCTCTTCTAAAGCTAACAGTCCAGCTACCGTTGTGCCTCCCGGCGAACAAACGCGGTCAATTAATGTCCACGGGTTCTCCCCACTCTCTAAGATCATTTGCGCACTCCCTAGAACAGCTTGTGCAGCAAACTGTGTCGCCAGCTCTTTTGGTAAACCATGTTTTACGCCGGCTCTTGCCAGGCTATCTATAAAAAGATAGGCATAGGCAGGAGAACTGCCGGCTAAGGCTGTAAAGTTGGAAAAGTGGCTTTCCTCTACAACCCAAGCCTTCCCAACGGATTCAAACAGTCGAACAACATAATCTAATTGCTGCTCGGTCACATACTCATTTCCACATACCGCAGCTGCCCCTAGACCAATTGTTGCGTTCACATTCGGCATCACCCGAACAATCGCTAATGGGTCAGACACATTGAGATAGCCAGAAATTTTAGCTAATGGTGTGCCCGCCGCAATTGAAACGATTAATGGCTTTCGCTCTAAAATGATACTTTTGGATTCTACGAGTACTTTTTCAATGATATCCGGTTTGACTGATAAAACAACGACATCCACTTCCTGAAGCAATTGTTTAGTCGAGTTGCAAACTTGTCCGCCAATTTCTTGACCAAGCGCTTTGACCTTATCTGACAGTACATCAAACAGGTATACTTTTTCCCCTTCTACAAAATGGTTTGTTACCATACCGCGGGCGATGGCAGTCGCCATATTTCCAGTTCCAATAAACCCAATTTTCATTATGATTCTCCTTCAGACCGTCATAATTTTTCAGGCCAAATTGATGAATTGCAAAGAGGTACTATGCTCTTGTGAAGACTTTCACACAAAAATACATAAAATAGCTATTCGTGAATGAATCTGGTCTTATTATACAGAAGTTAAACGGGGCTATCAAATGTTCCAGGGATATGCGTAAAGTACTTTAAGCTAAAATATAAAAGAACGGAAATCAGAAAAACAAAACCACTCTTTACAGTTGGTTTTTCAATGATAATGTTTTACTCTCGACTTCGACTAAGATTTCAATTAATATTAAACTGAAAACCCGAATAAATTCTCTAATTGACCTTTTTCTATTTCCGATGATAAAAGGAAAGTTCTTCAATTAAGAATCATTCAATGGATAACAAATAAAGACAAGCGAGGTACGATGCATGAACAATCTATTAACAGGTAAAAACTTCATTATTATGGGTGTGGCGAACAAACGAAGCATTGCTTGGGGAATCGCTAAAGCGCTAAACGGAGCAGGTGCTAATTTAATCTTCACTTATCAAGGTGAACGTCTCAAAAAAGAAGTAGAACGACTCGTCCCTGAATTAAATCAAGAAAATACATTACTCGTAGAATGTGATGTAACAAGCGATGAAAGCATTGAAGATGCTTTTGGAACGATCGCAGCACAATACCCGGTTGTGGATGGGTTAGCACACTGTATCGCTTTCGCGAAAACAGAAGAACTGACAGGCGAATACGCAAATACGAGCCGCGATGGTTTTAAACTTGCACACGACATTAGTGCATACTCTTTAGTGGCTGTTTCTAAAGCTGTCAAACCACTTCTAAAAGAAGGCGGCTCAATCCTTACAATGACTTATCTAGGCGGAGAACGCGTTGTGAAAAACTACAACATCATGGGTGTTGCGAAAGCTTCCCTCGATGCAAGTGTTAAATACCTCGCGAATGACCTTGGGCAGTACAACATTCGTGTGAATTCTATTTCTGCTGGACCGATCCGCACGCTTGCCGCGAAAGGCATCGCTGGCTTTAATGAAAACCTCAAAGTGATTGAAGAGAAAGCACCTTTAAGAAGAACGACGAACCCAGAAGAAGTCGGTAAAGCTGCGATCTTCTTACTGAGCGACCTTGCGAGCGGTGTTACAGGTGAAAACCTGCATGTTGACTCTGGCTACCATATCATCGGTTATTAATATCTTGTTTCTTTATCAACACAAAGAGAGAGGCGGCACTGCCGCTTCTCTCTTTGTTATATAGTCGAACTTTATAACAGATTAAACTCATTCGCCCCCATCATGCAAATGTTCAATAGTGCCAGGCTATTTATTTTTAAAACGGTGAGTGATTGTGCGGGAATTTATGAAGTTTAAAGTTACAATAAGTTGCGTGGGATGCTAATTAAATATGCACTATCAAGGTTTAATTTTTAATTGAAAATCGAATAGATACTTTTGAATCATTCGTGAAGTGTATACTGGGAGTGATTGCCTCTCCGGATGAAGAGACTGGCGGATTTGAGATCGCCTCTCTCCTAACTCAAGGCGTGATTAAGGGAGATGCGTGTCTAATTGGTGAACCATCGCATCCTGATGAGGTTTAAGGGTTTTTACCATCCGAAAAACGCCCCCTGGATAATTGGAGTTGAAGAAATTGAAACCGGGGCCTTATCATTTGTTTTTTGAAGTCAAATGAAAAAATGGAACCCGATTCTGAAATAATATGAAATTGTTCAGAACCGGGTCGCCTGTATTATTATCAGATCCTTTCGGTAATAAATAAGGAAAGAGAAAAATCTCACCTGGTCAGAACTTTAGTGTCTGCAATAATATATTGAAGCAGTTTAACAACGCTGCTTAATTGGCCAGCTTCATAAAACCTTCTCCAAAAACATCGCGTACGTCATGGATGGCGACAAATGCGCCTGCATCTGCATCCTTAACAATTTGCTTTAACCTTACAACTTCCCGGTTACTAATGATAATATAAAGAATGTCCTTTTTTTCTTTTGTGAAATAGCCATGGCCTGAATAAACCGTCACACCTCTGCCCATCACCTCGTTTACTTGCATAGCAATTTGATCTGCATTGCTGGAAATGATCGTTACAGCTTTTCTCGAATTCAACCCTTCAATGAGAAACTCCATCACTTTTGTAGCGATATAGAGCATAATGATGGTCAGCATCAGTTTTTCGGCACCAATAATAAAATAAGAAAAGAATACGACAATTAAGTCAAAAAATAGCAAAGCATAACTGATACTCCAACCAAAATACTTATTTGCAATACTGGCAAGAATCGCAGAGCCGGCAGTCGTGCCGCCCACTCGAATGATCAGTCCAATTCCGACACCTATAAATACACCGCCAAAAATGGTATTGACGACGATTTCATTCGATGAAACGCTCCAGTCCTTTGTAAAATGCAAAAACAAAGAATTGAATAGGACGGCAATAATCGTATAAACTGTTGTGTTCTTACTTAAAAAATTATAACCTACAATAAGCAAAATACCATTCAGAACTAAATTCACTAGTCCCGGTGACCATTCATAAAGATAGTACGCGATAATCGTCAATCCCGTAACCCCACCCTCGCCTAATTCGTTTGGGATTACAAAAAGATTAATTGCTAGTGCGAAAATAAAAGAACCGACTAGTAAAAAAAGAAAATCAACAACTCTCCTTTTCATAGTGCACCACCTTTCTTCAAAAATAATACTTGGTTTTAAAACAATTCGATCGTTGTGTGAGAACCCAAGTTAAACGTTAAGGGCATCATTCAGTTTAATTCTGAAATGGTAAATCCGCAACCCCGATATCTCTCCACTCATTAGCTGTTTCCCAAGTTTGCATACAACGAAGCGAGTGATACCAATTGCGGTTTGTACCATTCATAGGCGTATTTTGCCTAGACAATGGACGCTTTTTCCTTTGAATTTGAAACGTGCGGAGTAACCAAAAACGGCACCAATTTCTAACGCGATCCATTAGAACGTGGTGCCGCTGATCATGTCAGCTGGTACACTTTCACCGGTCTTCCCCTCGAATAATGTGATTCTTCCCCGACGCATACAGCTAGATCCACTTTGCACAAATCGGAAACGATCCGCTGGGCATTCCGCTCACTCATGTTCAAGTGTATTGCCAAATCCTTCGTTGTGAAATGGGCCCAATCCATTTTCCGAATGAGCGACTCAATTCGTTTAAATGTCTTAACGCTGATTTTTCCTTCTTGTAGTTTCTTCACGAATTCATGATCGTCCGTACGGTAGGAATAAACGAGCTCTTCACCCTTCCCCGCTGCATCAATCATCGTGCCGTCTTCTTGAATAATGACAATTTCCTGCTTCCCTTTATCCTTCGACTCCCGAATGGCACGGTTTGCATTTACCTCAGCCGTAAAGGCGGTTTGGCCAAAACCAATTCCGACAGCAACAGTCGAGTCCGCTTCAAGCGAGAGATAATTCACTTTTTCCTTCAATGTCCCGATTTCCCGCTCCACTGCTCCTCTTGTACTAAAGATCGCATACCGCCCATCTCCTTGTTCAATTAGCAAGCCATCCAATGTTTCACACAGTTGGATAAATGTTTTCTTTAAATGCAGCTCCAGATATTCCAGTTGATAGGATTCCTTCATTTTTTCCTTTATGGCATCATACTCCACGATTTCAATCATGTTGAAACTGATTTGTGTGTCTTTGTAGTATGATGTCTTAATCTTTTCGAAGAACATCCGGATCGTCTGGTAGATTTCATTGCGTGAAGGTGATAGCCAATATGCCGGTACACCTGCCTCCCGCAAGCTTTCATAGACAGTCGGATAGCACGTTAACGCCACTTCAATTTCATTCCGTTTCCACAACCCGTAATGAAAATCCAATAATTCCTCCGCCTCAATCTCCACATCAAATTCTTTAATAAATGCCTTCCCCAGCTCCTTTTCCAACTGGGTAAATTCTTCATCAAAATGAAACGACGAAACCATATCTATGCTAACCCGTTCCGGAATTTTACCAATCTCATTGGAAAGATTCAAGATTCCCTTATAAATACTCAACTCGCTTGAATCGATAAATACAAACGCTTCGTTCATCCCCGTCGCATTGACTGCAATTTGATATGGGATATAGCCTGAAAACAGCCAAAAATCCACCGGTCTGTCCGGATTCAATACGAAGTCTTTTACTTCGTTCGTTTTCGAATAAATATACGGAACGAACTCTAACTCCTTTTCAATCTCTCTTGCCAACGTAAGAATCCTGTCGACCGACTGACTCGGACCAACCACCGCTACTTTGTACATGACATTACCTACTTTCTCAACGCCGATAAGCCCATTTTACTAGTAATCTTAAAATGGAGGAAATTCTTTTGCAACTTCGCCCGAAACAATATAACAAAAAGTATCGGGAGTGTGTCCTCACGATACTTTTGTCAAATAAATTATTTTACTGAATCAGGAATTAAAGAATGATACGTTTTGCCACCCAAACGTTCCTGCAACTCGGCTTTCGCCTGTTCAATGATCGTCGGGTTTTCCATAACTTGCAGCGCGGTGGACGCGATTACTTTCGCTGCCTGCAGCATTCCTTTATGCGCAATCGGCGTCGCTCCTTGCGAGACGACCTGCCATGTATGGAGCGGCGTGCCGAGAGCAAAACAAGTTGTGAGACATTGCATCGTTGGCACGACCCAGCTGACATCTCCTACATCCGTTGAGCCTGATAAAATGGCTTCCGTAGAGGAATGGGGCGGAATCAGATCGGCAATAACCTTTTCCTTCAGCTTTTTCACTGTTTCCCGGTCCCGTCCTGCATATGCATTGTTCAGATCTTCCTCTGACAATGTATTTTGGATCTTCTTCGCAAATTCCATATCCGTTTCATCATAGGAAGGAACCCCGACATTCACTAAGTTTTCATACATCACATCAGCAAGGACAGAATTAGGGATCAGATTGGACGCAGTTCCCACAAATTCAACGTCAAACGTCGTCCCCGTCATCAATGCAGCTCCGCGTGCAATGTCATGAACCCTTTCGTAAAGCGATTCTACTTCATCTTTTTCTGCTGCCCGGATCAAATAGACGACTTCGGCATTCGCCTGAACCACGTTCGGCGAAGTGCCACCTGTATCCGTAACCGCATAATGGATTCGTGCGTCCGGCACCATATGCTCCCGTAAATAATTGACACCGACATTCATTAACTCTACTGCGTCAAGCGCACTTCTACCTAAATGAGGCGTTGCTGCTGCGTGGGCGCTCTTCCCTTTGAACTTGAAGCGCGCAGAGTAATTGGCAAGTGTTTTCACATTCATGAGTCCTGGTACATCCCAAGGGTGCCACGAGAACGCGACATCTACATCGTCAAACAGACCAGCCCGCGACATGAAGGCTTTACCAGATCCATTTTCCTCTGCAGGGCAACCATAATAACGGACCGTCCCTTGCAAACCATTCTGTTCCATATACTCTTTAACGGCGACAGCAGCTGCAAAGGCGCCTGTCCCAAGAAGATTATGGCCGCAGCCATGTCCATTTCCATTCTCAACGACCGGATCATGATGGGAAAGTCCTTTTTTCTGACTGAGACCTGGCAAAGCGTCAAATTCACCTAAAATCGCAACGACCGGCTTCCCCGTCCCAAAACTCCCGACAAAAGCGGTGCTAAGACCCGCGACTCCCCGCTCGACATGAAACCCTTCTTCTTCTAACGCCCCAATTAAGTAGGCGGATGATTGATGTTCTTCGAAATACAATTCGGGTACTTCCCATATTTTATCGCTTAACGCAATGAATTTATCCTTTTTTTGTTCAATCAAACTTGAAATCGTTTTCATTAATTCCATCATTTATCTCTCCTTATCTACACGGGTTGCCGTTAGCGTTTATGCGTTAGCTTGAAGTAGATCGCCCTTCCGGAAATTCAACGTCAAAAGTGAAATCATACAGATGATGGCGAAAATGATCAGCATCCAAAAAGCCGCATTATACGAACCGTTAAATGTCTGCACAATAAACCCAATAGCAAGCGGGGTAATAAAACCGGCTAGCTGACCTCCTGTGTTCGCAACACCCATGCTTGTCCCTGTAACAGAGGATGGAAGCCTTTTCAAAATAATTGCTGGCAACAGAAGCATGACAAAGGAAATAAAGATAATCACAATCGTCTGGTATGCAATGAACATTGTTACACTTGGCGCATTGTACATGAGATAGAGAAGGATACCGACAACAATACAAGACATTGCGCCAACCACTTTTTCCTTGCCAAGCGGAAGTTTGTCGATGACATATCCTGCTAAATACATTGCGAAAATCATTGCTAAACCTGGAATTGTTTGCACCCATCCAAGTGAAATCAAGTCAAGTCCTCTCACATTCACGAGGTACGTCGGCAACCATGTCGCCAAGCCCCAGTTAATGGCATAAATGCTGTAATAGGCGATAAACAGATTCAACATGAGTGGTGTTTTTATTATTTGTTTAAAAATTCCTTGCTGGGAATCCCCCGCCGGTTTCATCTCCTCATCTTTGAGATCAGCAGGCAGTTTGATGAAGACCCAGAAGAGGATCGTGATAAGAATTCCAATACCACCGAGAATCAAGAACGATGTACGCCAACCTATTGTTGTTAGCATATAGGCGGAAAGAAGTGGTACGATTAACGCCACAATCCCTCCCGACGATAACATGACCGACATGGCCCAAGCTCTTTTATCCGTTGGAAACGTTTGCGAAATCAATTTCGAGCTTGCCGGCTGGAATCCACCTTCCCCGATTCCGAATAAGAAACGGATGATGATCATCGAACCCAATGACCACACTGCCCCAGTCAAAGCTGTAAAGATTGACCACATTAGAACGGAGGCGATCAGGACCCTTCTTGACCCCAATCTATCAGCCAACCAGCCCCCGGGAATTTGCATAAGCGCGTACCCTGCAAAAAAACTACTAAGAATCAATCCCGTACTGGTCGGATTTAATTGTAAATCCTTTGTTATGGACAGTACTGCGTAGTTAATAAAATAACGATCGAAATTCCCAATCGCCCATCCAATGAAAAGTAATAACAAAATCATGTTTCTTTGTTTCACAGCAACCATAGGGAAACCTCCTCTTTCAAAACTTCTTTTTTCATTTTACGTATATTTAACGAAATATGCGCTATATTATCTACTATAAATAATATTTAAAAGTTGTGCAATACTTTTCGAGTCCCCGCATTCTAAAAGTTCACTCCTTTCCTTCTCTATAAGTTGTCCAAAAAAGAAGCTCCTTTGTGAACGGATGCTTTCAGCTTTCCATTTTTAGATACGATCCATTCCACAACAATAAAAAAGAACTCTAGCTGAAATTGCTTTGGGCTCTACAAGATTGATAGTTAGATTCTGTTAAACGTTGAGGGCATCATCCAGTTTAATTCCGAAGATGATAATATTCATCTTCATGGACCTTTGTTAACAAAAAAAGACAGCCTAATGCGCGAACATCAGGCTGTCTGTCACAGCAGATCCCTTACATCATCTATTCTATTGGGTATTCAGTGTTGCGTTAGAACTTCGCTCCCTCAATTAGCTTTTCGCCGCTTCTGGCTGTTCAACTTGATTCATTTTCACTTTCTGTGCCTTATAAAGGCCGATCAGTATAACAAACCAGGCAGGTGTGACGAACAAGGCAATACGCGTATCTTCCGCAAGCGAAAGCACAACAAGAACGAACGCTAGGAAAAGAAGGATGGCGTAATTCGCAACCGGGTAAAGCGGCATTTTGAATTTGTTTGCTTTCGCCAACTCCGGTCTTGTTTTACGATATTTCATATGGCAGATAACCGTAATTCCCCAAATAAAGATGAAGCAGACAGTGGAAATACTTGTAATGAGTGTAAATACGCCTTCCGGCATGACATAGTTCAAAATAACGGCAATTAAAATGACGATGGTTGAAAAGAACAATGCGTTGGAAGGTACTTTGCGTTTATCCAGTTTTGCCAATCTTGCAGGTGCATTTTTGTCTTTCGCAAGTGAATACATCATTCTGCTTGTACTAAAGATGGCACTATTACATGCCGAAGCTGCGGATGTTAGGACGACAAAATTGACGATCCCAGCGGCTGCCACGATGCCAACACCTACGAAGACTTGAACAAATGGGCTTTCCGCAGGTTTGACTGCCGTCCACGGATAAATACTCATGATAACAATCAGTGCGCCGATATAGAAAACAATAATCCGAATAGGGATATTATTGATCGCTTTTGGAATAACCTTTTCCGGATCCTTTGTTTCGCCGGCCATAAGACCAACCAATTCAATACCGACAAAAGCAAATACAACCATCTGGAATGAGAGAACGAATCCTTTCATCCCATTTGGGAACATTCCCCCGTGGCTCCATAGATTCGTAAAACTAGATGGACCTTCACTCGTTGAAAAACCTTTAATGATCATGAAAGTACCAATGACGATTAATCCCAAAATCGCAATCACTTTAATTAATGCGAACCAGAATTCCATTTCGCCAAACAGTTTTACAGTAGCAAGGTTCATCATTAACAAAACGACGAGTGCTATTAACCCCGGCATCCACTGTGGCACTTCCGGAAACCAATACTGGGCATAAAGACCAACAGCTGTAATATCAGCCATTGCGATTGAAATCCAGCAAAACCAGTAGGTCCATCCAGTGATAAAGGCTGCCATATTGCCTAAATAATCTTGGACAAAGTCAACGAAAGAATGATAATTCAAATTGGATAAAAGCAGCTCTCCAAGTGATCGCATAATTAAAAAGCAAATAATACCCGTAATTGTGTAGGCAAATAATATAGAAGGGCCTGCCAGATGAATAGATTTTCCAGCTCCTAGAAACAATCCGGTTCCGATTGCGCCCCCAATCGCGATGAGTTGTACGTGTCGATTTTTCAGTCCTCGTTCCAATTGTTGTACGGCCATAAACTTTCCACTCCTTAAATTCTAGGTGTCTGGTATTGAGTGTTCTGTAGTTATTTCGCAATTCCATCATTTCTCGATAAAGCGCTTACATTTCAATTTTTTCCAAATCCCTAACAAACTGCTGATCAATTTTAAAAAATGAATCTTTGCATGAGTTAGGGGACTATTCCCCTCCCTTTGTATTTCACACCAACAAAAGGACAGGGGTAATACAGGTGTTGTGTTCACCTATACTTCCTCTGTCCTTTTACCTGAGAGTATAACTCCTTTGGTGGCACATGGCGCTCTCCAGAGGCGCGTCCTATTATGGTCCTTTTACCTGAGAGATTAATTCTTTTCAGAACTTGCTCCTTCGGTGCTAAACAATTCGTTTAGTCTCTCCCGTAATATTCATCCGCATCTATTTAATTAATTTATATAATACACCTAGAAAGGTATTTTTTCTAGTTTTTTTTTAGAATTTAGCTATTATTGTAACCTCGAGTGAAACTATGTAAAATTGTGTCAAAATACGGTAACTCATTTTCTATCTGACCGTTTCCTAAACAAAGCACAAAGCGGTCCCCCCCTTCTTAACACCCGCTCCCCCGCCCTGGCATAACCCAAATAATACGGATAGGCGACGACTTTAGTACGGTGAAAGTATAAAATGTCCGCAGCACTCGTTTCATCGAAGTGAAAAAGCTTTTTCATTAAATGTGAGGCATTCGTCAATCGTTTCGGCGTTTCCCGAAATAGGTCTTGGTGGAGTGCATGGGCCTCCAAGATATTTTCGCTGTAATAAAATGAAAATAGATCCGGTTCTTTCATTTCGGCGACATATAGTTTGATCTTGCCAATCTGTAACTTGTTTTCTTCGACCATCGCCGAAATGGCTTCGACGTCGTAGTCGATGACTTCAAGCTGTTCGGCATCATCATCCAGTTGGACCTTTCCATTCACAACCGCCCAAAAAATCCGGTGTGCCAGCTGAATCATGTCTGTTTCAATGGCGAATTGAAGCACTTCTTTTACGAATACTCTATTCATGCCATCCCTCCCTTTCGTCTAGGCTCCAGGCGCCTTGTGCTTTAGCGATGTTCAACCGATATAACGTAGAACACCTGTCTCCTTCACATAACTGACCGTAATTGTTCCCGTGGGGCCGTTACGATTTTTTGCGATCTGGATTTCTAACAGGTCCGGCGCTTTGGAGTTTTTGTTATAGTAGTCGTCGCGGTATAGAAAACCGATCACATCCGCGTCTTGTTCAATATTGCCTGAGTCACGCAGGTCACTCATGACAGGGCGTTTGTTATCACGATTTTCGACACTGCGATTCAGTTGGGACAGACAAACGACAGGACAGTCAAATTCTTTTGCCATTTGTTTTAAATCGTTGCTAATTTGACCGATCATTTCGGTGCGGTTGTAGCTTTTTCCACCGTCATGGATAATTTGCAAATAGTCGATGAAAATAATTGGCTTTAGCTTTGGCCCTGTATGCATCATTTTCCTCGTTGCGGCACGCATTTGCGATACGGTCAGTCCGGCGCGATCGTCAATATGAATGTTCGCTTCATTTAGCCTCGTGAGTGTCGGGAGCCAGTCCGATTTTTGTTTGTCTGTAAAGTGCTTGTAAGGGTTTCGCATTCGCAGCCGGCTATAGCCGCCCGTTACAGCGACGAGCCGGTTAATCATCGCAGGCTTGCTCATCTCCAATGAAAAAATAATTGGCCGATAACCGGCGTATCCCGCATGGAGCGCAAAATGGTTCAATGTGTCCGTCTTTCCCATCGATGGACGTGCCGCGATGACGGTTAATTCGGCGGGTTGGAAACCATCAAGTAATTCATCCAATTCTTTTAATCCTGTCGGAACGCCAGGTACGTGCGCTGTCTCTTCATAAGGCCTTTCACTCATTTGGACTAAATCCATTTGGATGCTTGTATCACACCCGCCGTTCCCTTCCTGTTCCAACTCTTCAAACGCTCGTTGGATCGTTCCGATTTCCCAATCCCCTTCTTGCGCTTGGAAAAGAATTTTGTTTTTTTCACGCTTCTTCCATGCTTCGCGCATCATATCCACATAATGATCGAACTTCACCGGGTTTGCGTATTTTTCTAATTCGGCCACGTAATTCACGCCGCCAAGTGCGGCAGGTTCCATCATCGTGAGCAGCATCACGTAATCGAGGGGGCGTTTCTTTGCCAGTAACGCCTGCATGCAGCTAAAAATATTTTTGTGAATTTGATTGATGAAAAAATCTTGCTTCACGCCGCTATCTGCGATTAAATACTGTTCCGCAAGCATTGTTCCTAACACACTTTTTTCGGTCTGCTCAAAACGTCTCATCCCCTATACCTCCCCTTTGCTGTAATCCAATTTAAACGGCTCTGGCGGACTGTATTCCAAGGGTTCACTACCCCTTAACTCCCTTGATTGCTCCAAGTAGTTTTCAAAATTCGTCGCGTTGAATAACGTGGAAGGACGTAAATACTTCTGCCAATAAGGATCATCCCGCCATTCTTCCGCCTTCGCATCAATCACCTTTTTAAAATCTGCTACCGTATATCCTTCACTAAAACGCCCCCTTACCAACCGTGCTGTCGCTTTCGAAGTGGCTCTGAATTGCTTGTTTGCTTTGGTATTCAAATAATCAATAACAGACACAACGTCGAGATCGTTCTCGACTGTATATTTTTTATTTCCTTTATTCTTTTTAGTGATTGTTAGGGGCATGTTGCCTTCTGTAGAAAAAGCATCTTGCATTTCCTCTTCGGCTAATTGTGCAGTCGCCGGCATTGCATCTTGCACCATCAGAAGTTGCAGCTTTTCATAATTGATGCGGTACCATTTCGTCTTGTCCATTTTCATCCGATTGTACGAATCGGTCGAAAGGATGTAACCGCTTTTTTCAAGCCTGCGAATCGCCCGTTTAATCGTATCGACGGACCAAAATGGACATTCTTCGTTTTTCCACTCTTCGTATGTTTTGCAAATCCACTTATGTCCATCCCGGACACTGGTCGAGATGAGCAATCTAAAATGCAGTTGTTGGAGTAAAATTGCTTCATTTAATCCGACTTGCACAGCAAGCGATGGCAGCACTTGAAGCGGTGACTCTTGAATTAATAAATGCATGGCTATTCCCCCTTCGTTGAATACAATTCTTCTTTACTAGATCGACCATGCAGAAAGTGTTTTTGGAAGATCGTACGGCGTTTTTGCCAAGATGCACGATGCAGTCACACATTATATAGACCGCGCATTCGAAAAGGTGGACAACGTAGTTGCATTTGTTTTTCAGTAAGTTTCAACCCGCAACAGACACAACGTTGAAATCGCTCTCGACTATCTATTTTTAATTCTTTTATTCTTTTAAGTTATTGCTAGGGGCATGTTGCCCTCGGTAGAGGAAGCATCTTGCATTTCCTCTTCGACTGATTATGCAGTCATCGGCATTGCATCTTGCACCATCAGAAGCTGCTGCTTTTCATAATTGATGCGGCACCCTTTTGTGTTGTCCAATTTCATCCAGTTAGACGAATCGATTGAGTGAGTTTGCGGGGGGTGAATATAAAATTTATAGGTTGGTTCGGTTGCGTGTAAGTTATTTGTATATGTACTGGCAAGGTTTATTTTAATTCCATACAATGCATGTTTTGCAGTGCGATTCAGAAAATAAAAAAGGATCTTCATTAATGTGTTATGATAAATCTATTGAAAAATTCACGGGAGATGATGGGGTGCAAAAACTCTATTTTGAACCTGCATGGGATCGAACCATTTCCCCTGCCGATCGCGAAAAAGTGATAAATCATTTTCAAAAACAAACAAAACAGCCGCAAGACGGCGTCCAGTTTTCATTTTTATGGAAAGCCCTCAATTATAAAGGTGAACAGCTGATCACTGTCCTGATTCACAATTATGAAGACATGAATTTCCACTTACAACATACAGCCATTGCCTACTTTGAACAAGGCAAACAACAGGCCAATGCAACGTTCAGCCTGCCTTGTGAAATTCCCGGCAATACTTCCATGCCATGGACGTTTATCTTTTCCAAAACAAATGAAACAACTGATTGTCCGCAGTATACGATTGAGAATTAAATAAAAATACCTGCCAGCTATACAGATCTGTATAGTTGGCAGGCATTTTGCAATTTTATTTAGTTGTAAAAACTAAGCTAGCACCTTGTCCCCTTTAATTTGACGCGCAATTTTCTCAGTTAGGCGCGATGTTACTTTCGGCAGCACCATTTTTAGAACTGGTGATAACACAGCACCTGATAAGCCGCCCGCATTGACCTCAATTGTTCCTGTCATCGTTGTGTGTTCTGCTTTTTCTTCGGCAGTAAACGTCCCGCTACCTGTGAAATTATCCGTCAACCCTTTTATTTCAAAACGAATTGTCGATGGTGCTTGAAATTCAGTAATGTCCAGCTCCATTTTCACCGTCTTTGTGAGGCCTTTGAAATTCCCTTCAAATGTCCAAACCGACTTTTGTTCGTCAATTTGTTCGTGCTCCTTATAAGCTGGAACCATCGTTGCCCAGTTTTCAATTTGACTCACATATTCCCATACGTTCTCTACCGATGCTGGAATGTTTACAGAATGCGATGCGATTGCCATATGCTTCACTACTTTCTTTTCTAGTTTCAATTGGGTGCCAATTGAATAGATTCACCAAGTAGTATTATACCGCAACTGCCTATTTTGAAGAAACACCTAAATGGATCTGCCGTTTCTTTCGTCCCTTCTAATTACTTTTACATTAAATAACATAATAATATACAACAGTCAAACCATGCTTGTCAACCCCGAAAATTGCAATATTTTAGATTATATGGTATTATAAAGTTATAACAGTTTTAAGATGGCACTCGGTAGACGTACGCAATTTCTTCTGGACAGAATTTGAGTGCGGTTTTTTTATTCAAAAACTTATTTTCAACCAATTCGGTCAAATGGATTTTATGGAAAGTAGGCTAATTGGAAAACAATAGGTGTCCACATAAACACCTAAATATTGTATGCGAGGAGAATCGGTTAATGAATTTAATTAATGAAGAAATAACCCATAAAGTTTTTGGTGAAGGTAATATCGTGGGTCAGGAAGATTCGATCATCACCGTTGATTTTAATGAGGGTATTAAAAAATTCGTTTATCCTGATGCATTTGGAACTTTTATCACACTGAACGACCGGAATACTGCAAAGTCTTTGAAAAGCATTATTTTGAAAAAGGAAATGGAAGAAGAAGCACTTGAAAAGAAACGTGAAGAAGTAAAAATGCGGCAGGCACTTGAACAGCAGCGCAAAGAGATCCTAAAAAATCGCAGCATTCATGAAAGCTCACAAATTGTTTTATGGCTAGAGGAAGAAGAGCAACAAAGTGTATTTGTCGACTGGCAAGTATTTACCGGCAAGGTTCAAAGCGGAAAAAATAAAGGTCAGCCAAACAACGCAGCTCGTTTGCGTCCGAACAGCGCGGCCCTCCTCACCGCAAGAGAATCGGATCAGGCAGAAACTGAAAGACGGATTCTTGGCCTCTATATGGTAAATGAAACGTTTTCCGGAAACCTCAGCAATGATGGAATGATCCCGTCTCATGCAGAATTCAGAATCGAGCTCACGGATCAAGAAGCAGAAAAAATGCTTTTCTGGAATTATTATAGTAATAAGAGCCACCCTCATCGAACGACATGGAATTCCGGTAAATACCGTTATTTTGATAATATTTGGACTGCTCAAATCTTAAAAGATCTCATTGCCTTAAAAACGGATGAAGAGCAAATCAAAGAAGCTACAAACTTTCTGGAATACTTCTGTGAAGTGAATGCCCTTGACATGGAGAACATCCCGGAGGCAAACGGCGCTTTAAAACAATCATAATCAGTTAACATGCAGAGTACCAAGTTCCTAAGCAATTTAAATTTGCTTGGAACCTGGCACTTTTATTTTTTAGGGCCATTAAATACAAGTGATAATAGGTACCAGGTACCCATTTGATGGGGTCTTAGATTGCACCGCTTCCACTGGTGAAATATGGTATGATTGAATAAAGAACATTCAAACAACTTCACCGGAAGTTTATGAAAGGGGCTTGGGAGTCAGATGTTCACAAAAGATCAAACAGTGTTTGTGCTAGTAGACGTACAAGGAAAATTAGCTAGGATCGTACATGACAGTGAAGCGTTCATCGACAATTTAGGGAAACTGATTAATTGTTTACGGGTGCTGGACGTTCCAATCATCTGGCTTGAACAATATCCAGATGGATTGGGGCCGACTGTAGAAGAAATTTCCAAGCAATTAGAAGGGCTTGAACCGATTCCTAAAATGACGTTTAGTGCTTGTAAAACTGTGGCATTTATGAACGCACTGAAAGCAACGGAGAGGCAGAAAATCCTCATTGCGGGCATCGAAACGCATATATGTGTCTACCAAACGGCTGCCGAGTTAAAAGAATTGAACTATGATGTACAAGTCGTTGAAGATGCGGTATCTTCCCGCACACTAGCAAATAAACAGCTTGGACTTGAGAAAATGAAAGCGCTAGGCATTTTTGGAACAAGTGTTGAAATGGCCATCTATGAATTATTGGAAACTGCAGATGCGAAAGAATTTAAGCAAATATTGAAGATTATAAAATAGGTTCATTTGTAGGCAAATAAAAAAAGACCCTATACGTAGGGTCTTTTTCCGACGATTATTAAGCTTTTTGAACGTTTGTAGCTTGTAGGCCGCGTTGTCCTTGTTCAATTTCAAATGTTACACTTTGACCTTCGTCTAAAGATTTGAAACCTTCACTTTGGATTGCTGAGAAATGTACGAATACGTCCTCGCCTGCTTCACGCTCGATGAATCCAAAACCTTTTTCTGCATTGAACCACTTAACTGTACCTTGTTCCATAATTATTGCCTCCTAGTGCAGATCTCCGCACAATATGTTACTATCCTTGCTCAAATACCTTAGACGAAAAACAAAATCCATTTTTAATCTGAAATAGAACAAAAATAATTCTTCTTAAGAATAACAGATAGAGGATGAAATAGCAATACATTAGCTAAATGATTATTGTACCGTAATCGATTTTCGTAAGGACGCCAAAAGTGGATACATCCCATCCCCGCCCACTTCCGGATATTGATACGTAATAACGAGTACATGTTCATCCACCTCATAAGCAATAAATCCTTTTACGGGATAGCCAAAAAACTGCATTTTTCCCCTTAACCCATTTTCTTCTAGCGGTAGGCTTTCCAATTCAAAACTTTCTTCGTACCCTTCTGTTTCAAATCCTTCTTGTAAGTCCGATACAACCTCTTCAAGATTTGTGCGTTCTAGCATTTCTATGATGATTTGATAACCATCATTGTCAGAGGAATAAGTAATTTGATTTTGTTTTACTTCGGGGACACCGAATGATTCGTCTACTTGATAAGCAATATGATAGGGCTGGATTTGATAATTAATAACTTTCACTTCCTGATCCGCACCTTCAATTTTTCTAATGACTGTTTCGGCAGCGCCTGTATGAAGCACCAGGTTAGCTTCATTGTCTTCTAAAGCCTTCTCTTCCTTTTCGTCGGGAACCTCTTCATTGGCATTTTTTACAGGATCACGTGTCTGATCACAACCAAACAAAATCATACCCAAAATGAATATTAACCCGATAGAACATACTTTTTTCAAAGCATTTCCCTCCTGATGTTAGTGATTGCTTGACAGTGCGCATTCAAGGCATGCGGTATTTTTATCCGCAACTAACGGAAGATCGTGTTCAATCATCAGTTTGAATCAATTATACATTGAAGCTTATTTTATTTTCAGCAAATCAAAAGGTCTAAGGACTCCAATCAATTCCCCATCAGATTGTGCGTTATCTGTAATGAGCAATGCTTCCAAACGTACACCTTTGGAAATTGCCCGTTTGAAATAGTCTTCGGCTTCATACACAGATAGATCTTTGTCGACAAATTCATACGACTCTTTACGATTCTCATAATTATAAACATCAGAAAGCGTCGGCATCTCCCGAGGTATGACGTCTTCCGTCGACTGACCGGCCAACCAATAGGTTATGCCAGCAGCTGTCATCAAGCCTTTGAATTTCCCATTCTCATAAATAGGGACTTGAGTAAACTTCGTATCGGACATCAGTTTCAAGGCAGCAGTCAAAGGATCCCCTGCTTGCAATGTATGCACTTTACAGCCGAAAAGCGCACCTACAGTAAGGGGATTACCTAGTTTCTGTTCAATAAGTTCGATACGCTCCACAATTTCATCATGGGGTTCAGCAATGACGTAGTCGACGTCTGTTCGGCTATGGACAATCGCATTACGCAAATCTCCAAACTCTCGTAAATCATCTTCGTATTTGCGAACAACGGAGTTTGTAATCTTCACCTTATCAATTAGGCGATAAAACGGAGAATAGTCACTGCTATCCGCTTTATCAGCAAGTATTTTTTCAATCCGGTTATATGCGACAATAAAACGTTCCGAATTTTTCACAGTCATCAGTTCATACATCTCCTTTGAAAGAAGTATACCCATTATTATTTCATCCACAAACTACTAATTGTTCCTGTCCCACTTTTATTTCATTCACGCATATGAAAATCTTTAAAGATCACGGATTGCTTGGCAATCTGATCTTATTTAACTAAACTGTCCCGTAAGTTGAACAAGAAAAAAGTAGAGGCTGGGACATAACTAGCTTCAAATAAAGAAAAAGTGAAGTCTGTTTCAGCACAACATCCATTCATAAGAGTGCTCTCCTGCCCCACTACTTTTGTTTACTCAGTTTTTCTGGACTACTGCAGGATCATTATTTCCTCTATATCTGTATAAAGACTATTACTATTAAGTGTCTCAGGTAATTCAGTAACATTTTATATTCCCTCTATCCCAGGACTGTTTCTACTAGAGCCATTTTTCATTTGACTGCAGGCCGGTCCACGTTTTTCTACTCTTTATAAGCGGTAGTTGTCTATTTTTCATGTCAATTTTAGCTTTAGAAATGGATAGGTAATAGTTAAAGAAATTGTAAATTGTTGTATTATTTAATCTTTAAATGTTTCAAGTGAAGTTCTCTCGGGTAGAAATCTACTACATGTGAATGTTAGTTACTTTTCATATGGAATCGATTTTGGAGGAGGATCAACTAAGTATGGAAAAAAGAATTGTTGGAAGCTTCCATTCAGATGAAGACGTCTTGTATGCAATTGAAGGATTGAAACGTCAAGGGTATCGTGAAACAGATATGATGGTCATCGCAGAAAATAGAAGTGCTATTCCATTAGTCACTTCCCGCACCGGAGTCCTTGTAGAGGCAGATCGACAAGTGAGTACCTTAGTAGGCGCTATGATGAACAGCTATTTTTCCATGTGGTCAGCGGGAATGGGCGGCGCGCAGGCTACTACCCTGTCCAGCAGGCTAATTGAAAGGGGCCTGCCAGACTATACAGCAAAACAGTGCGAAGAGGAAATCAATAAGGGCAAAATACTGTTGCTAGTTGATGCGAATACAACTTACGACGGTCCTGTCTATCAAACACACTATGAAACTGAAAACTCAAAAGCAGTCCGACTCCATGAAGAACAGCTTGATATTACAAAAGAACGTGTCCAAGTTGGAGAATTACAGCTCCGTAAAGAAGTAGTGGAAGAACAGAGAACCGTTCACGTTCCGTTACTTCGAGAAGAAGTCTATGTAGAGCGCCGTCCTGTCATAGATGGAAAGTTTGATGGCAGCCCGTTTACAGAGGATGAAATTATTCGCATCCCCATTACGGAAGAAAGAATAGAAGTGACGAAAAGACCCGTAATTGTTGAAGAAGTTATTGTAGGCAAGAGAAAAATTCAAGAAACCAAACAGGTACAGGATATCGTTCGAAAAGAAGAAGCTCGGATTGAGCGCTCCGTCCCTTCAGCAATGGTAACAGGGAAACTAGCTCACCAAGCCACAGTAGAGTACGTAGAAGATCCGACAGATAGCCTGGATATTTTGATCGTGGAAGGCAATCCCGATATTGAAAACATACTAGCGGAGGTTGAAAAGGAAGAAACCCGCGAAAAACGCGCAGGTTCCCTCGCTGTACAAGGAGAGAAAAACAAACCAGAATCAGCTGTCAGTAAAAAGGACGAGGCAAGCGGGACACTAACAGATTCTCCTGTTCGTAAAGAAAGTAAAAGTGCTGCACCCAGTTCAACAGCTACTGTAAAAAAGGAAGAAGCGATCCACAACAAAGAAAATTCCTCAAGCGATGAGGATGATAATAAAAGTAATAAAAATCAAGTGAAAAAGAAAAAATAATTATTCTCGGTAATAGATTTGGAGAGGCTATGCGATTCTTAGATAGTGTACAAAGGTGGCTGACTTCAAAGAGCACTAGAAGGTGACCTCTTGAAGTCAGCCGCTTTCGCTCTTCTTGCGATAGGTCATTGACATTGGCTGGAGTGAAGAATGTGTAGTGCATTGATAACATCGGCCGTGATCGCAGTGATTGTATTCTATACCCATCAAAAAAAGGTACCGCCCATTCCCTTTTCTACGGGATGAATGGGCGGTACTGTTCTTATATTGTGTTAATTCATCATATTTATTCTTTCATTTCAGGTGCCTATACGCAGTGCATTGATAACAATTCAAACACACAGTAAAAAATCACCACATAGCGTTCGTATCAGTAAGAAGGCGAAGCTTCAATAAAACACCAGCATGACTATTAGCTCCTAGACAACCTAGCTATAAACACTTGGACATGTTCCCCCTACTGGTTCATAAAAACAATGATTTTTAAATTGACCGGTAAATGGTTGACCGTACCACGTTGGCGGACAGGGCCCGAATGGATTAAAATACCAAAGGGCATATTTCGCTGGATGTTGTCGCCAATGATCCAAATTCTGTTTAGCCAATCTTTTTTCAGTAGATCTTGCCCTTTGATAAAATAAATTCCCTTTTTGAACAGCTTCAAAGGAATAATTGTTGCCTTGTACTTGAAAAATGACATCGTTAATTGTTCGTATATCTCTAAAGTCTAAACAATCTGCTACCGCACGATTCACAATGACATTACCAACATATAACATCCCTTGTTTTCCTTCACCTTCAGCTTCTGCCCGCATCATTCTTGCCATTAAATCAACATCTGCATCTCGGTATTTAACTCTCGCCATTTATCCACCCCAAATATATCGTATGAAAAAAAGCCTGCAGGAATGTCATTTTTAAAAAAATAAGAATGCATATTCGTGATCCCCCACCAAATCACGGATTTGGAAGGTATGAATGGTCTAGTTTAGTTCAAAAAGAAAGCGGCTATAAAATATGAACTGCACCGCCAATTGTTAGAATATGTCCAACAATTGGGGTGCAGTTCAAATGAATCGGCTGTTTTTCTTTTTGCAATAACGTTCGTGTTGTCTATCCTTCTGACTTCTGATCAAACCACAACAGTTCTTTGTCATCTACGTCACCATTATAATTGATCAAAATTTCTTCACCAGCTTTAATATCTTTATGCGCATAAAAGTCAAACGTATGCTTTTCAAAACTGATCTCATACGTTGCATTCGGTTCATAGGAATGGTTGAACAACATCCCATATCCAAGGAGGATCGCGGAATGATTGCTGCCATACTCAAAAGCATAATCGGCGATTAGCGTTTGCTCAATGTGCGAATGTTGCTCGTTCGGATACGCAATAACTGGCGCTTCGTGTACCATCGTTCCTTTGGTAATATCACACGTCGCAAATACACCTCTATTAAATTCTCCCTCACTGAGCGAAGATATTTTCACTTCAATCATGTTGCTCACCTACTCATCTATAAAATATACTTTCTCACTATAACACGAATCTGTTCATTAAGCTGAAAGAGAGTTTGCCTTGCAACAACCAGGCGAGCACATGATTGGAAGGTTGAACTACCCACCACTTAAAATGTTCCGTGTTTTGAATTGTCAATTAAGGTATCACAAATTAAAGATATTTTTAAAAAGGAAATTAAAAAGAGAACCCACAGAAATGTTGGAGTAACTAAATTTATAATTATAAAACTGTCCGCAGCCTCATTAAAAAATGTGGTGACCGACCATTCGATCACCACATCTTTTTATTTTGTTTCCGGGAAGAACACCTGAGCTGTGCGGATGTCCACCAGCGTGGGCGCATTCGTATGGAGTGCTTCTTCCAGCACCGCTTCGAGCTCGGTATCTGAGGCGGCGCGTAATCCAATCCAACCGCAAGCTTCTGCCAATTTCACAAAATCAGGATTGGTTAAATCGATCCCAACCTCTTTCTTATTTGCAGCTTTGATTTTGTCTCTCTCCATTTGCAGGCTCCCATTATTTAAAACAATGACTGTGATATTGAGTTCATAGCGGGTAGCTGTCAATAAATCAGCAAGCACCATTTGAAGTCCCCGTCCCCCACTACCCCATAGATCCGTTGTACGCCAAACAAAGACAGTTGATCCAGCATCAATTCAGCAACTGTTCGCGCTGTTTTTCCCAAGACATATGAACCTCCTTGATAGATCTCTCTACAAATGGATCAATATAACCCAAACATAGCAAAATGGATTGTCCTTGAACCAGACAACCCTTTTTGCTGTTATTGATTCAATTGAATCGTTTCATTTATATCTGTTGATTGAGCACTTTGCCCGGTCATGCGTTTATAGAAATAGGCGATTTTCTTCGTGAAATTACCGGTTTCCCAATATTCGGCTGCTTCCGCTTTAACCTTGATCAAGACAACGTTCGGATCATCATAAGAAGTTTGCATGATTTTCTCATACATTTTGCTCCACAATTCCTTTTTCTTCTCTACATCATTGACGATTTCTGCTCTTCCACGGACGGACACATAGGATTTACCCGCATAAGCTACATTTACGGCCTGATCATGTGAAATTTCTTCATATTTATTCGTTTCTTTTTTAGTGAAAAACCATAAGTCCCCATCAAACTCTACTTCTTGTGTTTTCATCGGACGAGAAACAAGCCCTTCTTCAGTCACCGTCGTTAGCATGGCTGTGTCTACGTCTTTGATTAACTCTCGTAATGTTTCCATTTCTTCTTGGTTCATCCCGTTAGACATTTCCATCACCTCATCGTTGTTTATAGAGGTAATGTACCCTTTACACTAACTTTTAATCAAAGGCGGCGGATTGTTCAACTACGCCGCTCCGTTAGTTGAACAAGAAAAAGAAACCGTCTAAACAGCTCAATGATCTTCAAGTAAATCCCCCAGTTAGTTCAACAAGGGGAGACAATGATTTAACAATTCTATTCAAATAAATTAGTCGAAAAAATACCAACGACAATTAACAAAGATATGCTCCAAAACAGTAAACTTACAAAACGGTTATTGAGTGCATAAATTGTCAGTGCTAAAGAAGGTAAGTATATAGCAATAGCTAGGACCATCATAGGATTAAGTAACGTCCCTTGAAGCCAGTGTTCATTTAACTCATAATTCATTTTAATTAATAAAGCAGCTAATACACTTAAAATAATAGCAATAATTCCACTTAAAGATCGTTTTGCTACTCTCATCATTCTTCACCTCAATTACTACTTTACTATCCTGCTTCTTTTGTTAAATGCTTCTTTTAATGATTTTATCACTAAAATTTATATAAATCTGAAGATTCTTTTCGGAAATAGGAAATCCTGAATACAAAGCATTTAGGAGTAATTCAATTGTTGTTATTGGATGTTGCTAACTCATACGAAGCAGACAAAAGAATTGAAGGATTTTCCTCACAGACACTGAGAGCATACTCTCTTCAAATGCAATTACTAATTAAATATTTTAGTAATGAAACTAAGCCAAAACTATGCAGCTCTGTATAAAGATCTGCATCATTTTGGCTCTAAAGGTTTCATACGTTATAGAAGATTAGCTGATCGTTACATGAATGAGGCCTTTCTAATTAAAAATTAAAGGGAAAACAAATGTAACAAAAGCTGCCCAAAGTCCGTAGACTGGCAAATACTTAGTTACCGCATCTTGAATCGTTGAAGGTCCGGTTTTGTTTTGTAAAAAACGCATATAGGAGATCATAATCCAAATTAGATTTGCCCAGATCAGTATGTTTACACCTAAAACAGCAAGTCTGTTGGGGGTAATCCCATAAGAAGAAAGTCTGAATGCTATAGCTGACAATGCCACGCTGTCAATGATCAGCGCAAGTACAATTAGAGCAAAATTTATGTAATCTGAAATGTTCTTTTTCTTGTCTTTGTCGCTTTCGGTAATGGAAAATATGGTAACGGCCAATACACCAAGGAGTATTCCGTTGAAAGCGATTAGGAAATCGCGGTCCAAGAATGGATTTTTTCCAACCCATATAACCGTTATCAGATAGACCAACAATGTGACCAGGACAAGAGGACTAAAAATTTTAGCTAGATAGGGTGTAATATTCTTAGCTAGTTTAAGATTCATAGATACCAGGTATGCAGCCACAATAGCGAGAGCGGCAGCACCAAATAAAACGACATTACTAAAATAGAAGTCTTCTATATCCAAGCCAACAAAGCTAAATAACTGCATCGTTAATGCTGCTAGTACCATTCCGCTAACTGCCATGCTGGCGTAGAGAATACAATATTCCACATTAAATTTAAGATAGGCTAATCTTGTACTACCTTTTGAATATTCATTTCCTGTAAACGCAAGCCCTACCAATACCCATAAGAATATGGGAAGGTGTAAATAAGCAAGGATCATACTGTCTTTATCATTTAATGGCAGCATATTAAGATAAAACCCAGAAACTAGGAATAACGCTGCAAGGGAATAAATCACACTTTTTTTCGGCGTATTATTGTATACAAAATAAGCAGCAATAAAGGGAATGATACCAAAAGCCAAGTTAATTGGAGCAATTGCTCCCTGTTCGACAAAATGGAAAATGATCCTGGTGCTGATCCCGGCCAGAATGGTTAAAATGCCCATGAATAAGAAACCTTTCTGAAGCATGGAAGGTTTCCCCGTATTTGCTGTCTCCTTGAAATGCAATCTTTCATACCAAACGCCAAGAACCGCAGAATCAGGATTTTGTTCCCATGCGTGTGAGAATGACTTTTTAAAAGCTTTGGGGTCTTTTCTATACATCCTCTCCAGCTCATGATGGTTAGCAATATTTTCAATAATAAAATTGTTACTGTCCATAGTTATACCTCCCCTAATCATTCTACTATTAAGTTTTCCACCACAATGTTTAACTGTCTTCGTCACTTTTGTATTCTAAAATATCTCCAGGCTGACATTCTAAAGCCTTACAAATTGCCTCTAAAGTAGATAATCGAATCGCTTTTGCCTTTCCATTTTTCAATATAGAAAGGTTCGCCATTGTGATTCCAACCTTCTCCGAAAGTTCTGTTACGCTCATTTTCCTTTTTGCCAACATCACATCAATATTGATGATAATCGCCATTGTTATTCACCTCAGACCGTTAAATCATTTTCTGATTTTATATCAATTGCTTCTTGTAAAAGTTTTTGGAGAACAGCCGCAAAGACTGCGATCACCATCGAAGCGAAAGGAACGACCAATCCGACAAAGACAACTCCTGGTGCGTCGTCTGCTTCCGCAAAGATATAGAAGAGCGGCCAAACGAGCACATGCAAAATACTGATTGTGATTGCACAGTGTTTGATTTTCTTTAAAGAGTTTACAGATAAACCGGAAAAGGCTTTATTTTTGTCAATATAGCGCAAGAGTTTGAAAGCCTGATACAAAGCAAAGTAAAAAGGTATGGCCGATACATCAAAAACGATGAAAACGAGATATTTTATAAAAGCAAACTCTGGAAGCAATTTTGCTGCAAGATTCGCCATCTCAGGCACCAAAAAGATGCACAGAGCAAGAACTGGGACTCCTAAAAGAAGTACAGCAATTTTTAAAAACAACGTTGTTACTTTTTCCATAAAAAGCACCTCACTTATTTATTCTGTTTTTAATCTTATTACAATTTTTATCGATTTACAATAAATATTTATTAAATCGAACAATATATTTGTTGTTTAAGTTTTGATTTTAAGCAAAAATAAAAAGCATCTCCATTGAAAGAAATGCTTGATAACTATACAAAATAACGGACTGAACCCATTTTAAGAGACCTTTTTGTTCGTTTTTGCAATAGATTGCATTTGGATTACCGGGAATTTTATGTGCTACTATGAGGTATACATCAATAAAACAAATAATAGTAACACACAAAAAGGCAATAATAAGGAAGATGTCGTTTTGTAATGACTGCACGATAAACGGGAGGCCTATAAATGAATAACAATGATATTTTAATTCGATTGCGATATGCTTTAGATTTAAAAGACACAGAGATGATAGACATATTTAAACTCGGTGGCATTGAAGTAACAAAAGAGGAAGTCCGACTGTTGCTTACAAAATCAAAAGATGATGAAACTGAAAATGAATTGCAAATGAAATGTACGAATAGTATGTTGGATTCTTTTTTAAATGGCTTTATTATTTATAAAAGAGGGAAACAAGATCCAAAACCAGGACAACCTAAACAGCCAGCACAGCCACTCATCACCAATGAGAATGTGAATAATATCCTTTTAAAGAAATTAAAAATAGCGCTCGAGTTAACAAGCGAGGATATGCTTGATATCTTAGATGAAGCAGGAATCATTGTAACAAAAGGCGAATTAAGCGCTGTATTGCGAAAAGAAGGGCACAAAAATTATAAACCGTGCCTAGATCGATACGCTAGGAACTTCTTAAAAGGATTAGCTCTAAAATATAGAGGCTAATGAAAGGTGCCTGGTACTGATGCAATTTCGAATTGTGTTTGTACCAGGCCCTTTGATTGCATAGAAAAAGAGGGAACCTGTGTGGCTCTCTTTCTCGTTTTAAGATGCCGGCCTCTAATACGATACTGGTTGCCATTGATTTTGTCATCACCCATGAATTTGTACGCCATACGCCATACCCCACTCGCCCTCAACTCCGCCTGCTTTGCAACCGTCGATCGCAATAATCAATCTAATCCATAAATTTTTTTCATCCTCTACAAAAACGCACCAAAGTATACTAATTCATTGTGCGGGGGGTGAATGAAAGCTGAAGAACAGTTAAGTTGCGCGCAAAGTATGTAATCCGTGCACTAGCGAGGTTATTTCTAATTGTGATCAGTACACATTATGTGATAGAAGTTGCAAAAAAAATCCCAAACATGAAACAATTGATCGGTTTCATGTTTGGGATTTTTTAGGGATTTTTTAGATGAAGACAAATTCTTACTCCATTTAAGGTGCTTAAAACAGCGCATGATCTGGATATTGTTTCAGACAGGCATCTTTTAACTTTTACGTTCAATATCCTTCTCTCTACTTACAGTATACTGCTTTTTATCAAACATTAATAGACTACTCTTTTTGCAATGCCTCCCCTATACTGTTATACACAAACCTAAAAATAGAAGAGGTGTTTCAGTATGATTGACAAAAAAGATGTCTTAGATCACGGTCCTTTTTTTCACGGCACGAAAGCAGAACTACACATTGGTGAGTTATTAGAACCCCAACACTTATCCAATTACCAAGATAAAAAATCGAACCATATCTATTTCACCGCAACATTAAATGCTGCTAAATGGGGTGCTGAATTAGCAAAATCTGACGCAAAAGAAAGAATTTATATTGTCGAGCCATTAGGTGATTTTGAAAATGATCCGAACGTAACGGACAAAAGATTTCCTGGAAACCCAACACGTTCTTACAGGTCTAAATCTCCTTTGAAAATAATCGCTGAATTAGGTTCATGGGAAAGACATTCCGATGAAGAAATCAATCATATGCTTACCTCTTTACAAAAGCTGCGTGAACAAGGAAAATTTGTAATTTACGATTAATCCTTTTTTGCACGTTGCTCAAACCTGTTAACCTTTCAATAGCCCGACAAAAAAAGCGAATGTAAAGTGCCTGCGCGCGGCGCATGATAAATACGGTTTCGCACAGGCATCTTTTATTATGGTTTTAGGAGGAACTGGTAATAGACTGGAAAGTCCCCCAATATTCCTGTCTTGCAAACTGTGGATCAGCGGATATAAAGGTAACGATGATGGGCGCCTGCTCCAACTGAGGATGCGCTTCAAAAAAAGCCCGATCTCCGTACCTGATTGCCTGTAGCGCAAGCGGTAGTTCACGTCTAAAAACTTCATTTCGTTTTGCCGTAACAGACGGTGTAAACTGTCCAGGATTTACATATAAATAAACATAAAAAAGATAGGAATCCCTATTTGCTTTCCACTCAGCCAACACTTCATCTCTCGTAGGATTCGTCTTCTCCCAGGCATAATTCATTCCGGTGGTTAAAAATAATTCTCCTGTTACATCAGAGTGAAAATGGTGCCTGTGTAAAAAACTACTTTTCACTAGTCGCAAAAAATGCCCACCCGGTTAAAAGGTGGACATTTTTTGATTTACATTGAGGTTAGTTTTAACTACTGAACGCTCAATATTATGTTGAAGACTTAACACCTCTCAGTTTATTCAAGAGTCCATTTTGGTAAGCAACCGCCCCAAGGACGACGATAATACCAAGGACTTGAATAAATGATGGGATCTCGCCGAAAAGAAGGACGGCAATGATCGCGACGGTAGAAATCGGACTAAGCAACAAGAGTCCAGCAACGATTGTGGAATTCAATCGAACGGAACCGTATTGAACGAATGTCCATGCCATTGCTTGTCCCGCTACCGCTAACACAATCATCCAGAACCAGTTCATGGCAGTAATCGGATCACCGAGCGTGGTTTCCGGATTCAATGGAAGCGCGCCGTTGACCATCATGCCGTGCGTCAGATCAAAGCCACGGTGAGAGAAGAACAACATGACAACTGCTGGAGCGACTAGCTGGGCAAGACTCGCCCAAAGCATTGGCTGGATGAACTGTCCCTTATTGACTTTAGTCGCTTTTCGGCTAGTATAGAGGTAGATCCCGTAGCAGATACCGGATATACTACCTTCAATTGTCCCAAGAACGGCAATATTCATCCCGTGAATGGTAGTCGGACCTTCCGACGCACCACCGCCGCCAATGATACCGCCAGACAAAACAACGCCTAGTATCATAATGGGTGCAATAATGAAGAAACTTTTTGGCACCCTTTCTTTATCGATAATAAATGCAAGTGCAGGTAAAATGATAATTTGTAGATTTAGTAAAATCGAGGCGATACCCGACCCGACGTAATAGATGGAATAATTCCAAGCCGTAAAGTCAATGCCAAGAAACAGACCCGCGACAATGGAAAGAATGACCCCTTTTTTATTGAGGGCACCCAGTTTTTTTGCTTCCCGAATGGCAAACGGGAGTAGAGCCAATGCGCCTATCGAACAACGAAGGATAACAGATGTTGCCGGGTCGAAATTCGATTGTTTTACCCAAGGGGCAGTAAATGCAAGAAAGATAATACCAATGATGAGGATCAAGTAGGCTCGACCATTTGATCCACTAGTAGTAACGCCATTATTAACCATATGTTTCATCTCCAAGTAAAATAGAATGTATTGCTGAGTTAAAGCTGAGTTGAAACTGAGTTAAAACTAACCACTTGGATATGTTAACAGAAATAAATAGATTTGTGTTATCCAATTTTTTTTCAATTTGGATGGTAGTTTCCTTTTATGGAAACTACTTTGACAATACCCTATAATTGCATACGCCAAAACAAGAAACCGTTTGTTGTAAGCTTTGTAGATTCTTGGGTTGTATGTTCATACGTTTAATTGAATTATCATACAATTATTTTACTTAGGTACCGTTCACAAGATTTGAAAAATCCCCTGCGAGGAAAGGGCTCCCCAACAGGGATCCTTAGCGTGTTAGGTACATGAAAAACTATTTAGTAAATTCACTACAACCGCATATTGAAAAAAGAGAAGTCAACCCTAGCGATCTTTCGGTTGACTTCTCTTTTGATTTAAGGTACCTGTGCGCGGCGTATTTAAAAAATCACCCAATAGTGTTACAGACGACATTTTATTTTCACCCATACAATTGTAGTGTATTATCTGAATACTGTTTTACACAGGTACCTTTCACTCAATTAACACCCTAGCAATCTTAATAGTCACGTTATTGACTGTTTTTTTCTGCTGTTGATGGATTAATGATAATGTCATTAATTTCTTCTCGTAATACATCTTTAAACACAGAAGCTGCTACCGCATTAAAGTTATTGTAGAGATCAGATAGATCGTCATTAAAAAATTGGATGACACGCTTTGAAAATACTGGATAAACAGCTTCTGTTCCTGGTGTAAAACGTTCCACTACAGCAAATTCAAAATAGCGATTTGTATTGAATGCCTCTTCAAATACTTTCACAATTCTTTGTGGAGTAAGCCCACTTTCTTCCAACGGGTCGACAACCGCCCCATCATAAATCACCGCCACATAAACGGGTACATTTCCAAAATTTTTTTCAAGTTCTAAAATAGTGGCCAACGCCCGAGCTTTTTTTCGCTCCTGGACAATGATAGGGATTAGATATCCAGCATCATGGGGTAGTCCAATTAACTGAACGACTGAGACTAAAGGGTCATTATCAATTGAATTTTTCAATTCATTAAAATAAGTAACCCAAGGTGGGCTTAACTGAGGCAGGGCTGATTCATTCATTTGTATTCCTTCTTTCCATTCTACTTTTGGCAGTACTACGGTATTGAGTACTACTCTTACTTTTTATATTATGTGGTTTAGTTGATAGGGCTTGGTCGTTTTCACCCCACCACTCTTAATAATTTCAGTTTGTTTTATTTCTACTTCACAGTGGGAACTGCTGCTAATCCGTCATATATATAAATGATGTCCCAGTATGAATGATTACTAAGTATTTGCAACGATGAGGAGGAACGACATGGACATATTTGTGAGACCTGGAGATTCGCTTTGGAATTTCAGCCGGCTGTTCAAGATACCCCTTCAATTGATTATCGATTCCAACCGAAACATCAACCCACAAGTACTTACGGTAGGTCAACGAATTCAAATACCTGGATTCGTTGCTGTCAATTATAAAATTCAAGCAGGAGACTCTTTCTGGTTGATTGCCCAAAGACGAAATCTTCCTTTGTATACACTTCTTCTTGTCAATCCTAATCTTGACCCAAATCGCCTGCAAGTTGGACAGACGATTAAAATTCCCCAAAGGATCACCTGGAGACTTATAAACGGGAAACGAAATTATGATTACGACATCATGATGAATGATATTAGAAGGTTGCTAGCCGTTTATCCATTTTTGCAAACCTCTCCTATCGGAAATTCCGTTTTAAAACGAGAAATACCAGAAATTGTGGTGGGTCGTGGAACGAAACGAGTTCATTATAATGGTTCATTTCATGCAAATGAATGGATTACGACCCCTATCGTTTTGACCTTTCTAAATGATTATTTGCTTTCCGTAACGAACCAAACTCCGATCCGCGGTCTTTCCACATTCCCTTTGTACCAGCAAACGACATTATCCATTGTTCCGATGGTTAACCCAGACGGAGTAAATTTGGTGCTAAAGGGTCCGCCTGCAAATGAACCATGGCGAAGCAGAGTTGTTGAATGGAATAAGGGTAGCTTGGACTTTTCGGGGTGGAAAGCTAATATAAGGGGTGTGGATCTGAATGATCAATTCCCTGCAAATTGGGATTTGGAAAGAGCCCGTAATCCGAAGAATCCGGGTCCAAGAGATTACGGAGGTGAAAGGCCTTTGTCCGAACCTGAGGCAATTGCGATGGCGGATCTGACAAGAAGACGGGATTTTGCAAGAGTACTCGCTTTTCATACACAGGGAGAAGTCATTTATTGGGGGTACGAGAACCTTGAACCCCCTGAGTCTAAGGTTCTTGTGAACGAGTTCAGTAGGGTCAGCGGATACGAACCAGTTCAAACAATTGAAAGCTACGCTGGATATAAGGATTGGTTTATTCAGGAATGGCGGAGACCTGGATTCACAGTTGAACTTGGTTCAGGAACCAATCCGCTTCCATTAAACCAGTTTGATGAAATCTATCAAGAGGCGTTAGGGATTTTTCTAGCAGGGTTGTATGTATGATTGATTAATTAACAAAACTCGGAATTGTTACCCACTAGCGTTGCATTCGATATGGTGAAGACGTTGCCATTGTAGACTCGATAAACAAAGAACATTATTTAAAGAAGAACTAAGATTTCCCCCAAAAATTTAAGTGAATTGTGGCAGAGTCTCTTTTTTGTTTCACGGGGATGGAAAAAGTTTACTTTTATAGATTATATAGGAACCTATGCAACACTAGTGGGCACCTCATACTTTATTTTGATTTCGCGTAAAATATCTTTGGCGCATCGGCTTCGAAACGCACGAGCTCTCCCGTTCCTGGGTGTGTCAGCACTAAACGAGTAGCATGAAGGCCTAGCCGTTTAATGGGATTGCCTGTTGCTCCATATCGCTTATCCCCCACAACTGGATGTCCGAGGTCTTCCATATGGACACGGATTTGATTTTTACGACCTGTTTCAAGCTCCACTTCTAATAAGCTGAATTGCTTATTAGCTTGTAGTGTTTTGTAATGCGTTACGGCATGCTGTCCACCGTTGTCTGTTGGATTTGAATAGACTTTAAACGTTTTACTATCCTTCAACCATGATGCAATCTTGCCTGCCTTTTTGCGCACGGTACCTTCGACAAGCGCGATATAGACGCGCTCCTTCACTACTTTATTCCAATTGGCCTGGAGGGCTTCCTTCACTTCTTCACTTTTGGCAAACAGCATAATGCCAGACGTATCCCTATCAAGACGATGCACAATAAATATCCGCTTATTCGGATTGCCATTGCTGACGTAATCCCGTACTTGGCGATACGCCGTCAGTTCCTTTTCATTTTTTGATGCGACGGACAGCAAACCTGCGTCTTTATTGATAACAATAATGTCATCATCTTCATGTAAAATACTGACACCAACTAGCGTGTTGCCTTTTATAGCTACTTGATTTTTAACAATTTCAACGGCTTGTCCAGGCTGAAGTAGATGATTATGTTGTTTCACCATTTTCCCATCTACAGTCACTTGCCCACGTGTCAATATAGATTTCACCGCATTACGCCCACTACCCGCCATCATTTTCAATAAGAAGGGTAGTAGCTCCGATGATTCTTTTACTGTGTAAACGGATGTATGCGCTTTTTTGTTTACTGAATTTCTACATTCTTTTTGCATATTAAAAACTCCTGACTTAATTTAATTTAAGGTGCCTGTGTGCCGCTCATTTATAACAATTCAAAAACACGCATGAAAACACATTAAAAAAATCATTGTCAATAGCGTTATATACGACATTTCATTTTCGCCTCTGCAATTGTAGTGTATTGACAGAATAGTTTCTCGCACAGGCACACAACACTAATTCTATCCACTATAATAGGAAGAAAATCGTTTACCGACTTCTATTTTATTTAAAAAAGCCGGGGCTGTGCACTCTCCCCCTCTTCTTTTGCCTTTAGCAATTCAAGCGCTTGATAGTACTTATGCTGCTTCCGATTCAAGTAAATAGCGGCATCCTGATAGAAGAAATTTAGTATGGCTTTTGCATCTTGGCCATAATAATAGATGGTTTTAACAGTTGAATCTTGTTTGCTATACAGTTTGCGGATCGGAATTCCAAGCAAGTCGTCAAGTTTTTGCATGTAGTCTAAAAGGAATTGCTCATTACCCACCATGTTGATGCTGATCGTCGTTTCATTTCTGACATGAACTCCCCCATCACCATCAAAATACCCTCTCATGTAATGGCGCATGAGGTCTTCCGGCAAGAAAGTCGAAAATTGAAGCGTATGCGATTTCCTCGGAGTAATATCTTTTTCGATTAAGTCATTGGCCATTTTAGTGCAGGATACTGTGACACGAACAGAAGGATACGCTTTCCCTTTGCTCTTAGCAATGCGTTCTTTAACCATTGTATTTTCCCCACCAATGGCAGCAACAAATTTTTCTACATGATCCTTATCTATTGCAGATAGACCTAGCTCTACAGTTTTGGAGGTCTTTCCTTCAACCACACACCCGTCTGCTGCTAGGAATCCAAGCCAATAAGCTTTTTCTTCCGTGTCAATAGATTCAAAATAATTTTCATCATAAGCATGTTTCTGTAGAGGATTGCGGATTTCTACACCTTGTTGTTTTAAGTGCTTAGACAAAGTGACTCTGCTCACATCATGCTTTTCTTCAAGATCGGTTATAGTGATGCTTTGATCCCCTTGATATTCAGCGATCGCCAATTCAATCCGATCTTGTATTTCTCTGAGATGATTATCCTTTTCGACTCCCCTTTTCTCCAGCTCCATCGAGATCATTTCTCTCGTATACCCCGACTTTACAGCCAATTGATTGATCGAGATGTCCGTTTCTACATATAGCGCAATCACTTCATTCAGTGTCATTCCAGTTCGCTCTTCCCGCTTTTTAGAATAGGTTTCCTTGATGCGGTTCCCCTGTCCCTCGTACCGCCCTAATTCAAAATTACGTTTTGTGTTGATTGAGCGGAAACGTGCCAGACACTCAGGGCTGCAAAACTTCTTGAAATGTTTTACGTCTTTTGGATTGTGCTGCTTTTTCTGAGTTACCGGGAATTTATTTTCACAAAGATAGCATGTATTGATATATTCCACGGTTTCTTTCTTCGGTCGATTCTTATTTCTACTAGCTGTATTTTTCGACTGCGCTGCAGACCTGCATTCTTTAGAACAATATTTTATAAATCTTTTTTTATTTTCCGGATCTTGATTTGATGGTTGTTTGACCTCAAACTTTTCTGAGCAGCCATAACAGGTATTCATATAAGCCATATACTACGCTCACCTTTCAATATATACCTATTCAATTGACCAAACATCTTGGGGTTTTCGGGTATGTCATCAATTTCTTCCTCTATGCCTATCTATCGCAACGTGGTTGCTTATGGTAAATGGTTTAGTATTTTTTACAAGTACGCAATAATTGTGGGGGGTCTTTAACGTTATTTATAAGGGGTGAATTGTTATAAGTGTATATTACACAGGCACCATTCACAATTATTTTTAAGTACAAAAAACACTCCCAGGCTAGAGAGTGTTTACTTGACTGCAATAGGATAATTAGAATTTATTTTAAACGATTTTCTATTTCCAAAGTCGGGAAGTAATCGCCATACTCGTTCGTTTCTTTTTCCGATCTATTCATGCTGATCGTACCGACACCAACAAATTCGATCGTCAACGTCTCCCAACCTTCATGATCTAACAATTCATCCGATAATTGGCTGTATCTATTGACAGCTATATCTTCTGCAGAAAACATATTGTCTGGAGCCATTTCAATAACAGCTTTGATTTCTCCATTTCCGACAGAAACTCCATTCAACTTATCGTCTTTACCTACGCCTGTGTATTCAATAAGTTCAGTAGCCTCTTCAACTGTCATACCTTGCGATTCTTCCTTGGTAGGTTCTTCTGCAACTGGTTCCTCTTTAGGTTCTTCCTTAACAGGCGTTTCATCCGCTACAGGTTCTTCTTCCTTCACTTCCTCCTGCTCAGGCGCTTCTTCCTTGACTGCCGCATCATCTTCGACAACAGCCGGCTCTTTTGTGTCATCGGCACAGGCAACTAATAACATAGCAGCCATTAATAATATAAATAGTTTTTTCATGTTGACCTCCTCCACAACTTAAAAAATGGTACCTGTATAAGAAACTATTCGGACAAGACACTACAATTGCATAAAAAATTGTAATGATCACATTTATTAACCATTTTACGGATATTCATACAACGGATTAAATTGTTATAAATGTATATCACATAGGAACCATTTACTATTTTCTGCCAAAAGCCTCCCACAAATAATATTAATTCACTACTACCTTTTCAACTTTAACTAATTGTAAATCTCTTGAAAAATCTGCATCACTTTTCAAGAATTCTTCTTCAAAGTCAATGTTGTCAGGACCGGAAAATGCTACGTATATTAAACCACTATTCCCGGTGTAAAAGCTAACTAACCGTAAGCCCAATTGTTTTGCAACTGTTTCTGCCATTTTAGAAAGCGTAAAATCCGGAAAAGTTTTATTGATAGACTTGAACCTTGCATCATAATAGACTTCATTTACAATATTACTTTTCGAATCCCCCGAGAATGCTGCCGTTTTTAATGAATCCATAACCTCTGAAGTAATGTCAGGATTACTAGTATCGTTTGCTAGTGCATCCTCGAATTTATAAAGCATTTTAAACACATTGTTAAAACTACTATCCATGGAAGAACGTGTATCTTTGATTTCATTTTTTATTTGATTAATCTCATTAACACTTTTTCTTATATCTTTTTTTATTTCATTAATTTCATTAATACTTCCACCTATCTCACGAAGGGTTTGTTGGGCTATAGTTGATTGTTGGGAAGTTTGCTCTCCTTTTACTATGGAATAAAATATAGCTATTACTGCCAGGAATAAGGAGCTTAACCCCACTCCAAAGGATATCCTATCGAGTAATTCAGAGGTTGAATTAATCCTTACTGACCAACTTAAGATCAAGAGAAATAGAAGGATGCATATCCAATATATATAATCTTTTCTTTCAATCTTTTCAAATATAATCTTCATATTCTTCATTAAAATGCTCCCCTTTATTTACTTTCCAGTTAGTCATTAATATCAATATTTTCTTTCATTCCAGTCAATTCCCTAATAGTATTTTCAATTCATGAAGTATTTTCACAGTTGTTAATATGTTTTTAGACCTCCACCATTGTAAGCAAAAGGAGGCCCTTGATTTTCAATAAACGGACAAGGGAACCTCGTTAATTAAAACACCATAAACAATTAAACCTTTTCTTGAAAACATTGGTAAAAAAAGACCCTTTCCACCGAAGTAAAAAGAGCCTTAAAACGTTGATATATTAATGTTTTAAGAACTGCGGTGCACGGTGATTGGTGGCAGTCACTCCTACAATTCTTCGCACCTTGTCCTTGCAAAACACAGCAGGATTTTTCTTATTTTTATTATTACTAAGACAACCTTTTTACGATAATATCTTTAAGATCTAATGTACTTGTTTCTATAAATGATTGGTATTCATATTGACTATTTTTTCTACCTGTCATCATATATGGATGCCAATCTCTATTTTTCACTGACCAGTTTATATTACTCAGCTGCTCGACCTCTTCTTCCCATGTTTCTAACCACTTGACCTCGTTCTCATTCTCGATGATTATTGCTTCGTGTATATATAGGGCTATAGCATTTTGCAAAGGTTCATGCCCTAACACAGAGCTTAATACATTCCCTGGGCTCGCTGGAAAAACCAAAAATAAAGTATCAAAGAGCTTGTTTAAGAATGAGAAAATTTCGTCATATTGCTCTTTAATTTGTCTTTCATTTTTTTGGCTAGGTGACTCTTTCCCAAAAATAATCAAATTAATAAATCTTTTGAGCCTCACACTAGTAATAAATGTATCGTTATTTGGTCGGACAATACGACTCTTATTAAATTCAACTTTAGCTACCTGTAAAGAAGTAGAGCTATGAAACAACTCTCTTACTAATATATTGTAAATGTCTCTTGTATCAAAATTGGTAACTAAGGATCTTGAAACTCTTTTTGCATTAGTATTAATATCAGTGAAAAGCTTCTTTTCATCTTCTTCAGACAAACCAAAGTAAACCTGCACTGTTAAGTAGCTGTTCAAAATATTTTCCTTTTTCAGAGTATCTATATTGGACTTAGTTAAAAAGCTCTCTATCCCCTTGATTCGATGCTGTCCGTCTATAACGATTAGCCTTTGATTTGACGGAATTGTTAAAGTTGATGTTTCCATATCATAGTATGAACTTGGATCGCCCCTAAACGATAAGACAATGGAGGGAAAGAATATCCCTATAGAACTGTCAATGGAATCTAAGTATTTTACTAATTTAGGCAACCGATGATATCCTAAATCCCTATTTACTTCTCTATCTATAGAATAGATCTCTAGGATATCTTTTATCTTAAGTTGAGTTGACATTAAACCTTTGTCTCTTTTATTAACTAAAGTATCTATAGTGCCTATAGCAGTTATATCAGACATAAGATTCCCCCCTTAACCCTTCGAATTTTCCGACCAAAAATTCCGAGAAGTCTCTTACAGTTCTACCAGTTGAGCCAAAATTGTACTTTTTCGTTCTTTTATTGTATTTGGCAGAGAGTGCCTTAAATTCATCATTTTTATGAGACCAATCAACCTTTGAAACTATGTTTTTAAATAAATCTTCCATTCCCACTTCCGGATATTTCTTTTGAGCTTCATAAATAAATTTAGCAATAGCAACTATAATGTTAGAACTCATAATAATATATTTATCTCTATTAAGGGCATCGAGTGGTGCATATTTTCTTAATAGTGAAATAAAGCTTTCCGTTCTTCTTTTGAATAAATGATAATTTTGAGTGTTTATATCTACTCTACTTCGACGGCTATATACCCCGCTATTCACAGCTTTCGCTACCGAATATAAAGTTGATGCTGTCATTAACTTTGTTCTAGTTGTTTTTGCTCTACACTCGATTAAATCTTCTTGCGGTAAATTTTCTACCACATCTTGAACTAGCTTTCCAAACAAATCATCTTTCTTGTACATTACTAACAATGTATTATTAACTTGAGATGATTTAGTATTGATATCCGTAAATAATTGCCTTTCCTGTTCCAAACTTAAGTCAGCAAATATCTGTATAGTCATAGGAAAGTTTAAAAGTGATTGATAGATTTCATCTTTGCCACCGCTTGCTTCAATTCTTTTTTTCAAATATTCGAATGCCTTTATTCTATGTTGTCCATCTAAAATAACAAGTCTTTCATCCATATTTAATTTATATTCATGTCTCACATCATTATATTCTCCCTTTCCTCTCGCTGAAAAAATTAATGGGGAAAAATATATGTCATTTCCGTCAAGTCCGTATTGGATGTACTGTCCTATACTTGCTACTTTATTCTCGTCAAGTTCTCTTTGTACCCTTCTATCTATTTCTAAAAACTTCAATATATCGTTAACTTTACATTGAACCGTGATCACTTCTTGGTTAAATTGTTTTCTTTTAATTCCGTTCAAAGTTATATAATTCTTTTTTGTTCCGCTCGTTAAAAATGATAGATCAATAGTCACTTTTTTGTCCCCCTCCTACCTTTTAATTAATTATATAATCTATATTAGGTAAATACCACCTTATCTGGTGAATAATTTCTTTGAACTTAACTTTTTATTTCTTATTTTGACGCTAATTTTGTCTTTGTACATAGGCTTTTAATAAAAATAACTTGGCTATATGTGAATTGGTAGGTATCTAGTAACCCATTGTGTGTGCTCAACTTGGTAAGCCTAAACTATAAAAAATAAACATAATTTTTTGTTGTGTTTCACACAATAATCGTAGTTTCTGATTTTGATCGAAGTACGACTATGTTTATTTATTTATTTATTTATTTATTTATTTATTTGCCATACATGTTCTGAAATAATTTTCAGGTAAGGCAGGTGAGGTCGAATTTTTCCACGTTTTACCGAATTAGAACGTTTAGGTGCCTATCGAAACTTTTTTGGAAATCGATTCTGTTACTTTTAGTTGTTTCTGTGATTCATAAACGATTGGCATTCGTTGACCAATTCCCACCTTAAACTAAGTAAACATACAAAAAAGGCAGTCTCCTAACTCAAATATATATAGGAACTGCCTTTTGTTGTGTTTATCTGGTTGTTTTATCTTGGCTGCTTACAGTTCTTTCACAATCTCTTCGTCCAAAATTGCCTTCCTTTTTTCCGGTCAGGCATAAGGGCATCGAGCATGTTGTAGAAGCTGTCGCTGTGGTTGTTGTATTTAAAGTGGATCATTTCGTTCAAGATGACGTATTCAATACAGTGTTTTGGAGTTTTGATTAGCTTCAAATTAAGTAAAATGGTGTTTGATTCGACTAAAGCGGAACCCCAACATGCCTTAATTCCAGTATGCTTCTTTTCGAATAATGAAACAACCACCTTCTCATTTGAGTTGGTGGCTGTTTCATTACAAATTTTTCTTCTTTAATTTCTGAAGTAAGTTATTTACTTTTTCAAGCGCAACTTCCGTTTCCTCTTTTAACACCTTGATTTCATACCCAAATTCAGGTTTACTAATTTCCACAATATCACCTTGCGCAATATTCACATTCACTTCATCAACCGGGATCAACAGTTGATTGACCTCGTCCGGATATTCCAGAAACACATAAAGTCCGTCATCGATCCGATCCAGTGTATATTTTTTCATCACTCACACGCCCATCCGTCTTTATCTCTATCGTGCTTTGATGCATATGCAGGATGTCCAACCTTAACACCGTTTGGATAATACTTTCGCATTGCCGTGCAATTTTGAAATGACGTAGGTGCGCCAGGTATCACATATGTCCCCGAACCTGGATTAGGTTGTGGCTTTGGTGCAGGTGCTGGCTTCGGAGCTGGTGCCGGTTTAGGAGCTGGCGTTGGCGTTGGCGCAGGAACCGGTGTCGGATCAATCCATGGTTTCGCGGATACCCCATGTACGGATCCGTTTGTAGTCACTGTAATGTCACCAGAGACAGCGGTAGAATAAATTTTTGAGTTTACAGCTTTCAGCCTATTCACCACGTCGCTATGCGGATGTCCATAAGAATTGTCTTTTCCATATGACAAGATTGTTCCGATCGGTTTCACTTCGTTGATAAACGTCGCAGAACTACTTGTGTTAGAACCATGATGTCCCGCTTTTAAATAAGTACTTTTCACGTTGTATTGAGACATGATTTTACTTTCAAGCGCAGCGTCCGCATCGCCTGTTAATAAAAAGCTTACGGAACCGTATATGATTTTAGTTACAATTGACGCGTCATTTGTATCTGACGCACTCTCATCAGCATGTAGTACGGTTGCAGAGATCGCCGAGTCTAAATCGATTTTATCACTAGTTTTTGCAACTTTAAATGGAATGTTTTTCTCGTCAATCAATGTAAGCATCTCAATATAGGTTTGTGTAGTATGTGCTTTTCCGGAATCAATAAATTGATTAACTTTAAAGTTTTGAAGTACCGGAATCAATCCGCCAATATGATCTGCATCCGGATGAGTGGCAACCACTATATCCAATGTGGAAACTCCTTTAGCCTTTAGGAAGTTAACCACTTTTGTTCCTGCAGATTTAGTTCCCCCGTCGATTAACATATTTTTACCATTTGGAGACTGTAACAATATAGAATCGCCTTGTCCAACATCAATGAAGTGAACTTTCATTTCTTTCGCAATAGAAGAATTACCTAGTTGCATTCCTCGTGCAATAAATGCTGAAATTTGACCACGTGTCAATTTGTCTGCCGGGCGAAAAGTATTATCGGAAAAACCTTTGGTAATTCTAGCGTGAATGATCTTTCTGACAGAAGTGTATGAAGCCATTGACGGCGACATGTCCTTGAAGTTCGTATTTGATTCAGTTGTTAACTTAAATCCTTTTGCTAGGAAAATTGCCATTTGTCCACGATCGACAATTTCATTTGGTCGGAACGTTCCGTCTGTATAACCTGATAAAATTCCAGCTTTAACTGCCGAATCAATATAACCAGAGGCATTATGACTTGCGGGTACATCTTTAAACTTTGTAGCACGTTTAGTACCGTCTAACCCAACTGCTTTTGATACCATTACGGCCACTTCAGCGCGTGTTACTTTTTCGTCTACGCCATACTTGCTTGCTGGATTAATGACACCCCTGTCCAATAAATATTGGATTTCATTGTAAAATCCGTGACGCTCTGGTACATCAGTAAATTGTGCTGCATCGGCTCTTTGCACTGGCAATAATGAAAGTACCAACAAAAAGATCAATGCTACTAAAGAAAATCTTTTCAATATTATCCTCTCCTTCAAAATTTATCATAAGTCAAATAAAGAAATAATAATAGAGAGATTACACATCCTTTTTTTGACAAAATACTACAAAAAGACCGCTCCGTAATGGGGAAACTATTAAAATACGAAAAGACTGCCTACATCGCAAGTGGCCTTTTTTTATTTTTGTAGATATTCATTTAATAATTCTTCCGTTCAATCTTGCAACCGAGCATTTAAGTACTTCATTTGATCTTGATAGCTACTATGAACAAAAGTAAATTCTGTAAACTTGTCATCATTATCGCCGCTAAGAACTTGCATTTTGTGTTTTCTTCATAAATAAATAGGTTATTTTCACGCTGATCTTTTCTAACAGCTTTTAATGCGGATTCGACCATCTTCAAACGTTTTCCAATCACGTTCTAAGAAGCCGACGATCTTATGGTAGTAAATTGCATTATCAAATTGCTGTAAAGCTTCCACCGGCATCAACATCACACAACATCTCTCTCGTGAACGAAGATAGGAGCAAGAGCTAAATTATTTTCAAGCTTAAAAGTTCTTTGGGAATCTCTTAAATAATAATCCCTAAAAGATGACTCATCCAGCCGTAGAACTTTAATTCCCCGTTTGTATATCAAGTCATCCTTCGTCATATATATCATATCCGAGATAATTCTATGATTTTCTGACTCAACTAATTTTTTACGTACATTCGTTCCCTACTTTTCTTTATTATATAGAATGAACGATCATATGTGAAGCAAATAAAAAACGACCACCGAATTTGGTGATCGTCTTATTATGTGTAAAGTTCAAGGCCGTCACTATAACTTTAGGATATCCGCTTATAGCAACAGAATCTTTGAATCCCGAAGGAATATAAAGAGAAGCTGTACGACCTAATGCCGATCCATTCAAATAAACTCAATATGTATTTCCACTTCTTCATCAATTCCGCAATTACGACAAATCACATACGCATCTACAGGATTACCGTACTCGATACGTATTAATTTGAGCCTTCCTTCATAGCAGTGCATACACCTACATTTGCGAGTTTCTTTTTTCAAAAACTCTAATAGATCCATACTGCCGTCATATTTCACATTGATCTTGTACATGGAATAAATGCATTCATCACAGATCGGCAGATCCCCTTCTTCCATTACCCCCACATCAGATTTGCTGAAATGCTCATTACAATTCAAGCATCTAACTTCATTCTTTTCAAATAACATTGTCATTCCCCTCCCTCTATAAATGTTGATGTATCAACGGTTTAACCCGTTGTAAGGGTGTCAAAAAATATTTTTTCGACACGTTTATTAACTGTGCTTTGACAATATGCGAATCTTCAAACAGACGCTGATGCGCTACGCGGTCACCGTTGGATAATACTGGAAACGGTGATCGTGAAATATACGATGCACTATGGATCTCCGCATTGCTTATGATGACGTACCCTCCCATGTCTCTTGGCGTCTAAGCACCCACATTCCTTCGTTCGGTCTAGTCATAAGGCGGAGGCTGGCGAAGCTCCTATAGGGACTCATTGGTCGTATGGTTAAAATAATGCCGGCTTCTCCGTGTCATCCAATTGTCTAGTCATTCACTTGGAATGTACTTAAGCAGCTCTTTCGAGCTTGGGAATATCCCTCATCATTTGCTCCGTGTTAAAAGCCATATGTTTCGTACAAATTGCGTGCAGTACCTTGAGTAGTTTTCCACAGAGAACTACAATCGACTGTTTCTTGCGTAATGGATTCACTTGTCTGGTTGTGTAATATTCATGCAGTTGGCGAAATGCCACATTATGCCGGATCATCGGCACCATAACCCGAAAGAGCAGCGCACGAAGCTGGCGTCTTCCTCTTTTGGAAATACGTTTTTGTCCTTTATGCTGTCCGGAAGAATTTTCCCTTAGTGTCAATCCCGCTAGTTTAAGTAGTTGGCGTGGATGATTGTAATGGGCAAAGCTACCGATTTCGGACAGTAAATCAATAATCGTTGCGTCCCCAAGACCGGGGACAGTTTGCAGATATTCGTATTCCACTGTTGTCTGAATCAGTTCCGTTAGCTTTTCCCGAAGGGACTCAAGCTCTTTTTCAATCTGGCGAAAACGTTGGACAAGTGTGGTGATTTCAATCCGGGCCATCGTCTGTCCTTCTGTTACGCCAATGGAGATGCCTGCGTAATCAATAAGCTGTTTCGTTTTTGGCATC
>NZ_LPUT01000001.1 GCF_001563475.1 Sporosarcina sp. HYO08 | reverse complement strand
AATTCATAAATGAGTCCTCCTTGGTATCTAAATTAGGGGTCAATTCGCTCAGATTTGACACCCCGCATCATACCAAGAGGGCTTTTTATGTTCAAGTCCCCTAAAAAGCTTCTAACAGGAATGCTCCTAAATATATTATATAAGATGGGATATTTCTGTATATTAGGGTTTTCTCTTATAAAAAAGCGCCCTCTCCATATTGACCGGTCGCTTTTTTTACTTATCTCTAGTCACGGATAACTTTTAAAAGGTTAACTTCTTCTGATTGAATGGAAAAATACCAGGTTTTCTGCCCATAGAAAAAACCTCCTAATTTCAATAAATTAGAAGGTCAATTGTCGCAAATTCGTTAAGGTGTTTACTAGGGAGTATTACATATTAACGAACTCGGTTCAAAGACCTTCTGGGGACTAGTATATACCATACGGTTGCATAATGAAAAGAGAACCTATAAATAGGTTCTCAAATAATTAATATTACTCCCGCTCTGTGTTCCCTCAACATTGTAAGGTTTTGAATGCTTATTGTAAAGGCTTTTTAGTTGTAAGAGTGAACAAGATTAGTTATGAATTTATACCTAGTGTTTGCAAATTGTTTACGAGGACGAAAATCTATTTCGATCCAAATAAATTTAACTGTGGACTAAATTCATTTAATCTATTTTGCGCTAATTCAGCATACTCTTTAACAAGTTCAATACCTAAATAATCACGATTATGTTTTAATGCAACAACTCCAGTTGTTCCAGAGCCAAAGAACGGGTCTAATACGATATCTCCCTCTTTGGTAGATGCTAATAAACAAGTTTCAACAAGTTTTTCTGGGAATACTGCAAAATGCGCTCCTTTATATTTTCCAAGTGGAATATTCCAAACTGTCCTCTTATTTCTTCCAAGTGGGTGAAATGCTTGGTCCCAGCGTCCGTCGTGTAGGTTTGGATTTCCGGCATTTTTTCCTTGCTCTGGAGTTCCTCCTTTTTTGCCTAAATGATTACGTCCACCTTTCATTTTAGAGTTTTCAGAAAAAGTAACATGTTCTTCTCTAATTGCATCGGCATTATAGTAATAATTTTTTTGGTCAAGTGTGAATAAGAAAATATACTCGTGGTCGGTAGTTGGTCGATTTTTCACAGAAGATGGCATTGCATTTGGTTTATGCCAAATTATGTCGCTTCTTAAAATCCAACCTTTATCTTGCATAGCTAAAGCAAATCTCCAAGGAGCCCCTTGTAAATTTCCCTTAACGTACGCATCACCGAGATTTACCCAAACAGTTCCATCTTTTTTCAGTGCAGGTTTTAAGTTTTCAAAAACAGATACAAGGTCGTCAATATACTCTGTAATAGTCTGTTCACGCCCAATTTCATTTTTAGACTCAACAGCATCTTTACTATATTTTCGTAAACCAAAATATGGCGGACTTGTAATAATTGTTTGAATTGAGTTAGGTTCCAATTCTTTTGCTACTTCACGGACATCGCCATTTAAAATTTGATTAGATTTCACCTTTTAAAACCCTTTCTATATAAACATTTATTTCACGTTGAGAGTCATCATCAAGAATATTTAATTCATTTGGGTTCATATCAAAATGGAAAACAATATCAATATCTTTCAAAATTGACTCAATTTCGGAATTTGACCAGTTTGTTGCTACAATAACAACCGCAATATGGGCGATTGGAACATTAGCTTTAATATTATTTACAGCTGTAATAATATCTCTTGAAAATAAATGAGAGTGTCCTCCCCCCTCTGTTTCACGCGATTTAACAGGTATATAAAGATACTTTATATTTTTGTCTTTAGTTAACATAGCTGAAACATCGATAGTATCTGATCCAATAGAAATTTGTTTGTTATTGATAACTATATTATCGTAAACTCCGTAGTCCATATTAATCGCATAATAATTTTGGAAGGCAGTGGCTATTGAAGCACGAATGTTAGCTTCTAACAAGTGTCCACTGATACTTCTCCTTGACCCCTCAAGCCTATCAATGACAACCTCACGAATAGATTCCCATTTAAAGTTTCTTGCATTATTTCTATATTCAACATATAAAGCAGCTAACGAGTCAATTTCTGCCTCAATTTTCTTCAAATCTTTATTATGTCTTGTCATCCTTGAAATTAACGGAGATAGCCTTTGTTGAGGAGCGTCACGAATAATCCAAGACAGAAAATAGAAACAAGCCTTATTATGGGGGTAGCTTCTACCTACTCCGTCAAAAAGCATAGGAACTTTACTAGAGTTATCCGTATAGCAATCCTTAATAACTTGAGCAATTTGCTCTTTTGTCATAATCATAATGTTATCCTCAAATGATTTTGAGTTTTTCATAACATTTTTAGTTCTTCTCTCAACCCAATCATAAAAAGGTTTTGCTTGGTCAGCTAATTGAGATAGTTCAACTAATCTAACATGAGAAATATCAACCTCATGAACTACTAATTTTTTATTCTTACTCCGAATGATATTAATTGAATTTGTCACTTGTATACACTCCTATTTTTTTACAAACACAAGAGCCTACAGGCACCTTTATCGACATCAAAGTACCTTACTTTTCTACTTTTTCATCATTAATGCCATAGTGTTCTTTTACGTACTCATAGTATTTATAAATAGCTTGATTGAGAATATATGCTTTTGTTACACGTCCCTCACGTTCATCGAAAATCTTTTGTATTTCATCTAATTCTTTTGCTGAACGTTGTGTCATATAAAAAGCAATTTGCTTTTCCTTATCTTTCGCCATGCATAAACCTCCAATAATAATCTGATCTGTAGATTTGAATTCTAGTTCAATTTTAACAAACCTAGCCACTTTTTACTACTTATTAAACATAATATAAATAGTTAAAAGCTATCTGAATTCAACATCCCCCATTTTTGTGATGGACTTTCACCAAAAATACTCTAAAATTGTCATGACAGAAACCCACAGTCACGTTATGAGGTGCTTTGATGAAATTATGAATTGGATTGACTGCTTAAATAGAGCTTCATGTGAGCCATATTGAGAGCTTAGACGATATAGATATTTTTGACCTCGGTGTAATCCTGCCTCATCGGTTCATCAGCTCCCTCATAATTGTTTGGATGATGCGCTCCTCCACACCATTTTGGAAGGTGATTTCGGCATGTGCGAGTGTAATCGTACAAAAACCGGAGGGATTTTGGCTGGTTAGTGTTTGCAATAGGATGCAGTGTAACGGGGACGATGACTAATGGTTGTTCTGGCATTGAAAAGCACCTCCTTTAAATTGATACGTTTATCGTACCTGGAGGTGCTGCATGTTTATATGCGTTGTTTGATTACGGGCTTACCTTCCTCCAATTTTTTCCACTATCTTTCAACGATAGAATTGATACACTTAGAGATGTGATTCATTTTAAAAACCTAGCTGTTTTTAGTTTGTTTTACCTTACAGAATCAACCTCCGCGCCTTCAGGTTCAGGTTTTTTTTGTTATCGTAGTTACAAGGGGTTACCCGTCAGGATCAACTGCCGAAAAGTCATGATATGAAAAGTGATTTAACGCTCTTTTTGAATTCTTTAGACATCATTGATCAGTTGTAAATATTCTTATATATTCCTCATATTTTTGTAGGCTTTCATTAAAAATGCTAGAGTTTAATAGACTCGCTTCTCTATCAGCCAGTTTAATTACTTTCAGTTTTTTGTTTTGAATTAACTTAGCTCTGCGGCTACGCTTTATTAATTTAAATTTCCTTTTATTACTACTTAATTCGAAATCAATAGTTGCTATTATAGTTTGATTGTCTAATTTGATTTTATGTACTAGATTATCTAATGTATTTTTATTGTTTTTAAAGCTCTGTTCTCCGGTTTTAGGTGAGTCAATAACTATGGGGAATAAAACTCCATTTTTGTAATGGTTTATTAAACTTACCAGCGAATAGAGTCGAGCTAAATTTAATTTTATTTGATTCGCTCCATCACTTGAAAAAGTTTTACTCGGAACAAATTGTTTCCGATTATTATCCTCAATTACAATTTCTGTTATTTCAAATAGGCTAAAGTATTCTTCTAAAAACTCACTATATTTATAGTCAATTTGTGATTTTTGTTTATTTATTTTAGTGATTTTTGCTGTGATTTTTTTAATGTCAATTTCAATTTCAGCAATTGAGACCGTATATTCTTTTAGCTTAGTTAACAACTTATTCTTAGTGGATTCTAATCCCTTGAATTTCATAATACTTTCAAGTGAATTAGAATTTCCACTCTGAATCTGCTCGATCTCATTTAATTGGAGGGAAAATATATAAAGTTCTTTTTCAATTTTTGTAATTTCATTAATCAATTTTGATTTTTTATCCAATAATTCAACCTTATGAGATTGCAATTCCTCGACGTTATAATTGACTTTGAAAAGTTTGTTTTGTGGAATATTAAATTCAAACTCGCAGTTTGGGCAATCAATATATAAGTCTGTTTCATTGATTAATTTTTTCTTAGACTCTTCATTTCTTACTGATTTATCTATATTTTTTATAGTAAAATTCAATTGATAAAGAGTTTCTTTATACTCCAATAATTTTTGTTTAATATTATTTGCATCAAAATTGTATTTTTGATATTTTTTCAAGTGAGTTCTTTTTTGTAAAAGTAATTCATCAGAGTTATTTAATGAAATATCAAATGAGGTAACTTCTTCTTCAATAATTTTTAACAAGTTATGTGTATGTTCATGCTTTATATTTAAATCTTTTTTTTCGTTACTAAGTTCTTCCTTTCTATTTATTAAACTAAGGTAGTCGTCCCCTAATATCCCTAAATGAAAATACAACGAAGCATCTCTTTTAGGTTTATTGAATTGTCCTAACCTCTCAAAATTTTCAGGATCTGGTTGCCACCCTTTCATCTGGTCAATATAATAAGGCAAATAATAAAAGACTGGAGGTGCACTTTCAATTCTCTTTTTTGTCCCTTCAATTTCAATTTTGAAACCATAAAGTTCTGACAAAAACTTAGAAATTGCTTTATTGTTATGAAATGAATTTATAATATTATTAGGCTCGATCACCTTATATGCATTTTGATTTCTCATAATTGTGTACTCGTCGTTATTGAAAGTAAATTTCAATATGATCAGTAAATTTTTCGGATTGATTCTATGACCAAATTTAACTTCAGCACCAAGGACGTAATATAAAGATTTTAAAATAGTAGATTTACCTACACTATTATCAGTGCTTGTAATAATATTGACCCCTTTAACAAACTCAATCGAAAATGCTTCGTATGTGACTATGTCTATAATTTCTAATTGTTTAAACATTAAATTATTCATCCTCTAATCCCCTTTTCAAAACTTCTTCGATCCCATTTATTAGCAATAATTCTTTTTCTATTTGACTTAACTCATATACCAGTTCTGTATTGAGTTGAAGAATTAATACTTCGAATAATTCTTTTTTTGTTTTTACTTTAGATAGTGTTTTTTGGATTTCAGGCGCTATTATTTCAAAATTACGTTCAAACAAGTTTGTATGTTGAAATATTTTAGTTTTCAATCTTACTAAAGCTTGATTGTACTTAGTTTCATGTAACAAATTATCAAAATGTATATAATCAGAATTAATTTTCTCCATTGTTAACGTTCCTACAGACGTTGCTTGATATAACAACGCTTTAAATGAGTTACTAGAATAACTCTTATGTTTAAAAACTTCCTCCATATCATCAGTTAATTCAAATTCATAGGATTGTTTGTTTAATAAATGTTCGTATAAAGTCTTATGCAATGCAGTTATTGTTTTACTATCCATATAAGGGTATTCATTTGAACAAAATTCTAATAGGGCTGCTTGGGTAATTTGATAATGAGATGTGACTGATATATCCCAGAGAGAAAATGTGAATTTATCAGAAAGCCCATGTTTTATGAAATGCGAACTCTTTTTCATATTTCCTTCAATTTTCATTCGAACTTCTGGTTGTAATTGATTTAGCCGGATTTTCGTGTTAGAAACGATAACTGTTTTGTTTTTATTCTCAATAGGATCTTTATAAGTATGAGAAATTGGCATATTCGTAATGAGGTTAATCGAATTGATGCTTTTTTCGAACTGTTCTACATGATCATATAATTTTAAAAAGACATCATCCGATATCAGTGAATTTAACTTGTAATTAGAGCTTTTTGATCCGACTGTTTTAATTTGATATGTATTAATATTATTTTTTCCTTCATTAAAAAATATTGCCAAATCATCGACTAAATCCATTACTACAGTAAAATCAGATTCATGAGACTCAAGAATTTTGATTATTGCATATGATGCCTGCAGATTTAAACGATTTGTAGATCTTGAACCACTGTTCTCTCTTGGTTTAAAGTTATCCAATCGTAATTCTGTTTTTATGATAATACAACTCCTTAACGTTCACTCGATTATTTGCGACTTCCCGAACGGAATTGAGAAAAAAGCACCTCCAAAGAGATGACGTACTAATAATCTAATTCCTCTATTAGTTGTTCATGCTTTAATGCTAATTGTACATGTAAATCCGCATATATCATCCCAAGTTGATAAGTAAATTTTTTATCGCGTTTATACAAAAAATCAATGAATCCTGCCAAACTAGTTACTTTGGAGTCTTTATAATCTTCTGATTCCAAACCGACCTCATTAATAAATGTCATTCCTAATAATTGAACTTGATCCTTGAATCTTAAATACATTTGATACGCTTCTGCATCAATGTAAATAAAATCATTTTTTAACTTCTTAGGAATAATTTCAGTTAATTCATTATAATCATCTAGAATCTTATACATCGTAGAATAATCCACTTGTACAAATCGATTCTTATGACTTCTTGCATCAAAGGCTAAATCGATTTCAGTAACTCTCTCCAAAATGTCAATCGCATTCTCGATACGACTTATTTTACCCGGCAAATCATCTTTCTCACGTAATTTTGCACTATCTCGAATAGAAATTGACACTCCAAGCAATGTCAACACCCCTGAAATCGCTCCTCCAACTATTGCACCTATCAGTCCTATAGCGGCAGATATTAATACCTCATTTCCGCCATAAGACCAACCTAACAAATGTAGCCAACTTAACAAAACTGTAAATACACCTATTAATACCAAAAATCCAGTTACTATATTCATCTTTATATCTTTCAGATCTCCCGCCTCCCCCACAATAATATCAGGATGAGCTAAAACAACATACGTATATACAGGGGCTTTCGGAACGGTTCAGTCGTTCGAATGCCCCCTCATATAGAGAGAGGCTTCGTACGTAATGAAGCTTCTTCTCCTACTCTTTCTTTCACTTTTACCCTAGCTCGTTCAAAGTGCTGCTGCACGGTCTTCTTCAATCCCAAATCTTCCGCTATCTTGCCCATACTCATCCTTTTCCCTTCATGAAGAACGTAACATTGCTTCGATAATCATTTAGCACTTGAAAATTTTGTATGGAATAACGATATACATCAACTGGAGAAACCAAACTATTTTAGAAATAATACTACTTCTTAAAGAGAGCAATATTAATACCCCATGTATCATTAGAATGGATATTACTATCTGTATCAGAACTCCTCTCTCTCCTCCCTATGCATCCGCTGTACTCTGCCCTGATACACCACAATCCGATAATCCCCGTGTTCCGGAAGTTCCTTCCCTTTCGTTATCTCCTTCTAAATAACTATAATACAGCCCAAAGTTAGTTCCATTATATCGAACTCTAACGTAATTTCATCTAGATTAATTATAATGTCTTTATTCAACAGGACCCCTCCTTTGTTATACAATTACATGGCTGACGGGAGGAATCCCGTTCTTTTATTACCTTCTATTCAGCAACTAATTTCTGACTAATGGAATTGACGATCTATTAATTGATTGTTTGCTTTTGTCTCGTCGAATTCTTATTCCAGGCAGATTATCACTTCATTGATTTCTTCTTATAACTCCGTTTCCCTATCAAAATCACTCTAATGTTGATTTGAGTTTCTTCCTATTAATATAGACAATTTTTAGAGGTATCTGTCCACCGCGAAATCCAAAACTTCGAGATATTGTTTGTCCAGCGTCTACAACAAATGGTGTCCCGTCTGTTTTGCAATCGTCGCAAGATTAGCTCCTACCGAGTGCATGGAGAGTACCTGCATCTTGCGAAAATTGTAAGGCGCGTAGCCCGTCCACTTCTTCATGCGTTTCCGATCAGCAGTTTCAGGGATGAGGCTGCTCTCATAAAAAATTTAAAAAATTTAAGGTGCCTGTGTAAGAAACTATTCCGACAATACACTACAATTGCATAAAAAATTGTACTGATGGCATTTATTAACCACTTCTCGAATCTGCATACAACGGACTGAATTGTTATAAATGTATATCCCACAGGCACCGTTCAAAGTAACAGTGCATCTAATTACGAGAATGCGACGGAATCATCTATATTCTTCCCCCTCATCCACCAAATACAATGATTCCTCTCTTTTTCTTCGATAATAAGTCACCTTCTCCAATCTCTCTTTTAAGTAAACCTGCAATGCAGAATCCGTACAGTAAACAAAGCAGCCCTTCTGTCCACGAGTCATTAAGGTCCGATAAGTATTCCGAATAATGGGATCAGCTAGTAACTGCGCTTCCTCGGGATCTTTCTTGGCAATCCCTTTTATTCCCCGTAATGATTGATCGGTTTTGGCGCGTTTGGTGTGATCTGTGATGATCTCACCATTCTCATATCGCAAATCATCACCAATAATGACCCCCACATAGTCGAATTCCAAACCTTGTGCGGTGTGAATACAGCCAGCTTCTCTAACAGAGGAGTTTTCAATGGCCCACGTATTTTCGATATTCCAGCTGATCCCAAAGTTATGTTCTGGAATTGTAATGTCATGATGATTTACATCCTGACGATTTTTCTTTGGCCATTCCCAACAATAGCCCGCCATTACACGGGATTTATTGTTTTTTCGATTGAGCTTTTCAATTTCTGCAAGCATTTCATTCGGATCATCATATAGCCGGATATCATAATCCATCCCTAAATCATGCATGTTCGCCGTATTCCTAATTTGCAGTACATCATCTAACCATGCAATATAGCCATCCGATCCGTCGCAGCGGAATTGGGATGTCAGTTGGCAGGAAATGATTTCGGCATTATATTCAGTTGCATACTGTTTAATCAAATCTACACTGCCGATATCGCTCAACGTCACTTTTTGATTTTCGTCAATGAAAAACAAGGTGAATTTCGACCCTTTTATTAATTCCTTCACTTGATTTTCGCCTTTGTTGCGAAACAGGCCAGATTTTTCGTTTAGCCGATGCGCTTCATCTATGATCAGCACGTCAAATTCATTATCTTCTACCTCGGTAAAGCTACCTGATCCTTTAAAGAGATTATCGATATGCGATTTCTTAAAATCACCCTTTAGCTTAGTAGAATAAATGTTTCGGGGCGCAGCGTTTTTTGTCACGTACATTGTGACAAGTCCTTGATCAATTAATTTCACTAATAAATTAATCGCCAACACAGATTTCCCTGTCCCCGGACCCCCTTCAACGATCATGACTTGCTTTGTGTCAGTCTTTAATGCCTCAGTTGCCAGATGCAGCGCTTCTTCAAAAAACACTTTTTGTTCATCAATCATAATGAACTCTTCGTTTCCTTTTAACATATTGTTTAAAGCATCTTGCAAAGATTTTGAAGGACGAATTCTTCCGTTTTCAATTTGATAAATTAACTGGTTCTGATCTCCTTTTCGGATAAACTTCTTAATAAATGCTCGAAGTTTTTGAATTTCACCTTTAGTAAACACAGGTGCTTTTTCCAGATGATCTTTATAATGTTCATCTGTTAAAGGATCGTTTTCAGCTTTTCGATAGTTATGTAAATACGCACAAGGCTTTAGTTGAATTTCTTGTTGTTGCACATTCTCATTAAAGTCTTCGATAAGGGCAGCGTAAGACCAAGCTTGATAGGATGGATGTGTGACTTCACGATTGGCACTGCCTACATACGTTTTCACAATACCGTCTCTTGTGGCGATTTTTTCAACGCTTTCCCATTGCTTTAATTCCACAATGACAACATGATCTTGGTTGCCATCATTTCCCGCAATAAGAAAATCCACTCTCTTGGATGTGTTGGGAATATTAAACTCGATCGCAACGGCAGCGTCATTAGGAATTTCATCGTCTTGCATGACATTAGACATTCTTTGCAACGAATTCTCCCATGAACGAATTTCATTTTTAGATGTACGCCCTATTTTTTCCTGATAGGAGTTGTACAGACGGTCAATTAGCACTTCATTTACAATGTCATCAACAAATTGCTCTTTGGTAGACTCATATATAATCATCATGACACCTACTGTTTTAATTATTTAGTCTAGCGACCTCCCCATTAGTGGAAAGGCTCATTATATTTAACCATAGGATAAGTTCTGATAGAATACAACTCATCGAAACACGAAGGCACTGTAGGCGTTTAGATGATCTACTTCAAAACATACCTCACTACCAAGAATTAGAATGTGAATTCAAGTTGCTAAATTATTTCACCGAAATAAACCTCTCCCTTTCGTTCGCATTCACTGTTTTTCACTTTATTTCGCGTGATAAAACACAGGCAGATTGGTATTTCTGTCGAATAAAAAAATTGCCCGGGGAATGGCCAAACCATTTCCCGGGCCTTACTTAGTGAATATTTCCACAACTCAAGGAATGCTCACTTCATATAAAGCTCAACCAACTGATAGCATCTCTTCTTCGTTAGTTCCCCCAAAGTACTCAAATATTGGACCCCTGCAAACGTTCCGCCTTCAAATGCCGAAGCTGCCTTTTCCGCTTCATAGTCTCTATATAAAATCCAATCTCTTTGTTCACCCCGCAAAAGATCCATCTCATTCTTTGAAAGTTGGGATTTTAGAACGCCGTAAATTTCATTTAGCGCATCATCCCATCTTTTATACACTTCTGCTTCGGCCTCTTTCATTTCCGCGGTGATCCCATTCGCGTATAAATACGCCAAATCACTTAGGCCTGCCTCAATTCCGTCCAATTTTCGAAGGTACTGATACTTTTGGTTTGCTGATTGGCTCTTTTTGGCTTTGGATGCCTCTTCTTTTGCCTTTGTAGCTGTTTCCTTTGCAACAGCGGCTTCTTCTTTTGCTTTTGCCACCTGTTCTTCAGATTGTTTTTGTAAGTTAGTGTGGATATTGTTTGATAACGCGTGAATCACTTCAGAATGAGCCGCCAAACCTTCTTTTAATGTTTCATCATTCTGCAGTTGATCGAGAAGTTCTTTTGCCTCGTCCAATTTCTTTTCACCGATCAGATTTTCTATCGCTTTGATCTGATTCGCTACTGTACTTTGTTGTTCAATATTTCCCCGGACATCTTTTTCAATCGCCTTCAATTCTTTTTTGAGAACCCCGGGTAAGTTCTTCTGGTCGTTTAATGCATCAATCTTTTTCACTGTTTCTTCCCAATCAGAACGATTAAATGCATCTTTTACTTCATCAAAAGCCGTCAACACTGTGTAAAGTGCTTTCGCTTCCTCATCCTTTGGTTTTTCCTCTAGGGCTAATTCTGATAATGACAATGCTTTTTCGAACTCCCCATTCGCCAAAGCCAGCTTAGACTGCTCTATCGCCTTGTCAAATGTGCTATTACCGCAACCCATTAATAAAAAACAAACGCTGCTGATGACAATTGCTAACTTTTTCATAGTCTCCTCCAAACCAAGCTTTCTTCCACGCCTGAATATAGCTCTCTACCAAATTGCTATAAGTAGATTGTACTATGAGTGAACGAGTATAGTAAGTGACTTCCTCATTTTCTATCTATGATAAGAGGCAGTCTATTCCATAAGGTTCAACACAAAATGCCTACATAACTATTCGGCTTCACTGCGGAGACTGTGAACATAACCAATTAAAAAGAAAAGTACCTAGCATCCATACAGACCAACACTGTACAAACGCTAAGTACTCCTGTGACATTCTTCTATCATTACATCTTCAAGAACATCCGTTCCTGAGAGGATTTTTTGTTTTATTTCCCCAAAAATGCCTATCGCGTGGCACGCTACGTCACTCATACAACAAGAAAGTCTCTTTGAATAACTTGTCCCACTCTTGTTCCAAATCTTTTTCTAAGGCATTGTAACGACTAGATGAATAATTACTGATTACTGTATTGCGTTGGTTACTAACCTAAGTCGCTCCCTCGCTTCAACATATTCCTGTTCAAGCTGACCCACATATTCCGCCGCCCCCATCACAGCTTTTACAGCACCAATCCCTTGTCCACTTCCCCAAATATCCTTCCATGCTTTGGAGCGCTGTTCTCCAAAATTCATCTTGGACGGGTCGCTTTCTGGAAGATTGTCGGGATCTAGTCCTGCTGCTCGGATGGATGGCTTCAAATAGTTCCCATGTACGCCGGTGAATAGATTGCTGTAGACGATATCGTCAGAAGTGCCGTCAACGATTGCTCTTTTATAGGCTTCGGATGCATTCGCTTCATGTGTGGCGATAAATGGTGAGCCAATATATGCAAAGTCAGCCCCCATCGCTTCGGCAGCCAGGATCGCACCGCCTGTCGCAATGGAACCGGACAAAGCAAGCGGCCCGTCGAACCATTGCCGAATTTCTTGGATCAACGCAAAAGGGCTTTTCACCCCAGCATGACCGCCGGCACCCGCCGCTACCGCAATTAAGCCGTCTGCCCCTTTGTCGATCGCTTTCTGTGCGAACCTATTATTGATAACGTCGTGCAGTACAATTCCGCCGTAGCTATGTGCCGCGTCGTATATTTCCTCACGGGCGCCTAAAGATGAAATGATAATCGGAACTTTATACTTCACGCACAGTTCCATATCCTGTTCTAACCGTTTATTGGACCTATGAACAATTTGATTAATCGCAAAGGGCGCAGCTGGCCAATCTGGATTTTTGGCATTATAATCCGCAAGCTCTTCTGTAATCTCTGCGAGCCATTCATCGAGTAATGACGCGGGTCTGGCATTTAATGCAGGCATGGATCCGACGATTCCTGCTTTACATTGCGCAATAACTAATTTTGGATTGCTAATAATGAACATCGGTGCGCCGATTGCAGGGATTCTTAAATTTTGAAGTACTGTTGGAATTTTTGACATATGTATTTCCCCCATTCCATAGATAGTCTCATAAATTTGCAGCTTACCAGTCCAGAATACCGCGTATCATAGCTCTAATGCCGTAAAACAATAAACGAAAAGGTAGGAATAATAATTCCGGAATCCAGAACAAGACATCAACAATAAAATCACCGATTGTATAGGGCTCATTATTTTTCTTCCTTCGCGCTTTCCGCTTCTGCTTAAACAAACTGCCACCTTCTTTCTGCACGATCAGTAGTCTTTACGGATGATCGGATGTAGGGGCATCTACACTCCATTTCCATATGAAGGGTAAATTTTCCTCTTTTGCAATTGGACAGACGTTCTAGAATTGGTGCCTGGCATCGTTTTTTTGTTTACTATTAAGTAAATAAGTCAACAGATTTTACTTTTAAAGAAAATAAAGCATCAATTGACACTCTATTCTGTTAACAGTTCCGTATTTCTATGTGAAGTGCTATGATGAAGTCAAGGTTCATTCAAGTTCAAAGATATGATCAACTTTCTTTAACAACGCATGCGGCATCACCAAAATTAATGATCAAATCCTTAGGAAAAAGTTCTAACTCGAAGCGGAGAGTGATGATATGCAGCTTTTAATCACTTATAATATAGGTAAAGGAGTGATGAAAATATGAAGTGGCAGGAGGTTAGGGAGTTATTTCCTAATCAGTTTGTTTTAGTATCAATCCTTAGCTATCATGAAAAAGATAACATGAAAATCATTGATGAAGTAGCACCCATTCGTTCGATTTCGGATGAAGATGCAAATAAAGAGTTTTTCAAAGCCGGGCCTGGAAATGCTGTTTATCATACATCGAATGAGGAATTTGTTATTCACATTCGAAAAGATCCAATGATGAGAGTGAGACGAATTCAATGAAAATTGCATTCGATGGACAACTTATTACAACCACACTAATTGTTACCTACCAGGGAAAAACAATGCAAATTGATGATGTCATTATTGATACGGGATCCTCCCACACTGTTTTTAGCCCGGATGTATTAGAGAATATAGGTGTAACGTATGAAAATGGGGACACTATTTATGAAGCATACGGAATAGGTGGAACCGTTCCTTTCTACACTAAAATAATGGATGAGATACAAATTGATGAATTTATTGCAAAAGAAATCGAAATTGACGTAGGAGTTCTGCCGAAAGATCATAACGGACTTCTGGGATTAGATATATTATTGACATTTAACTTTATATTGGATTTGGACAGGTTGAAACTGTATCATTTATCTCTTTAATTATGATTCTATGAAGGGGGCTGGAAATTCATATGTTCACAAAAGATCAGACGGTGTTTGTGCTCGTAGACGTACAAGGGAAATTGGCTAGGATCGTGCATGACAGTGAGACGATCATAGAAAACCTGGGGAAACTGATCAATTGCTTGCGGATTTTGGACGTTCCAATCATTTGGCTTGAGCAGTATCCAGAAGGATTAGGCCCTACCGTGGAAGAAGTCGCCCAGCAGTTGGAAGGACTTGAACCGATTCCGAAAATGACGTTTAGTGCTTGTAAAACTGAGGCGTTTATGGATGCGCTAAAAGCAACGGAGAGACAGAATGTCCTTGTTACGGGCATCGAAACGCATATATGTGTCTATCAGACAGCTGCCGAGCTAAAAGAGTTGAATTATAATGTACAAGTCGTTGAGGATGCCGTCTCTTCCCGAACCCTTGCAAATAAACAGCTTGGGCTTGAAAAAATGAAAGCACTTGGCATTCTTGGAACAAGTGTTGAAATGGCCATTTATGAATTACTGGAAACCGCAGATGCGGAGGAGTTTAAACAGATCTTGAAGGTTATTAAATAGGTTCATTGGAGCAAACGTAATGAAAAAAATCATTGACGCACATATTCATCTGGACCAATACGAGGAACGAGATGTAAGGACCATTATTAAAGGCGACCCATCCGTTGAAGCGCTCATTGCTGTTTCAACGGATTTGACATCGTGTCAAGCGACAAAGGAAATTGCTGCTTGCTATGAGCAAGTATTTCCCGCGTATGGCTTTCATCCAGAACAGCCTCTTCCACATGAAAAAGAACTGAGCGAACTGATTCACTGGATGGATCGTCATCAGGACGAAATGATTGCGGTCGGTGAAGTGGGACTCCCCTATTATTTACGCCGGGAATACGGGCTTTCTCTTGGACCTTATATGGAGTTACTGGAAGAACTGATCGTCAAATCGAAAAGTTGGCAAAAACCGCTTGTGCTGCACGCGGTATACGAAGATGCAGCAGTCGTTTGTGACTTGCTTGAAAAGCATTCGATTGCAAAAGCGCATTTCCATTGGTTTAAAGGGGATGAGAAAACAATTGACCGTATGATGCAGAATGGCTACTACATCTCCATCACGCCGGATGTACTGTATGAAAATGAGATTCGGGAGCTTGTCAAAAAGTCCCCACTCGAGCAGATGATGGTTGAAACAGACGGTCCTTGGCCATTTGAAGGTCCTTTCACAGGCAGGCAGACTCACCCGTCTATGATGCACAAATCGATTGAGGAAATTGCCAAATTAAAGGGACGAGCGAAGACAGATATTTATTCGATTGTTAGGAAAAACACGATTGATTTTTATCAATTGAAGGAACTTGGTGATAAGCGTAAAAGCGAACAGTGAATGGAAACTGTTCGCTCAATTATGACTTTGTTTTAACTTTACACTTACACGTAATTGGTGCCAGGCACTATTTTAATGAAAAGATAGAGACCTTAGATCTAAAAATCTCTTTATGCATCAAATGCATTTAATGCATTCACACTATGAGCCAAAGCGGAACCTGCTTTTAATGCTGTTGCCACCAGAATCGATTCTGCTATTTCTTCCTTAGTTGCGTGTGCTTCCTTTGCGCCCTTCGTATGAATATCAATACAGTACGGGCATCCCGTTGTATGCGCAACAGCAACAGCAATCAATTCCTTCTCTTTTACACTCAAGATACTTTCTTTCATTGTCTTTGCGTCAAAATCAACAAATGCCTTAAAAACATCTCCATTTAGCTTTGAGAATTCTCTTAATCTCGTAAAATAAGATGCTTTATATAATTCATCTTCCCCATTTTCATCGTAAGCATTCAATGCATTCACACCATGCGCAAGAGCGGAGCCTGCCTTTAAGGCTGTCGCAACCAGGATCGCTTCAGACATTTCTTCTTTGGTGACACTTTCTGATTTTGCTGCTGTCACATGAACGTCAATACAATATGGACAACCTGTTGTATGCGCAACCGCAATGGCAATTAATTCTTTTAACTTTTTCGTTAGCTTCCCCTCTGATAGGGCTAATTTGTCAAACTGCACAAAAGCCTTGAAAGCATCTGGTACAAGATCACTTAATTCTCCAATGCGGTTAAAATATGATTTCCTATACAATTCTTCTCTGCTCAAAATTGCTTCCCCCTAATGAATATCTTTTCTTGTTTGTTATTTTCGACAATCGTCTCCATCAATATATCAGAAAAGGTAGAAAGAGTGAACTTTTCTGAACTGACGATCATCTTCGCTAGTTAAGTTGGGTGTTTTACTAGGGATTGCGTATATTTTTTAATCCCCCTCCGTTTGCCACTTAGGCTATGCCAGTGGAATGAACCGCGTTGTCTTGCTTGGCAGACGCATCCTTCTGAATTCAGGCGATTAGACGCTGACTTTTTGAAGTTCCCTCGCCTTTAATTCCCGTCGAAGAATTTTTCCGCTAATCGGTGTTTTCGGCAATTCCTTCAAAAACTCGATTTCTCTTGGCGCCGCATGAGCCGCAAGGCCGCTTCGCACAAATTGGCGGAGCTCTTGCAGAAGCGCATCGCTTGCTTCATAGCCATTCTTTAAGACGATAAACGCCTTCACGATTTCTCCTCTTACCGCATCTGGTTTTCCAATGACGCCCACTTCTGCAACAGCTGGATGTTCGATCAATTTACTCTCGACTTCAAACGGGCCGATTCGTTCGCCTGAAGAATTGATCATATCGTCACTTCGCCCTTGGAAGAAGATATAGCCATTGTCATCGATCGTTGCCAAATCACCGGACACATACCATCCTTCGAATGGAAAATACGTCGAATGCTTCGCAGGATCTTTCCACACTTCCCGCATAATGGCCGGCCAATTGGCTTTCAATGCTAAATGACCCACTTCACCAGGTGCAAGCTTTTCACCGTCATCCCCCAAAATGGCGGCTTCAATGCCTGGAAATGGTCTGCCCATCGATCCTGGAATAATTTTATCGGATGGCAGGTTGACAATGAGCTGGGCTCCGGTCTCTGTCATCCACCACGTATCATGGATGCGGGTAGCTAACGTTTTAATCCCCCAACGAATCACTTCTGGATTTAACGGTTCACCGACGCTTAAAATATGCCGGATCTTTGACAAATCATAGGATGCCGTTTTTTCATCCCCTTCCGCCATCAACATTCTGAACGCGGTCGGCGCGCTATACCAAACGGAGACACCCAATTTCTCTAACACGGAATACCATTCATCCGCATTGAACCTACCGCCGTGAATGACAATTGTGGAACGGTTCAGCAATGGCGCGAAAACACCGTACACGGTTCCGGTCACCCAACCTGGATGAGCCGTGCACCAATAGACATCCTCCTCTTTCAAATCCAAAACCCATCTGCCTGTAATGTATTGTTGGATCATGGCTCGATGCGCGTGGACAATTCCTTTCGGGCGGCCTGTTGAACCGCTCGTATAATGAATATTGAGCGCATGTTCAAGATCTACCCATTCGGTGATGTTTTCTTCGGCTTCAACAGCTCGCGCTTCCGCAAATAAAGAAATTTCATCGCCCTGGCATTGTTCCGGCTCCGCCGTGATCAAAACCGTTTTGAGGGATGGCAATTCCGCTCGCGGCACGCGTTTCACCAATTCCGGCGAAGCGATTAAATAAGTTCCTTCACAATCCGCAATCCGCTCCTTCACTGCATCTTCCATAAACGCTTCAAACAGCGGTCCGGCTACCGCCCCAAGTTTGATCGCCGCGAGCATGGCGATATGACAATCGGGATGTTTCGGCAAAAAGATAAAGACGAAGTCCCCTTTTTTCACACCTTGCTTTTTCAAAACAGTCGCCCAGAGATCGGATTGCTCTTTCAACTCTCGGTACGTTACTGTATATTCTTCATGTTCCCCAATATAATGCAGCGCAACTTTCTCCCCGAACCCTTCCGCCACATGGCGATCGACACATTCATAAGCCATATTCACTTTTCCAGTGTCAGACCAACTGAAATTCGATTCAATGTCTTTCCACGAGAAATCCTCTCTGATGGGAAGATCAGCTGTTATATTATAGTTTCCTTCATATGGATCAATCGCTTTTTCATTTGCCACGTTTAACCAACCACCTTTTCAATATGTAATAACGCTAATATGTCTGCTTTTTTCGCTGCTAGAAACGAATCGCCTCGATCCCTTGGTTTCGCTGTTTCAATCGGTAATTGCGCTTGCAATGTCCCGGGCTGGCCCCCAAGGATGAAAATCCGGTCGCATAAGTAAAGCGCTTCGTCAATGTCATGCGTTACGATGACCATCGTCGTTAAACGTTTCTTTTGAATTTTTAACAATAAATCTTGCAGCTGCATTTTGGTAAATGCATCCAGTGCGCTAAACGGTTCGTCGAGAAGCAAAACATCCGGCTGTCCGATGAGCGCGCGGGCAATGGCAGTTCGTTGCGCCATTCCGCCAGACAAATCTTTTGGATAATAATCGCCAAAATCGGATAAGCCAACAAGATCTAAATAATCCTGGATATTCACTTGTTTTCTCTTTGTTTCTTTCACACCAAAAAGAATATTCTCTTTTACCGTCAGCCAAGGCATCAGTCTTGGCTCTTGAAAAATCATGCCGATCGGCTGCTCTCCTAAACCCGCTATTTCAATAGCCCCTTCAAAGTTCTGGTCCAGCCCCGATAGCACGCGCAAAAGTGTACTTTTCCCGCATCCACTCGTCCCCAAAATCCCAACCGTTTCCCCTTCTTGAATGGAAAATGAGATATTTTTGAATCCCGCAAGCCCATCATTGAATGTCCTTGTGGCTTGTTTCACCTCCAACATGCTAACCCCTCCCTCATTATTGGTTTTGTAAATTGTCTTGCCACTTCAATGCGCGCGCCTCCAATGTTTTCAATAGGGAATCGGTCGCTTTCCCTAGCAAAGCAAATAAAATAATGCTGGCGATAATGAGCTCCGGCGAGTACGTATTCTGACCAACGACAAGCAAATATCCAAGCCCTTGACTGGCGCCCATCAACTCGGCGGCAACGACGAACATCCAACCTAATCCGACGCCACTGCGTAAACCGACGAGAAACGATGGCAGTGAAGCGGGAAAGATAATACGACGAACAATTTGCAACGGCGTAAAGTGATAAATCTTACCAACTTCGATTAACTTACGATCGACCCCTTGAATGCCTGAAACGATATTCAAATAGATTGGGAAGAACACACCGACGGCTATTAACATCACTTTGGACGGCTCGCCAATTCCCATCCAAAGAATAAACAATGGAACCCAAGCCAATGATGGAATCGAGCGAAATGCTTGAAGTAACGGATCCATCAGCTGCTCAAACCATTTAAAATAACCGACAATGGATCCCAAAACAACCGCGGCAATTGTTCCTGCTAAAAACCCGATGATCACCCGAAAGAAAGTGATGCCCACATGCCCCCATAGCGTGCCTTCTTGCGCTAACTCAACAATTTTTTGCAAAATGATTGTCGGAGCGGGAAAGACATAAGCATCGACCCAGTTGAAACGAACAGTTGCTTCCCAAACGACTAAAAGAATGAACGGAATGAGTAGGCCGAGCGCAAATCCCCTCGCTTTTTTCAAATCAGCGCCAAACCTACCCATTTTTTTTCTTTCCTGCGTGTTAAGCGCTTCTTTTGTGTCCATTTTGACCGTCATGTCTTTTCCCCCTATTTCATTCGATTACTTTTTTTGCATATCGATCGATGATCAATTCTTTAACAGTTTTTTCAACATCTACATTGTCTTTAATCACATTTTCCGACTGCAACACTTCACCGGCTGCTTGTAACGCATCGATTTGCTTCTCACCAGGAATTGGATCGGAAAAATCATTACGTCCTAAACTCTTTTGAGCTACTTCCGCTGGCATATCTGCTTCTTTCGCTAGAATTTCCGCAGCTTTCTCTGGATTTTCGATCACCCATTTCCGTGCTTTTTCATATGCCTCAATGACTTTTTCAACGACTTCTGGATGTTGTTCCGCAAATTCAGTGCGTACATTCAATGTTCCGTACGTATTTTTATCATGATCGCGCAGGAATAAGTTCGCGCCAGAATCGACTTCAACTTTTGCCATATGCGGATCTAAACCTGCCCACGCATCGACTTGGCCCGTTAAAAGGGCGTTCGCGCCATCGGAGTGCTGTAAGTTCACAATTTCTAAATCCTTCGATGACAAACCTACTTCCTGTAACGATCGGAGAAGAAAAATATAGGGATCCGTTCCTAATGTTGCAGCCACTTTCTTTCCTTTCAATTGGTCGACGGATGTAATTTCTGAATCATCTGTCGCCACAAGCGCCGTCCATTCCGGTTTCGAATAGATATAGACCGATTCAATTGGTGAACCGTTCGATTTGGCAATTAATGCAGCAGCTCCAGCCGTCGAACCGAAATCGACACTTTTAGAATTTAAGAACTCAAGCGCTTTATTGCTTCCTTGGCTAAGCACCCATTCCACTTCAATTCCCTCTTCTTCAAACACTTCTTCCGCCCAGCCAAACTCTTTCAGCGCCAAGCTCGTTGGCGAATAATAGGCATAATCCAACACGACTTTTTTCAGCTTATTTTTTTCTTCTCCTTTGGCGGCTGAACAAGCTGTCATCATGAATGCTGTCCCGACGGCGATTACTAAAAATGCAATCCATTTTCTCATTTTGATTTCCTCCTAAAGTTATTTTTATATTGAAGTTCATTTCAATATCACATAATTATAATTTATCTTATTTGTATACTCGGAATTAAAATAGAAAAACCCTTTTTTTATTAATTCAAATAGAAAAACCCTCTTCGTCATAAGAAGAGGGTTGAAAATTCCTCCTCTTATCTTCCAGGTCCAGTTCACCTGTAGGATGTAGCACCTTTTCAGATCAATTCACCTGATGGTTGCCGGGCTTCTTCGGGCCTATTCCCTCCGCCACTCTTAATAAGAGATATATGTAGTTGTAACAAATGGATATTTTTAAATATTTAGTTGATTGAAAATTAGTATAGACAGAAAAAAGTAAATTGTCAACCTCATTTTTCACTGTATACAAATAGATCAAATTGAAAGTTCGTATGCACTCAAAAAATTTACATGGATGATTGATCATCTTTTTCCTATCAGATTCCATTTTTTATAAAATTGACAATCTCCTGTATAACTCATCGCTTTCCTCATTTTTTCTAACGTCACTGTGACCTGCTTAAATCTTATTTTGATCATATTCAGATGGTGAAAAGCGTAAAAGCCAACAGTGAATGGAAACTGTTCGCTCAATGATGACTTTATGTTAAACCCCATTTAAAACAAGTACATAAAAAAGACCCTACGAGTAGGGTCTTTTCCTAGCTATTATTAAGCTTTTTGAACGTTTGTAGCTTGTAGGCCACGTTGTCCTTGCTCAATTTCAAATGTTACACTTTGACCTTCGTCTAAAGATTTGAAACCTTCGCTTTGAATTGCTGAGAAATGTACGAATACGTCTTCTCCTGCTTCACGCTCGATGAATCCAAAACCTTTTTCTGCATTAAACCACTTAACTGTACCTTGTTCCATAATTATTGCCTCCTAGTGCGGATCTCCACACAAAATGTTACTATCCTTGCTCAAATACCTTAGACGAAAAACAAAATATATTCTCGATCTGATAAACAAAAATAATTCTTCTTAAGAATAACACCTGGATGACGAAATAGCAAATAGAATGAAGTTCGTTTTTTTATAACGCCTATAAAACCAACTTGTTTCCCTTGCTTCCATCAACTTTTGAAACTCTTTCTTTAACGATTTGGCGATTGTTTAACTTGTGTTTAATAATCAATAGAATTAGCTATCCGAACTAAAGTTTCAGGAGTAATCTTTTCGGACATTCTTTTATCTACACTAAACCTGTATTGCAAATTATCTTTTTCAAAAACCAATAAGATTGTACCTCCTGTGCTCAACAAGTATGCAGTGTTTCCACCCTTGAGTCTAAATTCCTTTGTAACTTCTTTATCCAGTATCTTGAAACTATCCTTGACTGCCACATTAATCATGAAATTATTCTTTGGTGATTGTTCATTTATGAACTCCATTTCAAAAATATCTTTGCCGTCCCCTTCATTAAATCGTGCAAATACGTGAGTAAAGATAACAGGAGAGACTCTTAATGGCAACTGTAAATTCTGTTTATAATGGTGTTCAAAATCTCTTAAAGCTTCCCCGACAGGTTTATATCCAATTTCAAGATAACTTTCTTCAATAGTTCGAGGTTGGAATTTAGAGTTTGCATGTACTTTTCCGTAATATGCTCCACCAATCACAGTACACATAAGTATAAGCAGAATAAACTTGTTCAGGTAAATCACCCTTTATTCATTTTTTGTATTATTTTACCCATGTCTATTCGTACTATCCTTATTCAAGTAAGTCGCCCATTTGTGGAGAATTATGAACCATGCCTTCAAAAACGGTGTCCTGATAAATGGCTAAAAACGCTGCTACTACTTGATAAACTTTTTTATTAGTGCCAATACGGAAAAATGAATGACTCCACCTAACATACCGAATATGAACATGAAAATTGTCGGAAAAAGATCATATAGAACAACGCTCGCTAGAAGCCCCGCCAAACTGCCGAAACCTGCATATAAAAGTGTCTTTACCCTATTCGAGTAATTTTTGGTTCTTGCGGAAAAGTCGATGTACAATGAAACGGGAAATGCTGCAAACGCAAAGAACGGAAACGAATAAAGAGCTACTACCAAGACAGTTGGACCAAAACTCCAAGAGTCTTGAAAAGCTATAATCGAATAAGTTGCCAAGATCCCTCCAAAGAGTACGGGAGAAATTAAAATCGCTAAAAAGTAGAGAGAAAAACGGTCAAATGTCTCTTTATAGTTTGTTGTCATATTGAATTGCCTCTCTTTCCTTCCCTATGCACTCAGGAAATCATTTCGAAGAATTCCTTTCTCAGAGATTTACATTTAATTTCCAAAAAAGTCTGATCATTCATAGCTGTTTCATTAATAATCACGCTCGATTATTGAAGTATGACCTACTTATCTATTGCTGCTTTTTGTTTGTTTATTTAGCTCATCGATTTTCTTTTCAATTCTATCGAGTTGTTGTTTTCGCTTATTGTTAGTTCGGAACTTTTCATCATTTATTCCCCGTCAATCGTTCGCTCGTATCTACCTCATTGCCACTAAGTCGTTTTTGAAATGTTTTTCTCCAACTTTCCGACAACTCATTCACCTCTAGCAACTTCCGAATTCCCTCCAAGTTGTTCTGATCATGATACATGAGCTGGTTCGCCTCTGTCACAGTAATCGTCAAAGCTGGCTGTGAAATACGCACCAACACGTCTGTTGGGGAGACCATTCCTTCTTTTAATACACGGAAATAGAATCCGGTATACCCTGTATGTTGGACAAGTAAAGACATGTCTTTCCGTTCGTGGACGAGTGATAATTTGTAGCAAGGTTGACGCGGCTGACTTACTTGTACGACCGCTTCGCCAATTTTGAAAGAATCCCCGATATGCACCTCATCCTCCGTCAACCCCTGAAGCGTCAAGTTTTCGCCGAATGCCCCTGCATCCAATGGCTTTCCTAACGTCTTTTCCCAATATGGGTAATGCTCTGACGGATAAACACAGACAGCTTTTTCGACACCGCCGTGATGAACCAGATCGCCTTGACCGTCGCCGGTAAAATTCAATGTGGACAAAAAAACGGGCGACGAAACCGGAGTTTTATGAATACCCGTCGTCACTTCCCTTTTCCCGAACTGCAAATTACGTGGTTTGCCGATATTTAATGAAAGAATCCCAATATTTTGCAACGGTCACTCCCCCTTAAAATAAGTATAATCTTGAAATTAGGGTTTATTAAATGAAACTCCCCATTAGTAGGAACATCGAGAAAGGATCAACAATCCAATAACAAGAATAACCAATGTAATAATTTTCGTAAGACAGCCACCATTTCCTAATGCATTTGGGTCACCAACCATTGAACGATTAACGGCATCAGCAAAAATTATCATAGGATTTCTTTCCCGTTTTTCTTTTTTGTCTCTCGCCATCAAGTTAGACCTCCTGTTCATTGAAGCCAATATCTATTAGAAGTTTAGCAGAACATTCGATTTTTTACCGCAACAAATTTCCACTTAAGTTCTTCACTAGTTTTCCGCAACACAAAAAGGAGCCCAAAGAGCCCCTTTACTTGAACTAAAGCACCTGTTACTTTAATTACAAACTTTGTTATAAAAATAGATCTTCAGTCTGGTTTAATCGTGACCCCCAGCACAGATGCCCGAATCATATCTACACCATTTAACTCGACTAAATCCGATGCTGTTCCTGTGATCACCACACCTATGATCCCAATGTTTTCTCCAACTATTTCGGCAGAATCTCCTTTTAGGTTGTTCGATATACGATTAAATTCCCTAAAATATTTTCCATTTTTATAAGTTAAACCCCTTTGTACATTCTCAATAAAATCTTCTTCACTCATTGAAGAATGAACAGGGTTTGCTGCAAACCCATAAATTTGAGTAGCGAGTTCAGGTAAATCATCATTCTTATCATTTAACCATTCAATGTCTTTTTCCGAATAAGTATCTACCCAGTACCATTTAAGCGTTAGATTCTCTGGAATTAATTTACGTACTTCTTCCGGTGTATATTTTTGGTTAAATGAAACCCCTAGTTCGACCAAAGCGTCATCTGCGAAATGATTTAAGCTATTTAAGTCGTTACGAATTTGACTGTATTTCACATCTGGATGATAAAAACTCATCATCCTTTGCTTTGTCTCACGGTCGTAGTACCTTACGAGCCCATCCACTTTATCTTCTATCTGGATAGGAGAATGATTACCCGTAAAACGACTTACTCCTCCAAACAGGCTATACGTCAGTATGTAATTACTCCAATCTACTGGAATTCCTTCAACCTCTTTGTAGCGATTAAAAGTTAAAATCCCCTCAAATACACCATTCGATTCATTCTGGCTGCCTAATTCCTCAACGTTTGGATTCGTAATTTGACCAAACAATTCAATATCACGCAATGCTTTTTCTTGACTCCCTCTTATCGTAAATAGCCAAGAAAAACTTACAGTGAAACAGAGAAAAAGTACCACTAATAAAGAGATCAGGATATTGCGTAAAATGGTTTTTCTTTTTGCCTTTTTCACTATCCCAGCAATATTACCTACTGAATTCCCTTCGAATAAATCATTCAATTCCTGTTCCTTTTTAGTCTCTGTCATGTTTTCCCTCCTCCTCATACAGTTTTTTAAAAGATTGTCTGGCACGAAATAAATAGGTTTTCAACGTTCCAGGATTTAAATCAAGCATCTGGGCAATTTCTTTGTAACTTAATCCAAGCACGTACTTCAACAGGAGTAATTGTTTATGTAAGGGAGAAAGCCGATTCAGTATGTTATAAATTTCCTTTTTCATCTCCGTCTGTTGAACATATTCTTCTGGTAAGAATGAATCGTCTACGAGATCAAAATCCTCGAAAGACACATTCACCTCTTTTTGCTGCTTGCGACATAAGTCATAGTACTGGTTAATTGCTACTCGAAATAGCCAACTATAAGCTTTGTTCGGATCGACTGAATCAATATATAAAATAAATTTATATAAAGCTTCTTGGATAATATCCTCAGCATCCCGGGGATTTGCGCCATTTTTAATTAAATACTTAAAAATAATTGCTGTTTTTTCATGCAAAAATAAGTACAGTTCCTCCTGCCTGCTCAATTACACACCTCCCATTCAGTTATAAGACCCTTAACAAACAAAAAAGTTAACACTTATTATGAAAAAATAAAAAGTATGATTCTAAAATCGAACCATACTGAGTCTGGACTTGAAAAAAGACAGTTGAAGAAGCTTTGTGAAAAGTAAAAGAGCGAACAGTAAATAGGCACGGCTCGCTCTTTATAGTTGCTATACATTTTTGTGACTCGTGCTAGTTACCCATCGATCGCCGCAAACACTGTTTTGGCATGCTTCCTCGCAATGTCCTTTTTCGCTTCTGCCGTTAACTCATTAAATGATTGTTCGTTCGGCAAAATGACAGTACTGAGAAAAATCCCGCCCAACTGTCTTGCACAAAAATCGGTATCGACTTGCTGATTTTTCAGTTCAAAATGAACGTCCAATCCTTTTTTTAAGCTTGTGAAAATTATTTCCGGCAAGTTAATTTCATCGACAAGATTTCCCCTTAAACTTTCAGACAAAAGCATCTTCACCAAATCGGAATTCTTGGATAACAATTCTAGCCGATCTTCAATAATTTTCATGAAAAACAGTTCCGTATCTTTCTCTTTTGCCATTTCCAGCACATGGGAGTCAAACTTTTTTTCCAGAACGTTTTTAATGACTGTAATAAAAAGATTTTCCTTTGTCGAATACCTCCGATACAACGTCACTTCCGCAACGCCTGCTTCTTTCGCAACTTCTTGTGTTGTTGCCTGCAATCCTTTTTTTATAAAAACTGAAATTGCACCTTGAAATATTCGTTCGGTTACATTTCGCAACTTTCATCACCGCCACTATGATTAAATTATGTCGTCTGTTTCATTTTCACATATCGATCTAAAATAATCAAAATGGGTGGCAGTACGACAATTGTAGAAAACAGTGCAAGTGAAATATTGATCAAAGTCATCAAACCAAAATCTCTTAAAATGATAAAATCGGAAGCAACTAATGCGCTAAATCCTCCAATGCTTGTGAGTGCCGTTGCAAAGATCGCTTTACCAATCGTTCGATTCGTCATTTGTATTGCCTGCTCTTTCGGATGTCCTTTTTCCCGCTCTTCAAAATAGCGCTCCATGATTAAAATCGTAAATTCTGTGCCAACTCCAATAATGAGTGCACCTAGTGTAGCAGTAAGCGGCGTGTAACTAATCCCAAGAGCATACATGATCGCACCCGACCAACCGACAATGAAAAGGATCGGCAATAACGGGATCATTGCTTTTACTGGATGTCTGTATAAAAGGAGTAACCCTAAAAACACAAAAGCAGCCCCGAGCAACGTCATTTGATATCTTCCACTCACTAATCCATGGATCATCTCCACATCTAGCACCGCTTTGCCTGTTACGGTTGTATCCAGTTCATCGATCGCGTGTTTCTTCAAGTAATGATTCAATTCCCCTAAAAACTTTTCAAGATCCGCTGCTTCTAAATGTTTGATGCTGACCGTAATGACCCCTTTTGAATGATCTTGATTCACAAAAAGCTTTGCTTGGTCTTCCGGCAGTTCAGAAAATTGTTCACGGGCCTCATCGCCGCTTGGGAGCTCACCTTCATTCATTTTCTTCAGAATACCTGTCATCGACTTTGTATCGACAACGACTTCTGGAAATTCTGTCGGCAAGGTCTTTGTCATTTGATCAATCCATACGAGAGACGCATCGGAAAGAACGTCCTCACCTTCGTAGACAAGGGAAACTTGATCCGTCGACCCTAAAATATCGCGTAGCTTATGAATGTCTGCCAGTTCTTTAGAATCTTGCGGCATAAAAGTTTCTACATCTGTTTGTACTTTCGCATCTAAATCTACAAAAATACCAAATGCCGCAGCCGCAAAGGCTAAAAGGATAATCCCCCACCTAAAGACAAGTGTTTTTTTCGTAAACCATTCTAGAAAACGATCAATAGCAATGACTCGTTTAGCCTTTTTTCGTTTCGCCTGCCCTTTTTTCTTTGTTGAAAAAAAGTGATCGCGAACGAAAAGAATGGGTAACAAGAGAAACAGCGCGAATAGAAAACTAATAACCATCCCGACTGTTAACATTTTCCCGAAATCTTGGATCATCGGCACAGGCGATGTGGAAAGGGCAATGAATCCTAAAACCGTTGCAACCATCGCAGTGAAAATAGCCGGTACCATTTTTTGAATCGTTACTGCTAAACTTTTTTTCGCTCGATCACGAGCGTTGTTAAAATTCGTCATTGTTAGCCTCCTCACCAGTCATCTCTTCGTTGTAACGGTTTTGAAATTGAATGCCGTAATCGATGCCAAGTCCGATTAAAATTGGGAATACGGCCATCGAAACCATTGTAATCGGGATATTGAGCCAGCCCATTGTGCCAATTGTCGCAATGACCGCAACTAAGACAGTCGCTAAAGATAGCAAGCGCCAACTAACATTGAAGACTAAAAATAAAACAATGACCATAAACGTTAAGGCAAGAACGAGCATCTTTTTCATACTGTCTTGCATGGAGGAACGAATCGCATTGTCCAGTACAGGTTTACCCGATACGATTATTTTTGCTGTGTCAATCTTTTCTGCATGTAAATAGTCATTGATCGTCGCTACCACTTCACTTTTCCCAGCATCCGCCGTATTTCCTTTAAAGCGAATCATCATGAGCATATGCCGGTCGTCCACAATCACTTCTTCAAACATCGGTCGAAGTTTGCCCTCATCGTAGACGATATTGTCGAGCGTTGCTTGTTTCGTTGGTAAACCAGGTGTCATGATGTCTGAGTACCCGTGGGTCATGTGCATATTTTCACTAATCGTTTGTAACTTCCCGCCCATTTTTGGAAGTTCTGCCTCTGCGAGGCCGGGCTGCTTCAAGCTTTCTTGCTGCGGGATTTCAAGCCCCGGATTACGTTGGAGATTTTCACCCATCTCTGTTAATTTACTCCCCATTGTATCTAAGCCGTCTCTGATTTCTTCGATCCCTTCCCCAAATTGCACTGCTTGCTTCGATGCAATTTCTTCCACAAGTGTGACGGGACTTACAATACTGTAAATTGAATCATTTGTTTTTAGGGCATTCTCCAACCCTTTCATGTGCGCCAAATTTTCAGGCGTCAGTAACTGATCCGACTCATAAAGCACAATGATCGATTCCCCGCCAAACTCTTTTTCTAGCATAACATTATCTTTGTAAACGTCTGTGCTGCTATTCACTAACGTATCGTTCCCTGTCGCCATCCGTACATTCCTAACCCCGCTTGCCAATAAAATGATGACAATTACGGTAATAAAGATTGACTTCATCGGAAACTTTTGCAATAAACTTGCAAGCCTTTTTAACACATGCCCTTCCCCCTCGTATATGAGTATTAGCAATAACTAACCTATATCGCCACCTCAATTGTAAGTTACCACTAACACTCATGTTAGCAATAAGTATTTCGGTTGTAAAGAAAAAATCTTGTGGGTCACTCAAACAAAAACAGCCCCCAGACCGAATCATCGATCAAGGGGCACATTTCTTTGGCGTCACCGCTTCCGCCATTTAGATGTATTTTCTAACATCCTCAATATCCTCATACCTAAAAATATTAAAAAGCAAAATTTTTAAAGTAACGTTGTCTACAGTTAAAATACCATCTTTAATGTCTTGCGGCACCTTGCCAAACTTTTGAGTTAACAATTGAATAGCTGTTTCGGATAAAACTACCGCCTCTCCTTTTATTTTGATGTTACAAGATGCTTTCCATTTGTAGCATTAAAATAAACCGCTACCATTTTTTCTTTATCGGCATTCCAACCGATTACTAATATCAGGGTGATTTTTGTCTCTGGATCTCTTCTAATCATAAAATTATAGCCTTTTGCCCAATCTTTACCTGGATGAATATCACCTAATTCTATTGCTTTTTTGATTAATTGAGGAGAGTCGTAGTTAATATCTTCCAACTTTATAAACTCTTCTGCGGGATAAGGAGAATCACCTTCCCCGGTTACATCCTTTGCTTCAACAATTTCCCCCTCGTAGATCGTGACTAAAAATATTTTATTGGTATCAGGCACCCCAAAATCAATATTCCAGTATTTTCTTTTACCATTGCCCCCAATTGCTTTCCCAGGCTTATCTCTGTCTATATTAACTCCCTGTAATAATTGAGCGTTTTCATTCCATTCCAAAGCAGAAGGATAAGCTAAATCAATTGCTTGCTTTATTGATAATTCTTGGTGCCCAAAGACTTCTAATGGATCTTCAGCTGATTTTATAGAACGAGTAGTTGCGTTCCAAACAGGAACAATAGAAATGAACATAAGCAGAATAACAATGATTATTTTCCTCATTATTTCACACCTTTTTTCAAGGTGTACTCTTTCCAAATTTCATTCAATTATCCTGCCCCTTTAGTTCAATAAGAAAATGGCTTTACTCCTTCTTGAAGTAAAGCATCACGTTAGTGGAACATACTAAATACTAAAGCAATTAGGTAGAGTGGGACTCCGACAATTAACATCCCAGCAACAAGATAACAAATACTCGTAAAAATAAACTTAAAGAAATCGTAGATAGCTCCGGCTAAATCATCAATAAACCTTGCCATTTCTCTCCTCCATAATCTGCTCCATTAGCACAATAAGAAAAGCATTACTGTTGTTTCAGTAAAGCGTCCGTTAATTATAAGTCGAATAACAACTTATCTACTGTTACTGTAATATGTCATACATTCATCCTCACTATGAACGGCGTTGACAAGAATGTCAATGACAATAAAACACCTATTGTTAACCTCATATGATATTCTTTTAGTAGTTGTATTTCAATCGACTCCTTCAAGTAGAATAATCAGATGGGGAAGATTATTGCAGTACAAGCTTACCGAATAAAACAACCATTATTCCAATCCCCACTCCAAATGCTGCAAATCATTGATCGAAGTCACTTCCGTTCGGATCCACCGCAAATTACCCGCAAATGTTTCGGAGCAGGGAAAGTCAATTCTGCATGCCCGATCCCCTTGTACACATCGAATATGCGCTTTAAAAACTGTCCATTGTTCGGCATCCAGAATGGCCGTTTCATACGGCAGTAATTCAAATCGATACTGTTTCGCTAATGAATCAAAATAATTTCTTGAAACTGTTTTCTTCATGTTTTCGTAGGTATATTCATCCAAGCCCCAACGAATGATAATGGGGCCATCAGACAGGTTGAGTTTAACTTTACAATACCCACCCTCCACATCTTTTGCCACTTTCAATAACTCATAATTCTGCAAGTTAATCACCTAACAGCTTTCTCGATATATCGTAGCGCCAGGCACTTCTAGAACAGCCTCATATAAATATTTTTATTCATTATTCAAAAAAACGAATGAAAAGGAATATACGATTCTTTAATCCCATGCACAATGGCTTTTTTGATTGATGATTGACTTGTTGGTGCAGCACGAAATGGGATGTTGTATTTTTTCGCATAGTCTTTTGCGATTTTGCTGCTTCGGTGAGAGGAATGGGCACTTGCGGAAATAATGAGATCGACGTTGCGAACAGCTGCTTCAAACCGCGATCGATTCTCATCACCGCTTAATGTATGAATGGTGAAATCTGCTTCGTCTGCGAGCGCGATGAAGTCGGAAGATCTGAAATCTGCACCAACAATGACAATGTTCTTATCTTTTAATAGTTGCTCTTCCGCAATATTCCATTTATTTTCCTTATGGTTACTTGATTCTTTGTAATAACTTGAAGGTTTTGGGGTCTGTGTTGCGAGTTCATCGGTATAATCGGGGTATTGCCAAACGACGCGGTAGCTGCTCGGATTATTGCGGAAATAAGCGATCGCTACGACGCTGCCTTGTTGTAGTTGATAACTTTGGATTTCATTGTCTTTAATTAAAAATTGATAAGGCGTTTCGCCGTCGAGTTTAATCGTTTGGATTTTACCATCCATAATCCTTTGATTTGCGACTAAATAGCCGTCAGAAGTCGTTGATAATAGACAATAAGATAATTCTACTCGATTGCATTCATGTGCAGTTGTGCTCTCCCTTCGTTTAATGAAATATAAATTATGGGGATCGTCGCCGATCGCTTCAATATAATCGCCGTGTACAAAACCATGCGTTCGAATAAGTTTTTCAGGGATAAAGACATCGCCGTTTTTCCCTTTCAAAATACCGCCTTTTAGTTTACGATCAAGTGGCACGCCAAGCTCGGCATTCGATTCATTGGTGACAGCTGTCGCTATTATTTTTTGTGAAGAATCTTGCAAAGTAGTCATCGTTTCACTAGAAGTTTCTGTCTCTACCGTTTCGCTTGGCTTTACAATATCCGGTACAGTGCCCCAAATCGAATGGGATAACTTGATGAATTCAAATAGCTGATCCACTTGTTGTTTTGTTTCTTCGATCGATTCATCGGACATTTTTTCAATGAGATGAATGATTTCTTGTTTTATCATTTCCATATCCTGTACACTCCTTTCGATAGGTTTTTGGTTAATCAGTGAAGAGTATAATATCAGTATATTAAAAGCTTAGCATATTTAAGTCTTAATCATCTGATAATTCATCATGCCATTATGAAAACATTCGTGTTGCCCTACCAAAACTCCTTTTGAAAATATAAAAAGCTCCCACCTTTTTGTGAGAGCTCAATCTTCTATAGCGATTCAATCGTCATCAGCCCGAATCACTTCCCCATTTTTCCATTCAAATCTTGCGAAGTCTTCCGCAATATAAAGCGTTGGGAAAATCGCTCGTCCCTGTTTTTTTAAGTTTGCCACGTCACTTGGTAAAAAGCGGGCGCTAATATGATTGGCGATTAACGTTTTGACATCGGCTTTTTTCGCAACAGTTGCTGCATCTCCGATTGTGGAATGACCGAATTCCTTCGCAAGATTTCCTGTTTCATTATCAAATGTTGCCTCATGGACGAGGATATCTGCACCACTTGCTAATTCAACGGCCGCGGCGCAGTAGCTTGTATCTCCTAAAATCGCGACGGTAAACCCTTTTTGCGGTTCCCCGGTAACGTCTTTACTTTGGATCAACCGCCCATCTTCCAACGTAACGTCCTGTCCGTCTTTTAACTGTTTAAGCAGCGGACCTTTCGGCACACCGAGTTCATGGACACGATCGATGAGTAATTTACCGGGCAGCGGTTTTTGTTCGATTCGATAGCCAAGGCAAGGTAAGACGTGCGCTAAGTTCTTCGCAGTGACACGGAAGTTGTCGTCTTCAAAAATAGTTCCTTCCCCAATCTCATGGATGGTGAGCGTATAGTTCAAATGGGTTTTTGTAATCCGAAGTGTTGTGAGCAGCCATTCTTTCAGTCCGACTGGCCCATAAATCTCAAGCTTTTCCTCCCCGCCAAGGAAAGAACGAGAGCCAATCAACCCCGGCAAACCAAAAATATGGTCGCCATGTAAATGGGTAATGAAGATTTTGCTAACCTTTCGTGGTTTTAACGATGTATGTAAAATTTGATGCTGCGTTGCTTCCCCGCAGTCGAAAAGCCAATACCCTTCTCCTTCTGCGGCTAAATTTAAAACAACAGCCGAAGTGTTGCGCATTTTGGACGGCATACCTGCACCAGTTCCTAAAAATTGCAGTTCCATAACAACCTACCATCCTTTCAAAGTTTGCCTCGTTTGACGGACCCAAGCCCAAACTTTTTCTCTAATTGTGAAACCAAATTGTCTAGTTGTTCCTCTTTGGCATGTTGCTCGAAATTATCGATCGACAGCTGTTCGAATATTTCATTCACCGGAATGACATTGGAGACCGTGATCCCAAGGAGCCGAACGGGTTCTTCATCCCAATGGTGTTTGAATAATTCGGAAGCGACACTGTAAATATCTTGTGCTTGATAGATTGGATTTAATACAGTCCGGCTTCGTGTATGATTGCGCCAATCGGCCGAACGTATTTGAATCATGACAACGGAACCGGCGAGCTGTCTTTGTTCGAGCCGCCCCGCAACTTTTTCCGCCAGCCCTTTTAACACCGTTAAACAGCCTGCCATTTCTGTTTCATCGACTGGTAAAGTTGTTGAACTGCCAACGCTTTTCATTTCAGCTGCCGCTTCGGGATCGACGGGACGATAGTCGATGCCGTTTGCCCGTTTCCTTAGACGCTGTCCATTTTTACCAAGTAATGCTTTGACGATCAATTCTTCTGACTGCGCCAACTCGCCAATTGTATAAATACCAAGTTCGTTCAGCTTTTGCTCCGTGCTTTTCCCAACACCATGCATCTCTATGACCGGCAGCGGCCAAAGTTTCGATGGCACTTCCCGTTTACGCAAAATCGTAATACCCATTGGCTTTTTCATATCAGAAGCCGTTTTGGCGAGAAACTTGTTCGGCGCGATCCCAATGGAGCAAGGTAAATCAAGTTCGTTATAAATCCGCTGCTGCATATTTTTCGCGATATCGACCGCATTCGTTAAACCGCCAATATTAGTAATATCAATATACGCTTCATCGATTGAAACAGGTTCTACAAGGTCCGTGTACGAGCGCAATAAAGTGAAAACAGCAGCAGACGCGGTTCGATACTTGTCAAAATCCGGCGGGACGATGACAAGATCCGGACAAAGCCGTTTCGCTTCCCCGACCGTCATCGTTGTGTAAATGCCAAGCGCCCGTGCTTCGTAGGAGCAAGTGACCAAAATGCCGCGCCGTTGTTTCGGATTTCCCGCAACCGCCATCGGGATTCCTTTTAAAGAAGGATCATGCGCCTGCTCGACCGATGCAAAAAAACTGTTCATATCCAAATGTAAAATGACTCTTGTCTGCACTTTGCGATTCGATAGCATTTCATGTCCTTCCTTTCTTCATTTCGGAATTTTCCACAAGAATCAAGCAAAAACCGGGCGGAAGACCCCGACCGGTTTCGCGTATAGTAATTATAGGGCCGCCGCTGCTTGCGTCTCTACATACTCTTCAATTTCATCCATAGCCGTTATCGTTTCCGACAAAATTTCCGGGTCAATCATAGTAATCATTCGGTTTTCTAAATTCGCCACAGCTGTAAAGTAAGGCGTTTTGGAATAAGCGAGCAGCCCTGTCTTCGTTAATGAACTTGTTGGAATATCGAGTATTTCTTTCGCATCAGGGACAAGCAGGCCAATATGGAGACGATCCGTTTGGACGACAACAACACGTGTTTCATCATGCGTTAATGCGCTTTTGTTATATAAAATTTGCTCAAAATCTAAAATTGGAACGAGTTCCCCGCGAATGTTCATGAGTCCTACGACAAAACTTGGAAGATGCGGGATCGGCGTAACTTTTTCTAACCGTTCGATCGAGACGACCGATGCAATGTCCAATGCGTATTCTTCATTGCCACATTGCACGATGACTGTTTTTAAATAGCTCATCAGTTGAACCTTCCTTTTTTATCAATTCGTTTTAGATGGCGATTACTGCTCCGCTGTTACGCGAACAATTTCAAAGAGCAGCTCCGTCAATTTTTCCAGTTCTTCAACGGGCATCCGTTCCTTCGTCGTATGAATTTCTTCATAGCCGACTGATAAAGTCACTGTCGGAATGCCAAATCCATTAAAGACGTTGCCGTCACTCCCACCGCCACTTGTCATTAATTTCGGTGTCCGGCCAATCTTTTCAATCGCTTGAATAGCAGTTTGAATGACTTGTGCTTCTTCTCCAATGCGAAAACCTGGGTACATCAGCTGCACTTCCGTTTCAGCTTGTCCGCCCATCCGCCCTGCAGTTTCTTCGAATGTTTCTACCATGTGCGCCGTTTGTTTATTGAGCTTGTCTTCTTGAAGGGAACGTGCTTCCGATAAAATATGCACTTCATCACACACAATATTAGTCGCGCGTCCGCCTTCAAAACGGCCGATATTCGCGGTCGTTTCTTTGTCGATTCGACCGAGTGTCATTGCCGCAATCGATTTCGCTGCGATATTAATCGCTGATACACCTTTTTCCGGCGCAACGCCCGCATGCGCCGTTTTGCCTCGAATAATCGTTTGAAGTTTTGCTTGGAACGGTGCAGCGGTCACAATGCCGCCCACTTTGCCGTCGCTATCTACGGCGTAGCCATATTTCGCGGTAATGACAGCCGGATCCATTTCTTTCGCACCCGCTAAGCCGCTTTCCTCACCTGCTGTAATGATGAACTGTACATCACCATGCGCTACCTTTTGCTCATTCAGCATCCGTGCCATTTCAAATAATGCAGCGATGCCGGCTTTATCATCCGCACCGAGAATCGTTGTGCCGTCCGAGTAAATATAGCCGTCTTCCCGCAACTCGGGCTTAATGTTTAACCCTGGAACGACTGTATCCATATGACAAGTAAAATAAATTGGGTCTGCAGTCGAAACGGTTCCTTTTTTCGTGGCAATTAAGTTCCCCGCGCCATGTCCATTTTCGTCATCCGAATTATCTTCTTCCACGTCGAAACCGAGTGCTTCCATTTTCTTTGTTAAGACGTCTGCAATTTGCCGTTCGTCCTTCGTTTCAGAATTAATTTGTACTAGTTCCATAAATTCTTCAATTAATCTTTGCTGATTCATCCGAGCATCTCCTTATAGTGGAATATTTCCATGTTTCTTTGCCGGTCTCGTTTCTTGTTTGTTACGCATCATTTCAAGCGCTTGCAGCAGTTTAATACGTGTTTCCCGCGGATCAATGACATCGTCAACCATACCATGCGAAGCGGCGACGTAAGGATTCGAAAACTTATCCCGGTACTCGACAATTTTTTCGGCACGTGTCGCTTCAGGATTGTCGCTTGAATCAATTTCACGTGCGAAAATAATATTGGCTGCCCCTTCCGCACCCATCACAGCAATTTCCGCATTTGGCCATGCAAATACGACATCGGCACCGATCGACTTGGAATTTAACGCAACATAAGCGCCGCCAAATGCTTTTCGTAAAATAACCGTCATTTTTGGCACAGTTGCTTCCGAATACGCATACAAAATTTTTGCGCCGTGACGAATAATACCGCCGTGCTCTTGCTTAACGCCAGGGAAAAAGCCAGTGACATCTTCAAATGTGATGAGTGGAATATTAAACGAGTCGCATGTACGGATAAACCGCGCAATCTTATCGGAGGAATCGATGTCGAGTCCGCCTGCCATCACTCTCGGCTGATTACAAACGAGTCCAACCGTTTCGCCTTTCATCCGCGCAAATCCAACGACGGCATTGCGTGCAAATTCCGCCTGCACTTCCATAAATGATTCGCTGTCTACCACTTGTTCAATGACGCGGCGAATATCGTACGGACGCGTAGTTTCAAATGGGACAACATCCGCTAAATCTGGACGGTAATCGTCTTGCTCATCAAATGGAAGGATCGGCGTTTGTTCTTTGTTATTTTGCGGCAAATAACTAAACAATTTGCGCACATCGGCTAAAACCGTCGCTTCATCTTTTCCGCGGAAATGTGCATTCCCGCTAATTGTATTATGTACTTTCGAACCTCCAAGATCCTCGGAAGAAATTTTTTCACCCGTTACCGTCTCAATGACTTTCGGTCCTGTAATGAACATTTGGCTCGTTTCATCGGTCATAAACACAAAGTCCGTAATCGCCGGGGAATAAACAGCACCGCCTGCACAAGGACCAAGAATAACTGAAATTTGCGGAATGACACCCGAGTAAATAGCATTCCGATAAAAAATCTCGCCATATCCGTCGAGGGACACAACCCCTTCTTGAATGCGCGCGCCGCCGGAATCATTCAGACCGATAAAAGGTGCACCGTTTTTGGCGGCTAAATCCATCACATTGGCGATTTTCATCGCATGCATTTCACCTAAAGCACCGCCAAAAACAGTAAAATCTTGGGAGAATAAATAAACGGATCTGCCATCGATTTTCCCGTAACCCGTCACCACACCATCGCCGGGACCCACTTGCGTATCCATGCCAAAGTCGCGTGTTCGATGGGTAACAAATGGATTTAATTCCACGAACGAATCTTTATCTAACAGTAAATCAATTCGTTCTCGTGCCGTTAATTTCCCTTTTTCATGTTGCTTGGCAATGCGTTCATCGCCGCCGCCCAGTTCAATTTCTCGTTTTTTGTCGTATAACTCATTAATTTTATCGTAAATATCCATTTAAGACCCCCCCTTTGCCACTTTTCTCACACAGTTCATACAAAACGCCGAATGATGATTTCGGATGGAGGAAAGCCACTTCTGCCCCGCCTGCTCCTAATTTCGGCTCTTCTTGCAAAAGTTGAACCCCTTTTTCTTTTAACTCCGCCATTCTCGTGCGAATATCAGGTACGCCAAATGCGATATGGTGAATACCTTCACCGCGCTTTTCAATAAAAGTTGCAACTGGACCCTCTTCCCCAATCGGTTCCAAAAGCTCCAACTTTATATTACCCGCATCTAGAAAAGCGACCCGTACTTTTTGACTTTTCACTTCTTCAATCGCCAGGCATGACAAGCCTAGCGTCTGTATATAATAGTCTAACGAACGATCGATACTTTTTACGGCAATCCCAATATGATCCACTTTTTTCATCGCCCATTCCCCCTTCTTTCCTATTGTACAATTTACTGGAAGCATTCGCTAGCTGTTGAGAAATTCGGGATTTCTGCTAAAATAGAAGTATCTTTGACGTGAGGTGTCTTGAAACATGAGCAATAAAAAAATTCAAAAAATTGTTGTCTATTTAATGATCATCGCAATGGTAGCCTCTAGTTTATTATTTGGGCTTAGCGCAATGTTAGGATAAGTTGATACAAGTGCAAAAACAGTCCTAAACATGTGATTACGTACATGTTTAGGACTGTTTTTGTGTTGATAAAGATCAATGAGAAACTTATATAGTTTCGCTGTTTTTATAATTTGTATCATTTCAGAGCGAAAAACCTTCCTAACTAGTTTACGCCCTCTGTTTTAATTTAAAAATCTCTCGATCATGTTCGGAAATTTTTTTATCGAAATATTCCAGATCTTCCTTCGTCGCAAGCTGTTCAAATTTAGTCATAGTTTCCGAATGGTATTCACTTAATCTAGCCGTTTGCTCGTACATAATTTGTTGTTTGGCACCCATGACGATGACAGTTTCTTTTACTTGCCCTAAATCTTCTTTTACTTGTCCTAGCTCTTCTTTTACTTGCCCTAACTCTTCTTTTACTTGTCCCAAATCTTCTTTTACTTGCCCTAGATCCTTTTCAATTAAATTAACACGGTTGTTTAATTGCTTTAGTTCCTGCTGGATAGGTTGCAATTCTTCTCTTAAAACTGACCTCAAAATTTGCGTGATATCATCCATAATATAATTTCATTCCCTTCGATTATGTTGGCATAGGGGATTCCAAAGAGAATTCTAGAGATCTTATTCATTGGAGATGATGCTAAAATTATAGCATATCCACTTCATCCGGTCGATCACGTGATGAAGCATCAAAATGAATAAAAACAGCCTGTTAATCTGTGCAGATTAACAGGCTGTTTTACATTTGTGATTATACTTCCTCACAGAACTCCTCAAATTGGCTTTGTAAGTTTGCTACTACAGACATTGGGTCATGCCCTTCGATTTCGTGGCGGCCAATTTCCGCAACGAGCTTGCCGTCTTTTAGTAAAGCAAATGACGGTGAGGATGGCAGATGATCTTCGCCGAAGTGCATACGTGCTTGCGCTGTTGCTTCTTTATCTTGTCCAGCAAATACCGTAACAAGATGATCCGGGCGCTTATCATAATGAACTGCATGCGCAGCTGCAGGACGCATAATGCCGCCCGCACATCCGCAAACGGAATTGACTGCGACTAATGTCGTACCAGGTCTTTTGAAAGCTTCTTCTACCTGTTCTGGCGTTTGAAGCTGCTCATATCCGCTAGCTTCCATTTCACCGCGCCCTTGCGTTAAGATTTGGTCCATATATAAATTGAAATCCATGCTCATTGGTGTTGTATCCCCTTTCTTTTTTCATTTTCATCATAGCAAAAGGAAACATTTCCCGCAATCGATGAATCCCCTAAGATCGATTTAAATCATCCCTCATCAAATAACTGATCGATTGCGCTGGTCACCGTTAATTTACCATCCATTAATTCCCTTTCAAGCCCCGCAACTTTTTCTTTCCGATGAGGCTTTGAGAAAAACGAATCGATCAATCGATCATGGATCATCGCATGGAACCAATCTTTCGTCTGCGCTTGTCTTCGTTCTTCCCAGTATGCACTTTCTTCCATCGCTGCTTTAAACGATTGAATCGTTTCCCACACCACATCAAGCCCTGTTTTTTGAATCGATGAAACGGGCATTGCGACCGGTGTCCATCCCGGTGATGCGGGATGCAAAAATCCCAGCAACTGGCGGTATTCTCTCACCGTTTTTTTTGCCAATTTTAAGTTATCGCCATCCGCCTTATGCACAATGATCGCATCGACAAGTTCCATAATTCCTTTTTTCATCCCTTGTAATTCGTCTCCGGCTCCTGTTAGCGCGAGCATGAGGAAAAAGTCCACCATGCCGCGAACGATCGTTTCGCTTTGTCCCACACCAACCGTTTCGATTAACAATACATCGTATCCAGCCGCTTCACATAATAACATCGTTTCCCTCGACTTCTTATGGACACCCCCCAATGTACCAGAAGAAGGCGAAGGCCGAATAAAAGCATTCGGATGCTTCGCAAGCGTCTCCATTCGGGTTTTATCCCCAAGAATACTTCCGCCTGAAAGCGTCGAGCTTGGATCAATCGCGAGTACTGCAACTTTATGTCCTGCTTCCGCGAGCATTAAACCGAAAGCTTCGATAAATGTACTTTTACCAGCTCCTGGTACACCAGTGATCCCGATTCGAATGCTATTGCCTGTATGCGGCATGACATTTAGCAATAATTGCTGTCCCGCTTCCCGGTCAATCGATTTTGTACTTTCTAACAGCGTAATGCCTTTTGCGAGATCGAGCCGTGAACCGCTTAAAATGTTTGTTGTCAGCTCATCGATAGGAATCGAGCGGTCTTTTTTCACAAATCGTTTGCGCGTTGTTTTGTCCATGCCATCATGCGACGCGGGCAGGCCGCCCATTACATGGAGGGCACTCTCTTCAGTCTGTTTGCGATTTTCCGTCACTCGACCACTTCCTCATACCCAAGACGACGATAAATTTCTTCAATCACTTTCTCGGCAGCAACCGGAATAACGGTTCCCGGACCGAAAATCGCGGATGCACCATTTTCACGAAGAAATGCGTAATCTTGTGCAGGAATCACACCGCCGACAACGATCATGATATCTTCCCGCCCAATTTTCACAAGCTCTTCACGAAGGGCAGGAACGAGCGTTTTATGTCCTGCTGCCAGCGAACTAACGCCGATGACATGGACATCATTTTCCGCTGCCTGCAATGCTGTTTCAGCAGGCGTTTGGAACAATGGGCCAATGTCCACGTCGAAACCAAGATCCGCGAATGATGAGGCGATCACTTTCGCACCGCGGTCATGGCCGTCCTGTCCCATTTTAGCGATCAGAATTCGCGGTCTGCGCCCTTCATTTTCGAGAAATTCTTCTGCCATTTCTTTCACATCTTCAATTTCTTCTTGATTTGAAAAATTGGAACTGTAAACCCCGCTCACTGATCGAATCACCGCCTTATGTCTGCCCGATACTTTTTCAATCGCATCCGAAATTTCACCAATCGTCGCACGAGCCCGGGCTGCATCGACTGCCAACGCTAATAGATTGCCAATTCCGCTGCTTGCGGCATCCTTAATCGCCGCAAGCGCTTTCGCTACTTCATGATCGTCACGTTTCGCTTTCATTTCTTGAATGCGGTTCACTTGCTTCTCTCGAACGAGTGTATTATCGATATCTAAAATATCGATCGGTTCTTCCTCAGCTAGACGATATTGATTCACCCCAACAATTGTTTCTGCATTCGAGTCAATTTGCGCTTGTCGTTTCGCCGCAGCCTCTTCAATTTTCATTTTCGGCAAGCCGGTTTCAATTGCTTTTGCCATGCCGCCGAGGTCTTCAATTTCTTCAATTAACTGCCACGCTTTTTCCATGAGCTCGTCTGTTAATTTTTCCACATAATACGAACCGCCCCATGGATCGATCACTTTTGTCATCATCGTTTCTTCTTGCAAGAACAGTTGTGTGTTCCGCGCGATGCGCGCTGAAAAGTCGGTTGGCAGCGCAATGGCTTCGTCTAATGCATTTGTATGAAGCGATTGTGTATGCCCCATGGCGGCCGCATTCGCCTCGATCAATGTTCTAGTGACATTATTGAACGGATCTTGTTCGGTTAAACTCCAGCCCGACGTTTGCGAATGCGTGCGCAGCGCAAGCGATTTCGGATTTTTCGGATCGAAGGACTGCATCATTTGTGCCCAAATTTTACGCGCGGCACGCATTTTGGCAATTTCCATAAAATAATTCATACCGATTGCCCAGAAAAACGATAATCTAGGTGCAAATGAATCAATATCAATGCCAGCTTTTAATCCCGTTCGAACATACTCCAATCCATCCGCCAGTGTATAGGCAAGTTCAATATCCGCCGTTGCCCCCGCTTCCTGCATATGATAGCCAGAAATCGAAATCGAGTTGAATTTCGGCATATTTTGTGAGGTATATTCGAAAATATCAGCAATAATTTTCATCGACATGTCGGGCGGGAAAATATACGTATTGCGTACCATATACTCTTTCAAAATATCATTCTGGATCGTCCCTGCGAGCTTTTCTGGCGTAACGCCTTGTTCTTCCGCCGCAACAATATAGAATGCCATAATCGGCAAGACGGCACCGTTCATCGTCATCGATACGGACATTTGATCGAGTGGAATACCGGCAAATAAAATCTTCATATCTTCAACAGAATCGATTGCGACACCCGCTTTTCCGACATCTCCGGTAACGCGCGGATGATCTGAATCGTAACCGCGATGCGTTGCCAAGTCAAAAGCAACCGACAACCCTTTCTGTCCCATCGCCAAGTTTCTTCTATAAAATGCATTGCTTTCCTCGGCAGTAGAAAAGCCCGCATACTGTCGTACGGTCCATGGTCTTGACACGTACATCGTCGGATAAGGCCCCCGCGTATTCGGTGCAATGCCGGGGTAATCATTCAAATGATTGACATTTTCAATGTCATCCTTCGTATAAAACGATTTCACATCGATGCCTTCGTTCGTTGTGAACAAGCTGCGCTTTGGCGCCGCTCCTTGCTGAATCTGATCCAGTTGTACTTTTGTAAAATCTGGTTTCCTCATCACGCACGTCCCCCTTGCCATTTGCTTTTGATGTCTAAGAGTTTGTCAACTTTATGTTGACCGGCATAGAGGAAGCCGTTGATGCCTGCTTGCTGCCATTTTTGCGAAAGCTTATCGTCATATTTTCCAGCAATGTCTAAGATCACATTAGGGACACCCGCTTGCAACAGCCCTTCTACAAATTGTTCGGTTTCGCCAGAAGCTGCACAGACGATTGCATAATCCGGCTTTTCCTGCGCAAGCCACTCTTTTGCCTGCTGTGCGCTTTGAAAAGCTGGGCTCCATGTTGACTGAATACCGCCCGTCGCCAAAAAACCTTCGACGAAGTCAGCACGCGGCTTAAAATTTTTCAATTCGCCAAACGTTAATAACACCGTCTGAGGCTGTGCTACTGCGAACTGTTCCCTCAATTGTTCAAAAGGCTCCGCCAGCCGGTTAGCAATCAGCAGTTGCTGATCATTTTGCGCAAGTGGCTCGGTTAAATCCGCGTACACGTTTGTACCGATTAAAGCCTTTTTCCCAGTCGCCACTTCAACTTGCCGCGCAGCCAATAACTGGGCAAGTTGTCCACTTTTTAAAAATGCATCGGTTCCGCCCGAAGCTTCGATTTCCAAAAAACGCGCCCAAGCCTTTTCGACTAGTTCACTTGTCAAAGCTTCCATAAAATAAGCGCCGCCTGCCGGATCAATCACATGACCGACATGCGTCTCTTTGCGGATGACAAGCTGAATATTGCGCGCTAGGCGAACCGCGCTTTCTGTCGAGCCTGTTAATACATTATGCGGATAAACCGTAATGACATCTGCGCCGCCTAACACAGCCGCAAACGCTTCATTTCCCGCACGGAGTAAATTGACGTGTGGGTCTAATTTCGAATAAGAACGCAAAGACGTTGTCGCTAGGATCGGCACATCTGGTATTTCATTCGCATCGTAAGCTTTTCCGAATGCCTGCCATAATAGGCGAAACGCACGGAATTTCGCAACTTCCATAAAGAAATGCGTATCCACCGCAAATCGGACAAAGAAATCTTTAGCGAAAGCGTCAAATGCACTATATTTTGTTGCGGCTTCTGCTGCTTGCGATAACACAAGCGCCAATTCTGTCACCGCATCCGCCCCGTTATGATGCACCGACCAAGCATCCCCACTTGCCGTTCGCACATTTTCATATCCTGCTGGTAATGTAACTCGAGTATGTAAAATGAGTCCGCTTACATTTTTCCGTTGGGCTACTGGAACTGCGTCAAAAACTGTGAGGATTGGATCATTCGCCTCTACATGTGATAAAACGATTGGCACTTTCACAATCGTTTTAACCAACTGTCCAATCGATGCTTCGTCCCATTGAACCGGCTGCTTTCCATCATAAACAACTGCTTCGTTCCCTCTTGCTAAGGAATTTTGCAAGTTTCCTAGAAAGCTTTTTCCATCCGTACCGATAGTTTCTTGCGCAATGGTCCAGCCGGCATTTTTTTTCGTTACACGGGACTGAATATGTACATTTTCTAACTGCTCTTTTGTATACAACGGTTGAAGGTCAATGCCTTCTATTGTTTTCGTAATAAGCGATTCAAACGGTTTCCCCTTTAATGATTGAACGGCCTGTTTTTCCCAATCAGAAAAATCAGGTTTTTCGAATGATGTTTGTTTCATTTTTTGAATGGTCATCGGTGACATTCCCCTCCCATTTTTGAAGCAGTTTCCTATATATCTATAGTACATGACTTTTAATCGTGTTGAAAGCTAGAAAGTCCCGAAACCAGTTAACCGGCACGGGACTTTCAAGACTTTTATAAATTAATAAACAGAGGTATTTTCTGCTGTCATATTTTCCAGGATTTCTTTCACACGCGCGAGGAACTGACCGCAAATAAGGCCATCTAACACGCGGTGATCGAGTGATAGACAAAGATTGACCATATCACGAACTGCAATCATACCGTCAATAATAACTGGACGCTTAACGATCGATTCGACTTGCAAAATCGCGGCCTGCGGATAATTAATAATCCCCATCGACTGAACAGAACCGAAAGAGCCAGTATTATTCACCGTAAATGTACCGCCTTGCATTTCCGCACTTGTCAGTTTGCCCGTGCGTACTTTTTGTGCAAGTTCATGAATATCGCGGCCGATGCCTTTGATCGTTTTATCATCGGCATGTTGAATGACTGGCACGAACAAAGAATCTTCCTTCGCAACGGCAATTGAGATGTTAATGTCTTTTTTCTGGATAATTTTATCGCCCGCCCACATGGAATTCATCATCGGGAATTCTTTCAATGCTTGGGAAACAGCTTTAACGAAAAAGGCGAAATACGTTAAATTGAAACCTTCTTTTTGTTTAAAATCATTTTTCAATCCGTCACGTAGTTTCACAAGATTCGTCACGTCGACTTCAATCATCATCCACGCGTGCGGCGCTTCATGCTTCGAACGAAGCATATTGTTCGCGATGGCACGGCGTACGCCAGAAACCGGGATTTCAACATCCCCCGCCATCGTCGGAACGTTGACCGGTTCAGCCGGCTTTGGAGCTGGCGCAGTTTCGATTGTCTGCGCTGCGGGTTGGACAGGTGCCACGACTTCTGTTTGCTCGGCTTCTGGTGCTGTCGGAATGGTGCCGCTGTCAATCAGCTTTTGCAAATCTTTGCGCGTAATTCTTCCATCGCGTCCTGTCCCTTCGACTAGAGCAAGATCTATGTCATGTTCTTGTGCCATTTTCAGCACTGCAGGTGAAAAGCGTCCCGCTGCTTTCCCTTTTGTTTGTTTCACAGGAGCAGTCGGCTGCGGTGTTGCCTCTGCTTGTTCGGGTGCAACCGTTTCAGCTGCCGGCAGTTCTGCTGCTATACTGCCGCCTTCCGTCTCAATCGTACAAACAATCGCACCGACTTCCAGCGTATCGCCTTCATTTGCGACTAATTCAACGATTGTCCCTTCGAATGAAGAAGGCACCTCCGCTGTCACTTTATCCGTATTCACTTCCGCAAGCGGATCATATTTGTTCACATGATCGCCCGGCTTGACGAGCCATTTTTCAATCGTACCTTCTGTAACACTTTCGCCGAGTTTCGGCATGTAAATATTTTCAATCGCCAAGATAGCGTCCTCCTTTCTCTTAAAACTCTGCAAGCTCGCGTGCGGCTTGCTCGACTTTGTCTGGATTGATCATGAAGAACCGCTCCATCGTCGGTGCATACGGCATCGACGGGATGTCTGGTCCTGCTAATCGTTTGATCGGTGCGTCAAGTTCAAAGAGACAATGTTCCGCAATAATCGCCGCCACTTCACTCATGACGCTTCCTTCCAAGTTATCTTCCGTCACAAGCAGTACTTTCCCTGTTTTAGATGCCGCTTCAATAATTGCTTCACGATCAAGCGGATATACTGTACGCAAGTCAAGAATATGCGCAGAAATACCATCTTCCGCAAGACGTTCTGCCGCCTGCAACGCAAAGTGAACGCAAAGTCCATACGTAATAATTGTAATATCTTCCCCTTCACGTTTCACATCTGCTTTACCAATTGGGAGTACGTAATCATCTGTTGGCACTTCGCCTTTAATGAGACGGTAAGCACGTTTATGTTCGAAGAATAATACCGGGTCTTCATCACGAATCGCCGCTTTTAATAAACCTTTCGCGTCATACGGCGTAGACGGAATAACAACTTTCAAACCTGGCGTACTGTTAAACATCGATTCAACGGATTGTGAATGATAAAGGGCCCCGTGCACTCCGCCGCCGAACGGGGCACGAACGACAATTGGGCACGTCCAATCATTATTGGAACGATAACGAATTTTTGCAGCTTCTGACACAATTTGGTTAACAGCAGGCATGATAAAGTCTGCAAACTGCATTTCTGCAATCGGACGCATGCCATACATCGCGGCACCAATCCCAACACCCGCGATCGCCGATTCTGCAAGTGGTGTATCGAGTGCACGGTACTCACCAAATTGATTGTAAAGACCTGTCGTTGCTTTAAAAACGCCGCCTTTACGGCCAACGTCTTCCCCTAGAACGAAAACGCGGTCGTCTCGTTCCATTTCTTCTTTCATCGCAAGCGTAATCGCATCAATAAAAGACATGACTGCCATTAGTCGTTCTCCCCCTTTTCAGCGTAGACATGAAGAAGTGCCGATTCAGGCGCAGCGTATGGTGCACTTTCCGCATATTCCGTTGCTTCGTTTACTTCTTTCATAATCGCTTCGTCCATTTCTTTTTCTAGTTCTTCTGTTAGGACGCCCACTTCTTTTAAATAAGCTGCAAATTTCGGCAGCGGGTCAAATTGTTTTTCGTTTTCCAATTCTTCTGCATCACGATATTGACGATGATCGTCATCTGATGAGTGTGCTGTTAAGCGATAGCAGATTGCTTCCACTAGGCTTGGACCTTCGCCGCTTCGTGCACGATCTGCAGCCGTTTTCATCGCTTCATACACAGCGAGCGGATCTGTACCGTCAACAGTCACACCCGGCATGCCGTAGCCAATTGCGCGATCTGAAACATTTTCGCAAGCCAGTTGTTTGTCAACAGGTACTGAAATGGCATATTTGTTATTTTCAACCATAACAACTGTCGGAAGCTTATGAACACCTGCAAAGTTCATGCCTTCGTGGAAGTCGCCTTGGTTGGAAGAACCTTCCCCAAGCGTCACAAACGTGATAAAATCTTCCCCCCGCATTTTAGCGGCAAGTGCAACGCCGACTGCATGCGGCAATTGTGTCGTGACAGGGGATGATCCTGTTAAAATACGATTTTTCCGCTGACCGAAATGGCCGGGCATTTGACGTCCGCCTGAATTCGGATCTTCGGCTTTCGCAAACGCTGACAGCATTAAGTCTTTTGCGGTCATGCCAAAATGCAGGACAACGCCCATGTCTCGGTAATATGGCGCGATCCAGTCTTTGTCGTTATCGAGTGCATAAGCTGCACCCACTTGTGCCGCTTCTTGTCCTTGACAGGATACGACGAATGGAATTTTTCCTGCACGGTTTAATAACCACATCCGCTCGTCAATGCGGCGAGCCATTAACATCGTTTGATAAATGTGCAAAACATCCTCATTTGTTAAACCAAGTTTCTCATGACGTGTTTGAGTCATGTGCATAATCCCCCTTTAAAAAGTTCTATAGTTACATGTGTATTGCGATACCCTCAACAGCTAAAGCAGCTTCACCCATAACTTCAGAAAGTGACGGATGCGGATGGATTGTTGTAGCGATTTCCCACGGCGTTGCATCGAGCACCATCGCAAGACCTGCCTCAGAAATAAGGTCTGTCACGTGCGACCCGATCATGTGGACCCCGAGAATATCATCTGTTTCTTTGTCCGCAACGATTTTTACAAATCCATCTGAATTTCCGTTCACAAGCGCTTTTCCAATCGCCATAAATGGAAATTTACCTACTTTCACATCAAAGCCTTGCGCTTTCGCTTGTTGCTCTGTCAGTCCAACACTAGAAGCTTCCGGACTTGAGTAAATACAGCGGGAGATTTTCGTATAGTCGATTGGTTCATTTTGAATGCCTGCGATATGTTCAACTGCTGCAATGCCCTCATGGGAAGCGACATGCGCAAGCTGCAGCCCGCCAATACAATCACCAATTGCGTAAATATGATGTTCTTTCGTTTGGAACGTCGGTCTCACTTGAATGACGCTATCTTTCACTTCAATTTCCGTGTTTTCAATGCCGATGCCTTCTACATTTGCTTCTCGACCGACTGAGACCAGCATCTTTTCTGCCGTAAATGATTTTTGCTCGCCGTTGATCTCTGCTGATATCGTAATAGAATCTCTCATTTTAGATAGTGAATCAGCAATCACTTTTGCACCAGTGACAAATGTAATGCCTTTTTTGGAAAGAAGTTTTTTCATTTCCTTAGAAATATCTTCATCTTCTGTCGGGATGATACGGTCCGCGTATTCTAAGACGGTTACCTCTACCCCAAAATCATTCAACAGGGATGCCCATTCAATGCCGATGACACCGCCGCCGACAATGAGCATGGATGTTGGCAACGTTTCCATAGACAACGCACCATCTGATGATAAAATTTGTTCTTCATCTATGTCTACTCCTAGCAGCGTACGTGGCCTGGAGCCAGTTGCCAGGATCAAGTTTTTCAAAACAAGCATTTCGTTTTCATCACCGTTGTTCATTTCAACAGAAATGGTTCCAGGCATTGGCGAGAAAATAGAGGGGCCTAGCATTCGGCCTGTTCCTTCAAATACGTCAATCTTGCCTTTTTTCATAAGCGCAGTGACACCGTTATGCAGCTGTTTAATAATGCCGCTTTTTCTTTCTTGTACACGGCTAAAATCGAGCGTCACATCTTTTACGTTGACCCCGAACTGTTCAGCTTGATTTTTAGCTGTATCGTACACTTCGGCACTTTTCAGCAATGCTTTACTCGGAATACATCCCTTATGGAGACATGTACCTCCTAGTTTCTCTTTTTCTACAAGAGCCGTTTTCAACCCCAATTGTGCAGCACGGATCGCAGCGACATAGCCGCCCGTTCCTCCGCCTAAAATGACTACGTCATATTCACGTGCCATACGATTTTGCCTCCTTCAATCCTAGTTCAGATGGATAGTTTTTAGCGTCTTCTTCGCCAGACAAGACGCGGATTGCGCCTTCTGCAAGTGCTTGCAATTCATCTTCACCCGGATAGACAATAATATCTGAAATCCAATCAATTCGATTGGAAATATTTTTGATAAATTCTTTGCCGTACGCAAGACCGCCCGTTAAAATAATGGCGTCTACTTGACCTTTTAGAACAGCAGCAGCACTGCCGATTTCTTTTGCTATTTGATAAGCCATTGCATCATAAACCAGTTTCGCTTCTTCATTTCCTTGTTCTATCATTTTCTCCACACGAACAGCATCGTTTGTCCCTAAGTAACCAACAAGTCCGCCGCGGCCGACAAGTAATTTCATGACTTCGTCACGATACAAATCCCCCGAAAAACTAAGGTCAACGAGCGCACCAGCAGGAACCGTACCTGCTCGCTCGGGACTGAATGGTCCATCGCCATGAAGCCCATTATTGACGTCGATCACTTTTCCATATTCGTGCGCACCGATCGTAATCCCGCCGCCCATATGCGTGACAATGAGACGGAGTTCTTTGTACCTCTTGCCAATTTGTTTGGCGAATCGTCTCGCAACGGCTTTTTGGTTTAATGCGTGGAAAATAGACAGCCGGTCAATGGAAGCAACACCAGAAAGACGGGCAATCGGTGCAAGCTCATCGACGACGACAGGATCGACAATATAGGCCGGAATATTAAGCCCCTTCGCAATTTCGTTCGCTAAAATCCCGCCAAGATTCGATGCGTGCTGTCCCGCGTACCCTTTTTTCAAGTCTTGCAGCATTGCTTCGTTTACGGCATATGTACCGCCTTCAATTGGACGAAGCAGTCCGCCTCTCCCGCAAACAGCGGACAGCTTGGAAATGTTAATACCTTCTTTTTCAAGTGTTTCAAGAATGGTCTGTTTACGAAAAGGATGTTGATCGATGATAGAAGAGAAGCGCGCAATTTCTTCAGATGAATGACGTAATGTCTTTTCCATCAACAGCTTTTTTCCTTCAAAGACACCGATTTTTGTTGATGTGGATCCTGGATTGATCGCCAGGATGCGGAATGATGTGTTTTGCACATGAATACCTCCCCCATATCGATCATGCGCGGGAGGAGAAACTCTCCCCCCTCGTAAGAATCGATTGGATAAAGTGAACCTGCCCTCATGATTTCAGAGGGTTCTTACTGCTGATTTTTACGGGATAGAACACTTTTTTCCTTTTGCAAAAATGTACTGCGTGTTTTTGCTACGCGTGCAATGCGTTCTTCTGCTAAATGGTCCGCAGCAATATGCGTAGGAATATTTTTTTCTTTTGAAATGGCAAAGATCTTTTCAAGCGCATTGTAAATGCCCTCTACACGCTTCATCGCACGCTCGCGGTTATATCCATCTAATTCATCTGCAACGTTAATGACACCGCCGGAATTGATTACATAGTCAGGCGCATACACGATACCCATTTCATGCAACTTGTCGCCATGTTCGGCATCTTTCAGCTGGTTATTGGCAGAACCTGCAATCACTTTCACTTTCAATTGTGGAATCGTTTCATCATTAATGATTGCGCCAAGTGCACAAGGGGCAAAAATATCTGCTTCCTGCGAATAAATTTCACCGATGCCGACTGCTTTTGCGCCAAATGCATTGACTGCACGCTGCACGGCTTCTTCATTAATGTCTGTTATGATTAGTTTTGCGCCTTCTGCATGCAGATGCTCACAAAGCGTATACGCAACATGGCCAACACCTTGTACCGCGATCGTTTTATCTTTTAATGAGTCCGTGCCAAAAGCTTCTTTGGCAGCTGCTTTCATCCCGAGATAAATGCCGTAAGCAGTAACAGGCGAAGGATTGCCCGACGATCCAGCTCCAGCTGATACACCGGTCACATAATCCGTTTCGAGATTAATTAGATCCATATCAAATTCCGTCGTTCCAACATCCTCTGCTGTAATATAGCGACCGTTTAACCCTTCAATGAAACGACCGAACGCACGGAACATTTCATCATTTTTATCTTTTTTCGGATCGCCGATAATGACTGCTTTCCCACCGCCAAGATTTAATCCAGCGGCAGCATTTTTATACGTCATGCCTCGAGCAAGTCTTAGCGCATCTTCAATCGCTTCTTCTTCACTGTCGTATGTCCACATGCGCGCGCCGCCAAGTGCCGGTCCAAGCGTTGTATCGTGAATGGCAATAATTGCCTTTAAACCTGATGCTTTATCGTTACAAATCACCAATTGCTCGTAATCATATTTGTCCATATACTTAAAAATTTCCATTGCTGTTTCCTCCTTGGTGTCTGTTTAGTCGTTACTATTTTTTTGTTAACCTTGATCGTTTGCCGTCTTCGCTGTTAATATGGCCAGTCCGAGCGAGTAGTATTTACTTTCTGCACTATCCGCCCTAGACGTTAATACGATGGGTGCTGCCGCGCCTTGAATAATGGCACCGACTTTTGCGTTTCCGAAGTACATGAAGGATTTGTAAAGAATATTGGCCGCTTCAATGGTCGGCGGCACTAAAATATCCGCACGTCCCGCTACTTCGCTTTCAATGCCTTTTTGCTTAGCGGCTCTCGGTGAAATCGCATTATCGAGTGCAAGCGGTCCTTCAATGGTGCAACCGGCAATTTGCCCCCGCTTGTTCATAACAGCGAGTGCGGCCGCATCGATCGTCGCCTCCATCGCAGCATTCACAGATTCAACAGCAGCAAGCGGTGCGACGATCGGATTTGTAACACCACAAGCATGTGCAGTTGCCACTGCATTTTCTACAATTTGTACTTTTTCCGTTAAATTCGGGGCAATGTTCATCGCAGCATCTGTTACGAAAAGAAGACGCTCATAGCCTGGCATTTCAAAAGCAGCAACATGCGAAAGCACTTTTCCAGACCGTAAACCGTACTCTTTGTGTAAAACTTCTTTTAAAATGATTGTTGACGCCACATTTCCTTTCATTAACACATGCGCTTCACCGCTCGATACCGCTTTCACAGCTTCAGCGGCCGAGTGTGTCATGTTTTCTGTATGATGAATGCGGATATTTGCATCATTAGTTAAAGAAGGAAAATGCGCTGACAATAGCTCCTGAAGCTTCGATTCATCGTCAAATAATAGAAAAGAACCGATGTTTTCTTCGATTGCCTTTTGCACTGCTTCCAACACTGCTTTATCCGCAGCAGCCGCAACCGCAACAACAGGCTTATGTTGTAACCTAGATTGTTTAAGTAATTGATCTAATAAACTCATGCTATACCTCCAAGTAAAATCTATTAGTCTAAATCATATTTTTCTAGTTTATAATAAAGCGATCGAAGCGAAATCCCCAGTCGATTGGCGGCTAACGATTTATTGCCCTCATTTTCACGCAATGCCGTTTCAAGTATGGATTTTTCATAATCGTCCATCATGGAAGCAAGCGTGCTTTTTTCTGGAAGCGTTCGTTTTTCCCCATCTTTTGATGCAAAAGATTTTAGGATATCCTCCAAACCGAGTACTGATTCGCCGGAACCCATGTAAATCATCGCGCGGCTTAAGACATTTTCTAACTCGCGCATATTGCCGGGCCACTCATATTGCTGAAGACGATGGATGGCATCGTCGGTCAACTTTTCAATGGTCATGCCAAACTCTTGGTTTAGTTTGATTAAAAGATGCCCAACAATCGCTGGAATATCCGTTTTCCGCTCGCGAAGCGGCACCATTTGAATCGCCATTCGATTTAACATGTAGTATAACTCTTCGTTAAAACGGCCTTCCAACATTGCCTTCTCCAAGTTTTGAGAAGTAGCAGCAATAATTCGAACAGATGGCCGGATTGATTCCACACCGCCAATTCGAATGATCGTGCCTACCTTCAAATAATTGACAAGCTTTTCTTGGACATGTTGGGGGAGTTCAATGATTTCATCTAAAAACAAAGTACCATTTTTCGTTTCTTCAAAGAGGCCTTGCTGTTCGATCAGATTGCCAAATTTCGAATCTGGCATTTCCTGACCAAAAATTTCTTTTTCGGCTGTCGCTGGATCTAATGCTGCACAATTGACCCGGACAAACTTGTTAAATCTTCGATCGCCTTCACTATGAATGGCATGGGCGTACAATTCTTTTCCAGTACCAGATTCTCCCCGCAGCAAAACAGGAATATCGGATTTTGCAGCGAGTTTCGCCTGTTCAATCGAAAATTCTGTATCTGCCGTTCCCCCATAAATATCTTCAAACGTAAAAGATGCTTCAAGCTTTCGAATGATTGTTCTCGCCTGGTCCAGTGCTGTCATCAGTGAACGCATTTCCGTAATATCATGGATGACCCCAACGCTTCCTTTAAGCTGATGATCAACAAGAATGGGCGCAACATTGACGATCACTTCCCGGTTGTTTTCACCGACTCGCATATGAATGCCACGATAAGGCTTACGCGTTTTTAGTACTTTCATATGAATACTTTCGCCTTCGTTAATATCCGTCGTGGCAGGCTTTCCAATCACCTCTTCTTCGGAAAGTCCAGTAAGTCGGGAATAGGCGGGATTGACGAGCACACCATTTCCTTTGTCATCCACAACTGAAATGGCATCATCGCTAGAATAAATAATCGCTTCCAGCATTCGCTTCACTTGTTTCAAATCCGTAATTTCTTCCGCTAACGATACAACTTCTGAAATGTCCTTAAATACCGCGAAAGCGCCAATGACTTGATCGTCCCGACCGATTAATGGATAACGGGATGTGACAATTTTCAGCCCATTGCCGAGCACTAGCTCCTGATTGACTTCCGCTCTGCCCATTTCCAAAACTCTTGGCAGCTCGGTCGTTGGAATCACTTCTGTAATAGGTCTGCCGATCGCTTGCGCCAACGGAATACCAATCATCTTGGAAGCGCTTTCGTTAAAAAAATCAACAACTCCGTCTTCATTAATGCCGACCATACCTTCTTCGATCGAGTCGAAAACCATCCGTTGTTTATGCATTTCTGCATGTATTCTACTTATATATGTATCATTCTCTCTTAGAAGCCGAACAAGGAGAGTCGCAACCGATCCTGGAATGACGACAGTATTTTGGGGTCTTGCCTGCAATAAGCGTTCGAATACAAGCGCATCCCCTGTCACATCAAAAATGATGTGCAAATCGGGGGTGATGAAAGGTTCCCAATTCACACCATACTGCAATCCTATCTCTTTTGCCTTTTGGATACCGGGCGCTGATAGATCCGTATCGACAATTGCCTTGATCTTCATATCGTCTAACTTTAAGACAAGATCTAGTATGATCGAACCACCTGTCCCTGCTCCGATGATGAGAACGTTTTGCAAAGAACTTCATTTCCCTTCACTTGTACTTGCAATCTTTTGCAATCTTAGGTACATCATACATGATTGCAGTCTTCTTGACAATTAATTATCCCAAGGTAAAATTAAATTTGTTGGAAGAACTTGTGACGATGCATGTTCAATAAGGAGATGTAATCATGGCACGTTTAGCAGCTTTTATTGTTCTGCTTATTCCAGGTTTGATCGCGGCGGGCGGCATTAAATTGATGCGCGACTCGATTTTCGGCATCTTATTTTCGCCGTTTCCATTCATTTGGCTGCAATTTATGATTGGACTTGTTTTATTCTTAGCAGGCATTGGTTTTTTCGCAGGCTTTCTATTACATCGCGACCGTAAAAATGGCAGAGTACAAGCACGATTTAAATCATGACAAAGAGGCTGCACAAAAAGTCAGTTTTCATAGACTTTCTGTGCAGCCCCTTTTGCTTCCTCATGTTAAAAATTTGTTTGGATAATCCGTAATCCAACCGCTAATATAAGGCGGCGGGTCGGTCGTGATCAATTCTTTCCCTGTGACACCATAAATACGAATTTTCTTTCCCGTTGCGGCTAAATTCCCAATATACGGCTCCACTAACAATCTTTTATGGAGATGAAAACCGTCTGCTGCGCTGTATCGTTCCAGCTGCTCCCACTCCACTCCTTTTTTTCGAACGAGAAACCCCGTTTCCATTTTAGGATCAAATTCTTTTACTTTCTCCATTAAGTGATAATCAAAAGAAGAAATATGCACTTGATCTAACAGGGAAACCATCGATAAAATTTCCCTGACCGATTCGGGTCTTTCAGATACAGTTTCTTTTAATTCTACATTAAGCCCTAAGTTGTGCTGTGCGCAAAATGATACGACTTCCATTAAGGTCGGGATCGGGTGGCCGGCGAATAATCGCATTCCTTTTTTTCCAACGCGCACATTTTCAAGGTCATGACTCGACATTTCGGCAATAGATGTTTGAATGCCTGCCAGCCGCCCTAAATCGGGATCATGGATGACGAATGGAACGCCGTCCTCTGATAATTGCACATCAATTTCGAGCCCATCTGCCCCTTGTTCATAAGCTTTCATAAAAGCTTTCATCGTATTCTCAAAAGCCGCACCGGATGCTCCGCGATGTGCATAGACTGGCAATCTTGACAAATTCATTCCCCCTTCAACACTAGTATAAGAGGATTTGCGTCATTTTGATAAAAAAACCTTCTTTTACAAAGCTAGTTTGTAAAAGAAGGTTTTGACATTCAATGAATCTAGCATGGTTAACTTGCCATATGCTCCAAACGAATTTTATCAGCGATCATCGCGATGAACTCACTATTCGTCGGTTTACTCTTCAAATGATGCACCGTATAGCCGAACATTTTCGAGATGACGTCGTAGTTTCCACGATTCCACGCAACTTCAATCGCGTGGCGAATGGCGCGCTCAACACGTGAAGGCGTTGTATTATATTTTTCAGCAATATCTGGATACAATACTTTTGTCACAGAACCAAGCAGATCGACATCTGTGTAAACCATTTGGATTGCCTCGCGTAAAAAGGCATAGCCTTTAATATGTGCTGGAACACCAATTTCCTTAATAATTGAAGTAATCGTCGTATCCAACACTTTTTGACTAATCACACCATTCGTTTGGCTATTCCCAAAAGATTGACTGGAAATCGCTTCTGGTGTAACCGTTTTCTTTGCGCCCGCTACTTGGAAAATTTGATTTGTGAGACGTTCAAACTCGAATGGCTTGAGCATAAAGTAAGATGCACCTAAACTCGCCGCCTGCGTCATGACATCTTCCTGTCCAAAGGCTGTTAACATAATGACTTGTAAATTAGTAAACTTCTCTTTTCCGCTAATCGTTTCAAGAACAGCGATTCCGTCTAAATGTGGCATAATAATGTCCAACAACAAAACGTCCGGAACATTTTCCTCAAGTTGAGAAAGACAGGCATTCCCATTATGAGCTGTCCATATGACGTCAATATCAGAATGACTGTCAAAGTAAGAAATCATTGTTTTTACCAATTCTTTGTTATCGTCTGCAATTGCAATTTTTACCTTTTCCATACATCGTTCTCCTCCCATATTCCCCATGATCATTCAATGAAGAATGTAAAAAACGGCAAAAGTAGTCACAACCTTATGAATTTAATCATAAATAGAACTTTCGACAAAGTCTATATCAACCCTTCCGAAACTTTCGGAAATGATTCTAATGGCATATGCTTTCGCTAACATTCGACGGTTTTTTCACTTTTTTATAAAAATTCCATTCTTCGTCAATTTTATCAATATGTAAAAAAAGGTCAACCCATTGTACAGGTTGACCCAGCGCAACACATGCATGAATTTATTTTTCCCCTCTCAGCATCGTGTCTAAAAAAAGACCTGCTCCTTTTTCTGGCTCATCGACAAACATATGTGTGACTGCTCCGGCAAATTTCCCATTTTGAATAACAGGACTTCCGCTCATCCCCTGTAAGATCCCGCCTGTCGTTTTGAGCAGCTTTGGATCTGTTAGGACAAATTGGAACTGTTCCGTTTCTACAGACGTGATCTCAATGGCAAAAGATTCCACGTTTGTTCCTTTTACAGTTGTAAAAATTTCTGCTTTCCCTACTTTTAATTCCGATGGTTGCATAATTTCAAGCGGTTCTGTTAACACTTTTTGTTGGGCATCATTCCATGCACCAAATATGCCATAGACCCCGTTTGAACGAATTGTTCCTAAGAAGTCCTCATCTTCAACAATGGTTGAAATTTTATACCCCGGAATACCCGGCACACTTTTCTTAATCTGACCGATTTCAGACAAGAAAATGGAGCCTGATTTGAAGGACGGCGGTGATTTTAAAGCACTGTCAATAATTTGATGGCCAAGTGCCCCGTATGTTCCTTTTTCAGGATCGACATACGTTAACGTCCCCGTTCCTTCTGTACGGTCTTTCAAGAAGGGGAAAAGACGCTGCATTGCTTCACTGTCCGCTTTCAATTGGCTCGCTTCACCTTTTCGCGAAACATGGAGAGTGACTTCTTTTTTGTCAGTTAACGCCTTTTCAAAATCAGTTAACACGAGTATATCGGCATCGTCAACTTTTTCAATCAAATCTCCAGCCTTTAGCCATTCGTCTTTGTGAATCATGACATCATTCGTGACAAAGACGCCTTGCAGGTCCATTTTAATGCCGATTGAATGCCCCATCGGGATGAGTGATCCATCGTGAGCATAAGCGGCATGAAATGGCAGCATAAGCAAAAGTAAAGAAAAGGAAACGGCCAGCTTCAACTGTCTACTCCATCCCATAGTTCACCTCCTCAAATAAGATATCATTGGTATGTCCGTTCAATCGAATGTTATGAAAGGGTAAAACAAGTAAAAATGTAAAAAGCAATTGCAACAACGCTCCACACGGTTTGGTAATAAATTGTAGTCATCAAAAACGAAGTGCCTGGCACCACTGACCACTAAAAATCGTATCAAAAAAGATGATGATACGATTTTTTAACAGTGTGTAGCGGTGTCAGGCACTTCTAGAACAACTCCATTTTTACAGTTGTTGCCGAAAAACTTTTTTTCGTTCATTGGCCAAATTTAGCAGTTCTTCTGCATGTTTGAGTGTTAGTGACGTAATTTCCGAACCGGATAACATCCGAGATAACTCTTTCGTTCTTTCAGACCTGACCACATCATGAATCGCTGTTTGGGTACGGTCGTTCTGAATTTCTTTTTGTATTAAATAATGATGATCTGCCATCGCAGCAACTTGCGGCAAATGAGAAATACAAAGAACCTGGGAGTTCGTTGCAATCATTGCAATTTTTTCCGCGATTGCCTGCGCCACCCGACCGCTTACGCCCGTATCCACCTCATCGAAAATAATGGCCGTCACACCTTGATGTTTCGAAAAGATTGTCTTTAAGGCGAGCATAATTCTCGAGATCTCTCCACCCGAAGCGACTTTTGTCAATGATTTCAAAGGTTCACCAAAGTTTGTGGAAATCATAAAAGAAACATCATCTTGCCCATTCGCATCAAAAGTACTTGCCGGCTTTTTATCAATTTTCACTTGAAACGATGCTTTTTCCATATGAAGATCTTTCAGTTGTGCCATAATAGCAGTTTCTAACGCCAAAGCCATCTTTTTCCGAATAATCGTAAGTTCATTCGCTTCCACGACGAGATCTTGCATCAAATGCTCTAATTTTTCTTGTTCCTGTGCAATTCGTTCGTCACGATTGAGCAAATTTTCAAGTGCTTCCGCAATTTCTTCACGGTAAATTAATATATCCTCAATCGTCTTTCCATACTTTCTTTTTAAAGATAACAACAGCGCCAATCGACTTTCCACCACATCCAGTCGATTCGGATCAAATTCCATTTGATCGAGCTTGTTTTTTACATCATATGCCGTTTCTTGCAAAGAATAAAAACAAGTCGACACCGTTTCCGCATACGGAAGGATTTCTTTATCGACCGTCGCTGCATCCTCTAGATCACTCATTGCAGAGCCGACCCAGTCCAGTGCATGCATATCCCCGCTAATGGACTCGTACGCTGTGTTTAGACGTTCATAGATCCGATGAAAATGCTGAAGCTTAAGCTTTTCTTCTTCCAATTCTTCCTCTTCACCAACAAACAGAGAAGCTTCTTCAATTTCTTGCAGTTGAAAAGTATACAGATCAATTCGCTGCGCAATTTGCTGCTCATTTTCATCCGCTTCATCGACTTTTCTTTTTAATTTTTGATATTGATGATAAAGCTCGGTATAATTTTTCAACGAATGCAGAAGCGTTTCACCAGCAAATTGATCCAACAGATGGATGTGCCGTCGTTCATGCATGAGTTCTTGGTTTTCATGTTGTCCATGAATATCAATTAAATACGAGCCAATTTCTCTCAAAATCGCAATTGTTACCATTTTTCCATTAATACGGCAAACGGATTTGCCATTTACATTTAAATCCCTTCGCAGGATGACAGCGCCGTCTTCAACTTCAATGCCGAAATCTAGTAATTTATCGATCGCCGGGTGATTTTCATGGATGACAAATAAACCTTGAAGTTCCGCTTTTTTCGCACCATGCCGGATAAACTCTGCCGATCCTCTGCCGCCCGCCAGCAATTGGACAGCATCGATAATAATGGATTTCCCGGCACCGGTTTCTCCCGTTAAAACGGTCAAGCCTTCTTCAAAGGATATTTCTAAATGCTCGATAATCGCGAAGTTTTTAATGGAAATTTCACTCAACATTTCCATATCCCTCCCAAAACAAAACACCTAAACTAATTTAATGTACAGCTATTAGAGCATTGCCAGCAATTTATCTTTCACAACTGCTGTCAGCGATTCTTCGCGGCAAATGATCAAACATGTATCATCCCCGCAAATGGTTCCAAGCATCTCATCCCAGCCGACATGATCCAATAGTGAACCGACTGCATGCGCATTGCCTGGAAGCGTTTTAACGATTAAAAAATGTCCTGCTCCGTCAATGCCGATAAAAGCATCGGTGAGCATCCGCTGTAGTTTTTCTTCTGTATTGTACTTATGGACAGGAGGCAAACTATATTTGTATCTCCCATCTGGCAATGGAACTTTGATTAAATGCAGTTCTTTAATGTCACGTGAAACAGTTGCTTGTGTCACTTCAACGCCTGTTTTTTTAAGATGATCGACAAGCTGATCTTGCGTTTCAATTTCATGATTTGAAATAATGTCTCGAATGCGTAAATGCCGCTGCCCTTTATTCAATTTGATCACTCCGATGTTAAATGATGTTAATGCCAAGCCTTAAGGCGTTGCTAGGAATCGAGAAGAAAAGCGCGCAAAAAAATGCGCGCTACAGTAGTTCTTTATAGGCATCTTGAACAAGTGCTTCGAATTCGGTCTCTCCGAATGGATTTTCGGGATTCTGCTCGGATACGAGATGAAAAAGAAATTCAATATTTCCTTCGCCGCCTGTTACAGGAGAAAAAGAAATTCCTCGTAAGCTAAAACCTGTCCCGACCGCATTGTCCGCAATTTTTCGCAATACTTCTAAATGAACCGACCGTTCTTTGACAACACCTTTTTTTCCGACTTTCCCTTTTCCAGCCTCAAATTGAGGTTTTACAAGTGCAATCACATCACCTTGTTCCGCCAATATTTGTTTTAAAGGCGGTAAAATAAGGGTTAATGAAATGAATGACACATCAATCGTTGCAAATTGGGGAACTCCTTCTGTAAATAGCTCAGGCGTTGCGTGGCGGAAGTTCGTTCTCTCCATAACCGTAACGCGTGGGTCTTGACGAATTTTCCAAGCAAGCTGGTTATACCCGACGTCAAGTGCATAGCAGTGCTTTGCGCCGTTTTGAAGCGCACAATCCGTAAATCCGCCAGTGGAAGAACCGATATCTAAAATGATTTTTCCGTTGACATCAACATCGAATTGCTCAAGCGCCTTTTCGAGCTTTAACCCGCCCCGGCTAACATATTTTAAAGTCGACCCTTTGACGATTAAAGGCGAATCGATCGGGATTTTTTCACCCGGTTTATCTAACCGTGTTTCAGCAGAAAAAACGATCCCAGCCATAATGGAACGTTTTGCCTGTTCCCTCGTTTCAACGAGACCTTTTTCAACTAAAAGGACATCGACTCGTTCTTTCGGTTGCTTCTCTTTCATACGCGTTCTCTCTCCGTTGCATGTTTACCGATAAATTCTTCCATTAAGTCGACAATATGGCCAGCCGTCATACTGATTTCAGCCAACAGTTCTTCGACTTTTCCATGTTCGATGTATTCGTCTGGAATACCCATCCGTCGAATCGGTGCTGTATGTCTAGATGTATCATGCGCATATTCCAGCACAGCACTTCCAAAACCACCCGCAAGGACAGCTTCTTCGACTGTTAAAATTGGCATACCAGAATCAAACAGCTCGTCTAGCATTTTCGTGTCTAATGGCTTGATAAATCTTGCATTAATCACTTTCACATGCAAGCCTTTTTTAGCCAATTGGTCAGCTGCTTCCATTGCCATTGGAATGGTCGTTCCAAATGTCAAAATCGCGCCGTCACTGCCGTCCCGCAGCACTTCCCATGTGCCGATCGGAATGGCGTGCAATTGGTCATCCATCGGAACACCAAGTCCGTTTCCTCTCGGATAACGTAACGCAATTGGACCATCTTTATAGTCAATCGCCGTTTTCACCATATGCTGCCCTTCGTTTTCATCTTTTGGCATCATGATGACAAGATTTGGTAAATGTCTTAAAAAAGCAATGTCAAAGACCCCTTGATGCGTCTCGCCGTCAGCCCCGACTAACCCCGCACGATCAATGCCGATAAACACATTTAACTTTTGCCGCGAGATATCATGCAGCACTTGGTCGTATGCACGCTGCAAAAACGTTGAGTAGATCGATAAAAACGGTTTCATGCCTTGTGTCGCAATGCCTGCTGCCATCGTTGCCGCATGCTGTTCTGCAATACCGACATCATAAAATCGCTTCGGGAACTCCGCTGCAAAGCCTTCTAGTTTCGAACCGACTGGCATGGCCGGCGTAATGGCTACGACCCGATCATCTTCCCGTGCGATTTTTCGAACCGTTTCTGCAACAAGTCCGCTCCAGGAAGGTGCCGTGGCAGTCGATTTGACAAAGTCACCGGTGTCGATTTTATACGGACCCGTTCCATGCCATGTGCCAATTTTATCATTTTCGGCAGGGCGAAATCCTTTTCCTTTTTTCGTCAGGACATGCAAAAGAACAGGACCCTTCATTTTCTTAGCGTATTGAATATTCCGCTCCAAATCATTATAATCATGGCCGTCAATTGGACCAAGATACGTAAAACCAAGCTCTTCGAAAAACACGCCCGAGACGACCAAGTATTTTAAACTATCTTTTACGCGCTCTGCCGCTGCAGCAACTCTTCCGCCTACCGCTGGAATTTTTTTCATGATAAATTCTAATTCCTCTTTAGCAGATTTGTACTTGCCAGCTGTTCTGAGTTTACCGAGGACGGTATGAAGTGCACCTACGTTCGGCGCAATCGACATTTCATTATCATTTAAAATGACAATCATATTCGTTTTCTCATGGCCGATATGATTAAGCGCCTCAAGTGCCATACCGCCCGTTAACGCACCATCCCCAATGACAGGAATGACATAATTCGACTTTCCTTGCACATCGCGCGCAGCCGCCATCCCCATCGCAGCAGATAATGACGTTGAACTATGACCGGTTTCCCAAACGTCATGTTCACTTTCAATCATTTTAGGAAAACCGCATAAGCCTTTATACTGCCTAAGCGTATCAAAATCATTTGCGCGTCCTGTCAGGATTTTATGCACATACGCTTGATGTCCGACATCCCAAATGATTTTATCTTCGGGACTATCAAAGTTTCGATGGAGCGCGATCGTCAGTTCGACTACACCAAGATTGGGGCCAATATGACCGCCAGTTACAGACAATTTTTCAATTAAAAACTTCCGAATCGACTCGGCAAGTTTTGTCATCTGTTCTTTGTCGAGCTTCTTAAGAAAAGATGGATTCGTAATTTTTGTTACATCCATCACTATCACACACCTTCGTCTAAATATTGCTATTGGATTTACACTGCATCTATTATAACAGGCTAGGCGGTTAGTACAACAATTTCAAAATGATACGGTTAAGTGCCCTGAATGGTTAGGACTGGCGTTCTACAATATAATCCGCAAATAATGCCAAAAGCGATGTTTCAACTTCTAAAAAAGCAAGCGCTTCTTTTGCAGACTGATGATGTGCCATCAATCGTTCTTGTGCCCCGTCCAATCCTAATAAAGCTGGATACGTCGACTTTTCACTTGCTGTATCACTGCCCGCTGTCTTCCCAAGCTGTTCTGTTGTTGCTGTCACATCCAAGATGTCATCTTGGATTTGGAAGGCAAGGCCGATATGATAGGCATATTCTTTTAAGTTTTCCGCTTTTTCCGATTCCAGGCCCGCAAGAATAGCGCCAGCTTCAATACAAAATGAGAGAAGAGCTCCTGTTTTATGGATATGAATCTGCTCTAGTTCAGAAAGAGAGAGCTTTTTTTGTTCGCCTTCTAAGTCAAGCATTTGTCCGCCAACCATACCCGCTGCTCCCGAGGCAGTCCCTAATAGATGCATCAGCCGCAAAGCATCTGCTGGATTCGTTTCTTTTAACTCTGATAACATTTGAAATGCCAATGCCTGGAGTGCATCTCCCGCAAGTACTGCAACAGCTTCTCCAAATACTTTGTGATTCGTTAATTTCCCGCGGCGGTAATCATCATCATCCATGCTAGGCAGGTCATCATGGATGAGCGAGTATGTATGAATAAGTTCAATCGCACCGGCAACCGCTAGCGCATCTTTTGAATCTGCCTGTAAATCCTTCAATGTGGCGAGCACTAACAATGGACGAATCCGTTTACCGCCTGCATTGATTGAATAAGCCATTGACTCTTTTAATGTTTTTGACAGATTGACCCCATCCAACACCGTATGAAGTTTTTCATCGATCAGCGGAAGATTGTCATTAATAAATTTTGATAACTCTTTATGCATTCGAATTGCCCCCCTTTGTTGGATCAAAAGCTTTCTCGTTGCCATCTCGATCAATGATCGAAATGAGTTGTTTTTCAGCATCTTGTAATTTACTATGGCAGAACGATGAGAGTTCCATTCCTTTTTTATAAAGCGTAATCGCTTCTTCAAGCGGAACTTCCCCGCTTTCCAACTTTTGAACAATTTCCTCTAACGACTGCATCGCTTCTTCAAAGCGGATCTCCTCTTTCTCCACCTATATATCCCCCTCGCCTGCTCGTGTAACAGATTGGACTTTTGCATCCACTGTTCCGTCCTGTAATTGAATTTGTATAGTTGTATCAACTTCCATGGACTCAACCCGGTTCGCGACTTCCCCGTCCCGGTAGACAATCGCATAACCGCGTTCCATAATTGTTAATGGATTTAAAGCTTGCAACATTCGTAATGATGATTGAAAACGTTCTTTCTCTCTGCGAAGATCTTGAAACGCCGCCCTTGAGAGACGTTCCGTTAACAATGTTAAATGCCGATCCTCTTCACGGATCCGGTGTTGCGGCGAAAAAGAGGCGAGCAGACCCTGGTATTTTTGGAACTGGGCCGTTCTACTTCCTAGTATTTCCTGCCGACTCCGTATGAGTCTTCCTTCCAAACCGCTTAGCCGTTCGGTAAATGGGCGATAGAGTCGATCTGGAAATTGAAGAGGATAGGCGCTTTGCAACGTATGAAGCCGCTTTCGCTGGTGTTTCAATTGATGGGATAAAGCCCTATACAACGCCCGCTTCCGATCTAACATGCGTTCGAACAGCTCTTCTTGTGCGGGGACTGCCATTTCGGCCGCCGCAGTTGGCGTTGGGGCTCTGCGATCAGAAACAAAATCGGCAATCGTTGTATCCGTTTCATGACCGACAGCACTAATGACGGGAATTTTACAGGAAAAAATGGCCCTTGCCACAGATTCTTCATTAAAAGCCCATAAGTCTTCAATGGAACCGCCGCCGCGCCCCACAATGAGCACGTCAATCGCTCCATGATTTTCGGCTTGCTCGATGGATTTTATAATAGACGGCGCTGCCTGCGGGCCTTGCACAACGGCTGGAAATAAAACAATGTCAGCCAGCGGATAACGCCTCGTAATCGTTGAACAAATATCTTGAATGGCAGCTCCGGATGACGCAGTGACAACACCGACTTTGGCCGGAAACGTCGGCAGCGGCATTTTAAAGCGCGGATCAAATAAGCCTTCCTTTTGAAGCGATTCTTTCAATTGTTCGAAGGCAAGATACAATGCGCCAATGCCGTCCGGCTGCATCGTTTGCACATACAATTGATATTGTCCACTCGCTTCATATACAGTGACGTCTCCAGTAATAAGAACGTTCATCCCCTCTTCAGGTTTGAACTTCAACTGCCCTGCATGTGATCTGAACATCGCCGACTGAATGCGGCTATGCTCATCTTTGAGCGTAAAGTAAATATGACCGCTTGGGTGTCGTTTGACGTTTGACAGCTCGCCTTTTACATAGACATTGCGCAAATGGGGATCCGCATCAAATTTTCGTTTTATGTATTTGGTAAGCGCTCTTACCGATAAATATGGATTTTCAGACAATGGAATCACCTCCAACCCGCACAGTAGAAAGGGCTGTCCCAGCATGTTGGGACAGCCCCTTTTTGACCTTCTTACTGTCCGCAGCGACCTTCTTTGCTCGCTTTTTCCGCACTATGAAGTGTGTTTTTCAGAAGCATCGTAATGGTCATCGGCCCTACACCGCCAGGTACTGGTGTAATCGCAGAAGCGACTTCTTTTGCTGATGCAAAGTCGACGTCTCCGCAAAGCTTGCCGTTTTCATCTCGGTTCATACCGACATCAATAACAATCGCACCTTCTTTAATTTGATCGCCGGTAATGAATTTAGCTTGACCGATTGCGACGATTAAAATGTCAGCTTGTTTTGTAAAAGCTGTTAAATCTTTCGTTCTTGAATGGCAATACGTGACCGTTGCATCACGTTGCAATAATAATTGTCCCATTGGCTTTCCGACAATATTGCTGCGCCCAACGATGACCGCATGTTTACCGCTAATATCCGTACCTGTACGCTCCAATAGTTTCACAATGCCATATGGTGTACAGGATAAAAACGCACGCTGGCCAATAATCATCTTCCCGACATTTTCAGGATGGAAGCCATCGACATCTTTCGCAGGATCAATCGCACGGATGACCGCATTTTCATCAATTTGTTTCGGCAATGGAAGTTGCACAAGAATGCCATGAATGGAGTCATCCTGATTGAGTCTTTCAACGTGTGCGAGCAGTTCTTCTTGGGAAATGGTTTCTGGCAGCTCAATAAGCTCAGACTTCATCCCTACAGCGACGCTAGATTTTTGTTTGTTTGTGACATACGTACGCGAAGCTTGGTCATTGCCTACGAGCACGACCGCAAGTCCTGGCTGACAGCCTTTTTCTTGTAATGTTGCAACACGTTCTTTAATTTCTTCTCGGATTTCTTGTCCAATGGCAACGCCATCGATGATTTTTCCAGACATTTTACTTCCTCCAACTATTTGGTTTATTTTTCTTCAAACTTTGATAGGACACCGTTCACAAATCGACCTGCTTTTTCATCGCTAAATGTTTTACATAGCTCGATTGCCTCATTTAAGATGACTTTATGCGGTGTTTCTTGGTAAAGCAATTCGTAGGCAGCAAGTCGCAAGACGGTTCGCTCAATTTTAGGAAGGCGATCTAATGACCAATTTTCTAGTTTTCCAACGAGTGTTTCGTCAATTTCTTCTTTTCTCTCTACTGTTCCACGGACAATTTGTTCATAAAACCGATCCATGGGCTTCTCTGTAATATAGGCAATCGCTTCATCAAGCGAAAGATCCGTATTTTCAAGCTGAAATAGTGTCTGAATCGCCTTTTCACGTGCTTCTCGTCGTTTCATAATTTTTTTCTCCTTCACTACCATATCTCTAATGCAATATCATATCACAAAGCGACCATCAAGATATAGTGTGACAAATTCAATCTCCAGCCATACATTCGCAAGATGAAAAGCATCATCCAATTGGACGATGCTTATCCCATGCTTAACGAGTAGTCAAATCTACCGCTTCAGGTTCGATACCTGTGATATGGACATTAACTTCTTTTGTCTCAAGCGATGTCATATGGAAAATGGTGTGCCTAATTTCATGTTGAATTTCCTCAGCAACAGCAGGTATGCTCACGCCATATTCCAACACGCAGTAAACATCTATGATTAAGCCGTCTTCTGTCCATAGCGTTTTCACACCTTTTCCGTACATCACTTTTCCTAATTTCTCCGCAACGCCTGCCGCAAAATTCCCTTGCGTTCTCACAACGCCTTTCACTTCCCCGGCGGCGATGCCAATAATCACTTCAAGAACTTCGGGTGCAAGCTGAATACGCCCCAGCTTCGCATCCCCTGTCGGAGCCATTCCAACGAATGATGGAATTTTTTTTTCAACCATTCGAATTCTCCTTTCTTAGTCCAGAACTGAATGTTTCTCAAGAAACTTCGTATCAAAATCTCCCGATTGGAAAACTTCATGATCCATTAAATGCAAATGGAAAGGAATTGTCGTTTCAACACCTTCGATGACAAATTCCTCCAAAGCTCTTTTCATCCGTTTAACCGCTTCTTCCCGCGTCTCGGCATGGACAATGAGCTTCGCTACCATAGAATCGTAAAACGGTGGGATTGTATACCCCGTATACATGGCAGAATCAACGCGCACGCCTAAACCGCCCGGCGGTAAGTACATCGTTACTTTACCTGGTGATGGCATGAAGTTTTTATAAGGGTTTTCAGCGTTGATCCGGCACTCAATAGACCAGCCGTTGATCTTAATGTCTTCTTGTCGAATCGATAATTCCCTGCCCGACGCAATTTTCAGCTGTTCTTTGATCAAATCAACACCCGTAATCATTTCTGTCACCGGATGTTCAACTTGGATACGTGTGTTCATTTCCATAAAGTAAAACTGCTGATTGATATGATCAAAAATAAATTCAACCGTTCCCGCACCCTCGTAATTGACAGCTTGCGCTGCTTTCACTGCTGCTTCCCCCATCTCCTTGCGAAGCTCAGGTGTTAAAGCAGGTGATGGCCCTTCCTCCACAAGCTTTTGCATACGGCGCTGGATAGAGCAGTCACGCTCTCCAAGATGAATCGTATGACCAAATTTATCAGCAAGTACTTGTACTTCAACGTGGCGGAACACTTCAATATATTTTTCGATATAGACGCCTGGGTTGCCAAAAGCCGCTGCTGCTTCTTTTTGCGTAATCGAAATGCCTTTTATCAATTCTTCACGATCTTTTGCAATACGAATCCCTTTTCCGCCGCCGCCTGCTGTTGCTTTAATGATGACCGGAAAACCGATAACCTCTGCAATTTGGAGCGCTTCGTCTGCATCGGCGACAATGCCGTCTGACCCTGGAACAATTGGCACACCAGCTCGCTCCATTGTGTCACGTGCAACGTCTTTTGTGCCCATTTGCGAAATCGCATCTGAAGTTGGACCGATAAATTCAATATTGACTTCTTCACAAAGCTCCGCAAAGTCTGCATTTTCAGCCAGAAATCCGTAACCCGGGTGAATGCCGTCACAGCCTGTAAGCTTGGCGATACTAATAATATTGGAAAAATTTAAATAGCTGTCTTTTGACAGCTTAGAGCCGATGCAATACGCTTCATCCGCAAGTTCTACATGCAACGCTTCTTGATCGGCTTCGGAATAAACTGCAACCGTTTGAATCCCAAGTTCTTTACACGCGCGAATAATACGAACCGCAATTTCACCACGGTTGGCGATTAATATTTTTTTCATTTACAAAAACCTCCTCAATTTGCTTTTACAAGGAAGAGGGGTTGTCCGTATTCCACTAGTTGTCCGTCGTTGACAAGCACTTCAACAATTTCCCCTGAAATTTCCGCTTCGATTTCATTGAATAACTTCATTGCCTCAACGATACAAACAACGGAATCGGCTTGTACTTTGTCACCTTTTTGTACGTATGGCGGTGTATCGGGTGAAGATGATGCGTAAAAAGTACCAACCATCGGCGAAGTGATTTTATGTAGTGATGCATCATTTGCAGCTGTTTCAACCGGTGCTTGTACAGGCACTTCTTCTTGAACTGCTTGGACTTGTGGCTGAGGGGCCGCGACGACTTCCCGCTGAACAATTGGTGCTGCAACTGTCTCTTGTATAATAGCTGTTGCTTGTTTCCCACTATTTTTTTCTAATTTAATTTTCGTTCCTTCTGATTCAAATGAAAACTTTTCAATTGAAGATTGATCAATGAGTTTAATAATTTCACGGATCTCCTGAATTTTCAACATAATCGATTCTCCTGACTTTAATGATCTTCTACTCTATATTAGACGTTTTCCTTCCTTTTTGAAACAGATATGGGCAATTTGATCAAAAAAAAGCCCTTTTTTTACAGGGCTTTTCGTTTCTATATCGGTCAATCACCAGTGAAGTCAACTTGTACGACTTGCGCATCTTCCCAACTTGTCTTCACATAGTGGATAATTTCTTCTGCCATTTCCGCGGAATGACCATCCTCTGAAGAGAGAACAGTGACATTTACTTTCCCTTCATCCTTTCTTACGAAAGCATCGGGATAGCCGAGCGCTTTAATTTGCATTTCCATTAACGCTTCAGCTGATTCTTGTTTTGTCATTTTAGCCATTTCATCAAAAGCGGCATTCTTTTCTTCAGACGTATAATCCGAAGATAGCATCTTATCCGTCAACTGATCTTTAATTTGACTTCGTTCATCGCGTACTTGCATGCGCATCTCTTCAAATAAGACCCCTTCTGCAAAGACCGGCGTTGTTTTTGTCGGGTCGCTCGCCTTTTCAGTAAGATTTGTTGCATCCCTCGTTTCTTTAGAGAAGATCGCAATCCCGTCAAACGGCATGGGTGCTTTTTCTTTTACGTAATAGATGGAAATGACTGCGACTAGGCTTAACAATGTTAAAAACCAAACTGTTCGCTTATTCGTTTTCATTTGTGTTCCCCCTTTTCTTCATTTCAACGATGACGATGCGATGTTCGGGCAACTGAAGCACGGTTGATAATATACTAGATAGCCTGCTCTGAATTTTGAGATCTCCCGCACCTTCCGCTACGACAAGAATGCCTTGCAGATCGTTCCCCTTCTTAGACGATGCAGTAGCTGGAGAGAAGTAATCGGACAGTGGATCAGCACTTTCACCATTTTTATAATGAAAATATAATTGGATGTCACCGATTCCTTCAATTTGCATCAATGTTTCCTCTAATGCCGCAAGCTCCCGACTTTCCTTCTTCTGCTCTTTCTCCCCCCCGATTCCGCCAAGGCTGGAATTGATGAAAATGATGACAAAGACAATGACAGCCGCGACAAGAATCATATGAAATTTCCGTTTTGGTTTTTCCAATCACATCACCATTTTCACTCATTGAGCCGGCTATTTACCTGTCATCAATGATTCATTTTATGCATTTTCATCAAAGGCTATGACCAAAAAAATTTAAGAGTGAGCGGAGAATCCAAATCCCCATCGCGAGTTTAACAATTGGAATGAGCTCATCCGCCACATCATCCGGTACAACTAGCAAAATCGTCGCTGATAAAATCGTAATGAGCACAACGCCGCTTAGAAAGATTCCATCGTTTCCCCTCATTTCATTGTCGTGATTAATTTGACAAGAATAACTGTAAATAATGCAGTGTAAATCAGTGCGAATGCAATGAGAAAAGATACGGCACAGAGGACGAATAACGTTTTGCCAATATCGTCCAAAACGCCTGTAATATCTTCGTCTGCAAATGGTTCAATGAGCGCGGCAGTCCAACGATATAAAAAAGCGGTAAAAAGTGTTTTTAACGTAGGCACCAACGCGATTGTCCAAATACTCGTAATGAGCCAGCCGCCAGCGAAAATGGCCGCGCCGGATGAATACTTGCCAATCGCCCCTAGACTTTCCGTCATGAATGAGCCGATGAATGGAACATTTTGCCGCACAAGCTCTTTAATCGGTTCACTTGCAAATCCAGACATCGCCCAAGACATTGTTCCGCCTGTTGTGATGAAAATTGAATAAGCTGTGACGAGAGCCGAAACGAGGCCAAGCAGGGTTGTCCGAATGAGATCGGACATTTTACTAAACGACACTTCCGGCAATAATCTCGATGCTAAATCTAATACAATAGCAGCTGTCAATAATGGGATGAGCAGCCGTTCCGTTAAAAAAACAGCACCATTTGCGAAGAGCAGCATGGCGGGCTGGAAGTTTAACATGCCGAATGCCCCACCAGAAGCAATCATCGCTGCCGTTAAAACGGGATAAATGGATAAGAATGTCATCGAGATCGAATGAGCGATCTTTTGAATGAGCACCAAATGTTCAAATGCAGGTTGCAGCACGATCGTAATGACGATGAAAAGCAAGAACATTCTTGTCCACTTCGAAAAAGTTGGAAATAGAAAATCAATAAATAGTGCCATTAAGGTCGCAATGATGACGATGATAAAATTATTTAAGACAGACCCCACAATGTTTTGAAAAAAAGCAATCATGTCATGCCCCGTCCATTCATTTAGATAGTAGCGATGAAAGTAGTTTAATTACGGCCGATGTTTGCTGAATCCATAGTGTCAGAATGGCAATTTTTACAGCGAAATGAGAGAGCGCAGCGAGCGAAGCATAGCCCGCTTCAGCCATATGCTTCGCGATCAATTCCGATAAATAGTAAAGCAGAACACTTCCGATGAGCAGCTTCGCGAATGGATCTGGCAACGGTTCGAACAATTTAGCAAACGTCTTGCCAAAAGGCATAATGACAGTGATCAATAAATGTAAGAGAAAAAAGAAAAAAATAGAGACATATAAAATAGGATGCAATTTCGGTGCCGCAAATGAAAGTAAGAGGAGAACTAGAAATACAACGATGACTTGAAATAGTGTGATCATTTACACCGTCATGGACAGCCATTGGAAAAACTCAGAGATTTCCGTGAAGAAAATTCTAAGGAAGCGAAGCATTTCGGCTGTAATATAAATGTAAGCTAAGAAAAATAGAAAAAAGGAAAATTCTTTTTTGCCGGTTTGCTCGAAGAAAATATGTAATAAGCCAATGACAAGGCCAATTCCGGCAATTCGTAATAGATCCGTCAATTCCATCGTGTACTCCCCCCATGCTCCAACCTATGTACAAATGGTTTTAGATATGAAAAAACACTTTGCTCCTTTTTGCAAGGAACAAAGTGTTTTGGAATGCAATAGATCGATTATGCGCGTGACACATACTCGCCTTCTTCAGTATTAATAATTAGTTTATCGCCAACGTTTACGAAAAATGGCACTTGAACTGTGAGTCCTGTCTCCATTTTCGCCGGCTTTGAGCCGCCGCTCGCTGTGTCGCCTTTAATACCGGGCTCTGTTTCGACTACTTCGAGTGTTACTGTAATTGGAAGCTCTACGCCGAGCACTTCCCCTTTATAAGAAATAATATGAATTTCCATATTTTCTTTCAGGTAATTTAACTCTTCTTCGATTTGGCTAGATGGCAGTTCGATTTGCTCGTAAGATTCATTGTCCATGAATACATGGTCATCACCATTTGCGTATAAATATTGCATACGTCGGTTGTCAATTTGTGCTCTTTCTACTTTTTCACCTGCACGGAATGTTTTTTCATTGACGTTTCCAGTGCGCAGATTACGCAGTTTGGAGCGAACAAACGCTGCTCCTTTACCAGGTTTCACGTGTTGGAAATCCATCACACGCCAAATGTCGCCGTCAAATTCGATTGTAAGTCCTGTTCTAAATTCGTTTACTGAAATCATGTTGTTTCCTCCAATTGTGATTATAGAATGAGTAATTCTTTTGTGGAATGGGTTAAGCGTTCGTTGCCATCTGCCGTGATCAGTATATCATCTTCAATTCGAACGCCGCCAATGCCTGGTAAATAAATGCCTGGTTCTACTGTTACCGTCATGTTCGGCACCAAAACAGTTTCTGAACGGAACGACAGTGCAGGGCCTTCATGAACTTCGAGTCCAATTCCATGACCCGTTGAATGGCCAAATTGCTCACCGTACCCTTTAGATTTAATATAGTCGCGTGCGAATGCATCTGCTTCTATGCCCGTCATACCCGGTTTAATCATTTTTAATGCCAGTTCTTGTGCAGCGAGTGTCACATCGTAAATTCCCCTTAACTTTTCAGATGGTTCACCGACTGCCACGGTACGTGTAATGTCCGATATATAACCGTTGTAAAGTGCACCGAAATCCAAGGTAACAAGTTCGCCTGATTCAATTTTCTTAGATGAAGCGACACCATGCGGCAATGCACCGCGAATTCCCGATGCGACAATAATGTCAAACGATGAGGAAGTTACGCCTTGCTTACGCATGAAAAACTCTAATTCAGTCGCCACGTCTAATTCCGTGATGCCGGGCTTAATATACGAACAAATATGCGTGAACGCATCATCTGCAATTTTGGCGGCTTGCTTTAAGATGACAAGCTCATCTTCTGTTTTAACCATGCGAAGTTTTTCCACAATGCCTGAAACAGGTTTGAGATCGGCTGTTACTTTTTCATGATATTGTTCGTATGTACCAAATGGCATGTGGTCTTTTTCGAAGCCAATCGTTTGAACATTCATTTGTTTCGCTTGTTCGGCGACTTCTTCAATGATTGTTTTTTTGTGTTCTACAATTCGATAGCCTTCAATTTGTTTTTCCGCTTGTTCTGTATACCGAAAATCTGTAATAAACACAGCATCGGTCATCGAAACGAGCGCCACACCTGCTGAACCGGTGAATCCCGTCATATAGCGACGATTGTACGGATTGGTGATCAGCAATGCGTCTACACTATGCTCTTTTAGTGCTTCCCGCAACTTTGTCAGTTTCACTGTTCAAAAACCCCATTTCATTCAAATGGAAAGGAAATGTTTCTTTGGTCGTTTTTTCCTTAACCGTTTTCTACCTTATTTTATCATATCGTACTTTCGGAGCAACTTATTTCTTACTTTCAACTAGTATCAACCAATTCGAAATTTTAATGAAAAATTAGTTTCAATAAAAACAACCTCCAAAGTGGAGCGCAGCCTTAATTTTTAGTACAATAAGGGAATAAGATTTTGTAAGTTGAAAGAAAGTGTGGGATGACAATGAGTAAAGGACAACGATCTCCTGCATACGGAGGCCAAGCACTCGTTGAAGGTGTCATGTTTGGAGGAAAAGATCATACTGTAACGGCCATTCGTCGAAAAGACGATTCTATTGAATATTTTCATTTACGAAAAGAAAAAAATGAATTGCGCACGAAATTGAAAAAAATTCCGTTCGTAAGAGGCATTGTCGCATTGATCGAGTCTGCGGGTATTGGGTCGAAGCATTTGACCTTTTCATCAGACCGATACGATGTGATGCCCGGAGAAGAAGAAAGTCAGCCGGCTGAAGAACCGTCAAAGTTAACAATGATCCTCGGCGTGGCGGTTGTTGGGATTTTATCTTTTATATTTGGGAAGTTCGTGTTTACACTCGTTCCCGTTTTCCTAGCAGAGGCGCTGCAATCGATTGCGCCAGGAAAAACAGCGCAAATTTTGCTTGAAAGTTTGTTTAAGCTTATTCTGCTCCTTGGTTATGTCTCTTTAATTTCGATGACACCGCTCATTAAACGTGTGTTTCAATACCACGGGGCGGAGCATAAAGTCATTAATGCGTATGAAAACAAGATGCCCTTAACAGTGGAAAACGTCCAGGCGCAATCAAGATTACATTATCGATGCGGCAGCAGTTTCATGCTGTTTACGGTCATCGTCGGAATGTTTATTTACTTCCTTGTACCAACGGACCCGCTCTGGCTTCGTTTAGTCAACCGTATTTTACTCATTCCGGTCGTGCTCGGTGTATCTTTTGAAGTGTTGCAACTGACGAATGCTGTGCGTGATATCCCTGTATTAAAATATTTGGGGTATCCAGGCCTATGGCTGCAGCTCATTACAACGAAAGAGCCGGACGATACGCAAGTAGAAGTCGCGATTGCTTCTTTTGAAAAATTATTGGAAATTGAAGATTACGGGGTTGAAGTGTTGGAAACAGTTCCAAGTTCCGCATCTGAATCTTCGTCGACAATTCCTGTGAATTAAAATCGGAAGGCGCTGTTACGGTGCCTTCCGTTTTTGGTTTCAAAGTAAGGTTTGATCCTGTTCTGCGATCCAGTTTTCAATATAACTGCCCGATTGTTGAAGAGTAATACTTTATTTCCATATTACTTATCATTTAGTTCTTTCAATAGCTGAATAATTTTTTGGTTCTGGTTAACCTGTGTTTCATTGCTTGATTTAATTTGGTACATCCAAATTAAAATAAAAATCAGTACTACAACTGGTAAAATAATTGTAAATAATAATGAAAACAAAGCCACTACTGATGCACTCCCCATTATTCCACCTCCGTTTTTACAGACATTGCCTCACAATACAGCCTTATTTTTTAAAAAGGGCGCATTTTCTTATTCCATTATCGCGCCCGCTTGCGAAAATTAAAGTTTAAAGATGATAGTCAAATACAACATATACAAGACGCCACATTATGTACAAAGTAATCATTGCGTTAAAAATAATCGGAACTACCTTTTTTAATTCAATACTAAATTCATTGAGAATAAAGCGGTACAAAAGAAAAAGAATAGTTAAAAAAAAGAAATGAAACAGCGGGACACCAATACTATAAATAAGTTTTGAACCAATACCGATATCACCAGGCGGCGCTCCGGCAGCTGTAAAGCGCACACTGCCAACCCACAATACTAGAATCCATTGAAATCCATACGTCCAAGCCAATGCCCCCGCAAAATAAAATAAATTAGCCAATAGTTTCTTCACTTTACTTCCACCTTAATAACCACTCTTAATACTTGATTAGGTCAGATCCTCACTATGGAAGTGCGCCCGGTTATTGAATACCATTGATAGGATTATAAGCTCTTTTCTTTATAATAAATAACTTCGCCTTACGTTGTAATCTCCCCAGTAATCCAACCCTTAATAAATTTTTCTAATGATGAAGCAACCCACGTCCTACTATCATTTTCATGGTTCCATACATAAATATCTTCCGTTTGAATAGTCCCATTTAATATTCTGTATCCAAATAAATCTCCGCATCCATTGTCAGAAAAAAAGAACAAGTGATTAAATGGCATATAAATATCTTTATAGTCTTCAAAGTTTCTAAAAAACAAATTATCTTTTACGATTTGTGAAGTTGACCATATTAAAGGGCAATTGAAACTGTCAAACACTCCGTTTGTTTCGTTATACAATTCTAACAACTTTTCCGGTACCTCAACGCTTAATTCCACCGTAATTGAATTTATTTCAGCTTTAGAAGCTGGTGGATTGAAAGAGTATTCATTTGATATAGCATTAACATAATCTATCCACATCTTTGCAACATCTCCTTAATCGTGTGGACACTTATTCTTTAACAAGTTGGCCTGTTTGAAGTACGGCACTAATTCCAAATGCGCCCGTTTGTTGTTACTTTGCATTCTTCATACTTTTTATCGTCCTCACATATCCAAGTGCCAGCGAGAGCATGGCTGTATATATTATCGTTCCGCTCATAGTAAATAATGCTGATGATCCGTAACTAATCGGTGGATAGCCGCTATGCGCATTATAGTGCCATTCTGCGCCAGCAAATACCGAGTGGATACTGAATAACGCAATTCCAAACAACGCTAAAGCTAATACAGCTTTTTTTTGAAAAAACATTTTAGCTAAGTTGTCTTTAAAAATAAATGGAAAGGTTGATTGTTCTTTATGCACTTTTTCACTTTCCTTCTTGGCAGATGGAACTAAAAAGAAAATAAGCATACCGCTATAAATCAGTAACAGGACAATAATTTCCGGAATACTCATCACTATACCTCCTTTATCCTTTATTTTAGACGTTTATGGCTTGTAATTAGATTCAGCAATTTAGCCCGATTGCGAACTAGCTAGATTAGAGATTGACGACAGTCACTCACACAATAATGTATATCTTTTAACCTTTATGCTCTTGAATGATCCGCCTTGCAATGCCCGTCAGCTCGCCATGTTCAGTGAAACGTTCATTGAGCATATCCGTAAGAATATGTTCTAGGAAGTACTCTACACAGTTCATATCTTGAAACAGCAGGATTGTCCTTAATGCTTCTTCGTAGATCTCTATAAACAATGGCTCCGGGTTATCCTTTTGAATTTCACCAAATGCTTCATAAAGCAAATCAATTTTATCAGCAACAGATAAAATACGCCCCTCTAACGTTTCATCTTTACCTTCCTTAAAACGCTCCAAATAAATGGATTGAAACTCAGGTGGAAGCTCCTTTTCTACAAACTTTCTTGTCATTTCTTCCTCTACTTCGCTAAATAGCCGCTTCAACTCTTTCGACGCATATTTTACAGGCGTCTTAATATCTCCTGTAAAAAGTTCCGCATAATCATGGTTCAATGCTTTTTCATAAAGGAGCCTCCAATCCACTTTCTGCCCAGCCTCCTCTTCGACGGTTCCAAGAAATTGAGCAATTTTTGTCACCTTAAATGAATGACTCGCGACGGAATGCTCCTGATATTTGAACTTTCCTGGACAACGAATAATTTGTTCTAAATCAGATAAGCTTTTAAAATATTGATGTACACCCATCCTATTCATCACCTTTCTTTACTTTTAGGGCGATCGTATGGAACATACGACCAGAATCCCACGATTATTGAATACTTTTGCGAACAGCGCTATGTTCAATTTAAGCATTGTCTATCAATACTTTACCTTATCTTGACTAAAGTATGCAGGATCGGGATGAATACCTCTAATCAAGCATTTAATATAAAAATCGTGCAGCATTTCCGAAAACTACAGAGTCCATAAACCACCTTATACTATTCTTCCTTACTGATATTTACTTAATAGTTTTTCCGGAATATGACAATAATCATTTGGATACCTAGTTAACCGATCTTGATGTTCTTCTGCACTTCTCACGTAGTTTGTAAGCGGTAATACTTCAACAACGATACGGTCAACATCAGTTCTCTCACTAAGAAATGCCTTCGCCTCTTTTAAATGTTCTGGCTTTTCACTATATACGCCTGTTCTGTATTTCACGCCAACATCCTGTCCTTGTTTATTCAAACTGTAGGGATCAATGATTTCAAAGAAATACCCCATTAATTCCCTAATTGTTACAACCGTGGGATCAAATTCCGTTTTTACACATTCGGCGTACCCATCATAATCCCCCTCAAGTGTATGACTTGTTCCATTAGCCCTTCCCGCCTCTGTATGTATAACGCCAGGTAAAGTTTTGATAAAAGCTTGTACGCCCCATAAACATCCACCTGCAAAATAGACTACTTCCATATTGTACTCCCCCTTATATAACAAAATGGCCCAACACTCTAAGAATGGAGACCAGTTCATACTTCCAGTTCCGCGCCCGATAATGGAAGTATGGTACTAATTTGTTAACCTGTTACTACAGTTATTCCGGGTTTATCAAAAGATATAACATCAATAGTGTGATTTAAGCAGGGAAATTGATAATGTACGTAATTTTCAAAAGGACATATATCGTCTCTTTCGTTGGTGGCTAATTTGATAAAGTCTAAGTAATTCGATTTAGTATATATCCGAAATATTTTTCCTTTTGATTTTTCTTTTTCGTCTATTCGATCAAAAGATTCATTGATCACAGAATATGAAATATATGATTCAAAATCTAGTTGAACCATCGGTAAATGTTCAATATCTTCACTTTCATTATCGATCCTACTTCTATTAATAAGCAATCGTAATGAATTGTCTTCAGGTTCCAATAATTTCTCTAAGTAAATATATCCTTCCCACTTCATCAATTCGCCAAAGTTCATTTTCCAATCACTCATCTCTTGTTTTTTCCATTAATTGGCCCGTTTCTTCAATATTGGGCGCCGATCTTATTACAGATAAGCGCCCGCTTGCTTCATATAGATGATCATACTTTTAAGACTGTCCCAGTAAATTAGTTCTTGTCTTAATGGCTAATTTATTCAATAACAGCCAAATATGAAAATAAAGAACGGAACCCGAAATCCCTAAAATTAGGTACTCCATAACCCCATCGTCCCATCCGTTCCTGATCCAATGCCCCAATGCATAAATGTTACAAAGTATACCCACAAAAATAAATACAGTTAAAGAAATAAGGTATTTTCTTGCTTTAAAAAACTCCTGAAGCCAGAAATCCACGCATCCAGCAATAAAACCACCAATCAGAAAGACTGGTAATATAAACATACCCCATATCACCAGGAAATCCATTAGTTCAAAGTAATTAAATGAATCAAAATAACTTAATGAGATCAGGTGTACAAATATCAAACTGCTAACAATACTGGTGGTTACATAGATAACTGGCTTCATTTCTTTATCCCCCCTTTTCCCTTAAATTCGACTTTGTACCGTAATTCCACACTAAGTTATCCTACAATCTCACCCGATTGACGAAGATGCTATTTAAGTATAGCACCTGAATATATTCTTCTGATCCATTGCCCTGCTATTGATACGCCCTTAATAAGTTATAAGTTTCCAGTAAAAACCGCCCCCAATCCAATCGTCTTGAAGGCTTTCCAAACCGATTTTTACAGCATCTCGTCTTTTTTTGACAAGCGTTGTATTTGACCCTTTTTCAATCATGCTTTCATAAGCGTTTGAAAGTTTGTTAACAGTCGATTCCAAAGATTTAATGGACAGATTTTGGATTTTTTGGCTGGTAGTTTTCATACTTGAACCTTACTTTCTTTTGTAATAGTCTAACAGTCAGTAAATTTTCTTATTACATATTGCGCCCGATTCCGGAATACTGATGTCCATTTGTTGGATAAAAGTTTTAGCGTAAACTAATTATCTAAATCATACTCATAAATCGGGTTTATACATTTTAGAACAGATACAATTGCATTATTGTATCCAGACATTTTTTCTATTTCTTTTTCATCTTTAAATTCATCGTTTTCAAATTGCTCGGAAAGTCTTTTAATCATCCCTAGATACTTACTTACAAATTCATTCTCATTCATTTCTTTGGCATCCGCCAGCAGTTGATGATAAGCCAATAGTGCGCCTTCATTATCATTCTCAAAGTCTTTTTTATCAAAAATGGTATTTGTTTTCGTGAAATGTATTTTCCTTTCAATCACATCCACTAATGTAAATTGTGTCAGTTTTTTATTATCCATTGAAATTACCTCCTGCCGCATTTACAGCTAAAACTTATTCTCATGTTTTTTGAAAAACTCATAATAGGTACGGACATTTTCTAATTCCGTCCAGTGTCTCACTTTGACAGGATTTTCATCCAGGTTGTAAATTTTTGCTTCCCTCATGGATAACAGAAACGGAGAATGTGTGGAGATGATAAACTGACAGCCAAAAAAACGGGCGGAGTCTTCGATGAACTGCACCAATTCCATTTGACGTTTTGGAGAAAGACTATTTTCCGGCTCATCCAAAATATAAAGCCCATTGTCGCCAATTTTTTCCGTGAAATACAAAAATGCACTTTCCCCATTCGAATATTCCCTTACATTGTCCATCAATTCATTTCTCACAAAACGAGACTGCGTTTTACTTCTAGCTGCGTTCACTTTCTTCAACTGTTCGTAATCTGCCAAAGATTTCATTTGAAAATGGGCATATTTCGCATCCAAATAGTCTTCAAAAATTTCCTCCCGCTTTTGGTCAATTCCCTCATTGAGATTCCGGATATTCAACATATAGTCAAAGACATCATCACTCGTAATAATCCGGCTATGCTCTGGAATGTCCGCTTTACACCGCAGCTCACACATGTCGACATAATCAGGATAGAAATTAGATTTATTATAGATAGAATCACGTTGTATCCCTGTTTTTTCTGCGATCACATTGAGCGCAGTAGATTTCCCCGAACCATTTCCACCATAAAAAATCGTCACCGGCTCAAAGACAATCGTTTCCAACCCTTTTCTTGATAAAACTTTAAATGGATAAAACGAATCATAGCATGTTCTTTTAATATTCATAAAAAAGTAAAATTCCATATCCTCACTTGGAAATGAAAAATCATGTAAATAAATCATAATTTCCCCCTTTAGAATTGCCATTAAGCACACGATTATCTTTGCATATTCCACAAGTGTCCTTTTATTAATTTTAGATGTTCTGTTCTTTTGGGCATAGAAAACACCCCTTCAGACAATTTTATCTAAAGGGGTGTAACGGTTCAACTTTATTCTAAAGCCATACCTTTTTTATTATTTTCTATTATAGACCGCACTTCAATTGTGCCTGACAGTTTGTACATGTGTTGCAACCGCCCATTTCTTCGACCGTTCCTTGACGGCAAACTGGACAAGTGTTTCCTACTTCAGAGCCAATCGTTACGTTTGTGGAACGCAAATCTTGGATCGTGTTCACAAGCACAATTTTTGGTTCCGTTTCGATCACTTCTTCTACGTCCGCATCTAAGTTGTTTTCTTCTGCTTTCAGCGTCAGCACTTGGGAATCACGGCTACCGTCGACATAGACCGTGCCGCCTTTCGCGCCGCCTTTATACAGACGCTCATAAACGCTCTCTACTTGCTTCACCGTATAGCCGCGCGGTGCGTTTACTGTTTTGGAAATTGAGCTGTCGATCCAACGCTGGATAATGCACTGTACATCTGCATGCGCTTCAGGCGCCAAGCTCATAGAAGACACAAACCATTCCGGCAAGTTATCTGGATCCGCTTCAGGATTGCGCGCCAAATATTCCTCAACGATTTTCGCTTTGACTTCAATAAATTTCCCTAGACGCCCACTGCGGTAGTACGTGAAAGAAAAATAGGGTTCAAGGCCGGTTGAGACCCCAACCATTGTTCCAGTGCTGCCAGTTGGCGCAACTGTAAGTAAATGGGAATTCCGAATGCCGTGTTCTAAAATCCCTTGACGGATATCTTCCGGCATTTTTTTCATGAAGCCTGTGTTGATAAATGCTTCACGAAGCGCTTTTGTTTCTTCGTCTGTCTCGCCGATCAAGAATGGGAATGATCCTTTTTCTTTTGCAAGTTCGATCGACTCACGGTACGCAGTCGTTGCGATCGTCTCGAATACTTTATCGACGAGTTCATTTCCTTCTTCTGAACCGTACTCTTTTTCACAGTAAATAAGAAGATCCGCAAGCCCCATGACACCTAGCCCAACGCGGCGTTCGCCAAGTGCTTGTTTTTTATTTTCAGGAAGGAAATACGGTGTCGCGTCGATAACGTTATCTTGCATACGCACCCCGACACGAACTGTTTCTTTTAGTTTTTCATAGTTAACGGTTTTCGCGTCTTTATCCGCGAATTCAGCAAGGTTGACTGCAGCTAAATTACAGACAGAATAAGGTGCAAGTGGCTGCTCTCCACACGGGTTTGTCGCTACAACTTGCTGGCCATATGCCTTGGCATTTGTTTCGTTATTTGCGTTATCGATAAAAAATATGCCAGGCTCTGCGGAATAGGTTGCGCAGATGTTGATCAAATCCCACAGATCGCGTGCTTTCATCGTACGGTACACACGCACTTCATGACCGAGCTTTTCCCACTCGCGCACGTCACCGATCTTGTGCCATTCTTCATTATAAACCGCCATTTGTTCAGGCGTATATTTTTCCACCGCTGGGAAACGAAGCTCGTATTCAGCATCTTCTTCAACAGCTTTCATAAAATCGTCCGTCAAAGTGATGGAAATGTTCGCGCCAGTCAAGAACTCTGGATTGTGGACCGAATAAGTTCCGCCGTCGCGCAGTTTCGTTTCAGCGTCTCGCATAATCGCTTCATTAAAACCGCCCATCCCTGGAATTGCACGGTAGTTTAAAATACCTTGATACATCGCATCTTCCTGTGCTGTTAACGGTTTAAATTTCAACTTTTCACTCGCAAGCTTTTGAATCAGCTCGTCTTTCGTATTTTCCAACAAATAACGGAGAATACGGGGATTTTGCATTTTAGAAATAATAAATTCAACGATGTCAGGGTGCCAGTCCGCTAACATGATCATTTGTGCCAAATATTACCAATTGTTACGTTGATTCGCTACATCAACTCTCTAAGTCACCCTAGAGTTCAGACCATCTCTTGTACTCAAACTGAGTACCCTCGCACTTGGGAATCGCTTGATTCCTACTCTACTCGCTTCCGCTTTTAAAGCGTGCTTTCGATGGCCGTTGGACCTTCTCCATTTTAAAGGAGCTTGGCTGCTGATTGTCTTTATCCCCTTGTCGTTTTTGAGCATTCACGCTTATCGTTTCCAATTACGTTGTAGCCGACAAGTCATCAAAGAGTTTCCAGCAATTCACGAGGTTTATTTATAGACGAGGCACACAAATTGATCTACCACGTCTCGATCCACCTTGCTCCACAAGATGCGTCAATTTCGCAATGTCATCAAGCCAAGATACAGAACCGGAGGATTTACCATTCACACCGCGTGCGAGCGTATTACGTGGACGTAATGTCGAACCATTCGTCCCAACGCCGCCGCCCCGGCTCATAATTTCCATTACTTGTTTCCGGTGATCCGAAATCCCTTCACGAGAATCCGCTACAAACGGCATGACATAACAGTTAAAGAACGTTACATCTGTGTCAGATCCAGCACCGTACAAAACACGACCCGCCGGAACAAAATTTAGTTCTGACAGTTGGTTATAAAATAACTCAAATGATTCCTGACGCTTTCCTTCCGTCGTTTCAACAGATGCAAGTCCTGTTGCATTTCGCTTGGCGATTTGTTCATAAAACACTTCAAGCGGCTTTTCAACAACGTCCAATGATCGGTTGATGATGCCTGTTTCTTGTTCCTCCGGATTATCGATTGCAGATCGGTATTCAGGTTCAATCCAAATGTCTGCTTTTCCATTTTCTAAGTCAAGTGCTGTGATAAATCCTAATCCGCGTGCCGGAAACTTTGGATCTTCTTTCACAGTCAGGACGACAAAGTCGCCAACTTTCAACGTTTTCTTCTCGGTATCTTTAAACGAATACCTGTCGATCATAACGAGACGTGACACCCCGCTATGTTCAATTTTCATGTCTGCTGTAATTGGATGCACTTGCGGGAAATTCACAATATCCGAATTCAATTGCGATTTGTCCAACATAGGCTCTTGGCGTTTCGATACAACTACCATCGACGCATCCTCCTTCATAATAATTTAGATTACAAAATACAAAACACAACATGAACACTACATGTTGTGTTGTTTACTTACTTCATTCTACTACATGTTGAAACCAACTTCAACGCATGCATTTTTAAAATTTCTTTTCAAGTTTTTAAACAGCTAAAATGAAAGAAAAGGCAAAAAGTGCTAAACGTTATTTACGGAAAGTCCACGCATCATTGGCATATTTCTTCTCTTCAATCTCTTTTACATACGCCAATTGCTCATCCGTTAGTTCTAAAGGCACAAGTGTCATATCGAGTGCTTTCTCAAAACCTGTCGAAAAAGCTTCCACACATTCATCCACCGTCACCGTACGATCTACCAATCGATCAATGGCAACCGCTTTTTCTGGCAATGACTTTCTAACACGTTCACGAAGCCGCTCGGAATTAAATTTAAATAAAGAAACAAGCTTGTCCTCATCAAGACTAATCAAAATCGCACCATGCTGTAAAATAACACCTTTTTGTCTTGTCTGCGCACTGCCCGCTACTTTTTTACCTTCGACAACGAGTTCATACCAACTCGGTGCATCAAAACAAACACCACTTTTTGGATTTTTCAACTCTTCGCTTTGTCTTGCTGATCTTGGCACTGAAAATTCAGCATCTAATCCAAGATTACGGAATCCTTCCAACAATCCGCTTGAAATGACACGGTACGCTTCTGTCACCGTTTCAGGCATATCAGGATAGTCTTCGCTCACAATGACGCTATATGTAAGTTCGTGCTCATGAAGCACGCCTCGTCCGCCAGTAGGACGACGAACAAAACCAAGTCCGTGTTTTTCTACTTGCTCCATATCAATTTCTTTATCGACACTTTGGAAGTAGCCAATGGACAATGTAGCGGGTTCCCATTCATAGAAACGAAGCACTGGACCTATTTCCCCGCGGCTGTTCCATTCTAGTAAAGCCTCATCTAGCGCCATATTAAAAGATGGCGAGCATTTTCCGGAGTTTATGAAATGCCAAACTGTTTTTTCCATTCCAATCCCATCCTTCCTTATGCAACGCATTTCATTTTATCATTGTCATTGAACAAGTGCCACCTTATCTTTATAATAAAGAAAGAAATAGAAAGGGGAAATATTGTAGTGGAAAATCTTTACATCCTTGGTGCCATCGTACTCATCATGATCGTTTATTTGGTTGTGACGATGCTTCGCCTCAAAAAAGCAGTCACACACTTGACACAAGAACAATTTATAGAAGGATACCGTAAAGCGCAACTCATTGATGTGCGTGAAGTGAAAGAATTTGAAGCAGGTCATATTCTTGGTGCGCGAAACATTCCGTACTCCCAATTCCGCCAACGTTTCAAAGAAATTCGTCCAGATAAACCTGTTTACTTGTACGATCAAAACACGGGCAAAAGTTCACGTGCAGCACTATTCTTAAAGAAAAAAGGCTACGACCAACTGTTCCAACTACAAGGTGGATTCCGTCAGTGGACAGGCCGTGTGAAAAGTAAATAAACAAAAAAAGTTCTTCCGTTTAGGAGGAACTTTTTATTTATTGGGGTGAATTTTTAAAGTAAAAGTAATTTAGATTCCAATATTCCAATAGAATAACGAACAAAAAGAAGAGGACAGCTATCCCCAAATAGATAGCTGATCCCCTTCTAACCATGTAATATTAAACTGTCGCAGTCAATTCTTCCGCTTCCAAATACTCAATCAACTGCTCAGCTGCCTCTTTCCCTTGCTGGATACAATCTGGAATGCCGACACCTGCGTAACCCGCACCGCATAAATAAATGCCCGGTTTTTCTTTCGCCAATGATGCCCTTAATTTCTGGATCTCTTCAACATGCTTCACCGGGTATTGCGGCATCGATTGCTGTAATCTAGTAATTTCATAAAATAACGGTTCAGCACGGATCCCCATCATTTCTGTCAAATCTTTCTGTACCATTTTCAGTAATTCGCCGTCCGACAATTGCACCCAATCTTCCGCCCCGCCGCGTCCAATATAACAGCGCACCAGACGTTTTCCTTGGGGAGCTGTATGCGTCCATTTTGATGACGTCCACGTACATGCAGTAATATTTCTTCCTTCTGTTTTCGGCACGACAAACCCCGATCCATCTAATGGAATATCCACTTCATTTTCATCGAAAGCTAAGACAACGTTCGCAACTGAAACGTAATGGATCTCCTCCAGCCATTTCGAAGCGGGGAATTCTCCTAAAATGTGAGCCGCCTCAAACGTCGGCAAAGCAACAATCAGTCCATCCGCTTCTATTGCACTGCCATCATCCAAACGAATCGTATAATGTGCGTTCTTTCTGTCGATTGCCTGCACGCCGACTTCATTTTTAATATTTGCCGGGCCAATTGCCTCTGCCAACCGATCGACTATCGTTGTCATCCCGTTTTTAAACGTTAAAAACATGCTGCGTTTTGCGGCTTCCGGCAAATTGCCAGTGGAAGGTGCTTGTCTTTGACGACTCGCAAGCATCCCTTTAATCAGGCTCCCATGCTTTTCCTCCATCTGCGCAAAATTCGGAAACGTCGCTTGCAGGCTGAGTGCATGCGTGTCACCTGCGTAAATGCCGCCTAAAAGCGGCTCGGTGATATAATCTAACACCTCTCTGCCCAATCGTCTTTCAATAAAATGGCCAAGTGATTCGTCTTCCTTTTCACTTTTCTTCGGCAAGACCAAATCCATAGCCGCCCGCATCTTGCCCATCGGTGAAATAAGCCCCGTTTTCATAAATGGTGTTATTTTTGTTGGGATTCCTAGGATGAGTCCCGGCGGCATCGGATGCAATTTGTTCTTATGATAAATATAATTTGTGCGAGCCGCAGGATTTGTTCCGACTAATTCATCTAGGATGCCTAGTTCCCTTGATAGCTCAATAATTGGCATTTTTCTTGCTAAAAAAGCCTCCGGTCCTCTTTCAATGACAAACTCATCCCGATGCAGCGTTTTTATTTTCCCGCCAAGTGCAGCGCTTTTTTCAATTAATGTTAGCTCTACTGGTGTGTTTTGATCTTGAAAATATTTTTTCGCATAATAAGCGGCACTTAATCCCGTAATACCGCCGCCGATCACAACAATCCTCTTCATCATACTTCTCCCTTTCGCATGGCGATCAATTCCGCCTCGGCGGAATTGCGTCCAGATTTTTTCGAGCACGCTCGAAAACTCCTCTAAAAATCTGTGACATCCGCCGGAGGCTAACTTGAATCAGCAAAAACCTTTGCTGATTCAAGTTAAATTTTTTGTAAATCCACTTTCTCACGCAATGCTTTTGGGATATAGGAACAATACGGATCGCTCTCTAAGTAATCCCCGGTAACCGCGTAAGCTCTGGATCTGGAACCTCCACAAATTTTATTAAACTCACACACACCGCATTTCCCTTTTAATAAAGACTTATCACGCAGTTCTTTCATAATCGGTGAATTTCGGTAAATATCAGCAAGCGACTGCTCCCTGACATTTCCGCAGACAACTGGCAAGAAACCACTTGGATACACTTCACCGATATGGCTAATGAAGACAAAGCCATCCCCGTCATTCACGGGATTCGGCGCACGGCCAAGGACATCTTCGCGTTTATTTTCCTTCCCAGCGCTGTTGCCCAATCGTTCTTGCTCTTGGAGGAAGACGCGCCTGTAATGCGGTGCTTCTGTCGTTTTGACACCATACGGCATTTTTTGCTGGATTTGCACGAGCCATTTCATTACTTCTTCATGCTCTTCGGCTGAAATCATATCTTTTTCCATACCTCGACCCGTTGGCACAAGGAAAAATGTACTCCATAACACGGCACCCATCTCTTTTACTTTTTCAGCGATCGCTTCTAAGTCATGTAAATTGTATTTAGAAATCGTCGTATTCACTTGGATCGGAATGTCGAGTTCTTTTAAATACTCAATCCCTTTCATTGTCCGGTCATAAGAACCTCTTGTTCCTCGGAAATGATCATGGATTTCTGCACAAGATCCATCTAGACTAAATGCCCATCTCGATAGCCCAACATCTTTCGCCTTTTTAATCGCATCGAATGTGACTTTCGGCGTTGCACTCGGCGTCATCGACACAGGCAGTCCTTTTTCTTCAATTGCATATTTTGCAAGTTCATATAAATCTGGACGCATTAATGGATCCCCGCCTGTGAAAACAAATAAGGGATTATCCATTTCTGCAATTTGATCGATTAATTTTTTACCTTCTTCATGTGATAACTGTCGAGGGTCCGCAACGTACTGCGCTTCCGCACGGCAATGCAGGCATTTTAACGCACACGCACGCGTCACTTCCCATATAACGATAAATGGATTGACATCATAATCTCTTTCTTTTTGTAAATTTAGCATTTTCTTCTCTCCCTTTCACTCAATCCCTATTTTATCTAACGTTCGAGTGAACCTATATTAGTGAAATCCCTATCTTTCCTATAAGGATGCCTAATTTTTAATCTTTATACGTTGATCATAGGTGAATCGAGCAGTGAAAACTGTGATATCTATCACAAGCAAGCATTTTTGTGTGAATTTTTTGTTACATAGATCTCAAAAAGAATGATTTGCGCTACCGCAAAGGAGAAAATGCTAGGGATTTCCCTCTATATGCTAAACCGATCGCACAAATTATGTTTAAAATAATAAAATCCAAGCATAATAGTTTACATAATAAAAATATTGAATACTCAATCACTATGCCATTCCCGTGAATAAATAAAAAGCATAGCCTTTTGTCGGCTATGCTTTCACTTAAAATCTTCCCTGCAATTTAAATACAATTTCCGCAAATAGCGTTGCAAATAAAAACGTACCCGTATAGACAACTAACGAAATAACAATGATTCGCCAACCAAGCTTTTTAAAGCTTTCCATGTCTTTTCCAAGTGACAACCCCGCGTACGCCAAAATCGGTGTCGCGAGCGCCATGAAATTAATCGCGCTCGTTTTTTCTACGATCCAACCATTTCCAGGAAAAATCGGTGTCGTGATAATGAGCGCAATGAATGAAATCCAAATAACAGAAGGCATTTTCGGCATCAAATGATTCAACAAGAGACCAACGATCGTAATGACGACAATGACGATCATTCCTGGCAATGCCTCTATTGGAGAAACTTTAAAACCGACCCAATTACCGATAATCGCAATTAAACCAATTAATGAAAGAACTTTTGCTTTTTCTACCATCTTTAACCACGCTCCTTACCGAATCGCCCGATTTTCGGTTCGAGCCAATTGTATAAACGCGCAGTCACAGGCAAGGAGAAAAATACACAAATATACGTACCTAAAATTGTCGTTATTAAGTTTGCAGCTGCAGCGAATAACGCAATTTCTTCCGCATCATTCGGGAATGTCGCGGCCAATGCCCCTGACGCCGCTGCCATCATACTGCCGGAACCAACACCTGCCCCCATCGCGAGTGAAATCGGATGGAAAATACCAAGGCTTCCCAAAAATCCGGCTAGAATTGCCAAGTAAATGGCACCAAATACTGTACCGCACACGTAAACGCCAAGTGCGCCCCTTCCTTCCGGAGAATCTGCGCCATACTTTTCCGAAATAATCGCTAAGTTTGGTTCGCGGTCAATTGAAAATGTCGCACCAATTGCTTCACGTTTCATACCCATCAACAAAGCAATCGGCAACCCGATCGCAATGGTACCGATCACATGTCCAACTTCTTGGAAAGCCAGCGACAAACCAGCTTCAAAAATCTTCGATAATGACGGACCAAGCATCGTGCCAAGTTTGGCAACGAAAAGCATAAAAGAGATACCTAAAATGCCAGCCGCATTTTTCATTTGCTTGTCGGATAATAATTTTAATTTCGGGAAACTAATAATTCCGCCCCAAATTAAAACGAATAACATCGGGAATAATGCGACGGTCCCAACGCCTAAGTCAAATTGAATGACGCCGATCGCTTCCCCTAAAATGACAAAAATGAGGACAAGAATATGCAATTTCCAAGATTTAAACAATGGGAATTTCACCTACTTTTACTAAATTTAATTGCTCAACATTTCACAAGCGCACATAAGCGCATCCGCAATTTCGCGTTCCAGATGCTATCAGTATGAACAATATTAGCTTATTATAGCGACTGACACGCCAGTTGAAAATAGATTCTCTTTTAGTTGGAATTTTTAATAAAAAATCAATTCATAAATCATCTACCTCTATTTTCCAATAAGTGACTAAAAAAGATTGTAAGTGTTATGATAAACATGTATTTCGTCCGTACTTACTGTGTGCAATATTGGAGGAATTATAGTGAATGAGCTAAGCAACGAATCGATCTCTACGATTTCCTATATTACTGTCGAACGTGTAATGGGCTTTTTTGATCAAAAACTAACCCGAACAGTTAATAGGATCCATTTATTTCCAAATTCAATTTCAACCGCCAATGAGTCGTTCCCATTGGAAGACGTTCACGATCTATCGTATCGACCTTTCTCCGGCGGTACCGGACTCTTTTATCTACATACAAATCAAGGTGTTTTTACCTATGAAATTGATACGAAACCAACCCATTTTATTCAAGCATTTAAGAATTTGCGTGCATGACAAACTCCTTACTGCTTCATGCGCTGGATAAAGAAAAAGACTGTAGAACAAACTCGAATCATTTTCGGGTTTGCTCTACAGTCCGTAAATCACTTATCCTTTTATTCCTGTCGTCAAAAATCAATTCATCACAAATCCGCCGTCTACATAGATCGTTTGTCCAGTGACGAAGGCTGCCCATTCGGAAGCGAGAAACAAGACGGGCCCCACGATATCGATTGGCATGGCAATTCGCCCTAACGGTGTCTGTGAGATAATCATTTCTTTTACATCTTCTTTCGTATGCTTACTTGCGTCTGTCGGATAGACAAGCCCAGGCGCTACACAATTCATACGAATACCAAAAGCACCAAGTTCTGCCGCGAGATTTCTACTATAACTTTGTAATGCACCTTTGGCAGTTGTATAGTCAATATAAGGAACGACTGGACGCGCAATTAGATTGGATACCATGTTAATGATACTGCCGCCCCCTTGCTTTTTCATTGCCGGAATGACTGCCTGTGTCATATGGTGGACCGCACGGAGTGAACCATCTAGCTGCTCCTGAACATCTTCCCATTTTAAATCCCACGCAAGTTTCCGATTCTCGGGGTCAAATTGATAAGCTTTGAAAGCGTTATTGACAACGACATCAATTTTCCCAACTTCAAGAAGCACGTCCCCCGCCAACCGATTCACATCTTCCTCCACTGTCACATCTGCTTGAATTGCCCAAGCGTCTCCGCCAAGCGCTTGACAGGCCGCCACAACTTCTTCCGCCGCTTTTTCGTTCTGTAAATAGTTCACAATCACAAAAGCACCTTCCGCCGCGAAAGATTTTGCGATGGCAGCGCCAATTCCACGGCTCGCACCCGTGACAAGAACAACTTGATCTTTAAATTTCATTTATTTCTCTCCCCCTTCACTTCCCGGCGATGAATTCACTTGGAACGACTGTTGTTAAATCCAGTTCATTGTCAATGAGTCCCAATTCATAATACAGATCCGCCGCCTCTTGCAAATTCGGAAGATCAATGACACCTAGTTGTTCCATGCCGCCTGTAGACGGCAATGCAGCTGCATTCCGCAACTCGATAATGGCTAAATTATGTGCTTCATCCTTGCCATCGATTGCATAATTTGTTGCTAAAGCAGCCGCTTCTTCCGACTCGGCCATCATCCACGCTGCGCTTTTCCGGTACCCTTCTAAAAACGCCAAAATCTCCTCTTTTTTCTGCTCAAAAGTTGCCTCTGTTACGACGAATAAATCACTGGAATAGTTAAAGTAATCCTTAACTTCCATCACATTCACATCTTCAAGCCCCTTGGCAATCCCTGTTGTAAGCCCTGTATCAGTCGCGGCTGTCGCATCGACTTGTCCTTGCATCAGCGGCGCAAAATTTAACACACCCGTTTCAACAATTGTCACATCTTCTTCAGAAAGCCCCGCTTGGTGCAATAAGACAAGCAAATTCTGTCTTGTCCCGCTCGATAAACTGTAAACGCCAATCGTCTTCCCTTTTAAATCTTGCGGCTTCGTGATGTTCTTTTCTTCTAGCGATACGACATTGAACACATTTTGCGGATAAATATCATAAAGAACGACCAACCTCTCCCCCTTATCTAAAGCAGCGAATAGCGAACCTGGATCTGTAAACGCAATATCTGCTTTTCCAGACGCAATATTTTTAATCGCGTCTCCACCGCCAGCACCTGGAATAAATTCAAGTTCAATTTTCTCATCCTTGAAAAAGTTCTTTTCTTCAGCTAATAGGTTAATTTGCTCTGTAATCGGTTGACTCCAACTGGCCACCCGTATGTTATGTATCGTTTCTTCCCCTGCCCCTTGCTCATTTTGCTTGCCTCCACCACAAGCACCAAGCAAAATGCTGAATACCGTCAACATGACGGCAAGTCCTATTTTTCTCACGACTTCCGCTCTCCCCCATATAAATATTTCGCCAACACAAATTTTTCTATTAATATAACGATCCCATATAACAACATTCCATATACCGTTAATAAAATTAACACCGCGAACATTAACGGCGTATCCATCATTCCCTGTGATGCAATAATCATCGCACCAAGCCCTTTATTTGCCCCTATGAATTCACCAACAACCGCTCCGACAAGTGCGAGTACAACCGCAACACGAAATCCGCTCATAATACTTGGAAGCCCTTCAGGTATTTTTAAATGAATGAGTGTTTCAAAGCGTGTCGCATGCAACACACGAAAGAGATTTTTCTTCTCCCGATCGATTTGCCGCATCGCTGACATCGTATTTTCCAGCAATGGAAAAAAACATATCAATGCAGTAATCACAATTTTAGAAGTCATTCCAAAACCGAACCAAAGGACAAATAATGGTGCAAGTGCAAGTTTTGGCACAGCCTGACTTGCAATGACATAAGGTGCCAACAAATTCCGAAGCCATGGAAACTCGCCCATCAGTACACCTAATAGGAAGCCGAAAAGTGAACCGATAAATAATCCCGCAAGCACTTCGATCCCTGTCTGAATGAGATGCGGTGTAAAATAACCTGTTTTCAGCTCAGTCCATAATAGTGGAAAAACAACAGACGGTGCAGGCAAAACGAGTTCTGATAGGGAATGCGCGACAAGTTCCCACAAGGCAACTAATCCAATAAACGTAAATATGGAAAAAATAGGGGCCCATTTCATGCGGAAGGCACCCCTTCCAATGCTTGACGGAGAACAAAACCTAGTTCATTGAAGCGACTGCTATAACGCATCTCAACTGTCCGCGGCTTTGGCATATCAATCGTTTCCGTATGGACGATCTTTCCTTCCTCCATTACCAATACGTGATCCGCGACATAAATCGCTTCCGCAATATCATGCGTGATGAATAATACCGTCATTTGATGATGTGCACACAATGCGAGTAAATCATCTTGTAATTCTTCTCGCGTAATTGCATCCAAAGCAGCAAAGGGCTCGTCTAGAAATAAATACCGTGGATTTTTGATTAATGCACGCGCAATCGCAACACGGCTCTGTTGCCCACCTGAGAGCTGCTGCGGAAAGGAATGCATATGTTGTTCTATTTTCATTAATGCCAGCAATGCCTTTGCCCTTTCCTGTTCTTCTTTCGTACTTTTCCGTTTCAATTCGATCGGGAACAGCACATTTTCAAGTACGGTTTTCCATTCCAATAATGTTGGGGACTGAAAAACAAACCCCGCATTTTCTAAAGGTTTTTTAACTTGCTGACCGTCCAATAACACTTGACCCGTTTCAGCCTCTAATAGACCAGATACGATTTTTAAAAATGTTGTTTTTCCGCAACCACTTCGTCCAACTAAACAATGAAACTCACCGTCTCCAACCTGATAGTTGACTTGCTGTAAAATCATTTTGCTTCCATCATAACGATGGGAAATGCTGTCAATTACTAATCCGCTCATATGCTACCTCTCAATCCCGATACGAAGCAAATTTCTCCGCATACACTTCTGCGTTGTCCTCAATATCTACCATTTGAACTAAGTCCAATAAACTCCACGCTCCGTCGTGATGCCACCCTGCTTCGGGAGCCGTCATTTGACCGAGCGACGAAATCCGGGTCACGCCTGTTTTGGCTAACAATGAAGATAAGTGAAATAAGTTTTCAGGTGATGCCGCAATGCCGGCCGTTTGTAAATAGTGTCGAAAAGGCACTAACAACGGTAAGATTTCATGAAAGTCTTCGATTTCGATGATGCGTACAACCCGGTTTAACGGACTTGGCAGCACAAAGTCTTTCAGTGGTTCATAAACAACGGCCCAGCTTCCTGAATCTGGCCCGATGACTTCTTTCCCCTGTTCCGAAAATACGCTCATCTGCTCTTTTTGTCTCCAAGTAAACAACTCCGCACCTTCTTCTTTTGAAAGGGCGCGACGGGGGAATCTTTTTTCAAAGACAGCTAACTCATGTGCAACATATTGACTAAAACTTTTCGGCGAAACTTGACCCCCGCTTTGCACAAAAAAGAACTGCGGTGAATAACATCCTTGTTGATCGAAGCGCATCACATCATACGCGGCAAGACGTGCTGTTTCAGCAGCATTTTTCGCATTTAAACTCTCTTTCGACACGAGGCCAAAACTAATTTTATGTCCATGCCCTAAAAATTTCGTTGTCAGCGGAACATGATTTTTGATCGCGGTTAAAGCCTCATTGCCTCCATACGCAAAAACAAGATCGGACGCATTGAATAACGCAGACTCTTTTTCTTCATCTCCGCCTGGCCACCAAACGACCGCCAAACAACCCCGAAGCCTTGGCTCCACCTCAGCGATCATTTTTGCGACCCACCCTGCAAATAACGGTTCAGCACTCGACACCTTCCCAATCGATCCACCTTTCACAAGCAGGCTCGATACAATACTCCAAAGCGGTAAAGCAGGTACATTCCCCGCCCAAATATGGGTCATTAATCCGGGCCCTATCGCCTTTGAGTGGCCTCCCTTTGCACGCGGTTGAAAATCATCCAACAATAATGGATTGCCAAAGTCTTCGACTAAAAACCGTTGCAATTGCGGCTTTCGAAACGTTTTTAATTGGGACGTTAATCCAAGCCGAACCATTTCTTCATCAAAGCCTGTGATGATCGGCAGCAATTCCTCCGCCTTCTGTCGGTAAAGGTTGTCCCGATCTAGTAGACGTGCAATGACCTCATCAATGATACGGACCAGTTCCGAAACGCTAAATGATTTCAAGATATGATCACTTGCTGTTTTCACGCCTTCCGCAATTTGAAGCAACTGCTCAGTTGTGACAACAGGCACCTCAACTTGCAACGTCTTCCCATGCCCTTGAAATTCTCTGATTTCATACTTCACATCTTCTTCATTTAGCCCTGTGAAATACCCTGCACGCTCCATCAAGTCAGTGCTCCTTTCGTTGCCTGAATGAATGATTCAAGTGCAAGTGAGCACCCTTTCGCTTCTGCCCCTTCCACTCTTCCTAAAAATAAAAAGCCATTTTCTTTTTTGACACCCATATCCTCCGTCAAAATCGCTGCAACCGAATTCATATTTGCCAAATCATAATGCACGAGCACCCCCGGTTCCCCGTCAGGCTGATCTTCTCCAGTCATTGGATCTACCACTCTCGTCCGAATCCAGTGCGGGCCCGATTTTTCGGATGGAATCACTGCATTCCCATCATCATAAAACTGTGTGCTTAGTTCTGTCATGCCGAACATATTGATACAATTTTCGGGTTCAACGCCAAGAAAATCTTTCATCTTTTGATAAAACAAGGCTAAATCCAATTCCTTCGATTGATTCTTAAATCCGCCTGTGTCCAGTAACTTACTCCCTTTCGGCAATGAAAATCGGCGCCCTTGTCTTTCTAACGCTTCGAATAGGTGAACAAAACTGAAAGAGGCACCAAGTAAAGCGTAAGGGGTTCCTGCCGCCTCTCGTTTCGCCAATTCTTGAATAAGCTCATTCGTTTCTAAACCACGATCATCTACAAAATAAGTAAAATCGTTTCCGCTAAATGTTTCCGCTGCCAGTGCTAAGTAATGTGCTAACGACGAATTCGGCATCAGCTCTCTCTTCGGGAATAAAATCCCCATTGGGATGTGCTCATCATTTCTCATAAATTTCTTCTTAAAAACGGTTTTCATCGACTGATCATACACTTCTAACGTTGAATGGTAATGCTTCCCTCGTGCGCCAGTTGTTGTACCACTTGTCATAAAAGTAGCAACCGCAGTTTCGATCCCCGTGCAACTTAAAGGAACTTCTTTAAACGCATCGATCGGAACAGCAGGAATCTCCGTCCAAGACTTTACCAATCTCGGCGTCTTTCTTTTTGCACGGCAGTACGTTTGATAAGGTAAATTATTTTCATATTGATAACGAAACAATGACAATGCCTGCTCATTAAACGCTTCTTCTGAACTACTAGATTGACTCAAAAATGCTAATGTATTGTTGACGATCTCTTCTGCTGTCATCTTCACCAAATCCTTTCATTCCACATAAAAAAACCGCCTTCTGTCATTTTCGTCAAGAAGCGGCGCCTACTTTATTACTCTGCGGCCCACTTTCCTACGCTGGTATGACCAGATCAGGTTCAAAGGGTTCGCAACATGCGTCTCAGTCCAATCATAAAGACTCCCCCAGTGGCTACTATTTAATTCCTACTATACTACTGTACCACAAATCTGAAAAATCTCAAAAAGGACTTTGAAAAGCCTTTCGCAAAAGATGGAAGTGCAGTTCGTGATGTCTAAATGCACTACAAAAATTTTGAATATAAAAAGCCGTCTCCATAAAGGAAACGACTTTTTAATTGATTATTCTTTTGTATATCGTAAAACCGGTTGACGTGCAGCTTTTGTTTCATCCAAACGGTTAATGACCGTTGTATGTGGTGCGTTTTGAACGATTTCTGGATTTTCTTCGACTTCTTTTGCAATTTGAATGAGTGCATCGCAAAATGCATCGAGTGTTTCTTTCGATTCTGTTTCCGTCGGCTCAATCATCATACCTTCTTCCACGTTAAGCGGGAAGTAGATTGTCGGCGGGTGATAGCCAAAGTCTAAGAGACGTTTCGCCATATCGAGCGTACGTACGCCAAGTTTCTTTTGACGGCGGCCTGATAGAACGAATTCGTGTTTACAGTGACGGTTATATGGCAGGTCGAAATAAGGCTCGAGTCTGCGCATCATATAGTTTGCGTTTAGTACAGCATTTTCCGTGACAGTTTTCAGACCATCTGGACCCATTGAACGGATATACGTGTACGCACGCACGTTAATACCAAAGTTTCCGTAGTAAGGTTTCACGCGGCCGATTGATTCTGGACGATCATAATCGAATGTATACGTATCGTCTTTCTTCACCAATACCGGCTTCGGCAAAAACTTGGCAAGGTCAGCTTTTACGCCGACAGGACCAGAACCTGGACCACCGCCGCCGTGCGGACCTGTGAACGTTTTGTGCAAGTTCAAGTGAACCGCATCAAAGCCCATATCTCCAGGACGCGCTTTTGACATAACTGCGTTTAAGTTCGCGCCGTCATAGTACAATTTCCCGCCTGCACCGTGAACGATTGCAGCCATTTCAAGAATATGTTCTTCAAACAAACCGAGTGTATTCGGGTTTGTCAGCATAAGCGCAGCCGTATCGTCGCCGACATGCTTTTTCAAATCTTCTAGGTCTACAAGACCGTTTTCATCGGATTTAACCGTTACTGTTTCAAATCCTGCAACAGTGGCAGAAGCCGGGTTCGTACCGTGCGCGGAGTCTGGAACAAGTACTTTTGTACGGTTAAAATCACCGTTCGCTTCGTGGAAAGCACGGATCATCATAAGTGCTGTCCACTCACCGTGTGCACCTGCAGCAGGTTGAAGTGTTACTTCATCCATTCCCGTAATTTCAACTAAGTGCTCTTGCAGGTCATACATCAGTTCCATTGCACCTTGAACCGTTGACTCATCTTGCAATGGGTGAATGTTCGCAAAACCAGAATAGCGAGCAACCGATTCGTTAATTTTTGGGTTGTATTTCATCGTACAAGAACCGAGCGGATAGAAGCCTGAATCAATACCGTGGTTGCGGTTTGATAGGGCTGTGTAATGACGCATAATATCGAGCTCGGAAACTTCCGGAAGCTCTGCTGCTTCCTTACGGATAAAGCCTTCTGGCAATAGGTCGGAAAGGTCCAGCTCAGGTACGTCGAGATCTTCCAAGCTGTAACCTACTCGTCCTTCTTTTGTAATTTCAAAAATGAGCGGTTGATTATCTTTATGCATGAAGGGCCTCCATTTCTTGCACAAGTGCATCAATTTCTTCTTTCGTACGTTGTTCCGTTACCGCAACTAGCGCGTGGTTTGCAAGTTCAGGGTATGTTCGGCCTAAATCATATCCGCCAATGATCCCTTTTTCAAATAGTGCTGCATTCACTTCTTTGACAGGTTTTTTACAGTCCACAACGATTTCATTGAAATGTGCGCCGCCAAAAGCAACTGTAAATCCAGCTTTTTCAAATGCATCTTTCGCATAACGCGTTTTCGCGATATTTTGATAAGCGATTTGTTGTGCGCCCACTTTTCCAAATGCAGTCATCGCAACAGAGGCTGCAAGGGCGTTCAAAGCTTGGTTTGAACAAATATTTGACGTCGCTTTGTCACGACGAATATGCTGTTCACGCGCTTGAAGTGTTAATACATACCCGCGGCGACCTTCGTCATCTGTCGTTTCTCCAACGAGACGTCCAGGCACTTTACGCATAAGCTTTTTCGTTACTGCAAAATACCCACAGTGCGGTCCGCCAAACGCTTCCGGAATACCGAATGGCTGTGCGTCACCTACTGTAATATCTGCACCCAGTTTACCTGGCGGTGTTAACACGCCAAGTGCAAGCGGATTAGAAGATACTACGAACAGTCCGCCGTGGTGGTGCGCAACGTCACCGATTTTTTGAATATCTTCGATTTGACCGAAGAAGTTCGGGTATTGAACAAGAACTGCCGCTGTATTATCGTCGATTAACTCTTCCAGCTTCGCAATATCTGTTACACCATCTTTTTGCGGAACTGTTACAACTTCAATAGACTGTCCTGTCGCATAGGAAAGTACAACGTCACGAGATTCAGGATGTACAGTTTCTGAAATAAGAATTTTTTTACGACGTGTATGACCTGCCGCAAGCGTTCCTGCTTCTGCAAGTGCTGTACCGCCGTCATACATAGAAGAGTTTGCAAGATCCATTCCTGTTAACTCGCAAATCATTGTCTGGAATTCAAAAATCGCTTGGAGCTCTCCTTGAGAAATTTCAGGCTGATACGGTGTATACGCTGTGTAAAACTCTGAACGAGAAATGACGTGATCAACAATAATTGGCTTATAGTGATCGTAAACGCCTGCTCCCAAGAACGATGCGTATGTATTCGTGTCCGCATTTTTCGCAGCAAGTCGTGAAAGTTCTTTTGTTAATGCCGACTCTGATTTTGCTTGTTTAATGTTGTATTCGCCTTTAAATCGAACTTTTTCAGGAATATCCGCAAAAAGCTCATCTACGGATGAAACACCAATCGTCTCTAGCATTTCAGCACGATCAGTTTCAGTCATTGGAATGTAACGATGCTTCATGTCCATTTGTCCCCTTTTCTATTTATCGTTTATAAAATGGTGTTGGAATAATGACAGCTTTTAATCGTCTGTTGCGCACTTCGATTTCGACTTCAGTACCTTCTTGGGTATGTTCAGTTTTCAGTAATGCAAACCCAATGTTCTTTTTTAACGTTGGGGATTGTGTACCCGTCGTAACTTCACCAATTTCTTCATCGCCAATAAATACTTTATAACCTGTGCGCGGAATCCCTTTGTCGATCATTTCAACACCAACGAGTTTACGCGGTACACCATTTTCTTTTTGTGCTGCAAGTGCTTCTTTTCCGATGAAATCTTCAGCTTTATTCAATTTCACGACAAAGCCAAGTCCAGTTTCGAGCGGAGAAATGTCTTTTGACAATTCTTGACCATAAAGCGGCAGACCCGCTTCAAAACGCAGTGTATCGCGTGCGCCTAAACCTGCTGGTACAACGCCTTCCGCTTCTCCAGCTTCAAGGATGGCTGGCCACAGTGCATGAATCGCTTCGGGTGACCCGTAAATTTCAAATCCGTCTTCACCTGTGTAGCCTGTGCGAGAAACAAGAACTTCGTGACCTGCAATATTGACATTTTCTTTGAATCGGAAAAACTTAATGTCTGCAAGTGGTTCATCTGTTAGTTTTTGTAAAACACTTTGTGCAACCGGACCTTGAAGCGCGAGCAGTGCATAATTGTCGGATTGATTGTCAATTTCGACATTTTCTGACACATATTGCTGCATCCATTCAAGATCTTTTTCGATATTGGATGCATTCACGACAAGTAGGTAATCATTGTCGGCACGCTTGTAGATAAGTAGGTCGTCAACCGTACCGCCATTTTCATAGCACATCGCTGTATATTGTGCTTGGCCATCTTTTAATTTAGATACATCGTTTGTAACAAGTTTTTGTAAGTAGGCTAATGCCCCTTCCCCGCGGACAACGACTTCGCCCATGTGAGAAACATCAAACAATCCTGCTTTTGTACGTACCGCTTCGTGTTCAGCTTTAATGCTTGAAAATTGAACCGGCAGTTCCCAACCGCCAAAATCGATTGTTTTCCCGCCATACTCGGCATAGCGGTCAAATAGAACCGTTCGTTTTAATTCTGTCACGGTCTTTTCCTCCCTCATGTTGATAAAAATAGACAGAGATTCCCTAATATATAAGGAACCTCTGTCCGTTTACCTGAAAGTTTTGCCAAAAGGCTTTCTTCTTTGGTGGCTAGTCAAACTAGCGCTCTCCAGAGATGCGTCCTGTATGAGTCTTGTTACCTGAGAGATTCACAGTTTTCCTGTTTGCTCCTTCGGCGACGCCTAACGCGTGCTCTCCCCATACATTCATCCGCAAAGTGTTCATTTTTTTGTAATGATGAGTAACATTGGGACTAATAATGTCCTTTCGCCTAACATCTTAACATTTCATCCGAGAAAGCGCAATCGTTTTTCAAAGTTCGTTATTTTTCCGAACGAAACAGTTGGGAAACCAGATAAACATTCGCCTTTAAGCTCTTTGCACTAATTTTCATCCAGTTCTGACGATAAAAAGACAGAATTCTATTGTCGAATTCTCTCTTTTAATTTGTCTTCTTTTAGCCGCTCTACTTGAAAAGCAATATACTTTGTAATTTCACGCAATGTACGATGCTCTGTTTCTACTTTAAAATGTGCAGCACGGACATATTGGGGTTTTCGTTCTAGATATAACGCTTCCAACTCTGTACGTGTCGACTGAAGAACGATCGGTCGATTTTTTCCGTTTGCGATGCGGCGCCAAATGTCTCGAAATGATGCATTTAAGAAAAAGACGAGTCCTGTCTTCCTTAAAATTTCGCGGTTTTCCGAGCGCATTGGAACACCACCGCCTGTTGCGATGATGCATGCTTCAGTTCGAAAATTCCGCAAAAAGTCTGTCTCCAAATCACGGAAATACGCTTCACCATACGTATTAAAAATTTCCGGGATGGACATGCCCATCTTTTTTTCAATTTCTCGATCCATATCGTAAAAAGGCATTTTCGTCGCAAAACTTAAACGCTTGCCAATGGCATTTTTACCGCTTCCCATGTAGCCAATTAAATATACTTTCTTCACTTTACCACCCGTCTTACAGGACAGGTTTACGTGCCGCCCCGTTTCATGTTCTGAATTGCTTCGTTCATATAATACAACTCGATTGCATCGTATGTCTTATATATTTTATCATGCCATGAAACAATAGTGAAAAGAAAGAGGCTGACAAAAAATAATAACAGAATCGCCGCGACAAGCATAACGCCTTGCTCATTTCGGAGAGAGGCCAATGGCAAAGCTCCTTTCTAACGATTCCCCGCCCAATGTATTCACTAAAACGATCAAATGATCTCCAGTTTTTTCGAATTGAATCGTTCGTACATTTGTTAATAATGGTACATGACCTTGCCCATCAACTTGTTTTCGAATAACCGTATTGCTGCGTGAAATATCAATTCTCCTTTGCTCACCCAAGAAACGAAGCGCAGTACCTTCGCTCCGAATTTCAAGGTGATCAATCGTAGATAGCATTTGCTGCATGTCAATGGCGAAAAGCTCCCATTCGATTGATACGTGATCTGGAAAGCTTGATTCAACCGTGCCCTTCCACATGAAAAAAAGGACAAGCAGATGGAGAAATACAGTTAATATGACCAATTGGAAAATACTTTCTACAAACGTATACCCACGATTGGGCTTTATGTAGCGTCTCCATAAAGGCATTTTCTCTCCACCTTTTCCCTTGCAAGGTATTCGACGCAAATACCGCGCTCTACAATGGCCCAATCATACTGCACACCTTCCATTATGCGGCTGCCTTCAATGGTGCCGTGCAAACGCCAAAGAATCGTCGCTTGCAGTGCTGTTTCTGCTGCATAGATCGCAAATTTTTTATCAGTCAGCTTGACTGCCATGGCAGAGGCAAACGGTAAAAGTGAACCAAAAATAACGACCAAAATTCCGAGTGTTAAAATGGCTTCCGGCCAAGAATACCCCTTTTCGTTCAATCGATGATCATCCTTCCGCGCTGAAATTGAAATCGAATATTTTTTAATCCATTCGTCGTTTCGATCGTCATAGTCCCGGTACGTATCATATCTCCACTCGGATGAAATTCAATAACCTTCATTGGGCTTAAATCTGAAAGCCGCATACCCGTTGGAAAATTTGTGCGCTCGAATTCTAATTTTCTTGAAGTTGCCGTAATATACATCGTTCCTTCATGCTTAAACTCCATTTTTGTGCTCACATCATTCGCCATTGCATACGCTTGGATAAATTGAATCGATGACAAAAAAGCGTCAAAAGCGTCTTCCTCAGTTTCTTGTTGAATCCAATTTGCACTTATTGGCATGACGATCATCGTTATAACTGAGAGCACGGATAGAACAAGAAGCATTTCTAAAAATGTAAAACCATCCTCTTTACGGCAGAGCCATCCATTATGACGAAACATCTACTTTTCCGTCTACAATCGTTAATGCTCTTCCATCTGGACATTGCGCATCTTCCGGAACGTATTGGTCGTCTGACAATTGTTGGATCGACGTTGGCAAACTTTTTTTATCCAACTTATAGGCCTCCACTTGTCCTTGCACCATTTTCACATAAGCATCGCAGCCCTTTTCGTCAATTGTTTTTGAGTTTTTTGTAACATTTGGAAGGGCTATTAAGATAAGAACCGAAATCACAAGGAGTACAATCATCATTTCGATCATCGTAAAAGCTTTTTCATTATTAACAAATTTCATGTCAAACTCCTTTCATAATTTGTCCATCATGCCATAAACGGGCAATAATAATGCGAGATAGGCGGATAATATACAAACTGCAATGATGCTAAACAGGAGTGGCTGAAGCAGTGCCAATGCCCGATTGAACGTCACATCGATGGTCTCCTCTAATTGTTCGCTATAAAGCAATAATTCTTTTGGAAGGTGACCGCTGTCAGAGCCATGTTTTGCGAAATCGGCTAAATGAGGGGTCAGTCCTTGTGTTAATTCGATGGCGGCGTGAAGAGGCTCGCCATGGATTACAAGTTCTTTTACATCTTTAGCCATTTCACTAACAACCGCGTCCAATTTTTGATTGATTAAAACATCAAGTGCTTGTTGAAGTGATAATCCAGATTGAAGCAAGCTACCCATTTCCCCCGCAAAGGATCTCGTTTTGATCATTGAAAAAAATGTTCCAGCAAAAGGTAAAGACATAAAAATTTGAATCTTTTTTACAGGCGTACATTTGCGATAACTATACGTAGCCACCACTACTAGACAAACACCGAGCAGCAACATCACAATAAAAATATCTGGCATTTTCGAAACAAAGGTCGGCAAGTATCCAACGATTTTGTTCATATCGTCCGGACGTGAACCGACCAACGTTTTCATATTTGGCAGGAAATACTTCCGAAATGCAAGCAGTAATAGGAAAATCATTAGAAAGAGAAAAATTGGATAAATGAGTAGATTTTTCAACTTCTTCCGTTGCAATTCAATCTTCTCCAACCGTCTTGCCATTCCATATAGAGCAAGGATGAGTTTTCCGTCCATTTCCGCAATCACAACTGGAAGCAGTGTGCCAGCAGAAAATCCCAATACTGTAAGGACTTCTACAACTCCATGGCCTGCTTTAAAGGCATTGTCAATTTGTTCCGCAATCTCTTCCTTACAGCCCTTCCAATGGTGTGGTAATAAGAGGTTAACTGCATCATGAAATGTATAGCCTTCTTCCATTAATGTCGCTAGTCTTTTAATGAATGCGGGCCTATTTTGAAGAATCCCCTTTCGTTTATTCATCATGTATCAACTTTTGATTGGCCGATTTGTTTGAAACCATTTCTGTCTTAAATTCATGAACCATTGAAATTCGTTCACCCGAAGCCATTGCACCCGCAATGCGATCGATCATAGCGCCTTGGATAATTTCAAAAGTCGCACTTGTTTTCCCCGATACATCTCGAGTGAGACGCTGGGAAGAGATACAAATAATCGTCTGACGCAATTCTTCAAGGGAAATGCCAAAATCCATCATGCGATAAAAACAACCGATCGGATCTTTCGCGTGTACCGTTGTTAACACTAAATGCCCGGTAAGTGAAGCTTCTACCGCGATTTTAGCAGTTTCTCGGTCGCGAATTTCACCAATCATAATAATATCGGGTGAATGCCTTAAAATGGCTTTTAGTCCAGAAGCATACGTAATGCCTGATCTTTCATTCACTTGCACTTGAAGTAAATGCGCATGATTGTTTTCAACCGGATCTTCCAATGTAATCACATGCCGATGCAATTCATTGACACAATGGGCCGTGAGCGAGTAAATCGTTGTCGTCTTACCGCAGCCGGTCGGTCCCGTCAGCAGAATGAGCCCTTGCTGTTTGGTAACGACCTGCCGAAATTGATCCGCCCACTTAGGTTCTATGCAAAGTTCGTCGAGCGGTACAATTTTGTCATGTTTTTGAAGTCGAATGACAACACTTTCTAAATAAATGGACGGAATCGTAGATACACGGAATGAATAATTTTCACCTTGTATTTGCTTATGAAAAGAACCGCTTTGAGGTTTTCGTCGATCGCTAATGTCTAGTGAAGATAAAAATTTATAAAAGGAAATCATTCGAACCGCCACTTGAGGGGGGATTGTGCCGGATCGATGGAGTTTTGCATCTTTTTTGAACGCTATGCTATAGCCTTCTCTTGTAGGAACTAGATGAATATCCGCCGCTTCAAACTGAATCGCTTTTTCAAGCAATTGAAAACACTTGTGTTCAATCATATTGTCATTGCCGATCGTTCATCACTCCTTCATCTTGCATCATACACATAATCTAATGGCCTAAGATGGAAGACCGCTTTCCATCCTTGTGTGAAAGTATACGATGATCCGCATACAATTGGAATACTTTTCCGCAAAGTCGAATTTTGCAGGCGGTTTTCGGCGCAAAATGAAATTTTCGTGAGGACAATGTACAATTCAAATACACACCTTTTTCACAATTATATGTAATTCGAGTTTACATCCGCTGTCATTATCCGATATAATGGGTATGAGCTTATATTGTAATAGTTTTTTTAAGGAGGGAAAGCACGCATGGATAACATGTTCAAGCTACTAGGCTGGTGGACAGGCATTTTCGCCGTAATGTTTTACGCTGGAGACATGCTGTCAGTTTCACTTCTATTTGTAGCGAACACAATTTTCTTCTTATTACTAGGTTACCTGAATCTTACTGAGCGTGTGTATATGTACATTTTTGGTGCTTATCTAATGGTTTTCATGGTTGGATTTAGCTACTATTCTACATTCATACACGTACCTGGTGGCCACTAAAATGTACATACGAAAAAACAGCCATTTCGGCTGTTTTTTTGTTGTTTGTTATAGCGATTTCCTATCAAGGCTAAACGGCGCCCTCCGCTTTTGTTTCGTCCAGCTCCGGGCGCCAGCCCCTCGGAGGCTCGCAGGATGCGGGTTAGTCAGCCGTTGCCGCAGGACGCGGCGCGTTTAGGCTGACTTCCTTAATAGCAATCTAGCTCTGTGGCAAAAATCGCCACGCCGCTAGATTGACTTATGCCTGTCGAGGCTAAACGGCGCCCTCCGCTTTTGTTGTTAAAACCCATTTAAAAAAGGATTCGTGTCTTTTTCAGCTTCCGGCGTTGTCGCAGGTCCGTGTCCCGGATAGATCACAACGTCATCATCCAGTGACAACAATTTATCGTGGATCGATTGTAACAGTGTATCGGTGTCTCCATATGCCAAATCCGTACGTCCTACGCTTTGACGAAACAACGTATCACCAACAACTGCGAATCCCGCTTCCCCGAATATAAATGAAATGCTTCCCGGTGAATGCCCAGGTGTGTGGCGCACTTCAAATGTAAATGGCCCTATGCCCATTGCCCCTTCTTTTGTAATCAAATGATCCGCCGCACGGTTTTTTACATCCGGTAAAGTTGGGTATTTAGCAGATCCATTCAAATTTGGATCACTTAGCCACTCGCTCTCTTCTTCATGTATATAAACCGGAATCGTAAAATGATCTCGAATCGCGTCAACCGCTCCAATATGATCAAAATGAGCATGCGTTAAAAGCACCGCAGCCGGCTTCAGGTTATTACTTTCAATCGCTTCAATGAGACGTTCGCTCTCCTCGCCCGGATCAATGATCAGACAATTAAGGTTTTGGTCATAGACAAGATAACAATTCGTTTGAATCGGTCCTAATGGCAACACAGCAATTTTTAACATTTTCTCGCCCTCCTGCCATACAGTTTACGAAAATAAAGGATGAAAAGCAAAGAGAAAACAGTTTTCTAACATTTGTACTCAATTAACCTCGACAAAATCTGCTATAAACAGTACAATAGAAAGGGAATATGGTACTTTTTTTATTTATGTATACCCTCTGAAAGGAGTGTTTTACGATGAACTTACTAATGGTCATTTTTGGACTCATTGGGATTCTGGCTGTCGTCGGAACAGTACAAGCTTTCAAAGAACGTAACATCATTAGCATTGTTTTCAACTTAGGTGCGGCAGTCGTTTTTGGAGGTTTCACAGTTGCAACAATCATCTTCCAAGGTTATCCACCAACACTGTAATCACAAGTTGAAAAAGTAAAAACATCCTTTGGATTATGTCCAAAGGATGTTTTTTAGATTGGTGAAGAATCGATCACGATCTATCATCTCATTCCCCCATCAATAACCAATTCATTTCCTTTCCTGTTTCAACATCGACGATCATTTCAGCCCCATAGCCTGTTAAGCATTTTTTTCCGGACGGTGCACATTGGATCTTACTCGCGACCGTACTCTCTGAAACAACTTTCGGCAGTCCCTCTTCAATTAGCAGCAATTGATAAGGCTTACTTAATTCGTCTAGTTGTCCCCCGGCAGGTGATGCTGTCATAACTAGCTTCGTTTTGGATAGCCACTCGACGTTTGGAATAACCCATTCTGAATAATTACTAACAGCTGGCAATGTCCATTCCGATAAACTTTTCAGAGATGGATCATAAACGGAAAAAATCATTTTACTTTCATCCCGGACTTTCATCGTTACTAACGAATCCTCGTATGTATCAAAGTAAATAATGTCATTTTGCTGTAAGCTTTTCCATTCCTTCGTGGTTACATTATACGAATATAAGCTGCCGCCATCGAGTGAATGATCTTTTTCTTGTAGCACAATAATTTGTTCATCCCCAAACCATTTGGGAAAAGGATCTTCAATGTCCAGCAATCCGAAAAACTCCTCATGCCGATCATACAAAAACACATCGAATGTCCAATCTTCATAAAATGCAGTCAATAGAATGCGTGAAGGGTCTATGTCATTCCATTGAATGCCTAATTCCGACGATGCAACAGATACTTCATCTAAAATCTCGCCGTCAATTGTCATCATTTTAACAGTTGCGGCTATTGGATTGTCGCCCGTATGGAGCAATAAGTACTTCTTGGAAGGATGAATGAGACAATCGATAATCATGGAAGGCTCTTCTACCATTACCTGCTGTTTGCCAGTCGCAATGTTGAATTTTTTCACTTGATAAGATCCATTTATTTTTTCGACATAGACAATATGCTCCTCATCTAGCCAGCCGACAATAAAATGAAACGTCGCAGGATCTGCTTGAAGCGCTTGCAAAACTTCTTCAGTTTGCGGCTTTGTCCCGCCATCGATTTGATGAGGTGCCGTAGGTTTTTGAGGAGTTTCCGCCAATTCACTCGGTGCTGTCTGGCGATCGACACATCCAGTTAAGCATAATAATAGAACCACAAATAATCCTGACCATCTCTTTGTCACCGCTTCTCCCCCTTCCGTTCCTATTATCTGTTTTCTATGTAAAAAAGAACTGCACAGTGTACACTGTGCAGATCTATTTATTCTTGCTCGCCGATCACGTTCGGCAATAGCTGTTCATCTTCTTGTTGTTTAAACCGCAATAAGTCACCGTTAATAATCATATCCGAATAGCCCAGCTCTACCCCTGCGTTTTCTATATACGGTTCACACGCAACAGCTTCTATTGGTTCGCCAGTCTCACTGTCGTAACAGACATCTTGTGTATAAACATATTTGTCCGTTACAAAACGACCATCACGGAAAATGACAAATGGTTCATGATCTTCCGAGAAGATATCCGCACCTAGCTGCATATCATCCTTCGTATCGATGCCCAATAAGTGAAGAATCGTTGGTCTTAAGTCGATTTGACCCGAAACTTCATCGACTGTTGTTGCTTTTCCATATCCAGGAACATGGATAAATAACGGCACTTTTTGTAAAACTGCGTTATCGTAAGGTGTAATTTCTTTGTCTAAATACATACCCATCGCTTTGTTATGGTTTTCAGAAATTCCGTAGTGATCTCCGTACATGACAATAATGGAATTGTCATAGAGTCCTTTTTCTTTCAAGTCCTCGAAAAACAATTTAATGGATTCGTCCATATAACGCACTGTTTGGAAATAACGATTTAACGTATTTGAGTTAGATGTATACTCCGGAATCATTTTATCCTCTTCATCAAGCGTAAATGGATGGTGATTCGTCAGGGTAATGAGTCTCGAATAAAATGGCTGCTGCATGTCTGTCATTAAATCAACAGATTGCTCAAGGAACGGAATGTCTTTCATCCCCCAGTTTACAGCCTGACCTTCTTCAACGACATAGCTTTCTATGTCATAAAACTTGTCGATTCCCAAAGCGCCATACATAATGTCACGATTCCAGAAGCTTCGGTTATTGGCGTGCATCACATTTGTGAAATAACCATTTTGACCGAGACGTTCCGCTAGCGACTGATACGTATTGCCACTATGTGTAAAAAAGACTGCTCCGCCATTTCGTGGATACAAAGAGTTCTCAATTAAAAACTCTGAATCTGACGTTTTCCCTAAACCTGTTTGGTGATAAAAATCCGTGAAGTAAAACGTATCTGGATCTTTTGTCAACTCATTTAAAAACGGTGTGATGACATGGCCATCCATTTCGTTATTGATCACAAATGATTGTAAGGATTCAAGTGATACGACAATTAAGTTACGGTCTTTCGCAATACCAAACTTATCTGCACTCGGCGCTGCATAATTCGCATTAATATAGTTACCAACTTCAACAAGTTCACTACCATCAGCCAATACGCGCTGTGCATGCGTTTTTGACTGCATAAAAACGTCATAAATATGGTAGTTGTAAGCACCAATGTTTTTCACAAGCAATTCACGGTCAAAACTGCGAGTCAAGAGCTGCGGTCTTTCCGTTTCGGCAAGCCCAAGGTTTACCATTAAAAGTGCTGCTGACGTAACAAAATACAATTTACGTGCAATTGGCTTTTGTATAGAAATCTCTTTTTCGGGAATGAATTTAATCGCTAAATAAATGATCAACACATCCGAGAAAAAGAAAATGTCTGTCAAGTGAAGATTCGCTGTGATCGAAGAAGACAAATCTCCAAAGTTACTCGTTTGAAACAAGACTGGCAACGTAATAAAATCATTGAAAAAACGATAAAACACCGCATTACTAAACATGATAAGGGAAGTTCCCAAGCTAACAGATAACAAATAGATATTGCGACGTTTCGTGCTCTTCATAAACAACGCAACACCGTACACAAATAATAGGAAACTTAACGGATTTATAAACAAGATCAGTTCCTGCATGACATTATCAATTTTCATCTTAAAACTCGTCACATATCCTATATAAGTGGTGATCCATGTTGCGATAATTGCGATGATGAGCACGGAATGTTTGGGTAAAGCTAATTTCTTCATTCCATCTCTCCCTTTCTTATAAGTTCAAATTTCTTTTGGTATAGTTTTATTATAGTGAAACTGACCAAAAACGGATAGACATTTTATCATATCCCGCATGAACAGACAGTATGACCCCAACATCAAAACGAATCGGGTAGTACTGTCTTTGATACGCACTATACTATAGACGGGATAAGTGCTAAAAAGTTTCAATTTATGAGTGAAAAAGGACTAAAGTCGCAGATGATCTATAACTTATTCAAAGTCTGCTTATTTCATTTTTCAATAGTAAGGATGCATGCAAATAGTCCTTTTGTTCGATCATTCCCATTTCGTAAAGGTCTTTTAACTCCGTCATCAGGAGGTGAAGATCGGATTCCCGATCTCCCGTATACACATACGTGCCAAATCGTCTTAACATTTGAATCACTTCAAATACGTCTTTCATTTACTTGATTCCTGACAAGCGATTATCCTTGTTTCAGTCATTATTTTGGCAACGGGCACATCATGTGCTTCAACAGGAACCTCATGTCCTGTTTGGCAATCAAATGCTAAAGAAATGGTGTTTCCTGTGTAATCATTCAAATAGCGGTCATAATAACCGCCGCCAAAACCAATTCGATAACCTTTGTTTGAAAACACAACACCTGGTACAATTTGCACGTCAATCATTGACTTTGCAACAGACGTTGTTTTTTCAATGATCGGCTCACGTAAATCCATATACACGGTTTCCAGCTGATCAAAAGAATTGATAAGACGAAAATCCATGTGCCTTGTAGATGCGATACATTTTGGTACAGCAACTTGTTTGCCATCTTGCCAAGCAGCTTCGATGAGGCTTGTTGTATTGACCTCTGGAAAACGTGAAATCGTAATACCGATCGTTTTGGCATTTTGATAGTCAGGAGAAGCCAATACTTTTTCGATTATGGCTAATGATTTTGCTTCGTGTATGTCCAGCTTTAAACCTGTCAATTGTTGTAAGATTTGTTTTCTTTTTGTCGCTTTTTGCATTTTTATCGCCCTTTCCAACGAAAAAACCAAAACCCGTGAAGGTTTTGGCCCTAGATTATTTCGTTTCACGGTGCAGAGTTTGTTTCTTTTCACGTGAGCAATATTTTTTCATTTCAAGACGTTCTGGATTGTTACGCTTGTTTTTCTTTGAAATATAGTTGCGCTCACCGCATTCTGTGCAAGCAAGTGTAATATTTACGCGCATGATTGTCCCTCCCACTCATCAGGAATATATAAATTATGAGCATGATTTATACGACTTTTCTATTGTAACATATTTAACATAAAAGTCTAGCCATATCCCCTAATTTCCTTCCCATTTAATGATATGATACGATGGGAAAAAGTGAATTTGCGGAGGTTTTCAGTTTGGAATTAACAATTATTATACTGCTCATTATTGGCGTTATTTCTCTCGTCGCCTCGTTTTTTACCGGTCGGCAATCAAATCATGAGATCGAGCAAATTTCTATTAGTCTACATAATGAGACAAACCACTTACACAAACGATTGAAAGTGATTGAGGAGGAATTAATGATTGGCGTTGGAACGATGCCAACGGAAAGTAAAATGCAAAACAAAAATATCCATGAAATCATTGTCAACCAAATCTACTCTTTGCATTCACAGGGCTACGCCGTCCATGATATTGCTGCGCGCTCTTCTTTAACCGAACAGGACGTCATTGCCGTACTTCAAAAAAGAGGTGCCAATCGATGATCAGGGACCTATTACGATTCATCGGCGGGGGCTGCATCATTGCTGCGGGAATCCTTTATTTTGCCGACAAGACACAAACCGAATCGGCGAAACAAAACGACCTTTTGCAGCACCAGATTCAAGAACTGGAAGAGCGGCTTGCACACGCAAATGAACAACTTGCCATCGCGCAAACTGTTAAGCAAGCACCAACTAGGAATGCAAGTACTGAAAAAAACACAGCAAAAATGACACTGAAAATTAAAGCAGGCGATGATTCGACTGTTGTCGCGGCCGATTTAGTAAAAGCAAATATTATACAAAACGCCACCGAATTTGAAAAGTATTTAAAGGTTAATCGTTTGGCAGGAAAAATCCAAATTGGCGAATATACGATCGACGATTCTATGGATTACGAAACGATCGCCAAATTGATTACTTCACAACCTTGAATCTCCCTTATTTCGTAAGTTCGTTGGAGACTCCACCGTATTGGTTGGAGAGTGCACATAATTTGCAGTAACCATTCTAATCTATTAAAAAAAGCTGCCCGTAAAAAATTTACGAGCAGCTTTTTTCATTTTGCCTCTTCACTTTTCTCAGGCGCATGAATAATCGGTTTAATGACCGATGGATCATTATTCTCCGCCAAGCGCTTTTCTTTCAATTCAAAATAACTATCTAATGCCGAGCGGACAATATCATTTGCAGCAGGTGGATAGCCGCGTTGGCTTGTCCAAACATGCGGAATAACAACAGCATACGCTACTTCTGGATTATCATAAGGTGCAAAGCCGACATGTGTTAAATTGATCGTCACTTTGCCAAAATAAGGACTTTCCCGATCCCCGTAATAATAAGCTTGCGCTGTACCTGTTTTTCCTCCAGCATCGTAATTGGCACCTTGTAATACGCTTCTCCCCGTACCATTACTGCCATAATAAACATAGTGCATACCACGTTTCACTTGTTCAATTTCCGCGTTAGTATTATTGATTCGATTTAAAATGGTTGTTGGTTTTTCCTCAACAAGCGCACCTAACACTTCACCGTCTTGAGAGGGCTCGCGAATTTCTTTCAACATTTTCGGCGCCACTCTGTAACCGCCGTTCGCAATCGTAGATACATATTGTGCAAGTTGCAGCGGTGTATACGTATCAAATTGTCCAATCGCAAAGTCCATTAATTTACCCGTTAACACGTCATCTGGATTATAGAAGCCAGTCGTTTCACCCGGTAAGTCAATTCCCGTTTTCGTTCCTAAACCATAGGAGGCAAACGATTGTCTAAATGTATCAAATGCACTTGTGTCGATGGACATCCCTCTGCCGAAGCGATATACCCCTTTTCCTAAAGAGAAGGCAATTTTAAACATATAAACGTTTGAAGATCGCCCAAGCGCCTGGACATCATTCACCGCTACCCGGCCGCTCTGGTTAAATAAAGAACGCTTCCACTGACCGCCTACATTTAGCGGTTCGTCGATTTTAGATTCTCCTACCCGAAGAACCCCTTCACTGTAGCCAGTTAGTACAGTAGCCATTTTCACAGTAGAACCTGCCTCATATGCCGAGGTGAATGTACCAAAAGCATAATCTCGGATTTCCCGCTTACCCGTTTCCGGATTTTTGCCAACCTGTTTTCCCACAAGTGACAACACTTCCCCGCTATGCGGATCCATCATCACAAGAAATGCGCGATCTAGCGCACCCGTGTACCCAGATTGTTTCAACTGCAACAACTTGTTGGATACAACTTCCTCAAGCGCAGTCTGAAGTTCACTGTCAATGGACAGCACAAGATCTTTACCAGGCTCACCTTCCCGGACTGTTTTTGTTTCTACTACACGGCCTGTTCGATCTTTAATGTTTTTAACGACCGTCTTTTGACCTTTTAATAACTCTTCGTAATATTGCTCAATATAACTTCTGCCAACACGGTCATTCCGTGAATAATCCCGTGCTAAATAATAGTCTAATTGTGCTCGTGGGATACCTTCAACCGGCCTTGTCGTGGAGCCTAAAATCGTATTATCCGACCTGCGCATTCGTTCCCAATCCGTCGTCGTATTCACACCAGGAAGCTCACTCAACCTTTCAGATACGGCTGCGAACTCTTCTTCTGTTACATTTCCGCTTTTTACAATTTGAGGTGAATAGGCATAGCCAGACATCATTTCCCGATAGATGGCAAGCACTTCCAGTTCATGATCCGTAAATGAATTCAGCTCTTCATCTGTAATGCGCTCGCGCGTCAGCCGATTGATTTCTCTTTGGGCATCTTTTTTCTCTTTAAACTTTTCCCCAATTGCCCGCTGTTCTTTTTTAGACACTTTTTCACTCGCTTCTTCAGAATTGAGTAAAATCCAAAAATCCCTTTTATCCCCAAGTGTCACCCGTTTTGTATCCTGTTCGATCAATTCGGATAGTTTCTCTGCAATCTCTAGCATTTCCGAAGATTTCGTCGAAGTTGTTTTCGTATAGGTAATTGCATTTTTCGGATCATTGTCAACAAGAATTCGGCCATTGCGGTCAAATAATCGGCCTCTTGGTACACTCGTATTCACAGCAATTTCTTCCGTTCGTTCCAGCGCACGGACATAATCTTCTCCTTTGACGATTTGCAGGTAACCTAGACGAAGAATGAGCATTGAAAAGAGGAGAAAAATTGAGAAAAAGAGGACGTTCATTCGAAATGCGATATGTTTACGCTGGCGAATCTTTGCCTGATCCGCTTTGCTAACTTTTTTAATTCTTAGTTCCTCCCTTCCTCGTCATTTGCCAACTAGAATTATAACATTATGTAATGAAAAAGCACATATCTTGACGTGCAAGATATGTGCCCAGCCTGTTGACAAACGCTCGCATCCGTCGTTGCTCGTCTCGCTCGTCCGCTCATGAACTCTAGTTCTATTCGCGTCTTCGCTCGACTTCGCGCCTAGGCTGACAAGCGTTTTCAAGCAGGCTGGAGTTTTACCTAATAAAAAGAGTGTAGACAAAGTGAAAACAACTTTGTCTACACTCTAGGCATATATATTGACGTGCAAGATATGTGCTAGGTTTCGAATCAATCACGCCTTGGCGTGATTGCGTCCAGATTTTGAATTGCGCTTGAGGCCAACAGGATGTTGGTCATGCAACCGTTGCCGCAGGACGCGGCGAACTTAGGTTGCCTCCTACATTAACTCCTTTCAAAATCTGTGACATCCGCCGGAGGCTTAAATTAAATCGGCAGGGGGTAACCCCCTGCCGATTTAATTTAATTATTTGCCGTAGCGTTTTGCTACTTCGTCCCAGTTTACTACGTTCCAGAATGCTGCGATATAGTCTGGACGACGGTTTTGGTAGTTGAGGTAATAAGCGTGCTCCCAAACGTCAAGGCCTAGAAGTGGTGTTTTTCCTTCCATGATTGGAGAGTCTTGGTTTGGTGTAGACATAACTTCAAGCCCACCGTTATTCAATACAAGCCATGCCCAGCCTGAACCGAAACGCGTAGCGCCAGCTTTAGCAAATTCTTCTTTGAATGCATCGAAGCTGCCAAATTTGCTGTTGATTGCATCCGCTAGTGCACCTGTTGGCTCGCCGCCGCCATTTGGTGAAAGAATTTCCCAGAATAACGTATGGTTAGCGTGTCCACCGCCGTTATTGCGGACTGCCGTGCGTGCTGCTTCAGGAACAGCGTCAAGATCAGCAATGAGATCTTCTACAGATTTTGCAAGAAGTTCTTCGTTACCTTCAAGTGCATTGTTTAAGTTTGTTACATATGTGTTGTGGTGTTTCGTGTGATGAATATTCATCGTCTCTTTGTCGAAATGCGGCTCCAACGCATCGTATGCGTAAGGGAGTTCTGGTAGTTTGTAAGCCATGTTTGTATATTCCTCCTAGATAGATAGTAAACCTACTTCATATTTAACAGTAGCAAAATTAGTACGACTGTTCAATTAATATGGATTATACTTCTCATTTATTTCACAAAAACAATAAAAAGGACGATCATGACTGCCATTAAAACGCCTTTTGTGACAATCGATGTTAAAAAACCGACGAGCGATCCAACCCCGGTTTTTAAGGATTGCTTGATCCCAGACTTTGACACGAGCGCCTCCGCGGCGACCGCACCGATAAAAGGACCGAGTAAAATCCCAGCCACTGGGATGACAAATGGACCAATAAGCAGACCAATTGTGCTTCCCCACATCCCTGCCTTTGAGCCGCCGAACTTTTTCACCCCGACGAGGTTGGAAAGTGTGTCTGCGCCAAATAATAAAGCGATAAACAAAATTTGAATGATCCAAAACAAGACGTCCATCCCTTCAAAGGTATGGATGAAGCCGAATAAAAGAAACCCGGCAAAAATGAAAAGCGCCGAAGGAATGATCGGGTAAATAAGACCAGCAAACGCAATCACAAAAAGAATTCCAGCAACAACCCAAGCAATAATTTCCATATTCCTTCCTCCAGGTTTTATTCAATAGGTATTTAGCTTATCATATGCGAAAAATCCCAATCAACAATTGTGATTGGGATCTTCTATTAGTTTATAATTACACACGTTTACCTAAAATCGCTTCTGCAATGTTCACTGCATGGTCACCGATTCGTTCCAAATTGGAAACAATATCAACGAAAACCATCCCACCCTGCGCACTACAGGAACCTTCATTCAAACGCAGAATATGGTTTTTTCTAAATTTCCGTTCCATCCGGTCAATGAGTACTTCTTGCTCTGCAACAGAACGCGCCAATTTCAAATCATTCGTATTCAGCGCCTCTACCGCTTTGTTAACTGTTTCAATCGTTAACGTGAACATTTCCGACAAGTCATTTAACGCATCTGGCGTTAACTTTACACGATTCGTTTCACGATAATCAGTCAGTTCAATAATATTTTCAAAATGGTCGCCAATTCGTTCAATATCCCGAACGGCATCCACTAGCATACTATGGCGGGCAGACTCTTGCGGAGAAATACCTACAGCTGACAATTCCACAAGATAATCTGTTATTTTACGATCCAAATTATTAATGGCATCTTCAATTTGATAAGCCATTTCGGCATGCTTTTTATTGCCATTTTTTACATATTCGTATGATTCAGAGAGACCTTGTACGCTAAATTCACCCATGCGCACAATTTCAGCTTTTGCTTGTCCAAGCGCAACTGCTGGCGATTGATCGATAAAATGCCTGTCCAAATGCTTTGGCTTGTATTCAATTGTAACATCTTCCCCGGGGATTAGCTTCGTGACAAGCATGGCCCAAATCCCAATGAGCGGAAACTGAATAATTGTATTGGCTACGTTAAACGTGCCGTGCGCAAATGCAATTTGCATTTTGCTCTCTAATGCCAATATGTCAGCGATCCAAATGACATAGGCGCTAAAAGGAGCAAGAAGCAATAAGAAAATGGCAGATCCAACAACATTAAAAAGAACGTGCGTAGCAGCTGCTCGCTTCGCCGCAACTGATGCGCCGATAGAGGCAAGAACTGCTGTGATTGTTGTTCCAATATTATCCCCAAACAAAATTGGCAAGGCCGCATGAATATCTACAAGGTTCTCTGCGTACAAACCTTGCAAAATCCCGACTGTCGCACTGGAGCTTTGGACGATTAATGTAAAAACTGTCCCAACGATGACACCAAGGATTGGATTGTCACTCATTGAAATCGTAAGTTCAGTAAATACATCGAGCTCCCGAAGCGGTTTCATCCCACCGCTCATTAATTCCAGTCCTAAAAATAATCCACCGAAGCCAAAAATGACTTCTCCAAGGTTTTTGATCGCACTCTTTTTAATAAAGAAAATAAGAAACGCACCAATCGCCATAATCGGCAATGCATATGCACCTACATCAAGTCCAATGATGAAGGCCGTAACTGTCGTTCCAATATTGGCACCCATAATGACACCAATTGCTTGCCTGAGCGTCATAAAACCGGCACTTACAAGCCCTACCGTGATGACGGTTGTTCCAGAACTCGACTGAATTAATACCGTGACGATAATTCCAACGAGTACACCCATGAACGGGTTGGTCGTGAACCGATCAAGAATGGCGCGCAGTCGATCACCTGCCGCTTTTTGAAGGCCGTCTCCCATATACTTGATCGAAAATAAAAAGATTCCTAGTCCACCTAGAAACTGGAACAGCATTTCCTGCCAGTTTACTTCCATTCTTCAGTCTACCCCCATCATATTTCTAATTTCGCGTCTTTATTATGTCGATAATGTTAAGAAATTGTAAATACTTATACCCAAATCTTTACATTGCCTTTACAATTCAATTATCCTATTTGTCATTATTTTGTCGAATTTAGTCTGAAGTTGAAAATGATAGACTGGACATAGCCAAGGAGGTGTGGTGATGAAATTGCACCAAGTATTCAAAGCTTCTCTTTACGAACCGAAAAAGCTCGCGGCATTTCGTTTATTATCCATCGGAAAAGTATTTCAATACACTTTTGGATTTGTGACCCTTTTTACGCTTATATCATTTATTCGCTTTACGGTTGGAGATGCGGTCTTGTTCGAAGCTTCCCCGGAATTAATGGAATATAGTCAATCGATTGGCGGACTTGTTTATCCGATCGCATTTATTTTTCAACTAGTGATCAGTACTTTTTACATCTTTGTCCGTATTTGTCTATTCGCCTATATCGGCGTTTTACTGCTTAAAATGATGAAACGGCGAGACGATTACCGTTTTATATGGCGGACGAGCGCCATTTCGATGACAGTCCCAATTTTGTTGACATTTTTTTTCGATTTCTTTCCATTGATCAAACCTTACAGTCTCGTTCTCACTTCTATTGTCCATATCGCCTACATTGCGGCGGCTGCTAGGTACTATCCAAAAACGGCAAGATGAATACTTCCCCCTTTCGCACATATAGTGTCGGAAGGGGGCGTTTTACTATGAGAATATTCATACTAGCAATCGTATTATTTATCCTCATCCATTTTGTTCGAATGGATTTTGCAGAAGGGACAATCCCACTTGCTTCATTTACAAAACAACCAATTCCGTGTAATGAGACGGAAGAAATGCCTTCCATTACGGTAACGACAATCCCTGGCGATACGATTGAAAGTTTATTTGCCATGTATCCGGATCCAGAATTGAATTTTATGGAACGGTTATCCGCGTTTTACAAGTTAAATCCACATGTTCAAAATCAGACCATTATTGGCGGTCAGCAACTTTACATCCCACTTTCCCGTCATACTACAGAGCAATGTAAACCTTAACCAAGAAGGAATGTCCCTTGTCTTTTCATTCAAATGATTGCTAAAATAGAAAAGAGCAACGAGTTCTATTCGTTCTATGGTGGAATAAGGAGAGAAAAAAATGACTGAAATGATACACAGATCAAAAACACGTCCTGTCCGAGTCGGTAACGTCACGATCGGCGGCAGCGATGAGCTTTTCATCCAAAGTATGACGACAACAAAAACTCATGACGTCGAAACAACCGTTCAAGAAATATTGCGTTTAGAAGAAGCTGGATGCCAAATTATCCGGGTTGCTTGTCCGGATGAGCGCGCAGCTTATTCCATTGGAGAAATTAAAAAACGGATCAATATCCCGCTCGTCGTTGATATTCACTTCGACTATAAACTTGCGTTAATCGCCATTGAGCAAGGCGCGGATAAAATTCGGATTAACCCTGGTAATATCGGCAGACAATCTAAAGTAGAAGCCGTGGTCAATGCGGCGAAAGCAAAAGGGATTCCCATTCGAATTGGCGTTAACGCAGGTTCACTCGAAAAGAAAATCCTTGAGAAATACGGCTATCCGACAGCAGATGGTATGGTTGAGAGTGCATTGCACCATATTAAAATATTAGAAGACTTAGATTTCCATGATATTATTGTTTCTTTAAAAGCTTCAGATGTGAACTTGGCGATTGAAGCGTATCAAAAGGCTGCTGCTGCATTCGATTACCCGCTCCATCTCGGCATTACAGAATCAGGTACACAATTTGCAGGATCGATTAAAAGTGCTGCTGGACTTGGAACGCTTTTATCCGCAGGAATTGGCAATACGCTTCGTGTTAGTTTAAGCGCGGATCCGGTAGAAGAAGTGAAAGTGGCACGTGAACTATTGAAAGTCTTCGGTCTTTCATCCAACGCGGCTACGTTAATCTCGTGCCCGACATGCGGCCGCATTGAAATTGACTTGATCTCCATTGCCAATGAAGTGGAAGAATACATTTCAACGATTAAAGCACCGCTGAAAGTTGCTGTACTCGGCTGTGCCGTGAACGGACCGGGAGAAGCAAGAGAAGCGGATATCGGGATCGCAGGTGCCCGCGGCGAAGGTCTTTTGTTCATGAAAGGTAAAACGGTTCGAAAAGTACCGGAGGAAACGATGGTAGATGAGCTGAAAATTGAAATTGATAAACTTGCAGCCGAGTATTTTGAAAAGAAAAAGCAAGAGGAGCTGCTTGTACAAAGCGGGAATGCCGAATGAGAACTATCCGATTCGGTATCGACATCGATGGAACGGTAACATGCCCGACATCACTGCTCCCTCATATTAATCAACAATTTGGTTGTAATTTAGTATTGGATGATATCCGTGAATATGATTTAACAAAAGCCTTTGATGTCGACCGACAAACGTTCTGGGAATGGTATCAACAAGCGGAAGCGCATATCTATGATACATCTCCGGCGCAAGAAAGAGCGAAACAAATATTAGATCAATGGCAAAAACAATTTGAACTCTTTTATATATCCGCAAGAGGCAACGAAGTATTGGATACGACCGTAAATTGGTTTAAGCGCGAAGCGATCCCTTTTGACCATATTGAACTGCTAGGCAGTCACGAAAAAATCGAAGCTGCCAAAAAATTTAGTGTGCACGCCTTCTTCGAAGACAAGCATGACAATGCAGTAGATCTTCATGAAGAACTTGACATTCCTGTCATTTTATTTGACACGCCGTACAATCGAAAACCGATTCCAAATGGCGTCATTCGCGTGAACAACTGGATTGAAGCAAACGAGCAAATTAAGCGTTTGTTTGTTTGAACGAGCGGCAGCTTTACCTGATATGTAATTTAAAAAACACTGTGGACAAACCTTGACAAAAGGTTATTTCCACAGTGTTTTTTTACAATCGCTGGATTGTAAGTATCCATCAAGCAACACACGTCGGGCATTTACCGTAAATTTCAAACTTATGTCCTTCAACCTCGTGATTCGGTAAATGCACTGTAATGATATCCATCGGACAATGTGGAATGTTGCGCGTCTTGCCACAAGATGTACAGATGAAATGATGATGGTGGACACCCGGATCACAATGCATGCGAAAACGCCGTTCGCCGCCCAGTTCCGTTTCTTCCAAAATACCAAGTTCCGTAAAAGTCGTTAAATTACGATAAATGGTATCAAAACTAATACCGGGGTTTTCATTTTCCATAAAGTTTCGAATGTCCAATGCCGTGAGATAACGATCATTTTTCGAAAAAAAATGTAAAATCGAATCTCGATTCTTCGTTCGTTTGTACTGATTTTCTCGTAAAATTCGCCACGCCTCATCAAGCGTCATATGATCTCTCCCCTTTCACATCAAACGCATTCAGCTTGTCCTTGACCGTTTTCCAAGCAAGCGCAAGTAGTAAAATGACAATTGAAATGATGACAATTGTTCCGCCTGGCGCAATATCCAAGTAAAACGCTAGTACAAGTCCGGCGATGACTGCCGTTTCACCGAATAAAATAGAATAAAGCATAGCCCCTTTAAAGCTTTTTGCAAGCTGGATCGCTGCCGCCACCGGAATCGTCATGAGGGAAGAAACGAGAAGAATCCCAACGATCCGCATAGATGCACCAATAACGAGCGCCGTGATGATCATAAAAACAATTTGAATGGCACGCCCATGAATACCAGACACTTTCGCATAGTCAGGATCAAACGACAGCGCAAATAATTCATTGTAGAAGAAGTAAATAAAACCAATAACCACGATGGCAATCAAGATCACAATCCAAAGATCCTGCCGGCTAACAGCGGAGACGGAGCCAAACAAGTAACCAATTAAATCAGAACCGAAACCTTTTGACAGGGAGATGAAAATCGCACCCAATCCGATCCCGGTCGATAAAATAATCGGAATCGCCAATTCTTCAAAATCCCGGTAAGTTCCCCGCAACTTTTCAATTAGCAAGGACCCCGTAACAGCAGACGCAATCCCTAAATAAACTGGATTCAATGCCGCAAAAAATAAAACTTGTTGACTCAAATAAAGGCTGCCCGCAATGCCTGCCAGCGCTACGTGACTTAAAGCGTCAGCGATGAGCGCAAGACGTCTGACGACAATGAATAAGCCAAGCAAAGGCGCGATCACGCCAATAATAATACCCGATAGAAATGCATTTTGTAAGAACTCAAAAGAAAGAAGCGCCTGAATCATTCCGTCACCTCCGATGTCTGTTGGTGAACGCGGCGCACCGGATGTCCATACCATTTAGAGATATCAACGTCATCCAACTTTTTGTAGTCTGATTGTACGCCATGAAAATGCATCGAACGATTTAAGCAGGCAACGTGAGTTGCCAAATCTGTGACGAGATCGATTTCATGTGTTACGAGAACAATCGCAATCCCATACTCACGATTCAATGTATTGAGCATAGAATAAAACGACGCCACATTTTGCTGGTCAATCCCAACAGTCGGTTCATCCATAATGAGCAAATCAGGCTTACTCACAAGCGCCCTTGCGATAAAAACGCGTTGCTGTTGCCCGCCCGATAACTCCCCTATACTTTGATAAGCAAACGGCTCCATTCCAACAATTCCGAGTGCATACATAGCACGATCTTCATCTTTTTTCGTAAACCGTTTAAATAGCCCTTTTTTTCTCGTTAAGCCACTTCGCACAACTTCGAGAACCGTTGCAGGGAAACCAGAATTAAATGAATTTGCCTTTTGAGAAACGAATCCAATACGCTCACGCTGTTTAAAAATATCCAGATCCGTGTTAAATAATTTCACTTGACCTTCAGATGGTTTCAGCAATCCTAAAACAATTTTAAGGAGCGTTGATTTACCGGAGCCATTCGGACCAATTAATGCCCAAAACTCCCCTTTGTTGACACGGAAGGAAATATGCTCTAGCACACTTGAGTGTTCATAACTAAAACTAACATCTTCTAATTGAATAATTGTATTGTCCATCATAATCCCCTCCACTCAATTTCTTAATGAAATGAGCTCTTTTAAATAGGAATCATTACGATTCCATGCTCGAAATATTATAAAGGAAAATGGGAAAAGACTCAACAAAACAATTTTGATTAGCTTGATTCAGCATTCATCCCCCACTTCGATAAGTGGTGGGATGAATGCCAAAATTCCTTTAAATCAGGGGGAGTCCAAACCCCTGCTGATTCAAGTTAAGCCTCGGGCGGATGTCAGGGATTTTGAAAGGGGTTAAGGAAGGCGGTCTAAGTACGCGACATCCTGTCGCCACGACCGCATGACCGGCATCGTGCCGGCCCCAACGACTGCATACCCGCATCCTGCGGGCACAATTCAAAATCCCGACGCAATTACGCCTTGGCGTAATTGATTAGTAGTTCATGAGGTTTTTTGCGATTCATAGTAGAGTTTTGTCCTAAATTCTATTTTATTAAAAAGGAGTGACAGAAGTGGATTTAATTCAATTGCTCAATGAGGTAAAGATGAAAAGCGATGAGGAAGCCCAAGCGCTTGCCGCTCAGTACGGAATGGATTTTTCTAAACAGGAAATCCGTGCGCTGCGTCCCCTGTTAAATGAAATCTCATTCCATTGGCTGTTTAGCGGGATTCCAGATGCATTCATTCAAAAAGTGAAAAACATCATCGGTGCGGAAAAAACAAATCGACTGCTAAAGGAATACTATGACTTCAAAAAGCGATGAAACAACCCGTCCGCAACAGACGGGTCGTTTCCCTTTAAACTTTCAATCGTTCCACCATGTCTGGTTGAAATTCTTTCGCCTTAAACATTTCAATTTCGAATTTGTATGGGGCTTTTTTATTTTTCGGGTCATCTCCGACAAATGGTGTTTCTAAAATTTTAGGGATGTCTTCAAATTCTGGATGGTGCACAATATACGCCAACGGATCAAAGCCGATATGACCGAATCCGATATTTTCGTGGCGGTCTTTCCCCGCACCACGCTCGTTTTTACTGTCATTAATGTGAAGGACTGAAATCCGATCCTTCCCAATCAATTTGTCAAACTCGTTTAACACGCCATCAAAATCATTCACAATGTCGTACCCCGCGTCATGTACGTGACACGTGTCAAAACAAACGGATAAGCGCTCATTATGCGTGACACCGTCAATGATTTTTGCAATCTCATCGAAACTGCGACCGCATTCCGTTCCTTTTCCGGCCATCGTTTCTAAAGCAATTCGAACATTTGCATCTTGCGACAATACTTCGTTCAGCCCTTCAACGATTTTCGCAATTCCTTTATCAACACCGCCGCCGACATGCGCACCTGGATGCAGTACAATTTGGTCTGCACCTAGGGCGGCAGTTCGTTCGATTTCTTTTTGCAGGAAATTCACCCCAAGTTCGAATGTTTCCGGCTTAATTGTATTTGCGATATTTATAATATACGGTGCATGGACAACGATATTGGAAAGGCCATTTTCCTTCATATGCATTTGTCCTGCATCGATATTTAACTCTTCTATCGGTCTTCTTCGCGTATTTTGGGGCGCTCCTGTATAAATCATAAAGGTTGTTGCGCCGTATGCAGAAGCTTCCTCACTTGAACCAAGCAGCATTTTTTTGCCGCTCATGGATACGTGGGATCCAAGCAATAATGGTTTTTCACTCATTTTTTTCGTTTCAATCTCCTTTCCCGCTTTTTAAACTGATCGACTTGTTGCGCCATTTTCTTTTTATAACCTGGCTTGACTTTCGAAGGCTTTCTAACGAACGAGCGCGCTTTTTGAACAATTTCATCATCTTGTTCAACGCGTTTTTTACGAGCGTGGCGTTCTTTCATTTCGATCCACTCACCGTTTTTCACATCTTCGTGAACGAATGGAATGCCCAATTTCTCAATTCTTACGATCTTATCATCTTCAGAAGGCTCATAAAGTGTAATAGCCGTTCCTTCCATTCCAGCCCGCGCTGTTCTCCCTACGCGGTGGATGAAAAATTCTAGATCGTCTGGCAGTTCAAAGTTAATGACATGGCTCACGCCTGGAATATCAATTCCTCGCGCCGCTAAATCCGTTGCGACGATATATTGATACTCTAGATCACGAATTTGCTTCATCATGCGCGTGCGCTCCCGCGGCGTTAGATCGCCGTGAATGCGTCCTGCTTTGATTCCATTATCAGCAAGATACGAAGCGAGTTCTTCTGCATTTTGGCGCGTGTTCATAAAGATGATTGCCAAATAAGGATTGATCGCTTCCATTACGGTAAGCAACTTTTTCTTTCGATTCATACTACGCACTGGCACAAGGGCGTAATGCATCCCTTCAGTGAGGGGCTTTTGTTCCCCTATTTGAATATGAACGGGTGATTCCATATACTTTGTCAAAAATGGCTTTAGCTTCTCAGGGATTGTCGCTGAAAATACATACATTTCTAATTCTGACGGCATTTTAGCGGCAAACTGATCGATATCTTCGACAAAGCCCATATCAAATGCGAGATCGGCTTCATCAATGACCAAAACCTTGGCCGTATGAATAGCAAGTGCACCTTCTTTTGCTAAATCATTAATACGTCCTGGCGTTCCCACAATGATTTGAGGCGCTAATTTTAACTTTCCAATCGAACGTTGCTTATCCGTTCCACCAATTAAAAGAGCGCATCGGATTTCTGTTTCATCGATCAATTTTAAGAGCTCATTGTATAACTGGGTTGCTAGCTCTCTTGTCGGAGCTGTAATAACCACTTGCAACTCATCTGCCTGTTCATCGATTTTTTCAACAGCAGGGATGAGAAAACTATGCGATTTCCCAGTTCCTGTATGTGCCTGACCAATGGCACTCGTTCCCTTCAACATCAGTGGAATCATTTCTTTTTGAATAGGTGTCGGGCTTTCGAACCCAAGTTTTTGAATCGCCTCACGAAGAAACGGTTTAAATTGATAGTCTGTATATTTAGACATAATCGTCCTCCTAACCTGAACTTATTGTAGCACGGAATGGTGCCATCAGAGGAATTTTTAGCATAGGATATTATGTGAACGTCCATTTTCAATGAACGAAAGGAGATCATCATGAGGTACGAATCCTTTTATCCATTCGCGCAACAACATCAACCACAATATCCTACTGCCATGAACCATCCGGGCTTTGGCATGCCTTCGCAAATGGATCCTATGCAAATGCCTCAACCACCATTTCAACACGGGGCAATGAATAATGGATACGGGGGGCAGCAGATGGCCGGAGGGCAGATGGCTAATGGGCAGATGGCTGGCGGCCAAGAGCAAGCGCAAGGCTCCCGTCTCGAGGCCTATATGCAAACGGCAAATAATTTTTTGAACACAGCCCAGCAGTTTGCGCCAGTTGTGCAACAATTTGCGCCGATGGTTCAAAATTTACCTGCCATGTGGAAGCTTTACAAAGGCTTTGCATCTTTACCTACTGAAGGGGCAGCTAGCGCAGCTGCATCCGCCGCCTCAGCTGGAGCCGCAGGCAATTCCATTCCCCGTGTCTTTCAACCGCCAAATGGGTAATGCTAGTTGATAAGTTTACCAAATTCCCTCACTCCGCTATAATGGATGCTAGAGTCCTATAGAGGAGTGAGATAAATGAAAGTTTTGAAGATTACCCCTAGAGGCTACTGCTACGGGGTTGTCGATGCAATGGTTATCGCACGGAATGCGGCGCTCGACAAAACGTTGCCGAGACCCATTTATATATTGGGAATGATCGTCCACAATCAGCATGTAACGGACGCATTTGAAGAAGACGGCATTATTACACTAGACGGGAAAAACCGCTTAGAAATTTTAGAAAAAGTTGATCAGGGAACGGTTATTTTCACTGCCCACGGTGTATCACCTGAAGTGCGTGAATTAGCGAAAAGAAAAGGTCTCGTGTCAATCGATGCCACTTGTCCAGACGTTACGAACACACATGATCTGATTCGTGATAAGGTTTCTGAAGGCTATGATATTATTTACGTAGGGAAAAGATATCATCCCGAGCCAGAAGGTGCCATTGGCGTTGCACCTCACGCTGTGCACCTTGTGGAAACATTGGAAGACTTGGAAAATCTCCACGTCGAAAATGACAAGCTGCTCGTGACCAACCAGACGACGATGAGTCAATGGGACGTCCAGCATATTATGGAAGCGTTGAAAGAGAAATATCCGCATATTCAAGCCGAAAAAGAAATTTGTATGGCGACACAAACAAGACAAGAAGCCGTCGCGGAGCAAGCTGGAGAAGCAGATCTCCTCATCGTTGTCGGCGATCCGAAAAGCAATAACTCCAATCGCTTGGCACAAGTATCCGTAGAAATCGCGAATACGCCTGCCTATCGTATTTCAGACGTCTCGGAATTGGATATTAACTGGCTAGATGGCATTAAAACCGTCGCCGTTACAGCCGGTGCTTCTACACCGACACTTGTTGTCCGTGAAGTGATGAACTTCCTGGAAAAATTCGATCCGAACGATCCCGAAACGCATCATCCAGAACGGAAATTCGAATTGAATCGCATCTTGCCGAAGATCAAAAACCCGACACCTGTTGAACGAATTGAACCGTACACGACAAAATAACCATCAAAACCGGATCCAAATAAATAGGATCCGGTTTTTTGTTCGTCAATTAGATGAACTGAAAAGGCTCCGTAATGACTTCAGACCGGATAAATTCCACATCGTATTTCGCCTCGGCACATGCCCCTTGCATGTAGTCAGCAACCCCTTCAATCATCACTTTCTCGATATTATGTCCAGGATCTACAACTGAGAGACCCATCGCCTCTGCATCGTGCGCCACATGATAATACAAATCCCCTGTCACAAGGACATCTGCACCGCTCCTTTTGGCAGCACCGATATATTTATTGCCGTCACCGCCAAGCACCGCGACTTTTCGGATTATTGAATGAGCATCGCCGACAAAACGGGCTGCCGGTACGCCGAAGATCTGCTTTACATGTTCCGCAAATTGCTTCAATGTCATTTCTTTTTCAAGCGTCCCGATACGGCCGAGCCCTAATGCTTCTGTCCGTTGATCGAGCATGAAAAAATCGTACGCAACTTCTTCATAAGGATGCGCTTGATGCATCGCTTTTAGTACTTTACTGCGAAGCGGACCCGGAAGCACCACTTCAATACGTTCCTCTTCCACTTCCTCACCGCGCCCTACTCCTCCAATGAACGGATCAGCGCCGGCGGAAGGCGTAAATCGGCCAGTGCCGGTTGAACTAAAGCTGCACCCTTCATAATCGCCAATAGCACCCGCTCCGGCTTTCGCAAGAGCTTGCCTAACATCTTCCGCATGTGTCACTGGACTAAAAACGACCAACTTATAAAGCGGATCGGACAACGTTGGGGATAACACTTCTGTTTGCAGGAGCCCTAGTTTGGACGCCAGCATATCATTGACGCCGCCCGGTGCAACATCTAAATTCGTATGTGCCGCATAAACGGAAATATCGTTTTTAATACATTTTTCGATCATCCGTCCTTGCGTTGTATCTGTTAATACTGCCTTTAACGGTCTGAAAATGGGTGGATGATGTGCAATTATTAATGCAGCACCTTTTTCGATCGCCTCATCGACAACCGCTTCATTGACATCTAACGTGACAAGCACTTTTTCCACCGGGCGATTTAATTGACCAATATGTAAACCGACTGGATCCCCTTCCATCGCGAAACGCTTTGGCGACCACTTTTCAAACAATGTAATGATTTCATGACCATTTACTTTTTTCAAGCCGACAACACCTTCTCTACTAAATGAATTTGTCTTTCAAGCTGGGCTTTCTTCTGCAATATTTCCTCGGATTGCTGCGCTTGTTCTAATGACCGCAAAACACGCTTCCACTCTGCTAATTCCCTTTCCCATTTCTCGATAAAAACAGCTGTTTTTTCTTGCAAAAGAAATGGCCCTACGATTCGCTCTAGTTCGCTATACGTCTCCATTCCTCTTTCTAAACAGACAATTTCATAGATTTTCTCATCTTCTTTTAAAATCACTTCATCAATAATTTTCCATCCATTTTGCACCGCCCAATCACGAATTGCTTTTGCATGAATATTCGGTTGGGTAATTAATCGCTTAACAGGTTGAAGACGATGCTTGCCATTTTCGAGAATTGAAGCAATTAGCGTTCCACCCATCCCCGCAATGGAGACTGTATCTACACGGTCGCCTTCTTCAATTGCGGCTAAGCCATCCGCCAGTCGAATAACAATCGAATCTGCCAACCCTTCTCTCGTCACATTACGCAGGGCGGCTTCGTAAGGTCCTTTCACGACTTCACCGGCAATCGCTTTTTGTATTTTACCTGAACGGATCAGATAGCTTGGTAAATATGCGTGATCGCTTCCAATGTCTGCAAGCACGGCATTTGGTTCAACGAATGAAGCGACAGCAAGAAGTCGCTCAGATAATCGTTCTGTTTTCAAACAATCTCCGCCTTTCTTTGAATATTGTATAAGAAACAGACGCGTTTTGCATCTTTCTTTCCATCAATAAAAAAGAGCCATCAGATAACGGAAAAAAATCCGCATCCGACAGCTCTTATTCTTGCATATTACTGAAGTGATAAAAGATAATCTGCTAATGCATCTAACTCGGCATCATCACTGATCCCTTGTGGCGGCATTGCACCCTTACCGTTTTTAATGACGTCTTTAATCTCATCTTTGGACATTGACAATCCAACTAATGATGGAGCTGCGCCGCCCATACCACCAGTTAGGTCACCACCGTGGCACCCGATACATTTACCTTGAGCAACTGCCTCAGCATCAAATTCTGCTGTCGATTCAGTTGGCGCACCTTCTTCTGGACCAGCAATTTCCTTTTTCATGTCGAGTCCGTAAAGGGACAAGTAGAAAATAAGGCCGATTCCAAGCGCAAAAATGAGTATAAAAGGTACTACAGGATTCTTCATCGAATTAACCCCCTTTGTAAACATCTATTCTGTATGTAATACAGCTATCAAATATTATTGTACTGTATTCAACGGAAAACTAAAAGGTTTATTGTTGAATTTTTCGACATTATACAGAGTAAATGTGTATTTTCTATGAAGATCGTATATCTTTTTTTCAAATTCTTCTACTTTATGATCTTAACAACCAATTTGCCTTGCGATGACCATTCGTTGAACTTCTGAAGTCCCTTCACCAATTTCCAATAGTTTCGCATCCCGTAAATATCGTTCGACTTCATATTCTTTCATATAGCCATATCCGCCGTGAATTTGAATCGCTTGATCTGCTGCTTCCATTGCAATTTCAGATGCATATAATTTACTCATCGACGCTTCTTTTGTAAAAGATCTCCCTTGATCTTTCAACCAAGCCGCCTTGTAAACCATATTTCGTGCCAACTCAATTTTCAACGCCATATCAGCCAATTTAAATTGCGTAATTTGAAATTCAGACAACGTCTTGCCAAATTGCTTGCGTTCCTTGGAGTAACTGAGCGCTCGTTCAAAGGCCGCCTGCGCTATACCAACCGCCATGGCAGCAATCCCAATTCGGCCACCGTCAAGCGTCACGAGAAATTGTCGGAAACCATGCCCTTTTTTTCCTAGCAAATTTTCTTTCGGGACACGTACTTGGTCTAGCACTAATTCCGTCGTATTGGAGGCATTCAAACCCATTTTTTCATAATTATTTAGAACCGTAAATCCTTTTGCATCGGTCGGCACAATAATAGCGCTAATTTCTTTTTGCCCATTTTCATTGCCTGTAACGGCTGTAATGGCTAAATGTTTTGCGTAACTTGCATTCGTTATGAACACTTTGGAACCATTGATGACATATTCGTCTCCATCTTCCTTCGCTGTCGTCTGCGTCCCCCCCGCGTCCGAACCAGCATTTGCCTCCGTCAAACCAAAAGCCCCGAATGATTCCCCCGTACAGATCGGCGTTAAGTACTGCTCTTTTTGCGCCTCGGTTCCAAACAAGTGAAGCGGTGCTCCCCCCAGTGAAATATGTGCAGAATACGTAATCCCAGTCGATGCACAAGCGCGGCTCAACTCTTCGGTGACGATCGCGAAACTAATCGTATCTGCCCCAGCACCTCCATACTTTTCAGGAAACGGCAACCCCATCATCCCCAGATCCGCGAGCTGCTTAAAAATATCTACAGGAAATTCCTTTGAACGATCCCGATCAATCGCACCCGGTGCAACAACTTCGTTAGCAAATTCACGGATCGTTTTTTGAATCATCGCTTGCTCATCTGTCAAATCGAAATTCATCTCTACATCCCCTTTGCTTAAACGTAAACGCTTACACCTCTATTATATCGATTAGTCTGAAAGTTTTATAGTGTTATGACACAAATTGATTTATTGATCTTCTTCCGCACAATTGTTTTATATTTTTAGTAAAAAAATGAAAAAGCATCAGCCCGCCCCGCAAGGCGCTGATGCTTTTGGTATCATTCTAAAAAATCTTTGAGTCGCTTGCTGCGTGACGGATGACGCAGCTTGCGTAAGGCTTTTGCTTCAATTTGACGAATACGTTCACGTGTGACGCCGAATACTTTACCCACTTCTTCAAGCGTTCTTGTACGTCCATCATCAAGGCCAAAGCGCAGACGTAGTACGTTTTCTTCACGATCTGTTAATGTATCTAATACATCTTCCAGCTGTTCTTTTAATAGTTCATAAGCCGCATGGTCGGATGGCGACTGCGCTTCTGAGTCCTCGATAAAATCGCCAAGATGCGAGTCATCTTCTTCGCCAATTGGTGTTTCAAGTGACACAGGTTCTTGTGCGATTTTTAAGATCTCACGGACTTTGTCTGCCGTTAAATCCATTTCTTCTCCAATTTCCTCTGGTGAAGGCTCACGTCCGAGATCCTGCAATAATTGACGCTGTACGCGAATAAGCTTATTAATCGTTTCGACCATATGAACAGGAATTCGAATTGTACGCGCTTGATCCGCAATGGCACGCGTAATTGCTTGGCGAATCCACCAAGTCGCATACGTACTAAATTTAAAGCCTTTTGTATGGTCAAATTTCTCAACTGCTTTAATAAGGCCCATATTCCCTTCCTGGATGAGGTCTAGGAATAGCATGCCGCGACCGACATAACGTTTCGCGATACTGACAACGAGACGTAAATTCGCTTCTGCAAGGCGTTTTTTCGCTTCCTCATCACCGTTTAGGATACGAATCGCAAGCTCTACTTCTTCTTCGCCCGTCAGTAAGTCGACACGTCCGATTTCTTTTAAATACATACGGACAGGGTCATTGATTTTTACGCCAGGCGGTACGCTTAAATCATTTAAATCGAATTGCTCTTCGGCAGCCGCCTTCACTTCTTCTTCGTTCGCTTCTTCCTCGTCATCTTTACGATCCATTTCAATTCCTTGCGCTTCAATTTGGTCAAGGAATTCCTCAAACTGGTCCGGCTCCATTTCAAATGCAGACAGTTTTTCCGTTATTTCATCGAGCGTCAGCTCTCCTGATTTTTTACCAGCCTCTATTAGACCTGCCTTTACTTCCTCTATTGTCATTTCCATCTCCATATCACCGGATAATTCTTTTTTCGTCATCTTACCTGTTCCTCCTTAATACACCGGAATGCGGCTACCGTGCCGACAATGATCTTTTGAGCTGAATAATTTCATTTGCCAGCTCCAATGCCCGGGCATGATCATTCATTTTTTCCGCTTCTTTCGATTCGTGCATTTTTTCCTGGATCATCATTTTGACCCGGTATGTCTTCAGATGATCAATACAATCATCAATTTCTTCATCGGCATGTTCGGGGTCTCTTTCCACCATCGCGGCTTCCAAGACAATTCGCCTTAGTTCACGGTCTTGCAAAGACTCCGCGAACCGATGGAAATCAGGAGTTCCATACTGCTCGTAAAATCCAGCAAGATGAACAAAAACTGCGGAATAATTGTCTTGAATGAACAAATCTTGCTTGTCCTCCCGAATTCTGTCGAATAATGCCCCGTCATTTAACAAATGGCAAAGAAGCAGCTGTTCTGCACGCTCCATGCCTGTTTTATTTTTCGGTGGCGCACTGTTTGGAACAGGAAAAGATTGTTCTTGTCGTTGATCCTTTTTTGCCTGTTTTGCTTTTTGTCCTAACAATTTCATGAATTGTTGGTTGATCGCTTCGGTAGATACGCCAGTTTCATCTGCCAACTGCCGGATATAAACATCTCTTTCAACCGGAGATGGCCGCAGCACCAATTGTTCCAACACTTCATGAATATATTGCAAGACATCATTTTCAAAAGATAAGTTTTTTGAGCGTCGTGCATACGACATAAGAAATGACATAATGGAATGGGGATTTTCAATTATTTTTTCACGAAATGCAGTCCCACCGTATTGCGTGATATAATCATCTGGATCCATACGATCTGGTAGTAAAGCAATCTGAACGTCCAGACCTTTATCTGCGGCTAGCGCTGCAAATCGCTTTGCTGCTTCCCATCCCGCGTCGTCTCCATCACAACAGATAATTATATGATTGGTCATTCGTTTTAATTTTATGAGGTGTGCATCGGATAAAGACGTCCCCATAACTGCAACGCCATTTGACACACCGACGCGGTCTGCTGAGATCACATCCATGAAACCTTCAAACAATATTACTTTACCCGTTTTTCGTACATTAAGACGTGCATTGTGAAAATTATATAATAATCTGCTTTTCCCGAAGATCGGCGATTCAGGACTATTTAAATATTTTGCTTCTTCCTTTGAAGTTAAGAGTGTACGTCCTGAAAACGCGACAATGTTTCCATTATCGTCGTGAAGCGGGAACATAATACGTCCGCGAAATCTGTCGAAATACCCTGATCCATCGTTTTTCATGATGCATAGGCCTGCATGTTCCATTTCTTTTAAGTCATAGCCTTTTCGTTGTAAAAGATTTGTCAACGCTTCTCGATCATGAAGAGACCATCCTATGCCATACTTTTCAATATCCGCTCGCGAAAATCCTCTTTTTTCAAGATATTGTAGTGCTTCTTCCCCCTCAACTGTATTTAGGAGTAAATGATTGTAGAAATGGGCAGCAAGTGCATGGGCTTCCACTAAGTTTTTATGTTTCTTTGTGGGATTGGATTCCGTTCCCACTCGAATTACCGCGTCAATTTCGACGCCTGCGCGCTCTGCTAGTTTACTAACTGCTTCAGTGAATTGACAGCTCTCGATATCCATGAGAAAAGTAATCGCATTGCCACTCGCACTACATCCAAAACAATGGAATAATTGCTTATCTTCTGAAACGGAAAAAGAGGGTGTACTCTCCCCATGGAATGGGCAAAGACCAAACCAATTTTTTCCTCGCTTCGTCAGTTGTACATATTCACCGATTAGATCTACGATATCCGTTTGCGATCGAACAGCTTCTATTTGTTCTTCTGGTATTCTTGCCATCTTTTTCACCTATATCAATTGAATTCGAGATTACTTTCAAAAACCCTTCATTATTCGACAAATAAATTTCGAATTTCCTCCGAAACTTTTATATTACACTAGTTTAACCACAATTTCCTCAAAATAATCCTAGATCGCAGCTAGTATGGTTCTTTTCCACAAAAGAAGAACCACCTGAATTGGGATAGGCGGTCCTTCGTTTTTCATTTTTTTATGCGCGATCCCTGTTAGCCAATTCGCTCAGAATAACATTCGCTGTTTCTTCTACTGCACGATTCGTTACGTTTATGACTTGACAGCCAATTTTTTCAACGACATTTTCAAAATGCACAATTTCTTCTAGAATCCGTTCAATCCTAGCATAATTCGCATCGTCTTTTAACCCGAGAGCTAACAGCCGCTCTTTTCGAATGGAATTTAATTTCTCGGGAGAAATATTGAGCCCGAAGCATTTATTTGGATCGATTTGAAAAAGTTCATTTGGCGGATCGACTTCAGGTACTAACGGGACATTCGCTACTTTTAGTCGTTTATGCGCCAAGTATTGGGACAATGGGGTTTTAGACGTTCTTGAAACACCAATTAATACGATATCTGCCTGTAAGATGCCTCGCGGGTCCCTGCCATCATCATATTTTACCGCGAACTCAATCGCTTCTATCTTTCTGAAATAATCTTCATCGAGCTTTCGGACAAGTCCCGGTTCTTCAATCGGCTCTTGGTTCAGCTCCGATCCGATCCGGTCGACAACAGGACCTAGTAAATCAATACATTGAAGACCATGGATTGTGCACTCATTTTTCAACTTTTTACGCATCGCACTTTTAACAAGTGTGTAAACAATAATTGCATTTTGCTCTTTAGCTAGGTAAGCGATTTCGTCAAGTTGTGATTCTTCTTCGATATGAGAAAATCTTTTCATTGAAACAGATTCCAGACCATGGAGAAATTGGCTGGATGCAGCTTTTGCGACAAGATCAGCCGTTTCACCGACAGAGTCCGAAACGATAAATAATGTCAACTTCTTCATAATATCCCCCTTATAGTTCGTGGTCATCCGCTAATGATAGAAACGCTGCGGTAATATTTGTCTTTGTTATTCTTCCCACAACTTCAAGGCCTTCTCCCCGATCCTCTACAACGGGCAGGGCGTCGATTTGTTTTTCAATCATTTTCTTAGCTGCGAAAAGGAGCGTGTCTTGCTTTTCACAATAAGTAATATTGGGCATTCTCGTCATAATGACATGTACTGGTATTTTTTCAAGTTCGGTATTTCCAAGACTTGTTCGCAGTAAATCTTTACGAGACAGGACGCCGGTTAATAGGGAGGATCTGTTGACGACAAACAAAGTTCCAACGTCTTCAAGGAACATATGTGTAATGGCATCATAGACCGAACTGTCTTCCGATACAACGACAGGTATAGATTGAAAGTCCCGAACTTTCATGCCTACCATACTATCAGCAACAGACTGCGTAGGTTTTTTCCCAGAAAAAAAGTACCCAACGCGCGGTCTTGCATCCAAGTAGCCAGCCATCGTTAAAATTGCCAGGTCTGGACGGATCGTAGCACGTGCGAGTTTTAGCCGCTCTGCAATTTGTTCGCCCGTAATGGGACCGTCGATTTTAACAATCTCCAAAATTTCTGTCTGGCGCTTATTGAGTTCCATATGTATCACCGCCCTAAACGTTCAATTGTTTTGTACCCGACCATTATATACGAAATGGACATCTATTGCTAAGATTTCAGAACCATGCTACACTATTTTTGTAATTGAATAGGCGAGGATAGGTTTATAAGTAGTGTCAAACAAAGCGAACGGGGATCGTGAAAGCCCGTAACGACACGAAACGGCGGCCTGGAGCCAAGATTTTTTGAAAGAGGGTCAATCGATGGTTGATTGGCCAATTAGGGTGGAACCGCGGGTATTATGCACTCGTCCCTGGACATGATGTCCAGGGATGGGTGCTTATTTTAATTTGGAGGGATTTATATGTCAAAAATGTCAATGGAACAAGTTGTTAATTTATCAAAACAAAGAGGTTTTGTATTTCCGGGATCCGAAATTTATGGTGGTCTAGCAAATACATGGGATTACGGTCCGCTCGGCATCGAGTTAAAAAACAATCTTAAAAAAGCTTGGTGGCAAAAATTCATCCAAGAATCACCGTATAACGTAGGACTCGATGCGGCAATCTTGATGAACTCAAAAGTGTGGGAAGCATCCGGTCACGTTGGAAATTTCAACGACCCGATGATTGACTGTAAAGAATGTAAAACACGCCACCGCGCTGACAAGCTCATTGAAGATGCGCTAGATGCGAAAGGAATGGAAGTTGTCGTTGATGGAATGCCGTTTGAAAAAATGGCTGAACTGATCGAAGAACACAAAATCGTTTGTCCAACTTGCGGAAAAATGAATTATACTGAAATCCGTCAATTCAACCTAATGTTCAAAACATCTCAAGGTGTGACCGACTCATCTGCAAACGAAATTTTCATGCGTCCCGAAACAGCACAAGGTATTTTCGTTAACTTTAAAAACGTGCAACGTTCCATGCGTAAAAAATTACCATTCGGTATTGCACAAATCGGTAAAAGTTTCCGTAACGAAATTACACCAGGAAACTTCACGTTCCGTACGCGCGAATTCGAACAAATGGAACTGGAGTTTTTCTGTAAGCCAGGCGAGGACAATGAGTGGTATGAATTCTGGCGCGATTACTCCAAACAGTTCTTATTGAACCTTGGTATGACGGAAGAAAATATGCGTCTGCGTGATCATAACGAAGACGAACTTTCCCACTACTCAAAAGGGACCGTAGATATTGAATACAAATTCCCATTCGGCTGGGGCGAACTATGGGGCATTGCGAACCGTACAGACTTTGACTTGAAACGTCATATGGAACATTCGGGTGAAGATTTCAATTACCAAGATCCGGTGACGAATGAAAAATTCGTTCCATATTGTATCGAACCGTCACTTGGCGCAGATCGCGTTACACTTGCATTCCTTTGCGATGCAATTGAAGAAGAAGAGCTTGAGGACGGCGATAAGCGTACAGTGCTTCGTTTCCACCCAGCCCTTGCGCCGGTGAAAGCAGCGGTTCTTCCGCTATCGAAAAAACTTTCTGAAGGTGCTGATGAAGTATATGCGGAACTTCGCAAACATTTCATGGTACAATACGATGACTCTCAATCAATCGGCAGACGTTACCGCCGTCAAGACGAAATCGGAACGCCATTCTGTATTACGTACGATTTTGACTCCGTCGAGGACAAGCAAGTAACAGTACGCCATCGCGACACAATGGAGCAAGTGCGCATGCCGATCGCAGATGTCAAAGCTTATATTGAAAAACATTTGGAATTTTAATAAGATGATTTCGCATAAAAACTGGGGCTTTTAAGGCCTCAGTTTTTTTGATTTTATCGGATATTAATCATTGGAAATCCCGCCCAACACAAAAGAAAGAAGACAGCTCTATTCGCTGTCTTCTTTCGGTTTTCTCGGTAATAATTCTGGCGTCGTCTCTAGTTGGTCTAAAAATGATCTTGATTTCAATCGCAGACCGACTTGTTCATCATAAATGGTACGCACGAGTTTTTTCATAAATTGCTTCGTTGGTTTTTTTAACGTCAATTTACCAACCCGATTGATCGGCACCGTATAAAACGTTCGAATCAGTTTTAGTTGAGTTGGAGAGATACGAATCAAATAAGGATCGACATGAAAACACCTATGGCAAAGAAAGCCGATTTCTTGAAAGGAAAAGGCAAACTCTCCTTCCGTCGCCCCGCATGATGCACATTGATGCAGCACAGGGTGAATGCCCGCGACCGGCAACATCTTCCATTCCACAAACAATGCGATCGCTTCCGGATCGTATTCTTCATTGATCGCATGCAGTGCCTCTAGCAGCAATTGATAGACGCCCGGGTAACGTTCGTTATTCTCTGTACATCTATCAATCAATTCAATAATATAACTCGCATAAGCGGTCGCCTCAAGATCTTCTCGGATATGTCGCATCGATTGAAGCTGCTCTCCTTGCTCTAACGTTCCCATCCCCTTCCCGGTACGCAGCAAGAAGGCTCCATAAGTAAAAGGCTGGGTAATCGAAGCGAGGCGGCTGGCCGGCTTCTTCGCCCCGCGTGCCATCGCCGTTAGCTTCCCCGCTTCTTCTGTAAAAATGGTTACAATTTTATTGGATTCGCCGTACGGCATGCTTCTCAGAATGATCCCTTCCCATTTATGCAGCAAAGCGATCACCCCATCGGTTCAATATTCGTCTTCCCTAAATCCGAATTCCTTTAATTGGCCAGGCTTATTGCGCCAATCTTTTTGCACTTTTACCCATAGTTCTAAAAACACTTTAGAGCCGAGTAGCATTTCAATATCATGCCTTGCTTTCGTACCAATTTGCTTAAGCAACGCACCCTTTTTACCGATGACAATGCCTTTTTGTGAATCCCGATCGACGACAATCGTTGCCATCACATTGACCATCTCCCGTGATTCTTCCCGTTCAATTTTCTCGATTACAACCGCCACGGAATGCGGGATTTCTTCGCGAGTTAAATGCAAGACCTTTTCTCGGATTAACTCAGAAATGATAAATCGCTCCGGGTGATCGGTTACTTGGTCATCCGGATAATATTTCGGACCTTCCGGCATATAGGTCGTCAATGTCTCCATCAGCCGCTCGATATTATTGCCATTCAACGCAGAAATCGGTACAATTTCAGCAAAATCATACTCAGACGTATAAGACGTAATAATCGTCAGCAAATCATCCGGATGTACAAGGTCAATTTTATTAATAACTAAAAATACCGGTGTCTTTGTATTTTCTAGCAATTCAATGATGAAACGGTCACCGCGGCCGATTGGTTCGTCTGCATTGACCATAAACATGATGGCATCGACTTCTTTCAGCGTATTGCGCGCTGTTTTCACCATAAAATCACCGAGCTTATGCTTCGGTTTATGAATCCCTGGCGTGTCTATAAAAATCAACTGTGACGCTTCCGTCGTTACAACACCTTGCACTTTGTTGCGTGTCGTTTGCGGCTTATCACTCATAATGGCTATTTTCTGTCCGACCACATGATTTAAGAAAGTAGATTTCCCGACGTTCGGCCGTCCAATGATAGAAATAAAGCCCGATTTAAACACATTATTGTTGTTTGCCATACGCCAAGTCCTCCTTTGAAAATGCACCAGGCAACAGTGCTGCAACGGTTGTTTCCTGCAAGTCCCCTTTTAGATTCGTTAAATAAACGGGCATATCCCCATCACAAAACTCTGCGATGACTTGTCTGCATGCACCACATGGCGATATCGGGCCTGCTGTATCACCGGTGACCGCAAGTGCTTTAAATTTGTGTACCCCTTCAGATACAGCTTTAAAAAATGCTGTCCGCTCTGCACAATTCGCCATACTGTACGCCGAATTTTCAATATTGCAGCCGCCGTAAATGGTGCCATCTTCAGCTAACAGCGCAGCACCTACCTTAAAAGTAGAATAAGGCACATACGCCTTTTCTCTCGCTTTCTTTGCTTCTTCTACTAATTTTTCAATTTCCATCCATAAACACCTCAAAACCATTTTGGTATAAAAATAAAACATCCAATGACAGCACTCGCAATAGCAAAGACGAGAACAGCACCAGCCGCTAAATCTTTTGCTTGTCCTGCAAGCGGGTGCTGCTCTTGAATGACTAAATCGACAACGCGCTCTATGGCAGTGTTCACCAATTCCAATGCAATCACTCCGCCGATGAGCATAATAACAACAAGCCATTCTACCGTTGATAATCCTGTCAATAGCCCTGCGACCACAACAATGACCGCAAAAAAAAGGTGGAATTTCACATTCCTTTCAGCATGACTGCCATGAAGAAGCCCATTCCATGCGTAAAAGAAAGCTTTGAAAAAATTCCGCATAGGACGTCACCTTTCCAGTCCAAACGAACTTAAAATGTCCTGCTGTCTGCCAAACATTTCTTTCTCCTCTTCTTCTGTTAAATGATCATATCCGAGCAAATGGAGGAAGCCATGCAATGCAAGAAAGCCCATTTCTCTTTCCATGCTATGGCCATATTCCTCCGCCTGACGTTTTGCTGTGTCAATGGAAATAATAATGTCGCCAAGAACAGTTGGCATTCCTTCTTCCGAAACGATCGCAACTTCTCCTTCTGACAGCTCTTCCAATGCAAATGAAATCACATCTGTCGGCTGATTTTTGCCTCGATATTGTGCATTCACTTCTTGAATTTCCGCATCGGACATAAATGTAATAGATACTTCCGACTGACGTTGGATGCCTTCTTTTTTAGCTGCATGGTTTAATACATTTGTGATTAATGACTTGATCTCTTCGCCCACTGTTTCCCTTTCATCATCAAAATACAATTCGAGCATTTTTTTCAGCTCCTCTCATTTATTCGGGATATTCGATTCGACTATGAAACGTGCCATTTAACGTTTCACAAAAAATCTTTTCCACTTTTTTCAATTCTTTAATCGATAAGTCACATTCATCAAATTGACCATCATTCATTTTATCATGAATAATGGCTTGAACGAGCTTTGCAATTTTTTGCGGCGTAGGTTCTTTCATCGATCTGGCGGCTGCCTCTACACTATCCGCAATCGAGATGATGGCAATTTCTTTCGTTTGCGGTTTTGGTCCTTTATATCGAAAATCTTGATCATTTATATCTTTCCCTGATTCCCTTGCTTTTACATAAAAAAACTTTAACAAACTCGTTCCGTGATGCTGTCTTGCAATATCAACGATTTCACCTGGCATTTTGTACTTTTCAAGCAACCCAGCCCCATCCTCTGCGTGTGCAATGATAATATCGCGGCTTTTTTCGGGCGGTAATGAATCATGGGGATTGTTACCTCCATGCTGATTTTCGATAAAGAAAGCCGGTCGAACTGTTTTACCAACATCATGATAATAACTTCCGACCCTCGCCAGTAAACCATTTGCGCCAATCGCTTCACACGCAGCATCGGCTAAATTAGCAACCATTACACTATGGTGATACGTGCCCGGCGTTTCAGTTAGAATTTTTTTCAATAAAGGATGATTGGGATTTGATAATTCAATGAGACGCATATCTGATAACAGGCGGAAAGCCGTCTCAAAAAATGGCATGAGCCCAATCGTCAGCGCCCCAGACAAAATCCCTGATGCAATCGCAGCAACTAAGTAAAAAACCAGCTCAGAAATCTCATAGGATGACTGTGTCATTAGTAAATAAAATGCAATAAATAAACAGTTAGAAACGGCTACACCTAGACTTGTCCGTAAAATACTTGAACGTCTTCCGCTATTGCCAAGCAAGTATAAGCTGACCAATCCACTAAATAGAAGATACAAAGCAATTTCCATTTGAACGAGTGCCGCAAAACCTTCCTGGAGCATAATACCTGCTGTAGCCGCCGAAAGAATCGTGACCATAATCGCAAGCCGCTCATTCGTTAACAATTTTATGAGCATAGGCGCAAGTGCTGTCGGAAATAAAAATGCCAATAGCACATCAAAGTCTTTTTCAATTAAAGCTATTATTTTCATGAGTACAACGAGTAGAAAAAAAACGGTTAGCACGATGAGCAATGATTTTTTCTTGATGTTCTCATCGGCTCGCCACGTTGTAAAATGTAAATAAAAAATCGATCCGATGAATAAGACGAACAAAATAAGGCCGGCAATCGGCAATACGGATGATTGATGTGTCAATAACCCTGCTACTTCTAGTTGACGATATACTTCCTTGTCAATGACCTGACCTTCCCGCACAATGACTTGTCCTTGTAAAATACGCGTCGGTTCAATCGCTTCTTTTGCTTGTTCGATTCGTTTTTCAGTCAGTTCGACATGGATAAACTCCGTTTCCACGATGAGTGATCGTCCAATCGTAATCATCGTTTGTAAAAGAGAGGATGGAATGGCCGATGATAACCGAAGTTTTTGTTCGACTTCATAACGTACCGTCGACAAATCTACTGCCCGAACAGGCTTAGATAATTCTTCTGCAATTATGTCCACAAGCGCCTTTTGTATTTTTTGCAGTTCCGTTATATCAAGGGCCAATAAGCTTCCGATCGCTTCGTCGCTCAACTTTAAGTCCGGCTCTTCTTGCTCGAGCCTTGTCAGCTTGTTTCGTAATTCGGCAAGCTGTTCCTTATGTATTTTGTTCATTTGCTCATCTGAACTTGTCTGATCTTTTTCTTTTGTCGATTTTACTTCTATCTCTTTCACTTCAATGAGAAAATCAAACAATGAAGTCGCGATGGCTTGTCTATTTTTTGCGATATCTTCCGAAAACTGATAGACCGGCTCCACTTCATGCGCTGCGCGCTGCTTTTCTTGCTCACTTTTCTCTGTGTCTTCAACTGTTTTTAAAGATCGAATCGTTTTAGGCGAAATTTGAAATTCCGATAGTTCAAACGTCTCTTTTTTCACGCTCCCTAACATGAAAGTAAAGAGTAGAATTGTAGAAAGTCCAACTAAAAATACTAGTAAATAAGTAAACTTCAATTCATTCAGTGTTTGTTTGATTGTCTTGAACATAGAAGATTCTCTCCCCAGTCTCTCTTAAACATACCCCTATTTATTTTTTATCTTTCTCTCGAATTGACGAAGGAAGAAGCAGTCGTTATGACTGCTCCTTTTCATACGCATCAATAATTTTTGCTACGAGCGGGTGACGGACAACATCCCCCTGCTCTAAATATTGAAAGCCAACGTCTGTTACTTTGTGTAATACTTTCTCGGCAACCATTAAACCCGATACGGTCCCTTTAGGCAAGTCTATTTGAGTTTTATCGCCTGTAATGACCATTTTAGAACCGAAGCCTAGACGTGTTAAAAACATCTTCATCTGCGCTTGGGTCGTATTTTGAGCTTCGTCCAAAATAACGAAAGCATCATCCAGCGTTCGCCCCCTCATATAAGCAAGCGGTGCAATTTCGATAACGCCCCGTTCAATGAGTCTTTCCGTTTGCTCCGTTCCAAGTACATCATGAAGCGCATCATAAAGTGGTCTCAAATAAGGATCGACTTTTTCTTTTAAATCCCCTGGAAGAAAACCGAGGCTTTCCCCTGCCTCAACCGCCGGCCGTGTTAAAATGATTCTTTTCGCCGATCCAGTTTTCATCGCCTGGATGGCTAGTACGACAGCCAAATAAGTTTTCCCTGTCCCCGCAGGCCCAATGCAAAAGACTAAATCTCTTGCCCGAATCAGTTGGATATATTCCCGTTGACCAATTGTTTTTGCTCGAATCGCTTTTCCCTTCATATTCCGTGCGATCTCTTCATCATACAATTCAGCAAAGTATTCAATCGTCCCGTTTTTCGCCATTTCGACGGCCGTGGAGACATCCCTCGAATTAACATTAATTCCTTTACGAATCACTTTTAACAATTGTTCTACTAACGTTTTGGCGAGACGAACTGCCTCAGCATCACCGTTTAGGGAGAATGTGTCTCCTCTTGTCAGTATTGAAACATTTAAATTTTCTTCCACTAACTTCATATTTTGATCGGAAATTCCAAGTAACATGACCGCTTCGTTTGGGTCTTCAATATGCAAGAGCATCGTTTGTTCATCCATTATCTTCGTCTCCTTGGGAAATCGGTCTTTTGACTGCAATATTGTCATTCATTAGAAATAATATAGTCCCACTAACTTTATCACTTCCGAATGTCACGTGTAAAATTTTTTCATCTTTTATGATCGATTTTGACGAAGGTTCCGATAAAAGTTTATTTTTCAATAGTGGAATGATGACTGTTTTCTCCATCCCTTTTTTCAATTCCAGCGAACCGCCCACCTCCTTAATGTATCGCTCTTTTTTTACAAGCGGCCAAAAGCCATCTGTTTCACCTTCGGCATTTTCCGTACCGGCTTCCTTTTTCCAAGGCAATTGAAAGGAATAATGAATAATTTCCTCTCCTTGCTGTCGATAATCAATCAGCTTCGGTATAGAGAATGAATATTCCACCCAATAATCAGCAAAGACCGCCCCATCTGCCCCGACAATCGTCGTTTTATCCCCCTGCTTTAAGACGCCTGTCGCCAGTACATCTCCTTTTTTAACTGTTTGATGAACGTAACCGACTCTTTCACCACTTTTTAATTCAAAACGTGTAATGACTCCGCCCGTTCTCGCCACAAGATCAGAAGGTGGCCCTTTCTTTGCTATATTCTGATTGGCAGGGGGCGATAGCATCGGAATGACCGTCAGCGATGTGCCGACCCTACGAAACCTTACCCATGACAAAGTAGGATCTTCAAGCATAAGCATTTGACGAATTTCACCTTCATCCGGAAGTGTTGAAAGGAGTTTTAAAGGAACGATTGAAGATGATTGAAGCTTTGTTTCGATCCTTTCCGCAACTTCAGGACGATCTGTATCCACTTCCACTTTCCAAAGAAAAAATGAGCCTACTAAAGGAAGCAGACAAGCGATTAAAAATCTAGGAGAGGCAAAAAACCAATTTGGGCCTAAACCTTTGTCCAACAGTGAGATTGCTACTTTTAACCGATAGCGGCGCCGAAATTTCCTAACATTGCGGAGCCCGCTTCGATCCGTTCGAAAACTCGCCTTGCCATCATCGACTGCTAAAGATAAAATCTTCGTTTTGTTTGAAACGAGCGTTGTTAAAAAAGCGGAGAGATCGCCTTTCCCCCATACTTTGACTTCGTACCTTTTATTCACCATAGAAGCTTCCTTGTTGTTCATCCAATTTTAGTGAGATGGCTGTAATTTCTCTAAAAGAGAAAACAGCCACTTCCTCTGACAGCGTATCGACGGTTAAATCCTCCCCCGACGCTTCGATGATGTAGTCTCCACTCTTGATGATGGCAAAGTCGGGGCCAAGCTTCAATAGTTTGTACGAACCTGTTAAATGCAATGATGTGTAGTCGTCAATCGATAAGGTATGCCCTATTTTGAATAATTTTTTCATAAATATAAAACCCCCTATTCTCATCTTATGAGCGAGATAGGGGGTCGATGATTACCGTTTTGATTTTGGAGGGCTTAATATTTCAGAAAAAATAATTCCTTTTAATAAGTCATCTTCCGTTTTCGGTAATAAATGATTTTCAGTTGTAAATGCAGTTGGTTGTTCAATTTGTCCACCATGCGCGGAAAGGCGTCCGCGATGACTTTCTCGCTGACTTTTTTCACGCTGATTTTTCCGTTCGCCTATTTGTTCCGCTTTCACCGGTTTACGCTGTAATTTCGGCTTTTCAGGTGAAACGATCGGCGGCGTTTGACGACTCGGCGGTTCCTTCTCACGTTTCACTTCTTGCTGCATTTCCCGCATCATTTCTTTTGACATTTCTTTCAACTTTTTAAATGTATCATCGGATGACGCTGTGAACGGTTTAGGTGCTCCTTTTTGAGGAGCTTGCTCCTTCTTCCCTTTCCCTTTAAATAAGGAGGACAACAGAAGCATAATGATCAGAACAATGATTTGCTCCATTTAAGCATCTCCTTTCGGGGAAATGGCATTTACTGTTCTTTTTTTGCATTTGGATCCGCTTTGCCGCCGACTTTACTAATCGAGTCGCGCATGCTCGTATCCGCTTGGATATTTTTGTAATTCATATAGTCCATAATGCCAATGTTTCCTGTACGAAGTGCTTCTGCCATTGCGAGTGGTACTTCTGCTTCTGCACCAACAACTTTCGCACGCATTTCTTCTACTTTCGCCTTCATCTCTTGCTCGTTTGCAACAGCCATTGCCCGGCGTTCTTCAGCTTTCGCTTGCGCAATGTTTTTATCAGCTTGCGCTTGTTCCGTTTGAAGCTCTGCACCGATATTTTTACCGATGTCAACATCCGCAATATCGATCGATAAAATTTCGAATGCTGTTCCAGAGTCAAGACCTTTTGACAGAACCGTCTGCGAAATCATATCTGGATTTTCCAGCACTTTTGCGTGGTTTTCGGAAGCACCAATTGTGGAGATAATCCCTTCACCAACCCGGGCAATAACTGTTTCTTCTCCAGCTCCCCCGACAAGACGGTCAATATTGGCACGTACCGTAATACGGGCCTTCGCTTTTACTTCAATTCCATTCAGTGCAACACCCGCGATAAACGGTGTTTCGATCACTTTCGGGTTAACAGACATTTGAACAGCCTCTAATACGTCACGTCCAGCGAGGTCAATCGCAGCCGCACGTTCAAAAGCCAATTCGATATTCGCACGATGTGCAGCGATCAATGCATTGACAACGCGGTCAACATTACCGCCCGCCAAGTAGTGACTTTCTAATTGGTTAATGGCAACATTCAATCCCGCTTTATGTGCTTTAATAAGCGGATTGACAATTCTGCTCGGAATTACTCGACGTAAACGCATTCCAATTAATGTGAAAATACTGACGCGAACACCCGCAGCCATGGCTGAAATCCAAAGCGTGACTGGAACGAGTGTAAAAAATATGGACAATACAAGAATGGCAACAAACACAATTGCCACCAGTCCAATTAAACTACCTGTGCCTAATATTGCTGGCATTATTCATTCTCCCCTTTCGATTCGTGTTCTCTAACAACAATGCGAGAACCTTCAATCTTCACAATGATAACATCTTTTCCTTTATCAATATAGCTTCCTTCAGAAACAACATCGATTCGTTCCCCATCTAGCACAACTGCTCCAGATGGACGAAGCGCAGTCGCAGTTTTTGCGGTACGGCCTAATAACTCATTCCGATTCACATTCGAGACGTAGCCACTTTCCGTATCTGTCGCATCCATCAACACCATTTTATTGAGCAAATGAAGCTTTTTCCCGAAGAATTTCATAATTATCACCATCCCTATAATAGCAATGGTCACCGCGATGAGGACAGATATCGCCATATTCAACGGATTACCGCCTGCCATAATAATACTGCCTATGATTGCAAATGCACCAAGCGTACCTGCAATGCCAAACGGAAGGAAAATTTCCGCTATCACAAGACCTACCCCAAGTAAAAACAGAAGTAACGTCTCGTACCCCGCAAGACCTGCAACGAGATGACCATAAAAGAACAAAACCAACGAAACAATCCCCATCGTCCCTGGTACGCCAAAACCTGGTGAATACAGCTCCAGGACAAGGCCAAGCCCCGCAATGGACAATAAAATGGGCACAACGACAGGGTTTGTAATAAACCTTGCGATCTGCTCTGTCACCGTTTCGCTCGTTGAAATGACTTCTGCATTTTCATAGCCAGTTACCTTCAATAATTCTTCAAAAGAAGAAACCGTGCCTTCACTATATTTGACTTCTTCGGATTCCGCTTCGGCCGCAGTTAATGTCAAAAGCTTTCCTTTTTCGGCACGATATTGCGGCAAATCGTATTTCGGATCTGCCATCGCAAGCGCATACAATGGATCTCGCTTTGAATATTCCGCTGCACTTTGCATGGAAGCAAGCCATGCACTGTCGGCCTTGTCATCTGCAGCATTTCCAGATGATTCGATGACTTGAGCAGCCCCTATTTTGCCAAGTGGAGACATGTAAATTTCATCGGCATGTAAAGCGATATAGGCACCGGCTGATAAGGCATCGTTATGAATATAAGCAATGATCGGCAGTTTTGTGCGATCGAATAGATCTCCAATTTTCCAGGCCGCGTCTACAAAGCCGCCCGGTGTATTGATCTCAAGAATAATAGCGTCTGCACCTGCTTCTTCAGCTTCAGTAAAAGAACGCTGTAAGAAGGCGTATAATCCTTTCTCGACTTCATTGCTAATGGGCACTTTGTATACTTTTTTAGTTTGGGCATCTGAATGCATCAAAGGAATCGCAAGGAATGAAAGGAAGAAAACAAACAGGAGAATTGTTCTGATCATTTTTCGCATCATACTTTTCACCTCTTTCTACTATTTCAATTATATCCTTTTATACGGACTAAAAGCATGAAAGTTTCATGTTTTCAATAGAACAAGTAAAAATAGCGATTAATTGAACCAAAGATTCCCCCACAAGACGCTTCGGCGCTCGCGGATACCTCCCGCAAGAAGCCGGGCAGAAGACCACTGCCAGTCTTCTTGCTCCGGCTGCCGCTTGGAAGGCGCCTAGCGCTGGTCAGCCTAACTAGTTGCCCATGTACTTAGGCGAATTAATAAAATAGATAAGATAACAAAATAAAACCGGAAAACCCATGACGGATTTTCCGGTTTACGCTTTAAAATTCAATAGATCCCACTATGAAAGAAAGATTAGAATTTACGCTTTCTTGCAGCCTCAGACTTCTTTTTGCGTTTTACGCTAGGCTTTTCATAAAACTCACGCTTTCTTACCTCTTGTATTGTACCGCTTTTCGATACAGTACGTTTGAAGCGGCGAAGAGCATCTTCAAGCGATTCGTTTTTACGAACGACAGTTTTCGTCATATCTCTTGTCCCTCCCTCCGAGCACACTTCGAAACATGGACATTTCCATGTACTCAAAAATTATACCGTATGTTTTTCAATTGGTCAATAAAAAAACCGAATTTTTTTAGGTTAATATTGGAATAACCGAGGATTAGTAATCTGAATCCGATTCAAGTCCTTGCATAATTTGCACACCGGAACTCGCACCTATTCTAGTTGCCCCTGCGTCAATCATCATTGTCATATCCTCAAAGCTTCGAACACCGCCGGATGCTTTCACACCCATTTTAGGGCCGACAACCGTTCTCATCAACTTAACATCTTCTACTGTTGCACCGCCGGTAGAAAAACCTGTTGAAGTTTTGACGAAATCCGCACCAGCTAAAACAGAAATTTCGCATGCTTTTCTTTTTTCTTCTTGTGTTAAAAGTGCTGTTTCAATAATGACTTTTACAATCGCTTTCCCTTTTGCGGCAAGTACGACGCTTTCAATATCTTTTTGAACAAGAACATCGTCACCACTCCGCAGCGCACCAATATTGATGACCATATCGATTTCTTCCGCACCATTTTGAATCGCATTTTTCGTTTCAAAGGCTTTCACTTCTGGAGTCGATGCACCGAGCGGGAATCCGATCACTGTGCACACTTTTACTGAAGTTCCTTGCAAGGCTTTTGCGGCTGTTTCTACCCAAGCAGGATTTACACAAACAGATGCAAAGGAAAACTCTTTTGCCTCCGCACAAATCTTTAAAATCTCTTCTTTCGTTGCATCCGCTTTCAATAATGTATGATCAATATAGCTTGCATAATTCACGCTCATTTGAAACCCTCCAAGTCATTTGGTTAGTAGTTAGCAAATGAAAAAGCTGGGCCCGTCTTCATACTGAAAGCCAGGCACCTTCGTTCCTGATGGTGCCAGGCAATGCAGACGGCCCCAACTTATTCGATTAGTGATGAACTTCCTGCTTTTCCATCACGCGAACAAATTGCCCTTCGTTATAAGGGTAACCAGCTTTCACGATTTTCACTTTAACAATTTTTCCGATCATCGTTTCATCAGCCGGGAAAACAACTTTTAAGTAATTATCTGTGTAACCTTCATAAAGTCCGCTTTCAGGATCAAGCTTGTACTTATCTTCAGGAATCACTTCGAGTACTTCATTTTCAAACTCGGAAGCATATTCCTTCGCAAGTTGATCATTTAGCTCTATTAAACGATGGACACGTTCATTCTTCACTTCTTCGTCAATTTGATCTTCCATTCGAGCGGCAGGTGTGCCTGTCCGTTTTGAATAAGGGAAAACATGTAATTCCGAGAAGCGGTGATCACGAATGAAATGATAAGTTTCCATAAACTCTTCTTCTGTTTCACCAGGGAATCCGACGATTACGTCCGAAGTAATCGCAAGATGCGGCAATGCTTCGCGAAGACGGTCTAAACGCTCCGCAAAAAATTCCATCGTATATTTTCTGCGCATCCGTTTTAATACCGTATTCGAACCGGATTGGATCGGAATATGCAAATGACGAACGATGATTTTTGAATCGCGTAAAACTTCGATGACTTCATCTGTCAATTGACTTGCTTCAATAGAACTGATCCGCAAACGTTTTAGCCCTTTCACTTGCGTTTCAAGATCCCGAAGCAAGCGTGCAAGATTGTAGTCTTTTAAATCTTCTCCGTATCCGCCGGTATGAATCCCTGTTAAAACGATCTCCAAATAGCCGGCATCTACAAGCTGTTGTGCTTGTCGAATGACCTCTTCTGGATCACGGGAACGCATGAGACCCCTCGCCCACGGAATAATACAAAATGTACAGAAGTTGTTGCATCCTTCTTGGATTTTTAGCGAAGCACGCGTTCGATCGGTAAATGCTGGTACGTCCATTTCTTCATAAACGCGGTTTTTCATAATATTGCGGACAGCGTTGATCGGCGCTCGCTCAGTTCGATATTCATCGATCAATCCAAGGAGTTTATGGCGGTCTTGCGTACCGACTACAATATCGACACCCGGAATTGCCATAATTTCTGCGGGCGATGTTTGTGCATAACAGCCTGTTACACAAATCACTGCGTCAGGATTTTTACGGATTGCGCGTCGAATGACCTGGCGGCTTTTTTTATCTCCTGTATTTGTAACTGTACATGTATTTATCACATAGACATCTGCATTTTTCTCAAATTCTTCTCGATCATAGCCAGCTTCTTTAAAAAGCTGCCAAATCGCTTCTGTTTCATAATGATTGACTTTGCAGCCTAATGTTTGAAAAGCAACCTTTGACATGGGCTGCTCACCTCTTTCATTCAAATTCATAAGACAAAGCGGACAAAACATATAATGGAGCCGTTTCGGCTCGTAAAATGCGAGGCCCTAGAGCGATCGGTTGAAAGTCCGCTTCTATAAGCGCCGCGGCCTCTTGACGGGATAAACCACCTTCGGGTCCAAATAAGACACATACCGATTGTTTATGATACACGTTTTTTAGCTGTTCTGCAATCCTATGCGGCTTTCCACTTTTTGCGTCTTCTTCATCTGCAAAAAGGCGTACATCAAAGCTTTTCGATCTTTCAAGCAATTGTTTAAAAGAACACGGTGTTTCGATTATTGGAATGACCGTGCGATGACATTGCTCCGCCGCCTCTTTCGCAATTTTGCGAAGCCTCTCCACTTTTTTACTGCCTTTTTTTTCATCCCATTTGACAATGGAACGTTCTGCTTCAAAGGGCAGCAAACTTGTCATACCAAGTTCTGTTCCTTTTTGAACAATCCAATCGAGTTTATCACCTTTTGGAAGACCGCAAGCAATGGTTACTCCAATCGGCAATTCATTAGAAGGAAGCTCGTGGTCATCTTGACGCTTGACGACAACACCATCAGGAAGCATTTCAACGATCGATGCGTGAAATGCTTCTCCCCCGGATACTGTAATCACCGTATCGCCTTCTGACATACGCATGACTTTTACAATATGCTTACCATCTTCCCCAACAATGTTCGCGAGCCCTTCTTCGTCAAATGCAGTCTGTAGAAAGTAACGTTGCACCGTTACACACCCCTTTTTCGGGCAACGAGCGCAACCCAATCTTCCATCAGAACGGATTCAATAATATCAAACCCTTTTGCAATCAGGTCTTCTTTTACAAGCTCGCGCTTTTGAACGATAATGCCCGAGACGATAAATAATCCTTCATCACGCAAAACTGTAAAAGCGTCCTCAGAAAAGGACATAATGACATCGGCAAGAATATTGGCGACGATGAGATCAGCACCAGGTTTTACAGAATCTAACAAATTGCCGTGTGTGACCTTGATTCTGTCAGACACATGGTTGAGGCTGATATTTTCTTTTGCCGCAACAACTGCTACATCATCTAAATCGAGCGCATGGACATGATCTGCACCAAGCAATGCGGCGCCAATTGCAAGAACACCTGAACCAGTTCCCACGTCTATGATCGTTTGACCTGACTCAACATACTTTTCAAGTGCCTGCAAACACATGACAGTCGTTGGATGTGTTCCTGTTCCAAACGCCATGCCCGGATCTAGTTCAATAATAAGCTCATCCGATTCAACAGGCTCATATTGTTCCCATGTCGGTACAATCGTAAAACGTTCCGAAATTTTAACGGGATGATAAAATTGCTTCCAAGCCGTTGCCCAGTCTTCTTCATCTATTTCACTTGTATGAATGGTATTGTGACCCACATCCAACCCGAATTCGGTTAACCGTTCAATGGATAGGCTAATGTCTTTCATCGTTTCGATTAAGAAATTATTAACGGGTAAATAGGCTTTAATAATCACACCGTCTACCGGGAAATCTTCTTTTTGCAGCGCATAGATTTCCCCGAAACGATCCTCGTGAATACGTGTTGGCTCCATAGAATCTTCAATGATGACACCACTTGCTCCGGCCTCATGCAAAATATTTGCAACTGCTTCTGTCGCTTCATGCGTCGTATGAATGGAAATTTCGGACCACTTCACAACTGTTCATCCTTTCAATCGCCTTTAATTGTACGTTTAATCTTATCGAATAGTGAGCTTGAATACTCATCTGGCGTATTTCCGTTGATGGATGCAAATTCACGCAAGAGTTCTTTTTGTTTTTCTGTCATCTTTTTAGGTGTAATGACTTTGACAATGACATGCTGGTCGCCTATGCCATGGCCGTGAACATTTTGTACGCCTTTTCCACGCAGACGGAAATTCGTGCCAGTTTGTGTGCCCGCAGGAATTTTCAACTTCACATTGCCATGTACAGTGGGCACTTCAATTTCATCCCCTAGCGCTACTTGTGGGAATGTCAATTGTAACTCTAAGAAAATATCGTCTTCTTCCCGAATAAATTTCTCGTGTGGACGAACGCGGAAAACGATATAAAGATCTCCCGCCGGCCCGCCGTTATGTCCAGCTTCACCTTGGCCCGCCACGCGAAGACGCTGCCCATCATCGATGCCTGCCGGAATCGTAACATTGATCTTTTTATTTTTCGTTACACGGCCATTCCCATAACATGTCGGACATTTTTCCGGAATGATTTTCCCTGTTCCTTGACAGTGCGAGCATACCCGTCGATTCACCATCTGACCAAGCGGTGTGTTTTGCGTAACACTAATATGTCCCGTTCCGCTACAATGTGTACATGTTTTAGGTGAAGTGCCTTTCTTCGCTCCAGATCCATCACATGTTTCACATGTTTCTTCTTTTGGAATTTCAATTTCCTTTTCCATTCCGAAAACAGCATCCATAAAATCTAGCGGCATCGTATATTGCAAGTCATCGCCTTTTCTTGGTGCGTTCGGGTCACGCCTGCGGGTGTTGCCGCCGCCGAAAAACGTGCTGAAAATATCTTCAAATCCGAAACTTTCCGCGCCGCCGCCAAAGCCTCCAAAACCGCCAAAGCCTTGGTTCGGATCGGCATGACCGAATTGGTCGTATTGCGCTTTTTTCTGGTCGTCACTTAATACTTCATATGCTTCAGTCACTTCTTTAAATTTTTCTTCCGCCCCAGCTTCTTTATTCAAATCTGGGTGGTATTTTTTTGAAAGGGACCGGTACGCTTTTCGAATTTCCTCTTTCGTTGCTGATTTCGTTAATCCGAGCACCTCATAGTAATCTCGTTTACTCATTTATTTCCACTCTCCCGCCAAACTTTGCTGTTGCTTATTGTACCATTATGCAAGTGCAAAAGAAAAAGTCAAAGCCGGAATATCGGACTTTGACTTTTTCCGTCAATTATTACTTATGAAACATTATTTTTTATCATCGCTGACTTCTTCGAAATCCGCGTCCACAACGTCATCTTGTGATGGTTGTGCACCTTCAGCACCTTCTGCTCCCCCAGCAGCTTGCGCTTGCTCGTAAAGCTTCATAGTCAGTGCTTGAACAACTTCTTCTAATTTCTCTTTTTTCGTGCGAATGTCTTCTAAGTTATTCGCTTCGATCGCTGCTTTCAGCTCTTCTTTTGCATCTTCAACAGCTTTCACTTCGTCTCCGGAAATTTTCCCTTCAACGTCTTTCAATGTTTTTTCAGCCATGAATACGAGTTGGTCTGCTTCGTTCCTAAGATCAGCTTCTTCTTTACGCTTCTTATCTTCTTCTGCATGCGCTTCTGCATCTTTTACCATGCTTTCAATTTCTTCATCGGATAGACCTGAGCTTGACTGAATTGTGATATTTTGTTCTTTTTGTGTGCCAAGGTCTTTCGCTTTAACAGTTACAATACCATCTTTATCAATATCGAATGTCACTTCGATTTGTGGTACGCCGCGTGGTGCTGGTGGAATATCCGTCAACTGGAAGCGGCCTAATGTTTTATTATCCGCAGCCATTGGACGCTCTCCTTGAAGCACGTGAATGTCAACAGCAGGCTGATTATCTGCAGCCGTCGAGAACACTTGTGATTTGCTCGTTGGAATAGTTGTATTTCGCTCGATCAATTTCGTAAAGACTGCACCCATTGTTTCGATCCCAAGTGAAAGTGGTGTAACGTCTAATAGAACAACGTCTTTTACATCTCCGCTTAAAATGGAACCTTGAACTGCTGCACCCATTGCAACAACTTCGTCAGGGTTTACACCTTTAAACGGCTCCTTGCCTGTTTCTTTTTTAATCGCTTCTTGTACCGCTGGAATACGCGTAGAACCACCTACTAAAATAACGCGGTCGATCTCTGATGGTGAAAGTTTCGCGTCTTTCATCGCCTGGCGTGTAGGCACCATGGAACGCTCCACAAGATGCGCTGTTAGCTCGTCAAACTTCGCACGTGTTAAAGAAACTTCTAAGTGAAGTGGACCTGCTTCTCCAGCCGTGATGAATGGCAATGAAATTTGTGTAGATGTTACACCAGAAAGGTCTTTCTTCGCTTTTTCTGCTGCGTCTTTCAAACGTTGCATGGCCATTTTATCTTGTGATAAATCAATGGCATTTTCTTTACGGAACTCCTGTACAAGGTAGTCGATGATGACATCGTCAAAATCGTCTCCGCCTAATTTATTATCCCCAGCTGTTGCATGTACTTGGAATACGCCGTCGCCTAACTCAAGAATCGACACGTCAAACGTACCGCCGCCTAAGTCATAAACGAGGATTGTTTGGTCTTCCTCTGTTTTGTCTAAACCATATGCAAGTGCAGCTGCAGTTGGCTCGTTAATGATTCGCTCAACTTCTAGACCTGCGATTGTACCTGCATCTTTTGTTGCTTGACGCTGGGCATCGTTAAAATAAGCCGGCACTGTGATAACTGCCTTTGTTACTTTTTCACCAAGGTACTCTTCTGCATAGCCTTTCATATATTGAAGAATCATTGCAGAAACTTCTTGCGGTGTATATTCTGTATCTTCAACTTTCACTTTAAAATCTGTACCCATGTGGCGTTTAACAGACATAATTGTATTCGGATTTGTAATCGATTGACGTTTCGCAACTTCCCCTACTTGGCGCTCGCCATTTTTAAACGCAACGACAGATGGCGTCGTGCGGTTCCCTTCCGGATTTGGAATTACTTTTGGCTCCCCACCTTCGTAAACTGCTACAACAGAGTTCGTTGTTCCTAAGTCAATACCAATAATTTTACTCATTATCAAATTCCTCCTAAAGTTGGTGCTACTTGATCATCAATTTCGCTTAAACGTAATTGTAGATTTATTCGTTCACTTTAACCATAGATGGTCGAAGGACACGATCTTTTAATATATACCCTTTTTGCAATTCTTCAAGTACGATGCCTGAAGGCTTATCTTCTTCATTTCCAGTCATCACTGCTTGATGGAAATTCGGATCGAACTCTTGCTCCATTGCTTCGATTTCCGTAAGACCTTCTTCTTTTAATGCATCGAGCAGATTACGATATATCATATCCATCCCCGTCATAATTGATTGTGCTTCTTCCGTTTGCGTCTCTACTGCTAGCGCACGGGAAAAATTGTCAAGAACAGGAATGAGATTTGTTAGCAATGATTGTGCACGATATTTTTGGAGCGCTTCTTTATCAAGATTTGCCCTTCTTTTAAAGTTTTCAAAATCAGCAAGCAAACGATAGCGGCGATCTTCTTCTTCTTTTAACTTCTCAGTTAGCTCCGTTAATGGATCCTCAACTGGGCTTTGCTCTGCTTCAACCGCTTCAGCCAATTCAGTTTCGGTTGCTAGATTTGTATTGTCCGCTACCGCATCATCGGCGTTGGGTTCTTCTGCCAAATCCGGCGATTCAACCGGATTCGTTTCTTCCCATTTTTCTTTGTCTTCTTTCACTTCTGTCACTGTTTTTTCCTCCCTAGCGGATTGCCGCCGATCGTCATTTTTGCAAGTTCTCTTGATAAGTCCGTGCTCATCATATCAAGCAACGTAATGACCCTTCCGTAATCCATACGTTTCGGGCCGACGATGGCGATCGATCCTGTCGTATCTTCACCGGCAGAATAGGTCGCTGTGATGACGCTAAAATCTTCCATCGCGATATGCTTATTTTCGGATCCAATTCGTACATGGATGCCCATTGCACCCTCTTGGAAAAACGACATGGCTGGCATCCCGTTTTCCAGTAAATCAAACATTGTCTTCATCTTTTGAATGTCATTAAATTCAGGTTGTTTAATCATGTTCATTTTTCCGCCAAAGTACAGTCGGTCTTCGGGCTCGATAGAAATGGCCTTCTTCAATGAAGCGAAAATTTCTCCAGCATGTTGAATATGCTGTTCTAAAATCGTTTTCGCCTCTTGTACGAGCATTTTCTGAAGATTGACTAGCGGCGTTCCAACAAGACGTTCATTGAGTATATTAACCATTTTCTCAATGTCAGACGCCGTAAAACCTTCCGGTACTGTGAAAAGTCTATTTTCAACACGACCGTTGTCGGTAACAATGATCGCAACCGCATTCCGTTCATCTAAAGGAACAATCGAAAATCGTCTGACTGCATGTACTGACGTATCCGGACCTAGTAAAATTGACGTATAATTCGTCAAGTCGGATAAAATCGTTGCCGACTTCCGAATAAGCTCTTCCGTCTCCATGACTTTATCTTTAAAGACCGAACGCAAGTGTTCGCTATCTTCTACGTTCAATTTTTCCGGAATGAGCAAATGATCCACGTAAAATCGATACCCTTTTTCAGATGGTACTCTGCCGGATGACGTATGTGTTTTTTCTAGGTAGCCCATTTCTTCAAGGTCAGCCATTTCATTCCGAATGGTTGCTGGACTAAATGGCGCTTCCGGCTTCTTCGATAACTGCCTTGAACCAACAGGCTGGGCGGATTGGATGAAATCGTTAACCGTCAGTTGCAAAATGAGCAATTGTCTTTTTGTCAACATAATCATCACTCCTGTTAGCACTCTTCAATGGAGAGTGCTAATACTAATCATAATTTAACAAAGACCCTAATCAGTGTCAACGAATACACTCGACTTTCCACAATATTTGTTGAAATGACTCGAGTAAGAATCATTATCCCACTAAAAAGCTGCGGCGCTTGCGGATGCCTCCCGCAAGCAGTTAGGAAGAAGCACACTCCCCATCTACTTGCTTCGGCTACCGCTTGGGAGGCGCCTGCGCTGTATTTTGCTCATCATAGGAGAAACTGCTGAAAAACTTCATTCCCGCGGAAGATGCCGAGTCGCGTTAATTTAACAGCATCATCTGTCCGTTCAATCAATTTGCTTTCAATTAGCCGATTTAATGTCTCACCGTAAATCATGTCAAATGGCTTCTCAAATTTACGCTCGAAGGATGAAATCGAAACGCCGTTCACTTTCCGCAAGCCTAAAAATAACTCTTCTTCCATCGCTTCCTTTTCTGTGACAGCATGCGATTGAAAAACGGGTCTTTCGCCTGCCTCTGTTTTTTCTATATATTTCGCGAGCGGACCAATATTCGAATAACGAATACCATTTACATACCCATGGGCTCCTGCTCCAACACCCGCATATTCAGCATTTTGCCAATAGATTAAGTTATGAATGGATTCATAGCCTGGCACGGCAAAATTACTAATTTCATATTGTGCTCTTCCATTTTGCATCATATGTGAAATAAGCATGTCAAACATTTCTGCTTCAATATCTTCGCCGGGCAGGGGCAGTTTTCCTTTATTCATCAAATTATAGAAAACGGTTTTCGGCTCTACAATGAGCGAATACCCCGAATAATGAGGAAGCTCAAGTGCAGTTGCTTTTTCTAGCGTATCGCGCCATTGATGAATGGTTTGATCCGGCAGGCTATAAATGAGGTCAAGGCTAATATTTTCAAAGCCGATTTGACGCGCTTCTGTGACAACCCGAATAGCATCATGAGGACTATGTGTTCTGCCCAGCCTTTTCAAAAGTTCTTCGTCAAATGTTTGCACACCGATACTAAGGCGATCAATGCCGCCATTTTTTAAAACATTCAATTTACCCATTGTTAATTCATCGGGATTGGCTTCTGTTGAAAATTCCCGCAAGTTTTTAACGTCTACAAAATTATGAATGATGGCCAATAAGCGATCGAGCTGTTGTTCAGACAATGCGGTCGGTGTACCGCCGCCTAAAAAGACAGTTTCTAGTTCTTTAAATGAAAAGCCTTCCTGTTGCATTATCGTTAGTTCTTCTCCGATTGACTCGATATATGCATCAACGGGCTGATTTTTGAAAAATACTTTATTAAAATCACAGTAGTGACAAATTTGGTGACAAAACGGAATATGAATGTACATGCCTCGCATATTGGGGTTACTTCCTTCCAAATAGAAAATCTTACTACGCAAAATGGGGGCGAACTTTTCCCCATCATCCATCCTATGATACAGCATTTCGGATAGACGTACTAGAAAAACGTATCTGTAACATTCGCGAACGATTTGCTATACTGAATGGTATTAAAATGAAAGACAGGGGCAAGCGTATATGTTTAAAACAATTGGAATACTTGCACATGTCGATGCAGGAAAAACAACATTTTCGGAACAACTGCTCTATCATACAAAAAGCATTCGCAAGCGAGGTCGCGTCGATCATCAAGACGCCTTTCTCGATAGCCATTCGATCGAAAAAGAAAGAGGAATTACTGTTTTTGCAGATCAAGCCCATTTTACATATAATAACTCGACATACTATCTAATTGATACACCGGGTCACGTCGATTTTTCATCCGAAATGGAAAGAGCTATTCAAGTGATGGATTACGCCATCCTATTAATCAGTGCGGTTGATGGCGTTCAAGGGCATACAGAAACAGTTTGGCATTTATTGCGGAAGCATCGCGTACCTACTTTTATTTTCATTAATAAAGTAGATCGCGAAGGAACGGACATAAAAGGCGTGTTGCAAGATGTCCGAACAGCGCTTTCAGAAGATATTTGTGATATCACATCAAGCTTTGACGAAGGGATTATGGATGAACCACTCGTCGAATGGCTTGCAGAACGTGATGAAACATTACTAGATACGTATATGGAATCTGGTTATGACAAGGAATTATGGCTGCAAACATTCAAAAAAATGCTCAAGGAACAACAAGTTTTTGCAGTTGCTTGCGGTTCTGCATTGAAAGATGAGGGCGTATGGCCATTTTTCGAAAAGCTAGATTTCCTTACCAACACAACTTATAACAGCAGTGATCCATTTTCCGCTAAGGTATATAAAATCCGCCATGACGACAATGGAAATCGAATCGCCTTCCTCAAAGCACTTAGTGGCAAATTGCGTGTTCGCGAAGAAGTCACATACGGAGATGTGGCAGAAAAAATTACACAAATCCGACGATACAACGGTCAAAAATTCCAGCCCGTAGACCAAGTAGAAGCTGGTGAACTGTTTGCAGTCATCGGACTCTCGGCAGCTAAAATTGGAGATAGTATAGGTGTGTTAAACGAAAAATCCACCTTTGAGCTTATTCCTACTTTGACTGCAAAAGTAGTATTTGATCCATCTATTCACGTGAAAGAAGTCCTGCAATGTTTTAAGCAATTAGATGCGGAAGACCCTTCCTTGCAAATTGTTTGGAATGAACAGGCCAAAGAAATCCATGTACATATAATGGGGCTCATCCAACTTGAAGTACTAGAAAAAATTGTGCGTAAGCGTTTTTCTTTTGACGTCACTTTTGGCAAGCCAAAGATCCTGTATAAAGAAACGATTGGCGCAGCGGTTAACGGCTACGGTCATTTTGAACCGCTTCGTCATTACGCGGAAGTCCATTTGAAAATTGAGCCAACCCAACGAAACAGCGGCATTTCGTTCGAATCTATTTGTCATGCAAACGACTTGTCGATCGGTCATCAAAACGTAATACATACACATGTATTCGAACGCGATCACCATGGTTTATTAACAGGCTCTGCTCTTACAGATGTAAAAATTACATTATTGACGGGTCGTGCTCATAACGAGCATACAGCCGGTGGAGATTTCAGAGAAGCAACGTTTCGCGCATTGCGGCAAGGTTTGGAGAAGGCCGAAAGTATACTGCTAGAACCTTATTACAATTTTAAAATCAAAGCGGATTTAGATCAGATTGGTCGTGTTTTAGCGGATATCCAACAAGCTCATGGCAGTTTTGAACCGCCAGAAACAATTGGCGATCAAATCGTTGTTCAAGGAAGCGCCCCTGTAGCAACTTTCATGAACTATGGTGTTACGTTTGCTTCTTACACGCAAGGGAAAGGTGTGTTAAGCCTTCAATTTGGAGGCTACGATCACTGTCACAACGCGGATGAGGTAATTGAAGCAATTGGGTATGATAAAGACGCGGACCCGGAATATACATCCTCCTCGATTTTTTGCGCGAAAGGAAAAGGTTATTCTGTGCCATGGCATGAAGCGGAGACAAAAATGCATTGTTTGAAATAACATTCGGCAGGTACGATGTCGCACCTGCCGATTTTTCTGTCTAGTCCTCTTTCTTCTTCACCTTTCCCATCAAAAATTGCACAAACGCTTCGTCCCGTACAAGCCATGCCTCATAGTTCCTTTTCAAGAAACTTTCTCCCTCTTCAAAGGTTTTAAACCGCTCCTCTAACATAGTGTCGTTTTGTTCAATCGCCCATTCGTCCTCGTCAATCGGATACAAAAGAAAAACATCGTTCATTCGACTTTTATATAATGTGCCAAACGGAGATCGTTTCACATTGTAGTGATTTCGTTGGGCATCTTCCCGCAATGGCTCTAACTGGAATGTATTCGCAACAAATAGTTGATAAGCCTCTGGTGTTAAAGAGCAGCCGGCCGCTTTTGCATGCCCGCCCCCGCCATATGTTCCTGCGACTTGTGAGACATCAACATGATCGTGAATCGTTCGAAACCCCATCCTTCTTCCACCTATATTTAAAATAGCAATATAGTCAAGGTGAGGATATTCCCTGCCAAGCTCATTGCCCAACTCCGAATGATAAGACTCGGCGTAGACAACACCCGCAAAATATTCTTCCGCCTGAAGTTGTACCAGTTCCCGCCTTTTCCTGCGTATATAGCGTTCAATCTTATCTTCTTCCATATCAAGTAACTTCTTTTCGAATTCGTCAAAATGAAAATGATCACTCGATTGTAGACGTGAGACCATTTTCTCTTCAAATTCACCGATAGAAAGCAAGAAAAAAAGCGCATTGAGACGTTGAGCTCGATCATTGCCGTTTCTCTCCCATTCCCAAGTGTCGTACTGTCTAACAAGCTCTACAAATTCCGCAGTCGCCTCTGTCGGCTCAAGCAATTGATGAGTAGTGAGGTATTCGTAGAATAACGAAGTGGCTGATGCTAGTTTCCCTTCTTCCTCTTCCACCGTCACTTGGGCCCAATTGTACTTGTTTAAATGCAACGCTGTTTTATGATGATCTAGTAACTGCACTTTTCCGCCATCTTCGCAAAACTGCTCTAGCCTACTTTCATTCTCCTCATTAACAGATAAGTCTGTGATGAATAAAAAAATATCCTTATCATCATTTTCTAAAAACCACTCCACTTCACGATTAAGACCTAAAACAGAGTTGTAACGCACTTTTACCTCTTTACCGAAAGCAAGTTTCGCCAAAATACCGCATCCTACACCGTCCAAATCATTATGAGACAATAATTTATACATCATTTTCACCTCTACGAAAAGTGTACCCAAATTTGTGAACATTAGCGTTGCAGTTCGAATAAAAAAAGCGACCCATCCTTTTACAAGAATGAGTCGCCTTCCAGTAATTATTTTTACTCCTCGTCCATCTTCAGTACAGCCATAAACGCTTCTTGCGGTACTTCAACGGATCCAACTTGTTTCATCCGCTTTTTACCTTCTTTTTGCTTCTCTAGAAGCTTACGTTTACGAGATATGTCTCCCCCGTAACATTTGGCCAGTACGTTTTTCCCGATCGATTTGATCGTAGAACGGGCGACAATTTTTTGTCCGATGGCTGCTTGTACAGGTACTTCGAACATTTGTCTTGGAATGAGTTTTCTCAGTTTTTCTACGATTGCTTTTCCGCGCTCGTATGCGAAATCACGGTGAACGATGAAGCTTAATGCATCGACTTGTTCGTGATTTAAGAGAATGTCCATTTTGACAAGCTTCGAATGTTTGTAGCCGATGAGCTCATAATCAAACGACGCATAGCCTTTCGTGCTGGATTTTAATTGATCGAAAAAGTCGTAAACGATTTCCGCTAGAGGCAGCTCGTAAATGATGTTGACACGCGATGCGTCCAAATAATCCATTGTTAGGAAATCGCCGCGTTTTTTCTGACAAAGCTCCATCACTGCGCCGACAAAATCATTCGGGACCATAATCGAAGCTTTGACATATGGCTCTTCTACATAGTCAATCTTTTGAGGATCCGGCATCATAGATGGGTTGTCCACTTTCAGCTCGGTGCCATCCGTCATCACGACATTGTAAATAACGCTCGGTGCCGTCGTAATTAAGTCAATCTTGAATTCACGCTCGATACGCTCTTGAATAATCTCCATATGCAAGAGTCCAAGGAAACCGCAGCGATAACCAAAGCCTAGCGCCTGGGAAGTCTCAGCTTCATATTCGAGTGCTGAATCGTTGAGTTCAAGTTTTTCAAGTGCTTCGCGAAGATCATTATATTTAGACGTATCAATTGGGTATAGTCCACAGAATACCATTGGATTCATGCGGCGGTAACCAGGCAGTGGCTCATCCGAAGGGTTGTCGACAAGGGTAATTGTATCCCCTACTTGTGTATCGCCAACGTTTTTAATGGAAGCTGACAAGAAACCAACGTCTCCCACGTTCAACTCATCTCTCGGCGAAGCGCCCGGTGTAAAGACACCTGTTTCAATGACTTCAAACTCTTTACCCGTTGCCATCATGCGGATTTTATCGCCCGGTTTGACAGAACCGTCAATAATACGAATGTAGACGATAACTCCTTTATATGGGTCATAATGCGAATCGAAGATGAGTGCTTTAAGTGGTGCTGATGGATCACCTGTTGGCGCCGGTACTTTTTCAACGATTTGCTCCAAAATGTCTTCAATCCCAATGCCCGCTTTTGCAGAAGCGAGCACTGCGTCGGATGCATCGAGACCAATGACATCTTCTACTTCTTGCTTGACGCGATCTGGGTCTGCTGCTGGTAAGTCAATTTTATTAATAACAGGCAGAATTTCTAAATCGTTGTCCAAAGCTAAGTACACGTTTGCGAGCGTCTGGGCTTCAATTCCTTGTGCAGCGTCGACAACAAGGATGGCCCCTTCACATGCTGCAAGGCTTCGTGACACTTCATATGTAAAGTCTACGTGCCCCGGCGTATCAATTAAATGGAAAGTATATTCTTGTCCGTCTTTTGCCGTATAAACTAATTGCACAGCCGTTAATTTGATCGTAATGCCGCGCTCTCTTTCAAGGTCCATTGAGTCCAGCGTTTGGGAACTCATTTCTCTCGATGTTAATGTTTGTGTTTTTTCCAAAATACGATCGGCCAACGTCGATTTCCCGTGGTCTATATGAGCGATAATGGAAAAGTTTCGAATGTTTTTTTGACGTGCCAATCTCTGTTCATGATTCATTAGTTAGTTCACTCCTATTTTCACTATTTGAATTATAGCAGTGAACCCGCCTCACGTAAACTGCGGTGCTACAAAATAAGAGCCCTTCCCCTATAATTCTACAGTTTTTCAGGAAAAGGCTCTTATAATATGAATAATTCTATTAAAATGTAGACGTTCCAGGAGTAGATAATGCATTTGTTACGGCTTTCGCGATAACGGCTACTGTCCGGTTTAATTCTTCTTCTGTGTTACCGATGCCGCCAAGTTCTATCAAGACCACAGATGGATGCAGTTCTTGGTTGTATTTTCCATCCCCGTCATGTCTACTTTTTGTAATGATATTGCGTGTGATGCCAGGAACGAGTCTTTCCATTTCGTCTTTTATTTGTTGCGCTTTTGCTTTATTTTTCGCGAAGTTTGGATTCTCAGTCCCGACTACAAAGGCAACTTTTGCGTATTTTTCACCTTCGTATGTTGCCGTCGTAATTTGTGGACCTGCGGAATCCCGATGCATATCTATAATAAGGTCATAATTCACCTTTTGTAATTGCTGTTCAACATGGGGACGTATTGCCTTATAAGCACGATAATGAGGAATTCTCTTCTTTGCCATTTCCTCAGCATTGTTCACAGGCAAAATATCAGTTTCAACACCATTTATACTTAACTGGGCTTGCAGTTTCTCACCAAACTTTGTAATATTCTCCGTTTGATGGGAAACGACTATTTTTCCTTGTTTCGCTTCTGTAACCGGCTTAAATGCTTCGTGCGTATGTGTAAAGTAAAGGAGCGCTCGTTTCCCATTGAGTCCAAGTTCTTCATTCCGTTTTTCCTCTGTAATATTTGCAGCATATACCATAGAAGATGAGGACTCTTTTACCTTTTTCGACGATGTTTCCGGTTGTTCGCCAGGTAGGAGTTGGATGAAAACTGGGAATAAGAATAGGAAAAGGATCAGTGCGCTCCATATTTTCAAAGGCTTTGTCATGTAGCATCCCTCCGTCTTCAACTATATGCGGAGGGTATTGCGTCAATGACTAGATTTCATCTCGCTGATCCATTCCGTTAACGAATTGGATAACGTATCAGCATATATCGCAACCCATGCATCAATTTCTTTCGGAGAAATGAACGTTTTGAGATCTTGACCCGCGAGCGCTTCTTCAAATAACTGAATGCGATCTTCATGCGACCAAGACGTCCAATCTCCAAAAATCGGCTGTAATGTCGAACGATCGGCATTTTCATTTTCGGTATGCAGCCATGGTGTAACGGCAAGTCTTGAAGACGGACTGTCTTTTTCCGCAATTTTTGAAGCAATATAACCAAACATCTTATCAATCGCATCTGCGGCAAGAACCGGTCCGTCAACGACTGTCGGGATCCCAACAGCAATCACTGGCATGCCGAGTGTCTCTTTGGATACTTCTTTTCGATTATTGCCAACGCCCGATCCCGGGTGAATACCCGTATCGGTCAACTGAATCGTTTTGCAAAGTCTTGAACTGCTTCTTGCTGCCAGTGCATCGACTACGATAAGCACATCCGGTTGGATTTCATTCGCCACGGCTTTTACAAAGTCAGCTGTCTCCAAGCCCGTTTGAACCGTAACCCCGGGTGCATAGACATACACTTCGCTGCCATCTTCTGAATAATAGTCTGGAACGATATCACGTAATCGATCCATCGTTAAAGGGCCTACCGCGTCCGGTGTCACTTCCCGATTACCTAGTCCGATAAATAAAATCTTACTGTTTTTAGCCGTTAGCACTTCTTGCAGCATTTCTTGCAATTTGTCGATAAACACGCGCGACAAATCTTGGATCCCTTCTTGATCATAAGGTGTTAATGTCGGCACTGTTAACGTAATGTACGTTCCTTCTTTCTTGCCGATTTTTTTCTCACCTTCTGCATCTACTTGAACCGACGTGACAATGACACGTCCTAATCTAGATTCTCCAAATTTAACGCCTTCTTCTTCCTTTAATCTATTTTTTTCTTTTTCCGTTCGATGTCGAACCATTTCCTCGCTTTCATCGAGCAAATCTGTTCGATAAAAATCATACTTTGCCATCTCATCACCTCATCTACAAGTTTGGACGTTAAAAGCAAGAAATATTCTTTTCGTCACAACAGAAATTAACGGTGATCTATCGTCCGAAACATCTACAAGTTCTAATTGCATTGGCCAAAATTTCTCCCTTTATTTCTTGCATTTCGTCTTTCAATTTGCTAAACTAATGCTTGTTATAAAATTAAAAGTGAATCCATCATTGTGGAAACACTCTTTCCTACCAGAATTTGGAGGTGAATGAAATGCCAAACATTAAAGGTGCGATTAAACGCGTTAAACAAAGCGCTGCTGCAAACGAATTGAACTCTTCAACAAAAGCTGCTATGCGTACTGCAATCCGTAAAGCGGAAGTTGCAATCGAAAATAAAGACGAAAATGCATCTGCTCTTTTAAAAGATGCGATTAAAAAAATGGACACTGCTGCACGTAAAGGTCTTATCCATAAAAATACTGCATCACGTCAAAAAGCACGTCTTACTAAAAAAGCAATGTAAAGTGAAACTTCCATCAATGGGGGCCTTATCCCCATTGGTGGTTAGTTGAACCAATCGGACCTTTACGGGCAGTTGATCCCCACCCTTCTTCTTATACTGATTAAGAATATTAATGTGGGGATCTTACTGCCCGTTAAGGTGGGATAATCTAAAAAAAGGTCGTCTCGTTGTTGACATTCAACAACAGACGACCTTTTTTATTTTCGAAGCGGCTCCATAAAAAATAATTCTAACAACCGCTCTCGTTTTCCGCTCGTAGACTTCAGCTTATAATCAATTTTTGCCAATCTATCCAATATGAATAATAGCCGCTCTTCGTTCGGTAACGCGCGATTTTCCATCATGAGCTTCACCCGGTAAGGATGGACATTGAGCGTTTTCGCGATTTGCGGCTGCTGATAGCCTTTCTTTCGTAACACCCGCACTTGGAACATGAGCCGAATTTGGCTTGCGATTAATGATGTCAGCATAATCGGTTCTTCTCCATTTCGCAGCAAATCATGGTAAATCGATACCGTGTCCGGCACTCTTCCATTGACATAGGCATCCGTCAGACGAAAGACATCTGCTTCAGGCGTTCTGGGCACAAGCATTTCAATGATTGACTCTGTTATATCACCTGCACCGTTCAAAAAAGTTGCCATTTTACTGATCTCTGTCGAAAGCATTAGCAGATCATCCCCTGCCATGCGCGTAAGAAAGTCGGCAGCTTCTGCGGTTATACGTACTCCATTTGAACTTGCTTCCTGCTGAATCCAAGAAGTTAAGTCTTTCCCTTGCAACCGTACGCCTTCAATAATTGTTGCAACCTTTTTAAAGGCCTTCGTGATTCGTTTTCTCGCATCCAATTTTTCATATGGCGCAAGAAAAACAACAACAGCTGTAGGGGATGGATTTGCCAACCACGTTTCCAGTAATGTGAGATTATGCGAAACTTTTTCTTTCCCTTTCTCCTGCGCGCGTAAAAAGGAGGCGTTTCCCGCAATAATGAGCTTCTTTTCCTGTAAGAAAGGCAGTGTATCTGCTTCTTCAATGACCAGTTCGACGGGTGTCTCTTCAAGATCATACCGAATGACCGATGCATCGTCAAAATCTGGTAATGCTTTTTTTAAACGCTTAATCGTTTCATTAAAAATATGCTGTTCTGACCCTGTTACCAAATAAACCGGATCGATTTGTCCAGCAGCAATTTTTTTCCATGTCGCAGCAGTCATTGTAATCACCTCTTCTGCATTTCCCTACCTATTATAACGCACATCGCCAAAACGGTTTGAACAATTTGTGTCAGTTCCAGACAGGTTCGGACAAAAATCCGTTTCTTATGGATTTTTTGTGAATTATCATCTATACTTGAAATGATATTAGTAGATTGATTAAGAAAATTTGAAATTATAGAGGGAGGTGAACACCGCTAGCCAAATTGCCATGTTATAGGCTTTGGCAACGGTGTGAGCAATGAACGAATTTGAACATGATGTACAGTCAAAACGAAACGACCTGATTGACTCAGGCATTGGATTCATTGTTTCTTTTGTAGCCTTTTCCGCAATTTTTGTAGTTGCAACCATCATTGACATTGTTGGTCGATGACAACTCATGAAAAACGGACATGCATTTTTCTATAGAAAGATGCAGTCCGTTTTTTTCGTTAAGGCGCCATGACGGAAAGTGTAACGATATTGTCCTTCACTTTTACGGTGATCGAGCCTGATTCCGCAGTAGACATTGTTCTTAACCGATGTCGCTCGAATGTTTCTACAACATCTGGATGCGGATGACCGTATCGATTATTCCTGCCCGCCGAAAAAATGGTTAACGCAGGTTTTAGCGCTTTGATGAAAGGCTCAGAACTAGATGTTCGACTCCCATGATGCCCTGCTTTTAAAATGACGGGTCCACTATTCGAAAAATCATATTTCTGAAGAATCCGCTGTTCACCCTCCGCTTCCAAATCCCCAGCAAACAAAAATAAATACCCATTGGCTACCATTAGTAACACGAGCGAACTATTATTTCCCTGATATTCTCCCTCTTTGGGTGATAAATAAGAAAATGAGATCGATTTTTCTTGCCATGAATCCCCTTCACTTACACGATGCACCGAAATTCTTTGTACCTGTGCAAGCGCCATGACCTCTTCCATTGTTTTTTCCGCTTCGCTTCCTGGCGATACATGAAGCGCTTTCACCTTTACCGCCGCCAACACTTCATCTGCCCCCTCCATATGATCACTGTCCGCGTGACTAATGATTAGTTTGTCGATCACAGAAATCCCGCGTCCTTTTAAGTAAGGAACGACAACTTGTTTGCCAACTTCAAACGGTTTGTCGGGCGTTTTCCAGCTCGGCTCACCGAAAGAAACCGTTCCGCCTGTATCAAGGACATAAACACTTTTCCTCCGTGGCAACTCGATTACGATGCTATCTCCTTGTCCAACGTCCAAAAATGTGACGTAAAGCGATCGATCCAACAACGGCATCAATTGCAAAATAAGTGCAGGAACGAGGATTAGCGGCAATGATCGATACAACTTGACACGTTTTTCAATTAATACATAAAAGTACAATACACTAATGGAAGCGATGAACGTCCATATTCCAGGGGGTCTGCCAGGCGTCCAAACTTGATAAGGCAATGCAGCAAGCAAGTCAGTCAATGTTCCAATAATCGTGCGAAAAGGCGTATATAGAAAAAACAGCCACTCCGCAGCTCTCGGTACGACGAATGATAGGATGAGCAACAAAATATTGATCGGCAAAATAACGATCGAATAAAGCGGGACATAAAAAAGGTTCACGACAAACGATGACAAGGACAGTTCATAAAAATGATGCAATAGCACAGGGTAAAGCGTTAGTTGACTAATGGCCGTTACAAGAAATGAGACACCAAGCGAAGTTTTCGCTATTGCAAGTATGCGGGAAGAAAAAACAAGTGCAAAAGCAGCTAAATAAGAGAGTTGAAATCCAGGCTGGAAGACGACATAAGGCTCGTACACGATTAAAAGTACAGCACTGAATGCAAGCGCGTCGTCTAACCGCAATGCATATTGTCTAAAGTTCATGAGAAGGATAAGCATCGATACAGAAACGGCACGCCATACAGAAGGTGCCCCGCCAACGAGTACAGCATAAAATGGCAGCAGAATAATTAACAGCCAATCAACCGTTTCTTTTCGAATCCTCAAACGAAGCAATAGTTGTCGAACAAAAAAAGTAAGTAACCCAACATGCAAGCCGGAAATGGCAAATAAGTGTGTAATACCGAGCGTCCGATAACTTTCCGCCAGTTTCTCATCCATGCCGCTTCTGTCACCGATTAGTAACGCTTCCGCTTCCGTTTGTAAAGACGGAGGAAATGTCTGCTGAATTTGCTGTTTTACTCGCCAACGATGTGTCGTAATGCGGCTTTTTATGCTCTTGTTCGCTTGGATATGCACGAGCGAATCGGCTTCAAAAATAGCAGACGCACCGTACATTTTCATATATTTTGCCATGTCAAAAGCATAGGGGTGGGAAGGTATTTCTGGTTTTTGATAAGTTCCGCTCATTGTAAAAGTATAAGCAGAAACGATCATTTGTTGAAATTGATTTTTTTCCTTTTCATTTTGAAAAGTATAGATCGCGTAAATCGTTTCACCTGTCGAGGTGGCGGCCAGCCCTTTCATTTTGCTGCCATCAAGTTTCACATTATCGTTCCAGGTAAAGGTAAGTGTGTCTGCCCCTTCTTCTAGCATAAGGGGGATCGTTGCCGAAAAGGTTACATACGAGAAAAATGCAGCAAGTATTGCGAGGATAGGTGTGAGGAGATCCTTTCTTTGAAGAAAGATTGGCACAAGCAAAAGATTGCCAATAAGTAAATAGACCGAGCCGTATGCAGCAAATGCCGATACGGCAATCGGTATTGCGATGTATATGAATCGAATTCGCGTAATTATTTCACGAATAATTGATCCGCCCTTTCTTGGAAAGGAGCCAGTTCTTCATCTTTAGCGCCAAGCTTCTGCATCGTGGACAACATCTCCTCGAACAAAGAATACTTTTCCTCACTGGAAAAATCGATTTTCCCTTCGTTAAATGGAATTTGTTGAACGGAAACACCAGCTTGTGCAAATAACTTCATTGCGTAGACGTCATTTTTATAATCAGTTGCGTACAGAACGCGGCGAATACCTGCTTGAATGATCGCTTTCGAACATTGCAAGCAAGGAAAATGCGTAACGTACAATGTCGATCCTGCTACAGGAATTCCATATTTCGAACATTGTAAAAGGGCATTCATTTCCGCATGAATCGTTCGAACACAATGATTGTCGACGACGTAGCAGCCATGATCAATACAGTGATCCCCGCCCGAGATTGACCCGTTATAACCACCAGCAATGATGCGATGATCTCGGACGATGGTGGCACCTACTGCGAGTCTAGTGCAAGTACTGCGAACCGCCAAAAGATGGCATTGCGCCATGAAAAACTGATCCCATGTAATTCGCTCCATATGTATGCCTCCAACTAAATACTATTTACTTCACTTGAATATATTGTTCCAGCCTTTCGAACGTTTTTGCGCCGATTCCGGACACTTCCATAAGCGCCTGAGTCGTTTGAAATGCACCATGATCCGTTCGATGCTGAATAATGGCTGCAGCCTTTGAAGGTCCAATGCCCGGCAACGTCATGAGCTGTCGTTCATCAGCCGTATTAATGTTCACTTGATCATCGTTTTGCTGTTGTTGTCCGTTTCCTATAGCTGGCAGTTCAAAATTAGTTGCCTCTTCCCCTTCGACAGGGACATAAATGACAAATTCATCCACCAATTTCATCGCGTGATTAATCATGCGCGAATCAGCGTTCGGCAAATAACCGCCAGCCGCGTTAATGGCGTCGATGAGCCGATCTCCCTCCATCATGGAATAGACACCGGGATGATGTACCGCGCCTTTGACATCTACGACAATCGAAACCGGCAATGTCTCTTTTTGCTCTTCAGTATCTACAGCTTTCGTTTCTTCTATCAATTCCGGGAAAGGGGGCTGTCCGCCAATAACGACTGCTTCGTTTGTGGCTTGTTCTCGGGGAAAGAACAAAAAAGCGGAAACAACAGCGATTGCTGCGATAGGAGTGATGATTTTACGCCATCTGGATGCAAACGAGAAAAACAGTGTGTTCACCCTTTCTTCGGTGGCATCCACATGGAGTCTCTTTCACTATAGCTGAAAGATTTATAAATGAAAAGCATTATTTTCCTACTTGAAAAAATATTCTTTCACTTTCTTCGTCAGGCGCCTCATCTTCCCAATCCGCGAAAATTCGTTCGATTGAAAATCCAGCTTGTTGAAGCATTTCTACATATTCATAGACTGGAAAAGTACGTTGTTCATGTATTTCATCAAACCGGCCATACGAGCCATCCGCATTTCGAACAAAAAAAGCAAGTTCCGAGTAAACGGAATGCGGGTTTTCTCCCTCAGCCGTTTGCCAAATATACGCAATAGGACCGCTATCATAAACAAATGGGCCTTCCATAAAAACTTCATCTGTTTTATAAATGGAATGGACATCGAATAGTAACTTTCCGCCTGCTTTCAAAGCAGAATGAATGCGCTCAAACGTTTGAATGACATCTTCTTTTCGCTGTAAATAATTTAAAGAATCAATCGCAATAACAGCTGCATCAAATTCGAAAAGCCCATCGAGCTGTTGCATCGGCTGCTGTTTAAATTGTACAGTTAACGATTGTTCCAACGCTCGTTCCTTCGCCACCTTCAGCATATTTGCAGAAAGATCGATGCCCGTCACATCTGCCCCTTTTTTAGCAAGCTTTATTGACAATTGACCTGTTCCGCATCCAACATCTAAAATGCGTTTTTTCTCAATACCAGATAGAGTGATATCGATCAAATCGACGTAAACATCATACGGAATATCGGTCATTAGCTCATCATAGACAGCCGCGAAGTTTGTATAGGCTTCACTCATTTTTCATCGGCCATATTCAGCATCGGTGCATCTCCCCAGAGCTTCTCAAGATTATAGTAACCCCGCTCATCTTTGTGGAAAACATGCACAACGACATCTCCAAGATCGACAAGCACCCAACGTGCTAAATCATAACCTTCCATTCGTTTGACGTGATAACCTGCTTCAGCGGCTTGATCTGCAACTTCTTTGGCAATCGCTTGCACTTGACGCTCAGAATTTGCATGGCAAATCATAAAATGATCGGCTATGAGTGAAACACCTTCCATATTTAAAACGACAATATCTTCACCTTTTTTATCATCAACTGCGTTGTAAGCTAATTCTAGTAATGTTGGCATATGTTATTCACTGTTCCTTTCTTATGACATGTTCATTGTAGCAATGGATGGAGGATGGGAAGATTTGTACCTGTTTGGATAATAGATACTGTATGGAATGACAGATCGCTGCCCTCATTCCCGCATCTACTGATTTCCCAGCCTCTTTTCGTAAATCATCAAGACCCGGAAATTGACGTCCCGGTTCAATAAGATCCGCAACATAGATTAATTTTTCAAGCGGCGACATATGGGCCCGTCCAGTCGTATGGAATCGAATCGCTTGTAATATGTCCGCGTCCCGAACACCAAACTTATCCCTCGCAATGATCGCTCCAACGGGCGCATGCCATAGTTCAGGATGAAATGAGCGGTAAAACGCGGCTTCAGGATCCTTCTCTAGGTACGATGCCAACTCCTGCTTACTCATACATTTGGCAACATCATGCAAGAGGGCAGCAAGCTCGGCTTTTTCTACCGAAATGTCATGCCGTAATGCAAACGCCTTTGCCGTTTCGACAACTCGAAGAACATGCAAATAGCGGTCATTCGTTAAGCGTTTTTCAATTTCCTGCTTTATGCGATCGACTTCCATACAGCCCCTCCTTACGAATATACGATTCCACTGTTCCTGGTATAAGTAATTGAACGGTTTCACCATTCGCAATTCGGCGGCGAATGAACGTAGAAGATAGATCGATTTCGGGAATATCGACAATCGTAATCGGAAACTCCGTTTTACCGATCGCACCCGGACGACCTACCCCGACAAATGTAACAAGTTCTATTAGCTCGTCAATGCGATGCCAATCCTTTAACATATCAATCATATCAGCCCCGATGATAAAGTGAAAATCTACATCAGGTTCAAGCTCTGTCAACCGTTTCATCGTGTCGTATGTGTAGGACACACCGCCCCGCTCAATTTCAAGTGCACATTTCGTCAGACCATCAATGTCGCGAACTGCAAGTCCTACCATATCCAATCGCTGCGCTTCCGTTGCATCGCTCGCTGCTTTTTTATGCGGCGGGGTGGCAGTCGGCATTAATCGGACTTCTGCCAAATTTAGCGCATGCCGCACCTCATTTGCAATGATCAAATGACCGATATGCGGCGGGTTGAATGTGCCGCCTAAAATACCAATCTTTCTCATCGCATTTCTCCTCACGGTAATTCGATTCGTTTTTTCTCTTTAGACTCTTTATACAAAACAATAATATTGCCGATCACTTGGACGACTTCTAATCCTTCTCGCTCATCAAGTTTTGCAGCAATCTCATTTTTATCTTCATCACAATTTTGAAGAATATTTACTTTAATCAGTTCTTTTGCTTCGAGTGCTTCTTCAATTTGACGAATAACCGAATCGATTAAGCCATTTTTTCCAATTTGGAATAAAGGCTGTAAATGATGTGCCTCACTGCGTAAAAATTTGCGTTGTTTAGTTGTTAACATGCTGTTCCTCCAAAATTTCTGTTAATTTCTCTGTCATTTTTTCTGTGTTTGGGGTCGTATTTGTCCACGTTTCAAAAGAAAGTGCACCTTGATGGACAAACATGCCGACGCCGTTTAAAACTTGCGCTCCCCTTTGACGGGCTTCTTTTAAAAATTCTGTTTCAAGCGGATTGTAAATAATATCTGAGACAATCGTTCCAGCCGCTAGGTTTTTTAGTTGAATCGGCATCCCTTGCTGCGCAAAATTCATCCCAACAGACGTTGTTTGAACGATTAACCCAAACTCCGCCAAACGGTTTTCTGCATCTTTAATCGAAAGTGCTGTCGAACCTGAGATATCCGCCGCCAGCTTTTCGGCTTTTTCCATCGTTCGATTCGTAAAGACAAGCGGACCGTACCCTTCTGCATGGAGTGCATAGGCAATTCCTCTTGCTGCCCCTCCTGCCCCTACGATCAATGTTTTCGTTCCTTTTCCTGTATCCCCAAATACTTCTTCTAACGAACGAACAAAACCTAAACTATCTGTATTGGAGCCAGTTAACGTGCCGTCTTCCAACCTATGAACAGTGTTGACTGCCCCCATAACTGTAGCGGATTCGTCTATTTGGTCAAGATAGGACATAATCGTTTGTTTATGAGGCGCCGTAATATTCCACCCACTGCAGCCAAGCGTTCGAAAACTTTCTACTGCATCCTTTAATTTTTCAGGTTTGACAAGTACCGGAATATAAGCCGCATCTATTTGGGTCTCTTCAAACCAAGTCGTATGCAATAACGGAGACATCGACTGTTCGATCGGATCACCTATGACCGCATACCATTTTTTCATCAACAATTCCCCCTTTGAAAACTTCCCCTTTAGATCAATGATGGCCGTAAAACAATATCCACTCCGCGCGGCGCGTGTACAGCGACGACCACATTTGGATGTTGTATCGTGATCCAGCCAAGCCCTGAAATGACAATATCCGTTTTTGCTTTTCGTATGGAAAATTCATGACGTACAAAAGGCGGAAGTTTTTCAAGCGACTGCGGCGATGGCGGAGCTAACATTTCACCAATATGCTTCTCATACAGCGCATCCGCGTTTTCTAATTTCGTCCGATGGATCGGCAATGCATTTGATACATGAATCGAAAAGGAAGACCGATCACCGCTTAAAAAATCAAATCTTGCCAATCCGCCAATGAAAAGCGTTTGTTCAGCATTCAATTGAAATACTTTTGGTTTTAATTCTTTTTTCGGCGTGATTGCCTTTAAATCTTGCGGTTCTAAATGATGTGCGATTTGATGATCATTAATAATGCCTGGTGTATCGAAAATCGCCTGTCCATCATCCAATGGAATCTCCACTAAATCAAGTGTCGTTCCTGGAAAATGAGAGGTTGTAATGACTTCTCCGATGCCCGTTGCACTTTTAATAATCCGATTAATAAATGTGGACTTTCCAACATTTGTACAGCCCACTACAAAGACATCTTTTCCTCGGCGAATTTGATCAATTGCTTGCAGCGCTTCATCCATTCCCTCGCCTTTATGGGCAGAGACGAGCAGGACATCGACCGGCTTTAATCCGAGTTTGGCCGCTTCCGTTTTCATCCAATGGATTAATCGATTGCGGTTCACTGCTTTTGGCAAAACATCGACTTTATTGCCGATCAATAAGATCTCTTTATTACCAACGAAGCGTTGAAGACCGTTAATCCAGCTGCCGTTAAAATCAAATATATCTACGATTTTAACAACGATCCCCTCTTTTTCTCCGATTCCATTGAGAATGGCTAAAAAGTCATCGCCAGATAATGAAACAGGCTGCAGTTCATTGTAATTCCGCAGTCTAAAACATCTTTGGCAAATGACATCTTCCTTTTCGAGAGAAGCTGGCGGTGCATATCCTTCGGCTTTCGGATTCTCCGTTTGGATCGCAATTCCACAGCCGATGCATGTTAGTTCTTCCATATTTATTCCTCCCACTTGATCAACCCTTCACGCTTTAGCTTGGCCATAATTCGTCTTTCAATCATTCTGTTGAAGCGCGTGAAAAAACCATCTGATTTTGCGACGGGTACAACAAGAATGGTATGAAGGCCATGGCGATTGCCGCCGAACACATCTGTGAGAAGCTGATCGCCAATCATGACCATTTCTTCTTTTTTCATCTCTGTATCTGCGATCGCTTTTTTAAACGCCTTTTGCAACGGCTTTCTAGCGTCATGAATAAATGGAATTCCTAGCGGATCACAAAAAGCTTTGACACGCTGTTCATTGTTATTTGAAACGACTGTAATATGAATACCTGCTTGTTTCATTGACTCAAACCAGTCAATGAGCTTCGGCGTTGCCAACGGACGATCCCACTCCACTAGCGTGTTATCAAGATCGGTGATAATTCCCTTAATTCCCATTGCTTTTAGCTTTTCCGGTTTTATTTGAAAAATATCTTTCACATATTCATCCGGTAAAAATTTTTTGTACACGCAATCACTCCGATGTAAGACTAATTCTGAAACGATTATAACACAACCGCTTATCGTACATACCATATTTAGACAAGCATCAAATGAATCCAGAAAAATTGTTTTTATTCAAACAGTTAGGATTTGAATGCAATGAATTTCCCCCAATCAATACGAAACTGTCCCCATCTAAGCATCGCCATTCTACCTTGTGAAAAAAGTCAGATGTAGACAGCCCTTCTTCGCTTGTCCGACGAAAAAAACGGTGATACAGCAAGAGCTGACCGCATATGCTGTCATACAACGACACAGGAGGTGGACTTATGAGCGGGTTAGTAATGGCTTTTGTTCAAATGTGGCTTGAGATTCCTGCAATGATCGGTTATATCCGGGGGCAGGCATTTCAACGTCCCCTGTCTCGAGAAGAAGAAGCGGACTGTTTGAGACGCCTAGCAGAAGGTGACGAGGATGCAAAAGACGAACTCATTGAGCGCAATATGCGGCTTGTCGCACATATCGTAAAAAAATTCCATCCAAAGCACGAGCTTTTAGACGATTATATTTCAATTGGAACGATCGGTTTAATGAAAGCGGTCAATAGTTTTACACCCGACCGCAAAACAAAGTTGGCGACTTACGCTGCACGCTGTATTGAAAACGAGAATGTAAAGTCAAATGGGTAGCGTTATAAAATACCACGCAACAATCAATCTACTTCAAACTTCATAACAAACGTCACAATAACCGATTCATGACCCACAAGTGAAATTGAGCAACACGAAAAAATTACGGGGGTGACGTTCTCCATGAGCAAGAAAGGTTATATCTCCGCAAGCAAATTATTTCCCATCATAATCGAAGACGACGCAACCGACCAATCAATAGTTGACGTTTACACCGCAATAAAAGATTCAATACGAAAGGGGAAGCGACTGAACAATGATAGCACTATACGCACGTGTCAGTACAGAAGAACAAGCGAAAAGCGGTTACTCTCTTAAAGATCAAATTCGCCAATGTATGCAAAAGGCGGGAAGCAATGCGGAAACAATGGAATATGTAGATGACGGGTACTCGGGGGAATTCCTTGAACGTCCCGCATTGTCGAAATTGCGGAATGACATTCGGGATGGATTGATTCGCAAGGTGATCGTCTACGACCCCGACCGCCTATCCCGTAAACTAATGAATCAATTGATCGTATCCGAAGAAATCGAAAAACGTGCGGAATTGGTTTTCGTCAATGGCGATTATGCGAAGTCCCCCGAAGGAATGCTTTTCTATCAAATGCGGGGGGCGGTCGCCGAATTCGAAAAAGCGAAGATCAATGAACGAATGACACGGGGTCGCCGTGAAAAAGCGAAGCAAGGAAAAGTCGTGAAGGACGTCAAGGTTTACGGATATCAGTTCAACAAAGAAGCGGGCGAAATGGAAATATGTGAATCCGAATCGAAAGTCGTGGAATTGATCTTCGAATTGTTCACGAATCCAATGGGTCGGGTACGTGGCATAAATGGAATCGCAAATTACTTGACCGATAAAGGAATACCAACGAAAAGACGGGTCGGAAAATGGCATAGGCAAGTCGTTCGTCAAATCCTAATGAATGAAACGTATACAGGAACGTTCTATCACAACAAATGGAACACCGAAGGAATGCTTGCCAATAAATATAAAGAAGATGATGAAGACAAAGTTCGAATGACCTTACGCCCCCGTGAAGAATGGATTGGGGTCGAAGTTCCCGCAATTATCGACACGAAAACGTTCGAATATGCTCAACAACTAATGCAAGAATCCCGTCGCCGTTGGGCAGGTCAACCGAAAAACACGTATCTATTAAGCGGAATGGTTCGTTGTGGCGATTGTGGCAACACCATGACGGGACGCCGTGCGAAGAATTGGGGTCGTTATGTCTTTGAATATACCGATTTCAAAAGTCAAGCGGGGACGAAGTTTCAAGGTTGCGGCAACAAAATCAAATGCGAAGACCTCGACGCCTTCGTTTGGGAACAATTCGTCAATCTAATGTCAACGAAGGGGCAAGCGTTATCCGAAACCGCCGCAAGCGTTGACAACGAAGCTTCCCTTTCATTCGAAGAATCCGAACTTCAACGAATTGACAATGAACTTGAACGAATCAAAACGGGGCGGAAGCGTCTTCTCGACTTCATGACGAATAATGCCGATCTTGTGGACGAAGATGATATTCGCAATCAATTGAAGGAACTGAAAGACAAAGAAGAACATTTGTTGAAAGTACGGGAAGAAACCGCCGCACTTCTCGTTGACATTCAAGACAACGAATTTACCGAAGAAATATTGAATGAAACGATCGAACAATACTTGCGGGAAGATACGTCCGATCTTTCGATTGAACGCAAGCAAGATTTCCTCCGAAAAGTCTTCCGTGAAGTTCGGATATATGCAAGCGGCAAGGTCGAATTTATTCGTATGTAAGATTCGGTTCAAACCAAACGCAGGCGTCACCCATGTGGGCGGCGTCTTTTTCTTTTGTGCCACGTGGCATACTTTTGTTACGATATGTCATTCGATTGCAAACGCATGACCCGACATTTCAAAATTTGGTATGTATATTTTCGATTCACCTTCTGCGGCAGAATAGACCCCCCGTCCCCCCCGTGTACCCCCCTAAAAATATTCCGCCGTGTTGCTTCATGCTTGACGCTTCGTGTGCTTGCTTGACGTCGCTTGAAAACGATTCCGAATGCTTGGGTCGTGGATTGGATAGCAACGATATATGGCGGCTTGTATGGCTTCGTGTGGCGTTATAACATGCGGTGAATATTCATACGGAAGACAACACGTCATATCAATCAGTAATCTAATGTCAAACGCAATGCGGTTCGTGCTTGCTTCGATACAGTTCACGTTGACATTCGCATTACATTTATTCGGCGTATAATTAGATTTATACGACGGAAGACATTTCGTCCGCCTTGATCTACCAACGTTTGTAATACCTTTTCGTCGTGATTGCGGTCATGTTATAAAGTGATTCGTCGCAATTGATATTCGATTATATTATTCAACGATTTGAAAGTGAACGACGTTCAACGATTCAACCCGACTTCCGCTTTGTCCAATTAGATCGACATGTAAAACGGCTCTATCCCTTGCGGCTCTAGGCGTTGCGTCGTTTCCTTGTTGCGGAAGTTTCGGACATATCGGAACACAAACGGCACGTCTTGCGGGGAATTTATGATTCGTATTTACAAACGAAGTGCCCAACGCTTCAACAATTCGTTTCTAATTCGATCTATTGCGTTTCTTCAACGCTTAAATATGTAATAGGGGAAACGTCATTCCAACGTCCCCAAGTTCGATTATAAGTGACCATTCGACTTTAACCAATTCATTCGTATTTCTTCAAGCCGCTTGATCTCTTTTTTCACGGCATGAACGTATGCTTTTCTTGCTTCCGCTTCGGTTTCGAATGTTCCGACGTTCTTATTTCTGAACTTTACTTCAAACTTGCCGCTTGGTGTTTTGTAATAACCTTTTGCGTGGTTCAATTGGTACTTTAAATAATTCTCTCGGTCGGTGACGACTTCCAAGTTCGACAATCGGTTGTCAAGCGGATTCTCATTTCTGTGATTGACTTGAATCGACATTCCCGTTTCCTTTTCGAAACCTTCATATTTCGCAAGTTCCTCACGCATGAACAATCGGTGCAAATCCGTCGTCTTCTCTTTGATTCGGGTTGTCGCATAAATGCCGCTCATTTTGATTGAGATACTTACTTTTGACGTTTCCAAGACCAATGGCAAGCATTCGGCTGAAATGATTGTTTCATAACCTCTAATCAAAAACAAAGTGACTGTCCCGTCGCCGTTATCCTTGAACGAATTGAACTTACGAAGTCCATGCCAACCGTTCTTTCGATAGAAATATTTCATCAGTTTCCCGTGATTCTCGTTTTGTGCTTCGAATGTTACAACCCCAATATTTCTTACAAACATAATTGATAACCCCCCTTCCCCATTTTTATTTAATCGTCGAATGATTCGCCTAAATAGTTGCGGCGTAGCCAATCGATTCTTTGTTCGAACTCCTGCTTCAATCGCTTTACAACACGAACAGGAAGCAAGGTGATTGTTGCAACGTCGAACACCGTCTTGTTCGGTTCATTTTCAAACATCTGCAATGCGTGATTCCGACGTTCATTCATTAGTTCGTACAAATCCACCCAAACCGCTTTTTTCGATTTTCCAAGACCTTCGGGAAACGATCTCCCCTTGAATCTTTCGAAGTATTTATCACCGACAAAATCGAATTCCGATTCATTCATGACTTGATCTGTAATGTCCCGCATTCCCCGACCCCCCTTTTCGTTGGAATTAAAAAAGGAACGCTCGCAAGCGTCCCCGAATCGTTCCAACATATATCAAAGCCTTATTCGTCGCCGTCCTTGTGGTGATAATCATTCGCCGCCTTTCGATGTGCTTTCGAATTCATTTCTTGTTCGGCGTTAAGATCGGCAAAGCCTAAAGACATTAGTTGCAAGCCGTTCAATGAAGACGGGTCTTGCTCGTATGCCTTACGAAGACTTTCGACCGAATCGCTTGAAGGCGTGTCATTCGGCTTGCTCGTTCCATTTTCTTCATACCATTGGGCGAATTCGTCGATCGCCGATCGTTTTGGCGGTGTATAGTTCAAATTGTCATATTGAATCTTTTTCATAATTAGTTCCCCCCTAATCCGTGCGGGACACTTCCCGAAGCATATGATTGTTTTTGCGTTCTTTCGTCTACACCAAGACAATACGTTGGCGAAGTGAAGCCGCCAGAAATGACCGTTCTTTCATTGATCGCCGCTCCGTAAACGTCGCCTTTTCCGCCAAGTTCTTGCATTAGATCGTTATATTCGAAGTTGATCGACCCGACTTCGTTCTTGATCTTCCCAAGTGCCGCAAGTTCTTCAAGGAATTTCGCACGTGCTTTGTGAACGTGTTCGATTTGATCGACATACTTCTTTTGAATCGCCGCAACCTTCTTTTTACGGGATTCTTTGACAAACGGAATTGATTCGATTGCGACCGTCTTGCGAACCGCTCGAATTCTCGAAATCATTTCTTCCACTTCCGCAAACTCGATCTTCTTTTCGTGCAACAATTGTTTTGCCGCTTGAATATCCTTTTCGTCAACTTCGCCCATTGCGTAAAGTGCAACCGATTGGGAAAGTGCCGCTTCGATTTCGTCAACTTCCGATTGAATTGCGTCCCGCTTGGCTTCAACTTCTTTCAACCTTGCATTGATCTTTTCTAATTTTTCGTTCTTGATTAGCTTCATAATGGTTTCCCCCTTTTTTAGTTCAATATTTGTTCTTCGTCTTTGCCAAGTAGTTCGGCAAGTTCGGCTTGAATCGAAGCAAATTCCGCTTCCAATTCTTCGTTGCTCAAATCCCGTGTAGATCGGCGAAGTTCCGTTTTGACTTCGATTTGATTTGGACGTTTCAAGCCGACAATATCCGTATAAATTTGGATAGCCTTCATGTTTCCTTGCTTCGCCTTTGCGACAAGTACGGCAAGAATGTCGCCTTGTTCATCTTCAAAACGTTCAAGCGTCCGTTCTCGAATATATTCACGGAAAACCTTTTGACGTCGAATGTTCCGCAATTGGCGGTCACTAATCGAATGCTTTTCCGCAATCTCTTTGAATGTCGTCTTCGTCGCCTTCATGCCGATAATGTCTTCGGCAATCTCAATGTCACGTGGCGACAATCCGAACGCTTCTTCCGTTGCGTATCGCATGTTATACACCCCCATGTCGCATTTTCCTTAACGCCTTGATTGCGTCGATCTCTACTTCGGTAACTCCGAACCGATAAATGATTCGTTGCTCTAATCGTTCGGACAATGGCATGACACCCGCTTCAACCTTTGAAATGGATTGTTGCTTGACCCCGACTTCATGTGCGAAGTCCATTTGATTCAAACCAAGACTATGTCGTAATGTCTTTACGTCAAATCCGTCCATAATAACGCCCCCTTTAAAATTAAAGTAAAATACACTTATCAGACCAAAAAGAAAAACCCGTTGGTTAGACGGGCAATCGAATTGGTCGATCAAACTTGGGGAAGCCGTGTTCCCGAATGAGTGACGGGAATTCCGCTTCAAAATGTAATTCGGCTATGTAAGTATTTAACAACCTTTTAGACAAAATAAAAATACGGAAGCCGTGAACAAAATGTCCATGACCGCCGTATGGTTTGGGGTAACCTTTATGTCGAGCCACCATTGGGAAGTGGCAAGAATCTAATTTTATGTATCTTATTATTATCTTTGTTGGAATTTATTCGAAACTGAAATTGAACTTCAATCCGTTATTTGCATTCTTTAGAATGCTTGGTTCGACAATACTTGGATTTTAGTATTGAAGAATCAATGGTCTTGCTTTTGAACTTCGTTCTTGTCTTTTTCTTGTTCTTTTAGTTCTAGTTAAAGAACTTTCTAGTTCAAGTAATAAGTTCTAGTTCATGTGAAATAGGCCTCACTATGGGGTTGTGAAATAGGCTTCACATACCTATTACTTGATCTTTCACAAGCATGTATTCAATTTTGCACTATCCCGATTCACAAAAAGTCGCTTCCCGATAGCGGCGGCAAAGCAACGTCAAGTCCCGAATTGTCGGCAACCTGCGAATGAATTTTCTTCGTTACATATCATAGTTCTACCGAATGGTTATTTAACAACCTAAATCGCAAAATCTTTTTATATGTTTGACGCAATGAAGCCGCCATGATAAAACCAATGTAGCCGATTCATTCGACAAAGGGGGAACAATCATCATGAAAATGTATTGTAGGGATTGCGAACAAGAAGCCGAATTCTATCCGTATTGGAAAACTCGTTGCAAGGAATGTCAACGGGCGAAACAACGTGCATTCAACCGTGCGAACCCCGATTATCTAAAAGCGAAGAACCAACGCCGTCGTGCCCGCTTGTTGGCGTTGCCGAACGATCTTCCGCCGCAAGTATGGACAGACATTCAAGAACGATTTGGCGGACGGTGTGCCCTTACAGATTCGACCGACATTTCGCTTGAACATGTGATTCCGTTAGAAAATATGCACTTGGGGACGACGATTGAAAATGTTATTCCGCTTGATCGGACGTTGAACATGAGAAAGAGTTCGAAGAATTTTATTGATTGGGTTTTTGAACCCGAAATCGAAGCATTGATCGACGAAGACAAATTGAACGATCTTCTTTGCTATTTGGCGGAAGTCAATGGATTGTCGGTTGACGATTATCTTGATTTCATTTATTGGTGTGAACGGAACAAGCGGACGGAAGAAGAAGTCAAGTCGGCGACAAAGACAAGCGTGGAATTGTTCAAAGAATCTCAAATCAAGATGAACGTATAACGGGACGGGGCGAAATGCTTCCGTCTTTATTTATTTTTTCAGACTTGACATGCAACACTATTGACATTAGAATCGAAATTTTAATGTATCTTCGCACGCAAAAGAAAGTACAAAAAGACGTTTCCTTGTTTGACCCAATTGGTATGGATAAGGATGGGCAATCTTTGCAAATTGCAGATCTGCTCCAAATTGACGAAGAATCGCCAATCGAAGCGGTGGAAGGTAAAGAGCGGAAAGAACGGTTATATCGACATCTTGGGAAGCTTGACAACCGGGAGTTGGAAATTATCCAACGACGCTATGGTCTGCTCGATGATCGGCCAATGACCCAAAAAGAAATTGCCGAACAACTGAACATTTCAAGAAGTTATGTCTCCCGTATTGAAAAACGGGCAATCGTAAAACTCTACCAACTATTTAAACATGAATACAGCGAATAATTCGATATTGTTTCACTACGCTTCCAAATAAGGAGGAACTCCCGATACCGACCAAAAAAGGCGCTTCCATGCGGGTGGATCCCCGGCATCGGAAACGCCTCTCAATCAAATGCATTAAACATTCGTCCTCCAATTATGGATATGGAGACTTCCGCTGAATCAAGTTAATCAGCTCTAACCTCACTCATAATTAAAACCGTAATAATTCCCGTTAAAACGAAAGATCCCATCATTAAAAATAACAATTCCCCCACTCCCTTCTCACACTGATATGTAAAAGGAACTCTTCCTACCAGTATCGTACCATGAAATGCTTAAAGTTTCGAGATGGTCCGAAGAACAATTTCAGTAGAATGGCGTGCCGCCACCGGGAGAAACTCCTCAAAGCTAATATTCGATTCTTTTCCCGCAATATCTGACAACGCCCGAATGACGACAAATGGTGTACCGAATTGGTGACATACTTGCGCAACCGCAGCTGCCTCCATTTCAGCAGCAATCATCGTTGGAAACTGTTCTTGCACGCGGCGAACATGCTCAGCATCGCTCATAAACGTATCGCTAGAAGCAATCAGTCCAATTGCATGTGGATGTTCTCCTACTTCATCGATTGCCTGTCCAGCAGTTTCTACTAGCTTCGAATCTGCTTCAAACGCAGCCGGCAAGCCAGGGACTTGGCCATATGCATAGCCAAATGCAGTCACATCTACGTCATGATGTCGGACTTCGCTTGACACAACGACTGTCCCAACAGTGAGTGATGGTTCAAATCCACCTGCCGAACCTGTATTTAACACAACAGCCGGTTTAAAATGCTCTAATAATATTGTTGTTGCAACAGCGGCATTGACTTTCCCGATACCACTTTTCACAAGCACGACAGTATGTCCGAATGCACTGCCTTCATAGAACTCACAACCGCCAATAGAGGTCGTTTTTGACGTGTTAATTTTTTCACGAAGCAGCTCAACTTCTTCTTCCATTGCGCCGATTACACCAATGATCATCTTATTTCCTCCGTTACGCGGGCGTCTGGCACCCAAAAATTTAATAATTAAAATCCAATGTTGTTAAGACATCCATTTGAACTGGTTTCCAACCTTGTCCATCTACCCATTCAAGATATACCCGATATTTTTCAGCTTGATCACGTGTTGAGACGATTCCAATCGACTTCTGAGGAGATCCACCATTTTTAATTTTCCAGAAAATCATTTCTTCTTCTGAATATCCCGTCGCATAAGCAATGGCTTGCTTTTTTTCATGCCAATCTATTGAACTTCCATCATATAACGAAACATGTTCACCAGTTTGGGAAGTTCCAACCGGTTCCCATGATTTATTCGTAATCGATTCGGATACAAATTCATCATCGGATGCAAAATGTTCAACTATTTCACCTGATTCCTCTTCTTCCCCATCAAGCGTAGGGCTTTGCGTTTCCTCTGTATCATTTTGCGCATCTTCTTGCTTAGCGGAATTAGATGCTTGCTCCGGATCGTCTTTTACGGTTGACTGTTCGTCCGTTGTTTTTTCATTCGTATTTTTCTCATCTGCTTTGTTAACAATTTCAGTCTGACCTTCTTTTACAGTATCTCGATCACTTGCTTGATCGTCTCCAAAAATAATAGTCGAGGCCACAACGATGATGAGCAATGCAACAATACCGATGGCTATGTTTAACAGACGATTATTCCGGCTTTTTTTTCGACTAACTCTTGAAAAATTAGGTTCTTTTTCTTTCATCCGTTATCACTCCATTTCACTTCATCGGATTTTCCGATATGTATTAGACGTGAAGATCGGAAAGTAGTTTCACCTTTTTAACGATCAAAGGAAAAACCGCCCTCTTTTTGAAGGCGGTGTACGTTTCGCATCATTTAATTTCTAAGATGATGACTGACATTTCTCCACCCGGCGTCATGATTTTTACTTCATCGCCTTTTGCTTTTCCAATAAGGCCTTTTGCAATTGGTGAATCATTTGAAATGAGGCCTTCGATTGGATTTGCTTCTGCAGAGCCGACAATTGTGTATGTCTCTTCATCGCCATCTGGCAACTCTTTAAATGTAACCGTTTTCCCAAGCTGTACTTCATCTGTATTCAGCTCATCTTCTGTAATAATAACCGCATTGCGGATCATTGATTCTAGCGTAGAAATTTTCCCTTCTACAAATGCTTGGTCTTCTTTCGCTGAATCATATTCCGAGTTTTCCGATAGGTCCCCGTAGCTTCGTGCAATCTTAATACGCTCAACGACTTCTTTACGCTTGACCGTCTTTAAAAACTCTAATTCTTCTTCAAGTTTTTTCTTGCCTGACGCTGTCATTGGATATTTTTTATCAGTAATCATTACACAACACTCCTCATATTCCTGTTCATAAAAATACTATGCCGCTTTTCTTATTCGTATGCGACATAGTGCTGATCTGATTAGATTTTATGTCATCATCATATTATAGTTTTGTTCCAGATTCAAGAATTGTTTTGATTTTCGTAACCATTAGGTCAATGGCAACCTCATTTTGTCCACCTTCTGGAATAATAATATCTGCATAGCGCTTCGTCGGTTCGATAAATTGATTGTGCATTGGACGAACAACTGTTAAATATTGTTCAATAACGGATTCAATCGTTCGACCACGTTCTTGAATATCACGCAACATTCGACGAATAATGCGCAAATCAGCGTCTGTGTCTACAAATAATTTAATGTCCATTAAATTACGCAGTCTTTCATCCTCCAGGACTAAAATTCCTTCCAAAATCAGCACATCTTGCGGTTCGATTAAAATTGTCTCGTCAGATCGTGTATGAAGCGAATAATCATATACGGGCTTTTCAATCGGTTTTCGATTTAACAACGCTCCAATATGATCGATCAACAAATCCGTATCAAATGCTAATGGATGATCATAGTTCGTTGCCAGGCGCTCTTCAAACGCCAAATGCGACTGGTCCTTATAATAATAATCCTGTTCTATGACGACGACAGAATGTTCCTTAAATACATCATAGATCGCATGGGTAACACTTGTCTTACCTGATCCAGAACCTCCCGCAATACCAATAACAAGTGGCTTTTTTGGTTCCATCTTACTACTCCCCTAACTTTATGAAAGCGCTCCAATCTATGGAACGCCTTCACTATTGTATCTTATTTTTTCACAGCTATCAAAATTCCGTCGCCGATTGGTAGTATCGACACCTCATAATCCGGATGCACCATCATCCATTTCGTAAACTCTTTAAGGTTTCGGATCATCGTGCGATTTCGCCTCGGAATGTCTTCGTCGGCTTGTAAAACTGCGCCATGCATAAACAAGTTATCACAGTAAATAACGCCGCCTGGTGCAACGACTTCGGCATATTTTTCAAAAAAACGTTTGTATTGGCCTTTTGCCGCATCAATAAATAAGGCATCATATGTTTTTTGAAAAATCGCTTCGTCTTCCAGCAGAAGCGCATCCCCGTAAATAATTTGAATCCGATCAGACACGTTGCTTTCCTTGATATAGTGAACGGCCCGATTATAACGTTCTTCATCTCGTTCTACTGTTACAATTTGCAATGTTGGACATGCCTTCGCCATACGAATCGCCGAATAGCCAATGGCACTGCCAATTTCAAGTAAGAATTTCGGCCGTTGAATGCGCAGCAAACCGATAAACGTCTCTATCCCGCTCGCATCCATAATGGGCACATGATGTTCTTTTGCAAATTGTTCCATCTCGTCAATCAAAGGATCTGTTTTAATCCTTAAGCTTGCGATATATTGTTCAATTGTATTCATCATTTTTCAATGCCTCTTTTCAAGCATGCACTTCGTTAATCAATATGTTCCGCGCGATTTTTCAAATGCTCCTCATAAGTCTTAGCGAAGTAATTCTTTCCTTCTTTGTCCGCTAAGAAATAAAAATATTCCGTTTGAGCTGGATCAATGACTGCGTCAATCGAAGATTTTCCAGCACCGGCAATCGGCCCTGGCGGCAAACCTTTATACTTATACGTATTGTAAGGATTGTCCACTTCCAAGTCTTTGTAGAGCACACGATCTTTATGCTTGCCAAGCGCATAAAGAACCGTTGGATCGGTTTGTAATGGCATACCGGCCTTTAATCGATTATCAAAAACGCTTGCGATGACTTCACGATCCGCCTTCGCAGTCGCTTCACGCTCAAGTAGAGAGGCAAATGTTAATAACCAGTGAACAGACTTCTCTTCGCTTTCCAAGTACTCTAAATAAGGTGTCACGTTTGAAGCAGTCGCTTGCAGCATCGAGTCAACAATGAATTCAACTGTTGGATGCTCCTCAAAAAATGGATAAGTTGCAGGGTATAAATATCCTTCCAGCGGATAGCGAATATTTTCAGCCTTAATTTCTTCCGTCAAAATTCGTGGATATTGGGCCATTAAACTATCAATGGTTTCAGGACTATTAACATAATCGAGAAACTGCTCTGATGTAACAGTTGTTCTTTGTTCGACAATTTTCGCGATTTCTGGCAATGTTAGTCCTTCTGGCACCGTCATCGTAAAGAGAGGTTCTCTATATACTTTTCCGGTTTTCAAGCTTTTGATTAACTCGTCAGGTGTCATCGCTTTCGTTAAGCCATAATTCCCCGCTTGAAATGCCGACTCATTATTAAACTTTGCATAGTATTTAAATACGCGTGCATCTTTAATAAGTCCTTTTTCTTCAAGAATAGCTGAAATTGTATCAAGTCCCGATCCAATTGGTATCTCTACTTCGACGACTTGTTCGGAGTTTGGATCTAGGGGTTGTAGTGCACTTTTTATGTATTTATATAAAGTACTTCCGCCAATCACGCCTATTAGCAACACGATAAGCGTTATGATGAAAACAATTTTGCGCACCGTCTTCAATTCCTTTTTTTCATTTTGCATGCGCTCTAGCATAATTTCCTTCTTCAAGCCTTTCTCCACCCGAATTCACCTCTTTATAAAACAAAAAAATGACGGAACGGTCCGCACCGTCCCGTCCGCGCAAATTTATTTGTTTACTCTTCCTCGTCTTCTGCTAAAAATGTATTTAACATTTCCTCGATCATTTCCCACTCAGCATCATCTTCGATCGGCATAAGTTCGCCATCTTCTTCGTCTTCTGATGGAATGAATGAGGAAGCATGGATTTCAATTTCCTCATCATCTGCTACATCTTCTTGTCCTAAAATATGGTACAGTACATATGATTTCCCAAATTCTTCAGAGTCAAATGTGAAAATGACTTCACATACATGTTCATTACCTTGTTCGTCGACAATTGTCATTGTTTCTTGTCCGTGTTCCATACTGATCACCTCATCTGTTTTTTGAGTCAAGATATCCTTGCAGGATCATGACCGCCGCCATCTTATCGATGACATTTTTCCGCTTCTTTCTACTTACATCCGCATCAATGAGCAGACGTTCAGCTGCCATTGTCGTTAAGCGTTCATCCCATAATACAACAGGCAGGCCAAATGTTTCTTTTAAAAGAGCGGCATATTGTTCTGACGCTTCGCCTCTAGGTCCAATCGTATTGTTCATATTTTTCGGGTAGCCCACAACAAATTCACTCACATCGTACTCTGCTATTAGCTCACGGATTCGATTTATGCCGAACTGGCCGGCGTCTTCGTCGATTTTCACTGTTTCTATGCCTTGAGCTGTCCACCCAAGCGCATCGCTAATCGCAACGCCAACCGTTTTGGTTCCGACATCCAATCCCATTATTCTCAATCCGGATTCCCTCCGTTTTCACGGATATAGAATTTCACGAGTTCCTCAAGAATCTCGTCGCGTTCTAATTTCCGAATCATATTACGGGCATCTTCATGCCGAGGTATATATGCTGGATCCCCTGATAGAAGATACCCAACAATTTGGTTAATCGGATTATACCCCTTGTCGTCTAGTGCTTTATGCACATGGAGCATGACTTCCTTCACTTCCTGCTCCATTGATTCTTCAGGGAAGTTAAACTTCATCGTTTTGTCGTATGAACCCATGATCGACACCCCGCTTTCAGAAATCCGATATACTAATTGAACAGAAATCAATTACGCCTCGGCGTAATTGCATCCAGATTTTGAATTGTGCCCGCAGGATGCGGGTATGCAGTCGTTGGGGCCGGCACGATGCCGGTCATGCGGTCGTGGCGACAGGACGTCGCGCTCCTAGACTGCCTTCCTTTAACTCCCTTCAAAATCTGTGACATCCGCCGGAGGCTTAACTTGACTTGGCAGTGAAGTTCTGTAGCTGACGCTTCGCTTTCAGTACAAAAACATTTGCCAAGTCAAGTTAAATCCGTTTATTAGTATACCCGAAATGCTTTTACAGTTAAACAGATTTGACATAATCATACACGGAATGCAGCGCTTCATCAAGTTTGGACGCATTTTTCGCGCCGGCCATTGCCATATCCGGACGACCGCCGCCTTTTCCATCACATTGTGTCGCAACATGATTGACAATCTTCCCTGCATGGAACTTCGCTTTCAACTCATCTGTGACCCCTGCAACGAGCATAACTTTTCCATCACTAACGGCACCTAGAACGATGACGGCATTCGACATTTTTTGCTTCATTTCATCCATCATTTGTCGTAAACCGTTGTTGTCTTTTGCCTCCACACGAGCCGAGACAATCGTGACATCTTCAATTTTTTGTGCATTTTTCAAAATGTCATCTAATTGACTATTCCCCAATTTCGCAGAAAGAGAATCATTTTCTCGTTGCAATGCCTTTAAATCAGATAACACTGCTTCCACTTTTGTGACAACGTCTTTTGGATTTGCTTTTAGAAGGCCCGCTGCAGTTGTTAAAACAGCTTCCTCTTCTTTAAATGACCGATAAGCAAGCTTCCCAGTAACCGCCTCGATGCGGCGTGTCCCCGCGCCGATTCCACCTTCTGATACAATTTTAAACAATCCAATGACCGATGTGGAAGGTACGTGGCACCCTCCGCAAAGTTCCAGCGAATAATCACCGACGGAAACAACGCGGACAACGTCACCATACTTTTCGCCGAAGAGTGCCATCGCCCCCATTTGTTTCGCTTCTTCAATTGGTTTAAGCGCAATGCCGACTGTTAGATCCTGCCAAATCTTATCATTGACGATTTGTTCGATTTGCTGGAGCTCTTCGTGTGTCACTTGACCGAAATGGGAGAAGTCGAATCGAAGTCGATCCGGCCCTACATAAGAACCTGCCTGATTGACATGCTCACCGAGTACTTCTTTCAATGCTTTATGCAGTAAATGTGTTGCCGTGTGATTGCGAATGATCAATTTTCTTGCATCGGCCTCTACTGTTGCTGTGACTGCTGCATCTTTTTGAATTTCTCCCGAACGGACAACCGCCGTGTGCAAATGTTGGCCATTTGGTGCTTTTTGAACGTCTTTTACATCTGCAATGAATGCCTCATTTTGAATTGACCCTTTATCCGCAATTTGTCCGCCGCTTTCCGCATAAAACGGTGTGCGATCTAAAATGAATTGAATTTCATCGCCTTCGGATGCCACGTCAACAAGTTGTCCATCTTTCAATAGAACGACGAGTTTCCCCTCATCCTTTAAGTGGTCATAACCGGTAAATTGACTGACATCATGAATTTCACCTAGCACGCCGGATTGAACGGACATTGAATCGACATCTTGTCTTGCAGCTCGTGCACGTTCGCGTTGATTGTTCATTTCTGCATCGAACCCAGCACGATCAACTGTTACCTCTGCTTCCTCGGCAAATTCTTCCGTCAGTTCAAATGGAAAACCGTATGTGTCATAGAGACGAAATGCATCTTCGCCTTTCACCATATTTGTGCCATCTGCTTTTGCTTTTTCAATGACAGTTGTTAAAATCGACAGACCTTCGTTTAGCGTTTCGTGGAAACGAATTTCTTCATTTTTAATCACTTTCATGATGAAATCTTGCTTGTCCCCGACTTCCGGATAGAAATCATGCATAATTTCCCCTACGACTGGAACAAGTTCAAACATAAATGGTTTGTCAATGCCCAGCTGTTTCGCAAAACGCACCGCACGGCGAAGCAATCGGCGCAATACATAGCCGCGCCCTTCATTGGACGGAAGCGCCCCATCGCCAATCGCGAAAGCAACCGTACGAATGTGGTCGGCAATTACTTTAAACGCAACGTCTTTACTGTCCTCTTGACGATAGTTTTCACCTGATACCTTTTCAATCGAATGAATAATCGGCATGAAAAGATCCGTATCGAAGTTTGTCGGAGCATCTTGAAGAACGGATGCTAACCGCTCAAGCCCCATTCCTGTATCAATATTCTTTTTCGGAAGCGGCGTATACGTATGGTCTGGATTATGGTTAAACTCAGAAAATACTAAGTTCCAAATTTCTAAATAACGTTCATTTTCTCCGCCCGGATAAAGTTCCGGATCAGAAAAGTCATCTCCATAGGCAGGACCACGGTCAAAGAAGATTTCAGAGTTCGGTCCACTTGGTCCTTCTCCGATATCCCAGAAATTTCCTTCCAGACGAATAATGCGCTCTTCTGGAATTTGGATTTGATCGCGCCAAATGGCATAAGCCTCTTCATCTTCCGGATGCACCGTTACGGATAACAAATCTGGATCCATGCCAATCCATTTTTCGTCTGTTAAAAATTCCCACGCACGAAGTATCGCTTCCTCTTTGAAATAATCACCAATCGAAAAATTGCCAAGCATTTCAAAAAATGTATGGTGACGCGCCGTTTTTCCGACATTTTCAATATCATTTGTTCGAATCGATTTTTGTGCATTCACGATTCGCGGATTAGCCGGAACGACCCGTCCATCAAAATATTTTTTTAGTGTTGCGACTCCGCTGTTGATCCAAAGTAATGACGGATCATCAATTGGAACGAGCGGCGCAGAAGGCTCAATACTGTGACTATGTTCCTTGAAATAGTCTAAAAACAATTTTCGAATTTCAGATGCAGATCGCTTTTTCATTCATTTTTCCTCCTTTTTATTTGCGAACATAAAAAAACCTCGCCCCCTAAAACAAGGGGCGAGGTTTGTCTATATACTCGCGGTACCACCCTAATTACCGGACAAACAAACTTCCGATATCTCTGGTTGCCTTAACGCGGCGGACGGCAGGGATTAACTGCACTTAGGAGTAGCTTTCCGACAGGACACTCGAAAACCCTTTCAGCCGAGGGGGTTTCTTTCTGCACGAGTTGACATGCGTACTTTCTCCGTCAACGTATTAAATATTTACGCTAATACTTCATTTTCTAATTGAGATTATAAGGAACTTTTTTCCCGCTGTCAATTAGTTGCATCCGAAAAGTCATACGGCGATACACCTTTCATGCCGATCATTGGATCTACATGGACGAATGTTTCCGTTGTGAGTGCGTATATTTTAGGTTTCACGTCTTCTGTCTGGGCATTTTTTTGTTTTTCGTCCAGTGTTGCTTCTTGCGCGTTCGCTTCTGCTGACATAACATCTCCGGTCAATCTTTCCTTAAGTGTTGTCTGTCTTTTCTGTTCATCTATTCGTTTGATGCCTGCTTTAAATTCATCCTGCTCACCGCAGAGTATTAAAAAGTTTTTCGCACGTGTAATGCCTGTGTAAATTAAATTACGTTGCAGCATTTTCCGATGGCTGCGCACGATCGGCATAATGACGATCGGAAATTCACTGCCTTGGGATTTATGTATCGAACAGCAATAGGCGAGCGTAATTTGGTTTAAATCACTGCGTTCATACGTCACTTCTATCCCGTCATATGACACAACGAGCAACTCTTTTTTATCTACAGTTTCTTTCGCTTTAATAATCGCAATAACTTCACCCATATCTCCATTAAACACATTGCTTTCTGGCTGGTTGACGAGTTGCAGCACTTTGTCGCCAATACGGTATATCGCATCTCCAAAAACAACTTCTTTTCGATCAGGTCCGGGCGGATTGACCATTTCTTGGATCATCTTGTTAATGCCGTCAATACCGGCGGGACCTTTATACATCGGGGCTAGCACTTGAATATCTTTGATTGGATGTCCTTTCGCTAGCGCATTTTTCACAACTTGCTCAACGACTTTCAAAATTTGATCGGTGCCCGATTGAATGAAAGAGCGATCGGATGTCTTCGCTGTTACGTCGTCAGCCCATTCGGCACGCTTAATCATATGCGCCATTTCAACAATCGTAGACCCGGCACTTTGACGATAAATATCGGTCAATTCAACAATCGGCACTTTTTCCGACTCAAGAAGATCTCGCAATACTTGGCCTGGACCTACCGGCGGCAATTGATCTTGGTCTCCGACAAAAAGAAGCTGCACATCATCCGCGACCGCTTTTAGCAGTTGATGGGCAAGCCATGTGTCAACCATCGACATCTCATCAATAATAATGAGCCGTCCTTTTATTTCACGCTCTGTTTCTTCTTCTTTTTCTTGTCCAGTAAAGCCAAGCAGCCGATGAATCGTCATGGCGGGCAACCCTGTCGATTCGGCCATTCTTTTTGCCGCCCGTCCAGTTGGTGCTGCTAAAATAATCGGAAACGGCTCTTGCTTTTTGGCATATTCTTTCGGATCCAACGATAAGCCATGCAGTTTCGCATATACTTCTACGAGTCCGCGAATCACCGTCGTCTTACCCGTTCCAGGCCCCCCTGTTAAAATCATCGTCGGGGAATGCAGCGCTGTTTCGATTGCAGATACTTGCGTTTCTGCATAGTAAACACCAAGGGATTCCTCAACTTCCCCAATCGCTTTTCGAATTTCAGAGACTGGAAATTGATCCGCCAGCTCGTTCTGAAGGATTTTCTCAATCTTTGAAGCTATGCCTATTTCTGAAAAGTACAAAGAAGGTATATAAAGTCTTTGCCCTTCTCCCGAAAGCTTGCTTTCCTCGACAAGTTCTATAATTGCCTGGGAAATATCCGAATATTGAATCTCTATCCTTTGACTCATCTCTAATAGACGTTTCACTTCTGGTAATGCGGTCTCCGCTTCCAAATAGACATGCCCCGAGGACAGCACGGATTGGTTCATCGTATGCAAAATTGCAGCTTTGATCCGTGCTGGGTGATTGCCTGTAATACCAAGATGCTTCCCTAATTCATCGGCACGTTGAAAGCCAACCCCTTCAACTTCTTCAATGAGACGGTACGGATTTTCAGTTAATAAATCGATTGTCTCTCCTTGATACGTTTGATAAATACGCATCGAAACTTGAGGGCCAAATCCCCATTCATTCAATTGGATAACCGTCCGTTCCAGGCCCATGTTTTGCTGAAGGACGGAAACGATCGTATCTTTTCTTTCATCTGTCAATCTAGGGACGGTATCGAGCACAGAAGGATCTTCCAGTATCTTTTTAATCGCGTCTTTACCAAGTTTTTTGACAATCGAATTTGCCGTTCGAAGTCCAATTCCTGGAAATAAGTCTCCTGACAAATAATGAACGAGTCCCGTTTCCGTCGCTGGCATTTCTTTGGCAAATGTCTGTACATCGAATTGTGCGCCATAAGTCGGATGACTCACAAGTTTTCCTGTAAATTTATAATCTTCATCACTTGAGAGTTCTGGAAAATTGCCTTTTACAACGATTTCTTTATGCTCATAGCTACTATTTGTTTTGTGGATTTTTAGTTTAGCAATGGTAAACAAGTTGGTCGCATTATGGAAAATTGTTACGATCGGCCGACCGATAACAAATTGCTCAGTCGTTTCCGCTTCGATATGCTCTTCCATTGCAGCCACCCTTTCCTAATTATTGTCGCCCATTTGAATCATGTCGTAAATATAACGTGCCTGCACATGATCTGGTTCAATCGTATATGCTTTTTCTAAATGCTCAAGCGCCGTTTCTTTTTGATCGGTTGAAACTGCAAGCAGCATCCCTAAGTTATAATGAGCATCTGCATTATTTTCATCTTCCGCAATAATGAATCTAAACTCTTTTTCTGCTTCACTAAAAATCTCCATTTTAGCTAGTAAAATACCATATGACAATCGAATTTCCAAATCATTCGGTGAAAGTTCGGATGCCCGTTGCAAATAAGGCAACGCAAGCTTATCATTGTCCGCGCGCTCCAGGCTTTTGCCGAGCATGAAATAGGCATCTGCCTCATTAACGCCTTGGCGAATTGCTCTTTCATACAGTTTGGCCGCTTCACCGTAGCGTTCTTGATTGTAATAAAGATTCGCAAGTCCATAAAATGCCGTTCCTGATTGTTCATCTAGCGTAATCGCTTTTTGAAAAAACGGCTCGGCTTTTTCGGAATCCCCGAGCGACGCAAAAATATTTCCTAAGTTAATATAGCCAACCGCATTTTCCGGATCTTCCTCAACCGCTTTGACAAAAGCTTCGACAGCTTTCTCGTAGTTGCCTTCTTGCAAGGCAGTGATCCCTTTTTCGGTATAATTCATTTTCACAAACTCCTATCCAACATAGTCCAACTGCTTGCCGTTTTTAATAACCGTATCGATTGTTCCCCCGCCTAGACACTCTTCTCCGTCGTAAAATACGACTGCTTGTCCTGGTGTAATCGCTCGAACTGGTTCTTTAAAACGGACAATTGCCGTATCATCACTTGTTACTTCGACTGTCACTTCTGTATCCGGCTGGCGGTAGCGGAACTTCGCTGTACACGTAAATGTGTTTGGCAGTTCTCGTGCTGTCGCAAAGCTTAACTGGACTGCCGTTAAGCTATCCGAATAAAGCGCATCATTGTGAAAACCTTGACCGACAAGGAGTACATTCGCCTGTAAGTCTTTTCCTAAAACGAACCAAGGCTCTCCTGCTCCGCCAATCCCTAAGCCATGCCGCTGTCCGATTGTGTAATACATCAAGCCATCATGCTTTCCGACCGTTTCACCGTCCATCGTTTTCATGTCACCAGGCTGCGCTGGAAGGTATTGCCCTAAAAATTCTTTAAAGTTTCTTTCACCGATAAAGCAAATGCCCGTGGAATCTTTCTTTTTGGCAGTCGTCAAGCCTGCTTCTTCCGCTTTTTTGCGCACTTCGCTTTTATCCAAATGACCGAGCGGGAACATGACTTTTTGCAATTGGTCTTGTGTTAATTGGTTTAAAAAATACGTTTGGTCTTTGTTCGTATCTTTCCCCCGAAGCATCGACACGCCGTTTTCCGTTTGAACAACTTGTGCATAATGACCCGTCGCCAAATAATCCGCGCCGAGGCTCATTGCATGGTCTAAAAATGCATTGAATTTAATTTCCTTATTGCACATGACGTCTGGATTTGGCGTACGGCCTGCTTTGTATTCATCTAAAAAGTACGTAAATACTTTATCCCAATATTGTTGCTCAAAATTAACTGCGTAATAGGGAATGCCAATTTCATTACAAACACTAATGACATCTTCATAATCCTCAGTGGCTGTACAAACACCAAATTCGTCTGTATCATCCCAGTTTTTCATGAAGATCCCAATGACGTCATAACCCTGTTCTTTTAATAATAATGCTGCAACGGATGAATCGACGCCTCCGGACATGCCGATGACGACGCGTGTATCCGCTGGCGCTTTCGATGTTGTCATATTTTTTTCATCCTTTATCTATTCATTATTTCGTCATTCGCAGAATGATGTCTGCTGTTCTTTCTGCTGCCTGTTGAATCTTTGCCTCATCAAGTCCAAGACCGAAGCTAAAGCGTACGGAATTCCGCAATCTTTCGGAACCTTCTCCGAACAGGGCAGTTAATACGTGCGATGGATCCAATGAACCCGCTGTACAAGCCGATCCGCTGGAAACTGCCACTCCTGCAAGATCCAGATTCACAAGCAAAGATTCAATGTCCGTGCCTGGAAAACTAAAATTGACGATATGCGGCAGCCGTTCTATGGATGGTTCAACATTATGAATATATTGTACGCCCGCCTTTTCGAATGTCTCCGTGAATATTTCCCCATACCTTTTATAGGCAGCCGTATTCGCCTCCATATTTTTTAGGGCGATTTGGACGGCTTCCGAAAAGGCGATAATACCCGGAACATTCTCCGTACCAGCACGACGTTTCCGCTCTTGTTCACCGCCATAAATGACCGGCGTTGTTAAAATGCCTTTTCGCTGATAAAGAAAGCCGACACCTTTGGGGCCGTTTAATTTATGAGAAGAAACGGAAAGTAAATCGACACCGATTTTTTCTACATCGATCGGCACTAATCCATAAGCTTGCACCGCGTCTGTATGGAAGATTGATTGATGTTCCTTTAGCAGTTCCCCAATTTCACGAATCGGCTGGATCGTACCGACTTCGTTATTGCCAAACATGATCGACACAAGAATCGTTTGATCTGTTAAAGCTTGTTTCACTTGTTCTACATCTATTTGTCCGTTGTCATTGACTTCTAAATACGTCACGTTAAACCCTTGCGCTTCCAGCTGTTTACATGGATTTAAAACGGCATGATGCTCAATATTTGTTGTCAGTATATGATTGCCTTGACCTTTCATCGCAAGGGCTGAGCCGAAAATTGCAATATTATCCGCTTCCGTTCCGCCCGAAGTGAAAATAATTTCGCTTGGTTCCGCGTGGATCGAAGCAGCTAAACGTTTGCGCGCATGGTCCAGCACTTTTCGAGCTTCACGCCCGAAACTATGAATGCTCGATGGATTTCCCAAACAGTGTTCAAGCTGTTCCTTATATACTTCTATGACAGCCGGATGTACCGGCGTTGTCGCCGCATGATCAAGATAAACCCGTTTCATCATATGTGTGAAAACTCCTTTAAATATAAAACATGTAATTATCGGTGACGTTAGACTTGCCAGATTCAATTAAATCATCGATCGTCGTTGTATCTAACACGGCGCGCACCGCATCGCCCATTCTCTTCCAAAGTTCACGTTGCGGAACATCCGATTCCTCGAGTCCTTCTACCAATTGGATCGGTCCTTCTAGCACGCGAATAACATCCCCAGCAGTGATCTCCGCAGGTGTTTTCGTTAACATATAGCCGCCGTAAGCACCGCGGACACTTTTGACGATGCCGCTATTTCGAAGAGGCGGAATGAGCTGCTCCAAATAGGCTTCAGACAAGTCATGGTCTTCTGCGATTTTTCGAAGCGGGATTGGCCCCTCACCGAATTTACTTCCTAATGCGACGACGACCGTCAACCCATATCGTCCTTTTGTAGATATCTTCAACATTAACCCCGTCCTTTTCCTCAATTACCTCAAAATATTATAGCATAACTGACCCATTCACTTCCTTCAAATGACTTCATGCTTTTCGTACTGTATAATGAAGGAACAGATGTACGAGGGGTGATTTTTTGCACAATGAACCACTAGCTTTTCGAATGAGACCGAGAACAATTGATGAAATTGCCGGCCAACGAGACATTATTGGTCCGGATACAGCACTTTATCGCATGATTAAAAATGGGCATGTGCCATCGATGCTGTTGTACGGTGAACCAGGCATCGGCAAAACGTCGCTCGCCTATGCCATTGCCGGTACGAGCAGTTTGCCATTCATCGCTAAAAATGCAACCGTTTCAGGCAAAAAAGATATTGAAGAGGTCGTTGCAGAAGCAAGATTGACAGGAAAAGTTTTATTATTTCTCGATGAGATTCATCGTTTCAATAAATTACAACAAGATACACTGCTTCCCCACGTGGAAAGCGGTGCAATCGTATTAATTGGCGCTACAACGGAAAACCCATTTCACGATGTCAATCCCGCGATCCGCTCCAGGTGCGGCGAAATCCGGCAATTATCGCGTTTAGAAGCGGACGATTTAATGGGAGTACTACAAAGGGCTTTAACAGATGAAGAGCGTGGTCTCGGTAAACTTTCGATCTCCATCGCAGACGGACAGTTGCGAAAAATTGCGGAAGGGACGAACGGCGATGCAAGAAAAGCATTGACCTTATTAGAATCAGTCATTTCCGCAAGCGACGAACAAAACGGCGTTACGGTCGTTGAAGATTGGCTCGTCGAGAATTTAATCGGACGTATTGGCGTCTTTGGCGATAAAAAAGGTACGCACTTTTATAATTTACTATCGGCGCTACAAAAATCCGTACGCGGCAGCGACGTTAATGCGGCCGTCTATTATTTAGCCCATTTGCTTGAAGTCGGTGACCTTGTCGCAGTATCGCGCCGGCTTCTCGTTATGGCATACGAAGATATTGGCCTTGCCGCACCTGAAGTCGGTCCGCATGTATTAGCTGCAACTGATGCAGCCGTTCGACTTGGCATGCCGGAAGCGAGGATTCCGCTGGCCAACGCTGTCGTTGAAATGTGTCTTGCTTCTAAATCCAATTCAGCTTACAAGGCAGTAGATGCGGCCATTCGAGCAATTAACGAAGGTAAAACTGGCGACATCCCCCTTCATGTACGGGATGCCCATTATGCGGGCGCCGAGGCGCTCGGCCACGTCGGCTATGAATATCCGCACGACACACCCATCGGCTCATTCGGTGGCTGGGTCAATCAACAATATTTACCGGACAAACTGGAAGGAACGGAATTTTATCAACCCGTTCTTGCCGGCGAAGAGAAGAGGCTCGCCGCCATCTATGAGAGATTGAAAGAGTTTCGGAAGAAGTGATCCGTTTACATTTTTCAAGTCACTAAAAACGCCGCATGGATATACCCCCATGCGGCGTTTTTAGTTATACTTTATCTTTCACACGTTCCACTTTAATATCTTTTACGATATCATTAATGACCCAGCTTGCACAGACTAATCCAGCTACAGACGGAACGAAGGCGTTCGATGCGGGTGGCATCTTCGCTTTACGGATCACCGCATCTGGTTTTCCGACTGTGTCGACAACGTCTTCTCTGACAACGATCGGGCTCTCATCTGAAAACACGACGGGAACGCCTTTCTTAATGCCTGCTTTTCGCAACTGCAGGCGAATAACTTTTGCGATTGGATCTGTATGCGTTTTAGAGATATCTGCAATTTTGAATCGCGTTGGATCCATTTTATTTGCAGCACCCATAGACGATATCACTTTCACGCCGCGCGCGACACATTCTTTGATCAGGTGAATTTTATAACTAATCGTATCCGATGCGTCAATGACGTAATCCGGTTTGTAGCTAAAAAACTCTTCGTATGTCTCTTCCGTATAAAACATATGAAGTGAGATCACTTCACAATCTTTATTAATATCTTGGATGCGCTCTTTCATCACTTCTGTTTTCGAACGGCCAATTGTCGACAAATACGCAACGAGCTGACGATTAATATTTGTAATATCAACATCGTCTTTATCTATCAAAATAATGCGTCCGATTCCACTTCTTGCACACGCTTCGGCAGCAAAAGAGCCGACGCCCCCAACGCCAAGGATCGCTACCGTCATGTCCGCCATCCGTTTAACGCCAGCCTTACCGATGGCCAATTCATTTCTTGAAAATTGATGCAGCAAACTAATTCCGCCTTCCGTCAATGGCTAATAAGCCCAAAATAGTCCGTATAAATTACGCCTCGACGTAATTGCGTCCAGATTTTGAATCGAGCTTGAGGCCTACAGGAGGTAGGTCATGCAGGCGTCGCGACAGGATGTCGCGCACTTAGACTGCCTTCCACTTACTCCTTTCAAAATCTGTGACATCCGCCGGAGGCTTTATCTGCATTCAGCGGGCGGTTGGCCGACCGCTGAATGCAGATAAAAACCCCCTCAATGATTGAGGGGGTATGAAAGTCAAATAAGAACAAATCCCAAATGTGCCGTCCATGTCGATATCGTTTTGATCCTGCGGGTTTTCAGCAGGTGGGTGTCCTATCCGGCCGTTCTGGCGTCCCTAATAAGGGCATGTCATCCAAGCCAAAATCCAGACTCCCTACGATAGAATGTTCGGTCAAAACTGAATTGCACCGACGAACACTTCAGGATTCGTATTACCAGTATGGTAACACATTTTTTTTTCCAGTTCAAGAAATTTCACACCGGAATTTCAAGAATAGTTCGTATTATCTCATTTCACCAACTTATTAGCATTACACAACGAGACTTAAGACTTAATGCTTATGCCTAATTCTCTTAACTGCATTGGGTCAACATGATCAGGTGCAGCTGTCAGTAAATCGCTCGCACTTGCTGTTTTCGGGAACGCAATTGTATCACGCAAGTTTGTAGAGCCTGCCAGTAACATCACGATGCGGTCTAGGCCAAACGCGATTCCACCATGTGGAGGTGTTCCGTATTCAAATGCATCAAGTAAGAACCCGAACTGTTCTCTCGCCTGTTCTTCACTGAATCCAAGCGCTTTGAACATTTTTTCTTGTACTTCACGTTGATAAATACGCAAAGATCCTCCGCCAAGCTCATAACCATTTAACACAAGGTCATACGCCTGCGCCTTCACGTTTTCCGGCTCTGATTCTAATTGATCAACATCTGCCGGCATTGTGAATGGGTGGTGAGCAGCATAATAACGGCCGTCTTCTTCGTCATATTCAAATAATGGCCATTCTGTCACCCATAGGAAGTTGAATAGAGAATCATCAATTAATCCGTGCTCTTGACCTAATTTCAAACGAAGTGCGCCAAGTGCATCTGCCACAACGTTCTTCTGATCCGCAACGAAAAGAAGTAAATCCCCCGGTTCCGCACCCGCAACCATGCGGAGCGCCTCACCATCTTCGCCTTGGAAGAATTTCGCGATCGGTCCTTTTACGCCTTCCTCATCGACTTTTAGCCAAGCGAGTCCTTTTGCTCCGTATACCGCTGCAAATTCAGCTAGACCGTCAATTTCTTTTCGAGTATAACGATCTGCGGAGCCTTTTGCATTGATTAGTTTCACTTGACCGCCTGCTTCGATTGCACCTGTAAACACTTTAAGATCCGTCTTTCCCGCGACTTCTGACACGTCGATTAGTTCCATACCGAAACGTGTATCAGGTTTGTCAGAGCCGAAACGTTCCATCGCTTCCTTGTACGGCATGCGCTTAAATGGAACTTCGATGTCAATGCCTTTGACGTCCTTCATCACTTTTTGCATGAGGCGCTCGTTCAGCTCAATAATTTCTTCCATCGACATGAAACTCATTTCCATATCGATTTGTGTGAACTCTGGCTGGCGATCTGCACGTAAGTCCTCATCGCGGAAACAGCGTGCAATTTGGTAATAACGATCGAAACCAGATACCATAAGCATTTGTTTAAAGAGCTGTGGCGATTGCGGAAGTGCATAAAATGCCCCTTCATGTACACGGCTCGGTACAAGATAGTCGCGTGCGCCTTCCGGTGTCGATTTTGTTAAAATCGGTGTTTCAACTTCTAAGAAACCTTCATCGTCCAAGAAATTGCGAACTGTCTTTGTAATATCCGAACGCATTTTGAAGACATTCGCCAATTTCGAACGGCGCAAGTCCAAATAGCGGTATTTCAAACGAACTTCTTCCCCTACATCTGTTTCATCTTCAATCATGAATGGCGGTGTTTTCGATGCATTGATAATGTGAATCGTTTCTACTTGCACTTCAATAGCGCCTGTTTTGATATTTGGATTTTTCGTTTGTTCATCACGCTCAATGACTTTACCTGTCAATTCAACGACATATTCACTGCGAAGCTGATCCGCAATTTTAAGCGCTTCTTTTGAAAAGTCTTGGTTGAAAACGGTTTGCACGATACCTGTACGATCTCGAACATCGACAAAAATAATTTCGCCTAAGTCTCTTCTTTTTTGAACCCAGCCTTTTAACGTGACCGTTTCACCAATTACTTTCTCTGTTAACTCTCCACAATAATGCGTACGTTGCATGTTTAGTTCCGCCTTTCTTTATCCGATCAATGATTCTTGTAGTTTTTTTACGAGTTCTGCTGCCGATACTTTTTCTTGTGAACCTTCAGCCATATTTTTCAGCTGAACAACGCCCTCTGTGATTTCATCTTCACCGATTAATATAACATTTTGCGCTTTCAGCCGATCAGCTGACTTCATCTGTGCCTTCATTTTCCGGCCTGTGTAGTCCATATCGGCACGGATGCCGGCCACACGTAACTCCTGCAGCAATTTGAAGCCCGGTTTTCGTGCCTCGTCACCAAGTGTGACAATGTACACATCAAGCATGGATTCGTCCGAAAATGCTTTCCCTTCCGCTTCCATCGCAAGCAATAATCGTTCAATACTCATCGCGAAGCCGATGCCCGGCGCGGATGGGCCGCCGATTTCTTCCGCAAGTCCATTGTAACGTCCACCGCCGCATAAAGTCGTGATCGCTCCAAAACCATCCGACGTACTCATGATTTCGAATGCAGTATGGTTATAATAATCGAGCCCGCGCACTAAGTTCGCATCGACGACGTATGGAATACCTGCATCATCTAAATAGCTTTTCACTTCCGTGAAATAACTTGCTGATTCTTCATTTAAATAATCCGCAAGTGACGGAGCGGACGCGATCAATGGGTTGTCGCGATCTACTTTACAATCTAAAATGCGCAATGGATTTCGTTCTAGCCTTGACTTACAATCTGAACAAAAGCCTTCGATATGCGATTTAAAATGTGCAATCAACGCATCGCGATGCGCTTTTCTCGATTCATTGTCACCAAGCGAATTGAGGACAAGTTTCAAATCCGTTAAGCCAACACGTTTGTACACGTCCATCGCTAGCGCAATGACTTCCGCGTCAATCGCTGGATCCGCGCTGCCGATCGCCTCTACGCCAAATTGAACGAATTGACGATAGCGCCCAGCCTGCTGACGTTCGTAGCGGAACATTGGACCTGTGTAATAGAGCTTGATCGGCTGATCCGGATACCCAAACATTTTGTTTTCAACGAATGAACGAACGACAGATGCGGTTCCTTCAGGTCGTAACGTCATGGAACGATTACCGCGGTCAGTGAACGTATACATTTCCTTCTGTACAACGTCTGTTGTTTCCCCTACCGTCCGTTGAAATAATTCCGTTGCTTCAAACATCGGTGTGCGAATTTCTTTGTATCGATACAAGTCGCAAGTTTCATTAATGATTCGTTCAACTTTTTGCCATTTCCACGATTCAGAAGGTAAAATATCTTGTGTCCCTCTAGGCACCTTAAAATTCATATCCCAAATCCTCCTTTGTCCAAACAAAAAAGACTCCCCTCCCTTGCGACTGCAAGGGACGAGAGCCTTAATAGCTTCCGCGGTTCCACCCTGATTGGCGCCGACAAATCCTGCGCCCACTCAAATCCGGATAACGGCCGGTTCCGTCCATACCTACTGAAAAGTTCTTCGTTCGGCATGGAGCTTCGATGGTGTTTTTCATCATACCTGTCTGCAGGATGGATTTCAGCCATGTCCGTCCCTCTCTAATCAGCCATTTGTATAACTACTTTCCACGTCATTAGCACATTTTGTTGAATTAAACTTAATCATAAAGAGTCCCGCACAAAGTGTCAACCTTTTTAACTATTTCTGTTGAATGAATGCGTATAATGATTTTTTTGATTGGACTAATGAATCTTTTTTGCATTCCCATCTAGTTTTTACCATCAGGAACTTCTACAATAGAAAGAAAAGGAGGGGAATTTATATTGTTGAAGATTAGTAGAGTAGCCATCGCATTCCTTTTACTTGTGACACTTTTCCAAGACTTGCCCGTCACAAATGCTGCTTCTACAACAGTTGTGATCGACGCAGCGCCATTAAATGTTCGCTCGGGTCCTGGACTTACTTATCAAATAACAGGTTCCCTCAAAAAAGGTGAACGTGTAGAAGTCGTCAACACGTCAGGTGATTGGTATGAAATTCGTCTCGGAAATGGGACAGGATGGATCGCTTCATGGCTAACTTCATCCGATCAGGAAACCAAGCCCCAAAACATAAAAATCGTCTCACGCGTCGATGCATTGAATGTTCGCACGGAACCGTCCGTTAATGCGGCAGTTTTAACAAGGCTTCATGCGGGAGATGAGGCGCTGATGATCGGAAAAAGTGGTGTTTGGGCATCGATCGCAGTAAATGGGATCAATGGTTGGGTACATACAGACTACATAACAGAAGTGAAAAGTGCATCGCAAAAGGAACACGTCCAAGAAAAAACGTCCTTTGACCGTTTTACCGTTTCCGTCGATGCGTTAAATGTTCGAAAAAAAGCAGATTTATCCTCTCGGAAAGTTCGCGTAATCCACAAAGGTGAAACATATACAGTGAAAGAGATTAACGGCAATTGGGTACGCCTTTCGCTGCAAGATCAGGAAGAAGGATGGGTCTATGCATTTTACGGTACATTGTCTTCACAAAAGAAGAGTGTTTCCGCACAATCCGTTGCACCAACAATTGGAATTGTAACAATCCTTGAAAATGGGACAAACATTAGAATGCAAGCAACAACTGCTTCCGACGTCGTTGTACGTGCGAATGCCGGCGATCAATTCGCGATTCTAGAAGAAGTAGACAATTGGTTTAAAATCGCCCTGCCATCAGGTGAAACTGCACACGTTGCCAAATGGGTTGTTACGACTGACGTTGCCGCGCAATCGGCGCCTAAGAAAAAGAATAAAGAGAAGCGTGTCCCCGGCACTTTGCAAGGATTGACAATTGTTATTGACCCAGGGCACGGCGGCAATGATCGAGGGACAACTGGTACATTCGGTACAGATGAAAAAGAACTAACGCTGCTCACCTCTGAACTACTCGCTAACAAACTAACAGCTGCAGGCGCAAATGTCGTATTAACACGTGAATCGGATACATATGTGACACTTCGTAAACGTGTGACGATCAGTCACCAACACGAAGCAGATGCTTTTATTAGTATTCATTACGACGCCAGCCTTAATTCTTCCATTAATGGTTTCACGACGTATTACTTTGCGCAGAAAAAATTAGCTGAGGCAATTAATGACGGACTTGCTTCCTCCATTCACTTGCGTAATCGTGGCTCACAGCCTGCCGATTATCTTGTATTGCGGGAAAATCGCCAGAAATCTATTTTAATTGAACTCGGTTTCTTATCGAATCCAGCTGAAGAACGCGCGATGACGAATAACTTATTCCGTGAAAAAGCAGCCCAAGGGATTTATAAAGGACTTATTCATTATTTCGATGCGAATTAATGGCGTGATGCCGTAAAAAAAACAGGCGGAGGGAAAATCCCTCCGCCTGCTTCGCTTTCAAAGGCTGTCCTTTTTAGCAATTCACTTCGATTCTACGATGATCGTAACTGGTCCATCGTTCAACAGTTGGACATCCATCATCGCACCGAATACCCCTGTTTCAACTGTTAACCCTTCTGCCTTCAACTGGCAATTGAAATAATGCCAAAGCGGCTCGGCCTGCTCAGGTCTTGCAGCCTCGATAAAGCTCGGACGTCTTCCTTTTCTTGTATCCCCGTAAAGTGTAAATTGTGATATTGACAAAATATCCCCGCCCGCTTCAAAAATCGAACGGTTCATCTTTCCTTCTTCATCTTCCCATAACCGAAGTCCTGCGATTTTCTTCGCAATATAATCAGCATCCGCTTCTGTATCATCATGTGTGATCCCGACAAGTAACACATAGCCTTTTTCAATAGATCCAGTCACTTCCCCGTCCACTTTGACAGATGCAGCACCTGATCGTTGCAATACAACTTTCATGTTCCACCGTCCAATTAATTGATACCGCGCTGTACAGAATAAATATCCCCAACACGTTTAATCCGATCAACAATTCGATGCAGATGATCGACGTTTGTAATTTTCAGCGTCATATTAATATGCGCAATTTTGTCACGATCCATTTTTGCGCCAACAGCAATGATCGGCGTTTTGGATTCCGCGATGACCATCATCACTTCATTTAACAAACCTTGTCGATCAAATCCAGTAATTTCAAGGTCGACTTGGAATTCCTTTTTCAGCTCAACATTCCCTGGTGCCCATTCAACTTCAATAATACGATCGGTTTCCTGATCGCTAGGTTGAATATTTGGACAGTCCGTGCGGTGAACCGAAACCCCGCGCCCTTTTGTGATAAATCCGACAATTTCATCACCCGGAATGGGATTACAACATTTTGACAACCGAATGAGCAAATTATCGATTCCTTTAACGATAACGCCTGATTCCGTTGTTTGTTCTTGCTGAATCGTCTTCATATCAGAAACAATTTTATCGATGGTTTCTTGCTGTTCACGCTCTTTGCGCATTCGTTCCGCTAGGCGATTGACAACTTGTTGTGCGGAAATGCCGCCCGAACCAATGGCTGCATACATATCTTCTTCTGAAGTGAAGCTAAACTTTTCAATTGCCCGTTTAATATTGTCAGGCGTAAGAACGTCCTTCGCGTCATATTCCTGCGTGCGAATCTCTCTTTCGACAATTTCACGGCCTTTGTCAATATTCTCTTCCCGCAATTGCTTTTTGAAGAATTGCCGGATTTTATTTCTCGCTTGTGAAGTAATGGCAATTTTTAGCCAATCGCGGCTTGGCCCGAATGATTGCTTAGACGTTAACACTTCGATAATATTTCCCGTGAATAGTTCCGTATCGAGCGGCACGATTTTGCCGTTGACTTTTGCACCGATTGTTCGGTTACCTACTTCAGAGTGTACCCGATATGCGAAATCGATCGGCACTGACCCTTTCGGCAATTCGATGACGTCCCCATCCGGTGTAAACACATAAACCATGTCGGAAAACAAGTCGAACTTCAACGACTCCATAAATTCTTCCGCGTTTGAAGATTCATTTTGAATTTCTAAAATCTCTCTAAACCACGTAAGTTTTGAATCAATATCGCTTGGGTTTGAAATTGATTTCCCCTCTTTGTAAGCCCAATGCGCAGCCACCCCGAATTCGGAAATTTTATGCATTTCTTCCGTTCGAATTTGCACCTCGAGCGGATCTCCTGCGGGACCAACAACTGTTGTATGAATCGACTGGTATAAATTTTGCTTCGGCATCGCAATATAGTCTTTAAATCGACCGGGCATCGGCTTCCACAATGTATGAATGATCCCTAATACTGCATAGCAGTCTTTAATACTTTTAACAATGATTCGGACGGCAAGCAAATCATAAATTTCGTTAAACTCTTTCTTCTGAACGATCATTTTACGATAGATGGAATACAAATGTTTTGGACGGCCCGAAAGATCTGCCTCAATATCCATTGCCTTAATTTCGGAACGGATTTGATCCATCACATCGTCTAAATAGTCTTCACGTTCGACACGTTTACGCTTCATCATATTAACGATTCGATAATATTGCTGCGGATTTAAGTAGCGAAGCGCTATGTCTTCTAACTCCCACTTGATCGCAGAAATTCCTAGACGGTGCGCAAGCGGTGCGAAAATTTCTAACGTTTCCGCTGCCACACGGCGCTGTTTCTCCTCCCTAACATGTTTGAGCGTGCGCATATTGTGCAAGCGGTCCGCTAATTTTATGAGAATGACACGAATATCTTGTGCCATTGCGATAAACATCTTCCGATGGTTTTCTGCTTGTTTTTCTTCTTTCGAACGAAATTTTAATTTTTCCAACTTCGTCACGCCATCCACCAGCATGGCCACTTCCTCGCCAAACTCACGGACAACGTCTTCTCTAGAGACGTGCGTATCTTCAACGACATCATGAAGAAATCCTGCGGCGACTGTCGAAGGGTCCATCTGTAAATTAGCTAGAATACCCGCAACTTGCACCGGGTGCAGAATATACGCCTCTCCGGAGCTTCTAAACTGCCCTTCGTGTGCGGACTTCGCGGCCTCATAGGCCTTTCTGACGAATGCTACGTGTTGATCATTCATATAGGTGGCAACAATTTTGAAAATGTCTTCCGCCATCATGTCACGATTCTTCGCCATGTTTCTTCCCCTTTTCGACATATTTCCAAAAAAATGATAATAATTCTATTGTATGTAAAAATGCGTTCGAATGTAAAGCGAATATTACTACTTTTAACAACACCTCATGATTTTTTGACAAAATTCGACATCGTAGACAAAGAATTGTCACAATTCCTATTAAAAAACCGTATAGAAAAGAAGCTATCCTAAAAGTGCCTGGCACTTTTAGGATAGCCTCATCATTTTCTCTTAATAAGTAATTAACGAGCGCATTTCATAGCCTTTAATTTTTTCGCGGCCATTTAAATACGACAATTCAATAATAAACGCACAGCCAGCCACAACACCGCCAAGCTGCTCAACGAGTTCAATTGTTGCGCCGATTGTTCCGCCTGTCGCAAGTAAATCATCAATGATTAGGATGCGTTGTCCCGGTTTAATCGCATCTTTATGAATTGTTAATGTATCGGTGCCATATTCAAGATCATATTCCACCTGTACCGTTTCCCTCGGCAACTTTCCGGGTTTACGAACAGGTGCAAAACCAATTTCAAGTGCATAAGCGACGGGACAACCGATGATAAAGCCGCGTGCTTCCGGACCAACGATCATATCTACCTCCAGCTCCTTGGCATATTTTACGATTTCATCAGTTGCATACTTATACGCTTCACCGTTGTCCATAATAGTCGTAATATCCTTAAAGGTAATGCCTTTTTTCGGATAGTCTGGAACGATGGTGACAAATTGTTTTAAATCCATACTCCGGTTTCCTCCCTGTCGACAGCTTCGCTTCTTGCAGACGAAAGCAATCGTTTCAATTCAATATAAGGTGCATATAATAGTTGTTGCTCAAGCTCCATCTGTTGAACGCGGCGTTGATACGTCGGCGCTTCAGACAGATCTCTTTTTGCAGCAGTCTCAATCATAGAAACAAGGCCATTTTCCATCTTAACAAATCCAAGCTCAGAAAACACCTGTGACATGAACTGAACGGTTTCAACTTTCCAACCTTTATGCTTTGCAAGTTGCGCAGAGTGCGTACCCGCATCAAAAGAACCGCGGTTTTTCAAGAAACTGTAAAACCATCCAAACTGTGACCGATCAGGCAGTCCGTCAAAATACATGGAATCCGGAACATAAAAATGGGCATACACCCGTTTCGGATTCATTTGACCGACAAGCTGCTCCAATTGCCCTTTCGAATGCGGCATATCTAATAAAACAATATGATCTGCATTTGGTATTAATCCCGGTTCAGCCAAATGTATGGCAATCCCTTTTAGCATTGTTTGGAAGTGATGAACCGACGCTTCTCGAAAGGCGATAAACGCTGTCTTTTTCTCTGGTATAATTGGCAGCCACCTCATCGGCTCCCGCATACCGCGCAAATCGAAGAGCTGCCATTCGTCCGTCCGAATATCTTTCAGCAGCAGTTGCGGTTTTTTATGACCATTCCACTCATTCACTTGTAAATCTCCAATAACAGAAAACTTCACATCCGGCGTTAGTTGGTCTGCCAAATGTCCGATGCCAAACCCAATCGTATCAAGCGAATTCGACAAGTCTGCTAACGTTAGTTTTAAATGATTTTTCGATGCGCCAATTTTTCGGATAGACTCAGCCTTCACCTCTTCGATCATGAAAGTCGGCTTATCAAACGCCATTCCAAAAGGCCGCAATAGCTCTAATGATTCCAAAACCGATACATCGATTTCATCGATTGCAAGCGGCACATCGATGAGCAATTCAGGTATGAGCATGTCATCCGTCAATACTTCCTCCGCTTGTCGGATTAAATTGTCCCGCAACTGATCGATGTCATTGATCGCAAGCGACAGACCTGCCGCCATTTGATGTCCGCCAAAATGAGGCAGCAACTGTGCATTTTTGGACAGTTCACCAAATAAGTCAAAGCCTGCAATACTTCGTGCAGACCCTTTCGCCATCCCCGTTTCCGGATCAATCGATAAAACAATGGAAGGGCGATAGTATTTATCGGTGAGGCGAGAAGCAACAATGCCGACCACACCGGCATTCCACCCCTCCCCCGCTATGACAAGCACATGCGGAATATTTTCACCGTATAATGTTGTAATCATTTGATCCGCTTCTTCAGTAATCATCTTTACAATCGCTTGACGTTCTTTATTCAGCCCGTCAAGCTCTTCTGCAAGCATGGAAGCAGTTGCTGCGTCATCTGTCGTTAATAAATCAACAGCAGGTGATGCATCCCCAAGCCGCCCCGCAGCATTCAGCCTTGGTCCCATCGTAAACCCAATTGTGTCTTCAGTCAGTTCGGACTGTACAGTGCTGCTCACTCCAATGAGTGCTCGAATGCCAGGTCGATGTGACAACCGTAAACGCCGTAAACCTTCTTTAACAAAATAACGATTTTCATCCCGTAATGGAACCAAATCGGCGACCGTTCCAATGGCAACAAACTCCAGCAAGTCCAGCGGAACATCTTCCAGCAGTGCACATGCAAGTTTAAATGCGACCCCCACACCAGCCAGCTCCTCGAATGGGTAAGAACCTTCCGGGTGTCTCGGGTGAATAATTGCATCGGCAGCTGGCAGCACTTCACCCATTTCATGGTGATCCGTAACAATAACGTCCATGCCAAGCGATTTTGCGTAAGCGACTTCATCAATGCCCGAAATCCCATTATCCACCGTAATGATGAGGGATGCTCCTTGTTCATATAGTTCTAAAAACAACTCTTTATTCGGTCCATAGCCATGTAAAAAACGATCTGGAATCGCAAAAAACACATCGGCTCCCAAACGCTCAAGCGCCGTCTTTAAAACCGAAATACTCGTTACACCATCGGCATCATAATCCCCAAAAATAGCAATTTTTTCATTCGTTTCAATTTTTTTCTGAATCATCGATACGGCGATATCCATGTCATGCAGTAAATAAGGATCATGCATGCTCGTTTCGTCCATATATAGAAAAGCTTTTGCCGCTACTGGGTCCGTTATTCCTCTCGACGCAAGTATTTTCGCGTGCATGGACGGTATATTCAATTCTTTCATTAACTGTTGGACGCTGTTTTCATCAGGTCGATCAATTGTCCATCTTTTCATTGATTCTATCAACATCTTTCACATCCTTACGTTCCATTATAACGGATGGCACACACGATCGAAAGAAAAGTATGGTCAAAGCACACGATGAAAAAGCACTGTCTTTTCATGAGAGAGATCAGACAGTGCTTTCATCGATTTGCTTTTCAATTTTCAAAGTAAAACTCTACATTAGACAACGGGTTCGTCTGATCCCCATTGCTTTTTCTCTTTCTCGACTTTAATCGACCCTTTATTTTTCATTTCTCGTTTTTTCAAGTCATACCAAATTTGGGCGGAAATGAAAATCGAAGAATAGGTTCCTGCGATTAGTCCGATCAGAAGTGCAATCGAGAAAGGTCGAATGGATTCAGCACCCATTAGCATAAGTGCCACTACGACAAAGACCACAGTCAGAACTGTATTGACAGAGCGTCCCAATGTCTGACGCAGGGATTTATTGACAATATCCGCAAGTTCCGCTGCATCCTTAATGGTGCCGCGGCGATTAAGGTTTTCCCTAATTCGGTCGAACGTAACAATCGTATCGTTGATGGAATACCCAACAATCGTCAAGACGGCCGCGATGAATGTAATGTCTACTTCAAGACGCGAGATGCTGAATATAGCCAACATAAAGAATGCGTCATGGATAAGCCCAATAATTGTCGCCGCCCCCATGCGCCATTCAAAACGGAAAGCCACGTAGACTAGAATGCCAAGGGCTGCATAGAGCAGTGCATAAAATGCGTTTTTCGCAAGCTCTTTACCGACCGTAGGTGAAACGGTTGATACATTCGGATCGGCACCATAAACCGCAGCAAGATCCGCTTTAAATTTGTTGACTTCTTCCTGATTGAAATCTTCTTTGTACCGGACAACACCAATATTTTTAGTCTCGCCAGAAATAACGATATCACTGGATGGATGGCCAATTTTTTCTAGTTGTTGTTGAAGATCAGCTTCCACCAATGGTTCGTTCGACAGAACTTCAACACGTGTACCACTCGAGAAATCGATACCAAGATTCAGTTTGAATACACCGAGCATAATCGCACCTGCAAGAAGAAGAATCATCGACAGCACATAAAATCTCTTCCGCGTACCGACAAAATCGAAGCGATCGAATTTCGTTGTAAGATCAAGTGTTTCTAATCCTTCTTCAGGAGCATGAACTTTCTTTTTCGAAATACCAAAAAGTTCTGTTTTTCCGTCAAGGCTGCCGCTATTTACCAAGAGGCCAAGCAACAGTCGGGATCCCCATACAGCTGTCACAAAGCTGACAAGAATACTAATAATCAAGATCAATGCAAACCCTTTAACAGAGCTTGTCCCGAAGATGAAGAGAACGACCGCTGCTAGAATCGTTGTAATATTCGCATCCAAGATAGCCGTGAATGCTTGTTTCGCCCCTGCTTGGAATGATGTCTTCACCGATTTCCCAACGCGAAGTTCTTCTCGAATTCGCTCATAGGTTAGGATATTCGCATCGACTGCCATACCGACTCCGAGCATAAGCGCCGCGATCCCCGGCAATGTCAGTACGCCATTAATCAGCGTAAAGACAAGCAAGATTAAATAAATATAGATCGATAGTGTAACAACGGCAACAAATCCAGGTAAGCGGTAATACACAAGCATGAAGAGGAAAATCAATGCAATACCGATAGTCCCAGCAAATACTGTTTTATTTAACGCTTGTTCACCGAACTGAGCACCGATGGATGTTGAATAAATTTCTTCTAAGTGAACAGGTAATGCCCCAGCATTTAAAATACCCGCGAGATTTTTCGTTTCTTCAACGGAAAAAGAACCTGAGATCTCAACATTTGAAGAGTTGATCGGATATTGTACGCGCGGATCCGATACAAATGCTGGATTCGGCTTCATCATCTCTTCTTTATAAGAATCGACGCCTTCTTCAAAGTCGAGCCAAATGACAAGTACATTATCCGGTGCCGGCATGCTTGAAACTTTAGTTGTCACTTCGCCAAACTTATTAGGATCTTTCATTTCCAGCGTAACGACTGGATTCCCATTTTCGCCAAAATTGGCTTTGGCTTTTCCTTCTTTCAAATCCGTGCCATCGAGAAGCAAATTGTCATTGGCATCCCTAAACGTTAAGTTCGCTTGCGTGGAAAGCAATTCACGTGCGGATTCCTGATCTTCTACACCGGCAAGCTGTACACGAATACGATTCCCTGACTCGACTGAAATGATCGGTTCACTTACACCGAGCACATCGACCCGTCGTCCGAGAGCACTGGCCGTATCCGTCACCATACTCTCTGTTACTTTCGATTCTCCGTCTTTCTTCAACGGCTCAACTTGATATAAAACTTCAAAACCGCCTTGTAAATCAAGTCCAAGCTTTACATCTTTCACAATCGGATTGGATGTCGTTCCAATCGTCGTTGCAAAAACGACGAGCAATAATAGGAACGCTATAATCCGTCCTCTACTTTTCATAATCCCTTTTTCCCCCTCTAATTTGAATGCAAGGTACCGCAAACGAATATGTAACTAAATGCATTCTCGCATTCATCCCGCTACTTCTAGAAAGGGACTTCTGTAGCTGACGCTTCGCTTTCAGTACAAAAACATTTGCTAAATCTAGTGGTCGTTATTCATTTAAAAATACACTACTCATTATGAAACACGGATTCCTATGTGTCAAACAGTTGCGTATAGGAGTCTATTAATTTTTCTTTTCCGATTTTGGCGGAGCAAGCAGTGTTTCCAATTCTGCGCGATTCAGATCCGAAAACCAATCGGACTCCCGCTGTTCTTCAATCTGCTTGAATGTCATATATTCAGCAGGTGAAATGCTAAGAATACCATTCACGATTTCATGCATCCGCATCGATTCAACATTTTTATTCCGCCATTTTTTACGAATACAGTACGTCCAAATGTCCTCTTCCGTGACCGCTTCATAACCGTAAAGATGGAATTCCTTCATTTTACTTTCAATTGCCGGCAGTGTATGGGTAAAGATTTTTTCAGATTCAATGGCCATCTTCTCCATTCCTTTCCTACTTGAGTCGTAAGTCCGCGCCCATATGCATAGGTTTAGTGTATACGAAATGTCCGGAATTGAGAAGGAGTTGTTTGATTTGTCGTCATTTGTGCGAGGTACAGTTGTCTTAATGGCTGCTGTCTTTCTTTCAAAGCTGCTCGGTTTTGTTTATCGGATTCAATTTATGCGAATTGCGGGTGAAGAAGCAGTCGGTATTTACATGACGGCTTATCCAGCGTTCATCTTTTTTCTATCGCTCGTCCAGCTCGGGGTTCCAATTGCACTTGCGAAAGTGATCGCCGAACTCGATGCAAAAGGGCAATCCGCAAAGCTTGGTGCAGTGATGAAAACAGCGACATTTATCACGCTTTTAACTTCCCTTGTTTTCATTCCCGCATCTATTCTTTTTGTTCCTTATCTAGCGGAAACGCTGCTTGGCAATGCCGCCTCTTCCACCACTTTGTATGTCGGAATTGCCATTGTTCCAATTGCAGCCATCGGCGGGTTAATCCGCGGGTATTTCCAAGGAATTGCTCGTATTGAGGAAACGGCATGGTCACAAATTATCGAACAAGCTTGCCGCATCGCACTCATCACTTGGATGCTGCCCTATTTACTTCAGTCCGACCAAACTGCAATAAACGCCGCCTATGCAATGGGCATTACACTTATTGCTGAAGGTTTGTCTGTATTGTATTTACTTTTCAAGTATCGTCAGCGTAAAAAGCAAGTCGCACAAAAAAAAGAAAAACAACAACGATATCCAATGGAACCGCTGCTCGAAATTGCCCTTCCTTCATCCGGAAGCCGGTTATTCGGAACTTTCACATGGTTTTTAGAGCCTATCATCTTTATCCGGGCACTGGGCATGTCGGGTATTGCGGCAGTCGCGGCTACTTCCCTATACGGGGTCATTTCTGGCGTTCTCATTCCACTCTTGCTATTCCCGTCGTTCATCCCATACGCATTGTCTGTTGTACTCGTTCCGGCCGTCAGTGCTGCAGCTGCTTCGAAAAATGTCCGCAAGCTTCAAGAAAGAATTCATTTGTCGCTTCGGTTATCCGCCATTACAGGAACTTTTGCGGCGGCAGTTTTCTACATACACGGACAGGCGCTTGCTGAAAAACTGTTCCATGTGACAGATGGTGCCTCTTATATGTCAATTCTTGCGCCTGTCTTTTTCTTTTACTATATTCAAAGCCCGCTCTATTCGATTTTACAAGCAACTGGAGATGCAAAAGCCGGCATGATGAACTCCGTTTACGGCGGTGTTGCGAAGCTGGGCGTCATGTTTATCCTTGCATCACAGCCCGGCTTGCAAGAAGCGGGGGCTGTTTTGGCCATTGGCTTCGGCGTACTGGTCACATCATTTCTTCATATTGCAACGCTCCGAAAAAACAAAGAAACTGCTACAGGATTTCGGATGTTTGCACTGCCTTATTTATCATTTATCTTAGTTTGCATTATGCGCCCGATTTTTCTGCCAGTCGGAGATGAAGGATTATTCATGGAATGTTCGATCACCGTATTGTTTCTTTTAATTCTTATGATGCTAACAGGCCAAGTAAAGAAAAGCGATTTTTTCCTATTCAAAAAACTGTCGAAAAGTCGTCATTGAAACTTCTCTTTTAGTTGGAATTTCAACTCCCCATTTTCAATTGAACAGTAAAAAACATGCCGCACATCATAGATGCCATGGCTTGACAACTCTTTGTCAAGCCAGTCTTTTGTTTTCCCGACAAGTTTTAAATGTCTCTCTTGAACGACACCATCGGAAATGAGAGCAAGAACAGGTTGTACATTTTCATACTTAAAGACCGACAAATTGCCGGAAGGCTCCAAAAAGGCATATGAAACTTCGTATACGGAACCAATTTGCTGTTCGCGAAGCTGTTGAAATAAGTCATCTAAATTATAGCGCTGCTTCCGCATTTCAGACTCCAAAATGACACCGTCTCTAATAATGAGTGTTGGATCACCATCCACAATATCCCTAAACTTCTTACTTTTTAATGATATGAACGACGTTAATATTTGGATAAACAATAAAATAATCATCGGTACAATCGCATGCGATAGCTTTTTATCCGGTGAATCAAGTGAAATGGCAGCAACTTCTGCCATAATAACAAAAATAACAACGTCAATAATGCTAAGTTCACCGACTTCTCGCTTCCCCATGATCCGTAAAATGACCAAAATGACCACATAGAGGAGCACGGTCCGAAAACCGATGATGACTAAATCTGGCATAGACACCCCCCTTTTAGGAAAGCATGCCCGAAACCATTACTGAACTATACAAAAAAGACGACCGGCATTTGGAATGTTATCCCTTCGCCGATCATCTTTTCATACATCTTCAATCTTATGATACTTCAACGACACGTCCAACTGCTTGACGATCGAATTGCATGATCGTACTGTCAGACACCTTTAAAAATACAGATGTTTCGTCAACTGCATCGATTGTTCCATGGATGCCGCCGATCGTAATGACTTTATCTCCGCGCTTCAATTCGCTTTGCATTTGTTTCGTCGCTTTTTGTCTCTTTTGCGCTGGTCGAATTAGTAGAAACCACATCACTGCGAACATCGCAATGAAAGGCAGTAAACTCATTATGCTTTCCATTCAATTAATCCCCCTTTCAATCACGTTTTTTATTATACAAGATTCAAAAGTTTTTTGCATTCGGTTTATTAAATCCATAACGCTCAAAAAACTCCTCGCGGAAATCGAGTAAACGATCTTCACGTATTGCTTCTCGAACTTGCGCCATTAAATTCAATAAGAAATGAAGATTATGATACGTCGTTAAACGAATGCCGAACGTTTCTTCCGCGCGGATTAAATGATGAACATAAGCACGGCTATAGTTTTTACACGTATAGCAATCGCAGTTTTCATCGAGCGGACGGTAATCATTTTTGAATTTTGCGTTCCGGACAACGAGTCGCCCTTCGCTCGTCATTAATGTTCCATTTCGGGCAATGCGTGTCGGTAGTACGCAGTCAAACATATCTATGCCGCGGATCGCTCCATCAATGAGGGAATCCGGCGATCCTACGCCCATTAAATAACGCGGCTTGTCCTGCGGTAACAATGGCGTCGTAAATTCAAGCACACGATTCATAATGTCTTTCGGTTCTCCCACCGAAAGACCGCCAATTGCGTATCCCGGGAAGTCAAGAGATATTAAGTCTTGCGCACTTTGCTTACGGAGCTCTTCAAATTCTCCTCCTTGCACAATCCCAAATAATGCCTGGTCGTCTGGTCGTGCATGCGCTTCTAAACAACGCTCAGCCCATCTGGATGTCCGTTCAACACTTGCTTTCATATACTCGAAAGTAGCCGGGAACGGCGGGCATTCGTCAAATGCCATCATAATATCTGGACCGAGTGCATTTTGAATTTCCATCGCTTTTTCTGGGCTTAAAAACAATTTACTCCCATTTAAATGATGTCTAAAATGAACGCCTTCTTCTTCGATCTTGCGGAAATCGCTCAACGAGAATACTTGGAATCCCCCGGAATCCGTTAAAATCGGACGATCCCAGTTCATAAATTTATGCAGTCCGCCTGCTTCTTGAATAATCTCATGTCCTGGACGGAGCCATAGATGGTACGTGTTACTCAAAATAATACCTGCGCCCATTGCTTTTAGCTCTTCAGGCGACATCGTTTTCACCGTCGCCTGCGTACCGACCGGCATAAATGCAGGTGTTTCAAATGATCCGTGCGGCGTATGGACAATGCCCAGCCGAGCCCCGGTCTGTTTACATGTTTTAATATGTTCGTATGTGATTGCTGCCATAATTACAATTCCTTCCTACGCGGTGAGCGGATGAACATCGCATCTCCAAAACTGAAAAAGCGATAGTTTTGCCGCACTGCCTCATGATAAGCCGCAAGAACTTTGTCTCGCGATGCAAATGCCGAAACGAGCATAACGAGCGTCGATTTCGGTAAATGAAAATTCGTAATGAGTCCATCCAATACACGAAATGGATAGCCTGGGTAAATGAAGATTGAAGTCCAGCCGCTAGAGGCAATGATTTTCCCATCGTTTGCCGAAGCGATCGTTTCAAGTGTTCTCGCGGAAGTCGTACCGACCGCAATGACACGGCCCCCCCGTGCTTTTGTGTTGTTGATCGACTCCGCTGTCGCTTCGCTTACCTGATAATATTCGGCATGCATCGTATGATTTTCGATCGTATCGACGCTCACCGGACGGAATGTGCCAAGCCCTACATGCAATGTGATGAATGCAAGGTCGATACCTTTTTCTTTTATTTGCTGCAAGTATTCATCCGTAAAATGAAGTCCCGCTGTCGGCGCTGCTGCCGAGCCGCGTTCTTTGGCAAACACAGTTTGGTACCGCTCCTGATCGTCAAGCGTCTCACTAATATAGGGCGGAAGCGGCATGGTCCCAAGCGCGTCCAGCACTTCATAAAATATCCCATCATAAGAGAATTTAAACGTGCGGCCGCCTTGTTCGAGAATGCCCGTGCATTCCGCTTTCAATCGGCCATCGCCGAATGTAACAACTGTGCCAACCTTTACCCTTTTCGCCGGTTTCACAAGTGTTTCCCACTCGTCGATATCCAATTCTTTTAATAATAATACTTCAATTGCGGCACCCGTATCTTCTTTTACACCCATTAACCGTGCAGGCAGCACTCTCGTGTCATTTAAAACGAGAAGATCTCCCGCTTCCAATTCGTCTATGAGCGCTTTAAATTGATGATGCCGGATTTCACCCGTTTCTTTATCAAGCACCATCAAGCGGCTCGCTGTACGATCTTTGAGCGGCGTTTGGGCAATGAGGTGATCTGGCAATTCAAAATCAAATTCATTTACATCCATATTTTAAAATAAACTCCCTTTATTAAATTAAATAAATCACTCTTCCGGATAATTATAACCGAAATGTTCGTAGGCCATCCTTGTGGCAATACGCCCCCGCGGTGTCCGCTGAAGAAAACCGATTTGCAGTAAGTATGGCTCATAGACATCTTCAATCGTTACCGACTCTTCCCCAATACTTGCTGCAATTGTGTCGATACCAACCGGCCCCCCGCGAAAACGTTCGATCATGCCCGTTAATAGCTTATGGTCAATGTAGTCGAGCCCATGAGAGTCCACTTGCAACAGTTCAAGTGCTTCCGCAGCAATACCCGCCGTAATCTGGCCATTCCCTTTCACTTGCGCAAAATCGCGCACTCGCCGTAAAAGCCGATTGGCAATTCGCGGTGTTCCTCGTGAACGGCGCGCAATTTCCCCGGCCGCTTGCTCATCGATTTCCACATCAAACAATCCTGCACTTCGAATGACAATTTCAGTTAAAGGATTGACATCGTAATATTCTAGACGAAGCGGAACCCCAAAGCGGTCTCGGAGCGGTGCGGACAATGATCCTGCGCGCGTCGTCGCGCCAATCAGTGTAAATGGCGGTAAGTCGAGACGAATGGAGCGTGCAGATGGTCCCGTACCGACAATAATATCGAGACAAAAATCTTCCATGGCTGGATACAGCACTTCCTCAATCGCGCGGTTTAAACGGTGAATTTCATCGATGAACAAAACATCGCCTGGTTCAAGTGAAGATACGACTGCCGCAAGGTCTCCAGCCCGTTCAATCGCAGGCCCGCTTGTCATTCGTACATTAACATCCATCTCATTGGCAATGACGGTGGCAAGCGTTGTTTTCCCAAGGCCAGGCGGTCCATACAGCAAAACATGATCTAAGCTTTCACTTCGCCCTTTCGCTGCCTCAATAAAAATACTCAAATTGTCCTTTACCTTTTCTTGCCCAATATACTGATGGAGAAACTGCGGTCTTAATGACTGCTCGAATCGTTCATCAAATTGTGACACTTCTCCTGATAGGACTCGTTCCACACCGTCCGCCATCCTTTCTCACACTAGCAGTTCAAACTAGCTTTTATCATAAACTGTCAGCCTGCCTATTCGCCATTCATTTGTTTACAAACTTATTTTTGCTTTAATAATAATCGTAAAGCCAATTTCATATAGCCTTCTGTGTCGTGCTCTTCTTTTTCCAACTTTGGCTTCACTTTGTTTAGTTCCCGCTGTGAATAGCCGAGTGCTTGGAGTGCCAAGATCGCTTCGTCGAGCGCATCGTTTTCAACGAGTGTTAATAACGTCACTTCTTCATCCGGCATTTCAATTTCGCTAAATAAATCATGCAGCTTCCCTTTTAAATCTAAAATCATTTGACGCGCTGTCTTTTTTCCAACGCCTGGAAATTGTACAAGAAAACCTTCATCTTCACGTTCGATGGCACTGACGACTTGCGCCGGTATGCCATTTGCTAAAATCGCCAGCGCTCCTTTTGGTCCAATGCCCGAAACGGTAATAAGTTTTTTAAATAACTCTCGCTGCTCTAACGTTTTAAATCCGAGAAGCATTTGTGCATCATCTCGAACATGTAAATAAGTAAACACTTGTTGAACTTCTTCTGTTTTATGAAACGCATATGGATTAGGCGTCAAAATTTGCCAGCCGACGCCCCCCTGCTCCAACGTAATATATTCAGGCGTCACACGCGTAACTAAACCTTTTATGTAATCGTACACAGCTACTTCTCCTCCTATGCCTTAAGTGATTATAGCATACGAACGCACTTTCTATCTATTTGTCTAATCAAATTAAAAAGGATTGTCCCAGAAGTGCCTGGCACCGCTAAACACTGTCAAAACATAGTATCACTGTTCAATCACGATACTATCTTTAGCGCTCGATGGTGCCTGGATCTTCATTTTGGGACAACCCCCACTTAAACCGGTATGATCAATCGAAAAGTTGTTCCTTTACCTTTTTTACTTTTCACATCAATTTTTCCTTTTAAACTATGCACGATACTATACACCATTAGCATGCCAAGACCCGTACCTTCTTTTTTCGTCGAATAGTACGGATCCCCTAATTGTTCAATTTCTTCCTCTGTCATGCCGATGCCTGTATCCCCTATTTGAATAATAATTTGTTTTTTCCGTTCGAATACATCGATCGATAAAATACCGCCTGTCTCTTTCATCGCTTCAATCCCATTTTTGTATAGGTTTAGTAAACATTGACGAAGTTGGTTTTGATCGTAATCCTTTTGCAAAGTGTTTGAAAATCGTGTCTGAATCTTAACCCGATGTGTATTCGCGTAAGGCTTCATAATATTTCCCACGTATTCGATATCCTCTTTAAAATCGCCTGTAACCATATGGATGGATTGCGGCTTTGAATACGCAAGAAAGTCACTTACGATCGATTCCGCACGCTGTAGCTCGTCCAATGAATAATCAATATAGGCCTTTTCCTCAGGGGAAAGAGACTTGGAACCTTTTAACAGCTGTAAGAAGCCATTCGTAACGGTCAGCGGATTTCGTATTTCGTGGGCGATACTTGCGGACAACTCACTAAGTACTTCAAGTTTTTCTGAATGTACGTACATCTTTCGGCTTTCTATATTCGACCGGATTTTCTCACAAAGAAGAACGACAAAGAGCATCCCTGTAGCCGTCGTTAAAATGGAGTCGATCGCAAGCCAGCGAAAAATATGTAATTTCCCTTTATACAGATAGAAAACTTGCGACAAGTAAATACAAACATTTAACACCGCAATTGACGTAGCGGCGACAACACGCTGTTTTGGCCCCATACGATTGAATTTTTTACTGAGCAGCGGAACGATCAGAAAAAAAACTGTCGAGTAAAGAAAAGACTCGATGACACCATCTCCACCAATAAAAAAACGAACCACATTTAGCACAATATAAAGTGGAAACACCTTTTTATAACCGCCGTATAAAGCAAGAACCGCAAACGGAATATAGCGCAAATCTACGATATAACCAACCTCTAATTTGACTGGAAAAAGCATGCACAGTACCATTGAGATAACTGAAAAAAAGACAACGATATGATTAAATTGATTTTTATGATCTTCTATGAAAATTAAGTAGATCATGATCGGGAAAATTAAAAATAAAGCATTAATGAGCAATGTTTCAAGCAAAACGAACTTCCTCTCGTGAGTCATTTTCGCATAGATGCATATTTCTATTGTACAACAAGTTGTACATTAGTCATATGTCGTTTCACTAAAAAATCTGTTCAAACGAAGATATCAAACCCATCTTCGCTCGAACAGATATCCGTTTTACTCTTCCGCATTGTGGAAAACGTTTTGTACGTCGTCGTCATCCTCAAGCATGTCAAGCATTTTCTCAAACTTTTCGACATTCTCTTCGGCGAGCGCCGTGTACATAGACGGAATCATTTCCACTTCAGCGGAAATAAATGCAATGCCTTCAGCTTCTAATGCCTCTTTCACAGATAAGAAATCGGATGGCTGCGTAATAATTTCAAAGCCTTCTTCAGAAGACATAATGTCCTCCGCCCCTGCTTCAAGAGCCGCCATCATGACAGCATCCTCGTCTGTCTCGGCTGTCCGTTCAATGAACAAACGACCTTTACGATCAAACATATAACTAACGGAACCACTTTCACCTAAGTTCCCGCCGTTTTTATTAAATGCTACGCGGACATTTGGCGCCGTGCGGTTACGGTTTTCTGTTAAACAATAGACGAGAACCGCGACCCCTCCAGGACCATATCCTTCGTAGATAATTTCTTCGTAATTTTCATCTGAGCCAGCGCCAGTCGCTTTATCGATTGCTCTTTTAATGACATCATTCGGCACATTTGCACTTTTTGCTTTTTCTAAGGCAAGACGCAGCGTTGGATTCGTCTCCGGATCGGGACCGCCCGATTTAGCGGCAACGTAAATTTCTCTCGACATCTTTTGAAAGATCTTTCCACGTTTCGCATCTTGCGCGCCTTTGCGGTGCTGTATATTTTTCCACTTGGAATGTCCTGCCATAAAGAAACCCCCTAATTTTTTATCCGTTCTACATCATACCATAATTTCGGCCAATGTGAGAGAGCGGAATCTGTAAATAGGGTCAACTGCTTCGCTTGCCTTTCCCTTGACTGAGGAGAAAGTGTAAATAAATGGAGCCATTCTCGAATGACCTCATTTGGAAAAAGCAGAAGGGATAACGATGCTTCATCTAATTTTTGTAATGATGGCTGTTCGTCAAATAAAAAATTCACATCATATCCGATCTGCGGCAACACACGGTGAATCCATAGTGCAAGCTCAGTTCCGGGCGGTCCCGTACAAGCTAAGTCAAAATCGATAAAGCGGATCATCCCATTTGGATCACGCAAAATATTATGGTGGACAACATCCCCATGTAAAAGCGTTCCATCTAATACATTTCTATACACCTTTTTAATATGTGAAAGTGCATTTTCGGCATAATAAAGAATTTCGTCAATCTGGCTTTCCTCGAGATAAGCGCTACATGCTTTTTTAATCCCTTTGAATCTAGCAATCCGATCTTTCCACTTTTCAAGAATGGGATAAGGATGTAAAAAAACGGATGCATGCCAATCAATTTGTGCAGTTGTTTTGTGCAAGGCATGCAAGGCTGCCAATGAATCGATACGGTCGATTCGTTTTTTAAAGTTCACAGCCTTTGCACCATCAAGCCATGGTTGAACAATCATAAGGGGATCATCTTCGATCTCGATCGGTACGATGTGCGGAAAAGATACAGATTCCAATGCGTTATGGATAAAACGCACTTTCTTCGCCGTTGAGATAGAATGGTATCCCTTGACGGAAAAATATGAACCCTCTTTCTCCATTTTCCAGACGTTTTCTTTTATCTTCTCAAATTTCCCCTCCAGCACCATATGCCGATCAATAGGCCCCGTACCAGTCAAAACCAGGGTACGGTGCGGGCATCATTTGATGGTGTGGGTGAGGTGGACAGCCACATGGGTAACCAATATAAAGCGGCATCATTCGCGGTTGCGGTTGACCGCCGCCACAGCCACAGCCATAATCAAATCCATGGGAATAACTTGGGAGCGGCATACATGGATTAAATTGGCCTGCTGGCGCTACTTGCTGTGGAACATACCCCATTCCAGGTGAAAACGGAAGGCCGCCAAACTCCTCCAGCTCATCAAACCCTTCCATTTCTCCCTCTGCTGCTACCTCAGGTTCCTCAGCAATTCCAGGTGATTCGATCAATTGCCAGCCCCCTGGCATCGGATATGGCAGTGGCTGCGGCATCGGTGCTGGTTCTGGAGATGGCATCGCTGCTTCTTCCATTTCCTCCATAACCGCTTCCTCTATTGGCTGTTCCGGAGCTAACAGCGGTGCAGCTTCCTCTGTTCCCGCCATAACTTCAGGCGCTTCTGTCATTTGTGGTACTTGCATTGCTTGAATTTGTCCGGCATGCATGAACGGATGGCAGTCGGCATCGTAAATCGGCATCCAACCGCATGGAACTCCAAAAATTGGCTGTACATAAGGCGGCGCCTGGTACATCGGCATTTGCGGCATTGGCATTTGCGGTGGCATTGGCATCTGCGGCGGCATCGGCGTCGGTTGGGCCGGCGGTGGAATCGGTGTCGTCGCTTCCGGCGCTACTTCCGGTGCAGGTGCTGGCGCCTGTGGGAACGGAAACGGAATTGGGATTGGCATTGACGGCATTTCAAACTCCGGTTGCGGTGCAGGTTGCGGAACCGGTGGAACCGGCGGCGCTTCTGTTTTAGTCGGCTTCACCTGTTCTTTTTTCACCGGTGGACGCTCATGCTTTTTCTCATGATGTGGTTTCTTTTCATGATGCTTCTCGTGATGCTGTTTTACGGGATGCTTATGTTTTTCCGGCTTCTTCCCACCATGTGCAGGCAAAAAGATTTTCATCCCAGGAACAATATAGTCGGGATTGGCAAGATGCGCATTTACCCGTTTTAATTCATCAAACGGAATGCCGTATTGGCGCGCAATCTTCCACAGCGTATCCCCTTTAACAACAATGTGGACTTCCACTTAAAAATTTCCCCCTTCCATCAATCCATCGTATGAACGGACGCCCGTCTTTGTGCTACAAACGGAATGTCCTCTCTAACTATGTATATTAAGATAGAAGTGGCAATATTCAATTGCTGCCTAATTCGATTCGATGAAGAATGCGTGTGATATTGGTTTCCAAAACAATTTTATTGTTCAAAAAAACCCATCACGATTTTAGATATGTGATGGGTTTTCATTATAGAAATAATAAGAACCAAATGATTGAACTGTACAATCTAACGCACTAAGCTCTTCCAAAGCGCCTTTCATCATTGGGTGATCTTCAGATTCATTCACGTCGATAATGAAGAAGTAATTGCCAAGGCCAGTTTTCATGGGTCTTGATTCGATTTTGCTTAAGTTGAGTCCACGCCACGCAAAAACAGATAAAATTTTATGCAACATACCGGATCGATCATCTTCCGGCTGTTTCACCATGAGCGTCGTTTTCTTGAAATCAGAGTGACCTTTTTGCGCAATGTATTCTTTCCGCAAAGACAAAACGACAAAACGTGTGTGGTTAAAGTGAAAATCATGAATATTTTCTTCTGCAATATGTAAATCATACTTTTCCGCTGATAGCCTGTTGGCAATCGCCGCAATTTGCTCATCGGGATGTTCCGCAATATATTTTGCCGCCGCAGCTGTCGAAGTTGTTTGAATTAATGGAACGCGGCGGTAATTATATTGCAAAAACTTATGGCATTGTGCGAGTGCATGCGGATGAGAATTAATCGATTTCAATTGATCGAGCGAGTTGGCTTGTTTTTTATTGACCAGCAAATGCTGTTCAATCGGAATATTAATTTCCGCGTTAATGAACAATTCACTGCCGTGGAACAAATAGTCGATCGTTAGCGGCACGGATCCTTCCAGCGCGTTTTCTAGCGGAACAAGTGCATACGCCACGTGCCCTGCGGCTACCGCTTCAATACAATCCGGAATCGTCGCGTGCGGCACTAATCCTTCCGCGCCGAAAAAAGAACTGGCCGCCACATGTGTAAATGATGCATCTGGCCCCAAAAATGCAACAGTTGGTACGAACGTTTTTTCTTTCATTTCCCCATTTCCTCCTATATGTACTAAATGGCTCCGGAACTAATTAACGTAACCGAATCGACAAAATCAGGTGCTTTTAACCGTTGGAGCAACTCCTCCATTTTAATGGGCATTTCTGTCACGTCTAGCGATAGTGTAATATTTGCACGTGCTTGAACAGGAATCGTTTGGTGGATCGTCAGGACGTTGCATTTTGCATTTGAAACAATTTGTAGCAACGTCGCGAGCGATCCCTTTCGATCTTCAAGCTGAATAAAAATCGTCAACACACGTTCGCGAGCAATCGATTCAAAAGGAAATACTGTATCTCGGTATTTGTAAAATGCGCTTCGAGACAATCCCACCCGCTTCGTCGCATCTTGAATCGTCGACTCTTCCCCGCTCGCTAAAAGCCTTTTCGCTTCCAACATTTTTTGCATCGATTCCGTTAACACATCTTCTCTCACAAGGTAAAACTGGCCTTCACCAAGCTGTTTCAAGTGATTTCCCCCTCCCAAGAACACTTCGCTTTATCTCTATTTCTTATTCTAGGAATTCAAATTCAAAGTCCATAATACGAACGATGTCGCCGTCTTGTGCACCACGCGCTCGCAGTGCATCATCGACACCCATTCCGCGAAGCTGCCTTGCGAATTTACGAACCGATTGGTCAAAGTTGAAGTCTGTCATTTTAAACAATCGTTCAAGCGCATAGCCAGATAACACAAATGCACCATCGTCATCCCGCGTAATTCTAAAGTTTGCTTCTTCTGCTTCATGTTTATAAAGCACTGCATGCTCTTCTTCATCTTCTTCAATTTCGTAAAGCGGGAACTCTGGCGTCGTTTCCAATAAGTCCATCACTGCAAATAACAGTGGATCCAGTCCTTGTCGCGTAACGGCCGAAATTGGGAAGATTTGTGCCTGTTCATCATTTAACTTTTCTTTAAATGCTTGTAAATTCTCTTCCGCATTCGGCATGTCCATTTTATTCGCAACGATAATTTGCGGACGTTCCGTTAAACGTAAATTGTATTTTTCCAATTCCTCATTAATCGTTTCATAATCTTCGAAAGGATCTCTTCCTTCCATTCCGGACATATCAATGACATGAATAATGACGCGTGTCCGTTCGATATGACGTAAAAACTGATGACCAAGCCCAATCCCCTCGTGCGCCCCTTCGATTAACCCCGGTAAATCAGCCATGACAAATGCACGACCGTCTTCCGTTTCAACCATCCCCAAATTGGGTACGAGCGTTGTAAAATGATAATCAGCAATTTTCGGTTTGGCAGCAGAGACGACAGACAATAACGTCGATTTGCCGACACTTGGAAATCCAACTAAACCAGCATCTGCCAACACTTTCAACTCAAGGGTTACTTCCCGTTCAAGACCTGGCTCTCCCTTTTCGGAAAGCTCCGGCGCAGGATTTTGCGGCGTCGCAAATCGGCTATTTCCACGCCCTCCACGTCCACCTTTCGCAATGACGGCTTTTTGGCCATGTTCAACGAGATCTGCAATGACATGGTCCGATTCCAAATCTTTCACAACAGTTCCAGGCGGCACTTTAACAACTAAATCTTCTGCGCCTTTCCCATGCTTATTTTTACTCATACCGTGCTCTCCGCGCGGTGCTTTAAAATGACGTTGATAACGGAAATCCATCAACGTGCGCAAGCCCTCGTCAACGATAAAGACGACATCTCCGCCTTTCCCGCCATCACCGCCGGCCGGTCCGCCATATGCAATGTATTTCTCCCGACGGAATGCTACCATTCCATCGCCACCGTCACCGCCTTTAACATAAATTTTAACGTGATCGACAAACATGTAATTTCCTCCTATTGTCCACGAATGGTGAACGTCCATTGATTTTCTGAATCAGTTGCTGTGACCTCAAAATCACCCATCGGCTCCGGCAGTTCGAGCTTTCGCCGAAAATCACCTTGAATCGTAAAGCGTAAAGACCAGCTCGTTTGTGATGCATAAACGCTAATATTTACTTCATAATCACTTAAAGGGTCAATCCATCGTTCGATCTCTTGAAACAGCTTATCCAAATAAGATGCCACATCCACATCATTCGACTTTCTGACCCCACGCTCAATTTCCGTTGTTACTGTTTTTGAAAATGTCGGATGCAGCCAAACGAACGTATGAATCCAAGTCTCTACAGCGGGAAGACCGAGCTTATCGAGCACGGCTTCTTCGCGCATTCGTTCAGTAATTCGAAGTATATTTGTTCTGGCTGCTTCTTTTTGATCCAGGTCTAGATTCAATAATACTAATTGCAATTCATTCAAAAAATCATGACGTGCATATTTCAATGCCTCTTTAATTGTTAGCTTTTTCATTTCCATACTGTGTGTAAGACTTGTTGGAATTTCAGACGTGAAGGATGCAAGTCTATCCCCTTTCCCCACAATTTCAACATTATTCCAATTTGACAATTCCCTTGACTATCAGTATAACATTTCTCGTCAAAAAACCTCAAAATAAAAAGGACTGCAAATATTGTGTGCAGTCCTTTTTTTCGTATATTATGCTTCTTGAGCTTCTGGATATACGCTAACTTTCTTTTTGTTACGGCCTAGACGTTCAAAACGTACTACACCGTCAACTTTTGCGAAAAGTGTATCGTCTCCGCCGCGGCCAACGTTTTCACCTGGGTGAATTTTTGTTCCGCGTTGACGATAAAGGATGGATCCGCCTGTTACGAATTGTCCGTCCGCACGCTTTGCGCCAAGACGTTTCGCTTCAGAGTCACGACCGTTTCGTGTCGAACCTACCCCTTTTTTCGATGCGAAAAACTGGAGATCTAAACGTAGCATGTGTGCCACCTCCTACTATTTGAGGATGATTTTTATATGTTGCCCATAATCTTTTTCAATCGTCTGCAAAGAAACAATCATTGCCTGTACGATTAATTGTGCGTCATAATCGTTATCGGATTCAGGAATACTAACCTTTAAATAACCGCCGTCTGTTCCTTGTTGGATGTCAGGGGTCATTCCTGCGAGGGCAATGATCGCATTGACAGCACCAAATGATACTGCTGATGCGCCCGCACAGACAAGATCTTTTCCATGTTCCGCATAATCGGCATGGCCTGTCATTTCAAAAGAAGTGATGCGGCCGTTGGACTGTTTATTGATAATGACTTTAATCATATCAGCTTACAGATTGATGCCTTCGATGACAACTTTTGTGTAAGGCTGACGATGACCTTGCTTTTTGTGGTAGTTCTTTTTCGGCTTGTATTTGAATACAGTGATTTTCTTAGCGCGGCCTTGTTTAACGATTTTACCCGTTACAGAAGCACCTTCCACGAATGGAGCGCCAACTTTCACGTCTTCTCCACCAACGAATAGAACTTTGTCGAATGTAACTGTTTCTTCAGCTTCACCAACTACTTTTTCAATGTAGATTTCTTGGCCTTGTTCGACTTTGATTTGTTTACCACCAGTTTCGATAATTGCGTACATACTTGCACCTCCTCATTAGACTCAGACTCGCCTTCACAGGTGATCCATAAGGATGCTTGTACCTGATCAGCGCGGTTGTAGCACGGGTGCTACAAACAATAACATTTGAATATTACCATGGATAATGCTTCACGTCAACCTTTTCAGTTTTAAATTTAAATAAGCCGCTTCATATTTTCGAAAACGAAAAACCGAGATATTTTGAATAAGAAGAAAAAGTGCAAGAAGGATATATGGAAGGGTTTTTGGCAAACCAGCAGACAATATAAGAATCGCAGCAAAAAGGAAACAAATCGAATGCACAATTAACACCGTGCGCATTCTTACCCCTTCTCCGCCGATCCTCGTTAAAGCGCTAAGCACTTGGCCGCCGTCAAGTGGTAAAATCGGCAGCAAGTTGACAGCTAATAACGCCATTTGGATCCGAATGACTTCTTCGCTTGCGGGGAATTTAAAAAGAAGCGCTGCACATAAAAGCAAAGCTGTCGCAGTCGGACCTCCGAGTGCGACGGCAAGCCTAGCTGGTGTAGTTGCTAAATGACGGTCCTTGATCTGTATTTCTCCGCCATACGGCATGATTGTACAAGACCTAACTGTCATGCCGACAAACTTTGCAGCTAGCAAATGGCCAAACTCATGAAATAGAAGTGAAGTAAACAAAATCGCATAGAGCGATAACCCGCCTGTAAATGCAAGGCCAATAAAAACTGGAAGCAAGACAGGGTGAATGCGAAACTTCATCATTCAACGAGCGATGTATTGCCGCCCGATAAATACGTCGGCATGAGCGAAGCATCTAGCTTAACGCCATTACGCTTCACCATCAAATACATCGTTCCCTCTTCCAATAATGCCAGCGTGTCCCCTTCTTTCACAGCTGTATAAGGAAGTTTAGAAAATGTGCCAACAAACCCATACGTCACTTCATCCCCATCATCGTACATGACGGTGATCGTCTTGCCTGATTCCCGTGTGAAACCTGTGAAAATAACAAGGCCATTCCCTTGCGCTGCAATCGGCAACGGATCTGTGTACGATACGATGACACCATCTTTGTAGGGCTGCATCGATTCATACGCCGCAATGAGCGGTCCTGTTTCGTCTGGAATTTCCCCCGTTACAGCGATTGTCCGCGGGGTCGCATCTTTTAACATCGAAGCTACCCACTTTTTCATTTCGATAAAATCTTCACCTGTCGTCACGTATTGTGACACAGGTTTCAGTAAAATGCCCGTATCCTCAAGCTTTGCAACACCGAAAACAGCAAGTGCCAACAGAATTGCCAGCACCCACTTCGTCCTCCATTTCACCCGTGCACCACCACCCGTTTTTGTCAGTATATGAATGGGACACGGGGAATATTAAACTATTGAAAAATCGAGTGACTATCATCGCCTAGTTCATAAGTGCGATCACAAAATTACGAGCACACTTTTATAAAAAATCCCCAACACAAAAAACATGTTGGGGATTTGGTTACCTCGCAAAAATTGCTTTTAACTTCCCGAAAAATCCTTGCTTACTCGACTCTAGTGACATAAGCGGTACGGATTCTCCTAAAATTCTGCGTGCAATATTACGGTATCCAATTGCAGCGGGATTGGCCGGGTCCATGACGACGGGTTCTCCTTTATTAGAAGCTGAAATCACGTTTTCGTCATCCAGCACGATTCCTAGTAAATCGATCGATAAATGCGTGGTAATGTCGTTTACATCCAGCGCATCTCCCGATGACATCAGTTGGCTTTTAATCCGGTTAATAATCAATTTTGGCGGTTCAATCGATTCTTGTTCTAACAAACCGATAATGCGATCCGCGTCACGTACCGCCGAAATTTCTGGTGTCGTGACAACAATGGCACGATCCGCACCGGCAATTGCATTTTTATAACCTTGCTCAATTCCCGCAGGGCAATCAATTAATACATAGTCGTAATCACGTTTCAATTCAGTAATCAGTTCTTTCATTTGCTCCGGGGTTACGGCGTTTTTGTCCGTCGTTTGAGCAGCGGGCAATAAAAAGAGTCCTTCATCAAAACGTTTATCTTTCACAAGTGCTTGATGCACTTTACAGCGACCTTCGATGACATCGACTAAATCATAGATAATTCTATTTTCAAGTCCAAGAATGACGTCAAGGTTTCGAAGACCGATGTCGGTGTCAATCAGACACACTTTCTTGCCTTGTAGGGCCAATGCAGTTCCAAGGTTTGCGGATGTCGTCGTCTTACCGACACCGCCTTTACCAGATGTTATCACAATTGCTTCACCCAACTCAGCTTCCCCCTTTAAATGTAGACAGATTCGGACGGAGTATCCGAAGTTCCTGCAGACGGTCAATCGCAATGAAGCCATTCGCATGCAAATACGCACATTCCATTTCCGGTTGCTCCGACAAAATGGTGAGCTCATCCGTCATGATCTCAAGTTTGTCCGCAATCATTAAATGTGTTGCCTCCAGCCATGATGCCGCGATCACTGCATCCGTATTACCTTTCGCGCCTGCATGGGCAAATCCTTTGAGTCTGCCTAAAATATATATGCTGCCGGCTGCAACGACGCGGCCATTTGGGTTCACGTCGCCAATCACGACCAAATCGCCTTCTGCCTCCACGACTTGTCCTGATCGAATTATACCGACATACGTTTCTGATTGTTGTTCTACGATTTTCCGGTTACATTCTTCCGACGTGATGACATCGCTCTGAACTTTCGACACACGTAAATTCGGAGATTCGTGAATTACGCAAATAATCTCCTTCACTTCATCTTCATTACAATAACGATTTCCTGTATGGACTTGGACAGCAACCTCCTCCATTCCATCTAAGCCATCTTCCTGCACTTTTTTCCGAAGTTCCGCAATCATTTCTGTGTAGGAACATTTATCATCCAGGCGAAGAACAAGTCCATCCTTCGTCCCTTTGATTGTCACATATTGTTGCTTCACCATTTGCGTCCCCCCGCGATTTCCTCAATTCACAAAATATCACCACGTTTAAGAAGTACCCTTTTGTAAATTACATTTTTAAATAACCAGCCAAACATTATGATAAAAATGGAGTTGGCAACCATTGTTGGCACAAGCCTTGTCACGATAAACTCATCCAAATGAATCGATGTCAAAGCAATTAGGCTTGCGAAGAAAAATGAAAATAATTCCAGCAAAATGATCATTGATAAAGACAAGAACATCACCGTTACAATATGACGATGCACTTCGCGAATGATCAATGATGCGATAAAACAAATTAACGGATATAGGAATGCGTATAAACCAATAATATCAATGTGAAACATATCATACAAGAGTCCGAGTATGATTCCGTAAACGATTGCACGCTCACGGCTATAGTAGGCTGTAATGAAAATCAAATAAATCATCACAAATCGCGGAACAAGCGTATATCGAATATCTCCCAATTCAATCGGCGAAAAAAGACTAAAGACAGGCTCCAAGAAAAATAATAAAACAGCAATAAGAGGGACGACGAATCGGATCATGATCCATCCTCCCCCTTCGTGTCTTTATCTGAGATGCCAGCGTCCGTTCCATTCGGATCAGTCGTCACGTTCCGTCTTGTCACAATGACATGATCAAGCATCGAAAAGTCTGCCGCAGGACGAATATACGCAAGTTTTGTCAGCCCATAATCATCTGTCGACACTTCCGTAATTTCGCCGATCAAGAGACCTTTCGGAAAAATACCGCCAAGACCTGAAGAAATTACCTTTTGCCCTTCTTTGACATCGAGCCGCGAATCGATCCGTTTCATGATCAATTCACTCCGCTCATGGTCGTACCCTTCAATCAGGCCAAAAACTTTTGTACCTGCCACAACCGCCGCAACGCGAAAGTTCCGATTTTCCGTTGTTAAAAGCTCAACCGTAGACGTTAACGGCGTCACCAAAACGACCTTTCCGATGAGTCCATTGGATGTAATGACGGCCATATTTTTTTCAATCCCATGCACTTCCCCCCGATCAATAATGAGTTTTTGTTCCCACTGGTCAGGATTCCGTGAAATAACGGTTGCTTGCACAGAATCATAAGCCCGTAAATCATCTTCCTTCTTGACAATGTTGAGTAAACGCTCATTTTCTGATCGCAAATCGATGACTTCCGCTTGTGTCGCCGCGTACTCACTTAATCTCGCTTTTAACTGCTTGTTTTCCTCATATGTATTCAATACCCCATCAATGTTCCCGATGACATTCGTTATGTAATGTGCCGGCTTTGAGAACAGCGATTGTCCAAAGCCGACGACATCCTTGACTAGTTGTTCCGGTAGGCTGGCATGTTGCCGATCCTTCAGGGAGAATGAAATTAATGCCACAAGCACGATAATGCTCACGAGCAGTAAGATCAATCGTTTATTTGAAAAAAATCGCGGCATTGCCTGTGCGCCCCCTCATTATTTTGCTTGCATTTTGCGAATAACATCTATATTGTCGAGTGCTTTACCTGTTCCAATTGCTACACAGTCAAGTGGATCTTCCGCGATAAAGACAGGCATATTTGTTTCGTCTGATATGACTTTGTCTAAATTACGCAGCAACGCGCCACCGCCTGTTAAGACAATTCCGCGTTCCATGACGTCGGATGATAACTCTGGCGGAGTTGTTTCAAGCGTCTTTTTCACACCTTCAATAATTTGTGCAATCGATTCTTTCAATGCATCGACAATTTCAGCCGAATCAATTTCAAGTGTTTTTGGCAGACCTGTCAACAAGTCCCGTCCGCGAATTTCCATTTTCTCGGATTTTTCCAATGCTCTTGCAGAGCCAACTTCGATTTTAATCGCTTCAGCTGTACGCTCACCAATTGTTAAATTGTACGTTTTGCGGATATAGCTAATAATGGCATGATCCATTGTATCGCCGCCAACACGAATCGATGAACTTGTAACAATTCCACCAAGTGAAATAACCGCGACTTCCGTTGTACCACCACCAATATCGACGACCATACTGCCAGTAGGTTCCCAAACTGGCAGATTTGCGCCAATTGCCGCTGCAAAAGGTTCTTCAATCGTAAACGCATCTTTCGCACCCGCTTGTTTTGCCGCGTCTGTTACAGCACGTTGTTCAACGGATGTAATGCCAAACGGCACACAAACCATGACATTTGGCTTTTTCCAAGCACTGCCAGATGCCTTTGTCGCTTCTCTCATATAATGTTCAATCATTGCTGTCGTAATTTCAAAATCGGCGATAACACCGTCTTTCATCGGACGTGTCGCAACAATCGATCCAGGTGTACGACCGATCATATTTTTCGCTGCACTTCCGACTGCGACAATTTCGCCCGTATGCGTATTTTTCGCCACAACTGAAGGTTCTCTAAGTACAATTCCTTTTCCTTTTATAAAAACAAGTGTATTCGCTGTGCCAAGGTCAATCCCAACATCTCTTGATCCAAATCCAAACAAGTAAGTTCTTCCTTTCTTCTAAACCGCTCCGTAAACGGCATTCATGAAATCATACACCATAGTATAACGGATAGAAGCAAAAATTTACAGTGACACATGATGCCAATCTGCTTTTAGTTCAATGAAACTAGAAAAATAATTGAAATCGTTAGTCCAAGGGCTTCACATGTACCCCTTTTCTTTAAGGCTAATGAACTTATGATCCCCGACAATAATATGATCGAGCACGTCAATGCCCATAATTGAACCCGCTTCTATTAATCTTTTTGTAACGTCGATGTCCTCTGGTGATGGTGCTGGGTGCCCAGAGGGATGATTATGCGCGATGATAATCGAGGCGGCGGAACGTTTTACGGCTTCGCGGAATACCTCCCTAGGGTGTACAATGGAAGAATTTAATCCGCCGATAAAAACAGTCTTTTTATAAAGCACTTCATTTTTCACATTTAAAAACAACACGATTAAATGTTCCTGTTTTAAGGAAGACATATCCGTCATTAAATATGCGGCTGCGTCTTCGGGTGAGCGGATGGCATAGCGGCCGCCTTCTGTATGCTTTCTGTATAATCGTTTACCAAGTTCTGCCGACGCAAGAATTTGGACAGCTTTTGCCTGTCCTACCCCTTTGACGGACATTAACTCTTCAATCGTTGCATCTTTTAAATCTTGAATTTGGTCAAGGCTCGATAAAATTCGATTGGCGAGAACGAGGACAGATTCTTTTCTTGTCCCCGTCCGCAGCAAAATGGCGATCAACTCTTGATTCGATAAACTCTCCGCTCCTTGTCGAATGAGTCGCTCTCGCGGCCGATCAGCGATATGTACATCTCGAATCATCATTTTCGGCTGAAGATCAATCGGCATTTGGTTGACCTCCTTCCTGTAAAACAATCAGTTGAAGTCGTCGTAGTTCTTCCACAAGCTTTGCGATCGGAAGCCCGACGACCGTGTGATAATCCCCTTCAATTTTGGCGACAAGGAGCGCCCCTGCCGTTTGAATACCATAGGCGCCCGCCTTGTCCATCGGGTCTTTGGAGCGAACGTAAGCATCGATAAGCGCATCATCTAGCTTTCGAAATGTTACAATCGTTTCGGTCGCAAAGGTCTCGACTTGTCCGTTATGATAAATGCCGACGCCTGTTATGACAGAATGTTCACGGCCTGAAAGCTTCCTCAGAAACCGAATGGCCTCCGCCTCTGATGCCGGCTTTGGATAAACAACACCGTCTTGCACAACGATCGTATCCGCACCGATCACGATCGCTTCTTCATGCCCGGCCGCAACCGCCCACGTCTTTTTAGCAGCCAATGCCCGGGCCAATCCTTGAAAATCATCGCCTTTCCACCCTACATCCTCCGATACATCGCTTGGAATGACCGCAAAAGGCAGTCCAAGCAGTTGCAGCAACTCTCTTCTGCGTGGTGAAGCAGACGCTAAAATCACTCGTTTTGGCGCGATAAACTTCATAAAAAATCCCTCCTTTTTCTTTAGTTTACCCGAAGGGACGATTTGTGAAAATTGTGCCGAAAAGCGAATAATAAGAACTTAATAGGCAATTCTGGCTCAAAATGAAATTTTCACGCATGGATCTGTATGAGAATAATGAGAGAGCAAATGTAATTTAACGATGCCAACATCATCCGTAAACGTTGTCATAGCGGCGATATGACTATTAAACGCTTTCGTTTTTTCGTCGGGTTCCACCCCCTCTTCCGCTTTCGCCAAAGATTTAATTTGCGCCAATTCAGTCGCTGTCATCACTTCACGTAACTTGCTTGCGCCTACCGCTTCACATGCCGCTGGGTTCGCCGTAAAAGGCTTTCGGAAAGTCCCTTCTTCTGCGCTTACCGGGATCGTACTGCCAGCTGCACCGACCATTGACCAGACGTAAAACTGACCGTCCACTTCGACCAACGCCGCTTTTGCGAGCGCTGGGTTTTCATTCATAAAAGAAGTCGCGGCTTCTTTTGAAGAAAAGACGCCATGCTGTTTCGCCACTAACGAAATCGCTTCGCTGTCGGCGACCGGCTGCTCATCTTTTCCCTCAGGTCCCGATGTCGCCACTTTATCGCCATTCGCCCCCGCAGAATCTTTCCCATTCGTATTCATCAACAACAACCCAATGACCGCAACCGCTCCAATGCCGATCAAGACACCATGCAAGATCGCCATAAAAACCGACATATTTGAATACTGTTTACCGAACTTCATTTCCGACCACCTCGTCTGTAGGATAGGCTTAACTATCTATTCACCGTAACAGACGAGACATGAAAAAGAACAAGACGCATGTCGCCTTGTTCTGAAAAACTTTTCGACCGTTCAAAACAAATTCGTATACCAACCGACAATTTCAGATCCCCAGAAATAAACAATCACAGCCGCAGTGGCAATGGACGGCCCAAAAGGAATCGGTGTTTTTCGTCCTTGCCCGGTACGTTTTAAAAAGATGAGCCCAACGATCGAGCCAATGAGCGCTGCCAAAAATAACGTCAACAACGTATGAACCGTTCCGAGCACGAGTCCAATGACGAAAAACAATTTAATATCACCGCCGCCCATGCCGCCTTTCGACACGACCGCGATGAGCAGTAAAATAAGAAATCCGGCCGCCGCACCGAGCAAACTATCCCACCAAGGCGCGAGAGGAATAAACAAACGCAAGATGAGCAAAACAACCCCAAACGGCAACAGCACTTTGTCGGGAATTAACATATACGCAATATCCGATACCGTAATGATGACGAGCAGTGAGATGAATAGCAGTGCTATGATAAGTTCCATTGAAAACCCGAGCATCCAATAGCTCAGCACGAATAGTACGCCTGTCAACAGCTCCATAAATGGATAGATCAGGCTAATACGTGTGCCGCATCCTCTGCACTTTCCTCCTAAAAAAAGAAATGAAAATACAGGCACAAGATCGAGCGCACCGAGCCGACGTTCACAAATTGTACAATGTGAAGGCGGCGAGACGATCGATTCTTTTTTTGGCACGCGCAGTCCGACGACATTGTAGAAAGAGCCTAAGGCGATGCCGTATATGAAAAAGAAAACACTTATAACGATCCCCATAAAAATCTCCCTCTATCAGGTACCGATCTACTCACACAATCTATGAAGGTCAACATGTATAAGTGACTGGCACCCAAGTAATCACTCTTCAGAATAGAATGTTGTCAATTGCACAGAAACGCTTATACGCTTGTCAGGATCTTTTAATGCCAACTCCCCTTCACCCGGTTGAGCGATATCGATCGTATCAATGCGAACCACACGTTCCAGTGATTCAAGCTCCTTTAAAAAGAGCATTAAATAATCCGCGTCCAGCGTCATCAGATCAATATGCAACGTCATCAGTTTTAGTTCGGGGGGAAGTGTTGTAATATCAATAAACGTAACAGGCTTTTCTTCTTCAGAATTCTCTTCTTGCTTCTGAGCCTGTTCTTCCTGTTGTTCCTCGGCTTCTTTTTTCGCCTCTTCTTCCGCGGGTGTTAACTTCGTCGATTGTGACACTTCATCATCGTAATTATTAAATGTGATCGCGATGATTTTTGATTCACTAATGAGCTCCACTTCATTCAAATCACGAAGGAGCTTATCCAAATCCCGGCTGACCGGAAGTTTTTTTCGAAGTTCATAGTCGTCAGATGTACTCGTTTCCACTTTACTTAAAGCGATTATTTGCTTTTCTAAAGCAATGGTTTCTTGCTGAATTTGTGTGATTGATCGTTCCAATTGATCTTTTTCTGCGATTTTTGGATAGATCAAATAATAATAGACGGCGCCAAGCAACACGAACGCTAGGAGGCCGAGTAAGAGGGCAAGCAATTTATTTTCTGCAAACGATCCCCTCATTGAACGACACCTCCGTTTCGTAAATACGATGGCTCGATCGTCACCGTAATTGTATTAGCAAAACGTTCTACTTCATCGAAGCTTGTCGTTTTTTCTTCCTCATCATCTTTCGGACTAAATGTGGAAATACTTTCAACTTTAACATCTGTGAAATAAGCACTGCCGTCTACATCACCGATATACGTCGAGACATGCGACAGTGTTTCAAAATCGACATCGACTGTAATGGTGTTTTCGGTAAACTTATACGAACGAACATATGTATTTTCCGGGATATACTTTAGCAGCTCTGTAAGTAATGGCGATACCGGATATGATACGCTTTCTATAAACTGCACTGATGTCGCAAGGTCTGCCACAACAGGCGTTTCTAGTGCAGCGACTTTCGCTTGAAGCTGCGATTTCCCCGCTTCTTCGGTTTGTTTCATCGCTTGCAATCGGTCGATGTTTTTAGAAACGATCACATATTGGGTACCGATCCCGATGAATAATAACGCGAAAACGATGCCGAAAATGATGAAGAACAGCCTTTTATTGGCTAATGACCGATCCCTTTTCGGTAATAAGTTAATGTCGGGTGCCATTATTTGGGTGCCTCCCTCTCAAAGCCAAGCCGATCAATGCCGCATGCTTCGCCTCAAATTGAGGGAAATCCCGCTGCACATACACATCGTCAATGACATGAACCGGTAAATCGATGACCGTTTTCAGCTGTTCGACGATGAATGTCATTTCCGGATTGTCACCCATCATGACAATGTCATCGACAGATTCCTCACCTTTATTCAAAGAGAAGCGGTAGAAATTCAAAATGCGCTCGATTTCAAACAGATGATTGATTAACGTTTGTCGATACTCTTCAATATCCTCTTCATATGTATAACCCTTGTCCATTGAATAACGCCAGCTGCGAGATGGATTTTCAGTCGGCTGGTAACGAAGAAATTCAACGTTGCCATCTGTATAAATACTGAGCGCAGCAGCATGAATCGACCAATCGATGAGTAAATACGTTCGACTCTCTTTAAAAAAGGAGGTATGTTTCAAGAAACGGATATTCGATAACGTCCGGACATCTAAAATCGTCGGATGCAACCCAACATCTTCAAACAATTGCATGGCCTTATAAATTTCATCAGAAGGTGCCGCAAACAAAACCGCTTCCCCGTCATCTGGCACATGGTCGTACACATCGATCAACGGATCGTCAAACGGCAAATGGATCGTCTGCCCAATTTCCATCTCAACATACGCTTTAAGTTCCTCTGTCGCAACATCATCGGGATGCGTAAACGCCCGCATCATAACGGAGTGATCCGGCGTAAAAAAACGAACATCACTTTTTGAGATATTCCACTCTTTGACAAAGGTTTTTAGCGTATCAAATAAAGCCAATTCATCTTTTACTTCTTCGTCTACAATGACACCTGGCTTTAATACGACTTCATGGACAGTAGCCATTGATAAATCGCCAGTAGTGTCTACAAGCGCACGTATTGCAAAATCATCCATTTCAAGCGAGACAGTTCGTTTTCTCTTTCTACGAAACATACCCGTTCCTCCTTTTTCTAAAAACAGTAATTTCCTCTCTTCTGGATGCCAATCATTAACATCTTCACCTTACGGGTGCCAGAGACCCAAGGGAACAAATTACCGTTGTGCGGGCTTGCGAACGAATGTATTGGGAGAAGACAGCAGCCTGGAGGGCTGCTGTAAAAGAATATAATCTCAAGTGTTAAAATATTATTGAATAGTAGTATCACCACTAATATCTTTAGCTTTTTTAGTATCAGCATTAATAATATCTATTGTTGCACCAGTGAATGATATAGAATGACCATTTACTTTCTGATTAGAAGTTCCTGTAATTGCATGTGGTTTTTCTTTAGTAATTGATGTACCTTCCGGGAATTTTCCTATCGACTCTAAATAGCCCTCATCTTTTAGTTCTTTAAGAGTGACTGTATCGGTACCATTTAGGCCTTCTGGATTGTCAGTGAAGAAAATATTCGCAGCATTTAAGGCATTAATCGCATCCCCTTTTACCGCATTATAACGTGAATTATCAATAATATTCCCAATCGCCGGCACAGCAATCGCCGCAATAACCGCTAAAATAACAATAACTGCTAGTAACTCAACGAGCGTTAACCCTTTCTCGTTTTTTAACTGCTTTCTTAGTTTCTTTAACATGTTTATCCCTCCATTTATTTTTTCTTCGTTCCTCTATGATGTTTCTATGTGGTCTCCCTCCCTTTCCCTCCCTTCTGCCAGCACTGTCCCTCTGGGTGGTGCCAGGCGGAGTCACAATTCACGGAAGGACGCGAATTGTGTCTCCGTCCGGCACCACAACAGGTGTTAGATCTGCTCATACAAGCTAAACATCGGCACCATAATCGCGAGTACAATTGTCCCAACAACTGCCGCCAGGATGACGATCATAAGCGGTTCGATCATGGATTTCAATGTGTCGACGGTACGGTCGACGTCGTCTTCGTAGAAGTCGGCGATTTTTTCGAGCATGTAGTCGAGTGAGCCGGTTTGTTCGCCGATTGCTGTCATTTGGGTGACGAGCGGCGGGAAGAGCCAGCTTTTTTGGAGTGGTGCGGTTAAGGTGCTCCCTTTTTCCAAGCTTGCTCTTGATTCCAAAACAACTTTTCCGATGACCGGATTTCCGACGACGCGCTCGACGATCGTTAATGCTTGTAAGATCGGAACTGAGCTGCTAAACAACGATGCTAGTGTTCGAGACATTCTTGCAATGGCCGATTTTTGCAGCAGCTTGCCAAAGATCGGCATGCGAAGAAGTAAGTAATGGACTTGATAGTGAATGTCTTTATTCGTTTTATAAAGATAATTAAAACCGATAGTGGCAATGATCAGAACGATAGCGATAAGCCACCACGCTGTTTTCAACATGTCACTTGCTTTCATGACGAGCACTGTAATGAGCGGCAGTTCTGCGTCAAAGTCTTCGAACATCGCAACGAATTGCGGCACGATCGTTAAGAGTAAAAAAACGACGACGATTGCCGTAATCACGGCTAAAACAGCTGGGTAAATCATTGTTGATTGGATTTTCTTTTTCAATGTGTGCTGTTTCTCGTAATAGAAAGCTAATCTGTCCAATGTCTCTTCCAAATTCCCTGTCGCTTCTCCCGCCCGTACCATGTTCACGAACATTGGCGGGAAAACTTTGCTGATTTTCCCGGCCGCGGTTGAAAAAGCGGTTCCTGACCGGACATCCTCTTCTACGGTGTATAAAGCTTGCTTCAACGCTTTACTCGGCGTTTGTTCGGCTAAAATTTTTGTTGATTCCACAAGGGGGATGCCCGCGCGAATGAGCGTTGCAAACTGCCGGCAATAGACAACGAAGTCTTCATTTTTCACACGTGATCCAAAGGATATTTGCTTATGTAAAATACTTGTCGATTCTGCAATTTCCCTCGGATTAATCCCTTGCTGCCGCAACTTGGCAACGGCAGCGTTTTTGGATTCTGCATCGACAATGCCTTTTTTCACCCGGCCATCCGCCGTCCTGCCGATATACTTAAAAACGGTCACTGGAATTCACCTTCATCCAAATACTGCTTCACATCGTTGAAGTCGATGATTCCTTTTGTAATGAGCTGTTGAATGGATGATTCTAGCGTATGCATGCCAAGCGCCCGACTTGTCTGCAATATATTCGGGATTTGATGGACTTTTTCGGAACGAATTAAATTGGCAATTGCCGGCACTTGAATTAACACTTCCGTTGCTGGGACACGTCCCCGACCCTCTTTTTTCACGAACAGTCGTTGCGAGATAATCCCTTGTAATACGTTTGCGATTTGAATGCGAATTTGCGCCTGTTGGTGCGGTGGAAAAACATCAATCATTCGGTCGATCGTTGTTGCGGCACTACTCGTGTGAAGTGTCGCTAAAACGAGATGACCTGTTTCCGCAGCTGTAATGGCAGTGGAGATCGTTTCCAAGTCCCGCATTTCCCCGACGAGAATAACTTCGGGGTCTTGACGTAAAGCTGCTCGTAGCCCGTTAGCAAAACTCATCGTATCCGATCCAACTTCCCGTTGGTTGACCATCGATTTTTTATGGACATGTAAATATTCGATTGGATCTTCTAACGTTACAATATGCTTTGCGGAATACTCGTTGATGTGATTAACCATTGCTGCTAGCGTTGTTGATTTTCCAGAGCCGGTTGGACCTGTCACAAGAATAAGTCCTTGCGGCTTTTCTGCAAGTTCATATAAAACGTGTGGCATCGCCAGCTGTTCGACCGTTGGAATTTCTGACGGAATGAATCTGGCCGCAATAGCGATTAACCCACGTTGATGAAAAGCATTCACACGGTAGCGGCCAACTCCAGGCAAAGCGTAACTAAAGTCCATTTCCCCTTTTGCTTTAAACGCTTCTTTTCCCGATACGGGTAAAATGCCATCTAACATCTCCTCTAAATCTGTCGGCATTAGCTTCCGGTCATCTAATTGACGTAATTGACCGTCCACTCGAATGACAGCAGGTATTCCAACAGTAGCATGTAAATCCGATGCACCTTGTTCATACGCTACCCTTAGCAATTTGTTGATCCTACTCGACATCGCTTCCCCCCCTTTAATTAGACGTCGCTACCCTTAATACCTCATCGATCGTTGTGAGTCCATCCGCAACTTTTTGCAACCCATCTTCCATTAACGTCTTAAATCCTTTCGTTTTGGCGTATTCGCGAATTTCTATTGATGTAGCTTGTTTGGTAATTTGTCCTTTAATCATTTCATCCACCTGCAACAATTCGTGAATAGCAAGACGTCCGCGGTATCCGGTATTTGTACAAGCTGGACAACCTTTTCCTTGAGTGATTTTTGTTACTGGAATATCGTACTGTTCAAACACCTTTTGTTCATGTTCAGACGGCGCTCGATGCTCTGCGCAATCACGACACACACGTCGAACAAGTCTTTGCGCCATCACCCCAAGCAGTGAAGAAGATAAAAGGTAAGGCTCGATTCCCATATCTGTCAATCTTGAAATAGATTCGATCGCATTGTTTGTATGTAGTGTACTTAGTACGAGGTGACCCGTTAACGATGAACGGATCGCAATTTGCGCGGTTTCCATATCGCGGATTTCCCCGATCATAATAACGTCCGGGTCTTGACGTAAAATAGAACGCAAACCAGAAGCAAACGTTAAGCCGATTTCTTCGTGTACTTGAATTTGATTGATCCCTGCGAGTTGATATTCGACCGGATCTTCAATCGTAATGATATTGACTTTTTCATCATTTAAATGGTTAAGCCCCGCGTACAAAGTTGACGATTTACCGGATCCAGTCGGCCCTGTTATTAATAAAATGCCATTTGGCTTATTCAACATCGACTGAAAAGCTTGTAAGTTTTGTGCTGTAAATCCCAGGTTATCTAAGTCATTTAACGCGTTGCTTAAATCCAAGACCCGCATAACGATTTTCTCACCGTAAATCGTTGGCAACGTCGAAAGCCGGATATCGATCGGGCGATGATGAACGATCGATTTAATGCGGCCATCTTGCGGAATCCTTTTTTCCGTAATATTTAAATTGCCCATAATTTTAACGCGTGCAATGACGATGTTCTGCATGTTTTTCGGCAATGTCCGTTCTTCCCGTAAAACCCCATCGACCCGGTAACGAATTTTCAAATCTTGATCTTGCGGATCAAAATGGATATCACTTGCACGTTGCACGACACCATTTGCGATGATTTGATTGACTAGACGGACGATCGGTGAGTCTTTATCAGTGATATCATTAATTTGTGCTTCTTCATCCGCCGAAACTAAGTCACCCATCGCATCTTCCATCGATTCTTCCAAGTCATAGTACTTCGTAATCGTCCTAAAAATATCGTCCTTTGCCGCAATACTCGTTTCAATTTGACATCCCGTTACCATGCGGAGTTCTTCGATCGCAAAATAGTCCATCGGATCAGCCATTGCGATTAGTAACTTGTTTTGGTCGCGTCGGACAGGCATGAGATCTGCCCGCTTCGCTAATTCTTTCGGCACAAGGCGGATTAGTTCCGGATCGATTGGATACTGGCTTAAATGGATGCGCGGAATGCCAAGCTGCTTTTCCAGTACTTCGATTAATTGGTTTTCCGTAATCCATTGTTGCTTGATAAAATAGTCACCGATTCTTTCATCGCGCTTTTTATGGGCAAGTGCCTCTTCTAATTGTACTGTAGTAATAATATTCGCTTCGACTAACAAGTCACCGATTCGTTTTCGTGAAGCAGGTCTCACTAGAAACGCACCTCTATTTCTTTATTTTGTCCGGATAAGATTGCCGCCTTTATCATATACAGCGTCTTTTGAATCTTTGTTATCCGCTCCTTCTTTTGATGGAGACTTGTCTAGATTTTTCTCATCCGGTTGTTTAGTTGCTCCTGCGGACGTACCATCTGTTGGCGTAGACGTGCCATCTTGTGTGACAGTTGCCGGCGGTGCCTCTGCGGATGAAACTAAAACAATTCGATGAATAGGCGGATAAAAGTCACGACTAATTAATTCATCCTTTTCTAACGAGCCGCCTGAATAGACTTTATACACCTGTACACGGAAACCGTCTTTCCCTTCCTGCTCGACTTTTTGATGTCCAGCGGTCAAATTTGGCGTCAGTCTATAGATCGTTCTCGGTTTCACAGTTGCTTTATTGGACACTAGGTAAGATACGGTCATATCTGTTTTAAATGAATAGACTTCGATTAGTAAACGACCTTCTTTGATATCGGCATAAATGACATATGGTCTACCCGTTTGATTTTCGAATGCCAAATCGAGCCCTCTTCTGACATCGACTTTCGCTTCGATCCCCGGTTCTAAGTATGCTGGTACTTTACCTTGGGAATGACGTTCTACTACGATCAACTCTGTTTGCAACATCGCGCTGTATAGCGTGGAAGCGACAAAATTTGCCGCATCTGCTGAATAAAGGCTATCCGTTTCATTCAGCGTCGCTAAAAAAGAATATTTTTCTTCGTTTGTAATGATCGTTTCATTTAAAGCGGCGGCTATTTGAAAAATGCCTGTACCATTTTCCGCAGTGTCTTGCAGCTCAAATGAAATTCGATCCATATTGTCTTTCGACAGGGCTATTTCTTTCGGTTGAACAACTTCGCTTTTTAATGCCCCCGCATGTTCTCGAATCGCTTGAATGGTTTCTTCTTTATAAAAGAAAGGCGCCCCATCTAACAACTTATTAACTTCCTCATCGATTGTTACTTCCAATGGAATTCGCACTTGCCTTTTACCGCCCCAAAGCTGATACCAAGGTTTTTCGGTTAAGTTTATGTAATGATCTACTGTTTTTTGTATGTCAAAATGGATAAAATTGGCGGGCACTTCGAATGCACCTGTCTCGCCTTGTACGATCACATCATGTTTTTTCCAATTGGCCACTTCTTCCGCCAAAAGTGCTAACATGTCATTTTTCTTTACGCCATCGACTTGTATGCCAGCAATCGAACCCATATCGCTTTCATCTTTTGCCGAAACGAATGTAGATGGCGTCACCATTTGAATATATAAGAAAATAGTCAAGAGACCCAAAAAAACGATAGGGAAATAGAACTTAAGTCTCATCTGGCAATGTCCCCTTTATCAATTAAGCTTCCCAATTAATGGTTAAACAAATCTATTTACCTATGATTATACTTTCTTTAAAGAATACAGCAACTATTTTTTTGATTTTCACACATAACATTAATAACTTTTCTACAAAATTAGTAAAATATACATATTTTTGTTTCATATCTGAAATAGCTAAAAATCGGATATCTTTTCACCATCACCTCCTGAAAAATTTCGGCATATCTTCATAAAAAAGATCGGTCGCCCGATCTAAGGATTAATCCATTAAGCTTGCAATTAAATAGAGCGAACCAGCAACTACTTTTTTGCATCCGTTATCACTTAACTGTAATAACGTTTCTTCCACACTTGTTGTCGTTGTCTTGTCGTCATGCTCACAATGATTTAGTAATTCGTGCGCACTAATTGCTTCTGGATGTGGAAAAGAAACAAATGTAAAGGAAGCCGCCACAGGGATTAACTCCTGCAAAGTACCTTCAATATCCTTTCCTTTTATCATCCCAATGATAAAATCTACCTTCTCCCCCGGAAATTCCGTTCGAATTGTATGTGCGAGCATTTTCGCCGCAGCGGGATTATGTGCCCCATCCATATAGACATCCGCTGCAATTTGTTGAAAACGAAAGGCTAATTGGGCGGTTCGAATGGCGGTTGCGACTGCTTGTTCTTGAAGGTCAATACCCGCCACTTGTAATGTTTCAATGGCGACAGCTGCATTGATCGCTTGGTGGGGACCTTTCATTTTCCGCTCTGGCAAACGGAATTTACGCATACCATTGAACTGTTCCCCCTTTAAAGATTGCTTCATCGTAAATTGATCATTGTAAAGAAAAAGTTGACTATTATTAATATCGGCTGCTTTCCGCATAATTTGAAGGGTTTCTCCCTGTAACGGCCCGCAAATGACCGGGACCCCTTCCTTTATAATGCCTGCTTTTTGCGTCGCAATTTCTGAAAGGGTGCCACCAAGAAACGTCGTATGATCGAGTGCGACGGATGTAACGACCGATGCAATCGGCTGTACAACATTCGTGCTGTCCAAAAGCCCCCCCATTCCAGTTTCCAACAAGACGTAATCGGGCCCAATCCGGTCAAACGTAATAAATGCCGCAACCGTCAGCAATTCAAAATCCGTTAATTGCCCACTTAGCCCTGCTCGTCGAATCGTTTGGAATGTGCTATCAAGTTCCTCTTCTGGGATCGGTTTCCCATTTAGTCGTATTTGATCATGGATATCAATGAGTGCTGGAGATGAAAATACGCCCATTGAAAATTGATGTTCTCGCAAAATTGCTTCCATAAAAGCAATAGTGGAACCTTTTCCATTCGTACCAGCCACATGAATGGCCCGGATATTTTTTTCGGGATTGCCCACTTTTTCTAATGCATGTTTGATCGCATCTAGTCCAGGTTTGATCGAATGATCGCTTTGTATAGCCCATTTTGTTAAATAATGTTGTAGTTTGGGAATCATGTAAACCCTCCGTGTGGTAAAATCTATCTAGAAAAAGTATATCATGGTCGGGGGAACGGGAATTGAAGAAATGCTGGATTATTTATAATGGAAGTTTAACGAGTGATAAATTTAAAGATCAGGCCGAATTAGTAAAAGAAGCCGCCGAAAAAGCAGGCATTGCCGCAGAACTGAAAAAAAACTATGAAGTGATGATGAATTTGAAGGAAATCGTGGATCAGCCACCCCATTTCATCGTTTTTCTCGATAAAGATATTTTACTTGCAAAGTATTTAAAAAACGCAGGGATCCCAGTTTTTAATGACCCGGAAGTGATTCATACATGCGATAATAAGGCGTACCAATATTTGGAATTGGCGAAGCATGGAGTGTCAATGCCAGAAACGATCCTTGCGCCGAAAGTATATCCCAAATTTACGATTCAGGAATCCGGCTATTATGAGCGTGTGGTGGAACAGCTTGGACTCCCAATGATTATTAAAGAAGGTCATGGATCGTTTGGTATGAAAGTGTATTTAATCGAAAACGAGGAGCAATTTTATGAAAAAGTGGAAGCGTTGCGAGGTGTCGATTACGTCTTTCAAAAGTTCATCGCCACGAGCCGCGGACGGGATATTCGGGTGAATATTGTCGGCAAGAAAATCGTTGCTGCGATGTATCGCTATTCCGAGACAGATTTCAGGGCGAATATTACAAATGGCGGCGTTGCGCGTCAAGTTGAACTGACGGCGGAGCAAGCGAAACTGGCATTGCGAGCGGCACAAGCTGTTGGCGCAGAGTTTGCGGGTGTCGATTTATTATTTGGCGAAAACGAAGAGCCACTCGTCTGTGAAGTGAATGCTGCCGCGCATATTCGTAATATTTACAATGTCACTGGGATTAATGTTGCAGATGCGATGATTGCGTATATTTTGGAGAAGCTCGGATGAAGGGGTATGTGTATTATTCAAGTTTTGAGGCAAATCGCAACGGGGCGTTTATCATTGATTTACAAAAAGAAGCGTCCGCGATCGGCATTGAATTGACGTTACTGGTAGATGATGAAAAACCTGAAGCAGATGCAGATTTTATTTTATACCGTGATCGTAACCACGAACGTTCTGCTGGATGGGAAGACGCGGGTTTCCGTATTTTCAACCGATCCGAAGTGAACCGTGTTGCGAATCATAAGCTGCGTACGTTTGAGTTTGCGACAATGCTTGGCATTCAAGCCATCCCGACTAAACGCGTTCAGGAAGTGACGGATATTCGAACCTACCCCATTGTACTAAAGACGGTTGACGGACATGGTGGAAATGAAGTTGTGCGATGCGAATCTTCACATGATGCAAAAGTGTTTTTGAAGGAGTTCTCAAATCGGGAACTCATTATGCAGCCTTTTATTCAATCGGGTTCCACTGACGTACGAGTCTTCATGATGGGAAATGAGGTGCTCGGTGCGGTAAAACGAATCGGCAATGATTCATTCAAATCCAATTATACACTTGGCGGAACTGTTGAAAAATACGAGTTGGTAAACTGGCAAGTAAAAGAAGTCACGATGATCACCCAGGTGTTAAAAAGTGACTATATCGGGATCGACTTTTTATTATTGCCAGATGGCCGCTGGATTTTGAATGAAATTGAAGATCCGGTCGGTGCCAGATCAATGTACGCGACGCATGATTTTTCGGTGGCAAGGAAACTGCTGAACTATATCAATGAAGAGATCAATATGCTTGTTCGGATGTGATGTTCTGGCAGGTGATTCGTTCGATCCTTTCATTTTCTCTCCTTTGAAACGAGTCACTTGATGGAAATCATGCTCATTGTTATAGTCATTAAAGAAGAATGGGGGAATTCGATGCTTGAACAATTAGGCATTACGACCGTTACATTAGATTTGCCTTTCCGACTGAACCATGTGAATTGTTTTATGGCAGAAGGTGAAAATGGCTGGACTATTATCGATGCAGGACTACATAATACGTATACGAAAGCAGTTTGGGAAGAACAGATACGCGGTAAAAACATAACGGATCTATATATCACCCACTATCATCCAGATCATTTTGGTTTTGCCGGCAGACTTCAACAAATGACCGATGCACGCGTATCTATGTCAAAAACAGATGCCCACAATAGCCTTTCAAAATGGAATATGGATTTTATCCAGGAGCTGCCCGTTCATTACGAAAAAGCAGGGCTTCCGCTTGAAATGGCTCATCACATTGCGAAAGACAATGAAAAAGCCATTCGTTCTGTCACGCCTTTTCCGACATTCGATCATTATTTCACGGAAGGTGAGAAGGTTCTGATCGGACGTTATGAATATGAAGTGATCTTTACACCGGGGCACGCTGAGGGATTGGTTTGCTTTTATAATGCAGAGAAAAATGTACTTTTTTCAACCGATCATATTTTGCCGGGCATCAGCCCCAATATTTCGCATTGGTTTGGAAAAGAGGAGAATCCGCTGCGATCGTTTTTTCATTCATTAGAGAAAGTGAAACAATTAGATGTGGAGTTTGTCATTCCTTCACATGGGAGACCTTTTTACGGTGCGAATGAGCGAATTAATGAACTCATTAAGCATCATGAGGAACGATTGGAAGAAACACTTCAAGTGATCACTGTGGAGTCGACGGTTTTTGAAACGTGCGAGCGCCTCTTCCGCCGGGAATTGTCCGTCCACGAATCACGGTTTGCGATTGGTGAAACGTTGGCACATCTAGAATACTTGCGGCAGGATGGTCAATGCCTGAGAGAGTTAAAAGATGGTAAGTGGTATTACTCGGCAAATTAAAAAATAGCGGCACCCATTCGCGGGTGACTGCTATTTTTTATGATCATCATTGCGTAGGTACGGCCAAGTTTTCTAAGAGTTGTTCGTACACCCTTTCCGTCAGCACCGGATCTGGATCGACACCATTTTTCTTTGGAACATCATATTGGGTCAAGATAAAATGGTGTTTCGGCTGCAGGTCATGCCTTGCTAAAATATGCTTCGAACAAGAGAGCGGACAGCCATCCAGCGCAATAATATCCCTGCCCGACTTCGCCGTTTTCACAAGTGATTTGACATCGCCGCCGACACCCGCAATACAAGACATTTCCGCAATTTCCGCCCGATCCATTTTAATCGCAATTGTATTAGCGGTCTGAGCTGCGGAAGAGCAGCCCGAACATGAATAAACAAGCGGCATATCTGTTTTTTTCCTCATCCTCACACAACTCCTATCTATCTTTATACTCGAACAATTCAAAGTATTCGAGAGTTAAGTTTAATACACTTCTAGATTCAATTCTGTGATAAATATCACAGATAATTTTGTTTTTAGTTGTGTGAGGATTTTGTTGTGCTGGACTTGCTTGTTTAAACAATCCAATAGCTTCTTTATGAAGGCACTTACGAAGTTACTGATCTGGATTTAAGAGAAAAACGTCTTTCTCGATTTGTACGGTTTTATGTTTTAAATATCTAATGTCTTTGGAAACCGTAGCTTCAAATGCAATGCGGGCCTTCGCAACTTCTTCAAACTGTAAACCGATCCCATTTAGTTTCTCGTCAATCGAATCCAGACGAGAATCCACCTGTTCAAAACGATTTTCCATGTTCGATTCAACTTGTTCAAAGCGGTTCGACATTTCTGATTCAATATGCTCAAAGCGATTGGTCATCTCTGATTCAAAACCCTCGAAGTGGTTTGTCATCTTTGATTCAAAACCCTCGAAGCGGTTTGTCATCCCCGATTCAAAACCCTCGAAGCGGTTTGTCATCCCCGATTCAAAACCCTCGAAACGGTTCGTCATTTCCGATTGGAGTTCATTAACACGACCATTCATTTTGGACATTTCCGTCTGTAGTTCGGAAATAGATCCCATCATTTTCTTCATCATTTCTAACATTTGTTTTTCCATTAAACTCCACCTCCGAATCTTCTTTATGTATTTTTGTTTTTATTTAATATCTACGCTGACCCTTACTATATAACAGAAAAGAGAGTACGTAAATTGTACAGAAAGTCGGATAACTTCATTTTGGAATTGAATTTGAGGGCATTTTTAGATTTTAAACGAAAAAGACTATCTAATTCCGTGAAAAATAAAATTTTGATGAATAAAAACATCCCTTGATCAAAAAGGGATCAAAGGATGTCGAATAAGTTGAAATTGTGGAACGCGTAGGCACCTTAAAATCTTTCAGCCTCAATATATTTGGGGCCAACGCTAGGATGAACAAACCAGTTTATCTTAGGATTAATGAGATTCGGACAGTTCGCTTTACTAGGTTGCACTTTATATTGATCTAAATCACCCAAGTTATTACCCGTTACATTTCCCTGCACAAATATGCTTGCATTATTTATTTTACCAGGGCCAGTATGAAAATAGGCATTACCATTTACAACGATATAAACTTTTCCACTAATATTTTCAGGTACACTTCCCAATACTGTTAAATCGCCATCCACTACGATACATGTATGATTATTAATATCTATATTCCCTTCAATATACAAATCATTCATTACAGTCAGATTTGTATTGTGATTTCCATTCACCGCTGTAAGATTACCTTTGATATGAAGATCTTTATTAATTGGGCCGTAACCATTTTTAGGTATTTCAAATCCTTTTTCTATTATCAAGACATCATCTCTTGTAGGTGGGGAGTGCTTCCCATCCAGATCCTTCCCATTTTTAGTATTTATGACAATTGTTGCTTCGATTTTGCTTCTTGTTGTTCCAGATATTGGTTCCCCTAATGACTCTATTTTAATTTGTAACCTTTCTTCAACATTGTCATAGATACTATTAATCCTTTTTACTTTATAACCATAACCTACTTCTGGAATAGATATTCCTACTATATTATTCTTCAAACTATCAATATCTTCATCGTTACTAGAAACAGCCTGTTCCACAATCTTTTCCACTTCTGCCTTATAATGCAAAACCCCCATCTCCGCCAAGTGCCTCGCCTGCACTCGCTCCTCTTTCTTCTTAAATTGCTTTGCTGCGGAGATGTTCATCGTAAGAAGACTCATTCCCAGTAGCGTGAAAACTACCACGAGCAATAGCACTATCAATAACGCACTACCACGTTCACTATTCCTAATTTTCATCTTGATCCCTCCTCGTATATTAGAAGTAGGAGCTACTGTAACTTGCTAAATATTGTATCAACCGAGAATGATTTACCGTCCTTTTCAATTGTTAATTCGAAAGTAGGTGAGCCCAATCGAGCTATAGTTGGAGTCACACTATACGTATAACCTTCAGATATTATCTTTCCATTCATTTTTAGAACCTTATTAGCGGCATCACTTTCCAACTTAATTTCATTTTTATATTCTACGTCTGTGATGTCCCCCTGACGTTTCAAATACTCTTTTCTAACTGTTTCTGTAATATAATTCGCTTCCTGCTGAAGTTTTTGGTTTGTAGCGCTTCGTTCGGATGCCCTGAATCCATTAATAAAGACTGTTGTAAGCAAGGTTATCATAATACCCACAACGGCAAGAACTGCAAGCAATTCTATTAGCGTTAGACCACGTTCATTTTTCATGGCGTTTCCTCGCTAACATTAAAGTACATTTCTGTTGTAAATGGTAAGGCTTTAATTCCTGTTTCAGAAAGTGATTCTATGGTAATTATTGCTTTACCTAGGGTGGAAATCGGACCCGGAGTTGCATTAATTTCCACTTTATAAGAAGGATAAGTCGTAGTGTCTACATATAAGCCGCCAACAAGTTGAAATTCATCTAACCCAAGAATCTCGTCCTGACTTTCGATATCGCGGATTTTTGCTACGACTTCCTCCGCGACTTGCACAGCTGTCAACTTCTCTTTATTAAACTTAGAGTATTTTGTAGATTGAGTGAAAAAGCTAAAAAAAGTGACTAATACAATGGAAAGAATAACAATCGCCGCTAGCACTTCCACCAGCGACAACCCACGCTCATCTATCCGTTTGTTCAACTTTCCCATCCCGATCCCCCTTTTACAAAGTGATTACTAATTCATTTTTCCTATATACAAATTATAATTCTATTAAACTACTGTAACTTCAATACCATATTACCATAAATTACTTGCAAGCTATCAATTTCAATCTTCGGTTTTTTTGAATTTCCTACATAACAAAAACCCCGCAGAAATTTCTCTCCGCGAGGCTTTCCATGCTCTAAAATATTAAATCTCTTTCAACTCCTGCATACGGCGCTCAACCGCCGCACGTTTTTCCAGGTAGTCTTTTTCTTTTGCACGTTCTTCCTCTACAACTGCCTCTGGGGCTTTGGAAATGAAACGTTCGTTGGATAGTTTTCCTTGGACGCGTTTGACTTCGCTTTCCCATTTCGCCAGTTCTTTTTGAAGTCGTGCGAGTTCTTCATCGATATTTAACAAGCCTTCAAGCGGCAGGAATAGTTCTGCGCCTGTGACGACTGCTGACATCGATTTGCCTGGGGCTTCGATGTCTTTTCCGATTGTGAGTGTTTCTGGGTTACAGAAGCGTTCGATGTAGCCGCGGTTTGCTTCGAGCACCGCACTCGTTGCTTCATCTTTTGCCGCAATGTAGAGCGGCACTTTTTTGCTCATTGGTGTGTTCACTTCTGCGCGGATATTTCGTACTGCACGAATGATGTCCATGAGCAGTTTCATATTTGAAGCACGCTCAACATCAGATAGTTTTTCATCGACAGTCGGCCATGCCGCCACTGTGATGGACTCCCCTTCATGCGGCAAGTTTTGCCAAATTTCTTCCGTGATGAATGGCATGAATGGATGCAACAAACGCATTGTGTTGTCGAGCACGTGCGCAAGCACCGAACGTGTCATTTTCTTCGCAGCTTCGTCTTCTCCGTACAATGGCAGCTTCGCCATTTCGATATACCAGTCACAGAAATCATCCCAAATGAAATTATAAAGCGCACGACCCACTTCACCGAATTCATATTTATCCGCGAGATGCGTCACTTGCTCGATCGTTTCATTCAAACGTGTTAATATCCATGCGTCAGCTACAGATTTCTCGCCGGATAGATCGATCTCATCATACGTCATGCCATCCATATTCATGAGTGCAAAGCGGGATGCGTTCCAAATTTTGTTCGCAAAGTTCCATACTGCTTCTACTTTCTCATTTGAATAACGAAGGTCATGCCCTGGTGACGATCCCGTCGATAAGAAGTAGCGGAGTGCATCTGCCCCGTACTTGTCGATGACATCCATCGGGTCAACGCCGTTGCCAAGTGACTTGGACATTTTGCGTCCATCTTCCGCACGTACAAGTCCGTGAATTAAGACATCTTTAAATGGACGCTGCCCTGTAAACTCTTTTCCTTGGAAAATCATGCGGGATACCCAGAAGAAAATGATGTCATACCCTGTCACAAGCGCATCTGTCGGGTAGTAGCGCTTGAATTCTTCATTGTCTACATCTGGCCAGCCCATCGTTGAAAACGGCCATAATGCAGAGGAGAACCATGTGTCCAATACGTCTTCGTCTTGCTTCCAATTTTCAGCGTCTTGAGGCGCATCGTGTCCAACGTATACTTCGCCCGTTTCCTTGTGGTACCAAGCCGGAATACGGTGCCCCCACCAAAGTTGACGTGAAATACACCAATCATGAATGTTTTCCATCCAGTTCAAATACGTCTTTTCAAAACGTTCCGGCACGAAATGGACTTTGTCTTCTGATTGTTGCAGTTTAATCGCTTCATCCGCTAGCGGCTGCATTTTAACGAACCACTGCGTAGAAAGGTAAGGCTCAACGACTGCGCCGCTGCGCTCAGAATGTCCGACAGAGTGCAAGTGATCTTCGATTTTGAACAGAACGCCCATGTCTTGCAAGTCCTTCACAATTTGCTTCCGGCATTCAAAACGATCCATGCCGTTATATTTACCAGCCAGTTCATTCATCGTGCCGTCTTCATTCATGACAAGTACGCGCGGCAAGTCATGACGGTTACCGATTTCAAAGTCATTCGGGTCATGCGCAGGCGTAATTTTCACGGCGCCACTTCCAAACTCCATATCAACGTAGTCGTCTGCGACAATCGGGATTTCACGTTCAACGATTGGCAATTTTACCATTTTACCGATTAAATGCTTATAGCGCTCATCTTCTGGATGCACCGCAACGGCTGTATCGCCGAGCATCGTTTCTGGACGTGTCGTCGCAATTTCGATGCTGCCCGTACCATCCGCCAGCGGATAACGCATATGATAGAATGCGCCTTGTACATCTTTGTGAATAACTTCGATGTCGGAAAGAGCTGTTTTTGTCGCTGGGTCCCAGTTAATAATATATTCACCGCGGTAAATAAACCCTTTTTCGTACAACTTGACAAACACTTCACGCACCGCACGTGAAAGTCCCTCATCTAACGTGAAGCGCTCGCGTGTGTAATCAAGCCCAAGCCCAAGCTTTGCCCATTGTTCACGAATATGACCTGCATATTCTTCTTTCCATTTCCATGTTTCTTCCAAAAACTTTTCGCGCCCTAAATCATAGCGTGACTTTCCTTCTTCACGCAATCGTGCTTCAACACGTGCTTGGGTTGCGATGCCAGCATGGTCCATTCCAGGAAGCCATAAAGCATCATATCCTTGCATACGTTTCATACGAACGAGAATATCTTGTAATGTCGTATCCCATGCGTGGCCTAAGTGCAGTTTTCCTGTCACGTTCGGCGGTGGAATGACGATTGTATACGGTTCTTTCTCGCTTTTTGGCTGTGCCTCAAAATACTTCCCTTTTAACCACCATTCGTAACGACCCGATTCAATCGCCCCGGGATCGTATTTTGTTGGCATTGACGTTTGCTGTTCGTTCGTCATAACTAAATTCCTCCTTAAAATTGAACACAAAAAAACTCCTGTCGTCTTTAAAGGACGAAGGAGTTGTTCGCGGTACCACCTTTATTCGTGTACGTAAAATCACGTACACCTCAACCTGCTTTAACGGCTTCAAACCGGTTCCCGCTATGATTACTTTCACGGAAACTGCTCATGGGTGACTTCGGTCAATCGTTTATAGGTCCTTTCACCACCGGATCCCTCTCTACAATAAACAAATTGACGTACTCTTCCAATCATCGCATCAGTATTCAATTGTCACTATTGTAGCGGAAGCCTTACGCGAACGTCAAGTAATTAACTGTAATATACTATACGAAAGGATGGTGTCATGAGAAAAGGCTATAACCCATACTTGCTGCCGCCATGGTTGCGGAAATGTCGATTTTACTGCAAAGGCATTATCATTCCCATTTGCGTTTTTCAACTTATTCGATTGTTGATTGTTCCTACAACAGCAGACTTTTTACTATTTTGTATCTTATGCGGCTTAGCTTTTATTTTGTACAAAGATATCATTTGAACGGAACGTGGATGTAGAAATTCCATCTCCCAATCCTGCAATGAAAGCAAGAGCTTCGTCCTCTTCGCTGTAAGGTGTGCTATGTGTCACGACGGCTTTAGGTGCTTCATCTGCCTCGGCATTCGCTTCCTCCTTAAAGTCGTCGGCCATTGCCTCTGCGGTCTCAAAATTCTCCTCTGCTTGTGCAGCATTTGCTTCCACATTTTCTGCTTCTTCTACTAATGCGATCTCTGTAGAAGGCGTCACCTCTTCCTGTGCAGCAGTCATTTCCTCCTCCTGTACTTCCGCTGCAACGTCTTCTACTTTCGCTTGCTGTAAACATTCCACGTTCCAAATGACGTTAAGTGAACCTTGTCCGTCAGTTTCATATGTCGCGTCGGTTGCAGAAACATGCAAGGGTCCTTGCACGTCAGCTGGCAAATCGATGTTAAGAGGTACCGCATATTCGAAATACCCTGTATTCTCGGCTACCTCCACATCACCAACAAAGACGGCTGATTCCGGGATCTCTTCCACCGTCTGCTCGTTATCAAAATTCAAATTGACCGCAATATGATAAATACCAGACAGACGTATTGAATCATTCGTACGTTTTTCTGTATAACCCGGCGTTATTTTTATTGACTCGGCACTGATTGGCATACCTACATGCTCCGGAAACGCGAATGTCTCTTGCATTTTCCATTTTTTGGACTCCATAGTTCGTCTCCTCCCCTATTCCTTCACAAAATATGATATGCATAAGGGTCTAGACATAGAAGAAAACCTCCTATGAAAAATCATAGGAGGTTCATTGTCGCTCGCTTTATCTCGCTAATTGTGCAAAGACTTTATGGAATGCTTCTACCGTCTTCGCAATATGTTCTTCCGTGTGCGCCGTTGACAAGAACATGCCTTCAAACTGTGATGGCGGCAAGAAGATACCTTCCTCGGCCATTAAGCGGTAGTATTCTGCAAATAGTTCTAGATCAGATGATTTCGCTTGATCGTAATTTGCCACTTTTTCATTCGTGAAGAAAAAGCCAATCATTGAGCCCGCGCGGTTTACCGTATGCGGAATGTTATATTTCTCGGCAGCTTCTCTGAAGCCCGCCTCCAACTGGTCACCAAGCTTGGTGAAATACTCATAAGAAGCTGGCGTTAACTGTTTTAGTGTTTCGATGCCCGCTGTCATTGCAAGTGGATTTCCAGATAACGTACCCGCTTGGTAAACCGTTCCCGCCGGTGCAACATTTTCCATTATTTCACGTTTACCGCCGTACGCACCAACTGGTAATCCGCCGCCAATCACTTTTCCTAAACAAGTCAAGTCAGGTGTGACGCCGTAATAGCCTTGTGCGCAGTTGTATCCAACACGGAATCCTGTCATCACTTCATCGAAAATGAGCAAGGTGCCATTGCTTTCTGTTAACTCACGCAAGCCTTCCAAGAATCCCGGCGTTGGAGGGACGACGCCCATATTTCCTGCAACAGGTTCCACAATAACAGCTGCCAAATCTTCGCCGTACTGTTCGAACGCTACTTTTACACTGTCCAAATCGTTATAAGCAACTGTAATCGTATTTTGCGCAATAGACTCAGGTACGCCCGGGCTATCTGGCAATCCAAGTGTTGCCACACCCGATCCCGCCTTAATTAATAGCGAATCGCCGTGGCCGTGATAACAACCCTCGAACTTCAAAATTTTGTTGCGATTTGTATAGCCGCGTGCCAAACGGAGCGCACTCATCGTCGCTTCTGTTCCCGAGGAAACCATACGCACCATCTCAATCGAAGGAATCCGGTCAATGACAATCTTCGCCAGTTCGTTTTCAAGCAAAGTTGGCGCCCCAAAGCTGGATCCTGTTTCAGCAGCTTTTTGAATGCCAGAAACCACTGCCGGATCCGAGTGTCCTAAAATAAGTGGACCCCAAGACAATACGTAGTCTATGTATTCGTTGCCATCGATGTCCGTAATCATTGCACCTTTTCCGCTTTCCATAAAAATCGGATCCATATTGACGGATTTAAATGCGCGGACAGGCGAGTTAACACCGCCCGGCAATAGTTCTACTGCTTCTTTAAATGCCTGTTTCGATTTATCGTAATTTCTTCCCAATTATTTTCCCTCCAGCCAGCGCGCTGCATCTTTCGCGTGGTACGTCATGATCAAATCCGCACCTGCACGCTTCATACTTGTTAACGTTTCAAGAACGATTTCTTCTTCATTGATCCAGCCATTCCCAGCAGCTGCTTTAATCATGGAGTATTCGCCGCTTACGTTGTACGCAACAACTGGCAGGGCAAAGTTGTTTTTAACATCTCGCATAATATCTAAATAAGAAAGGGCTGGCTTGACGATTAAGAAATCTGCGCCTTCCTCTTCGTCAGATGCAGCTTCGCGGATTGCTTCCATGCGGTTGGCCGGATCCATTTGATACGTTTTACGATCGCCGAACTGCGGAGAAGAATGCGCTGCATCACGGAATGGTCCGTAGTAAGCGGATGCATATTTCACCGCATACGACATAATCGGAATGTCTTCAAAACCTGCCTCATCCAACCCTTGACGAATCGCTGCGACAAAGCCGTCCATCATATTAGACGGCGCAATAATATCTGCGCCGGCTTTCGCTTGGCTAATCGCTGTACGTGTTAGCAATTCAAGGGATGGATCATTCAACACTTTGCCATTTTCAATAACGCCGCAGTGACCATGGTCTGTATATTGGCACAAACATGTATCCGCGATGACAACAAGATTTGGATGACGTTCTTTCACAAAGCGAGTCGCACGCTGGACAATCCCTTCATCTGCATAAGCTTCTGAACCATGCGCATCTTTAGAAGCCGGAACACCGAAAAGAATAATCGAGGGAATGCCGAGAGATACGACTTCATCGACTTCTTTTTCTAGATGATCGAGGGACATTTGATAAATACCTGGCATAGAAGCAACAGGGTTCTTCACATTCTCCCCTTCAACAACAAAAATCGGATAAATAAAATCTTCTTTTTGAAGTACAGTTTCACGTACCATTGAACGCAATGTAGACGTATTGCGTAAACGGCGATTGCGTCGGAATTGCAAATTGTTCATAGTTTGTTCCCTTCTTTCTGCCCCGCTAACGTATTAACGAGATCCATGAGTGTGTAAGTATCTGGCCTGACGTGAACGGTTGCACCCGCATCGAGCAGTGCGTTTTCTGTTACATGCCCAATCGCACCAATTGTGTAACCATTCCACCCGCATACCGGCACTACTTGCTGCGCAAAAACATTGACTGCCGAGGGGCTGGCAAATAGCACATTCACCATTTTTTTTTCTTGAATAGTTTGGATGAGCGCGTCTGCCGATTCTTCCGCAGACACTGTTTCATATACCGTCCATTCATCGACATCGAACGGTAACTCTTCTTTAATAAGACTGCCAGCCATCGTACCACGTAAAAATAAGACGCGCCGCACCGTATATTGTTCAGGTCTAAATTCTTTTACTAACGTATCAGCACTGAAAACGGTTGGAATAAAGTCTACCCGAAACCCAAGCCCTTCAAGCGCTTCCGCAGTTCGCGTACCGACTGCGGCAATTTGGGAGCGGATCGTATCGGCAGGTATTTGATAACGTTCAAGTTTTGCTTGAAACGCATCTACCGCACTTTGACTCGTAAAAATGAGCCAATCATATGTAGGACAGGCGAGCATTCGCAGCTCGTCCGTTGTTTCACGTATTTCTTTCACTTGAATAAGCGGAAAAGAGATCGGTACCCCGCCATATTGCGTCACAAGATCGAATACATCCTTAGACTTTGGTGTACCGGTGAAAATGACAGTTTCGCCTTGTAATGGCTTATCGTCCTTCATCCAATTGTGCCATCACTTTCTCAATCACTTCTGTTGCGCCTTCTTTCCTGAGCGCTTTCGCCACTTCTTCCCCAACCGTTACAGGGTCGTTATGGATCATCGTATTTTTAAAGACTTGTTTAGCATCCGGAGACGCAACATAGCCTGTGAACTTCACTTGCTCTCCATCATATTGTGCAATTCCTGCGATCGGCACCTGGCAAGATCCATCCATTGCAGCAAGGAAAGTTCGCTCTGCTTCGACTTCTTTCCATGTCTTATCATCGGAAACTTTCGCAAGCTCTGCGAGTAATTCTTGATCATCCGCACGGCATTCAATGGCAAGGGCACCTTGTCCAACCGCTGGAATGCAATCCTCAATGGACATGAATTCTGTAATCATATCCATGCTCCACCCAACCCGTTTCATGCCGGCTGCCGCGAGTAGAATGGCATCATATTCACCGTCTTGTAGTTTTTTCATACGCGTATCGATATTGCCCCGGATCCATTTGATTTCAAGATCAGGACGAAGCAGCAATAATTGTGAACTTCTGCGCAAACTTGACGTTCCGACGACTGCGCCCGCCGGCAAATCTTTAAATTTCACATGACCATTTGAGATAAAGGCATCGCGCGCATCTTCACGCGGCGGTATGCAGCCGATCACAAGGCCATCCGGAAGATTGGCGGGCATATCCTTCATACTATGCACCGCAAAGTCGATTTCTTTGTCGAAAAGCGCTTGTTGGATTTCTTTCACGAAAAGACCTTTCCCACCCACTTTGGACAACTGAACATCGATGATGCGATCGCCTTTTGTAACGATTTCTTTTACTTCAAATTCAAACGGTGCACCCGCTGCCTTCATTTGCTCGATAAACCAATTTGTTTGCGTCAATGCAAGTTTGCTTCGTCTTGACCCTACGATGATTTTTCTCAACTTACTCCAACCTTTCGTAACCAATTGTGCCTCGCGACTTCCATCTTACATCCAAAAATGGAATCCGGATAATTTACTGCCTAAGAAAAAGTTAATAATAACGAAAAGAAAAGCAAAAATATTTGCCCATGCAAAATCATTCGCAATTAGCTTTCCACTTCGCTGTAAAAATAAAACAGATCCGTAAACGGCAATGAGGAAAAAAGAGCCCATAATTTTCATATCGAATAAAGACCATTCCGAAAGCGCGACATGCGCCCATTGCATCCCTAAAATTAAACTAATAAACAATACAGGTATTCCTATGTAAATGGCTACCTTCATGCCTGTTGCAGTTTGTTGCAATGATGGCAATCGGCTAAATTGCTTAGACCATTTCTTCTTTTTTAACAATGTATATAAAAAAAGATAAAGCACAGCAAACACAAATGCTGCCGAAAACAACGTATAGGATAAAATCGCAAATGTGATATGAATAAATAAAAGCTCAGAAATGAGCGCTTCTCCGATTGGAGATTGTTCAATTTGAATCGGTGCAAATGTGTGGATCGTCATGAAAATAAATCCAATTACATTTAAAAAGAAAACGGCATAGCCCACTTTATAAAATAAATGCAACAAAATAGAAAGCGTTAACAGCAACCATGCATAGAAGTAAATTCCTTCAAATAAGGAAAGAACCGGAAATCTTTTCATCCCGATCATATACGAGATAAGAAAACCAGTTTGTAATAGAAAGACAATTGTCAAAATCCAAAAAGCACTGCGATGTATAATTTTATTATTATTTAAATAATCTATAAAATAAAAGACGAGGCTGGCAGCGTACAAAATGACCATACCCTCGTGGAGCCTTGCCATCGTCAAGTCCGCCATAAGCCTTCTCTACCTTTCAAAAAAGAGTTACCTACAGTATAGCATTCATGCGCAGGCAACTCTTCTGACAAAGACTTAAAGATTATTGTAGGGGTTGTCCTAGAAGTGCTTGGCACCGCTAAACACTGTTAAAATATAGTATCGTCTTACCGTTTACGATACTATATTTAGTGTTCAATGGTGCCTGGCTCTTCGTTTTGGGACAGCCCCCTTTGCTACTTAAGTTAACGAAGGGTTCGCTGCAATTTTTTCGGCACGGGCACGCAGCCTTTCTTTCGCTTGTTTTGCGAGCTGTTCTTTCTCTTGCAAAACATCTTCATGAATGCCAAAAATTTGTTGGAACAACGCAATCTTTTCCGTCGGATTCGATTCCATTGCCAGTTCTTTCACTTGTAAAATAGGATCTTTCAGCAATTGGTTAACTATTGACTTCGTATGCTTGCTTAATATTTTCTTTTCACGTGCTGTTAAATTTGGCATTTTGTTTTCAATGCTTGTCATTGTTTCAGCCTGAATACGATGTGCCTTTTGACGAAGTGCAGAAATGACAGGAACGACGCCTAAAGTAGCGATCCACTCCCGGAACACGACGATTTCCTTTTCAATCATAAGACAAATCTCTTCTGCCGCACGTTCCCGCTCTGCTAAGTTTGCATTCACAATCCCTTGCAAGTCATCAATATCATAAAGGAAAACATTTGCTAATTTAGCAATTTCGGGATCCAGATCTCTTGGTACTGCAATGTCGACCATGAAAATCGGACTCCCTTTTCGAAGCTTTTCCACATATTGCATGAGTTCAAAATCGATGACGTAATTCGTTGCACCCGTCGAGCTGATTAAGATGTCCGCTTCTAGCAATGCACATTGTAATTGGTCCAGCGATTTCGCCTCGCCGCCGAATTGCTCCGCTAGTTCTTCTGCTTTTGACAGCGTACGGTTAATAACCGTTACTTTTTCCGCCCCGCTGCCGTACAAGTTTTTAATCGCAAGCTCGCCCATTTTACCTGCACCTAAAATAGCAACATGTTTATTTTTCAATGAGCCAAAAACTTTCTTCGCAAGTTCGACTGCTGCGTAGGAAACAGAAACGGCATTTTCACCGATCGCTGTTTCAGAATGCGCGCGTTTCGCAAATGTGACAGCTTGTTTAAATAATTCATTGAAAATAGTTCCAGTTGTACCAATTTCCTGTGCTTGTAAAAAGCTATCACGTACTTGCCCCAAAATTTGCGTCTCACCTAATACCATTGAATCTATACCAGCAGATACTCTCATCAAATGCTCGACTGCACCGTCATTTTCACGGATGACAAGATGGGATGAAAACGTATCGATTGGCAAGTTGAACCAGTCCGCCAAAAAGCGCTTTACATAATAGCGTCCCGTATGAAGCTGGTCTACCACCGCATAGATTTCCGTACGATTGCATGTTGAAATAATAATATTTTCTAATATACTTTTTTGTTGTTGTAATGTTTGCATCGCCTGTGACAATTCTGTTTCGGCGAATGATAATTTCTCTCTTATTTCGACAGGAGCAGTCCTGTGATTGACACCGACTACGATTGTATGCACCAGGTGCTCACACCTTTCACGTTCTATATTCACAATTTTCATTATAACATATCCAGTTCATACTATATGATCAAAATGTGAACAACATATGAATAGTAGGGGTTTAAAGGATACTTTTATAATCATTCTAATATATTATATCGCGTAACGAAGCATCTTTCAATTAATGTCTTTTTTTGGCATAGTTAAAAAAATCCGGCGACGAGTTTTCGCCTGCCGGATTTCCTATGATGTAATTCCTACATTCTATCTTCAATTTCTCTCCAAGCCTGTTCCATGCCGATTCCTTTTTCGGATGAAAAAACAATGAGCGGATCAGTTTTACGCATTTGTAGCTGATCTTTAATGACTTTTTTATGTTTCTCCCATTTGCCGCGGGGTATTTTATCCGCTTTCGTCGCAATGACAATTGCGGGAATGTCGTAATGAGCTAAAAAATCATACATAAGGCAGTCGTCAGCCGTTGGCGGATGGCGCAAATCGACAATTTGTATGACAGCGCGCAGTTCTTGACGGCCCGTCATATATTGCTCGATCATTTTTCCCCATGCTTCTCTTTCTGTTTTAGAAACTTTGGCATAGCCATAACCCGGGACATCAACAAAAAACAACTGCTCTTCGATTTTATAAAAGTTTAATGTTTGCGTTTTCCCAGGCTTTGAAGATGTCCGCGCAAGACTTTTTCTTCCGATCATTTTGTTGATAAAAGAGGATTTCCCAACATTTGAACGGCCTGCCAGCGCGAATTCTGGATACCCTTCTATCGGATATTGCTCAGGTTTTACAGCACTCATAATCATTTCTACTTGATGGACTTTCATGAAGAAGTCGCCTCCAATGCAATTTCAAGCACTTCTTCGGCACTTGACACAAGCTTAAATGTCAATTCCTTACGAACGCTTTCTGGAATGTCTTCAATATCACGTTCATTGTCAATCGGTAAAATAATTGTCTTTAACCCTGCACGATGGGCACTTAACGTTTTTTCTTTTACGCCGCCAATCGGCAACACGCGTCCTCTTAATGTGATTTCACCTGTCATCCCAACTTCTCGACGCACTTTTCTTTTCGTTAAAGCGGAAACTAGCGCGGTCGCAATCGTTACGCCCGCTGACGGACCGTCCTTCGGAATCGCTCCTTCGGGCACATGGATATGAATGTCACAAGTTTCGTGGAAATCCCGATCAATCCCAAATTCTTCTGTTTTAGAGCGCACGTACGACAAGGCTGTTTGGGCGGATTCTTTCATGACATCCCCAAGTTTCCCAGTTAAAATAAGCTTTCCTTTCCCTGGGGAAAGGGAAACTTCAATTTGCAATGTGTCGCCGCCGACTTGCGTATAGGCCAGGCCGGTCGCAACACCGATTTGATTGACTGTTTCAGCTAGTCCAAAACGGAATTTTCTTTTACCGAGTAACGACTCTAACGTTTTCGGGCTAACCGTAATACTTTTTCTTTCTTCCGTTACAATGAGTTTTGCAGCTTTCCGGCAAATCCCCGCTACTGCACGCTCGAGACTTCGAACACCAGCCTCACGTGTATAGTACCTGATAATGTCTAAAATCGCAGCATCATTAAAACGAACTTGTGACTTCGTTAAGCCATGTTCTTTCAACTGACGCGGGATTAAATGGTTTTTAACAATGAAGCTTTTTTCAATCTCCGTATACCCCGCAATTGAAATGATTTCCATCCGATCACGCAATGGACCTGGAATTGCACTTAAATCATTCGCTGTTGCGATAAATAACACACTCGATAAGTCATAGGGCTCTTCAATATAGTGGTCACTGAACGTTCCATTTTGTTCGGGATCCAATACTTCGAGCATCGCTGCCGAAGGATCACGGCGGAAATCATTCGACATTTTATCAATTTCGTCGAGTAAAAAGACAGGGTTAATTTTCCCAGCTTTTTTCATCCCTTGAATAATACGTCCTGGCATCGCACCAACGTACGTTCTTCGATGACCTCGAATTTCAGATTCGTCGCGTACGCCTCCGAGTGAAATTCGAACGAACTTTCTGCCAAGTGATTCAGCAATTGAACGTGCTAAAGAAGTTTTCCCCACACCCGGCGGACCTTCCAAACAGAGAATTGGACCACGCAGTGAATTTGTTAGCTGGCGGACGGCTAAATACTCAAGTATTCGCTCCTTTACCGTTTCGAGCCCTTCATGGTCACGATTCAGAATTTCTTCTGAGCGGCTCAAATTGAGCTGATCTTTCGTCGCATCTGACCAAGGAAGTGTGACAAGCCATTCAATATAGTTTCGAATGACGCCGCTTTCCGCAGCAGCTGTCGGAATGCGCTCATATCGGTCTAGCTCACGAAGCGCTGCTTCCCTCACACCTTCTGGCATATTTGCAGCTTCAATGCGTTCACTTAGTTCTGAGACTTCAAGCCCTTTTCCGTCTTTGTCTCCCAGTTCTGTTTGAATGGCTTTCATTTGTTCACGTAAGTAAAATTCTTTTTGCGTCCGTTCCATCGCTTCACGAACACGCTCATTAATTTTTTGTTCAAGATTTAATACTTCTTGTTCATTGTACAGTCGATTGATGAGCCATTCGAGACGCTCTTTGACATCTATCATTTCTAATATTTCTTGTTTTGCAAGCTGTTTAAGTGGTAAATGAGAAGCGACCATGTCTGCAAGCCTACCCGGTTCCGTGATTGCAGCAACGGAATTATACGTTTCCTTCGTCACACGCTTTGATACATTAGAATACTTCTTAAAATACTTTAACAATGTGCGCATGAGCGCTTCGGATTCCGCATTTACTTCTTTGTCATCCGGAAAGCCCGTTACTTCAACGATCGGATACAAGTCCGCCTCTTCATAATTTGACCATTTCGCCCGTTCAATACCTTCAATAAGTACACGATACGTCCCATTAGGAAGTTGTGTCATTGATTTAACATGTGCTAATGTACCAATTTCAAAAAGATCGTCTTGTTCTGGATTCTCATTGTTCATATCTTGCTGTGTAGCGAGAAATATGAAGTTATCTTGTGCAATCGCATGTTCAATGGCGAAAACAGATCGTTCTCTCCCTACGTCAATATGTAAAATCATCGTTGGGTAAACGAGCAGCCCGCGAAGTGGCAAGAGAGGAATGTTCTTTTTTTTGTTTGTAGACATGCGGAAGTCACCTCCATTTAGATATGTATACCCGATTTTCGCATTCGTATAAGTAAGGCCCTTTTAGAAAATCGGGTGTAATCGTTTCCTTGTTCTTATGTAAGGCAGAAAAAGCTGACTACCGATGAGCGCATAGATACGTGCGTCGCCGGAGTCAGCTTCTCTGTAGCAATTTTGTTAGGCTGAATTTTTCTCCTTGTCTAGCTCAACCTGGCTGCCGTCTTCCCGATAAAGGATCGGGCTCGACTTCCCTAACACTGCGCCCTGTGTAATGACACATTCAGTTACTTCCTCTAACGAAGGAAGTTCATACATTACGTCCAGCATGATGTTTTCAATGATGGAACGAAGTCCACGGGCGCCCGTCTTGCGCTCGATTGCTTCTTTTGCAATTTCAATGAGTGCACCATCTTCAAATCGCAATGTCACATCGTCGAGTTCCAGCATTTTCTGGTATTGCTTGACAATTGCGTTTTTTGGAATTGTAAGGATTTGATAAAGCATATCTTCCGTTAGCTGTTCCAAGCTCGCAATGACCGGCAAACGACCGATAAATTCTGGAATGAGTCCGTAGCGCTGAAGATCTTCAGGAATTAGCTTTGAAAGGACAGATTCTCCTTCTTTCACTTTCGTCGTTTCAGTTCCAAATCCGATGACTTTACGGCCAATGCGGCGTTTGATAATGTCTTCAATGCCGTCAAATGCACCGCCAACGATAAAGAGAATATTCGTTGTATCGATTTGAATAAATTCTTGATGCGGATGCTTGCGCCCCCCTTGAGGTGGTACACTCGCAACCGTTCCTTCTAAGATTTTCAGAAGTGCTTGCTGCACGCCTTCACCAGATACATCACGTGTGATCGATGCATTTTCTGATTTTCTTGCAACTTTATCAATTTCGTCAATATAAATAATACCTTTTTCAGCACGTTCAACATCATAATCAGCCGATTGGATTAATTTGAGCAAGATATTTTCAACGTCTTCTCCGACATAGCCTGCTTCTGTTAATGAAGTAGCATCTGCAATTGCGAATGGAACGTCAAGAATTCTTGCAAGCGTTTGCGCAAGCAATGTTTTACCGCTTCCAGTAGGGCCGATTAGAACAATGTTTGACTTCGAAAGCTCAACATCATCAATCTTGCTATTCGAGTTGACGCGTTTATAATGGTTGTAAACTGCCACTGCAAGTGATTTTTTTGCACGATCCTGTCCAATCAAATAATCGTCGAGTATGCTTTGTATCTCTTTCGGCTTTGGAACGTCTTTTAGTTCAAATCCTTCTTCTAAACCGACTTCCTCTTCAACGATTTCAGCACAAAGTTCAACACATTCATCACAAATATAGACGCCTTGTCCGGCAACTAATTTTCGAACCTGATCTTGGGATTTTCCGCAAAAAGAACAGTGTAGGTTATCTTTTTCATCGTTAAATTTGAACATTATGCTCACCCCTATTCAAGTGACAATCTTACAAGATTCCTTCACTTTTATCAACTAATTCGTATTCATTTGTATGTATGTAGCGCACATTGTATGCAAAACAAGGTACGGTCTTCACCCGTACCTTGTGCTTATTTGATCTTTTTATTCTGTTACCTTTGCATTTTCAACAAGAAATTCAACTGTTTTGTTGAAGCGCAGGTCATTTTCTAGAACAGTTGTGCCGCCAAGCATAGACTTGATTTTTTCAATTTCCATATTGAATTGAGCAGCCATTTTCTCAAGTTCAGCATTGACTTCTTCTTCTGTTACTTCAATGTTTTCTGCTTTTCCAATTGCTTCTAGCGTTAATGAAACACGGACACGGCTTAGTGCATCGTCTTTCATTTGCTCACGAAGTGCTTCCTCGTTCTGACCAGAGAACTGGAAGTAAAGCTCAAGGTTCATACCTTGCATTTGTAGGCGTTGTCCGAATTCTTCCATCATGCGATCGATTTCGCTATCGATCATGACTTGTGGAATATCGACTTCTGCGTTGCGTGCTGCCTCTTCAACAAGGTCATCGCGCATCGCTGTTTCAGCAGCTTTTTTCTTTTCTTCGCTCGTTTGTTCTGTTAGCTTTGCACGAAGCGCGTCTAAACTTTCAACTTCTTCATCGATTTCTTTTGCAAGCTCATCGTCCAAAGCCGGGACTTCTTTCCCTTTAATTTCATGGATTTTCACTTTGAATACTGCTGGTTTACCCGCAAGCTCAGCTGCATGGTATTCTTCTGGGAATGACACTTCGACGTCTTTTTCTTCGCCTTGTTTCAATCCGACCAATTGCTCTTCAAAGCCTGGGATGAATGAACCAGAACCGATTTCAAGGTCATAACCTTCTGCTTTACCGCCTTCAAATGCTTCTTCACCTACGAAGCCTTCGAAATCCAAGGTAACTGTATCGCCGTTTTCAACAGCACCGTCTTCTTTCACAACCATTTCAGCAAATGCTTGTTGACGGTCTTTTAGTTGCTCTTCAATTTCTTCTTCTGTTACTTCTGTCTCTTGTTTTTTCACTTCAAGACCTTTGTACTCACCTAGTTTAACTTCTGGTTTCAATGTAACAACCGCAGTGAAGATCAAGTTCTTGCCTTGTTCCATTTGCTCGATGTCGATTTCCGGACGATCCACTGGCTCAATATCCGCTTCTTCGACAGCTTTTGCATATGCTTCAGGAAGAATGAAATCAAGTGCATCGTTGTAAAGTGCTTCTACACCATACATTTTTTCAAACATTTTACGCGGCATTTTCCCTTTACGGAAGCCCGGTGCTTGCACTTGCTTAACTACCTTTTGGAACGCTTTGTCAAGACCTAAAGCTACTTCTGCTGCTGGTACTTCAACTGTTAGCGTACCTTTGTTTCCCTCTTGTTTTTCAAATTTAACTGACATTCTAAAACCCTCCAAATCATTATGGCCACTATATGTTCGCACTATTATAGTCCGTTATAATAACCATTACAGTATATCATAGTCTCTTCATCTTTCAACAAATTTCATATTTTGAATTGAAGCTTTTATTCATCCGGAATCGCATCGATTCGATGAATGAGTTGGTTCAGTTCTGTAACCGGAAACTCAAATCCTAATAATAAACATTCTATGTAATTTTCATAAGCCGCTGCAATTTCTTCTGCCTCGTAATCCCCCCATCCAAAGGGATACATTGTAATGGTGAATTTCTCAATAAGTGCCCGAGCCATTTCCAAGCGTGTCGGGTCTTTGATAAGCGTTTCGTCCAAGACATCCATCACTTTATCCGTTTGTGGATCTTTGCCCGGAAAATCCAGTTGAGCGGGAACAATTGTCTTTTCCATTCCGAACTTATGAACTGTCACTTCTCCGTCATAGCCTTCCTGTTGAAGAAGTGTTAATGCAAAAGTTATGACAGCAGGTGATATGTCTTCCTGCCCGGCAATTTGAACAAGCGTCGGAAGCATAGCGGTCAAATCGCTGCCTTCTAATGAAGCGAGTACATGTTGCTGCGTACTTGTATTCATGTTAAGGAAGTCATTAAGTGTAAACATTTCGTTTTGTATCCACTCTTCAGAGACATATCGCCTGGATAGACGGCTATTTAGTTCGCGCAAGTATTGAAACTTATTCAGCATGTCTTCCGGGATGACTTTTTCGTCTAGCAATGCCCCGATTGTCAATTCCACTTCCTCATATTCCTGCAATTGAATGCTGATCGTTAAATACAGTTCCATTGCATCTATATAATTTGCAGTCCCGCTAAGCAGCAATTTCCCCGCGATTTCTTTAGCACGCTCAAAATCTTTCGTTTCATATAAAGCGACAGCATATGGACCAAGGAATGAAACATCTTCTGGCTCGTAAACAATCGCCTGATCGAATGCTTCAATAGCTTCTTCAAATTTTGATCGCTCAACAGCCTGCAAACCTTTTTGCACAAGTCTTTCGAAAGTACCCGGGAAAACAATGACATTTCCGTTTTTCCGCAGCCTTTGGTATTTCCTGCGCATTTCCGCTCACCACCTTCACTTTCACCACTATAACACAGCCATGCAAAATGTTGGAAATCTAAAGGAATAGTTATCGCCACCGCAGTTTTCAAAGTTATGTTATAATTTCCATGTTTAAACAACTGGTTAACCTTTCCAAAAGATTTATTTGCATGCTTGAAAGTAGCGACTTCTGACATCAATGACATAATCATTACATATTTTGTATTGGGGGTATGTGGTTATGATTAAAGAAAAAGTAGCGATTATTACTGGTTCTGCAAGGGGCATTGGGTTCGAGATCGGAAAAACTTTTGCTAATAATGGCGCAAAGGTTGTGTTGTCTGACCTTGACCAAAACGCTGTTGAACAATCTGCGCTCGCTCTTCAGGATAAAGGCTTTGAAGTGATCGGCTTGAAAGCAGATGTAACAAGCGAAAGTGACATCGTTCAGCTAATTGATCAAACGAAAGAAAAATTTGGCCGAGTTGACATTCTTATTAACAATGCTGGGTTGCAGCATGTCTCGCCGATCGAAGAATTTCCGACAGAAAAGTTCGAGCTGATGATTAAAATTATGTTGACCGCGCCTTTTATTGCGATCAAGCATGTGCTGCCCATTATGAAAGAACAAAACTTTGGCAGAATTATTAACATCGCATCTATTAATGGATTAATCGGCTTTGCGAACAAAGCAGCCTACAACAGCGCAAAACATGGCGTCATTGGACTGACAAAAGTTGCCGCCTTGGAAAGCGCCTCATCAGGCATAACAGTCAACGCCCTTTGTCCAGGCTATGTAGACACACCACTCGTTCGCGGTCAACTTGAGGACTTGGCAAAAACAAGAAATGTTCCGTTAGAAAGCGTTTTAGAAGAAGTAATCTATCCGCTCGTTCCACAAAACCGCTTGCTTGATGTTAGTGAAATCGCTGACTACGCGATTTTCCTAGCAAGTGAAAAAGCACGGGGTGTAACCGGTCAAGCGGTTGTCCTCGATGGTGGGTATACGGCGCAATAATATGAAAAAACCGTGGATTCCTTTAGAATCACACGGTTTTTTTCATTGATTATTAAAGTCCACCAACGATTTTTTCATATTGTACTGGCTTCGGTGCAACTTTCGCTCTTTCTAAAGCTGGTGTGTCAGGACGTGCAATTTGATAAACAGCTGCCCCAACGATTTCCGCAGTTTCTTGAAGTTTTGCTTTGCTAATTTTATCTAGTGAATCCTGTGGTGTATGGTACCAAGGCTCAGTTGGACTGTGGATAAATAAGGCAGCTGGAATACCTGCATTATGGAACGGCACGTGGTCGCTTCGACTCTCTTGTCCATATCCTAGCGGATTAGCTGTTCTAACACCAGCAGCCGCAGCCAAGTCAGTAACAACATTCTTCTCCCCGTCTACTGTGAACATGACGAGATCACCAGCATCTCCACTTCCGACCATGTCCAATTGGAACATCCCGACAATTCGATCACGCTCATCTTGAGAAAGTGATTCTACATATGCATAAGAGCCAAGAAGACCTACTTCCTCTGCACCGAACGTTATAAAGCGGATTTCCGTATCTGTCGGCATATTGGCCATCACACGCGCTAATTCAATGGTAGTAGCTGTGCCGGAAGCATCGTCATTCGCACCCGGAGAACCTGGAACAGAATCGTGATGGGCACCGACGACAATAATCTGGTTCGTTGCTTTCTTTTTATTCGTTGGCTTTTTAACAGCTACGACATTTTGAGAGGTTTGCTGTAAAATGCCGCCGCCTGCCACTTCGACAGTTGCCGAAATTGTTTGTCCATCAGCTAAAAATGCTGCTAGTTTTTCACCATCAGCTTGTGATAGCGCAACAGCCGGAACAAAATTATCATTTGGTGCCCCAAGTGTCCCATTTAGTGAACCTGTCGTATTGTTAAAGATGATGACTGCCGATGCCCCTGCTTCTGCAGCATTCAAAACTTTATCAGCAAAGGAAATGTCTCCTCTTTTAATTAAAACAATTTTGTCAGTTACATCAATCCCTGCCAAATCAGATGCTTGTCCAAGACCTGCATACACCAATTCACCCGCGGCTTCTCCATTCGGCGTATACGTTAAATTAGAAGCTGTCATGGCAGCGTCCGCTACAGTAACAGAAATAGTTGGCTCCTGGTAACTTTCGAATGTAAACGGCTGGATCTCGGTCTCGTATCCGAACGAAGAAAATTTCGATTCGATATACTGAGCTGCCCTCGACTCTGCTTCAGTACCCGCTACGCGCGGTTCACTCGAAAGATGTTTAATGTCATTATAAATGTTGTCGACATTAATTCTTTTGACGATTTTATTATCAAAAGCTTGTTGTGCTTGCGGGGCCGGACCGGGCACATCCTTTGCATACGCCGCAGGAATCCCCATTGTTAAACTTGCTGCGAGCAATAGAGCCATAAACGGTTTTCTTTTCATTACTTCATCATGCCTCCTAAATTATAGTTACATAATTTAGTATAGTAGATACGATTATAGGAGAAAGTCTAATTAGAACCAATTTTCCGAATAGTCATTTTGGTAATTTTATGTAAATTAGGGCTAAAATTTACTTACATGAATATTTAATCCTCATATCTTATAAATTACCCACCCCTTGCAAGCGTAAAAAACGACTGACTTTTCACCTATCTATCCATGCATTTAACAAGACTTTTATTTTTCAAAAAACCCAAAACGGACTTAATTCCTAACTTCAATGGGATTCTATTAGGGGTTTTCAATAAAGAAAGAGCTAAAACCCAAATAGGTATTAGCTCATATTACAATTTATTCATTTCAAATAAAACGAAGAGCCATTAATGATTTCTACATCATCCCTAGCTTTCATCTCCCCCATTAAATGAAACAAAGCTTCGTCTTTTCTCTTCGCTTCAATCATACAATCAATTTGCGGAACGCTGCCCTTGATCGCTTTTAAAAACGTAAAAAACAGTTCCATGTCAACAAAGTCTGCATGATGCCGAAATTCCTTTTTACTTTTCGGGCTTGAAATATGCATTTTCACAGGAAGTGAAGAATGTCTCCACGATTGAATGACACGATCCCAATGCTCTTCCCAATTAGCGTGTTGATGGTGGGCGAGGTGATGATGATAATCGAACACAAGTGGAATATCCAGTTTTTCACACAAGTAAAGACTGTCCTCCAACGTAAAAGAAGTATCATCATTTTCAAGCATGATCATTTTTTGAATCGACCTCGGGACCAACATCCAATTATCGATAAAACGTTCCAGCGAGGTTTCCGTATCCTTATAATTGCCCCCCACATGCATCACACAGCGATGGGTCGCGTCAATTCCCATCCCTTTTAATAATAAATAATGCATCTTCAGTGTTTGAATGGAATTTTTTAAGATCTCTTTTTTCATAGAATTAATGAGCACAAAATGATCCGGATGAAAATCAATTCTTATGTTGTGCTCTTTCACAAAATTGCCAATCTCCCGCAACTGTTTTTGCAAGGGTCTCAGATAATTCCAATCAGTAAGTTCTGGATGGTTGGCCAGCGGGATTAGACGCGAAGTTAAACGATAAAAATGGATATCAGAGGCTGCATTATGTTTTAGAATTCTAAGCGTATTTTCTAAATTAGAAAGCGAAATCCGTTCCAATTTACGAATAGCAGCATCTCGTTCATCTATTTTTTGAAATTGCGCAAAGGTCATCGTTTGAGAAGGTGATGCGTTTTTTAATTCCATACTCATTGCCACATAGCCTAAACGAACAATCGTCATCTTTTCACCTCCCGTATTCACCATTCCACCGTTGAGCCCGAAATACGTTTCACGCCTCGGATGGAAGCAATGTCTTCAATAATTTTATGCATGGCTAAGTTCTTTTGCTTCGCTTCGATCATAATATCAAAGTCCCGATCAAGCTCCTTTGCCATTTTCAAAAACGGGAGGATAAACGCTAAAGAGACAAAATCAGCATGCGCTCGAAAAGCTTCATCTGTTTTCGGTGACGATATATGGACTTTTGGTATTGCAGAAAAACTTGTCCACGTATCAAATATTCGCGACAAATAATTGGAGAGATCAACCTCCCCTTTATTAGCCATGTAGTGATGATAATCTAGAACCATAGGGATATTTTCCTTTTCGCAAGTAATGAGTGTTTCCTTTACATCGTATGTCTTATCGTCATTTTCAAGCGTCATCTGTTTTTTAATAGTTGCAGGTAATTTTTTTATATTCTGATGAAAACGTTTTACTGCACTTTCTTTATCTCCATACGCTCCACCAATATGAATATTAATGATGCTTTTTTCAAGTACATTCATCGCTTCCAGCATTTTAAAATGGTATTCCATATTCTTTACAGCATTTACAGTCACTTCTTCCCGAGGACTCGTAAAAAGCGTAAATTGATTAGGATGGAAGCTTGGCCGCAGTTCAAATTGATGGATGAGCCGTCCTAGCTCCTCCCACTCACTTTTGAATGGCGTTACGAAATCCCACATCACTTCTGGATGGGTCGCCAAAGGAACAAGTAAACTTGAAAACCGATATAATTTTATTTCATGTGCGATGTTATAATGTAAAATTCTTTTTGTATGCTGTAAATTCTGCGCTGTTACTAATTTCAGTTTGTCCAGTCGTTCACTTTTAGAAAGCGCTGCATAGCGAGCAAAGGTTAAAGTTTTGGAAGGGCTCGCATCCCATAACCCTATTGCATTGGCTACATACCCAAAACGAATCTTCATCTGTTTTTCTCCTCCATTTTAATGCCGACCAGACCGAAACAATTAGATTTCCGATTAATGGGCATTTAATTAAGTGTACCCTTTATCAATTTTTAGATTCCGTTCTTTACAAAGGTTGTTAAGTAAAAGATAACGACACGAAAAACTAAAAAGACTGTAAATGTTATTTTTCAACATTTACAGTCTTTCTCTTACTTATAAGATAAAATCACTCATCACATGAATCATTTTGAAGTTGCAACAAGTTTGTCCCTGTCCACTTTGCTATTTAGTAGCTTAAGGAGATCGAGGAAATCATCATCCCGTGTGTAGATGGCTTTTTCACCATAATCATCGTATTTGTAAAAACCTTGATTCGTCCGAATGCCATGTTGATCATTTCCCACCATTTCCGTTAAGAAGAAAGGACCTTCTTTTGTATTGGATAGGTCTTCCATAATTTTTCCAACCATCGCTTTTGTTGTTTCTAGACCGGCTAAATCCTGAATTTCCATCGGATTGCAAAAAAACCATTTAAAGCCCACGCTTCCTTTCATCGCAATATCGATATCTTCTGCTGTCGCTACACCCGTTTCAATTAAATGTTGAAAATTCCGTCAATACTACTTAATTCTATTATCCGAACTAGATTCATGAATGTCCAATCGAAATTCTTTTGCATTTACCGTTATATTTAATGTTTTTTCTATTCACTTCATGAACCATATATACTTTTAGACAACAAAAACCCTTCCAATTATAATAAATTAGAAGGGTTTTGTTCTAGCGTATTTCCATTACGTCCCAGGAGGGATTCGAACCCCCGACCGACGGCTTAGAAGGCCGTTGCTCTATCCTGCTGAGCTACTGAGACAAGTTATTCAATCGGCTTAACCGCTTGATTGATAACGACATTTTTTATTATAGGCAAGACGGAAAGATTTGTCAACGCTATTTTCAAAAAAACTTTTTCTCCATATAGTTTACTGCTTCATGCTGCATTGTTTTGAAGGTTACTTTCAGCGTTTCATCCCATTCAATGACCGCATATGTCGCTGGATTCCCGCCACGCGGCAGCAATGTGCTCCCTGGATTGACGAATAAAATATCATCTTTCATTTCCGCTCCATATACATGCGAATGGCCGAATAGGACAATATCCGCCTCTTGCTCTTTCGCGCTATAGTACACATTCATGAGCGAACGTTTTACATCGTGTTCGTGGCCATGAACAGCCAATACCTTTTTCCCTTTCACATCTATAATAACGGATTTCGGGAAATTGTTATCGTAATCACAGTTGCCGCGCACGACATGCATGGACTTTAATACTGGATCGTCCGCACCTAGCTCACTATCCCCACAATGGAAAATGGCGTCTGCGGACAGTCCCGCTACTGCTTCTATTGTTTGTCGATCACCATGTGAATCACTTAATACAATGATTTTCATGCATTTCCCTCCATTCAAATTAACAAAGCAGGGGAAAAATCCCCTGCCGATTTATTTCAATAAAGTTGGCAGCCTCGACTCTAGCTTTGCCAGCGCATTGCCTCGATGTGAAATCGCACCTTTTTCCTCTGCTGTCATTTGTGCCATCGTCCGGTTTTGTTCCGGCACATAAAAAATCGGATCATAACCAAAGCCATTTTCGCCCTTCCGTTCACGTGCAATCAGTCCTTCGCAGCTTCCAGAAAACGTTTCAGTCGCTAGACCTGGTCCCGCAATTGCGAGCACACAGCGGAAACGGGCCGTACGCTGTTCATCCGCCGTCTGATCAAGTTCTTTTAGCACTTTATCGATATTCGCTTCATCACTCTTCTCGCCGCCCGCATAACGCGCGGAATACACACTAGGCGCACCATTAAGAGCGTCTATTTCCAATCCACTATCATCAGCAATGACGACTTTACCGAGCATCTTTGACACTGCCTCTGCCTTTAAAATTGCGTTTTCTTCAAATGTCGTCCCTGTTTCTTCGACATCAATCGGCTCGTCAATGTCATTTAACGTTAATACACGAATATCATATGGTTTAAAAAGCGTTTCAAAATCAACGGCTTTCCCTTTATTATTCGTCGCGATTAATATTTCTTTCATGCCTCATCCACTTCTTTCTGTCCGACGTATTGGCTCATTTCCCCTAACGCTTCGGTTTGAGCAGCAAACAACTGTTGGATGCCTGACTCGGCCAATTCAACGAGTGCATTCATTTCATCGCGCGTGAAAGTAGCTTCTTCACCCGTTCCTTGAAGTTCTACAAAAGCGCCAGCACCCGTCATCACAACATTCATATCGACAGCCGCTTCGGAGTCTTCTACATAATCCAAATCAAGGATTAACTGTCCTTCCCCAGTTTTACCAACACTCGTCGCGGCAAGGAAATCTGTGATCGGGAATGTCTTCAATTCTTTTTCCTTATATAGTTTTCCAGCAGCAATTGCCATCGCGACAAATGCACCTGTTATGGACGCTGTTCGTGTCCCGCCGTCCGCTTGAATGACATCGCAGTCAATCCAAATCGTCCGTTCGCCAAATGACTCTAAATCAACGACAGCACGCATCGCTCGTCCTATAAGTCGTTGGATCTCCATTGTGCGTCCGCCAACTTTACCGCGTGACGATTCACGAATCGTCCGCTGTCCTGTTGCGCGCGGCAACATACTATATTCCGCCGTTACCCAACCTTTACCGCTTCCTCGTAAAAAAGGAGGGACTCTCTCTTCTATTGTTGCCGTACAGATAACTTTTGTATTTCCAACTGAAATAAGTACAGAACCTTCGGGATGAATTAAATAATCCGTTTCAATTGTTACAGGTCTTAATTCATTCAATGCTCTTCCATCATGTCTCATATCGGGGTACCCTCCACCATTCTAATTGCGAATCCATCTTATCATATCCTATTTCATCAGCGCAAAAACCCGGAACGGCGATTGCCGTTCCGGAAGCTGATCATTTTTAATTTCAAAAAGCGATTGTCCTGACATCTGCCTCATCAATCGCTAACCAATCGAGGGCAATTTCCCGAAAATGCATTGTTGAACCGGATGTGAAAAATACGGGCGGCACAGCATGGCTAGCATAATTTTTTAAATTACAATCACGCAAAGTTTTTTCGATATCATGGACCGTTTCCACGGCGGATGAAATAATTTTCACACCCTCGGGAAGCGCATTTTGAATATGGTTCTTTAATAACGGGTAATGCGTGCAACCAAGTATCGCCGTATCAAATTCCTTACCGACAAGACTTTGAAGTCCACTTTGCACGACATTGCCCGCATATGCTGATTTGTATTGTCCACTTTCAACGAGCGGCACAAATTCTGGACAAGCGAGCGCATGAATCGTCGCAGTTGGCAAATGGTCATGAATAGCCTGTTGATAAGCCCCACTTTGAATCGTTCCCGACGTTGCAAGTACAGCAATCTTTCTACTGTCCGTCTCTTTTACAGCAGCACGTGCGCCTGGATCGATCACGCCAATGACAGGAAAGGTAAAATGCGATCTCACCTTGTCCAACGCGACAGCGGTGGCTGTATTGCATGCAATGACAAGCATTTTAATTCCCATCGCCTGCAGTGCATTCGCCATTTCCATTGTAAATGTGATCACTTCTTCGGGAGTACGCGGACCATATGGACAGCGTGCATCATCCCCTATGTAAATAATCGGTTCATTTGGCAAGCTTTCCAGCATTCTTTTGACAACGGTCAACCCGCCGACGCCCGAATCGATTACGCCGATTGGTGCATCCATCGTGACCACCTCAATCTTTCATCATTTCTTCATGTAGCTTGCCTAATAGATGCGTAAAGTTTTCAACTTCATCTTCGTCAAAATTCGTTAAGACAGAATTCAAGTACATGCGTCGTTTTTCAATTACTTCTTCGATAATTCTCTCGCCTTCCCCAAGCAAGTGAATGCGGACAACGCGGCGATCTTTCTGGTCCCGCACACGTTTTACTAAATTGTTGTTTTCCATGCGATCAACTAAATCTGTCGTCGTACTAAATGCAAGATACATTTTATTCGACAATTCTCCAATCGTCATATCGCCTTCCTCAAATAACCATTGCAAGGCAATAAATTGCGGCGGTGTAATCGTATAGTTACTTAATATCTTCCGCCCTTGCTGCTTAATAATACCGGCAATGTAACGTAATTCCTTCTCCATTCGTGCAACATTTTTTGTATATTCAACCTTTGGATTGAATTCTTCCGTCAAAATTTTCTACCTCCCGGCTCACGAACTTTCACTTATTGTCACCTTTTTTGCTATTTAAGGCAATAGTTTTTGGATGTTCTTCTCCGACACCTCAAACAATGGTTGCATTTTATTCATAAAAATAATATAGTACATTACAACAGTAATGCACTGGTTATCAGGAGGTAAAGCGCATGCTCGAGATGGATGGATCAAAGCCAATTTACGTTCAAATCGCAGAGTGGCTTGAAAAAGAGATTATCGATGAAACGTTAAAATCCGATGAAAAAGTCTATTCGCAATACCAACTTGCAGATTTATTCAATATCAATCCGGCAACAGCAGGAAAAGGGCTTACACTGCTGATCGACGCCGAAATTATTTACAAACGGCGAGGGCTTGGCACATTTGTTGCATCCGATGCACGAGAAAAGTTGCTCGCTAAACGAAAAGTACATACACTTCACCGCCTCATTGAAGAACTGCTCGATGAAGCAGAACTTCTTGGGATCGATGAACAGCATTTATTATCGAAAATACGAGCTACGCGAAACAAGAGAGAAGGGGATTTGAGATGACAGCTGTGGAGTTGATGAATGTTACAAAAAAGTATCACAAGCACCTTGCGCTGAATGGTTTGGATGTCAACATTAAAAAAGATGTAATGACTGGTGTAATTGGAAGAAACGGCGTTGGCAAAACAACGATGATGAAAATGATTGCCGGGTTTGTACAGGAAACATCGGGTACGATTCGCGTTTTCGGGGAAAGTCCTTTTAATAACTTAACCGTGTCGGCGAATGTTTTATTTGTCGATGATGCGATGCAATTTGCACAGACGATGTCATTGCATGATATTTTAAAAGAATGCAAGCGTTTCTATCCGAATTGGGATCATGCACTAGCAGATCGTCTCGTTCAATATTTTGGTTTTCACCTAGACGCGCGGCACCGTTATTTATCCAAAGGAAAGAAAAATACTTTCAACGCAATTATCGGAATCGCAGCCCGCTGTGCGCTTACGCTTTTCGATGAACCGATTACAGGCATGGATGCAGGCGTCCGTAAAGACTTTTACCGCGCCTTATTAAAAGACTATATTGCGCATCCTCGCACTATTTTGCTTTCCAGTCATCATTTTGAAGAAATGGAAGACTTACTGGAAGATGTATTAATCATCCAAAATGGAAAAGCACACTTTCACGGTTCGGTGACAGAATTACAAGAAATGCTCATTTCATTAAAAGGAAATGGTGAAATTCTCGCATCAGCTGCAGCAGGTAAAACGGTAGTCTACCAACAAAAATCAGGACCGTATACCGAGTGGCTTGTCGAAAATACTTTTACAGCAGCGGAGTTGGATCGTTTGAAGTCAAAGAGAGTAATTGCTACCCCGGTATCGGCGAATAGTGCTTACCTTGCCTTGACAGAGCAACGAACAGGAGGGATCGACGATGTATTTGCATGAACCAAAACTGTTTGATGTCGTGAAGCGGCAATTTATCTATAAAATGAGTGCGAATGCCACCCCTTTTACGATGCTAGTGATCTTACAAATTATTTCTCTTGTCCTATTATCCGGCAGTATGGGCAGTCCAGATCCGTTTTATGACCATAACAATATCGCTTATACGATCAATGCTTTTTCAAACGATGGAATTCTTGGCCTTACTTGGTTTTGGGCGGCTGTTTTTGGTTTTCTGCTGACGTCACTGGCCCAGCGTGATGAAGCTTTTTCATTCGTAACGAATCGGCTTAGTCATCATCTGGCAAACTTCTTCGTCATGTTGAGTGCTGCTCTATTCGGCGGACTATCTGCTGTTTTAAGCGGATCTATTATAAAACTCTATGCATTTCTGAGATATGGTGAAGTCATAATGGAAACGACCGGTCTCCTCACAGCACCTATGGATTTCATTTTACGTCTTGTAACAGCTGTTTTATATACCTTGCTTTTTCTCGTCATCGCCTATACAATCGGGACATTTATCCAAGTGAATCGCTTTTTTATTTTCCTCTTTGGCGCGCTATGGATGCTGCTAATTCGTTCCATAAGTTCATCGCATGGAGAAAGTTTCACGGGAAAAATCTTTCACTTTTTCGCCGGTGAAACATCTACGAGTCTGTTTATCTTGAAAATGATTATGACGGTTGTTGTTTTATGCACAATTTCAATTACAATATCGAATCGATTGGAAGTGAGAAAATAATGTTTGCTTTTATCCCTTTTGTTACTATTCTTATCGTTATTTCCTTCTTCTTGATTATAAGAAAAAGAAGCGCTCCACGGCGTTTCATCCACATTGGTCGGAAAATTCACATTGGATTCATCAGTGGGTATATTGCTTTGTTATGTATTGGACTCGTTTTTGCTGAAATTGCCGAAGTGAAGAGTCGAGGGGATATGCCTGAAAAAGTTAATGGCAATTTACTGTCTATTTATTTCGATCAAATCATACAGAAAAATGGCCCTGTTGACTCTTCTTTTATTCTTGACGAACGACAACATACAGCGGGCGAATCATTGACAATTCACCATCCACATGAGAATGCTACTATTTATGTCGAACGGACAAAAGATCAAGGCATCATTAAAGAAATTATTTATAAACCGCTGCTTGATATCAATCAATACGATTTCTCGGAAAGCGTGAAAGTTGCAAAGCCCATCTGGCGGAATAATGAATTGACGATCCCCGAACAGCCCAAAAACTTCATTCGCTACATTTCCTATCATGATTCCGCGGTTATGAATCAATTAACGACAGCCCGCGGTGCAGGTTATAACGGATTTAGTTCTGGCTATCAAACAATGGTTGTCCACCTGACCGTCCCGGAAAATGTAGATATCCACTTAGATTCTACTGATTATGTGACATTTATAGACAAATAGATCAATATAAAAAACTAAGAAGATGCCTCCCCCTTGTCGAATTTTGGGGAAGGCATTCACGATGCTTCTATATGGATTGAACACTCGGGATTTATTCATTCAACGAGTATTTACCACAGCAATCTCAAATCATTTACTTTACTTGTAATTCACCTAATCTTATTAATTCGACAATCGCTTGAGCTCTCCCCGATACTCCGAGTTTTTGAATTGTATTCGAAATATGGTTTCGGACAGTCTTTTCGCTAATGCCGAGCCGTCCCGCGATGTCTTTGGTCGTTTGATCATCGACGAGCAGATGAAAAATTTCTCGCTCTCTTGCGGTCAGCAAAGAACGGTGTTTCGATTCTCCTGTCAAGACGCGCCCCTCCTATCACTTTCACTTTACAATATGTGAAGATTTGCTAGGCTGTGCCGGCTTGTTGCTTATTTTTAACAGTTCTTAAATTTTTATGATTGAAGGGATTTTCTCAGACAGTTTAATATGGTAAGATCGGTTTTTCTCCATACAGCACATAAGGTTTTTCTCAATCAAAAACCCCTCACTCGATAGTTTACTCCGAGTGAGGGGAAATCGTTCCTTTAGTCTACCATATGGTCACTTCCGAAGAAGTTTTTGAACATTTGAACCGTCGTTGCGCGGCTAATTGAAGCGATCGATGTCGTTAACGGAATACCTTTCGGACAGGCAACTACACAGTTTTGTGAGTTACCGCATTCTGTAATTCCACCGTCGCCCATAACAGTCGCAAGACGCTCGTCTTTGTTCATCGAACCTGTTGGGTGTGCGTTGAATAGGCGCACTTGCGACATTAATGCTGGACCCATAAAGTTCGTTTTATCGTTCACATTCGGGCACGCCTCTAAGCATACACCGCATGTCATACATTTAGAAAGTTCGTACGCCCATTGACGTTTACGTTCAGGCATACGCGGACCTTCACCAAGATCGTACGTACCGTCAATCGGCACCCATGCTTTAATTTTCTTTAGGGAATCAAACATAAATTCACGGTCAACGATTAAATCGCGGACGACTGGGAATGTCTTCATCGGCTCAAGACGAATCGGCTGTGTAAACTGGTCAACAAGCGCAGTACAGGACTGGCGTGGACGGCCGTTAATAACCATTGAACAAGCGCCGCATACTTCTTCCAAACAGTTGCTATCCCAAACGACAGGTGTCGTTTTTTTACCTTCTGCATTGACAGGATTTCGTTGAATCTCCATCAAAGCGGCAATGACGTTCATATTCGGTCTATAGGGAATCGCAAATTTCTCCCAATATGGCTTTGTATCGGCCTTGTCTTGTCGAAGAATTTCAAATTGAACTGTTTTTTGTGCAGTCTGCTGTTCTTGTACGGCAGTAGTACTCAATGCTGTCAATCTCCTTTCTTCGCAGAATAATCGCGTTTACGTGGCGGAATTAAAGATACATCAATCTCTTCATAGTGGAAGATCGGTGCAGAAGCTCCGTCAAATTTCGCCATCGTTGTTTTCATAAAGTTTTCGTCATCACGGTCCGGGAAATCTGGCTTGTAATGGGCACCACGGCTCTCATCACGATTCAGTGCTCCAAGCGTGATCACTCGAGCTAAGTATAGCATGTTTTTCAATTGACGCGTGAAAGTCGCGCCTTGGTTTGACCATTGCTGCGTATCTGTCATATTGATATTTTCATAGCGCTCAAGAAGTTCTTGAATCTTCTCATCAGTTTGTTTCAGCTTGTCATTGTAACGTACAACTGTTACGTTATCCGTCATCCATTCGCCAAGCTCTTTGTGGAGTAAGTACGCATTTTCCGTACCTTCCATTTTAAGCGTTGCTTCCCATTTCTCTTGCTCTTCTTTAATCGCAGCATCGAAAATAGTGGATGGAAGTTCTTCTGTTGTACGTTTTAGACCCTTCATATAGTTAACAGCATTTGGTCCTGCAACCATTCCGCCGTAAATTGCTGAAAGAAGGGAGTTGGCACCGAGACGGTTTGCACCGTGCTGTGAGTAATCACACTCACCCGCTGCGAACAATCCAGGAATATTTGTATGCTGATCGTAATCGACCCAAAGTCCACCCATTGAATAGTGAACAGCTGGGAAGATTTTCATCGGCAATTTACGTGGGTCATCGCCTGTGAATTTCTCATAGATTTCAATGATTCCGCCAAGCTTGATGTCAAGCTCTTTTGGATCTTTATGAGAAAGGTCAAGGTAGACCATGTTTTCTCCATTGACGCCAAGCTTTTGATTGACACAGACGTCGAAAATTTCACGTGTCGCAATATCACGCGGGACAAGGTTACCGTAATCTGGATATTTCTCTTCCAAGAAATACCAAGGTTTACCGTCCTTATACGTCCAAACACGCCCACCTTCACCACGTGCAGACTCACTCATGAGACGAAGTTTATCGTCACCTGGGATCGCTGTCGGGTGGATTTGAATGAATTCGCCGTTCGCATAGTAAGCACCTTGCTGATAAACAATGGATGCTGCAGAACCTGTGTTAATGACAGAGTTTGTCGATTTACCAAAGATGATCCCAGGTCCGCCCGTTGCCATAATGACCGCATCGCCTCGGAACGCTTGGATTTCCATCGTTTTCAAGTTTTGCGCTTTAACGCCGCGGCAAATCCCTTCGTCATCTAAAATCACACCTAGGAATTCCCAGTGCTCGTATTTTTGAACAAGACCGTCTACCTCAAAGCGGCGAACTTGCTCATCTAAAGCGTATAGAAGTTGTTGTCCAGTCGTTGCACCAGCGAATGCTGTACGGTGGTGAAGTGTCCCTCCGAAACGACGGAAGTCTAGTAGACCTTCTGGTGTACGGTTGAACATAACCCCCATACGATCTAGTAAATTAATGATACCAGGTGCTGCGTCAGTCATCGCTTTTACAGGCGGCTGATTTGCTAGGAAGTCACCACCATAAACCGTATCATCGAAGTGAATTGCAGGTGAGTCACCTTCACCTTTCGTATTTACTGCACCGTTAATACCGCCTTGTGCACAAACGGAGTGGGAGCGTTTAACCGGAACGAGAGAGAATAAGTCAACCGGAGTACCTGCCTCCGCTGCTTTGATGACTGCCATCAAGCCGGCTAAACCGCCACCGACGACAATCAATCTGCCTTTTGCCATTATTGTTTCACTCCTCAAATTAGTCGTAAACCCTTTTTCTTTTCATTCCATAAAACTACTAAACTGGATAAGGAAAAAACTTACATTATTAAACGAATGCAAATAGTGCGCGTACGCCAATTACGGATAGCACCAAGAAAGCTCCGATTGTCACGTACGTCACGATCGTTTGTGAACGTGGAGACTGCGTAATTCCCCATGTCACACAGAAGGACCAAAGTCCATTTGCCAAGTGGAAAGTCGCCGCAAGAACACCAGCAATGTAAAATACAAGCATGAATGGATTTGATAAGATATTCGCCATCATATCAAAGTCAACATCTGCCCCGAGCGCCTTCTGAATTCTTGTTTCGTAAACATGCCATGCAATAAAGATGACAAGGAAAATACCCGTCAAACGCTGTAAGAAGAACATCCAGTTACGGAATGTTCCGTAGCGCTGAACATTGTTTTGCGCCGTGAAAGCTATGTACAAACCATAGAACGCGTGGAACATAAGTGGGATGTAGATGATGAACCACTCTAAGAACAGAACGAATGGTAAGTTCCCCATAAAATTCGATGCGTTGTTAAATGCTTCCGGACCGCGGGTTGCAAAATGGTTAATGACCAAGTGTTGAGCGACAAAAAGCCCAACCGGAATAATTCCGAGCAATGAATGAAGGCGGCGCAAATAGAAATCTGCTTCTTTCGACAATTCTTTTACCCTCCCTTATTCTGAGTTAACCGTCAAGGTTGTCATCTTTTAGACAATATCAGATATTGACGGTATGACTCTACATGTTACAATATGAGAACATGTCCATTGTACTCCTCCTATTTGAGGAGGTCAAGATGACGAAATGCTTTCTACGGAGTCATTTTTTGAAAAATCCTTTTTTTTTAAAAAAATCTACGCATATTTTCTATATGATGAAATACTAGGACGTTGAAGGGATTGCGTATTTGAATGGAAAATTTGTCAACAACAAAGCCAACACATTTTGGCTATGAAATTTTAAAAGATCATGTACTTCCTAGTATTCTCGGAAAGCACGAAGAAGAAATTCTCTATTGGGCTGGAAAAGATGTGGCAAGGAAATTCCCTGTATTCAGTACAGATGAACTACCGGAATTTTTCAAAGAGGCAGGATGGGGAGAACTAATTCTCGAAAAAACTGTGAAAGATTCTGCTTTTTACATACTCAAAAACATTTCTGGCCAGTCGACCGCTCAAAACCGAGTGTTTACTTTGGAGGCTGGATTTCTTGCGGAACAATACCAAAAGCTTAACGGTGTATTAACAGAATGTTACGGAGAGAAAAATGAAAATAATGATACCGTTCAGTTCCAGGTAAAATGGGATAAGAAAACGACTGTCTAAATAAATACAGCCCGTCACTTTGTTTGTGGCGAGCTGTTTTTTATCTTTGTCACTCTTTCTCCTTCGCTTTCTCATAAAAATACGTTGCCACATTTTCCGCAACTTTAACAGGCAACCCTGCCTCCCGCAATTGCTCAACTGATGCTTCTCGAATTTTTTTAATGGAGCCAAAATGTTTAAGTAATAACGTTTTTCGTTTCGGCCCGACGCCCGGCAATCCATCTAAGGTCGATGTTAGAGCACTCTTTTCACGCTTCTGTCTATGGAAAGTAATGGCAAAACGGTGCACTTCATCCTGGATGCGTTGCAGCAAGTAAAATGCCTCGCTCGTTTTTTTCAACGGAATGACTTCCGGCGGCTCACCGTAAAGCAACTCTGCTGTTTGGTGTTTTTCATCCTTTGCTAAGCCGGCAATTGGAATAGGTAAACCGAGTTCATCTTCGATAATTTCTCTTGCCGCTTCCATGTGACCTTTTCCGCCGTCAATGACGATTAAATCAGGCAGCGGCAACTGCTCTTTCAATACGCGTGTATAGCGTCTGCGCACAACTTCCCGCATGGCCGCATAGTCATCGTGGGCTGCCGCATGTTTCGTTTTATATTTTCGGTAATCTTTACGATTCGGTCTTCCGTCGATAAATGATACCATTGCCGACACTGGGTCTGCGCCGTACGTGTGGGAGTTGTCAAATGCCTCGATACGAAGTGGAACAGAGATATTCATTGCCTCACCCAGCTCTTCACACGCACCGATCGTTCGCTGCTCTTGTCGTTCTATGAGCTGGAATTTTTCCTTCAGTGACAGTTTGGCATTTTTCATCGCAAGACTGACAAGATCTTTCTTTTTCCCTCGCTGCGGAATGAAGACGTTGGCATTCAATAGTTTAGCAACCATTTCACGGTCTATTCCTTGAGGCAAAAAGATCTCTTTCGGGATAAAGTGCTCGGGTTGATCGTAAAAACGACCGATGAAAGTGAGCAGCTCTTCTTCCGGATCTTGATACATCGGGAAAAGAGATACATCACGTTCGATCAATTTTCCCTGCCTGACAAAAAAGACTTGCACACACATCCAACCTTTTTCGACGGCATAGCCGAAAATATCTCGATCGGTAAAGTCATTCATCGTAATTGTTTGCTTTTCCATAACCGCTTCAATATTCGTAATTTGATCCCGATATTCTTTGGCTCGTTCGAATTCCAAGTTTTCAGCAGCTTCTTGCATTTTCTTCATTAAATCTTTTTTCACTTCTTTATAGCCGCCATTTAAAAAGCGTGTAATGTCATCCGTCATTTCTTTATAAGTTTCTTGAGAGATTTCATTGACACATGGGGCTAAACACTGTCCAAGATGATAATATAAACAAACCCGGTCGGGCAGCGTATGACATTTACGATATTTATATAAACGATCCAGCAATTTTTTCGTTTCACCTGCCGCCGTTGCATGCGGATACGGACCAAAATATTTGCCTTTATCTTTTTTTACTTGTCTCGTAATGATTAGCTTCGGATGACGTTCTGCCGTTAATTTCAAATATGGATACGTTTTGTCATCCTTCAGCATAATATTGTATTTTGGGTCGTACGTTTTGATCAAGTTCAATTCCAGCACTAAGGCCTCGATGTCCGAGGCAGTGACAATGTATTCAAAATCCTCAATTTCACCGACAAGCCGCTGCGTTTTCGCATCATGACTTCCCGTGAAATAGCTTCTTACCCGATTTTTCAGCACCTTTGCTTTCCCGACGTAAATAATCGTTCCTTGCCGGTCTTTCATTAAATAACAGCCCGGTAAATCGGGTAAAATGGCTAATTTTTGTTCGATCAAATCATTCATCATTATTCACCTGCCAAAAAACCGGGTGCCTCTAAAGGGACCCGGTGATTTCATCTATGATGCATTGATATCATTATGCGTGTTTGTCGATCAATTGAGCCAAAGCTTCTTTCGGCTGGAAACCGACAACTTTGTCTACAATTTCTCCGTCTTTGAAAAGTACAAGTGTTGGGATGGACATAATGCCGAATTTTCCAGCTGTCCCTTGGTTATTATCCACGTCTACTTTTACAATTTTCGCTTTGCCTTCTACTTCGCCGTTCAACTCTTCAAGAACAGGCGCAATCATTTTACAAGGTCCGCACCATGGTGCCCAAAAGTCAACAAGGACAAGACCTTCTTTAATGTTCTCATCGAAGTTTTGATCAGTTGCATTAATAATAGCCATCTTAACAATATCCTCCTTAAATGTATGTTCAAAAAAGCAAGTCTGGAAAGTCACTAAACTTTGAACATCGCTTTAAACTATGAACGTATTATAGCATGCACCTATTTCCCAAGCTAAGTATATGCTTTACAAAAGGGGAGAATTGGGAAATCACGTTAAAAAGAGAACTTTTCAGCGAAAAGTCCCCCCCATTCAATCACGATTTAATTTTCTTTATTTCCTCGATCATCAGTGGAATCACATCGAAGAGATCTCCAACGATTCCGTAATCTGCAATTTTAAAAATGGTTGCTTCTGGATCTTTGTTAATCGCGACGATTACTTTGGAATTCGACATGCCCGCAACGTGCTGAATTGCACCCGATATACCGGCAGCTATGTAAAGATCCGGCGTAACCACTTTTCCTGTCTGACCAATTTGAAGTGAATAGTCACAGTAATCCGCATCACATGCACCGCGAGAAGCACCCACTGCTCCACCCAACAAATTAGCAAGTTCTTCTAATGGCTTGAAGCCATCTGCACTTTTAACGCCGCGGCCTCCTGCTACAACAACCTTAGCTTCCGACAGATCTACTCCTTCGGTAGACTTGCGAACGACTTCTTTGATAATGGAGCGGAGATTCGAAATGTCTACGGCTACTGATGAAACGGCCCCTGTTCTACCTGCATCATGCTCAAGCGCCGAAATGTTATTCGGACGAATCGTGACGAACAATAAACCTTCTTTGTTTCTCACTTTTTCAAACGCTTTACCCGAATAAATCGGACGAACAAATACCGCATCTTCGCCTTCACCTTCAATTGCTGTGACATCGGAAATGAGGCCGGAAGCTAACTTACTAGCGATTTTAGGTGATAGGTCTTTCCCAAGCGCCGTATGACCAAATACAATCGCGTCAGGTTTTTCTTGTTCATAAACAGCCGTAAAAGCCTGTCCGAAGCCATCGGATGTATAGTGTTTCAAATTCGGATGCTCAACGGTAACCACTCGATCGGCACCGTAGTGAATCATTTCCTGTGCCAAGTCTTTCACCGCATCACCAGCGAGAACACCAATTACTTCTCCTCCGCCCGATACCTGTTTAGCTGCCGCAATGGCTTCAAATGTGACGTTACGCAATGCCCCTTCTCGCGCTTCCCCCAAAACAATCACTTTATTAGACATATAAAGTCCCCCTTGTTTAACGATAATCCATTGAATGAGTTGACAAGCCGATAGATACCCCGTCAGGCAATTTAAATGACTTTCGCTTCTTTATTCAACAATGTGACGAGCTCACTTACTTGGTCTGCTAAATCACCTTCAAGAATACGTCCCGCTTCTTTTTCGGCTGGAAGAAATATTTCAACCGTCTCTGTTTTCGCTTCCACATCGTCCTCATCCAAATCTAAATCATCGAGTTCAAGCCCTTCAAGCGGCTTTCTTTTTGCCTTCATAATCCCTGGAAGTGATGGATAACGCGGGTCATTTAGACCTTGCTGTGCCGTAACGAGAAGTGGCAACGATGTTTCAATCGTTTCAGAATCCCCTTCGACATCCCGTGTAATTGTTACGGAAGTTCCATCAATTTCAAGCCCCGTAATTGTCGTAACATAGTTGATGCCAAGCAATTCCGCCACGCGCGGTCCAACTTGACCAGATCCGCCATCGATCGCAACATTTCCTGCAAGAATCAGGTCTACCTCTTTATCTTTTAAATACTCGGCAACGATTTTTGCAGTTGAAAATTCATCCGCCTCGTCTAAATCGTCTTCGGTATTAATTAAAACTGCTTTGTCTGCCCCCATCGCCAAAGCCGTCCGAAGTTCCTTTTCCGATTCTTCTGATCCGACGGTTAGCACCGTAACTTCCCCGCCATGCTCGTCACGTACTTGAATCGCCTCTTCAATTGCATATTCATCGTACGGATTAATGATGAACTCAGCACTGTCCTCATTAATTTTGCCATTGGCAACTGAGATTTTTTCTTCCGTATCAAAAGTGCGCTTCATTAATACAAAAATGTTCATATTGAAAACCCCCTTAACATTTTACGTTACTTCCCTTTAAACATAGGCGTACGTTTCTCAATGAATGCTTGAATGCCTTCTTGTGCATCTTCTGACACAAAAACAGTACCGAATGCAGCCGCTTCCGCTTTTACACCGTTATGATAATCAGCAGACTTTGCGTATTGTAGCATTTCCAAAGCAGCTTTCATCGCTACTGGACTTTTCAACGCAATTTTTTTTGCAAGTTCCATTGTTTGCGGCAGCAGCTCTTCTTCTCCATAAGCACGGTTCGCCAATCCCCATTGAACCGCTTCTGATCCTGTGATCGGCTCACTTGTTAATAGCATTTCCGCAGCTTTTGGTATCCCCACATAGCGAGGTAGGCGCTGTGTCCCAGCAAACCCTGGGATCAGTCCCAACTGCAATTCAGGTAAGCCGAGTTTTGCATTTTCTGTAACGATTCGAATATGACAGCTCATCGCAAGCTCTAGACCGCCGCCAAGCGCTGCACCGTGAATTGCGGCAATGACCGGCTTTGAAAACGCTTCCACTCTTTCGAAAACATTTTGACCGTTTTCGGCAAGCTTTGAAAATGCCTCTCCTGAAGTGACGGATGTAAATTCTTTAATGTCTGCCCCCGCAGAAAAAAATCGACCTTCTCCATGTAAAACGATGACGCGAACTGCATCATCATTTTCTACCTGATCGAGTAAAGTGTTGACTTCCTGAATCAGTCCGCGTGAAAGTGCATTGGCGGGCGGCCGTTGGATCGTTGCAACTGCAATGCCATCCTGAATCACCACTTTCAGAAAATCCATTTTCCCCATCCCCTTTCTTACTATGCTTGCATGCCTTTCATGATGAGTTTATGGACTTCAGGCGCAAGCTTCAACAAGTCATATTTTTGCTCATTCATCACCCATGAAGTGATCGTTTCATCGATGGTGCCAAAGATCATTTGACGCGCTAGGCGATGATCTACGCCCGCGTTAAACTCACCGTTGTCAATTCCTTCTTTCAAAATTGAGTCAAGCAAGGCTAAATATTCCTTTAACGTATCATTAATCTTATAACGCAAATCTTTGTTTGACTGCCTGAGCTCCAACTGCGTAACAATCGCAAGGTGGCGATTTTCGTGAAGTACGCGGAAATGGTTTTCAATCCACTTCTTCAACCTATCATTGGCGCTTATTTCCATTTCCATTAGTTCAGCCACATTATCTATAAAAATTGCTAGTTTTTCCCGAAACACAGAGATGAGAATATCTTCCTTACTTTTGAAATAAAGATAGATTGTGCCATCTGCAACGCCCGCCTCTTTCGCAATTTTAGATACTTGGGCTTGATGAAAACCGTTTTCTGCAATCACAATAACCGCAGCGTCTAGTATTTGCATGTATTTTGGTTTATCCCGCTTCACTTTTTTCACCACCTACATAATGAAAATATGAATGAATGACAATTCATTCATATTTTCATAGTAGTCCCATTTTACTGAACAGTCAAGCATTTCATGAAGAGATACGGGTTTCACTTTCTCCTTTCTTTTGTTCTTCTTCTATGAGTTGACGTCTTAATATTTTTCCAACTGCTGTCTTTGGCAATTCAGTTCTGAATTCATAATATTTAGGTACTTTAAAAGACGCTAAATGTTTTCGGCAATATTGATCCAGCTCTTCTTCTGTTACCGAATGACCTTCTTTTAATACAATATAAGCCTTAACTGTTTCACCCCTGTACGGATCAGGTACACCTGCTACGACACATTCTAAAATGGCTTTATGCTCATACAATACTTCTTCAATTTCCCTAGGATAAACATTAAAGCCACTTGCGATAATCATGTCTTTTTTTCGATCAACGATGTAGAAATAACCGTTATCATCCATATATCCAAGATCACCTGTTAATAACCATCCATCACGAAAGCTCTCTTCCGTTTCTTCCGGTCTATTCCAGTAGCCTTTCATCACTTGCGGTCCTTTTACAGCAATCTCTCCGATTTCTCCATTTGAAAGAGGTTCAGATGTTTCAAGTCCTAAAATACAAGCATCTGTATCTGGCCACGGTACACCGACTGAACCGGTTACTCGTTCGCCGAACCATAAAAAATTCGCATGTGTCACTGGAGACGTTTCCGTTAAACCATAACCTTCAACAAGCTTGCCGCCGGTCACTTTTTCAAATTCATCTTGTACATCGAGCGGTAAAGCTGCCGATCCACTTATACAGGCTTTAATCGAGGAAAGGTCATATTTAGCCAGATCAGGATGGTTTAATAAACCAATATAAATCGTTGGCGCACCTGGAAATATCGTTGTCTTTTGTTTATCAATCGCTTTTAATGTCGTTTCAAAATCAAATTTCGGGATGAGCACCATTTTATTGCTTAGCATGACCGTAAGCAACAATACGGTTGTCATGCCGTAAACGTGAAAGAAAGGCAAAATGCCCAATACCGTTTCTTCGCCTTCTTCACATTTATACAGCCACTCGCTGCACATACGGACATTCGCATTAAGGTTAGCATGGGTGAGCATAACACCTTTAGGCGGTCCTGTTGTGCCTCCGGTATATTGTAAAATCGCTAGATCTTCGTCATAATGAAACTCGTAATCAATCGGTTCTACTTTTCCTGTCTTTAAAATTTCAGTATACAGATGGTTCATCCCACGATGTTCAATTTTCACAGCAACGCCGTGTTCCTTTTTCTGAATGAACGGGTAAATGAGATTCTTTGGAAATGGCAAATAATCTTTAATGCTTGTAACAATCAGGTGTTCGAGTTTTGTCTGTTGAACTATTTTGGATATTCTCGGGTACAAGATATCAAGTGAAATAATGGCTTTTGCACCAGAGTCTTTCATTTGATAGGCAAGTTCCCGCTCGGTATAAAGCGGATTGGTCTGCACGACGACGGCACCGCAATATAAGATCCCATAAAATGCTACGGCATTTTGCGGACAATTTGGCAGCATAATCGCAACGCGGTCCCCGCGTTCAATGCCAATGGACTGAAGATAATTGGCAAACTTTAATGCCGTTTCATAGAACTCTTTGTACGTTAGCTCTTTCCCCATAAAATGGATGGCTGTTTTTGTAGGAAACTTTGTTGCAGCTCTCGTCAAATACGCTTGAATCGGAATCCGTTCATAATCGATGGACGTTGAAATTTCGGGCGGATAAAATTGTAACCATGGTTTTGACGTCACGGTAAAACCCCCTTTTTTCAATTCGCAAACTATTCCTGTAATAATAGTATATAGACTAGTGAATGCGCTTACAACGAAAAAAATGAAAAAACCTTGACCAAAAATGACGGTCAAGGCGTATTCGTAAACATCCAATAAATTCCGATCAATACAAATAAAACACAAACAATAATTAAAATCTTTGAAAGTCTTTCCATTCTTCACTACCCCTAAGAAATACTTGCACCAATGACAAAAGACAATCCGACTGAAATTGTTAAAGAAATAAAGCCGACTGCCCGATTATCCGCTTCGATCTCTTTGTCAATATTAAATTTCGGCGTAAAAAATTCAAATAAAATATAAGCAAAGACGAGCAGCGTAAAGCCAAACAATCCCCAACCCAACATTTCAGGCAGCGAATTATGCTGCTGAATAGAATGGCGAAAAATATTAGCAACACCAAATATTTTGCCGCCCGTTGCCATTGCAACGGAAAAATTTCCTTTCCGAATTTCTTCCCAGTTTTTGTACTTTGTTACAAGCTCAAATAGAACCATTGAAACAACTAAACAAAGTACTACGACACTGAAGTAACCAGCTGATTCAACTAATGGGTGACTCCAAAAACCAGTTTTCCCCACCGTATACCCGCTCCTTTAGCTACAGGGGTTGCTCCAAAACGAAGAGCCAGGCACCATTGAACATTAAACATAGCATCGAATACGGAATATGATACTACATTTTGACAATGTGTAGCGGTGCCAGGCACTTCTAGGATAGTCCCGATTGATCTAGGAGAACTTTCTACATATTTTTCCGTTCTCGCATCATTCTCTTTACGGAAAGAGCGGCAAAAGGTTTCAATTTATTTTAATTCAACGACAGTGACACCGTGGCCGCCTTCGCCCGCTTCACCAAAACGATACTTTTTCACACGCGGATGTTTTTTCAAATATTGTTGGATGCCCTGGCGAAGTGCACCTGTTCCTTTCCCGTGAATAATGGAAACTTGGTGATAGTTCGCCAATATCGCATCGTCCAAATATTTTTCCGTGCGCACAATAGCATCTTCATAACGTTCCCCGCGAAGATCTAATTCAAGTTTGACGGCTGTATTTCTACCCGTCACGAAAGAAGTCGCAGCCATTTTCTTTTCTTTTTCTGGCTTTACATATTCAAGGCCTGATTGCTCCAGCTTCATTTTTAAAATACCAATCTGGACGATCCATTCATTGTCAGAAGCCTTTTCAATCAACGTCCCTTTTTGCCCATAGCTAAGCACTTTCACTTCATCGCCAGCCTCGAGCGGACGTAGCGCAGCTTTCGCTTGAACGGCTTTCTTTTTCGCTTCAGCAGGTGCTGCTTCTTCTAGCCGTTTACGCGCTTCGATCAATTCATGCTCTTTTATATTGGCACCGACGTTTAAACGCATTGCCCGTAAATCCGAGATCACGGCTTCTGATTCATGCTTTGCATTCTGGACAATTTTTTTCGCTTTTTCCTTCGCCTGTTCTGTTAAACGTTCTTTCATCTCTTCGAACGCTGCAAGCTTTTCTTCCAACTCTGCCTTTAAATGTTCTGTTTCAAGCAGCAGCCTATGTGTTTCTTCGGCTTCTTTTTCTGATTGAATACGGCTCGTTTCAAGAGATGCAATCATCGAGTCGACTTCGCCGCGATCTGTTCCCGTAAACGATTTCGCACGGTCAATAATACGATCTTGCAGGCCAAGTCTTTTAGAAATTTCAAAAGCGTTACTCCGTCCAGGTACGCCGATTAATAGTCGGTACGTCGGACTTAAAGTATCCACGTCAAATTCAACACTCGCATTTCTCACACCTGGACGATTATACCCATAAGCTTTCAATTCCGGATAATGGGTTGTGGCCATAACACGCGCACCACTTCCATGAATTTCATCCAAAATGGAAATGGCAAGCGCCGCCCCTTCTTGCGGGTCCGTCCCAGACCCCAGTTCATCCAACAGTATTAATGAACGATCGTCGTACCTCTTCAAAATATCGACAATATTGACCATATGAGAAGAAAATGTACTCAAACTTTGTTCAATAGACTGCTCATCTCCAATATCCGCATAGACCGAGTCGAATACGGCAACTTCCGAGCCATCAAGTGCAGGAATTGGAAGGCCCGCTTGTGCCATAAGTGTGCAGAGCCCAACTGTTTTCAACGTCACAGTCTTTCCGCCTGTATTCGGCCCCGTAATGACGACCGTTGTAAATTCTTTACCGAATTCAATTGTATTGGCAACAGCATCTTCAATCGAAATGAGCGGATGTCTCGCTTTCGCAAGTCGAATAGTTCCTTCATTATTAACATCTGGTTTCGTACATTTGTGGGCAGTCCCGAATTTAGCTTTGGCCAGCACAACATCAATATCCGCTAGCACATTTACGAGAATAAATAATTCATGCGCTACTTCTTGCACGTGAGCTGATAACTCCAACAAGATCTTTTCAATTTCTTCTCGTTCTTGCACTTTTAACTTTCGAATTTCATTATTTGCTTGAACGACCGCATCCGGCTCAATAAACAATGTCTGTCCCGATGCCGACATGTCGTGTACAACTCCCCCGTAATGCGAACGGTATTCTGCTTTTACAGGAATAACATAACGATCATTCCGAATCGTGACAATGGAATCCGACAGCATTTTTGCTGCATTGCGTCCGCGTGTGTAACTTTCGAGCCTTTCCCTAATCCGTCCTTCTTGAATGCGTAAACTTTGACGGATTGAACGAAGCGCGCTCGATGCACTGTCTAACACATGACCGTTCTCGTCAATCGCAGCATTAATTTCATGTTCTAATCCTGTTAAAATCGGAATACTGTCTTTCTTATTTACAAAATGTGGGATATCAATTTCTTTGTCATCGACAATCGCTTCGATAAATTGCCGGAAGATCCGGCTTGCGCGAATCGTATTGGAGATTTCCATTAATTCTTGGGCGCTTAACATGCCGCCCAATTGCGCACGTTTTGCGTGGGGGCGAACGTCTGTTATTCCACCCATCGGCACGTTTCCACGAACGCGTAAAATCGATAAACCTTCGTCTGTTTCCTCGAGCAGTCGTACAACTTCTTCATAGTCACGCACCGGTTCAAGTTTTTCCGTCAATGCTTGTCCGGTGGATGACGTACAATACGTTGCAACAATTCCTCGGATTTTATCAAACTCAAGTGTTTTTAAGACACGGGGTTCCAATGTCTTACACTCCCTTTCACTTCCGTATAATATCGCGGATAAATTTCTCGAGCGGCCATGTATTCACGACCGTCTCTTTTTTGATCCAAGCTTTTTGCGCATAGTTCACACCAGTGTCCATGTACATCAATTGATTGATCGTATGGGCATCTGTGTTAATCGCAATCGGCACGCCTTTTTCCTGTGCCAATGCTAAGTAGTCCACAGCTAAGTCTAACCGATACGGATTGGCATTCAACTCTAAAATTTTGCCGTATTCTTTTGCCCATTCGATGAGCTGCGGCACGTCTGGATCGTAGCCGTCCCTTTTGCCGATAATCCGTCCTGTCGGGTGTGCGATCATGTCAACATGCGGATGCTTGATCGCCGCATGCAACCTTTCCATAATTTGTTCCTGCGGCTGATTAAAATTCGAATGAATCGATGCAATGACAAAATCCAGTTCACTTAGTAATTCATCGTCAAAATCAAGTGTGGCGTCCGGTAAAATATCCATTTCCGTTCCGCAAAAAATTTCAATATCATCATATTCATCGTTTAATGCGCGAATTTCCGCAATTTGCGCCCGTACTCTTTCAGGTGTAAGGCCGTTCGCTACTTTTAAATATTGTGTATGGTCAGTAATGACAAGATGCGAATAGCCTTTTAGTCGGCAAGCTTCTACCATTTCCCGAATGGAGTAAGCGCCGTCCGACCACGTCGTATGCATATGAAGGTCTGAGCGGATATCATCCAATGTGACTAACTCTTTGATCTCCCCCGCACGGTCAATTTCACGTCCATCTTTTCGAAGCGACGGTGGGATCAAAGGCAAATCAAAATAAGCAAAAAAAGCCTCTTCCGACTCAAATGTCGTTACTTCACCCTCTTCATTTTCAACACCGTACTCACTAATTTTCAAGCCTTTCGACTTTGCGAGCTGACGCATCCGAACGTTATGATCCTTCGATCCTGTGAAATGATGCAAAGCAGATGCAAACTGCTCGTCCCTAACAAAACGAAAATCGGCGTCAATTTGCTCCTCTAGATCTAGTGTAACCGACAGTTTCGAATCACCGGCAGCAATCGTATTGGCAATTGGCAATGCTTTCAATAATTGCTCCCGAACTTGTGCCGGTTCAGTCGTAACAACGATAAAATCGACATCACTGCTTTCCTCTTCCGTTCTTCTGAAACTCCCAGCAACTGAAAAACGCTGCACCCCTTCCATGTTTTCCAATTGCTGTTCAACGAAGGCGACGACTTGTTCAACTTGCCAAATGGGAACTTTTCCGTCTTGCGAACTAAGCGATTCGAGCATCGCCAAAATGTTTTCTTCTGTCTTTTTTCCAAACCCCGGAACACCGCGTACTTTCCCTTCTTCACATGCTGCCTGAAGTGAATCCAATGAATCGATACCAAGCGCCTCATGCAGCTTTGCGATGCGTTTCCCTCCGAGACCCGGAACCTTCAAGAGCGGAATAAGTCCTTTCGGTACAGTTTCTTCAAGTTCTAGTAACAAATCTGACTGCCCTTTTTCGAGCAAGTCCGTAATGACAGCTCCCGTTCCTTTTCCAATACCTTTTAGCTTTAATATATCATCCATTTCAGATAAGCTTCGCGGGTCAAGCTCTAATACATTGGCCGCTTTTCTAAACGCGCTTACTTTAAACGGATTTTCTCCAAGCAGTTCCATATATAAAGCGATTTTTTCCAACGTCCGAACAATCGTTTTTTTATTCAATCAAAGCCCTCCTGTCTTTAAAAAAGCTTCCCTCCTTGGAAGGGGGAAGCACTTAACTTTTATAAATATACCACCATTTCTTCACCGACTCCGTCAAGATCGGCGTATGCTCCAATATCGCTTTTCCTAGCAATGACTTCCCAACAAACTGTTGGATCAAATCAATTGGCAACATTGCAACGACATAAAGTATGAAAAAAAGTACAACGTAAAACTCGACAAATCCTAATGCTGCCCCCAAAAATCGCGAAACAAAACCAAGCACAGGCAAATGCTTAAGAAAATCAAACATCGAAGCCAGAAGCTGTGTTGCAAATTTAACGACGACAAATAGTAGGACGAATGCAAGAAGTCGATAAAATGTGAGGTCCAAATCAAGCTGCTCCACTTTTAAACTTAGTTTCGCACCTGCAGTTACGCCGGGATATGGAATCCAAAGCACAAATTTGTCTGCAAATTGTTTATAATACTTATAAGCAACTGTCAATGCAATAATAAAGCCAATCATATGTATGAATTGCACTACTAGACCGCGTTTAAAGCCGGTAATGAGTCCTCCTAATAAAAGAAGGAGTATAAGTAAATCAACCATAGCCTATTCTTCAACCTTTCAACTTTTGCAATTCTTCTTCCATTTGTTCAACTTGCTCTTTTAGCTTAAGATAGTCATGTACGCAATTGACTGCAGTTAATACAGCTATTTTCGCACTGTCGAGATAGGGATTGCGCTCACTGATTTCACGCATCTTGTCATCGACCATCGAGGCGACGAGTCGCATATGACTGCTCGTTTCAGATCCAACAATTGTATAAGTCTGACCGTATATGTCGACTGCGGTACGAGTCTTCTGGTTGTTGTCTGCCAATGACATTTTCCCTCCTCTCGTTTTGACTAGCATTTGAATAGGGTATTCTCCTATTCTTCAGTAGCGGTCACATACTGAATTGTAGCTTTTTTCTCATCATCTTACCACTAAATCGAGGCAGACTTTTATGAATTAAATAAAGACAAACTATGCTTTTCATCATACCATGAAAAAGATTCACTTGTCATGATACCGACGTTAAAGACTTAGTACTTTACCCGGCGGAAACTCTATCTCCCTTCGAAAGGATGCTTTAAATGAGTAATCAAGTTATTTTATTAAATAATGATCAAATGAAAAAAGTATTACACCATTATGCTAATCAACAAGTGGAGCGCAATGCACCTGGTGTTGTATTTGCGGCGAAACTATCTGATACAGCCGTGACTGCCTATAAATCTGGTAAAGTCCTTTTTCAAGGCGCCGGAGCGGAAAGAGAAGCCGGACTTTGGGGCACCACGCAAAACAAAAAATCTTCAAAAACGCCAAGTCAGCAACAAACAAAAGGAGATCGGCTGCCAAAAGACCTTGCTTCGTTATCAGTCGTCGGGTCTGATGAAACCGGTACAGGTGATTTCTTTGGACCCGTTACGGTTTGTGCTTGTTTTGTACGGGCGGATCAAGTGGAACTCGTTCGTGAGTTGGGCGTAAAAGACTCTAAACAGCTGACGGATGATCTTATGCGACAAATCGCCCCGGACTTAGAAGCGACACTTATTCATAGTGTATTGACGTTGAAAAACGATAAATACAATGATGTGCAAGGGCGAGGGTGGTCACAAGGGAAGATTAAGGCGCTTCTTCATAATCAAGCGCTCAAACATGTTCTTCGAAAAATGGATGGCGATAAGCCTGATCATATTTTAATTGACCAATTTGCGGAAAGAGGTATCTATTACAATCACATTCAAGGGGAGTCAGAAATTATTCGTGAAAACGTCCTATTTTCAACGAAAGCAGAAGGACTTCATGTATCCGTAGCCGCCGCATCTATTATTGCCCGTGTTGCATTTTTGAAGGAAATGGATCGATTAAGTAAAATTGCAGGGATAGAACTGCCAAAAGGTGCCGGTCCAAAAGTCGATGAAATCGCCGCACGTATTTACCTATCCAAAGGTGAAGAGGCCTTGAAGTCGATGACCAAGTGGCATTTTGCCAATGCGAAAAAAGCGAAAGCGATTGTGGCGAAAAGAAGAAATTAAACGTAACTAATAAGAGCATCATCCGTTCTAATTCACTGAGGTGAACATGATGGGAAAAGTAATATGGCTTTTTACGCTAGTAATTGTACTTGCTGCATGTGGCGCAAATGAATCCCAAAGTACAACAAATGGATCTACACCAAGTGAACCCCTTCCACCTGCCGAAGCTACTGTGGAAGATAGCAATTTTGTCTACCGGCTATTTACAGAGAAGGACGTATATGATGAATTTGGTGATACGGCGATCTTTGCGGAATTGACTTATGTCGGTGAGAAGGAGTCGATCGATATTTACCATGCGGCTTCCCCATTCTATTTTCCAATAGAAGAAAGGATCCGTGGAATCAAAGTCGATTATGCGATGAATGAACCGCTTATTGTGCGGACATTGAAAAAAGGAGAACCGTTTCGGGAAAAATATATCTTCGCCGGCGGTTACAGCGATGCAGACGATGGAAAATCTGTAGATTTCATCAAGACACTGATGGATAAGGGATTTCCTGAAGGTGAATACATTATTCATGGTTCCGCCCAATTTTCCACGGCAGATTCGGCGGATTTGACGGATCATGAAGCATTCAAGATGAAGACCGATATTGGATTCACTGTGACAAAACCGGTGAACAAATAAAGAAAAAACGCAGTTGGAAATGAGTCCAACTGCGTTTTTTTATTATCCGCGAAGTACCGCCCCTGCTTCATCTGTTAATGCTTTTAATACTTTATCATGCGCTTTGACAACTTCTTCGTCCGTTAATGTACGTTCTGGGTCGAAGTATGTGAGGGAGAAGGCTAATGATTTCTTCCCTTCTTCTACATTTGCACCTTCGTACAAGTCAAAGAGACGAACGTCTTTTAACAACTTGCCGCCCGCATTGCGAATAATCGCTTGAAGTGTTCCAGCAGATGTTTCAGAAGCAACGACAAGCGCGATATCACGTGACATAGATGGGAATCTTGGTACCTGCGTATACAGCACTTCATCTACTTCTGTTTGAAGCACTTTTTGCAAGTTAATTTCCATTATATATGTTTCTTTCAAATCGCGTTTCTTTTGTTCTGTCGGGTGAATTTGTCCGATCAATCCAATCTCTTCGCCATTCAATAAAATTTTCGCCGTACGGCCTGGATGCATGCCCTCTACCACGGCCTGTTCGAATGAAAGCCCATCAAGTTGACCGATGCTGTCCATCATGCCTTCCACGATCCCTTTCATGACGAAGAAATCGACTTTTTTACTTTCACCTTGCCATGCATGGTCTACCCATTTGCCCGTTAGGACAGCAGCTACATGTTCAACTTCTTTCGGCAACCCATCTTCTTCTAGGCCAAGGAAAACTGAACCTGTTTCATACAACGCAACCGATTCGATGCGGCGTGCAACGTTATAAGTTGCTGCTTCTAGTAAATGCGGAATTAGGCTTTGACGCAGGACACTGCGCTCTTCGCTCATCGGCATCAGCAATTCGGTGACTGGCGCAGTTTCAAGCGCGTATTGCTGTGCATGTTCTTTGGATGTCAATGAATACGTCAGTGCTTGGTAAAGACCTGCACCTTCCAAAAATGCACGAACTGTACGGCGCTTCGCTTGGTAAGGCGTTAAACCACCTGGTGTTGACTCCCCAACTGGCAATGTCATTGGAATTTCATCGTACCCATACAAACGAGCGATTTCCTCGATGATATCTTCTTCAATGCGAAGATCTTGGCGGCGCGTTGGCGCGTCAATGACAAGTTTCCCGCTGACTGCTTCAGTAGGAATTTGCAGACGGTCTAATATGGACAACATATCTTCCAACGAAATTTTCATGCCAAGGCGGTTATTAATCGTATCGGGTGATACCGTAATGCGTGCTGGTGTTTTATCTAACTCGTCAATGACAACAGATCCGGCAAGTACTTCTCCGCCTGCAAGTTCAGCCATTAGCTGTGCTGCACGTTCAGCTGCTTGTGCGACGCGCTCCGGGTCTACGCCTTTTTCAAAACGCGTGCTTGCATCACTGCGAAGACCAAGTTCTTTTGACGTTTGACGAACGGATGCCGGTGCAAAATAAGCCGACTCAATGACGACTGTCGTTGTACCATCATGTACTTCGGAATTTAATCCGCCCATGACACCTGCAACTGCTACCGGCTCTTGGCCATTTGTAATGACAAGGTTATGCCCTTTCAATGTACGTTCTGCTTCATCGAGCGTCGTAATTTTCTCGCCTTCTTCTGCACGTCGAACAACAATTTCTTCTGTTTCTAACCGATCGTAGTCAAAGGCATGGAGAGGCTGACCGTATTCCATCAATACAAAGTTCGTAATGTCTACCACGTTATTATGTGGACGCACGCCTGCCGCCATTAAATAATTTTGAAGCCAAAGCGGTGATTCTGCGACTTTAACGTTTTTTACAACTTTTGCGACATACATTGGATTGTCTTCAATCGCATCCACACGCAGTTTTAACACATCTTCTGCTCTTTCGGCTGATTCCGTATAGGAAACTTCCGGCAGAACAATGCCTTGCGATAAAATTGCACCGACTTCGTACGCAACGCCTAGCATGCTAAGAGCGTCTGAACGGTTTGGCGTCAAATCGAATTCAAGTACTTGATCGTCTAGGCCAAGGAGCGGCAATGCATCTTCACCTGGAATTGCACTATCTGGAAGTACGTAAATGCCTTCTGCATAGGCTTTTGGAACAAGTTTTCCTTCAATTGCAAGCTCTTGAAGCGAGCAAATCATCCCGTTAGACTCTTCCCCGCGCAGCTTCGCTTTTTTAATTTTAAAATTGCCCGGAAGTACTGCACCCGGGCGTGCCACGATGACTTTTTGTCCTTCTGCAACGTTCGGCGCACCACAAATAATTTGTGTCGTTTCTTCGCCGACATCCACTTGACAAATGCTTAATTTATCCGCTTCTGGATGTTTGACACATTCTTTGACATAGCCGACAACAACATTTGTCATGCCGTGTGAGCGGTCAATGATTGCGTCGACTTCAATCCCTGCACGTGTAATTTTCTCCGCCAGTTCTTCAACTGCGATGTTTTTTATATTAACGTAATCCCCTAACCATTTCGTTGATACTAACATACCTGTTTCCTCCTTATGCTTCCGTCCGGTGGAATTGGGAAATGAACCGCACATCATTCGTATAGAAATGACGGATATCTTCCACACCATATTTCAACATTGCAATACGCTCAGGACCCATACCAAATGCAAATCCTGTAACGGCCGATGAATCATAGCCAGCCATTTCCAGCACATTCGGATGCACCATACCCGCACCTAAAATTTCAATCCATCCAGTCTTTTTACAGACGTTACAGCCATCTCCACCGCATTTGAAGCAAGAAATGTCCATTTCAACGGACGGCTCTGTAAACGGGAAAAAGCTTGGTCGAAGACGAATTTCACGATCTGCCCCGAACATTTTTTTCGCAAATAATGAAAGTGTTCCTTTCAAATCACTCATGCGAATGTTTTCACCGACGACAAGTCCTTCGATTTGCGTAAACTGATGAGAATGCGTGGCATCGTCGCTATCTCGGCGATACACTTTCCCCGGGCAAATGATTTTGATCGCTGCGCCGTCTTTCGCTTCCATCGTTCTTGCTTGCACCGGTGATGTATGCGTGCGAAGAAGTATTTCCTCGGAAATATAGAAAGAATCTTGCATATCGCGTGCAGGGTGTCCTTTTGGCAAGTTTAGCGCCTCGAAATTGTAATAATCCTTTTCAACTTCCGGACCTTCCGCGATTTCATAGCCCATGCTAATGAAGAAGTCCTCAATTTCCTCAACAACACGTGTGAGTGGATGATGATTGCCCGTACGTACAGGACGACCCGGTAATGTTACGTCAATCGCTTCTTTTGCAAGCTGTTCGTTAATCGCTTGCTCTTCTAGATGAGCCATGCGCTCTTCCAACTGTGTCGTGACCGTTTCACGAATGACGTTTACAAGCGCCCCCATTTTTGGACGTTCCTCGGCTGGTAGTTTCCCCATCCCTTTTAACAGATCCGTAATTGGCCCTTTTTTACCTAAATACGCCACTCGAACTTCATTCAGTTCTTTCGTATTTGAAGCTGCTTCGATTTTGGCAAGCGCTTCGTCTTTTAATTGATTTAACTGTGTTTCCATTTTTAACGCTCCTTTCGAAATTTGTGATAACCACTTAAGACTTTTATTGTTATCCCTTAAGAACAATAAAAAACCCCGCCCCTATAAAAGGGACGAGGATTATTTCGCGGTACCACCCTGATTTATCATACAAATTGTATGATCACTCAAATCGGAATAACGGTCCGTTGCCGGCGCGCCTTTACAGCAAATACTGGTCTAAGCGGCAGCTCGCGGGGTGAACTTCAACAATGCGTTACCCATTCGCGCTTCCAGTCATGGCGCAAACTCCCTGTCAGTTTGTCATTTGTTTACTTTTCCCGGTCAAAGCTTTTTTAAATTACTGTAAGATCATCATCAAGTATACCTGATTCCACATTTTTCATCAACAATTCACTTATCGAACATATGTATAAAGCAAAATACCTGTCGCCACTGCAACGTTCAACGATTCTGCCTGCCCGTACATTGGAATTTTGACGATGTGGTCTGCCTGGTCTAATAGTTCTTCATTGACGCCGCTTCCTTCATTTCCAACGAGGAGGGCGAATGACGACTCGGGCGCAATTTCTGTATAATTGACTGCGTCTCGCAAGCCAGTGCCCAACACTTTTATGCCAGCATTCTTTGCATTTGCCGTCCACTCTGCAAGATCGCCTCTAACAACAGGAATATGAAAATGAGCACCTTGTGCGGATCGAACTGTTTTCGGGCTATATGGATCCGCGGACCCTTTTCCAAGAATGACAGCATCCATTCCAGCAGCATCCGCTGTTCGAATCATTGTCCCGACATTTCCTGGATCTTGGACTGCATCGATTAACAGAATCTTTTCCCATGCAGCAAAATGGTTTTCATCATACTGCGGCTGGCGACAATGTGCAAAAATGCCTTGGGATTGCTCTGTCTCTGCTATTTCTTTGGCAACTGCTTGAGAAAGTTCTACAAGGTGAACGCCCTCCACGTTTAAATTCGCCGGAAGCTCTACCCCTTCACGGATCATAATCGATAAAAGTATGCCTTCTGTTTTTAATGCTTCTTCAACAAGATGAAAGCCTTCAATGAGAAATTCTTCTGATTTGTCACGCTCTTTCCTTGTTGTGACAAGCTTCTTCCAATGCTTGACTAACGCATTTTGTGTGGATTCAATTCGTTTCATCTGGGTAACCGCCTTTTTTCTTTTTAGTGTATCAAAAAAGGCGGTATAGTTGGCGATTTTTGTGTCCAATATATTTGTAGGAGGATGATCAACATGAATTTTCAAATTCGAGATGCCATTACAGCCAATATGACAAATAATAATGCCGAGCAAATCCGCAGCGTCGTAGAAGATGCGATTAAACGTGGCGAAGAGCATTTGCTGCCTGGTCTTGGCGTATTTTTCGAAAAGCTTTGGAATAGTGCAGACGAGCAAGAAAAATCCCAAATGGCTGGCGAGCTTCAAAGAGCTTTCGCAGGCTGACGAAAATGTAAGATGTAGTGAATAGTGCCAAGTACATGTGCAGTTAGCGCATATACTTGGCACTGTTTTTTTCAGCACTTATTCGCTCCTTTTTAATTTCCAGTAGCAATTGGCATTTCTCCAATCAATTCCATACAATACAGTACCTATCTCAATCTCTATTATTTCAGTAGGTTTAGTAGCTGATTACCTTGAATACAAAACCCCTTTTTCTCGATTAACTTTTCCGAACATTATAAAAATACGTTTACAATAGTTATGCAATTATGATAGGTTAGTTGTTAAATAGGAAAGGATGAGGGGAAAATGGCACAAGTTGAAAGTTTTTTACTCGACCATACAAAAGTAAAGGCGCCGTATGTGCGGTTGGCTGGAACTGAACAACACGAAAAAGGAAGCAAGCTGCAAAAGTATGATTTACGTTTTTTACAGCCAAATGAAGATGCCATGCCAACTTCGGCAGTTCATACATTGGAACATCTGCTTGCAACGTATATGCGTGATGAGCTGGAAGGAATTGTAGACATCTCACCGATGGGATGCCGAACAGGGTTTTACATGATCATTTGGGATGAACACAGGCCGAAGGAAATCGCCGCAGCTTTAACAAAAGTGCTTGAAAAGGTCATTGTGACAGAACATATTCCGGCAGTTTCTGCACTCGAATGCGGAAACTACCGTGATCACTCACTGTTTTCTGCACAAGAATATGCAAAGCAAGTCGTCGAAGCTGGACTTAGTGACGACCCGTTTCGTTCAAAAGAAGCTGTTGTGAAATAATAAAAAAGGATCCCGGGCAATTCCCTGGATCCTTTTTATTGTTCAATTTTATCCCAACAATGCCGCCAATACAGCTTTTTGTGCATGCAATCGATTGCCTGCCTGCTGGAAAACATACGAGTTTGGTCCGTCGATGACAGATGTCGCCACTTCTTCTTCACGGTGCGCTGGTAAACAATGTAGGAACATATAATCATCTTTGGCGTGAGCCACTAACGCATCGTTAATTTGAAAGCCTTGGAACGCTTTCAATCTTGCCTCTGTTTCCGCCTCTTGCCCCATACTCGTCCAGACATCTGTATAAACCGCATCTGCATTCACAACAGCTTCAACCGGATCATTCGTTGCAAACACACTGCCGCCATTTGCTTCGGCAATTGCCTTCGCTTTTTCTAGTAAATCCGCATCGTATTCAAAGCCTTTTGGCGTAGCGATTGCCGCATGCATCCCCATATGTGCAGCTGCAATGATGAGTGAATGCGCAACATTGTTGCCATCCCCGACGTAGGCAATTTTCTTTCCTAAAAGTGAACCTTTTACTTCCAAAATTGTCAACAAGTCTGCCAACGCTTGACATGGATGGAAAATATCTGTTAGTCCATTGATCACCGGTACGGATGTATGTGTGGCCAGTTCCTTCACCATTTCGTGTGAATTGGCGCGAATCATCACACCGTCCAAGTATTCCGACAACACATGACCTGTATCGTATACAGATTCACCTCGGCCAATTTGCAAATCACGTGCGTTCATGAACATCGCATGGCCCCCAAGCTGGATCATGCCCACTTCAAAAGAAATACGCGTGCGCGTTGAATGTTTCTCAAAAATCATGCCAAGTGTTTTACCTGCTAATAATGGCGGCATATTCCCAGCCTCCATGTCTTCTTTCATATCTTTAGCAAAATGTAATAAGTAAGCAATTTCTTCACTTGTATAGTCAAGGAGTGATAATAGATCTCTTCCTTTTAACCCATCCGCTATCGTTGTTAAATTCTTTTCCATCATCACCATACCCTCATCCCCAATCGAATTTTTGAATGTATAAATTAGTATATACATGTATATTTATGAAGTCAACTGAATTTTTATTAATTTAAAACAAAAAAATACTCAGTCTAACGAATAGACTGAGTATTTTTTCACTCTTATTCAAAAGTAATTCGATTAACCGTTTCGCGATCTAATTTTTTGATCACTTCAACGACCAATTTTACAGCATTTTCATAATCATCACGATGGAGCATCGCTGCATGGCTATGAATATAACGTGTTGGAATACAGATCGCTAAAGAAGGAACGCCTTTCCCGGAAAGGTGGATCGACCCTGCGTCTGTTCCGCCGCCTGACATCGTTTCGAATTGATAAGGAATACCATGTTCTTCGGCCGTATCTACAACGAGATCACGCAAACCTTTATGCGAAACCATCGACGCATCGAATAAGACGAGCTGTGGACCGTGGCCCATTTTACCCATCGCTTCTTTTGCCGTAACACCAGGTGTGTCGCCCGCGATGCCTACATCGACTGCAAAACCAATATCCGGCTCGATTTTTGCTGCTGCTGTACGTGCACCGCGAAGACCGACTTCTTCCTGTGCCGCACCGACGCCGAAAACAATATTCGGATGCTTTTCATCTTTCAATGCTTTCATCACGTCAATCGCAATCGCACAACCGATTCGGTTATCCCATGCTTTTGCAAGTAAATATTTGTCATTGTTCATCACGGTAAATTCGAAGTAGGGAACGACCATGTCTCCTGGCAAAATGCCCCATTCCATCGCTTCTTCTTTTGACGTTGCACCGATATCAATGAACATATCTTTAATTTCGACAGGTTTTTTACGCGCTTCAGGAGATAAAATATGCGGCGGTTTAGAACCAATGATCCCCGTAACCGTATCGCCTTTACGCGTGACGATCGTGACGCGCTGCGCAAGCATTACTTGTGACCACCAGCCGCCAACTGTTTGGAAGGATAGGAAACCTTTGTCGTCGATTTTAGTGACCATGAATCCGACCTCGTCGAGATGTCCGGCAACCATAATCTTTGGCCCGTTCTCTTCTCCTGTTTTCTTGGCGATTAAAGAACCGAGGTTATCTTGTTCGAGATCATCGGCATAAGGTGTTATGTATTTCTTCATCACCTCACGCACTTCACGCTCGTTCCCAGGGATCCCTTTTGCATCCGTTAGTTCTTTTAACATGGTTAATGTTTCATCTAAATTGGTCAAAATAGTTAGCCCTCCTAAATATGTCCTACAGAATTAGTATATGCGAAATGGAGAGCGCTTTCAAAATTATAGGCATCATGAATAAGAACTGAACCTCCAAAAGGGTACTTTTTTCAAGTGTCCGCTTCTCGGGGTTCAGTTCATTATTTATTTGGAAGTTTTCTCAAATTCATTGTTTTTTTCCAATAGAATCGATAGCTGGTAAATTGATGCAACAAAAATAGTAGAAGTTAAAAATAGAAAAAATGTACTTAGATTAAAGTATTGATTATTCACATGAATCGTTATCCCAGACGTAATATCATGCACATACTGTAAGTTAACGAATCCATTTTTTTTAATTAAAGCATTTTTGATGACTTCCCGGTATTCCTCCAATTCCTTCCTTTGGTAAATAAAAGCAACAACCACATGCGTTGCCGTCAAGACGATAAAAGAAATTAAAATTTTTCTCCGAATAGCATATGCTTTAAAAATAGAAACCCATAAGACGACCATAATAAAGAATATTGGAATCAAAATAAACGCGATTAATAAAGCAGGGTTTCCATTTCCCGAAGAGGTTCCTGGAGACACGGTCATTTTATTAATAACAGAAAAAATTAACAAAGTCAGTAAGGCTAATAAAAAAAGTGTGATTTTTATTTTCTTCATCCTTATTCACATCTTTCCTTTTTTGTTATGATGTAGTATCCCTTCTTATCCTATCATTTCGTCGGCATATTAACGGAATGATTTTTTACAAAGATTATCCGATTTTATACACTTCAAATATACCAATATTTACACATTGAATATCTAGTCCTATTGACCCTTTCAATCAAAACTTAACGCTTAAATCATTAAAACAGTTCCTTTTATAGGTTCTATGCGCGAGGCAAATCTCTTGGCGATTAAAGAACTGGGGTTATCTTGCCCTAGTACGTCGGCATAAGGTTTTTGTATTTCTTCATCACTTCACGCTTGTTTCCAGAACCCCATTCGCATCTGTTAGTTCTTTAAGCTTTGTTAATGTTTCATCTAAATTGGTCAAAATAGTTGGCCCTGCTAAATAGTTCCTACAAAACAAAGTTCAGATGATTTTTATGTCGAATTCGGCTATAATAAGGAAAAGAAGGCGCAAAGGAGGGAATACATTTTGGACGATTGTTGAAAGCAATCAAAATGAATTGAAAGAACTGCGGACAGCCATTGATAATAATCAAAGTGAACTGAAAGGACTGCGATCCATTGTTGAATCCAACCATATTAAGCTTACTGAAAAAATCGATACCGTCGAAGCTGACCTTTCCGAAAAAATTAGAAAAATGGACAAAAAAGTGACCGTTCTATCAAATGAACTGCTAGAAACGAAAGCCGGTGTATTGCGTTTACAACAACTGAATTAACACCAAAAATACGTATGCCCAAATTCTTCCTTCATTTGGTCATGCGTATTTTTGTTTTTTGGAGAATCATACCGATAAGTTACTAAAACATGCTTCATGAACAGAAGCAATACCCCTGACCGCAAGCATTCGTGGGTCACTTTCGATTCGATGTGTGTGCACCTATGCCCTTATGCTATACTATAGAAAAGAATTCGGAGGGATTTCGTTGGCACAATCAAAATCAAATCAACGAATAACAATTTCTGAGATCAACGAATGGACCGGCAGTTGGGAATTAATTGACGGAACACCTTACAATATGACGCCCGCCCCTACCCCGCTTCACCAACGAATTGTTGGAGAGCTTTTTTTCATGCTCCGTACACACTTCGGGAGAAACGGTTGTTCTGTCTATGTTGCACCTTTCGATGTACAGCTAGACCCAGCAGATGATTATACGATTGTGCAACCAGATTTATCCGTTTTTTGTAACGACAATCAAGTTGGAGAAAAACGAGCAAAAGGTGCGCCGGAACTAATTGTCGAGGTGCTATCTCGTTCTACCGCCCTTAAGGATCGGAACAATAAATACAACTTATATGAACGAACCGGCGTTAAAGAATATTGGCTTGTAGACCCAACCAACGAAACGATTGAAGTATACGGATTATCAGAAGGTAGCTATCAAAAACGGCAAGTTTTTGGTCATGTAGATACGCTATCCTCATTCGTTTTTCCGGAACTTGCAATTGAATTGGATGAAATCTTTTCAGATTGAAGCATCGTGGCAAGCTTCTGAAAAATGCTTGACGAATACGAAAAATGCCCTCGCCGATGAGCAGCCGAGGGCATTTCTTTAATGTTATTTTCCAATGCGAGATTTGTGTTCAAATTGTGTGTATGACTGTGGTCGAATACTTAGGATTCATTAGCCGCAGTAGAAATTTCTTCCTGCCACTCATCTTCCAGGTCCTCATCCAACACAAGATTATAAATTTTCCATTTGCCGTCTGCGTCTTTCTTCAAGTAAGCTGTTCCAGAAGCATCTACGGTAATAGAAAAAGATAAGTCTGGCGATGTTAAGGACACCTTATATTTTAGATTATCTACACGTACTTCCGCCAATCGCTTGTTGACAGCTACAGCATGAAGAGAATAGTCACTGATCGATTCTATTGAAAGATCACCGTCTAATTCTTCCATGTCCTCCTCGATCCCTAAACTTTCCAATGAATAGGACAAGTGATAGCCTGTTGCCGTCTCATGATAAAGGGCTTCCAGTGCCGGTGTGTTTGCTTCCTGTGTCAATCGAAGCTCTTCTTGAATGTTACGATCCACCACCGCTGTAACAGCCTGCCCATCTTCCGAGGTACCCGTTTCCTGATTCATCGCGCGGTCGATGAGAGTAATCGCTTGGCCGCGAGTGGAAAGATTATGCGGCTTAAATGTATCGCCATAGCCTTGAACAATACCAGTGGCGGCTAATTTGGCAATCGCTTCATAAGCAAAGCTTGAAGCCGGCACGTCTTTAAATGTTTTCATCGTTTCTTGAAGTGGCACAGTGTTTTTAAATGCCCGGTAAATCATCACGGCCATTTGGTCACGTGTTATGTTGTCATCCGGATGGAATTTACCATCGTTATGTCCGGTGATAATCCCTTGGCTGCTTGCGATGCGAACATAGTCGTAATACCATTTCCCTTGTTTCACATCCGGGAACGTTTTGGCTGTTGCTTCTTCTTGAAGCGACAAAGCATTTACTAAAATTTTTGTAAACTGTGCCCGCGTCACTTTCTCATCCGGACGGACTGTCACATAGGTGTCCTCGTATACTTCACCGTCTTCCTCATATACTTCCGTTTCCACGTATCCGTCAATAATGTCCATATTAATAAAGCGTTCAATGGAATCATAAAAACGATGATCTGGACCGATATCTCCGATCCAATAACGTTCAGTCGGTTTGACAGCTGCTGAGGCCGGGGATACGGCAAACAGACCAAATACCAAACACAAAGCTAATAAAATACGAATTCCTTTCAATGTGCTTTCCTCTCTTCTATTCAATTTTATGTATTGCAGAAACCTATTATAGCTGATCAATAGAAAATAAAATACATAATTTCCAACGATTGTGACAGGTAATAAATGTATTGAATCCCAAAAAGAGATAGCCGCCAAAACAACATGATTATCAGAGTATGCCACCTCCATTTAACAGGCATATTGTACAAGAAAAAAGCAATTCATTCCTCGATTAAATCGGGAATGAATCACTTTTTATTTGCTTCATTATTTCGCAACAATATTCATAAGCCTTTCTAGATTGGTATGGCCTCACCTACGAAATGGGGGTAATTACTCAATAAGGATAACCCTTATAACAATTCTTTCCGCAAATCCGCAACACTCTCAAAGGCCCCAAGCTTGTTTATTGGAAAACGTTTCATAATCGTAAGCGCTTATATAACTAAAGTTATCTTTTGTTTTCTTCTTATAGGCTTTAGAAGTAACGGTTAACAGTTCCTCAAACTCAAGATCTAAATCGAACAGAGACGGATTGGCTAATACTCTCTCAAAATATGATTGTCCTCTTGCTACAACAGCACATCTGGCATACAGAAATTGATCTGGCGAGAAATAATTATCTGCTTCATGAGTTTGGTGTGCATAGGCAGGCGTATCAAGTAAGAATAATTTGTAACTAAGTGTTTCTTCGAAAGCAAATATGGTCTCAACTGTCCGTTCACTTAATTCTTTGATAAGGATGCCCACATTTTTTTTAAGCGGCTTCTGTTGCTTTCCATTCAATAAACAAATTAAGCTCCAAAATTCAGCATCGTCCATATGTTCATATGTTAACTGATCGCCACTTTCGTTATCCTTTACTTCCTTTATCCTTAAGTGAACCGCCTCTTTATTTTCTCTTTCCCACTCTTCTTGATAAACTAAATCCATTGGCAAATAGTCTTTCCAATTCCCTGCGTAACGGTTCGATTCTAATTCTTCCTCATGTTTAGAAATTTCTTCTGTACGAAGCCATATATAATTCTTAGATGGATAGCCATCAACCCAGAATATAGACCAATCTGTACCTTCTATCATTCCCCTGTTTTGATAAAAAGCCTTTTTTAAACTTTGATGATTTAGAGAGGGCATTTTTTCTTCGTAATAATTAGTCAACAATAATAAAAAAGAATCATCGACCCTTTTTAAAACCTTAACGGCTCCCCACTTATCAGTCGGCAATTTAACCGCATAAAGATCTCCTGTGTTTACATCTGTTTTTAACTTCTCCACATTTTCAACTCCTTCTACGCGATCAAGGCATAGGCCTTTTATGCTTGCCAGCCGACAAATCTAACTGTCCTGTTTTGTGTAACCGGTTTACAGAAGCTCTTTCCCATTGTAAGGCTCTACTCCTACCTCTAATTTTTTTATGGACTACGACTGGACTGTACCTCCCAACTTCTTTTCCATTCCACTTATTCGCCTGTCTATTAGCTCTTGGTGAAGAACCATTCTTGTTTAGTTTTTGTGCACTAATGCCAACCTTCACAACCTTACCAGTTTTGTTATCAAATATATGATAACCGTGATTAGTAGCTTTGCTCAATTTACTGTTCTTGTTAATGGCCCCTATTAACTTCCCGGCCTTTTTCAAATGCCCAACTTTGACAAAACTGCTGCCGGTTTCCCAAGACACTGATCCAGCAAGCGCCCAGCCTTGTTTACCTGAGGCTTTTCCGGCTTTATACGCTTTGTAGCCGTCATATGCCGCAAAGCCAGCATTGATAACTGCCCATGCATAATTTCCATCTGGATCTGTCATCATAACCGGGTTGTTGTTCGCGTAGGCGTAGCCGTTTTGGGTCTTCGGATCGTCTGTGTCTCCACCTTCTGGGTCTGTTGTCAGAAAGACACCTTCTGTCGGCTGGTAATAGCGGGCAATCAGGTAGTACAAGCCGGTCTCTTCGTCATAGCGGTAACCTTTGTAGCGGATCGGGTTTTCCGTTGCCATTATGCCGCTTTGAGAAAGAATATTACCCCACGCATCGTACGTATAAGAAGCAACGACCGTGCCGGATGCATTTGTCAGTCCAGTAATTTCTTTGAGACTGTTATACGTATAATAATAGTTCTGGCCGCCTTTTGACATCATCACCGGCAAGCCGTCCGGGTCATAGACATAGTCTGCCGTAATATTGCCGGCGCTGTCCGTTTCAAACAGGACGTTAATTCCCTGATCATAATGATAGTTGGTTTTCTTGCCGCCGACCGTCTTACTCGTACGGCGTCCTTCGTCGTCATAAGTATAAGAGGCAATCACTGTGCCGGCATTGTTTTTAATAGAAGTGATCTGGTCAAAACTATTATACACATAAGTGTATTGACCGTCTTTTGTACGATTGCCATTGGTCTTAAAATAATACACCTGGCCGTTAATAATGATATAATTAATTTATTAACCACATAATAAATAGTGGAGGGAATCTAATTGTCTGAAAAAGCAATTGAGACTTTGAAGAATTTTTTATTTAGTATGAGCCATGAGGAAGTCAAGATCTTAAATACAGATGGACAAGGTGAGTCATTTTATTTAACATTTATTCTATTTAAAGAAAGCGAACTAGAAAACGAACAACTAGGATACAGTGTAGATGAACAAGGAAATTCATTAATAGGCAAGTCTAAAGGGGATTGGCAAGAAGGATGGATAGTCATTGGTTATGAAGAAGATCTTGGAGATCCTTTAATTGTTGATACTGTTCGAGAAAACTATCCAGTACTCACTGCTGAACATGGGGCTGGCGAATGGGAACCAATTATTCTCTTTCATTCCCTCCATGATTTGATAAAGAGTATCAGCTAATTATTACTAAAGCTGATACTCTTTCTGTTAATTTAATAGGGATTTAACTCCCAAACCCTGTTGTCGATTGTATTTTTTTCATTAACCAGCAATCAAAACTTTCATAGCGAAAAACGAGTTTCGCTGATCTTCTCGTCAACTCAACTACACTTCCATCAACTTCGATAGCAAATATTGTTTTAGGGGTACCGCCAAAATAGAACATATCGCCAGGAATTTTGCAGGGAGGATCCTCAATCTCCTCAATTAAATCATATGGCTGATACAACTGTTCTTCTCGAGACATTCCTTTTTCTAAAAATCCTTTCCCATAAATGTAAAAATCCCCCCCAAATAGAAAAATGCCATTGCATAGGGACAAAAACTTTTTGTACGGTTCAGGAAACTTCTTCTTAGTTTTTTTTTCAAGTAAATCTATATCAGATGGAGGCAGTGGGTGAAAAATATGATGTACCCAACCTTCTACACCCGTTTCGTAAGCCTTGTTAATTAACACTGTTTTATTTTTCAATGTTTTAAAATCCAATATTTTTTCCTTTTCAATTATGTGTAAAATCTCTGTTCTATAATCCATTTATATTATCATCACTTTCTTTTAATGAATTTACCAGTCGTTTGATTTTTCCAGTTACCACCATGGAGTCTTAAGTGTTGTTTTTTTGAAACAAAACGAACGTTTTTTGCTGACCCTGCTAAATGAGGATAATTTTTCACACTATTTATATGGTGTCCTATCATTCCCTTTGCTTTCCCAGTAGTCAAAATTTCCGCTCTTCTCTTACCACTCCATTTTCTAGTACCCTGACCTGTTTTTGCAATCATTTCCCTTTCTGCTTTCCAAGCACGATTGACCCCTGTTCCTCTAGTACCGTTAATATATTTTGAAGTTGCCCCAAGCGCTTTCCCAGCCTTTTTCAAATGCCCAACTTTGACAAAACTGCTGCCGGTTTCCCAAGCCACTGATCCGGCAAGCGCCCAGCCTTGTTTACCTGCGGCTTTTCCGGCTTTATATGCTTTGTAGCCGTCATATGCCGCAAAGCCGGCGTTGATCACTGCCCAAGCATAATTTCCGTCAGGGTCTGTCATCATAACTGGGTTGTTGTTCGCGTAGGCGTAGCCGTTCTGGGTCTTCGGATCGTCTGGGTCCCCACCTTCCGGATCCGTTGTCAGAAAGACACCTTCTGCCGGCTGGTAATAGCGGGCAATCAGGTAGTACAAGCCTGTCTCATCGTCATAGCGATAGCCTTTGTAGCGGATCGGGTTTTCCGCGGCCATTATGCCGCTTTGAGAAAGTATATTGCCCCACGCATCATACGTATAAGAAGCAACCACCGTGCCGGATGCATTTGTCAGTCCAGTAATTTCTTTGAGACTGTTATACGTATAATAATAGTTCTGGCCGCCTTTTGACATCATTACTGGCAAGCCGTCCGGATCATAGACATAATCTGCCGTGATATTGCCTGCGCTGTCCGTTTCAAACAGGACGTTAATTCCCTGGTCATAATGATAGTTCGTTTTCTTGCCGCCAACCGTCTTACTCGTACGGCGCCCTTCGTCGTCATAAGTGTAAGAGGCAATCACTGTGCCAGCATTGTTTTTAATAGAAGTGATCTGGTCAAAACTATTATACACATAAGTGTATTGACCGTCTTTTGTACGGTTGCCATTCGCATCGTATGAATACGTTTGGCCGTTCACGGACGCCAAGCGATTGTTGGCATCATAATCGTACGAGATACTCGTCGTGGTGCCATTTTTTACTGTCATTTTGGATTTGCGGTTTCCAACAACGTCATACGTATACGATTCGTTAAGTTGAGCAGTATTAATCGTTTGCGTTTCCAGTTGGTTAGCTTTATCATACGTAAACGCCTTATTGCCAGATGAGGAAGTGACAGCATTTATATTTCCGTTCAAGTCGTATCCTAGTGTTTCGTCTAACAAGACTGACGTGTCCTTGGTCACTTTTAGTGTCTTCATCTGTTGGGCGTCATCATACGTATAAGTCGTATGCACACCGTTGACATAACGGCGTTGCTGTGGTTCACCAGTCGGGAAATACTCATAAGTTCCCTGTACGGCCTCATTACGATACCAATTTTTCATTCTGTCTGCATTGTTAAAAACAAAGCGTTGAGAAAAGGATATGCCGTTTGAAGTTCCTTTTATATTCGTTAATGTTTCCGTTAACGAGTAGCCATATTCAATCAGCTGCTTGCCGTTGGAAGCTGTCTTTAGCTTATCCGCTTTATCATACGTAAACGTGGAAACGGTGCTTGTATCTCCATTTTTCACGGCCGTTGTGTTACCGTTTTTATCATAGTCATAATGCCATTTTAAAAAGCCATTCACTGAAATATCTTTCGGGCGGCTGTTGGCATCATAATCCGTTTTGATCGTAGTGACGCCATCCGGTTTCTTTTCCGTCGTCATATTGCCAAGTGCGTCATAGCCATATGTTGTGATCTGGTTAAGCGGTTCTTTACGGGTGATAAATTGGTTCTGGTTATTGTAGCCCAGTGTCGTCGTATATCCTCTTGCGTTCTTAATGGTGGTCAAATTGCCGTTATCGTCATAACCATATGATGTCTCATTGCCTTTTTCGTCCACAGTGGACTTCAATTGCTCCTGTTCATCATAATCAAACGATACCTTGTTTCCCTTTGGATCAGTGACTTCTTTGGCGTTTCCATATTGATCATTGATGATGGATGTTTTCCGTCCCAAAGCATCCAGGAACTTCGTCGGATAGTTCTGCATGGCATCATATTCATACTCTTCAGGAATGCCGTCTGGCGGTGTCATGGTTTTTAAATTGCCGTAAGGCTCATAATACGTATACGTCGTTTCTTCCTTTAGGGGATTGATTTCTTTAATGACGTCGCCGTAGACATTATATTGATACGTCATGATTCCATCCGCATCGGTCACCGTTAACGGCTGACTGAAGCCGTTATACGTATAAGAGGTTTTACTCCCCATCGCATCCGTTGTCGTTTCCAGATTCCCTTTGGCATCGTACGTATTCACCGTGAGATTCCCTTTTGGATCAGTCTCTGTTAGCATGTTATAATTCGCGTCATAGGTGAAGGAGAAGCTGAAACCCATCGGATCGGTAACGGCAGTAATGATGTAATTGCTGTTTAAATCATATCTTGTTTCCTGATTAAAAGCATCGAACTCACTGGCCGTTAAATTATAGATGTCATATACATACGTAATATCCGACGCTACATCTGAAATAGTTGGTTGTTTAACTTGAAATAGTTGGTTGTTTAACTTGCTCCAGAAACTCGGCATTATAAATATAAGTCGTTGTTTGATTATTCGCGTCAATGACGTTGTTTAGTCTGCCATCAGTGCCATAATTATACGTGGTAGTCGAACCAGTAAGGTCATCTTTATATATGGTAGAAGTTTTCAATCGCCCAGCCGTGTCATACGTATAGGAAAACTTTTTAACGTTTTCAAACGTTCCGTGGACAATCCGACCGTTCTCATACGCCAGCGTGAGCGTGCGTCCAGTTGCGTCTGTAATGCCCGTGAGTGTTCCATCCGCCTGGCGTTTGTAAATAATTTTGTTTTTATTCCGGTCTTCCGCATAATCAATCGGATAAATTCGGCCTTGCTGCTCCGGGTTCTTAATTAGGTCGCGGAACACAACCCGATTTCCATTAAAGTCTGTGATGACAAAAGCATCTGCATTTGCTTTAACAAGCTGTAAATATAAGCCGGCTGGAGCCTTATACGTTTTAGTAACGGTATTATACGTAAATAAGTGCACGGTTCCATCTGTGTCTGTATAGAGAACGTCTCCGTTTGGAAATTCAGCTACCGTTTCGCTTCCCGTGTATGACCATCCTACCCCTAGTGGCGAGTCATCCACCGCTTTTGAGTTATACGTCCGTGCAAAAGAAAAGCCCGAATTCCCTCTTCCTGTAACAGAAAAATCAGCAAAGTCAAGTACGAGGTTTCCTGTTCCTAAATTAACATACCCTTGTCCATCCGACAATTCATGTTCAGCATAAGACCAGTAACTTTCCAAGCCTAGACGGCTGACAGGGTAATACGTAATGGTTAACTTTGGAGAATATTGTAGTTTACTTGAATAGTCACCTGAGTAAAATTTCTTATAAGTGGCTAATGTTTCATTCGTAGCTTTCAGCATCAAGCCCAAGTTTTGAGTAGGCTGATCCATCCATTTTTGAACGATTTCCGGCTTAATGGTCCATTTGAACAATTGGGGCTCAACTGCGGCTGTATCCAACGCGCCTACAGTTTGTGAAGAAAGAAGACTGGAGTTAAAATCTCCCCCTTTATTGGTCCAAAGTGCGCTTTGTGTCCGGCGCTGCCATGTCGCACGGTTTTCTTCCCACGCACTGCTTGCCTCGTATAATCCAATAGAAGAAGCTGTATCATTCCACACGGACGACAGCCGGAGGTTTAACTGCGCATTCATAACTTTGGAACCAGCAGGCAGTTTTCCAAGATCGAACTGAATAAGAGACCTAACAATATTATTGGTTGTGCTATGGAAGCCCGCTCCCATTTCTAAATCGGCTCCCCCAGTCTGATCAGGCGCCGCGCTGCGGATCGTTGTGTCATTTAAATCATTCTTCGGTTGGTATACTTTTACAGTTGGGTCAATGATAACCGGATAGACACGATCATCGGACATGAGCCAATCCATTGAAGGTTTCAACTCAACAATCCATTGATCGCCTTTTTGGAAGCTTGATACCTCAATGTCATTGCTCCAAGATCCTTCCGGAATTGGATTCTCTAAACGAGAGACGAATCCTTCAGACTTTGCGGAATCCATCATAAATGGTTTTTCAATGACAAACTTTCGTTCCTTACTTTTAAGATCTAGTAAGTAAAGTTCTCCTTCAGCTGTTTGTTCAACGGTCATTCCCGGAATTTTAAGCGCAAAAGAAAATAAGAGCGGTTCATTACTCGAAGGTTTTTCTTGAAGAATGATATCTTCTTTAATTTTCTCACTGCCTATTGTATAGGAGAGATCCGTACCCTTATAAATATTTTCATATAGTCACTTGGTTTTCTTCTATGACAGCCGCACGATTTGCCGGCTTTTCACCGTTCTTCGTCATAGAGGTAATATCAACCGTTTTTCCTTCGTACTGAAGTGACACTAATGGTTCAGCGGTAATCATTTTTGACGAAAAAGATGCCCCAAACGCATTTTTTTCGTTTTGATAGCGACCCGCTTTATTCCTTTTTAACGTATTATCGATTTCTTCCCATTTCTTCGTTTTTTGATCCTTATAATGAATGGGATCAGCAGAAATTTCGAGCTTATGCGCGCCATTTTTCTGTTGGTACACTTTTGAATAGGCGGTTCGTTTCTCCTTTATCTCTCCTTCACTTTGAAAGGCAGGGAAATTCACCTTCTCCGCAGTTTTTTCTTCCTGTGGTACATCTATTGCACTCGCGGCTTGTAATGGCAGAAAAATATTACAAACTAGGGCGATAACTACCAATTTAGAAATAAATCTTTTCATAAATTCTCCTCCTCATAGCTTAAAAGTATATCCAGTTTTCTTCACTTAAACTAGTGGTTACTTTTGTCAATTTACTAGAATTATATCTAGCGAAATGATACCCAGTAGGAGATATTTTTTCATTATTTCTCGGATTAGCAACCATCAAAATCCTTTAAGATAAAAAGCTGTTTAGCCCTGTAAAAAACAAAAAATGCTAGATACAAATCCACTTTGTACCTAGCATTTTACATTCACTTCATTATTTTAGCACTGTATTATAAGTCTTCCTTGATTGGCATGGTTCACCACCGAAATGGGGGTATTTACTCAATATAGATAACCCTTATAATAACTCTTTCCGCAAATCCGCAGCGCTTTTCGGAGATAATAATCCCGGCGCAATGTCAAACACTGTTTTCGCACCGACATCTCCGTTTTGATTTAAACGGTAAGCTGCACGTGCATAGGCAACAAGAACGCTGGATGTGAATTCAGGGTTGCTGTCAAGCTTCAATGAATATTCCATCACTTGCGCATTCCCTTCACCTGTTTTTCCGCTGCGGATGACGAAACCGCCATGTGGCATTGCGGAATGGTCACGCGCCAGTTCCTCTTCAGAAATAAAATTGACAGTCGTGTCGTAGTCCGCGAAATAGTCAGGCATTGTGACGATCGCTTCTTTTACTTGCTCTGCATTTGCGCCTTCTTCTAACACAACATAGCACTCACGCGTATGCTTTTCTCTCGTTGTGAGTTCCGGTAAAGATCCACTGCGCACACGATCGACAGCTTCCGTATTTGGAATCGTATATTGAACCGCACCTTTCACGCCTCCGACTCTTCTGACCGCATCAGAATGACCTTGGCTCAAACCTTTCCCCCAAAACGTGTAGGTTGCGCCTTCTGCTAAAACGGCTTCCCCATACAGGCGATTAATAGAGAATAATCCTGGATCCCAGCCAACAGAAATGATTGCCGTTTTACCATTTGGTTTCGCCGCTGCATCGACCGCCTCAAAATATTCGGGAATTTTTGCGTGCGTGTCAAAGCTATCAATCGTATTAAAATGTGCGGAAAGCGCAGGACCTTGTTCGGGCAAGTCGTTTTTCGACCCTCCGCAAAGAATGAGCACATCGATGTCTTCTTTGTAGTTTTGAATATCATCCATTTTATAAACGGGTACGTCTTTATTTAAAAGCGTAACGTCTTCAGGGTTTCTACGCGTAAATACACCTACTAATTTCATGTCTTTGTTTTGACCGATTGCGGATTCAACGCCGCGGCCTAAATTTCCATAACCTGCAATCCCAATTCGTATTGTCATTGATTTAATCCCCTTTCCAATGAATGCTTATTATTTTATCAGTTTATCGGATGAAATGCGCTTGTTTTTTCAAACTTTTTGTCAAAGTCAATTTATTATGATTGTATCTTTTAAACTGTATTACTGAAATGTTCACAGTCTATCCTTTTACCTCTTTCTATATAAAATGATAAGCTATATATATTGAACTATGGAAAAGATTTAAGAAATGGGGCTTTTGTGTTGCGTGCTTTTGTCTATTTAATCGTTTTCTTCTCGTTTTTTGATTTATTTTCACAGTTGCCGATTATGAGTCCTTTTGCGCTTTCGCTTGGGGCCACGCCTTTCTTAACAGGACTTGCGGTTGGCATGTATTCTTTTTCTAATACGATCGGCAACGTCATATCCGGCTTTATGACAGATCGCAGAGGTCCTTATCTCATTTTAATGATCGGTCTATTTGCGTCGGCGATTTCTCTTTTTCTCTACGCATTTGCCTTTGATCCGATTTCGCTCTTAGGCATTCGCTTTATCCATGGCTTTATGGAAGGACTTATCGTTCCTGCGGCATTTACGTACTTGGCCAATCAGGCGGAAACGACAAAACGAGGCAGCAGTGTTGCCGTTTCTGGTGCATTCGTCGGCATGGCTGCCATTATTGGACCAGCCTATGGCGGCATTCTTTCGGCTAAAACAAGCACCCCATTCATTTTAAGTGTAAATGGCGGTGCCATGCTTCTACTAGCCATCTCGGCATTCTTTGTCCTTCGTTCTTTTTCAATCGTTCAAAAGAACAAAGAAAAGTCTGCAAAACACTTTAGAGTGCGCCATTTATTTCAAAATCCTGGCATGGTGCGTGCTTTTGCCGGTGCGTTTTTCCTCATGTTCTCGCAGGGCGTATTAGCGCTCGTATTACCGCTTAAAGTAGAAGCTTTAGGATTTGATTCGAAGACGAGCGGGATGTTACTAAGTGCCTTTGGCGTTGTCGCCATTCTCATTTTCTTACTGCCGATTAACCGGGTATTTGACCGCGTTCGTCCAATTGTCACACTCGCATTCGGCATTTCTCTGATGGGCCTTAGCTTACTATTGTTAAGCCACATTACAGATTTAAGTTATTTGTACGCGGCTATGGCAATTTATGGGATTGGCTTTGCATTTCTTTTCCCATCGATCAATTCCTTGCTGATCGATTCGTCTGCACCCGAATCTCGCGGAAAAGCCTATGGCTATTTCTATGCTTTCTTCTCGATCGGTGTTGTGGCGGGTTCAAGTGTCATCGGCGCATTAGATCTTGGCTTTCGCGGTGCATTCCTTTTAACAGGAGTAATTTTACTGTCAGTTGCCATTTATATTTTAATGGGTTTGCGTAAAAAAATGATATCTTTAACAAACTAAAAAATCCGAAGCACAGTCAAGTTGACTGCACTTCGGATTTTTCATTTTCTTTCATAATATACGTCTTAATTTCATCTAAAAATAGTTCTCCGTACTTTTCAAGTTTTGCAAGACCGACACCATTTACTTCTAAAAACGTTTCATCGGTAACAGGTCTTTTTGCGACCATATCCCGTAATGTTTTATCCGAAAAAACAACGAATGGCGGGACGCCCGCATCTTGCGCAAGCTGCATGCGAAGTGCCCGCAACTGTTCAAACAATGGATCGTCAGTTGTAATTTGCTTTGTCACAACAACGGATACTTTCCGGAATACTTTTATTTTCCCAAGCAAAACATCTTTTCCTTGATCCGTTACATAAATGATCGGAAACTGTCCATTTTCCACACCTAAATAATTTTCAGAGATAATAAATTCAATGAAATCTGATATGTCTTTTGTCGTAGTGCCTTTCATTAATCCGTAAGTAGAAAGCTGATGAAATCCAAGTTCCATCAGTTTCTTATTGCGTGACCCGTTTAACACTTGCGCAATCATCGTTTTGCCGAACCGCTGCCCCATTCGAATGACGCAAGATAATACTTTTTGAACGTCCACTGTTACGTCCGTACTTTCCCTTGTATCGGTACAATTTGCGCAGCGACTGCATGCTGCGGCATCCAACTCGCCAAAGTACGTAACGATAAACTTTTGTAGGCAGGACTCTGTATGGCAATAATCGATCATCGATTGCAGTTTCTCCAGTTCCGCCGGGATTCTATTTTCGTCTTGCGATTGGTCGATTAAAAAACGCTGCGTCTGAACGTCTTGCGATGAAAACAGCAATGTGCATTCACTGTCTAATCCATCGCGCCCCGCACGCCCTGCCTCTTGGTAATAACTTTCCATATTTTTCGGCATTTGATAATGGATCACGTATCTAATATTGCTTTTATCAATACCCATCCCGAAAGCATTTGTCGCAACCATAACGGTCACTTCATCCATTAAAAATCGGTCTTGCTCCGATTGACGGTCTGTATCCGACATGCCCGCATGGTATTTGGCCACGGCCACGCCGTTTTTTTGCAGCATACTATGGACATGATCAACCGTTTTTCGTGTCGCCGCATAAATAATACCTGCTTCTCCCACATTTTTTTGTACATACGCCTTTACATATTTTTCACGGTCTTGACCTTTAATCACTGAGAACGTTAAGTTAGATCGTTCGAACCCTGTCATGACAGTGTTTTCTTCTTCTATATTTAACTGTTGGCAAATATCTTCGCGAACAGCAGGTGTCGCAGTAGCGGTCAGTGCTAAGACAACCGGCTTTTCATCGAATAAAGAAACAATGCTGCTAATCGCGCGATAGCTTGGACGAAAATCATGCCCCCACTGTGAAATACAATGGGCCTCGTCAATGGCGATCATCGGAATAGTCATTTTTGACAATTCGTTTGTAAACGACGGAGAATGCAATCTTTCAGGTGCAACGTACAGAAGTTTATAATGGCCTTGGGCAGCCAGCTCCATCGTACCGAAATATTCATCGGATGAAAGTGTACTGTTAATATAGGCCGCAGAAATACCAACTTGATGCAGCGCATCGACTTGATCTTTCATTAATGAAATCAATGGTGAAATGACGAGAACTGTTCCTTCCATTACAAGCGCGGGGACTTGATAACAAATCGATTTCCCACCGCCAGTCGGCATGACGCAAAGTGTATCTTTTCCATCTAGAACACTCTGAATCACTTGCTCTTGACCAGATCGAAAGGATGGATAGCCAAAATAAGTTGTAAGTATCTCTAATGCCTTTTCGATTTCCAGAACCCCTTCCTTTTAATGATGAAAAAAGCACCTATTTTCGGTGCCTTTCAACGTATTTTTATTCAAATAGTAACCGCTCTTCATCACGGCTATGTATATCGTTCACAATCATTAGTGAATAAAAGCGATGAATGACATTCGGACTTAACTGTTCTTTTTCTCTCAGCTCTTCAATGTCCTTTACGATTATGCGCATCAGATCGTGATCCCGGATGAGTTGAATAACAACATCTTTTAATTCAGGTTTTGCCGTCGCTATTTCTTCATAGAAACCAGCTTCTTCCGCGTCTGCATGTGCGATGACACGAGTTTTCCAGTAATCAACAAGGTCATCTGCCGCCATGTTTGCGGATTCCAAATCCCCTTCTCTTAATAACGCGATAAGATCGCTTGTTTTTTGTTCCGCACCCGCAAGACCACCTTCATGGATCGCACGGTGCGAATGAAGTTGCTTCAATGCCGGTCCTGATTTTGGTTTTTCCATTTTGTTCATCCTTTCAGAACGGAATTCTACTTCAACAATACCAGATTGGCTCATATATTGAAACTGAACTGTGAGCCTATCCACTTATTAAAAATCCTCTCCCCAGCATTTTGCTGTGGAGAGGATTTTTCTAGCGGGCAAGCTCCCAAAAAATGACAATTAAAATAATGATGAGGGCAATCGCGAGCAATGTCCATTCTTTGCGATCTGGCTTATCTCGTCTGCTATCGGCTTTTTGAGCCATACAACCATCCCCTTCGTCTTTACACTCTTATATAATGAATATTCCCTTTCCACATGAATATAAACAGGACTAAATAAGAGATGTTTCAAGCTTTCCTTTTCCATTTTTGACGGTTGCTTTTCCATAAGCGCCATTGACAAAGGTCATTTGAGGGGGAACATGTCCAATGTCCGCATCATAGACGATTGGAATGCCAGTCAATTCGGCAAGTCTTTCCATCGCATCAATATCTGTAAAACCTTCTTTCGCTTCTCCAGCTGCGGTTCGTCCAAAAATAATGCCCGATGCATGATCGAACCAACCGGCATTGTATAGTTGCAAAATTGAACGATAAAAATCTGGCGCATCCAAATCGCAGTTTTCAAGCGCCCATATAATTTGATCGCCCGGAATGCACTTTTTTTGAAACGCTTTCACATCACCGAAAGGCGTTCCAACTAAATGGCGAATCGTATCGATACATCCCGCTAGCAATCGCCCTTCAAACTGTGCTCCATCACCGTCGATCACTTTCCATTCCGTGTCGCAATCCAGTTTAAAAACATAGGGATCTGGCAGTGCAAAATGCTGCCATTCTGATTGATATTTTTCGGATGACTGTTGAACGATTGTAGCACCTGTTTCTGCTGTGATCATCTCTAGAAATTTCGCGGTGACCGGATCCCAGGCATCACTTCGCACATCGACAAAATTCGTTCCATGTGCGGTTGCGATTCCAGTCATCAGCGTGATGGATAACAATAAAGTGCTCGTATCAGAATAGCCAACAATCCATTTCGGTCGTAATTGATCAAAGTCTATAAGCGGAAGAATCTCAATGAGGAAATGACCACCCCATGGCGGGATGATCGCCGCAATTTCATCACTTTCCATCATCTCGTTAAATTCTGCAGTCCGGATTCCTTTTGGTGTAGATGTCAACTTTTCATCCGTCCAAACTGTATCCCCTAATTTAACAGAAAATCCCCGTTGCTCAAATTGATGTGCGGCTTTTCTTAACAAATGATGTAATTCACTTTCAACGCCGGATGATGTGGCTGTAACACCTATCGTTTGTCCTTTTCGGATTGGGTTTGGATACCGAATCATAGCAATCCCTCGTTTCTGTTCAATTATTCTGACGTTTAAAATGCTCCTATCATTGATTCTATCACGTTTTCTGGTAAGCTATTGACAGAAGACTTTGCCTGGAGTTGAAGCCATGGATTTACTAATGATCATATTGCCCGTGTTTTTAATTTTTTTAATTGGGTATGTTGGACAAAAGTGGATCGGGTTTGACATTAAGTCAATTTCTACAGCGGCATTGTATTTAATGTCTCCCTTTCTCGCGTTTCGTACATTTTACATGAATGACTTAACAATGGATTATTTTTACATCATTGTGACGAGCCTAATTTTAACTGTTATCCTATTAGCTACTGTATGGTCGACGGCTATTTTTATGAAAGCCTCTCGCTCCCAACTGTCAGCCATGATTTTGGGCGGTGTTTTTATGAACAGCGGCAATTATGGCGCGCCTGTTGTATTATTTGCATTCGGTGCAGCGGGATTTGACTATGCGGTTATTATGATGGTTTTCCAATCTTTGCTGATGAACACAATTGGCATCTTTTTCGCCTCGCTTGGCGGTGAAGAAAAAGCGACGTTGAAGCAGTCCTTGCAACGGGTCATCCGGATGCCGCTTATTCATGCAGCAATTATTGGCGTGGGTTTGCAATTATTATCGATTTCTATTCCCGAAACGCTGCTTGGGGGGATTAGCCTTGTGGCTGATGCTTCGATCCCGACTGTTATGCTCGTTCTTGGCATGCAGCTAGCTGTCATAGTAAGAAAAAAAGTGGCCTATCGTTTTGTTGTCTCCGTCGGGGTCATCCGGATGTTCGCTTCTCCAATCATTGCAGCAATTATTTTATTCTTTTTACCTGTTAATGATTTGTTAAAATCGGTTATTATTTTGCAGGCCGCGATGCCGGCAGCAGCGAATACAACAATGTTTGCTTTACAGTTTGGAACAGAGCCAGACCTCGTTTCCTTTACAACTTTTGCGACAACAATTGTTAGCTTAGCAACCATTCCATGTGTATTATTTTTTCTTGGTGTCTAATTTCGCAATTATACAAATATGCAAAAACCATCCCCCGCCTAAAAAAGGGATGGTTTTTGCGATTATACAAATCTCCGATACACTTTCTTCCCATCGTATGAAAATACAACCTCTTTCTTATCCGAATACGTTTGCAAATGAACGATACGGCCCCATAATTGGTAAATATACGGTAAAACATGTTCCAAATAATGCAAGTCAAGCTCAGTTTCTTCATACTTATGCACAAGAAACAATTCGCCATTGCGCAAGTAATCCCCGTTTTCAACGACAATATATGGGAAACCGCCGTTCACTCGCATGGATACCAATTGATCTCGAACTGTCTCATATTCTTTCGTCGTAATCGTATAGTTACTTCCTTTTTTCTCAAACAAGTAGAGATCTTCCCGCTGCACAAGATCTTTCGTTAAATAATTGCGGATAAAAGAAATGTCTGACTCTACTTCACGGACTTCAAACATTTTTTCTCTTCCGCGATTAGGCTCTGCGCCAAAACGGATCATTTCTTCCGTTGGATCATTGTATCTTTTCTCGATATCTTCAAATATTTTAAGACCCAAATAATAAGGGTTAATGGATGTTTTTGATGGCTGTACGACGCCGGCATTTAGCGTTGCAAACTCAATTGTTTCATCGGTTGTCAAATCCATTTCCCGGATAATTCTTTGGTGCCAATAAGAGGCCCATCCTTCGTTCATAATTTTCGTCTCAAGCTGCGGCCAAAAGTAGAGCATTTCTTCTCGGATCATTGTTAAAATATCACGCTGCCACTCTTCCAACTCTCGACTATTTTCCAAGATAAATAAAAGGAGATCTTTCTCTGGACTAGGCGGGATCTTTTTTCTCTTTTGGTGCGGGACCTGCGCGTTATTTTCCTGTTCGTCTAATCCCCACAGATCATCGTAAGGTGATTTTCGGCTAGAAAAAACCTCTTCTTCATCGTCTTCCACGTCATTTTCGTTCAGTCTTGGCCGAATGATGGAAGGATCGATATGCTCTTGGATCGCCAAAACAGCATCCAAAAACTTTTCTACCTCTTCTTTCCCATGGATGAGCTCATATTTTGTAATTCGTTCTGCGGTCGCCGTCATACTTTCAACCATATCTCGTCTCGTATTTGAAAATCGAACATTGTTTTTGAAAAAATCACAATGTGCAAGCACATGCGCGATAATAAGTTTATTTTGAATCAGACTGTTCGTGTCCAGCAAAAAGGCATAACAAGGATTTGAGTTAATGACCAACTCATAGATTTGGCTTAGTCCTAGATCATATTGCAGCTTCATTTTATGGAATTGTTTTCCGAAACTCCAATGCGAAAAACGTGTTGGCATGCCGTATGCGCCGAATGTATAAATAATATCGGCCGGGCATATTTCATACCGCATTGGATAAAAATCCAAGCCGAACCCACTGGCAATTTCCGTAATTTCATCGATTGCTCGATGAAGTTTTTGCATTTCAGGCAATTGGATCCCCCCGACTCTTTTGTCACGCTGCCGCTTACAGTTGCTCCACTTCGTTTTTGAAGAAACTTTTGAGCGCGAAATACACATCTCGATTTTCTTTCAAAATATAATGACGAAACTTTGGATGATCTATTTTTTTATACGTCGACATAAGCGTAGAGTACCGGCTATAGGCATTGACTTCTCCGTATCCAAACATATTTGAAACGGCCATTAGTTCATTGACAAGCTGAATACATTTTGGATTATCCGAAGACATGTTTTCACCATCAGAGAAATGGAACGGATAAATATTATAACGGGTCGGGCTATATTTTTGTTTAATTAGTTCCAGTGCTTTTAAATAGGCAGATGAACAAATCGTTCCACCGCTTTCCCCTTTTGAAAAAAAATCCTCTTCAGTTAGCACTTTCGCTTCCGTATGGTGGCCGATAAATTCAATATCAACAGAACCGTATTTTGAACGTAAAAATTTAGTCATCCAAAAGAAAAAGCTGCGCGCGATGTACTTTTCAAAAGTTCCCATTGAAGCGCTCGTATCCATCATCGCAAGAACAACTGCTTTTGATTCGGGTTTTGTTACGTCATTCCACGTTTTAAAGCGTAAGTCATCATTATGAAAAGGGGCAATTTCTGCTTTTCCTTTCATCGCATTGCGCCGAATTGCCGTTAAAATGGTTCTTTTTTTATCAATATTGCCGATCAAACCTTTTTTCCGAACATCATTGAACTCAATTTTATCCGTCGTAATTTCGGCCTGTTCTTTCTGCGCCAAGTTTGGTAGTTCCAGCTCTTTAAATAAAGCTTCTTCAATTTCAGCCATCGACACTTCGGCTTCGTAAAAGTCTTGCCCGGGCTGATCCCCTGCTTTTTTCCCCTGGCCAGCAGCATTTTTTCCTTGGGATCCATCCCGCGCGACAACGTCTCCTACCTCACTGTCCCCATCGCCTTGTCCTACATGCTTGGATTTATCGTAATTGTAACGTATCTTATATTCGTCCAACGAACGAATTGGAATTTTAATAACTTCCCGGCCATTTGACATGACAATGTTTTCCTCGCTTACTAAATCCGGCAAATTATTCCGGATGGCATCTTTCACCTTATCCATATGACGTTTTTGATCTTGATGACCTTTTCGGTGAAGCGACCAATTTTCTTGCGAGATCACAAATTGATCTTTTGGGTTTTCGTTCATCTCCATCCGCACCTATCTTTTGATTTCTAGTATTCTTTGACCTTACCTTAAAAGTTTCTACTATTATATGCATAAGCAGACAAGTTATTGCCTTCTAATTGGATAAAAACAAGACCAATCTGAGATTAGCCTTGTTTTCATCCAAAACCATTAACGACCTATCGATTCAATAAGCTGCCGACATATCTGAGCAACTCGTTTGCAGACACGGAATTGTAACCATGCTCATCAATGAGACGCGCGACGACTTCATTTACTTTTTTCAACTGGGACTCATCCGGTGTTTTCGTTGAAGTCGTAATTTTGACAACGTCTTTTAAATCCGCAAAAAGTTTCTTTTGAATCGCTTCACGCAAACGTTCATGAGATCTATAGTCAAACCGTTTCCCTTTGCGAGCAAACGCAGAAATACGAATGAGAATTTCTTCGCGGAATGCTCTCTTTGCATTTTCTGAAATGCCGATTTGTTCTTCTATCGAACGCATAAGTTTTTCGTCTGGATTCATCTCTTCACCGGTTAACGGATCTCTTAGTTTATTTTTATTGCAAAATGCTTCCACATTGTCTAAATAGTTATCCATCAATGTTTTAGCAGATTCCTCGTAGGAATAGACAAATGCTTTTTGAACTTCTTTTTTCGCAATTTCATCGTATTCTCTTCTTGCGACCGAAATATAATTCATGAAGTTTTCTTTGTCTTCTTTTGAAATCGATGCATGCTGATCAAGTCCATCTTTTAAAGAACGCAACACATCGAGCGCATTGATCGACGGCACTTCTTTGCGGATAATGGCCGATGAAATGCGGTTAATGACATAGCGCGGGTCGATCCCGTGCATCCCCTCAGTCGCGAATTCTTTTTTCATTTCCTCGACATCGACCTGGTTAAAACCTTCTACACTTTCACCGTCATACAAGCGCATTTTCTTCACAATGTCCATCCCTTGTTTCTTCGAACTTTCAAGTCTCGTTAACACTGAGAAGATGGCAGCAACACGTAAGGCATGCGGCGCAATATGCACATGCGCCATGTCACTTTCTTTAATCATTTTTTCGTAAATGCGTTCTTCCTGGCTAACTTTTAAATTATAAGGAATCGGCATGACAATAATTCTGGAATGCAGCGCCTCGTTCTTTTTATTGGATATAAAGGAACGATATTCTGTCTCGTTTGTATGCGCAACGATCAGTTCATCGGCACTGATCAAGGCGAAACGGCCAGCTTTAAAATTCCCTTCTTGCGTCAATGATAGTAAATGCCAGAGGAACTTTTCGTCCAGCTTCAACATTTCTTGAAACTCCATCATGCCGCGGTTTGCTTTATTTAATTCCCCATCGAAACGATACGCACGCGGATCCGACTCCGAACCGAATTCAGCAATCGTCGAAAAGTCGATACTTCCCGTTAAGTCAGCAATATCTTGTGATTTTGGATCAGATGGTGTAAACGTTCCAATCCCGACACGCTTAGCCTCTGAGAAGAAAATACGTTCAACTATTACATCTTCGATCCGGCCATCATATTCAGTTTCTAGACGCATTGTATTTAATGGTGAAAGACTGCCTTCAATCCGAATGCCATACTCTTCAAAAAAATCTTCCCGTAAATGCTCAGGGATTAAATGAAGCGGGTCTTCATGCATCGGGCACCCCTTAATGGCATAAACCGCACCTTCATCTGTTCTCGAATAATTTTCAAGCCCGCGCTTTAACAATGTTACAATGGTTGATTTCCCACCACTAACTGGCCCCATTAACAGTAAAACTCTTTTACGTACATCTAATCGTTTGGCAGCTGGATGAAAATACTCTTCAACAAGACGTTCGATTGACTCTTCCAAGCCGAAAATTTCATTGCCGAAAAACTGATACATCTTATGACCGTTTCGTTCAACCAAACCGGAATTTTTAATCATATTATACACACGTGAATGCGCCGTTTGAGCGACTTCTGGTCTTTCTTTCACGATCTCTAAATATTGCTCAAATGTCCCTTCCCATTTCAACCGGTTTTCTTTATCACGATAGTTTCTTACTCTGCTTAAAATATCCAACAAATTCCCTCCATTCAGGGCTTGGTTTTATCCATAGTATGCAGTGGGCCACTTGATCATGCGCAGAAGAACCAAGTTAAAAAAAGCTAGGTTTGAAACAACCTATACGTTGTTTCAAATCTAGCTGATCGAATTTAAATATTTAGTTGTGATTAGATTTACTTGGACTAAACATATTCGCTACGATTAAACCCATAATGAATGCGATGATACTCATCACAAAAGGAGTGCCACTTTCAGGGATCCCCGGGTAAATAACGAATACCGAGCCAATGATTAAACCAATAATCGCCGCAAATGTGACATGTGTGTAATGCGAAAGCAAATAGCTAATCGCTTTACTGCTGACAATGAAGCCCGCAATCACGCCTGCACCAATGACCAATATAATAGGGAAATTCAAATTAGACAAAGCGCCGATCGCCGTTGAATAAACGCCTAGTAATAGAAGGATAAATGATCCGCTAATTCCTGGCAATAGCATCGCCATACTTCCAGCCCATCCCGCCAAAAATAAACCGATTGCATTGGATGGCGTTAATGAAGTAATCGGCGTTGAATCATGTGGTTTAATAAATGCCATCGAAGCAAGTGCAGCGCCGACAATGAGAATAAGCAAAAAATGCGCCCAGTTGAAATGCGTTTTCACTTCTGCCTGTTTCATCATAAAAGGTAATACACCTATGATCAAACCGATAAAAAAGTATTGTGTAGGATCATGATAATTTTTCAATAAAAATTCGATGACCCTACTAAATAATAGTAGCGTCACACCGATTCCGATTGCAAGCGGTAACAAAAACCCAATATACTTCTTCCAATTACGGCTAAAAAAGCCACTGATTGATGTTAATAGCTCATCGTATATACCAAGAATAAATGCAATCGTACCCCCACTTACTCCCGGTATTAAATCACTAATTCCCATAAAGAATCCGCGATATAAATTTTTCCATTGCATTTTACGCGTTCCTCCATTCTTTTGAGTACAAGGGTATTTCATCATTACAATGGAATTATAAAATAACCTCAGACTCTAAAAAAGACGTCTGAACGGCTAGAAAACCATTCAGACGATTTGGTTTGACCCTAAAATAGTTATTAGGCCAATGAATTCTTCTTTACTTCTTCAATTGCTTTTAAACGTGCATCGAATTCCTCTACAGTCAAATCGTGTTCAACGAAGTAACGGTTTCGTGGATGTGTACGGCATTCATCCGAGCAACTGCGCATATAGAAATGCTCATTTTCCTCAGAACAAAGAATTTTCGCATTGCATTCTGGGTTTGCACAGTTCACATAACGCTCACATGGCTCGCCGTCAAAATGATCTCGGCCGACTACGACGTGTTCTACTTGGTTGATCGGTACTGCGATACGCTCATCAAAGACGTACATTTGTCCATCCCAAAGCTGCCCCTTCGCAACTGGGTCTTTTCCATACATCGCAATTCCACCATGTAATTGACTAACATCCTCATATCCCTCACGAACGAGCCATCCGGAAAACTTCTCGCAGCGAATACCGCCTGTGCAATACGTAAGAATTTTTTTCCCTTCGAACATTTCTTTATTCTCCCGCATCCATTGCGGCAAATCTCGGAAGTTCTCAATGTCAGGTCGTACTGAACCGCGGAAATGACCGAGGTCATATTCATAGTCATTTCTTGCATCAATCACAATCGTGTCTTCCTCTTGCATTTGTTTAAACCACTCTTCAGGGCTTAAACGCTTACCTGTTAATTCGTTCGGGTCAATATCATCTTCCAAGCTTAAGTTGACAATTTCTTCACGTGGACGGACATGCATTTTTTTAAAGGCGTGTCCATCTGTCTCGTCAATTTTGAAAACGATATCGCTAAAACGTTCATCGCTCGTAAGCTCTTTCATGTAAGCATCTGTTTGTTCAACCGTACCAGAACAAGTTCCATTAATTCCTTCTGTTCCGACAAGTATTCTGCCTTTCAACCCAATTTCCTTACAAAACGCCAAATGTGCATTAGCAAATTCCACTGGATCCTCAATGTGTACATATTTATAGTACAGAAGTACCCGATACGTTCCTTTTTCCATTTTTCCAACCACCTTGTTTAGTATAATTGCAGGTTATATTCAACAACCGGATCGGATGATTCAAATGTGTTTAATTCGGACGCAATTACGCCGAGGTGTAATTGATTACATAAGAAAAACCCGTATTTGCAATATCCGGGGTGAAATAATTGTATCATATCCCACCAGGGAGAAAAAGTTTTTTCTACCTCAGCCCCCTTATTCATTATTTTCAAAACATAGGCCCCTTCTAAAGAAAAAAGAATCAGACAATCTTCAATTCAATTGGTATACCTTGTCTTTTCATGTATACTAGTTTCATAAGTTCATCATAAAATTCGACAGTTTCCTTGTAACAAACTGGAGATTGATCCGTCTAATTTTCTAGCAAATAAAAAAGGGGTCTTTACTATGAAACGATCACAGCGAAAACGGCGCATTTCGTGGATTGATGTTACTTTTTCGATCGCCATTATTACGCTGACATTTGCAGCAATCTATTTAATAACCCAAAAGACAAAAAATGAAGCTCTGGCTACCAGTGGTAAGGAAAATGTTACGACAGTTATCATTGTCGATACGATCGACTCCAGTTATCCAGGCATTAAAATCGTAACGGAAACATCGAATGATGCTATTTCACCATTCGCTATTCAATATCCTCAAAGTGTTCATCAAGATTTCAACGATGAGGTTACTAGTTATATAGAAACCGCCAAACAACAATATTTAACAACCATAAACCAGCAACAAGAGGTAAACGGGAAAACAGCCGGGGAACTTAATATTTCGTTCGAAACAGTACCTCATGATTCTGGAATCTATTCTTTTATCATCAAAAAAGACAGGTTCATAGACAAATCAAATCAGAAAAAGGAAATTCATGTCTTCCATTTAAATCCTGAAACCGGTAACCAACTGACCGTTGAACAATTATTCAACGAAGATCCAAACAATCTTAAACAGTTGTCATCCATCGTCCGAAATACCATTTATAAGGACCCGATGCTGCAAGAAAACCTCGACCTGCAAAATGTACATATCGCAACGGAGGAACTGTGGAACAACTTTAATAATTTTGCACTAACAAATGATCATTTACGATTTTATTTTCAGCAAGGAGCGTTTTCGGCAGATGAACTGGAACCACCATTCGCTGTCATTCCGCTAAAAGAAATCAATACTATGCTAGCGGATGAATTTAAATTACCTCTCGATGAAAGTCAAATGACAGATCATGCAACAAAAACATTAGAAAATGAAATTGAATCCACTGAAAATAAAGAAGTGACAAACCCAGGCAGCGAATCGAATACGATAGATCCAATAGTAGACGGTCCAAAACGGGTTGCTTTAACATTTGATGACGGCCCAGATCCAAAAATTACGACGCAAATACTAGACATCTTAAAAAAATATGAAGCGCCAGCGACATTTTTCATGTTGGGCAGCCGCGTTGAATATTACCCAGAAATCGCAAAGCTTGTTCAAGTAGCTGGACATGAGCTAGGGAATCATACATGGACCCACCCAGATCTGCGAAAATTGAGTGTAGAAAAAATCCAAAGTGAAATTAACCAAACGACAGCAATCATTGAACAGGAAACAGGACAAAAAGTAACAGCTTTTAGACCCCCTTACGGAGCGATCAATCAAACCGTACGCAGCCAGACAAGCTTACCTGTTGCGCTATGGGATGTCGATACACTCGATTGGCAACATCATAATCCAACAAAAATTCTTGAAATCGTAAAACAACAAACAAAAGATGGAAGTATTATCTTAATGCATGATATCCACCAATCTACAGCCGATGGATTAGATGCTGTCCTTTCTTTTTTACAAAACGAAGGTTATGTTTTTGTCACAGTTTCAGAGATTTTGAATAAATGAATGGTGAATCCTCTAACAAACTAGTTAGGGGATTTTTTGTACTTTATAACAGCATTTCTGTTATAATAGTATTAGAACAGATGGGAGGACTACATGATGCTCATTCGAATTGAACCAGACTCGGAAATCCCCATATACCTTCAATTGACCCATGAACTAATTGAACTAATGGCGCGCGGGAAGTTAAAAGACGGCGATCCATTGCCATCCGTCCGCTCCTTTGCAGCCGATCTTGGTGTTAATATGCATACCGTTAATAAGGCATATCATGAACTAGAGCGGAAGCAATTCATCCAAATCATTCCAAAGTCCGGTGCAATTGTTTCATCAATTTCTAACGATATGGCTCAGTTTCATCATGAACGAATAACTACGGCATTACAACCAGTCATTGCAGAGGCACTTGTGATCGGAATGAGTGATAGGGAAATCAAGGCAGTTGTTTCTTCCATTATGAAAGATTTGAGAGGTGAGTAAAAATTGATCCATTTACTATTTATTGTAATCATTGGTTTTATCGTCATTATGCAAACCTCAATCCCTTATTTGCTGAAGCGGACCATTGCATTTGGCGTATCCATTCCCGAGGGACACACGGACGATCCATCAATTGCATCTTACAAAAAGATCTACGCAATTGTGAGCAGCATCGTTGGCATTGCCGGATTAATCGCATACGTAAGTTGGATGAGCGGCAGAAGTCTGTCTGGAGAGAAGGTTGTTTTGGCTGGACTCTTTATCCAGTTCAGCATTCTTTTCGTTTCTATGGCACTCTATTTATATTTCCACGCCAAAGTTATTCAACTAAAACGAGCGAAGCAATGGGGAGCTAACTTAAAACAAGTAAGGATTGTCGATTTAGAGGCACGCGCGAAGGATGAAATGCTTCCATCTTATTTGTATATCATTCCAATGCTCATTACAATTGGATTAATGATTTACACAGGTACCCAATATCATCTCATGCCGGAACGAATTCCTACGCATTGGGGTCCCAATGGCCAACCTGATGCCTTTACGGAAAAAACACCTTTTTCCGTCATTGCGACATTGCTCATCGCGCTCATCATACAAGCGATGATGCTCATGATCAATGTTTTCACGAAAAAGTCAGGCATCCGTATTCGCGCCACTAAACGTCAAACATCTCAAATTCAGCAATTGTCCTTTAGAAAATATACAAGTTGGTTCTTATTTTTGACAACAGTGCTCATTACAACGCTTTTTGGGTTTTTACAGGTAACGACCATTCATGCGGAACTTGAAAATGCTATGCTAATGATGGCAGCGCCACTTGTTTTTTTAGTAATCATTCTCCTTGCTACCGCAGCTTATGCATTTAAAGTCGGTCAAAGCGGTTCACGGATTGAAGTACAGGTAGAGGATGATGCCATTACCGGGATAACAGATTTTGATGATGACCGTTTCTGGAAGTTTGGTGTTTTCTACATGAATAAAAATGATCCTTCGATATTCGTTGAAAAAAGATTTGGCATCGGCTGGACAATTAATTTTGGAAATCCGATTGGTTACCTCATCCTTTTTGTTCCAATTTTACTCATTTTAGCCATTTCATTTTTAGTATGATGCGAATCCATGCAAAAAGCCGCCAAAATGGACGGCTTTTTGCATTAGGAATTATCTATATTACCCAAAAACACTTGTACTATGGAGCGGCTGCAGTCTTGCTTTAGGGTCCACATATGCTTTTGCGTGATTAACCGCTATTGGCGCTTCGCCGAGCCCAACTGCAATAAGCTTCACTTTCCCGTCATAAGTCGTAACATCTCCAGCCGCATAAATGCCTTCAATATTCGTTTCCATACGTGAATTGACGATGATTGAATTTCGATCCATTTCTAATCCCCATTCCTTTAACGGACCAAGAGACGAAATATTTCCATAGTTGACAATTACATGATCTACAGAAAGTTTTTGTTCAGAACCATCCTTGGCGGCTAAAGTCACTTCCTGAACTTTTCCTTCTTCGCCTTCAATTGCTTTAACTGTAAGCGATGTTTTCACATCAACTTTTGACTCCATTAGCTGATTGACACTCGTTTCATGTGCTGTAAAACGTTCACGTCGGTGAACAAGCGTTACGGATTTGGCAATGTTTTCAAGCATCAGTGCCCAGTCAACAGCTGAATCCCCGCCCCCGCATACAAGTATATTCTGACCTTCGAATAGATTTAAATCTTTAATGCTATAGTGCAGTGAGGTTCCTTCAAATAGCACTTCTTCTTTCAACCCAATTTTACGCGGTTGGAATGCTCCGATCCCCGCTGTTAATAGGATCGTACGTGTCAAATGTGTTCCTTTATCCGTTTTAAGGATAAAATGATCGCCGTCACGCATGGCGGATAACGCCGTTTCACCAAGGTGAATTTCCGGCTTTGCATAATGTGCCTGCGTTACTAAATTCGCGACAAAATCCTTTGCAAGAATTTTAGGAAATCCCCCTACATCGTATATATATTTATCGGGATATAGCTCAATGAGCTGCCCGCCTAACTGCGGAAGGCTATCAATAATTTTCACTGACATTTCACGCATACCGGCGTAGAATGAGGCGAACAGGCCTGTCGGTCCTCCACCTATGATCGTAATATCAACGACTTCTTTATTCATCATTCAACACTCCAATTACGTTAGTTTCTTTAGTTTACAAAACCTTTTCTTCTTGCTTTACACGTTATCTACTATATTTTATTTTAAATTGATTGAATACAGCGATAAGTTTTATTGTTTATAATGCGATTTGCAAAATTGAAGAACCATTTCTTTTTCTTCTTCTTCCAATTCAAAATCGAGCGGTTTGTCTGTCGATCGATCGAAAAAATGATTTGATGCGATCCATTCTTTTTCACCATCTACTGCAAAAATGACACGAAGTCCTGTTCCCTCTTCAACGTAAAGCTCGTCATTCTCTTCTAATAATATATACAGTAAAAACTCAAAACGTTTTCCTTGAATAATCCCGGTCGGATCCACTAATTCTTCAAAACTATACTCTTGAATATTCAATAATTTTCAACCCTTCAATCAAAATGTTTATCACCTTGTAACTACATCTTTTATCATACAACAATCTTTCTGTTTTTAACATTATAAAGGACGTTTCTTTTCATAACTCAAGAAACACTTAAAAACCGATCGGAAAATATTTTTCCAATCGGTTTTTACATTTGGTTACATAAGACCAATCGCTTTGCCGTCTTGATCAATATCCATCTGCAAGGCAGATGGTGCTTTTGGTAAGCCCGGCATCGTCATAATATCACCCGTTAAGCAGACGAGGAATCCTGCGCCAAGCTTTGGAATAATTTCTCTAATCGTGATGGAAAATTGTTCTGGGCGACCTAATAACTTTGGATTATCCGAGAAGGAATATTGAGTTTTCGCCATACAAATCGGTAAAATATCCCATCCATTTTCTTTAATATTCCGCAGGCTCTTCATCGCTTGGTCGGAGAAAATCACATGACTTCCACCATATACTTTTTGTACAATTGTTTCTACTTTTTCCTCAATCGATTGTTCAACATCATAAAGTGGTGCAAAATTGTTTGACCCTTTTAAAATATCGAGAACTTGCTCTGCTAAAGCGATCCCACCTTCGCCGCCATGTTCCCAAACGTTTGTAAGCGCAACACGCAATCCATTTGCTTCACACCATAAGATGATCGCTTCAAGCTCTTCGGGAGAATCTTTTACGAAGCGGTTGACCGCAACGACTGGTTGAACGCCGAATGATTGAATCGTTTCAACATGCTTTGCAAGATTCGCAATACCGTCTTTTACAGCTTGAACATTTTCATTGATCAGCTCTGCTTTCGGTACGCCGCCATGCATTTTTAATGCCCGGACTGTTGCGACGATCACGACTGCGTCCGGTGCAAAACCGCCTTGACGTCCTTTAATATGCATAAATTTCTCTGCACCTAGGTCTGAGCCGAAGCCCGCTTCCGTCACAACGATATCTGCCAACTTCCGCGCAGTGTTCGTCGCAACTATTGAATTACATCCATGCGCAATATTGGCAAATGGACCACCATGTATAAATGCCGGTGTTCCTTCGATTGTTTGGACAAGGTTTGGCTTAAATGCGTCTTTTAACAATAGTGTAAGTGCACCTTCCACACCTAGGTCCTGTACTGTGACAGCTTTCTTATCGTACGTATAGCCGATGACAATGCGGGATATTCTGTCTTTTAAGTCTTGCAAACTTGAAGCTAGGCAAAAAACCGCCATAATTTCAGATGCCACTGTAATATCGAAGCCATCTTCTCTTGGTACACCTTGCGTCGGCCCCCCAAGACCTACAACGACGTTGCGTAGTGCACGGTCATTCATATCTAACACGCGTTTCCAAGTAATACGTCTTGGATCAATTTGAAGCGCATTTCCCTGATGGATATGGTTGTCGATTAACGCGCTCAGCGCATTATTTGCAGTGGTAATGGCATGAATGTCGCCATTGAAATGAAGATTAATCTCTTCCATTGGGACAACTTGCGCATACCCCCCACCAGTTGCGCCACCTTTTATCCCCATTACCGGACCAAGCGATGGTTCACGCAGGGCGATCATCGTTTTTTCACCGAGCCTTGATAAAGCATCGGCAAGTCCAACAGTTACTGTGGATTTTCCTTCCCCAGCAGGCGTCGGACTGATCGCGGTCACTAGAACGACCTTTCCATTCGTCGTCTTTTCCGGTAATTTCGCAATATCTATTTTCGCTTTATATTTACCGTATGGCTCAACCGCATCTTCTGGGATATTTATTTTTTTTGCGATTTCTCCAATCGGCTTCATAATCGCTTTAGAAGCGATTTCTAAATCATTCAGTGGCAATGTTTTTGTCATTTGCACCTCCACCTTTCCTATCAATAGTATAACACTTTTCAGTCATCTAATAAGTGAATATTATGGCTATAAGGTGGCATATTTACTGAATGTTAAAGAGCACCTTACCAAATTGCTGATTTGTTTCTAGATAGTCAAAAGCCTCTGGTGCATCATCCAACGTATAGGCTTTATCGATTACAGGGGTGATTTGATATTGCTCCATAAAGGCAAGCATTTCTTGTAGTTCTTCCTTGCTTCCCATCGTAGAACCGAATAGCTGATATTGTCCATAGAAGAAGTTTCGTAAATCCAATTCAACAACATCTTCTGTCGTTGCACCGAACACAACGATGCGTCCGCCCTTTTTAAGAGTTGCCAGCGATCGGTTGAATGTTGCTTTTCCAACACTTTCAATCACCAGATCAATTGTTTCTTCTTTTAACGCAGCTTCCCAATCTGCATTCGTATCAAGTGCAAGATCGGCTCCAAGGGCTAATGCTTGCTGTCGCTTTTGCTCGTCTCGGGACGTCACGATGACACGCGCACCGCATTTTTTCGCAAATTGAACAAGAAAGCTCGCCACACCGCTTCCCGCACCAGGAATGAAAACAGTTTGTCCTGCTTTTAATTCACCTTTCGTAAACAATGCACGGTAACCAGTAAGACCCGCAAGCGCTACTACAGCCGCTTGTTCCCAAGAGAAATGAGCAGGCTTCCGCTCTAGCTGGTCTTCTGAAATCGCAATTTTCTCTGCAAATGTTCCGTGATCAGGCATCCCTAAAATATCAAATGCAGCAGGCGGTGCCACGCTATTTTTCTCCCAGCGCAATGCTGGATTAATGATCACTTCATCTCCGACTGCAAACGTTGTCACACCTTCCCCCACAGATTCAACAATACCAGCACCATCTGAACCAAGGATAAGTGCCTCTGCCTGATTACCTCTACGTCTCGGAATATATAAATCGCGTCGATTTAAACCCGCAACTTTAATCGACACAATTACTTCCCCTTGTTTTGCAACAGGATCTTCTATTTGTCCAACCTTCAATTTTCCCATTTCATGAATAACAGCTTTCAAACCATTCATCCCTTCCCCATTTTTTAATTCTTTTTCACATGTTCATCATACCGCACACCAACTCGTTTTCAAACCTTTCCAAAAACAAAAAGACCTCCTAATAAGGAAGCCTTCTTAGTTCTTTGTATGGAATAAAGTCACGACAACAATTTCAGGTTGATTAAACAATCGAATCGGAATTATACTGTTACCAAGTCCCCTGCTCACTACCATTTGGTGATCATTTCGTTCGTAAATACCAGACGTGAACTTTGGAAACCAACCTTGACCAGGAGCGATCAGCCCGCCGATCCCCGGAATTCGGAACTGGCCGCCATGTGCGTGACCGCTAAAGGTAAGATCTACATGATTTTCAGCATATAGGTCAAAATGTTCCGGCCGATGTGATAACAGCATTTTAAATGTTGTGTCGGGAACATGCCGAAAGGCTTCTTGAATAGCAAGTTGAATAGCATCCTTCTCTTCAAGAACACTTGAAAGTGGATCTTCAATGCCGCCAATTGCGATTAGCTCATTTTCCAGCGTGTTGATCACCATCGCCTCATTAGATAATACATGCACGCCTAGTAATTGCAGCTCTTCTTTAATGTGGTCCGTGTCATTTGTCGCAATTTCATGGTTCCCAGTGACATAATAGAGCGGTGCAACATACTGAAGTGCACGTATTAACTGTAAACTTTGCTCAAGATTATATCGATTGCTATCGATCAAATCACCTGTTATAAAAATAGCGTGCGGCGTAATCATTTTGACTTTCCGTACAACCTGTTCATGATTTTCGCCAAACATAGAATCATGCACGTCGGATAATTGAACAATCCGAAATGGGGCTACACTTTCTGGAATCTTTTCAGAAATGACTTCATACCAAGTTGTCTTCACAGTAGTATTTTGTTGATAAATAAAAAAGCCAAATACGCAAATCCCACAAAGAATGTATAAAATGCGTTTTTTTCGTTGTACATTTAGATCCATCGTTTTTTGATTTTTGCTAGTTCAAGCAGTTCAAGTACATCTTTTTTCGGCAGATCGGCGATAATTTCTAGTAGCTCCAACTCTGCCCGTTTTCGCCCTTTCCCGCTTCGATACCGACATTTATTCTCCGCATCTATTTGTTCGTATAATAAGTTCATATTGCCCGCATCATTTTCCGATTGATCCGCAACAATTGTCTCTTTTAATTTATCGTAAAGCGTCTCCACATTTTGACGGCCCGAATGAATAAATGCGGAAGACGCATGGATATCTCCCATGATTAATTCATCCGTTGACACATTAAACCGTTCAGATATTTTGGCGATCCATGCAGCAGATGGGGCATTTTTTCCTTTTTCCCAATCTTTAATACGGCTTGCGGAAGTACCAATTGCTGCCCCGAAAGCCATCATAGATAACTGACGTTGTTCACGTAACCTTTTCAGTCTCATTCCGAAACCCTCTTTACTCCATTCGTTCATGGCGAGGCCCCCTAAAAAGTTAGATTGTACTTCCATTATTTTTTATCCAACGAAAACTGTCAATCTTTATTTTTTCACCATTTTTAATATCCACTTTTTTGACGAATATAATTTTCTTCGTTTTTTAATATATATGCGGAAATAATATCTTCATTGGTGAATCCTAGTTTTTTTGCAATAGCTCCGTAATGGATCCAAATTTGTTCATAGGCTTCTTTCGTTTGTTGATCTAAAAACTGGTTGATCACTTGATTTGTTTTCAAAAACAAGTGCGTTAACTGTCCAACGACTTCTCCTTTCGGCCATTCTTCAAGAGAATTAAACCCTTTTTCGATTCCAAGTGAAAGGATAAAGTGAATAGAATCTACGTACTCCTCCAAAATCACTTCTTTTTCAGACGCGCCTTTTAAGCTCCAAAATTTAAAGCATCTCGTTTCATTTGCCAGTTCGGCCAGCTCAACGAGAAGTGCTAATCCTTTTTCTTCAAAAACATTTTGTTGTCCTTCTCGACTTTGTTGGATAAATGCATCTAATTGTTGCTGCATTTGAAATAGTTTTGTTAACTTCATAAATTCCTCCGAAAAATTATTTTTTTTGAAACCAAATTGATCCGTAAGCCGTATATAAGGTGTATCGCTATGTATCTTTTTAAAGGGGGATCTGTTATGGGACTCATCATTCGTTTTGTCATAATAGCTTTTATCGTCTACTTATTTTACAGAGGTATACGTTACTTGACGGATCCAAAGCGCAAACTTGACGAAGCTTTCGAACAAGAACAATTTTATTTTTATGACGATGTGAAAAATGTCCAAAAAAATTTTTTTATCACCTACAAAGGTGCGATGTTCGAAGGTGAAAAATATTTGGGCACGACGGAGGATTCGTTCGACGTTGTCTCGATCTTTGTATGGGTAAAGGACGAAACAAAATTGCAAGGGTTCACAAAAGACGATTTTCATTTCCTTGCCTCCGAAATCCATTCCAACTATCCGAAAGCCGATATTAACTGGAAAAATCCAATTGAACAATTGTTGAAAAACTGAGAACCCCCTTAAGTGCGGGGTTTTTCTTTTTCTATATAGTTATCATTCCAGGCAAACGAATGCCGAGAAGATACAAAACGACAATACCATAAGTAAGGGCCAACAGGAGAAATCCAATACGGAATGAAGTGTGTCTTGTTTTATGCTTAAAGATTTGCATGCCAAGATAAGCTCCAATACCCCCACCTAATAAGCCAAGTAGCCATAAGTTTTTTTCAGGAATCCGCCGCTGTCTCATTTTCGCCTGCCGTTTATCAATTCCCATTGCTGCAAATGCCCATAATGACATAGCAGCCATCCACCATAAGAAGACAGTTTGCATGCGATCTCCCTCCATCTATTTTACTCTTAATACATCTTACACTTTTTGAGACAACAAAAAAATAGTAAAAAATAAAAACAACCCCAACTACAAGAAGTTAGGGTTGTTTACAATCAAATTTATTTTGCGATTGATTTTTTAGCTGTTTCTGCAAGTTGAGCAAATGCAGCTGCATCTGTTACTGCAAGATCAGCAAGCATTTTGCGGTTTACTTCGATACCAGCCATTTTCAAGCCGTGCATCAATGTGCTGTATGAAAGACCATTCATACGTGCAGCCGCGTTAATACGTGTAATCCAAAGTTTACGGAAATCACGTTTTTTCTGACGGCGGTCACGGTATGCATAGTTGAATGATTTCATTACTTGTTGGTTTGCAACTTTGTAAAGTCTATGTTTTGACCCGAAGTAGCCTTTAGCTAATTTTAATACCCGATTACGACGCTTGCGCGTTACTGTTCCACCTTTTACGCGTGGCATAGTGCATTACCTCCTGCTTTTCTGTCCGATTATGGTTTGGATTATTTCATGTATGTGATCATTTCACGAATGCGTTTGTAGTCGCCTGACGAAACGAGTGCAGCTTTGCGTAGATGACGTTTCGCTTTAGTTGGTTTGTTTGCAAAAAGGTGACTTGTGTAAGCACGGCCACGTTTCACTTTACCAGTTCCAGTTTTTTTGAAACGTTTCGCTGAGCCGCGGTGAGTTTTCATTTTTGGCATGATCTGTTCCTCCTAAATCTTCGTTGTTACTGTTTTTCGGCTGTCGGCGCAAGTATTAAGAACATGCTCCGGCCCTCCATCTTCGGTCGTTGTTCAACCGTCGATATTTCTTTACATGCTTCTGCAAAGCGGTCAAGGACGCGTTGTCCAATTTCCTTATGCGTAATTGCACGTCCACGGAAACGGATTGAGCATTTCACCTTATCGCCTTTTTCAAGGAATTTGATCGCATTTCGTAGTTTCGTCTGAAAATCATGCTCATCGATCGTCGGGCTTAACCTAACTTCTTTGAGAAGTATGATTTTCTGATTTTTACGTACTTCGCGTTCCTTTTTCTGTTGCTCAAATTTGAACTTCCCATAGTCCATGATACGAGCTACTGGGGGTTTTGCTTGTGGAGCGACAAGGACGAGGTCCAAATTCGCACGAGCGGCAATATCAAGCGCTTCATTGCGTGATTTGATTCCGAGCTGTTCACCGTTGTGGTCAATCAGTCGCAGCTCGCGGGCACGAATACCCTCATTTACGTACATGTCTTTGCTAATAGTAATCCACCTCCGAATATTGTCTCGAGAATACATGTTTTGGGTATACTGCTTTTTCACATTAGATGAAGGCAGTTCCTCAGGTCCGTCCAATGAAAATAAAAAAGGTAGACAAAGTTGATTTGTCTACCCGCGTATGTGTACGTGCAAAAAATGCACGGCACGATCACTCATGTGCTGACCTGTCAACAACGGTTAGGCGTCAATCAGGTGAGAAGCGGGTAGCCTCTTCTTATACCACAAACTGTATTCAGTCATTACTAACCTTAATCACTTTATCACGGTTTTGTAATCGTGTCAATAGATTTCAAAAGAGATTTTCCCCTTAGTATTGCTGAACTTCCTCTTTTAACTTTGATAAGAACGCATCGAATGATAGGCTCTCAGATTTCTGTTCGCCGTATTTTCGCACGTTGACTTCTCCAGATTCTACTTCTTTGTCGCCTAGCACAAGCATGTATGGAACTTTTTGCATTTGTGCTTCCCGGATTTTATAGCCGATTTTTTCATCACGGCTGTCAATATTTACGCGGAAACCTGCTGCAACAAGTTTTTCTCGGACGTCGTTTGCATAGTCAAAATGCACGTCCGGGGAAACTGGAATGACTTCTACTTGAACAGGGGCAAGCCATGTTGGGAATGCGCCTTTGTATTCTTCAATAAGGAATGCGACAAAACGCTCCATTGTAGAGACGACACCACGGTGGATGACGACAGGACGATGCTGCTTGCCATCTTCTCCGACATAAGTGAGATCAAAGCGCTCCGGCAATAGGAAATCCAATTGAACTGTCGAAAGTGTCTCTTCCATACCAATCGCTGTTTTGACTTGTACGTCAAGCTTTGGTCCGTAGAATGCAGCTTCTCCGTCTGCTTCCACATAGTCATACCCTAATTCATCCATCGCTTCTTTCAACATGCTTTGCGCACGTTCCCACATTGCATCATCATCAAAATACTTCTCTGTATCTTCTGGATCACGGTAAGAAAGTCGGAATGAGTAGTCCTCAATTTTGAAATCTTTATAGACGTCAATGACAAGTTGGACAACTCGTTTAAATTCTTCCTTAATCTGATCCGGGCGAACGAAGATATGTGCATCGTTCAATGTCATGCCGCGAACACGCTGCAACCCTGAAAGCGCTCCGGACATTTCATAGCGGTGCATCGTTCCAAGTTCAGCAATTCGAAGCGGTAAATTTCGATACGAGTGAATGCCGTTTTTGTAAATCATCATATGATGCGGGCAGTTCATCGGGCGCAGAACAAGGTCTTCATTATCCATGCTCATTGCCGGGAACATGCCATCTTGGTAATGCCCCCAGTGGCCGGAAGTTTTATAAAGCTCAACACTTCCGAGTACAGGCGTATAGACGTGTTGATAGCCAAGTTTTTCTTCTTTATCAACAATGTAACGCTCGATGATGCGGCGAATTGTTGCACCTTTTGGCAGCCACAAAGGAAGCCCTTGTCCGACTTTTTGGGAATTCATAAAGAGGTCTAGCTCTTTACCAATTTTACGGTGATCACGTTCTTTTGCTTCTTCAAGCATCCGTAAATGTTCTTGCAGTTCATCTTTTTTGAAAAATGCCGTTCCATAAATACGCTGCAACATTTTGTTATCGGAATTTCCGCGCCAGTAAGCACCCGCAATGCTTAATAATTTGAATTCCTTTAGTTTGCCTGTAGAAGGAACGTGCACGCCGCGGCAAAGATCAAAGAATTCGCCTTGTTCATAAATCGATACCTGCTCGCCTTCTGGAATCGCTTCGAGCAGCTCCAATTTATATTCGTCATCAATTTCTTTAAATCGTTTTTCCGCTTCTTCGCGTGAAACGTCATGACGAACAACTTCGACGTTTTCGCCGATGATTCTTTTCATTTCTTTTTCTAGCTCCGGCAAATCATCCGCTGTGATTGGCTCAGGAGAATCGATGTCATAATAAAAACCATTTTCAATGACTGGCCCAATGCCTAATTTGGCATCTGGGAATTTCCGCTTGACCGCTTGCGCTAAAAGATGCGCTGTACTGTGACGTAAAATCTCAAGTGCCTCTGAGGATTGAGGTGTGATGATGGCAATTTCACCATCTGCTTGGATCGGTGTTTTCAGATCGATCAACTGGCCCCCCAACTTACCTGCTAACGCGTTTCTGCGTAATCCCGGACTAATCGATGCCGCAACATCTTCTGTAGTTGTTCCTTTAGAAAATTCTTTTACTGCCCCATCCGGGAATGTTAGTTTAATCATGTCTGACATTTTATTACACTCCTTTTTACTGTTACGAACTTTACAAAACGACAAAAAAGCCCCGTCCCTATAAAAGGGACGAGGCTGTGCTCGTGGTTCCACCCTTCTTCCTTCTGTCCGAATGCTCCCGAAAAGCGGTAGCGTCTAGACGCTAGTGCTAGACAAAAAAGCATCGGAAAGACGAAGCTCGATTGCGGCTAACGGACCGTTACCGGCATCAACTACTACTGTTCACTGATGCTGCTCAGAGGTGGTAAATCGATCATTCATTCCTCAAGGTTTCCAGCCATTGACCTTGTTCTCTGGTAAGATGAATCAATCAATTATTATCCTCTTCTATGCATTTACCTTTAATTAAGAATGAGTATACGCCTGTTTTCAATATATTGCAAGCTTGAATTTTTTCGTATAAGTTTAAAGTAATCGTCCATAGTATGAATAGTGCCGCAACCCAAGCACAATGCAATGAAAATCACACAACAAAATACGATGACTGTATAATGCCTGTCCGGAACTTTTCCAGACAGGCATTATTAATGTCCTCTTCTATTTTCCCCATCTAATTGAATAGGGATTGAACCTGCTCGAACTCTTTCCATAATGCGTGCAGCCTTCACCACTTCTTTTTCACCGCGCTGCGTATAGGCCAAGTGATGCTCCAACCCTTCAAAATCAAAGTTTGATGTGAAAAAGGTCGGTAGTTTTTCAGCCATTCGATGTTGCAAGATCGTTCCTAATACTTCATCGCGTGTCCAAGTAGACATCGTTTCCGCCCCAATATCATCAAGCATAAGTACTTGTGCATTTTTCACAAAATCAATCTTCTCATTTAGTGATTGATCTTGAATGGATTGTTTCATTTCACGCAAAAATTCAGGTACGTAAACGACGACGGTTCGAACCCGTCGATTGGCCAATTCATTTGCAAGTGCGCCTAGTATAAAGGACTTTCCGATGCCAAAAGGACCGTAAATATACAAGCCGCGTTCAGGCAGCTTCCCTGTCTGGTCAAAATTCGTTAAAAATCGATGAGCTGCTTCTACGGCATGCACTCTGCTGTCATCATAAAAAATATCTATGTCAGGCAAGCGTGCCTCCATCACATCTTTCGGCATGTACAGACTATCAACCATTTTTGAGACATTTCGCCGTTCATCGTCTAGTTGTTTATTTGGACATTTCGTATAATCTACGTCAATGAGCCCTTGCGCTAACACCAATTTCGGTTCAAAGCCCTTTAACATGTTTACGCAGTTAGACAAATCCGTACAACGGCCGCAGCCGTGAGAAGATGTTGCATATTCATATAGCTTTCCAAGACTTCGATCCACGATTTCTTTGTTGACTTCACTGGCATGAGCCGATAAAAACTGTTGCACGCCAGGATGCTCCATCACTTCACCCCGGAGCTGTTCATAGCGCTTGACAAAGTCGGGTGCTTTCACAACACGTTTCATCGTTTCTCCAATCCTCTCCAAATCATTCCACCTCATTTCTAAGTGCATTCATTTTCTTCAATAATTCCTGGCGTTTCTGATCAATTGCAGGGTCAGATGCTGGTGCCTGATCTTTCGGTTTTTGTTCTTTTTTATAAAACCACTCTGGTATTTTCTCTTCACGGGAAGCTGTCTTTTTTCTTCTAGACGGCTGCTTTTTCTGTTCTTCATTTTTCCATTTTAAATATTGGTCTTGTTCTCTTCTGGAAATTTCTAAAGCAGCCCTTGCGTCATTAATCCCCTTGTTCATCCAATGGGAAGCGATCCGTTCCACGTAATTATTCGTTAATTTTCCGTCATTTCTTAAATAGACGTACTGCAGTAAAACATTGACGACCCCTACAGAAAACCCGTGTGTATTAATAAGCTTTTCCGCCAATTTCACATCTACTGAAAGTGGCTCCTTCCCGTTAATATCTCTTAGCATTTCGATTGGAGGCGTGTTTTCCAAGTAAAAAATTAATTCATCCTCACGTGTTACAGGCCTTTCCGGCATTTTCGGCACTGTCTGTTGAAACACTTTGTGTAAAATTGGCGCTTCCTGAGAGACATGTAATTTATAAAACTCTGCTGCAGCTTTTCGCAAACGTTCCTCAGGTAACTGCAACTGATCATCTAGCGCCATCATGATAACTTTCTGCATGTCTAATGGCGTAAGTGAGTATAGAAAAGCAAGTCTTGCAATGAGGTCGTTGGAAATAGACGACAATGCAGACTGTGGTACCATTTGCTCTGATAAACCCGATCGAAGCAGATCAAAATCAAAATCAAAATCATTTTGTTCAAAAGGAATACCTTCTGATGCTTTCTTTCCTACAAACTGTGATGGCTCATTGCTCATGGATGCGAAGTCTACTTGAACAGGCTTATACACATCAAGGAATGTTCGAGATATATCGTTAAAACCTGCTTCTACCTCGTTGTTGACCATAAAGCGGGTACGTAAATTACGATATGACTGTTCGCCAATTTTACTAAAAAGAAATGTAGATAGTAGAGGGTCTGCAAAAAAGGTTTTTGCATCTAATGGAGGCAACAATTCATATGCAAATTCTCGAATAGCGCCTTCAGTTTTTTGATACGTTCGCATAAGTCCAATTGCCTCAAGAGAAATACGCGCTTCGAAAATCGGACCAAGAGGCAATGTTAATGTATTCATTAAATGATAATGTGTATATTCTTTTTTAAAAGGCTGCTCCGCATCTGCCCACAGTGTCATAAAAAGGCTCATCGCTTGAGAACCGATGAGCGGCTGGTAAAATAATGTAAGCAATTGTCGATCATAGTCCGAAAATGGATGTGACAACCTTATTTTATAAACATCTACGGGTTGCAGTTCTTTATAAAGTGCCGCCATCGACATCCTCCTTTTTAGGTGCTGTCCCACACTCGACTGTTAGTCTGTTTTACGTTGAGCATCCTCTAGTTTTTCACAGCTTTTTCGGTTTTGCAACTTCTGTAATTCCTCGATGAAAAAGTCGATATCTTTGTACTGGCGATAAACGGATGCAAAACGGACATACGCGACTTCATCAACATCCGCTAACCGTTCCATCACCATTTCACCGACTTGATCGGATTGAATTTCCGAAACACCTGAACTTCTTAGATCTTTTTCAATCAAGTAGACGATGTTTTTTAAATCCTCCAAAGGAACCGGTCGTTTTTCACATGCTCGCAGAAGCCCGCGTAATAGTTTTTCACCACTAAACTCTTCTTGTGAACCGTCTTTTTTCACGACAATTAACGGCATATATTCCACCTTTTCGAACGTCGTAAAACGGAACCCGCACTTTTCACATTCCCTGCGACGCCGAATCGATCTGCTTTCTTCTGCCGGTCTAGAATCGACGACCCGGGTGCCATTGTAATGGCAAGCTGGACATTTCATAATTGTTTCCACCGCTTTTCCGTAAATAGTAGTATTATTATAACAGAAAACCATATAGGGATAGGTTTTTCAAGTAAATCTTTCCCTCAGTTCAATAGAACGAGAAAAACGTCCTACCGTCATCTCGTCTTGGTAGGACGCTTTTCATCACATTTATTTTAGGCGTTCATTTTAAGGTCTTCTTTAGCGATTGACTTTAAACTATCAGCTACTTTTTTTGTCAATCCAACAACGCGTGCAGAATAACCCCATTCATTATCATACCATGCAAGTACTTTAACTTTGCGATCACCCATAACAATTGTTGAAAGTCCATCAATAATGGCAGACTCTGAAGATGTGTTGAAGTCGATCGATACAAGCGGCTCTGTTGTGAAACGAAGAATACCCGCAAGTGGTCCTTCAGCAGCCTTTTGGAATGCTTCGTTGATCATTTCGACAGTCACGTCCTTCTCGACATCTACAACTAGATCGACAAGGGAAACGTTTGGTGTTGGTACGCGTAATGCCATTCCATGAATTTTCCCTTCCAGTTCTGGAAGTACAAGAGACAATGCTTTCGCAGCGCCTGTTGAAGTTGGAATGATTGACTGTGCACATGCACGTGCACGACGAAGATCTTTATGCGGATTATCCAAGTTTTTCTGGTCGTTTGTATAAGCATGAACCGTCGTCATTAAGCCGTTTACAATTCCGAAAGAATCATTCAATACTTTTACGACTGGTGCAAGACAGTTTGTTGTACAGCTCGCATTCGAAATGACTTCATGTTTTTTAATGTCAAGCTTGTCATCGTTCACACCCAGAACAATTGTGACATCCTCATTTTTACCAGGAGCTGTTAATAATACCTTTTTCGCGCCGGCATCTAGATGAAGTGCAGCTTTTTCACGATCATTAAAGACACCCGTTGCTTCAATTACAATGTCCACGCCAAGCTCTTTCCAAGGAAGTTTTGAAGGATCACGTTCAGCGATCAATTTCACACGCTTACCATTTACAACTAATGCATTATCTTCTGCAATTACTTCACCATCAAATGTACCGTGATTTGTATCATATTTAATAAGGTGTGCCAATGTTTCCGCCGGATAAGATGCATTCACCGCAACAATATTAAGATCATCCTCAAGAATCATTTGACGAAATACCATTCTACCAATTCGTCCAAACCCATTAATCGCAATTGAAGTAGCCATAATTCAAGTCCTCCCGCGTCTGTGTTATACTTTTTCTATATCATATGGTAATTAGTATAACATATTTCAAACAAAATGAAAGTCTCTAATGAATAAATAGAATATTCTCGCCATTGCGTTGTTTTGGGTTAGATGTTCCATGCCTCAATTAGCGTATTTAATTGACGCTCCGTTTCCGCCAATGTACCATTATTATGAATAATAGCATCTGCCCGTTTTTCTTTGTCCGCCACCGGAATTTGTGATTGAATCCGCTTTTTGGCTTCTTCTTCCGATAACACATTTCGATCCATAAGCCGCCTTAATTGCACTTCTGGTGTAACGGAGACGACAAGTATTTTTTCAACATATGATTCCAGTTTGCTTTCAAACAAAAGTGGAATATCCATAATGATCGTGCCCGCGCCTGCTGCGATCCATTTTTCTTTTTGAGACAACATTTCTTTACGAATAGCGGGATGAATGATGCCGTTTAGTTTTTCGCGTTCGGCAGGATGTGTAAAAATCCATTCCCCCAGCCGTTCTCGGTTTAACGAACCATCTTCACGAATAAACTCCATCCCAAATTGTTGTTGAATCTCTAATAGTGTGGGACTGCCGGGCTCAACGACTAACCGCGCAATTTCATCTGCATCAACGATCGGATATCCCTTTTCCTTTAACATCTTGGACACAGTACTTTTACCACTAGCAATACTTCCTGTTAATCCGATAATCACTTTAGCCACAATCCCCTCGCATTACTTTTGACAAGCTGGGCAATAAACGGACGTTCGACCGGCAATTTTCATACTTTTTGTCTCTTTCCCGCAATCTGGACAAGTTTTTCTGCCGTACATTTTAAGCCGATCCTGCATCGTCCCCGCCTGTCCATTGATATTCCGGTAATCAGAAATAGAGCTGCCTCCCGCATCGATGCTCTCCTGTAAAACATCAACAATTACGCGAAATAATTCCTTTTTCTTTTTTTCGCTAATTCGATCCGCTGTTCTAGCAGGATGGAGGCCCATCTTAAATAACGCTTCTGTCGCGTAAATATTGCCGCATCCCGAAATGACATGCCCATCCATGATCACTTCTTTAATCGGCTTCTTATGGTATTTTGGTGTAGCTGCCATTGAAAGAAAATATTCACAAGCCCCTTCGTCAAATGGTTCTGGTGCCATTTTAAGAAGCGACGGATGATCTGATTCACAGCCTAGAAGTCTTAATTCCCCAAAGCGGCGAATATCTGAATAGACGAGTAATCGACCATTGCCCAATGTCAAAATGACATGGGCATGGTTCCTAAATTTCGCTTCGGGTATTTGGTCAACCGTTTCAACTGAAAACCAAGCACCAGACATGCCTAGATGGCTTACAAGCAAACAGGTTTTTTCGTCTTTCATTAATTGGAAGTAAATATATTTGCTTCTCCTCGTCACTTCGGAAATCGTCATTCCTACTAACTGTTCTGCAAACTCTTCAACAGGGATTCCTTTTATGATTGTTTCTTTACCAAGCTGCTTCGATTCAATGACCGTTTCAGATACAGTTACAGATTGAATGGTTTGACCGATCGAAACAGGTTGCAGTGCACGAACAACTCCTTCTACCTCTGGCAATTCAGGCATAGCATTCCCTCACTTCGTATCATACCAAGACAAACCATACGCCCAATCAACTTTAAGCGGCACCTTTAACGAGATCGCATTTTCCATCACTTCTGGTACGATTTGTTTCAGTTTTTCAAGTTCTTCTTGGGGCGCTTCGAAAATTAACTCGTCATGTACTTGTAGCAGCATGCGTGTTTGCATATTCTCTTCTTTAAGTCTTTCCGCCATATCAATCATCGCTTTTTTAATGATGTCTGCCGCACTTCCTTGGATCGGTGTGTTCATCGCAGTTCTTTCAGCAAAACCTCTTAAATTGAAATTCGAACTTGTAATTTCCGGTAAATAACGTCTTCTATTTAAGAGTGTTGTGACATATCCTTTCATTTTTGCATCTGCCACGATATCATCCATATATTGCTTGACGCCTGGAAAGCTCGCTAAATACGTATCGATAAATTGCCCTGCTTCTTTTCGTGTAATGTTTAAGTTTTGCGATAAACCATAATCACTAATTCCATAAATAATGCCAAAGTTAACAGCTTTTGCGGCGCGGCGCATGTTAGACGTTACTTCTTCTTGACCGACACCGAATACATCCATCGCTGTTTTCGTATGGATGTCCGCTCCTTCCCTGAACGCTTCAATTAACTTTTCGTCTTTAGAAATGTGTGCAAGTACGCGCAACTCAATTTGGGAATAGTCTGCTGCAAACATATACCAACCGGGCTCCGATGGGACAAAGGCAGCCCGAATTTTCCGGCCTTCCTCTAAGCGGATCGGTATGTTTTGCAAGTTTGGATTAATGGAGCTTAAACGTCCAGTCGTTGTAAGAGCTTGCTGGAATCGCGTATGAATTTTTCCATCCTCATGGATTTCTTTTGATAACCCTTCAATATAAGTGGAATTCAGTTTGCCTAATTGACGGTACGTTAAAATATGACCGATAATTTCATGTTCGCTTTCAAGTTTTTCAAGTACATCGGCTGCCGTTGAATAGCCTGTTTTTGTTTTTTTAATTGGTGTAAGACCAATTTTTTCAAATAAAATGACACCAAGCTGTTTGGGAGAATTAATGTTGAATTTTTCTCCAGCCATTTCATAGATAACTTTTTCTAGCTCTTGAAGTCTTGCTGTTAGTTCTGCCCCGATATTTTGCAACGTTTGCAGATCTGCTTTCACGCCAGTGGATTCCATTTTCCAAAGAATCTTTGCAAGCGGAAGCTCAAGTTCATGATACAGCTCAAATTGGCCATTTTCCTTTAGTCTATCTTCTAATTTAGCACGCAACATCCAAATGGCTTTTGCTTTTCTGCTTGCATGTTCTGCGACTTCTTGTTCTGATGGTACGGATTTTTTGGCGCCTTTTCCATAGACCACCTCATCTTGCTCAACATCCGTTAAGCCAAATTCGCGTGTAATGGATGCAACATCCGTTTGAGAGAGGGATGGATTGACAATGTACGCCGCAAGGACAAGATCGAATTCCAAACCTTGTACTTCAACTCCACGTTCTAGTAGGGCAGCATAGGCTGCTTTAGAATCCGATGTAAATTTCTTTTTTGTTTCATCTTGCAACCAGTTTTTGAATGCTTCAGATTCAAGCGCAACAGATGTCGGGGCAAATAGTACTTGATCTTCATCCGCCAAACTAAAGCCTAGAATGTCTGCTGTTAAATAATTTTCGTCCATCATTTCAACATGGAACGCCATTACACCTTTCAGATCCGCGTCCGTAAGTTCAGATACAATCTTCACTTCAATTTCGGCCATCGGTTCCGAGGATGCTTCCGGTGCAATTTTATCTAATAATGTTTTGAATTTTAGTTCGCTGTAAATATCAACTACTTTTTCCATATCCGGCCCACTGTAAGATAACTCATCAAGTGAAACAGTAATCGGTGCGTTCACCTCAATTGTCGCCAATTCTTTACTCATAAAAGCTTGACGCTCATTTTCTGTTAAATTCTCTTTTAATTTTTTGGCCGTAATTGTTCCAAGGGATTCATAAACTTTTTCGATCGAACCAAATTCCTTCAATAGCTTTAATGCTGTTTTTTCACCAACACCTGGGACGCCTGGAATGTTATCGGAAGGATCTCCCATTAATCCTTTCATGTCGATAATTTGATGCGGCTGGATGCCATACTTTTCAAAAACATGATCCGGTGTAAATTTTTCAATATCCGTTATGCCTTTGCGGGTAATATAGACAGTTGTATGCTCACTTGCAAGCTGTGTTAAGTCTTTATCCCCTGAAATGACAACGACTTCCATCTCTTCCCCGTCTCCTGCCTGACTGAGCGTGCCGATGATGTCATCCGCTTCATATTGGTCAAGCTCGTATTGCGGGATGTTGTAAGCTTCTAATAGTTTTCGTAAATAAGGGAATTGTTCGGATAGCTCAGGCGGTGTTTTTTGCCTGCCTCCTTTATACTCTCCAAATGTTTTATGACGGAATGTCGTCTTTCCGGCATCCCATGCAACGAGTATATGTGTCGGCTTTTCATCCGCAAGAATATTTTGCAACATCATCGTAAATCCGTAGACAGCATTCGTATGGATCCCGCTATCATTTGTTAATAAAGGCAATGCGAAAAATGCCCGATACGCAAGGCTATTGCCGTCCAATAAGACGATTTTCTTTCTAGTCGTCATCGAATCAACCACTCCTCATTCATCGTTCTATATTTAATCAAAAAAGAACGTCATCTTCATTTATCTTACCACTTCAGGCAGGTTAAATGAAAATGACGTGTCATGCGATACTATAAATAAGGCCAAGCAGACTTTTCTGTATGGCCAATTGGTGGGAATCAATACACAGTCTCAGACTTCCTTATTCTTTCAATAATTCTTCTTTTCCGATAAAGCATTTTGCCTGCTTCCCCAATATCATTAAGTGCCGAACGATTAATGAACGCACCAAACACTAGGCCTGCTATAGGGATCATTTGAAAAAGCTTTTTCCAACCCATTCCATCCCGATAGGAAAAAACAACTTCACGCCAGCCCTGCATCTCAGAAAGCACTTCGCGTTTTGAGGCAGCAGTTGGATCATTGAAGTTAGACAGTTGCGTCAAGATCGCTTGTTTCCCGACAATATCGGCGGAAACAAATTGTAAACATTTTACGATAAACAAACGCTCTTCTTTGTCATTTGGATCATACCCATAACAAAGGGCAATGTCTTGTAACGTCTTTAATTGCAAACCAAGTAACAACGGGATGTCAACCGTTAACGTGAAAACGCCGCCAATGCCAGTAGTCGCACCTTGCAGCGCCGCAAGATTTTTTCTATTGCTTGTTATTTTTTCAACCGTATCATCCATTGTAGAGATGGAAAGCTTCTGAACATCTTCCAATGTCCCGATCATCATCGTGGGATAATAATCAGGAATCTTGGAAGCCGAACTTAAATAACGCCCGCCAGTTTGAATATACTTACCAAGCTCATCCAACAATAATCCGATTTTCTGTTGTATAAAATTCGGTGTCCATTTATCAATTAACTTAAAGGGATAACGCCCAATCTTTTCCCAAAACCATAAACCGCTTTGATCTTTCTCCCAACTCTCTACTTTTTTTAGTTCTTCTGCCAGCCATTCTTTAGATTCAGTCACTTTGCATATTTCCTCCTTCTTTTCCTTGATCTATCCAACTCTTTATCCACCGAGTGATCATGCCCGATATGATGGGATCCATCCTTTTTTATATAGAAACGCAAGGATATTCAGAAAATGAGAAGACACTTTCTTCGGAAAAAAACATTTTGTATACAACTGATCATAAGCTTTTTTCAAATTCATCCATTGTCTACAATCTTTCATTTGTCTAAATCGTGCCACATCAATGATCATGATTTCATCGGTGTCAGTGAGAAAAATATTTCGTAAATGGATATCAGATGGATTCAATCCCCGTTCCGCCGCCAAGGATAAGGCATGATCAATTTCTTTTATATGCGCTTTCGTAATGATCTTTCCTTTAGACAATCTTTCAAAAAGCGTAAGCCCTTCGATATAATCCATAACAATATAATTCAATCCCGATTCATAAATTGCCGGGTAATAAGGAATATCTTGAAGTATTTTATAAATAGCAGCTTCTTCTTTCGCAATATGGGAATAAGCCGGAAAAAATATTTTAATGGCTTTCCCAGATGACTGAATTCTAAACACGAATGCACTTCTGCCTGTTCCGATATGTTCTAATGCATCACCGTAACTGATTAAACGATTCTTCCCATCAATATGGACCGTCTTGGCTAGCGTTTCATACGTAGACAAAATGTAACCTCCAATAAAAATAAAATAAAACAAGGTGATAGTACCAATGATGGATCAAATCACCTTAAAAAAGACAAAAGACCTCACCAAATAATCGGTAAGGTCTCGCAAACAACTGTCGTTGTCAACAAAGCCGGAGGAAAAACCTCGTATTGACGACTTTGCTGGATAGCTACTCCCCTTAAAGGAAGTGAAACATTTATAATTGTAGGTTATAGTATAAGCGCTCTAAAACGTTGCGTCAATTCTAAAGGCCGCCTTCTTCGTCATATCAAAATGCTAACAGGATCCTATTCGAAAGGTCATGTTTACTCGAAATAACCCGTTAATACTTTCGCATATGGTGAATTGGCCGGAATAATAATCATCGTTTCATCGCCGACAGTTTTTGTATAGGATTGTAGTGTTCGATAGAGATTATAAAATTCTGGGTCTTTCGAGAAGGTCTCATTGTAAATTTTTGCAGCCTCAGCTTCACCTTCTGCGTGAATAATTGCGGCTTCTTTTTTAGCAGTTGCCAGCATTTCTTGAACTTCACGATCTGTCTCCGCCTCAATTCTTCGTTTTGCAGCATCTCCTTCGGATAAATACGTCTGTGCAGTCGATTCACGTTCAGAGATCATTCGTGTATAAATAGAGTGCTCGTTTTCCTCGGGAAGGTCAATGCGCTTCATGCGGACATCAATCACTTCAATACCAAAATTACCTTCTTCTAAAAATGCATTCACACGTTCCGTAACACGGTCATTTAAACTTCCGCGAGAAGAATTTTCATCGTTGACGACTTCTACATAATTGAGTTGACCAAGTTCTGTTCGTACAACAGAGTAAATAAATTCTTCCATACGCATTTCAGCATTAATAATATTTCTAGCATTCGCAATCATTTTCGCAGGATCTGTTATTTTCCACACCGCATAATTATCAATAATGATGCGTTTTTTATCCCTCGTGTTAATTTCTGCTTCTGAGACATTATACGTCATTTGGTTTTTCGGAAGAGAAGTGACACTTTGAATGAAAGGTATTTTCATATTGATACCCGGTTCTTTTACGATACGTTTAATTTCCCCAAATTGACGGACGACCTTATACTCATTTTCTTTTACGATAAATATATTGGCTACTGCAATGACCAAGATCGCAAAGAGTATTGTAGCGACGAAAGCTGGTTTCGCATATTTTTTAACATCCACTGGTTTTTTAGGCATATTTGTAATCTTTGAATCGCCACCGCCTTTTTGTTGTTTTGACCGCCCACGTTCTTTGAATTTTTCTTCTATACTTTTAAATGGATTTTGGTTATTATTCGTCATTCTTTCTTGCCCCCTTCCTCGTTATTTGCTGGCGGAGGTGTTTGGTTTTCCAATTGTTGCAGTGGTAAATACTTAACCGTTTCCCCTTGGTCGTTCATAATGTAAATCTTAGCTTTCGGCAATACTTGCTCTAACGTTTCCATGACGAGACGCTGTCTTGTAATTGCCTTATTCGTTACATATTCGGAATGGAGCTTTGAGAAGAGTGCAACATCCCCACGCGCTTGCTCAATACGGGCTGTTTTCTGTCCAAGGGCACGTGATTTAACCGCGTCAACTTCTCCCATCGCTTCGTTTTTCTTTTGGTTTTCATATTTTTGTGCTTCGTTTATTTTCGTATTTTTTGTTTCACGGGCATCCGTAACTGCTGTAAATGCAGCCCGAACCTCATCGTTCGGTAGTTCAACGTCTTGTAACTTGACGCCTTGGATCGCGATTCCGATATCATATTTTCCAATCAATGTCGTTAATAATTCTCTCGTTTGCGCCTCAATTTCCGCTTTTCCGTCGGTTAATGCCGCGTCAATGGTCGAGCTTCCAATAACAGAACGAATTGAGGCTGACGTTGCATCATGTAAAATCTCCTTCGGGTTTTGTGAGTTGAACAAATATTTTTGCGGTTCCGTAATTTTCCACTGCACGACAAGGTCTGTCAGAACGATATATTCGTCTCCAGTAATCATTTTTGTTTCCTTATCGAACGATACGAGTTCTCCTCCCGCATCTTGTTTATAACCGAATTGAAGACTGTAGGTCTCCTTCGACAATTTTTCAACATGCTGAATCGGCCATGGCAGTTTAAAGTGCAAACCAGAATCTGTTATTGTGGCGTCTGCGTTTCCGAAAGTAATCACAACAGCTTGTTCCGATTCATCAACTGTATACCATGTTGTAAATCCAACTATGATGAGCAGAATGCCAACAACCGCCATTCCGATCGCCATCATTAATCGGCGTGTACCCATGTAATAGCCCCCTTATTGTATGTATAATTCTTTTACGAACAAGCAGCTTAAAAGTTTCATATCCTTCAAAAAAAAAAAAAAAACGACCCGGCTTCGGATCGTTAATGTGGTTGTTGTAATGGTAGTTGAATTCGGAATTCGCTTCCAACCCCAATCGTACTTTCTACTTCAACCGTTCCGTGATGTGCTTCAACAAGATGCTTAACGATTGCCAAACCAAGTCCCGTTCCACCAGAATCCCGACTTCTTGCCCGATCCACTCGATAGAAGCGTTCAAATAATCGCGGGAGTTCGGATTGCTTAATGCCAATTCCTTGATCTTTTATGGAAATGAGCACACTTGTATCCACTTGTTCAATTGTAATCGTTATCGTCGTCAATTCCCTCGAGTAACTAATCGCATTCGTTAGCAAATTGACCATCACTTGCATCAGTCTGCTTTCATCCCCTTGAATCACAATATCGTCTGACCCATGTACTACGGCTTTCATCTCTTTACGTTTCAATTTCCCAAGAACTATTTTTAATGCTTCATCAATCATTGGTTTAATATGCACAGGAGCGATTTGCAGCGAAAACCCTTCTCTTTCGGCACCCGACAATACAAGCAAATCTTTAATGAGCACGTGGAGTCTTTCGCTTTCCTTTTGAATGATTTGAAGAAATTCCTTAAGGATTTCCGGGTCATCCATTGCGCCATCTAATAACGTCTCCGAGAAACCTTTAATCGATGTCACCGGAGTGCGCAGTTCGTGTGAGACATTTGCCACAAAATCTTTTCGCACTTCCTCTAAACGAATTAGCTTCGTAATATCGTGCATCACAACAATGATCCCAAGCCAATTACCATGAATTCCAATAACCGGAGCCCCGTAAACATTCATATAGATACTATAGCCGCTGTCTGACTGGATCCGCACTTGTTTTTCGTGAACTTTTTCAGTCATAAACACTTCTTCAATCAAATGGGCAATATCGGCAGGTAATCCAATTTCCTTTACTGTTTTCCCGACCAACTCATCTTTTGAAAAGCCAAATGTCTTTTCGAATACACCATTTGCCAAATTGACAAATCCTTGCCGTCCAAATGTAAGCAAACCGCTGCCCATACTTTCAATAAGGGTTTTTAGCCGTTCTTGTTCTGTCGTTTGGTGTGTCGACATTTCTTGCAGACTTACTGCAATTGTATTGATAGCATTTGCTAATTCCGAATCATATTCCGGATCTTCCGTTTGAATGCGAGTAAAATAATCCCCCTTTGCAATTTGAATGGCCTTTTTCGTTATTTCATCCACAGGCTTTGCGTACTGCCGCATCATTTTTGCTGCTATAATCATTGAGAGCAAGAAGGCAATGATTAAAATTGTGATAAGAAAAATCCAATATTTCACTCGAACTGTCAATTCAATATCATCAGCAAATAATGGAAAAAACTGGCCTAGGACAATGCCAAGACCAGTTAATAGTATTGAAAAAAGGATAGCGCAGGCCATGACTAAACGACTATAAAAACCTTTCATGACAGTTTGGTCTCCTCGAATTTATAACCGATTCCTCTCACTGTCTTAATATAAGTAGGTTTTCTCGTATTCTCCTCAATTTTTTCCCTTAAATGGCTAACATGAACATCTACAATTCTTGTATCCCCTGCAAAATCATAATTCCATACTGCACTTAATAGTTGATCGCGCGATAGCACGATGTTTTTATTTTGCATAAAATAGACAAGCAGTTCAAATTCCTTCGGTGTAAAATCTAATGCTTGATCATTTAAATACACTTCGTATCGATCCGGATAAACCGTTAAAGAACCGGATTTTAAAGTCGTTGATACAGCGACCGGCTCATTCCGTTCCCCACTTCGCCTTAAAACAGCTTTTACTCGCGCTAGCACTTCTCTTGGACTAAATGGTTTTGTCATATAATCATCAGCACCAATTTCAAGTCCCAAAACTTTATCTAGCTCATCACTTTTCGCTGTTAGCATAATGATTGGGATCGGAATCCCTTTTTTTCGCAACGTTTTGCAAACTTCAATTCCATCCATTTTAGGAAGCATTAAATCTAATAAAATTAAATCTGGATTTTCTTGTTCTGCTTTTTCAATCGCTTCTTTTCCATCTACAGCAAGAACCGTTTCGTACCCAACTTTCTGCAAATTATATTCTAATAGTGTACGGATGGGCTGTTCGTCTTCTACAATTAGGATTTTCTGTGATTCTACATTCATCTGTCTACCATTCTCCAATTAAAAGTTTTCCATCGCTTCAGAAATTAGTCTTTCAACAAGTTTCGGAGGAACGACTGAAACCGTTCCCGATATAACGATGTCTTCATTTTCATCTATTGCCTCAACTTGAATGACAACTTGATTTTCTTCTTTATTGACTTGAACAACTTCCAATAAAAAGTCGATCGTCGCATAATGAAAGACGGGTTTTGGAAAGGATAGATGCTGTTCGATGACATGGGAACCTGGACCCGGCAAATACTTGGACACTGCCGATGTTACTACGCCTATTAACATAATAGCTGGTACAACTGGTTTTTCAAAAGCTGTTTGAGAGGCAAAGTCATGCTGAATATACAGTGGGTTACCATCATTTGTTAAGCCTAAGTAGAGAAGCAAATCTTTGTCTTCGATTTTTTCAGTTAGTTTGAGTTTCTCACCAACGGACATTTCCTCAATTTTTCTACCGATTCGCCGCTTTTTCCCCAATATCAAACTGTATTCCCCCTCCAAACGTTATTAGTAATAGTGTATCAATAGTTATAATAAAAATCGAGCGGCATAGCGCCGCTCGTTATTATCACTTTAAATTTATGCTAAAACGTTCATAACAGCCCTTACGGAATCTGCTGACTTACCAAGTGCAACTTTTTCTGTGTCTGTTAAATCAAGTTCAATAATTTTTTCGATTCCACCTGCGCCTAAAACCGTTGGAACGCCTAAGTAAATACCATCCATACCGTATTCACCTTCAAGATAAGCAATTGAAGGCAGAACACGCTTCTGATCTTTTAAGATCGCTTCTGCCATCTCAACGAGCGCTGCAGCAGGTGCGTAGTATGCAGAACCATTGCCTAGCAAGTTCACAATTTCCGCGCCGCCTTTTCGTGTTCGATCCACAATTTCTTCTAGACGATCCGCTGGTATTAGTTTCTCAAGCGGAATACCACCAGCATAAGAGTAACGAACGAGTGGTACCATGTCATCGCCATGTCCACCGAGAACAAAACCTGTTACGTCTTTTACAGAAAGATTTAACTCCTGCGCTACAAACGTACGGAACCGCGCAGTATCTAATATACCCGACTGTCCAATGACACGCTCTTTCGGGAATCCGGACTCTTTATAAACAGTATAAGTCATTGCATCAACAGGGTTTGTTAATACAATAATTGTCGTGTTTGGGGAATGCTTTACGACTTCGCTCGTAACGGCTTTCATGACTTTCTGATTTGTTTGAACAAGGTCGTCGCGGCTCATGCCTGGTTTACGTGCAATTCCAGCAGTAATAATGACGATATCTGAGTCTCTCGTTTCATTATAATCAGATGTCCCAATAATGTTTACATCGAAACCTTGAACAGGGCTCGCTTCAAGCATATCAAGCGCTTTCCCTTTCGTTGGATTTTCCATTTGAGGAATGTCTACAAGAACAACATCACATAATTCTTTCTGCGCTAGAAGAAATGCTGTTGTCGCACCGGTAAATCCGGAGCCAATTACCGAGACTTTTTTTCGTTTCATTGTCATAAGGAATTCCTCCTTTAAATTAAATACAACATAAGGAGAAGGTTACACCCTTCTCCTTATGTTTGCAACTTATAAAACTTATAGATTTTTAATTAATTCATCTGCAAACTCAGATGCTTTTACTTCTGTTGCGCCGTCCATTAGACGTGCAAAGTCATACGTGACAACTTTAGATGCAATTGTTTTTTCGATCGAAGCAGTAATCATATCTGCTGCTTCTTTCCATCCCAAGTGTTCGAGCATAAGGACACCTGAAAGAAGAACAGATGATGGGTTTACTTTGTCGAGACCTGCATATTTCGGAGCTGTACCGTGCGTTGCTTCAAAAATAGCATGTCCTGAATCGTAGTTAATGTTCGCACCCGGTGCAATTCCAATTCCGCCGACTTGCGCAGCAAGTGCATCAGAAATGTAGTCCCCGTTCAAGTTCATTGTTGCAACAACGTCAAACTCTTTTGGACGCGTTAAGATTTGTTGTAGGAAAATATCTGCAATCGCATCTTTAACGATAATTTTCCCTGCTGCTTCCGCATCTGCTTGTGCCTTGTTTGCAGCGTCGGTGCCTTCAGCTTCTTTAATCTTGTCATATTGTCTCCAAGTGAACACTTTGTCACCGAATTCTTGTTCAGCAACTTCGTAACCCCAGTTAGCGAATGCACCTTCTGTGAACTTCATAATATTTCCTTTATGAACGAGCGTCAATGACTTACGGCCTTCTCTAATAATATAGTTCAAAGCACCGCGTACAAGACGTTTTGTTCCTTCTTCAGAAACTGGCTTAATACCAATTCCGGAAGTTTCAGGGAAACGGATTTTGTCAACACCCATTTCATTTTGTAGGAAATCAATTAATTTTTTGACTTCTGCAGAGCCTTGTTGGTATTCAATGCCCGCGTAAATATCTTCTGTATTCTCACGGAAAATGACCATATCACAATCTTCAGGACGTTTTACCGGAGATGGGACACCTTCAAAGTAACGAACTGGGCGCAAGCAAGTGTAAAGATCCAACTCTTGACGAAGCGCAACGTTTAATGAGCGGAACCCGCCGCCGATTGGCGTTGTTAAAGGTCCTTTAATCGCGATTAGGTACTCTTCAATTGTATCTAGTGTTTCTTGCGGCAACCATTCACCAGTTTCATTGAATGCCTTCTCTCCAGCAAGAACTTCTTTCCAAACAATTTTTTTCTGTCCGTTGTATGCTTTCTCGACTGCCGCTTCTAGTACACGAGAAGCCGCATGCCAGATATCAGGACCCGTACCATCACCAATAATAAAAGGAATCACTGGTTGATCTGGAACATTTAAAACCCCGTTTGTTACTACAATTTTACCTTCGTTCGACATTCCAATTTCCTCCCTGCTTCAAAATCTGAGGGCTGATACATGATTGCATCGTCCCTTCAGTTGTCAGTTTCGATCTCTTTTTATCTTTCATTAATTGGTACATACTTTTGCATGCCTGGACCTGTATAGTCCGCACGCGGACGAATTAAACGGTTGTTTGAATATTGCTCAAGAATATGCGCAATCCAACCAGATACGCGAGATACCGCAAAGATCGGTGTAAATAAATCATGATCGATCCCAAGTGAATGGTATACGGACGCCGAGTAAAAGTCAACATTCGGCGGCAACTGCTTTTCACCCGTGACGATCTCTTCTATTTTTCTCGACATATTGTAATATTTCTCTTCACCGCGCAACTTTGTCAGGCGTTTTGACATCTCACGAAGATGCTTCGCACGCGGGTCACCTTGACGGTAAACACGGTGGCCGAAGCCCATGATTTTTTCTTTGTTATTCAATTTTTCACGGATATACGATTCAACCTTTTCTTCAGAACCTATTTCCGTAAGCATTTTCATGACCGCCTCGTTGGCACCACCATGAAGTGGACCTTTTAACGCACCAAGCGCAGCTGTGATTCCTGAATACATATCTGAAAGGGTAGCTACACACACACGTGCTGTGAATGTAGATGCATTCAATTCATGGTCTGCATGTAATACAAGCGCTTTATCAAATGCCTCGATTGCAATTTCCTCTGGCTCTTGTCCAGAAAGCATGTATAAAAAGTTTGCTGCATAGCCGAGTTCCACTTTAGGTGCAACTGGTTCAAGTCCTTTGCGAATACGTGAAAAAGCAGTGACAATTGTTGCAATTTTCGCCTGAAGTTTAATCGCTTTTTCATAATTCGCCTCATTGGACATATCCTCTGCTTTGTCATCGTATAATCCGAGGAGGGATATTGCTGTGCGCAAAGCCGCCATTGGATGTACTTGATCGATTGCATATGATTTAAAATGAGCTAGAACTTCTTTGGGCACGGCCATTTCAGCCGCCAATTGCTTTTTAAGTTCTAACAACTCATTTTCTTTCGGCAGACGCTGATGCCATAGAAGGTAAACTACTTCTTCAAAACTGGCATTCTCTGCTAGGTCATCAATGTCATAGCCGACGTATGTAAGTGTGTCATCAATAATAGAACTAATTGCTGACTGTGTCGCTACAACTCCCTCCAACCCTTTTGTGGATGTCATAACTATCGCTCCTTCTTTCAGTTATCCGTTAATCGGTTCGTATGTACACTTTAGGATCAACGGCCTGATAATAATAGCAGCGGACTTCCTTCCCTTGTAATTCCTGGAAGGTCTTCTCTTCATCGCAACATCTCCCGCATACAAGCGGGCCAAGCACGTTGCTCCGCAAGCACTTCCCGTCCCCCCTCGCTGGTCCTTAACGTTAGAGAGTGTTTTCTATTTTGGAAAGGTAGTCTCTAAAAATGCTTTCAATGATCATTATAATCAATATTGTCAGTTTTGTGAATGAAAACGCACGTTTTTGTTTTTACATACTTTTTTATATAGTCTAAAAAGGAGATGAAAAAGAGCTGTGGATCGTCAGAAATATAGCATTTTTCGATCAAAAATGCTTAATTGGCTTCCTGCATTATTAGCAGGTATTTTTCTTTTTATCGTGCCTCCTGTTGCAATTGCCATTATCGTTGCCTACTTTACCGCCCCGCTTGTCAGTGCGATGCGGACAGTTACAAAACTCCCATTAACATTATGCGCACTATTTGTCATGATTTTAATGATTAGTCTATTTAGTGCATCTATTGTTATGGCGCTGACAGGCCTAATGGATATATTGCCAATTGTGGAGCTGCACATTGCACCCTTTACAACGAATACAGATCTTGTTGCCCAAATGTTAACATTTTTAGAGGGCAAAGTAATTGAATACGGACATGCGTTGCTCGAGTATGGGATTACTTTCATCAGTACAACATTCCAGCAATTGTTTAGCGTATTTATTTTTCTCATTGCCTATTTTTTTGCTTTACGTGAATCAGGAAAAAATCGTCTCTGGTTTCTCGTCTACTTTCCAACGAGACTTCGCCGTCCAGCAAAAAATATATTTTCAGAAGCAAGTAGATTGGTAGGCACTTTTATCTCAGTAGAAGCAAGATTAGTTTTTTTAACTTTTTTAATCATAATGATCGGCTTCTTTTTCCTGCAATTTCAAGCACCGGTCGGAACGGCATTTTTAATTTCACTAGCAGACAGTTTGCCATTTCTTGGAATCGGGTTATTCCTTCTGCCAATGGCTGCCTTTTTCCTCTATACAGATCAATTTTTTATCGGCATTTCGCTCATTTTACTTTATGTTTTCACGATGATTACTCGACAAATTGCCGAATCGTATATGTGGGCCTCAACTTTCCATTTGAAGCCCATTCATGCTTTCTTTATAACAGCTTGTTCCGTGTATCTATTTGGCCTACCCGGTATTCTATTGACACCTTTCCTTCTTTTCGCTGCTTTTAAAGTGAAGCAGCATCCCTTGTTTACAATATCGTAATTTGACCATTTTTCATTTTCTTATAAATCCATTTTAGGATGACTGGTCGAATAAGATTTCTAGGTCCTTGAAATAGCAGTAGGAATCCGACAAAATCTGTTATAAAGCCCGGCATAATTAATAGTAAACCACCGAAAAAAATACACACACTATCGATCAGGGCGTTCCCGGGTGTTTCCATTGTCGCCATTCGACTTTTCAAATCATGTAAAGCTTTCAAGCCTTGTTTTTTCGCAAAATAAGCGCCGCCCACTCCGGTTAACAAAATGATCGATATTGTTGGCATAAGCCCAAGTTCTTGTCCTGAATAGATCAGCAAAAAAAGTTCAGCTGCCGGGATTGCAATAAATAAAATGATTAGCCACTTCATCAAAGTATACCTCCAAAAAAGGCTGCTTTCTAAAATTCGAAAGCAGCCCGTCTATTTCCTTATAAAACACTTGCATGACCATTATAAATGACACCTGACTCAGCATCCATTGTGACGTCTTGGTTATGTGCAATAAGTTTCGTTGCATTTTCAACACCAACGATCACAGGTATGCCTAAACTGAGACCAACTACTGCCGCGTGACTCGTAAGCCCACCTTCTTCAGTTATTAATCCCGCACATTTTTCAATCGCAGGCATCATGTCACGATCAGATCCATTCGTTACAATAATCGCTCCTTGTGTATCTTGCTGAAGCGCATCATGCGAATTTGTAACGACGACAGCCTTACCAAATGCAACATTTTTTCCGATCCCTTGTCCGCGTGCAAGCATGTCTCCGATCACATGAATTTTCATTAAGTTTGTCGTCCCGGCCTTACCTACAGGAACGCCAGCAGTAATAATGACGACATCGCCATGCCCAACGTACTGATGCTTCACACTTTCTTCGACCGTTTCCTGTAAAATGCCGTCTATCGACGTTACTTTTTCACCAACAATCGGATAAACCCCCCAAGCAAGTGTTAGTTGCTGGGAACGGCTTTCATTTGACGTCATCGCGATGATTGGACAGCCTGGGCGATATTTAGCAATCATCCTTGCAGTTTGCCCACTTTCCGTCGGCGCAAGAATTGCTTTAACTTTGAGATTGATCGCTGTATAAGCGGCAGCTTGCCCAATGGCATCTGTCATATTTCCATGCTTCTCACGTCGACGGGTATTAACGACTGTTCGGTAATCAACAGCCCCCTCCGTTGTACGCGCAATTTTGTCCATCGTTAAAACAGATTCGACTGGATAAATCCCAGCTGCCGTTTCACCTGACAGCATAATTGCATCCGTACCATCCAAAATCGCATTCGCAACATCACTTGCTTCAGCCCGTGTTGGCCTCGGATTGCGTTGCATTGAGTCTAGCATTTGCGTTGCGGTAATGACAGGTTTACCTGCTTGGTTACATTTTTCGATGAGCCTTTTTTGAACGAGCGGGACTTCTTCGGCGGGAATTTCAACGCCTAAATCACCGCGCGCAACCATTAAACCGTCCGAAATCGCTAAAATTTCATCGATATTCATGACGCCTTCTTCATTTTCAATCTTCGGAATGATGTGCATATGGGAACCATTGTTTTTCTCTAAAAGCCCTCGTATTTCCATGACATCGGAAGGTCTACGGATAAAAGACGCCGCAATGAAGTCAATGCCTTCTCGAATACCGAATAAGATGTCTTCCGCATCTTTTTCCGTCATGCCCGGAAGTTGAACGGATACACCAGGTACGTTGACACCTTTTTTATCCTTCAAAACACCTGTATTCATCACTTGTGTATGAATTCGACCTTGTGCTATGTCTTTTCCGATCACTTCTAATTGTATTAGTCCATCATCTAAAAGAATCGTCGCACCTTCGTCTACATCTTCAATTAATTGATCATAAGAAATTGAAAAAACAGTTTCGTCTCCCAATACTTCTTGCATGGAAATATCAATTTGTTGCCCCGAAACAAGTTCGATTTGACCATCTCGCATCGCATGTGTTCGAATTTCAGGACCTTTCGTATCAAGTAAAATACCGACGATTTTCCCTTTCTTTCTTGCTACTTCCCGAATCGTTTCAATTCGTTTTTTATGTTCTTCATGGTTACCATGTGAAAAGTTTAGACGCGCAACATTCATTCCTGCATCAATTAGCTGCTCAAGAACTTCTGGTGACTCACTTGCTGGACCAATTGTACAAACTATTTTCGTTTTTCGCATCCCAATCGCCCCTTTATACTATTAGATGGAAAGCTCTTTAGAAAGCTTGTATAGATCTGCTTCCCATTCGTCATTTTTTTCAAAAACATCTTCCAAACTATAGTCTATCACTCGGTGTTTACGCATGCCAATTGCAACGCTGCCTTTTCCTTCTTTTAGTACTTCAACAGCTCGTGCGCCGTATTGGCTCGCAATGACACGGTCCCGTGCAGAAGGAGAGCCGCCGCGTTGAATGTGGCCGAGTACTGAAACTCTTGTCTCAATGCCCGCAACTTTTTTAAGTATGACAGCTAGTTCTGCGGCTGTCATCACACCTTCAGCAACAATAATAATGCTATGTTTCTTCCCTCGACCCGTACCGCTTCTAAGTCGATCAATAATTGCGGGCACTTCATATTTTTCTTCCGGGATCAAGATTGTCTCCGCACCAGCAGCTAGTCCAGACCATAGCGCAAGATCCCCAGCATCACGTCCCATTACTTCGATGATAAACGTGCGTTCATGAGAAGTAGCTGTGTCTCGAATTTTATCAATTGCATCGATTACCGTATTGAGTGCTGTATCAAACCCAATCGTAAACTCGGTGCCGTTAATGTCATTATCTATTGTTGCGGGCACACAAACGCATGGAAAACCAAGCTTCGCTAACTCATACGCCCCGCGGAAAGAACCATCTCCTCCGATCACGACAAGTCCTTCGATATCATTTTTCTTCAATTGTTCAAGTGCTTCCTCACGACCTTCTAGTGTGTGGAACTCCGGACTGCGAGCAGTTCGTAACATCGTGCCGCCGCGGTGAATAATGTCTCCAACCGATCCAAGCTGCAATAATTCAATTTTACCTTCAATGAGGCCCTGGTACCCATTAAAAACACCCGCTACTTCAAGTCCCTCGAAAATCGCTTTACGGACAACTGCACGCACAGCTGCATTCATGCCTGGTGCATCTCCGCCACTTGTAAGTACAGCGATCTTTTTCATTCGAATCACTCCTCCAAAATGTAACCATTTTAATGCTGGTTGAGTTCGTGCAAAAAAAACGGTAAAACCAGGCTTAAACTAAAAAGCAATTTAAACCTGGTTCTCCTCTTTTCGAGTTCTACAATTCTTATTCGGAAAACACACCGATTTCACGGAACTTTGTATAACGATCTTCTACAAGCTCCATTCCATCAAGCCCGCAAAGTTGATCGAGTGAGCGGCGGATGGAATGTCCGATTTGGGTTGCCTGCGCATTCGGATCACGATGCGCACCCCCTAACACTTCAGGGATGATCTCATCTATAATGCCCATTTCTTTTAAGTGCGGTGCAGTAATTTTCATCGCTTCCGCGGCCTGCTTTGCAAGACTTGCATCTTTCCACAAAATTGAAGCTGCTCCTTCGGGGGATATCACCGAGTACGTGGAATTTTCAAGCATATGGATATGGTTGGAAACCCCGAGGGCTAGCGCTCCACCGCTTCCCCCTTCTCCTATAACAATAGACACAACCGGCACAGTAAGTCCTGCCATTTCCACTAAATTACGTGCGATCGCTTCACTTTGCCCACGTTCTTCAGCGGCTTTTCCTGGATATGCACCCTTTGTGTCGATGAAACAAATAATAGGTCTTTTAAACTTTTCCGCTTGCTTCATTAAACGTAATGCCTTTCGATAGCCTTCTGGATGCGGCATACCAAAATTACGTTTCACATTTTCCTTCGTATCTTTTCCTCGTTGGTGACCGATCACCGTAATGGGCATCCCTTCATAAGATGCAATTCCACCAACAATTGCAGCATCGTCTCCATACGTCCGATCCCCATGGAGCTCCACAAAGTCTTCGAAAAGCTGTTGAATATAGTCGATCGTCGTTGGACGGTCTGGGTGCCTTGCCACTTGAACACGATCCCAAGGCGTCATATTGCTATAAATATCTACTTCTAAATTTTTTAATCGATTTTTCAATGTTTTAATCTCAACGGAGAGATCTACCTCGTTAGATGCAGTATATTCTTCAAGCTCCATAATTTTCTCTCGTAACTTTACGACTGGCTCTTCAAATGTTAATGTTTTACTCATTCTCTTTCGCCTCCCTGATGTGCAATCGCAAAATTTTGGAAAGCGTTTCTTTTAATTGAGCGCGATGAACAACGGCATCCAATTGACCGTGTTCAAGTAAAAATTCTGCCGTTTGAAAATCCTCCGGCAGTTTTTCTCTAACCGTCTGTTCAATGACACGTCTACCCGCAAAGCCAATGAGTGCTTTCGGTTCCGCCAGATTAATATCGCCCACTGATGCAAAGCTTGCCGAAACGCCGCCCGTTGTTGGGTAAGTCATGACGGATATGTAAAGCAAGCCTTTTTCGGCATGACGGTTAAGGGCAACACTTGTTTTCGCCATTTGCATAAGCGACAAGACCCCTTCTTGCATACGTGCACCGCCACTAGCTGAAAAGATAATCATTGGAATACCTAACGCCGTCGCTTTTTCAACCGCTCGGGTTATTTTTTCACCTACGACTGAGCCCATTGATCCCATTCGGAAATGAGCGTCCATAATGGCTACAGCGACTTCCTGCCCGTCAATATGACCCGTTCCTGTTAAAACCGCTTCATTCAATCCCGTTATAACGGCATCTGCTTCAATCTTTTCCATATAAGATGGAAACTGCAATGGATTTTCCGATTTTAATTGATCATCTATGGATTTAAATGTATCTTCATCAAAAAGACACGCTACCCGTTCAGCAGCTGTCATTTTGAAATGATGGTCACACTTCGTGCAAACTTTAAGAGACTTGTTCAAATCCTTCGTCAATAAGATCGTTTTACATTCCGGGCATTTCGTCATAAGACCTTCCGGCACATCATTCTTCGCATCATTGGAAGGCATCGTCACCGCTCGTTTTTTTCTGTTTTTCGTGAATATATCTCGAATCATTTTTTTCTTTCCCTTCTCTCACCTTCAACTAATTACATCCATTTTGTAATAGTTCTTTCATTAATTCACAACTCCTGCAAAAAAGTGGTCGGACCACTCCTGTTTAATAGAATACAGAAAACGCTATAGAACGTAAAGTGAAAGATGGCGATGCCCACTGAGCGCAAATACATAATCTAAGAAACGGCAGTCGCTTGGTGAACAATGATCTGCGGCTTTCCGGCACGATGTTCAACGACCCCCTCCACAATTAGCAAAGTCATTTCAGTCAAATCAAAGCTTAACGATGCATATTGCCTCGGAAAAAATGTGCAAGATATTTGGCCGGTTTCGTCTTGGATCGTCACAAATGCCATAGCTTCTCCTTTTTTAGTTCGAATGTGTCTGATCGCTGTAACAAGTCCAATCATTCGAACAAATTGTCCACCACTCATCGAAGGGATCATCGAAATGTCTTGATAAGCTTTTGGATCTGTTGTTTTTTTCACTTCAACAGCAGGATGCTCAGAAAGGTAAAAACCTAATACTTCTCGTTCAAATTCAAGCATTTGCATTCTCGTCATCGTTCCACCAGGAGTATATTTAGGAACAGCCCCGAAACTTATGATATCTGTCAATAAATCATTACCTTCTGTCGGACGGATAAAAAGCGCATGTGAGATCGCAGCATCAATGGAGGCAAGCAGGACAGCACGAGATTGTTCAAAGTCATCAAGGGCACCGGCTTTAACAAGTGGCACGACTACTTTCTCAACAAAAATCTTTCCACCTAAGGCACCCGCCATATCAAACAAAGTTTTCCACGGCCCACTTGATTGTCGTGCCTCTTTCAATACATTGTAAAATGTTGGGGAAATGCCTTTAATGGTGCCAAGACCGATTCGTATACGATCTTTTTCAACAGTATACAAATATTTACTTTTATGAACGGATGGCGGCAAAATGCTTATATTTTTAGCCTGTATTTCACGTAAGGCCTCCATCGTTTTTTCCTGGTTGCCAACTATGGATGATAACAATGCCGCATAAAAATAAGCAGGCTTGTTTGCCTTTAAATAGGCAAGTCGATAAGAAATAAGTGAATAAGCAACAGCGTGGCTTTTCGGAAAACCGTAATCGGCAAACTTCACGATTAAATCATAAACAGCGTGGGCAGTCTCCATGGGGAATCCGTTTTTCAACGCACTTTCTGTGAAGTGCGTTCTTTCTTGTTGTAGCAGGTCATGATGTTTTTTACTGACAGCTCGGCGCAGCAAATCTGCTTCTGCAACTGTATACCCTGCAAAGTGAACAGCGATTTGCATGATTTGTTCTTGATACACAATTACACCATACGTTTCTGCCAATATAGGTTCCAGTTGCGGGTGAATATAGTGTATTTTCTCATGATGATTTTTTCGCTTGCTATAGAGCGGAATCTGTTCCATCGGGCCTGGTCGATAGAGGGCATTGATGGCAAATAGATCTTCAAATTGTGTGGGTTGAATCGTTCTAAGCGCTTCTCGCATGCCCGCCGATTCAAACTGAAAGACCCCCGTCATATCCCCCGCCCTAAACAATTCAAATGTTTTCGGATCGTTCAATGGAATTTTTTCAAAATCTAAATACTTACCTTCATTATAAAAGATCATCTTGCGAATACGATCTAACAATGTCAAATTACGAAGGCCAAGGAAATCCATTTTCAAAAGACCTCTCTCTTCCACTTCGCCCATCGGCCACTGCGTCAAGTAAATGTCTTCTGCCCCGCTCTGAAGTGGAACAATCTCGACAAGCGGGATCGGAGAAAGAATTACACCAGCCGCATGTGTCGAAGCATTGCGCGGGAGCCCTTCGAGTTTTTGAACGGCGTCGGCCCATTGCTCTCGCATTGGATCCATCGCAATCCATTTTTGTAAAACGGAAGATTGAGCAATTACCTCTCCTATTTTAATACTTGAACGATCGGGAATTTCCTTCGTCATGAACGCCATTTCTTCATTCGTAAAGTCAAAAACACGTCCGACATTGCGGGCCACTGATTTTGCCGATAATGTACCAAATGTAATGATTTGTGCAACATGCGTTTTCCCATATTTGCGAGCGACATAGTCAATAACTTCTGCACGCCGGTCATCTGCAAAATCGATATCGATGTCAGGCATTGTCACCCGCTCAGGATTCAAAAACCGTTCAAAAAGCAAATCATATTTTAATGGATCAACATCCGTAATTCGAAGGGCAAACGCCACGAGAGACCCCGCCGATGAACCGCGTCCCGGCCCTGTTAATATGTTTGAACGGGCAGCAAAGCGCATGAAGTCTTCAACAATTAAAAAATAATCAGCAAATCCCATTTCCCCTATTATTTTCAGTTCGTATCGTAATCGTTCCAAATACTGCTCTCCCACTTGCCCAAGCCGGCTATTTAAGCCTTCCATACTATTTCTCTCCAAAACAGCAATAGATGTCTCCCCTTCTGGAACAGGAAACTTCGGCATTCTTACTTCGCGGGGCGGGATAGCCGCATTGCATGATAAAATCATATTTGCCGTTTGGTGCAGCCATTCGATCCGATCAGAAAACCATGAACTTAACTCGTCTTCTGTCGGCAGATGCGCCGAGGCAATGGAGTCACTTTCAAGTTCTTTTAGCTTGACACCGGTTCGAATCGCTTTGGCCACTTGATAGGAAAATGCATCTTCCCGATCAATGTATCTAGCTTCAACTACTGCAACAATTGTCGTTTCAGTAGTTGTAGCGATTTCAACAATTTTGTCTTCTTCTGTGTGTATTTTCCCATTCGGTCTACTCATACCGATGAACGTCATTGCATTCGTATGAACTCCTTCTTTGACCTGTTGAAATGATTGTAAGTCACGGAAATCCACCCAAGAATGGTCTGTGAGCGGACACACAATAATGCAACCCGAGCTGTATGCTTTTAACCAATGATATGGCAAAGTTTCACTTTCACGAATGGAAATTGCACTACTCATTTTCAATAAATTTTGGAATCCCTCATCATCTTTTGCATAGATATATAGAAGGACTGTTTCATTTTTCTTTATTTCCAATTGAACTGACAATCCAACGACGGGGCGAATACCATACTTTGTCATCTGCCGACAAAATGAATGCACGCCGTACAACTTGGAATTGACCATTGCGACGGCACTAGCCCCTCTTCTTTGAAGAAGTGGGGCTAGTTGGTCAAGCTTGATAATACTGCGCAGTAAATCTGCACCCGTCAGTACTTGCGGATAGACAAGTTCCAATTCAATCCCTCCGCTCATTTAGTTCGTTTTACATAACTTTTGGATTTCGCCAATTAAATGATCAGCTTCCTCCCAAGTAGAGACAGACGCTCCAGAAGCGAGTGGATGACCTCCCCCACCAAATCGAGCTGCCAATCCATTAATGACAGGACCTTTTGATCGAAGCCGCGCACGAATTTGATCTTCTTCTTCAATGAAAATGACCCATGCTTTAATGCCTTTCACTTCTCCTAAAGACCCAACAAGCTGTGACGTTTCAGAAGCGGTCACTTCGAACTGCTTTAAAGTCTTATTATCAATCTTGATATAAGCTGCTCCATTTTCATCTATGACAAAGTTCTGATAAATGAATCCTTGTAAATGTAAAATTTCACGCTCCACTTCATACATGCCCGCAAATAACTGTGGGCGATCGAATGAATGCCGAATGAGTTTCCTTGCTGCATCAAATGTTTTTTCTGTTGTACTTGGAAACATAAATCGACCAGTATCTCCCACGATGCCGGCAAAAAGCAACCTTGCTGTTTCATCTGACATTTTCCATCCGCGGGACGCAGAACCTTCCTCAAATAATGCAAAAATCATTTCAGAAGTCGAACTCGCTGTAGGATCGACCCATCGCAGATCCCCGTATTGATCAACATCCGGATGATGGTCAATTTTTAAAACAAACGCACCTTCTTTGTAAAACTCTCCGTCTATTCGTTCTGTATTGCCAGTATCCGTTATAATGACCAAAGCATTTTGATAAGTCGTTTGCGTGACTTCATCTTGCGTTGTCAAATAAGATAACAATTCATCATGTGTCCCGGCGGCATATACGTTCTTTTCCGGATAGTTCGTCTGAATCAACGTCTTTAGGCCAACCTGTGACCCATAGGCATCCGGGTCAGGCCGAACATGCCGATGGATAATAATCGTTTCATAGGATTCAATTGTGTCAATGATTTGACTTTTCACTAGTAAATTCCCCCTGGCTTCATATATTCGGGTCGCAATCCGTTTAAAAAGCCGCTACAATGTATAGTGGGCGTATGCAATGGAGGGCTTTTCATGATATTAAATTTCATTATCGTATTTCTAATTATTTTATCGGGTGTCGCTTACTTTTATTTCAAAACACGGCAATTCCGTACAAGCCAGCGACTTCCAATCCAGAAGAAAATGTATGCCAGCATGGCGGGCGCTTCTTTAGGTGCACTGCTTTTATTTTTCGGGATCAACCAGTTTATTATTTTCGATGGAATGATCACCTATATCATAGCTGCTATTTTTATTGTTTTAGGGCTTGTCTCATTCACACATCATTATCGCGCCCATAAGCATTATCAACAATTTGTTGATGAAGAAATCATATTAAATGAAAACTGATGCACTTAAGTGCATCAGTTTTTTTATTCATCTAAGAAGTATTATAACTGCCAATAAAGGCTCCTGCTCTAGATTGTTAACCCAAAAGCTGGAACATAACCATTGCTTTGGCAATTAACTCATTTTCACTATAAATATTGAAATCTAATTTAACAAAGCGGCGGCCTATGTGTAAAATATTCGATTCGACTTGGACAACACTGCCAAGCTGTGGATGCTTGATGAAGTACAAAGAGACGTTTTCCGGTACGCTTTCACCACGTTTACGCGATTTAATTGCTTGTTTCCCCGCTTCTGTCACTAAGGTCGTCAATGCGCCGTACGACAAGGAACCAAACTGATTGGTCAACTGCGGCGTTACCGTAAACTCGACTGTATTCGACGGGTCCGATACCGATTTCATTTGATTTTTAACGATATCATCAATTGTTTCTCCTTGCTGCGGCTGTCTTTGCGCCATTTGAAATGCTTTCAAAACGTCTTGACGACTGATCATTCCATCAAGCATACCGGATTCGGTAACAACTGGTACGAGGTCTATCCCTTCCCAGATCATGCTATGCCCCGCCGACGCCACACTTGTTTTACGGGTAGCAGTAATGGGATGGCGCGTCATTACTTTTTCAATTGTTTCATCATCCGATTTACCGATAATATCTCGGGACGTTACAATACCGACAAGCTTGTCATTTTTGTCGACGACAGGATAGCCAGAATGGGAAGTTTGGCGGTTCAACGCTTTAAAATCTGCAACTCTGTCATTCATTGTAAGAGCAACAGTTTCTGTTAATGGCGTCACAATATCATCCACTAACAAAATCTCCTTTTCAATCATTTGGTCGAAAATGGCACGATTAAGCATCGTCGCCACTGTAAACGTATCATAGCTTGTGGAAATGATCGGCAGCTCCAATTCATCTGCCAATTTCTTCGCCTCATCTGATGCATCAAAACCACCTGTTACAAGCACCGCTGCACCAGCATGCAGTGCCGTTTCATGTGCTTTAAGCCGATTCCCAACGATTAGTAAACTGCCGGCATCCGTGTACCGCATCATGTCATCTAGCTTCATAGCACCAATCACAAACTTCGTTAGCGTTTTATGTAATCCTCCACGTCCTCCAAGGACTTGGCCGTCCACAATATTTAACACTTCAGCGTATGTGAGCCGCTCAATGTTTTCTTTTTGCTTTTTTTCAATTCGAATGGTGCCGACCCGTTCGATTGTATTTACTAACTTTTGATTTTCTGCTTCTTTGATGGCACGATAAGCTGTTCCTTCGCTTACGGCCAATTCTTTTGCAACTTGGCGAACAGAAATTTTCTCGCCAATGTCCAGCCCTTCAATATATCGTAATATTAATTCGTGTTTAGTCGACATAATTTCACCTTTTCCTATCATGTCCTTTAGGACATTTTACCACAACTGTAAAGAAAAGCGTCGAACAATGCCGTTTCTGAAGATATGGAAACCCAATCTAGTCTGTTTATACGTCAACGAGATCGGGTTCTGGTAGAAATAACTTACAGATTCAATGATTCTCCAGGCTCCATAATTCTTACATCATGCCCTTTGACAAGTGATTTGAATGTTTGCGGATCCTGCTCAATCGGCGGAAACGTATTGAAATGAATCGGAACGGCAAGCTTCGGGTTAAGTAATTCAACCGCGAATGCAGCATCATCTGGACCCATTGTGAAATTATCGCCGATCGGCAAAAATGCAATGTCGATTGGATGACGTTGGCCAATTAAAGCCATATCTCCAAACAAAGATGTATCTCCCGCATGATAAACCGTTTTCTCCTCGGCTGTAATTAGAATTCCAGCTGGCATACCGGTATAAATGGTTTCATTATTTTCCGTTGTGTAAGAAGAGCTATGAAAAGCTTTTGTATATTTGACAATGCCAAAGTCGAACGCTTTTGAACCGCCAATATTCATCCCGTGTGTTTGAATTCCTTGAGAGCTTAAATAGTCCGCGAGCTCAACTGGTGCAACAACAAGTGCATCAGTAGCTTTCGCAATTTCAATCGTATCCCCTACATGGTCATTATGTCCATGCGTTAACAAGATCACATCCGGCTTGACATCGTTCACCTGAAGATCTGTTAACTTATTTCCATTAATAAATGGATCGATCAAAATGGTCTTTCCTTTTGTTTTAATTTGCACAACTGCATGTCCATGATAAGAAATTTGCATAATAAAAACCTCCATCAATTAACCGATATAGAACAAACTTCCATAAAAAACTTCAAAATCCTCTTTTTCAATAAAATACAGATGAATCTAAAGCAGCTTCCTTCACCAATATTATCCTAATTTAAAAGAAGCTATGGCAAAAAATCGCCATAGCTTCCGCACCTGTTGAAAACCATTCGTTAAGTGGTACTGTCATCGTGACCAGATGGTTCAACAGGATAAAATCTTTTTATTCTATAAATGTTTTAAACTTATTTTCTGCTCAATTCGCGACTTAGTAATGTGTCAGCTGGAACATACTCAAGACCTTGCGCTTCAGCAACTGCTTTGTACGTTACGTGACCTTCCATTGTGTTAATTCCTTTTTGTAGTGGAAGGTTGTCCAGGCAAGCTTGTTTGTAACCTTTGTTCGCAATTTGCAATGCGTATGGAACCGTTACGTTCGTTAAAGCTGTTGTAGATGTTTGCGGAACAGCACCTGGCATATTTGCAACTGCATAGTGAACAACACCATGTTTCTCATATGTTGGGTTGTCATGTGTTGTTACGCGGTCAGACGTAGCGAAAATACCACCTTGGTCGATCGCGATGTCAACTAGAACTGAACCTGGTTTCATTGACTTAACCATTTCTTCAGATACTAGTTTTGGAGCTTTCGCGCCAGGGATCAGTACTGCACCAACAACTAGGTCTGCATCTTTCACCGCGTTTGCAATGTTGAATGGATTTGATACGAGTGTTTGAATATCATTTCCAAAGATTTCATCTAGATAACGAAGACGATCTACAGACAGATCAAGAACTGTTACTTTGGCACCCATGCCCACAGCAACGCGCGCTGCATTTGCTCCGGCTTGTCCGCCACCAATTACGACAACATTTCCGCGAGAAACGCCTGGTACACCGCTTAACAGAATTCCTTTTCCACCGTTTGTTGCTTGTAAGTACTGCGCACCAATTTGTGTAGCCATACGACCCGCAACTTCACTCATCGGCGCAAGTAGTGGAAGTGAATTGTTTGGAAGCTGTACTGTTTCATAAGCGATTCCAACTACTTTTTTATCAAGGAGAGCTTTTGTTAATTCTACTTCTGGCGCAAGGTGCAAATACGTGAATAGAATTTGCCCTTCACGGAAGTAGCCGTACTCAGATGCAATTGGTTCTTTAACCTTCATAACCATATCTGCATCCCAAGCTTCAGCCGCAGTGGTAACGATTTTCGCGCCCGCTTCGATATACTCTTCATCTGTAAAGCTTGAGCCAAGACCCGCACCTGTTTCGATGACTACTTCATGTCCTGCTGATTTCAAGTTAAAAACGCCTGCCGGTGTCATTGCGACACGATTCTCATTGTTTTTAATTTCTTTAGGAACACCAATAATCATTATAACTCCTCCTAATAAGCTACATTTTTTCTGGTTTTCCGATATAGTTAGAAAACCAGAACATATCAATCTTATCAGAAAGGACAAAAACTTTCCTCTCTTTTTTAATTGTCGGAATATTCAATTTTCCCAGAACTGAAATATCTTGTCTTTATTGACAGGTTAGCGATAAATTTGTCGAAATTCACAAAAAAGACAAGATTTTTCACGAGATTAAAAGGTTTTCTTGCACTTTTCTCGAATAAATAATATATAGGAAGAAGTAGAAGAAACATTAATTATAATGGATGGAGTGAGTGATATGTCATTAGTTTATAAGCAAATTATTGTTGCAGTTGATGGTTCAAAAGAATCGGAATGGGCTTTCAAAAAAGCAGTTGCTATCGCAAAGCGAAATGATGCACACTTAAACTTAGTGAACATTATAGATACACGTTCCTACGCTGCGGTTGAAGCATATGATCGTTCGATTGCTGAGCGAGCGCAGAAATTTGCAGAAGAATTGCTAAACGAGTATAAAGCCAAAGCTGAAGGAGCAGGTTTGCATCACGTCAAAGTTCTTGTCGAATATGGTTCCCCTAAGTCTATGATTTCCAAAGACCTTTCTAGAAAACTAGATGCTGATTTAATCATTTGTGGTGCGACGGGGTTGAATGCAGTTGAGCGATTCCTCATCGGAAGTGTTTCAGAAAACATTGTGCGGACTGCGAAATGCGACGTCCTTGTTATTCGAACACCAGAAGATGATACCATTCAATAGTCCCCGTTAATTAAAAATTAAAAAGGGGGATCCCAGAAGTGCCTGACTCTTCGTTTTGGAACATCCCCCTTTTTTCACAATCCTGCCACACGCACCGTGTCTCTCGCGATCATCACTTCTTCGTTCGTTGGAATGACAAGCACTTTGACGGGTGAATAGGGATGGTTAATGTATGCTTCCATACCGCGAATTTTATTTAAATCCGGATCGAAATAAACCCCCATAAACTCAAGGCCTTGTAACACTTTTTGTCGAATAACATCGCTATTTTCTCCAATTCCTGCCGTGAAAATAATTGCGTCAACGCCGCCCATTCTCGCTGCATACGAGCCGATATACTTGTGAATACGATCCGCAAATACTTCCAGTGCCAGTTGGGCTCTTTCATTTCCTTCCGAGGCTTTGATTTCAATATCACGCAAATCACTAGAAAAGCCTGAAACTGCAAGCATCCCAGACTCTTTGTTCAACACATTCAACACTTCTTCTACAGATTTGCCAGTCTGATCCATAATATAGGGAATGAGTGCAGGGTCAATATTCCCCGACCGCGTTCCCATCGTAACGCCGGCTAGCGGTGTAAAGCCCATTGATGTATCAAGTGATTTACCACCTTTAACAGCTGCAATGCTTGCACCATTTCCGAGGTGACATGAGATGAGTCGCGTGTCTTGCAGCGGACGGTTCAGAATTTCAGCTGCGCGTTCTGTCACGTATTTATGGCTTGTGCCATGAAATCCGTATTTACGAATCCCGTATTTCTCATAGTATTCACGCGGCAATGGATATAGAAAAGAACTTTCAGGCATTGACTGGTGGAACGCTGTATCAAAAATCGCTACGGCTGGAACATTCGGCAATGCCTTTTTAAATTCTTCAATGCCGACAATATTCGCCGGGTTGTGAAGTGGAGCAAGATTAGACAATTCTTCTAATGCTTCAAGCATTTCTTCTGTTATTAAAACCGAATCGCTAAACACTTCACCCCCATGCACAACGCGGTGACCTATCCCATCAATTTCCTCGTAGGAAGAAACAACGCCTTCACTTAACAATATGTCCAATAGCATGGCGACTGCATCTGCATGATCCGGAATATCTTGCGTCAATTCTGTTTTCCCATTAGCAGATTTAATCGTAAAAATCGAATTTGACAGTCCAATTCTTTCAATTTGTCCCTTTGCAATGACATCCTCCCTGGGCATTTGAAGCAATTGAAATTTCAATGATGAACTTCCGGCATTGATCGCTAATATATTTTTCATTCATAAAAGCCCCTTTATAACAAATTAGTATTCCACGCTTTTGTTCAGAAAAACAGCTCTTCATTTATTTTTTCAGCGATTCCTCTTCTGTCCACATATCAATTTTCTGCAAAAACAGCGCCATCGCATGCTTATTTGTCATATCCGGTACTTTTGCAAGGAGAACATCCGATTGCTTCATACCTGAGAATGGCTTTTGTAAAATGAGGATACTTTTAGCAAGGCTCGCATTTTTAAACAATGAATCCGGTAATTGAATGACAGCTCGAATCGCTGTTTTATTTTTTAAATACGGATGTAAAACGGAGGATTGATCCGAATCGAATAAGTTTGCCGGCATGATAAAGATGCCGAATCCGCCTTCTTTTGTATGCTTCATCGACTGTTCAATAAATAAATGGTGTGCATACGCATGCCCTTCCTTTGGCATCAGTTCATAGTCCATCGCATTTTCATCATCCGGATAAAAACCAACAGGCAAATCACTGACCGTCATGTCGACAGGGTCAACGAGAAGCGGTCGCAATGCATCTTGAATGAAAAAAGTGACAGGTTGCTCAAGCAGTTCACTCGTTATTGCAGATAATTTGACGAGCAGATCATCAATTTCAACCGCAGTTGCGCTGATACGTCCATCCATCGCATTCATGACCGTGTAAAGTAAATTTCCCGTTCCAGCTGCTGGGTCAAGCACCGTTACCGATTGTTGACCGTCAGCTAATTTGCTAGCAATGTGTCCAATTAACATGCCTATTGAATCGGGCGTCATTTGGTGATGGGGCTGTGCAGACTGCTTCATCCCTTTCAAAATGGCAAGTTGAATGCCCCGACGAATCTCTTCTTTCGAAATAGGATCTGTCAAAAGTAGTTTCGATGGATCATCAAGCCATCTTTCACATGCTTCAATAGCAGCTTCTAAGTAAAGCATTTCCTTAGACTCTGCATATGTATCAATAAATGAAAAGATTTTTTGTACATTTGTCGTCATATCTATCCCTCTACCAACGAAACCCACCCGATTCCAGGTGGGTTTCGTTTTTTATTCTTTTAACGCCTTTACTGCTTCAATCGCCTTTTCATAGTTTGGATGATCCGTATTTTCACTTACGTATTCAACATATGTGACATTGTCATCTTGATCGACGACAAATATGGATCTAGAAAGTAAGCGAAGCTCTTGAATGACTACACCGTACGCTTCTCCAAATGAAAGATCTCGGTGATCTGACAACGTATGAACATTGTCAATTCCTTCAGCGGCACACCATCTTGCTTGTGCAAAAGGTAAATCACAAGAAATTGTCAAAACTTGTACATCGTTACCAAGCGCTGCCGCCTCTTCATTAAATTTGCGCGTTTGCGTAGCGCATACACCTGTATCGATCGAAGGAATCACACTGATTAAGCGGATTTTCCCTTTCGAATCCGCAAGTGTAACCGGACTTAAGTCATTTGCTAAGACCGTGAAATCCGGCGCCTTGTCACCAACAGAAACTTCTTTACCAAGTAATGTAACAGGATTATTCTTAAATGTAACGTTTGCCATGAAGATGCCCCCCCTTTACATCATCCATTCTACTAAAGGAAGTTCATTCCTTGCAACTAATAAGGAATCTTCTTTCACTGTCTATGCATCTTTTATTGGGTGGTCAACCGGCATGGAGACATTCGGCAAGGTTTTCCTCTCATAGACATCTTCATGGACAACGAGTGTATCCGCAAACAGATCGTGCAGCGCTTCTTTCTTCGGCATGAAAATGACAAGAAGGTAAGGAATCCAAAGCATTTTGGAAATAAATCGTCCAATCACCTCTCGAAATAGGACGGTCGACCACGTTAGTTCCTTTTGATCTTTTGGAATGACCTTGATTCCCATGATCATTTTGCCAACAGTCTGTTTAAAAAATTTTGTCATGAAAGCAAAATACACAAGCAATAATAGTAATGCAGTCAATTTGTAAACGCTAAAGATCCAAAAAAACGGGTTTGAAATTTCAATACCCATCACTCTGAAAAGCGGTTTAATAAATATCCCGCCAATCGCAGACAACACGATTAAATCAATGAAATATGCCCAGAAACGCGTCCAAAACCCGGCAAACTTCAGCTGATATTTGTCTTGATTCACTTCCTCATACTGCGTAACAACAGATTCTGACATTAGCTGATCTGAATACTCCACAAGTTCTCCCCCCTTACCTTTCGCCGTACAAATACATCATACGCGGTGCATGATAGTCGTTTAACAATTTACCAATAAGCTCTGTTTCGATCGTTGAACCGAATACGCGATCCATTTTTAAACCAAATAGTGAACTTAAGCTATCTTCCGCCATATATTCAAAAACCATCGCATCTTGTAAATTGAAATCCTCTTTCATCGAGGAAATAACATCACTGGCTTTACCAAATTCATCCGCAAGACCCGCTGCAATCGCTTGACGTCCATTCATAATGCGGCCGTCTGCCACTTTTTTCACTTCGGCTTCCGACATGCCCCGACCTTCTTCAATAATATCCACAAATCGTTCATAAGAATCATTAATCATTTCTTGAAGCATCGCACGTTCCTCTTCTTTCATTGGACGCGCCCCGCTCATAATATCTTTATAAGGTCCTGTTTTAATCGTATTAAAATCGATGCCATACTTTTCGGCCAATCCTGAATAATTCACAGTTTCCATAATGACACCGATTGACCCGGTAATCGTCTCCCGATTGACAAAAATTTTCTCAGCAGGCGCCGCCACATAATAACCGCCAGAAGCAGCCATTCCGCCCATTGATACATAAATCGGAATTTCCCTTTCTGTTTGGATCTTGCGGATTGCGTCATAAATATCCGCCGATTCCACAACACCGCCACCTGGTGAGTTTACTTTAAAGACGACACCTTTCACCGATTGGTCCTCTAAAATATCATTCAACTGACTCATAAACAATTGGTGATTGTATCCACTCGCTAAAAAGCGTGAGGAAGCGCCTAAGTCTTGGATGACGCCATCAAGCGAGACGACAGCAATGCGGTCATGCACACTTCCCTCTTCAATAACCGCTTCCGTATAACCGGCGGAAGATGCCATCATATCTTCAAAGAAACCACTGTAATCCCTCGTAAAAAAATAAGATAGTGAATTAATGCCGACCGATACGAAAACGAGTGCCGCCGCAACAATAATTGCGATCCACCTTTTCATGTTCATATCTAACTCCTCCTTTATTATGTATGATCACTAATACGTACGAAACCCAAAAATGTTTCACTCCATGATAAAATAGATATATTGCACTCGAAAGGGGTAAAAAACGAATGACAGATCGAATGAATATTTACATTTATAGCAAACATGATAAGGACTCCCTCGATAAAAAATCTAAAGTGGAAGATGCCTTAATTCATGAAGGCTTCACAATAACTGAAAATGATCATGAAGCAAATATCATTATCAGCATTGGAAATGATGGTACATTTTTACAAGCCGTAAGGAAAACTGGTTTTCGCCAAGACTGTCTATATGCTGGAATTTCAACCCAGGGCCGTCAAGGATTATATTGCGATTTCTTTTATAACAACCTTTACCAAATGTCGCAAGCAATCCGCACATTAGATCTAAAAGTACGAAAATATCCATTAATACAAGTGACCATTGACGAGAAGAAACCATTCTACTGTTTGAATGAATTTAGCATCCGTTCAAATATTATCCGAACTTTTGTATTAGATGTTGTTATTGACGACGTTCTATTTGAAACATTCCTGGGAGATGGACTTATTATTTCCACGCCGACAGGAAGTACAGCCTATAATAAATCAAACAATGGCGCTGTCGTCGACCCATTGCTTCCTTGTTTCCAAGTAACGGAACTTGCTTCTGTTAACAATAACAAATACCGGACACTTGGTTCTTCTTTCATTTTAAGCGGTGACCGAAAACTAGAGTTGAAAGTTCGTCATGACGGCAATGATTTCCCGCTCACAGCGGTGGACAACGAAGCACTCGGCATTCGTCAAGTCGAAAACGTAAAAATCGAGTTAAGTGACCGTGTCATTAAAACCGTTAAATTGAAAGACAATTCTTTCTGGCAAAAAGTGCAGCGAATGTTTTTATAAAGAGGAAAAAGTTAAGAAGCCAACTTATAATAGTTGACTTCTTTTTGTTTTGAACAGTTCTATTAATTTCGACAATGTAAATAATAATAACGCAGACCAGATAAAAGAAAATGACAGCAAGTCAATAGCACCAAATGATTCTTTATAAATAAAGACACCGATCATTAAAATCATGGTAGGTGCAATATATTGAAGGAATCCAGCTACATATAACGGAATTTGCTGAACACCTTTCGCATACAAAACGAGCGGCAACGCTGTCACTGCACCCGTCAAGATGAGCAATAGATCTGTGCTAAACGACACATGAAAGATACTTACTGACTCATTGAAAAACATCCATACATAGTATAGCAAGGCAAAAGGCGTGATAAGTAATGTTTCAATGGTTAGTCCACGCAGTGCATCCAGCTGAATTTGTTTTTTGATCAACCCATAAACAGCAAACGTAATCGCTAAATAGGCCGCGAGCCATGGAAACTGCCCGTAGGATATCGTCAAAATGGCTACACCAATTGCTGCAAGTAAAAAAGCAATTTGATGTGAACCGGATAGTTTTTCTTTTAAGAAAAAAACACCTAAGAGGACAGAGATAAGTGGGTTAATATAATAACCTAAGCTCGTTTGTACGATAAAGTTATGATTCACTGCCCATATGTATACAAACCAGTTACTCGAAACGAGTGCCGAAGCCATAAATAATAACCAAAAATCTTTTTTCGATCGCCGAAGTGCTTTCAAATCTGCTTGTAACTCTTTTCCTTTTCCTATTAGCAAAATGACGATCCACGTTAAAATGAATGCCCAAATAATACGACTGACTAATATTTCCGCACTGCCGACATGCTCGAGGCTTTTCCAATAAATGGGCATTACACCCCATACGATATAGGAACTTACAGCCCAGAGGACGCCGCTTTTTTCTGATGGCAACGGGCAATCCCCCTTACTATTTTTGTTTCCGAAATAATAAATTAATTATAGACCTCCTTTAGACAATACGCAAAGTATTTTTTTAACTGAAAATCACCTTGTTGCTGGGACTTTCTGTCGAATAAAAAACTCCGCCTTTGGATATCGTTCCAAGGCGGAATATTGTATTATTGCTCTTGTTCTTTTTTTCTAAGCTGTACACGCATGATTTTACCTGATGCAGTCTTTGGAAGGTCATCGATAAATTCAATTTTTCGCGGATACTTATAAGGGGCCGTTAATGATTTTACATGCTCCTGCAGTTCGGTAATAAGATTCGCTGCTTCATCTTTTTTCGTAGGATCCCGAAGGACAACAAAAGCTTTAACAACAGCTCCCCGATCTGGATCTGGGCTTGCGACAACCGCACATTCCTTGACAGCAGGATGCTTCGTTAAGGCATCTTCCACTTCGAATGGTCCAATTGTATAGCCCGAACTAATAATGATGTCATCGCCTCTTCCTTCAAACCAAAAATAGCCTTCTTCGTCCATTTTTGCCTGGTCGCCAGTGACATAATAGTCTCCTCGGAATTGCATCTGCGTTCGCTCTGGATCATTTAAATATTCTTTAAATAAGGCAGGAGTTGAAACGTGAACTGCAATATCTCCAACTTCACCCACTGCAGCAACCTCTCCGTATTCATTAATAATATCTACCCGATTGCCTGGTGTCGGCTTGCCCATTGAGCCCGATTTCGGTTCCATTCCGAGCATCGTTCCTACAAGAAGTGTGTTTTCAGTTTGACCATAGCCATCTCGAACTTGCAGTGAAAAAACATTTTGGAATATGTCAATGACTTCACGATTTAAAGGTTCACCTGCGGAGACTGCACTACGAATAGAGGATAAGTTCTGTTGTCCAAGATTTTCTGCCTTGGCCATAAATCGATACTCAGTAGGTGTACAACATAAAACATTCACTTGATACGTTTCGATGAGCTGAAAGTACGTTTGTATATCAAATTTCCCATTGTAAACCAGTCCCGTTGCTCCACTTCCAAGAACGGAAAGAAAAGGTGTCCAAATCCATTTTTGCCAACCAGGTGCTGCAGTCGCCCAGACAACATCGCCTTCCTGAATTCCTAGCCAATTTGGACCAGTCGTTCGAAGATGCGCATAGCCCCAACCATGCGTATGAACAACGCCTTTTGGTTCTCCTGTTGTCCCGGATGTGTAAGATAGAAATGCTGTATCTGTACTTTTGATGGCAGGTGCATCGAAAGCAGATGTAACAGTTTCCATCTGCTCGGTTAAAGATAATTGCCCTTCTACTGCTTTTCCAATTACAAAAAGTTGTACATTGTTCAGTTGTTTTACATCTTGAAATTGATCTGTAAAGGCTTCATAAGCAACAATTGCCTTTGCGCCGCTGTGCGCCAATCGATAGTCAATGTCTGCCGCCCTTAGCATTTCTGAGCTAGGAATAACAACAAGCCCCGCTTTTAGCGCACCAATATACGTAACATAAGCTTCTATCATTCGAGGTACCATAACAAGAACGACATCGCCTTTTTCTAATCCATTTTTTTGAAAAACATTTGCAGCTCGATTTGCCATTTCCAGAAGTGAATCGTATGTAATTTCTTTCGCTTCTTGTTGTTGATTCACAAATTTCAGTGCTTTTCTGCCTTCACCCGTCGCAAACTTTTCAAATTCATCCACAATATTATACTGTTCGGGTGCTACTAATTCATCTCTGTTCATGTGGCACTCTCCCTTTTTCCCTCATTATATCACCATTAGAATGAAAGAGAATTTATTTTTAAAAAATGTTCTAGTTTCGGTTTTACAGGAAATACTACATACAAAAAGCTGTCCCGAAATTTTTCGGAACAGCTGATTGTTAGTGATTATTGCTGAAAGCCTTTCATTTGTTGTTGAGCTTGTCGCACTAATCGCTTAGTAATTTCTCCGCCGACGGATCCGTTGGCACGCGATGAAGCTTCAGCTCCTAGTTGCACTCCAAATTCCGCTGCGATTTCGTTTTTCATTTGGTCAAGTGCTTGTTGTACACCTGGCACCAAAAGTTGGTTTGAATTTCCGCTGTTGTTGTTTGCCATCTGTCTCTCACCTCCTTGTTGACTATAGAATGTTCCGTATCCGGAATTTCATACAGGAGGATTGAATGGTAATTTTTACAAATTAAAGCAGACTTTCAAACTCATCGGTTTCCTGAATTGGCAGCTCTATAACGGTACGTTCTTGAACGGCTTTTTCGATCATTGGTTCAAAATCAGAAAAGCTTTCATAATACTCCACTTTCTGAAGCTTCGGTTTTGTTTTTGGATTAGCCGGTGTAAAGATCGTACAGCAATCTTCATATGGCTGAATGGAAATATCGTATGTGCCAATTTTTTGAGCAAGATCGATAATTTCCAGCTTATCTGCCGCAATTAATGGACGTAAAATAGGTGTTGACGTGACCGCGTTAATCGCCGTTAAACTATCTAGCGTTTGACTCGCAACTTGACCAAGACTTTCGCCTGTCACAATTGCGAGCGCCTCTGCTTCTTGGCGCACTTGATCCGCAATTTGCAGCATGACACGCCGCGTTGTCGTCATGGATAGATTATCCGGCACTTGATGAACAATCATTTGTTGAATTTCAGTAAATGGAATAATATGAAGCTTGACAGACGCTCCAAAAGAACTTAACTGCGTCGCTAAATCCATTACTTTTTTCTTTGCCATTTCACTTGTAAATGGCGGGCTTGCAAAGTGAATAGCATCTAAAGAGACGCCGCGTTTCATCATTAAATAGCCGGCAACAGGACTATCGATTCCACCAGATAACATTAAAAGCGAATGACCATTTGAACCGATCGGCATGCCGCCTGCCCCTTGATATACCTTTGATGTGAGATACGCACCATCTTGTCGAATCTCAACATGAAGTAAAATATCAGGCTTTTTCATTTTCACACCTAGTTCAGGAAAATTCCTTAGCACATGTGCGCCAATTTCTTGTTGGAGCTCTCCAGTTACATAAGGAAAGGATTTATCGATTCGTTTAATTTCGACTTTAAATGTTTTGTCTGCTGTTTCATCAGATCCGATCACATGAATCGCCGTTTCTTTGATCGCTTCCAGTGTTGCTTCACACTTTGCAACCGGGCTAAAAGATTGAATACCAAAAACATGCGAAAGCCTTTTAATCGCAATTTCCATCTCATCTTGATCATTTGCTGTCAGAAACATACGGTCACGGTCAGATGTAAGTTTAATCGATCGCAAATCATGCAACGCCGACTGTATATTATTCCGTAATTTACGGACAAACATATTTCGATTTCGTCCTTTTAATGAAAGTTCTCCATATCTAATTAGCAGTTCATTCCACTTCATCATGTTGTCCCCTTCCAAGTAATTCCATAAACGATGCTAGTATTTTTTTAAATTCCTCAATCTGCTGATCGCTATTCATATTGCCAAAGCTTATACGAATGACACCATTTTTATATTTTTGAGGAATGCCAAGTGCTTCAATGACATGCCCAGCATTCCCGCTTTTCGATGAACATGCACTGGATGTCGAAAGTGTAATCCCTTTTTCTTGGAAAAAGTTAACGGCCACTTCACCTTTAATATGTTGAAAAGCAATCGTAAGTATATGTGGACTTGCCTGTTCCGGCGCTAATACAAGTATTTGATCCTTTCGCACATACTGATCAACAAATTGTATTAACTGATTTCGCCATTGCCTGAAATCCTTTCTTTCTTCTTCCACTGCATTTAAACGAATGGATTTAGCTAAGGAAACAGCATCCGGAACAGACACTGTTCCACTCCTGAGGCCTTTTTCTTGTCCGCCTCCGAAATTTATCGCATGTGGAATGACACCCTTTTTCATTGCCAATAAACCAGAGCCTTTTAGACCATGAATTTTATGGGCAGAAATAGTGATCATATCCGGTCCTTTTGCATCTAATTGGATGGGTAGCTTTCCAAAGCTTTGTACCGCATCTGAATGGAAGACTGCTCTCGATTTTTGCTTGATCATTTGACTGATCGCTTCAATGGGCTGAACAGCGCCAATTTCGTTATTGACATGCATGATACTTACAACGATTGTATCTTTTCTAATTGCAGCTTCTAAGTCTTCTATAGAAATGACACCGTCAGTATTTACTGGTAAATAATCCACTTCAAACCCTTGCGCTTCCAAATACTCCATCGCACGCAAAATAGATGGATGCTCAATTTTTGAAGTAATGAGATGGTTCCCTCTCGACTGAAGCGCCTTTGCTAAACCGATTACCGCCAAATTATTGGCTTCCGTCCCACCGGAAGTAAAAATAACTTCGCCATTAGGTGCACCTAAAATAGACAAAATTTGTGCCCGGGATCGCTCTAGTAAAGCTTCCGCTTCTTTTCCTTTTAAATGCAGGGATGCAGGATTTGCGTAATAGCGTTTATTCACTTCAATGTAAGACTGAAGAATGCGGTCATCGAGCTGGGTCGTTGCACTATTATCAAAATAAATCATCTTCTCTTCCTTTCATAATAAGCGTGACAAAGCCACCTGCAATGACTTGCTGGTGGCTGTTGTATTTCTTTTTCAATCTGATCAAGTCAAACTTGTTCTTTCACAAGCTCTTGAATTTTTTTCATCGCACCTGGCTCAACTTCTTCAACCGCAGTAGCCGCTTCCTCCAGTGCTTTTGTGTAGCGAAACTGTCTAAATGATTCTTCAGCATCTAAAAGTCGCTCATGCATGTCAGGATGTGTTGCCCGGTACCGATTGCCGTACTGGATAATCCATTCAGTCAGCATAACGTTTTCAATCAATTCTTCTATTTTATCATTCACTTCTTGAACAACTTTTTCAGCATTTTCTAAATAAGAGTCAACAAGCGCCATGCTAAGCGGCACTTCTTGTAAACATTGATCGACAAGGTAAATTTGTTCATCTGCCTCTTCTAAGCGCGCTTCCATATCATCAGGTATTCCAGGGATATTTCCACGATGTAGTTTTCGTTCAGCATTTTGTAATTTTCGGGAAAGCTCTTCAAGCTTCGTTCTTACAGCCTTCTCGTCAAGCCGCAGATTCTCTAAACGATTCGTAAAGCTCTCTTGTTCTTCCGAAATTTTGGCTAGTTCCTCAAAAATGCTTTCCAATTCATCCTGTAAACCGGTAAATGCAGATGTTTGTCCTTCTAAACGAGTTGTAAGTACCTCAAAACGACTTTCCAGTATTTCCAATTTCTTTAAGGATTGCTGTGGAATTTGCGCTTCACTTTCATCGATGCGGTAACTTTGCTGAACGTAAATTGCTTCGTTTGATGTTTCTCTCGCTTCCATTATGATTGATGTTAACTTTCCCGCAACGCGATCATAATATTCTTCTACATAATGCTTAGCTGTCACTTCTTTTTCAAGCATATCATAACAAGATTCAATTCGATCATTGATGTCGATGACCCGTTGTTGTACAAATTCAACTTCCAACGTCGCCATTTTTTCTAGCAACTCCTGCAATTCGGTTTCAATTGTGTCCAGATGATTGAGTAGACCTAGATGTTCCAAGTAATAGGATTGGCCTTCCATTTCCCTAATACCGTTTCGAAGTTCGCGAATCGATGCTGGAATCTTACTTTGCAATTCAGAAAGAAGTAGTGGAATATCGCGGATTAAAGTAAACAATCGTTCCCCTTGCGCGGATAATGTAATGACAATTTCTCTTGCAAGCAAGTAATTCCCATTGGCTGTAAGCTCTTCGTATTCTTGAAATTTCGGATTAAATGCTTCTAATTCTCTTTCAAGCGGATTGGCTGTCATTCCAAAAGAATGCTGATGAGCGAGAACGGTTTTCCGCGCTGCCCGGTGCTGTTCTTTTAACTTTTCCATCTCAATGCGATTTTTTTCTTCACTACCGATTAATTCATTTAACTCTTGTAAAATATTGTTCATCTTCTTATCACAAAGACGAATTTTCTCTCGTATTTCTTTTTCAATTTCTGTAGCCTTTCTAAAGCGAAAACGATCGACCATATCTTCAACATCAAAAAGCAATGTATCAATTTCTGGCATTTGGACATCAGCTACCTCTGTCCATTCATTGCGCCAGCGCTCAAATTTTTCTTCTGTTTCACCTGTCATATTCAATTGTTTCACTTTAGTCATTTCTTCTATGATCGGCTTATTTTGAATTTGTAGTTTTTCCGTTTCAAGTCGTCCAATTTCTTGTATATGTTTGCGCCTAAATAAAAAAGCGAGAATTGCCAATGCAATCAATAGCACTATTGGAATGATGAAGAATTTCATCGTGCTCCTCCTATTCCGTGTCACTGTTACGATGAGATGATACTACCTTTTATATAATACCATGTTTTTGCACACAAAGTCGCGAATTCGAATGATTTCTAGGGAAAATCTGTTTTCCTTGTAATTTCACGCGAATCTTGTGTGAAATATAGGAAACCGATATACTTCTAGTACATCATAAATCTGGGGGCGTTTAACTTGTTCGTATCAATCAATTATTCAACAGATGTCGCTGAACAATATAACCAACTGGCAAACCAGCTCGATGCATTATTAACGGGCGAAAAAAATAAATATGCCAATTTAAGCAACGCATCTGCATTGCTTAACCAATTTTTCGACCGCATTAACTGGGTCGGGTTTTATTTAATGGATGGTGATGACGAGCTTGTACTTGGGCCGTTCCAAGGACTGCCGGCCTGCATTCGGATTCCGTTAGGGAAAGGTGTTTGCGGTGCGTCTGCGAAACAAAAAGAAACCATTATTGTTCCGGATGTGAATGCTTTTCCAGGTCATATCGTTTGCGATGCCGCATCGCAATCTGAAATTGTTGTTCCGCTATTGAAGGATGGCGTCTTGCACGGTGTATTGGATATCGACAGTCCAGAATTAGATCGATTTACAGAGGATGATCAAAAGGGACTTGAACAATTTGTAAGTATTTTAATGAAACATATTTAATCCATTGTAAAAAAACTGGACAGTCCTGACCGTTCCGGACTGCCCAGTTTCTTTTATGCGCGCTCCGACACCGAAGCTTCTACTATCCTAAAGGCTGATTCTAAGTCAGCGATCAAATCTTCCGCATGCTCTAAGCCAACTGAAAGACGGATCAAAGAATCTGTAATCCCCATTTGAAGACGATCTTGTTCTGGGACACTAGAATGGGTCATCGTTGCCGGATGTTGAATCAGTGTTTCGGCATCCCCTAAGCTTACAGCGATTTTAATAAGGGATAGACTATCCAGGAATAACTGCGCTGCTTCTTTTCCACCTTTAACTGTAAATGAAATAAGCCCCCCGCCTGCACGCATTTGTCGTTTTGCGATCTCATACAGTGGATTATCTGGATCGAACGGATAAAATATTTCATCGACAAGTTTCTCTTTCTTCAAATAGTTAATCAATTTTTCTGCATTCGAAGAATGACGTTCCATCCGGACTGGCAATGTCTTCAATCCTCTGATTAATAGCCATGCATCAAATGGAGATATAATGCCTCCGTAATCTTTTTGAATGGTGAGTCGAATTTTCTCTATCTCGTCTTTTTCTTTCCCGATCAACAGACCCGCGATTACATCTCCGTGCCCATTAATATACTTTGTCGCACTATGCAACACAAAGTCAGCGCCAATTGAAAGCGGGTTTTGCAAATAAGGAGATGAAAATGTATTATCGACTACGACCCGTAAGCCATGGCGTTTAGCTACGTTTACGACCGCATGTAAATCAACGAGTTCCATCGTTGGATTGATCGGGGATTCAACATAAATACAGACTGTTTCAGGCCTAATAGCTTTTTCGATTTCTTCTTCCGTTCCCATTTGCACAAGATCGTGCGTAATATTATATTTTTCCGCCATGATCTTTAACAACCCAAAAGTACACCCGTAAATGCCCCGTGTGCATAAAATATGATCTCCCGACTTTGTTAAATGAACAAGCAATGTACTGACCGCTGCCATCCCTGATCCGAACGCCAACGCCCCGCCGCCATTTTCAAGTGAAGCAATTCGCTCTTCTAATACATGAACCGTAGGATTTCCAAGCCGCGAGTAAATATAGCCTTCTTCCTCACCCGAAAAACGACGTTCCCCTTGTCTTGCATCATCAAAAGAATAAGTTGATGTTTGGAATAAAGGAACAGTTAAACTGCCGCCAAAATCTTTGTCATTATAGCCTTCATGAATAACCTTTGTGTCTTTGTGCAGTTGTCGTTCTTTCACTGCCGCCACTTCCTTTCTCGCAATTCAAAAGAATCACATATCACCTTTCTTCTAGTCTACCCTTTTTTAGTCGGTATGCGCAAGACGACAGCCCAATTCGACAAGTTTCTACGCTTTTTTTATCAATTCAAGTTCATAGAATCCTCATTTAGGAAAGTAACTACTTGGTTCTTGCCAAAATGCTTAGCCCTATAGAGCGCTTTGTCTGTGAATTGGAACAGTTCTTCATAGGTCAATTCATGTTTGTAAGTCCATACAAATTTCCCAATCGACACGGTCACTTGCGGTAATGTCCGTTTAGGTATTTCTTTTAAAATCCGATTCGTCAATGTGGTCGCATCAGCATGGTCTGTCATTGGCAAATAAATGGTAAATTCTTCTCCGCCCCATCTTCCTGCAATGCCTTTCCCATCGATTTCTGATTGTAAAAAAGCAGCAATTTGTTTGAGCACTTCATCCCCAGCAGCGTGTCCAAATTCATCGTTCACTTGTTTAAAGTTATCCACGTCCATTAAAAGAAAGACTCCTTTTTCATCATGTTCAAGTGCTTCTCGCATCACCTTTTCCATATAACTGCGCGTGTACAACTGTGTTAAATGATCACGGTCAATGAGATCTTGCAATTGGTGCTGTAATTTTTTTGTGGATTCATTGACAAGCCGCAAGCCCTCAATAAGCTTATGGGATTCTTCTTGCAAGTTTGCTTTTTCGATCGCACATCCGACAATAGTTGAAAGGTTTTCTAAATATCCTTGATCGATGCTTGAAAAACGTGTATGAATACCCACTTGAACCTGTAAAACACCGTGCGTTTGTTGTCTTCCATTGATCGGTACATTGAATTTAATCGACAAACCATCTGCTGTTTTCTCAATATTGGATTTCCGGGTGATCATTGTTTGCGCAATTGACCCATCACCATTTTCAAGATGAAATACGAGACCCCGTCCTGCGAGATCTTCTCTTCCGTTTGTTAAAAATAGTTTTAGATCAGATGTGGGGAATGATTCCGAAACTACTTTTAAAAATTCGTCAAAAATGACCTGACGATCAGTTGTAGCATTTAGCAATTCCGACAACTGCAATAATACACCTTGATACTGTTCTTTTTGCACCAATAATACCATTTTCCAAACTGCGATTATGTAATCATTCACTACTTTTTTAAACTCTTCAAGATGGGGTGTATCGGCAAATTCACGCCACTTCGCAGTTGTTTTAAATAAAAAGAGCCCGACCTGCCCTCGCTTTGGACCGTGAAAAAGTAAATAACTGTCCGCATATTCATAACCTGCATCCGAAAATTTGGCATAGGGAAAATCTTGAGCAGCCATCTCTTCAATTTCTTCTATATTAATTTGAATGACTTTTATAGTTGTTAAAGTATTCCGATGGTTGAGTGGTTTAAAATAACCACTTTCGTAAACAAAATAATCTGCCTTTTCTATATCGAAAAAAAGTCGTAATTTCGGCACCATAATTTCAAACCATTGTTCGTATGAATGTAAAGTTGTTACTTCCGTCCATAAGTTCATTAGTTCACTTTTAAATTGGTATAAAACGAGCTCTTGATCTGACATAAAAAAATCACCTCTACTTCACCGCTAAAATAATCCCACAATTATATGTCTATTCTAATCCAATAGAACTATAAAGACAAATACAAATATAGGTCTTAATATGTATATATTTGTCGAAACAAGATGCTTGACTATGTTTTCGTTCTTTGTTAAGATGGTTGATGTGTAAAATATTTGCAGCAGTTGTGTGTTTCGGATTGTCCAGTCTATTCCTTTCAAAAGGTGCATTGTGTAACCTCTTGGCTGCAGAGGCGAAGTTGCAAGATGATAGAATGGCATGCGAATTGAACACATCTGGTTCTTATTTTATACAAAATAAAACCAAAACAGAGGAGGAGTCATTCATGGCTCGTTATACAGGTCCATCTTGGAAACTATCCCGTCGCCTTGGTATTTCACTAAGCGGCACAGGTAAAGAAATTGAAAAACGTCCTTACGCACCAGGACAACACGGTCCAAACCAACGTAAAAAACTTTCCGAATACGGAATGCAATTACAAGAAAAACAAAAACTTCGTTTCATGTACGGAGTGAACGAACGTCAATTTAAAACGATTTTCAACAAAGCTGGTAAAATGCCAGGTAAACACGGTGAAAACTTCATGATCCTTCTTGAAACTCGCCTAGACAACCTAGTATACCGCATGGGTCTTGCGCGCACTCGCCGCGCAGCTCGCCAACTTGTAAACCACGGCCACGTAATGGTTGATGGTAAACGTGTTGACATCCCATCTTACAGCGTAAAACCTGGTCAAGAGATCTCTCTTCGTGAAAAATCTCAAAACCTTGACATTGTAAATGAAGCTATCGAAGTGAACAACTTTGTTCCTGAGTACGTTTCTTTCAACAATGACGCAAAAGTTGGTCAATTCGTTCGTATGCCTGAGCGCAGCGAATTGAATTCAGAAATTAACGAAGCACTTATCGTTGAGTTCTACTCTCGTTAATAAAATCACTTTGCAATTAGCAGTATTGAAAACCCTGAAACAATCGTTTCGGGGTTTTCAAATTGGTGATATTTGGCAGTTTATTTTTTCAATGTAAAGGACATAATGACTGTACAACAGTTAGATGACTGTTAAAAGCCGCCAGCTCTTTATAAGATGGCGGCTTTTTTAATGTTTTCTCACTTTACCCGTTTTCCCCCGTTTAGTGCAGCTCCCGCAAGAGCGGATGCAAGAAAAATCGCGTCGTCAATTGGAAGTGTGCCTTCTTTTACATTTTTTTCATGTTCTGCGGATGAAAAAATCCCTTTCTCACGTGCAAGCTTATAAATGGCAGCCATCTCTTCTTTTTGCTGATCCGTTAAATCCAAATAGCGAACCTCCTTCTTTTCCGATATATACCGTTGTCCAAAAACACGGACAATATAATACTTCGCAACCGCTTCAGCATATTGCCGCCAATTATGAAGCAATTTTTTCATGTCTGCTGTATGATCTGCGAATCCATATTCAACAATGACTGTACGGACTTTTCCCGTCATTCGATGCATATAATAGTAGTCGCCATTAAAGGCTTTTCGAGTATATGTCTTTCTTCGCTTCGCTCCTTGATTGACAAGGGCATCTAAAATGCCATTGGCAATGGTTGGTCGATCATAAATAGAATAGATCACCTCGGCGCCCTCTCCGCCGCCGGAGTTTATATGATTGCAAATGCAGTAGTCAGCCCCCGAGGCTTTCACGCGATTAGTTCTTGTTGTGGGGCCAAGATACTCGTCTCTTGTACGCGTCATCACAACTTTTATGCCGTTACGCTCGAAATGCCGTTTTTGCTCAAAAGAAATATCCAGCGTTAAATCTTTCTCTTTCCAGTAAGCATTCGACCCTCCCCCCGGATCGATCCCGCCATGACCGGGGTCTATGCAGATGATTTTGGTCATTCTCCACGTCCTTATTTCTTTCTCAAGGCAATCTATTTATATATATACCCTTAAACTTGATATGGTGCATTAATCGCGCAAATAACAGCCATAAAAAATGCCGTTTTCCTTTCGGAAAACGACATTTTTAATTTATACAAATTTAACCATCGTATATTTTTTCTTCCCGCGGCGGATAATCGTAAAGGCATCCTGCAAACGATCTGTAGCGCTGACTTCGTAAGCTGTATCCGTCACGCGCTCCCCATTAAATGAAATCGCTCCGTTCGTGATGTCTTCACGGGCTTGACGTTTCGACGAAGAAACACCGGCTTCAACGATGAAATCTACAATATTTTTCTCTTCTTTTGCCATTTCAACTGAAGGCACATCTTTAAATGCATCTTTCATTTCTTCAACAGAAAGCAGCTTTAAATCACCGCTGAATAAAGCTTTTGAAATTCGAATCGCTTGATCCAGCGCTTCTTGACCATGGATAAGACGGGTCATTTCTTCCGCTAAAGATTGTTGTGCTTGACGTAAATGTGGTTCTTCTTGCACAGCTACTTCAAGCTTTTCGATCTCTTCTCGACTTAAAAATGTGAAAATCTTTAAGTATTTTACCACATCTGCGTCAGCTGTATTAATCCAGAACTGATAAAATTCATACGGGGAAGTTTTTTCAGCATCAAGCCAGACTGCCCCGCCCGCAGATTTTCCAAACTTCGTCCCATCTGCTTTCGTAACAAGTGGTATCGTAATGCCAAACGCCTTCACTTCTTCTTCATGCATTTTACGAATAACTTCTAGTCCTGTTGTAATATTCCCCCATTGGTCAGAACCGCCGATTTGTACACGGCAGCCATAGTTGTCAAATAAATGGTTAAAGTCAATTCCTTGAATGAGCATGTAGGAAAACTCTGTGAAAGAAATGCCACTTTCTAAACGAGAGGCAACATTATCTTTTGCCAACATGTAATTGACACCGAGCAGTTTTCCATAGTCACGTAAGAACTCGATCATCGTCATAGATCCAATCCAGTCATTGTTATTAACTAATCGTGCGCCATTTTCAACTTCAAAATCGAAAATTCGCTGTAACTGTTTTTGAATACCTTCCACGTTTTTTGCAATTTGCTCAGTCGTCTGAAGTTGCCTTTCTTCCGTCCTTCCGGATGGATCACCGATCATGCCCGTTGCGCCGCCTACGAGTAAAATTGGACGATGTCCATGCATTTGGAATCGACGGAGTGTTAACATAGGTACGATATGTCCGATATGCATACTGTCGGCCGTTGGGTCTACACCGCAATAAAGTCCAATTTTCTCTTCATTTAATACAGCAGCCAAGCCTTCTTCGTCTGTTTGTTGGTAGACGAGTCCTCTCCATTTTAAATCTTCCATCAATGCATTCGTCATTCTGAATCCCTCCAACTATTCATCAAAATAAAAAACGCCCCTACATGATTAAAAATCATGCAGGGACGTTACATACTACATAACGCGGTACCACCCGGCTTGAGAACAATTTCTCCGCTTTCAAAACGTATTATCGCAGCGTCTGCGTTACACTCCAAAGCTGTAATTCACAATCGGTACACCGAACAGCTTTCACCAACCGCTGTCTCTCTAAATCAGTTTTACCGCCGCTACTTCGACTTTTTCAACGTGTAAAAATTTATACTTCCTTAAGTTTAAACGATTTTTAGAAGTTGTCAAATACTTTCAATGAACATAATGATAATATGTTATAATTGAAATCGATTTTAGGGGGGATTTTAGTGACCGAACATAAAAAAAATCGGATAGACCAACTAGAAGAAAAATATGAAAGTTTCCAACAAACAAAATGGGCAAAAAGAATGCGAATTACATCCGGTGTTTTTTGGAATCTTTTTATTGTTATGATCATATTCGGGCTTACCTTTACTGTATTTGCAGCTTCAGTAGGTGCAGGTTATTTTGCCTCTCTAGTTGAAAAAGAACCGCTGCGGACTAAAAAGGAAATGCGGGATGCCATTTTTAATTATGAGGAAACGTCTGAGCTTTATTTTGCCGATGGGGTCTATATCGGTAAAGTCAATGCAGACTTAGAAAGAAAAGAAACAAAGCTTGAAAATGTATCTAAATATGTCATCGATGCTGTTTTGGCTACAGAAGATGAGTACTTTGAAGAACATAATGGCATCGTGCCAAAAGCTGTCTTTCGCGGGATTTTCCAAGACGTCTCCAACTCGGCCAGTCAAACGGGCGGCTCAACGCTTACACAGCAATTGATCAAAAACCAAGTGCTAACGAATGAAATTTCTTACGAACGAAAGGCAAAAGAAATTTTGCTCGCCATGCGACTTGAGCATTTTATGAAAAAAAATGAAATTTTAGAGGCATATTTGAATATTATTCCTTACGGCAGAAATGCCAACGGACAAAACATTGCTGGAATTGAAACTGCAGCGGGCGGCATTTTTAATAAGAAAGCAAGTGAATTAAATTTGCCGCAGGCAGCATTTATTGCAGGTATTCCACAAGCACCTTTTGCCTACACCCCCTTTAAAAGCGGCGGTGGTGTAAAAGAAGCTGAATATTTAAAACCAGGGATTAATCGAATGCAAACCGTTCTGTTTCGCATGAAAGAGACAGGCTATATTACAGAAGCACAATATAATGAAGCAATCGCTTATGATATTACAAAAGATTTCCGCGATCCGGAAAAACGCGCAAATGAGCGCTATCCGTATTTAACACAGGAAATTCAAAACCGTACAGTTGAAATTTTAGCAAGAATACTTGCTGAAAAAGACGGTGTTGATCCGGAGCGATTGGATAAGGAAAAAAAGCTTTCTGAAAAATACGCAATTCTCGCGACACGGTCAATGAAAAATGATGGGTATCGTATTTTCTCTACAGTTAACCAAAAACTTTTTGACAGAATGAACGAAGTCGCCAATTCATTTAATCATTATGGATTTACGTATACACGGGAGAGAAAAGACCCCGAAACTGGGGAAGTTGAATATTACGAGGATCCAGTTCAAGTTGGGGCAATTATGATTGAAAACCACACAGGTCGTATTTTATCCTTTGTTGGCGGCCGTGATTTTGAACTGACAAATGTAAACCATGCGACACAAGCCTATCGCCAAAATGGTTCTTCGATGAAACCGCTGCTTGTCTATGCACCTGCCATTGAATATGGTGTGATTGGTGCTGGAAGTCCAGTCGTTGATGTTAAATTTAGAGTAGGCGGATGGGCGCCAAGCAACTATTTGGCATCTCAAGAGATGGGTATTATTCCTGCTCGTGAGGCGTTAGCACGCTCGTTAAACCTTGCAACAGCAAGACTATATCGGGATATTATCGACAGAAGACCTGCAGAGTTTCTAGAGAAAATGAAATTTAGCAAGCTCCAACCTGGTGATTATGAAAACTACTCAGCATCTTACGGTGGTATGGCAGTCGGTGTAAGCGTTGAAGAAAATACAAATGCATTCTCGACCTTTGCGAATGACGGACAGTTCATCGAATCGTACATGATCGAAAAAATTGAGGATATGTCGGGCAATATCGTTTATGAGCATAAAGTCGAACCAGTCGACGTGTTTAGTCCACAAACAGCCTATATTATTACCGATATGCTGCGAGATGTATTGAAAGCACCTGGAACAGGTTCTCAAGTTCCAAAGTACATGAATTTCCGTCCAGATCTCGCGCTCAAAACAGGGACAACGGATTTTTATGGAGATGCTTGGATCGTCGGCTATAATCCAAATGTTTCACTCGGCGTTTGGCTCGGATATAAAGATAAAATGGTTAATGGACAAAAACGCGGTTTATTCCCAAGAGGTTTGCAAAGCAAAACATTGCATCCAACGACAAGGACAAGCATGTTATTCGGCAGATTTATGAATGCTGCGAATGAAGTCACACCTGAACTTGTCGGAGCCGGCGATCGATTTAAATGGCCGGAAGGCGTTGTAACAAGATCATTTTGCGGCATTTCTGGAATGGCTCCATCGGCAGGCTGTTCAACTGCCGGTCTCGTTCGTTCGGATCTCTTTAATGCAAAAGTAATGGTACCGAATAAGGCCGACGACAGCATTACTTCATCGTCTTCTGTCTCAGTAAAAGGAGTCAGATACCAACCATTGCCTTCAACACCAGCAGAATTTATCACAGCTGGAGGTGTTGGCGTTAACAAAGCCTTTATCGACAGAATGCTAGGACCATGGAAAGGAAATCCAGCAAGACTCTTCCCTGCGAACTCTAGATTTTCAACACATGTTGTATCCGGATCCGTTTTCAATGCCGATTCCGCACCACCAGCCGCAGTAAGTGTAGCAGTGAACGGAGCGACAATGACATGGGGACACTCCGCATCGAATGACGTGATCGGTTATTACGTCTATGAAGGCGGCAGAAAAATTGCCACGATTCGAGATGGTTCCGCACATTCCTATACAATTGGCGCAGGTTCGTATACTGTGAGAGCTGTTGACATTACAGGACTATTATCTGCACCGTCCAATGTTGTGACGATCGGGGCCACGGAACCTAATCAAGGGCTGGAGAAGTCGGAGCCAGAAACACAACAACCTGGAACGACAACTCCAACAAAACCAACACCCCCTAACAACGGGGACAGCAATAATGGCAACGGTGAGAATGCTGGAAATAACAATAACGGAAATGGCAACAATAATAGTAATGGCGGCAATGGCAACAACGATACATCACCGCCCGCCGACGAGGAAAACGGAAAAACAAAACAATAAAAAAAACAGCGAGGCCGTCCTAAAACAAAGTGCCAGGCACTTCTAGGACAGCCCCGCTGTTTTGATTTTTACTATTTTCACAAAAAGCATGTCCACCATTACAGTAGACATGCTTCATAAAATTTATCAATCTTCCATCGTCGACAAATCACCTGTCGGCAAATTAAGCTCCCAAGCTTTCAACACGCGTCGCATAATTTTACCGCTGCGTGTTTTAGGCAGCTTGTCCTTAAATTCAATTTCACGAGGTGCAGCATGTGCTGCAAGCCCTTTTTTGACGAATTGTTTAATATCTTCTTCCAATTCCTCAGAAGGTTCATAGCCATCATGCAAGGCAACGAATGCTTTGATGACTTCACCGCGAATCGGATCAGGCTTACCAATGACACCCGCTTCAACAATTGCTGGGTGTTCTAGCAACTTGCTTTCGACTTCGAACGGTCCGACACGTTCGCCGCTCGTCATAATGACATCATCGACACGGCCTTGGAAGAAGAAATAACCCTCCTCATCCATATAGGCTGAATCCCCAGAAACATACCATTCGTTATTCAAGAAATAAGAATCATACTTCTCTTGGTTGTTCCAAATTTGACGCATCATAGCGGGCCAACCTTTTTTAATCGCCAAGTTCCCCATACGGTTTGGCGGCAGCACATTTCCTTGGTTATCCACGATTGCCACTTCAATTCCCGGAACTGGTTTACCCATCGAGCCTGGTTTAATCGGCAAAGAACCAAAGTTACAAATCGTTTGCGCACCCGTTTCCGTCATCCACCAAGTATCATGGATCCGTAAGTTAAAAACATCCATTCCCCATCGAATGACTTCTGGATTTAGCGGCTCTCCTACAGATAAAATATGGCGCAGTGAAGAAAGATCATACTTGCTCAATGGACCTTCTCCAGCTCCCATTAACATACGGAATGCTGTTGGTGCGCTGTACCAAACGGTTACACCATATTCTTCGATTGCTTGATACCAAGCATCTGTTGAGAATCTGCCGCCTAATACTAGACTCGTTGCACCCGCAATCATCGGACCGAAAATACCATAGGCAGTCCCGGTAATCCAGCCCGGATCCGCCGTGCACCAGAACACATCTTCATCTCTTAAATCGAGTACCCAGCGCGTCGTTTGCAATTGTTGCACCATCGCTTCTTGAACATGCACAATCCCTTTCGGCTTGCCTGTCGAGCCGGATGTATAGTGAAGTAATGTTGGGGACTCACGATCGAGCCATACAACATCAAATTTAGACGAAGCTTCTTTCATATATTTATTGAAATCAACGAAGATTCCCTTCTCCTCAACGTTGTCTCCGACAAGAAATACCGTCTTTAAATGCGGTAATTTTTCAATTGGCACACGGTTTAAAAGTTCCGGTGTTGTAATTAATACCTTTGCTTCACTGTCAGATAGTCGATCGTATACAGCACCTTCCATAAATGCCTCAAAAAGTGGTCCAACAATTGCGCCAACTTTTAATGCACCTAATAATGAAAAGTACAGTTCCGGAGATCTCGGCATAAAAATGAAAATCCGATCCCCTTTTTCAAGTGAAGAATGATTGGACAATACATTAGCTGCTTTATTAGACATGCGTTTCATTTGGTCATACGTATAGGCCTCTTTTCTGTTTGGATCTTGGAAATAGAGTGCCACTTTGTTTTTTCGGAATGAATTCGCATGACGATCTACCGCTTCATGGGCAATATTCACACGCCCTGTTTCATGCCAACTAAATTCTTTTTCGATGTCTGACCAGTTGAATTGTTGCACTGCAGAATTATAATCCCCCAATTGATAATTCCCCTGAACAACCGGTAATGTTTTAACTACCATACATTTCACCCTTCCAAAAATTAATATTTCCATTGTACATCATTTTTCTCCAAATTTACCAACTCTTTTTGTCTTCTTAATAAACTTTTCAAAAATACAGAAGCATCCATTATTTGTGTGTTTGTTGTATACTAAAAGTATATGTACTTTAGTAAGGCGGTGGAAAACTGTGAAACATATTAAAACGTATAATGCTATGGAAGTTAAGCATAAAAATGGTGCGGTTATTGTAGAGGGTCCCATTTCTCCAACAGAATTGACCAATCTTGAGTTCCACAAAGAACTTATCGCTTTTCGTCCTTCCGACCAACAACATCAGGCATTAATTGAAATTGCGCAATTGCCGGAAGGACGAATCATCATTGTCCGTGATCGAAATGTGATTGTTGGATATGTAACATTTTTATATCCAGATCCGCTTGAGCGATGGTCGCAAGGTAATATGAAAAATTTAATAGAACTCGGTGCAATAGAAATCATCCCAAAGTTTCGTGAAGGCGGCGTCGGTAAAGCACTACTAGAAGTGTCCATGATGGATGATGCAATGGAAGACTATATCATTTTAACGACAGAATATTACTGGCATTGGGACTTAAAAGGGACAAAACTCAATGTTTGGGAATATAGAAAAATAATGGAGAAAATGATGAGTGCAGGCGGATTGGAATATTACGCAACAGATGATCCTGAAATTAGCTCTCATCCAGCTAATTGTTTAATGGCAAGAATTGGGGAGCGCATTGACCAGGAATCGATCCAACAATTCGATAGCCTACGCTTCATCAATCGGTTCATGTACTAATATTTGGAGGTGTTTAGATGTTAATCGAAGAAATTATGAAAAAAGATGTCTTAACACTTTCTCCCACTCACACTGTACAAGATGCATTGCTTATTATGCGCAACGAGAGGATTCGCCATCTGCCCATTTTAACAGATGATGACACGCTCGTTGGCATTTTGTCAGACCGAGATTTAAAAGGAGTTGTACCGTCATCTTTTGCGGAACAAAACAAAGCGGCTGCTTACGAAACGCCCCTTGCTGAAGTGATGACCAAAAATCCGATCGTGGGCCATCCAATGGACTTCGTAGAAGAAGCTGCTGTTATTTTCTACGACAACAAAATTGGCTCGCTTCCAATCATTTCAAATCATAAGTTAGTAGGCATTATTACAGAAACAGACTTGTTATATAAATATATTGAATTAACCGGTGCTCATCAACCCGGCTCCCAAATTGAAATTAAAGTGCCAAATGAGCCGGGCATTCTTTTTGAAGTTTCAAAGGTTTTCTATGAGTTGAAGACAAATGTCCTAAGTATCCTTGTCTATCCAGATCAGGAAAATGCTTCGAATAGAATTCTTGTTATTCGGATCAATTCTATGAATCCACTACATATTATCAACGGACTCAAAGATCGCGGGTTTGATGTCCTTTGGCCAAACTTTCCGGGAATGAATCAATGAGTAAAATGAAAGATGCTGTATTTATCTTTTCAGAAGATCAGCTAAGCTATTCTTTTTCCGATACACATCCGTTCAACCAAAAACGAATTGTCCTCACATTGGATTTGCTCAAAAAAACGGGCGCAATTCAAAACGCGGACATCGTCACACCCCGCATCGCAACGGATGAAGAGCTGCTGCTCGCTCACGATCCCGCCTATATAGAAATTGTTAAAAAGGCCGGACGTGGAGAACTTCAAGAAAATGAAGGGATTTTATATGGTATCGGCACGGAAGATACACCTATTTTTCCGAACATGCATGATGCAAGCGCTTACCTCGTCGGCGGAACATTAACCGCCGTCGATGAAGTCATGGAAGGACGCGCCAAACATGCATTAAACCTAGGTGGTGGGTTGCATCATGGCTTTAAAGGGAAAGCTTCCGGATTTTGTGTATACAATGACAGTTCAGTTGCCATTGAATATATCCGTAAAAAATACGGCGTTCGCGTGCTTTATATAGATACCGATGCACATCATGGCGATGGTGTACAATGGAGCTTTTATGATGAACCAGACATTTGCACTTTTTCTATTCACGAAACGGGACGTTATTTATTTCCCGGAACAGGTGCAGTTACAGAACGCGGAAATGGCGGAGGATACGGAACGTCTTTTAATTTTCCAATCGATGCCTTTACGGAAGACGAATCATTTTTATCCATTTATAAAACAGCATTCAAAGAAGTCACGGAATATTTTAAACCGGATGTCATTTTAACGCAAAATGGGGCCGATGCCCATTATTTTGACCCTTTGACACATCTATACGGAACGATGAATCTTTACCGTGAAATTCCGAGGTTCGCAAAAGAAATGGCTGATCAATATTGTGAGGGACGCTGGATTGCCGTTGGCGGCGGCGGATACGATATCTGGCGTGTTGTCCCTAGAGCATGGGCACATATTTGGTTTGCCATGAAACAGCTTCCGACGCCGATAGGTCCATTGCCAGCATCATGGCTGTCCAAATGGCAAGAAGAAGCGCCAGTCCCTTTTATTCCAACATGGGAGGACCCGACCCCACTGTATGAGCCAATCCCAAGAAAAGCTGAAATAACGGAAAAAAATGCGCAAATGCTTGAACGTGCCTTACATTTGATACGCAATGAATCTAAGAAATAAATAAATGACAAAAAGCAATTCTCCCTGGCCGCTATGGTTTTGGAAGAATTGCTTTTTTTACGACTTTATGGAATGACGGTCTTCTACCCGAAACGGCAGAATGACTTGCTCCTCTTCAACCTCTTCGCCATTCATTAATTTTGTGAGTAAGCGCATTGCCACCGCGCCTAAATCATAAAGTGGCACAACAATTGTCGTTAACTGCGGACGTACAATGTTCACAAGGTTAGAATGCTCAAAACAAATGAGATCATAATCACCAGGTACATTCAAGCCATCGTCACGTAATCCATTTACTATGCCGGCCGCAAGCTTGTCATTGCTGACAAACAGCCCCGTCGGATCACCCGGCAGCCCTTTAATTTCTTTCCAACCTTCATAAGCACTTTCATACGTGTCGCCAATTTCGACAATATAATCTTCGTTCACTTCGATGCCAGCGTCTTTTAAAGCACGTATATAGCCTGCTTTTTTATAGACACCGTTCATATCCCGTGCGAATGGTCCCGATACGAAAACAATTTTTTTATGGCCGCTTTCGATTAACTTCGTAACTGCAACATATGCCCCTTCTTCATAGTCGATACTAACTGACGCTAACTTTTTTTCTAAATCCGGAATTCCGGCAAGGACAATCGGTACATTCGCGGTAGACATTTCTTTCCGTACATCTTCGGAGATCGAATCACTTAAAAAAATGAGCCCGTCCACTTGTTTACCGAGGTGGTCTTCGATTAACTCCACCTCTCTTGTTGTCCGCTCATCAGAATTCGAAAGGATAATATTATATTCATACATCGTCGCCACATCGGCAATCCCTCTTGAAAGTTCCGAGTAAAAACTTTTCGAGATATCCGGAACGATCACACCAACCGTTGTTGTCTTTTTACTTGCAAGCCCCCGTGCTACAGCATTCGGACGATAGCCAAGCCGCTCGATACAATTAAGTACTTTTTTTCGTGTTTCGGGTTTTACGTTCGGATTGCCATTTACGACGCGTGAAACCGTCGCCATCGAAACGTTCGCCTCCCTAGCAACGTCGTAAATTGTTACTGCCATTTGAAATGACTCCTCTCCTAATCTTTACCTTTATTATAAACAAAAAGCCGGAACTATGAAAGTTCCGGCATCAATGTTTTAAACCGTGTGGTGTGTTTTCATATACTGGTTTAGTTGTTCGTAAAATTCATCAAATTGCTTCAAGTCCATTTGCTGTGCAGAATCGGACAATGCAACAGCTGGATCTGGGTGAACTTCGGCCATAACGCCGTCCGCGCCAACAGCGAGCGCTGCTTTTGCAGTTGGCAATAGCAAATCTTTTCTTCCAGTCGAGTGTGTCACGTCAACAAAAACTGGTAAATGCGTTTCTTGCTTTAAAATTGGAACAGCAGAAATGTCTAATGTATTTCGCGTTGCACGTTCGTACGTACGGATTCCGCGCTCACAAAGGATAATTTGATCGTTTCCTTTAGACATAATATATTCTGCTGCATTGATGAATTCATCAATCGTTGCCGCTAGACCGCGTTTAAGGAGAACTGGTTTATTCACCATTCCCGCCTCTCTTAGCAATTCAAAGTTTTGCATGTTTCGCGCGCCAATTTGAATGACATCAATGTAGTCCAGCGCTTCTTCTAAGTGAGATGGTGTAATGATCTCTGTTACAACAGAGAGACCCGTTTCATCCGAAACACGCTTTAAAATCTTTAAGCCTTCCAGGCCGAGCCCTTGGAAGTCGTACGGTGATGTACGCGGCTTATAAGCACCTCCGCGGATAAATGGCTGACCTTTCGCTTTAATCGACTGAGCAACCGCCGATACTTGCTCATACGATTCAACTGCACATGGTCCGTAAATAAAAGATGGTTTTCCATTTCCGACTTGGTGGCCATTAATATCAACAATTGTATCTTCTGCTTTTCGCTTACGTGAAACGAGAAGTGCGTTGCGTTGTTCATCTTCTTGAATCTCCAATGCAGACATGAAGATCCCTTTAAAAATTTGCTCCAGAACGCCATTTGGCAGAGGGCCATGATTATATTCCTTTAACGCATTTAGCATTTGTCTTTCACGGATTGGATCATACCGGTTAACACCTTGCTTTTCCTTTACTTTCCCAATTTCTTGAACCATTTCTGTTCGTTGGTTGACTAAATCTAATATTTTGACATTTAATTCGTCAACTTGACTTCTTAACTCATTTAAATGATTAGTCATCTTGTATGTCTCCTCCCCGTTGTTTTGCTTAATCTATAATAGTAACTAGTATAATGAAAAATTTGTGAAAAGTCACGTTGTTTCTCTAATAATAATGAAAAACAACGAAAAACAACGAAAAACCTCCAACTTCCCCGGTTTGGAAGTTGGAGGTTCACTCATTTCTCCTCTTTTACGTCAGAAACGTAATTTTGGTTCGTAATTTTATTGTCGCCTAAATTGTCGCTATTGTCATATGAAACATTACTATTTTTTGTCGACTGGTTGCTTGGTGATTGGTTTTGGTCGCCCGCGACCGCATCCTTAAATGCTTCCGCCGTTGCTGTTAAATTATTTTCATCCAGGGTGTCCACACTATCATTCGCTTTTTGCTGAACGTATTCCATTGACTCTTCGCCTTCGGATGAAGCTGTCCCATCATCCATTGGCATAGAAGCTTTGGGTTTCAATGATTTCACTTTATTGACAATTTGTCCGGATTGTTCTTGAAAAGTTTTTGAAAGTTCTCCAGATTTTTCTTTTGCGACCGATGTGAATCCAGATGCTTTTTCCTTTGCGACAGCGCTAATCTCAATACTTTTATCTTTCAGTTGACTAGCCTGTTGAGAAAAGTCTTCTCTCATTTCACTGCCCGATTTTGGCGCCAGGAATAATGCTGCAGCCGCACCGATGACACCACCAACCAATGCGCCATATAAAAAGCTTGCTGCGCCGGAGCCATCGTCTTCTTTATAGACATTGTGGGCAGGATGATAATTTGTCGGCAAATAAGCTTCTTGACCGTACGTGTTTTCATACAAGTCTTTTCTAGATTGGTACTCTTGATTCATTTGTTGATCATTGTAATTCGGCTTCGTTGTTGACATTGGCAATTCCTCCTAAGTTTAGAACATTATATTTACAATCAATATTTAGGGCCTGGCAGTTTTTTGGGTTCTTCTTTTGGACGATAGGCTGTCCACCCCGTAGATTGTCGAGCTTTTCTTTCTCTCACCTTTTCCATTACATCGATTACGACATTACTCCATTGGACAACTTGAGCAATTTTTTCACTGTTCTTTTCTGCTTCTTCTGTGATCGATGTCGATACTTTTCGAACCGATGCATTAAGTCCAGAAACAGAATCACCCACTCCTTTAACTGCATCGACAACCGAATTTAGTTTTTCGGCTTTTTGCTGAACATCTTCAGCTAAATTATTCGTTTTGTGAAGTAGCTCCGTCGTTTCTCTTGTGACGCCATCGAGCTGTCCCGTTAATTGATCCATCGTTTCTGAAACGCTGTGCAACGTTCGCTTAAGCGAGGTTAACGTGATGGCAAGCGCTATGCATAGTACTAAAAATGCAATGGCTGCGATAATTGCTGCTATGTACAATAAATTCTCCATGACAAATTCCTCCTCAATCACGCCTATTAACAATTTGTTCCCAATTTAATCCGATAATAAACGTTTTTCGCCAATAACTATAACTTCGACAACTTCCTAGTTTTTCCTTCTAATTTTACACAAAAAATTACCAAAAAAGCATAATAATGTATAGTGTGAAATAAGGAATTCTATTAACTATACTCTGGTGTTTTCGCCTGCTAACCTCTCGGATTATTCTTAATTATGTACACATTTATTTCAACTTATATAGTTTCTAAGAAAAAACAGCCAGACCCGGTGGATCAAGCTGTTTCTTCTGTTTCAATTTGCTTTTTAAATTCGTTCATATACTTTTGCACATCGCCTGCACCCATAAATAAATAGATGGCATTCCTATGAGCATTCAACCTGCCAATATCTTCAAGTAGAATATGCTTTGCACCAGCAATTTTATCTACCAAATCATTTACCGACAAGCTGCCAGAAGTTTCGCGGGCTGAGCCGAATATATCGCAGAGATAGACATGATCGGCAGATGACAAACTATTCGCAAACTCATCTAGGAGCGCTGCTGTCCTTGTAAACGTATGTGGTTGGAAGATCGCAACAATTTCCCGATCAGGGTATTTTTGTTTCGCTGATTGAAGCGTTGCATTAATTTCCGTCGGATGATGTGCATAATCATCGATGATCGTCCGCCCCGCTATTTCCATGACTGTAAATCGTCTTTTGACACCTTGGAATGAAGAGAGCCTATCTTCCAGCACCGCAACAGGAATGCCTTCATAATGGCAAAGCGCAATGACGCCAAGTGCATTTAAAATGGCATGGTCACCTGCAAGCGGAATCGTAAATGTATGGAAAAATTCATTGCGGACGAACACATCAAACTTCGTATATGCGGAAGTCTTTTCAATGTTTTTAGCCGCAAAGTCATTGGACTCATCAAGACCATAATAGACAACTGGTACATTCGCTTGAATCTTTTGGAGATGACGGTCATCACCGCAGGCGATTAATGCCTTTTTAACACGAAGTGCCATCGCACCGAATGCATCTAATACGTCATCTAAATCCTTAAAATAGTCCGGATGATCAAAATCGATATTCGTTATAATTGCATAATCTGGTTCATAGGCGAGGAAATGGCGTTTATATTCACATGCTTCAAAAACAAAGTATTCACTGCTCGCCAGACCTTCTCCAGTACCATCTCCAATTAAGTAGGTAGTTGGCTTATATCCAGACAAAACGTGGGATAGCAGACCAGTTGTTGATGTTTTCCCATGCGTTCCCGTGACACCAATAGAAATGAATTTTTCCATATAGTTTCCAAGAAAATCATGGTAGCGAATAATTTCCAGTTCTAATTCTTTTGCTTTTACCATTTCAGGATGCGTATCAGGGAAAGCATTTCCGGCAATGATGGTCATACCTTTTTGTATATTATTTTCATCGAATGGATAAATTGGTATTTTTCTTTCATGTAAAGGATCTTCTGTAAAAAAATACTTTTCTATATCCGAACCTTGTACTTCATAATTTGAATCATGAAGGATCTGTGCAAGCGAACTCATTCCCGACCCCTTGATTCCAATAAAATGGAACAATGTCATAGTGCAACCTCCCAGGATCATCTCTGATCCCTTTTTAATAAAAAACATCTATTCAAAGTACCTTGCTAGGTACTTATTATTATCAATTAAAAAATTGAGCCAAATCACTTTCACTTGCATACACATCACGTGCTTTACTGCCTCGTTGACCGGAAATAAAACCGTTTTTCTCCATGCGGTCAATCAATTTCGCTGCACGGTTATAGCCTATGCTAAAATTTCGTTGAAGTAATGAAGTCGATGCGCTTCCTTGCTCAACAACGAATTGGCAAGCCTCTTCAAAAAGTGGATCGGTCTCTTCCTCCTCAATCGCATTCGCTAGAAGATCTTCTTGACCAAACAAATAATCTGGTTCCGCTTCGTTCCGAACGTGTTCTATTATACGTTCAATTTCATCATCTGTGACAAATGTCCCTTGAAGACGAACTGGGGAAGATTTTCCATTTCCTATATACAGCATATCCCCTTTGCCAAGCAGTCGGTCGGCCCCTGGTGTATCAATAATCGTTCTAGAATCTACCTGGGAAGAGACGGAGAATGCAATACGCGTCGGCACATTCGCCTTAATAAGTCCGGTGATGACGTCAACAGACGGTCTTTGTGTAGCAATGATTAAGTGAATGCCGCACGCACGAGCCTTTTGAGCTATTCGGCTAATGGACACTTCTACATCATTTGGAGCCATCATCATCAAATCAGCAAGTTCATCAATCACAATTAGTAAATACGGCATTTTCAAAGAAAAACGCCTGTCTTCGATAACCGCTTTATTATACCGTTCAATATCCCGCACACCAGCATGCGCTAGCAATTCGTAGCGGCGTTCCATTTCTGCAACTGCCCATTTTAGCGCCGCCGTTGCAGCTTTTACATCCGTAATGACGGGGCTGATAAGATGCGGGATGCCGTTGAAAGGTGCAAGTTCCACCATTTTCGGGTCAATAAGCATCATTTTCAAGTCCGTCGGAGACGCCTTATAAAGTAGACTGACCAAAATTGAATTAATGCATACAGACTTACCAGAACCGGTTGCGCCTGCAATCATTCCATGCGGCATTTTACGCAAATCAAGCGTCACAGGTTTTCCTGTCAAACTTAAACCAAGCACCGCTTCAAGTGGTGATGTCGAACTTTTAAATTGTTCTGTATTGATCACCTCAGAAATACGAACCGCCCTCGTTTGACGATTTGGAATTTCAATGCCGATGGAGCTTCTCCCCGGAATCGGTGCTTGAATCCGAATATCTTCGGCAGCTAAAGCAAGCTTAAGATCATCGGTTAAATTGCGAACTTTACTCACTTTTGTTCCTTGACCGACTGTTAGCTCAAAACGCGTAACAGTTGGCCCTTGAACCGCTTCAATGACAGTTGCCTGTACCGAAAAATGCGATAATGACTCTTCAAGCTTCTCCGATTGAGACTCGAGCCATTCCAAATCTTCAATTTGGGATTCGGGCGGCACTAGAAAATCTAAAGAAGGCAGCGCATAGTAAGGTTCCTCTTCTACCTCTTCAACCGTATCTCTTTCCGCCTCTGTGACTGCTTCTATTTTCTCTTCTGTCAGATCGAGCTGTTGAGGTGATAATTCCGCTTCTTTTGTACTGGCCAACTCCGCTTTAGCCGTCGTTTGTTGCTCGCGGAGCGCCAATTTTTCTTTATCAGATTTTAACATGATCACATTGAACGGAATGACCCGCTCTTTTTTTTCCACTATCGGTTCCGCAGTTTCAATGGATGAAGCAACAATCTGCTCTTCTACTTCTCTTGTCATTGCAGGAAGATTTGCGCTAGAAACTTCTTCGTTCGCATCCGCTACAATCGGATCTTCCATTCTTTCCTTTTGTACGGAGAACTGTTCTTCTATTTCTTGCTCTTTCATTTCTTCTTGTATGCTAAGCGCTTCTTGCTCTTCAATTACTTTTTGAAGCGCTTGTTCCTCTTCAACCGGTTGCGTGATTTGCTCTACATTGGTCGCCTGATTTTCACTTTTTACAACTATATCTTGTAACTCATCAAGAAGTTCTTCACTTTCAAAGTCTTCTATTGCCGGTTTAATTTCTACTTCATTCACTACCAACTTATCAAAAGATTCCGTATGCTCTTCTTCAAGCCTTTCATCTAATTCTTCGTTCTCTTCTATTTTAGTTTCTATAGAATTTAGTACAGAATCTTTTTCACTAATTAGCTCATCTACCGATCGAACTACAACTTCTTTAACTTCTTCTTGAACAATACTGCTGGCTGCCTGATGTTTGCCTTCTTCAAGTTCTACTTCTACCCGCGTTTTTTCTATTTCTTTCCCCCTTGAACGCAGAGACATATAGTCATCCATAGCGCGGGACAAAGGATTAAAAGCAGGCGCTCTTTTTTCTACATTAAAACCGTATATAGGGGACGGAACTTCCGTCGGTGTAAACGGTTTGCCCGATCGTTTTTGAACAGCGGAGATATTCGCTTCAGCTTTGGGTGAAGTAGATTCTAGCACACCCATCTTTTTTTCTATGTTACTTTCAGGCTCTAATACAACACGATTTTGATATTTAGACACGGTACCGGCCCTAAATATTTTGCCTGTCGTTTCTTGTGTTGGCCATCTGTCATTTTGATAAAGCGGGACTGTTTCATATTCCTCGTCTTTTTCTTGAAAAAATTGTTCCTCAAAATGACTTCTTTCAGTTGTTGGCGCATCCTTCCATCCATAGATTTCCGCATCAGTAATCATTGGAAATCGAAAGTTAGGGCGCGGTCTTTCTAGCTCTTGTTCATTAATTATAATAGATTCATTTTCGTTTGTTTTCGTTTCATTTGGAATTTCTTCCACATTCTCTTCTTCCGTTTGAAAGAACCGATTCTTCATTTTCGTAAACCATTTCAAGACTATCACTCTTTTCTCGTCAATCACCTTATTCTAACAGGATTTGAGCGCATTTATCAATTGCTTCGATAAAAGGGGAAAAACGTACCACGCAGGTACGTTTTTCTAGTTTCAGTGTGTAAATGGCTCACCGGCAACAGCACTTTCTTCTAAGACAAGAATCCCTTTTGCTTCCGATGCATTAGGTAGTGCAAGCTCCTTTGCCGAACAGATCATCCCAGACGATGCGACACCACGCAATTCAGCATCACGAATGACCATTCCAGAAGGCATGACGGCACCAACTTTGGCAACGACAACTTTTTGGCCGGCGTCTACATTTGGCGCGCCGCACACAATTTGAACTGTTTCATCTCCAATATCAACTGTACAAACACTTAACTTATCTGCATTAGGATGTTTTTCCTTCGTGACGACGTGCCCAATGACAAACTTAGGAGAAAGGTCTACATCTAATTTTAGATCAACATTATTCTTCCGAAGCGCTTCTTGGATTTCTGCAACTAGTTTATCCGTTAATTCAACTTGTCCGTTTCCTGTTACTTGAACATAGTCGGTCGCATGAAATAAGTTAAACCCAATTAATGATTCTGACGATTCGTCATAAATTAACGTAACATCATCGTTCGATTTTGTAATCACAGCTTGTGGACGATCCGTTGTCAATTGCACAAGCAAGACATTCCCAATTCCATTCTCATTAAAAAATACGTTCATTTTTTTCTTTCTTCCTTTCTTGCCACTCGATTTTTCGCCATAATGAAGATCGGCTCCATCTTCCCTTTTTCGAAAAGAAAAGAAAGAGACGTGACAGGTACTGCTCCTGTCGTAAAGAAATGCATTGCCATTTGGGCAAGTACATCATACCCTGTGTCGTTGCGAATGTCTCCAATAATGAGGACATCTTGATGGGGAACCGAGATGGTCATATGCCCTTTGATTTTACTTTCCATTTCATTCAAAAACGCTTGGTTTAAGATGCGGCTTGCATCATAGCCGTCATTATTATTGACAAAATAATAAACATTATCTGCCACTTCGTCTTTCTTCATGGCAGTTGGTAGTGAGCGAACACGGAACATCGCTGATTCCATTATTTCCGTCTCTGACATACCGATTTTATCCAACATTTGTTCATCCACTAGTCGATAGGTTGTATCAAGATCCAATGCATAAAAAATACGCGTTTCAGCTGTATGGTCTTTTGTGATGAATCGAACACCTGCCGATGATTCGGTTGGAAATGAAGTGGAACGAATGACCGGATAAATGACGGCCTCTTTCCCAAAGCCTTCAGATTGCTCTTTTTCCATCGCTTTAAATGTTTCTCCAATGGTGTAGACGATCTCATCAATGGCAGCTTCCTTCTTCACCTCATACTTTGCTAAAATTTCAGGTAAAGAAATATCCATTCCTTTATTCAACGTTGCATGATCTAAACGGACTTGATCTTTCTTTCGATCAAACGACCATTGGAAATGATGTGACGGCAATCGTTCTTTTAATAATTCAACTAACTGTTCAGATTTCATTTAAAGAATCCATCCTTTCTGCAATAAAAGAAGCGCAAAGACTTCTTGCGCTGATCGGAATTATGATTTTTCCTTAATCGAACGTACAATTTCCATCATCTTGGTCAAATTCTCTTCAATCTTTTTCTTATTCGCCATCGTTGTCATTTTTGCACCGCCGACACTCGCGATAAGTTCAATCTCATCTTCGCCGCTTTCCACCACAGCTGCAAAGCCAAACAGACCATTGTCTGTGAACGTTTGGGATTCAATGATTTCCTTACTCGTGTCTGCCTTTAACAAGTCGAAAAATAGACGACTATCATTTTCTTCATTCGGATTTATAAACAAAATAAAAGTCTCGTCATTTTTTGTGAAAACAATGTTTTGCGCATCGGAATTTTCCGCAATTACGTATCCCGCAGGCTTATATAATTGAATACCATCGATTTCGGCTGTTTGTTCTTTAGGACCTGCTGTAAATGTATTTCGTGCTGCTTCGATGCCAGCATGTACCTGTTCTTCAAGTGTTTGACCACAAGCTGTAAGAAGCAACGATGAAACAAGCAGCAGGAGTATGAATTTCCATTTTCGGAACATCCGATATCCTCCATTCTTACAAGTATACTTATCAATTACGCCTAGGCGTAATTGCGTCGGGATTTTGAATTGCGCTTGGGGCCTACAGGAGGTAAGTCATGCAGTCGTTGCGACAGGACGTCGCGCACTTAGACTGCCTTCCTTAACTCCTTTCAAAATCCCTGACATCCGCCGGAGGCTTAACTTGAATCAGCTAGGAGTTTGGATTCCCACTGATTTAAAGGAATTTTAGCATTCATCCCGTCACTTATAGAAACGGGGGCTTCTGCTGAATCAAGTTAAAGTTCCTTCTATTATTTTAATGATCTCTATATGGAGTTGCAACTTTGGCGATTCATGGCGTCTGTTGTCGATATTTCATTTGACCTAACAGAAGGAGCATAATATGTTCGAACAATTGATCACGGTTCACTAATCTTGCGGTAAACATGCCCATCGCACCTTCATTACTGCGAATTCCTTGCCTCTTAAAATAGGCGTCAATGACTGGACCAAGCTCCTTGCCGCGTAATATTTCCATTGCAATCTCATGCGGCAGCGGGATTTGTGCCCCACCAGCAGTAAATTGATCGCCACTTGGTAAAACAAGCACTCCCCAGTTACACAAGTACATTTGCTTGCCGATCATTCGCACGCCACCTTCTAACCCGATGCCGATTGCACCCTCTCTTGTTGCAGCTGCACGCATAGCCCGATTCATTGCACCAAGTTGCGTTTCATTATCTCCAAATGGCTGATCAGAAACACCTGAACTGACTTCCACTTTCAACAAGACTGTTTCTGGAAACCAAGCTGTAATAGTCTTTTCTACCGCTTGCACTTTTGCTGCATTTGTTGACCCGATGATAAATTCCATTATGTACACCTCGTTATCTGTCTGGTTGGTATTAGGATCACCAGGTTCCTTGCCGTTTCCTTTAAAATCATATAACTAAAGAGTCAAACAGTAAAGACTTCAACGGCTTGATGAGATGCGCTAAGTTTATTTCTTCTTCAATCAGGGAAACTCATACACATAATGAATTGATATTTCATGGAGTGAATGGCCGATATGACAATAGAAGAACAGATCCAAACGACAGAATTACCCATTCGTAGATCTCATCTTTCTTTTCTCTTACCTTTAGGATTCAATAACAAGAAAAGACTAGCATTTACACGATCACTCGAAAAAAATGAATACACCTTTTTTAAACTTAACGAATGGACTGAGCAGGAAAATATCTTTGGGGAAGACATTTCTGTTAAGTCGAAAGAACTTGAACAGTATTTCCTGCCTCATACTGAGCATATTCTTTTTCCCATCTCATTGAAAGAAAATGGATTCCACCGGTTTACAAAGGCTATTAAAAAGACCTTCTATCTTCACATCCATAAAGTGAAGATACCTTTTCATATACAAAGTTTAGATATTACGCTCGGATCTTTTGGCATCGCTTTTTTAACGATCCGCGTAACATTGGACAGTTCCGACAATGACCTGGCAGACGTTCTCGATTTTGTGCATCATTTTCGAACAGTGCAACCTAAATTGCACGAAGAGCAAGGAGCAGTCATCTTCGATCCAGACAATAACCAGCCATTTTCTGTTCATGATTTACTCTTTACAAAGCTTTGCCCTTTCTTAAAAGAGTTCATGTTGCATGATGAAAATTTAGACCGCTATTTTGGCTCACTCCCTTACTACGAGGATGAACGAATGTTTGTATCCGCGTTTCTGTTCAGTGAAGATAACGCGACAATAACGGATGATCAGTTATATCGCATGGGGGCGGTAAATGGAAGAACCTCTACTGGCGAAATTTTCATTTCAGCTAACAACCCTAGTTATATTTGTCGTTTTCTGAACCAATGCTTGCATGACAGGTGGGCACCGCACACATACACGATCGTGACGTCCCATGCTTTTATGACGATCACAAATAAACGACCCGAAAGTATGGTTCGAAAGCTCTCCCAATTTATGGGCACCCACTATTACAATCTACTGTTACACTATTTTTATAAAATCATGTTACTACGGGTTGCTTATGAATACAGTAAGATCAATTGGGAAAAAGATGATGAGTATGTTAAATCATTGATCAAGTTCATTACATTATTTTCTTCATTGTATTATAAGAAGGAAGTAAGCACACGGTCTGAAGGGAAAGAGTTCACTAGTCTTTTCCAGAATGCTTTTCATACCAATTCCCTTTTCAAAGAAGTACATCATACTTTACAAGCATTGTATAAAAGTCAGGAAAATCATACTGCGGATCGGATGAATATGCTTTTATTTGTCCTAACCGTGTTTACGGTCATTTCAGGAATTTATGGCATGAATCTCGTCATTAAAGACTGGGAACTTCCTTCAGGCTGGAAAAACCTTACGACCTATACATGGTTTGAATGGATTGCATTCGTTACCGCTATCACGGGAATTGGTCTCTCGGTTTATCTGGTAATCACGACTTTTAGTAAAATGCTCAAAAGTAAATGGCGCAAAAAAAACTCAAAAAACCAAATGGAGTAGTGTAAAATAGTTAAAAGTCATCCAAAGCATTGTCAGCTTTGGATGACTTTTTGTTATACATTTCTTTTAATGGCTTCCAACGTCGATTTGTCGCATGCTTTGACAAGCTTAATGAGGAGCTCTTTGGCTGCCGCATAATCATCTGTATGAATGATGGAAGCAGATGTATGAATATATCTTGAACAAATCCCGATCACGGCACTTGGAATTCCTTCATGCATTGTGTGTACACGCCCGGCATCCGTCCCCCCAGGTGAAACAAAGTATTGGTATGGGATGTTGTTAGATTCTGCCGTATCTAAAATGAATTCGCGCATGCCGCGATGCGTGACCATCGTACGATCAAAAATTCGCAGCAATGTGCCTTTACCTAGCTGTCCAAATTCATTTTTATCACCTGAAGCGTCATTTGCAGGACTTGCATCTAATGCAAAAAAGAGATCTGGACGAATTAAATTCGTTGCAGCTTGTGCACCGCGCAGTCCAACTTCCTCCATAACATTGGCACCTGAATACAATGTATTCGGCAGTTGCTCACCATGCAGCTCTTTTAACAATTCAATCGAAAGACCGCAGCCATAGCGATTATCCCAAGCCTTCGCTAAAATTTTCTTTTCATTGGCCATTGGGGTAAAGGAGCAAACCGGCACAATTTGCTGTCCTGGGCGAATCCCTATTTTTTCTGCATCTTTTTTGTCATCTGCTCCAATATCAATGAGCATATTTTTAATATCCATCGGTTTACTGCGAACTTCTTCACTTAACAGATGCGGCGGGATCGAACCAATAACGCCTGTAATCGGACCGCGATCTGTCATAATTTCCACGCGCTGTGCAAGGAGTACTTGACTCCACCAACCGCCGAGTGGTTGGAATCGGATCATTCCATTATCTGTAATCGCTGTGACCATAAAACCAACTTCATCCATATGTCCTGCGACCATGATACGCGGACTATTTTCTGGTCCTTTTCGCACACCGAAAATACCGCCAAGATGGTCTTGTACAATTTCATCCGAATATTTTTGCAGTTGTTCGCGCATGTAATTACGTACCGCATGTTCATTTCCGGGTGCACCTGGAAGCTCTGTCAGCGTTTTAAACATTTCCATTGTTTCATTCGACATCGTCATTTACTTCAAGCCCCTTTAATTTAGTCAGTTAAGTTAATTATATACAGTTATTAGTGTAGACGATCATTCAAAAAGTTTCCATTGATTGCTAAGAATTATCCTCACGCCTGCAATCGATATGGTACACTTATGGAAAGACTGATGTAAGGAGTGTTGGGATTCTATGAAAATGAAAGATTTTCTTGCAGGAGTTCTAACCGGCGTTGCGGCGGGTATTGTTGTAAGCGAAACCATTGACCGTATCAACCAAAACGTTCCGGCAGATTACGTCTTAGAAAATGTTAAAAATGCGTTTAAACAAGAAGGTCCGATCGATGGATCGTGGATCGTCATGAAAACCGAGCCATTTGTAAATCATGCGATCACAATGGACGTCTACCGCGGCGGCATTTCACGTGTGAAGAATGGCGACTTGGAACAATTTGAATTTGCAGCCAATGCAAAAACCGGTACAGTTGTGGAAATTACAAAAAAATAAATAAAGAGACTGTCCTAGATGCGCAAAACACTTCTAGAACAGTCTCTTTTTTCTACACCGAGCATTCTAACGCCTCAACGATTTCTTTCCCACTTTCATCCCATTGAACGAGGCGATAGACTGCATCATGATAAAAGATAAATTTGTAACCAGCAGGCAAAGCCTCTTTCATTAATCGTTCTTTGGCGTAAATGGACGTCATTGGATAATCATCGAACGCTAATACCCATAGCGGATTGCTGTGGGCATGAGTCGGCATAATATCTGCCATATGCAAAATGGTGTCACCATCTTGTGTAAGCTTGACGATGCTATGCCCTTCGCTATGGCCGCCTGTATGAATCAGTGCTATGCCAGGAAGCACTTCAATCTGTCCGTCAAATGTTTTCACCTGCTGCTGTATCGGCTCCCAATTTTCACGAAAATACGCATTTCTGGAGCGAATATTCGGATGACGCATTTCATCCCACTCGATTGCCGAAACGTAAATCTTCGCATTCGGAAAAAATGAAACAGTTTGTTCTCCAATCCGCTTCGTTAAGCCTGCTGCATGATCATTATGCAGATGGGTCATGATAATCAGATCGATGTCTTCAGGTACAAGACCTAGCTCCCCCAAACTTTCTTCAACATTCGATTCCGAAACCATGCCCAAATTACGCTTTTGTTTTTCGGTAAGCTTCCCTTTTCCATGTCCAGTATCAATCAGAACATTTTTCCCCCTATACTGGATTAAAATCGGATCATTTCTCAAGCGAATCTGGTTATGTTCATTTGTTTCATACCGTTTTGACCATAGTACTTTAGGAACAACACCGAACATTGTACCGCCATCTAAATAATTCAGCCCTCCGTCTAGCCAGGTGAGCTGCATGTCGTGAAATGTATATTGATCCACCTCAAAACCCCCATTCCCCTACTCCCTTAGATCGTTTTCGGAACGAACGCCGATTCCAATCGATAAATCGGTTGTCCTTTCGCTGAAAACTTCTCTTCATATTCCGTCATAATATTATCTTCCGGCATTTCAGCATGCAAGTCGAGAGAGACATCTTTTAACTTCATGCCATATTCAGACATCGTTACGAGCGAATACTCAAAAAGTTTGCGGTTATCCGTTTTAAAGTGAATTTCACCGCCTGGAATTAGTACTTCTTCATATAACGTTAAAAATGATTCATGCGTTAAACGTCGTTTCGCATGTCTCACTTTTGGCCATGGATCTGAGAAATTTAAGTAAAGCCGATCAATTTCTCCCGCATGGAAAATTCCCATTAAGTCGGATCCATTCGCCCGAAACAAGCGCAAATTAGATGGCTTTCCTGCCGCAATTGCTTTTTCGAGTGCGGAAACAATAACATTATCGAAATGCTCAATGCCAATATAGTTAACCGTCGGATTCGCAAGCGCCATTCCAACGATAAATTGCCCCATGCCAGATCCAACTTCAATATGAATCGGATTTTCATTTCCAAATAACTGGTGCCAGCCTTCTTTCATTTTTTCCGGCTCGGCGATGAGGACATCGGGATGTTCAGCCATGAAATCCCTTGCCCAAGGTTTATTTCGAAGACGCATTTTACTTTACACTCTTTTCTTTATTCATCTTTTAGCGCAAACAAGCTTCTCGACGTTGTTTGACCTGTGTCAAGAATTGTTTGCGCCGCTTTAAATTGTTTAAATTTCATCGGAATCGATGTTTTTCGAATGGCGTTAAACCATGCCTCATACGATCTTTTATCAATAATCGTTACATCAAATGGAGCATTCGGATAATCAACAAAACCGTTGGGGGAAATTAGTACTTTTCGAATCGGAAAGTCAATCTCTTGTTGGCGAAATAATCCTTCTACTACCCTTTCCATTCGGTTTAAGGAAATAATTGGATTTAATACTTTCGATTCTATTTCTCCCCATCTTTTCATCCAAAACCGTTCTCCGCTTCCTATGAACGACGCATCATTTTCCTTATCCAGCACCGTGATGCAAAGACATTCAATCGGTGTGAGAAGAAGAATATCGAGTTCGATCGGCGCTTTTTTCGGCACAACAATCGGATAATAAAACAACAATAAATTATCAGGAAGCTTTTCCAAAAAACTGCGCAACAACGGATCCCGGTAAAAACGCGGATCAATTGGGGAGCTTTCCATTAACGTAGAGCTTGCCCACTTTAACTGATATTGAAATAGCTGCTGTAAATAAACTTTGCGCAGTTGCTGTAAATCTTTCGGTTCATGTGCAAACTGTAAGGTAAAACCAAAATCATCTTCTTGTTCATCTGTCCCTGTTTCTTGTTCTTCTGGCTCCTTTTTTCGGCGTACCCAAAATCGAGAAAGAAACGATCGTTTTTCTTCTTGGACTTCCTCTTGCACTGCCGGGCGCTTCCACTCCGATAAATCTAGCCCGTTTTCCCACTGTTTTTTTAATCTTTCCCATTGATATTGTTTTAACCGAATATACTGTGTTGGATATCGCGATAGATCATTTTCATATCGGGAAACATAGTCTAGCAGCTTCACAAGCTGTGCCATTTCTATTCACTCCGATACTATTGTAATTAATTTTTCCCAATAGGAACAGGGATTTGTGCCGCAAAGGCTTCTTGCAGCTTTTTCGTTATGACACCGGGCTGCCCTTCTCCGATCAGTGACTGATCGACAGCAACAACAGGCATAACTTCAGATGTGGTGGACGTTAAAAACAACTCGTCCATTTGAAATGCTTCACGAAGCGTAAAGGCTTTTTCTTCAATCGGGAGCCCAATTTCCTGACACAGTCTCATAACAGTTTGACGTGTAATGCCATTTAAAATTAAATTCGTTGCAGGATGCGTGTAAACAACTCCATCTTTAATCCCAAAGAAATTGGATGCAGATCCTTCTGTCACAACTCCGTCACGGTGAAGCAATGCTTCAAAGCAGCCGGCTTCTTGCGCTTCTTGCTTTGCAAGGACATTACCAAGCAAGTTTAAGCTTTTAATGTCGCAACGCAGCCAACGGACATCTTCAACCGACTTTACTGTAATTCCCACTTCCATATTCGCAACTAGTCTTGGATTTGTTAAAGCATAAGCCATAAATACAGGCTGTACGGAAGGATTCGGGAATTGATGGACGCGCTTTGCGTTTCCTCGCGTCACTTGTAAATAAATATGGCCAGTATCCAAGTTGTTATTCTCAACCAATTTGGAAGCAATTTCAATGATTTGCTGTTCTGTGTATGGAACAGACAACTTAATTTTATCCGCGCTTTCGAATAGTCTTTGAATATGCTCATTGGCAGTGTAAAGTTTGCCATTGTATACTTTGATTACTTCATAGACCCCATCTCCAAAATAATAGCCACGGTCATCTACTGAAATCGAAATTTCTTGTTTGTCTGCAAATTTTCCATCGATAAAATAAATTGACATCTTTGGTCCTCCTAGGTCATTTCGTTCCAAGACGTGTTTCTGTTTTAACATTATAACATCCAACCGTCCAATAATAGAAGTTACGATTCGGTTTCAGTTAAGTTGATCGAACATTAACAATAATTTAACACTATTTAACTTTAAAATACGTTATACTAGTACTGTCAGAAGAATTGCATTCTGGCGAATTGGTACAGAAGATTTTTAGCAGATCCATGTCAATCGTCTCTCGTCCTTGGAAATATGAAGATGAAGGAGTGGTTGAACACTTGAACTCCCCTACTGATCGTATGCTTACCCGTATTAAGGATGTATACTTATACATCCTTGACAATGGTACTGTCACAACGACAAAGTTGGTTGAAGAATTCGGTATCACCCACAGAACTGCACAAAGGGACTTACATGTCCTGGAATACAATGAGCTCGTCACAAGCCCGGTTCGCGGTAAATGGACAACAACTGCTAAAAAAGTGAAAATATAATCTTCTGTACCAAAAATAAAGAGGCCGAGCCACAATTTGGCTCAGCCTTTTTCTTTAGTCCTAGTTATTCTTTCGGCATATAAACAGAGAGTGCTGCCAATTCTTCGTTCGTTAATTCACGATACGCACCAAGTGATAATTGCTCATCCAATTGTAACGGTCCCATGGATAATCGTTTTAAATAGATGACTTTTTTCCCAACTGCTTCAAACATACGCTTCACTTGATGAAATTTCCCTTCCGTGATGGTTAGTTCGATTTCGGAAACAGATGCAGATTGTATAATTTTTAGTTGCCCAGGCTTAGTAAAGTAGCCATCATCCAGCGTAACTCCTTCCGCAAACTGCACGGCATCTTCTTCCGTCACGACCCCTGCTATATGAGCATAATACGTTTTTGGCACTTCTTTTTTTGGCGATAATAGATTATGTGCAAGTTTGCCATCGTTCGTTAATAATAAGAAGCCTTCTGTATCTTTATCGAGTCTGCCAACTGGAAACGGTTTAAAATGTTGGCTTTCCCCGTCTAGTAAATCGATAACGGTTCGATCCCGAAGGTCTTCTGTTGCCGAAAGAACATTTTGTGGTTTATTCATCATTAAATAAATGAATTCTTTATAAATAATCCGTTCACCGAGCAACGTTACTTCATCCGCATTCGGATCAACATGTGCAGCCCCATCTTTTACTGTTTCTCCATTAACACGAACGGCGCCTTTTTTCAGCAGTTGCTTTACTTCTTTGCGTGAACCGAATCCCGTATTTGAAAGTAGTTTATCTAATCGCATCTCTTCACCTCCCAAGCCCAAGCTTATCCGTATATTTCGTGAGTCGTTCTCCAAACAGTTTTTGCGCAAGTCCAAGCTTTAATGATAGTAATCCGTATACGGCTCCGCCAATCGCAGCACAAATGGCAATATACATAAAGGCGTGCACTTTTCCGCCAACAGGTGAAATGGCCGTCAATCCTTTAAGGGTGAACAATACTGCGACGAACATGACCGCATTCAATAATCCAATTAATAAAATGCGCCGCACAACCATCTTGGATCGGTAATGAAGCGTCTTATGGATGACAAAAAGATTCAATCCAACTGCAATGGCATAACCGATCGCAGTTGCAGCGATTGCCCCATTCGTTTCAAATAGCTTAATGAGCGGAATGTTTAAAACAAGTTTAAAGAGTAAACCAACTAAAGATGTGAAAACGATCCATTTATGGCGATTAATGCCTTGCAAAATTGCCGCTGTCACAGTGTACATGCCGAACAAAATCGCAACAGGTGCATAGCTCGCTAACACTTCCGCACCGATTTCATTCTTTTGATAGAGGAATTGATAAAATTCATTCGATAACGTCATTAATCCAATGACGATTGGCAATGTTAAAAAAAATAAGATTTGAAACGTTTGGTCCAATGAGCGTGTAATTCCGTTTTGATCACGTTTTGTATAGTAGCTCGTAATCACCGGGATGAGCGCCATTGAAAAGCCCGTCGCGACCATCACAGGAATCATGACAATTTTATGTGTCAAGAAGTTCAACATCGATAAATAAATATCCGATACTTTAGCCAAACCGATCGATGCCATCGCTTGGTTAAAGGTAATCATATCGACAAATTGATAGAGCGGGTTAATAATGCCAACGAGCACGAATGGCAAAATATACGCAAAAACTTCACTGTACATATCTTTAATGGACACATTTTCTGCCGGTGGACTTTTCGCTAGTAAATGATCGAATTCCGGCTGATAGCTTTTCCAATACTTATACAAAACAACAAGTCCAGCTAACGCCCCGATGAATGCTGCGAATACCGCAAAGTTAACAGCTATACGCGGTGATTCATGCATAAAGTTAACGACGATGTATCCTCCCACGAGCACAACAACGATCCGAACAATTTGTTCGACTAGCTGCGAAACAGCAGTAGGCTCCATTTTTTGATAACCTTGCAAGAACCCACGGACAATACTCATCATTGGAACCGCTAATAGCGCATAACTTACCCAGCGAATAACACCTGTAATTTCCTCAATTGTAAAAATTTGTTCATCACTTTTTCGGACAAGGTGAGCAATCGGCTCTGCCAAAAAGTATAAAGTAAGGAAAGACAACACCCCAGTCAGTCCCATGACGAGCATGCCCGACCTTAACATTTTTCGCCCTGTTTCATAATCTCCAAGTGCATTATATTTGGCGACGAATTTCGATATGGCAAGCGGCGCACCGGAAATCGCAATTGAGAGCGCAATATTATACGGTATGTATGCGTATTGGTATAAGCCAATATTTTCTTCCCCAACTATTGCATAAAACGGAATGACATATAAAAGACCTAATGCTTTCGATAAAAAAAGCCCGATTGTTAAAATGGCAGTGCCTTTCACTAAATTAGATGACATTGTTTTAATCCTTCCATTCAATGAAGATAAAGGTAAATCTACTTTATACAGTTTACCGTTTGAAGACACTTTTCACAATGATAAGTGCCAACCTTTGTGTATAATGAAGAAAAACAGAACGAAAGTGTGGTTTCTATGATGTATGACATCATCGTCATCGGCGGAGGTCCTTCAGGCCTAATGGCATCGATTGCCGCCGCTGAAAACGGCAGCAAAGTGCTGCTTTTAGAGAAAGGCAAAAAGCTGGGGAATAAATTAGCGATTTCTGGCGGCGGCCGCTGTAATGTCACCAATCGGCTTCCCCAGGAAGAAATTGTGAAAAACATTCCCGGCAATGGGCGTTTTTTATATGGTCCTTTTTCGGTTTTTAATAACCAAGATATTATTCAGTTTTTCGAAAAGCTTGGTGTTGCGTTAAAAGAAGAAGATCACGGCCGGATGTTTCCAGTTTCGAATAAATCAAAAGATGTTGTGAATGCTTTGCTTACCGAGATGGACCGTTTAAAAGTTGAGGTACGTCTTGAAACGAAAGTAAAAAAACTGTTAATGAACGACGAAAAAATTATTGGCGCCCGATTAGAGTCTGGCGAAGAGATTCAAGCGAAATCAATTGTTGTCGCAGTCGGCGGCAAGGCTGTTCCGCAAACAGGCTCTACAGGAGACGGTTATCCTTGGGCAGAAAAAGCCGGTCACACGATCACGAAACTGTATCCAACAGAAGTGCCGCTTCTTTCAAGCGAGCCTTTCATCGCATCGAAAGAACTGCAAGGACTTGCCCTTCGTGACGTTGCCGTTTCGGTGCTAAACGCAAAAGGTAAAACATTAGTGACGCATCAAATGGACATGCTGTTTACACATTTCGGTTTAAGCGGGCCTGCGATTTTGCGGTGCAGCCAGTTTGTTGTGAAGGAGCAATGGAAAAATGGCGGAGCGCCTGTTGAGATGCGGATCGATGCCCTTCCTTCCATGAATGAAGAAGAAGTGTTTCAATCGATTCGTTCGCAGCTGAAGGATGATCCGAAAAAAGCTTTGAAAAATGTGTTAAAAGGCATTGCACCCGAACGTTGGCTACTGTTTTTATTCGACAGAGCAATGATCGATCCGCAAGAAATTGGCGCGACACTTGCTGCCGAAAAAATCCGTAAGCTGGCGCGTCTATTAAAAGCGTTTACGATGACGGTCAATGGTACACAGCCGATCGAAAAAGCATTCGTAACAGGTGGGGGCATTTCCGTCAAAGAAATTGAACCAAAAACGATGGCTTCCCGTAAAAAAGAAGGATTGTTTTTCTGCGGAGAAATTTTAGACATTCATGGCTATACGGGTGGGTATAACATTACTTCGGCACTTGTAACTGGTAGAATCGCGGGGATGAGTGCGGGAGCATTTGCGAAGAACATCTAAGGTACCTGGCACACCTGTTTAAGAGTAAGAAAAAAAGCGAGTCATTCCTCTTTTAAATGGAGGGATGGCTCGCTTTTTTCGAGTGTGTGTAATTCCCACAATCACTGCGGAACTTTATTCGAAGCGATGAACCCAGTTTCACGTCCTAATTTATTAAGGTGTCGAGTCATACTATTTAGATCCTCTTCACGTACAATTCGAAGCATTTCTTGCGTTGCTTCCCTCAGCTCGTCCTCAACTGGATGGTCTGGATCATAAAACGCCAAATGTTGCGCAGCCATAACGAAACTAGATAAATCTTTAAAAGCTTTCAATGTAATCTCGTAATTATTACTCATTAGTATCTTCCCCCCATACGTTGTTGATTTCATTATAAGCCAACTGGTACGGACAAGCAATAAAATTACAGAATTTAGTTAAAACTTAGTAAACATTCCACTATTTAATTCCCACGTGAAAAATAACTAGATCAAAATGAAAGTGGAGGGCATCTGCCGAATCAAGTTAAAAGTAAATACTAATATACGTCTTTTCCCCACATACAGTAGCAAGGGGTGGTCTTTCATGAGAAAAACCGGGTTATCATTGTTTGCGTTCTTCCTATTATTGACTATTTCCGCTTGCACCAAAGAAGAGCGTTTTGAAAAAGCCTTTTTTGAGATCGGTTATCAAGAAGTGGATCAAGCTCTTATGGATAGTAAACAACATTACAAACGTGATATTGCATTACCCATTCGAATTCCGCCGATTGCTTTCACGCACTCTTTCGGAAGATTTGCCGATTTGGAAGGCTATGAAGATGATCATCTTGAAATCACCTACTTAAACCAAAATAATGAGGAAAATCATTATAAAATTGTCATAAGACCGATTGAGTATAAGAGCCTGCTTGGTGAAGATAAGATTGATAAAGTATTTACGCTAAATGATGGCAATGAGGCACTTTTTAGTGAAACTGCGTTGGAAGGGTTTAATACGTTAGCCTTTGAAAAAAATGGGTGGCAATATGTCTTAATGCTTGATCATAATGCTGCAAAACATGCATCTGAATTATTACTAGACATTGCGAATTCAGTCAGGGATTGAAAATTGCCTTCGTCTAAAAAGAATATTCAAAAAGCCTGTATCCGAACTCATTTTATAAGTTCGGACACAGGCTTCGTTCATACAATTTATTTCGCTACAATATTCACAAGTCTTCCCGGGATAGCGATGACTTTTTTCAATTCTTTTCCTTCGAGCCACTGTTTGACATGCTCGTCATCCAACGCGACTTTTTCAAGGTCTTCTTTTGTAATATCTTTCGCAACATCGATTTTTGCGCGGACTTTACCGTTAATTTGAACGGCAACTTCCACTGTGTCGTCAACGAGCTTTGTTTCGTCATATGTTGGCCAAGCTTCATACGTAATTGTATTTGTATGACCTAGCTTCTCCCATAGTTCTTCCGCTAAGTGCGGTGTAATTGGGGAAATCAATTTCACAAAGCCTTCCACATATTCTTTCGGAATCTCGTCAACTTTATAGCCATCATTGATGAATACCATCATCTGTGAAATAGCAGTATTGTTGCGCATGCCTTCGAAGTCTTCCGTCACTTTTTTGACTGTTTGGTGATACACTTTTTCAAGTGGACCGCCCGTTGTGTCAGTAATTTTTGCACTTAGTGAACCGTCTTCGTTGACGAATAGACGCCAAATACGGTCTAGGAAACGGCGTGCGCCATCCAATCCGTTTGTCGACCATTCTTTTGAAGCTTCAAGTGGTCCCATGAACATTTCATAAAGACGCAGCGTATCCGCACCGTGAGAATGTACGATATCATCTGGATTAATAACGTTGCCAAGTGATTTAGACATTTTGACATGCCCTTCACCTAAAATCATCCCTTGGTTAAAGAGCTTTTGGAATGGTTCTTTCGTCTTGACAACACCGATATCATACAATACTTTGTGCCAGAAACGTGCGTACAATAAGTGAAGAACCGCATGTTCCGCACCACCGACGTAAATATCAACCGGCAGCCAGCGTTCTGCAAGTTTCGGATCGATGAGCATGTCATCATTATGCGGATCGATGTAGCGGATATAATACCAGCAGCTGCCTGCCCATTGCGGCATCGTATTTGTTTCGCGGCGGCCTTTCATACCCGTTTTCGGATCGACTATATTTACCCACTCATCAATATTCGCAAGCGGTGATTCACCTGTACCACTCGGTTTGATATTATCCGTCACAGGCAATTTAAGCGGTAGTTCTGATTCATCAACAGTTGTCATTGTGCCGTCTTCCCAATGGATAATTGGAATCGGCTCACCCCAGTAACGCTGTCTGGAGAATAACCAATCGCGCAGGCGGTATGTAATTTTCTTTTCGCCTTTGCCTTGTTCGACAAACCAAGCAATCGCTTTTTCAATCGCTTCTTCTTTCCCAAGTCCATCCAAGAAACCAGAGTTGACGTGCGCACCGTCACCAACATACGCTTCTTTTGAAACATCTCCGCCCGCCACAACTTCAATGATCGGCAAGTCAAATTCCTTCGCGAATTCATAGTCACGCTCATCATGCGCCGGAACTGCCATAATTGCACCGGTTCCATAAGACGCAAGTACATAGTCCGCAATCCAAATGGGCATTTTTTCGCCGCTTGCCGGGTTAATCGCGTAAGCACCTGTAAATACGCCCGTTTTCTCTTTTGCAAGATCCGTACGCTCTAGGTCGCTCTTCATTTTTACTTCGTTTAAATAGTTTTCAACCGCTTCTTTTTGCTCGGCTGTCGTAATTTTTTCGACTAATTTATGCTCCGGGGCAAGCACTGCATACGTTGCGCCAAAAATCGTATCTGGACGCGTCGTAAACGCTTCAAATGATAGATCTGTGCCATCGATTTCAAATGTTAATTGTGCACCTTCTGAACGGCCGATCCAGTTGCGCTGCATATCTTTCAGGCTTTCCGGCCAATCAAGATCATCTAAATCTTCTAGTAAACGATCTGCATATTCTGTAATGCGAAGCACCCACTGACGCATTGGACGACGCTCAACCGGATGACCGCCGCGCTCGGATTTCCCGTCGATCACTTCTTCGTTCGCTAACACCGTTCCAAGTGCAGGACACCAGTTCACAGGTACTTCATCGACATATGCCAAGCCTTTCTTGTACAGTTGGATAAAAATCCATTGTGTCCATTTATAATAGCTTGGATCAGTTGTATTAACTTCACGATCCCAGTCATACGAAAAACCTAGATCTTTCATTTGACGTTTAAACGTCGCGATATTTTTCGCTGTAAATTCAGCCGGATCATTTCCCGTGTCAAGTGCATACTGCTCAGCAGGTAGACCAAACGCATCCCACCCCATTGGATGAAGGACGTTATAGCCCTGCTTCCGTTTGAAGGAACTTAAAATATCCGTTGCAATATAGCCGAGCGGATGGCCGACGTGAAGTCCTGCCCCCGACGGATACGGGAACATATCTAGTGCATAAAATTTCGGCTTGGATGGATCATCTACCATTTTATATGTTTCGTTTTCATCCCAATACTGTTGCCATTTCTTTTCAATTTGACCATGATTGTAACTCATACTATAACTCCTCTACTATTTAAAGATAAAAAAATCCCGTCCCTAAAAAAATAGGGACGAGATCATGAAATGCATTTTCCCGCGGTGCCACCCAAATTGACGACAAAGTCGCCCAGCTTGAATCCTTAACGCGGAAAACGGCAATTAGTTACTATTGTTCACCAATGCGAGCTCTAAGGTGAGTTCATCAAAATTGCGCCGCCGACTTGCACCAACCGTCAGCTCTCTATCGATCACTTTTCTGATTACTATTCCTTATCAAAGCAAAAAATATGTTGTTTCATGTCGCTTTCGTACAGTGTACCCGAATTGTGAAAAAAATACAAGCCGACATTGAAGTTGCCATCTTTCATCGACTATCCTTTATCAAAAACGGACATTTTCTTTCACATCATTTTGAATAAGCGGCACTTCTGTTGTATCGACAACATCTTGAATCGAATAGCCTTCAAACACTTCTTTTAATTCGAGTCCTTCTGGCGTAACGTCAATCACAGCACGCTCCGTAATGATTTTTTGGACGACACCCTTTCCTGTCAGCGGCAAAGAACATTCCTTTTTAATTTTTGGTGAACCATCCTTTGCGACATGATCCATCACAACGATAATCTTTTTCGCGCCATGCACAAGGTCCATCGCACCGCCCATCCCTTTAATCATCTTGCCTGGAATCATCCAGTTTGCTAGATCTCCTTTTTCTGACACTTCCATTGCACCGAGAATTGCAACATCGATATGACCGCCGCGAATCATACTAAAAGATTCGGCACTAGAGAAATAGGCAGATCCAGGAATTGCGGTAACCGTTTCCTTTCCGGCATTTACTAAATCTGGGTCAACTTCGTTTTCAGTTGGGTAAGGTCCAATGCCTAGCAAGCCATTTTCAGATTGAAGTACGACTGTTTTATCTTCCCCAATAAAATTCGCAACTAACGTAGGGATGCCAATGCCTAAATTGACATAGTTACCGTCTTGGATTTCCTGCTCCGCTCGTTTCGCAATTCGTTCCCTTATATTTAATGCCATTCGTGAACGTCCCCTTCCCTTATCGAGTTGTCAACCGCTCAATTCGTTTTTCCTGCTCTGCTTGCAGCAAGCCTTGCACATAAATGCTAGGTGTGTGAATCATCGCTGGATCTAAACTGCCTGTTTCAACGATTTCTTCCACTTCCGCGATGGTCACTTTACCTGCCGCCGCCATCATCGGATTAAAGTTTTGCGCTGTTTTATTGTAGATTAAATTGCCGAACCGATCCGCTTTTGCCGCACGAATGAGTGCAAAATCCGCATACAAAGCCTCTTCCAAAACATACTCCTTGCCGTTAAAAATACGTGTTTCTTTTCCTTCTGCGACAGTCGTTCCAACGCCGGCCGGAGTGTAAAATGCAGGTATGCCTGCCCCGCCCGCGCGTATTTTTTCCGCCAATGTTCCTTGCGGCGTCAATTCCACTTCAATTTCGCCGGATAGTACTTGACGCTCAAACTCTTTATTTTCTCCCACATAGGAGCCAATCATCTTTTTAATTTGTTTGTTTTTTAATAAGAGCCCCAGTCCCCACTCATCTACACCGCAGTTATTTGAAATAACCGTTAAATCAGTAACGCCTTTATCAACGAGTGCTAAAATGAGCTGTTCTGGAATTCCAACTAGACCAAATCCCCCAACCATCAATGTGGCACCGTCATGTATCTCGGCAACCGCTTCTTTAGCCGATGTGTAAATTGGTTTCACGTGACACTCCCCCTTTATCATTCATCACTTTAAGAATTCCCTTGCCCTTTCATTTAATCAAAGTTCATTGAATGTTTCAATAATAGTGTCAGTGTATGCAGCGTACGGGCTAGAACTGAACAAAAGAATTTTAAAAAACCGGCAAGCTATCATTAGCTTTCCGGTTCATAAAAATGATTTTTCTTTAAAGGTCGATCATAAAGGAAGGTCGTAATAACTGGAATAATCAACAGACCGGTCAGTAAAAAGAGCATTAGTTGCATACCGTATTGATCGGCCAGTACACCCCCCGCCACCGGACCAATCATACGACCGACAGTTGCAGTAGAATTGACAAACCCTTGGTAAAATCCACTTCTGCCTTTCGGTGCCAGTTGATCAGCAATTGTCGGGATCGCAGGCCAGACAAACATTTCCGCAAACGTTAATATGACCATCGCCACAATAAACATTGTAAACGTCTCCGCAAACGCAACGACAATGAATGAGATAGCAAAAATGAAAATACCGACTAGCATTTGTGATTTAATTTTATCTTCTAATAGCTTGATCACGGGTTTTATGAGCGGTTGTCCGAGTACGATTAACAAACCATTCACAGTCCAAAGCAAGCTATACTGCGGAAGACTGATTCCGAGCGACAAAGTATGTGTGGAGATCGTCGTAATCCATTGGGAATACACTAACCACGTAATTAAATATCCGCTCGTAATTATCAATAATGCATAGAAAGGTGCTTTGTTTTGAATGCGCTTTTTTTCCTTAATAATGGATGTATGCCGATCCGGCGCAATTTCCATTTTACGATAGCCGAAAAATGCGAGCAAAAAGAATAATAGATAAAAGAATAAATTTGCAGAGAAAATGAAATGAATATTAATAGAAGCAACAATTCCCGCCAATGCAGGACCAATTGCCACGCCAACATTTTGCGCAAGGTAAATCGCATTGAACGCTTTACGACCGCCATCTGCCCAAAGCGTTCCGACCATTGCATACATACTTGGGAAAATAATCCCCCCGCTAAAACCAAGAATTGTTAATAACCAGACGTAATGGGGCCAACCGTGCCAAAAGACAAGCGCCAATAACGACAATGACGAAATGACAATGCCCGTTAAGATCGATTTATAACCACCAATTTTATCAAATAAGTACCCGCCTAATAGATTGCCTACTACACCTGCCGCGGAATTGGCCATAAGCACAAGCCCAGCAACAGACAAAGATTTTCCTAAATAATCATGCATGTAAATGGTGTTTAAGGGCCATAAAAATGAATTCCCCATCACATTGATGAACATGCCGATGATTAACAGCCAGACTTGTTTTGGCACAAAAATTTCCTCCGTTCACCGAAATATATGTCGAGTGTATGCTTTTTCGAGGATTTGAACAAGTCTTATGAAATATGTTCTATTATTCAGATGACAAAACGTGATAAAATGTACCGTTAGAGGAGATGAAAATTTTGGAGAATAATCTATTTCCGTTTCCAACTGAAGGGAAACGATACCATACATGGTCTAGACATTTAAAAGATGAATTTGGTTTTAAAGTGTTTAAAGTAGCACTTGATGGCGGGTTTGATTGTCCAAATCGCGACGGCACAGTTGCTTACGGCGGCTGCACATTTTGCAGTGTTGCTGGTTCAGGTGATTTTGCGGGTGATCGGGTCGATCCGATTGATGTGCAATTCGCGGAAATCCGTGATCGCATGCACCAGAAATGGAAAGATGGAAAGTATATGGCATATTTCCAAGCGTATACAAACACACATGCCCCGCTGCCCGTTTTAAAAGAAAAATTTGAAGCAGCGCTTGCGCAAGATGGTGTCGTTGGAATGTCGATTGCGACGCGCCCGGATTGTTTGCCCGATGATGTTGTGGAATACTTGGCAGAATTACATGAACGTACTTATTTATGGGTCGAACTTGGACTTCAAACTGTCCATGAAAAAACAGCAGCGCTCGTAAACCGCGCACATGATTTCGCAACATATGTTGAAGGTGTGGAAAAGTTGCGAAAACATGGCATACGTGTTTGTACACACATCATTAACGGATTGCCGATGGAAGATTACGACATGATGATGGAAACCGCGAAGGAAGTTGCGAAGCTTGATGTGCAAGGCATTAAAATTCATTTGCTGCATTTATTAAAAGGAACGCCAATGGTGAAGCAGTATGAAAAAGGTCAGCTGGAATTTCTAGAAAAGGAAGAATATATCAATTTAGTTGCAGATCAATTAGAAATTCTTCCGCCTGACATGATCGTTCACCGCATTACCGGGGATGGCCCGATCGAGTTAATGATTGGTCCGATGTGGAGCGTTACTAAATGGGAAGTGTTAAACGGCATCGACAAGGAACTCGAACGACGCGGCAGCTGGCAAGGTAAAAAATATGCAGGTGTGGTGGAACAGTCATGATGCTTAAACGTGTGTTGCCAATGACCAAGCACCTCATTGCACAAACGGTTGAACCGGGCGAAACCGTTGTCGATGCAACTGCCGGCAATGGCAATGATACATTATTTCTTGCGGAGCTCGTCGGCGAAGATGGACATGTGTTCGCCTTTGATGTTCAGCAGGCGGCGCTTGATGCGACGTCTGCTCGTCTTGGTACTTTGAATGACCGAACAACGCTCCTGCTCGAGAGCCACGACAAAGTTGGACAGTTCGTCGAAGGTCCAATTGGCGGTGCGATGTTTAATCTCGGCTACTTGCCCTACAGCGACGATTTATCAATTATTACAAAGCCAAAAACAACCATTCAAGCGATTCACACTTTGCTTGGTTTGTTAAAAAAGGGCGGCATAATAACGATTTCTGTTTATGACGGGCATGAGGGTGGCCCAGAAGAGCGTGATGCGTTGCTTGCTTATGTCAAAAAGCTGCATCAAGCGGATGTCCATGTCATTCGCTATGAGTTATTGAATCAGCGGAATAACCCGCCATTTTTAATTGCGCTGGAGAAGATGAAAGATTTCGATGTACCGACGTTAGTGGAATAAAATGAAAAAGAAGTGTTCGTGAAAGGTGAACGCTTCTTTTTTTAGATTTCGCGAAGATCTGCAATCGGATTTGACGTTTCAAAATCATCACTTTCGATAAAACGAATCAATTTGGCAGCGATCTCCTCTGCACTGCTTAATAGACCTTGTTCCTTATAATCAACGAACCGATCGATTAACGGAAACTGGTCAGCATTACTTTGACGGATCGTTTCCTGCATGCCCGTATCAATAATCCCCGGTGCAATCGAGACGATCGACACCGGGTGCTGTGTATTTTCCTGCTCAACCGCAACAACGCGTGAAAAATGATCCAATCCGGCTTTCGTCGTACAATAGACGCCCCATCCTTCATACACTTTTCGCCCGGCGCCTGACGAAATGTTGACGATCTTTTTCTTTCCGCTAAAATGATTTAACTGTTTAATGAATGTATTTGAAAGAATGATAGGAGCTGTCAAATTAACCGCTAGCGCTTTTGAAATATCTTCTGGCGATAGTGATCCAACCAACCCAATCGGCTCCACCATTCCCGCATTATTAATCAATGTAAATGAAGTCGCTTCTTGACGATGTTGCGAAATACACGATGCCATGATTGACTCAAGCTGCTCGGTATTCGATAAGTCAATCGCAACAAAGCTGTCCGCGTTCTCAGGATTCGTCCTCGCCATGCCAATCACTTTTTTTCCTGCTGCTTGTAGTTGCTTAGAGAGTTCAAATCCAATCCCTTTCGAAGCCCCTGTGATGATAAAAACATCCATTTGTTATTCTCCTTTCATAAATGCTGCTAACATTTTTTCCGTTTCCCCTTCCACAAGAGGTGTTTGCACTTCTTTCTTGAATACTTCCGGATCTAGCAATGCCTGGAAATCATTACCAAACCATTGTGCCACATTTTCCCTTGTGACAATGTAAGAATGATCTTGGAAATGCATTTCGATCTCTTCAAGATTATGAATGAGGACAAATGCAGCGGTCGTATTATAAATTACTGCTTGCTCCGCCTTCCCTTGAAGTTCATCGGTGCTGACTTCATAATTCATCGTCAAAGAGAGATGTTCTGGATTCAGCGCAAGCGTTCCTTTATATTGATGGAGCGGTAATGCCCCAAAAAGATTGCTGATATTCGATGCATTCCCCATATAATCGTTTTCAAATGAAAGAACCTTTTCAAATTCATGCTGTTCCGGGTCTTGTTGCATACGTTCCTCTCCAATTTCCACCTTGTTCGGTATCTCAAAAAATTGCAGCCAGATGAACAGCGGAATAGCAATCGCAACGATTCCGAGTAGAAGAAGTCTTCGTCGATCCATTCTTTTCCCCACTTTCCTTTTTGACAAGTTTACCATCGAAGGGATTAAAATAATATGATGCATGCACAAAAAAAGCCTGTCCACTCTTGCCGGACAAGCTTTGAATGCTATTATTCAAGCACTTTAATTTTAACGCTTTTTCTTCCCCAATTATACGCTTGGCTTTTTGTTGGGAAAAAGACGTCGATTTTATTTCCTTTAATCGCACCGCCGATGTCGCCGGCAACCGCATAGCCATATCCTTCAACATAAACCTTTGTGCCAAGTTTAATGACACTTGGATCGACCGCTATGACTTTAGCATTTGGATTTTTCTTTAAGTTGATACCCGTTTTCGTAATGCCCGTGCAACCATTGCAGCTTGCTGTGTAAGCTGTCGCAGAAACAACGAACTCTTTTACAACTTTTTCTCCATTCGATCTAGAGGGTGTTGTTGACACCTTTTTTGCTACTGGTTTTGCAGTTTGTGCTTTCGTTGTACCCTTTACAACTTTAAGTTTTTGATTTGGATGAATTAGATCTGATTTTAATCCATTCCAAGACTTTAAATTCGCAACAGTCACATTATGCATTCTGGAAATTTTGTATAATGAATCACCTTTTTTAACAGTATATGTGCTAGATGCAGCATAGCTTTCTGTTGAACTTCCGACCAATAACGCAATTACTATAATGAGTGTCCCAAGAATTTTCTTCAAATTTCTCTACCCCTCGCTGTTTTAGTCTATTGCTAGAATAACAGCCGACTATTACAATGAGGTTACAATAGTCTACCGATCTGTTTACAAATAAACATCGATTGTTACAAACTAAACAGGAAGGAAATGGAAAACGCGTTCTTTTGACATCTTTCGCAAAATTGAAACCTTAAGATCTATGAACTTTTGAAAGGGTTTACATACTCTTTGTCGAAAGAAAGATTATTACAAAGTGAAACATTACATAAAAAATTCAAAGAAATACCGCATGCAATATATTGTGCACTTTTTATTTTATTCGTTTTCCTGTATACTACAAAGTAGCAACTATTTTAGGATGGTGATTCAGTCATGCCGGTACCTACAGATCTCGCAAAACCTATTCGTGTTTCTGCGAAAGAAAACGCATTCAAACAATTACAGCAATGGATTATCGACGGAACGTTACACCCCGGCGAAAAGCTGAACGATACAGAACTTGCTTCTGCATTAGGGGTTAGCCGTACACCGATTCGCGAATCTCTTCAGTTATTAGAAGTGCAGGGATTTGTGAAAATGTATCCTGGTAAAGCAACGCAAGTGACAGAAGTTGACCGTTCATCAATCGTCGATTTACTGCCTCCACTTGCTGCTTTACAAGCCCTGTCGGCTGAGCTTGCAGTTCCACATCTTACCGATGAAATCATTGAACTATTAGAACATACAAATGAACGATTTGCAGAAGCTGTTCGTTCTAAAGATTATTTTTCCGCTTTAAAAATCGATGAGGAATTTCATCAAATTATCGTCGATACAGCGAACAATCAATATATCTCTTCATTGTTGTCTTCGCTTCAAGCGCATGTACGCAGAATGTTCTTCCACAATTCGATCATTTTGACAGATAAATCGATTGATGAACATCAAAAAGTCATAAAATTAATGAAGGACCGAAATGCTACTTACGCTTCAACCATTATGCGCGAAAACTGGTTGCGGGCAATTGATGAGTTTCATTCATTAGAAGAAGCAAAATAAAAATCCGTGAAGAATATTCTTCACGGATTTTTATTTTTACAGATAAACTTTACATGAAAAAACGCCTAGCGAAAAATCTTTCACTAGACGTTTTTGATCTTTATTTATGCTTCCACTGTACTTGAAGCAAATAGACGAGCGATGATTCCAGTTACAATCATCACGATAGCGACTGGTAACAGCCATCCAAGCCCATCGCCATAGAACGGCAAAGTACTTTCGTAAAATGATATAATTGGCGCTAACCAATCAAAATACTCGATTTCTAGCAATTGGCAAAGAGTTTTTAATCCATCCACAGTACTAATCATCAATGTAATAGCCGTCGCTGACACATACACAAGACGCGAATGGTTAAATAATGGTGCTGTGAACGTTAAAAGCATTAATGCTACTGCTAATGGATACAAGAACATAAGAACCGGAATGGAATACGTAATAATATTTGACAAACCAAAGTTTGCTATGATAAAACAAAATGCAGTGAAAATAATAACAAACATTTTATAGCTAACTTTCGGTAATAATGCATGGAAATACTCACCACATGCAGTGACTAGTCCAATCGCAGTCGTTAAACATGCTAGAATAATAACGATCGCGAGAAGTACCAAACCAACTGTACCCAAATAGTAGGATGCTGTTTCGCTTAATACCATACCACCGGAAGATAAATGACCTAGCTTCTCAACACTTACAGCTCCTAAATAAGCAATTCCTACATAGATTAGTGCTAAGAACGACGTGGCAACAAGGCCTGTTTTTGTGACAGCAGACATGATTCCGCTGCGCGATGTCACACCCATTGAACGAACGGCATTAATGACAATGATTCCAAAAACTAATGAAGCAAGTGCATCCATCGTATTGTAGCCTTCGGTAAATCCTTTTGCAAAAGCACCACTTATATAATCTTGTGATTGGGGCATTTGAATGGCACCCATCGGCTTCACAACAACCATGACTAATAATGCCAATAAAAGAATGATGATACCTGGCGATAGAATTTTTCCTACATTATCGACAATTTTCGCAGGATTGAGAGAAAGCCACAATGTCAATGCGAAAAATAATAATGTGAAAATAAATAACGCTATTTTGATATTTCCTTCCCCAATAAATGGCGCGATCCCAATATCAAATGCAACAGCGCCTGTACGAGGTGCCGCAAAGAAAGGTCCGATTGTTAAATAAAGAAGAGATGTAAAAATGATTCCATAAATCGGGTGAACGCGGCTTGCCAAATCTTGCAAGTTTCGGCTTCCCGAAAAGCCCATTGCTAAAATTCCAAGAAACGGAAGTCCAACACCGGTGATTAGGAATCCAATGACTGCCGGCCATAAATTTTGGCCCGCATCTTGACCAAGCTGCGCTGGGAAAATAAGATTTCCTGCTCCAAAAAATAATGCAAACAGCATAACCCCTATCGCAAGATAGGAAGTAAAATTCAATTTTGTTTCTTGCATATGAGTTCCTCCTTAAGTTTTGTATGCAATATATCACTTTAAAATATCATACTGCTTCTTGTCCCATAATGCAATATATTAAGAAAGTTTTTTTCATTAAAATTATAAACTTAAATCTGATAAAACCAATGAACATTTAAAATGTTTTAATAATTTAAACTATTAAATTAATAACTTTCTGATAAAAAAGGAAATCCGAATGTACTGACAATACACTCAGATTTCCTTTCAATCATTTTACAATAAACTTCGTTCGACTATAACCGCCCGTGGACTTTGTTACTTCCAATGTGGCCGGCAGCGCTGCTTTTAGCTCTTCAACGTGTGAAATGACGCCGATCATTCTACCTGATCTTTGCAGGTCGATCAGTGTATCAATAGATTTATTTAAGGCTTCTTCGTCTAATGAGCCAAAGCCTTCATCGATAAACATAGTTTCAATTGAAACAGCGCCTTGAAAACTTTGGATTACATCCGCCATGCCAAGCGCAAGACAAAGTGAAGCATTGAATTTTTCGCCGCCCGATAATGTTTTAACATCTCTCGTTTGTCCTGTATACGCATCATAAACATCCAATCCTAATCCGCTTTGCTTCCCCCGTGTTTCTTGGCGATCACTTCGTATAAAGACAAATTGCCCATTCGATAACTCTTTCAACCGCTCATTGGCAGATTGTAAGATTCGCTCCAAATATTCTATTTGGATAAATCGTTCAAATGATAGCTTCCTGTTATTCTGTCCTCTGACGGTATCGTACAAATCGGTGATTTTGCCGTAAGTATGCTCAAACGCCGCAATTTCCTCTGCCGACTGTAGCAAGTTTTCTTGTAACGAAGCCGCAGCTTTCGTAAATTCGACGGATGCATGATATTGCTTTAGCGCCTGCTCATAATGCATTTTTAATTCATCAATTTCCACAGCTAAAATAGTGAGGTCCGTAACTGCTTTCCCTTCCAATACTGTGTGTAAGTGCGCCACGGTTTCCCGGACAGTGTGAAGCTGTTGGTTAAAAGCGACAATTTTCTCTTTTAGCAACTGCCGCTCGTACTCCGGCATTTTTGCCGCTTGGTAAGCCGCTAACGAGGGGAATGCTGATGTTTCTAGCGCGTTTTGAAACCTTGTTTCTGCATGATTTTTTTTATTCTGCACTTCTTGTAAGTTTTTTTCGGCATGCAGTTGAGCAGATTGTACTGTGACTTTTTGCTTGGCAGCCTCCTCCCTCTCCTGTTGAGCGGTTTTCCATGCAAGTTCCCCTTCATTTTTCAGTGTTGCTGTCTGTGCGATTTGTTGCTTTAGCGCTTCTAAATTCCGGACTCCTTCTGGAATGGCTTGCAGCGTAACTTCAAGCAATGCCGCCTGCGTGTTATAAGAAGATTTATTTTCAAATAAGTCCCGTTCTAGTTGATGATGTTGTTGAGTGATTGTCTCAACGAAAACTTCTTGTTTTTTTAAGCTTTCCTTTTGTTTTGTTTGAAATTCCCTTGCCTGTTTCAGTTTGGCGACTTTTTGTTCTAAAGCCATTTTGTTTTGTTCTAGCTCATTTCTGTCGGTTTTACTTTTTAAACCTTCTATCTCTTTTTCTTTTATAGACAATTGTTCCGAAGCCAGATCGAATTGAGCGCTGATCCTCTGAAAGTCGCTTTCCCTTTTCCTTAACTGCGTATTTTCAGTCTTTAATCGCTCTCTTGAAACAGTCTCTTCCGCTTCTTTATGGGATTTCAAAGGATGGTGCTCGCTTCCACATACCGGGCAAGCTTCTCCTTCTTGAAGCGACGCCGCTAAAAAGGCGGCTTGCTCATCCAGCCACTGCTGTTCCATTACATCATATTGTGCTTTGTTCTTTTTATACAGCGCTTCACTTTCTTCCTTTTCAATCAATAAGGCATCATAGCGCTTTTGCATTTGCACAAACTCATCTAACTTCTTACATTGCTCAACCGTTTCATTATATTGATCGATCGTAGCATCATAAGTGAGAAGCAGCTCGTCCAATTGGTCAATATTTTCTTTTATCGTCTTTAGTTGATCAGTTTCAATTTCCACCTTTTTCGCTAGCTGCACTAAATCGGCTTCCATCTGCAAATTTTCTTTTTCCATTATTTCCAAACTTTCTTTTCTGGAAGACAAGCTTGAAACTTCCGGTAAAAATTCTTGTAAACGAATGAGACGTTCTGTTAACCTTTCTCGCTCTGCCTCACGCCTTACCTCCGCATCATAACGAAGTTCGGCTTGTTCCATTCGTCGGGCCGCTTCTGTCACGGCAACTTTCATTCTTTCAAGGTGTTCGGCTTTTGAAACTACTTCGTCTTTAAAAGAATTGGACTGATTTTCAATTTCCTCTATCGCCGCCGCACGCTCTGCCTCCGTTAATTGGCGCTCCCGCTCTTCAACTGTCGGTAACGCTTTTGTGAGTTGAGTCAATTCTTCCTGCTTTTCACGCAGCTCTTCAAACCGTTCATTGATCGCTTTCGCGTGATGATAAGCGTCCACTTCTTGCGTGTGCTTTTTATGCGCTTTTTCATAACGCTTTTGATCGTCAACTGTTTTGGCTTTATAAAAAAGATGTTCTTCTTCTAACCCTTCTATGATTTGATGCATATTAAAATGTTCATTTTCTAAGGTCGTAAAAATGGAAGATTCGCGCGTTGGCAATAAAGTTGATATTTGGCCGATCATCCCTTCGCTCTTTTGCGTTTGCTTTGTTAAATTTTGATAGGCTTCCTCTCTTTTCTCTTTGAGTCGTTCAACGATTTCACGATACGGTTCTGTTTTAAATATTTTGCGCATAATCGCTTCTTTATTATCCGTGTCGGACGTTAAAAACTTTCTAAACTCACCTTGCGGAAGCATGACGATTTGACTAAATTGTGCTTGTGTAAAGCCAATTAGCTGTTCCACTTTCCGGTTAATTTCCGAAACAATTTGCCGGTCGACACAAGGAGTTTCTCCCTCTTCCGTTAGTTGATAAAGCTCGCATTGTCCCACCGTTTCTGACTTATTTCCTTTTTTCGTGTAAGGAATTTGCCGCGAAATCCGATACACTTGTTGATGGATCGCAAAGGTCAATTCAACGGTCGTTTGAACGGCGTCGTCCGCAAAATCACTGCGCATTGCTCGAATATCAACCCGGTCTTGTCCACTGGCTTGACCATAAAGCGCAAAGCAAATCCCATCGAAAATGGTTGTTTTGCCCGCCCCTGTCGCCCCCGAAATAACGAATAATCGATTGTCTTTCAGCTCCTCAAAATCGACGACTTCAGTATCCTTGTATGGCCCGAATGCTGTCATTGTTAAACGAATCGGTCTCAATGCAGGCCACCCCCTTTATTCATCACTTCATGTAGTACTTCAGCAAATAATGCTTCCGTTTCTTCATCCGGAACATCATTTTTCATTTCCTCGTAAAATGCTTTAAAGAGCGTGTGATCATCTTGCTTTACATGCTCAATTTGCTGCTCTTTTGTAGACTCCATTGTCGCTTTCAGAATGACCTTGCGTTCAACGTGCATTGCATTTGGAAAAACAGAACGTATTTTCTCCATTGGAAATAAAACTGGCGCTTCATCCAACAGTTTTACAAAGACATAATCCTCATTGATCGGTTGGCGTAATAGGTTATCCAAAGTCCCTTCAACCGTACGCAAATCTTGTTGAGGTGTAAGTTCGCGTTTTTCAATGTTCACCTGACCGTCGCCATCCATTTCAACAATTAAAAAACCTTTTACGTGGTGCTCTTCAGAAATAGAATATTTCATCGGTGAACCTGCATAACGGATGGTTTCATTATGTACATAATGCGCTTGATGCAAATGTCCAAGCGCAGTGTAATGAAACGGTTCAAATAACTGCGCCGATACATATTCTGCCCCTCCGATTGAGAGCGGCCGTTCAGCATCACTCGTATTGTTCTCACTTTCACCATGAGGTGTAACGAATGCATGTCCGACAAAAACATGCCGTGCCTTTTCTGCCATTTGCGGACGTAGCCCGTCAATGACTTTTGCCATCGCACTGTGATGATCCACGATTGTTTCATCTTGATAAAGATGCTTCACAACAGACGGGTCTGCAAATGGGATCAGGTGAAAATGGACTTCACCATATTCATCATTGAGCACAACTGGTTCCATCTGTTTTGTCAGCTGACCCACAATGTGAAATCCGTTTGCCCGCATGAGTTTGCTGCCGAAATGCAAACGGCTTGGACTGTCGTGATTGCCGCCAATGGCAAGTACAGGTATTTGTAGATCTAACGTAATTTTCTCAAGTACATCATCCAGCAATTGAACTGCTTCAGTCGGCGGGACAGCTCGATCATATAAATCACCTGCAATAATGACTGCATCAGGTCTTTCTTCCTCAATCGCTTCAATGAATTGGTCGAGGATATAACGCTGCCCTTCGGTCATATAGACACCTTGAACAAGCTTTCCTAAATGCCAATCCGCTGTATGGAAAAACTTCAAAAATCTCTCCCCTTTACACGCTTTACTTCTATTTTACAGAACGTCTCCTGGAAATGAAATACACATACCTTTCGAACTATTCCAAAAACACAGTTGACCTTCTAGTACTTCTATGCCTATAATAGTTTTGAGTCCAATTGCATAAGAACCACCCTGGGGGTGCTCGACAAGAGCTGAGATAGGCGTAGTGCCTGACCCTTATAACTTGAACTGGATAATTCCAGCGTAAGGAAGAGGTGACGAAGACAGTAAATTCTGCCAGTCTGGCTACTTATCTCATTGTCTACAACCCACTTCTTCAAGGAGTGGGTTTTTGATTTGCTTGAAGCAGAGATTCCAGCATATGAGGACAGTGTGGGGGATGATCCGAGGTCATGACGTCCTGTCGTGACTACCACTCTCTCTACAGTAAGCCGTCCTAAAGCACGAATGGGAGAATGTTGTAGCTTTACGGCTGAGGATTCAGGCTGGACACAATGACAGAGAGAGGTAATCAGCTGATTCCTACGGCAGAGGGAATGACCCCTGGGTAGAGTTCCGAAGTAGTTGCAGCAATAATTGGATAAAAATTCAAAGGGAGTGTTGGGGAAATGAAGTTCACTGATCGCTTGCTTGAAAAAACGTTACCAATTTGGAGGCAGAATCATAGTCATCCGTTCGTCCAAGGAATTGGCGATGGGACACTAGATCCGGACAAATTCAGATTTTATATGGTACAAGATTATTTATATTTGATCGATTATTCGAAGGTATTCGCAATCGGTGCGGTAAAGGCAAATGATGATTTGGAGACAATGGGCAAATTCGCTTCCCTTCTCGATGGAACGTTAAATACGGAAATGGCGCTTCACCGAAGCTACGCAGAACGCTTCGGCATTACACATGAGGAGCTTGTATCGGCAAAACCATCACCAATCGTACTAGCTTACACGCATTACATGCTGCATGTGTGTCAAAATGGGACGGTTGCAGAAGTAATCGCTGCCCTGCTGCCTTGCGCATGGAGCTATTGGGAAATTGGAAAAGAATTAAATGCCATTCCGGGTGCAGCAGACCACCCGTTATACGGTGATTGGATCCGTATGTATTCCTCAGAAGAATTTGGAGAACTTGCGAGATGGTGCATTGAGTTAATGGACAAAGCAGCTGAAGGAAAGCCAGAACATGAGCTATTGAAACTTGAGGAAATCTTCCTGAATACCACACGTTTTGAATATATGTTCTGGGATATGGCAATGAACAAACAGATGTGGCCTGGAGCAGAACTGGAAAATGTTGGCGTTTGACAATGTAACATTCGGGTATGAGAGGAGCCGCAATATTCTAGATGGACTTTCGTTTAACGTCCAATCTGGTGAATTTATTTCGATTGTCGGTGCAAGCGGCTCAGGGAAAAGCACCATCTTCCGCCTTGTTACTGGACTGGACGAGCCGTCAACAGGTGCCATTTCACTAGCAGGCAATTCGAATGGTCAACTCCTTGGGAAAGTTGGTTATATGCCGCAGCAAGATCTACTCTTACCGTGGCGAACGATCTTAGAAAACGCTTGTCTTCCCCTTGAAATCGCGGATGTTAAAAAGAAAACAGCCCATGAGCAAGTAAAGCCGTTATTAAAAGAGTTCGGTCTTGCCGGTACAGAAGATAAATATCCCGGAGAACTTTCTGGTGGGATGAAACAGCGCGTAGCTTTTCTGCGCGCTGTCCTTTCCGGCAATGAGCTACTATTATTAGACGAACCTTTTTCTGCACTCGATGCCATTACAAAGTTATCGATGCAAGAATGGCTAGTCAATCAATGGGAAAAACGCAAAGCTACGGTACTGTTCATTACACATGATGTGGAAGAAGCTTTATTTCTTTCGGATCGGATTTTCCTGTTGAAAAACAGTCCTGTCACATCATTCGAGGAAATCGAGGTGCCACTTCCAAGGCCGCGAAATCGTAGCGATTTGCATCGCTCAGATATTCTTCAATTGAAGGAACGTTTACTGCAAGCATTGCGTGAAGCGGTGATGCTATGAAAAATGCATCTACGGTACTAATTGTCATTGTATTCCTTACGATCTGGGAAATCGGTGCACGGCTGATCGATAAATCATTCATTTTGCCTTCACCCATCCAAATTTTACTAAAATCTTGGGAATTAAAAGAAGTGCTTTTACTCAAGCATTTACCGATAACTTTATTGATCATACTCATCGGACTGATTATTTCTATCGGATTAGGCACGGCCATCGCAATCTGGATGTCTTCGAATGCGTACGTTCGAAATGCACTTTATCCAATTTTAATTGCATCGCAAATGATTCCTGTGATTGCCTTAGCACCCATTTTCGTACTTTGGTTTGGCTATACGATTTGGAGTAAAGTTGCCGTTACGGTTTTAATTACCTTTTTCCCGATTACTGTGAACACATTCGATGGACTGTCATCCGGAAACAAGGAGAACGAAGAATTATTTTTAACAATGGGTGCAACAAAAAAAGATATTTTCTTAAAATATTTAGTGCCAATCGCTCTGCCTCATTTCTTTTCCGGCTTAAAAGTAGCTGTAACGCTTAGCGTCATCGGTGCAGCAATTGGAGAATGGCTCGGGGCACAAGCAGGGCTTGGCTACTTCAGTAGGCGAATGATGACACAGTTCGATGGAGCTGGTGTATTTGCTCCCATATTCATTTTAACACTGATCGGTATTTCACTATTTATATGTGTGAATTTTATAGAAAATCGAATGATTAGATGGAGGTTGAAAAATTGAAGAAAGTAAAATGGTTTTTAGTGGGCATTGCGCTTATGTTATTACTGAGTGCGTGTAATAATGAAACAGAAGCTGGTGCCGAAACAGGGAGCGAGACAGAAAAAGTGAGCATTATGCTCGATTGGTATCCGAATGCTGTACATAGCTTTTTGTATGTTGCAGAGGAAAAAGGTTATTTTGAAGCGGAAGGCATTGAAGTAGATATTCAATTCCCTGCAAACCCGACAGATCCTATTAACCTGGCAGCGGCTGGAAAAGTAACGATGGGCATTACGTATCAACCGGATGTCATTATTGCAAAATCCGAACAAAATATTGATGTAAAGTCTGTCGGTACACTCGTCCGTTCACCGTTAAATCATGTTGCCTTTTTAAAGGATAGCGGCATTCAATCACCTAAAGATTTGGAAGGAAAAACAGTCGGCTTTTCAGGGATTCCATTGAACGAAGCGATGCTTGAAACGATGATGAAAGCAGATGGAGCGGACTATAGCAAAGTAACAATGGTCGATGTTGGATTCGAACTCAATTCCTCATTGATCTCGGAGAAAACAGATGCCGTCATCGGTGCGTATATTAACCATGAAGTGCCGTTTCTTGAATATGAAGGATATGCTACTGGCTATATCGACCCGACTGATTATGAGGTACCTTCTTTTTACGAGCTTGTCGTCGTAACGAGTGGGGATACTTGGAAGAAAGAACAAAAGAATATTGAAGCATTTTGGCGCGCAGCAGAAAAAGCATTTAATGATATGGAAAATGATCCAGAAGAGGCATTGTCGATTTTGTTAAAAAATCAGGACGAAGCGAACTTCCCGCTGATTGAAGAGGTTGAAGTTGAATCCCTCTCCATTCTCCTTCCAAAAATGAAAGCACCTGGAACATTTGGCGAACAAGATCCAGAAACATGGGAAGTAACAGCTAATTGGATGGAAGAAAGTGGATTACTCAAAAACAAAGCGAATCTTGATGGTATTTTTGTGAATATGAACTAACAAAAGCGGCGGGCGCTGCCTAGCCCGGCGTCTAGAAAAAAAGCAGCTAGGACTTTACTGTCTTAGCTGCTTTTTGTATTATTTGCCTAACCCATTGAAAATCATTTCCGCATTCCATTTCAACATCTTCATATACGTATCCCCTTCTTCCCCAGGTTTACCAAGAGAATCAGTGAAGATTTTGCCAGCAATCGGCACGCCTGTTTCACGCGATACCATTTCCATACTACGAGGGTCCACACTCGTTTCAACAAATAGGGCCGGCACATTTTTCGTTTTTACAATATCAATAATGCTTTTCAATTGTTCGGGTGTTCCTTGACTATGTGCATTAATTTCCCATATATAAGCTGCTTCAAAATCATTCGCCTTGGAAAAATACTTGAAAGCCCCTTCGCTAGTGACAAGTACACGTTTGTCTTTTGGGATACTCGCCATCAGCTCAGTAATTTCGGTATGAAGTGCTTCAAGCTCTTGAATATAGGCAGCAGCATTTTTTTCGTAAACATCCTTGTGTTCAGGATCAATTTTGATCAATGCAGCTCGAACTTTTTCAGTATACAAAATACCATTTCTTACATCTAGCCAAGCATGTGGATCTTCCGCCCCGTTCTGTTCGCTCGACCTTAAATAGAGCGGATCAACACCTTCACTCACTCGGAACACAGGTGCATTGTCGCCGGACTTTCCTGCTGATTCCATTAACTTCTGAAACCATCCATTTCCCTCTTCTAAATTTAAGCCATTGTAAAATATAGCATCCGCATCTGTCGCTCGGACCGCATCTTGCGGCAACGGATCATACTGGTGTGGATCCGTACCGATTGGCACTAAGCTGTATACCTCTACCAAATCTCCTCCGACATTTTTGACAATGTCATAAATGACAGAGTATGTGGCAACAATTTGCAGTTTGTCACTTTTTTCCTTCGTAGAAGGATTGCTGCATGCGGATAAGAAAAGTGCTAGCGCAACGAGCACAATCCCCATGATTCGCTTTTTCATATAAAACATTCCCTCCTTCTCGTTATGACACAGCTGACTTTTGTTTATTTGCACGAATCGTTCTCCAAAAAACGCCTTGTTTTGGAGAAAATATGAACGTTGCAATAAATAGTGCAGTGGCGACTAATACAATTGTAGCCCCAGAGGCAAGATTATAAGTGAAGCTCAAATATAATCCAACGACCGCGGATATCATGCCAAAGAAGGCGGATAAAAATATCATGATCGATAGTCTGTCGGTTAGTAAATAGGCTGTCGAAGCGGGCGTAATTAGCATCGCTACGACTAAAATGATCCCTACAGTTTGTAATGAAGCAACCGTAACCAATGTTAATAATGTCATTAAAAAATAGTGGATAAGCTTATTTGGTAAACCATATGCCTGTGCCATAATCGGGTCAAATGAGCTAACGAGCAACTCTTTGTAGAATAAAAAAACACTCCCTAAAACAATGACCCCAATCAGCAACGTCATCCACATATCGGACGGTCGAACGGCTAATACATTCCCGAACAAAATATGATACAGATCGGAACTGCTTTTTAACATCGTGATCAAAATAATCCCAAGTGCAAATGCAGATGTAAACATAATCCCAATCGAAGAGTCATTTTTCACACGGCTATTTTGACTAATATAACCGATCCCTATCGCGGTTAAAATTCCCGTGACAACTGCTCCAATAAAAAAATTAATACCAAGCATATAAGAAACTGCAACCCCAGGCAAAACGGCGTGTGAAATGGCATCTCCCATTAAAGCCATGCCGCGCAAAATAATGAAGCAGCCAATCACTCCGCTAATGATGCCTACCATGACTGAAGTAATGAGCGCTTTTTGTAGGAATTCATAAAATTGAATAGCCTCTATAAAACGCATCATTTCGCCATCACCTCATTTAAAAACGACAACTGACTGCCATACGCCTTCGCAATGATTCCTGGCGTATAAACTTCCTTCACACTTCCGGCGGCAATAAGTTCACGATTCAACAAGAGCAGTTCGTCAAAATATTCTTCCGCTTTTTTCAAGTCATGGTGAACGACAATAATCGTTTTCCCTTCATCCCGTAACTCCTTCAAAATTTTCACAATCATTTCCTCACTTGTAACGTCAATACCGACAAATGGCTCGTCAAGTAAAAACAAATCTGCTTTCTGTGCAAGTGCTCTAGCCAAAAAGACGCGTTGCTGCTGTCCACCGGATAATTCTCCAATTTGTCGATCCTGATATTCAGCCATATTGACTTTTTCCAAACATTGCATCGCCCATGCTTTCTCTTTCCTACTCGGTCTTTTCATCAACCCAATTGCAGGATACGTGCCGATCAGCACAGTATCCTTCACTGTAATTGGAAAGTCCCAGTCGATCGTGCTACGTTGCGGTACATAAGCAATTCTTTTCCGCACTCCTTTTAAATTTGATCCGAGGAGCATAATATCTCCTTTATCCTTTCCAATCAAATTTAATAATGATTTTAATAATGTTGACTTCCCCGCGCCATTTGGACCTATAATACCGGTGAGCTTTCCCTGCTCAATCGAAAAATTGATATTATGCAATACTTCTTTTCCATAATAAGAAACATTTAGGTTAGAAACTGCTATGGCATCTTTCATATGCGCACCTCCGTACATCTATTTATATGCAAATGTTTCCTTAGGGAAACATTTTTCATAAATTTTTTTGCCACTCCTAAAATAGAGGGCAAATCATCGATCAAACATAATGTTTCCCTAAGGAAACTTTCTTGTTACTATAATAAAATATCCGGCCCAAGAAGTAAAGTAAAAGTTTTTAAAAAATGCCTATACTTCCTGCATTGAATTTGCAGAAAGTATAGGCATTCGTCATTTCATGATGTTGCAGTTAACGTTCCATTGCATTTTTACTGTTTGAAGGATCTTCGATATGATCAACGTCAAACTTTTCACCGAATATTTGTTTTGCTTTGTGTTTGGCAGCGTTTCTCATGTCATCATCTAAATGCTGAACAATTTTATAAACAGCAGCAACAATAACACTTGCGTCATCAGCTAATCCGATGGCAGGGATAAAATCCGGGATAAAATCAACCGGCAAGAGCAAGTAACTTAAAGCTCCAAGGATAATCATTTTTGACGATTTGGGAACAGAAGGACTTTTAGCTGCATAGAAAAGCAGCAAACTATAATAAACCGACTTTTCCCCAATTTGCATGCCAACCTTTTTAAGTTTGTCCCAAAATTTTTCATCAGAATAATGTTCGGGGGATGTTTGTAATCCCGCCTCTGGATCAAAGTCTATCATTGGTTGTTCAACTTCTTTTTGTTTCAAGGACATGGAAATCCTCCCTCCTTCTTGAATATAACATTTTTGCAATTATTCATTCTTTCCTAATGCAACCTTACATAACCTATATTACTCAATAGAGAAAGAAAGGACGTTTGCATTGGATTTACCTGTTTCCATCGTAACGAAAAAATTGCCGCATGCATCTCCCAGTATTACTGTTTATTACCCAGCTGTCGTTCATTTACAAAATGCCAATGTACAAAGCCGCATCAACCATGCCATCGTCTCCGCTTTGAACAAGTTGCTTGTCGAACGAGACTTTTACGCCCCTAGTCTTGTAGAATTATTAGCCAACTATGAAATCAAGACAAATGAACGAGGTATTTTAAGTCTGAATTTGATTGTCTATTCGTTTACTGGCGGTGCACACGGAATGACAACAGTTCAATCATTAACTTTTGACACGAAAACTGGCAAGCAGTACACACTAAAAGACTTATTTAAACCAAATAGTAATTATGAACAAAAAATTTCAGCAATCATTAGCAAGAAAATTAAGGACTGGAATATCCAATTACTTGAACCTTTTAAAGGAATTCGCAGTGACCAAGATTTTTATATTGCAGACACTTCGCTTGTGATCTACTTTCAATTATATGAAATTGCACCTTATGCATGGGGATTCCCATACTTCCCAATTCCTATTTTAGATCTTCAAGACATCGTCCAGCCAAATTCTCCACTGGACCGAATGATGTCTTTTACTTAAGTATTCACGATATTCCGATCTACTTCCGCCAAAACTTCACCAATTTTCCGATCGTTTATGACAAGATCCGCATAATGATCAAATTGGGTCGGTTCTAAATTGACGATGACAAGTTTTGCGCCGCTATCCTTGGCAAGTATCGGAAACTGATTTGCGGGTGAAACGGTAAGCGAAGATCCAAGTACAATAAACAAATCTGCCTGCTCACTCTCATGAATGGCTTTCATAAATGGTTCCTCGGGCAGTCCTTCTCCAAATAAGACAACAGATGGTCTTAGCTTGCCGCCGCATTCACAGTAAAATACTTCCTCTTCATACCGATCATTGGAATACGTTTGTCCGCATGATTGACAATGGATTTGTTGCAAAGTTCCATGAAGTTCCATAATGTTTTGAGAACCAGCTACCGAATGAAAACCATCTACGTTTTGCGTAATAATCCCGCGAATAACGCCTTGCTTTTCCCAGTCCGCCAAGATACGATACCCTTCATGTGGCTGACAATCTTTCACACCTAATACACGTTTTCGATAAAACTGGAAAAATCTTTCCACATCCCGATTCAATGCATCCGTACTTGCCACTTGTGATGGATCTTCTACTTCCCAAAGCCCCTTTTTCGCCGAACGAAAATCCGGCAAACCACTTTCCGTTGACATACCTGCTCCAGTATACACAATCGTTCGCTTTGCATTTTTAAGTAATTTCGTTAACACGTCATCCTCCCCCTCATTCCCTGGGAAATATTGACCCATACTGTCAACTCATACTTCCCTTTTCACCATTCTACCATGGATTGACAATTAAGATGAAATAGCCTAGTTCCCTTCATGCATAATTGCTTTACCTTTTTGCCTCTTCGATGTTAGCAGATAGAACAAGAATACAACCGTCAGAACGCCACATGACACAAAGTAAATAGACTGATATCCAAAGTAGATAGCGACTAAACCAAGAACGTATGATCCTGCCGCCAATCCCGTATCAAATAATGTAAAAAAGGTTGCTGTCGCATAACCGCTCCGCTCCTGCTTTGCCGACTGAATCGCTAATGTTTGGAAACTTGGTACAAGAGCGCCATAGCCGAGGCCGATAAATCCGCCTGCGATTAAAAACGTAAACGCTGATTTTGAAAATGCTAATACAATTAATCCAATAATAAAAAAGACAAATCCAGGTGTAATAATGTATTTGGGTCCTTTTTCATCAAAGACTTTCCCAGTAAATGGACGAGTTAACAACATCACTGCAGCGAACACGAAAAAGAAGGAGCTTGCAAATTCTAGAATCCCTTTCTGCTGTGCATAGATAGATAAATAAGATAATACGCTCGCATAGGAAAATGCGAGTAAACTCCCAAGAGATGCGATAGGCAATGCATTTTTTTCAAACAAGTCATGAATCGTTAATCGTTTTCTTTCCAATTGCACTTTAGAAACAGTGCCTTTTGGCGCGATGACCGCACTTGCCGATCCAATCATCATTAACACACTTAGCACAATGAATAACGCATGAAATGAGTAGGTTTGGATCAGATAAAGTGCAATAATGGGACCCAGCACGACTGCCGTATTCGTAGACATGGCATAATAACCAAGTCCAGTACCTCGTCGTTTAACAGGAATCGTATCCGCCGCCAATGCCCCGCTTGCAGTGGTCACGATACTGAACCAAATCCCTTGCACAAACCGAAGGATTAAAAGTCCATGATAGGAAGGAATAAAATAATAAAGAATAGTACAAATCAAATACAGGAACAAACTTAACCATAGCATTTTTCTTTTACCAGCTAAATCTAAAATTTTGCCTGTGAATGGGCGGACAATTATGGCGGAAAGTAAAAAAATTGTCATTAACAACCCAGCTTCTTCATCGGTTCTGCCAAGTTCACCAATTGCATAAAGCGGTAAAGTTGCAACAAGCCCATAAAAGACAATAAATACTGCGATATTTGTAAAAAATAAACTAATAAAAGGTTTGGTCCAAATTGGTTCTTTAAGCAACTGCGTACTTCCTTTCAGACTTTTTTTCATCTATATAAAAATGGAACGCCTTGGCGCTTACGAATGCCGATACGAAGAACAGCATTTATTCGTTCGATATATGAATTTTACTACATAAAAAAAAGCAATCCCATTATTGAGATTGCTGTACCTTCAATTTACGCTGTCCTTTCCAAAGAACAGATACCAATGTCGTCACGGTTAATACAATAAACCCTAACAGGAACGGGAGTGAAATGTGCACATCATACAACAATCCGGCAAATAATGGACCGAGCACATTCCCGATGCTCATATACGCATTATTCATCCCCATGGCAAAGCCTTGTTCATTCCCCGCTAACTTCGAAACAAGTGTCGTAAGAACAGGTCTTAAAATTGACGTTGATAAAAATATAATCATTGTGATGATAAAAAACAAGACATAACTTGGCGCAAAGATCGACACTAAAAAGCCAAGCGCTGCGACACAAAGAAAAATACTTAACACTGCTAACTCTCCGAAACGTCGTACAATCCAATCAACTGCAAGTAATTGAATAATGACACTAATAATACCTGTCGATGTTACCATAATCGCGATGTCTTTCGGTGAAGCACCGAATTGATTATCTACAAAAAGACCGAGCACGGACTCGTACGCCATGAGACCGAAACTCATAACAAGCGCAATGAAGAGTGGAATAAAATAAGGTTTGCTAAATGATTGTGCGATCTCTTTTGCCATCGGTGTTGGCTTGTCATCCGAAACTGTTACAGTGCCTTTGTCCATGCTTTCTTCGAGCATAACTGCTGAAAAAATGACGGCAAATACACCAACGATCGCCGAAACAAGAAGTGGTACTTTCAATCCGTAATCTGCTAAAAACCCGCCAATACCAGGACCCACAACAATGCCAAGAGACATCGAGGCCGATATGTAGCTATTCCCTTTTGCACGTTGCTCAAGTGTCGTAATGTCTGCGACATATGCAAAAATAGCCGGTACCAATAAGGCTGCACCAATCCCCCCTATGATTCTAGACAAGTACAGGACGGCGATTGAATCAGAAAAATAAAAAACAAACATCGATATCGCCAAAATACTTAACCCTACAATAATCATAATGCGACGTCCATATCGATCTGTCCATCTTCCTGCAATCGGCGACATGACAAACTGTGCGCCTGCAAAAATGGCAATCATCAAACCCGCTGCCGTTCCGGCCTGGCCGATCGATAACAAGTAGGCAGGCAAAATGGGAATAATAATACCGAAACTTCCGATGGCGATAAACATATTCACCATTAATATAATCATTTTTCTTTGTTGTTCACGTTCCAACTGTTTTACCCTCTTTCCCTATGTTACCCAAATTCCCGATTTTCGGTCAAGTTTACCGAATCAAAAAATGGCGACTCATCATTATAATAAATGTAAAGGTAAAAAACAAGTGTTGTGAACACAGTTGATAAATTACATCGCAGCCTTTGAAGTGATTTTCCCATCTTTTGGTAACGCCAAGCCGACAAGTCCAATAACTGGCAAAAAGGAAACGATGATCATTGTCGTCGCAATGCCAATCTGATCCATCAACATTCCAATCACAACCGCGCCCACCGCACCCATTCCAAAGGCAAGACCGACCGTCAAGCCTGACATTGTGCCAATCTTACTGGGTACAAGCTCTTGTGCATAGACAACTGTGACTGAAAAACTAAGCATGATGAAAAAGCCAATTATGACTATTAATGGGATCACAATCCAAAGTGGAACATATGGAAGTACGATGCATAATGGAATCGGTAACACAAGAGATAATACGATAACATTTTTACGGCCAATTCGATCCGCAATCGGTCCACCGAAAAATGTTCCAATTGCACCCAGTGCCATAAAAATAAAAATATACAATTGCCCTTCTTTAATTTTCAACCCATAATTCTCCATTAAATAAAATATGTAAAAGCTCGTCATGTTTGTCACGTAAAATGAACGTGCAAAAATGACAACAAGCAATAGAATAAGTGCAATCATAATTTGCTTACGTGTTAACACACCAATGGATGAAAGCATTACTTTTTTTCGATTCCCCTGCTCTTCTTGTTCCAATCGTTTTTTATACCACGCAGAAATTTTCATCATAATGAAAATCGCAATTGCAGCTACAATCATAAATAACGCCGCTCCCCTTTGGCCTAAAGGAACTAATATGAAAGCGCTAATTAAAGGAGCTAAAGCTTGTCCAGTATTTCCACCAACTTGGAAAATTGACTGGGACAGCCCTCTTTTGGAACCTGCCGCCATATAGGAAACACGTGATCCTTCTGGGTGAAATACAGCCGAACCAAAACCGAGCAGCATCACTGAAAGAATGATTAGCCAATAATTCGCAGCGAAAGCGATTCCTCCGATTCCGATGAGTGAAAATGCCATTCCAAAAGGTAAAGCATACGGTCTTGGCTTCCGATCACTATAGTAGCCAATGACAGGTTGCAGAACCGAGGCAACCATATTTAATGCGAAAAGCACGAACCCTAATTGTGTAAACGAAAAACCCCGTTCTGCCTCAAGTATTGGGAAAATCGCTGGAATGACGGCTTGCAATGTATCATTTAGGAGGTGACACCCTCCAATCGCAAACATAATCGGATAAACAGGATTTCCTAAAGGCATTGTTTTTTTTATTGTAGTAATTATTCTCACTTCCCTTTCATCACCATAACGATAACTGACAATTCCCATTATATCTTAACGTTACATAACAATGTTGACTCCCCCTCTTATTTGTATATCCATTCAAAAAAGCTCCCATACTTGTGTTAGCACACCAATGGTCCATGAATTAATCAAAAATAGATGAAATAAGATTCAAATTATTAACAAGCGGGAATAGAAACGAATAGAAGAACTCGTCCAGCAGCTAATGTTCTATGGAATTGAATGACTGATTTACAATATTTTGGGGAATACTATCCATTCATCAGAAGTATAAGGGGTTGAATACAGTTGACTATTTTTAATGGAGAAACATTATTAGCTTACTTCCCTTTCACATTAGTCATGATTATGCTAGAGCTGCTGATGACTTCGTACAAATCCGAGGAGATCGAATGGACTTTAAAACACGCTGTCAGCAATTTAGTCGTCAATGTCATGTGGATTGCATTGCTTTTTGCGGTCATCATGAATCCCAATATTTTTTCCCCGGAATTTATTCCGTATCTATCCAACTTATACGATCAGTCCATTGCTAAAACGACGTATATTTTGAATACAGTGATGGGTCTTATTGCATTTGCTGTGATTGTGACAAACACAATCGACACGTACACAGGATTTGTGAACTGTAAAACAAGTAAAAAAAGCGATCAAGTTTGAGTCTTCTCAAACTTGGTCGCTTTTTTTGTTTGGTCTTAGTATGTTTTTCGGATCGACAATGAAGCTGGCTGTTATACCTACAAAAATAACTGTTGTAATGGAGTAAATTAAATAAATGGAATGGACCAGAAGACTGCCAACAACAACAATTAAAGCATCCAGTAAAAAAATCATAATACCGGCATTTATATGCAGTTTTTTCGCAATCATTTGCGCCAGTAAATCGATTCCCCCGATACTAATGTCTGCCCTCAGCATAATACCGATCCCCATTCCAATGACAATGCCGCCGATTGCAGCACTGACCAATGGCGTTGTCAATGTTTCCCCTCCCAAATGATGGAGCGGGTAGAAAAAATCAATGATGATCGAAGAAAGAAGCATACCGTGAATGCCGTTGTAGAAAAATCTACGGAAATAAACCCATGCTAACATAAAAATGGGTGCACTAATGATTAAAAACGTCAAGCCGACCTTTGTTCCGAACAGATAATGGAATACCAGACTAATGCCAAGTGCGCCGCCTTCCATTAATCCAAAAGGTACGAGAAAAACATTTAACCCGATTGCAATCAAAATACTGCCAATAAATATCGTCATCGTCTTATAAAAAAAGAACATGGGATCCCACCTATACCTTGACTTTCTAGATATATATGTATGTCCCAAGCAAAACTTCACAGTACAACCGTTTGAATCCAAAAAATAAACAAAGTGCCAGGCACCTTGAACACTAAACAGAGTATCGAAATTAGAAAATGATACTCTATTTTAACAGTGTTTAGTGGTGCTTGGCACTTTCGGGGCATCCCCTCAAATCCATCTTCCTACGATTGGATAGTTATAATCTTCACCATTCAATGCTTTGACGATTCCGATAATCGGCACGATGATCCACATAATGCCAAATGCAATGACCATTGGAATGCCGATGATCAGTACGATGAGCAAGATTGAAATAAAAACAAAAAGACCCATGACAAGTTGGAATAGAATCGCCTGGATCGATAATCGTTTAATCTCTTCGTCTTCCGTGAAATGAGCGACTAGAAAAATACAAAAAGGAACGAGATAGGGAGCGAAAAAAGCACTCGCATGAATTAATACTTTCATTCCTACTTTTTCCAAATAAAACACCTCCAAATACATCTATTTACATATACGTATGTGACTTCGAGATGTTTCAGTTCCAAGTAAGTTTTAATGGATTTTTTGCTTGGTTGAATATTCAAGTTTCATCTTATCTAATTCTAACTTCATTTTTTCCGTTTCAAGCACATAATTTTGTTGTTTTAGTTTTTCTAATTCAATTTCTTCTTTTAAAAACTCTGCCTTCATTCTTGTAATTCTTCGATTATGTTCCGTGAAAATTGCTACGATTGGGACAGTCATCACGATGGCTACGATGAGGATCGGCGTTAGTTCCATTTAAAACTCCTCCTTTACATATTGAAATGATATGTGGGCATACTTTTGGCACAACGAAGAAATGAGGTACCCAATTATATGCAATCTTCTTTCGATACGATGAAACGTTATGCACTTCCTTTTGAATCTGACGATGATCTGCTTCCTTTACTTGAAGCAATTGGCGATGCAAAAATTGTCTGTCTTGGAGAAGCAAGCCATGGCACATCGGAGTTTTACACAGTACGAGCACGGTTATCAAAAATGCTGATCGAACAAAAAGGATTCACCTCGATTGCAGTGGAAGGTGATTGGCCATCCGCTCAAAAGGTAAATCGCTATATTAAAGATTATACCACAAGTGATAAAATTGTCGGTCAAGCACTGCAAGCTTTTCATCGTTGGCCAACTTGGATGTGGGCAAATGAAGAAATCTCCAATCTCATTAATTGGCTAAAAAAATTTAATCAGAATAAAACAGCTATACAAAAAGTCGGTTTTTATGGCATTGATTTATACAGCTTATGGGAATCGATTGATGAAATCATTCGGTATTTGACAGATACAAATCCCGCGGGAGCGGATCTCGAATTAGCAAAAAAGGCTTTTTCTTGCTTTGAGCCGTATAATCGCTATCCGGAACAATATGCCATTTCAACTGTCCATTTTTCCCAAGATTGCATCGACGAAGTCAGCCAGCTGCTCGCTTCCATTCGGTCGCACCCGCAATATTATAAAGATACGGAGGAATCCGATTTAAATATTAAGATGAATGCGCTTGTAGCCAAAAATGCTGAAAGTTATTATAGAGCGATGATGCAAGACAATGCCGCTTCGTGGAATATTCGGGATGAACATATGGTAGAAGCGATTAACGAAATTCGTGCACATCATGGTTTAGATACAAAAATGATTGTGTGGGAACATAACACCCATATAGGGGATGCCCGGGCAACAGCTATGAAAGCGGAAGGTATGTTAAATATTGGTCAAATTCTTCGTGAGCAATATCATCCAGATCAGATCTATACAGTAGGATTTGGTACACATCGCGGTACCGTCATTGCAGCGGAAAAATGGGGCTTGCCACATAAAATTGTCAATGTCCCCCCTGCTAAACAAGATTCCTGGGAAGACTTGCTTCATCGCATGGGCAGCCAAGATAAGCTTTTCCTTTTTACGGAAGAAAATCGAAAATACTTTCAAGATTGGATCGGACATCGCGCGATTGGCGTCGTGTATAACCCTGAATTTGAAATGTATGGCAACTACGTACCTTCACAAATTGGCAACCGATACGATGCCTTCATTTATATTGATCGAACAAAGGCTTTACAGCCGATTAACGTTGGGGCACCTATAGTGAATGTATAGAAAAGAAGAACAAGTGCCAATTTCGGTACTTGTTCCTCGCTTTTTATCTACATTAAAGTCAAAAAAGGCTGCAACAGCAGCCCCTTTAAATTACTTCACATCTTCAATATTGAGTTTTGTCCCATCGTTAAAGTCTACTTCAAGATCAAACTTGGAATACGAATCCAAGCTAAAGTATTTCATGATTTGATCAATGATTTCTTGCTGTGCTTTATTTGCTGTAATATTTAACTCCATAAATAATTTATGAAGCTCGTCCATCGCCGCGTCACCAGTTACATTGATATTCGTTAATTTATTTTCATAATCTGAATCCGCAATATCACTCGTCTTATAATCTACATCAATCGCGTCTTTGCCATCGACATCGATTTCAAGATCAAATTTTTGAAAGCCATAATCATGTGTTGCTTCATTTACAGTATTTGTGTTTTCTTGTGTCGTTGTATTTCCTTGTCCATTTGTAGCTGGCGGGTTTGTCGTTTCTGGCGTCGTATTCGTATTTTTCCCTCCGCAAGCGCCAAGTATTAATACACCTGACAACGCGATTACTGAAATTACCGTAAACTTTTTCATCGCTTCACAACCTTTCTAAGTCCTATGCCATTAATTTTGCCTCTTTCCATAGAAGTTAAACATTGGATCTTGCAGCTGTATTTTACGAAATTGTTCGATTACAGCCTATTTGTTCGTCCTTCCTCCACCAATTTTTCAATCAAATCACTTTCACGTTTTCCAGCCATAATGACCATTATAATGACGCCAAAGCTGTCAATTATATTTTTCATATTCAATCCCCCCTTGGTACGTATATTGAAATCATCGGAGGCTTAACTTAATTCGGAGGCAATTGACGTTCGCAATTCCTCTATTAACAACTACCAAGTCAAGTTAATCCGATTCCGCCCAAGCAGTCTACCCATCTATTCGGATTGCATACATTTTTCATTTTAATAATGCTTCACATTTAATCTTGTATTTAATGAAAATCAAAAAAGCACTGATTGTTAGTCAGTGCTTTTAACATTTATTTATTTTTGTAAAAAAGTGGAGGGCATGACGACTGCGACAACTTCCCCAGTTGCGCAGAGTACATCATCTGCAAAAACATCCACTGCTACTTTCCATTTCTTTGGATGGACTTCCTCCACTTTCCCAACCGCTTTCAATCCTTTCCCTTGAGGCGTCGGTTTTACATAATTCACATGTAACGAGGCAGTAACAAACCGAGGCGGTTCCTCTCCGCTACCCGGCTCATGTCCGTTTTTCCGATGTAGGGCAAGTGCGGCAGATCCTGTTCCATGACAATCTATAAATGACGCGATGAGGCCGCCATAAACAAATCCAGGAAGCGCCATATGTTTCTGTTCGGGCCCGTAAAAAGTAACTGTTTCCTCTCCTTGCCAACCTGTTCGAAAATGATATCCTCCTTCATTTAAACGACCGCATCCAAAACACCAGGCAAAATCGTCTGGATAATCATCTTGAATTGCATGTACTACTTTATTTTCCATTGCACATCCCTCCCGTTCTCATACCTCATTTAAGTATAACACTAGTTTCTGAATCTTCAGAGGTCAGATTACTAATTTTATCTGTCTGATTTGCGTATACTGTAGAAACGATTTTCAGGAGGAATTACACGTGAAAATGAGGGCTTTCCTGCTCATCATCATATTGGTCGGCGGAACGTACGCTATGATTCAATCCTACACCGAATACAATGAAAAAAACTTTCGGGATTTCGTCGGTTCACTCGATACTGAATTTACTTCTCTTGTATTCAATCAACCTTCTACTACTGGCGCTACTCCGAATACGTGGATGGTTGAAGATGAGGGGAAAATTGATGATCTGATCAGCTTTCTAGATAATTACCAAATCCGTAAACTAAAACAGGAAGAGGTCATTTTTGATGTCGTCGAGCCTCGGTATAGTATTAGTCTAAAAGATAATAACCATAATGTCTTGACGATCTTTCTAGATGAAAATATCATTATACAAAGCGATTCCAATTACTACGAAATCGTTGGTGGACCCATCGATGTAGCATGGCTCCAACATTTTTTTATCAATAGTCAAAAATAAACAGACGATCCCGTGAAAATTTCTTTGCAACGGGATCGTCTGCTTATTCATGTTAACATATTACATACGGGATGTTATTTCATCTAGATTAATCACACGATGACAAAGTCTTTGAACAAGTTTTTCCTCGTGGCTGACGACGATCATGCCCATATTTCTTTCACGGACAATTTCAAGCACTGCATGCCAAATTTGCGCTTGTGTAATCGCATCTAGCATCGTCGTCATCTCATCTGCGATCAAAAATTTTGTATCTGGTCCAAGCGCTCTTGCGACACAGAAACGTTGCAGTTCGCCACCTGATAACTCGTTTGGCCACCGCGTCATCCATTCTTTTTCAATTCCTAATAAGTCTAATAAGGATTGATCTGGACGCCATCCTTCATTTAATACTTTGTCCATTTTCCAACGCGGATTCACGGCTTTTTCTGGATGTTGAAAGATCAATTGGACAGGGTGAAAGCCTTTTGAATTGATTGGCTCACCGTTTAACAATACTTCGCCCTCTACTGGCTTTTCATATCCAGCTAAAATTTTGCATAGCGATGTTTTCCCATAGCCGCTCGGAGCCTTCAGCCCTACAATTTCCCCGGGTTGAATGGTTAAATCAACGTTTCGAAATAACCAAGGATACCCATCATAACGAAATCCTAGATTTTTCGCCTCAATCTTCATGAATACACCTCACCTTTCCGTCCCGCAGTTCACGCATTTCCGGTCTTGCTTCACCGCAAGCCGGCGTTGCAATTGGACAGCGCGGCGCAAATAGACATCCAGGCGGCAATGCATTCGACTGTGGCTGTGATCCTGGGATCGGTGTAAAACCGTTTTGCGGCAGTGCGTTCCAAAGCGCTTTACTGTACGGATGCCGCAAAGCTTCACCTTTCCCTTTAAAATTTTCGACAGGTGCAATTTCCATCGTCGTTCCCGCGTAAAATACGGCAATTTTATCGGCAATTGTTAATGCTGATTCAATATCATGCGTGATCAGCATGACTGCGCATCCTTGATCGGCAAAAGCACGAAAATTTTTGAGCGCCTCTTTAATGACAACAGGATCAAGTCCAGGCGTTGGTTCATCTGCAATGATTACTTTCGCACCGCTGACCATCGCAGTTGATAACAACGTCCGCCTTGCCATCCCTCCCGATAGTTGGAACGGGTAAAGATTTTCAACGCCCTCCTGTAAATGCAACTGTTCAAAAACGTCTCTTTGCAAAGTGACTGGGTCTCCCGATTTAGCAGAAGCGCGCACTTGCTTCCCAACACGCATCAAAGGATCCAAATAATTGACGGACTGCGGAATTAGTGAAATTTCACTTCCCCGCAACTCCTCTTGTCTTGCGGATGTTAACGTTTCACCCTTATATTTAATCGTGCCGCTCTGAATTGCATTTCCAGGAAGTATGCCAAGAATCGCATGGGCAAGCAAACTTTTCCCCGAACCGCTCGCACCGACGACCGCAAGAATCTCGCCTTCTTCTAAAACAACATCTAAACCTGAAATAACAGTTAATGTCTCTTGTTGCCATTTACTTGTATATTGCTTAAATGATATAGATAAATCTTCAACTTCTAAGATAGGCATTTCACTCCCCCTTTCATGCATTTATTCATGAGCTTTCGTTGGATCAGCAAGTATGCGAATATTTTCCCCTACCCAATCGAAAATCCTAACAATCAACAACAATGACAAACCTGGGAAAAAGGCAAGCCACCACATGCCCGAAGATAAATACTTCATTGACTCCGATAAAATGACCCCAATGGCGGGCTCGTGCGGAGACAACCCTAACCCGATAAAGGTTACTGCTGCTTCATGTAAAATTACGTGAGGAAATAACAACAGAAAACCAATGATCATTTGTGGCAACAGGTGCGGAAAAATATGGTGTGCGGCAATCCAAACGCTTGATTTCCCCATCCGTTTAGATATTTTTACGTACTCGGAAGAACGAACTTGCATCACTTCCGCCCTTATAACCCTGGCAAGGCTCGGCCAATGCGTCAGCATTAAGCCAAAGACAACGCCTTTAAATCCACCGCCTAAAGTAAACGCAATGAGAATAAGGGCGACAAGATGCGGCACACTTAAAAATAAATCGATTAACCAAGAGACGATCCGATCAGCTGCTTTTCCCATCGTTGCCGCAATCATACCCAGAGAAACAGCAATGAATGTACTGCCAATCGCGCCAATTAGCCCTACCTTTATACTAAGAGAAAGCCCCATAACCGTCCGGCTGAACATATCACGTCCAAGCCAATCTGTTCCAAACAAATGATGAAGCGAAGGCGCTAAATTTTTCTCCTGAAAGTTTGTGGCAATACGTTCCGGGTTCAAAAATGTACCGCCAATCACAACGAGCGCCAAAAAAACCGCGGCGAAGATTGTGAAAAAAATCATCCAATGACGCCGGTTGAGCGCCAAACGATCGGTTTGAATTGCTTGCCTCATAACGATTTCCCCTCCCTCGTTCTAGGATCGACAAGGTAAGTAACAATATCGGCAAGCAAATTACCAACAAAAACAAATAATGTACTAAAAATGACGAGCCCTAATAATAACGGCACATCGCCTCTTAACCCCGCTTCAACTGTTGCTTGGCCCAAACCTGGATACGAGAAGACTTGTTCAGCCAGCACCGCGCCGCCGAACAGCTCGCTAAAAGCGGCAAATTGTAATGTAATGGCCGGCAATGCGACATTTCGTAAACCATGCTTCCAGAACAGCGGAAAACCTTTTTCACCTTTTGCTCTTGCAAAGAGCACATAATCACTCGCTAATACATCGATCAACTTTTGTCTCGTATGCAAGGCGACATTGGCCACGCCTAGTATACTTAACGTCAATGCCGGAAGAATTAAATGATGAATTCGCTCGGCGAGAGTTACGTCCTGTGCTAAGACGCCAGCTGGCACCCCTAACCCAACTGGGAACCATCCAAGCCATACCGCAAACACTATGAGCGTCAGAAGTCCCATCCAAAATGTTGGTGTTGACGCAAGTGTGAAACAATACCATTTAATGATACGATCAATCCACGTACCTTTTTTCATAGCCGCAACAACACCTAACACAAAACCGAGCACGCCCGATATAACCCATGCAGTAATCATCAAAATAAGCGAATTCATAAATCGTTCTTGAATAATTTCTGATACAGGACGGCGGAAAATCATTGAAGTTCCTAAATCCCCGGCGAGTAAAGATGATCCCCAATTGAAAAATTGCACCATTAGGGGCTCATCCAGCCCCCAATAAGCCGCAATTTTCTCCCGTTGCTCGGGGCCGACTTTTAACATGTCGGCTCCGATATAAGCTCGGATAGGATCGATGGGAGAATTCTTTATTAATAGGAATGAAATGAAACAAATGGCTATTAATAATGTCGCCATTCTTATACTTTTCAACAGAAGAAAAGTACCTGTCTTTTGTAACATTCGTTTATTCACGTTACTGACTCCATTTCCAGTCTGCAATATTATCTGTTGCAGGCCAGCCATGTCCATGAACATGAATACGCTGCTTGCCAATGTCCAATCCATCTTTTACAAAATAAAGGTGATCGATGTTCACAAGCCACGCCCAAGGTGCATCACCTTTTGCGCTTAAGCCCGTCGTGCCATCCCATTGCGCTTTTTTCCAAAATTCCAGTGCCTCTTCTTCACTTCTCGCTTGAAGTGCTTTTGCAAAATAGTCATCTACTGTTTCATTTTTGTAATAGCCTGTATTGTACCAGTCAACTCCTGCATTTGCACCACCATAAATATTGTACATTTCATGCGGATCATGACTTCCCCACCCCATTAAAACAGGCTCAGAAAACATCTTTTGTGCAATGACATCCCAGCTTGCGCCTTCTACTTTAACCGAAATGCCAAGAGGTTTTAACATATCTGCAACAGCAATCGTCAAGGATTGTCTGACAGCATCATCCGCCGTATAGTAAAGTGAAAATTCCGCTTTCAAATTATCCTTCTCTAAAATCCCATCACCGTCTATATCTTTCCATCCCGCATCTTCTAACAATTTACGAGCAGCTTCTAGATCTCCATCTTCGATGACAGTATCCGGATTCCACCATGGCAATCCATCAACAGATGTATAAGCTGGAGAACCGTATCCACCTAATACACCGTCAACTAACGCTTGGCGGTCAAGTGCTATATTGATCGCTTGGCGAATGGCTGGATCTGCGGTTACGTCATTTCCAATAGGAAGTCCATCTTCAGTTTGCTCCCCAGACGGCACATATGGAAACACGATGCCGCGGTTGTCAACAGTTTTAACTGATTTTAATGTCATACCAGGAACTTTTGTATCGGCAAATGCTGCTGGAACAGCGACAAAGTCAACAGTACCAGCTTTGGCAGCCGCTAACCCTGCATCTTCGCTTAAAAATAAAAACGTAATCTTTTTGAAGTATGGTTCTTTACCATAATAATTTGGATTTGCTTCTACAATCAGCTGCTGACCTTTGTCCCATTGAACGAATTGGAAAGGACCTGAACCAATTGGATTTTCTGCATAATCTTTCGTGTACGCATGTTTAGGTACAATACCTGTTGCAACGAGGGAATTGACAAATGTTGATTGTACTTCTTTTAAAGTAAATTGAATCGTTGTATCGTTTACGACTTCAATTTTCTCGATCACATTTAAATCGACAACGGATCCGTTTTCAGCAGCTGTTTCAAATGTGAATTTCACATCTTCTGCGGTTAGCGGTTCACCATCTGAAAATTTCACATCATCGCGAATAACAACCGTCCAAACTTTACCGTCTTCGCTTACTTCATAATCCGTTGCTAAATCGTTAACGATCTTTAAATCGTCATCTCTTTTTAATAAAGTGCTCTGAAATAAAGGCGATCCATAACGTCCCCAACCAGTTGTCGGATCGAAGCCTGTTGCCGGCTCGGAGCCAAATGATAGAACGAGCTCGTCTTTTGGCTTAGAATTATCCTGATCCTTACTCTCTTTGGCTGGATTCGATTTGGACGAACAACCTGCCAATACAATTGCTAGCATAAAACTAAATAGGATCATAAATCCGATGCGTTTTTTATTCAACTCTAACACTCCTTTAAATTTGTTCAACAGGTGCAACTGTGAAGTTTCCATAGGTCACACCTTTTAAACTCGTTAACTGATGACTTAGTGCTTGTACTTCCTTCGCTTTTCCTCTTACTACGATGATTTCAAGACAGCTATCATGATTAACGTGAAAATGCATCGTCGCAAGAATTAAATGGTGCACATCATGTTGAATCACTGTCATTTCGTCCAATAAATTTCGTTGGTGATGGTCATAAAACAATATTATACTTCCAGCTATTTCCTGATCACCATCTTCCCATGTTTGATGGAGAATGGCTTCTCGTACAAGATCCCGTACGGCTTCAGACCGATTTTCATACCCCTGTTGCTGTACCAAGTGATCAAATTTGCGCAGCAAGCTTCCTTCCATCGAAACACCGAATCTTTTTAATGTTGAATCTTCCAAAATAACACCTCCCGATCGTAACACATTTCTTCACATTCGTAACACGCGATGTCAAAAAAATACCCGCACAATGCTAATTTTCAGCACGGCATTCTATTATAGAAGCATACAACTTTCTATAATATGTCAATTTCATGGGAATCGCAATCATTTTACCCGTGCTATAACATTTCCCTCCGTGACACGTTTCTCCCTATTCGTAACACGCGATGTCAAAAATATGCCTGCATAACACTAATTTTTAGCATAGCCGATTATTATACAAGCATCCAATTCTCTATTATATTTAGATCACATGAAAATAGCAATCATTTCACATGCATAATCAAGTTCATTTTATCCATCCTAATTAGAAAAATGGAGTTGAATCGTTGTGTCTAATTTCTGTCCCATTGAATGGCGGAAAGACCCTACTCCACCTTCTCAAATAGATTGTCCGGATTGCGGCCTTCTAGAGCACGGAACTCGCATGGTTTGGGGCGAAGGCAATCCAGCTGCCCCCATCATGATCATTCTTGATAATCCGGGTGCACGGGAAGACCGGGAAGGAAATTCATTCGTTTGCGGTACAAGGCAAACATTACAAAAAGCTTTGCATGAAGTTGGATTTTCACCGTCTGATCTATATGTAACTTTTATTATTAAAAGAAAACCGACCCGTGCCTATGATAAGGAACAAACACGCGCGACGTGCATGCATAAACATTTGTTAAAACAATTAAAGGAGAATAAGCCATTACTAATCATTTGTCTAGGTAATATAGCCGTACAATCTTTTTTTGAAAATCAGGAAGCCGAAGTCAAAACATTTAGAGGGAAATGGCATCAGGTTCACGGTTATCGAACAGCTGTTGCTTACCATCCACTAGCCGTCAGACGCCGCCCGAATCTATGGAAACTTTTCATAGAAGATTTATCTTTTGTTTCAACGGGTTATCAAACGTTAAAGAAGGGGCCGTTCTAGACAGCCCCTTCTTAGTATGTAGGTTACCAAAGCATCGGTTTTTGTACCATAAGCCATAGCATAATGAGCATTAAACCGAGGTAAATCCAAGAGGTACGATTCAATCGAAAAAGAATATTCTTCTTGTCAACGCCCGGGTCATGAAACCTTCGAAGGACAAATGTAAATCCTTTCGCAAGAAAAACACCCGATAACAGCATGACAGCAATCGTCATAATCACCCAGGACGTATACCATGGCCATGGTCCAAGTATCAATAAGAGAACCCCACTAAAAACAAGTACATGCCCTGCATGCATGACAACTCGAATAATTACTTTAATGATGGCTAAGTAAATCTCTTCAATTTCTTCCTTTACTCCATGCAACCGCTTAATCACCGGCATTAAAAGAACTAAAGGACCAATCGAAAGTACTGCACTCACGACATGGGCAAAAACAATTATGCCATAGACAACATCGTACTTCATTTAGAACATCATTTCTTTACAGGGCTAAATTCGTGTACCCAAACTTTCATCGTCGGCAACCAAGGCATATTTGGATGGATAGAAAGAATGGATTCTTTGTATGCTTCTAAACTTTCAAATCCTTCTCGTAAAGCATCTGCATCCGTCATCTCACCAAGCTCTTGAGAATAAAGCGCATCGATCACAAACTCTTGTCCTTCCAACGTCATTATTTCGCCTGGATGTGCATAGACACCGTTGCGGCGTGTCGCTGTTTTTTGACAATTTAGTACGCGTGCAACATCTTCGGGAATCGTGACAAGACGTTCAATTTCACAAGTCTTTTTTGGATATTCATTCATTTCAGTCGCCTCGTTTCATAATATTCACTTCTCTTTAATCATAGCCATTCTTCAGCTTTTTTGCGAGTCATCCACTGTAGTTTTCGTTTATTCGTAACAAAAAAGAGACAACCGGCACCTCTTCAGTCGCCAATCGTCCCTTCGTATTACGTAAGTAAATTTAAAAATTGTCTCGTTCTTTCTTCTTTCGGATTTGTAAATAGTTCACTCGGTTTGTTTCTCTCAACAATTTTCCCGCCATCCATAAAAATGACTTCGTTTCCGGCTTCCTGAGCAAAGCGCATTTCATGAGTGACAACGACCATCGTCATGCCTTCATTGGCAAGGTCTTTCATCACTTGTAGCACTTCTCCTACTAACTCAGGATCAAGTGCCGAAGTCGGCTCATCAAACAACATCACTTGAGGTTCCATTGCCAACGCTCTCGCAATGCCGACGCGCTGCTGCTGACCCCCGGATAGTTGAAAAGGATAAAAATCTAGCTTGTCTCCTAACCCGACTTTCTCCAATAAGTTCACTGCTTTTTTGCGCGCTTTTTCTTTAGGTATGTTTTTCACAATGACAGGACCTTCCATTACATTTTCAAGTGCCGTCTTATGTGGAAATAAATTATAATGTTGAAAAACCATGCCAGTTTCTCTTTTAAACGTATCGATGTCTTTTTTCTGTACTTTTTTTGAGAAATCCGCAAGGTGTCCATTTAATAGGATGCTGCCTGACGTTGGCATTTCTAATAAATTTAAACACCGAAGAAGTGTCGTTTTACCGGATCCGGATGGGCCGATGACGACAACAACCTCCCCCTTGTCAATTTCGAGGTCGACACCTTTCAGTACTTCGAGGTCCCCAAAACTTTTATGTAAGTTCTTAATCGATATCATGCGCTTTCCCTCCATCCTTTCATCGTTTCGCGACATAGCGATCTAATCGTTGCTCAATCCGATCTTGAATAATGGAAAGGATAAAACAAACTACCCAGTAAATAAGTGCAGCTTCTATGTAAACTAAAAGAAATTCATAGTTCGCGGAAGCGATTTGTTGTGCACGCCGGAACATTTCAGTCACTAAAATTACGGATGCCAATGAAGTATCTTTCACTAAGCTGATAAATGTATTTGAAAGCGGTGGAATCGATACACGTGCCGCTTGCGGTAAAATAATTCGCTTCAACGTTTGAGAATAATTCATGCCAATCGTATGTGCGGCTTCCCACTGGCCTTTCGGGATGGATAAAATAGCCGCTCGAATAATTTCAGACGCATAAGCACCGACGTTTAGCGAAAACCCAACGATCGCTGCAGGGAATGGATCAATAATAATTCCAATTGTCGGCAACCCAAAAAACAAAATAAAGAGCTGAACGAGCAATGGTGTACCCCGGATAGCAGACACATAAACTCTTGCAATGATTTGTAACAGCTTACTAGGAGAAAGCCGAGCGAGCGCTGTTAACACAGCCAGTATGATGCCGAATAAAAAAGACAGCAATGTTAAAGGAATCGTATAGAGAATAGTTCCCTCCAACAAAGGCCGGAGGGAACTAATGGCAATATCCATTAACTTTTGAACTCTTTCTGGGTCGGCAAAAATATTATTTAAGTACATTTTCACCAAACCATTTCTCGGAAATTTTGTCGTATGTTCCGTCTTCAATGATCTCATTCAACGCTTTGTTTACTTCTGTGATTAACGTTTCGCTTCCTTTTCTAAATAAGAAGCCACTTTGCGACGCGTCTTCTGAAGTTGCGACAATTTTAACGGCAGCATCCGGCTTATGCTTTTTAAAATCTAAGTACGATAGTTTGTCGTTAATCGTCACATCTACACGCTTCGTCAGGATCAGCTCAACGGCCTGGTTAAATCCTTCGATTGCTTCAATCTCTGCTCCGTAAGATCTCGCCAAATCACCAAAGTTACTCGTTAACGTCTGTGCCGATTTTAATCCCTTCATGTCCTCAAAGCTTTTGATGTCATTGTTATCTTCACTTGCAATTAAAACGGCAGCTGATGAAATATAGGGTTCTGAAAAATCATACTTCTCAATGCGATCCTCACGAATTCCTACCTGATTTGCCACCATGTCAAATCGTTTCGCATCAAGTCCCGCAAACATCGCATCCCATTGTGTTTCCAAAAATACCGGTTCAACATTGAGACGTTTTGCGACTTCAGTTGCGAGTTCAACATCAAATCCAGTTAAGTCACCTTTCTCATCATGAAAACTAAAAGGCGGATAGATTCCTTCGGTACCAATCACAAGTTTCCCTTCTTTTTGAACCTTTTCCCAAAGATCTCCAGTTGCTTTGCCATTATCTTCTTTCGAACTTTCTGTGTTGTTCCCATTATTGGCATTCCCGCATGCAGCTAACAATAACAGCAAGCTAGCAAGCAGAAGAAACCAGATACGGTTCTTTTTCATGTTGTTTCCTCCAATGTCTTGTACTTTACTTGGTTTTTTGTATCATACAACATTCAAAGAATTTCGTCAAAACAATTTTCCTAAGAGGAATTTTCTTACTCTAGAGGAGTCATCGAAATAGCCCAACTTTCACATCAAAACTTATCGTACATTTACAATTGAAGATATAATTGATACACTAACTCAAATGGATAGTAGATTGAATATTCGATGAAAAGAGGTTTTAATGATATGAACACATTCATCGAAGGTAAAAAATCACAAAGCACAATTGCAAATCTGTATTTATTAGTGATTGGCATTATTTTTCTTTCGGCGAATATGAGAGCCCCCATTACATCTGTTGGACCAGTTGCTGCATCGATCCGCGACCACCTTAGTCTATCTAATGCGATGACAGGGGCTTTGACTACCATTCCACTTCTAGCCTTTGCGCTCATTTCTCCCTTTGCACCTCGGCTTGCAAGAAGCTTCGGCATGGAAACCGTATTATTTTTTGTGCTCATTGTCTTAACTTTTGGTTCTCTTATTAGACCGCTTGGACATCTAACTGTCCTATATGGCGGAACGATTTTTATCGGTGCAGCAATTGCGATCACCAATGTGTTAATGCCAGCCTTTGTAAAAATGAACTTTGCAAATCATATTGGTCTCATGACAGGCATCTATTCCGTCGCCATGAATTTAACAGGTGCTATTGCCACGGCAATTAGTATTCCCGTTGCGATGGCAAGCGGTTTAGGATGGAAAGGTTCCATTGGCATCTGGTCAATCGTTGCCGTTATTGCATTAGTCGCTTGGATTCCGCAACTCCAAAAGAAAAACAATTCGTCATCCGATTCACAAACGGCAAAAAAAGCCCACTTATGGCGGTCTCCGCTTGCCTGGCAAGTGACGCTTTTCATGGGGCTTCAATCATTATTATTTTATTCACTCGTTGCTTGGCTTCCTATTATTTTACAAGATCAAGGCATGACCGCATCGCATTCCGGTTTCATGTTAGCGCTAGTACAGTTCACTCAAATACCATTTATGTTCATCATTCCAATCATCGCCGGGAAAATGAAAAACCAAGTGCCACTTATTTGGATTACTTTCCTATTCATGGTTGCGGGACTGTGCGGTATATTATTCGGCGGCAATCTCCTCATCTTGCCATCCGTCATTAGCCTTGGCATTGCAGGTGCTTTTGCATTTGCATTAGCGATGATGTTTTTTACATTAAAAACTGTTGACGCTCACCAAGCAGCAGACCTTTCCGCAATGGCGCAATCGTTTGGCTATTTACTTGCTGCCACAACGCCGCCCTTATTCGGCCTCTTATTCGACCTAACCGCAAGTTGGACAGTCCCGCTATTCCTATTAATTGGCGCTGCTTGTCTATTGTTGGTGATCGGACTTCAAGCTGCAAGGGATCGAACGGTTTAAAATTAGCAGATGGATTTGCAAAAGCTATAACAAAAAACTCAGCCGACAAGCGCTGAGTTTTTTAAGTCGTTTTTGTGATAGTTGCTTCCAGTTCTACTGCAACATTACCTTTGATTGCACGGCTGATCATACACGACTGCTCCGCTTTTTCGGCAAGTCTATAGGCTAGTGCAAGATCTTTTTCAGTTGCCTCCGACGTTAAAACGATATGAGGTTTATGAATAATTTTCTTATAGGTGATCACGCCATTCGTATAATCGACAACACCGACGGACTCCATTGTTAGTGCATCTTTCTCCAATTTACTGCGCTCCATTATCGCTGCAAGCGTAATAATATAACACGTCGCAGCAGCCCCTAATAACATTTCATCCGGATTTGTCCCAATACCAGGACCGTCCATCTCTTTCGGAATTGAAATTTCCGCTTTTAAATTACCGGCTGCCATCGATCCGACATCATTTCGAAGCCCCGGCCAGTCCGCTTTCAAATAAAAATAATGCTCTGCCATTTTTAAATCCTCTCTCCTCTACTATCTTTTACTTTAGTATACAAAAAAGCCGTCCACAACGTATGTGAACAGCTTTTGATAGCCAAATTAATTTACAATGACCGTAAATTCTTCATGCTCATGCAAATCATGTGCATCTTCCACATGTATTTGAATGTGATATGTTCCTGCTGCTGCAAATGTGTGCTTGCCGATATATTCTCCAGCTTTTGGTTCATCCGCCTCAATCCAGTCACGTTTGTCAGCATCTGCTTCATTCCAAATTTCATAGCGTACCCGTGCTTTTTCTAATGGCGTAGAATCTATTTCTATATGAACAACTAAGTCAGTAGATTCAGTTATAGAAATGCTTTCAGGCAGATCAAAATGCATTGAAAAACCTTCAGTGTGTCCATGTTCATCGCCTTCGTCATGCGCTTCTTCATAATGACCGCCGTCTCCGACAACAACTTCCTTTTTCGGCATCGTATGCATGCCTCTAGCATCTACATGAACTTGAATATGAAAGAGTCCATCGTGGCCAAAAGACGTTTCAGCCGTATAAAGACCATTTTCCTCATTCGTCGCATCAATCATGATGCTTTCATCTTTTTTGCCTTCTTCCCAAACTTCATAAACAACCTTATCTGCATCTTCGATTTTTTCTTCACCTTGTGTGACAAGAGCCGTCATTTCAACGGGACTATCCACATCTGCCTTCTCCGTTACCGTTAACTCGACTGCGATTGGCTGTGGCGCCTCTTCCGTGGCATTGTTTTGTTCATCTACTTTTTGATTGCACGCCGATAAGATGACAAGTACACTTACTAGTAGCAATAACCATAAATTCCGTTTCATCAAATCGCCTCCTACAAGTATTATGCTTAACTATTGTTTATAAATCTAGTATGATATGTCGTGAAATACCGTTTACTGCCAACGTCTTTCACAGCATTTTCATTTAATATTCATATTACTTTCACATTTTTAAGCGAAAATAGAAGTACTTAGTATTTATTTGAAACGAGGTTTTTTATCATGCACCCATCAACTATAATGATTATCGATGACGAACAACAAATGAGATCACTCATCCGTACATTTTTAGAAAAGGATGGCTATCATGTTGTTGAAGCGACGGATGGCATGGAAGCACTTGAACTCATTGAAAAAGTTTCTCCGCATTTATTAATTGTTGATGTAATGATGCCCTATATGGATGGATTTACGCTTGCAAAAGAAGTAAAACGAATGTCTAATACTCCTTTAATTTTTCTATCTGCAAAAGGAGAAGAATGGGATAAAATCCATGGCTTGAAACTTGGCGGGGATGATTATATCGTAAAGCCTTTTCAGCCCGGTGAACTGCTGGCAAGGGTAGAATCTGTTCTCCGCCGTACTTATCAACACAATTTCACGGCTGACACGTTGAAAGTGGGTCCTCTTGTCATTGATGATGACGCGCACTCCGTGACACTAAATGGGAAACCTATTTCGTTAACACTAAAGGAATTCGGTCTCCTACGGCTGCTCGTTAAAAACAAGGGCCGTGTATACACAAGAGAACAGCTACTGCAAACGATTTGGGGAGAAGATCATAAAGGCAGCGCCCGAACTGTAGATACACATATTAAAACATTACGACTAAAACTAGGGGCGGATGGCGAGCTTATTGAAACAGTTTGGGGCATCGGCTATAAATATGGGGGATAAGTATGAGGCGCATTAAATTTGGTACGAAAATGCTCCTTTCTCTCGTTGCCATTATTGGATGCACCGTCATTTTCTCATTCTTTTTTATTCATTTTTTATATTCCCGATTGTATTTATCGACAATTGAGGAATCGATTTTGTATCAAGGCAGCCAACTTGTCATGCTTTCCCAGCATGACACATCATTGATCGAATCAAGTGATCCTATTCAATGGCATAACTCCATGACGGAGTATGAAATCCTTCAATTGAATCACTTGGAAGAGCTTCCTGCACTCTTTCCGGATATCTTAAACGATCAGGATTTGTTGAAGGATACGATCGTTAAACAGTTGGAAAAAGAATCTTATGCGTTTGTTGAAGGTTTTCTAAATGAAAACAAGCAAGAAGTGTTAGGTGCTGTCTTTCCTATCGAAAAACAGGGAGCAACCGCCGGATATTATTTTATCTTTACAACGCTCGCTTCCATTCCAAATGCGTTTAGAGAAAGTCTGCCGCTGCTCGTTGCATTTGGGATTTTATTTTTCTTTATCCTTTTTCTCGTATTAAACCGCATTTGGTATTCCATTCTTGGTCCACTTCAAGAATTGCAAACCTTATCAAACGAAGTGTCACGCGGCAATTATTCAAGTCGGATTCAAACAGATCGGGACGATGAAATCGGAAAAGTGATGAAGGCATTTAATTCAATGAGCTACTCTCTTGAACAGCAGGAAGAGCGAAAAAAAGAATTTTCATCAAATGTTGTTCATGAGCTTCGTACACCGCTTACATACATTAGTGGCTACACACATGTATTAAAAGATAAAATACATTCATCCCCTAATGAAGCAGACAGTTATTTAACAACGATTGAAAAAGAAGCGGAGCGTTTAGGTAAATTAATAAATGACTTGGCGGAGTTAAATCATTTGCAAGAAGACATGTATGTGATCGATCGTCAGCCGATTGCGCTGGCACAGTTATTCTTGGATACGCTGGATTTGTTTAAAATTCATATCGCGGAAAAGAAATTGCGGCTTGCCTTGTCAGTTGAAGAAGATCTAATTGTGATGGGTGATCCGAAACGTGTTCAACAAGTTTTTTATAATTTACTTGATAATGCGATTAAATACTCGTCTATCGGTGGAATTCTTGCCATAGTCCTAAAAGAAGAGCACTCTTTTGTAGAGTTTAAAGTGCGAAACGAGGGCATTCACATTCAACAGGAAGATTTGGCACGCATCGGAGAACGGTTTTTCCGCACGGATAAAGCACGGACCCGCACAACCGGAGGCACAGGGTTAGGGCTTTCCATCGTGAAAGAAATTATTCGTCTGCATGACGGAACATTTTCTATATCAAGCGATTCAAAAATAGGGACAATCATCACTGTGAAATTGCCTGCAATGGAATGGGATGAGAAAGGTTGACTGGCTAGAATGCCAGTCAACCTTTTTATTTCAGATAAATGTAAGGTCGAATGATGATTCTGGCGGACTTTCTTTCTTTTCGGTATGATAGTCTGGAAAGTAGGTGTCGGATTTTGAGTCAACGCATGGGGAAGATTGGGTTATTTACTGGACTTATTTCGTTTGTACTATTAATTGTAAGTGTCCGAAATGTACTGGATCAAACACTTGTCTGGAAAAATTACTTAGCTTTTGGTGTTTTCGGTTTAATCGTTGGAACAGTAGCATTTCTTTTATTATTTTATGGCTTAAAAATTGCTTTTTGGATTTTTATGCCTGCCCTTGTGCTCGGATTTCTGGAACTTTTCCGAAATTTCATCTTCGTTGATAATGGATTTGGCGATTTAATCGGGATTTTGTCGTTGTTTTTATTTTCAACGTTTGGACTTGTTCTTGCGTTGGGTGTGCAGTTTGTTGTAAAACTTATGAGGAAAAACAAGTGATGTTGTAGCTTCTTACATAAAAGACGCGGCCGACTTTAACGCGGCCGCGTCTTTTATTTCGCTGATTCTTTTTTAATTTGCTTACTTCTTAACTGTCCGCAAGCCGCATCAATATCGGTGCCTTGTTCAAGTCGAACACCGCAAGGTATGCCTTTTTTCTTTAATGTTTCATAAAATGCTTTGATCGCCTCTGGTGTACTTCTGCGGTATTGATCGTGCTCATCAACGGGATTATATGGAATTAAGTTGACGTACGATAGGTGACGTTTGTTTTCAAGGAGTCTTGCGAGTTGCTGGGCTTCTTCAATATGATCATTAACATCATGCAGCATAATGTATTCGAATGTAATGCGACGGTTTTTAGATTGTAAATAGTAATCGATCGCATCCATCAGTTTTTCGATTGGGAAAGCTTTGTTAATCTTCATAATGCGTGAACGAAGCGCATTGTTTGGTGCGTGCAATGATACTGCCAAGTTAATTTGAATGTCTTCATCTGCGAACTCTTTTATTTTAGGCGTTAAACCACTTGTCGAAACAGTAATGTGACGTGCACCGATCGATAAACCTTTTTGGTCATTAATAACACGAAGGAAATTCATCAAGTTTGTATAGTTGTCGAATGGTTCACCAATTCCCATAACTACGATGTGGCTGACGCGTTCGCCCTGCCCTTTTGCATCGAGGTGGAATTGTACTTTCATAATCTGCTCGACAATTTCTCCAGCATCTAAATCACGGCTCTTCTTTAATAAGCCGCTCGCACAGAAACTGCAGCCGATATTACAGCCAACTTGTGTTGTCACACAAACTGAATAGCCGTACGGAAATTTCATGAGCACTGTCTCAATTAAATTGCCGTCCTCCAAGCGAAACAAAAATTTAATCGTCCCGTCTTTGGATTCTTGCTTCACTGTTTGCTCCAATGTTTGGATGACGAAATGATCCGCCAATAATTGAATGCATTCTTTATTTATATTTTTCATATCCTCAAAATTCGTCACGCGTTTCTTATAGAGCCAATCCCAAATTTGTGCGGCACGAAACTTCTTCTGTCCATGTTCGACAATCCATTCCGTTAACTGGTCGATAGTCAAACCGTATATTGATTTTTTCATTTGGATTCCTCTTTTCATTCAATCAATTGCGCCGTTGCGTAATTGCGATACTTACTTATACTACAGGAAAATTTTCAACCGAACAACAAAAAAATTAGACAACCTAGTTCTTCTTAGATTGTCCAATTCCCCATTATTCTGTCTTAGATTTTTCATTTGTCTGCTCTTGCTTTGCTTTCAGCATAAATGTCATCAGATTCAACAGTGCTAAAACTGCAAATAAGATGGCATAACCCGTGCGGCCATTACTGAATTGGGTCAAGGCAAAATACCCCATAAACACCATAAATGCAAGGTCTATATATTTTCTCATTGTTTAACTCTCCATTCTTTTAAATACAAAAACGCTACCATTCAATTTCCACATGAATTGTAGCGTTTTTTAAAGAATATTACAATGAACATGCATTCACAATCTGTTCTAGCTTTTCAAAAAATCTATTCATTTGTTCATCTGTCCCAATTGTAATGCGTAAATACTGATCAATCTCTGGCTTATTGAAGTATCGAACGAGTACGCCTTCTTGTTTTAGACGCTCATATAAATGCACTGCTGATTCCGCCCTATGCGTTGCAAACACAAAGTTTGCTTGCGATGGCAACACCGTAAATCCTAAACGATTGAGTCGTTCGATTGTTTGTTCTCGCGTTGCACATATTTTTTCCGTCGTTTGTCGAAAGTATGCCACATCTTCAAACGCTGCTGTCGCACCAACAAGTGCTAATCGGTCAATCGTATAAGAGTTGAATGAATCTTTAATGCGGATCAACGCCTCAATTAATGACGGGTGCCCCATGGCAAAACCGACGCGCAGACCCGCTAATGACCTCGATTTTGACGTCGTTTGAACGACGAGTAAGTTATCGTAAGTCCGCACCAATTTGACCGCCGACTCTTGCGCAAAATCTATATACGCTTCGTCAATAATTACAATTTTCTCGGGATTATTTTTCACAATCAATTCTATTTGATCCAATGTTGCATAAATGCTCGTTGGCGCATTTGGATTTGGTAAAATGACGCCGCCTTCGGATTGAAAAAACTGCTCGTGCGGCAAAGTAAAGTCTTTATTTAAAGACACTTCTTCGTATGGGATGTCAAAAATCTTTGCGTATACCGGATAAAAGCTATACGTAATAGCCGGAAATTTGATCGTCTGGCCCGGTTCAAAAAATGCCATGAAAGAAAAAGCTAATACTTCATCCGAACCGTTTCCAACAAAAACTTCTTCCTTAGATAAGCCGTTTTGCTGCCCGATCACTTCGCGTAAATGATCCGCTGTCGGTGAAGGATAAAGCTGCAAGCTGCGCTCCATTTCTTCATGGATGGCCGCAAACACTTTCGGGCTTGGCGGGTAAGGATTTTCGTTCGTGTTCAACTTAATGATAGTGGCATCATTCACTTGTTCCCCAGGTACGTATGGATCCGTCCGCTTCACCATACTGCTCCAAAATTTACTCATCCGTCTTCACTTCGCTTTTCATTCGTCTATTTCTTAAGACATTTTTCACATCATCCACTGCAACGTCCAATAATTCCATTAAGACAAGCGAGTGATACGTTAAATCCGCCAGTTCATTCGTTAGTTCTTCTTTGTCACGGTTTTTCGCACCAATGACGACTTCCGTTGACTCTTCACCAATTTTCTTTAAAATTTTATCGATCCCTTCGCGGAATAAATACGCTGTATAAGAGCCTTCGATCGGGTTTTCCCGACGGCGTTTAATTTCATCTACAAGATCGTGGATGACTTGTCGATTCGGTTGTTCTTCTTCAAATGCAGGTTCATAAAAACATGTTATTTTACCTGTATGGCAAGCAGGCCCCATCGGCTCCACTTGGATCAACAAAGCGTCTTGGTCACAGTCTACAGATAGTCGCTTGACGATTTGACGATTGCCGGACGTTGCACCTTTATGCCATAATTGTTGCCGAGAACGGCTATAAAACCATGTTTCTTTCGTTTCAAGTGTTTTTTGAATAGCTTCTTCATTCATATAAGCAAGCATGAGGACATTTCCTGTGCGATCATCCTGGATAATTGCAGGAATGAGTCCATCCTTATTGTATACAAGCTTTTCTAGTTCGATTGTCATTTTACTCATCCTCTGCGACATTTTCGCTTAAATACTTTTTCAAATCCGCAATGTGAATGTCTTCATAGTGGAATACAGATGCCGCAAGCGCCGCGTCCGCTTTCCCTTCAGTCAAAACAGCGGCAAAATGTTCTGGCTTTCCAGCGCCCCCGCTTGCAATGACAGGAATATTGACCGCTTCCGCAATCGTCTTCGTGAGCGCGAGATTGTAACCATCTCTTACGCCGTCTTCATCGATGCTATTCACAACAAGTTCACCCGCTCCAAGCTTTTCACCTTGGATCGCCCATTCGATCGCGTCAATACCGGTATCTTTTGTACCGCCGCTTGCGTAGACGACCCACTTAGAAGGAGCGATTTCTTTCACATCCATCGACAAGATGACGCGTTCCGAACCAAATTTCTGTGCCGCTTCCTTGATAATAGAAGGATTCGTTATAGCAGCACTGTTAATGGAAACTTTATTCCCGCCTGCATCGAAGATTTTTTGAATATCTTCTACAGTCCGAATACCGCCGCCAACGATGAACGGGATCGGCACTTCTTTTGCAATAGCTGCGATTAAATCGAGAAACATCGCCCGGTTTTTCGTAGATGCGGAAATATCATAAAAGACCAGTTCATCCGCTCCGTCCGCAACGTACTTTTTAGCAAGTGTCAACGGATCCGCAACGTCTTGCACGTCTAGAAACTTCTTTCCTTTTACGACCCTTCTGTTGTCAACATCCAAACATGGAATGATTCGATTACTTGTCATCATTGTCGTCCTCCAATAATTTTTCCAAGGATAGTTTGCCTTCATAAAGCGCCTTTCCGATAATCGCCCCATACATGTCTAATTTTCGAAGTTGCGCAACATCTTCCTCTGTCGTCACGCCGCCTGATGCCACGATGTCAATCGCTGTCGCTTCGTTCATCACTTGCAACTCATGGAAATTAGGGCCTTGCAGCATACCGTCTTTTAAAATGTCTGTATAAATAACAGTTTTGACACCGATTTCTGCTAACTCTTGAATAAGGTCCACCGCCTTCACATCGCTCGTTTCCGTCCATCCGTCTGTCGCAACGAGGCCGCCTCTTGCATCGATGGACACCGCAATTTGATCGCCATATTTATTGACTGCGTCTTTTAAAAACTGCTGATTTTGAATGGCCGCTGTTCCAATAATAACCCGGCGAACGCCTGCTTCAATATGTTGATCGACTATCTCCATATTGCGAATACCACCGCCAACTTGAACAGGAATCGATACAGCTTGGACAAGTGCACGGATCGCTTCTTTGTTTAATGAGTTGCCCGTTTTCGCTCCGTCTAAGTCGACAACGTGAATATATTCCGCCCCTTGCTTTTCCCATTCCTTCGCCATTTCAGTTGGTGAATCGTTATAAATGACTTCTTGATTGTAATCCCCTTGAACAAGACGGACACATTTACCGCCGCGGATATCAATTGCTGGAAATAAAATCATAATGCTGTCTCCTTTTAGATAACTTTTTAGTAACATCCATCTATTCCGACTTATAAAGAGCCTTTCGTCGAAGGAATCCCTTTAATATTCGGATTCAGTGCACTTGCCGTCCGCAAAGCGCGTCCAAATGCTTTGAAAATCGATTCGATGATATGGTGACTGTTTTTTCCGTACTGCAAGTTAATATGTAGCGTTACTTTTGCATGGCTTGTGAAAGCTTGGAAAAATTCTTCCACAAGCTCCGTATCAAACTGACCGACTTTATCCTTTAAACCTTCTACGTTATAAACAAAATACGGCCTGCCGCTAATGTCGAGCGAGACAGTCGACAGCGCTTCGTCCATCGGCACTGAAACAGTGGCATATCGCTCAATTCCTTCCTTGCCGCCAATCGCCGCATGGAATGCTTGACCGAGTACAATCCCAATATCTTCAACGGTATGGTGCTGATCCACTTCAATATCGCCATCGCATTTTACATTTAAATCAAATAGGCCATGCTTTGTGAAAGCCGTTAACATATGATCGAAAAAACCGACGCCTGAATTGACGTTCGCTGTCCCTGTGCCGTCGATCGCAAAGTCCAGTTCAATTTTCGTTTCTGACGTTTGTCTAGAAATTGTTTTACTCCGCATTACAGTCCCGCCTTTCGTATGTCGATTGAATTCGCGTGTGCTTGGAGCCCCTCCGCATTCGCGAGTTCAATAATATCTGCCGATACTTCGTCTAAAGCCTTTTTCGTATAATGAATGATGCTCGTTTTTTTCATAAAGTCGTAGACCCCTAGTGGTGATGAAAATACCGCTGTTCCACTCGTTGGCAATGTATGGTTTGGACCTGCCATATAATCTCCTAACGCTTCCGGCGAATAGTTTCCTAGAAAAACCGCACCCGCATTGTGGATTTTCGGCAATTTTTCTAAAGCATTTTCAACCATTAACTGTAAATGTTCCGGTGCCAGCTCATTGACGAACGTCCAAGCTGCTTCTAAATTTTCTACTAGAATGATGCGTCCATTATCCATAATTGACTGCTCAATGATCGCTTTTCGTGGGGCTTGTTCCATTTGTACCGCAACTTCTCGCTGAAGTTCCTCAGCAAATCTAGTGCTTGTCGTCACACAAATGGCTGTTGCACGTTCATCATGCTCTGCTTGAGCAAGTAAATCCGCGGCAGCAAACTGAGCAGGTGCGCTGTCATCCGCAACAATGCAAACTTCACTCGGACCCGCGATCATATCTATCGCAACATCCCCGTACACCCATTTTTTTGCACGCGCCACGAAGGCATTGCCGGGCCCCGTAATTTTCGCGACTTTTTGAATTGATTCTGTGCCGTAAGCAAGCGCTGCAATTGCCTGCGCTCCGCCGACTTTATAAACGATATCGACCCCCGCTTCTTTGGCAGCAACAAGTACGTGCGGATTTACTTTTCCATTTGGCTGGGGCGGCGTCACCATGGCAATCCTTTTGACGCCTGCAATTTTAGCCGGAATGGCATTCATCAACACCGTTGACGGATAGGCGGCTTTTCCTCCCGGAACGTAAATCCCGACACTACCGAGCGGAGAAACTTTTTGACCTAATAATACGCCGTGCGCTTGATCGATCAACCACGACTTTTCTTTTTGTTCCGCATGAAAACTTGAAATATTTTCTTTCGCCTTAGCCAATGCTTTTTGAAAACTGGATGAAACAAGTTGATCCGCTTCTTCATACTCTGCTTGTGTTACGGCAAATTGCTCCAGCTGAATGCCATCAAATTTTTCTGTGTATTTCTTTAAAGCAGCGTCGCCCTGTTCGCGTACTTCTCCAATAATTTCAAGGACTGCTTGATCGAGCCCAAAATCTGCTTGTTGCGTGTTTGTTTGCTGCATCTTTTCTTGCTTGTACTGTTCCAATGTCATGATTTGCATATTCATTTCACTCCAATACAGCTCTCAAATCCAAAATGAATTGTTGAATTTGGTTTGTTTTCGTTGCAAAGCTCGCTTTATTCACAATGAGTCTGGCACTGACGTCCGCGATATCTTGCAGAACGACTAAGCCGTTCTCTTTTAACGTCGTCCCTGTTTCAACAATGTCTACGATGACATCCGACATGCCGATGAGTGGTGCAAGCTCAACGGAACCATTTAATTTGATCGTTTTTGTTCGTATGCCATTCCGCTCAAAATATTCTTTTGCAATGGCGGGATACTTCGAAGCAACAGTGAGCGGTGCACTATTCGTAAACTGCTTATCTGGAAATCCTGCAACGGCAAGCTTACATTTTCCAATCCCAAGATCGAGCATTTCATACACATCAGCGGGATCTTCCATAATCGTGTCTTTCCCGACAATTCCGATGTCTGCAGCGCCATTTTCAACGTAAGTCGGTACATCCACTGCTTTGACAAAAATCAGCTTCACTCGCTCCGTGCTATCGATGAATACAAGCTTTCTACTTTTTTCATGAAAATCGGGGAACTTTATGCCTGACTGTTCCAAAAAATTCATCGCTTGCTTCGCCGTTCGTCCTTTCCCCATGGCAATTGTTAAATAAGACAAATTAGGCGCCTCCTTTCAATCCAACAAGCAGTGTTAAGAGCTCTTTTAAATCTTTGAAAGGTATAACCTGTTCTTGATCAGCTAATGAAAAGCTTCCTACTTGTAATCGTATTTCGTAAACCGTTTTTTGTAGATCGGCTTTTTCTTTTCTTATCGGAAAGGAAAGTACCGTATAATTTCTTTCACGCAGTTCATTGGCAATTGTGATCGCAAAGTTTAACTGTTCTTCTTCGTAAACGATTTTCACATCAATCGGGAACGCGGCAGAAACTTCTCTTTGCTCTGTCACTTGAACGAGCGATTCAATCTCACAGGCAAATCCGATCGCTGGAAGCACTGCGCCAAACTTTTCACCCAATTCATCATAGCGACCGCCCATTAATACCGGCTTCCCATATTTTTCAACAAATCCCTGGAAAATCACACCAGAATAATAGCCCATATGATTAATTAAGCCTAAATCAATAATGATATACTGTTCCAAACCATACGTTTTCAATGTAGCATGTAATTTCAGTAAATAATCAAGCGTTTTTTCCATATTTGTCGTCAACAATGTTTTCGATGCCCGTTTAACAACATCTTCAATATTGCCATATAAAAATGGGATCCGCTCAATCGCTTCCATCACTTCGGGATCTATTTGAAATTGTCGTAGAAATGGTCCGATTTCCACGACATTTTTTGCTTGAATGAGCGTTTTCAATTGATTGATTTGCTGCAGGGAAAGCGGAAGTCCTTGGACAAGCTCACTAAAAAATGCCGCGTGACCGATCTCAATTTTAATGTCTGTAAAGCCTAAGTCTTTCATTGTGTGACAGGCAAGCGCAATCACTTCTGCATCCGCTTCCGGTGAACTTTCACAAAAATATTCAATGCCTGCTTGTGTGCTTTCAATGGATGTATTGGTATCTTGCGTTTGACGGAAAACTTCTTGGACGTAAAAATATCGAAGCTCACTCGGTAATCGAGAAAAGTTTTGTGCCAACTCCCGTGTAATGGGGATCGTAACGTCTGGACGCAGCACAAGCACTTCCCCTGTTCGATCGATGACTTTCATCATCTCTGTTTGGTCAGTCGAGCTATTCACTTTGGAATATAGATCATATTGTTCAAAAGCAGAAGTTTTAATCCGCTTATAGCCGTAAGTCGTAAATCGTTTATTGATCGTTTTAATGATCCGTTCAAATTTTTCGTGATACTGTTGCATTCGTTTAGGATATAGTTCTTGATTGACCATTTCCACACCTCTACTTTATTACTTTACTAGACTAAAGTTATTTAGTACTATAATGGTATATTTCAGAATTGTCAACTAGGGGGATGAAAGATTTGTTTGATTATCATATGCATAGTGCTTTTTCAGCGGATTGCAACATACCGATGGAAGAAATGATTGAAGCCGCGATTCAAAAAGGTTTGACCGAAATTTGTTTTACAGATCATATTGATTATGAGTATCCAGACGATACAATTGTGTTCGATTTTGATCAAAAAGAATATGACGCGAAAATAAAGAATATGCAGCAGCAATTCGCCGATCGCATTCGGATTAAAAAAGGCGTTGAAATTGGGGTTCAGCCACATTTACTCGATCAATACGAAACATTAATGGAGAAGGGACAATTCGATTTTGTCATTTGTTCTATCCATACAGCGGACCGAAAAGAAATGCATTTTGGGGAATTTTTCAAAGGAAGATCAATTGAAGAAGCGTACGCGCTTTACTATGAGGAACTGTTCGCATGCGTTAAAAAGTACAAGCAATATAGTGTGCTTGGTCATATTGATCTTGTCAAAAGATATCGCAAGCAAGATTTTGAGTATCTGTTTCATGAAGAATTACGTGAAATTTTTAAAGTGATTATTGCGGATGGAAAAGGAATTGAACTCAATACGTCCGGAGTACGTTACAATATGCCGTCCGGAATGCCGAGCGATGATATTTTGAAGCTTTATAAGGAATGCGGCGGCGAAATTTTGACGCTTGGTTCAGACGCACATAAACCACAAGATATTGCATTTCAATTTCAGGAGTCATTGGAATTGTTTCAATCCATTGGTTTTAAATATATTGCTACGTTTGATCGTATGGAACCGACATTCCACGCGATCGATGAGCTGTTATAAAAATAAAAGCGAGTACACATTTTTGACTGTGTACTCGCTTTTACGTTTGGATATGACAGTTAGTTAATTCCATGTGCCACCATAGCGTCTGCGACTTTTAAAAATCCTGCAATGTTCGCTCCGACAACGATATTCCCAGGATGACCGAATCGTTCGGCCGCATCTATGCAGCTTGCATAAATATTTTTCATTACCGCTTGAAGTCTTTCATCAACTTCTTCAACTGTCCAAGAAAGGCGCATGCTATTCTGAGACATTTCCATAGCGGAAACTGCGACTCCACCCGCATTCGCCGCTTTTGCCGGTGCAAAAAGCACTTCATGCTCCTGGAAAAGATCAATTGCTTCAAGTGTACAAGGCATATTGGCCCCTTCTCCAATCGCTATCACACCATTCGCAACAAGCATATGCGCCGCTATTTCATCAAGCTCATTTTGTGTAGCACAAGGCAAGGCAATATCACATTTGATCGACCAAATTTTTGAACGGTCCTCATGATACTCTGCTTCTGGATGCTCTTTTGTGTATTCCCAAATCCGTTTGTTTTCCACTTCTTTTAATTGTTTAACGAGATCTAAGTCAATGCCATTTCTATCATAAATATAACCATCAGAATCACTGCAAGCAACGACTTTCGCACCAAGTTGCATTGCTTTTTCCATCGCATAGATCGAGACGTTCCCAGAACCTGATACGATGACTGTTTTGCCTTTAAAACTCAAGTTTTTAGCTTTTAACATTTCATCCACAAAGTAGACCGTACCGTAGCCAGTCGCTTCTTTACGGCCAAGACTGCCTCCATGATTCGGATCTTTGCCGGTGAAGACGCCTGCTTCATAGCCGCCTTTTAAACGATTATATTGGCCGAACATATAGCCAATTTCGCGACGTCCAACGCCGATATCACCCGCCGGAACATCCACATCTGGTCCGATGTATTTGCTAAGCTCTGTTGTAAAACTTTGGGTGAAACGCATAATTTCTCGTTCTGACTTACCCTTAGGATCGAAGTCAGCACCGCCTTTTCCTCCGCCGATTGGCTGGCCAGTTAAGGCATTTTTAAAGATTTGCTCGAAAGCAAGAAACTTCATGATGCTGCTATTGACAGAAGGATGAAATCGAATACCGCCTTTGTAAGGTCCTAAATCACTGTTAAACTGGACACGATACCCACGATTTACATGGACCTTCCCTTGGTCATCCTCCCAAGCAACACGAAATTGAATAATGCGCTCTGGTTCAGTGATCCGTTCAAGAATACCGTTTTTGATGTATTCGGGATGCTTTATAAATACCGGACGTAGTGAATCGAAAATTTCCCTTGTTGCTTGAAGAAATTCTTTTTCATCTGGATTTCTTTTTTTTACTAGGTCATATACTTCATGAACGTAGTCATTCGCTCTTTTTTTATAATCCGTTGTTACGCTTATTTCAATGTTTGTCATTCACCCTCATTCCTTTCCAAAAACATCCTATATCTATCATACATCGGCGCCATCGGAGTCATTTAAAAATTGGCAACAGCCGCCGAATATGAATCAGAGAAATTTTTGCTAAAGCAAAATATAGTATGATCGTATCCCCGAAAAAGTTATTGATAATTCGGAATCATAACTTCTTTTTAATTTATTATCACTGAAAATCGAATCATACACAACATTTTTTTATGAAAGAATGTATTAGCATAACAATTTGTGTCTAATTTATTAAAAATAATCATTTACATCATTGCGAATTAATAGTATTGTTTAAGTAGTCAGATAATAAGTCATAAGCACTGGAGTAAACCAGCCTCGCAAGGCAAATGTTTGGACACTTTGCACAGAAAGAGGGAGAGCGTTATGAAAGTGAAAAAGTTTTTTCGTGTTTCAATTGGTGGCATTGTAATGTTGGTCATGACATTTGCCTTCCTTCCCGCGCTACTCGTAAATCCTGACATCGAGATTCTGCAAAACTTTAGCAACTACTTAAACAAAGATTAATAGTTGAATCAGCCCAAAGTATAAAAAGCATCCGAATAGAAGTCATATTAAAACGAACCGCAGCAATTTGGCGGTTCGTCTTTTCTTTCCTTTTAAAGTTGACGAATATTGAAATTATCAGTGAGCAATAGCCAATTTTGAGGAAAATCCAAACCAAGTTTCCAATACATAATTCCACGTAATTGAAACTCTTTAATGAGATCGAATTTCGCCTGAATGCTTCGTGCGTCTTCAAACCATACTTCATGACGAACACCAGCGTCATCAGTATACGTAAAATGCGGTGCTTGCGCACGATAATCATATTGAATGGCAACTCGCTCATTTATTGCCCGCATAACAGCATTTTGCGGGCTAATCGCTCTTGCAGGCGGACCTCCTTCCGGCGGAAAAGGGGCGGACCAATCGTAGCCGTATAAATTTTGCCCGAGGAAAATTTTATGGCGCGGAATTTTCGTGACCGCGTATTCAACGACCCCGCGAACTTGGGGCAGCGGACTTACTGGTCCAGGATTACTAAACATATAGCCCCATTCGTACGTCATCAAAGAAACAAAATCAACGATTTCTCCGTGGGCTGCGTAATCATGCGCGCCGTAAATACCTGTTCGAACATCACTTGCCATCGGTGCAAGGGCTGTCGAAATGGTAAGACCTTCCGCATGAAAACGGTCTCTCGCTTTTCGTAAAAAACTATTATACAGTTCTCGGTCTTCTGGATGCATGATTTCGAAATCAAAGTGAATGTCCCGATACCCGACTTCTTTTGCAGTCTGTACGAGATTGTCAATCAAACGATTTTGAACTGTTTGATCCGTAAACACAACATGCGCCAAATCTGCACTGAACGCAAATTCTTCTAAATTACTGCAAACGAGTGCATTTGTAGCACCTGCTGCCCTGGCTATCGAGGGAATATCATCGATGTTAGGCGCTTTTAACGATCCATCTCGCTGTACTTCATAACTAAACATCGCCAAATAAGTAATCTGCGGCGACCGTCTTCTCACCTCTTCGATCATCGATGGTGCAATCGGTGTTCTTGGCTCAACGTAAAGCAATGCTTCTGCTGATCTTTTCGGTCTTGGTGGAATATAAAGCCTCTGCCCTACTTGCAATCCTTGACTTGGTGAAATGTTATTAATGCGCGCAAGTTCATTGACAGATACACCGTACATACGCGCAACAATTGTTAACGTTTGTCCGGCTTGTACCCAATGATAGCTGCCATCAATCGGAATCACCAATGCTTGCCCAACTGCTAACCAATAAGGTGCAGGAATTTCATTTGCTTCGGCAATCTCTTGATATGTTGTCCCATAAACTTGGGCAATACCACTTAATGTTTGACCCTGTTGTACAACATGGATCTGCACGTTCATCATCTGCCTTTCAAAAAATAAGGTATCCTCTCTACCTAGACTATTTTTTGAAATTGAAAAATATGCCTATCACGGAACTTTGCGGGCCCTCAATAAGCTGTATAGTTACAGTTCTTCAAACCATACTATTTTCGATTACATCATTAGGAGGATATGCAGTGACGCAAAATCAATTCGACAGTCAAACGCATCAAAATATGCACACAGGTTCGGTATCACAGCAAATGAACCACGGCGGGCATGAACTATTCGACGTTCACGAAGCGCTCTCTTGTACGGTCGCTTCTTTAAATCAGGCCATACTTCTACGCCCTCACGTCAAAGATCCTGAGCTGCTTGATATTTTAGATCGTCAATACCGATTTACATTAGACGAATACAATATTACGGTCGAAAGCTTTAAAACAGGTCGCGATCCTTCCCATCCGACTGGATCTTATCAAATGAAAAGCGGGAATGACTTTGTTTATGGTATGAAACCTTCTCAACCGAAAAAACCCATTCACTCGGATAGTGAATTGACCGATGAAATTATCTCTGGTTTTCTTCTGAGCAACTGTAAAGCTGGAGCTTCTGCAAAAACAATGGCGGCATTGGAAACATGCAATCCCGTCGTTCGAAGAGTACTCGCCGACTCAGTTCCAAACTGTATCGAAATGGCATATGAATTGGCCATTTATCAAAATAAACATCATTATTATCAAGTGCCGCAACTTGCCCAACAAGACATGCAGCAAATCTTAAATTCCTTTGCCTCTTCCCAAGGCCAGCCAGGCATGCCAACAGACAACACAATTCAATAAACTCCGACAACAAAAGAGATACCTTCTATATGTATAAATATAAGAGGTATCTCTTTTGTCACAAGTGGTTGAAGTTGAAATTCAATGTAATTATTTCAAATGATGAAACCCCTAAAAATAATTTCCAGTAAATTTATCCTTTAAGAAATGCGATAGCTATCGCAATGAAACCGCTTAATTAATTTAAATTTTCGGACAACTGGAAGTGCTCATCCCTTGTAATTTTTCTTGAATGTGTTTATATTATATAACAGAAACACAATATACTGAAGAAATGGGGTAATGGCTTTGACAAGTTCTTATCGTACATCCCTAGAAATGCATCAAGTGAACAAAGGGAAAATGGAGACAGTCTCAAAAGTGCCGCTTGAAAATAAAGTGGATCTGAGCTTAGCTTACTCTCCGGGTGTAGCAGAGCCATGCATCGAGATCGCAAATAACCCCTCCGCAGTATATGACTATACGATCAAAGGGAATCTAGTTGCGGTCGTCACGGATGGAACTGCTGTTTTAGGGTTAGGCGACATCGGATCCGAGGCAGCACTGCCAGTAATGGAAGGAAAAGCATTGTTGCTCAAACGTTTTGCAGATATCGATGCTGTTCCGATTTGTTTGAATACGACAGATGTCGATGAAATCGTTCAAACAGTAAAAAACATTAGTCCAACTTTTGGCGGTATTAACCTTGAAGATATTTCCGCGCCTCGGTGCTTCGAAATTGAAGAAAGGTTGCGCGAAGAATGTGATATCCCTGTCTTTCATGACGATCAGCACGGAACTGCGATTGTTGCAGCGGCTGGGTTACTCAACGCATTAAAAGTTGTTAAGAAAGACGCGAAAGACATTAAAATTGCTGTCAACGGTGCTGGAGCGGCCGGCGTAGCGATTGTTAAACATTTAAAGAATCTTGGATTCGATCATATTGTCATTTGCGATTCCAAAGGGATTATTTACAAAGGACGTCCAACTGGCATGAATCCAGTTAAAGAGGAAATTGCGGAGATCACAAATCCACATCATCAAACAGGCACTTTGCAAGATGCAATGACGGGCGCTGATGTCTTTATTGGCGTATCTGTCGCAAATCTCCTAACAAAAGAACTCATCAACTGCATGAATCCTGATCCAATTATTTTTGCTTTGGCTAATCCAAATCCCGAACTTGATCCTTCAAAAGCAGAAGAATACGGAGTTCGTATTATAGCAACAGGACGCTCTGATTATCCAAACCAGGTGAATAACGTACTAGCCTTCCCTGGCATTTTCAGAGGGGCACTAGATGTTCGCGCGTCAGAAATTAATGAAGAAATGAAACTTGCGGCGACTTATGCGATCGCTTCCTTAATCGATGAAGCAGATCTTAGGGAAGATTATATTATTCCAGATCCATTTGATGATCGTGTTGCAAAAATCGTTGCAGATGCTGTTGCAATTGCAGCAGTTGAATCAGGCGTGTGCCCCACCAGAAAAGAATTGGTGCTCCAATAAAAAAATAGAATAAAAAAAGGCGTCGTAAACGAAGTTAATTTATGTTTATGACGCCTTTATTCATTATTTTTCTGTTTGTCCTTTTAGATCAACATGAAGACTTCCATCGGCTTGTATTTCTGCATAAAAGACCTGTTCGATTTTACCTATCCCTTTTTTCTTTAATTGTTCAAATACCCACTCTTCCGTTAAATTCAATTCATGCAAATTCTTTTTATCAATTTGACCATTTACAATAATTTCAGATGGCATATATTTAGGTTCAGGCGCCGGGGCGTTCACATCTTTTTTCGTTGCATTTTCTTGTCCAGCTTTTTTTAAGACGCTTAAGTTTCCATTCGTTTCCAGTATTGCATAGTGCACATCTGTAATCGAAAATATGGACTGTTCACGAAGCATCATATTCAAATCGCTAAGATGCAGCCTTAACTTCTTCATCGCTTGTTCTATGATCTTCCCCTCATAGATTACAATAGTCGGCCGATCATCCAAAACAATGCGTGCTTTTTTTGATTTAAACGCGATAAAACTCATTAAAATCGTTAATAATGTCCACCAAATCATAGATATGAGTCCGTTCAGAAAAGGGGTTTCGGATTCCCCTGCAATATCTGCGGCAATTGAACCAATTGTAATCCCCGTGACATAATGGAAAAATGTCAATTGAGAAATTTGCTTCTTCCCCATTAATCTTGCAAGAATAAGAAGCACGATAAAAGCAACGGTCGTTCTTAATATCATTTCCCAAAAATCCATTTTCAATATTTCATCCAAATTCATATAGATCCGAGCCTCCTCATTACGAAGAGTGTGCCACCATTAAAAGGAGACTATACATCAGGATCAGAATAGAAAAATACCGGAAGCTTTTAAAGTGCTAAGTATTATCAACTACAAAATTGAAATCTATGGTTCTAATCAAAAAAAATCCCAAAATGAGAAGTTTCCATTTTGGGATTACTTTGTTAATCGCGTTTCACTCTTAAAATCGCACCCGTATTGGCATCTACTTTCACTTCGTATTTCTGCCCTTCTCTTGTGCGAATGTTAATTTCATAAATTAATAGGCCATCATCATATTCCAATTCGGCTTTAACGGCATGACCAGGGACTCGTCGCAAAGCAATTCCAATTGCCTCTTCCATAGAAATCCTTCGATATTGTGGATTTCGCCAATTGCTATTCCACTGATTTTGCTGATCATATCGCTGCTGATTTGTCACTTAATCTCCCCCACTCTTCTTTCCTCATCTTTATTGTATTCTGGAACAACGAAGATGTGAAATTTAATTGGAGGGATCTTCCGAATCATGTCGACTCCCCTTTGCCCACCGCGCTCCTGTTTTATTCGGATCAATGAGTAAATTTGTCATAGGGGAAGATATTGATCGATAACCTTCCTCAATTTTGTCGGTTAAATGATTTGTCCGCTCATAAAGAATGAAACGAAAATAATCAAGCCGTCTTACTATTTTTTCAATTAAACCTTCTTGTGCATCTAGGCGCTGAAGCATGTCATGCTGTGTGGCTTTTTGCTCGTTCATTTCATCAGACAACTGTTTTTGTTTCGTTAGCTGCTCGTTCAGTTTGTTGACGTGATCCTCATTCAACCGAACGATTTCATCTAGATGTTTGACAATCGAATACGTTTCTTGTTTTAACTGATGAACATCGGCGACCCATTGATCAGTAGACAAACGATCTTCCGTCACTTGTTCCTGAAGTGCTGTGTGATTTTTTTCCAGTTTTTCAATTGAGTCCATCACCGAATGCTCAAATAGATCATGCCGCTCGCTATGATCAACTAGTTCTTGCAATTGTTGACGTATCGCTATCAATTGATACAATTGCATTTTCTTTTGATCCGCTAAAACAGTATCGAGCGTTTCTAATCGCTGCTGAACTGCACGATTCTTTTCACGCTGTTCATGCTTCCATTCCTCCAAAGGCTCTATTTTCGACTGCATTTGATTATGTCCAACGACTGCCGACGCATTTTGGAAAACTTCTGGATGACCATCATGATTGAAAAACACTGGCACTTCAAGCACCTCCTATCGTCTAGCTTATGCAAGACTCTATAAGGAAGTCCTTACAACACCCATTCATACGGTGTTTCTTGGTAAACATAATAGTTTAGCCAGTTTGAAAACAACAGGTGGGTATGTGAACGCCATGTATTCAAAGGTTGTTTCGTCGGATCATTATCCGGAAAATAGTTTTCCGGCATTTCAATGTCGAGACCTTTGTTTAAATCTCGGGCATATTCCTCGCCAAGAGTTTCCGCATCATACTCCAAGTGACCGGTAATCATCACATGCTTTTCATCTTGGGATAGAATAATGAATGCCCCTGCATCTTCAGAAGTTGCAAGTAATAAAAGTTCCGGATGACTTTCAATTTCTTCAATGGAGACAGCCGTGTTCCGTGAATGCGGTGCACTAAACACATCATTAAATCCACGCGCAAGTTTAACTGTCGGGTCCGAAAGTGTATGCGTATAAACACCCGAGCATTTTCGGGGCAAATCGAACTTATCAATCCCATAATGATGGTAAAGAGCTGCTTGTGCGCCCCAACAAATATGTAAAACGGACGTGACATTTTCCTTTGACCAGTTCATGATATCCGTCATTTCTTGCCAATAGTTGACGTCTTCAAATGCCATTTGTTCGACGGGCGCTCCGGTAATTATGAGCCCATCGAAACGGCGATGCCGGATCTCTTCAAATGTCGTGTAAAACGTATCGAGATGTGTTTTGCTGACATTTTTAGATTCGTGTGTTGCCGTATGCATGAACGTAACATTCACTTGTAATGGTGTATCGCCAAGCAGTCTTAAAAGCTGCAATTCTGTTCGTTCTTTTTCCGGCATTAAATTAAGTATAAGAATATGAAGCGGTCGAATATCTTGTGAAAAAGCACGTTCTTCATCCATAACAAATACTTTTTCCTTCTTCAATATTTCACGTACGGGTAATTCCTTTGGGATTTTAATCGGCATAATATACTTCTCTCCTTTTTCTATCTTACAATTCCGCAATAAAACACCCTCTTTTCCGATAGATAAGAAAAGAGGGTGTTGAAAGCGCTCAAACCTTATCTCTCAAGACCTAGGTCTTGTTGGAGGTAGCACCTTTCTGACAGTGTCAGAGGTTGCTGAAGCTTCACCGGGCCAGTTCCCTCTGCTTCTCTTGATAAGAATATTCAGTTAGAAATAAGTATACCACTAAAATTTCGAATGTAAATACCGTTTCAAAGATTGCTAATATTGGAACTGTACAGTGACAACAGCAATTATTTCGATCTGCCCTTGCTCAATCGGGGTTGCCGCCGTCTCCTTGGCAGCAAAAAGAAGCCGGGCCGACCTCCCACCCTGGCTTTCTTCACTAATTTTAATAGGTGTTGGATTCAGCTGTAGCTGCATCGTTTCGGCAATCGTTTGCGCCTTACTATATGCATTTTTTAGCGCAAGGCTTAATGCCTCCTCGTAAGCTGTTTGTTCATCCTGAAGGCCAAATTGTAACTGCGTGACACGATTAGCGCCATTTTGGATAGCGATGTCAATAATTTCTCCTATACTCTCGACCGATTCCGTTTTCACGGTAATTTGATTGACCACTTCATAGCCTCTAAATCGTTGCTGCCCTTCCACATAGTCGTATTGCGGTTGAACTGTAAATGCAGTTGTTTGCATATCTTCCTTCGCTATTCCTGCCGATTGAAGTGCCCCGATCAATTGTTGCATCGTTTGTGCATTTTGTTGCTGTGCAGTTTGCAACGATGGATTTTCTGTCCGCACTTCAAATTGGATATGGACAACGTTTGGCGTCTTGGAGATTTTCCCCGTTCCGGAGACGGTCATCGTCCGCTGTCTAAAACGAGGTGTCGGTTGGGCGTATGGATAATACAACTACTTGCCCCCCTTTCAAGGTCTATTATTCATTGTATCGATTTTTTCAATAAAAAATGACCCATAGCTATTTTTGCTACAGATCATTTAAACTTATCATTTCATTCCTTCATCATATCTTGCAATTGAAAATCCACGGCCCAAAATTTCAGATGCATTTAGGAATATGACAAATGATGTTGGCTCATGTTGCAAAAGTAATTTTTTAAAGTAGATGGCTTCTGATTGTTCGACGACACATAGGATCATTGTTTTTTCCTCATTGGAATAACCACCAATCGAACGGATTTTTGTGAGCCCACGATTAATTTCGTCTTTAATAATCGCTTGTACTTTTTCCTCTTGATCTGTGATGATCATAACTAGCTTCGTCGGTGAAGTTCGAAGCTGCACAAAATCAATCACTTTGCTCGTGACATAAATGGACATTAGTGCATACAAGGCAAGTTCAAAATTAAAGACAAATGCGGATGCAATGACAACTACACCATCTACGAACAACTGTGAAAAACCGCTCGACAAGCCCGTATACTTTTTCACCAACTGCGCGATTAAAGCAGTACCGCCTGTTGAACCATTTCCCCGGTAAACGATCCCAAGGCCGATGCCGAGCAGTATGCCCCCATAAATGGAACTCAGTAAAGGGTTGTCCACCGACAGTTGAAGATCGGCTGTCAACCAAATGACAAATGGTACAAAAAAAGTTCCAACTAATGTTTTCATGCTAAAATCTCGTCCAACGAGAAGGACGCCTAGAATGAGCAACGGAATGTTAATAAGCCATTGCACATAAGCGGGATTAAATTGAAAAAGCTCATACAATATCGTACTAATCCCTGAAACTCCGCCAGCTGCAATTCTAGACGGCAATAAGAAAATATTAAAGGAAAGCCCAACAAAAGCAGCCCCCACAATAATCTGTAAATAATCGTAGACAATCGCCTTTTTCATCAATAACCATCACCTTTCATCCATTCCATTCTATCAAATGAAGTGGCATCTACTATTCTTTTTCAATAGTGGGAATAAACACTACATTCGGACTCCCCTAACCGTTTTTCCTATACTGACTTTAAGTTATACTAAAATAATATATATGTAACCTCACGAGGTACCTAAATTTTCTTTAGGACAATTAATAATGCTAAAGCGGATCCGTTATTGAATCTTTAAAATGCCGATTTGATTTTTCCACGACTTTATATTATAATCAATATACAAGCTGCGTTGTACGTATGGATTTTAAGTTTTAACCTTTAAGCTGTAAAAGGGAGTTTTATCTAGAAATTGGAATGGCATGCCTAACATTTAGATTAGGACAAACAGGAATATTTCTGCGAACACCCACTTTGAGGAGTGGTGGTTTAAAACTTTCTAAACAATATACGGCAAAGGCGGCTTTCTTTTTTTATTAACTATTCAACCAGTTTCCATGGGAAGCTGGTTTTTTTATGTTCAGGAAATTGTGGAGGTGGACGCCATGTTAAAGCGACTTGTCATCACGGGATACAAGCAACACGAACTCGGTATATTTGATGACAAACACCCTGGTATTCATTATATCAAAAAAGCAATTACCGCCCGATTGATTCCACTCATTGAGGAAGGATTAGAATGGGTCATTATAAGCGGTCAACTCGGCGTGGAAACGTGGGCAGCAGAAGTCGTCATCGATTTGCAGGAACAGTACCCCCATTTACAGTATGCCGTCATTACGCCTTTTTTGGAGCAAGAAAAAAATTGGAACGAGTTAAAAAAGGAAAATTATGAACGGCTTGTATCCTTAGCCGATTTCTACACAAGCTTAACGAAAAGACCGTACGAAGCCCCGTGGCAATTCATCGAAAAAGATAAATTTTTACTCCGTAATTCAGATGGACTTTTAATCGTTTATGACAATGAAAATGAAGGCTCCCCAAAATTCATGAAAAAAATGGCAGAGACATTTGCAGAACAAAAAGATTATGAAATTATGATCATAACGGCAGATGATCTGCAAATGATTGTAGAAGAAGAACAATGGAATCATTGGCAGTAAAGAATGTGCTGGCACCTCTAATCGGCACCAGCACATTCTTTATTTTTGTCGTTTTTGATCATTTCGATTATGTTTTTTCGCGGCGTCATTTTGACCGATGACGTTTAAATCGTCTACACTGCGATCATAGCCATAGCCGTATTCTTCGCGGTCGTTCTTTTTTTGCCCACTCTTTTTTGTCGGCATGATGTCACCTCCATTTTCAATTAGAGTGGGCAAAAATAGTGGTCTTATCCATCCCTTCAGACTGCAAACAAACTTCAGAAATTATGAAAGTCAGTCGAATGAACTAAGAGAGGGACAACGATTAATATTAAATAATTGGGGTAAGATATTTTTATGTTCATTACATCAACTTAGAAAAAGGAGATTAAGGTTGTGAAAGTAAAAAAATTATTTTACTCGTTTTTTATGTCTTGTCTCGTTTTATCCCTAATGGCTTGTGGGACTACTTCACCCACTAAAAATGATGCTACAAATGAAGATACTTCCAAAAATGAAGATACTTCCAAAGAAGAGAAAAAATCCAATGAAGCACATACAGCCCATTGGTCTTACGAAGGGGAAACTGGACCAGAACATTGGGGTGACTTAAGTCCCGATTATGCAGCATGTGCAACCGGGAAAGAGCAGTCCCCGATCAACATCGAAACTGCACAAGTTATAGAAGATAAAAAAATTGCGAATTTAGATATTAAGTATAAACCTACTGAGTTCTCCTTAAGTAACAATGGACATACGATTCAGGCTAACCCTACAACCCTGGATAACACTTTTGTTGTTGACAATAAGGAATATAAGTTAGCACAACTCCATTTCCATACACCAAGTGAACACCAAGTTAATGGGAAAAATTTTGATATGGAAATACATTTTGTCCATAAGGATGAGAATGATCAGTTAGCAGTTCTTGGCTTAATGGTTAAAGAGGGAGCAGCAAATCCTTATCTTGAAAAGACTTGGAACGTCATTCCTACAGAAGTAACAACAGAAGATGTTAAATTGACAGAGCCCATTGATTTAATGAGCTTATTGCCAAAAGATAAAGATTCATTTCATTATAATGGTTCTTTAACGACTCCTCCATGTTCAGAAGTTGTTAAATGGGTTCTGTTGGAGAACCCTATGGAAATGTCTAAAGAACAAATCGATAAATTTCAGGAAATTTTCCCTGATGACCATCGACCTCCCCAACCTTTAAACGAACGTGAAGTAAAAAAGAAGACTGAATAGGTTTCTTAATGAAATAGCAGAAAAAAGAAATTGGCGAATTAACAAAACCCTATGGGGATTCCTTTAAGGAAAAACAGGGCTGTCCAGAAAGTCAGTGAAAATTGACTTTTCGGACAGCCCGTTACTTTTTAAACAGTTGTTACTGGACTTTCTTTTTTGCATTCCTCAATAAATTTCTCGAAAATGCGAAGTGAGACCGCATCATCTTTTTTCAAAAGTTGTTCAGGATGCCATTGTACGCCGAGGATAAATCGATGGTTTTCACTTTCCAGCACTTCGATAATGCCATCGGAAGCAACTCCTGTCACGCGGAAACCAGGCGCAGCATCTTTTAACGCTTGATGGTGAAAAGAGTTGACGACAATCTTTTCTTTCCCTGCGATTGTTTCAAGTAAGCTCCCCTGCGTCAATTGCACAAAATGTGTTGCATGATCATTTGGCGCTTGTTGAATATGCTGGATTAGCTCACCAGTACTTTGTTTGTAAATGTCCTGAAGGAGCGTCCCCCCAAATGCTACGTTAATCACTTGAAGCCCTCGACAAATACCAAGTATCGGCTTATCAAGCTTAGCCATTTCCTTCGCAAGAACAAGTTCACTCGCATCTCTTTCCGGTGATACGCCCCCTAAAGCACGATGCGGTTCTTCATGAAACAACAACGGGTTTATGTCATGACCGCCCGATAATAATAACCCATCCAGCATGCCCGCAATTTGCGCAGCGTTTTCTTCAACGCCTACTGGTACAATGAATGGTAGTCCACCCGCTCGAATAATTGCTTGAACGTATTCACTTTTCAAAATCTGTCTTCCGTCATCTTTCACATCTGTTGTAATCCCAATGACAGGTTTCATACGTATCTCATTCCCCTTTTATTCTCTATACTATGCGGATAAGCTATTGATGAACGCTTCAATTTCCGCTTGTGTTTTACGATCCTTACTGACAAATCGGCCCGCTTCTTCCCCGCTATGGTAAGCAATGAAGCTTGGAATGCCAAAAATATCTAGTTCCGCGCAAAGATCGATAAACTCATCACGATCGACATAGACAAAATGATATTCCGGATAATCTGCCATAATCCCCGGTAAAATCGGCTCAATGACTGTACAATCAGGACACCAATCCGCCGAAAACATAAAAATTGTACGCTCCTCGTTTTTCAGTTGTTCAAATTGCTCCATTGACTGCAATTTTTCCATCTTGTTCACTCCTCTGTAAAATAAACGACTACTCTAGTATTGTATCAAAAAAATTCCGCATTTTCTTTTTATTTGTTTCTTGCTGGAAATACTCATGAAAATAAGCAATCAGGGAATTCTAAAGAAACGTATCGTACAGGAGGTTTTTACATGCGTCATTTGTTTGGGATTCCGATCTATTTACTTGCCTGGACATTTCTGTTTTATACGGTTGTATCGGCAAATGAAAAAAAACCGGAAGAGGATTTGATGGACGAGCGGATGTCTCTTTATGTGCAATTCGAAAGTCCCCAAGTGCCTTGGTTTCATTTAGCTGCCGTTGACCAATATGAACGGAACATACAACAAGTGCGAAATGATCTTCCGAAGAGTGAAGGATCCATTGCCATCCAATTCCCCGCTGATTACTGGGTCGGTCCTTTAAATCCAGATCGTACGGATACTTCCATCGAGTCTATTGCGTTTTTTAATGGTTACGGATTAGATGGAAATGGAGATCGTCTGGCGGATGCTACTCATCCCGAAGATATTTTGCATACAATGGCTACTTTCCTGGGCGAACATGATTCATTTGAATCTGCTTTAATGGCCTATTACGATAAAGAAGAAACTGTCAACCAAATCGTAACGATCGCCAAACTATACGAGCAATTTAAAACGATCGCATTGGATGAACACGCGTTTCCAATTCCGGTTCAACACCATTACTCCTACAGAAGCACATGGGGGGCAAGCCGCGGCTGGGGCGGCCGAAGAATTCACGAAGGGACTGACCTATTCGCGGGATACGGTACACCTATACAATCTACTTCTTACGGCGTCATTGAAATTATGGGTTGGAATGAATTTGGCGGTTGGCGTGTCGGTATCCGCGATAATCATAATTCCTATCATTATTTCGCACATCTTTCCTCTTTTAACAAAGACTTAAAAGAAGGAGATGTTGTTGCACCGCGTACCATCATTGGCTATGTTGGCAGCTCTGGATATGGTAAAGAAGGAACTTCAGGTCGTTTCCCACCGCATCTGCATTATGGTATTTATAAATACAATGGCCGTACTGAATGGGCTTTTGATCCCTATCCTGCCTTACGTTCGTGGGAACGAGAAGATCGTCTAAATCACAGAAAGTAATTAATTTGTCGCATTAAAAATTAAAATATTGTTGACATTTCAAACCGATCTGTTATTATGAATTTTAAATTAATAATCAAACTATTTTGATGGAGACACACTTTGTGAATGGAAATCTTCAGAGAGCTGATGGTTGGTGGAAATCAGCGGTTTTCGCATAAAGTAGCACTCCGGAATAGATAGGCTGAACACTGAGTAGGCCTATACGATAAATGCACGTTACGCATATTCATGAAGACTGTCTTCGTTTTGAATTAGACAGTGAATTAGGGTGGTACCGCGTGAGCAAATTAAAGCTTCTCGCCCCTTACGAAAGTAAGGGATGAGGGGCTTTTTTTATATTTCATAAAATCTAAAGGAAATGGGGAAATGTCAATGTTACAAGATCAGCAATACTTAAGAATTCCAGGTCCAACACCTATTCCACCGTCTGTCGAACGAGCGATGGGTCAGCCAATGCATGGACACCGAGGACCGGAAGCTACTGCAATGCTCGAAAACATTCGAACAGGATTGAAAAAAGTGTTTGGTACGAAAGAGGAAGTTGTCATTGTTGCCGGAAGTGGAACGGCTGGACTTGAAACTGCTGTTGTCAATGTTGCAAAACCTGGGGATGAAGTTTTAGTCCTTGTCACGGGGGCATTTGGAGATCGATTTGCTAAAATCTGTGAATCCCACTCGATCAAAACACACCGTCTTGACGTTGAATGGGGGCAAGCTTTTGATCCGGAAAAAGTGAAGCAATTTGTTCAGCAACATACTGATATTAAAGCCATCTTTTCTACTTATTGCGAAACGTCAACGGGCGTTTTAAATCCTATCCACCAATTAGCAAAATCTGTTCGTGAAGTATCGGATGCATTGATCATCGTAGACGGCGTTTCTTGCGTTGCTGGTGTTGAAACGAATATGGACGAATGGGGCATCGATGTGATGGTAACTGGTTCACAAAAAGCATTTATGCTTCCGGCCGGTCTTACTTTCATTGCCGCAAGCGAGCGTGCATGGAACATCATTGAAGCCAATCCGCATCGAGGATTTTATTTTGACTTGAAGAAATACCGTGATCAGTTACTGAACAATACGACACCATTTACACCCGCCCTCTCTTTATTGTTCGGACTCAAACAAGTCCTCCAGCTATTTGAAGAAGAAGGATTGGAGCAAGTGTACGAACGCCATACGCTCATGATGAAGATGACACGCGAAGCGTTTAAAGCATTGGACATCCCGTTACTCGCAACGGACAAAGATGCTGCTCCGACAGTAACGGCCGTACAGCCAATTGACTTTGACGCAGATGCATTTCGTAAACTATTAAAACAAGAATTCAGTTTAACAGTTGCGGGCGGACAGCAGCAGCTTAGCGGAAAAATATTCCGCATCGGTCATATGGGCTACTGCTCCCCTGCAGATATCTTGCAAACGATTAGTATGATTGAAATTGCTTTAGTGAAAATCGGCAAAAAGATTACACTGGGCCAAGGTGTTGCTGCCGCACAAAAAGTGTACGTAGAAGGAGAGAATAACGAATGACCTATAGAGTATTAATAAGCGATCCACTAAGCGAGGATGGCATCTACCCATTAAGACAAGCTGAAGGTTTTGAAATTACAATTGACACGGAGCATACACCTGAAGAATTGGCGGCAAAAATTGCCCCTTATCATGCGCTCGTTGTCCGAAGCCAAACGCAGGTGACACGGGAAATTATTGAAAGCGCGAAGAATTTGCGAATCATCGCAAGAGCGGGTGTCGGCGTCGACAATATTGACTTGGATGCCGCGACGGAACAAGGCATTATCGTCGTCAACGCTCCTGACGGCAATACAAACTCCGCGGCTGAGCATACAATGGCAATGATTATGGCGTTGGCGCGTAAAATTCCGCAAGCCTTTAACTCATTAAAAAACCAAATATGGGACCGCAAATCATTTATCGGTGTAGAGTTGAAAAATAAAACGCTAGGCGTCATTGGCCTTGGTAGAATTGGCGCAGAAGTTGCCGCACGTGCAAAAGGACAACGAATGAGTGTCATTGCTTACGATCCGTTTTTAACGGAAGACAAAGCAAAAAAACTAGGCATTCGCTGTGGTTCTGTTGAAGATATCATAAAAGCCGCTGACTTTATCACGGTCCATACGCCGCTAATGAAAGAAACGAAGCATTTACTGAATAAAGAAGCCTTTGCCATGATGAAAGACGGTGTCCAAATTATTAACTGTGCACGCGGTGGAATTATTGACGAGGATGCTTTATATGATGCGATTGTTGAAGGGAAAGTTGCGGGTGCTGCATTAGACGTTTTTGAAACAGAGCCATTCGTAGACCATAAATTGTTAACTTTGCCTGAAGTTATTGCTACGCCACATTTAGGGGCAAGTACAATCGAAGCACAAGAAAGTGTCGCAATCGATGTCAGTAAAGACATTGTCAATTTCTTGAATGGTGGATCAGTTCGAAATCCCGTCAATTTACCTTCCTTATCAAAAGAGGCACTTGCCAAAGTCGAACCCTTCTTCGATTTAGTAGACAAGCTGGGTGTCTTCGTTTCACGATTAGCAGAAGGTGTTATTGAAGAAATTAATATCTACTATTCCGGTGAACTTGCGGAATCCGACGTTCGTCCGCTCACAAGAAACACCGTGAAAGGTATTTTAAAACGAAACTTAGGCCATCACGTAAATGACGTCAATGCTAGATTTCTAGCTGAACGTTTCGGCATCAAGGTCAATGAGCATAAATCGACTACACCGAAAGGCTTCTCTAATTTAATTACGGTAGAAACGACGACGGAAAAAGGCGTTAGAAGCGTAGCCGGCACTTTGCTGAACGGCTTAGGCGCCCGTATCGTTCGTGTCGATAACAACTTAGTAGATGTCAAACCAGCCGGCCACTTATTATTCATTAAACATATCGACCAGCCAGGTGCAATCGGCCGTGTCGGTACACTGCTTGCCAAAGAAAATATCAACATCGCGACGATGCAAGTGGGTCGTTCCACAGTCGGCGGAAATGCAATTATGATGCTCACCGTCGATAACCAAGTCAACGAGGAAAACGTGGAACACTTGAAGATGCTAGAAGATATCTTCGACGCCATTCCGATTGACTTGTAAATATAAGAAAAGATTGGTTAAGGGGAACTGATTAGGCGTTCAGGGGAACTCATGAGACGTTTCGGGAAACTCGTCGGGCTTTCCGGGAAACTCGCGAGACGTTCCGGGGAACTCAGTGAGCATTCAGGGAAACTCGCATTTCAAACACGAAAAAACCTCCGGCGCACAAATACGCTGGAGGTTCTTTTCCCTGCCAATTACTTCAATTCATCCAAAATCGGCAGCAATTTTTCCAAATGATCGATTTCATACGTCGGGGCATGTTCGGCAGTCATTTCATCGCCTTCACGGTTAATCCACACAGAGCGAATCCCCACACGTGATGCGCCTAAAATATCCGTTAATAAATTATCACCGACCATGATCGCTTCATCAGCCGTTGTTTCACACGTATTTAATACATGCTCAAAAATGGATGGATCCGGTTTACCGACCCCAAAGCCGCCTGAAATGACGATATGACTGAAATACGGCGCAATTTCCGGTGTAATTTCAAGCTTTGTTTGCTGTAAGCTTGGTGAACCGTTTGTGAGTAATACGAGTTCGTATGTATCTTTTAATGCATCCAAGACGCGAAACGTTTCTTCATAAACAAATGGATGCTTTCTTCGTTCTGCTGGAAACAGCTCCGCAAGCTCTCGTCCCAATGCCTCATCTTCAATACCGAGACGCTGCAACCCTTTCGTCCATGCATCCTGGCGATACCCAGGCATCAGCTCTTTCATTTTTTGAAAGGATTCCCCTTCATCATTAAAAACGCCCCAAATGCCTTCAAATGGATTGATGCCAATTAACTTCGTAAACTCGAAAGTTTCATAAGAAGCATATAGTTTTCGCGCTTCATCGCGCACTGCTTCTTCGAGTACCATCGGATCGACATCAACTACTTGCGCCGCCCGTTTACATGTTTCATGAAATGCGGTTTCCACACTTTTTCGATCCCAAAGTAACGTATCGTCCAAATCAAAAATCACAACTTTCACCATACGACTCTTCCCCCTTTGATTCTGACTATAAGTATACAGCAATTCTGAATCATCGCCAGATTCATTGTACAAAATTTGGGATACAATAAAAAGACAATGAGCAAGGGAGGCATTTCCAGTGCAATCACACTACTTCATCGGCATTAAAATGCCAATATCCATAGAAGAACAAGTAGAAGCTTTTCGGGATCAATATCAATTGCGGTCACATTACAAAGTCATCCCGCATGTGGAAGATTTGCATATCACTTTGTACTTTTTAGGTTCAGTCAATGACAATGATCTGCCTGCTTTACAACAACGTTTAGCAAGCATCGCCGAGCAACATTCAGCTTTTACTTTACGATTAAACGAACTCTCTTTTTTCGGTTCTGCATCAGGTCCGCGGGTTGTCTATATTGCTGCAGATGAAAACAATCTGTTAACAGCTTTACAAAAAGAAATTGCACAATCGGTCACAAAACAGCTTCAATTACAACCGGACAATCGATTTACGCCGCATGTAACGATCGCCAAGAAAAAGAAATCGCAAGACAAACATCCGGTTCAAAAAGAAACAATGGAGCCGATTAACATCCCAGTCGATGCTTTCTCGCTCTTTAAAATCGAGCCGCAACAGACGCCTAAGTATAAAGCAATCGCGACATTCACATTAAAGACAAAAAGTTAGAAAAAGCACGCTGCTTTTTCTAACTTTTTATGTCGCCTCTTTTTCTGTAAAAACATAGTAAACAATAAAAATCATAAAGCAGATCGCCATTGTTAAAAAGCCCCAGCCAAGTGTCAATTGGTCGATTAATAAATAATTATTACACAGTTGAACAGGTGCTTTAATATATAAAACGCCGAGCGCAAAAAATAGTAATGTAAACGTTGCGAACACGATTTTTTTCACAAACAAACTAATTTTAAACCAGCTGTCCCGCAATGGAACACCACATAAAAATGGCAAGCTGATGAATTTGAACACTTCCACCGCTGGAACCGTCAATGCCTCATCCATTGTCCGCGGAATCATCCAATAGGAAAAAACAATTGAAAATAAAAGAATGCCCGGAATACCGTCTTCATTCCACTTCTCAAAAAATCCAGGATACCTTTTTTGAAAAAACGTAGCGATAAAAAATCCGGAAATGACCAACAAAGGCATTTGCATATGCATATGAATAATCATAATTGATTCAAACAAATGCGCGATTGGCGGGATGGCTAAAAAGAGCAACAGCGCAAGTCCATAACCAGCTTGTGTCATAGCGAATCACCCTTTTCATCACCGACGATTTGCACAATCTTTTGCGCAGCTTCTTCGATTTTCGTATAATCCATCACTTCGATTAAAGTGCCTTCTGGATCGATCAAATAAAACGCAGAGTTATGCGCGTAATTTCCATATTCATCCGGTATTACGATCACGCCGAATTCGTCGAGTAATTGTTTCAACTCATTAGGGTCTTGAATTCTTGTCATGCGCCATTGATCCCCATCCGCATTTGGAAACATCGTCTTATACGTGTCCAATGTTTCCGGATCATCTTTTTCCGGATCAAAGCTAATGCTTAAAAACTGTATATCCTTGCCGATCATTTGTTTTGGGAGCAGGTCATACACTTCTGACATATTCATTTCCAAATCAATACAAACGGTCGTACATGATGTATAAATAAATGTTGCCAATACATACTTCCCCGCAAATTCATCCATTGAATATTGTCGTTTATTACTATCCTCAAATGTGACATTAGGAAACTGCGGCTTTTCCGCCATTAGTTTATTAACCCGAGCCGTTTCAGCCGTATAGGCCGTAAAACCATCCGTACCGATGTAAAAAAGTGCAAACCCGAATAACAAAACAACAATGACAGCGATCGTATGACGTTTTTTTGCTTGCATGAAACCCACTTCCTTCTGTCATTTTGTCCCTTTTAAAAAAGCAAAGAAGAGATAACTGCGATTAGCTATCTCTTCTTAGTGAATGTTCATTACCAAGTTCGAATTGGCGGTGAACCTGGAGGCGCATTAACAATCATATCCACTAATGGAATGACATAGCCCATTGAAACGACTAATAGCATAAGAACAATCCAAAGTCCCCAACGATCTGCCCAAAGTGCTGGTTTTTTCCCTTGCGGCTCTTCTTCAGTCTCTGCAATTGGGAATTCAGTTTTTCCTTTTGGTGCAAAGAACATCATATTAAATACTGCGTAAACTTGAATGATGACGCCGACGATCAATAACGTGCCGCCGATTGCCAATAGAATCATATACGGATCCCATCCCAGTGCAACTGCATGGTCACCATACGTTGTGTACGATGTACGACGCGGTGAACCGAGTAATCCAACGTAGTGCATCGCCCCCGACATGAAGAGCATACCAACTGTCCAAATAATTGTTTGGATAATCCCAATTCTATTCATTTGCGGTGTTAGGACACGTTTTGAAATATGTGGAATCAACCAGTAACTAATTCCGAAAAATGTTAGGACAACTGATGTTCCGACAGTTAAGTGGAAATGTCCGACAACCCATAATGTGTTATGCACAACTTGGTTCAATTGGTTCGTAGTTTGAGCGATTCCGCCCGCCCCAGCCGGCGCAAATGCTGCCATCGCAATGAAAGGAGCCAAGAATCGCACATCGCCCCATGGCAATTTTTTAAACCATCCGAGTAAACCTTTTCCACCTTTTAAGCGCCCTGTACGCTCAAACACCGAGAACATTGCGTAAGCAGTCATTAAAGATGGAAAACCAATGGCAAGACTCATAAATACGTGCATGTATTTTAGTGCTTCTCCCATTCCCGGGTCAACGATTTGGTGGTGGAATCCACCTGGTATGTTTGTAATAACGAGCAGGATGACAACGACGCGTGTTAACGTATCGCTAAAACGTCTGCCGCCAATAATTTTTGGAACGATTGTATACCATGCTGAAACAGCTGTTAAGTACCAAATGTTAACGAGTGTGTGACCGAAAGACCAGAACAATGTACGGCTCACCATAACGTTTATCGTTTCAAGAATTCCGGCTGACCAGAAGATCAGCATAATGACTTCAATCGTAACGCCGATGCTTCCGAAGAACAATAGAACAAATACACCTGTCGCGAAGAAGGCAAAGATTGGAATTTGTTTTCCAGGATTTTGCTTTCTCCATGTGGCTACATTGATAAATGCGCCGAATGCGCACATCCAAACTCCGATGACGATTAAAGCCAGCCCGATATAAAATAATGGGGATGCAGCCATTGGCGGATAAAACGTGAACATGACAGTTGCGTCATTCATAATAATTGGAATAACCGCGCAAACAAACCCAACAATTTTTAACCAAAAACCAATCCATGCCATCCGTCTAACATGGGGCAATATACCGCCAAGCACTTGCGATAGCCCTGCGTAAAAATAACCGATTGTAAAGAAGGCTGTTAAGACGAGTACGAGTAAGATCCCGTGCGCTGTTAATACCTGATAATACGTAAACCACGAAGGTAATTGAATAAGTCCTGCGCGCTCCAACCCTTGAAATAATCCTAAAAACCCACCGATCAATAATGCGATAAATGCAACAGTCATATATGACTTCGATAATTTAGCGTCTTCAGCAACGACTCCCAATGCCTGTTCTACCTTTTGCTTAAGTGATCGTTCCGAGGCGCCTACATTCACTGTTGTCACATTTGGTCCCTCCCTTATTTAACCGTGATGGTAGTCCCCATAATTTGGTGACCGATTCCACAATATTCGTTACAAAGCACTAAATACTCGCCTGGTTCTTTGAACGTTTGTGTAATTTTTTGAATATGCCCTGGAACTACCATTGCGTTAACGTTTGTTCTTGCGATTTGAAAACCGTGGATAACGTCTTTAGTTGTTAACGTAAACGTTACTTTAGCCCCTGCAGGCACTTCGATTTCATGCGGTGTGTAGCTAAATGCTTGCAAAACCATGACAACTTCATATTCATTGTCGCCCGTTTGAAAAACACCCGGGTTATCGAATGGTGCCGTTTCATCCACTTTTTGCGGATCAATTGTTTCCTTGTGACTTGGCGGACCTAATTCTAGCGCAAACGCTTGATAACCAACGATTAACATAAAACCCATAATGATTCCGAAACTTAAGGTAAGCCAGATCTTTTCACTGCGTGGCATTTTCTTTCCCCTCCTTAAACTCTAGCATTAAAGACAAACATGAGAACAAGATACGTAAATACGATGATTGCCATAACAATACTTAATGAGAACATTGTGCCGCTATGCGATAGTTCTTCCGGTTGATTTGATGCTTTCTTTTTGATGTCCACTTCTCTTGCTTCCATCAAATTTCACCTCCGTGTTCTTCTTACTTCTATAGTATTTGATAATCATTCTCACCGATGTGATATTTATCACAAAGGAAATTCACATACGCAGCCTTTTTATATTTTCAATAAATAACACCGATTTCTCCGGTAATACCCCTAAGTGTCTTAAGGCTTATAAATGCTTTCGTTACGGCGTTCCTAAGCATTGCTCAATTCATAACAGGTATAATTTAATGAGGACTTTTCTGCAAAATATAAAAGTGACAATTTTCCGAACGTGGATGCTTTTTTATTGAGAATAAAAAAATCCCATCGTGGAAGAGTATACGTACTCTTCCACGATGGGATTTGAAGGTTTATTGATCTAATTCTTCCTTTATTTTTGGTGGATAAATATAATAGCTACCCTCTACTTGTTTCACTTTCCCATCTTTCCGCAAGTGTGAAATCATACGGTTGACGGATTCCCTCGTTGTACCGATCATATTGGCTAAATCGGTATTTGTAAATTTAGTATTTAACTTTAACCACCCATCCTTTTGCTCTGTTCCATGCGATTCACTTAAACGCAATAACAGCAACAGGATGCGTTCATTTGTACTGCGAAGGGCCATTTCTTCTAATCTTTTATTTGTATCTACGATGAGATCACCCAGCATTCTGAATAATTTCACCGAAATATGTGGATTCGCTATGAGTACTGCTTCAAAATCCGTAATGGAAATGGAATAGAGTGCCGTATCTTCAATCGCTTGTGCATGCGCCGGATAATTTTCTTTCCGGAAAAAACCAACATTCGGGAACATATCCCCACGCTGCTTCACACAAATAATCTGTTCTTTTCCAGCTAAATCATTACGGAACACTTTTACTTTTCCCGAAGCAACGATATATACATGAGTGATAGGTGTGTCATGTAAAAAGATCATGCTTTTATCTGGATAATCTTTTTTTCTCATTAATTCCAGAAATGGCTCGATTTCCTCTTCGGATAAATCTTTAAATAACGAGATATTTTTAACGATGTTTTTTAATTGATCCAAATTAATGCGCACCTCCTAAACGATCACCTTACTATATGCTTATTTTAACATATTTACTTCTATTTAACTTTCTTAAAGGCGTAAAATCATCAAGTCTTTAAGAAATAATACTATAGAAAGCATAATATTCATGCGAAAAACTCGTTGCTTTGCAGGAGTATCAAAACTAATAAATGCTATTTACTTCCGATCCAGGCTGAAATGGTTATAATTTGTGATAGATGATCATTCGATTTAACAAAGAGGAAAAGGGGGACGGGTGCATGTGTTTAATTACGCTACATCTGAAAGAACATCCAATTTATAAACTGATTGTTGCCGCGAATCGAGATGAATTTTATAATCGTCCAACTGCGCCGGCACATTTTTGGGAAGATGAACCGACGATACTCGCGGGACGGGATTTATTGAAAGGCGGTACTTGGCTTGGCGTAACAAAAACGGGGAAATTTGCTGCGCTGACAAACTTTCGGGCACCGTCCGAAATGATGCCAAAAGAAAAATCTCGCGGTGAAATTGTCAGTAACTATTTAAAAAATCAGATTGCACCGAAAGATTATCTTGAAAACATACAAAAAGACCAACATCTTTATCCAGGTTTTAACATTTTAGTCGGGAATCCGGATGACCTCTATTACTATTCTAACCAACTGCCAACTATTGAAAAAGTAACCCCCGGCACTCATGCTCTTAGCAATCATTTACTGAACACACCTTGGCCGAAAGCCTTGAAAAGCCGATCCAATTTGCGGAATTACGTGCTCGCCAATAAATCGATTGACACTGATGTTCTGTTTGACCTATTGACGGATCAGGAACAAGCACCGGATGAGCAACTGCCAGACACCGGGATCGGTTTGAATCACGAACGCCTTCTCTCTCCACTATTCATCCAAATGCCGGAATATGGTACACGCTCATCCTCTGTATTGCTGATCGATCAGAACAACACCATCACATTCGTTGAACGAACGTATCAAAATGGGGCATTTGCTAATGAAAAACGCTTCGAATTTCAAGCATAAAAAACATCTTCAGCTATTCGGTTGGCTGAAGATGTTTTCATTATTTCTTATAGTGGACAATCCATTCTCCGTGCTGTTGTTCAATCGCTACACCGAACCATCCATCTTCAAGCAGACGTTGCTGGCCTTCTGTATCACCCATCGGCAGTAGATGGGATTCCTGATCCCCCTTCTTACTAGAAGAATGCATTAAGTCCTTCATTAAAATATAACGCAGCTTTCCGCCATATTTCATTTTAAGAGAAACAATTTGCATTCCTTGTGCAAACTTGTCTTTTAAGCTTGCGATATTATAGGGGGCAACTGTTGTACAAATATAGCGGTAGCGATTGGGATCGACTTCCCCAAAAATAATTTTCCCAAGCAACTGCTGTAGCCCATTGCCGCGATATGCCGGATCCACATTCGAAATTTCCGAGTAGAGAACAAGAGACAGCTCATCTGCTGTAAGTCCCGCATCAATGCCCAAATGCTCCTTGTCATTTCCTGGATCCAGCATCGCACGAAACGCAATAAGCCGATTCCCATCATAAGCGCCGATCATTTGCCCATTGCCCTGTAAGATATGAAGAAACTCCTCTTCTGACAAAGGTTGTAAAATTGCATTTGTCGTTAACGCGGCAATTACTTTTTCTTGTAATGCCATGATTTCCTTCAACTGTTCAGGAGCCAATCGACGAATCGAAATTTCTGCTCCATTTTTCAATACATGCTTTTCGTTCATCCGCTCACCTTCTCTGAAAACACCGTCAATTCTTTCAACACTTCCTCATCTACATCGACGCCGAGACCGGGCTTGTCTGTCAAGCGGATGAACGGCACGTCGTAATGCAAGTTGCCGACATCTTTACTGAATTTTAATGGTCCTGTTAATTCCACGCTCGTAATGACTTTTTTCGCGAATGAAACGTGGAAACCTGCTGCTGAACCGACGGACGATTCAACCATCGATCCGACTTGGCATTCAATGCCAGCCATTTCTGCCATATGGGCAAGTTTTGTCGCTGGGTAAATACCACCGCATTTCATCAGCTTAATGTTCACTTTATCCGCAGCACGTTTCGCAATAATTTCACGCATTTCACGCTTGCTGCGCAATCCTTCGTCAATCATAACCGGCACCGTACATTTCGACTTCACTTCTACCATGCCGTCAAAATCATCGGCAAGTACCGGCTGTTCGATCCAGTCCAAGTCACAATGCTCAAGTTTTTTGAGTCCTTGCAACGTGCTGGCACTATTTTTCCATCCCTGATTCACATCGACGCGAATCGCAATTTCTTCGCCAACACGTTCACGAACCGCTTCAATTCGCTTCACGTCTTCCATCACTCGTGTGCCGACTTTCATTTTCAACGAACGGTATCCTGCCGCCACACGTTCTTCCGCTTCGTTCGCCATATCTTCTGGCGATGCAATGCTGAGTACGTGCGTAATCGGAAATTCTTCATGGTATCTTCCGCCAAGCAAATCATAAACCGGAACACCAAGTGCTTTCCCGACTGCATCGTAGCACGCAATGTCGATCGCAGCTTTCGCAGTTGGTACACCGTAAATTTCAGCATCCATGATTTCATGGATTTTTTCCATTTGAATCGGATTTTGACCGATCAGTTTTGGCGCAAGTGTATTTTTCAACACTTCAAACGTGCTATGCCAGCTTTCCCCTGTCACGTGTTCATCCGCTACCCCTTCCCCGTAGCCGACGTGTCCAGTGTCCGTTGTGATTTTCACAATGATAGAAGGCATATAATCATAGCTTGCATAGCTAATGATGAAAGGTTCATATAAAGGCAAATGGATTGCAAAAATTTCAATTTCAGTTATTTTCATCTTTTTCTATTCCTTTCTATTGGCAATTCTCATGACCCATTGTATCATTGTCGTTAAATAGTCGCTATATATGGAGGAGAAATTTTTGATTATAAAAATCGCCATGATTGGTCCAAAAGATTTTTGTGAACGAGCTGAACAACTTGTGTCAAATTTAACAGATCTTGCACTCGAATCTTATATATATGAAAAACCGGAAGAAGCGGCAGGTCTCATTCGGACGTTAAAACCTTGCGATGCAATACTGTTCTCAGGCTCACTGCCGTATCACTACGCAAAAGAAGCACTGCAAGCCATTTCAGTTCCTATCGTTTATTTACAACAAGACGAGACAGCGATTGTCTTAACACTGCTGCGAATGTCCGCGGAGAAAAAACTAAACATGAGTGAAATTTCAATAGATATTCGTGATCAAAAACATCTTCAACATATTTGGCATGATTTAAACGAGGCAATTGCTTTGCCATCTGTCCATGTATTGGATCGCCACGCAGCTGTCGAAGAAGTGACTGCTTTTCATGAGGAACAATTTACAAACGGACAAGTAAAAATGGCCGTTACAAGTATTCATGCCGTCTATGAACAGCTTGCCTTGCGTAATATTCCCACTTTTAAAATGATCGACCCAGCCAGTTCGATTTTGCGTTGTATTGAAGAAGCGAAGCAGAAAGCCATTTTACATAAAAGTAAAGCTGCACAAATTGCGGTTGGAATGGTGAAAAGTAAAACGGAAGAAGTACTCCCCGCAAAGTTCGTTCAACAATTAACAGTTAACTTGCAGGCACATACAACCGACAATGAAGGTGTTTATTCTCTATTCACAACGATGGGCAATATTGACGCTTCATTGAAAGACATGGCATTCTTAATGCTGTTAAAAGAATATGCAGGACAAATGAAACTTGCTTTCGGCTGCGGAGAAACCTCTATCGAAGCGACTGAAAATGCGCGGCTTGCCTTACAGTTTGACCATTTGGACGATGCATCTGGCTTTTATGTATTGGATTCGCAAAAAAAGCTGCACGGTCCATTTCCACAAGACCCGCAGACAATCGCGTTAAAAGTGCACGAACCGCTCCTTGTTGAAATGGCAGAGAAAACAAAGCTTAGTTCAACGAACATTTCAAAGCTCATCCTATTTAACCAATCACGTCAAACGAAGCAATTTACAGCGAATGACTTAGCCCTTTATTTGAACGTCACGCGCAGAACGGCGGAGCGTATGTTAAAGAAACTTGTTGCGTTTGAGTATGCCAAAATCGTTGGAGAAGAAATGGCTTATAAACAAGGACGGCCACGGGCTTTATATGAATTGAATTTTGCGATGTATAGATGAGGGAGCATAGCTTTCATGACCTAGCAAATCTGCTATAGTTAAAAGAGAGATAGGAGGTCTGCCTGGTGAAAAGAAAAAATCTGATCATAACAATAAGTACTTTAACTTTTATTGGTTTGTCATTTTCAGTTTGCTCGCTCTCGTATTTTAATAATCAAGAAATTAACCTCGCAGTGGAAAGATGCTTTGCAACAGGCGGCATGCCCATCATAGAAAGTGATACTTTTGCGATCAATTACTCATTTTCGTGTGAAACTAACAAATAAGCCAAAAAAGAGCCTCCATAGAGACTCTTTTTTTCATTCAGGATTCTAAACCAACATTTTCGTTTTTCAGTTCTTGTTCTTTCAGTTCTTTCTTCTCTTGTTCCGTTAACTTCACGATTGTTAAACCAGTCATCGCGTAGAAAATCGAAATAAGCGGAACGACTAAGTTTAAGATTGCATATGGTCCATATTGAACAACACTGACGCCAAGCGTTCCGAGGATGAAGACACCGCATGTATTCCACGGAATGAAAACCGACGTAAGTGTACCGCCGTCTTCTAATGCACGGGACAAATTTTTCGAATGAAGTCCTTTCTCCCTGTACGCTTTACTAAACATGCGCGCCGGAACAACGACAGAAATATATTGTTCTGAACAAGATGCATTCGTCAAGAAACAAGCACCGATCGTTGATGCGATTAAAGAACCTGTAGATTTTACAATTTTCATTAATTGTTCCATCAATGCCTTCAACATGCCAGAAAACTCTAAAATACCGCCGAAAGTCATCGCAACGATCGTCATAGAAACGGTGTACATCATCGAATCCAATCCGCCGCCATTGAAAAGTGCATCGACCATTTCATTCCCCGTAGCGATCGTAAAACCGCTTTGCAATGCTTCAAGACCACTAACAAGTGTGTCTCCTTGTACGAAAACTTGAGATAAGAATCCTAAGATAATTCCGATGATCAATGCCGGAACAGCAGGCACTTTCGTTGCGACAAGTACAATGACTGCCAATGGAATAAGCAATAACCATGGTGAAATAAGGAAGCTTTCCTGCAAAACTTTCGCCGTTTGCGCGATTTCAACTGCTTCCATTTTCGATGTCGCAAATTTATTCCCTAAAAATGTATAAACACCGAGTGCGATCGCTAGACCCGGAATTGTCGTGTATAACATATGTTTAATATGGTCAAATAAGTCCGTTCCAGTTAATCCGGCAGCTAAGTTCGTTGTATCGGATAACGGGGACATTTTATCTCCAAAGTATGCCCCAGAAATAATCGCACCTGCAATCATCCCTGCCGGAATCCCCATACTTAGACCGATTCCCATTCCTGCGACACCGATCGTTCCCATCGTTGACCAAGAACTCCCGATTGCAAGTGAAACGATACAGCAAATGAGGCAAATCGCAACGAGGAACCAGGATGGCGTAATAATTTGCAACCCGTAATAAATCATCGTTGCGACAATTCCGCCGCCCATCCAAGAACCAATCGTGAGTCCGACTAACATAATAATGACGACAGCTGGGAGTGCCAGCCGAATCCCTTTATACATCATTTCCTCAATTTCTTTCCAAGTGAAACCGATCTTCCACGCAACGAGTGCAGCCGTCGACGTTCCGACGATGAGCGGCATGTGAGGCCCTTGCTCCAACTTGACAACTGTTATAATCATCACAACGATCATGAGTGCTAATGGAAGTAAAGCTAACCAAAAACCAATTTTTTTCTCACTCTGCCGTTCCATCCTACTCTCCCCCTAGAATAGAGTTTTCATAAAATTAATAAGTGTCGCTATTTAGTCGTTATTAGCATAATAGTTGTAAGAGAGAAAATTGTCAATCAGTTTTCACAAAAAGATGTAAACGGTTTCAATTCACCCCTGAAAAAGAAAAACACGGAAGATCGCAGCCTCTTCCGTGTTCCTTCATAATGGTTCGTGCTCCCTGCCAGAATGATCCATAAAAACGTTCTGTAACAAATATAAAATCATCGCCAACGTAATGGCCAAAAACCCCCAGCCCAATGCTTTTTGCTCTAACTCCAAGTAATTGTTGCACAATTGAATCGGTGCATCCATGTATAACCAGCCCATTAATCCAAACATCGACAGGAAGTTTAAAAAAACAAAGCTTTTTCCATTCGTTTTTAGTTTAGTCCAACTATCTCTAATGAATAGTCCAGCAACGGGCAGGCTAATAAATTTAAACAATTCTATCCAACCGCCTAACAATGCTTCGTCCATCGCACGCGGTAGCATCCAGTACATTAAAATAATCGATACTAGTAAAATACCCGAAACGCCATTGCCATTCCAATTTGCAAAAAAACGTGGGAACTTTTGTAGCACGCCTGCCCCCATCAACCACCCCGCAAGTATGAGCAATGGGATTTGAACGAGCATATGGATCACCATCATCGACTCCAAAAAAACAATCGTAAAAGGAATTCCTAACAATAGAAACAAAATCCCCCCGCCAATCATTTGTTTCATCTTGAAACTCTCCTTTCACGATTGTTGCGCCACTTATTTCAAATCATACCTTGCTGCGCACGTCCGGTTGTAGGCAATGCCTTTCTTCGAACAACAAGATAACGTACAAAATGAATGATAAAAATAGACAATGCAAGGGCAACTAAAATACCGGAGTAGGCGCCAAATTGTGCCGGGCCCATCCACTCTGGAATATGTGTTGCAAAACGTCTTGGTGTACTGATTGCACCCGAAACAAGAAACGATCCGCTTACGCCCAACATGGATAATAAATAAACGACGAAAGCGAATCGATCCATGCCATTTGTTTGAATGCTGCTATCGTTTTTAGCTAAATAATACATAAAGCCGAATACCATCGCGACAACCCCAAGCCCCATATACAAATGGAAATGACCCGGCACCCATTTCGTGTTGTGCATGACATGGTTAACGACAATCGTCGCATCAACAATTGCAGGAATCGCCCCCGAAGTCCAACCGAACATTGATAAAAACATCAGAGCAGATGGCATTTCCCACTTAATGCCAGATTTATAGACGATCATTAATGCGCCGTATGCGGTAATGATTAAGACTGGCAATCCGTTTGCATAAGATAAGACTTGCCCCATAACTAAAATCCATTTCGGCATCACAGAATCCATCAGCAAATGATGCGGATAGACAATCATTGTTAAAATCGTTGACGACGTCCAGGCAATTAAAAATGGCTTATTAGATTTCCAAGGTCGATTCGTCGCCCGTGATAAAATTTCATACACCGCAACGACTGCCATGTAAATGGTTGAGTTAGCAAAAATATGACCAAACGCATAGGTTAAGTTTTTCGCAAGTAAAGGATCAAATGTAATTGCTGGATTCACGACATTAATAATATTCATAACAAGAACTGTCGCTCCTGCCGTTAAAGCGGAAATATTCACGATTGTCACCATTGTACTCGCTACAACAGCTGCCGGCGGTGCATCCAGTTCGGATTTCTTCCCAGCAATGACATCCCAGCCGAGCCCTTTTCCTAGACTTCCGTATTTTTGAATAATTGCCCTTCCCGTATCGATAAATAATAATAAAAAGCCAACCCCTATAAGCAGCATGCCGCCGAGGTAAAGCAGTGCGCCAACTGTTCCCCATGCGCCTGCCGATAACGCCGGAAGTGGATATAAAAATGTCCACCCACTTGCATATTCAAAAGAAAACACACCGATGATTACCATCACAACACCGATTAAAAAGCAAATTAGATTTGTATTAAAAATTTTTTTGGATAAATTGACATAATGATCGAGAAAATACCACATCACTGCGCTGCCTGCCAAAGCCGCCGCACCGATCATACCGGTTCCATGTATTGTTAACATTTGATAAAATGCCGCAGCGCTAAGCTCGATTACCCCACCTTGCGCCAGTAACATAATTACGCCAAAAACGATCATTGCGACGATGACAACCCCAGAAATAATAAGCTGTAAAACGACTTGATTATTTCTTGTCTTTAAAACAGTATTTGCCCCCATCCTTCCTGCTCCTTTCCTATTCTTTTACAACGAGCTGATCGACCATAATGTGGTGTGCCAGACCACAATACTCGAGACATAAGATTTGGTAAGTTCCTGGTTTTGTGAAGGTGATGTATACGGTATTCGTATACTCTGGCATTGCTTGTGTCTGGGCAATCAAGTTCATGTCTTCATCGTAAATGCCAAAACCATGCGTTACATCTGCCGTTGTCACATCAAATTCTACAGAGTCGCCCACATTAAATTCACGTTGGCTAATGTCAAAGCCAAATTGAAACGCTTCGACACCTACTACGATCGGTTCAATTCCTTTTCCGTAAACCGGCTGGTTGTACGGAAGATTTCTTAATGTGTAAACGCTAACAATCGCTATCAAAACAACGAGCGAAATGCCATACACTTTCCGTACCTTATACCATTTTTTAACGATTGGTTCGTAGTTCTCTCTCTGGCCGGATTTCAATGCGACAAATACGAAAACAAACGCAATGGCCAACATACAGAATAAACTTACGACCCATGCAATGAATTGAATCATCTGTCTACATCCTCCTTTGATGGTTAAGCACATACTTCCAACTAAACTGAATCAAGTGAATTGTTACCAAACCATGACAATTTAATCGTACGGACAATTTCCAGAAAGGGCTGTGATTTTTATCACAACTGGTTCGCAGAGGTCATCCTAGCAAGGTTTCCATGGCAGGGAATAAAAAAACAAACATGAGGGAGTTGCCCTACATGTTTGTCAACAGATTATTTAGATTAAATACCCATGGGCGTTTTATTTATTCCTAACAATGGGCGGCCATCCTCCCAGTTGATCCGCACCGGTACTTGGAACGTTTCACTTAACAAATCTTCTTGCAATACCTCCTTTTTCGGACCAGCAGCAACGATCTTGCCATCTTTTAATAGCAAAACATGGGAAATTCCTTCCACCAACTCTTCTATATGATGTGTCACGTAAACAACATGACATTTATTTTCAATCACTTGGTTAACGGACTGAAGAAATTGTTCGCGGGACAATATATCCAATCCCGAGCAAGGTTCATCTAATATAAGCATTTTTGGATCGCTCATAATGGATCGCGCAATAAGGACACGGCGCTTTTCCCCTTCTGATAATAATTGATAAGACTTCCCTTTCAAATGGGTTAAGCGTAACTGTTCAAGTAAGGCATTAGCCCTTTCCCAATCCTCCTGCAATACTTTCTCGTGAATGCCAAAACTAGCAAATTTCCCACTGACGATGATTCTTTCAACCGTTTCATTTTGAAAAAACTGCGCAAATCGATCTAGCGAATTGCTGACAAAACCAATTTCTTTTCTAAGTTCAGGTAAACTCGTTTTGCCAAATTGTTTGCCAAGCACATGCACTTCACCCGATGAAGGAAACTGATAGGCGGAAATGATATTCAACAACGACGTTTTACCGGACCCGTTTAATCCTAGCAGCCCCCAATGTTCCCCCTCTTGTATCGTCCAATTAATATCTTGTAAAATTTCCTTATTTCCTTTTCTAAGCATCCCATTTTCAATTGAAATAATGTTATTCATTCCAAATCCCCCACTTTGCCAATTAACGTTCCTTTCATATTACATGAATGGTTGGAAAGATGCGAAAAAACCGCCCTAAAATTCAGGGTATTCCCTAAATTTTCGGACGGTTTTTTTGATGTCATTTAATCTTCTAAACTAATTGCGGCTTCTACTTCATCCCAAGTAATGCCAAGTGCTTCTGCAACGCCTTGCCCATAAGCTGGATCTGCTTTGTAGCAGTGCATAATATGACGAAGTTGAATGAATTTCTCAGCAGGCCCAATATTTCGTGCCGTATTTTCAAACAATACTTGTTTCTGCTCATCACTCATCAAGTTAAAGAGTTTACCAGGCTGTTCGAAATAGTTGTCATCATCTTCCTCGAAATTCCAACGATCGGCATTTCCGAACAGATCAAGTGCCGGCTCTTTGTATTCCGGCTGCTGCTTCCATTCGCCATAGCTGTTTGGTTCATAATGGATCGTGCTGCCCATATTGCCATCTACACGCATCGCACCATCACGGTGGAAGCTATGGAATGGACATCTTGGCTGGTTCACTGGAATTTGATGGTGATTTACACCTAAGCGGTAACGCTGCGCATCGCCGTAAGAAAATAGACGCCCTTGCAACATTTTATCCGGTGAAAAGCCAATACCAGGCACAACGTTTGCCGGTGTAAATGCCGCTTGTTCTACTTCCGCGAAATAGTTATCAGGGTTTCGATTTAACTCAAATTCGCCGACTTCAATTAATGGGAAATCCTTTTTATACCAAACTTTTGTTAAATCGAATGGATTATACGGCATATTGTTTGCTTCTTCTTCTGTCATCACTTGAATATACATTTTCCATTTTGGGAAATTGCCTTCTTCAATATTTTCATAGAGATCTCGCTGGTGGCTTTCGCGGTCTACTCCAACCAGTTCCGCCGCTTCTTCATCCGTTAAATTCTCAATGCCTTGCTGTGAACGCATATGAAATTTTACCCAAACGCGCTCGTTGTTTTCATTGATCATACTAAATGTATGACTCCCAAAGCCATGCATTGTACGGTAAGATTTAGGAATACCACGTTCACTCATAACAATCGTAACTTGGTGCAATGCTTCTGGCAGGGAAGTCCAAAAATCCCAGTTATTATTAGCACTACGCATGTTTGTACGTGGATCACGTTTTACAGCATGGTTTAAGTCAGGGAAATGTAAGGGATCTCTAAAGAAAAAGACAGGTGTATTGTTTCCAACAATATCCCAGTTTCCTTCCTCTGTATAAAAACGCATTGAGAATCCTCGAATGTCACGCTCAGCATCGGCTGCCCCGCGCTCGCCGGCTACTGTGGAAAAACGAATGAACATATCTGTTTTCTTGCCGATTTCCGAGAAGATTTTAGCTTTTGAGTATTTTGTAATATCATGAGTCACTGTGAAAGTCCCGTAAGCTCCTGAACCTTTTGCATGCATCCGGCGCTCTGGAATCACTTCGCGATCAAAATGCGCCATTTTTTCCAAGAACCAAACGTCTTGCAGCAACATCGGTCCTCTTGGTCCCGCTGTCATGGAATTATGGTTGTCCGGCACCGGCGCCCCCGCAGCCGTCGTTAATCTTCTTTTGTTATTTTCTTGTTTACTCAATTATTATCACTCCTACATAATAATGATTATTATCTAGATACAATTCTAATGATAACAAAACCGAAAACAAAATACCAGAAAAGCACTTTGGATTTTTAACTTGAAAAATGAGTAAAGGATTAGGTGCGTTTTTTTAATGGCACGCACAGTAGTCGGAATATTCTTAACTATAATTTTAATAGATTCCTAGGTATTGTCAATAATTTAGATCGGGATTCCAATAAAAGCTTGTTCGTTCTCTTTGAAAGAACGAACAAGCTTTCCTTAATCATTTTTATAAACTTGTTTCAACTGCTGTATCATAGCGTTTTTTCTGAACATCGATTTCACGAACAGCTGGGATGATAAAGCGATCCGCACCGAAATATGCTGCACTTTTTGCTGTGAGTAGTAAAACGACCGTTATTAGTAATAATGTAGGATTTATACTAATTGTGCCAGCCCATAAGAAATTCAAGTTCATGAAACCAGCCGCTGCTAACGCAGGAACTGTTAACGCCCCAAGTATTAATCCTACTCCAACAAGCAACTCTCCCCATGCAACAAGAAAACTAAATAAACCTGCATTCGGCAATGCAACATTTTCTAGAAACGAAGCATACCAGCCTTGTACAACTGGATTTTCACCTTGTGATTTTGCAATCGCCCCTTGCAAATACCCGCCTGCATCAAATCCGCTAGTTACTTTTCCGAATCCTGCTTTCAACCACTGTACGCCGAGCCATATGCGTAAAACTGTTAGCAATGCAGCAACGACTTTATTCTCTAAGATTTGTTTCATTGTCATCTCTCTCCTCTGTTTTAGTTTGTTATAACCTTTCTTGACTGTACTATAACGCAAAAACAAGGGACAACACAATACATTTGTGAACTTCTTCACAAGGTTGTCAAGAAGTTTTGTCATGGTTGTGAACGACTTCACAAATCCTTTTTATTTTATTCATAATTGGAGGGATTTACTGCCTTCCTCCTTCAATTCTGTGGATGGAATGTGAAATGACTGGTTACTGCCTAAATTTATGATCCGAATGAGCTAATTCTACCACTCACTCATTTTTTAGTTGTATGAACTGTCAACTGACTGCAAACACTAATTCTACAAACAAAATATCATTGAAATGTCGCGCGACAAATGAGAGTCGCACGGCAATTCAACCGAAGGGAGTGCGGAATATGAATACAGCATCCTCCATAATCACTCACTATAGACATCTTGTGACAGTCCTTTTCCTATTGGCCGTAGCAGACGCCTACTTCACAGACCTCGGGCTACGTAATGATCATGTGACAGAAGCTAATCCGCTAATGGATCTTTTGTATTCAAACAGCGTTTTGGGCTTCTATCTCATTAAAATCAGCTTGCCGTTAGCCCTGCTCTTTATAATTTCAAAAATTCAACCGAAAAGATATTTAAAACTATTAATAGGTTTTACTTTATTGTTGTACAGTTTCGTTCTTAGCCAGCATTTTTTATGGATCTATTTATTGGTATTCCTATAACTCTTTCACAAAGAAAACTCCATCGCTCAATCACGATGGAGTTTTTTCACGCTTATATTCCAAACAATTTCATCATAATCCACGCCGACGCATAGAAGATCATGAATTGAACACCAGCGCCAATGCCTAATATACGGTTCATTAATCCTCCTACCGCCGCAACCGTAAATGTAACAAAGATACCGACAAGCTGCCCTTCATGAAAGGCTAGTAAACAGGCAAGGCCAATAAACATTGCAATAATGGCTTCTTGGCTAATGAATTTCATAACAAGGACAGAAGCTTTTCTTGCATAATTCATTGAAAACGGATAGGCAATTAAAGAAGCTACACCTAATCCAATCGCTCCATAAATAAAAAATTCCCACGCTGTTAAATGAGTATGCAAATTATTGATCGGATCGACCGTGAAGACCGGCGGTGCATTAAAAAGTGGTGATGCCGGTCCGAGCGCGACTGGACTTAATGGAATCCCAAATGCAATAAGCGGGATAATTGTTTCTGCAATATACGTTGATTCTGTTACGCCGTTCATGACTGATAAGCTTGTTGTTGACTTTTTATAAGCACCTTTTGTTCGTGAAGCGACCGCTTCCCCCATTAGTGACGTCATCCCGACCGGACTAAAGACGAATGTTAATGAGGAAATAAAGCCCGTAATTGCTGTGAATGCTTGCTGTCTGCTAGATAAGATTTTTAATGGATTCGGGAAGAAGCCTTTCCAAGCTTTGGTTTCCGGCGCCAAATGATATTCTTTTGGCTTATGCTTTCTAACAGAATGCTGTGCCGCCGAAGACGACGCGATGAGAATGTCAGAAAACATCGGACCAATGGCAATGCCTAAGAAAAAGCTGATCGCCAAATTTTTATCCAAAATCGAAAAACTAATCAGATTTAAACTTTTAATCAAAAAAGCAAATGGCAAAATCATTAAGACACTTACCCATTTTCCTTTTGAAAAATAGGCAATTAAAATGGCAGCAAGTGTAAAAATAATGCCTGCTGAAGCTTTAAAGAAATCCGCAAACTGTCCTAAAAAATGTCCTAATAAAACAGCCGTCGGCAAGGCAATAAAGGCACCAATAATACCGCCAGAAATCATTTTCCGTAGGGCAATATGCGGCATGCCCATCCTTCGAAGCGTATCCGCATGGTCAATTAACGGAACTGCCAGCGTATCGCCGGGAATACCCATTAAAGCAGTTGGCACCGCATGGGTTAAATGTTTAGCAAGGACCCCCGCCATAAAGAAAGAAAATACCGCTGCGGGCGGCGCACCTAATAAAATAACTAATAACGTCAGCGGTACCATAATTGCTGTTTCATCAGTTCCAGAAACAAGGCCGATTAATGTAAATACCACAGCTCCAATTAAAGCAAATAAAATTACAGTTACGAGTAAACTCATTTTCGACTCTCCCGTTCAAGGGCTTTAAATTGTTCATAAATCCCTAGCTCTTCTAATTCCTTTTTCGTGATTGGATCATTTTCTATATATTGGAGTTCTTCATGCGGGTTTAAATTCAAATCATGAAAAGCCTCTCGCATACCGTTGACAGAAGATTGTTCCTCTACTAATTTGCGGTTCGGTTTGAAGACAAGAGAACAGATGAATAATGAAAATAATCCTCCTAAAATGCCTACGAGGAGCGAATAAGATGTTACCATATTTTCACTCGCGACAGTTGAAAAAAATCGAAGCCCAAGATTGTATGCCCCTAAACTTACGAGGATATTAAAAATAATCGCAATGATTAATGACTTTGGCAGAATGGTATCCCCTAATATTTCAAAATAAACCTTTTTTCCACCTGATGTTGGATGGTGCTGCGGCACGTAATTCACCTCGCTACTTATTTTTTTGTCGATAACCATCTAATTATAGCGAATCATTGTCCGTTTTACATAATAAAAGCCCTAAAAGCACGTTGCTTTTACGGCTCAGACATAATTGATCTTTATTATAATTGCTGCTTCATTTGTTCATACTCTTCTTTAACAGCTTTCACTTCTTCTGAGGGCGCGGGTGTTAAAGAAACCCAACCGTGCGTAAACATTAAATCGAAAATTTTTCGATACTGTTCGGATGTGGCTTTTAATAGGGCGAATGTAGTGGAGTAAAGCTTTTCATGACTTACTTGCTGTATGGCTGACAAATACGTTTCTTGTAATGATTTCTCTATGGACAGTAAATTTTTCATCAAGTCATAATCATTTTGCATGGCTTTTTCTGGTAATGGTGTTTTAGGATTTTCTATTTTCTTTGCCGTCATGACGATCCACCTTCTTTCGCATTTAATAAAGGTAGTAAATTATTAAAGTGCGTTAAATGCATTTGAGCAGCTTCGGAAAACTGATTTTTCAAGTCAGGCAATTGACAAGTTTGTGCCGCTTGCCGATATTGTTTAATGGCATTTACATTTAAACAGAGCATTTCCTTTAGATAAGTAATATCTTGAATCGAAATTATTTCGGGCGGTGTAAAGTAAAGCGGCAGTTTTTTGCTAGTACCCGCTTTTTCCTCTTGTTTCTTTTCCTGGTTTAAGTTTTGATCGTCACTTGATGGATCTTGTTGCTGTTGCTGTTGCTGTTGCTGTTGCTGTTGCTGTTGCTGTTGCTGTTGCTGTTGCTCATTTTGCTCACTTTCGCTTTGGTGTTGACAGTTTTTCTGGCCCTGTTGATCATTCTGCTGTTCTTGATTGTTCGTTTGTTCGTTTGGCGAGGATTGTTCTGCCGATGGATCTGGATTTCCGTTCGTTTGATCATTTACACGGGATTGCCCAGAATCATTTTGTTGTCCGACAGCTTGGTCTTGTCCTTGCTTTTCTTGTTTTCCTTGTTCACATGACTGCTGACCTGCTTGTTGACTTTGTCCTGGCTGCTCGGGTTGTGTAAAACCTTGTTGTATTTGTTCGGGTGACTGCAAAATGGAATCTGATGAAGATTGGCTTTGATCTTGGTTTGGCTGTCCTGATTCATCCGATTGCTGTGGTTGCGCTGCTTGTTCATTTTTTTGTTGCATTTGTATTTGTAATTCTAATTCTTGTATTTGAAGTTGAAGCTTTTGCAGCATTTTCGACTGAACATCTTGTTGCTGTTGCCCTGCATCCACCGTGTCGTCTCCTCCTTCTGCCATTTTGCATAGTATGAAGCCAATCGTAAGAACTATACAAGACTGTTGGGAAATGCACGCATAACAAAAACAGAAGGGAAACGAAACCCCTTCTGTTTTTTCAATTAGCCAACAACAAGTTCTTCTTTTGGTGAAACAATTTCTTGCACTTCAGTACCATCTAACGTTTCTTTTTGCATTAACGCTTCGACTAACCGATCGAACTCGTTTGCATGTTCTTTAATAAGCTGCTCCGTTTTTAGAAGCGCTAGATCAAAAATTTCCTGCATTTTCACTTCTTTTCTGCTTTCATTAAACGTCAACGTAAATCCGTCAGACAGAAGACCTGTATCGACCATTTGTTTAATGATATCTTGCGCCTGCTTCACATCTCCACTAACGCCGATGCTATGCTCACCAAGAACTGTACGTTCCGCGACGCCTCCCGCTAAAATCATACAAACTTGATCGAACAATTCACTATAGGTCGATAAATGCAGTTCTTTTTGAATCGGCGCTACATATCCAAGCGCTTGTCCGCGCGGAATAATCGTTGCTTTTCGAACAGAACCAGGTTTTGTAACAGCTGCTACTAAGGCGTGACCCGATTCATGGATTGCAACACGGCGCTTCGTTTCGATATTATTAAGTGTGCGTGACGTACTGCCGAGAATGGTACGATCAATCGCAAAATCTAAATCATCCTTATCGATGACTTCACGACCGTCCCGGATTGCACGGCGGCTCGCCGTTTCAAATAACGAGCCAAGTTCGGCACCTGAAAAACCGGATGTACTTTCTGCAAGCACATCCAGCGATGCATATACTTCTTGCGCCAATCGCTTGCCTTTCGTATGAATATCGATAATTTCCCTTCTGCCGTTTGTATCTGGCAAAGGAACTTGGAAAGTAAAGTCAATACGGCCTGGACGTAAAAATGCATCGTCTAACAGGTCTTTTCGGTTTGTTGCGGCAATAAATAAAATACCAGCATTGTCATTACCGCCATCTAATTGTACTAAAAGCTCTGTCAATGTTTTTTCCGCTTCTTCCCCGCCATGTGCTTTTCGCTTGGCAGCAAGCGCATCGACTTCATCTATAAAAATAACAGCGGGTTTATGCTTTCTTGCATTTTGAAACAATGTTCGAACACGAGAGGCACCAACCCCTACGAATAATTCAGTAAAAGCAGCGCCGCTTGAAGAGAAAAATGTTGCGCCAATTTCTTTTGCAATTGCTTGGGCAAGCATCGTTTTCCCTGTTCCCGGAGGTCCATATAAAAGGATGCCTTTCGGTGGCTCAATGCCAATTTGTGCAGATCGTTTCGGATCTTTCACAATGGATAACGTCTGAAGAATTTCTTCCTTCATTTCTTCTGGAAGCCCGCCAACATCTTGTAAACGGATATTTGGCAGCGGCGTCGATTTAGCGGCACTGTTTTTCATGGATGAAGCACCAATGCCGATTTTCCCTTTACGATGCAGAACAATTAAAACCGCAATCGCAATAATGACGAACCCAGCAAGAATCCATCCGCTGTATGAACTAGAATCACTATATATATATGAAATATTATATTTTCCGACAAGTTGTTCAACAATTTGACTGTGTGGACGAACCTTTGTCACGTACAACTGATCAGCAGTTTGTAAGTACAACGTTCCATCCGATAGTTCTTTCAATTGGACAGATGGCCCATGCTCAGCTTGAATGGTCTTTTCCATTTCAGAAAAAGAAATTGCAATGCCTTGATTTGCGCCAAAAATTGACCATCCGATCATACCCACGATTCCAATGACTAAGAGGACTAGAATGACAATCTTTGAGGCAAAACTAAATTTCAAGCGTTCCCATCTCCTTCGAAATTTATACATTTATTATAATGAATTTCATTTCATTTGAAAAGGTTAATCATTGGAATCACCGGCAAAATCCGACATTTATGAAGGAAATTTGAATACATTTCTGGGGTTTATTGGGTAAATAAAAGATGGGGGTGTCCCAAAACGAAGTGCCAAGCACTTCTGGGACAGCCCCATCTTGGTTTATTGTAAATAACGTCTTGCACCGGCGTAGTTTGTTTTATATACACCTGTATTAAGCGAAATAATTTCTACTTTTTTCAATGAATTCGGTGCATGCAGCATTTGTCCATTTCCAATGTATAGGCCCACATGATACACTTTTCCTTTTCCGCCACTGTAGGCGAAAAATACCAAATCCCCAGCTTGCAGCTGATTTTTCGCAACAGGTTTCCCATTCACCGCTTGCACGAAAGAATCTCGTGGAATGAGAATGCCGTGATTTTTATAAACAGAATGAATGATCCCTGAGCAATCGAAGCCGAAACCGGATGTGCCGGCCCACAAATACGGCAGCCCCATGAACATCTTGGCGTCATTCACAATATCTTTCTGTGTAGGTTTTGGAATGGATGCGTAATTTTGAAATGTTTTTACATCTTGTTTTCGTAAATATTTCACACCATTCGCAGGGGTTTGCACGTGCAGCCAATTGCCTTCTTCCTTTATGATCGGCAGAATGGTCGTATAGCTAATATCCATGAACTTCCTGCTTGTATTCGCATCGTGATAAAGACTAGCGATTGGAACATCTACAACTGCAATTGGACAATTTTTATAGTTTGGATACTGCTCCGTAATATGAGATTTCGGCACCCAACCTGGATAACCAGCTTTTTGATGTGGGACATATTGATCTTTCACGGCAATTTGCACCCAATTGCCGCTTGTTTTTAAAATGGAAACTTCTTGTCCATACAACGCTTGTGTATCCACTTTCCCGACAAGCCACTGCTTTTGCGCCGTCGTCATGCTTTTCGTCCATTTAGCCATATCGACAGGTTTGGAAAGTGAAGGCTGATCGACCTTTCGCGCTTTATTCGGCTCTTTCCATAATGAAGTCACCTGGACATCTACAACATATGTTTTCGCATTATCCGGTTGATAACAAGCAAATGGCTGCTTAAATTCCGGGTTTAATATTCTTGCGAGAAAAATTGCGAAATGTGATTTAGTCAAAAAAGCGCCCGGTTTATACGTGTTATTTTCATAACCCGTCGTCACTTCATTCGCAAATAACGTTTTGATAAACGGTGAACCCCAATAAGTTGTCGGAATGTCCCGAAAATTGTAGTCGGACGTTCCTTTCAAATCAAATGCAATCACAAGAATTTTCGCCATTTCTGCCCGCGTTAAAGACTTTTGCGGCATGAATTGGCCGTTGTTATTTCCTACCATAATGCCTTCATCAACGATCGCGGCGATGATGTCGTAACTTTCATCCTCAGGCAAAACATCAATAAAATTCGGTGCCGGACGATTTTCTGTTTCAAGCCCGAGTGCTTTCACAATCATCGTTGAGGCTTCCAATCTTGTAATCTCATCGTTCACACCGAAGCGCTCGTTTGGATTAGGTGTAATGATTCCTTTTTCGGCCAAAAAGTCCATTTCGGCCTTCACCCAATAATTATCTTTTACGTCCGTAAATAACGGTGCCGCAGAAGCAGAACCGAATCCCGTAAAGACGAAAACGATGGAGATCAATACGACAAACCATTTTTTCATTAGCAACCTACCACCCTTCCCCATAAACTATGTATCTATTAACGTACCGAAAAATAGGTATTCTGTACAGCTTTATTTTTCAAACAAATAAAACACCGAGAGGAACGATGCTTGTTTACTCCCATAAAAAAACATAAGCAGCCCCCCTCTGTGGACTGCCTACGTCAAAGTATAGATAAAGTCGTTTTTCGAATTTGCCAATACTTTTTTAAAAGATAATATGATTATCAGGTATCTCTTCAGCCTGGTTGAAAACGCTTGTCAGCCTAGGCGCGAAGTCGAGCGAAGACGCGAATAGAACTAAAGTTCATGAGCGGACGAGCGAGACGAGCAACGACGGATGCGAGCGTTTCTCAACAGGCTGAAACGTAAGCAGTCCCCCTCTGTGGACTGCTTACGTTTTAAGGTATCTTACAAAAAGGTCTTTTGAATAGTGATTCGCTGAGCACTTTAATTCAAAAATCCTTTCTGCACCTGCCTTATATGATTGCTTTTTCCCCTAACAACACGGTTGAAATGACGGCCACTGCCTGATCGATTTCATCCTTTGATACAGTGAGGGGCGGTAATAATCGAATGACATTCGTCCCCGCTTGAACGAGCAATAATCCTTCCTGCTCTGCTTGTTGAATAAACGGAGCCACTTCTTGTTCACAGTGGATGCCAAGTAGCAAACCTTTTCCGCGAATGGAATAGTGATCGTTCGGCAAAGCTTCTGTAAGCTTTTTGATCAAATAGGCTGACTTGTCGTTGACTTCTTTCAAGAAAGACGGTTGACATACGATATCCACTACAGTTTTGGCTACAGACACCGCGAGTGGATTCCCGCCGAATGTGGTGCCATGCGTACCTGCTCCAAAAGATGGGAAAAGTGCCGCTTTCCCGAGCATCGCACCGATTGGAAACCCACCACCCAGTCCTTTTGCTAACGTCACAATGTCTGGCTGTAAAGGCGTTTGTTCAAAGGCATAACACGTTCCTGTTCGGCCAATGCCGGTTTGTACTTCATCGACGATCAACAAAATATCCTTTGCTTTACAGACATCTGTAATCGCTTGTGCAAATGCCGAGTCAATTGCATTGACACCGCCTTCGCCTTGAATGACTTCCAACATAATCGCCGCAACGTCATCATCAATCGCCGCTTCCAATTGTGCAAGGTCATTGTAAGGAATCGTTCGGAACGTTTCAAGCAACGGTCCAAATCCTTGGCGCACTTTTTCCTGACCTGTTGCAGACATCGCGCCGAACGTACGCCCATGAAACGATTGTTCGAAAGTAATGATTGTATGTTTCCCCGTATGTTTTCGTGCAAGCTTAATCGCCGCTTCATTCGCCTCGGCGCCGCTATTACAGAAAAATGCGTGATCGAATGGCGTTTGATCTACCAATGCTTCTGCAAGTTGCTCCTGCGCAGGAATATCAAACAGGTTCGAAATATGCCAAAGCTTTTCGCTTTGTTCCTGCAATGTTTTAACTAGTTCAGGATGCGCATGACCAAGGCTGACAACAGCAATGCCACTCGTAAAATCTAAATAGTTTTTTCCTTTGTCGTCCGTTACAATCGTCCCTTTTCCACTGACGATCGGCACACGACGCTTGCCGTAGTTTTGAAATAAATGACTCAAGACAAAACCCCCTCCCCTTGAATAACCGTTCCCGAAAGCTGTTGCCCGACGATTTGTACGGAAGGTATGCCCGCATCGATACACGCAAGTGCGCCTTCGACTTTCGGAATCATACCGCCATAAATGTCACCGGATGCAATCCATTTTGTAATATCCGTAGCTAACACATGTTGCTGTGTTGTTTCCTCTATTTGAATGCCAGGCGTATCTGTCACGAATAGTAAACTGTCAGCGCCCGTCGCGAGTGCAATTTGACTCGCAACGGTATCGGCGTTAATGTTTAACGGCGACCCATTCGATGCCGCCCCGATGCATGAAATAACCGGAACGAAATTTGCTTGTAACAATGAATCTAGGATTGTTGTTTGAACGTGCTGTATTTCTCCCACATAACCATACAATGCTTCATCTAATAGTTTGCATGTGAATAGATTTCCATCATAACCGCTTAACCCAATGCTTTGGATGCCATGAGCATTCAATCCATGAACGAGCGCAGGATTCACTTGGCCGATTAATGTTGCTTGCACGATGTCAACCGCTTCCTTAGATGTCACACGGATCCCATTGCGTACGGATGACGTTACTTGATGATCTGCGAGCGCCTTATTGATCGCTGGACCGCCCCCATGAACGATCATCATTTCATGACCTTCCTCGATCATTTTTTTCAAGTTGACGAAAAATGCTTCGTCCATGCCTTCCAGCATGCTTCCCCCAAGCTTAATGACCATTCGTTTACGTACGGTATGTTCCGTTAATTTGGACGTACTCATATGTCAAATCACACCCCCACGCGATCCCTTTCCCAAGTCCTTTGTTAAGATGAACGGTAAACTTCACTTCTGGCTGCTTGAGATAAACGAGCAATTTTTCCTCTGAAAACGGTACAGGTGTACCATTCTTTACGACTGTCGTCGTGCCAATTAAAATTTCAATTGCATTCGGATCGATTTTGGCACCGCTTCGTCCGACAGCGGCAATAATACGCCCCCAGTTGGCATCACTGCCGAAAACAGCCGTTTTCACAAGCGGCGAACCGACAACGGTTTTTGCAATCATTCGCGCCTCTGCATCTGTCTCTGCACCAGTTACTTCAGTTTCAACGAGCTTTGTTGCCCCTTCCCCGTCCTTTGCGATCATTTTTGCAAGATCTTGGGACACTGCATGCAATGCTTCAACAAATGCTTCCCAATCCGGATGCGCCGGCGTGAGTGATTGATTTCCAGCCAATCCATTTGCCATGACGAGCACCATGTCATTTGTCGATGTGTCGCCATCGACCGTGATTGAATTATACGTTAAATCGGTAATCGATTTTAAAGCGCCTTGTAAATGGACAGATTCAATGTTTGCATCTGTTGTGACAAAAGCGAGCATTGTTGCCATATTCGGCTCGATCATACCGGAACCTTTTGCCGTTCCTGCAATGACGACTTCTTTACCGTCGATGACTGTACTGTAGGCAACGTTTTTCGTGACTGTATCTGTTGTTAAAATGGCCTGCGAAAATTGTATCGATCCTTCAATCGTACTGCACGGTTGGATTTTTTGAATGCCTTTATGAATCGGCTCCATGTTCAATAACTCCCCGATCACACCTGTTGACGCAACCCCGACTAGATTTGGCGAGATACCAAGCTTCTCTGCCGCCAACTGTTGCATTTCAAGGGCATCTTTCATCCCTTGAGCCCCTGTACATGCGTTCGCGTTCCCCGAGTTAATAAGGACTGCTTGCATTTTACCTGTTTCTTTCACAACACTTTTTGTCACAAGTAACGGTGCAGCTTGAAAGGCATTTGTTGTAAAAACGCCGGCTACATTTGCCGGAACTTCACTGACAAGCAGCGCTAAATCACTTTTTCTATATTTCAATCCACAATGGATACCGGCTGCTTTAAAGCCCTTTGGCGAGACGATATTTTTACGCGAGATGCGTTTTACGTTTGAAGTCTTCGTGATCATCATCCTCTTCCTCCCTTTATATGAATGCTGGGACATGGGTCAAACCTGTCGTTTCATCTAATTGAAACTGGATGTTCATATTTTGAATGGCTTGCCCTGCTGCACCTTTCACCAAATTATCAATGACCGAAACGATCGTCGCACGGTTCGTCCGTGGATCTACTTTCACATGCAAATCACAGTAGTTGGATCCGTACACTTGATTGGTTCCGAATTTCCCTGACTCCCGCAGCACACGTACAAATGGGTTGGATGCATAGGTTTCTTCTAAACATTCCACAAGATCGGCTTCCGCCACGCCTTGTTGGACGGGTGCATAACTTGTTGCTAAAATGCCTCTCGTCATCGGCACAAGATGCGTTGTAAAGGTTATTGCCGTGGACTGTCCTGCAAATTGGTTGATCGCTTGTTCGATTTCAGGTATATGCTGATGTTCATGTAATTTATAGATGGCTGTATTTTCATTTGTTTCACTATAGTGCGTCATTTGACTTGGCGTATTTCCCGCACCCGACACACCGCTTTTTGCATCGATCACAAGATAATTCGGATCAATGAGCTGATGTTTAAGCAGCGGCAATAATGCAAGCAGCACTGCCGTAGGGTAACAGCCGGGATTTGCAATCAATTGTGCCTTTTCGATGGCCTCTTCGTTCCATTCCGTTAGACCGTAGACACTTTTGTCAACCGCATGTTGCGGCGCAGGTTCTTTTTTATACCAAGCTGCATATTGCGCGGCGTCTTTTAATCGAAAGTCTCCAGATAGGTCAATCAACTTCGTGCCATTTTCAAGTAATGGCGGCAGCAGCTCACTTGCAACACCGGCCGGCGCACTTGAAAAAATGACATCGAGATTTGCGAATTGTTCCTGATCTAGTTTTAGAAGCGGCTGATCATACATAGATAGTAGATGTGAATATCTCGTTGAAAAGACCGTCCCTTCATCCGATGAAGTGAATAAATCGATTTTTTCAACTTCAGGATGATTGTGCAATAGCCGGAGCAATTCAAGCCCTCCGTATCCTGAAGCACCAATAATTCCAATCTTCATGATGATCACCTCTCCTTTGTTTTTTAATTTTTGAATTAAAATAAGTATATGCATGCATAATTATAAAGTCAACTGTATTTTTATTTATTTTCTTGCAATTATTTTTGAATACGTTTTCATTCGCGCAGTAACAACTTTATTAATTCGCGCAAAGAATATGCTATAATTCTTTTAGTAGTTGGTACTAAACTGGCATTGAATTATAGGAGGTTACTATGAGCGATTTATTGAACCTAAAAGGAAAAAATATTGTCGTGATGGGTGTGGCAAATGAGCGAAGCCTAGCTTGGGGTGTTGCCGAATCACTTTTCACTGCAGGCGCAAACGTTATTTTTACGTACCGCAAAGAACGTTCACTTGAAAAACTGCAGCGCACGTTAGAAAAAGGTGGACATGAGGCGAGAATGATCGTCCAATGTGATGTGAACGAAGATGCAAGCCTACACGAAGCATTTGGCAAAATCGGGGAAGAAGTCGGCATCATTCACGGCGTTGTGCATTCACTTGCTTTCGCGCATCAGGAAGATTTGAGAAATAGATTCGTGGAAACGACGCGCAGCGGTTATGCATTTGCACAAGATACGAGTGCTTATTCATTAATCGCGACAGCAAATGAAGCACGTTCCTATATGACTGAAGGCGGTTCGATCGTGACAATGTCTTACCTAGGCGCAGAACGTGTAGTGGACGGATATAATGTGATGGGTGTGGCAAAGGCGGCACTTGAAGCGTCTGTTCGCTACTTAGCAAACGATCTAGGAAAAGAAAACATTCGCGTAAACGCGATTTCTGCGGGTGCAGTTCGTACGCTGGCTGCAAAAGGTGTTCCTTCATTCAATACAATTTTGAATAAAATCGAAGAAACAGCACCATTAAAACGCAACGTCACACAAGAAGAAGTAGCGGATATGACGATTGCGATGTTAAGTAAGTTATCAAGCGGTGTCACAGGCGAAACGATTTACGTCGATGCTGGATACCATATTATGGGATAATAAAAAAACTGCGGACAAAGTTTTTCCTACTTTGTCCGCAGTTCTTTATACTTGCTTCAACAATCCTTTATTTCCTTTTGTAATGATATTCTCGTAATCGATATATTCATAAATATCATCGACAATGAGGTCGCTAAACTGTGCAAGTTCAGCGATTGTTAAATCTTCAATCGCCTTCTTCTGCTCTTCACAATAAATAATAATTCTCCCCACGATTTCATGTGCATCACGGAATGGTGTTCCTTTTGCGACTAAATAATCCGCTACTTCCGTCGCATTTAAAAAGCCGCCTTTAATCGCCGCCTTCATATTGTCGTCATTCACTGTAAGCGTATCGATCATTTTAGACATAATGAGAAGACAATCTCCGACTGTATCAAGCGCATCGAAAAACTGCTCCTTGTCTTCCTGCATATCTTTATTATATGTTAATGGCAAGCCTTTTAGCGTCGTTAACAATGCAAACAGCGAACCATACACACGGCCTGTTTTCCCACGAATGAGTTCTGCGGCATCCGGGTTTTTCTTTTGCGGCATAATGCTGCTGCCTGTTGAATACGCATCCGCCATTGTAATAAATTTAAATTCTTGGCTGCTCCATAAAATGAGTTCTTCGCTCAAACGGCTTAAATGCATCATAATAATCGAGAAATCCGATAGTAATTCTAGTAAGTAATCACGGTCGCTGACGCCATCTAAAAAGTTATCGACAGGCTTATGAAATCCAAGCAATTTTGTCGTCACTTCACGATCGATGTTATGCGTCGTTCCCGCAAGTGCCCCGCAACCAAGCGGATTCTCGTCCAAAATATCAATGGCATTTGCCACACGTCTTTTATCACGCTTAAACATTTGTGCATATGCGCCGAGATGGTGGCTGAATGTAACAACTTGTGCACGTTGCATATGCGTATAACCCGGCATAATCACATTGTTTGCTTTGGCTTTTTCTGTCAATGAATCAATGAGCATTTGCAGCTTGTCCATCACTTCGCCGGCCTGATTTTTTGCATACAATCGCATATCAACCGCGACTTGGTCGTTTCGGCTGCGTCCTGTATGGAGTTTTTTACCCACTTCGCCAACACGTTCCGTTAAATGCATTTCAACGAAAGAATGAATATCTTCATAATTCCCTTCGATTTTCAATGCACCGGATTCAATATCTTCTAAAATTGACGTGAGCCCGTTCATAAGCAGGTCGCCTTCTTCCGGTGTCAATAAATCGCAGAATACGAGCATCGTCACATGTGCGCGGCTGCCTGCGATATCTTCCCGAAACAACCGGTAGTCAACCGGTAAAGATGTATTAAATTGCTCCATAATATGATCTGCTTGATCTGTAAAACGTCCACCCCAAAGCTTCATGTAGGCACAACTCCCAATATGTATTTCTTACAATAATAAGTAACATTTTATTGAATTGCAACAAGTTTGCAGACGCCTTTCACAGTAGACACGTACACTCTACTTGCTTGCTCCAAGGGGCCAGTCATGCTATGCTTGACATACTAATGGAGATAAATGAGTGATTTGAACATGAAAAATTATTTACAAATGACATCTAAACTTAAATCAAAACCACTAACCCCTTGACCAACATTCGTCAAGGGGTTTTCTTTCCCTAAGGCAACTATAAGGAGGATTTCAAAGTTGACAAAAGCGTCTCATTCCAAAGCTTCATTACTCGCCATATGGATTAGTTTAATTAGCAATATTTTATTAACGATTCTGAAGCTTGTTGTCGGTTTTCTATTTAAAAGCCCCGTATTACTGGCGGATGGATTCCATAATGCAGGAGATGTCATGGCAAGTGCAGCTGCACTCACCTCGATGCGTATTTCAAAGCGCCCGGCAGATGAAGATCATCCGTATGGACACGGGAAAGCGGAAGTCATTAGCTCGGCGATCGTTTCGATGATTTTAGGAATCGCTGCTATTTACATCGGCATTGAAGCAATTCTTGCCTTATTTGAAGAACCGGCGAAGGCAAGCGTACTAGCTCTTTTAACCGCATTCGTTTCGCTCATTTGGAAGCAGGCATTATATGTTTATACGATGCGCATCGGCCGGCAGGAAAACAGCAAAGGATTGATCGCCACTGCTTACGACCATCTTGCGGATGTTTACGCATCGGGCGCAGCGGTTATTGGAATTGGTCTTGCACTTCTTGGGGATTTATTCGATATTCGCATTTTATTATTCGGTGATCCGATTGCGGGAATTATCGTCTCTTACTTAGTGTTAAAGCTTGCGTATGATATGGGCAAAGAATCCTTAGATATTTTAATGGAAAGAACAGTGAGCCAACAGCGTTTGGATGAGTTCGCTGCCTTGATTAATAGCTTTGAGGAAGTCAAACGAATCGACCGGCTCCGTGCACGTGAACATGGTCACTATATACTGGTCGACTTACGAATTGGCGTTCATGGCGGTATGACAATTCAAGAAGGACACGATATTTCAAAAAAAATTCGTAATCTTATTATGGCAAAACATCAAGATGTCGATGAAGTGCTGATTCATTTAAATCCCTGGTATGAGCATGATTGATAAATACAGCAGCGCATTTGTCCGATGAGGGGCGAATGCGCTTTGGTCGTTTCACAATCCCTATAGAAGTTACTTCTCTCTCCTTAATGGAGGAAAAACACTTTGAAGGCGATTAAAATAATAATTGAACCACTCAAAACGGTGCCACATTGACCTACCGTAAAAGAACCAATTTGCACATGCGCAACTTTAGTTCCAACTTTCACTCCTGCCCAAAGACAAAGCAAACTGCCGATCGCAGCGGTAATGGAAATCGCGAGCGGAGACAATCCGATTAACCCGGCCCCCAGTCCATTTGTCAATGCATTGGCGGATAAAGCGATGCCGAGAAAAATGGCTTCGACCCACCCAATATGGCCCGACTGATCCACATCCGCCTCTTCAGGATTTCGCAAGATCTCATGATAGTTACCGCCAGAAACTTCAACGACTTTTTTCTCTTTTGGTTTTGCAAGCGTTATGACGCGGATCCCGATGATGAGCAAAAGAACCGCGCCGATCGTAGAGGGCAGCATTCCGGGTATAATGGAAGCCATCCAAACGCCAAACGTAATCCCCCCTAGACTCATAAGAAAGCAAATGAACGCGATGAGAATATTTTTTCCTAACCGTATTTTTATGTTTTGAACGCCATAGGAAATCCCAACGCCCAAATTATCAATGTTTGACGAAATTGCAAATGCTAAAATCATTAGCCAAGACACGATGCAACACCTCTATTTTTCCTCAGTATATTTTTCCTTTCGACAAAAGACAGGCCTTTCCGAAGATCAGATTCGCCAGGAAAGAAAGTTGTAGGCTATACTATGAAGAGATGAACATAAAGGAGTGGACTTTCCGAATGAATTACACCGTTATTGAACGTTGCGATAAAGAAACTGAAGAGACATTGCAGCCTGTTACGGAGCAATTTCTGCAAAAAGAAGTCGGTTATTTAAAGCAAAAGCAAAAGGAATTCTTATACGTTGAATCGCCCGATTTTAACAACATCCGAGTAGATGCTGTCGTTCTTGAGTGCGATGACGTTTTTCAAACAATTACCGCGCTGTTTGGATTTAAAGCGCAGAAAAAACATAGAGATGCTATCACAACATATTTACAGGAAAATCTAAACGGCGCATTCAGTGCTTTATTTTCCGGAGATGAAGGATTGTGGGAAGTGAATATTACATTAGATGGAATGGACAGTTTTAACGAAGAATCGTCTTTAGCAGACGCTCTGCAACTTGTCCATTCATTCGTAGCACAATTGGCGGATGTAGTGGAAGCCGCGTGAATAGGATGGGAACAATTTGAATGAGTTAGGGTTTTTATACACATATGTGCGGCATGTAGATGAACAGGACTTATGCCGTTTAGAAATGCGCGCTTTTTTTGGCGAAGATACGCTGGGTAACGTCATCAAAAGTACGGTGAGAGTGGATGCAGATCGCAGCCCTTTTATGAAAGAAAGATTGGAAATTATCTTTGAGGATGCGGAATTCGAAGGTCTGCTTCGGCAAGTTTCAAATTTTCAAGTGGAAGGCGAAACGTTTCGTGTCATGAGTATGAATACGACGGATTTGGATGGCGAAAAGAAATTTCCCCATGCGGATCGTCGAAAAATCGAACGTGAAATCGGTCTATGCATACAAGGCGAGCCAGATTTAACAGCGCCGGCCGTTTTGCTCGGTGTCGTAAAATGGAACGGTAAATGGTTCTTTGGGAAGTATGAAGAAAGTAAAGCGATCTGGTTTCACCACCAAAAAAAGCCTCATTCTTATTCAACCGCTTTAAGTACACGCGTTGCCAGGGCCGTCGCAAACATCGCCGTCCCTTTCCCCGAAGGCATCCGCGCCATCGATCCATGCTGTGGCATTGGAACTGTTTTAGTTGAAGCACTTTCCATGGGCATCGATATGATGGGACGCGATATTAACCCACTTGTCGTCAAGGGGTCACGCAAAAACATTGCCCATTTTGGCTATGAAGGAACAGTCGTGAAAGGTCCTATCGCGGATGTGCGTGAAACTTACGATGTCGTCGTGATCGACATGCCATACAATTTATTTACCCATATTACCCCTGAAGGACAATTGGGGATTATTCAAGATGCGCGCCGCATCGCTAAGAAGGCCGTCATCGTTACTGTCGACACAATTGACAATATGGTTTCGGAAGCCGGCTTCTCTATTGCCGACCGCTGCGTCGCAAAAAAAGGAACGTTTGAACGGCAAGTACTTGTTTGTGAATAAGTGAAAAATTAAACGGGGCTATCCTAAAGCGAAGTGCCAGGCACCTCTAGGACAGCCCCGTTTTTTTAGATTTATTTTGAAACTTGTGTTGTAAAATCGGCTAACAATCTTGCACCGTAGCCTGTTGCAGCTTTCTGGTAATAACCAGCAGTTTTTTGTTTATCCATCATACCGGCCATATCAACATGAAGCCACTTCGCCTGTTCTGGTACAAAACGGCGCAGGAAAAGAGCTGCCGTAATGGAACCCGCCGTGCTTAGTGAACTAATATTGTTCATGTCGGCATAATCGCTTGCGAGTGATGCATCGTACGCTTCGATTAATGGCATTGGCCAAACGAAATCACCGTTGTCATCGCCAACCTTTTTCATGATACCCGAAAGTTCTTCGTCACCAAAGACGCCGCCGATTTCTGTCCCAAGCGCATTGACAATTGCACCTGTTAACGTCGCGATATCGACAATATATGTTGCATTTAATTCACCCGCACGAATGAGGGCATCAGCTAAAATTAGACGGCCTTCTGCATCCGTATTCCCCACTTGAACGGTTAATCCATTTTTATAACGAATGACTTCCCCTGGAAGAACAGACTTGCTATCTGGAATATTTTCCGCAATTGGAATTAAAGCAACTACATTCGCTTTTGCTTTTGACGCGGCGAGCAATGACATCGCGCCTGCAACAGCCGCAGCCCCGCCCATATCAAAGCGCATATCGCTTAAATCGCGGCCGCTTTTCAGACTGATACCGCCCGTATCGAATGTCACGCCTTTACCGACAAGTGCTACAAGCGGCTTTGATGCATCACCTTCATAATGAAGCTCTACAAAAGCCGGCGGATATTTACTGCCGCGTCCAACTGTCAATAAGCCATTCATCTCTAGCTGACCTAGTTTTTCGAAATCGAAAATTTCAACTGCAACATTTGTTCCTTCAAAATGACTTGAAAGCATTTCCGGGAACGTTTGCGGATTTAATACATTTGGCACTTCATTCATTAAATCGCGAGAAAATGCTGTTGCTGCGGCACGAATTTCCCCTGCCTCCACAGCTGCTTCAACGTCCCCATTTACTTCCAAATTCGTTTTATAGGACTCGGCATTCGATTTGTAAATGACAAATTCATAGGCTCCCAGTTCCCATCCTTCTACAAACGCTGTCACAACTTCATCTTGTGACAAATTAGAAAATGCGCTTCCTAAACGATCGGCCTCAATGGATGCCTTTGCAATTTTCTGCGCCTTTACGTCACGGGCGATATTCCCAGCAACTGTTCGTACTTTTTCAAGGTTTTGTTTTTCTATCTCTTTCACAACAACATATTGCGCATCCTCAATAAGGACGGTGCAATGTTCTGTCTTCTGCTGGGCAATGAATTGCCTGTACGCCTCATTGTCCGCAATGAGCAGATCATTCGCAAAAATGATTTTTACTTCATTCGTCATGTTATTTCCCCCTGGCTCCATATTCGACACTGAAAATAGTTTACCATAAAGACCCAAGGGGAACGAGTTTTCCTACTTCCCGAAAATAGCGTTTCATTCGCATGTTTAAATTAGGCTTCTAATACATGTGAATGATTTTCTTCATATTCATTATTTCTTAGAACATGAAGTGTATATAAATCTTTTGGGATCTCATATAAGTCATAAATCGCTTCATTCACATTTATTTGTTCTAAGAGATTTTTTCTTATTTCATTCGCAAATACAACGTACGGTAATTTTTCAGCTGCTTTTCGCGAACGAATATTGGTTTTTCTTATCTTCATAAAGACTGTTTCCATCCCACATTCGAAGAATAGCTCTTTAAAAAACGCGTCCTTTGCTAATTGGTTGTAGCCTTTACCATGATAGGGTTTCCCTAACCAAGTTCCTAAGAATCCAGCATTATCTTGAATATCAAATAAGCTAATGGTTCCAACAGGAATGCCCCATTCATCAAGTATTGTTCTTGAGATTAATTCTCCCTGCTCTTCTAATTGGATCGTCTGTTTCGTACTTAACAAGAATTCATAATAAGATGCCGCTTTTTCACGTACAAACGGAAAAACTTCTGGATGAATCATTAAATCAAATAAAATTTCAGCATCTTGTAATTCGCGTTTCTTTAGCATAATCCCACTCTCTTCAAATTAGGATGTTTATCTATCATAAGAAAGGGGCCATCCCAAAACGAAGAGCCAGGCACCATCGAACACTACATAGAGTATCATCATTGAAAAATGACACTACATTTTAACAGCGTTTGGCGGTGCCAGCCACTTCTGGGACAACCCCTCTTGCATAAATTCTTTTATATACTATTGTATAAATGATTGATTGATTAATGAATAAACATAAAAATCTCGTCGTCATGCTGGTACTGGTACCATAAATAAAAATGGTAGCTACATAAATTATTATACATACTTTTTTATTTTTTAGAATGAGGCAATTTATATTGTTGTCATTAAATATTTCGATACAATACTCGGGAATTCGATATGTTTTTCTAATCACTCTCTTGTCTTTTTCACACTCATCAGCGCAATCACTTTCTGATCATGCGCCGCGCTACTTTGTCCATTGCGAAAAAGCCACCCATCATAGGTGGCTTTCCATTGCATTTATAACAAGTACCAAATGTAATTTGCTTCCTCAACAGATCCAGATGAAACCGCCTGTTGTTTCGGCATTGAAATCTTCGGCGTATCCCCTTCAATGAGTACATTCACATGAGGGTTCGCTTTGACAGCTTGATCGAATAAGGCAACCGTTCGCTCATTTGCCTCACCACCCGCCATCTCCATTTCTAAATACCACTTGAGATATAAGTAGGCTGCTTCATCGACGGCCTGGTCTTCATATTGCTGTAAAACTTCCGAAGCTTTTTCGTACGCTTCACTTTGAATAAATGAAGCAACCGCCAAATATCGTGCACCTTGATGATCGCTAGGATTTAGTGTCACTAGCTTGTCAAATTGCCCGGCAGCTTCCGATTTGCGGTCATTTTCATACAAGAAGACACCAAACGCAAAAATCGCACGCATATACGGCCTGTTCGTAACAAGTCCCCATGGAATTTCAGGTTCATCGTCGAACAGCTTTTCCCCATTTTGAATCGCCTGTTTGTACAATCGCTCAATTTCCTGTTCATTTTCCGCCATTTCAACTTGCAATAAAAGGGCATCTACATTTTCGGGATCTTCGGCGAATGCTTGCTCGGCGAGATGACGTCGCTCTTCTCCATCTTCCGCATCATAAGCACCGTAGGCAAATGCTTGTGCACGCTGCTCTTTTCCAGCAGGTTCAAATGGCTCATTCATCGTTTGTTGGATAACCGCTTGCAGTTGATCCATCGTTTCGATCGTTAATGAGGATGTCTTGCATAACATTTCCCAATTGAATCTTTCCGTCCTAAGCGGATCCGTTCCAATCGAATAGGCAACGGGTGGCGTATTTTCCTTTTCTTCTACATCTTTCATCATTTCATCGACCAGGTCATGCAGTTTGTCCACATGCTTTTTCATAGATCCCGGGGAAATGCCGAACTTCTCGCCAATCTCCGCCTGTGAATAATCACCTTCAATCAGATCTATGTCATTCGCTACTTTAAATAGGGACGCCGCGATAACTTCAGGCTTACGGAAGATCGGTTGGTTCCTAACAAAATACGAAGCTGTTAACAAGCGGAGGAACGTAAGACCCTCTTCGTGCAACTGAAGCGACGCTATTTTCTCTTCAAGAATTTTTGCGACTTCTTGCTGTTCAGACGTCAAATTTTCTTTGATGATCGCTGCAGCCTCATCTACATCTTCATAATCTGCATCATTCATTGTTGCGATGATTTTATGGATATCTGCCATATGTGCTTTGAAAAATTCATGGCTCGCGGTGTAGCCGCTTTCCTCAGCAAACGACTCAATTTTCCGTTCAAAGGCTCTATTTTTATTGTAAATAAATGTAAGTCCTTCTATGAGATAGATGCCATTTTCCCGCTCTCTTTCATCGGGCAAAACGATTCCGAAAACAATGTGATTCTGTCCAACTTCCATCCCTTTTTTTCTTGGGATGGAATATTTCTGGCGGCCAAGCACTTCCTCTACGACAAAATAGTCCTCGTAAATAGCAATCGGTCTTGCTAATAAAACGATCGGATTTTGCCATTTTTCCAATACTGTGCGTACGACAGGCCTCATTTGCTGATTCAGCGTCCGCAGTAAATACCTTTTCCATAGATCGGTTCTCGCAACGAAAAGAAAGTATTCAGCTAACCGTTCAGAAATGTCCTCATTTGATAGCCACTTCCCAAGCTTGTATCGCCATTCCCTTTCTGTCCGTTCCAGTTCGGCATAGTCCGCTGGAAGACTAACGGCGTTTTCAAAAAACTTGACAAGAATACGCTCAAGCTCTACTTCCACAAGTTGCTCATTCGTCTTCTCGTTTTTCAACGCACAACATTTTTTATACTTTTTCCCGCTTCCACACGGACACGGATCATTTCTTCCAATCATTCGTACACGACCTTTTTCTTTTTACTATATCAAAAACTACGGGGAATGGTAGTGGTGCGACTTCATTTCAAATTTCCTTTCAAAAGCTGCATGCGTTCATTAAACAAACTGGGGTACGATAAAAAGCCCAGCATAATACTTGTGACAGAGGCTGTTGTTAATAATAAGAAGATAATTAATAACTGAAATTGCACAGCTTGCACCGGATCTGCCCCCGCGATAATTTGCCCAGACATCATGCCTGGCAACTGTACAAGACCAATTGTCTTTTGACTTTCAATCGTCGGAATCATACTCGCTTTCATTGCGTCGAGGAGCTGCCTGCGAATCGCTTGTTTCGGTGTCCCGCCCAGCGATAAGATCAGTTCTGTTTCATCACGATGACTCGTCACTTCCGCGGCAAATCGATTCAAAAATAAAATCGCCAGCACCATCGCATTGCCTATCATCATACCGCTAATCGAAATGATATATTGTGCAGTCGGCGGAACGATTTTAAAACCTAGTAAAATACTTTGCGTCAGCACTTCAATGAAAATCAATGTAATGGCAATTTTCCACGTTATTCCTTTGATCGTTTTCCCTTTTTTTCGTGCATTTTGGGTAGCTGCACCAATCATTAAGGCAACCATTAAAAAGATGAACAACAAGCTCTCTGAATCGAAAACAAATTTCAACACGTATCCAACGAGCAGCAATTGAATAATCGAACGGATTGTGGCGACGATTGTGTCTCTCTCCAAGCCAAGTTGAAGCGTTTTCGATAAGAGGAGCGGAATGACGACGAAAATAAGCGTTAATGCCAACGAAAAATAACTCATTCGGCTTCCCCCTGTACAAAACGCTTCACAAAATCAGTTGCGGGTGATTTCAATAGATTGCTTTCACCCGTTTCAATCACTTCACCTTTATGCAGTACCCAAGTGAACTCTCCAATCGTTAATGCTTGTGTTAAATTATGGGTGATCCAAACGATTGTCACACCGTATATGCGGTTTATTTTCACAATAAGCTCTTCGATTTCTCGTAAAGAAGTATGATCCAAAGCGGATGTAATTTCATCTAATAATAAGATTTCGGGACGGTTGATAAGCGTTCGCGCAATGGATACTTTTTGACGCTGCCCGCCCGATAAATCTGCCGCATTTTGGTGCAAAAATTGCGGATCCAGTCCCACATCTTCTAAATAGTGAACCGCATCCGATTCTAGCAACTTTTCTCCTCGCAATTCAAGCGGCAGTGCAAGATTTTCAAAGACACTGCCTTCCACCATCGGCGCACTTTGCAGCGCAATCCCAATCTGTCGCCGCAGCTTAATCGGTTCATAGTCAGTCACCAGTTTATTATGAATAAATATCGTACCAGATTGGGGAGATATCAAGCCGTTACACAACTTTAGCAATGTTGTTTTTCCAGCACCAGAAGGTCCTACAATTGTCGTAATTTTACCTTTCGGAAACGATCCCGTAATGTTTTTAAGGATATGAATTTCGTCAATGAAGTAATTGACCTGCTGAAAATGAATCGCGGATTCTTGATGGAGCAACATGCTTTTCTCTCCTCTTTTATTGAAACGATAGTAATTTAGCATACTTTACTTTGGATAGAAAGGTGCTTCATTTTCAAGGTTCTTATCAAATAAATAATTGATCAAGGATTGGACAGACTAATGGATGGATCCATAAAAATAAAGTATAGGAGCGATGAGCATCATGAGTGAGAAAAAAACATTCGGCGAACAGTATTCAAATAAAAATATTGGGAGCCTGACGCCGACTGATGATGGATTGAGTGAGAAACCATACAGCAAATCAGATCAAGCGAAACGTCCAGGGAAAAATAAGCGTTAGTCCTATGCACTACGAAAACCACTGAGCGATCCGATCGGGATTGTTCAGTGGTTTTTTGGATGTTGGAATGAGTGTGGCAATTTCATGCAATTGTTATGCGCTATTCATTTCCCTCCTTTTTTCTACTATAATAAGGTAAGGGCTTACGAGTCCCAATGATAGAAATCTAAAGGGGAATGAATATTATTCGAATCAATTGGAAGAAGTTCACAGTGCTTTTTGCAATTGTTTTTTTGGCGATTCAAATCTTTGGCAGTTTCTTTTTCTATGGGTTAGCGGTGCAACGCGGACCAAAAGAATTCTTGCAAAATAATGCGGATTTGGAAGTATCCAATGAAGCGATGGATCTTTATTTGAACGGCGAATGGATCGATTGGGTAAAAGCGCAGCATTTTGAACAACTCACCTTAACATCACGTGATGGATTACAATTATCAGGCTATTTTTTACCTGCCGCGAAGCCTAGCGACAAATTGGTCATTTTAACGCATGGCTATTTGGGTAACGCCAAGCAAATGGGGCTTTACGGGCAGTTTTATCATACTGAATGGGATTATAATATTTTCATGCCGGATGCACGGGGACATGGAAAAAGTGAGGGCAATTATTATGGATTCGGCTGGCCCGATCGGCTCGACCTGATCGATTGGACAGATTTGTTAGTGAAGAAGCTTGGACAGGATACAAAGGTCGTCTACCATGGCTTGTCGATGGGTGCCGCCACTGTCCTCATGTCAAGCAGCGATGATGCACTTCCTCTCCAAGTGAAAGCCATAATCGCAGACAGTCCATATCAATCCGTCTACCAATTATTCACTTATCAAATGAATCGAATGTTCCATCTGCCGGCATTTCCATTGTTAGATAGTACGAGCATGCTCACAAAAATCCGGGCAGGTTATTCATTTCGAGAAGCAAATGCACGAAAAGAAGTAGAAAAGACGAAAGTTCCGATTTTATACATCCATGGACAAAGCGATACCTTCGTCCCTACGGAAATGGCGGAGGAATTGTACTCGCATACAGCAAGTGACGCGGAATTATTCCTCGTTCCGGACGCAAACCACGGGGAAGCCTTCGCGTTAGTTGGAGATCAATATAAGCGGAAAGTTGACTTTTTTATTAACCGATATTTAAATTGATGGATCGATCACAATAAAGTTGTACAACGCTTGCCTAATCGAATAAACATCATCAACCACCTTCAAAACAGATTGAAAAGTTTTGAAGGTGGTTTTTTATAGTCGTAAATGTTTTGTACAATTATAGAGGGCACAAAAATTCCGATCCCTTTTCATATGAACAATTGTTAATGACGTATTTTGTAATTCCTCTTCAAAGTTTCCGTCCGGCAATAACGCCTTCACTAATTTACCTATGTAACTGCCGTGACTCACAATTAACACACGTTGCGTCGAATACATTCGATTGATTTCTTCGATAAATTCCATACCTCTTGCAATCATTTTGTCAGACGGTTCACGACCGAGATCCAACTTTCTCCACGCCGCACCCCATTTCGCAATCCGTTCAGCCTCGGTTGTTCCTTCGATGAATCCCCCGCTCGTTTCACACAGACGATCATCCACATGCAAAGGAAGTTCCGGCTTTTTGGCAGCAATGATTTCAGCCGTTTTCTTTGCCCGAATGAGCGGACTTGTAAAAATAACATCCCACCTTTGATCGGCTAGACGCTTCGCAACGCGTTCCGCCATTTCAATTCCTTCATCATCAAGTGGAATGTCGATGCGTCCCTGCTCCCGCCCTTCTTTATTCCACCCGGTCACGCCATGCCTAACAAAACCAACTATTGTCATGAATTCACTTCCTTTTATCATTCAACAAATCCTTTTTATTATAAACGATTTTGTGTCTGAATCTTTATGTTCCTTTTCAACATGGAAATTCTTTTGTTGACTCCGATGTTAGAGTAATATATCATTAATTCTAGATAATTGAATTCAAGATAAAAAAGGAGAATTACAATAAAATGAACATCTTAGTTGTAAAAGCAAATAATCGACCAGCAACTGACGCTATATCTAGTAAAATGTACGAAACTTTCATGAATCACTTAGAAGGTGTAAACGTCACAACGTTTGATGTGTTCGCGGAAGACATGCCTTACCTTGGCCAAGATTTATTCAACGCTTTCGGTAAAGTAGAATCAGGCGAAGAAATGACAGACATCGAACAACGCATTTTAGCTGCCAAACAAAAAGCGATGGATGCCTTTTCAGCTGCAGACATCGTTGTCTTCGCCTTCCCATTATGGAACTTAACGATTCCAGCTGCATTACAAACGTTCATCGACTACGTTTACCAAGCTGGCTACTCATTCAAATATGACGAAAATGGTCAATTGGTTCAATTAATGAAAGATAAAAAAGCTGTCATTCTAAGTGCGCGCGGCGGTGTGTACTCAACACCAGAAACAGCGCCTTTAGAAATGGCTACGACTTATATTAAAAATGTCGTCGGCGGCGTGTTCGGTATGGAAATCATCGATGAAGTCATTATCGAAGGTCACAATGCAATGCCGGCACAAGCTGAAACTATTATTGCAGACGGTTTAGGAAAAGTAGAAGCTGCTGCGAAAAAATTATCAGCTGTAACGGTTTAATCACCTATTCTAATTAAAAAAGGTGCATGTCCCTTATACAAAGAGACATGCACCTTTCAGTTTTCATTACACAAGCTTATGTTCTTCTACAAAACCTTTTAAAATCTCGCTCAAATTCGGAGTGCCGACTTCATCTAAATCATAGTGGACACGCGTGCAAGGTTTATTGATGGAAATCACGCGTGATAAATCAATCGGTGTTCCAATGATCACTGCATCACAATCTGCATTGTTAATCGTTTCTTCAAGGTCTTTTAATTGTTGTTCGCCGTAACCCATTGCAGGAAGGACATTTCCAATATGTTGATATTTGTTGAATGTATCGACTAACGTACCGACAGCAAATGGACGAGCGTCAACAATTTCTTCCACGCCTAAACGTTCAGCCGCAACCGTACCCGCACCCAGTTTCATCTCGCCGTGCGTCAGAGTCGGACCATCTTCTACGATCAACACACGTTTTCCGGCAATAAGCTCTGGATTGTCGACTGTGATTTTTGATTCGGCTTTAATAATCGTGCTGTTTGGCGCTGCGTTTTTAATATTGTTCTCAACGATTTCAACAGCTTCCGCAGGTGCACTGTCAATTTTATTAATAATCGCAACGTCAGTTGTTCGCAGGCATACTTCACCAGGGTAATATTTCAATTCATGGCCTGGACGATGCGGATCTAAAACAGTAATTGCTAGATCTGGCTCAAAGAATGAGAAGTCATTGTTTCCGCCGTCCCATAAAATGACATCGCAGCCATCTGGATCGTTTTCAGCCGCCGCTAAAATATCTGCGTAATCCACACCCGCATAGACGATATTTCCACGTTCTACGTGCGGCTCATATTCTTCCATTTCTTCGATCGTACATTTATGCTCTTTTAAATCTTCCACTGTCGCAAAACGCTGCACGCGCTGTGCATTTAAATCACCGTACGGCATCGGGTGTCTCACCGCAATGACTTTCAAACCTTCCGCCAGTAACGTTTCAATAATTTTTCGGGATGTTTGGCTTTTCCCTGTTCCTGTTCGAACTGCACAAACAGAAATGACAGGTTTATTGCTTTTTAACTGCGTACTTTTCGGTCCAAGCAAATTGAAATTCGCGCCTGCTGCATTGACAATCGCGCCAACGCCCATGACATCTTCATAACCGATATCACTGTAAGCAAATACACATTCATCTACTTGCAGTTCTTGGATGAGTGCTGGCAACTGCTCTTGCGCATAAATCGGAATGCCATCTGGATACAGTTCTCCTGCTAACTCACTTGGATATTTACGTCCATCTATATCAGGAATTTGTGTCGCCGTAAAAGCAACAACATTATATGCTTCATTATTACGATAAAAAGTGTTAAAATTATGGAAATCTCTTCCCGCTGCCCCAATAATGATTATATTCTTTTTATTCATATCATTCTCTCCCAACCATTCAATGTCTTTCAATAACTTGTTTATAATTATAAACCTGTTTGTATATTAATACAACCCTTTTTTGGTGCCAGGCACCCACACAATTCAGAAGCTATTCAGAATTTGGCGCAGAATAGAAAAAGCCTTCTATTCTATTTGCAGTAAGGTGTTTGTTCACCTAACCCGAATAGGATAGAAGGTTTTGTAAAGTTGTTTATGAAGACGCCGTTTTGCTAGAAGTGCCTGGTTCTTCGTTTTAGTACGCCACCATTTAGTAGTGCTAAACCTCAACCAGACTGACGGACAATATGATCTGCCAACCTAATGGCCAAGGCAACGTTAGAAAGAACCGGGCCAGCTGCTGTCAGAGTGGGTAGAACACTATTATCCGCAACATACAAACCTTGAACGCCATGTATTTGACCGTGGCGATTTGTCGCTGAAGTTGCAGGATTATTCCCCATTCTGCATGTGGAAGCTTCATGCATGTCTGCGCCTGGTGGCCGTAGTACTAAAGTCGATTCATCAAGCGTTACGCCCATTGCCGCGGCGGATTGTCTAATTCCTTGCTCAACTTGACGTGCTGTTTGATGGTCTTTTTCACTTAAGGAATATTGAACCTGTTGCAGAGGAACACCGAATTCATCCTTTGCAGATGGTTCAATATATACCCTGTTATCAGCACGGGGTTCTACCCTTCCAAAGGCGGCATAGACAACCATAAGCTCTTCTTTAAATTCCCTATCCTCAAATTGCTGATAAGAAAAATATTGATCTGGACCCAGAATCTGAATTTGATAAGGTGACTCCTCCGTCTCAAATTTCAATACAGCTAGGTTACCCAAGTTTTCCAAGAATTTTCTCCGACTAACGGTTCCAATGGCAATGATGGACACATGGCCTGTCAAATATCGACCGATTGCAGGGCCCTGAATCCCCGAATTTAGCAATATACGCGGCGTCTCTAAAGTACTAGCAGAGATCACCACATTTTTGGCTCGGATTGTGTGAGCCTTCTTGTCTTCAGAAAAAACCTCAACCCCTGCAACTCTTCCATTTCCAGTTAATACTCTTGAGACATAAGCATTTACTGCGAGGTCATAGGGACGGTCAAACCTAGCAGCGGCTAAAGAATTGATCGAACTATACCATGGATTTGAATGAACTTGCCCTTGCCGAGAAGGTGTCCTATCAAAAGCAAGCGGCATATCATTTGCTTCCAAAATACCACCTGCGTGGAGTAGACTCAACATGCTATTTTGCATCGATGAACCTTTGGCATATTCCGTTGTGACATTCAATAACTTCTCCGCCATCCCATAATACACATTCAACTCCCTAGGATGGATCGGCCATTTATCAAGCGCAGATTGAATAGGTCTTGGCGTAGCAGCATTCCAAAACAAGGACCTTCCCCCAAGCGCATAGACCATTGTCGCACCCGAAAATTGAGGTAAACGTTTGCCTAATGGCGTCGAATTATCCGGAAGAAGTTCGTCCCTCGCCGTATTTACATTCTGCGTAGGAATATTTAGAGAATGAGAATGAAATAACTTATCGCCTCTTTCTAATATGCCAATCTTTTTAGCCCCTTGATTTTTCCACATTTCACACAGCCTCTGCAAGGTCGCTCCTCCACCCGGACCGCTCCCCACAATGAGGACATCGTAATTTGTTTTTGACATTTCTTCTACTGTTTTTATTGGAATCCAATTATTCTTGTATTTTATCGGTATTGTAAACACCCCTTTCCTATAAAAAGATATGCCCAACTGTTGTTCCTTATCCCCTTTTTTTGGTGCCAGGCACCCACACAATTCAGAAGCTATTCAGAATAATACGACCCATTTCCAAATGAAAAAGCCTCCAACCTGACAGTTTAGGTTGGAGGCTTTTTCGCTTTTTTTATTTCAACGGTCCTTTGTTAATTTCCGTAAGTGCGGAATTGACCGTAAAGATTTTAGCATTGACAGTTTCTATGCCAAATCCAGCTAATCTTTTCGTGTGCATGTCTAAATACTTTTCTGCGGATTGTTTCGTTTCAAACAGATAGATACCGCCAGCTTCATTTGTTTCGGGATTTTCCGTCCAAATCTTCCATGTCATGCCCTCTTCTTCATTGATGCTTTTTGCCAAATCGGAAAAAGCCTCAGCCATTTCATTGCCAAATGGACCGTTCATTGGAAAATCTACTTGTAGTATGTATGCCATCGTTATCATTCCTTTCTTTATTAATGTACCTTATTTCTTGAAAAAACAACCTTTAATATCACTCATAAATATGTCGATTTTCGCAAATAAAATAATTGAATGAGGACAACCTAATGAATCGAGAGCCAAATTCATAAAAAGGGAGCGTATGTAAATGACTGAAAAGAAACCGCCGTACAAACGACTGACCGAGAAAAATAATGGATTGTCTTCCGCCCAAGAAGTCAATTATCAAGAAGAGTTTCGAAAAGCGGATCATGCCGGGAAAAAGGATCGTAAAGGGTAATTGATTTTGAGGTGTCCACTAGTGTTGCAACGCTAGTGGACACCTAAAAAAACTGCAGACATCCCTTATGCAAGGATGTCTACAGTCATTTTCAAATTAGCGACCTTGTTTCTCTTTCTGTTTCAAAATATGTCCCATAAAGTTTAACATCGTCATAGCTGCAACGCGTGTTGTTGCACCTGTTGGATCATATTGAGGAGCTACTTCGACAAGGTCAAAGCAAATGACATTTCCTTTTTCCGCAATGCCAACTAAAATATCGTTTAAGAAATCGAAAGAGAATCCGCCTGGTGATGGAGAACCTGTACCTGTTGCAAGAGAAATATCGAAGCAGTCGATATCAATCGTTACATAATATTTGTCTGCTTTCGGAATGCGTTCTAAAATCCCTTCAACGCCTAATTTGAACGACTCTCTTGCTGAAATCAGCTGGCTGTTATAAGCTTTCGCAGCATCAAAGTCTTCTTTACGGCTGCTCCCTAGTCCACGAAGACCAATTTGAACCATGTCTTTAATATGTTCCATTTCAGACATTCTTCTCATTGGGCTTCCATTTCCAAGTGTTTGTCCACCTGGCGCATCTGACCAATCTAGGTGAGCATCCAATTGAATAACCGTAACATCGCCTTCATCTGCTAATCCGCGTGCTACTGGAATAGAAATCGAGTGGTCCCCTCCCATAATTGCAGGAATCGCACCTTTTTCCCGGATTTTTCTTACTGCATATTCAATCGCATCAAATGATTGTTCAATATTTCCATGGATGACATCCGCATCGCCTGCGTCGACAACTCTGACAGGTCCTCCTAGTAGTACCTCATCGCGTTCTGGATCATAGAAGCCAGCTTCTCCGCGCGCATAGTGTGTTGAAACTTCACGAATTCTTCTTGGACCGAAACGGCAGCCCGATAAGAAGCCGACGCCCGTATCATAAGGAACCCCTAATACTGCGATATCTGCATCAATTTCTTCCCAATCCGTACAAATCGGATACTTTGCAAATGAACAAATTCCTGTAATTGGCATATTAATTCTTTCCATTTTTAATTCCTCCATTAATCAATCAATATTTTAGTTAGCAAAAAGGTTAGCTAAGAATACGAATAAAGGGACTCCAACAACATCCGTTAAGACTGTGCCTGCAACGGGAATGATGATAAATGCTTTTCTTGAAAGCAAGCCATACTTCGTACAAATGGCGTTCATCACGACTAATCCGTTCGGCGTGGCCCCCATTCCATGTCCGATAAAACCTGCCGACATGACAGCGGCATCATAGTTTTTACCTAATACTCTATACATGATAAACACTGCGACAGCTACAGTTCCCACCGTTTGAAGAACAAGCAAGAACGTTAACGGCAGCGCGAGTTCATATAATTCCCACAATTTCAATTTCATCATCGCCATGACCAAGAACATATTCAATGAAACATTCGAAATCATATCCATCGCTTGATCGTTGACCGGAACGAGCGATGTGCGTTCATTGATGGATCTAAAGATAATTCCTAGGAACAAACTAAAGATGTGTCCGGGAATTGAGAAACCCGTAGCATTTGTGATCCATTGCGCTGTCGGTAAACCAATCGCAAGGATAACAAATATGAGAGAGCCTTCTATTAATATATTTTGCCAAGTAATTTCGGTTTTCTTCTCTTGTAATTCTGACGAAAGTGCACTGAGGTTTCCATCATCAGTTTCGATTTTTAATTTATTTTTAGAAATCAGCCAGTTGCCAACAGGTCCACCAATTAGAGATCCTGCAATTAAACCATATGTAGCCGCAGCCATCCCAATGGTTAAGGCATTATCTCCACCTAATGATTCAATTAATGGAGCGAGCGAAGCCGCCATACCGTGTCCACCTTGCATCGATGCCTGACCTGCCATCATTGCAGAAAGTGGGTTTAGGCCAGTAAGCCAAGCGGCGCCTAAGCTGATTCCGTTTTGTAATGCGGCTAAAAACCAGCAAACGACCATATAAATTAAAAGCAGTTTCCCACCCTTTTTGAGGACCGATAGACCCGTTGTTAAACCGATCGTTACAAAAAATACATACATGAATAGGTCATACAGTGTGTTATCGTATTGAAGTTCAAAAAGACCTAATTCATAAACGCCCCACATTAATAACGAAAAACCAAAACCACCGACCACAGGACCAGGAATTGAATACTTCCAAAAAACTTTGTACTTATTGACAATCCATGTTCCTAAGATTAGTAGCACTGCTCCGATTGCAGCGAAGGTAATCATATCCATTTGAAGGACCAGCATCCCATTCACATCTTTAGTCGTTGTCACTACTTCTCCCTCCTTTGCTTAAGTTGTTTTGTAACTATGCAGACTCCCTTTAGCTCTACATATTTTTACAGGTTTCTCAAATAAACGAGAACTTTCGTTAATTTGAAATCGCTTACCCTACTTGAAATTCTAAATGTTCGAATATATAATGTCTAATATCAAATTGTTATTAATTCATAGCTTTTAGCTATAAAGGGGTGGAAAAATGGATATTCGTTCATTAAAATACTTTTATGCAGTCGCAAAAAGCAGACAATTTACCCAAGCCGCAAAAGAATTACATATTTCCCAACCCTCCTTAAGCAATACGATCAAAGCGTTAGAACAGGAAATTGGCTGTCAATTGTTTGAGCGAAGCACAAAAAGATTAACATTAACCGAGCCCGGACAGATCCTTTATAAACATGCGGATCATATGTTGACGCAGTTCGAGAAGATCTTTAAAGAGATGAACGATGTGAAAAATGTAGGGAACGGAAAAATGAGTATTGGAATGATTGAATCCTACCGCTACTTCATTGCACATATGATAAGCCTTTTTAAAAAAGAATATCCAAACGTCTCGATGAAAGTAAGGGAATTAGGTCCAAAAGATATTGAACAGTATTTAAAAAACTATGATATCCACTTAGGCATTACATCAATTGCCAATCATGAAAACGGATTTGAATATATCCCTATTTTTCAAGAAGAATATGTACTCATTACCCCCCTAAATCATCATTTTAAAAACAACAGCAACATCAACATTATTGATCTATACGAAGAAACATTTATCCATAGTCTCGAAGGTTTCGAAATCAGGGAAACGTTTATTAAAGCCTGTCAAGACGCTGGATTTACGCCAACAATAGAATTTGAAACACAAAGTTTAGAAACAGCGCGCAGTTTGGTTGAAAATGGATTAGGAATTTCTATCATTCCAGAGAGGTTCTTAGCGCTTAATCCGTCTACGAAAGTAAATGTCGTTTATATCAAAAACTTCCTTCCAAAAAGAACTGTCTATATGGTCTACCAACCCGATCGTTACTTGTCGCCTGCGATCCATGATTTCATAAAAATTACTAGCCAATTTTCGAAAGAGGTTATTGAGTATCAGTGATGACTTGGAATGATAAACCATTATAAAAGCGGCAATCCATTGAATCGAATAGATTCTTTTGGATTGCCGCTAGCTCTTTTATTACACCACATAAAAAAGAAGCCAATCCAAAAATTGCGACTGGCTTCTCTCATAAACTTATAGTTATTACGCTCTATGCATCTAGCACCTTGCCTTCTTCCGACAACATTTCCTCCACCGGATCTTTCTCATTTTTGTAAGCAAAATAATAGGCTGCTACTTCTTCGTCTTTCGAATGCTTGGTTAGTAAGCTGACGATGACTAACAATACGAAAGAAACAGCAAGTCCCGGAATAATTTCATGCAAGCCAAACGGCCTGCCGATAAAATTCCACACTAACGCAAAGATGAAAGATCCAATAATACTCGTAATGACCCCAGATTTTGTAGCTCTTTCCCAAAACATCGCGGCCATCACCGGCATCACCAATGTAACTGCTGACAATGATAGCGCATACGTATAAATTGTAATGATGTCTTTAATGAATAAAGCGACCCCTAAACCTAACAATGCCATTCCTGCAACCGAAAGTCTTGAAACTTTTAGAACCGTTCGGTCGGGGGCATTTGGCGCAATCCACTGCTGGTAAATATCTTTTGAAATATTGGCAGCACCGCTGAGTAAAAAGGACGTAGCACCCGTTAAAACTGCTGCAAAAAGGGATACCATAAAGAGTCCGCCAATCGCTGGATGTGCAATCGTTGTCATGAAGTTTGTGTACACTAAATCAGCACTCGTATTCGCCGGCAGTGACAGTCTTGCAATAACACCGATCCCTACTGCAAAAAAGCCGACAACCGCACATAAAATATACCCGACAGATACAGCACGCACAGCAATTTTCTCCGTTTTAGCAGCAGCGAGCCTCTGCCAAGTCGTTTGCCAAACTAAATAAAACGGGCCGAAAATGACTAAATAATTCAACATCTCTGTTTTACTAATCCCAAGGAAACTTTTGATCTCTGCTGGTGTTTCGGCTAATACTACATTCATACCGCCAACATGCTGTAAACCTAAGAAGAACATAACGATAAGTCCTACAACAATTAATACGGCTTGTACCGCATCTGTCCATGCAACACTCGGCAAACCGCCCATTAAGGTGAAAATGACACAAACGGCAAAGCCAAATAACATAGCCCATGTAAGCGGCATGCCAACGATCGATGTCAAAATCGAACCCATCCCAACAATTTGCATCCCAAACGTTGGCGTCATGTATAAAATACTGATCACGATGGCAGGAATGAGACCTGCTGCCTTTCCGAACCTGCGAACAAAAAGATCAGGCACCGTGTAAAGCTTAAGCTTCCGTATAGTAGATCCTAGTAAAACAGCAAGAAATATAGAGAAAAATACGTATGGAAGATTTGCGACAAACCAAGACATACCCATCGTAAAACCTTTTCCCGAAGCCCCAATAATTGCTGAAGCCCCTAATGCCGTTGCGATAATGCTTCCGCAAATCGGGAAAAATCCAAGGCTAAAATTCGCCATGACAAAATCATCCGACGACTTAATCTTCGTGCCGTAATAAAAGCCAAGCGCCAAAATCCCGACGATAAAAAGCACAAGCCACACAATCCACCAGTTCATAGTTCCCTCTCCTTTAACGACTTGATTTTTCAAAAATAGATTTCTGTATTATCAAGTAATGATCGGCATGATGATCAGCAAAAGGTGCGGTATCGTTCTTTTTCTAGATGTGGTCTGTACTCGGTGTATGATTCTGTTGAGGCTCTTTGATGGGTTGATCTAGCGATAATTCGCTTTAAACAAGATGAGGATCGATGTCAAAACATGGAGATGTTCTAAGATGAGGTTATAAACTTTCTGAATCGCCATTCGCTAATTTACAGACGGTGTCATATAGGATGTTCATTCCTTTTTCAATGTCATCCCATGACGTTTCTTCTTCCTTGCAATGGCTTTTTCCAGCAACACTCGGAACAAAAATCATGGCCGTATCTGTAATGGCATTCATATACATGGCGTCATGACCAGCACCGCTAATCATTCGCTTAAACGGCGTTTGTTGCTGCTTACAAATCTGTTCGATTACGGAAATGACTTTTGGAGAGAAGGAAACTGGATGTTTGGTCCAAATTTCCTCGGTCGTCATATCCATTTTCACTTCCCCGGCATGCTGTTCAACGATTTTTTTAATTTCTGCTATCGTTGATTCTAAGCTTTTTCGTTCAGCATGCCGAACATCAATGGAAAAGATCGTTTGACTCGGGATCGCATTAATAATGTTCGGAAATGCTTGAATGCGGCCGGTTGTAATGACGGTTCCGTCTTTTTTATTTTTTGCAAAGTCATGGAGTTCTTTAATGATGGCAGCCGCCGCAACAAGCGGATCTTGCCTTAAATGCATAGGCGTCGTTCCGGAATGATTGGATTGTCCGTTAATAATGACTTCCATCCAAGCAAAGCCCGCTATGCCTTCCACAACGCCAACCGGCAAGTTTTCAGCTTCTAATACAGGCCCTTGCTCAATATGAAATTCTAGAAAGGCCTTACCATTTTTTAACCGATTCGCTTCCGATCCTACAAATCCAATTTTCTTTAGCTGGTCATAAAACGACAATCCCTTCATGTCTTTTCGCTCATACACATATTCCCTTGTAAATTCATTGGCTACGACACCGCTTCCTAACATTTGCGGTGTAAAACGAGCGCCTTCTTCATTCGTAAAGGAAACGATTTCTACTGGATGCTTCAGTTCTTTTTGCTGCTCTTTGATCGACTGAACGACTTCAAGCGCCGCGAGCACCCCCAATGTTCCATCAAATTGCCCGCCATTTGGAACGGTATCGATATGGGAGCCGATCAGGACGGCATCGGCATTCTTCTCCCGCCCTTCCAGTCTTCCGTAAATATTGCCAACATCGTCATATCGTGTTGCTAAACCGATCTTTTGCATCCAATGAACGAGAAGCTCCCTTGCCTCCCGATCTTCCGGCGACAGCGCAAGCCGAGTGACGCCGCCGCTTTCCGTTCTACCAATAGAAGCCATTTGCTGAAATCGGTCTTTCAATCTTTCTATATGAATGTTCTTAAGCTTCGTTTCCATGACTTCTCCTCCCTGTCACGATAGGACTTTTACCTTATTTTCCCAAACAACTTCTCCGTCGATGATCGTTGCCAACACCGTAATATCCTTAATCGTTTCGACAGGGCAAGTTAATGGATCTTTGTCTAAAACAGCAAAATCTGCTTTCTTCCCTTCTTCGATCGTGCCTTTTTCATTTTCCTCAAAATTTAATTTGGCTCCGTAAATTGTCATCGATTTCAATGCCGTCAGAACATTAATTTTTTGAACTTCTCCTAAGACAGCACCATTTCTCGTTTTTCGATTCACTGCTGCCCAAACAGAAAAGAGCGGTGAGATCGGCGTAATTGGGCAATCCGAATGCAATGTAAACAATAAATCTAAGTCAACCGCTTCAGCCAATGGGTTGATGCGTTCTGCACGCTCCGGTCCTAAAAATATTTCGCGGTGGCGATCTCCCCAATAATAAACATGATTAATAAAAAACGAAGCAGCGATGTCAAATTGTTTCATCATCTGCAAGTCTTCTGTACTTGCTGTCTGAACATGTTCGATCCGGTGACGATGATCATATCGAGGATGTCTTTGAATCGCTTCGCTAAGCGCTTCAATATTCGACCCAATCGCACGGTCGCCGTTCCCATGAATCGCAATACGGAAGCCGCGTTTGTGCAAGTCCGCTATTTCTTCGTTGAACGCTTCTTGTTCATTCAGCAACTCGCCGTACTCTGAAGGTCTGCTTGCATAAGGCTCACGAAGCGCTGCAGTATACCCTTGAATCGATCCATCTTGAAAATGCTTTGCACTATCTAATCGGACACGGCCTGCCGATAATTTTTGAAGCTCTACATTCAGCCCGTCTGCTGTATATTTCGCAAAAGGTCCGTCCTTCCGCAATAAATGATTCATAATCATCAAGCGCATTTTTAAAGGATTTTTCCCGCTGTTCACTGCTTCTAAATGAGCGCCAAGTTCTGCAATGCCTTTATCTAGCCCCACCCCAGCATCCGTACAAGTCGTGATGCCTTGCGCCAAATAAGCTTCCGCCCCCCTCGCGATATTCTCGATGCACGCCTCTTGACTCGGTATGGGTAAAGCAGGATTCATGATTTCTAATGCAGGGATTTCATGAACGACCCCATCAAGCCTGCCTTCGGAATCCTTTCCAAAAAATCCTCCGACCGGGACGACTGTATCTTCTGTCACGCCAGCAATCTCCAATGCTTTTGAATTGACCGTAGCAAAGTGACCAGAAATATGGCGAAGATACACAGGATTGTCGGGCGCCACTTGATCCAAATCAAATCTTGTCGGATGTCTTTTTTCCGCCAATAACGTATCATCATACCCCCAGCCCATAATCCATTCACCTGGCTGAGCTTCTGCGGCTTTCTCACGCACTTTCCCTACAACGTCTGCAATCGTTTTATTTTCAGGTGATCGACAATCGATATTATTTAACATTTGCCCATACATAAACAAATGACTATGCGTGTCGATGAACCCTGGCAACAAAGTAGCACCTTCTAAATCAATGACTCTCGCATTACTTACTTCATAATCGTCTAAATTGGGCTCTGCTTCCGAAAAGATTTTCACGATCGTCCCTTTGGAGACAATAAGTGATTTGGCAATAGTATTTTGTTCATCAAGCGTTACGATATTTGCGTTTTTAATCATGACATCAATTTTCATTTTGACTGCCCCTTTCTTTTACAGGATTTTTGAAGTCGTTAAAACTGCATTTTCAACGAGATGCTGCAATTCCTTTTTTGACCAAGGACGGAACCACCCCCCGAAATGATAACGCTTACAAATAAGAGCCCCTACTTGTCCAGACACCAACACCTTTACAATTTAGTCTGATCTGACGTCCGAACCAGTGCAGCTAATAATATTCAGACTTTTCCGGTAATCGTTATGAATCTTATTTAAACAAACCGACTTTTAGAAGTCAAGATCATTTTTATGTAAATCGATCGATAAATGAATGATTAAAAACGACAAAAAGAAGAATAGTTAACTTGATTGTCAACCCGTGTTGAAAAATAGGAACTAAAATTAGGAGAAAAGGTAACAATATTTTTTTCTTTATCGTTTAAAGTCGGATTGAGCGCTTGAGCTGTTTTGCTAATGGATTGATAAAATAATTTTAATTCCAACAAAAAATAACCCCGGGTCAGAAATTTCGTTGTTCCTCACCGCAAATAACCACTATTCGTATCTGGTAATTCCGATTGCTTCAAACTTGTTAATACTGCATATAAAAGAAATAACCGTCTTGAATAAATTCAAGACAATTATCTCCTGACGGCAAATCTATAGGACATTTTTAAACCTGAACTACTGTTTTAAGATTTGAATTTTTGACTAAGAGTAAGATTTAGTTTCCACAAATAGTCACTTTTCACCAATACGAAAAGACTAGCAACACTGAAATGTAGCTAGTCTACTTATTTAGGATTAATGTAGGTTTTTATTTTATTCTTCATTAATATATCTGTTTTTAATATAATTATATCCATTCTCAATATGTGCTTTCATCGCTTGCGCCACTCTTTGCTTATCCCGACTTTCCATGGCGTCGATAATTTCCCGATGCTCATGATAGATTTCTTTTTTTCGATCGTCGCTATACGAAGAGACATTTCGATTGTGCAAGACCACGTCATTAATTTGTTGGATTAAATTTAATAACGTTGAATTTTTAGAGTATTCAAAAATCAAGTCATGCATTTTAGTATTAATTTCGGTATATTTTGTATGGTCTTCTACTACTGCAGATTTTTCCAAAAGTTCTCTAAGTTGCCGAATCCCTTCATTATCAATATGCTCAGTTGCTAATTGAATTGCCAATACCTCTAGTGCTTCTCTGCACTGGTATACTTCCGAAATTTCTTTGAAAGTAAACTCCTGTACAATAGCTCCCCTCCATGGAATGATTTTCACAAGACCTTCCGAGGAAAGCCGACGAAAGGCTTCTCGAACTGGTGTTGAGCTGACATTCATTTGTTCACTTACCGCAGTTTCTGTAAGGCGTGTCCCAGCTTCAATTTCGCCACTAACAATTGCAGATTTTATATTTTCGTAAACGACGACATTTAATGGCTTTCGGTGAACGGTCTTAATTTTAGATATGCTCAAAACTACTCCCCCTTATGCCGTATGGCGTGGTATAAAGAGCTTCTTAACATAAGGATACACTACTATAACCACAATTAGCATTAGAAAAAGTAGGGAAACTGGACGCGTCAAGAAAATCGCCATTCCTTGTTCTGACATAATCAAAGATTGTCTTAGCGTATTTTCCGCAAGTGGACCAAGAACAAGCGCCAACACTAATGCAGCTGGAGAATAGCCATAAAGCTTCATAAAGAAACCGACGATTCCAAAAATAAGTAAGATCCAAATTTCAATCAAGCTGCTATTTAAACTAAATGTCCCGATTAAACATAATGCAATAATGACTGGAATCAAGAATCTGTATGGCAGTTTAACAATCATTAAAAATACAGGAATGGCAACAATGTTAATAACTAACAATATAACATTCCCTAAATACATACTAGAAATAATTCCCCAAGCAAAGTCGGGCTTTTCGATCATAAGTAATGGTCCCGGCTGTAAACCATACATTAAAAATGCACCTAATAAGATTGCTGTAGATGCAGATCCAGGTATTCCAAGTGTCAGTAACGGAACCATAGCACCGGATGTTGCACCATTGTTTGCAGTTTCTGGAGCAATCAGTCCTGGTAAATGTCCTTTCCCAAATTCTTGCGGTTCTTTCGAAATTTTCTTTTCAATTGTATATGAAAAGAATGAAGCTATCGTTGCGCCCGCTCCGGGTAAAACCCCCGTCACAAAACCAATAACGGAACCCCGTAGAAATGTAAATTTCGCGGCTAGCAATTCCTTCATTTTTGGCCAAGTATTTTTATTTGCTAATGACAGATCTAATTTTTCTAACCGATCATCTTTATGGGAACCCGCATAAATACGATAAAATAATTCACCTAGCCCAAACAAGCCAATCGTTACAGGTATAAAACTAATTCCGTTAATTAATTCCGGTGAACCAAATGTATAACGTTGTGTTCCTGAAATAACGTCAACACCTACTGTCGCAATAGCAAGCCCAAGGAATGCTGAGATGAATCCTTTTAGTTTACTGTCATCTGTCATCCATACGAGTGTTAACATACCCATCATCATAAGCATGAAGTATTCAGGAGGACCAAATTTAAGCGCGACTTTTGCGAACATCGGTGCAAACGAGAAGATTAAAATAACCCCAACTGTTCCACCGACAAAAGAAGCAATTGCTTGAGTTATCAATGCTTTTCCCGCTTTTCCTTGCATAGTCATTGGATAGCCGTCAAACGTAGTTGCAACAGCCGCCGAGTCACCCGGTGTATTAATTAGGATGGACGTAGTTCCCCCGCCATATTGGGATCCGTAATAAATTCCTGCTAACATGATAATCGCACCCGTTGGATCAAGTGATAGTGTTAATGGTAAAAGGATTGCGATTGCAGCTGATGCGCCGAAACCAGGAATGATCCCAACAACCATACCGATAAACGCCCCAAGCAATAACAATAAGACGTTCATAGGTGTCAAAGCAACCGAAAATCCCTGCACTATATTTGTTAGTATGTCACCCATTATTCTCACCTCAATTTCAAATGAATGTTAAAAGATGTTTTCAAATATACCTGCTGGAAGACCTGTCTTTAACAAGACCTCAAACAATACAAAGATTATAATCGGTACACTAATACCAATCGTAAGATTTTGTTTCAACTTTCCTTTGTTGAAAATAAATAAAATAGCAACAGTGAATAAAACCGTAGAAAAAATTGCTCCTATAATATTAAACAGCACTACATAAGCAGTACAAAGAACGATAACGAAAATCATTTCTTTTAAATAAGTCGTATCAACCTTTTCTTCCTTACTACTTTTAAAGTTTTTAATTAAATCAAACGCGGTAAGCAGAACGAGGATAACCCCAATGATTTGTGGTAAAAATCCACTGCCTGGAATATTTTTGGAGAACATCGGAAAGCTTAATGCTAATGATAAATAAGTACAGGCAACGATCAATAGAAACAGTGTAAATATATTTTTCATTCTGACCCACCCTCCTTCTATATACTTTTTGAAAAAGAAACTCTGTCTTTTAAGACAGAGTCCCTATCCGTTTCTTATTAATTATCTGTGTCTTCTAATGAATTTTTGAATTTAGTATTCGTTTCTTCTAAGAAAGTAGCAAAATCATCGCCGAATAATAGATATTCAGACATACCGTTGTCTTTCAAATAGGATTTCCATTCTTCCGTTTCAGAGACTTTTTTCATCGCATCAATCCACCAATCTTGTACTTCTTGGTCAACATCGCCCGCAAGGATAATGCCGCGTGGTTGGGATAGATTCACGTCATAGCCTAACTCTGTATAGGTTGGAACATCTTCCATTTCGGGCAATCGTTCCATACCGGAGAATGCTAGTGGTTTCATCAGGCCACCTTTAATTTGTCCAAGTGATCTTGCTGGGTTTCCAACAATCGCGTCCAGGCTATCTGATAATAAAGCTCCTGTTAGTTCACCAGCACCTTGAAAAGGTACATAGTCAAATTCAAATCCTGCTTCTTTGGCTAAAAGGTTAGGAACAATCATTTCATCACTTACTTGTCCAACACCGCCGATCTTCATGCGTTTTCCGCTTTTCGCGGCTTCTATAAATTCTTCGAGTGTATTATATTTTGCATCTTCTTTAACAAGAAGAAACAAATCATCTGCTCCCATTAAAGCAATCGGCGTAAAAGATTCATAAGTAAAGCTTGTGTTTGATACTAGGGGTGTTGTAAAAAAGCTACCACTTGTTGGTGCTACATAGTATGGATCACCTTTTTTCGTAACTAGGAACCCCCAGCCAACAGCACCGCTACCACCTTCACGGTTTTCAATTTTTATATTTTCCGTGTAGATTTTTTCTTTCTGCATAATTTCCATGATTTTACGAAGATACAAATCCGTTCCTCCGCCGGGACCAAATGGAATAACAACGTTTAATGTCTTTTTAGGATATTCGCCGCCGCTAGCCTCTGCCTTTTCGGAAGTGTCGGACGTATTTGAACATGCAGCCAACAATATTGCGATCAAGGTGAATATAAGTAACGAACGTAGCTTTTTCAATTTCATTTCCCCCTTTCGACTTTTTCCTACTATTTAATTACAATAAGACTTCTCCATCTTGAATGATTGTGACACCGTCAGCAACAAGCGTAACCCCTGTCATGATCAAGTCGTAATGACATGCAGCCTTAATTTCCCCTCCAAGAGTAATGCTAGAACCAATTCCGATATGAACTGATCCGAATACTCCCTCATCCTCAAGCATTAAACCGTTAAATTTGCAACGCGGGTTCAGACCAACACCAATTTCCGCAATATTGTACACGTACGGATCGTTTTTAGATGCCAAATCTTCTGCTAAAATTTTGGCTTCGTGACCACCTTCAATTGATGTAATCATTCCGTCTTTAACTGTTGCTACAACATTTTCTTTTAAAATGCCAATTCCAATGTAAGGGATACTCGCATCCGTGACAATGGTTCCGTTTGCTGTCCCCTCAAGAGGTGATACATTCGCTTCAATTGTCGGAACTGGAGCAAATTGTCCACTTTTAACCATCCCTGTCATAGCATTACTTTTTCTTCCTTTAGCTGACATTGTTAAATCAGTCCCATATTTCGTTGTAAGATGAATCGTTTCAGCATTTTCTAGGGCTTTGGCTACTGCCTCACAAGTTGGTGCCGCTTTTGGAAAATCTGCTAGCACTCCACTGTCAATTAACATGTGGTCTTCAAATTGTGTTAGCATGATACCCCTTGAACCGTTTTGAACAGCATTTTTAACTGCGTATGTATGTGTAATAGACGTATACACAGCACTGATAAACACATCACTTTCCTTCATTGCTGCTGCCACGGTTGCTGGTGGCTCGGCGCTGTCCGACTGTCTCGGTGTGATTACAGTTACAGTTGGTTCAGCACCCACTGCAGTAACGGCAGCCGCGATACTCTCTGCGATCGACATAGTTTTTGGTTCTGTTACAATGACAACGCTTTCATTTTCCTTAACTTTTGCACAAACCTCAACTACTTGCTTTGCCCCTTTAGCCATTAACATCTTCTTCAATTCTATCTCCTCCAAGTTTTCTTTTTATTCTACCTCTTGCGACTATTATTACTTACTACTAACAGAATGTCAATGCTATATTCTATAGAATATACAAAAAGGTATTCATTTAATTTAATAAATAATTACTGAAGCTCATAGTGATCGACTTTTAACAGGTTTTGAAACTTTTATTTCCCGTCTTTCCCAGAATAATATAAATGATCGATTGTAATAAACAGTTATAACCAAAGGATAACCGTATGATAAATTGAAAAAGTTTAATTTGATTTATTTAACGGTCCTTAAAAATGGGATCAGAACTTAATCTCGCTAGCCGAATTATATCGAGTGCATGGATTGATTTGGAATTAGTTTATTAACAGGCATGGCATATAGTCGGGATGAATATAATTACCGCAAAAAAAGAAATAACCGTCTACAATCTTGACGGTTATTTCTAATCTAAACTAATCTACTTTTAGTTTCTGACTAGCTTATTTCTAGAATATCTTTATTTTGTATAAGCTAGAAATTTACTTAAAAAAAGCTTTGAAGACAATCATAACTTGGCTTTGTTTTGTATTTATTAAAGTATGTCAAATTAAAACTGAATCGATTGCTCCCTAGTCACCATCGCCTTCGAAATCAACCTTTTCTTATGCTTCATCCGCAGATAACACTTCAATACAAACCGCCACGCCTTTTTTCAAATCTTCATGCGACCAGCTCGGGATTTTGCCATGTTGAATCGCAAGCTCATGGGAAGCAGGAATATGCAGAAATCCAGATTTCATCGACGGCCGTTGTGTCGCCGCGTAATGCAGTCCTTCATACATGACATTATTGCAAAGATACGTACCCGCTGTGTTTGAAATTTCGGCGGGCAATCCAACTTCAAGCAAACGATTGACCATTTCCCTCACAGGCAAAGTCGACAAATACGCCGGCTCTCCCTGTTCCTCAATCGTTTCATCAACCGGCTGATTCCCAAAATTATCTGGTTCGCCATCTTTCACATTAATCGCAATCCGTTCCGGTGTCATTTTATAACGTCCACCCGCCAATCCAAGCGAAATGACCGCGTCCGGCTGGTGTCTTTCGATCTGTTCAAGAAGTTGTTTTCCTGAAGACATAAAATCGACAGACAACACTTCACCATAAATTTTATAATCACCAATTTGTTGACCGTTTAGCTCTTCAACAATTTTCATCGTTGGATTTACTGTATAGTCCAAAAAGGGTTCGAATCCTGTTAGAAGTAATTTTTTCATTTATTTCAACCTGCTTTCAGCTAGTTTTCCTTCCTATTTCCCATTCCATTTTATCATCTTTAGTCCTTGCTGCAGTATCTGCCAACTGTTGAGTAAATTAATTTAATGGTTCTACTTTACATGAGTGTTTGGAATGAGATACTTACTCAACAGTTTAGTCCTACTGTTCCTCATCAACCACTCGGACTTTTCAGTATTTGTTGAAGAGCTTTCTCAATTGTATCAAACATAAACTGAAATCCTTCTTTCTCCAACCTCTCTGGTACAACCCAACGACTTTTCAAAACCAATTCCGTCTCTGTTCGCATAAAAACCGCGCCCATTTCAAGCATCCATTTTGGCGATGAGAAGCCGATCTTTTGGTTCATGATTTTTCGTAATTGCGTCATGAATGCTCGATTCGTGACGGGATCGGGTGCTGAACAATTGAAGATCCCGCTTAATTCTTTATTCTTTTGAAGAAATCGTATCATTCGAAACACATCTTCGATATGAACCCAACTAAACATTTGATTACCTGAACCTTGAACCCCGCCAAGTCCAAATTTTACTAAGTTACGGTAAGGTTCCATTACGCCCCCTTCCTTGCCAAGCACAATTGTCATTCTTAAAGCAACTTGTCTTGTCTGGGGCAGTTGGAAAGAAAAGAATGATTTTTCCCATGCTTTGGCTACATCTACCGAAAAACCCGTCCCAATCTCGCCTTTTTCTTCGGTCATCGGCCGATCTTCCGCATGCCGATAAATCGTTGCCGTACTTGAATTGATCCATAACGGAGGTGGATTTTTACAGTTTAACAGCGCGCGTCCAAGTAGTTCGGTCGTTTCCGTTCGTGATTGTAAAATTTCTTTCCTATTTTTCGCATTGTAACGGCAGTTGACGGATTTCCCCGCAAGATTGATAAGCATTTCTGCCCCCTCCAAAGCTGCAGCGATTCGTGTGTGATCCGTCCACGAAAAGTGTTGGGGTTGTCTTGAAATAATGATGACTTCATAGCCCAATTCTATAAATCTCTCTTCTAAATATCGACCGATAAAGCCCGTTCCACCCGCTATGACTACCTTCTTATTCATGTCTATCACTCGTTTCATTTATAGTCTTATCATTAAGACGATTGCTTGCTAACTTTGGATGCCTACGCGAAGCATATGTAGCCTCCACCGTTTTCACCATGAAAAAAGAACGCCCAGTGGACGTTCCTTTGTTTTGTCAGTTATTTATTTTTTATATAATCGATACCTTGTGCCGTTATGGATAATACCAGACTATCTGATCCTTGGCCGTTGTCTGCGGCATATCCGTTTTCGATAAGATTTTCAATGGCAAGTTTGCTATTTGCGTCGGCATCTAACATTGCTTTAGGCAACGTATAACTTCCTCCGTTATTCGCGAAATGATAATCATAAAGACTTTGTAGCAGCATGTCCGCCATATTTTTATTGTCACTCATCATGGTTCATCCCCCCCTTAACATTAGTCAAAAGAACAAGGCACCTTTCTATCATTTATTTCCTAGGCCTAATCATTAATTGTCATTTAAATCGTTCGACAACAGGAAGTACCCGTGATGGTAGAATCTCTGATTCAAAAGCGATCTTGCCATTATTAATTTCCATAACGATTTCACCATCATCACCTTCTTTTATATACTCATTCACCGATTTTATTACTTCTTTTCCCGCCGTAAATCTCTTGGTTTCGGGATTTTCCGAATAGATTTTCCGAATAGATTTTCCTTGCAATAGCATCTGGATCAATATTAATATCAATACCAATTTTATCTACAATTAAACTTCGTAATGTACTCTTCCCACTACCGTTATTATCCGCAAACACAAAAAACATAGGTCTATGTTTGTGCATCATGATTCACCATCTTTATATAAAGGTACTACATCACCGTTCGGAAATTCTTTTACAAGTTTACCGTTTTTTTCATATACGATATAAGTATTATTTGCTTTTGCATCGATCATTGCCCGTTCACCCGTCATTTTAGCCCATTTGTCAACCCAACCAAATTTTCTCTCGGAAACGTTGCTTTGTTCTTCCAACAAAATATACACCACCTTTAAATAATACTATCCTTATGCGCATGAACTACGTCTATTGTTCAATTATAACAGGAGAATTCTATACAGCAAATAACCTAACAAAGCGGATACACATGCAGACCCATTCTTATACCGATTTACGCTATATCTTACCCAACTCATCCAAAAAAGCAGGACGTCTTTTGTATGCAGTTTCCAATTCTTCCACCAATTGCGATTGCATTTCACTTCCCGCAACTTTCTGGAACCGTCTTAGCGCTTGGCATACTTCCTTATACCGACTTCGATTGGATGCAGCCTCTGCCATTATTTTGATATGTTCTTCAAATAAGTGAATCACTGTTTCTTCATGATCATCTAGTAAGTATTCCATATACTGTTCAATTGTCGATGGATTTTTGTGAACATAGTCCAATAAGGCATCTATATCCTTCTCAGCTTCTATCAATTGCAGATACATCCGATGATGGTTTATAGCTAATTCTTTTTTCAACTGTTCATATAAAGCAGTTTCATCACCTGCGGCAAGTTCCTTCAAATCCCAATAGTACTCAAAATTCCCCTCCTTCAAAAGCTCGCGTCCCATTTTGCTTTGTTCTTTTGAAGATTTCAATTGTTTATACGCTTCATATCGCCATTTTTTCCATCGCGTTAGCAAACCGCGATAGTCACGATCCTGTCGTTCACCTGCGAAGGCGAGCGCGATGACATTTTCATAATTTCCTTCATCCATTCCATGTTGCATTAGTCGTTCCCGAAATGATGAATATTTCACGTTGTCATGTAAAAACTGCAATGCTTCCTCAGTCGAGCCATGCGTTTCCATGATGTCATACATCAAATTCAAAATTCGTTCATTCGCATAATGATCGGTGCGCCGTTCGATAGAAGGCATGAGCCTTGTTTGCAATTCATTCATCAACACGCTCCGTAATTCTTCCGTCACCGCAAGCCTAACACATATATCCAGCAATTCAATTTCAAAGTCTTCAAAGTACTGTTCTTTCGTTAATTGAAGAATTTTGTCCAACAACATCTTTTGCTTCGTTGGGTCTGTCTGGACAGTCACAACATGATTCATCATTTCAATCGTCTGGTCAAGTAACCCGCCGATATCCCCATCAGAATCATCCGTATAATGAAGGGCTTCAATCGCTTCGCCCATTAATAATTCGGAAATTTCAATGGCAACGAGAGGATTTTCCAACGTCTCGATCTTATCCAGCAAAACAGACAATTCTTCCGCAAAATCGCCCGTATATCGATATGTAATATACCCTTCTTTCCCCTTATATCTTCGAACAATCGAATCAATCAGCCGTTTGCACTGGTACACTTCTTGTTCATCTTCAAGCTTTACATAACTAAAAATCAGTTTATCTCGTAATACTGGGTCACCGGCGGCTAACTCCACTAAAATTTCAACTAATTTTTCATGTGGTAAATTTTCGAGAACCACCTTTAACTCCGGCCTATTACTAGTCACTCTCAACCTCGCATCTTCAACTTGACCACTTCCCTCCAGCTGGTCAATTAATTCGTAATAGACTGCTACCTCATGCTTGCACACCGGGCCACCATCATACGGACACCCACAATCTGAGGAGAGGATATTCCCTTTTTCATCGATTTGAATGTAAATTACATACATATCTGTCCCCTCGACTAGTGCACGATATCTACCATCGCTAACATACACAAGATCGGCAATACTTCCCGATTCATAATAATCCAATCCGCGATCGACAATGATAGAATTCACTTCATCTTCAAAATGGTAAAGATTCATCACGCTTTCCCCTTTCTTCATTTTGCGTGTTTTCTTCTTCCACTAATCCCTCAGCATATGCTTCTTCCCACGAAATACCATAAGGCGCACCGCCCTCCGTATATCCTGCTATGAAAAAGAATTGCTCGTCCTGGCCGAATTCATCATCATACATCTCTTTTTTCGATTCCTTCCTTTTTTCTTCTTCATTCGAATCCTCCGTCGGTTATTCATGTTCTAAATGTTACCCGTGCTCGTCTGATCATTCGCGTATCATTAGGAAGATTAAACTTTTGTAATTCTATTATAATAGATATTCTTTCGCTTCACCCGCCCCATATAAAAAAAGAAAAAAGCGCCTTTCCCACAATTTCAATTAGTGGAAAAAGGCGCCGTTTCATCATTATTTTCAGGTACTTGTGCAAAGCAGATTTGTGACGATTCGGAAATTCGGATGAAAATACATTAAGAAAATTACCAAATCTCATTCTAAATAACCTATTATTCTCATTCATGCAATTACAGTTTATGATTAGAATGGCTTATCTCGCAGGCACCGCTCAATATCCCGCCAAGAAAAATTACCATGCGGACCTTTAACCGTTGTCGTAACAGCCCCGCAAGCACTTGCAATTTTCGCACAATCTTCATAGTCATACCCATGAATGAGCCCGGCAATGATACCGCCGGCGAAACTATCTCCGGCACCGGATGTATCCACTACTTCCACATCATAGGCAGGGATTTGGACTTCACCAGACTGCGTACACAATTTCATTCCGGCACGCCCATTTTTGATCATGACGACTTCAATTCCTTCATCAAAACACCATTGACTGAATGGTCTTTCAATCCCCAGTCTAGCCGTAATTTGATCCAGCTCATCTGTGTTCGGCGTGATTATTTTAGAAATCGACATCATCTTCAAAAGAATTTCCACCTCAATATGATCCACTAACGGACCTGGGTCAAAGAGGATTGTACATCCATTATTCTTCAATTCGTTTAATGTTTTTACGATCTGATGACTGTTTGACGGATCGAGCAAATAGTAGCCTGTCACATAAGCATATGCGGCTTCCTTCAATTGCTTATTCACCATAGTTGGCATAAAAACACTTTCAGCTCCCCGTCTGGAAAAGAAAGTTCGTTCTCCCGTTTCATCAAGTACCGTATAACAGTAACCCGTCGTACTAGCAGGCAATTTATGAATGCCAGAGGAGGGTAGATTTTTTTCTTGCAAGTAGCTTATGATCTTGTCCCCATTTTCATCAGCACCGACAGCCGAAATAAGACTCGGTGTGCACTGTAAGTTTTTCAATGTAAAAGCGACGTTTATTGCAGATCCACCGATCCTTTCGAATTCTTCTTTTATAAGAGTATCTTGACCCAGGGATGGATATTTCTCCACAACAATATAACGGTCTATAATAATGCCGCCGAAAATTAATACATGATTTTGGTCAGCCATTTTGATCACCTCTTATTGATTGATCGCCAATGTATCTATCGCATCCCAACGAATCCACACTTCCTCTCCAATCGAATAACTTTTCTCATTGGATCTATTTTGCTGCTGCACCGTAAATTCTTGCCCCGCAACGTCTACTAAGTACTCCGAAAAACTGCCTGTATACGTACAAAATTTAACAATTCCTTGAAGAGAATTTTCTTCTCTCATTGGAAACATATGTATTTTTTCGGGGCGAATGATTAATGTATAACTTTTCCCCACTTCCATTAGCTGCGTCGAAGGCAGTTGAAGAATAGCACCGTTGTTCATCTTCAATAGATACTGATCCACCCTTTTCTCAACGACCTGTCCGGTAAAGGTATTGGATTTACCCAAAAAATTTGCAACGAATTGGTTGACGGGTTTGTTATAAATATTTTTAGGTGTATCTATTTGTTCAATCTTTCCCTTACTCATTAATGCAATTTGATCGGACATCGTCATGGCTTCATCTTGGTCATGCGTAACAAATACAGTGGTGATCCCGCTCTTTTTTTGAATTTGGCGAAGTTCAACTTGCATCTCCATTCGAAGCTTTTTGTCCAATGCGCTTAAACTCTCATCTAACAGCAGTAATTTCGGTTGAATAATCATCGCCCTCGCTAAAGCGACACGTTGCTGTTGTCCACCGGAAAGCTGTTTCGGTGTGCGATGTTCAAATCCTTCAAGTTGAACCATATGAATGGCTTCTTTCACCGCGTTTTGAATATGACTTTTGCTCATTTTTCTTTGCTCTAGACCATAGGCAATATTTTGTTCCACTGTCATATGCGGGAAAAGTGCGTAACTTTGGAAGACAATACCCATATCTCTCTTATTTGGCGGTAAGTGATCGATGACGGTATTATTAATAGAAACGACGCCTTCATCAGCCTTCACTAACCCCGCGATAATACGTAAAATGGTTGTTTTCCCACAACCAGACGGACCTAGTAAAGAAAGAAACATTCCTTTTTCTAATTCAAACGATACATCCCTTAACACGTCGTTTCCGCCATACGTTTTCGTTAAGTTCTTAATAGATAAATAAGACATGAATTAATCCCCCTATTTAAATAGACTCTTCAATGAAGATCGCATAATGCTGACGAGCAGCAAAATAATTAGTATGGTACCCGTGATAATAATTGTAGATAATGCATTAATTTCAGGTGTAAAGCCGTATTTAATGGATGAATAAATTTCAACAGGCAACATCGTACCGCCTACCGGAAGTAAAAAGTAAGAGATAATGAAGTTATCGATCGAAATCATAAATGCAAGAAGCGCCCCAGCCAATAATGCAGGGTAAATCATCGGCAGCGTAATTCTTACAAAAGTCGTCCATCTACTCGCACCAAGCGTATTCGATGCTTCCTGAATCGAAAAGTCCATTTCTTGAAAACGCGCCTTAATGACAAGGACAGCGTAGGGGAAAGAAACGATGACATGTCCCATCACAAGTATAAAATAATTACGGGTTAACCCAAGTGCATTTAATAAAAGTAATAATGCTAAGCCTAAAATAATCCATGGGATTGTTAATGGCAATATAGACAACGAATTTAACATTTTACTCCATTTAGATCTGGATTTCACCATTGCGGAAACGAGCATCGTCGCCAGTATGACAGATACGATGGCGGTAATGCCCGCAACATAAATACTGTTCATCGCTCCGCTTATTAAATTGGTATTATTCGCAAGTTCTTTGTACCATTTCAAGCTAAACGAAAAAGGAAGCGTGCCATACTTCGACTCGTTGAAAGACATAAGAACTAAAATCATAATGGGCAAGTATAAAAAAGAGAATATCACCAGGGTATAGCCGCGAACAAATAGCTTCTTCATCATCCTTCTTCTACCCTTTCTCTATTGAATCTGTTCAATATCACAATCGACAGCACAACAATGAGTAACAAAATAACAGCGATCGCCGCTCCGAAATTCCATCCATGAATTTCAAAGAATTGGTCTTCAATAACTGTTCCAATCACCGAACCATTGACACCGCCTAAAATTCGCGGTTCAACGAATACACCCAAACTTGGAACGAATACTAAGATGCTTCCCGCGATAATCCCCGGTTTACTTAAAGGTAAAATGATCCGTCTAAATGTTTCCAGCGATGTAGCGCCCAAAGAATGAGATGCTTCTAATAGGGAATCATCCAACTTTTCTAAAGACATATAGATGGTGATGACCATAATTGGCAGAAATATATGGACCAATGACAGAATGACAGCGGTCTGCGTATACAATATATTCACAGGCATGCCGCCCAGGAAGAACTGTAAAACACCATCTTCGATTAATAAATTAAACCATGAATACGCTCTTAATAGTTGGCTTGTCCATAAAGGAATAACGAGGAGTACAAGCAGCATGTTTTTCCCTTTTTGAATCAATTTCGCAATGATATAGGCCAAGGGATAACCGATCAGTATACAAATGAGTGTGACAAGTAAACTTAAACGAATCGTTTTCCAAGTGAGTAATAAGTAGAAATCTTTGCTGAAAAACTTCGTGTAATTCTCCAATGTAAAAGCACCCGTATCAGATAATAAACTGAAATACACCATGATGAATAAGGGTGCAATGGCAAACAAAAATAATAACAGTACTGAAGGGCTAATTAACAAAATTTTTCTATTCATGATGTCCCTCCCCGTATAATTAATCAGTCCAAGACAAGTTAATGAAACCACATGAGCATTCGATGTAGTTTCATTAACATTTTTTATTGACGATAAGCAAAAAGCTTCGTTGCAATCGTTGTTAGGTTAACTCCATTGACTTCTTCTAGTATTTGCACATATTCACTAGGGATTCCTTCAATGCCAGAATAAGCCCCGCACAATCCGCCGGTCATCGCTCCAACCGTATCGCAATCTCCACCCAAATTCGCAGCAAGAATAGAAGCTTTCACAGCATCCCCTTTTGCATAATACGCGAGAGCAATTGCGACGGGTACGGATTCCGTTGTGTGAACACCCGAGCCTAAGACATAATACAATTGATCCATCAACTTTTCCTCATCTTTTTCTTCCTCAATCCATTTCAAGGCTAGTTTCAGTCTTTCTTTCGAGGACGGGCCATAAATGATATTGCCCCTTGTAAAACCTTCATCATAGGCAAGATAGGCTTTTTCTAATATACCGTCCCAATCATCTCCATCGATCGCCGCTGAAAGAGCCCCCGCTAACATCGCAGCACCTGCGATTGCGATATTTGTATTATGCGTTGCTAAACTTGCTTGCTCGACGTGATCGACTAATCGTTTGATATCATCTGATTTACTAATCATCCCAATTGGAGCAATTCGCATTGCCGCACCATTTGTATCTCCCGCCCCACCTGCTTCAGTTACAGGTGTTCCATTTTTTATTTTCATAAGCGCTACCTTTGAACTTGGCCCGAGAATACTATTTTTATCAAATAAATGTTGCTCTTCCACCCAGTCCAGTATGGCATACGCAATGGCTTCCGGTTTAACAACCCCGTCATTTTGAATCAATGATTCACATATTTTAAGCGCCTGCCCAGTATCATCTGTAAATGTCCCCGCTTTAAATCCTTTTACAATATGATGTTCGTCCGGTCCAGGTAAAAAACCGTCTATTTTTCCGAAATGCGCTTTCACTCTTTCACGCGGCCATAGCTGAGACGGCATCCCCATGGCGTCTCCTAATGCAACGCCTACGAGACTGCCAATGACTTTATTTTTCACCATTATTGATTCCTCCTTGATCTCTAATAAATAATCAGGGTTGTCCTAAAATGAAGAGCCAGGCACTTCTAGGACAGCCCTGATTGAATGGATCTTATCTTGCTTTTACCTCTTGCCAAAGATCATTCCAAGCCCTTTTTTCTTCGTCTGTATGGAAAGAAATAAAATGAAGTTTCTCCAATGTTTCTTTATCCATATTATTGTCAGTCAAAAATTGCGGATCGAGCTGGTCTAACGTCTCTCTATTCGCAGGCCCTAACCCATAATCTTTCGCCAAAGTTGTCTGCCACTCCGTACTAATCATAAAGTCGATAAATTGTTTAGCGATTTCCTTGTTTTTACTGTCTTTTACAATCGCCCACGTATCTACCCAGCCGATCGCACCTTCTTTTGGAACGATATACTTGAGCGGCTGCCCCTCTTTTGTCATATCAGAAGATTGACCACTCCAAGCGAGGGCAACGCTTATTTGTTCACTTGAAAATAATTGGGCAAATTCTTCACCCGTCTTCCAGTACGTTTTATTTAATTGTTTTTGATCTAATAAGGTTTGTTTGATCGCATCCAAGTCAGACGGATGATTCGGATCTTTTTCACCAAGCGCAATCGCAGCAATCATCACTGCATCATTAAAATCATCCCGTATGGCCAATTTCCCTTTATATTTCTCATCAAAAAGCACTTGGATTGAATCGATCTCTTCGTCAATGAGCTCAGTGTTATAGGCAATAGAAGTCGATCCCCAAACCCATGGAATTGCATAGACTTTCCCATCCAGAGACATTTCCGGTAATGTTGTAAGCTCTTCATTTAGATATTGATAATTTTCAAGCGTCGTCGTATCAATTTCCTCTAGTAAACCTTCTTCCATCGCAGTCACTAAAATGGAGGAGTTGGGCAGTACAACATCCAGCTCCGGCCCAACTGTACGCAATTGGGTCAGCAATTCCTCCTCGGAAGCCATATACTGATGTACGACTTCACAATTACAAATCGCCTCAAATTGTTCAATCGCTTCCTTACTATCCGATCCGTGATCTTTCCAGTTCACTACAACCAACTTCGGTTTGTCGCCATCAGCAGTTTTCTTATTGGCACAACCCGAAAACACAAAAATGACAGCTAAACTTAACAATAAGGTCATTATTTTTACTATTTTTTTGTTTTTCATCGTTTTTACCTTCCCTTATTCATTACTTTTTTCGTAACATCTTCAACGCTATATTCGGTCCATGTACCACTTCACTGCGAATAAAACCACTCCTTTATGAAAACTCATAATACTCCAATATTCCAAATTATACGCACAGGCGAATGCATGTACAAGTTTTTCAAAAATGAACTCCCAGAATAACTGAAAAAGTAAAAGGTGCCTGATCCCACAAATTTCAATTCGCGGGATCAGGCACCTTTTTCAAAACAACCTCATCTGCTCACTCGTCTGCGCACCATCTTCTAGTTGATAGCCCATACTTTTATAGCCGACAATTCGTTTCTCATACATTGTCTGTAGCATCGGAACTTGATGATCCACATAATCATAAACCCGTACTTCTTGCTTACTGTCGTAATACCGATGAAGGCGCCCGACGTATTGTTGTAAAGTTCCTTTCCATGAAATAGGCATTGTCAAAAACAATGTGTCGAGTCTCGCATCGTCAAAACCTTCTCCGATATATTTACCGGTTGCAATAACAAGCCGCTCTTCATCCTCGCCGATCGACACTAACCGTTCGAGTTCTCTTTTCCGATCCTTTTTCCCCATATTCCCTGCCAATACAACGATATTTTTAACAAAGCCTCGAAATTGTTCTTTCAAAATTTCCAAATGCTCCAAACGCTCCGTCAATATAATCGGTGAACGTCCTTCTTCCAAACAACCTAACACATCATTGAATATTTGCTCATTTCTTTTCGAATTAACAGCAAGATCCGCATAAATGTCATGAAAACTCGTTTTATTCGTACGAAAATTCGTTTTTCTTTCAACGAGCCTGTGGCGAAATGGACGAACTTGTGCCTGAGATTTCGCATCCACTGTATAGCGAATCGGCCCGCATTGCATGCGTATAATCGGATCCATGCCATCTTTTCGTTTAGGGGTAGCTGTCAATCCTAACACATATCGAGGTCGAATTTGTCTCAGCACTTTTTCAAACGTAACCGCAGAGATAATATGGCATTCGTCGACAATGACTTGTCCATATTGGGCAATAAATGATTTCAACCGTCCCCCATAATTTAAACTCTGGATCGTTGCGACATCGATTTTTCCAGTAATCTTCTGTTTCCCTCCGCCAATTTGCCCGATTTCCTCTGGTGAAACACCTAAAAACGTTGATAGCTGTTCCACCCATTGCTTCATTAATTGTGTGCGGTGTACGATAATGAGCGTATTGATCTTTCGCTCCGCAATGATTGCCGATGCAACGACCGTCTTTCCAAAACCTGTCGTTGCCGAAAGTGTGCCATGCTCCGTTTCCTTCAACACTTTTACAGCTTCCGCTTGCTGCATGGACAGTGTACCGTGAAAATCAGCAGCTATCTTTTCTCCTTCCCATTGATTGTTTTCTAGCGCTATTTCGATGGATTTCTGTTCAAGAAATGACGTGAACTCTTCTAAACAACCACGCGGCAAAACGAGTACACGCTCGTGATCCTCAGCACAATGAATCTTTCTTGGGATTCCTTGTGTAGAAAATCTTTTCGCTTGGGCCTTGTAAAATCCGGGATTATTAAAAGACACTAGGTCCATTATTTCAGAAAGCAACGAAGAGGGCATTCCTTCTTTTGGAATATGAATCCCATTTTTCAATTGCACGTTAATTGTTTTGGGCAATGCTTGTAGATCGGTTCCTTCATAGATGAATGGATCATTGCCCCTCAAAATAGCTGCCTCAATATCTTGTTCCGTCATTTTCAAAACCGTTGAAAGAAACATCCATTGATCTGGATACGGCCGAAATTGTTTATCCACAAATACGCTATTTCCATTTTGCCTTGGGATCTTTTGCAGCGGCAGCGCAATGAGATTGCCAAATCCCTCATGCAAGATCGCATCTTGATTTGGGAATAGGCGGTCAAACGAAGGTAGTCCAAATAGGTCGTGTTGTTCTTTCGTCTTTTTTAATAGAGCCGCGCCTAACTTTCTAGCTGTTGCAGCTACAATCGCTTTCGTAAAGAAAATCCAAACATGCGCACCGTCGCCGGAACGCGAACGCTCTATGGAACATGGAACTTTCAAACGTTCGCATGTCGCCGCGAAAGCCAGTACATCTTTCTGCCATTTGCCTTTATCAAAATCGACTGCTAAAAATGAGCAAAGATTCCCGTTTATTAAGGGATAGATTCCAATCGTTTTCCTACCGCTTAAATGATCAAATAAAGCCTGATCTTCAAGCGGCAGCAAGTGATTGACATGATCGCGCGCGGGTGCATAACCATGCCGCCCATTCTCCGCCTCCCACCGAATTGCATATCTATCCGTTCGACCTTTAAATAGTTCTTTGTAAAACTGAATTTTGTCTTGAGAAGAGGATCGGTTGGTTACTATATTGCCAGAAGCACATGTATGATCACGAGGCATCATTTCCGCCAACAAACCTTTTAAGTTCTCATTTTCTTTTCTTAATAGCTCAAGCTCCAACGCACTCTTCCCCTTTCCGCAGACTATTAACTAATAATTGCAATAGTTTACACTATTATTATAGCCATAGTCTTTGGATATTTTTCAAGAAAAATTCATGAGTGCCTGTAAGAAGTGCATTTATCCGAATCACCTAGTACACAAGGGGCCGCGATGACGTTGAACTTTCATTTTATATAGTTTAAAGTAGGCAATGAGATACTCAGCCCCTTCATTTCTTAATTTAAATAATAATCAAAATGTAAAAGGTAGTAATAGCCTAGGAGTGAAAATATGCTACAACCAGAAAGTAGAATAGCTTCCTTTTATACAAGAGAAAATAACATTAAATTCTGCATCAATATAGATTGTTCAATCACCTTGAATGATCATAATATAGATGAATTAATTACTGCAGGAGAGCGCCGTCCCTCCGATTACGCAATCATAAATACCTCAACGGGCGGCTTAAATATTAGATATAGTTTAGAGGATGATCAAAAGCAAAGTATCCTAGAGAAAATTGCTGCTATTACACAGAACGACGTGGATTATTGTATCGATCACGACGTCATCTCTCTTTCTGGACATATTTTAGTTGATTACTGTCAGAATAATCCTCAAGTTTTAATTGACCGCGGTTGGTCATCGGATGAGGTAAACTTGCTTGAAGAAGTAACATCTCTGCTTTGCAACATCCAAAAAGTTGAAAAAGCAGTTGTTAAATTTTTTAACGATGGTCAAAGTTCCAAAAAAATGAGTTATACAGTCACTGGCGAACATAATGGATACGAAGGTTCGATGGCAATCAGTTTCCAGTCGGAATTCAATCGGAATTCTGATACTAAAGAAACTATTCTAACCGTTACAATATTGGAAAGAAAAGTGAAAAACTAGGTATATTACGGCCTCTATTTGTGTACGTTGATAGTAAAAAGAATCCCTCCTTGCTATAAGACTTGATGTTGTTTAAAATATACATAAACGGTAATATAGATCATAAGGATAAAATTTCTTATTATTTACGGAGGAGGGCTTAGAATGGGAGTAACACTAGTGACAAACTCAAATATTGAATCATTGTTAAAAAAGTATGATTCTGTAAGAGAATGCTCATCTTGTTCCCACGGGTTTATGGTTCCTTCCCAAACAGTTTACAAAAAAGCATATGGTAATGTGACGTTGGAGATAGAAGGAGTGCCCATTTTTCAATGTCTAGATTGTAAAGAAATAACGTATGCTACCGGTTCATTAGTAAAAGCCATTAAAGAAGCGAAATTAAATTATGATACACTCGGAGAAGTTGTATACAAATACGAGTAAAGTGAAAGTAACTTCAGTGCGCCACCCACAAATAAATAGCACCCCAATTGTTAGACATGTTCTATCTAATTGGAGGTGCTTTTATTTGCCCAAAAATCCCCTAAAACAAACACAAACATGCCATGTGCCTAGATATTGCGATATCGTTTGCCAAATCTCTTTCAAACTTGTTCGGATATTTTCTCGCATAGGCACTTTTTCCGAATAAAATATTCATCAAAAACACCGTCAAGAGCTTCCACACTCCCGACGGTGTTTTGTTCGACCACCCTATTATGCTTCAACTGTCTGTTTTTCTAATCGTTCATTATACATTTCCGTATCCAATTCTCCAGTCACCCGCGCCGTTGTCACACCCGCCGTCATGGCACCGCTGACGTTTACAGCCGTACGTCCCATGTCAATGAGCGGCTCTACGGAGATGAGTAAACCAGCTAACACAACCGGTAAATCAAGTGCCGACAAGACAAGGATCGCCGCGAATGTCGCACCTCCGCCGACACCCGCAACGCCGAACGAGCTGATCGCCACGATGGCAATCAAGGTAATCAAAAATGTCGGCTCCAGCGGATTCTGACCAACAGTCGGTGCAATCATCACCGCGAGCATCGCTGGGTAAATACCAGCACAGCCGTTTTGCCCGATCGATAAACCAAATGATCCCGCAAAGTTTGCAATCCCTTCCGGTACACCGAGTCGATTCGTCTGGGCATCAATATTCAATGGCAGCGTTCCTGCACTTGACCGTGACGAGAACGCAAACAACAATGCTTCCCCAGCTTTTTTCACATATGTAACCGGATTTAAGCCAGATATCGTAATAATGATCAAATGAATGACAAACATGACGGCCAATGCAATATACGAAGCAACGACAAACTTCCCAAGACTATAAATCGCTCCGAAATCTGACGTCGCGACCGTGCGTGCGATAATCGCCAAAATCCCATAAGGCGTCAAACGAAGAACGATCCGAACAACACCCATAATGAGCGAATAAATCGCGTCAATTCCTTTTTTCACAGCAGCCGCATTTTCCTGATCTTTTCTCACGAGCGTAAGATACGCAAATCCGAGGAATGCCGCAAAGATCACGACTGCAATTGTTGATGTTGAACGTGCGCCTGTAAAGTCCAAAAACGGATTCGCAGGCAATAGATCGATCAACTGATCCGGCAACGCCTTCTCCGCAACCTCAGCAGAACGCTCTTCAATGGAAGCTCCGCGTGCCAATTCCGCTTCTCCTTGCACAATTTCTGACGCATCCAAACCGAAAAGAAGCGTCGCTGAAATCCCAACGACCGCAGCAATCGCCGTCGTTCCAACAAGAAGTCCTAAAATCAGTCCAGCCATTTTCCCGAAGTTCTTCCCAATCGTCACTTTCGTAAACGCCGCCAAGATCGAAATGAACACAAGCGGCATAACGATCATTTGGAGTAACTTCACATACCCGACCCCGATTAAATTAAACCAAGGCATCGACGCTGCCAATACCGCCGAGTCCGTCCCGTACGCAACGTTTAAGAGAAGTCCATACGCAATCCCAAACCCTAACCCCGTAAAAACCCGCTTTGAAAACGAAACTTTTTTCCGGTGCATGCCATAAAGGATTCCGACAAGCAGCAGTAAACCTGCGATATTTAACAGCAACAACAATGTATCCACTTTCTCATTCTCCTTTTGTTTTATCAGTTAAATACACCTTAATTCAATAATACCTATAAGTCAAGTAGGCTTTAGTAGAATAGAAATAGAATCGGCGGAATTGTGTGAGGCATCCATTTTTTTGAAGCAGCTCTTTTAAAAACAATGCATTCACTGAACCGTGTTTCGAAGACAGCAAATTGGATCAAAAAACAAACAACTCATCGCACTCGCTATTGGCGTACATGTCCATCACGAATATTGGATTGTCTATCATACAAAAGGATACCTGGATGCGGGTGCTACTGAGGAAGAAATGATGGAGGCAACTGGAGTGACTGCGGCTTTAGGCGGCGATTCTACTATGGGCCAAGGCATAACCATTTGGCAAGATGCACTCGAAGACTTTACGGGAACTGTTCAATAACAAAAGAACAGCCACTTGAATGAGGCGGCTGTTCTCTTGTTGTAATCATTTTACATTTTTCTTATCACGGTTCGCTTTTTTCGATTTAGCGTCCCGCTCTTTCCTGAAGTCCGGCTCCTCGCCGAATTCTGTGCCTAAATTAGGATTGGAGTAACGTGAATGCCGGTCGTTAACCGTGTCAATCTCTTCACTAGGTTTAAACAACAGACGAAGACATAGCAAGGCACTGATCCCAACAAGACCGTAGACCACCCTAGACAAAAATGCATCTTGACCACCAAATAAGGCCGCAACTAAATCAAACCGAAAAAATCCAATCAAACCCCAGTTAAGTCCCCCAATAATAACTAGCGCTAGCGCGATCCGTGAAAGCCCACTCATACATGAACGCCTCCTTCAATGAGAGTTTAATCGAATCCATAATTACCGTAAGCAGATTGGCGCATCGTCTTCACATCGGTCTTTCCAATGACTGAATAGGGATCGACACCTATCAAAATGACCTAACGATAATTGCGTTGATTCGCACTTATCTTTTACCAAAAATGCACTTTAATACATTTTTACTAACTTTGGGCGGAAGTCTTCTTCCTTGACGATTGCTTGCGCAACACCAATTTTGACGTTTCAATAAGCGGTAGAAATATACACGGTAGAAACCGCAGAATTTCGTAACAATCGTTTTTTCATTCTGGTTTATGCAATTGTATTGTATTGCCTGAACAATGTCTTACACAGCGTTTAATGTGAAATAAGTCAAACGCGAAGTTAAACGATTTTTGGCCGCACGAAACCAAAGCCTCATAATGGTATTTTTTGGAAACTCAACAATCACAGAACACTCTATATAGGTGTCTTTC